>NZ_CP095487.1 GCF_023028345.1 Halorientalis marina | reverse complement strand
AGCGGCCGACGGCCGCGGTCGGTCGTCCGGGCGTCCCCGTCGGATCGGGCGTGCCGGATCACGCCGGGACGGTCGCCCCGGCGCGCTCCGCGGCCCGTTCGAGCGCCCGCTCGGTGTAGACTTCGAGCAGGTGGGCGCGGTACTCCGCCGACGCCTGGATGTCGTCCATCATCATCGACTCGTCGAGGTCCGCCGCCGCGTGTTCGGCCGCCGCCGCGATGGCGTCCTCGTTCAGCCTCTCGCCTTCGAGGGCATCTTCGACGGGGTCGAGGCGGACGCCGTGGTCCATCACGCCGTTGGCGCCGACGCGGGCGTCCGTGACCGTGCCGTCGTCGAGGTGGAGCCGGGCCGCGACGCCCACCAGCGCGTAGCCCGAGGACGGGCTCGGCTTCTTGACGTAGGCGCCGCCGGCGTCGCCGTCGACGCGTGGCACCTCGACCCGCGTGAGGAGTTCGTCCTCCGCGAGGTCGGTCATGTACATCGCGACGAAGAAGTCGTCGGCATCGATCCGACGCTCCCCGTCGCGACCCTCGGCGACGAGCGTCAGGTCGCTCGCGATGGCCGCGCCCGGCAGGTCCGAGGCCGGGTCGGAGTGAGCGAGGTTCCCGCCGATGGTCCCGCGGTTGCGGACCTGCGTGTCGCCGATCTCGCTCGCGGCTTCGGCCAGTGCCGTCGCGCCGTCCCACAGCTCGTCGGTGTCGTCGATCTCGGCGTAGGTCGTCAGCGCGCCGATGCTGGTCGTGTCGCCGTCGTGTTCGATGCCCTGCATCGACTCGATGTGGCCGATGTCGACCACGGTGTCCGGGTCCGCCAGCCCGCTTTTCATCGTCGGGAGCAGGCTGTGCCCGCCCGCCAGCAGTTCGGCGTCGGGGTGTTCGTCGAGCAGGTCGAGCGCGTGCTCGACGCTCTCGGCACGCAGGTAGTCGAACTCGCCGGGGTACATCAGTCACCACCCCCGTTCTCGTGGATGGCCCGCCAGACTTTCTCGTCTTTCAGCGGCATGTCGATGTGGTCCACGTCGAACGGCTCCAGGGCGTCACAGACCGCGTTGACCACGGCCTGTGGCGCGGCGATGGTCCCGGCCTCGCCGACGCCCTTGACCCCGAGTGGGTTGTGCGGCGACGGCGTCACCGTCGAGTCGGTGTCCATCTCCGGGATGTGTTCGGCTTTCGGCACCGCGTAGTCCTGCATCGACCCCGTGAGTAGCTGGCCGTTGTCGTCGAACTCGGCGGCCTCGTAGAGGGCCTGGCCGATCCCCTGGGCGACGCCGCCGTGAATCTGGCCCTCGACGATCTTCGGGTTGATCTGGTTGCCCACGTCGTCGACCGCGACGTACTGCTCGAACTCGATCTCCCCAGTATCAGGGTCGACCTCGACGACGGCCGCGTGCATCCCGAACGGGAACACGAAGTTGTCGGGGTCGTAGAAGCTCGTGGCTTCCAGTCCCGGCTCCACCTCGTCGGGCATGTCGTGGGCGAGGTAGGCCGCCTCCGCGACCTCCTTGATGTGCATCGAGCGGTCGGGCGCGCCGGCCACCCGGAACTCGCCGTTCTCGAACTCGATGTCGTCCTCGCTCGCTTCGAGCTGGTGGGCCGCGATGGATTTCGCCTTCTCGACGACCTTCTGGGAGCTCTTGACGAGCGAACTCCCGCCGACCGCCGCCGACCGGGAGCCGTAGGTACCCATCCCCTGTGGAATCTCGTCGGTGTCGCCCTCGACCACGTCGACGTCCTCGTAGTCGATGCCGAGTTCGTTGGCGACGATCTGGGCGTAGGTGGTGTCGTGTCCCTGCCCGTGGCCCGACGTGCCACAGTAGGCCGTGACGGTCCCCGAGGGCTGGAAGCGCACCAGCGAGGACTCCCACAGCCCGGCTTGGGCGCCGAGCTGACCCGCCAGCTCGGAGGGCGCGAGGCCACAGGCCTCGATGTACGCCGAGAAGCCGACGCCGAGGTACTTCCCGTCTTCGCGGGCCTGCTCCTGGCGCTCGCGGAAGTCCTCGTAGTCGAGCATCTCCAGGGCGCGGTCCAGCGTCTTCTCGTACTCGCCGGAGTCGTAGACGACCGCGACCTGCGTCTCGTAGGGGAAGGCGTCGTCGGGGACGAAGTTCTGCCGTCGGAACTCGGCGGGGTCCATGTCCATCTCCCTGGCGCCGAGGTGGATCAGCCGCTCGACGAGGTAGGACGCCTCGGGTCGGCCGGCGCCGCGGTAGGCGTCGACCGGCGGGACGTTCGTGAACGCGCCCGTCACCTCCGCGTGGATGGCCGGGATGTCGTACTGGCCCGAGAGGAGCGTCCCGTAGAGGTACGTCGGGATCGACGGCGCGAACGTCGAGAGGTACGCCCCGAGGTTCGCCTCGGTATCGACTTTCAGCCCGAGGATGTTGCCGTCGTCGTCCATCGCGATCTCGCCGTGGGTCTCGTGACCGCGGCCGGGGGCGTCCGTGAGGTAGGTCTCGGTCCGGGTGGCCACCCATTTGACCGGGCGTTCGACCTGTTTGGCGGCCCAGGCGGCCAGCGCCTCGTCGGCGTAGTGGTGGATCTTGCTCCCGAAGCCGCCGCCCACGTCGGGCGCGCGGACCTGGAGCTTGTGTTCGGGGTGGTCGATGACCCCCGACATGAGCAGCCGGTGCAGGTGCGGGTTCTGGGAGGTCATCGCCACCTCCAGTTCCTCCGTGGATGGGTTGTAGTCGGCGACAGCCGCCCGCGGTTCCATCGCGTTCGGAATCAACAACTGGTTCTCCAGGTCGATGCTCGCGGTGTGCGTCGCCTCCTCGAAGGCCTCCCGGGTCTTTTCCTCGTCACCGATCTCCCAGTCCAGCGCGACGTTGTCCGGCGCGTCCTCGTGGAGGTCGGTCCCGCCGTTCAGCGCCTCCTGTGGACTGGTCACGGCTTCGAGACGCTCGTAGTCGACGTCGATGGCGTCGACGGCGTCGTGGGCCGCGTACCGCTCTTCGGCGAGCACGACGGCGATCGCGTCGCCCTGGTACCGGACCCGGTCCTCGGCGAGGATCGGGTGATCGACCTGCTTGAGCGAGTCGAGCAGCCAGCCAACCGGGAGGTTCCCGGGCACGTCGATGTCGTCGGCGGTGAAGACCGCGATCACCTCGTCCATCTCCTCGACGGTGCTCGTGTCGACGCCCTCGATCTTCGCGTGGGCGTGCTGACTCCGCTTGACCGCCATGTGGGTCATCTGGGGCAACTGGATGTCGTCGGTGTACTCGGCGTCGCCGGTCAGCAGCGCGGGGTCCTCGCGGCGTTCGATAGCCGAGCCGAGGATGTCCGCCGCGTCCACGTCGTCGGGGTCGACGGATTCGATGCTCATCTCAGTCGTCCCCCCGTGCGGCGGTCCCGCCCATCTTCTCGGCGGCGTTCTCGACCGCGTTGACGATGTTCTGGTAGCCCGTACAGCGACAGAGGTTCCCCTCCAGGGCCTCGCGTATCTCCTCGTCGTCGGGGTCGGGGTTCTCCTCGAGCAGTTGCGTGGCGGTCATCATCATGCCCGGCGTGCAGTAGCCACACTGCAGGCCGTGTTCCTCCTGGAACCCCTCCTGGATGGGGTGGAACTCGCCGTCCTCGGCGAGCCCCTCGACCGTGGTGACCTCGGCGCCGTCGGCCTGTGCGGCCAGGACCGTGCAGGACTTGACGGCGTCCCCGTCGAGGTGGACCGTGCAGGCCCCGCACATGGTGCTTTCACAGCCGACGTTGAGCCCGGTGTACCCGAGCTGGTCCCGCAAGGCGTGGACCAGCAAGGCCCGTGATTCGACCGTCAGTTCGTGTTCCGTCCCGTTTACCGTGAGTGTGATGTCGTGTTCTGCCATGTCTTGTCCCGTAGTCCGTGTCTGTCTAGCGGTTCGCCGTCCGTCGGTTCACAGCAGGTTCCGAACGCGGTCGCGGAGGCCGCTCGAGTCCTCGTCCTCGGCGACCTCCGTCAGCCGGTCCTCGACGCTGCCGAAGAACCGACTGACCACCCGGTTCGCGACCGGACTGATGACGCGCTGTCCCATCTGCGCGACCTTGCCGAACACGTCGGCCTCGGCCTGCCACTCGATATCGACGCCCTCGTCGGTCTCGACGAGGGTCATCCCCGACGCCATCTCGAACGAGGAGTCGCTCGCGCTCCCCTCGCCCGTGGCGTTCATCTCCGGGAACTCCCGCTCATCGATGGTGACGACCGTCCGGAAACTCGGCTTCACGCTCCCGACACTGATCTGCATCAGCGCCGCGTAGTGCCCGCTCTCGACGAACGCCCGCTCCGAGATGTCTTCGGGGTCGGCCTCCGGCAGCGTCACCGGATCTTCCTCCGGTTCGGCTTCCTGGAGCGCGTCGAAGTCTACGTCGTCGGGGTCGTCGATTCGGGTCAGGAACTGACAGCCCGGCAACGACTGCTTGATGAGGATCGGGTCCGACAACGCAAGCCAGACCTCCTCCGTCGACACGTCCTCGATAGTGAACGTCCCGTCGAACTCCACGGTCAGTTCACCTCGCTCTTTCCCCTGTCGCTTATTAACGTGACACGCGTTACCATTCTACTGTGACAGCAAACACGGATGCTTACATAATAAAGCCTATCGGTTACATTGTAATCCAGAACGGTTATTGCTCCGGTATGGTCGGGGGCGGATCGGCTCGGAACGGCGTCGCGGGCGTCGCCGGGAGCGACCCGTGAGCGACGGTCGCACCCTGGTCAGGAGACCCGCGGCGGAGCGCCTCGCCAGCGCACACGAGCGACTCCGTGCGGACCGGTCAGCGACCACAGTCCCGCTCGACGCGATAGCGGGTCGCTTCCTGGCCGAACCCGTCGTCGCCGACGGCGCGATCCCGGCCCACGACACCGCGACGATGGACGGGTTCGCGCTCGATGCGACCGAGTCGTTCCCCCTCACGGTCGTCGACGACCCCGTCTACCCCGAGGACGAGCCGCCGGCGCTGGAACCCGGAACCACGGTCCGGGTCGCCACCGGCGCGCCGCTCCCCGCCGGCGCGACGGCCGTGCTGAAACGCGAGGACGCGACCGTCACCGACGGGCGTCTCACCGGCCCGTCGCTCGAACGGGGCACGAACGTCTATCCGCGCGGGAGCAACGTCGCCGCCGACGAGCGCGTGTTCGACGCGGGCGAACGGCTGACGCCGCAGGACGCCGCGCTCCTCCGGGACGTGGGCCGCGACCGGGTCGCCGTCGCCGACCGGTTCGCCGTCGGCGTCCTCGCAACCGGGACCGAAATCCACGAGGGCGTCCAGCCGGATCGTGACTCGGAGATGCTCGCGAACGTCGTCCGTGCGTGGGGCCACGAACCGACGCTCACGGGGAGCGTCCCCGACGAGCGCGAGCGGGTGCGCGAGGCCGTCGCCGACCTGGCCGCCGACCACGAGATAGTGGTGACCTCCGGCGGCACGAGCGTCGGCGAGAAGGACTGTGCGGTCGCGGCGCTCGACGACCTCGGGACGCTCCTGTTTCGCGGGGTCGAACTCCGGCCCGGCCGACCCGTCACGGCCGCGCGGCTCGACGGCGGCGCGGTGGCCGTCGCGCTCCCCGGCAAGCCGGTCGCGGCGTGGCTCGCCGCGGCGCTCGTCGCCCGCGCGCTGTTCGTGGGTCGCCCCGCAACGCGGCCGCTCCCGACGGTCCCCGCGACGCTCGCCCGTGACCTCCCCGTTCCGGACGCCCCGTTCGAGTACGCCGTCCCGGTGACGCTGACCGACGACGGCGCGATGCCGCTCGGCCACGTCGACTCCGCGCTCCCGCTGTTCGCCGACCGGTTCCGGCCCGGCCGCCTCGCGTCGAGCACGCGCGCGACCCGGGCCGACGCCGTCTGGCTCACCGACGCCGACGGAGCGGCCGGCCAGGACGTCGCCGTCGTCCCGGTGGAGGTGCTGGAATGACCGCCGACCTCCCGGTCGTCGAGCCGCCGTTCGACGAGGGCGACGGGGACGGGACGGTCGTCGGCGTCCTGCTCGCCGCCGGCGAGAGCACGCGCTTCGGCGAGGCGAACAAACTCCTCGCGGAGTGGGACGGCGCCCCGCTCGTCGCCCACACCGCGCGGACGCTGTGCCGGTCGACCGTCGACGCCGTCGTCGTCGTCGTGGGCCACGAGGCCGACCGCGTCCGGGCTGCCGTCGCCGACCACGACGTGACCGTCGTCGACAACCCGGACTACGAGGCGGGACAGGCCACGTCCGTCCGTCGGGGCGTCACCGCTGCCCGCGACCGCGGGGCCGACGCCGTCCTGTTCGCGCTGGGGGACATGCCGACCGTCCGAGCCGCGACCGTCGACCGACTCGTCGCGGCCTTCCGTGCCGGGGCCGGGAGCGCGCTCGCCGCTGCCTACGAAGGAACCCGCGGGAACCCGGTGCTGTTCGGGGCCCGGCACTTCGACGCGCTCGCCGACGTGACCGGGGACGTGGGCGGCCGCGACATCCTGCTCGGCGACGGCGACGCGGCGCTGGTCGAGACCGGCGACCCGGGCGTCCTGCTCGACATCGACCGACCCGCCGACCTCGACGACCTGTGACCCCGGTCTGCCGACTGCGGCCACAGTACCGACATGCGACACGAAGCGGAACTCATCAGAAAAAATACAAACGTGACGGCGCTCGCTCCGGGTCCGTCGACGGACGGGGGGTGCCGTGCCCCGCTTGCGGCTCAGGAGTCGTGGCGGTCGGCTGCGGCGTCCGCAGGGGCCGACTCCTCGACGTACAGGCTCCGGGTGGCGACGAGGTCGACGACGGTACTGCTGTCCATGATCTCGGGGTCGGCGTCCTCCGGATTCGCGTCGGGGTCGTAGCGCCTGATCTCGAAGGAGTCGAGGGCGTTCCGGTTCTCGGTGACTGGCTCGACGACCTCGATCAGTTCGTCGGTCGTCGCGTTCCGGTAGACGGTCCCGGGCTCGAAGGCGACCGCGGGCACGTCAGCGGGCCATTCCCACCCGAAATCGCGGGCGTACTGGCCGAACTGCCAGACGAGCCCTTCGACGTCGACAGTGCCGGTCGCCCCCTCCGTGGACGCCGCGAGCCGGCGGTCCCAGTAGTCGATCACACACGCTTCGAGGTCGGCCGAGAGATCGTCGTCGGTGAGTTTCCGCTCGATGGGGTAGCCGATCTCGATGGCGACGATGGCGTGCTGATTGAGGTTGCTGAGGCAGTGCTGACACTCCATTTCGACGATCGAGACGCTCAGGGTTCCCTCGACGGTGAGGTGTGCGATCTCCGTCGCACAGTTGGGACACCAGAGGAACACCACGCCGTCGTCCGGAGCTTCCAGTTCGTCGACCACTGTCAGATCCTCGAACGGTTTGTCGATGTCGTGGCCTGGCTCGGCCGGCGTCGCCGTCGCGGTCGGGTCGCCGGTTTCGCCCGCGAACTTCGCGAGTTCCCGGTCTTTCAGCAGCGACTTGATGACGGAGTCGTGTGAGGAGTGGGATTCGGCGTCCCTGATCCGCTCGATTTGTTCTTTCGTCCAGTCGCGGACCCGGATCGTTGCCATCCTTTCGATACTAGCCCGTGTCGGTGATACGCTTTTCCCACGGACCGGCGGCGAAGTGGACCCGTCCGACCGAGGTGACCAGCGCCGGTGTGTCGGGATCGCGGGACGGCACGCTACCGACCGACGGCCCGGTGGGGTGGGCGCCGACCGCGGTGCTACCGACCGGCAGGACCGAGACGTCTGCGTATTTCGTCGACCGAGACCGTCACCTGCTCCGTCGCTAGCGGGTGGGTCACGAAGTTGATGAGGTCGAACGACCGGAGGAACTCCCTCGCGGTGGCCTGGCTCACGCCGATCTCGTGGGCCACTTCGTGGACCGTCCGCGACTGATTGATCGCCGCCGTCAGGCTGCCGACGGTCACCGACTCGGAGAGTCCGAAGTCGGCACGCGACTCGGTCGGGCGCTCCGCCAGCAGGTCGACGACTGCGGTGGGGTCCGACGCGGACTGTGTCCGGGCGGTGTCGGCGATCGCCGCCTTCCCGCCATCCGTGACGGCGCTCTGTGTCAGCCGGTCCGACCCCGCCGTCGAGTCCCGCTCGGACTCGCTCTCGTCGTCACTCACCGTGTCGCCGGCCGTCGTCCCGGTCGCCGTGTCGTTACTCGCTGCATCGTCGGCTGCCGCGTCGACTGCTGACTCGGCAGATGCGGCCTCCTCGTGAGCGTCGGGTGCCCGGCGGGTCGGCTCCCCCGTCGTGGGCCCTCCCGGCGTGGCCGCCTCCGGGTCGTGGATGTCGTATTTGACCATGTGCCGTCGGACGGTCTCGGACGTGACGTCGACGTCGAGTGCCTCCGTCATCGCCGGGAACGTGTCGTGTTTCTCGTACGCCGCCCGGAGCGCCTCCGGGTCCTTGTACGCGGGGACGCTCCCCGCGTCACTGCCCGACTGCGCGCTCGCGTCGCGCGGTGTCTCGCCCGCTGTCGCGACGGCGTCGCCCGACACCGTAACTGCCAGGTCGACCGCGACCCGTCCGTCCTCGACCGTCGCGTCGTCGGCCGTGATCGATACCCCGTCGCTCTCGTCTTCGTCGGGGAGGATCGGCACGTCGACGGACAGTTCCGCCGTGACCGTCCCGTCGCTGTCGGTCAGTTCCTCGTCGACCGCAGCGTGCCGGATTTCGCTCCCGGACGATTCTAACCGCGCGAGCACCGCTGATAGCTCTTTGAATGCGCTACTGGCCACCATGTGTACTTGTCTCCGACCGATATCCAGTCTCTCGCACTCTCACATAAGGTTTCCCCTGTTTGCACGGATTCAGCCGAGCTATGGGTGACGAACAATTTCTTCTGTACCTCATTCCTGGACGAATATTCAATCAGGAGATTGCCAATCGGACGAACGACTCGTCTCGGGGCGGCCTAGTGACGGATTCTCGTGGGAATCGGTAACAGGTTTCGTTGTTGGTCAGTCGGCGCGGGCGGACCCGTCGTTGGCTACCGTCCAGGCCGTCGGATCGATCTCCCGGCCGTCGAAGGCGGCGTACTCGGGGTAGGCGGTGAAGACGAGGTACTCCGTGCGCTCCCGGAGGTAGTCGACGAGCGTGTGGAGGTTGGCGTCGTCGAGGCCGCCGACGCCGTCGACGAGCATGAGCGGGCACACGTCGCCGGCGTCGAACGCGTCGCGGCCGGCCAGCGCCGCGACGAACCCGACGAGTTCGCGCTCCCCTTCGCTGAGGGCGTCGAGGCTCGTCTCGCGGCCGTCCCGCGCCACCACGACCTCGAAATCGGGGGTGAGGCGCGCGGTCTCGAAGCCCGTCTCGAACCGCGTCACGATCTCGTCCATCGCCTCGTCGAAGGCCTCGCGGGCGTCGCGTTCGATCCGGTCCTTTCGGGTCCGTAGCTCCTCGATCTCCGCGCGGATGTCGGCCCGGTCCGCTTCGAGCGCGTCGGTACGCGCGGCGCGCTCCGCCAGCGTCTCCAGTTCGGCCGTCGCGTCGTCGAGTTCGGCCTCGCGGTACTTGATCTCGCTCTCGACGTCCGACAGCGTCGACAGCGTCTCGTCGACCTGCGCCGAGAGGGTCTCGACGCGGTCGGTCGCGTCGTCGAGGCGGTCGCGGGCGTCGGCGAGGCTCTGGCGACGGTCGGCGAGTTTCGCTTCGAGGTCCCGAATCTCGGCCTGGAGGTCGTCGCGGCGACTGGTCACCTGGCGGTGGCGCTCGCGTTTGGTTTCGAGCTCCTCGACCCGCTCCCGTCGCGTGTCGGCCGCCGCCCGGAGTTCGGCGAGCCTGGTCCCCAGCGCGTCGAGCCGCGTTTCGATCTCCTCGCGCGTCGTCTCGCCCCCACAGGTCCAGCAGGCGACCGCGTCCGCGTCGATCTCCCGCTCCACGTCGGTCACGAGGTCCAGCCGGTTCTCGTCGAGGAGGCGTTCGGTCGCGGTGTACACCGACTGGAGGAGGTCCGCGTCGCGCTTGACGGCGTCGAGGTCGGCCCGCGCGGATTCGAGTCGCTCGTCGATGTCGTCGTGGTCCGGCACGTCGAGTTCGGCCAGTTCCTCGCGACGTTCCGAGAGGCGCGCGTCCGTGCGCTCGATGCTCCCCTCCAGCCGCTCGACCCGGTCCTCGGCCCGCGTCCGCTCGGACCGGGCCTGACTCAGCCGCTGTCGCACCGAGTCGTCGCCCGCGTCGTCGTCCGACTCGTCCAGTTCCGCGCGTTTCTCGCGCAACGCCGCGATCTCCTCTTCGAGACTCGTGACTCTCTCCTGAACGGTCGGCAGACGCTTTTTCGCCTCCCGTGCCTGGGAGAGGTCGGCCTCGACGCGCTCGCGCTCGCGTTGCAGGTCGGCGATGCGCTCGTCGATGTTCTCGAAGTCGAGCGGTCGCAGGAGGACGGCTTCGAGGTCGTCGCCCCGCCGGATCGCCTCCCGGATGGGGTTGTCCGCGTCCAGGCAGGCGAACAGTGCCGCTCGGGTCACGTCGTACTCGTCGTCGAGGTAGGGGGTCCCCTCCCGGCGGACACCGTCGCCCTCGCGGACGAGTCGGACCGTCACCGACCGCTCCGGGGTGTCGAGGTGGACGCGGCCGCTGTCCGCGCCCTCGGTCAGCTCCATCGCGGTGCCGAGCGCGGCCTCGACCGCCGTGACGAAACTCGATTTCCCCTGCCAGTTCGCGGCGCGGACGGCGTTCAGGCCCGGCTCTATCGTGGCCGCCCCGTCGAGTATCCCCGCGATGTGGTCGATGTCGACGGTCCAGGTCATGCCCGGTCGGCCGTGGCGCGTTCGGCGGCGTGGTCCTCACAGACGTACCCCCGGTCGAGTGCGACCGCGAAGGGAACGCGCGTCGGACAGGATCCGCAGGCGAGACTGACCCCCACGTCGATCTCGGCAGCCTCGCCGCCGGCGAGTCGCCCCTTCTCCGCGAGGGCGGCGACCGCCGTCTCGGTTTTCTCCTCGGCGACGGCCACTGCCTTCTCGACGCTCGCGGCTTCCCAGTCGGTACTCGCCGTCCGGGGCGCTTTCTCCCCGTCGAGACACTCCTGTAAGTGGGTCCGTATCGTCCCCCACGACACCAGGTCGGCCGCGAGCCGGTCGCCGTCGATGCCGGCGGCGTGCAGTCCCTCGATCAACTCCGCGCGGGCGAGATCGTCGTCACCCTGGAGGACCTCGTAGTCGCTGTCGAGGCGCGCCCCGAGCGTCTCGCGCCCGTGGTCGTCGTACACCCGCTTGAGGAGGCGTTTGTTGAACCACTCGGTGAGCGAGCGATACCCCATCTCCGTTCGCCCGTCGGCGCCCGTCCAGCGGGCGAGCAACCCCTCGTCGAGCGAGTCGTAGACCGGGTCGGCCGACGCCAGGTCGTACCGGTCGACCATCCTGTCCACTTTGCAACCGGAAGCCATGTCTCCCTCATCCGGGGCTCCCCTCAAATATCTTCGTACGATCCGTACACGGAGCGTACAACACGGCGTCCGTCACCACCCTGGCACCGGTTCGCTGGCAGTGGATTTACACACTAAGGGTGTTAATCATTGTTCCCTCGACCGTGTGGGTAGGTGCCACAGAGCGTCCACGCTCCGATGACGCTCGGTGGGCGCCACGGGAGTGGCACACGTGTGGTCCGGTTGTGTCGCGTGTGCCGCCGGCTGCCCACGGGTCGCTGGGTCGACTCGGAGTGATCGTTCCGGGGAGAAACTTCCGAGTCTCGCATGGATACCCGCTAACGGTACCGAATCGTCAAGCTTCGTGGGGGACACGCCGCCGGACATAATCCGAGCGAGGGAAACCTTGAAAGCCCTACTGGACCCACTTTGCTCCCATGCGAGGTATCGGTAGCCCCGACGCCGAGGGGCCAGTGTCGACCGTCCGCCCGGACGGGGACCGACTCGGTTCGCCCCGGTCGCACCCCGGCCGGGTCGCGTCGGCACGGCACCGCTCCGGTCGAACGGGACCGGTCGACGGGCCGACGCGCGGGCCGGACGCGGTCCGCCCGCACGCTCGGACGACTTCGCGAGCCGAACAACGGAGATAGGTATGGAAATCGATCTCACGCTCAACGACGACGACGTAACGTTCGAGGCCGCACGCTCCGACACGCTGCTCGACGTCCTCCGGGACAACGGGTACACCGGCGCGAAACGCGGCTGTGACACCGGCGACTGTGGCTTCTGCACCGTGATCGTCGACGGCGAGCCGGTCAAGTCCTGCATTCACCCCGTCGCGAAGATCGACGGCGACGACGTCGAGACCATCGAGAACCTCGGCACGCAGGACGCCCTCGACCCGGTGCAGTCGGCGTTCGTCGACAACGCCGCGCTCCAGTGTGGTTTCTGCATTCCGGGGATGATCATGCGCTCGAAGGTCCTGCTGGAGGAGAACCCCGACCCCGACGAGGCCGAAATCCGCGATGCGCTCTCGGAGAACCTCTGTCGATGCACCGGCTACGAGAAGATCATCGACGCCGTCCAGGACGCCTCGAACCGGATGGCGGCCGACCCGGACGTGGCGGCCGACGGGGGCCCCGCGAGCGAAGCGAGGGGGGCCTCGTCGGACGTTCGGTCCGACGGGGGACGCCGCCCCGACGACCCCGACGAGACGGCCGCCTGTTCCGGCTGTGGCTGCGATCGCGGAGGTGACGTGGAATGAGCCGGACCGACGAGCCCGACCCGGACGAGGAGCCCGCCGAGCCGTCGGAGGCCGAACGAAAGAACCCGGTCGAGTGGGACGAGGCGCCCAACAACCGGAAGGCGCCGGACGACCGCCGGACGGTCTCCCACCGCGAGGAGAAAGACGACGCCCGGAAGATCGTCACCGGGGAGGCCAAGTACGCGGCCGACTACGCCCGCGAGTTCCCGGACCTCGCGGAGGCGGAGATCGTCCGCTCGGACATCGCCCACGGCCGCGTCGAGGAGATCGACACCAGCGCGGCCGAGGCGATGGACGGCGTCTACGCCGTTCTCACGCCCGACTCGCCCGAGGTGCCCGACGAGCCCTACACGTCCGCCGGCCAGCCCCACCCCGAACCGTCGCCCTGGGACCTGAAAGTCCTCCGGCGGAAGGTGCGGTTCGTCGGTGACCCGATCGCCGCCGTCGCCGCCAAGGACAAGGACACCGCGAGCAGGGCCGCGCGCAAACTCGACATCACCTACGAGGAGTACGAGCCGGTCCTCGACACCGCCGAGGCGATGGAACCGGACGCACCGCAAATCCACGACCCCGACGAGGTCGAGAACGTCCAGCCGGGCGCGGACTACGAGCGCAACATCGAGGCCCACGGCGAGGGCGAGATCGGCGACGTGGACGCCGCCTTCGCCGAGGCCGAAACGCGCGACGACCTGACCGTCATCGAGACGGAGTGGGAGACGCCCTACCAGTCCCACTGCGTCCCCGAACCGCACACGACCATCGCCCACCGCGACGAGGACAACCGGTATCACCTCATCTCCAGCACGCAGGTGCCCTATCACACGCGCCGCCAGCTGGCCCTCCTCTTCGACGTGCCGATCCGCGACATCCGGGTGTCGAAGCCACGCATCGGCGCCGGCTTCGGGTCGAAACAGGGGATGGCGATCGAACCGATCACGGTCGCGCTGTCGGAGGCCGCCGACCGGCCCGTGATGGTCGAGACGACGCGCCGCGAGCAGTTCCACGCCGTCCGGAACCGCCGGCCAGCCCGCGTCCAGCTCCGGAGCGTCGTCACCGACGACGGCGACCTCGAAGCCCTCGACATGGAGGCGGTGACGAACTCCGGCGCCTACGGGCCACACGGCATGACCGTCGCCAGCGCCGTCGGCAAGAAGCCCCTGCCGCTGTACACCCACACCCCGAACATCCGCTTCGAGTTCACCGCGGTCCACACGAACCTGCCCATCGCGGGCGCGATCCGGGGCTACGGCGCGCCGCAGGGCCACCTCGCCGTCGAGGGCCACATGGACGAGATCGCACGCGAACTCGACATGGACCCCATCGAACTCCGGTCGCGGAACCTCGTCTCCGAGGGCGATCTCGACGTGGCCTCGGGCATCCTCAAGGACTACGACTACGGCCGGCGCATCCGCTCCTGTGGCCTCGACGAGTGCATCGCCGAGGGCCGCGCCGAGATCGGCTGGGACGACGTCGAACAGCCCGCGGAGGACCACCTGCACCGGGCCTGCGGGATGGCGCTCACCGTCCAGGGCAGCGGCGTCCCCGGCGACGAACTCGGGGCGGCCCACATCAAGATGAACGAGGACGGCTCGTTCATCCTCCAGACCGGCGCGGTCGACATCGGCCCCGGCGCCGACACCGTGATGGCACAGGTCGCCGCCGAGGTACTCGGCGTGCCCCCGGAGGACGTGCTCGTCCAGCCCTCCGACACCGACATCTCGCCGTTCGACCACGGGGCCTACGCCTCCTCGACGACCTACATTACCGGACAGGCGGTGAAGAAAGCCGCCGAGGACGCCCGCGAGATGCTGTTCGAGTTCGCGTCCCGGATGCTCGACGAGCCCGAATCGAACTTCACCATCGAGGACGAGGGCGTCGTCTCCGAGGCGACGGGCGAATCAGTCACGCTGGAGGAGATCGGCTACGAGTCCATGTACGGCGACGAGGTGCGCGCCCACGTGATGGGCGAGGCGAGCCACTGCACCGAGGAGTCGCCGCCGCCCTTCGGCGCGCAGTTCGTCGACGTGACGGTGAACGAGGAGACCGGCGAGTTCGAGGTTCACGACATGGTGTACGTCGTCGACTGCGGCGTCGCGCTCAACCCCGACCTCGTGGAGGGCCAGATCGAGGGAGCGGTCCACATGAGCTGGGAGCTGGCGACCGGCGACGGCATCACCTTCGACGAGGAGGGCCAGCCGGAGGTGCTGAGCTTCCGGGACTACGACATGCCCACCACGGCGGACCAGCCGCCCATCACCTCGAAGATCGTCGAGACCCACGAGCCGACCGGCCCGTTCGGGGCGAAGTCGGTCGCCGAGATTCCCGTCAACGGGATTCCGCCGGCGCTGAGCAACGCCGTCCGTCGCGCCGTCGGCGTCCGCATCACCGACATGCCTATTACCCCCGAGAAGGTCAGAGACGCGCTCGACGAGAATGCCTGAGCCGGTCGACCTCCTCGTTCGAGGGACGCTGGTCGACGTCAACACCGCCCGTCTCGAAGACCGGGCCATCGCCGTCGACGACGGCGAGATCGTCGCCCTGGAGGAGCGCCCGGCGGAGCGCGAACTCGACGCCGAGTACGTCACGCCGGGGCTGATCGACGCCCACACGCACGTCGAGGCGGCGATGGTCACTATCCCGCAGTACGGCGACGCGGTCGTCCCCCACGGCGTGACGAGCGTCGTCCACGACCCCCACGAGATCGCGAACGTCACCGGCGCCGAGGGCGTGCGGAACTTCGACGCCGACGCCGCCGAGACGCCGCTGAAAGCCCGGATGACCGTCCCCTCCTCGGTGCCTGCCTCGCCGCTCCAGGACGCCGGCGCCACCGTCGACGCCGACGCGGTCGCGGCCCTGCTCGATGCCGAGCGCGCCATCGCTCTCGGCGAGGTGATGGACCTCCCGGCCGTCCTCGACGGCGACGCGGGGATGCACGCGAAGATCCGGGCGGCACGCGAGCGCGACCTCACCGTCGACGGGCACGTCCCCGGCATCACCGGCTCGGACCTGCAGGAACTCGCCCGCTATCTCGATACGGACCACGAGAGCGTCACGCGCGCGGAGGCACGGGCCAAGGCCGACGCCGGCTTCCACGTCCATCTCCGCGAGGGATCGACGAGCAAGAACCTCGATGCCCTCGTGGGTATCGTCGACGAGGTCGACACGCGGCGGCTCTCGCTGTGTACGGACGACCGGAGCGTGGTCGACATCCTCGACCGCGGCGGCATCAACGAGGCCGTGGTGAAAGCCATCGACCTCGGCGTCGACCCCGTCGAGGCGGTCCAGATGGCGACCATCAACACCGCCGAGGCCTACGACCTTCCCTTCGGCCGCGTCGAACCCGGCGCACCCGCCGACATGGTCCTGCTCGACGACCTCGAATCGTGGGACGTGGCCCACGTCGTCGTCGACGGCGTCGTCGACCCGACCGACGGAACCGAGCCGCCCGTCGGCTCGGCGGTCGCGACCGACACCGTGACCTTCGACCCGGTCGACCCCGCCGACCTCGCAATTTCCCACGACGGCCCCGGGCCCGTCGACGTCCGGGTCGAGTCCGCAGTGGGGAGTTTCCGCACCGAGTCGATGACCGCCGAGGTCCCCGTCGAGACCGACGATCCGGCGGCGGAGACCGACGCTGCCGGTGTCCTGACCGCGAACCGCGAGGCCGACGTCCTCCCGATGGCCGTCATCGAGCGCCACGGCGGCCCCGGCACCATCGGCTGTGGCTTCGTCCACAACCTCGGGCTGGACCGGGGTGCCATCGGGACGACCATCGCCCACGACGCGCACAACTGCGTCGTCGCCGGCGTCACCCACGACGCGATGGCCGCCGTCGCGAACGAACTCCGCGAGGTCGGCGGCGGCCTCGCCGTCTCCGACCCCGCCGCTGACACTCTCACGACCCTTCCGCTCCCGGTCGCCGGGATGCTCTCGGAGGCGCCCGCCGCGGAGACCGCGCGGCGGTTCGAGGCCGTCCGCGACGCGGCCGACGACATCGGACTCACGGTCCCCGGTGGCGTGCTCGAACTCTCCTACCTCGCGCTCGAAGTGATCCCCGAGGTCCGGCTGACGAACAACGGCCTCGTCGACGTCACGGCCGGCGAGTACGTCGACGTGGTCGTCGAGTGAGGCAAGGCCTATCCTCCCGGCCCGCCCAGCAGTGGCATGGACACCGTTCGATTCGCCGACCTCGACCTCGACGCCGTCGGACAGCCCGACGACCCCGACGCGGAGTGGCTCGCCGGCTTCCCGTTCTCCCCCGACCGCCCCGGCGAGACGGCGGGGACGAGCGAGGACGCCACCGTCGTCTACAACGAACTCGCCCCCGGCAACCGCATCGGGAGACACACCGACGAAGTCGACGAACTCCTCGTCGTCCTCACGGGCACCGTCGAAGCCAGCGTCGGCGACGAGACCGCGACCGTCGGCGCGGGGACGCTCACCGTCGTTCCGGCGGAGACGCCACACAGCGTCGAAAACGTCGGCGAGGGGACCGCGCGGCTTCTCGGCGTCTTCCCGACGGCCCCGGTCGACTCCGCGTGGGAGACCGAGCCGGAACCCGTGGACGACGCGCAGTGAGGACCGACTTCACTCGCCCCACTCGCGGCCCTCGAAGGCCTCGCGGGCGCGGCGGTACACGTCGGCCTCGTCGACGCTGACGACGGACCCCTCCTCGACGAGCACCTCGCCGTCGACCATGGTGAACTGCACGTCCTCGCCGTTGGCGGCGTAGACGAGATACGAGTACGGGTCGTGGAATGGCACGCCGCGGCTGGTGTCGGTCGTGATGCCGACCACGTCGGCTTTCCAGCCCTCGCGGAGTGCGCCCACCTGCTCGAAGCCCGCCGCTTTCGCGCCGTTGCGCGTCGCCATCCCGAAGACCGTCTCGGCGGGGAGCGTGCGGGGGTCCCGGTGGTCGACCTTCTGGAGGAGCGTCGCCTGGCGCATCTCCGCGACCGGGTCGAGCGTGTTGTTCGCCGGCGCGCCGTCGTTTCCCAGGGTGACGTTGATGCCCCGATCGAGGTAGTCGACGATGGGCGCGATGCCCGCGCCCACCTTCATGTTCGAGGACGGACAGTAGGTGACGTGCGTGCCAGTCTCCGCGAGGAGTTCGCGCTCGTTATCGCTGGTCAGGATGACGTGGGCCAGCACCACGTCCTCGCCGGTGCAGCCGACCTCGTGGAGCCACTCGATGTCGCCCATCCCGCGCTCCTCGGTCACGTCCTCGACGACCGACTCGTGCTCCGCGGCGTGGGTGTGGATGCGCACCCCGTCGTAGTCGTCGGCGATCTCGCGAGCACCCCGGAGACAGGCCTCCGAGCAGGTCGGCGTGAACCGCGGCGTCACGGCGTAGCGGAGCCGGTCGTCGGCCGAGCGGTGGTGTTCCTCGATCAACTCTCTCGTCTCCGCCAGCCCAGCCTCCGTCGACTCCTGGAGTCCGTCGGGCGAGTTCCGGTCCATCAGCACCTTCCCGAGGACGCCCCGGATCCCGGTCCGCTCGGCGGCCGCGAAGGCGCGGTCGGCGTGGTCGACCGTCAGGTGGTCGACACAGCAGGTCGTGCCGTGGGCGAGCAGTTCGACGTAACTGAGCGTCGCGGCGAGTTCGAGTTCGTCGGCGGTCAACTCGGCCTCGATGGGGAGGATGTGGTCTTCCAGCCACTCGAAGAGGTCCGTGTCGTCGGCGAGGCCGCGGCCCGGACTCTGGACGGAGTGGACGTGCGTCTGGACGAACCCCGGGCTGACGACGTCGAACTCGCGGCGTCCGTGGTCGGGGTACCGGTCACGCAGTTCGGCCGCGGGACCGACCGCGGCGATCTCGTCGCCCTCGACCGCGACCGCGCCGTCCTCGATGACGGTCTCGTGATCGACGACGACGGTACCCAGGAGCAACATCGTTTAGAGCGGCCCTTCGAGTGCCGTGTCCTCCGGCCCGAACGGCGTCTCGAACCAGACCGAGAAGACGTAGGTGTCCTCGACGGCCGCGAGCGCGGACAGCGCCTGCACGCCGAGCGTGAGCGCCGTCCCCCGGTTGGGCGTCGTCATCTCCAGCCCCGGCCCGTTCGGCGTCTGTACGTCCCGGACGAGGACGTGGGAGTACTCGCTGGAGATGGAGATCTCCTCGCCGGCCGATTCGATCTCTGCGTCCTCGCCGGCGGCCGCCGCGACCGGGTCGGTCGCGAACGCCCACCCGCCGAGCAGGTCGTCGATGGCTTCGAGGTCGCGCTGCCAGGAGAGGGCTTCGAGCAGGAGCGCGTCGAGTTTGATGCCGTGTTCGCCGGTGTCGATCCCCAGCCGCTCGCCCTTCGAGACGAGCTTCCGGACAGTCACGGTCCCGTCGTCGGCCGTGAGCCGGCGTTCCGCGGTCGTCCGCGTCGCGCCGGCGGTGTACTGGTCGCTCATAGCAGCGGGAGGGTGAGGTTCTTGGTGTTCAGGATGGAGTGGTCGAGGTAGACCGTCCGGTCGCCGATAGTGAAGTCGGCGTCCCCGCCGTCGGCCGGCCGCAGAACGGTCCGGCGCTGTGCGGAGATGAGGTCGTGGTCGGCCGTGTCGCCGTAACTCCGGAACACGTGCTGATTGTTGGCGACGGTGAGTTCCTCCTCGCCGGCCTCGCGGACCTGGACGTTGCCGATGACGTGTCGAACCCGTGACCGCGGGTTCTCGGACCAGGCGTACTCCTTCTCCAGCCGCCCGACCCGCTCGCGGATCATCTCGTAGTCCTCCCGGAGGTAGTTGCTCTCGTCGCTGAACTCCGGGCGCTCGGAGCCGGGGTCGCGTGCCGTCCGGACCGGGACTGTCAGCGTGATGTCCTCGTCGAGGAGGTCGAGCCACTCCTCCAGGGCGAAGGTGTCGAGCAGGTCGGCCTCGCGGTAGAGGAACTGCTCGACCCGGTGCTGGGTCTCGACGTCGACGGCCGCCGCCGACTCGGGCGTGGCTCTCACGTCTCCCCCTCCGGTCCGCCGCCCGTCCCGCAGTCAGCCCCGCAGTCCACCTCTCCCGCCGCCCTGCCGGCCGTCCCGCCGTCCGTCGCCGGTGTCTCCTCGCGCATCATCTCGTACCACGACCGCAGGATGGTCCGGGAGTTGCGCTCGTCGAAGTACAGCCCCTTGCTCGTCACCTCGGCGGGGCCGTGGATCGGGTCGTCCATCGTCTCCACCTCGTCGCTCATCGCGCCCATCCCCTGCTGCATGTTCCCGCGGGTGTCCCGGAGCTCGTGAGTGACCGCGCCGCTCGAGTCGGAGATGCCCTCCCAGATGGTGAGGTCGTCGGACTCGAAGGCACCGCCGGGGCTCAGGCTCTCCCAGCCGCGGTGGGAGTCCTCCAGGAACGACTCGTCGCCGGCGAGTTCCTTCGGGACGAGCCACCAACTCGTCGTCTCGGTCGTGCCCGGGCCGCGCGGGTTCCACTTCCGGATGCAGGCCCACGGGCCGCCCCAGCCGCCCGACTGGATGCCGTGGATGATCGACATATTCGGGAAGACGGTCCCGAAATGAAAGACCGAGCGGCTGAACAGGTCCCGCTGCTCGTCGCTGAGGTCGGGGTTCAGGTACTCCTCGATCTCCTCGGGGTAGCCCATGAACGTCCCCTCGTCCTCCGAGAGGTAGTAGCCTATCGAGTGGCGGTCCGTGCAGGCGAGATACGACGCCCCGGGGAAGTCGTCGAGTTCCTCCCACGGCCCCCGCGAGAGGTTCTCCGTCTCGAGACCGGCCTGGTGGGTCGTGAGGACGTGGTAGGAGTCCCCGGAGAAGTTGTCGGCGGAGGTCTTCCAGTCGTGGTCGGACTCCCAGCGGTGGGGTTCGCCCACGACGGTCATGCCCTCGGCAGTCGTCCCGAACAGCAGGTCGAGGTACCACGCGAAGTCGCCGAGATACTCCCGCAGGGACGGCCCCTCGTCGGCGATGCGCCCGAAGACGAGGCCCTGGTGGGTGTCGAGGTGTGCCTCCTCCAGGCTGATCTCTTCCTCGTCGAGGTCCTGGTACGCTTCGGCCATGTGGGGCATTCCCTGGAGCGAGCCGTCGTTCTTGTACGTCCAGCCGTGGTACGGACAGCGGAAGTGGGAGGTGTTGCCGCTCTCGGCGGTACAGAACTGCGCGCCGCGGTGCATACAACTGTCGAGGAAGGCGTGTAGCTCGCCGTTCTCGTCGCGGGTGACGATGAACGGGTCTTCGCCGATGTAGCGCCGGGCGTAGTCGCCGGGCTCCGCGAACTCGGAGACGTGGCCCAGGTACACCCACGCACGACCGAAAACCCGCCGTAGTTCCAGTTCGTACAGGTCGCGGTTGTTCGTGATCGCGAGCGGATACTGCCCTTCGTCGAGCGCCGCCCCCGTTTGCTCGATGAGTTCACTCGGGCCGCCGTCGTCGGTGCCCGTTTCCGGTCGGCTCATTGATGCCGATAGCTATCCGTGCACACGCCTAATAGTTTGTGCGGCCACCGTTTCCCGTCGAACCGCCGTGGCTGGCCGGGGCCCCGATCCGCGTGTGTCGGTGGCTCGCTGCCAGCCGCACGCACGTGTGCCACACCGACACACGATGTGGCCGTGTCACCGGCTGGGGCGTCCCGTCCCGGGAGTTCAGTCCTCGGCTGCTGCGACGGCCTCGATCTCGATGGCGGCGTCGTCGGCGATGCGCCGGACTTCCAGTGCCGTCCGCGCCGGCGGGTCGCCGTCGAAAAACGTGCGGTACACCTCGTTCATGCCGTCGAACTGGTCGATGTCGGTCATGTAGACCGTCGTCTTGCACACGTCGTCCATCGTCAGCCCTTCCTCGGCGAGGATGCGCTCGATGTTCGACAGCGACTGCTCGGTCTGGACGCCGATGGGTTCGTCGGCGAGGACCTCGCCCTCGGGCGTGACCGGGATCTGCCCGGCGGTAAAGAGCAGGCCGCCGCCGACCGCGCCGTGGCTGTAGGGGCCGAGCGTCTCCGCGTTCTCCGTCGAATCGATGGTTCGTTTCACACCCGTTGCTCGGGCGCGATGCTGTTAAAAATAGGCGGCCGTCCGTCCGCGAGCCTACGAACTCGGGACTTCGCCGTTGATCCCCTCGACGTAGCTCCCCATCTCGCCGAAGAGGAACTCGTCGGATTCGCCCGCGAACTGCGTGTCCTGCCAGACCGTGCGGTCGCCGTTGACCAGTTCTTCCTCGTAGCTCTCGACCTCGCTGATGACGTCGTCGGGGACCTGTGGCCCCCAGTCGCCGAGGCCGACGACGCCGGCGTCGAGGCCCTCCCAGTAGGCGTCGGACTCCCACTCGTCGTTGTTGATGGCCTGGAGCGTGGGGGCGTAGAACTCCTCCCAGTTGAAGACCGCCGAGTTGCCGTACCAGTCGCCGCCGGCTTCGGCCATCGACGTGGTGTAGGTGAAGGCCCACGCCTCGTTCTCGGCGGCGGTCTGGGTGGCTGCCGTCGTCGTCTGGTGGTTGTTGATCACGTCGGCCCCGTTGTTGGTGAGGGCGTTGACGGCCTGTGTGACCGCCGGCGGGTCGACCCAGGCGTTGGTCCAGCGCACGTCGGCGGTCACGTCGGGGTTGACCGTCCGGGCGCCCTGTACGAACGCGTTGATCTGTCGCACGAGTTCGGGGATCGGGAACGCCGCGACGTACCCGATCTGGTTCGACTCCGTCAACAGTCCGGCGGCGACGCCACACAGGTACCGTGCCTGGTAGAGCCGGCCGTAGTACCGGCCCATGTTCTCGCGTGTCTTGAACCCGGAGCAGTGCTCGAACACCGTATCGGAGTAATCAGGCGCGAGGCTGTGTATCGGGTCCATGTACCCGAACGTCGTCCCGAAGATGGCGTCCATCCCGCTGGAGATGTACTGTTCGATCACCTGCTGGACGTCCCCGGGCGCGACCGCCTCGGAGAACTCCGTCTCCAGCCAGTCGAACTCCTCGGTGACCGCCTGCCGTGCGTCCTCGTGGGCGCGGTCCCAGCCGACGTCGCCGACCTCCGCCTGGTAGATGAAGGCAGCGTTGACGGTGTCCCCGCCCGATCCGCCGCCGCCGCCCGAACAGCCTGCCAGTCCGAGGAGCCCTGCTGCCCCCGCTCCCGTTTTCAATGCGTCCCGTCGCGTTATCGTTCTCCTGCTCATTGTGTAGTTTCCGTTTTCTTTTTTGACGACTTAGTCTACGTCCGTCTACAACGATCTCGGTTTCTCTATTACATGCCCACGTTACCACACACGATTATAAATATACCCGATGGGTCCGTACTTGCGACGCCGGTGCCGGGCTCCACGTGTCGTGTGCGGGCCGTGTGTGTGTGGCCGGCAACCGGGCTGGTCGGTCAGTCCGTCTCGCGGCTGTAGGACTGGACCAGCGCGGACGGCTGTGCCAGGTCGCGGTTCTCGGCCCGGATGACGGTGATGACGAGCACCAGAAGCGTCGCCAGGTAGGGGTAGGTCGACATGATCGTCGGGTTCATCACGAAGTTGATGACGGGGTTGAGCGTGCCCGCGAGCGGCGTCCCGGCGGCGAGGCTGAAATCGAGCGCCTGCGAGTAGAGTTGCAGGGCGTTGAACAGGCCAAAGAGGTACGCGCCGAGCAGGATGCGCTCGGGGCGCCACCGCGCGAAGATGACGAGCGCGACCGCGATCCACCCGCGCCCGGCGGTCATGTTCGCCGACCAGATCTGGTTGAACGCCAGCGAGAGGTGCGCGCCGGCCGCGCCGGCCATCGCCCCGCCGATGATGACCGCGAGATAGCGCATCTTGAACACGTCGACGCCCATCGTGTCGGCCGTCTCGGGGTCCTCCCCGACGGAGACGAGTTCGAGGCCGATGTTCGTCCGGAAGAGAAAGAGCCAGACGACCGGCACGAGCACGAGCGCGATGTAATCGGTCACCGTGCTCTGGAAGACCGCGGGCCCGACGATCGGGATTTCGACGAGGAACTCCCCGATCAGGGGGAGCGTCCGCTCGGGGAACCCCGAGATGGAGTTGCCCGAGTATGAGTTCCCGAAGTAGGTCGTCAGCCCGGTCCCCAAGAGCGTGAGCATGATGCCGCTGACCGCCTGGTCGGAGTTGAGGGAGATACAGAGGAAGGCGTGGATGAGCGACATCAGCCCGCCCGCGATGACGGCGACGCCGAGGCCGAGCCAGGGGCTCCCGGTGACGACGGTCGTGACGAACCCGCTCAGTGCCCCGACGAGCATGATTCCTTCGACCCCGAGGTTGAGGACGCCCGCCCGCTCGCTGATGAGTTCGCCGAGGCCGGCGAGGATGAGGACGGTACTCGCGTTGACCGTCGCGTTCGCGAGGCCCGCGAGGAGTCCCGCCATCAGACCTCACCCTCCGGGCGCGTGCTCGGCGGTTCCGGGTCCGGCCGCTCGATGGACACGCTGACCGAGTACCGTTTGAAGAACTCCGCGGTGATCAGAAACAGGATGATGAGCGCCTGGATGATGTCGACGATGGCCGAGGGGACGCTCAACAGCGTCTGTATCGAGGAGCCGCCGACGAAGAGTACGGCGAAAAACAGCGCCGCGAGCATCACCTGGGGAGCGCCATTGCGCCCGAGCAGGGCGATGGGAATCGCGGTGAAGCCGTACCCCGGCGCGAAGAAGGCCCGCAGGCGGGTCTGGACGCCGGAAATCTCGCTGATGCCCGCAAGTCCCGCGAAGAACCCCCCGGTCATCAGCACGAACAGGTAGATCTTGTACTTGCTCATGCCCGCCTGCTCGGCGGCGTCGTCGTTCGCGCCGATGAAGTTGATCTCGAACCCGAGTCGCGTGTGGTTCACGAGCACGTACGTCAGCGCGACGAAGAGGATCGCGAGGAGGATGCCCGACGGGAAGCCCAGACCGGGGATCGTCGGGAGTTGGGCCGCGAGCGGGAGCTGTGCCGTCTGTGGGAAGTTCGCGCCGGGCGCCTGCATCGGTCCCCGGACGACGTAGTTTTTCAGGTCGGCGGCGACGAACGTGAACAGCAGGGTGGTGATGATCTCGTTGATGCCCCACTTCGCGCGGAGCCACGCGGGGATGGCAACCCAGAGCGCGCCGGCGATCCCGGCCCCGACGAGCATCAGTGGCAGTCGCGCGAAGATGGGCAGCGAGACGTTCAGGCCGATCCAGGTGCCGGCGATGGCACCCATGAACAGCTGCCCCTCCGCGCCGATGTTCCAGAGGTTGGCCTTCAGCGGGAGGTAGACGGCGAGGCCAGCGAAGATCAGCGGGACGGCCTTCGCGATGGTCCGGTTGAGGCCGATCTCCGTCGAGACCGTCTGGACGAACATAATTTGGTAGGCTTCGAGCGGGCTCACGCCGAGCGCGAGCAGGGCCAGCCCGCTCACGACCAGCGCCGCGAGGATCGTAAACACCGGCGTCCCGTACGCCAGCCACCACGGCACTTCGGTGCGTGCCTCCAGGTCGACGTCTACCTGCATCAGGAGTCACTCCGGCCACCGTCGACGGCGACCGTCGATGGCTGTTGGCTGCCTTCGCCGCCGTTCATCTCCAGTCCGATCCGGCGCCGGTCGGCCCCCTCCGGCGTCGTCTCGTAGACGAACTCCCCCTCGTAGATGACGAGGATGCGGTCGCTGAGGTCGACGATCTCGTCCAGGTTCTCCGAGAACAGCAGGATGCCGGTCCCCTCGTCGCGCTGTTCGACCAGCCGCTCCCGGATGAACTCGATTGCTCCCACGTCGACGCCCCGTGTCGGCTGGTTGGCGATGAGCAGGTCGGGATCGCGGTCGATCTCCCGCGCGAGGATGAGCTTCTGGAGGTTCCCGCCGGAGAGTTCGCCGGCCTGGGCCTCGGCCACGTCGGTGACGCCCCGCACGTCGAACTCCTCGACCAGCGACTCGGCGTAGTCCGCCGACGCCTCGTAATCCAGCCGGAAGCCCTCGCCGAACTCCTCGCCCGTGTAGCCTTTCATGACGGCGTTGTGCATGACCGACAGCGACTCGGCACAGCCGTGCTGGTGGCGGTCCTCGGGGACGAACGAGACGCCGTTGTCGATGAACGCCCGCGGCGGGCGCCCGGTCATGTCCTCGCCGCGAATACGAATCGTCCCGTCGGTGAGTTCCCGGAGGCCTACCAGCGACTCGGCGAGTTCGAGCTGGCCGTTCCCGCTCACGCCGGCGATGCCGACGATTTCGCCCTCGTGGATGGTGAGGTCGATCCCCGACAGGGCCTCGATGTTCCGGTCGTTGTTCGCACGCAGGCCCGTCGCTTCGAGGACGGGATTGCCGGCCGCTACCTCGTCTTTCTCGATCCGGAAGAGCACGTCCCGGCCGACCATCATCCGGGCCAGGTCGTCGCGGGTCACGTCGGCGGTCTCGACGGTCCCGACGTTTTCCCCGTCCCGGAGGACGGTCACGCGGTCGGTGATGGTCTGGATCTCCTCCAGCTTGTGCGTGATGATGATGATCGAGAGCCCGCGCTCGCTGAGCCGCCGGAGGGTGTCGAAGAGCCGCTCGGCCTCGGTCGGGCTGAGCACCGCCGTCGGCTCGTCGAGGATCAGGAGGTCGACGTCGCGGTAGAGCGCCTTGAGAATCTCGACGCGCTGGCGCTCCCCGACGTCGAGTTGCCAGACGGGCGCCGTCACGTCGATGTCGAAGCCGTAGTCGTCGGCGAGGGTCTGAATCTCCGCTTCCGGACGTTCGAGGCCGAGCGTGAACCGCGCCGCCAGTCCCTTCGCGATGCGGTTCGAGACGAGCGGAGAGAGGAGGCCGCTGTCGGGTTCGTCGTCGCGGAACGCCCGGGCGGGCTCGCGCATACCGAGGATGATGTTCTTCGCGACCGAGAGGCGCGGAATGAGCTTGAAATGCTGGTGGACCATCCCGATCCCGGCGTCGATGGCGTCCTGTGGCGACCCCATCTCGACGCGCTCGCCGTCGATCCAGATGTCGCCGCTGTCAGCGGAGTAGAGGCCGTACAGGATCTTCATCAGGGTGCTCTTTCCGGCCCCGTTCTCGCCGAGGAGGCCGTGTATCTCCCCCTCGCGTATCGACATCGAGACATCGTCGTTGGCGACGACTCCGGGGAACTCCTTCCGGATACCGTCGAGCCGGACGAACGCATCCTCGCTCATGGTCTGTGATTGTGCGATACAGTCGCGCCTCCAATATATAAAATCCCCTTCCTTCGCCGTTCTGTCGCACATATCTGTACGTTTGACGCGGGACGCTACCGGATGTTCAAGTCTCAACCCACTCCCTGTGGATACGTACGGGCTAACGCGCCGGTTCCTGCCAGACAGGGACAATCGACGCCCACACGCCGGCGCGACACACCGTGTGTGGCCGTGTGCCGGGGCGTGTGGCACGGGCGGCGTCGCCGGCCTCGCGGGCGGGACTGTCGACGAGGCGTCGCGGCGCGTCCCGGGCATGGGTGGGGCGTGGTTTTATGGCCGCGAGGATGCCAGCTACGGGAAATGGGCTCGAAACCACGCTCGCTCGGCGGTACCGATGGGGCCGGACCGCGTGCGGGTACGGCGACCGATGGGCAGCACGGAGTGGGCAGGCGGCGACCGGCGACCGCCACGTCGTGGCGCGCCCGGTCAGCGACACCGCGTCACGCGGGGGGACGATGACGGACCTGCTCGTCAGGAACGGACGTGTCGTCACACAGGACCCGGACCGCCGCGTAATCGCGGACGGTGCC
This sequence comes from Halorientalis marina, assembly GCF_023028345.1. Classification (GTDB taxonomy): domain Archaea; phylum Halobacteriota; class Halobacteria; order Halobacteriales; family Haloarculaceae; genus Halorientalis; species Halorientalis marina. The sequence continues at coordinate 3,648,078 of NZ_CP095487.1, read as the reverse complement.
GTCGCGGTCGCGGACGGCGAGATCCTCGCGGTCGGGCCGACCGACGACGTCACCGCCGACCACGACGCAGACCGCGTCCTCGACGCCGACGGCGGGGCCGTGATCCCCGGCCTCGTCAATCCGCACACGCACGTCTCGGACATCCTCCTCCGGGGGTCGTTCGCCGAGGACCGCGACCTGCTGGACTGGCTCTACAACGTCAAGCGGCCCGGCGCGCTCGCGATGGAGCCGGCGGAACACGAACTCGCGGCGACGCTGTACTGCATCGAGGCGATCCAGTCGGGCGTGACCACGTTCGTCGAGAACGACACCGAGGTCCTCTGGGACGACTGGGCGGAGATCGAGGCGAAACTCGACGTCTACGAGCGTTCGGGGGTCCGGAACGTCTACGGCGCGGGGATCGTCGACCGCGGCGCCGACGACGAGTTCCAGCGACTCATCCGGGACATCCAGGCCCGCGAGGACGGCGTCGACCACCCGCCGCTCGGCACGTTCGTCGAGGAGACCGACGACGTGCTGGCGGAGGTCGACTCGCTGATCGAGACCTACCACGGCACCGCGGAGGGCCGGCAGTCGATCTGGCCCGCGCCGGTCGTCGTCGAGACCACGACCAACGAGGGGTTCCGCCGGGCGTACGAACTCGCCGAGAAACACGACGTGATGACGACCGCCCACGTCGCCGAGGCCGAGGCACAGGAAAGCCGGGACATCTCCAGTATCGAGTACCTCCGCAACGTCGACTACCTCGGCGAGCGGGCGCTGCTGGGCCACTGCGTCCAGATCGACCAGGGGGACGTGCGCCTGCTCGCGGAGACCGGCACCGCGGTCGCGCACAACTACCGGGCGAACATGCGCCTCGCCGCGGGCTACGCGCCGGTCGTGGGGATGCTCGACACGGGCGTCACCGTCGGCCTCGGCACGGACAACTCCATCCTGAGCGACACGGTCAACCCCCTCGGCGACGCCCGCGCGATGGCCGGCGGTCACAGGGGCCACCACCGCGACCCGAGCGTCGTGCCCACCCAGCGGGCCTTCGACATGATCACCGTCGAGGCCGCGGGTGCCATCGGCCGCGGCGACGACCTCGGCTCGCTCGAAGCCGGCAAGGAAGCCGACCTCGCCATCGTCGACATGGATCACCCGCACCTGACGCCGAGTCCGGACCCGGTGTTCTCCCTCGTCCACAACGCACAGGGGTTCGAGGTCGACACGGTCGTCTGTGCCGGCGAAATCGTCATGCAGGACCGCGAGATCGAGTCGTTCGACGTAGACGTCGACGACGTGCTCGACCGGGCCAGCGAGACGGCGGCAGAAATCGTCGAGCGGACGGGCTACGAGTAGGTCGGACCGGACGACGGGGCAGGGTCGGCGCCGAATCGGTCAGGGTTTCTCCGCCTGCGCCGCCCGTCGCTCGTCGTCGAGGTCCATCCCGAGGCCGACCTCCGAGGCGCGCCGGCGGATGTCGTCGGCGTCGGCGACGGTCACCTCGCCGTCTTCCATGAGCACCTCGCCGTCGACCATGGTGAACTGCACGTCCTCGCCGTGGGCCGAATAGACGAGGTGGGAGAACACGTCGTGCAGCGGGACCGCGCGGGTCAGGTCCGTATCGAGGCCGACGATGTCCGCGCGCCAGCCCTCGCGGAGTTCGCCGAGGTCGTCGAAGCCGGCCGCCGTCGCGCCGTTGCGGGTCGCCATCTCGAAGATCGTCCGCGCCGGGGTAGCGGTCGGGTCCAGCCCCTCGACCTTCCCGAGGAGGCTCGCCTGCCGCATCTCGGTGAGGGGGTCGAGCGTGTTGTTACAGGGGGCGCCGTCGTTGCCCAGGGCGACGTTGATGCCGCGGTCGAGGTAGTCCTCGACCGGGGCGACGCCGCTGGCGAGTTTCATGTTCGAGGACGGGCAGTGGGTGACGTGCGTCCCGGTCTCGGCGAGCACCTCGCGCTCGCTCTCGTCGGTCCAGACGCAGTGTGCCAGGACCACGTCCTCGCCGGTGAGTCCCACCTCGTCGAGCCAGTGGATGTTCCGGAGGCCGGTGTCGTCCTCGACCGTCTCGATCTCGCCCCGGTTCTCGCTGGCGTGGGTGTGGATGCGAACGTCGTCGTAGGCGTCGGCGAGGTCGCGGGCGCCGCGGAGACAGGCCTCGGTACAGGAGACGGCGAACCGCGGGGTCACGGCGTAGCGGATGCGGTCGTCGAAGGCGCCGTGGTAGTCTTCGATGAGGCGTTCGGACTCGGCCAGTGCCTCGTCGGTGTCCTCGCGGAGCGGTTCGGGCGAGCGCTGGTCCATGAGCACTTTGCCGAGGACGCCGCGGATGCCCATCTCGCCGGCGGCCTCGAAGGCGCGGTCGGCGTGGGCGACCGAGAGGTGGTCGATACAGGTCGTCGTCCCGCTCTCGATCAGTTCGAGGTAGCCGAGTTTGGCGGCGACTTCCATCTCCTCGGCCGAGAGCGACGCCTCCATCGGGAGGACGTAGTCGAACAGCCAGTCGAGCAGTTCGGTGTCGTCGGCGATGCCCCGCCCGAGACTCTGGACGGAGTGGATGTGGCCCCCGACGAACCCGGGGAGCAGGACGTCGTAGGAGTGGACTTCCTCGTCCCTGGTGCCGTCGACGAGGTCCGCACGCTCCCCGACGGCCGCGATTCGCGACCCGTCGACGGCGACGGCGCCGTCCTCGATCACGGTCGTCGAATCCACGACGACCGTTCCTGTGAGTAGCATACCCCTCCCACGTCGGCGCTGGACCGACCAAAAGCTTCCCCTCGCACGGCCACACGGCAGTCGAAGCGTGGGCCGCGGAACCGTGTCCCGTCGGCACTGCCGTCCCACGTGTCGTGTGTGCCGTGTGCCACGGGATGGACACGACCGGACCTGGTCGTGCCCGGTCGATGGACACGAAAGAACTAATCGGGGCGCTCCGCAATCGCCGAGTGTGACGCTGGACTCCGAAGAGATCATCAGTATCGGCGACACGCTCGTCCAGCGGCATCCCGACCGGTTCACCGACGACTTCGAGGAGAACCGCCACCGCGTCGCGAACCTGACAGACGTGGAGTCGCGTCGCGTCCGCAACCGCATCGCGGGCTACGTCACCCGGCAGATGCGCGAGGAGTCCACGGCGCCGTAATCACCCCCAGTCGGGGACGTCGCGGTCGAGGAACCGTCCGTGGCCCGGGTCGGCGACGATTTCGCCATCGTCGGCGACGAGCTCGCCGCGCACGAACGTCCGCTCGACGCGCCCGGTCACCTCTCGGCCCTCGTAGACCGAGTAGTCCGCGTTCGAGAGATTGTCTTCTGCCGTGATGGTGTACGTTTCCTCTGGGTCGAACACGACGAGGTCGGCGTCTGCGCCCGGTTCGATCCGTCCCTTCCGTGGCAGGCCGAACGTGTCGGCGGGGTTCCGGCACGCGAACCGCACCAGGTCGGGATAGGAGAACCCCCGCCGATTGACGGCCTCGTCGTGGAAGACCGGGAGGCTCGTCTGGAGGCTGTTGATGCCGAAGGCGCTGTCCCACCAGGGGCCCCCTTCCTTCCGGTCGAGCGGGAGGGGGACGTGGTCGGTCGAGACGACCGAGAGCGCGCCGTCCCGGAGGGAGTCGAACAGCGCGTCGCTGTCCGCGGGCGTCCGGAGCGGCGGGGCCATGATCGAGCGGTTCCCCAGGCGCTCGTACGTGGACTCGTCGAGGACGGTGTAGTGGGTGCAGGTCTCCGCCCTGACGTTCGCGCCGTCGGTCTGGACCGCCGCGAGCGCGTCGGCGGCCGCTTCCGAGGTGGTGTGGACGGCGTAGTACTTCGCGTCGGCGGCGACGGCGAGTCGGGCGACCGAGCCGGCGGCCATCGCCTCGGCGTAGTCCGGCCGCGACCGCGGATACGCCGCGGGCGCGTCGCCGTCCGGTTCCGCCCGGACCGCCTCCCCACGGTGCTCGCACACCGAGTAGTCCTCCGTGTGGACCATCCCGACGGCGCCGAGGTCGGCGAGTTCCCGGAACACCTCGCCGATGAACCCGTTCGAGAGGCGGATGTCGTCGGTCGTGAACATCTTGAACGAGGTCACGCCGTCGTCGACGAGGGCGGCGAGTTCGTCGAGTACCGCCTCGCTCTCCTCGGTGATGACGGGGTGGACGCCGCAGTCGATCAGCGGCTCGGTCCCGGTCTCGTGGCGCTCGACGGCCTCGGCCAGCGTGCCCTCTGCGCCCCACTCGCCGTCGTCCCAGCGTTGCCACGCGAACGTCAGGAGGGTGGTGACACCGCCGGCCGCCGCCGCTGCCGTCCCGGTCTCGTAGGAGTCGACCGAGTTGTAGCCGTAGAGGTGCGTGTGCGGGTCGACGACTCCCGGGAGGACGAGGTTGCCGTCGGCGTCGACCCGCTCGTCGGCGTCGGGCAGGGCCGCCTCGCTGCCGACCCCGACGATGGTGCCGTCGTCGATCCCGACTGCCGCGTCGTACGTTCCGTCCGCCGTCACGACGGTCCCGCCGGCCAGCACCGTGTCGATTTGACCCATCGGTTATCGCTCCCCGCGTGGCGGCCGAGCGCCCGCCGCGTCCGCGAGGGGCTGGCGGTCGCGCGTGTCGGCATCCGTGTGTGTTCGTTCCATGCTCCCTGCTGTCGCGTCGCCCCTACAAATAACCTCGAACCGGACACACGCGGTGTGGGGACACCGCCCCCGGTGGTGTCCGGCGATGTCCGGTCGGGACGGTCGTCAGTCCTCCGCGCCGGCGGCCGATTCCGGGACCGCCTCGTCGATGTCGGTCGGGGTCTCGGGGGCGAGGCCGTCGGAGTACTCCGTGGGGCCGGTGCCGACGCCGCCGCCTGGGATGAGGACGTTGAGCAGGAGCGCGGTGAAGCCGCCGGTCACGAGCGCGGAGCCGAAGAAGGTCTGGACCTCCGTCGGGAACTGCTGGAGGACCTCCGGGCGGAAGGCGACGCCGAGGCCGAGCGCCATCGACATCGCGAGGATGGTCGAGTTGCGGTGGTCGAGCGTGACGTTCTGGGCGACGATCCGCGCGCCCGAGGAGAAGATCATCGCGAACAGGATCAGTGCCCCGCCGCCCAGCACCGCGTCGGGCATAGCCGAGACGATGGCGCCGACCTTCGGGACGAACCCGAGGACGAGGAGGACGGCGCCGCCGATGCCGGCGACGTAGCGGCTCGCGACGCCCGTGAAGTTCACGAGGCCGACGTTCTGCGAGAAGGAGGTGTTCGGGAGGGCGTTGAACACGGCGCCGAAGGCGCTCATCACGCCGTCGGCGATGAGGCCGCCCCGCATCTCGTCCTGGGTCGCGTCCCGTCCCGTCGCGGAGACGGTCCCCGAGATGTCGCCGATGGTCTCCATGCCGGTGATGACGTAGAGGAAGGCGACGGTGAGGATGGCGCTCGGCTCGAAGGCGAGCCCGTACTTCAGCGGGACGGGGACGGTGATCCACCCGGCCGAACCGACCGCTGAGAGGTCGACCACGCCGAGCGCGAGCGCGGCGATGTAGCCGACGGCGATGCCGACGAACACGCTGATGACGCGGAGGAATCCCTCGAAGAACTGGTTGAGGACGAGCGTCACGACGAGGACGAGCCCCGCGAGCCCGAGGTTCGTGAACGAGCCGTAGCCCTGCGCGGACGGGCCGGCGGACGCGCCGGCCGCGTAGTTCATCCCCGTCGGGATGAGCGTCAGGCCGATGAGCATCACGACGATGCCGGTCACGAGCGGTGGGAAGTAGTGCCGGAACCGGTCCAGCGAGACGCCCATGACCATCTCGACGGGCGCGGCGACCAGTGCCGCGCCGAACACCGCCGCGATGCCGAACTGGTTGCCGATGCCGATCAGCGGCCCGAGGAAGGCGAAACTCGTCCCCATCACGATGGGGAGCCGTGCCCCGACCGGGCCGACCGGGAACGCCTGGACCAGCGTCGAGACGCCGGCGACGATCAGTGCCATCTGGACGAGAAACGTCGTCTCGCCCGTGACTGACCCGACCGCGCCGGCAAGTATCAGCGGCGGCGCGACGTTCCCCAGGAACATCGCCAGGACGTGCTGGATGCCGAGCGGTATCGCCTCCCCGAGCGGCGGCCTGTCCTCGATACCGTACAGGACGACCGAACTACGTCCGGTGTCGCCCTCGTCCGTGCTAGCCATAATCACACAATCCCGAAGTACAACATTTCAACCTTCCCGTTATACACATTATATTGATACGAACGCCCTACCGGACACACGCCGACACACGCGCCACACTGGTCGTGTGGCTGTGTGCGGACTGGCTGGCGAGCACACCATGCGAGCGATTAAGTGGCGTGTGGGCGTCGATTTCACGGGATGAGCATCGACACCATCGCGGCCCTCAACGACTGCGACGACGCGGCGTTCGTGGAGACGCTCGGCGACGTGTACGAGCACTCGCCGTGGGTCGCCGAGCGCGTCATCGGCGAGCGGCCGTTCTCGTCCGTCGACGACCTCCACGAGCACATGGCCGAGGCGGTGCGGAACGCCTCCGAGGAGCGCAAACTCGAACTGTTGCGGGCGCATCCGGACCTCGGCGAGCAGACGGAGCTGACCGACGCCTCGGAGAAAGAGCAGGCCTCGGCGGGGCTGGACGAACTGCGTCCCGAGCAGTACGAGCGGTTCCAGGAGCTGAACGAGATCTACCGCGACCGGTTCGCGTTCCCGTTCATCATGGCGGTCAAGGGGGCCACGCCGGACGAGATTCAGGCGGCGATGGAGGAGCGCATCGACAACTCCGAGCCGACGGAGTTCGAGACGGCTCTGGACCAGGTCCACGAGATCGCACGGCTCCGCCTCGAAGACCGGTTCGGCGAGTGAGCGGTCGCGGCGAGTGATGGTTTGGGGGTCTCGTGGCACGGATGTGTCCGTCGGTGCGCGTCGTGGCAGCGACCGCCCGGTCGCCACACGACCCGTTGGGGGACGAACTATTTTGTACGGGGGCCGGGAAGTCGGACCGGACGATGACAGTACGCAACACGCGGACCGTGAGTCGATGGACTCGGGAACGGCCGGGACGGGCCGGCCGTGTCGGGAGGGGCCGATAATGGCCGCCGACGACGGCGGCCGGACGATGAACTACGGCAAAGAACACGTCAACGTCTACCGGACGTACGCGGCCCCGCTCGAGGGCATCCGAACGATTCCGGAATCGGAGTTCGACGGCAAGCCCAACACCCTCCTCGGCATGGAGGTACGCGTCCAGGTCGAGGGCGAGGAGTTCCTGCCCTCGTTCCGCGACGGCGACAACGAGAAGGTCGTGGCGACGGACTCGATGAAGAACTTCATCCTCCACCACGCCGGCGAGTACGACGGCGCGACCGTCGAGGGCTTCCTCCACTACGTGGGCGCGGAGTTCCTCCGGACCTACGACCAGATGGAGGCCGTGCGCATCTCCGCGGACGAACTCCAGTTCGACGAGCGGCCCGTGCCGGACGGCGACGGTGGCTTCGAGCCGAGCGACCTCGTCTTTCGCGTCACCGACGACGAGTCGGCCTACGGGGAGTTCTACCTCCACCGCGAGGACGGCGAGATCGTCGTCGAGGAACAGAAGAGCGGCGTGACCGACATCGAACTCGTGAAGGTCAAAGACAATTCCTTCGTGGGCTACGTCCAGGACGAGTACACGACCCTGCCCGAGCGGGAGAACCGGACGCTGTACATCGGGCTGGACATCTTCTGGGAGTACGCCGACCCCGAGGCGGCGCTGGGCGACGACCCCGAGCAGTACGTCCCGGCCGAACAGGTGCGTGACATCGCACAGGTCGTCTTCGACGAGAAGGACGTCAACTCCATTCAGGACCTCATCTACCAGGTCGGCCTCCGGATTCTCGAGCGGTTCCCCCAGCTCGAATCCGTCGAGTTCGAGGCCAACAACCGCACCTGGCTGACGGTGCGCGACGACATCGAGGGCGACGCGAAGGTGCTCCGCGAACCGCCGCGGCCCACCGGCTTCCAGCAGTTCTCGATGGACCGCAGCGACCTGGAGGGGGAACGATGACCGCCGGGCTGACGACCCACGTGCTGGACACGAGCCGTGAAGGGCCTGCCGAGGGCGTCGGCGTGACGCTCTACCGGCTGGATGACGACGAGCGCGAGCAGGTCACCGCGATGACGACCAACCACGACGGCCGCGTCGACGACCCCCTGCTCGACGAGGGCGAGATCGCGGCCGGGACCTACGAACTCGTCTTCGACGTGGGGACCTACTACCGCGAGGGGGACGGCGAGTCGTCGTTCCTCGACGAGGTGCCGGTGCGATTTATGATCGACGCCCCCGACGAGCACTACCACGTCCCCCTGCTCCTGTCCCCGGGCGGGTACACGACCTACCGTGGGAGCTGAGGACTGGCGGACTCCACACACGATGACTGACCCACCGGCGATCCCCGACCGATGACCGCACGGCGCTTTCCGGTCGACGGCGAGCGCCTCCGGCGCGACATCGAACGGAACGCACAGTTCGGCGCGACTGCGACCGACGAGGGGCAGGGCCGGACGGTCCTCCCGGGGACCGAGCCGAACCGGCGTGCCCGCGAGAACCTGGTCAACCGGATGGTCGCCGCGGACCTCGATGTCACGGTCGACGCCGTCGGGAACGTCGCCGGGACGTGGCGGCCCGACGGCTGTGAGACCGACGCCGCGCCGGTCGCCGTCGGCAGCCACCTCGACTCCGTGCCGAACGGGGGCATCTTTGACGGGCCGCTGGGCGTCTACGCCGGCCTCGAAGCGGTCCGGGCGATGCAGGACGCCGGCGTGACCCCGATGCGGCCGATCCAGGTGGTCGCCTTCACCGGCGAGGAAGGGACTCGCTTCGCCGACGGCGTCCTCGGCTCGTCGGTCGCCGCCGGGCTGCTCGCCGTCGAGGAGGCGCTCGCGCTGACCGACGACAGCGAGGTGCGAGGCACCGCTGACGGCCGGACGGGTGGCGGCGACGAGGTGACGCTCCGCGAGGCGCTGGACGGGATCGGCTTCCACGGCGAGGGGCGCCTCGACGCGAGCGAGTGGCACGCCTGGCTGGAACTCCACGTCGAACAGGGTGAACGCCTCGAAGACCTCGGTGCCCCGGCCGGCGTCGTCACGTCGATCACGGGGACGGCGCGTCTCCGGGGCACCATCGAGGGCGAAGCGGCACACAGCGGGACGACGGCGATGGCAGGCCGAACGGACGCCCTCGCCGCCGCCAGCGAGTTCGTCCTCGCACTGGAGGACGCGGCGCGGGAGGCCGCCGCCGACACCGACGGAACGGCCGTCGGGACCGTCGGGGAACTCGACGTCGACCCGGGTGCGGTCAACGTCGTTCCCGGCGAGGTGGCGTTCAGCGCGGACATCCGCGACGTGGACGGGGCGGTCATCGACCGCCTCGTCGACCGCGCCGAGTCGACACTCGCCGACCTGGAGACCGAGCGCGGGGTCGAAACGTCGCTCGACCGTCCCTACGACGTGCCGCCGGTGGACATGGCGGCGACCTGCCGGACGGCCCTGCACGACGCCGGCGACGCGCTCGACATCGAGACGGCCGATCTGCACTCGGGTGCGGGCCACGACTCGATGCAGGTCGGCCGCGTGACCGACGCCGGCCTGCTCTTTGCCCCCTCCCGCGACGGCCATTCGCACAATCCACTGGAGTGGACCGACTGGGCGGACTGTGCCGCCGCGACCGCCGTGCTGACGACGGCACTCGCCTCGCTCGCCGAATCGACCACCGACTGACTCGACCACGACCGACGACACGCCACGACCGATGACACGCCACGACAGCCCGCCGACGACCGACGACGAACCGACCATCGACCAGCCCGCGGACACCCGGAGGCGTCGACGATGAGCGAACTCGAACTCGTCGTCGACGGCGACGTGCTGACCGCCGAACTCCACCCGGACGCGGCACCGGAGTCGGTCGCCGCCGTCCGCGAGTTCACGCCCCTGCACACCGAACTGATGCACGTCCGCTGGAGCGGCATCGCCACCTGGATCAACATCGACGAGATCGACCTGCCGGAGATCCCCCGCGAGAACCACACCGTCTACCCCTCCTGTGGCGACCTCCTGCTCTATCCCGGCTACCGGAACGAACAGGAGATTCTCGTCCCCTGTGGGCCGACCTGCTTCAAGAGTCCGGCCGGCGAACTCGCCGGCAACCACTTCGCCACGCTCGACACGCCGCGCGAGGACCTCCGCGCCATGGAACAGCGGACCCTGCAGGACGGCGCCCTCGAAGCGACCGTCCGGCTGGCCGACTGAGCTGCTGCCGGTCGAGCAGCCGACCGGCCGGCCCCTCCGCCGTTCTCACCCCGGCCGGTCGTCCTCGGGGATGTCGTCGACCCACGCCGGACGGGAGACGGTCGTCGAATTTATGCCTTCGAAGGTGGCTTCGACCGTCACGCCGATGCTGGTGTCCCGGCGGACGACCTCGTAGGAGAGGCGATACTCGGTGAACACCCCGTCGGGTGTCACGTACCCGACGAACGTCACGTTCCGTGACGGGGGGAGCGTTTTCGGTTCCGGCGTCTCCAGCCGGTACAGTCGCTGGCCGTTCCGGGATTCCGTGCCCGCGACGGTGACGTTGAGCCGCTGGAGGAACTGTGGTAGCGACGAGGCGTAGCCGCTGCGCGTGCCCAGCACCGGCCCGCCGTCGGCCGTGGCGTTCTCGACGGCGTAGGTCGTGCGGTTCCCGTCCGTTCTCGCGACGAACGTCCGGCCGCCGGCGCTCCAGCGGTCGATGACCTGCCCCGTCGCGTCGTCGGTTGCGGTCGTCCAGTTGTACCGGTAGCGGAGCGCCGACCCGTTGCGCTCGATGACCGTCGAGTACGCCCGCCAGACCGTGCCGTTCGCGTACCGCCGCGTCACGTTCCTGCGGTAGGTGTGGGCGGTGCTGTTGATGACTCGCCCGTGATTCTCGGCGAGGGCGGTGTAGTCGACGACGCGGTCGGTCGCCAGTCCGGGCGCCACCGTCTCCGGTGCCGGCGTCGGCCGCGGCGTCTCGACCGGGACCGGCGTCACCGTGGCCGAGTCCGCTGTCTCGCCGCTGTCGCCAGCGAGCGAGCCACAGCCAGCCGTCACGACGACCACGACCACTACCCAGGCCGCCATACGGCGCATACCGACGAGTGTGGCCGAACGCGTCTAAACCTGCTGGTCAGGCCCCCTCCGTCCCGCTGGCCGAGTGCCCGGCGTCGCCGCAGGCCACGGTTACCGCTCGGTACTCCCCTTTCGCGCGGCTCACCGGGTTTCCGGGAAGTTACTGAAAAATGATAGGTATGGCGGTCCACGTGCGTGTATGGCCGAGGCTGACACGATAGCGGGGGAAGCACCCCCCGAGTTCGAGTTACCGAACGTGGGTGTCGGGCCGGACCCGCTGACGCTCGCGGACGTCAGGGAGCGGGCCGACTTCGCCGTGTTGCTGTTGTTGCGGGACTACCACTGTCCGAAGTGCAAGGCACAGGTCCGCACGGTCGCCGAGCAGGCACAGTCCTTCGCGGAGCTGAACACCGTCGTCGTCCCCATCCTCCCGGAGCCACGCGAGCGGGCCGCCGACTGGCAGGAGGCCTTCGATCTCCCCTTCCCGCTCCTGGCCGACCCCGAGAAGGCGATGGCCGAGAAGTACGACCAGCCGACGCGGTTCGGCGCGCTCGGCCGTCTCCACGACGTTATCGGCCGGATGCCCGAGAGCCTCGTCCTCGACGTGCGCGGCGAGGACGCGGAGATCGTCTTTACCTACGAAGGCAAGGCACCGAGCGACAGGCCCGACGTGGCGACGTTGCTCTCGGAGGTCGACGCCCTGCAGGAGTCGTTCGTCTTCGACTGCGACCTGGTGGACTGCTGAGCGGGGTTCGACCGGCGGTCGCTAGAGCGGGACGTCGTCGAAGGCGTACTCGACGACCTTGTTCAGCGTCGGGTGGGCGTGGATGGTGTCCGTGATGTCGGAGACGTGGCCCGACCCCGCTCGCATGGCGACGACGACCTCGTGGATCATCGTCGAGGCCTCGTAGCCCAGCGCGTGACAGCCCAGAATCTCGCCGTCGGGCGCGGCCAGCACCTTCACGAACCCCTCCTCCAACTTCTTGGCCCGGCCCATCGGCGTGTCCGGGAGTTCCTCGCGGCCGACGACGTACTCCCGGCCGGCTTCTTCGAGTTCCGCCTCGGTCCGTCCGACGCCGGCCATCTGTGGCTCGGTGAAGATGGCGTGGGGCATCGCCGAGAAGTCCGCGGTCGCGTCGCCGTCGCGGACGACGTTCTCGGTCGTGATCTCCGTCTCGTAGTCCCCGGAGTGTTTGAACATGGCGTTGTCCGCGATATCGCCCTGCGCCCAGACGCCGTCCGCCGAGGTCTCCAGGCGGTCGTTCGTCACGACGAAGCCGTCGTCGTCGGTCTCGATGCCGCCGGCTTCGACGTCGAGGGTGTCGGTGTTGGGTCGGCGTCCGAGCGCGACCAGCAGTTCGTCGCCCTCGACGGCGATCTCGTCGCCGGCCTCCGTCTCGGCGTGGGCGACGATCCCCTCGCCGTCGGGTTCGACCGCCGTGACGCGGTGACCGGTGTACACATCGTGGCGCTCGCTTGCGATTTCGGTGAAGGCCTCGGCCACGGCCGGGTCCTCGCGGGGGACGAGCGAGTCGAGCATCTCGACGATGGTCACGTCGGTCCCCATCGACTCGAAGAAGTAGCCGAGTTCGACGGCGATGTAGCCGCCGCCGAGGACGACGAGCGACTCGGGTTGGTCCCGCAGGTAGAGCGCCTCGCGGCTCGTGAGGTAATCCACCTCGTCGAGGCCGTCGATGGGCGGCACGAGCGGGCGGCTCCCGGCCGCGACGACGACCTTCTCGGCGCTGACTTCCTCACCGTCGATCTCGACCGTCCGCTCGTCGACGAACGCGGTCTTCTCGCGGTACATCGTGAGGTTCTCTTCGTCCTGGTAGCCCTCGTCCATCCCCTCGGCCAGCGCCGAGAGGGTCTCGTCCATGTCGTCGACGACGGCGGCGAAGTCGATCCCGTCGAGGCTGGCGTCGAGATAGAAGTCGCCGGCGTCGCGGACGTGGTTCGCGGCGGTCGCGGCCTGAATCAGCATCTTCGAGGGGTTACAGCCGCGGTTGAGACAGGTGCCGCCGAGCGGCCCGGGTTCGACCAGCGCCGTGTCCAGTCCGGCGTCCGCGCCGGCGGCCGCGACGTTGTTGCCGGTGCCGCCGCCGATGACGAGGAGGTCGTGGTGTGGCATCTACTCCCCCTCCGCGTACGCCGCCGACGGCCGCGGGGCGTCGGTCTCGGTTTCGTGATCGCTCTCGTCCGCTTCGCCGTCCGCGCGCAGATCGTGGGTGTCGGCCCAGTGGACCATCTCCGTGACGAGTCCCTCCAGCGACCGCCCCTTCTCGGTGAGCTCGTACTCGACGCGGACCGGGCGGTCGCTCAGTAGCGACCGACTGACCAGTCCCGCCGATTCGAGGTCGTCCAGCCCCTCCGAGAGCATCTTCGAGGAGATGCCGTCGACGCTGTCTTTGAGCGCGCTGAACCCCATCGGGCCGTCCGCGAGCAGGTAGTAGAGGATGACCGGGTGCCACTTCCGACCCACGACCGACTGCATCGACAGCAGGGAATCCTCGATGTCCGCGAACAGCGGCACGGACGGGCCGCGAGCGTCGGTTCCGTCGAGCGCTTCCGTTCGATCCGAACTCATTGGTGCATCACGTACCCGTACCGACGACGGAGACGGTACTTAACCCAGCCCGCGGCCGCACTGCCGGTACTCGTCGGCGATAGTTATTTATACCATTTTCAGAGCGGGTCGCCGAACGGCAGTTACTCACGGGTTCGAAGGGGCTTTATCGGTCGTCAACGGGGATAGCCACGTGGTTCCGACGGGTCCGGAGACGGCACTGATCGCGGCGGTCGTGTTCGCCGGCGGGTTCGTCACCGGCGTCACCGGGTTCGGCTACGCCATCTTCGCGACGGCGACGCTCGCCTCGGTGCTGGACCCACAGACCGCGGTCGTCATCGTCATCATCCCGATCCTCGCGGCGAACGTCTCGCTGGTGCGCGAACTCGACCGGAGCGGCCTGCGGTCGTGTGCGCGCCGGTTCTGGCCGTTCGTCGCCGCGGCCGCCGCGGGGACGGTCGTGGGGATGATCGGGCTCGCCAGTGTCTCGCCGGCACCGCTCGCGGCGGGTCTCGGCCTCTTTACGCTCGCGTACGTCGCCACCGAACAGCCCTGGCTCACGGTTCCGGGCCAGGCGTGGCTCGCCGAGGTCTGTGTCGGCGAGTCCCGGCCCAAGAAGGCGGTGCTGGGACTCGTCTCCGGGGCGGTGTTCGGCGCGACGAACGCGGGCGTGCAGGTGATCGCCTACCTCGAGGCGTTCGACCTGGACCACTCGACGTTCGTCGGCGTCGTCGCGATGATGTTCCTCGGGATCGGCGGCGTCCGGGTGGCGGTCGCCTGGTGGCTCGGGCTCTACGATTCGACCGATCTCGTGGTTCTCTCGACGCTCGCAGCGGTTCCGGGTCTCGTCGGGGTCGTAACCGGCAAACGCCTCCGGCCGCGTATCTCGCCGGCCCAGCGTGACGGTGCCGTCTACGTCCTGCTTTCGGTCATCGGCGCGAAACTCCTGGGTGACGGGCTGGTCGCTCTCGCGTAGCCCTCAGGACTCCGACTGGAACTCCTCCCAGAACACCTCGTCCAGCCCCTCGGAGTAGTCCGCCGCGAGGTAGTCCTCCTTGGTGAGGTTGGCCTCCTCGATGAGGGCGGCGGCCTCGCCGGCCCAGGCGTAGAAGCCGACCAGCGTCTCCCGGCGCATCTCGGCGAGGTCGATGGAGTGATAGACGTTGACGACGCCGCCGTCCTCGCGGTTGAGCTGTGACTTCTGGAGGAGGCCGATCTCGACGAGGCGGTTGAGGTAGCGGCGGACGGTCGACTCGTCGTAGTCCAGGTGGTCGGCCACGTCGGCCGGCGACATCGCCCCTTCGCCGATGACACAGAGACAGATGTCCAGCCCGGGCTTGGGGAGGCCGAAGGCGTCCAGCAGTACCTGCTTGATATCGGGCGGCTGGACGTCCATCGCGACGCCGGTGACTTCCTCCATCGGCTTCCCGTGGCAGGTCATCCCGCCGTCGCAGTCCCGGAGCGTGAGAGCCACGTTCTCGCAGTCGGTGCACTCGTAGATGTTGTACTGGCGTTCACCCGGCGGCCCGATGGTAGTGTCGTCGGTCATGCCCGGTCTCCTGCGCTCGGTTCGAACGTCGTGATGGCGAACGTAAAGGTTGGTGTCCCCGTCGACGCTACTGTTCATCGCTCGCGTCCACGACGACGAACTCGTCGTCGATATCGAGTGCCAGCAACTCCCGTGCCGTCACCGTCGGCCTGAACCCGTCGCTCTCGGGCGCGAGCAGTTCACAGTCCGCCAGCCGGTCGAGGCGTTCGGTCGCCGTCTCGGCCGTCAGTCCGAACCGGTCGGCGACCGCCGACGGTGTCAACGGCTCCTCGCGCTCGTCGTAAACCCTGACGGCGAACGCCAGTATCTCGTGTGGGGAGACGGTCATCGATGGGTGCCGACGGTCCGCGCGCCGTATCCGGTGGTCGGGTCACTCCCTAAAACCGCCTCCGTACCTTCCGCTCACCCACTTACGCGCACCTCAGCCACGCTCAAATGGCCGCGAGGTCCCCGTTTTCTCATGCGTTCGCTTCGCCGACCCGGGCCGTCCGCCGCCGACCACAGCGGGGTTCGGTAACGATGGCCGGGGACCGCCCGCGCATCGAGTTGTTCCTCAGATCGCTCGCACCGGCCACCGGCCGGGACGGACAGGAACGGATCGTCGAGCGGCTCCGGACGCTCGACGAGGAGAACGTCGTCCGCGACTTCGAGGTGGTCCTCTGTGGGGAGTGTGTCTGTCCGCAGGCCGCCACGGCCGAGACGGAACCGGGCGAGCGCCTGCTGACCAGCTACGAGGCCTTCGAGGCCTGGGCCGACGACCGCGACCGCGAACTGTCGGGCTTCGAGCAGCGGGACACCAAATCCATCCTGACCGGCACCACGGTCACGGGGATCGTCTTTCCGCGGGTCGTCCTGGCGGAGTACCGCGACGGCGACCTGACGTTCGTGGCACCGTCTGCGGACGACACGGAGAAAACGAGCGTGAGCGACCGACTCTCGGCGTACGAGTCCGGGGAGGCTGCGGAGCGCGCCTCAGACGAGGCCCAGCGAGAGCCACGCGCCGAGGACGCCACCGTAGACGAGGTGGAAGAGTAGGAAGAGCCCGACCACGTTGGGCTCCGGGTCCATCGCGAGGACGAGCCGCATCCACAGGATGGCGCCGACCATCGTCAGGACCACGCCGTAGCCGAGGCCGAGACCGACGGCCAGCGGGAGCGAAAGGGATACGCCGAGGAACGGGATCGCGATCGCCAGCGCCGCACCGGCGCCGATCCCGTACAGCATGTGTAGGGCCATCCCCTGTGGCATATAGTCCTCGGGCGCCCCGTCGCCGACGTATTTCGACCACAGTGCTGCCGTCGGCGGCGGCGAGTCGTCGCCCAGTGCCATCATGAAGACGGTCATGACGACCGTCGCGACCAGTCCGCCCGCGAGTCCGTTCAGTATGCTTGGATCTGCCATTGTGTGACCTCCGTAAAAACCTTCGATTGGTTATCGGGTTACTACAGGTAACTAACTATCGTCGACTCGGATAAAGCCGCGTTGAGGGCTGTGAAAGCCGGTTACGTCTCTGAAACCCTGGGGCTGGTCAGCGGAGCCGCCCGGGGCGCCCGGGCGGCGCGGATATCGGCAGCGGACGGCCGCCGGGACGGGCGAACGTGAGATTATATATGTGGCCCAGACGGTGGGGCACACAGGGATCGCAGTGGTTTCGGTACTACTCATCATTGGGTTGTTCGTCGCCGCCTTCGTCGGGTTCAACATTGGTGGATCGTCGACCGGTGTCGCGTTCGGACCGGCCGTCGGAAGCCGGCTCGTCCGGAAATTCACCGCGGCAGTACTCTTCAGCGCGTTCGCGTTCCTCGGGGCGTGGACGGTCGGCCGGAACGTCATCGTGACGATGAGCGAGGGGATCGTCCCGGCCACACAGTTCACCCCGGTGGCCGGTGTCGGGGTCCTGTTTTTCACCGGCCTCTCGCTGCTGGTCTCGAACCTCTACGGCGTCCCCGCCTCGACCTCGATGACGGCGGTGGGTGCCATCGTCGGCCTCGGGCTGGCGACGGACTCGCTCAACGCCGCGCTGATGTTCACCATCGTCTCGGCCTGGATCGTCGCCCCGCTGATCGGGCTGGCGATCGGGGCCGTTATCGGCCGGTACCTGTACCCCCAACTCGAAGCCCGTATGTCGTTCACCCGCCTCCAGCGGCAACTGATACAGATCGACCGCACAGGTGGGCTCCCTCGCCTCCGGTTCAACGAGAACGCGTCGCTCCGTGACATCGTCGGCTCGGCGCTGGTGCTGGCTATCGCCTGCTACATGGGATTCAGCGCGGGGGCGTCGAACGCGGCGAACGCGGTCGCGCCGCTCGTCGGCAACGGCGCTCTCGACGTCGATCAGGGCGTGTTGCTGGCCGTCGCCGCCATCAGCCTCGGTGGATTCACTATCGCCAGGCGCACGCTCGCGACGGTCGGCGACGGGATTACGGACCTCCCCATCCTGGCGGCGCTCATCGTCTCGACAGTGGGCGCGACCATCATCACCATTCTGTCGTTCTACGGCATCCCCGCCAGCCTCGCGGTGAGTACGACCTGCTGTATCATCGGCCTCGGCTGGGGCCGGGCGAGCCGCGCCGCCACGCTCGCGGAACTCGCCACGCCGAAGCCCGCGGGGGAGCCGAGACCGAACCACCCGACCGGCGCGCTCGCTACCCAGGCCAAAGAGGAGGGCGCCGCCGCCGGCCCGACGGTGGGCGAACTCGCCACCGGAGAAGGACCCGGCCCCGACGAACAACCGGACGAGGCACCGCCGATCCCGGAGATCGGCGAGGAGGACATGGAGGAACTGACCGCGGAGGCCCTGTTCGACCCCGCGGCGACGACCCGGATCGTCGCCCTCTGGATTCTGACGCCGTCGCTCTCCGTCGCCGGGTCGTACCTCCTCTTTGCATTCCTGCTCTGAGCGGGGCGTCCCGTGGGTTCGACAGTTGCGCTCCGACACGAACGCTTATTCGCGTCGTCGATAAAAACTGAAGACATGATCTCGCCCCCGATCCGTGGAGGGCGCTAACCGTGCCGGGGATCGTCTTCTGGGCCCTCGTCGTGTTGGCGACGCTCACGAGCCTCGCGACGGCGTGGGCACTGGGCGCGAACAGCAACTCGCCGCCGTTCGCCCCGGCGATCGGCGCGAACGCGGTCTCGACGATGCAGGCCGCCTTCCTGATCGGCATCCTCGCCGCGCTCGGTGCCCTGGTACAGGGCGGCGCGATCTCCGAGACGGTCGGTGGCGGGCTCATCAACGGCGTGCAGATCACGTCGCTGGCGGCGACGGCGGGCCTGTTGACCGCGACCGGCTTCATGGCCTTCGGCGTCTACACCGGCTATCCGGTCCCCGCGGCGTTCGCGACGACGGGGGCAATCGTCGGCGTCGGGCTCTCGCTCGGCGGCGCACCGGCGTTCGACACCTACCGGCGGATCGTGATCTTCTGGGCGCTCGTCCCGCCGGTCTCCGGCGGGCTCGCGTATCTCACCGCCACGCTCCTCCGCCGTGACGACGTCCCCGAGACGATCAGCGTGCCGCTCCTGGCGGCGGTCGTCGGCGGGATCATCGCGAACGTCCGGCTGGCGGTCATCCCCTCGCCGCCCGACGCCACGGAGAACTCGATTGCGGGCTTTCTCGCGGGCGTCGTCGAGACGCCGACGGCCGCCGGCGTCGACCCGCTCGCCGTGCTGGTGACACTGGCCGCCGCCGCGGTCAGTTTCCAGTTCATCCGCAAACGAACACGGGAGTCGCCGGAAAAAGGCATCCGGACGTTCCTGCTCGTCCTCGGGAGCGTCGTGGCCTTCTCCAGTGGCGGCAGTCAGGTCGGACTGGCGACCGGCCCGCTGGAGAACCTCTACGGTGCGGAACTCGGCCTGCCGGGGATCGTCCTGCTCGCGCTCGGTGCGACGGGCATTCTCGCCGGCGCGTGGATGGGCGCGCCGAAACTGCTCCAGGCGACCTCCCGGGAGTACGCACAGCTCGGGGTCAGGCGCTCCATCGCCGCGCTGGTACCCGGATTCGTCATCGCCCAGCTAGCCATCGCACTGGGGATCCCCATCTCGTTCAACAACATCATCATCTCCGGCGTCATCGGCGGCGGGCTGGCGGGCGGTTCGGCAGGGGTCTCCCGGCGGAAAATCGGCGTCACACTCGCGTTCTGGCTCATTACGCTCGTCTCGTCCATCGTCATCGGCTTCGGGCTCTACCGGGCCTTCGCCGCGGTCCTCGGTGGCTAGCGGTCAGCGGACGACGGTCACCGTCACGGGCGACTCGCCGACGACGGTCGTCGCGACGGTGCCGAGCAACCGACGGGCGACCGCGTTTCGCTCGCCGCCGTGACCGCCCATCACGACGTGGTCGACGTCGTGTTCGTCGACGTACTCCAGGATGCTCTCCGCCGGATCGCCGGTCACCACTGCCGTCTCGACCGTCCGGTCGACATCGGTCGCGCGGTCGCTCGCCCGCTCGACGAGCCGGTCGGCCCGCTCCCGTGCGTTCTCGCGCCGCTCGGCGCCGGGTTCGAGGATCCCGCCTTCGCTCATCGTCGTGTCGATCGGTGTGACGACGTTCAACACCGTCACTCGACAGTCGAACAGTTCCAGTGCCTGTTCCAGCGCCTCGTCCGCCAGCGGCGAGCCATCGAGCGGGACGAGGACGTGTGACGGCGCCATGGGCGGTCTTGTACCCGACGCTACTAAGCGCCGGCGGTGGCTCGTGGTGCGGCGTGGACAGGGGTGTGGCCGGGGCCGCTGTCGGTGTCCGAACCGGCCGGCACGCGACCCCGCTCCCGTCGGCCGTCGGTCTACGTCGTGAACTCGGCCTGGAACCGACTGATGCTCTCGTCGGTCCCGGCGACGACCAGTTCGTCGCCTGGCTCGACCACGAACGCCGGTCCGAGATCGGTGACGACGCTGCCGTTCCGGTCGGCTGCGACCACGGTACAGCCGGTGCGGTTCCGGATGTCCACGTCGGCGAGCGAGTCACCGACGACGCCCGGGGCCGTGGTCCGAACGAGTTTCAACTGTGTGCCGGGGGACAGGATCTCCTCGTCGAGCACGATGGACGCGAGCATCCGGCCGCTGACCGTCGCCAGCGAGAGGACGTAGTCCGCGCCGGCGCGGTAGAGCTTCGAGACGCTCTCGCGGTCGTTCGCCCGGGCGATAAGTTCGATCTGGGGGTTCAGCTCGCGGATGGCGAACGTCGCGTAGATCGCGGTCGCGTCGTCCGGCAGTGCGAGGACCACGGTCCCAGCGTCCTCGATGCCGGCGTCCCGGAGGACCCCCCCTTCGGTGACGTCGCCGACCACGTCGACGGCCGGCCCGTCGACTTCGTCGATGGTCGTGTACTCGAACCCGGCGTCGGAAAGCGTGGCTCCCACCGCACGACCGACCACGCCCAGCCCCGCGATGACCACCCCTCCCCGTCGCCGTCGGCCCTGGGAGCGGGTCATCCCCTTCAGCTGATCGAGCGCCTCCTCGCGACCGGTCGCGACGAGGATGCTCCGAGCGTCGAACCGGGCGTCGGGCGGTGGCGGGCTCCGGAACCGCCCGCGGTACCAGACCCCGATGACGGCGGCGCCGGTGCGCTCGACGATGTTGCTCTCCGCGATGGTCTGTCCGATCAGTTCGCTCCCGCTCTGGAGCGGGAACTCCGCGATGTCGAAATCGTCGCCGATCTCGACGGCCTCGATGGCCGCCGGATCGAACGTGCCGACCGCCTTGTCCGCGAGCTGTTCGCCCAGTATCTGCTTGGGCGAGAGGACGTGGTCCGCACCCGCGTAGCGGTGATAGTTCCCAGCGTTCGGGTTCTCGGTCAGACTCACCATCCGGACGTCGGGATTGACGGCCCGGGCCGAGAGGAGGACGCTCAGGTTCGTCTCGTCGTCGACGTTCGCGATCACCGCGTTGGCGTGTGCCAACCGCGCCCGCTGGAGCGTCGTGTCCGACTCCGGGTCCCCGTACATCACCACGTAGCCAGCCGAGTGGCGCTCGTCGGCGCTGTCCCGGTCGCTATCGACGATGACGTACTCGACGTCCCGGTCGGTGAGTTCGTCGATGAGGACCTCCTCCCGCGGGCCGTAGTTACAGAGGACGACGTGGTCCTCGACCCCCCGAATCGACGAGGGGGCGCTGGACTCGAACGCGTCCTCGAACAGCGGGACGACGAGGACCGGCAGCGCGGCGAAGATGAGGACCAGCCCCGAGAGCGCCATGAGCGAGACGAGATAGTTCATCTGTGGGCTCGACCACGGGGCGTCGCCGCCGTAGCCGACGGTCGTGACCGTCTGGACGACGACCTCAATCGACCGATATAACGGCTGTGGCCGCCCCTCCCACGCGGCCATACCGTAGTTGTAGAGGAGGGCGAACCCGCAGAGCACGCCCACGACCAACCCGAGATAGTACACCGTGACACGGGTCCGTCGGTCCATACTAGCCACAATCGTGAGACAGACTCATAACGTGCGTCCCCGTACCCCCTACCACCGTCCCGGCACCTACAGTACCGCGTGGTTCGCGCCTGCGTGGCGATTGACGTTCACCGCGTCCCGAAGCTGTCGAGCGATTCCTTCTCAAGCGGGGCCTTCGAGAACAGGGAGACGACGTCGCCCGTCTGGATGACGGTCTCGCCTTTCGGCGTGAGGACGTCCCCATCGCGCTCGATCCCGACGACGAGCATCTCGTCGGCCAGCAGCCCCTCCTCGACGGCCTGCTGGATGGTCAGGTCGGCGATCTCGGCACCCTCCGAGACGGTGAACTCCACGACTTCCGCGTCGCCGGCGAGACTCATGAAGTCCGTCAGTGACGGCCCTTTCGGGACGTCTTCCGGTCCGAACGGACCGTACGGCGTGTGGTACTCGCCTTCGATCACGCTCTCGTCCTCGATGTCCAGCCCGATATCGGAGAGTTCGCCTGCAATACTGTTGACGTCGTCGGTGTCAGCACCGACGACCGTAATCACGAGGTTCGCGGAGCCGGCCATCAACTCCCGGACGGAAACGACACCGGTGATCTCCAGCGCGGACTGTGCGAGCCGTGAACGGTCCGGGATGTTTGCCGTGCAACGAAACTGGTAGGTGACGTATCCGTTGATCGTTTTGTAGTCGATGTCGGCGAGGTACCGCCGGAGGATACCCCGGTCTTCGAGCTGCTCGATCCGGTTGCGGATCGTCGCCGGCGTGACGTCCATCTCCTCGGCGATGTCCGACGTGGCGGTGTTCCGCGCATCCAGGGACAAGTAGTAGAGGATGCGCTTGTCGATCTCGTCGATGCGGTGAGCCATGGAAGAACTACGAACACGGCTATTAAATCGTCTTCCCTGTTTCCCCGTTCTCGGACGGGCCGAGCGAATTGGCCTGTAATTCTTGTACAATCTGTGAGGGGATTTATCGTATGCTGCTGCAAATCCGACTGCCGATTTTCGGATTGCGAAATATACTAGGAATATAATTCTGCCAGGCGAAATAGAAGGCGAAGTATTATATGTCGGCAAAAACTGTCGGGTGGATAGACGGAATCCGAGACCGTGGACGGACTGCCCGAGTGCAGCTCGATACGGTCGCCGTCACCGGATCCGGACCAGGAACGGTAGCAAACCATGACCACACCCGACATCGAACGGCCGGAGGATATCCCCGAGACGGTCGCCGAGGCGCTCGAATCGAGTAGCGACGAGCAGCTTCGGGAGATTATCCATTACGCGCAGCAACTCCTCGAGGAGCAGCCGTCACTGACCGACGAAATCGAGTCACGGGACGGTGAAGAAGTCCTCCGGACGGAAGACCACGGCTCGTACACGCACGTGGTGGTCGAACGGTCCGACGATTCGGGTGGAGATACTGGACCCTACGCCTACCGGGTCAAGTGGCAATCCGGAATCGGCGACGACGAAGGGAAATACCGATGGCAATATCTCGGAAAGGTCGACGACCCGGAGGGTGAGTAACGTGTCCTCGTTGCTCTCGCGAGTGCTGGTGCCGGTCGCCAACCGCGAGGACGCCGCGTCGACAACGGCTGCGCTGGCGTCACATGTCGACGAGGTCGGCGGAACCGTCATCGCGGTTCACGTCATCGAGAAGGCCGGTGGGGCGCTCGACAAGGCGTCAGTCGAGCAGCGCGAGGAGGCGGCAGCGGATATCTTCGCCGCCGTGACCGACGGGCTCGACGACACCGAAGTCGATGCCGAGACGGAGATTCGCTACGGCACCGACGTCGCGGCGACGCTCGTCGAGACGGCCCACGACGTGGACGCGAGTGCCATCGTGTTCACCCCGCGCGGCGGGAGTCGCTGGACGAAACTGTTGACGGGCGACGTGACACACAACCTCGTCAACAGCAGTGACGTTCCGGTGCTGGTCTTTCCCGAATCCGAGGTGAGCGACGCGTGAGCGGGAACACACGGGGAGGGGACGTCCGATCCACTGGAGGAGACTGGACATGTACATAATCATCGTCGGCGCGGGCGACATCGGAACGCCGCTCATCGAGATCGCGACTGGGTCCGGCTACGAGGTCGTCGTCATCGAGAACGACACCGAGCGAGCGGACGAAGTCGCCAGCGAGTTCGACTGTCTGGTGCTCGATGCCGACGCGACGGTCAAGGACACGCTGCTCGACGCCGGCGCCGAGCGTGCCGACGCGATCATTTCGACGACGGATCAGGACGCGACCAACGTCATGATCTGCCTGCTGGCGCAGGAACTCGACATCCCCGCCATCGTCTCCGTGGTTCACAACCCCGAGCATATGAATCTCTTCAGGCAGATCGGGGTCAACACGATGGAGAATCCACAGCGGCTCATCGCGGAATCGCTCTTTCGAGCCGTCGAACGGCCGTCGATTGTCGATTATATGCGGGTCGGCGACGTGGCCGAGGTGTTCGAAATCACGGTCGCAGAGGGTGCGCCCATCGACGGTAAGACGCTCGTTGAGGCGGACGAGGAGGGCCTGCTCGGCGACGATACGCTCGTGGTTGCGATCGAACGAGAGGCGGCAGAGTCACCGATTACGCCCCGCGGTGGCACCCGGATCGAGGCTGGAGACATGTTGACGGTCTACTCCGGCACCGGCGCGACCCCCGAGGTGACGGACATCTTCGGACACTACGAGGACCACGAGTCCGACGAACCCAACGGGTTCGGTCTGTGAAAAACAGGGCAGTGATCGACGCATGATAGCATCGACTGGAACGAGCCGGTATCGGACATCTGGCGACTATACACGGAGAAAAAGGTAGTCGCCAGGCGGACACGCGAGCCCACAAATGAGAGTAAATACCCGCACTGTCGGACGTGACGTCGGCCGTATCGTACAGGCCGTCTCGGTGATGATGCTGGTTTCAATCGTCGTGGCGGCGGTCAACATGGAGTTCTTCACGATTCCGGCGTTTCTCGTCTCGGCCATCGTCATGGCCGGACTCGGGAGCGCCCTCGTCTGGCGGTATCGGGATGCGGCCCCGCCCGAGAAGCGCGAGGCGATGGTCACCGCCGCCTCGGCCTGGGCGGTCGTCGGCGTGCTCGGCGGCCTCCCGTTCCTCCTCATCGCCTGGACCATCCAGATCGACCCGTTTCCCGCGTGGATGAACACGCCGGCACCGGCGACGGTGTATCCCACGACTGCGATCTTCCTCAATCCGCTCGATTCGGTCTTCGAGAGCATGAGTGGCTTCACTGGGACCGGTCTCACGATGGCGGCCGTCGAGGAGGACCTGCCACGCTCACTCCACTGGTGGCGGTCGTTCATCGAATGGGTCGGCGGCGTCGGCGTCATCGTCCTTACCGTCGCGATCCTGCGGCGCGGCGGCGGGAGTAGCGGCTCCTACACTCTCTACGAGAGCGAGGCACGGTCCGAGAAAATCCATCCGAGTATCGTGACCACGGTCCAGGAGATCTGGAAGATTTTCGTCGGCCTCACCGTCGGCTCGATCGTCCTGTTCCTGCTGGTCGGGATGCCGCTGTGGGACGCGATCAACCACGGCATGACCGGTATCGCGACCGGCGGGTTCTCCGTGCACGCGGACTCGATCGGCCACTACGACAGTCCACTAATCGAGTACGCTGTCGTGCCAGTGATGTTCGCCGGCAGCATCGCGTTTCCGATCCACTACCTGATTTACAGAGGCGAACTCCGGAACTTCTACGCCGACCTGCAGACGCGGTGGGTGTTCATCTGGTTCACCGCCGGCTCACTCGCGCTGGCAGCGCTCCTGTACGCGAACGGGCAGTACGACACGCTCGAACACACGTTCCGAGCGAGCCTGTTCCAGTTCGTCTCCGCGGTCTCGAACACCGGCTTCGGGACTGAGACGATCGGTGGCGGGACCGAACAGGTCTGGAGTGCCGGCACGACACTACTGATGTGTCTCGGGATGCTCACCGGTGGCGCGGCCGGGTCGACGACCAGTGGGCTCAAAATCATCCGGATGGTCACCTTGATCAGAGGAACAGCTTGGCAAATCCGGGAGGTGTTCCGGCCATCGTCGGCGATCCGGTATCTCCAGATCGGCGACCGTCGACTCAGCGAGGAACAGGCGCAACGGGAGTACACCGAGGCGACGGTCGTGTTCCTGCTCTGGATCACGTTCCTCGTGATCGGGGTCGCCGTCCTCCTTCGCGTGCTCTCGCCGGCACACCCGCTGGAGTACGTGATCTTCGACGTGATGAGCGCCCAGAGCAACGTCGGTCTGGACTCGGGGATCACCGGGCCGACGATGCCCGACACCGCAAAGGCGATGCTGATAATCAACATGTGGGTCGGGCGGCTCGAAATCATCCCGATCGCGGTCCTGCTCGGGTCGATCCTGCAACGGCTAGACCTCTACCGGTGATCGCGCCGCCGTCGGGTCCTCCGCGGACTCGGCCCTGATTGCCAGTCGCCAGGTCGATGGGACCCCGCAGAACGGCCCTCCGTGGCCCATCGCGGGGAGCCCGGAGATCACGTTACACCGCGTCCTTCAGCTCGATATCCCTCGCGTAGAGGAAATACCAGGCGACCGCGACGAGCGACAGGACGACGCCGAGGAGCCGCGAGAGCGGTTGCATGAACGCGATGAGTGCGAAACTCGCGACGCCCCCGACGACCGGGACGGCCGGGTAGCCTGGGCACTCGAAGGCGGGGTCGTACCACGCCGGGTCCCGGCGACGGATCACGAGCAGGGCGACACAGATGAGTCCGTACATGACGAGATGGAGAAACGACGCCACCTCGGCGAGGACTGCCGTCCGGCCGGTGGCGACGAGGACGACGGTCACGCCGCCCACGAACGAGAGCGCGAAGTGTGGCGTGCCGTACTGGCGGTTGATCCGGGCGACCGACGCGGGGACGATGGCGTCCGAACTCAGCCCGTACAGCGCGCGGGACGCGCTGAGGATCGACGCGTTCGCCGAGGAGATCGTGGCGAGCAATCCGGCGACGAGGATGACCACGACACCGGCGAGTCCGAGGTACTCGCGTGCGACCTCGACGATTGCCGTCTCGCCCATCGGGCCGATCACGTCCGGCGCGAAGGTCCCGCCGGCGATCAGGAGCGTCACGACGTAGAGAACGGCGACCAGCACGACCGAGCCGACCATCGACAGGGGTAGGTTCCGGTCCGGGTCCTCGATGTCCTCCGCGACGGTCGCGATCTGTGCGAAGCCGAGATACGAGGTGAACACCAGCGCGGCGGTCGACAGGACCGGGCCGAACCCCCGGGGTGCGAACCGCGCCGGCACGCTCGAGTCCCCGAGCACGCCGAGGATATCGAGGCCGCTGATCGAGAGGAAGACGGCGAGGATCGCCAGCAGGAAGCCGACGACGGCGTTCTGGAGGGACTCGGTGTTCTCGGTCCCGGAGATGCTGAGCACGGTCAACAGCAGGCCGGCACCGATCCCGAACAGGAGGACCAGATCGAGGGGGCCAACGGCGACGTCGGTCGCGCCGATGACGCCCGCTTCGAGGAGGATCGCGGCCGCGTACTCGCCGAGGCCGACGAGGTAGAACGCCGAGGCGAACATGAGCCCGAGGGTGAGTCCGATTCCGACGACCGCACCCGGGAGGGTCCCGAGCCCGCGGGAGATGAAGTAGTACCCGCCGCCGCTCTGTGGCATCGCGGTCGCGAGCTCCGAGGTGGGGAGGGCGACTAGCAGGGCGATCACGGCCCCGATGGCGAAGGAAACGGCGGCCGCTGGTCCGGCCCGACCCGCGGCGAGCCCGGGGAACACGAAGATTCCCGCCCCGATCATCGTTCCCGTGCCGATCGTCATGGCACCCGCCAAGCCGATGGTCCGGTCGAGTTCACCGCCGTCGTCGGTCTCCGTCCGCTCGGACACGGTCGGCAGGTATGGCGGAGTCCGGTATAAATGTGCGCTGCCGAAGCCGGCCGGGGCTGGCCGGTCCGGGGGGCTCCGGGTTGGCCCCGACCCGCCGGGCCGCACCGACGAGCGGTACGCGGCGAGGGCCGGGCCGCGGAGGGGATATCACTAAATCCCTCTATGGCAAAATATCACGCACTGAATCCGCCGATGTCAGAGACAGTCTCCGATCCGATGATTCTCGTCCCCGTCGACGCCAGCGACCCGGGCGGGCCGTCAGAAGCGCTCGTGGAGCTGTTGAGCCCCCACCGGCTGGTCGTGCTCGGCTACTATCCGGTCCCGGACCAGACGGCGACCGACCAGGCACGCTCGCAGTTCGGGGACGAGGCGACCGAGGCGACCGAGGTGATCGCGGACCGCTTCGCTGGACAGGGGTCCGGAGCCGACTCCGTCGTCGTGTTCACCCACGACCGGTCGTCGACGATAGACAGCATCGCGGCCGAGTACGACGTCGACGCGGTTCTCACCGCCGGTCACATCGGCGACACGCTGGATCGGATCCTGGTCCCGTTGCGCGGCGACGACAACCTCGACCGCATCCTCGGGTTCGTCGGCGTCCTGCTCCGCGAGAGCGACGCGACGGCCACGATCTTCCACGTCTCGGAATCCGACGAAGCGGCGTCCCGCGGCGAACTCCTCGTCCGTGGGGCCTGTGACCGACTGGAGGAACGGGAAGGGGTCGGACCGGATCGCGTCGACTGGCGACAGGAAGCGGGGTCGGGCTCGGTCACGAGTACGATCAGCGAGGTCGCGGCGGAATACGACCTGCTGGTCGTCGGCGAAACGAAGCCTTCGCTGACCGAACGCATCGTCGGCGAGGTGACCAGCCGCGTGATCGAGCAGTCCTCCGATCCGCTGCTGGTGGTTCGGGACAAGTAACGGCGAGGGGGGCGGACTCGCCGCGACCGTCGCCGGGGGACCGCGCGATAGCACGCCCCCAAGGGACGCCGCGGTGGGACGGCGCCGGTCACGCGAGCACGAACTCCGTGACGATGATGAGCAGGCCAACGAGCGAGAAGACGACGCCGAGGCCGGTCTCCATCAGTTCGCTCGGGAGGTACTTCCCGACGCGCGTGCCGACGGTGCCGCCGAGCAGGACGCCCGGGATCGACCACGCGACGACGTACCAGACGGGCGTCGCCGTCAGGGCGTGGACGAGTGCGCCGGCGCCCGCGGCGACGGCGAGGACGAACACGCTCGTCGCGACGGCGACCCGCGGTGGGACCCGACAGCGGACGATGAGCTGTGTCGTCACGATTTCGGGCAGGCCCGCACTGATGAGGCCGGTGACGAACGCCCCGACTGTCGACAGCGCGACGCCCGGCGCTCGCCAGCAGGTGTCGTAGGTGAACGTCTCGCCGTCGGTCGCCTCGATGGTCGTCGTCCCGCGCCCCGTGTTCTTCTCTTTCAGGTACTCGCCCTCGCACTCCCCTGGCTCGCAGTTCTCCGGCGACTCGTAGTAGACGAGGAACGCGCCGAGGGCGATCAGGCCGACGCCGAAGATGCCCTTCAGGAGTCGCGGGTCGACGTAGTGCGCGGCGAACGCGCCGACGACGACGGCCGGGACGGCCCCGGCCAGCAGCCACTTCGCCGTCCGGAAGTCGACGACCTGCTGTTTCACGTAGGAGCGAAGCCCGTTGCCCATGCCGAACACCTCGGTCAGCAGCCCCGCGCCGATGGCCTGTGAGGGGGTCAGCCCGACGCCGAGCATGAAGAAGGGGCTAAAAAAGAGTGCCCCGGAGACGCCGGAGGCGAGCGCGACCGTCGAGAAGGCGACCGAGGCCGGGAACACCCACCAGTGCGCGAGGAACTTCGCCATCGGGAACCCACCCGGCACCGACAGCACGCCCGGCACCGACAGCACGCCCGGCACCGACAGCACGCCCGGCACCGCGAATCCGCCGGCGACCCCGGACCCGCACGCGGCGACCGCGGCCCCACCCGCGACTGCGGACCCGCCCGCGGCGACCGCCGACCCCCCACCCGTCGCCCCGAGGGCGGTGCCGACCGTCGTGAACAGTCCGACCGCGACCAGGCCGGCGCCGAGTGCCCGTCGCATCTAGAATAGCTCGGCGATTTCCTCGTCGCTCGGCGTCCAGCCGACGAACTCGCCGCCTTCGAAGGGGAGTTCGACCGACGCGACGTAGTTACAGAGGCCGACGTAGAAGTCCACGAGCAGGCCGACGGCGACGATCTCGCTCGGGTCGTAGTGGCGGGCCACCGCCGCGTGAATCTCGTCGGTCACGTCGCCCGTCGCGACGGTCTCGGCGTACTGGAGCAGAACGAACTCCGCGCCGTCGAACGTCGAGAAGTCGCCGCCGCCGATGGCTCGCATCTCCGCCGTCTCGACGCCCTTCTCGCGGGCGATGTCGACGTGCTGGTGCCACTCGTAGCGGGCGCCCCGCGCCCACGCGACGGTGAGGATCACGAGTTCCTTCTTGCGCGGGGTCAGCTGGTCGTAGAGCGTGTTCAGGTACTCAAGCGTCGCTTCCAGCACCTCGGGGTTGTGCGCCCACGCCCGGAAAATGTGCCTGTCGCCGAGGTAGTCGTCGGTGAAGAGGTAGTGGTACTCCTCGGGAATCTCGTCCAGTTCGAGCAGGTCGACTCGGGTCACGGACGGGAGTTCGCGGAACCGGCTAAAAGCCGTACCTCACACCGGGGTAACCCGATTAGTGACGGCTCACTGCGCCCTCACAGCTCGTGTCCGCAGGCGCAGTTGCCGATGCAGTAGGTCGTCCCCTCGCCGGCCAGTCGCCGTCGCAGACTCTCGCTCGCCGGCCCCGACTCGCCGAGGGCGCTCTCGGGCGGGCGCACCGTGGCGGCGGTCGCGCCGTAGGGCCGCGGTCCCACGGGAATCGTCGCCGTCACCGACCTGCTTTCGTGGTCGATGACCTTCACCTCGTTTTCGGTCTGGACGGGCACGTACAGTTTCTCGTGGCTCGGCCCCCAGGTGCCGACGAAGGCAGAACCGCCCACGTCGATGCGGCCGGTGACGGTGCCGGCGTCGAGGTCGATCACGCTCACGTCGTTCGTCCCCGGCGTGAACACGTAGCCGGTCGCCGAGTCCGGGCCGATTTCGCTGGTAAGCGGTCGCCGTCCGAGGCCGTCGTCGGCCGTCAGCCGGACGCGCTCGGTCGGGGCCGCCGGGTCGCTCGTGTCCCAGACGCTCTCGGTGCCGGCGCTGCCCTCGTTGTGCTCGACCAGCAGCGTCTCGCCGTCGGGTGCGACCGTGCCCATCCAGGGTTTGCCGGCGTCGCCGACGACCGCGGGCACGTCGATCTGCGTGGCGATCTCGAAGGCCGCGACGTCGAGGACGGTCAGCGTGTCGCCGTACAGGTCGGGGACGTAGGCGTACTCGCCGTCGGGGTGGACGGTCACGTCACAGGGGCCGGGGCCGTCGTTGCTCCCGCGGCCGCCCTCCGCGGTGCGGTCGAGTTCGGCCGTGACGCTCCCGAACGACTCCGAAACGGGGTCGGCGTCGATCCGGACCTGGCGGTGTGCCGGTTCGCGGGCGCTGACGATCAGGTGAGCGCCGTCCGGCGTGACCGCCTGCCAGTTCGCGCCCGAACCGGTCTCGACGGCGGCGACCTCCGAGAGCGACCCGACGGCGACTCCCCGAACCCCCCGGCCGACGTTGAGCCAGAGGGGGTCGTCCGCCGCGTCGGTGAGGCCGGGCGCGTGCTGGTTCGCGGGGAAAGAGGCCGTCACGCCGATGTCCGCGGTGCCGACGACCGAATCCGATTCGACGTCGACGACGCTCACCGTCCGGTCGCCGGTGTTGAAGACGTACACCGTGTCCGCGGTCGCGGCCTCTCCCCCCTCCGCTCCGGTTCCGGTGGCGGTGCCGTCGCGGGTGGCCGTGCCGTCGCCGGCGTCCGACGAACAGCCGGCGGTCGCGGTGACGCCGGCGGCGGCAGTACCGGCCAGCAGGAGGCGTCGCGAGACGCGCGTGTCGGCGGCTCCATCCTGGTTCGGGTGGAGGAACTCGTCGTCGGTCATACCCGGAAGTCGGGGCGTCCGATTACCAGTCTTCCGCCGGTGTGCCGGCCGGAGCACACAGCCGCGGCGGTCACCGCCAGCCGTCGAGCGCGACCGTCGAGGCGGCCTGGATCCACTCCTCCGTCTCCGCGACGTGGTAGATGATGCCGTGTCCGTCCGCCGTCGTGACGAACCGGTACTGGTCGTACGGTGCCCGTTCGGGGCCGCTCGTGGGAAACCGGTCGCTCGGACCCCGCGTGTCGGTCGTCATCGTGTCTCACTTCCTGCGAGGGGCATACACAGTGGTACGAGTGGTGATCTAAAGGCGTTCCCGCACCGAGCCCTCACCCGGTAACCGACCGGTAAGGACGGGCGAGACAGGACCGGCCCGGGTTGCTGGTCGGCCGCCAGTTCACCGGCGGTGCTCCGTTCGAGAACACCCAACAGAACGGCTCGCTGGCAAACGGGAAATCGAGCAGACGGGCCTGGCGGTCGAAACGCCCTGAATATACGGCCTCCGCCGTCCCAGATCGGTAGTTCCGGACGAGAAATGGCGGCGTCCTCGCGGACGAGCGACGGCGAGCGACGGGTCGGTCCATCCCGGACGAGCCACCACCAAGGGCCACAGTACGGGACGGAGACCACCTGCGAACTGTGCGAGACCGAGAGACGCTGTTTCGCCCAGTACGGCCCGACCGTGTGGCAGGCGTGTCACCACGAACTCCTCCCGGGTGCGGGCGCGTTCTCGGGCGCTGGCGTGTTCCGAGCGCCACCCGACGACAGTGGTCGGCCGACGCCCGCGGGAACCCACCAAACGCTCTTTCCCGTTCCGGTCGAAAGGCGACCATGTCCACGACCGTCACGACGCCCGATACGGACGAGACGTGTGCGTACTGCGGGTCACGCATCTTCGACCACGACCCCATCTGTGTCCGCGACTGTGCCGACGACTGTGGCTCGCCGACCTACTTCTGTAACTACGCCTGCCTCTCCGTCTACGTCGAGGAGAACGGTTTGACGACCGGTGACGCCTGCGAGTGGTCGCCGGACGGCGACGGCTGTTGCTGATCGCCCACCGTCGGTCCGTCCGCTCCCCGCCCGGTGGGGGAGTTACCCCGACGTGAGGTGACGTTAACCCTGGTGGGCCTGTCGGTCCACCCGAACCATGACTGACGATTTCGATCTGAGCGCGCCGGAACTGGCGAGCGAGGACCTGCTCGTGCTCGAGGACCCGTACTTCGGCCCGGAGACGGTCGCCATCGTGACTGGCGCGGCTTCGGGCATCGGCCGGGCGACGGCCCTCGCTCTCGCCGCAAACGCCCTCACAGTCGTCGGCGCCGACATCGACGAGGCGGGGCTGGCCGAGACCGAGGAGATCGCCGCCGACCTCGGCGTGGCGGGGACGATCCACGGGATCGAGACGGACCTGACCGACGACGAGGACGTCGAGGCGGTCGTCGCGGCGGCCGCCGACGAGGGCGACCTCCGCTACGTCGCCAACATCGCCGGGATGCAACACATCGCCGGCATCCACGAGTTCCCGATGGAGCAGTACGACCTGCTGACCGACATCATGCTCCGCTCGCCGTTCAAGATGGCCCAGGCGGCGATGCCCCACATCCGGGCGACCGACGACGGCGCGGGTGCCATCGGGAACATGTCCTCGGTCCACGGCCACTACGCGACGAAGGACAAGCCGGCCTACATCACGGCCAAACACGGCCTGACGGGCCTGACCCGCGCCATCGCCGCCGAAGGCGAGGGAACCCTGCGCGGTTTCTCGGTCAGCGTCGGCTACGTGTTGACGCCGCTGATGGTCGACCAGATCGCCGATACCGCCGCGGAGCGGGGCATCTCCGAGCGGGAAGTCGTCGAGGACGTGATGCTCGGCCAGGCCCGCACGAAGGAGATGATGACCCCCGCCGAGGTCGCGAACCTCTTCACCTTCGGCTTCTCGAGTCACGCGAAGCACCTCAACGGCGCCGACCTCTTGTTCGACGGCGGCTATACCCACACGTATGAGTGAGTCAGACGACGTGGGGGCCGAGACCGGGACCGTGTCCGACGGTGACACCGACCGCGCGGCCGCGACCGTCGCGACCGACGGCGGGACGGAGGCCACGAACGTCGCCATCGCCTGTCAGGGCGGCGGCAGTCACACGGCCTTCACCGCGGGCGTCCTCCAGCACCTGCTCGAAGAGTGGGACGACGACGAGTACGAACTCGTGGGCATCAGCGGCACCTCCGGCGGCGCCTACAACGCCCTGGCGGCCTGGTTCGGCATCGTGACCGGCGACCGGGCGAAAGCCATCGGTATCCTCGACTCGATCTGGGACGACCTCGCCACCGACGGCTTCTCCGACCGGCTGATGAACCAGTGGGTCACGTCCCTCTCCCGGATGGAGAGCGCCGGGGTTCCGCTGCCCTCCGTCAGCCCCTACCAGATTCCCGGCCCCGAGGTCGGGAAGGAACGCATCACGGAGACGCTGGAGCGCCACATCGACTTCGACTCCATCCCGGACCTCTGTGGGACGGACGCCCCCGAACTCGTCGTCGGGACGGTCGACATCAACGCCGGCGAGTTCGAGACGTTCACGAACGAGGACGTGACGCCGGAGGCCGTCCTCGCGTCGGCGGCCGTCCCGAACCTCTTCGAGGCCGTCGAGATTCACGGCCACCTCCACTGGGACGGCCTGTTCTCCCAGAACCCGCCCATCAACGCCCTCATGTCGGTCCCGCCGGCTCGCAAACCCGACGAGCTGTGGGTCGTCCAGATCAACCCCCAGGAGTTCGAGGGCGAACCCGAGACGCTGGACGTCATCGCCGACCGCCGCAACGAGCTCTCGGGGAACATCTCGCTCAACCAGGAGCTGAACTTCATCGAGCAGGTCAACGCCTGGATCGACGAGGGCTATCTCCCCGAATCGGAGTTCTCTCACACCGATATTCACCGCATCGAGATGGGCAAACGGTTCCACTGTGCGACGAAGGTCGACCGGGACCGCGACTTTCTGGACGAACTGATGAAACTCGGCCACGAGCGCGCGAGCGAGTTCCTCGCGGGGAAGTGAGCCGCGGCGTCGACCGGCCGTCGCCCGGACTGTCGAGCGCTCACGGGACGGCGGTCGAGCGCTCACCTGGAGGTAACTGGGGCTTCAAGGAGCGCGCGACCGTAGCTCCGTCATGGACGAGTTCGACTTCCTGGTCATCGGCTCGGGTTCGGGACTCGACGTGGCGAACGCGGTCGCGAACCAGGGGCAGTCCGTCGCCGTCGTCGAGAAGGGGCCGCTCGGCGGCACCTGTCTCAACCGCGGCTGTATCCCCTCGAAGATGCTGCTGTACCACGCCGACGTGCTGGAGACCGTCGAACGCGCCGGCGAGTTCGGTATCGACGTCGAGGTCGGGGACGTGGACTTCGCGGCGTTCGTCGCGGAGATCAACGACGACGTGAGCGAGGACGCGGCCTCGATTCGGCGGGGCCTCTCCTCCTCGGACCGGCACACGCTCTACGACGGCGAGGCCCGCTTCGTGGACGAGCGGACGGTCGAGGTCGACGGCGGCGACGACGACGGCGCCGAAATCCGCGCCGAGACGGTGCTGGTCGCGGCCGGCACCAGGCCCGCGATTCCGGACATCGACGGTATCGAGGACGTGGACTATCTCACGAGCAAGGAGGCGCTGCGGCTCGAATCGCCGCCCGACCGTCTCGTCGTCGTCGGCGGCGGCTACATCGCGGCGGAACTCGGCCACTTCTTCGGGACCTTCGGGAGCGACGTGACCATCGTCGGCCGCCGGCCACACCTCCTCCCGGAGGCCGACGAGGCGGTCGCCGAGGCGTTCACCGACCGCTACCGCGACCGCTTCACCGTCCACACCGGCCACGAAGTCACTGCGGCCTCGGAGGCGAACGGCGAAATCACCGTCGAGGCACGGCCTTACGAGTACGGCGACGACGGCGGCGTCGTCACGGGCGCGGAGCCGGTCGCGGTGACGGGCGACGAACTCCTCGTGGCGGCCGGCCGCCGGCCGAACACGGACACGCTGAACGTCGACGCCGCCGGTATCGAGACCGACGACCGGGGGTTCGTCGAGACCGACGAGTACCTGCGGACGAGCGCGGACGGCGTCTGGGCGCTGGGCGACATCGTCGGCGAGTTCCTCCTGAAACACAGCGCCAACCACGAGGCCCGGACGGTCGCCCGGAACCTCGTCCGCGACGAACTCGAAGCGGTCGACTACAGCGCGATGCCCTTCGCCGTCTTCGCCTCACCCGAAGTCGCCGGCGTGGGTGCGCTGGAGCAGGACCTCCGCGCCGCGGGCCGCGACTACGCGACCAACACCTACCGCTACGAGGACACCGCCCGCGGCGACGCGATGAAAGCCGAGGGGTTCGTGAAGGCCATCATCGACCTTGACGGCGAGATCCTCGGCTGTCACGTCATCGGTCCCGAGGCCTCGACGCTCGTCCAGGAGGTCGTCGTCGTGATGCAATCGGGGTCGGGCACGATCCAGGCCATCCAGGACGCGGTCCACATCCATCCGGCGCTGCCGGAAGTCGTCCAGCGGGCCTTCTCCGGGCGGTTCACCCGCGGCGGCGACCACGACCACCAGCACGACCACTGAGGTCACCCGCCGTAACGTCGGCGTGACCGGGTTACCGCGGCGTTAGAGGGTCTATTTGTAACCCGATATCGTCTCGTCACCTGCAATGGCTAACGCAGCAATCGTCATCCTCGCGGGAACGGAATCGCACGCGGACACTGGCCGACTCGTCAACGGGCTGGAAGCGGCAAAGGAGTTCGCCGAGACCGACGGCGACGAGGTGGAGGTCATCTTCGACGGGGCCGGGACGCAGTGGATTCCCGAGCTCGAGGACCCGGACAGCGACTACCACGAACTCTACCGGGCCGTCCGGGACGACGCCGCCGCCTGTGACTTCTGTGCCGGCGCGTTCGGCGTCGACGACGCGGTGACCGACGCCGGCGTCGCCCGCCTGGACGACCACGACGGCCACCCGAGCGTCCGGTCGCTCGTCGACGACGACTACGAGATCCTCACGTTCTGACGCGTCCGCCGTTCGACGCTGCCAGCTGCCCGGTTCACTCGTAGTCGTCACACCGGGCCTGGACGTTGGGTTTCCCCGTGGTGTTTGCGTTGTTACAGACGTACTGGATGTCCGTCTCGGCGTCCTCCAGATCGTCTTCGAGGTCGACGATGGTCTCCTCCTGGTCCTCGATAGTCCCGTTTTTCTCGTCGAGCAGGTCCGACCGCCGTTCGAGCGTGATCTCCAGTTCGGTGTTTCGCTCCTGGAGGTCCTCGACCCGCGTTCTGAGCTCGTCGGCCTCGGACTGGAGGCGTTCGGTCTCCGATTCGAGATTCCGGACTCGCGTCGAGAGCTGGTCGTTCTCCGCTTCCAGGTCCTCGATGGTCGCCTCCGCGGCCGAGAGGGACCGCCGCGCTTCCGAGAGGGTCTGCTCGGTTTCGTTCAGTTCCGTCTCCGTCTCGTTCAGCGACTCGGTCAGGGAGACGACGTCGGTCGTCCGCGCAGAGACGCTGGCGTTGAGGTCGCGGAGCTGGTCGCGCGCCGCGTCGAGACGGCCACGTACCTGCTGAAGGGATTGATTGAGCTCGGCGTTCCGTTCGCGGGCCTGTTCGACCTGTTGCTGTGCCGTGTCGACACGGTGTTCGTAGAACAGCGTCGCGCCGGCGGTGCCGACGACGGAGACCACCACGAGGGCTACGAGGACCGTGTTGAGTCTGGTTCCGATCATGTGTTCTCCTCCGGGCGGCGACGGACAGGGCAGCGACGGGGACCAGTGACGACCGCTCTTCCATCCACCCCACCGGCAGGCTCGACGCGTGACCACTGCGGCCAGTTCGACGTGTTCGACCGTCCGTGCGTCCGTTTACGTCCCCGGGCGACGAGGTCGACCCGAAACCGGATGTTATTGCCGACTACCCGGGACGCTGGTCGGTGTCGGGCGGGGCCACATCGATCAGTCGGAACTGGTGGGGGAGACGGCGGGGGTCGGCTCGTCGTCGACGGCGCTGGCGACGAGTCGTTCGCTGCGCTCGTCGCCGACGCAGATGACGACGGGGGCGGCCGCGGGTGCGTACAGGTCCATCTCGGCGCCGCGGGCGGAGTACCCGGTCTCGACGACCTCGACGAGTCCGACATCGGTCAGCGTATCGAGGTGGTAGACGACGTTCTGGAGGGACGTGTCGACCGCCTCGGCGACCCCCGAGGGAGGCATCGGCTCCTCGCCCAGGGCCGCCACGATCCGTCGTCTCGTCTCCGAGGCCAGTGCCTCGATCATCGCGTCGGCGTCGTCGAGCGAGACGACGGTCGGTTCCTGCTCCGGGTCGACGTCGGACGGCCCCATCGGGAACGCGCTTTGTGCCATCTGTGACAGGCACTCGGCGCTCCAGCCGCATATACCGGGCCGCACTGTTTCCGAACCGGAAACACCGTCCCAGCCACCGCCAACGCCCCTCGTCGCCGCGAACGTGTGGGGGATTTTATCCGGTCGCGCATCCTCCGTCCGAACAATAGGATGCGCCACCGATGACATCTACGCGTCAATCACGTCGGGTGGCTGTGGTAGGGGACGACGAGATCGCGTCCCGGCTCGGGACGGCGGGAGCCGACGCCGGCACGTCGCTCGAACTGACGAGGACACCGCCGGGAGCCCTCCCGGACGCGCTCGACACTACCGACTGTCTGTTGATCGACCAGGCGACTACCGACTCGTGGGACGGGCTCGTCGACCGTGCCACGGCCCGGCGGCCGGGGCTGCCGGTCGTCGTGCTCGTCGCCGGCGACTTCGAGGCGGTCGTGCCGACGGCAATCGAGGCCGGCGCGACCGACTACCTCCCCCGGTCGCTGACCGAGACCGACCCCGCGGCCGTCACGACCCGTATCGCCGAGTACGTCTCGGGAACCGCCACCGCGGACGCGACCGACGCGGGGGCGGACACCGCGAACACCGACGACGTGGCGCAGGACGCGGCGAGCGCGACCGACGAATCGGCCGCGTCGCCGTTCGCCAGCGACGACCAGTTCCGGCTGGTCGCGGAGAACGTCGACGAGATCGTCTACGTCGCCAACGAGGACTTCTCGGAGATCGAGTACGTCAACGGGGCGTACGAGGCGGTCTGGGGCCGCCCGGTCGCGGAGCTGTACGAGGACGCGACCGCTTTCATCGAGGGGATCGACCCGCGGGACCGCGAGGCGTTCGAGGCCGACTTCGCGGCGATGCGCGAGGACATCAGGGCGGGAGAGCCGGCGGAGAGCTACGAGTTCGAGTTCCGCGTCGAGCAGCCGGACGGCGAGGTCCGGTGGGTCCTCGCGAACGGCTATCCGGTCACGAACGAGACCGGCGACGACTGGTACGTCGGGATCGCCGAGGACGTCACCGAGCGCCGCGAGCTCGAACGGACCTACCGCGAACTGTTCGAGAACGTCTCGGACGGGCTGGTGGTCCACGAGCCCGAGACGGGCGAAATCGTCGACGCCAACGCCCGGTTCTGCGAGATGACCGGTTACGACCACGACGAACTCGTGGGCGAACCCGTCAGCCTCGTCACCGCGTCGGACGCCGAGTACACCTACGACCGGGCACGCGAACTGATCGAGCAGGTCCCCGAGGAGGGGGCACAGCTGTTCGAGTGGCGCGGCGAACGGAAAAACGGCGAGACCTACCCGGTCGAAGTTCACCTGACGCTGGCGGCGTTCCGCGGGACCGAGCGCGTCCTCGCCAGCGTGCGTGACGTCTCCGAGCGCAGGGAGACGGAGGCCCGGTTCCAGACCATCGTCGAGCGGATCGACGCCGGCGTGATGCTCGTCCCCGAGGGCGAGACCGAGCCGGCGTACCTCAACCCGGTCTACGAGGACCTGACCGGGATTCCGGTCGAAGAACTGTACGACCCCGAGCGGTTCGTCGAGTGCATCCATCCGGCGGACCGGGACGGGTACGTGTCGGACGTGGGCGCGATGGTCGAGGACATCCTCGCCGGCGAGGCCGACGACAGCTACCAGTTCGAGTTCCGGTTCCAGCGGCCGGACGGCGAGACGCGGTGGTTCCACTGGACCGGCTACCCGCTCCTCGAGGAGGACAACGACTACTCCTACGTCGGGCTGACGACGGACGTGACCGAGCGCCGCGAGCGCCAGCGGCGGCTGGCGGCCGAACGCGACCGCCGCTCGGTCCTGTTCGAGAACACGCCGGACCCGATCATGGCCGTCGAGTTCACGGACGGCGACCCCTACATTACCGAGGTCAACTCAGCCTTCGAGGACGCCTTCGGGTTCGAAGCCGAGCGCGTCGCGGACCGCCCCATCGCCGACGTCATCGTCCCCGACGAGGAGCGGGCGGGCTACGAGCGAATCCGGGAGCAGACCCTCGCGGGCGAACCGGTCGAGGCGGAGGTCCGCCGGGAGACCGCCGACGGCGTCCGCGATTTCATCCTCCGGGTCCTCCCCTTCGAGAGCAACGACTCGCACCACGCCTACGTCTGGTACACCGACATCACGGAGCGAAAACGGCGCGAGCGGGCCATCGAGGAGGAGCGACAGAAGTACACGACGCTGGTCGAGCAGAGCACCGACGCCGTCGTCGTCGTCAGGGACGGCCAGTACGTGTTCGTCAACGACCGCTTCTGTGAGATCACCGGCTACGACGAGGCGGAACTGCTCGACATGCCGTTCCAGGACGTGTTCACGCCGGCCTCGCGGGAACTCGTCGAGGAACGGTACGAGCGCCGCGTCGCCGGCGAGTCGCCGCCCAACCAGTACGACGTCGAGGTCGAGACGAAGACGGGCGAGCGGATCACGCTCGAACTCTCGGTGTCGCGCATCCAGCACGAGGGCGAGCCGGCGACGATGGCGAACTTCCGGGACGTGACGGAACGGCGCGAGCGGGAGCGGACGGTCGAACAGCTCCAGACGGCCACCGAGCGGCTCCAGGGCGCCGAGACGACCGACGAGGTGTATCGGATCGCCGTCGAGACGGCACGTGACGTGCTCGGCCTGCCGATGACCGCCTGCTGGCGCCACGACGACGACGCCGAACGGCTCACGTACGTCGCCGGGACGGAGCCGGTCGAAGAGATGCCCGACGGACCGGTCCCGTTTACGGCCGGCGACTGGGAGTACGCGGCCTTCGAGCGCGACGCGGCGACGACGTACGACCCGAGCGAGCATCACGACCACAACCCGCTCGACGCGTCGATCATCGTCTCGCTGGGTGACCACGGGCTGCTGGCGGCGGGCGAGCGAGGCCGCGAGGACTACGCGTCCTACCTCGTCGACGTGACGGGGGTACTCGCCGGCCACGTCGCGAGCGCGCTGGAACGGGTCCACCGCGCCCGGCAGTCACGCGAGAGCCAGCGCCGGCTCGAGGCCATCGTCGACCGCATCGACGAGGCGATCTTCCTCGCGCCGGCCGCGGAACTGAGCGAACCGCGGCCGGCACCGGAGTTCGTCAGTTCCGGCTACGAGACGATCTGGGGCCAGTCGCTGGAGGGCCTCCACGAGACCTACGAGGAGGGATTTTTCGGGACGCTCCACCCCGACGATTACGACGGGTATCGGGCGTTCGTCGACCGAATCACCGACGAGGTCGAGCGCGGCACTGCCCCGGACCGGTACAGCCGGGAGTACCGCATCGAGCGGCCCGACGGCGAGGTCCGGTGGGTCCACTCCGATTTCTACCCGACGGAGTGGGACGACGGCGTCTCGCGGGTCGTCATCGTCAGCCGCGACGTGACCGACCGGAAGGAGCGCGAGCGGACCCTGGAGTCGTTCCACGACGCGACCGCGGCCCTGACGACGGCCGACACCGTCACCGACGCCGGGGACGTGGCGGTCACCGCCGCCGCGGACGTCTTCGACATCCCCGCCACCGCGGTCTACCGATACGACGAGGAGACCGCCGAACTCGATCCGACGGCGACCGGGCCCGCGGTGCCGGCCCCGGGCGACCTCCCGACGGTCAGTGCCGACGACACCCGCGCCTGGGAGGCGTTCGTCGGCGAGACGATGCACCGCGTCACCGTCGACGAGGCACCAGCCCTCGACGTGGGCGCGGGCCGGGAGGCGCTGCTGTTCCCGCTGGGCGGCAACGGCGTGCTCGCGGTCTGGCGGACCGGGGAGGCGTTCGACACGGACGCGGCGAGCATCCTCGCGGCGACGCTCGAAGCCGCGCTGAACCGGTTGCGCGGGGAGCGACAGCTCGAGAGCCGGCGGGCGGAACTCGAAGCCCAGACCGAGCGGGCCCGCCGGCTGGAGGCGATCACGGAGCTGACCCGCCGCGTCGAGGCCGCCATCACCACGCAGTCGTCGAGACAGGGGATTCAGAACGCGGTCTGTGCGGAACTGGTCGACGTCGACCCCTTCGAGGCGGCCTGGATCGTCGCGGCGGAGGTCGGTACCGACCGCCTGACGCCGCGGACGGTCGCCGGTATCGACCGCGACGACGCCGAGCGGGCGCTCGACGGCGAGCGGCCCGACGGGACCGACACGCACCCGGCGGTCGAGGTCTGGGAGACGGGCGAGCCACGCGTCGTCAACGACCTCGTGGGCGGGGGGAGGCGGAGCGACTGGCGACAGCTCCTCCTCAAGACGGGCGTCGGCTCGGTGTGTGCCGTCCCGCTCGCCTACGGCGGGATCACCTACGGCGTGCTCACCGTCGCCGCCGACGAGCCGGACGCCTTCGGCGACCGGGTGCGAGAGGTGCTCGCACAGCTCGGTACGTCCATCGGCTACGCGATCACGGCCATCGAGCGCCAGCGCGCCCTGGAGTCCGACGACACCCTCGAACTGGAGTTCCGGGGGACCGACATGGACCTCCCGTTCGCCCGCCTGGCGCGGGAAACGGGCTGCCGGGTCCGCCACGAGCGGACCATCCGGCGCCAGGACGGCTCGGTCAGCGTCTACTACACGCTCCGGGACGACGTCCCGGCCGACGTCGACGAGACGGCCGTCGAGACGCTGCCGGGCGAGGTCGAGGTCGTCTCGGAGGGGGACGGCGAGGCGGTCCTCGAACGCCGCGGGTCGTCCTGGTTCGGCGCCCTGATCTCGGAGTACGGGGGCGTCCTCCGGCGCGGCCGGGCGACCGACGGGGGCGTCGAACTGGTCGTCGAACTCCCAAAGGAGGCGGACACGCGGACCATCGTCGACCGCCTCCGCGAGGAGTTCCCGGCGCTCGAACTCACCGCACAGCGCCAGCACCACGAGACGGACGCGACCCCGAGCGAGATGCGGAGCCGCCTCCAGCGCCGGCTGAGCGACCGCCAGTACGAGGCGCTGGAGACGGCTCACGCGATGGGCTACTTCGAGTGGCCGCGCGAGAGCAGCGGCGAGGAGGTCGCGGCGACGCTCGGCATCACGCAGCCGACGGTGAACAAACACATCCGGCTCGGCGAGGGGAAGGTGTTCGACCTGCTGTTCGGCTCGGCGTCCGACACGCCGGCGTAGCACGGTCCGCGGGGACGGACCCAGGGCGCGTGGCGGCGTCGGGCAGTGCGGCCGTCGGCGAGGGCCGAACGCGTGGGGGAGCGGGCCGAGTGTCGGGGGACAAGAGGGAGGGCCGAACGCGTGGGGGAACCGGAGGAGGGCCGAGCGTCAGCGGGTGCGACGGGAGCGCCGAGTGCGGGCGCCAGCGCGATGACGGGGCCGCCGTGACGTCAGTCGCTCGCGGTGTCGGTCCCACGGACGGCACCGTCGACGCCGTCCGCACCGACCTGGAACTCGATCTCGTCGACGGCGAGGTGGAACTCCCGCCGGTGGTGGCCGTCGCTCGCGGGCCGCAGCCTGGAGTCGACGATGCCGGCGTCGGTCAGCCGGTCGAGGCGCCGGTAGACCGTCGTCCGGGACATCCCGTGGCGCTCGATGAGGTCCCTGGCCGGCAGCGGCCCGTCGGCGAGCGCACGCAGGATGTCACACGCGTACTCGTCGCCGAGGAGGGCCAGGAGGTCGTCGGCCGCTGCCGCCGTCGGTCGGTCGCCGGCGACCGATTCGTCGGCCGGCTCGTGGGTCGGACCGTGCTGTTCGGCCGGGAGACCCCGTTCGTCGGTGGGGCCGTCCGTCCGGGGTGGGCTGCGGTGTGCCGTCATCGTATCGGTCAACGACACCCATCCTCCCAACCGTGATGGAAACACTGACTGCCCGGCGCCGTGCGACGGGGCTATGCATATTGACTGCCCCCTCGAAACCGCGGGACGCGATCCCGTCGCGGATGCGGTCGGTGGGGCCTGTTGCTGTGTCAGAAACACGCGCCGCCGGTTTACGGTGGCGTCCGTCGTAGCTCGACCCATGACGAGACACCCGCCCCACCGACAGTGGACCGCGCCGACCGACTCCGAACGCTCGACCACGGGACGACTCGACTGAACGGATGGTCGGACCACTCTCGTCCGCCGACCGAAGCGAACGGGGCCCTGCCGGGGACGAACGGGGGCGATCGCCGGCGACCGCTCGGCCGCGGGACCGGCAGATACTGGTCGTCGGCGACGGCCTCGCCGCCGCGGCGACGGCCGGGTTCCTCGGGCAGGCGGGGTTCGATCCGGTGCTCGCGTCCGCGTCGAGCGAGCGCACGCGGTCGCCCCTGGTCACGCTCTGGGAGCCGGGCCTGGCGCTGCTCGAACGGATCGGGCTCCGGCGGCCGGTCGAACGACTTGGCACGCCGCTGGACCGCCTGGCGCGTCCCGACGCGGCGCAGTCGTGGATGCGAAACGGCGACGCCCGCCCGTCGCTCGTCGCCGTCCGGCGGTCCCGGCTCCGGGCGCTACTCGACCGGCAACTGCGCGGCCGTCTCCGAACGGCCGAGCGTCCGGTGACGGACATCGAGCCGACCGCGGACGGCGTCAGTGCGACGTTCGAGTCCGGTATCGACGAGCCCTTCGACACGGTCGTCACGACCGACCGGTCGCTCCTGTGGACGCGGGAGGCCACCCCGACGGCACGGAGCGTCCACACCTGGGCGTTCGAGTGGCCGGACGGGGTGCCGTCGCCCGACGCACCGACGGAAGCGTGGGACGACGCCCTCGCCGCGTTTACCGTGCCCGTGGCCGACGGCACACTCGTTCGTCTCGTCGCGGGTGTGGAAACGGCCCCCGCCACGGCGGTGTCCGTCGACGAACTCGGCGGCCTGTTCGGTCCCCTGTTCGCGGCGACCGGCGACCCCTTCGCCCGCCTCGACCAGCATACGCTCCGGTATCGGCGGGTCCCGCTCGTCGTTCCCGCGTCGATGCGGCCCGGTCGCGTCGCGCTCGTCGGCCCGGCCGCGCGGACGACGCTCCCGGGGAACCCGCTGCGGGCTGCACTCGGCGTGGAGGATGCGTGGGTCCTGGCCGACACGCTCGCGTACGGGCCGCCCGATATCGACGACGCACTCGACGCGTACGAACGCCGACG
This sequence comes from Halorientalis marina, assembly GCF_023028345.1. GTDB lineage: Archaea > Halobacteriota > Halobacteria > Halobacteriales > Haloarculaceae > Halorientalis > Halorientalis marina. The sequence continues at coordinate 3,603,177 of NZ_CP095487.1, read as the reverse complement.
CCGGCGCCGGTCGACCGAGTTACTACCCGGCCACGGCAACGCCGCTGGCACTCGCGTCGACGCCGCTCTCTGCCCACCGCTCCGGCGGTTGTGTGCCGCCCGCACGCTCGCGTTCGGCCACGTCGTCGACGGCCGCGTCCCCGAACTCGCCAGGTCCGTCCCCGACGCGCTTTGAACCGCCCCCGGACGGCCCCGCCGCCCCGTCTCGCCGGCCGCGGTCAATGTGAATAGCCCTGTCACGCGGTCCCACGGTAGTCCACCGTGACAGGACGGCTACGGGGATGGCCGCGAAAGAGCGGAGTACGATGACGACGACTGCCGACGGAGCGCGTCCCCGCTCACCCCGTCACGACCGGCGCACCGACCCGACGGACGACTCGCTCGTGTCCCGGAGCGACAGCGAGGCACCGACACGGCTCAGCCTGCTCGACGACGAGTACGCACGCGAACTCCTCACAACCCTCACTGCCGGCCCCATGCGCGGCCGGGAACTGGCGGCACGCTGCGAGGCGTCGCGGCCGACCGTGTACCGCCGGCTCAACAGCCTCGAATCGGCGGGGCTCGTCGCGACCGAGACGTCCGTCGACCCCGACGGCCATCACTGCAAGGAGTTCCGCCTCGTCCGCGACCGTCTGACCGTCCGGATCGAGGACGGCGCCATCACGGTGACCGCGTCGCCCGCATCCACTCCCGCCTCGTCAGCGTCCGCCGCCGCTGACGACACCGAGTGGACGGTCTGACTCCGCCGCAATTCGCGGTGTTTCAGACCCTGAAACACTGCTCGACGGTTTACTACGGGGGAGGCCGTCTCTCCACACATGCCCTCCGAAGCACCACTCGGACAGCGACCGAACGCCGACCCCGACGACCGCGGGGACCGGTACGTCGACGAGGAGAGTCTCGTCTGTCGGAACTACGACAGCGAGCGGACACACGAGGTGACGGTCCGGTTCGTGGACGCCGACGACGACGTCACGTTCCGGGAGACGTACGCGGTCCCCCCGGGGTCGGCCGTGAGCATCAGCCTGCGGCTCCCGCGTGCGGTCTACCGCGTCGACGCCCGGATCGACGACGAGTCCACGGCCAGCGCCGAGTGTCTCGTCGGGAGCGGCCCCCACGAGACCGCGCTCGTCGAGGTCGGGAACGGCCTCGTGAGCGTCGCCGAAGGCGCGTTCTGACGCAGTCGCCACCGCCCCCCTCCGCCCTGTTCTGACCCGCCCCGGTCCCCACCGCTCCCGGATTCGAACTGCCTGTTTTGCGAGCTGCGAGGAGCGAACGGATGCGAGTCCGCCGGCCGCAGTCTCGCCCGTTCTCCGGCCGCAGCGGTCGGTGTCCGCCCGGCTCAGTCGTCGCCTGGCGTGACGGCCGGGCGGTCGGCGAGCAGGTCGCCGGTTTCGGCCTGCCACCACGACGCGACGCGGTGCTGGACGACGAGCACCGACGGGAGGACGAACACCGAGGTGAGGTAGGCGTAGCAGACGCTGAGCATCGTGAGGAGACCGAAGACGCCGATCGCGGGGTTCACGGCGAGCACGAGGACGCCGACGCCGCCGACGGTGGTGAGGAGGCTCCCGGTCAGCGCGCCGCCGGTGCCGCGGGTGGCCCGGACGAGCGCCTCGGAGAGCGGGCGCCGTTCGAGTTCGTCGGCGAAGCGGTGGGTGACGTGGACCGAGTAATCGATCCCCAGCCCGATGGTCAGCGAGAGGATCATCGCGTTGAAGACGTTGAAGGTCACGCCGACGTACCGCATCGTCGCCACGACGAACGTGACCGTCATCGCGATGGGGACGACGTTGGCGAGCCCGAGCGTCGGGCTGTCCTCGAGGACCCAGTAGACGACCACGAGAAAGAGCGCGGCGCCGACGAGCGTGATCGCGAGGCTCTGGACGACCGTCTGCATGATCAGCGTCGAGGCCTCGTTCCAGATGATCTTTCCGCCGGTCGCGGTCGCCGGATAGGGGTACTCGGCGGCGAGTTCGGCCCCGTCGGCCGCGACCGTCGACGGGTCGGCGTCGCCGTCGACGGTGTAGGCCACCTTCGCGCTCCCCCGGTCCGCGTCGACGTACTGGAGCGCCCGGTCGCGGGCGGGCGAGGAGAGCAGGGCGTCGTAGACCTCGTCGAGGTTGTCGTCCGGGATACCGTCGTCGTCGGCGTCGTTGCGGGCGACGAGCGCGCGGAACTCCGAATCCGCGGCCGCTCGGCTCTCGATGACGGACACGATGCTCCGGGCCTCGGCCTGGCGGCCGTCGCGCTCGACGGCGCCCGGCGGGTCACGGCCCGCGGCGTGGATGGCCGCGAGCGCGTGATCCTCGTCGAGCTGGCCGCGGACGTACATCATGACGCGGCCGGACGACTCGAAGTGGCGGTCCCGGAAGTTCGTGTCCCGCACGTATGGGTAGGATTCGGGCGGTGCGAACGGCTCGGGCAGGGTCTGGAGGGCGTCCGGCGTCTCTTCCGCGGGCTGGAAGTCGTCGGTGGAGAAGCCGGTCCCGATGCCGGTCGCGTAGACGCCGGCGCCGAGCGTCGCGACGATCATGACAGCCAACAGGAGGGCGGGCGCGCGGTTCGCGACGACCGCGCCGCTGCTCAGGACCCGGCTCAACGCCGATTCGTCGGCACCCAGCGGCGTGCGCCCGAACGCCGGGATGGGGTACCGCTCGCGGACGCCGTCGAGATACACCTTCGCCGCGGGCAGGAAGATCCCGAACACGAGGAAGGTGGCGACGATCCCGATGGCCGCGACGACGCCGAAGTCGCGGATGGGTTCGAGCGCGCTCGCCAGGTTCGAGAGGAAGCCGATGACCGTCGTCCCGGTGACGATGAAGAAGGCGACCAGCAGCTGGTCGGTCGTGGTCCGCATCGAGGGCACGATCCCGCGCCCGTCGACCCGCTCCTCGCGGTAGCGGTTGATGGAGTGGATGCCGAAGTCGACGCCGACGGCGATCAGAAGCGGGACGAGCGCGACCATCAGCATGTTGAACGGGATGCCGACCAGCCCGGTGGCCCCGAACGTCCACAGGATCGCCATCACGAGCGAGAGGACGCCGAGACAGAGGTCGAACGGGTCCCGGAAGGCCACGATCAGGAACGCGACGATGAGCACGAGCGCCGCCGGGACGACCAGCAACAGCGAGTCGGCCATCGTGTTGGGCGAGTCGCCGAGGACCCGCATCTCGCCGGGGACGGTGTCGACGACGGCCTGGACGCGCCGCTCCCTGTCCGAGAGCTCGCCGACGCCGTGGGTCACGGTCGTCTTCGCGGCCGACGCGGTCGCGCTCTCGGCGTTGACGTCCTCGCTGACGGTCGTCCCGAAGGCGTCGGCGGCCGCCGCCTCGCGGACGGCGGCGTCGATCTCGCTCGGCGTCGCGCGCTCGACGGCCCGGCGTTTCGCCTCGAGCGTCGCCGCCGACGGGTCGAGGCGCGTGGCGACGACGCCGGCCGCGCTCGTGGTCCCGGTGACCCGGAGGTCGTCGTGGGCCGCCAGCCGCTCCTGTGCCCGGAGCGACCGGACGAGCGCGGGCTTGGCGAGGACGTTCCCGCCGTCGTGGAGGATGGTACTCGCTGTCGTCGGGTCGCCGCCGAAACTGGCGCCGAACTCCCGGTTGATTTCCTCCATCGCCTCCGCGCTCTCCAGGTCGGCGGTGAACTGGCTGCTGCCCGACTCGCTGTCGAGCGTCCCCAGCCCACCGACGAACACGACCGTCAGCGCGAGGAAGACGAGGGCGACCTTGCCGGGGTGGGCGGCGATGCGGTCGTCGACCCACTCGATGGCTCGAGCGCCCATGTTACCTCCGGCGCCGCAGGACGACGCCGACGCCGACGACACCCACGGCGCCGAAGCCGAGCAGCGGGAGGGGCAGACCGCCGCCCCCGCCGTCAGTCTCCGGTTCGGCGACGGTCACGGGGACCTGGTGGGAGTCCGAGACGTGCGTGTCGCCGTCGGCGTCCTCGTACTGGAAGTCGACCGAGACGGGGTAGGACTTCGCTATCGCGTCGCTCCCGGCGGAGACGCCGAAGGTCAGCGTCGTCGATTCGCCGGGGGCGAGTTCCGCGACGACCGCCTCGCCGTCGTCGACCGAGATGGGGTCGTCTGCGAAGAGGTTCGCCGACACGTCGGTCAGCGTCTCGTCGGCCGTGTTCGTGACCCGGACGGTGAGTTCGCCGCCGCCGCCGGGGGCGTAGGTCGCCTCGACCGGTTCGACCGCGAGGGTGTCGGCGCCCGGAGCGATGCGCTGGCGGGTCAGCAGTTCGTCGCTCGTTCGCGTCTCGCCCTCGCCGTCCCGGTAGGTGGCGACGAAGGAGAACTGCCGGGGGCCGGCGTCCGCGGCGGACCCAACTTCGGCGGTGAACGCGAAGTCGGCGGTCTCGCCGGGTTCGAGCGTGCCAACGGAGTACGCCGTCTCCAGCGGGCTGACGTTCGCGTTCTCGGTCGTGAACTCCACCACGACGTTCCGCGCGGCCGTCTCGCCCTCGTTGGTGATCGTTCCGCGGACCTGTCCCTCCTCGCCGACGCGGAGGTCGGTCGAGACGTTCGACAGGGTGAAGCCCCGCTCGGGCGCGGGCGTCACGCCGACCGACGCGGGCGGGGCGCTCCCCCGCTCGCCGTCCGGGGTCACGTAGTCGACCGTCGCGTCGAGCGCGTAGCTCCGCGCCTCCGCCGCGTCCGTCGCGCTCAGGTCGTACTCGACGGTACGGGTCTCGCCGGGCGCCCAGTCGCCGACGAAGCGGGTCGCCGACTCGCTCTCGCCGAACGCGAGCGCGGGACTCCCCGAGCCGAGGGTGACGGTGGCGTCGCGCACGGGCACGGCGCCGTCGTTTTCCAGGGTCAGCCGGACCGTCCCGGTGTCGCCGACCGCGACAGAATGCTCGGCGTCGACGACCGGGAACCGCTGTTCGGGCAGCGGCTCGACCCCCAGTGGGAGGGACTCCGACTGGCGCTCGACGCCGTCTTCGTCCTCGAAGTTCGCGGTCGCGGTGAGGGCGTACCGCTGGATTTCGGCGCTCTCGGCGGCGGCCGCCTCGTACTCGACGGTACGGGTCTCGCCGGGCGCCCAGTCGCCGACGAAGCGGGTCGCCGACCCGGACTCGCCGAACGTGATGTCGCCGTTCTCCGAGGCGAGCGCGACCGTCGCGTCGCTGGCGGCCTCCGAGCCCACGTTTCGCATCGTCACGCCGACGGTCCCGGTCGAGCCGACCCGGACGGCCGCGTCGGTGTCGACGACCTCGAACCGGGCGCGGTCGTCGATTTCGACCTCGACCTCGAAGTGTCGGGTCTCGGTCTCGTGATTACGGGCGCCGTTGCGCTCCGCGATGGAGGAGGTGTACCGGTACTCCGCGGTCACGTCGAGCGTGTACGTGCCGGGGGTGGCGTCCTCGTCGACGGAGAGGCCGTACGCGAGCGGTGCCTCGCCGCCCTGCTGGAGGCGACCGAGGCTCCGGGTGTCGGTCTCGACCGAGATGGGCGTGCCGCCCGCGTCGACGGTCACGTCGACGCCGCGCGCGGTCGTGACCTGCGAGGCGAGCGCGGGGTTCCCTGCTGACCCGGCGTCGACGTCGCCCTCGTTGGTCAGCGTGAGTTCGAGCTGGCCGTTCTCCCCGGCTGTGACCGTGTCGTCGGAGAGGGAGACCTGCAGGTCGGGACTCCCCCGGACCACCGCGGCCGCGGTGCCCGGGACGACCGCCGCGCCGACCAGCAGGCCGGCCAGAAGGAGGACGACGCCGTGGCGTCCGGTCGGCCTCATTCGTGCTCACCACCGCGGGACGCCGGGCGGGCCTCGTCGAACGGGCGGCGTCCGGCGAGCGGAACTGTTCGGGCGGCCCGGTGCGTCCGTCTGACCTGGCCGGATCGTCCGATCCGGTGGGAGGGCTGTCGTGTCATCTCGGCCGATAGTTGGTCCAGGCGGAACTTAACCCGGGCCGCAGTGTTTCAGAGTCTGCGACACTGTCCGCGGTGGACCGGCGACCGGAATCGGGAAGGCATTTCTCCCTGGCCGTCCGAGCCGACGGTATGGAGCCGGAGGAGAACCGCCGCGGCTGGGCCGAACGCGCCGGGAAGTTCTCGCCGTCGTACTACGCCGAAATCGGTCCCAACGAGGTCAGCGAGACGCTCGCGACCGTCCTCGACTACTACGCCGACTCCGGGGCCGCCGTCCTCGAAGTCGGCTGTGGCTCGGGGCGCCACCTCGCGCACCTGCTCGACGAGGGCTTCGAGAACCTCGCCGGCATCGACATCAACGACGACGCCTTCGACGTGATGGCCGAGCACTACCCTCGGCTGGCCGAGGAGGGCTCCTTCCGGACCGGCGCGCTGGAAGAGTTGCTGCCGGAGTACCCGGACGACGCCGTCGACGTCGTCTACTCGGTGGAGACGCTCCAGCACGTCCACCCCGACGACGAGTGGGTGTTCGACGAACTGGTCCGCGTCACGGACGACCTGCTCGTGACCGCGGAAAACGAGGGCAACAGCCCCCAGCGGGGCCGCGGCGAGGTCGACGTGAGCCGCGTCGAGGGCGAGTTCCCGCTCTATCACCGGAACTGGAAGGACGTGTTCACCGACCGCGGGCTGGCACAGCTCCTCCGGGAGCCGACCGACCGCGACACGGTGCGGGTGTTCCGGGTGCCCTGAGAGGCGCCGTCGCCGTTGCGGGCGGGCCGGGGCGAACGCTTTGTGGGTCCGTCTCCTGGTTGCTGGTATGACGGACGCGTTCGATACCGACCGGGTGGAGACGGTCCTGTTCGACTCATACGGGACGCTCGTGGACACGACTGCCGCGGCGCAAGCGGTGACGGACCTCGTGGCCGACCCCGAGGCCGTCGCCAGGGACTGGCGCGAGCGGGCGCTGTTTTACTCGGTCGTCGCGAACGACCTCGACCAGTACGCGACGTACTTCGACCTGCACGTCGACGCCCTCCGGGACGCGCTCCGTGCGGAGGGCGTCGCCCTCGACGACGTGGACCCGCGAGAGCGGACCGCGGTGTACCACGACCTGGACCCCTTCGCGGACGTGGCCCGGTGCTTCGAGCGGCTGGCGGCGGCCGGCTACGAGCCCTCGATCTGCTCGAACGGGAACCCGGAGATGCTGGCGTCGCTCGTCGAGTCCACGGGCATCGGGGACAGCGTCGGCGAACTCGTCAGCGCCGACGACGTGCGGACGCTCAAGCCCGCCGCGGAACTGTACGAGCACGCCGCGGAGCGGGTCGACACGCCCCCCGAGCGGATCGCACACGTCACCGCCCACTGGATGGACGTCCAGGGGGCGATGCACGCCGGGATGCAGGGGGTCTTCCTCGCCCGCGGCGACGACCTGTGGCCCTCGTTCGGGCCCGACCCGTCGCTCACGGTGGACTCCCTGGCGGCGTTCTGCGACCGACTCGGCGCGTGACTCATTTCGGCTCGGGCGCGAACCAGGCCAGGACGACGCCGACGAGGCCGGCGGCGCCGGCGACGGCGAACGCGAGGGTGTAGCCGGCGGCGTCGATGAGTGCGCCGCCGGCGATGGGGGCGACGAACGCGCCGGCGAGCCCGACGCTCGTCAGGAAGGCGACGGCCGTGGCGGCGACCTCGGGCGCGACCAGTTCGCGGACGTACGCGAACACGAGCCCGAGACAGAGCTGGATGGCGAACCCGGCGATCAGCAGCGCGCCGACGAGCACGGGAACGAGCCTGATGGTCGCGAAGCCGGCGACGAACGGCGTCGCGACGAGGAAGGCCGCGAGGACGATGGGACGGCGGCGGCCGCCGAACAGCCGGTCCGAGAGGACCCCGCCGGTGATCCGCGAGAGGACGCCGACCGCGGGGAAGAGCGCGGACAGAGCCCCGCTGAGAGCCAGCCCCAGTTTCACCTCCTCGGTGAGGTAGGAGGGTGCCCAGCTGTTGACGAAGAGATAGAGTCCGTAGGCGAGAAAGCCCAGCAGGGCGACGAGTACGACGCCGCGGTTCGTGACGACGCGTCGGAGAGCGGCCCCGGTCGCCGCCGGTTCGCCCTCGGTGCGGCCGGCTCCGCGGCTGGGGAGCCAGAACAGCGCCAGCCCGACGACGGCCAGCAGGGTGTAGGCGGGGAAGATGGCCGGCCAGCCGACGGCGTCGGCGACGAGCGGGCCGGTCCCCTGGCCGATGGCGAAGCCGACGGGACCGCTGGCGGTGAAGGTGGCGACGGCCGTCGCCTGCCGGTCCGCGGTGAACGACCGACCGACCACGTCGATGCTCGCGTTCCAGACGACGACGTAGGCGATTCCGCCGAGGACGCGCGAGCCGAGCAGGGAGAGATACGCGCCGTTCGTGGCGGCCTGCCAGCCCCACGCGCCTGCGACGACGAACAGGGCAACGGCGGCGACCAGCGCCCACCGGGAGTTCGTCCGGTCGAGGACGACCCCGGCGGGGAGGCTCGCCAGGACGGCGGTACCGAACATGACGCCGACGACGAGGCCGGCCGCCGAGGGACCGACGGACAGCGAGTCGCGGATTAGCGGCGTGACGCTCGCCGGGACGAGTTCGTAGGCGCCCAACGACACCGACAGGAGGCTCGCGCCGGCCAGCAGGGCGAGGCGAGCGCGGGTACTCGTGACGGCCGGTGCCGCGGCGCTCGCCGTCCCGACCGACTCGTCTGGGGACACTTCGGGGTGGTTTCCGCGGCCCGGATATGAATCTGACGCGTGCTCAGTGTGACGCCGTGACGCCGCCCTACAACTGTTCGTCGATGAGGCGGCTGATCTGACCGGCGATGTGGTCGGGGTCGGTCGTATCGATCTTCAGCCGGTGGTGACTCTCGTCGCTCCCCAGCAGTGACATGCCGGCCTTGTCCACCTCCACGACCACGGAGAGCGAATCCGATTGCCGGACCGGGAACAGTTCGATCTCGTCGAGTTCACTGGCGTAGCGACTCCCGCTCGTGGGCCGGTACTCGAACTCCTGTGCGAACTCGTGGGGACCGAACCCCGACGCCTTGACCGTCTCGACCTCGCTGAGCCGGAAGCCGAGTCCCTCGACGGCCTCGGTCAGCGCCGACAGGTACGGCCCCGGTCTGACGTCGAGGACGTCCTTGTCGGTCGGGTCGACCGACCAGTCGATGTCGAGCCCCGTCTGGACCCAGACTTTCGTCTTCCCGAGTGTCGGCGGTGTGGTCTCCGGAACCCGGATTTCGCCGGCGTCCATCGTCCGCTCTTCGCCGGCTTCGATGGTGAAGCCGTTCGTCAACTCCGTCTCGGTGATGGCGACGTTCCGGTAGGACGTCCCCTCGTCGGTCTCGACCTCGTACCGCGTCATCACGGCGAGTTCGATGTCGTCGACCGTCTGGTCGTCCGACCCGCCCTCGATTTCGATTCGCGCCGGAATGCTGTCGCCGGGCTGTACCGTCTCCGTGTCGAGTATCGTGTCGACCTCGGCCGATCCGATGCCGATACGATTGAGAAGTCCCATCCACATAATATGTTGGCGAATACCACATTAATCTTCCCCGGGGTGTCTCTGGCCGTGCTGGACGGGGCAGCGGACCGACACCGGCCGGCCCGGGCCGCGACCGACGGCTCGACTCCGGTGCCGTGTCGTCACCCCTGCCGGCGTCACACAGAAGGTGACAGCGCCCGTTCGTCCGGTCGTGCCGTCGGAACTGGTCCACCTCGCGTTCGCGGGCTTTCTGGCCGTTGGCCTGCTCGGGCCGGCCTTCGGCCGACGGAGCGTCGCCGCGGTCCTCGTCGCGACCGCGCTCCCGGACCTCGATACGTTCGCCTCGCTGGTCCTGCCGGGTGTCCACCGCGCGCTGTTGCACTCGCTCGTCGCCGCGGCCGTCCTCGCCGCGCTCGTCGCCCTCGACCTCCGTCGCGAGGGCTCGATGCTCGCGCGGCTGTTCGGCGACCACGCCCGCCGGGTCGGTGCGGTCGCAGTCCTCGCGTTCGTCGGTGCGGGCATCATCCCCGACCTCGTGACCAACGGAACGAACCTGTTCTATCCCGTCGTCGACCAGTTCTACACGTTCTCCGGGCACGTCCGGCTGTCCTCGACGCGGGGGGTGGTCCAGACGTTCGTCGACCTCCAGCCCGAGCCGGTCGCAGGCGGCTCCGGTGGTGGGACGACCCAGTCGCGGTTCTACTGGACCGGCGTCGACCCGTCCCGCGGCGCGGAGCCGGAGAACGTCGAACGCGTGTTCCCGGTCGTGAACTCCGGCCTGCAACTGCTCGTCGTCGCGACGAGCGCGCTCGTCGTGTGGGGCCGGTTCCGCGAAGACAGCGACTGATGCGGGCCGTGACGGCCGCGAAGCCGGAGCGCCGAGGCACGGACTCGCCGTTTCCCTGCGTAAAGGAATCAGTAAAAATACGTAGAACGGTCTGTAAGGGGAGCGTAATCGATGCAGGACCAGCGCTTCCTCGAGTCCGAGTGGGACTATTGTCTGGTGCTCGACGCGTGTCGCTACGACGTGTTTAGCGAGGTCTACGACGAATATCTCGACGGCGAACTCGAGAAGCGACGGAGCAACGGCTCGTCGACACCCGAGTGGGCCTACCGGACGTTCACCGACGAGCACGATATCGCGTACTTCTCCGGCAATCCGTTCATCAACGATCTGGGTATCCCGCTGAACGAACTCAAGTGGGGCGCCAGCTGTGACTACGAGTGGGCGGCGTCACAGCACATCAGCGACGTCTTCGACGTGTGGAAGTCGGGGTGGGACGACGACCTCGGGACGGTCCCACCCGAGGGGATCACGGAAGCGTTCCGGGCCAACCGCGCTGCCGTCGAGCGGGCCGAGCGGACGGTTCTGCACTATATGCAGCCCCACGCCCCCTACCTCGCCCGCGGGAAAGGACAGAAGCTCAAACGCATCCAGAAGGGTATCCGGAAGCAAGACGAGGCCGCCGACGACGACGACGACGGTGGCTTCCTCTCGGTCGGCGACACCGTCCGACCGAAAGTCGAGACCCTGCTGGAGGGGAGCGAACTCGCCCAGAAAGCCGGCCTCTGGCTCGAACTCGACCCCACGGAACTGGTCCGAAACGGCACGCGAGACGCGGCGCTGGAACTGTACGAGGAGAACCTCCGCATCGTGATCGAGTCAATCGCCGACCTGGTGGCCGAACTCGACGGCCGGGTCGTCGTGACGGCCGACCACGGCGAGGCCTTCGGCGAGGACGGCGTCTGGGAACACCACATCGAGACCCACATCCCGCCGCTGGTCGAGGTGCCGTGGCTCGAAGTCCGGTAGCGGGCCGGCCGCGGATTTTCCTTCCGGGTCGCGATGGTGCCCTACGAGGTCCGCCCGCCTGCGTCGCCGGGCAGGTCGGCGAAGACGAACTCCGCGCTGCTGCCCAGCGGGTCGCTCACGGTCTCGGTGCGGACGTTCGTGAAGCCGGCCGCGTCGAGCTGGTCGAGCGTGCGGTCACGGCCGGGCGCGGAGAAGAACATCCGGCCGCCCATCCAGCCGCGGCGGACGGTCTCGAAGCGGCCGCCGGAGAGGGTCATCAGCAGCGTCCCACCGGGCCGGAGGACGCGGGCGAACTCGCGGTAGACGGCCGGGTGGTCCGTTCTATCGACGTGGAAGACGGCGTGATAGGCGGTGATCCCGTCGACGCTGTCGGCGGCGAGCGGCAGGGAGACCATGTCGGCCTGGACGAGGCGGGCGTCGGGGACGGTCTCGCGGGCGAGTGCCAGCCCCGACCGGGAGACGTCGACGCCGACGCTGTCGGCGGGGAGATTCGCCAGCGTGCGGGCGCCGTCGCCACAGCCCACGTCGAGGACGACCGGATCGGCGGGCAGGGCGGCGAGCAGGTCGTCGATCAGGTCGGCGTCGCTCCCCGTCGGGTCACGATTGCGAGCGTACGTCTCGGAGATCTCGTCCCACGCCTCGCGGACCTCGCGTCTGTCCATACTCCCGACAGGGACGCCAGGAAAATAGGGGTCCCGGTAGTGCGGGCCGGCGACGGCGGCGGGGTCAGGCGCCCGACTCGTCGAGGTCGGCGTTGGGCGCGTTGCGTTTCACGCTCTCGATGCCGTCGTAGGCGCTCGTCCGCTCCGTGTAGCCCTCGCCGGAGTCGGCGAGGATGTTGCCGTTCTGGTGGCGGAGTCGCCAGCGGTACTCGCCGCCTTTGTCCTCGTAGACCTCGAAGGCGGCGCGGCCGACCTCCAGCCGGCGGGCGTCGGGCGCGTACTCCTGGACGCGGTCGACGGCGTTCTCGGCCTCGCTTCGCTCCGTGTAGCCCTCGCCGGAGTCGGCGACGATCTCGTCGTTGCTGGCGACCAGCCGCCAGCGGTACTCGCCGGCGTTGTCCTCGAAGACCTCGAACTCGTAGTCGTCGATGCGGTCGCGGATGCGGTCGACGGCGCGGTTGGCGTCGTTGCGGCGGGTGTACCCCTCGCCGGAGTCGGCGAGGATGTTGCCGTTCCGGTGGACGAGCCGCCAGCGCCACCCGCCGGCCGCGTCCTGGTAGATCTCGAAGGCGGTCGGGTCGAACCGGAGGTAGTCGGCCGGGCCGACCAGCTCGCGCATCCGTTCGACGGCGCGTTTGGCGTTACTCTTGCTGCTGTAGCCCTGACTGCCGTCGCCGATGATCTCGCCGTTGTCGTGGCGGAGTCGCCAGCGGTAGTCGCCGCCCTTGTCCTCGTAGACCTCGACCGTCGCCTGGCTCTCGGCCTCGACGGCCGGCTCGAACGCCTCCTCGTCGGCGAGGTCGTCCTCGCTCTCAATGCGCATGACCTCGGCCCCGAGCGCGTTGCGGCGGACGCTCGCCATGCCCTTCTGTGCGTTGTGGTAGCGGGTGTAGCCCTCGCCGCTGGTGGCGACGATGTTGCCGTTGCGGTGGCGGAGTCGCCAGCGGTACTCGCCGGCCGAATCCTCGTAGGTCTCGAAGCGGGCCTGGCTCTCGTGGAGTCGGTCGAGCCGCGCCGCGAGGTCCTCTTCGTCGGCGGCGGTGTCGGCGAGCATCCCCCGGAGTTCGGTGACGCGCCGCTGGAGGTCGGCCTCGTCTGCCGCGGTATCGCCGAGTTCCGACTCGAGTTCGGTGACGCGGCGTGCGAGATCTTCCTCGTCGGCGGCGGTGTCAGAGAGCGTCGCGAGCAGGTCGTCGACGCGGCGTGCGAGGTCTTCCTCGTCGGCTTTCGTGTCCGACAGGGACTGCTGGAGGGCCTCGATGTCGGCCCGGTCGGTCGCCAGCGGGATGATGAAGCCGGCGATACCGATGACCGCCAGCCCGCCGGCGTACAGCCCCATCACGGTCGGACTCCCCGTGTTGACGTTCCACCCGTCCGGGTACACCATCGCGAACCAGACCAGCGAGATGCCACAGATGGCGACCCCCACGTACGCGAGATACGTCGCCATCTTCTGGAGCGGTAACCGTACGATCGGCCCGGTGATGAGCAGGACCAGCCCCGTCCCGCCCGCGACGATACTCGCCTCCCGACCGGCCGAGGCCGGCGGACTGACGAGCGTCAGCACCACCCCGACGATCCCCAGCAACAACCCGAGCGCGAACAGCCAGTACCCGTACGCCTCCCCGTTCGTCGCTGGCTTCCCGATCCGAGTCGCGTACCAGTCCACCAGCGCACCCTCTTGTGTGTGATTCTCTGACGCCATACTTCCTACTGACCCTCGGAAAGGTGATAAGAATGCCGGATTTGTATAAAAACACGTATGTTTTCCGGGTGGCTGTGTGCCACCCGCGCGCAGGCGACCCCGGTACGTCGGCGCTTTCCGATGTCCGACCGACTCGGGGGCCGTCCGGACTGCCGGCCGACACTCCCGCTGGCAGATGTAACGGGGTTGGTACACCAGGTCCCACTGCTCGCTCGAGTCGTCGACCTCGACGGTCGCCGGGTTGATAGTGGCACGGACGCACGTGGTTCGTGATGACCGAGGACACCGACACCGTGACCGTGGTGGGGGCGGACTACACCGTCGAGATTCCGGCGACGTTCCGCGAGGAACTCGCGCTCGAACCGGGCGACACCGTGCGCTGGGACGTGACCGACGGCGGCCGCCTCCTCCTCGATATCGTCGAGGAGTGACGGGGCGAACGCTCTTTTCCCCGCCGCCTGAAGGGCGCCCATGACCGCCGCGGCCACGACGCTGCCGGAACCACAGGTACTCGCACACGCGAAGCGCCGGCTCTTCCCGGAGACGGACGAGTCGGGGGCCTACGCGGTCGCGGACACGCAGTTCGCGACCGACGAGTGGCTCCCCGGCGAACCGGTCCCCGAGTCGGTCCGCGCGGCGCTCGCCCCGTTCAACCACGTCCGGGTCGGCAGCGGCTACCCCGACCTCGTCGGCGTCCGCTCGCTCGCCCCCGACCTGCTGGCCGTCGACCGCGTCGGCGACGCCTCGCCGCTGGTCGTCGTCGAGGCGAAAGGACACACTACCGATGGAACGGTCGACACGGAGCGGGGCATCGTCCAGGCCTACGACCGCCTGCACGAGGCGAACGCGTCGTATCTCGCCGCTCCCGCGACCGCCCTCACGGGCGCCGACCGCACGCTCGCCCGGGAACTGAACGTCGGCGTCCTCGCGGTCGAGCGCGACGGCGGCGTCGACGCCGTCGTGACCCCACGCGTCGTCGGCAACCGGACGGCCGACGAGGCCGCGGCGATCCGGTTCCAGGCCAGCACGCAGGGCGTCGCGGACGCGAGCTTCGGCCTCAACCATCCGAAGAACTACCTCGCCTACCCGCTCGCGCTGTACCACGACGACGACACCGCGGCGGTCCTCGGGGAGCGCGTCGTCAAAGCCACCGACGCGGCCCGGACGGGCGCGGCCTTCCTCGATCTGATCGCCGTCGACCCCGACCGGACGACGCTGCGCCCGCTCGGCGAGGAGGTCGTCCGCTTCGCCCTCCGGGAGTACGGCTCGGTCGACGCCGCCCTCGACGCTTTCGCCGACTGGAAGCGCTCACGGCAGCGCTTCGCCGACCTCGCGCCGCGGTGGGGCCAACTCGCCCGCCGCGTCGTCTACGCCTACCCCGCCACCGGGCTCCTCGTCGCGGCGCTCCAGACGATGCACGACGACGGCACGCCCGCCCCGTCGCTCGTCGACCTCGTCACCCACTGCCACGCCACCCGCCCGACGTTCACGGTCGAACTGTTCGTCCGCGGGACCGACGACGCGCGGAACCGCGTCCTCGACGACGAGGGGGACCTCCGGCCCGACGCGCTCGCCGACGGCGACGTGTACCACTCCCCGACGGTCTTTCAGCTGAAGACGATGCTGTACCACGCGGGCCTGCTGACCGAGAGCGGGACCGAGCCGTCGAACCTCGACCCGACGACCGACGAGTGGGCGCTCCGGGACCCCCTCGACCGGTACCGCTGAGATGGCCCGCCCCGTCACCATCGCCTACGAGTACACCCGTCCCCGCTACCGCTACGAGTTCGGTTTCCCCGACGACCCGCCGCCGGTCGAGGGCCACTACTGCACCCACGCCGACGGCCGGCTGGAGTGTCGCGAGGTCGTCGCCGTCGAGGGGCCGGGCGACGACCTGCGGCCGCTCACCGAACCCGTGTTCACGCGGGAGACGGCGACGGTGCCCGGCTTCGAGGCGCGCCGGGTCGGCGAGGACGTCTGGGAGATCGAACTCGAACGCCGGCCGGGACTCCTGGCGCGACTGCTTCCGTGGCGGTGGCCGCCCGGTCCTCCCGAGCGCCCGTTCCCGGACGGTGTCGACGAGCGGGCGCTCGTCCACCCCGATCCCGACGCCCTCTCGACGTGGACTCACGACCTGATCGTCTACTGACGCCGAGGGCTCAGTTCGGCCCGCCGCCGTGTCGGCCCGGTCCCCGCGCAGCGTCGCCCGTGAGCGCGGTCCCGTCCGCGGGCTCGTCCTCGGCGAACGACGGCGCGGCCGCGTCGCTATCCTCGCCACCTTCCTGTGCCGCCAGCGCGTCTTCGAGCGTCGCTTCGAGGTCCTCTTCGACGATGAATCCGGGTGCCAGTCCGAAGCACATACGACACGACAGGGCCCGCGGAGACAAAAACGACCCGCCGCCCGGCCGCGAGGCGCGCCCGACGGAATTAAGTATTCGCTGAATAATCCCCGAGTATGACCACGAGTGGGACGGCGGAGCGCCGACGCGGTGACGCCCTCGCGGAGGCGGGGGAGCGGACCCTCCACGTCGGCCGCGACCGGCCGATCAGAATCAGCACCGGGCACCGGCTTCTGCACCACGACGGGAAGTGTTCGCGCCCTCACGGACACAACTACGAGATCAGCGTCGAGGTGACGGGAGAACTCACCGAGGAGGGGTGGGTCGTCGACAAAGGTGATATTACCCAGGTAATAGACGAGTGGGACCATCGGTTCCTGCTGGAGGCGGGCGACCCCCTCGTCGAGGCGTTCGAGGCGAGCGGCGACGGCGAGAGCGTGGTCGTCCTCGACCACCCGCCGACGGCGGAGGTGATGGCGGTCGTCCTCGAGGAGCGCATGCGGGAGCGGTTCCCGGACACCGTCTCGACCGTCTCGGTCGAAGTGAGCGAAACCGCCGAACTCTGTGCCACCTACTGATGCCGGTCAACGCGGACCGCGACGACGTGTTCGCTGACGAGGGGGCCGACGCGGTCGACGACGAGCGGGCCGGGGACGCACCGGTGGACGCCGAGCACGCCCTGCCGATCAACGAACTGTTCTACTCGCTGCAGGGCGAGGGAACGCTCGCGGGCGTCCCGACCGTCTTCGTCCGCACGAGCGGCTGTAACCTCCGCTGTTGGTTCTGTGACTCCTATCACACCTCCTGGGAGCCGACCCACGCCTGGATGGGAATCGACGAAATCGTCGCCGAGGTCGAGTCCCACGAGCGGGCCGACCACGTCGTCCTCACCGGCGGGGAGCCGATGATCCACGAGGAAAGCGTGACCCTGCTCGACCGCCTGAGTGCGGCCGGCTACCACACCACCGTCGAGACCAACGGCACCATCCACCGCGACGCGCACATCGACCTCGCCAGCATCAGCCCGAAACTCGCCAGCAGCACGCCGACGGCCGAGCGGGACCCGAGCGGCGAGGGCGAGTGGGCCGAGCGCCACGAACAGCGGCGGATCGACGTGGGCGCGCTCGCGGCGCTGGTCGACGACTACGAGAGCCAGCTGAAGTTCGTCGTCACCGGTTCCGAGGACATGCCGGAGATCGAGCGACTCGTCGAGCGCGTCCGAGCGGCGACGACGGCGACGGTCCCGGATTCCGACGTCCTCCTGATGCCCGAGGGCACCACCCGGGCGGAACTGGACGAGACCCGCGAGACGGTCGCCGAACTGGCGATGGAGTACGGCTACCGGTACACGCCGCGGCTCCACGTCGACCTCTGGAACGACGCACCGGGCACCTGAAACGATGCGGAGACGACACGAACACCAATGACCGACACGGACGGCGCAGTGATTCTGGTATCGGGCGGGATGGACAGCGCGACGGCCGTCTACGAGGCGATGGAGCGGGGGTACGAGCCGTACCTGCTCCACACCTCCTACGGCCAGGAGACGGAGGACAGGGAACGGGAATGCGCCGAGGCGCTGGCCGCCGAGGTCGACGCCGCGGACTTCCGCCACGTCGAGACCCGCCACCTCGCGGCCATCGGTGCCTCCAGCCTCACCGACGACGACATCGCGGTCGCGGACGCCGACCTCGACGGCGAGGAGGTCCCCACGTCGTACGTCCCCTTCCGAAACGCGAACCTGCTGTCGATGGCCGTCTCCTACGCGGAGGCAAACGACTGCGGGGCCGTGTTCATCGGCGCACACAGCGAGGACTTCTCAGGGTATCCGGACTGCAGGCCGGCGTTCTTCGAGGCGTTTCAGGGCGTGATCGACGCCGGGACGAAACCCGACACTGACATCGACCTCGTCGCGCCGTTCGTCGAGCACTCGAAGACCGACATCGCCGAGCGGGGGCTGGAACTGGGCGTGCCCTACGAAATCACGTGGAGTTGCTACAGGGCCGAAGCGCCAGCCTGTGGGACCTGTGACGCCTGTGCGTTCCGGCTCCAGGCGTTCCAGCGACTCGGCGTCGAAGACCCCATCGAGTACGCCGAGCGGCCGGACTACACGGAGGAGGACGCCGACGCGCCGACGTGACGGGGGCTTTTTGAGCGGGGGCCGCGACGGTGGAGTACGATGCTCGTTGTCCACGCGGCGTTCCCACTCGACCCCGAGAAGCGTGACGAGGCCCTCGATCAGATCGCGGACCTCGTCGAACAGTCACAGGCGGAAGACGGCATGATCGACTACCGGGCCACGACGGATCTGACCGACCCGAACGTCGTCCGTTTCTTCGAGCAGTACGAGAGCGAGGACGCCTTCGTCGCGCACACCCAGACTGACCACTTCGAGGCGTTCGAGGCAGCCCTGCCGGAGTACCTCGCCGGCGAACCGGAGATCACCCGGTTCGACGTGGACTCGGCGACGGAACTGGACCTCTAGTCCCCGGCCTCGCGCTCCGCGCGCTCCGGGCGGTCCGTGTCGGCGCGGCCGCCCCGCCAGGTCGTCGGGTCGTAGAGGCGGTCGACCTCGCCGCCCTGCTGACGGATCGCGATGGCGGTGGTAAAGAGGAACGCACCGGCCAGTACCGTTCCGACGAGTGCGACGGCCTCACTGACGGCGGCGGGACCGACCGCCAGCGCGGCGGCGTGGTCGGCGATGGCGACGACCGCGAGCGCCAGCAGTGCCGGGACGAACTGCCGGGTCACGGCGGCGATACTCGTCCCCTCCTCGACGCGGACGGTGCCGACGGCGTGATAGAGGGTGTAGCCGGTCGCGAGGGCGAGTCCGGCGAGTTCGAGCGCGGCGACCGCCGGCCCGCTGGAGAGCAGGAACAGCCCCCACCAGGCGCCGACGAACCCGGCGACCACCAGCGGGCCGAGCCACCGGAGCACCTCGTCGGGCACGAGCGAGCGCCCGCCGACCGAGCGGTGGACGGCCCGGACGCCGATGGCGCTGAACAGGAAGACGAACAGCGTCGCGCCCCGGCGGAAGGCGGCCGCGGGGGCGACGCCGGCGGTCTCCGCGAGCCCGGCGACGCCGTAGACGGCGGCGGCGCCGATCCCGACGGCCAGGTAGCGCCACTGCGAGCGGTACGGGGTGGCGATGATGCGGCGGGCGAACCGTCTGAGATACCACAGGAGGCTCGCGGCCGCGACGGCGATCAGCACGTAGCCCAGCAACTGGGCGACTGTCAGCACGGCGGGATCGGTCGCGGATCCCTGAAGCGGGTACATACTCGGACGGAGGGGTTGGACACGTTTCAACCGAACGCCCGTTCTCGGGAACTGAAGACGGGCGTCGGTCAGTCCGAAAGCGCGTCGCGTACCGCGTCGAGCAGGGCTGCACGGGACCGGCCTGCCAGGTTCGGCGGGAGGGTGAGTATCTGCCGGGGGCGGCCCACGTGGCCGGACTGTTTCTCGATGTCGACCACACCGGCATCGGTCAGGTCGGTCTTCACGCGGTTGATCATCGACCGACGCGCCCGCCCCGACCTCGATGCCCAGCAGCCCCGTGTCTCGCTGCATTACCGGCTCGCGACTGTGCGATGACACGTTGTAAAACCGGGGTGCGTTATGTCGGGCGATACGGCGTCGTGACACCGTTCGACGCGGCTCCAACCGCTCCTGCGGGGCGGCGGTCGACGGCGAGGCCAACGACCGTCCACAGCCACCCTGGACAGAACCGAAGTCGGCCGAACCGCTTCGATACGATGGCGTGGGGGCGCCTCTCGCCGGTCGTGGGGGTTATGGGCATCTACACCGACGCCGACGGCCCCGAGTTCTTCACCGAGCGGAGCCTCTCGCACCCGCTGTCGAAACGCACGCGCTACCGCGCCGCGACCGAGTAGCCGGCGTGGCTATCCGGCGTTTCCGTGTCCGTGCCGTCCGGTCGCCGTCGGGTGGCCAGGGGGCCGCGGCGCTGTCGGTCGCCTGCTTCGCCGGGACACCGGGCGTTTAGGGACTCCGGACCCTAGGGGTGGTTATGCCCGAAATCGGAATCGTCGGCGCCGGCGCGGCGAGCGCGGCCGCGACCTTCGTCCTCGAGGAGACGGTCCCGGACGCGGACGTGACGGTCCTCGAGAAGTCCGGCGGCGTCTGTGGCCGCGCGGCCACCCGTCGTCACGCGGACCTCACCTACGACTACGGCGCGAACTACCTGAAATCCGACGACGAGCGCGTCGTCGACCTCGTAACCGAACAGCTGGACGACGAGGGGCTGGTGGACGTGACCGACCCGGTCTACACCTTCGATGGCGACGGCGCGGTGTCGCCGGGCCGGGACGCCGACGACCACAAGTGGTCCTACCGACGGGGCCTCACCCAGATCGCCAAGCGGCTCTTCGGTCGGACGGACGCGACCGTCCACCGACGGACCCGTGTGGAGACGCTCCGCCGCGGCGACGGGGCGTGGACCTGCGTCGACAGTGACGGCGAGGCGTACGGTCCCTTCGACGCGCTCCTGTTGAATCCGCCGGCGCCACAGACCGCCGAGTTGCTCCGGGACGCCGAGTGGGCGGCCGACGCTCGCGACGCCCTCCTCGACGCGGTCGCGGACGTTCCCTACCGGAGCATCTGGACCGCCGTTCTGCACTACGAGTTCGAGGTAGATCGGTCCTACTACGCCCTGGTGAACACCGACGACGCTCACGAGGTCGGCTGGATTTCCCGCGAGGAGTGCAAGCCGGGCCACGTCCCCGACGGCGAGTCGTTGCTGGTCGTCCAGGCCAGTCCGGCGTGGTCGACCGCCCGCTACGACGCCGACCCCGCGGACAACGTCGCCGACCTCGCCGCCCACGCCGCCGATATCGTGGGCGACGACCGGCTGGCGGACCCCGTCTGGTCCGACCATCAGGGCTGGCGGTACGCCCTGCCCGACGAGGGGGTCCTGCACGGACCGGTCCAGTCGGCCGAGGACCACGATCTCTACTGTCTCGGCGACTGGGTGGCCGGCGAGGCGCGCCTGCACGCGGCGCTGGCGAACGGGCTGGACACGGGCGAACGAGTGGCGTACGCCCTGTAGACCGTACTATTCTGGCCGGCGCACTTCCCCCGCCGTCCCGTACCCCGTACTGTCGTCGGCGCGTGGCACACCACGTCCGACCGCCTGCAACGGACCCCCGGCCCCACCGACCGGGAGCGTGACGGGTGCCACGTGACAGGTCCGCTGGCACACCAACCGTCCATGCCGACGACACACCCCCCGGATCCCCTCTCTTCTGTCAGGACGGTCCATCCGGACCACCCTCTCCGTCTCACTCGCTCGGTCGAAAAGAGACGCGTCCGTTCAGCGTCGACGCACGCTCCGAACCGACCGCCGGCCGGTCCGCCGTCGGCGGCGGCGGCGACGCCGGCGGCGGGCGAGCAGGTGCGCGATCACGGCCTTCCGGTCGGCCTGCTTTCGTCGCGGTTCCGTCTCCGTGCTGCGTTGAGTCCGTGACATGGGGCGCAATTATACATTATTGTTCATTATGCATGTCCGCACCCCGCAATCTACGGGGGGTTTATGACTCGGCCCGGGCCGCGACCGGGAGCCAGCCCGGGACTGCCTGCCCGGCGAGGCGGAGGCCGCGGACGAGGAGGCAGGCGGTGAACGCGATGGTGCCGAGTTTGCCGCCGGCACCGACGAAGACGGTCCCGGTCGCGGCGACGAGGAGCCCACAGCACGCGCCGGCGAGGGCCACGAGCCACGCCGTGGGGAGTCGGCGCGGGTGGACCATTCCGGCGAAGGAGGCACAGAACACGACGGCCGCCAGCGCCTCGCCGGCCCCGAAAAGGAGGGGACACAGGAGGCCACCGGCGAGACCGACGAGCGCGGACGCTTCCACCGCGCCGCGGTCGAGGCGGCCGCTCACGACGAACGTCGCGACCGCACCCACGACACCGGCGGGGACGAACCCGGCGGCCGTCGGCGGCGCGACGACCGTTCCGGTGCCGCCGCTGGCCGCGAGCGGGACGGCGACGGCGCTACAGCCGACGAAAGCGGTCGTCCCCAGTTTCCCGCCGTAGCCGGTGAACACGCCGTCGGCAGCCACGAAGACGACGCCCGCGACGACGCCGGCCACGGTGACCGCAAGGGGGTTCGCGAACAGCGCCGGCGACGCCATCCCGACGAAGGCCCCGCAGTAGACCGGGGCGGCGTACCCGGGGGTCAGCCACGCCGCGAGCAGGCCGACGGCCGCGGCCGCGACCACGGCGCCGAGCGCCAGTTCCACGGCCGCCAGTCGGGTCGTCGCTGCGCCCAGAGTCACGGCGGCCACCGTCGCGGCGTCGGCCGTCTCGACTCCCCAACTGGCCTCCGCTTCGAACACCGCCTCGGTCTCGATAGCCGTGACGACGCCGACGATGACCAGCCCGGGCGCCGTCACGAGGAGCGAAAACAGCGTCGACGTGCCCGTGTCGGACGGCGGGAGGCCGAGTGCTGCGCCGCCGATCATCACGGCCGATGCGCCACCGAGCGCGGCGAGCGCGCCGCTCCGAGCGAACCGTCTCATGCACCCGTACCTGTGGCCGGTGGCCGGATGTGCCCGGGGCGTAATAGTGCGGTTCTCGACCCTACCTACCTCACGAGGAGGTCGGCGAGGAGCTTCGACTGGGCGTTCGAGAGGTGTTCGGCGAAGGTGGAGTTGTTGATGCCGAGTTCGTCGGCGACCGCGCTCGCGTTCGCACCGCCCCGGTACTCGAAGTACCCGAGCCGGTAGGCGGTCTCCAGCACTTCGCGTTGACGGTCGGTCAGCCGGCCGCGGTCGACGACCGCCGGATCGCGCCCCCCGTCGTCCGCGGCGTCCGCGCGGACGAGATACCGCACCTCGACGTCCGCCGCTACGCCTTCGAGTTCGCCGACGACGTCCCGGAGTCGGCCGACATCCGGCAGATGCAGCGTGAGCAGGAGTTCCCCGTCGTCGGCGGTCACCTCCGCCACGGGACAGTCGAGTCGCTCGACGACCTCACAGGCACACGCCTCGCCGGCGTCGCGGGTGAACTGATAGACGCGGTCGTCACCGACCGTCAACACCGGCTCCGCGTCGGCGAGCGCGTCCGGACACGCCTCCGCGACTGCCGTCGGAATCCGGAACTCCTCCGTGACCTGCCCGTCCGTCGCCCGCGTCCAGGTCACGTCCCGGACCATCGGTGCCGACGCGTCCGCGTCCGCCGTCGAGAGCGACGCCACCGGACAGCCGGCCGACACGCGTACCGCCAGCCGGGCACGCACCCCGTCTTTCATCATCGTTCGTGTTGGTTTCGCCACGGAAAGGGCTCACGGTCCACGGTCGGCGTTCGTCACTGCGGGTCGGTCGGCCGCGAACACCGTAGACAGAGCGTGCTGTCCGCGACCCAGTTCACGTCCGTCGACCCGCAGTCCGGACAGCGGTGGTGGTCGGTGTCGTACTCGGTCGTGCCACGGGGCGCGGCGAGCAGGCCGTCGGCGACGACCCGCTCGACGAGACCCGGGAACCGCTGGCGCTTGTACCGTGCCCGGTGGGCGAGGAAGGCGCCGGGGTCGCTCGGGTCCGAGCCGTGGAGGTCCTCCCACTTGACCGCGATCTCGCCGTTCGCGGGGCCACGGGCGACCTGCTCGAGCGGCGCGGCGGCGGCCTCGAACAGCGGCGTCGTCCCCCAGTACTGCGGATCGTCGATCCCCTCGCCCGCCGACTCGTAGGCCGCGGCGGCGGCGTCGTAGGCCTCGCTCGCGCCGTCCATCCCCGCGACGGTCCGGAAGTCCGCGACGACCTCCCGCAGACAGGCGTGCTGGACCGGCCGGTCGAGCCCGGTCTCCAGGTCGCGGGTGACGGCGACGCCCTCGACGCCCCGGCGGGTCGCCCGGCCGTCGCGGTCGGCGACGCGGTAACAGACCCCGGCGACGACGAGGGACTGGAGGCCGCGCCCGACCCACCCTTTCTCGTCCGGCTCGAAGGGGTCCTGTCCCTCGCGCGGGTCGGCGAGGGCGCGCCGCCCCGCACGGGTGTAGGCGTCGCCCGCGCGCTCGAAGTCCCGGGCCGCCAGCGCCGCGACCGCACGTTCTCGGTGACCGCCGTCCTGACTCATACACACGCCACGGGCGGGACCGATACGAACCCTGCGGTCGGCGACGGAGGGGATTTGCCGCCCGCGCCCCTCGCTCACACATGGACCGCTCCGCCGCCGACGCACCCGGCGACGCCCGCGTCTGTGTCGTCGCTACCCGACCCGATACCTTCGAGCGGTGCCGCGAGGGGGTTTACCCCGCGCCGCGGGGCTACGACCGCACCCGCGAGGCCTTCGACTACGTGGCGTTCTACCGGACGGCACCGGTCTCGGCGATCACCCACTTCGCGCCCGTCACCGATCGCGTCGAGCAGTCCCGCGGCGAGTCGGGACCGATGACCGGGGCGGACTGGGCGGCGCTCGTCGACCCCGTCTCCGACGCCGAGACGGTCGTCGTCTTCGAACTCGGCGAGCTCGTCCCCCTCGATTCGCCGGTCGAGAACGACCGCTCCGGCGTCCGCGGGGCGTGGTACTGTACGGTCGCGGACCTTCGGGCGGCGGCCACGCTCTCCGAACTGGCCGGCCGATAGAGTGACTCAGTCCCCGACGGCGTCGGCGAGTGGGTCCTCGATATCGAGCAGGTCGGCGCTCCGTTCCCAGAGCGCCCGCGCCAGCTCGGGGTCGCGGGCGGTGCCCGAAGGGGTCTTCGACCGTTGTTTCGCGAAGTAGCGGCCGGAGACGCCGTCCAGGTCCGGGGCGACGGCGGCGTTGAGCAGGGCCGCGGCGCCGTCTTCGACGCTCGTCACGAGTGGGATGGCCTCGAACAGTTTCAGCGCGCTCGCGACCGGTCCGGGGAGAAAGCGCGCGAAATCGGAGCCGGGAATCGCGCCGGGGTGGACGGCGTTGGCCGTCACGTCGCGCCCCGTCGCTTCGAGCCGGCGGTCCAGTTCCCGCGTGAACAGGACGTTCGCGAGCTTCGAGCGGTTGTACGCGGACAGGCCGGAGTAGGAGTCGACCGACGCGACGGCGTCGAGGTCGAGACTCCCGCCCCGGTGGGCCTCCGAGGCAGTGGTGACGATTCGCCCGCCCTCGGGGACGACGTCGAGTAACTCGGCCGTCAGAAGGTACGGTGCGAGGTGGTTGACGTGGAAGGTGTACTCCACGCCGCTGTCGGTCAGTCGCCCCTCCCGGAAGAAGCCGCCGGCGTTGTTCAGGAGGTGGTCGAGGTCGTCGACGGACTCGCGAACGGTCGTGGCGAGGTCGCGGACGGCGGTCACGTCGGCGAAGTCCGCGCGGACGAACTGCGCGTCCGCCCCCGTCGCGTCGAGGTCCGCGACGACGGCCTCGCCAGCCTCGGCGTCCCGGCCGTGGACGATCACGTCGGCGCCGAGTCGGCCCAGCGCGAGCGCGGTCTCCCGTCCGATGCCGCTGGTCGATCCCGTCACGAGGGCGGTCGTCCCGTCGAGGTCGGCGTCGGCGACGCCGGCCCGTTCCTCCGGTGGTCGTGCCATCACACGCGCTAGGGGCGCGACCGACAAACCGTCGTCGCCGGAACGGGGGCCCCACCCCAGAAGCGGGGGGCTAGTCGGCGTTCTGTTCGTCGCGACGCCGTTTCCGGACGCGCTGTCTGCGAATCCGGTCGGCGACGTCGCCGTCCGTCGAGGCTGTGTCGGTCGTCATGGGGACCACACCGACAGGGCGGCTGTCGGCGTTTCGACGGTCGGAACCTGGAATAAAAGCCTTCACGGAGACTACAACGTCGATTGTACCGACCGGGGCGACACGAAACGCTCATTCGCCTCGCGCGGGGACCCTCGTCCGTGACCGACAGGACCCCGCTCCGGTACGCCCTCCTCGGACTGGGGTCGCTCGCCTACACCTGCCTGATGTTCGTCTGGTTCTCGGTGGCGGCCTTCCTCACCGAAATCGTCGCCGCGCTGTCGCTGTCGCCCACGCAGGCCGGCCTCCTGACCGGCGCCGTCCCGCTCACGTACGTCCCCGTCGCCCTCTTCGCCGGGTATCTCACCGACCGAATCGGCCCCTACCGCGCCATCGGCGGCGGGATGCTCCTGTTCGGCGGGGCACAGGTCGGGCGGGCCGGCGCGACCGGGTTCCCGGCCATGCTCGCGCTCACCGTCGTCGTCGGCCTCGGCGCGACGACCATCACCTTCGGCCTCCCGAAACTCGTCTCCGAACTGTTCCCCACCGACGAGGCCGGCCTCCCCTCCTCGATCTACGTGCTCGGCTCGTTCGCGGGCATCGCGGCGGCGTTCAGCATCGGGAAGGGGGTACTCGGGCCGCTGCTGGGCGGCTGGCGCCCGGTCTTCTCGCTGTCCGGGCTGGTCGTTCTCGGCTACGCCGTCCTCTGGCTGGTCGTCGTCCGACTGGTACCCCTCGACGCGCTCCGGGTGGCCGACGCCGAAGCCGCCGCTGCTGCCGCCGACGGGGGCGGCGAGGCGGGGGCGGCGACGGTGACGGGACTGGCGTCGCTCCGGCGGAACCTCGGGTTCGTGTTCGGGAGCCGCGGGATGCGGCTGCTGGTGGTCGTCGGCGTCGTCTACCTGCTCGTGGTTCACGGCCTCCAGAACTGGCTGGCGACGGTGCTCGAGGCCCGCGGCACGGGGGCGACGCTCGCGGCGACGGTGACGACGGGATTCGTCGCGGCAGAGGCCGTCGGGACGCTCGCGGTGCCGCCGCTGTCGGACCGACTGGGCGACCGCGGGGGCGTCGTCGCGGCCTGTGGCGGGGTCTGTGCGCTCGGGATGACGGCGCTCGCGGTCCCTGGTGTCCCCTTCGCCGGTGCCGTCCTTGGCGCGCTCGTCGTCGGTGTCGGCGTCGGCGGCCTCTCGCCGCTGGTGCGGCTGATTCCCGCGGAACTGGAGGACGTGGGGCCAGCCCGGACCGGCACCGCCGTCGGACTCGTGTTCGCCGTCGGCGAACTCGGCGGCTTCCTCGGCCCGTTCCTCATCGGGTCGCTGTTCGGACTCAGCGGCTCGTACGCGCCCGGGCTGGCGGTGCTCGCGGTCGGCTGTCTCGCGGCGGTCGTCGCCGGCTGGCGGCTCCCGGTGTGAGTCAGGGGACGACGACGGTACTACGGGACTCCCCGCCCCGCGTCACTCGTCGGCGAGCGGGATGGCCGGCGCGGGGGCGTCGCCGCCCCGTTCCTGCTGGTAGCGGTCTGCGAGTGCCTGCTGGTGTTCGCGTCGCCGCTCCTTCGCCGAGTCGGCCATCATCTCCTCGCGCCAGTCCATGCCCGCGTCCGTCGCGAGCGTCACCTCCTCGACGCCGTCCAGCGAGCCGACCCGCTCCTGGGCCTGCTCGATGAAGTAGCCGACCATCATACACGACGGCGACGTGATGCGCAGGTCGATATGAACCGACCCGTCCTCGACCTCGATGGCCTTCAGCAACCCCATCTCGACGATGCTGATGTCGGTACCTCGGGCCTCGCTACAGGGGTCGACGATCTCGTCGAGTCGCTCGCGGACGGCGAGCGGCGACGGTTCCCCGGCCACGTCAGTACACCTCCGCGGCGGCGTTCGTCCGCGAGAAGGCGTCGGCCAGGCCCTGCTCCGAGACCTCTTTGCTGAAGTCGTCGTCGGCGATGGCTTCGCGTGCCTCGTCGATGTCGATGCCCACGAGGTCGGCGTAGTTGCGGCCGAGCATGTTCCGCTTGTGCTCGTCGGTGATCTCGGGCATCGGGCCGAACTCGATACCGCGCTGGCTGATGTCCTCGGGCCAGCTGAAGTCCCGGAGCGCCTCCAGCTCGGGCTGTGGGTGGTAGGCCATCGCGGCCGACCCCCAGTACATCCGGTCGAGAACGGCCTCGCCGCCGATGGAGACGATCTTCGCCAGCGTCTCGGCGAAGGCTCGTTCGTTCGCGGCCAGTTGCACGCCCAGCGTCTCCATGTTGATGTGGAGGTTCGGGAACCGCGCCATCTGCCAGGCGGTCTCCTCGGTGAACGCGAGGCCGCCGTGGACGATGCCGAAGTCAAGCTCCGGGAAGTTCGCACACGCGTCGTCGACGTCGCCGGGGTGGTAGGGGTCCCGCGGAACCGGCCCGAACGGGATGGCCTTGTGCACCTCGATGAGGTCCAGGCCGAGGTCCTTCGCCTTCTCGAAGACGGGGTAGGCCACGTCCTCGTCGTCCATCCGCCAGCCCTCGTGGAAGTCCTCGCCCCAGTGTGAGGGGTAGAGCTTCAGTCCCACGGGGTCGAGGGCGTCGACCTGCTCCTCCAGGGAGTCCTCCCAGCCGTCCCGGAGCGGGTCGACGTTGGCGAAGGGGATGAACCGCTCGCCGTACTCCTCGTCGGCCTCGATGGCCTTGTCGTTGCCCGTCAGTCCGTCGTGGAAGGCGTACAGCGGGAGCGACTGGAACGTCGCCAGGTCCGTGTTGCTCTCCAGGAAGAGCATGTTCGCGGTCTCCTCGACGGTCCAGTCCCGGATGTAGCCGTCGCGGGTCACGCGATAGCCCGGCGGGGACGCCGCGTCGACCGTCCCGTATATCATCTCGGTGATGCCCTGTGCGTGCTGTTCGTTCCGGTAGTTCGACGGCGCGAGGTTGTACGCGTGAACCACCGCGTCGATGATGAAGGTCTCGTCGAGGTCTATCATCGTGTGTCGGGTGTCGTCTGTCGAGTCGCGGGTCGTGTTTGTTGGTAACGATGCCCATGCAAAGATGGGGACGATTTACAAATAGTTACCGGTGAACCGGGGGGCAGTACCGTGGCACGTGGTACCATAACGATTACCTCATCGCCCCCGTATCGTGTGGTCATGTCGGAAGTCCCACCGAACATTCGACCGCCGACGCCGGAGGAGATCAGGGAGAAGGCCGCGAAACACCACATGTCGCTGTCCGACGAGGAGGTCGCCGACTTCGCCGAGGCCATCGCCGGGACGCTCGAGGGGTACGAACGACTCGACGAGATTGCGCCGCCCGAGCGCTCCAGCGAGTACACCGACCGCGACCCGGGCCACCGTCCGGACCGGGAGGAGGACCCGCTGAACGCCTTTGTCAGGAAATGCGAGGTGACGGGGGCGGACTCGGGACCGCTCGCCGGCTACGAGGTCGGGCTGAAGGACAACGTCGCCGTCGCGGGGGTCGAGATGACCTGTGGCTCGAAGATGTTCGAGGGGTACGTCCCGCGCGAGGACGCGACGGTCGTGACCCGCCTGCTCGACGCCGGCGCGACGATCACCGGGAAAACGAACATGGAGGACATGGCCTTCTCGGGGAGCGGCGAACTCTCCGCGACCGGTCCCGTGTTGAACCCCCGGGACGACGACTACATCGCCGGGGGGTCCTCGAGCGGCTCCATCGCCGCCGTCGTGAACGGCGACGTCGACGTTGCCATCGGCGGCGACCAGGGCGGCTCCGTCCGCATCCCGGCGTCCTGGAGCGGGGGCGTCGGCCACAAACCGACACACGGCCTGGTGCCCTACACCGGTATCGCCGGGCTCGGCCGCTCGTTCGACCACACGGGGCCGATGGGTACCTCCGTCGAGGACTGTGCGCGCGTGCTGGACGCCATCGCCGGGGCCGACGGGCTCGATCCGCGCCAGGGCGCGACGCCGACACAGGAGTACGAGGCCGCGCTGGGGAACGATCCGTCGGACCTGACCGTCGGCATCGTGATGGAGGGGTTCGGCCACGAGGAGAGCGAACCGGGCGTCGACGAGACGGTCCGCGAGGCCCTCGACGCGTTCGCGGACGCGGGGGCCGACGTGACGGAGGTCTCGGTCCCGATGCACCTCGACGGCCTGCCCATTTGGAACGGGATCGCGATCGAGGGGACGGCGGCGACGATCGACGCCGACGGCATCGGCCACTACGGCAAGGGCCACTACGACACGGCGTTCATGGACGCGTTCGGTCGGTCGCGGCGGGCCAACGCCGACGACTACCTGAGCACGCTGAAACTCACGCTCGTCCTCGGGCAGTACCTCGCCGACGAGTACCGGAGCCACTACTACGCGAAGGCCCAGAACCTGGGCCGGAAGCTCGCCGACCGGTACGACGAGGCGCTCGCCGACGTGGACGTGCTGGCGATGCCGACGACGCCACAGACCGCACACGAACACCGCGAGCACCTCTCCCGGCTGGAGGTCATCGAGCGGGCGCTGAGCATGCTCCACAACACCGCGCCGTTCGACGTGACCGGCCACCCGGCGCTGTCGGTTCCCTGTGGCACCGCTGACGGACTTCCCGTCGGGCTGATGTTCGTCGGCGAGCGGTTCGACGACGCGACCGTCCTCGGTGCTGGGGATGCCTTCGAGGGGAGCGTCGACTGGCAGTCGAACTGATACCGGCGACCGAGCGCGGCGACGGAGCGAGCGAACGCGTCGGGCGTTGACGGGACGAGGGAAACCTTTTATTCCCGGTTCGGGCGAGAGACGAGTATGCGCGAGGCCTACGTCGTGGGCGCGGCCCAGACCGACTTCGGGTCGTTCCCGCGGGAATCCTACCGATCACTGTTCAAATCGGCCTTCGACCGGGCGGCCGACTCGGTCGACGGCGCGTTCGACCGCACCGAGGTCGACGAGGCCTACGTCGGCACGCTCGGCGTCGGCGGCCGCCAGTTAGGCCTGCCCGGCCCGGCCGTCACGGAGTACGCCGGCCTCGACGGCGCGGCCTGCACCCGCGTCGAGAACGCCTGTGCCGCCAGCGGCACGGCGCTCCGGCAGGCCGTCATCGCCATCCGGGCCGGCGTCGCCGACATCGCCGTCGCCGGCGGCTTCGAGGTCATGACCGACATGAGCGGCGACCGCACCCGCTACTGGCTGGGCGTCTCCGGCGAGACCGAGTGGGAGCGGATGGCCGGCACCACCTTCGCCGGCGTCTACGCCCAGATGGCCGACGCACACATGGCCGAGCACGGGACCACGCGCGAGCAACTCTCCCGCGTGGCGGTCAAGAACCACGGCAACGGGGCGGAAAACCCCCACGCACAACTGGGATTCGAGTGTTCACTGGAGGACGCGATGGACGCGACCGTCGTCGCCGACCCGCTCAACCTCTACGACTGCTGTCCCACCTCCGACGGCGCGAGCGTCGCCATCCTCGCCTCCCGCGAGGCCGCCGAGGCACTCACCGACGACCCGGTGCAGGTCACGGGCGCGGGCCAGGCCAGCGGCCGCGTCGGCCTGTTCCAGCGGCCCACGCTGACGGGCATCCCGGCGACCGGGGACGCCGCCGAGGAGGCCTACGAGGACGCGGGCGTCGAACCCGACGACATCGAGTTCGCGGAGGTCCACGACTGCTTCTCCATCGCGGAACTGCTGGCCTACGAGGACCTGGGCTTCTGTGAAAAGGGCGCGGCCGGCGAGTACATCGAGAGCGGCGCGACGGAGCCCGACGGCGAGCGCCCGGTCAATCTCTCCGGCGGCCTGAAATCGAAGGGCCACCCCATCGGCGCGACGGGGACCGGCCAGGTCGTCGAGGTGTTCAAGCAACTCCGCGGCGAGGCGGGTGATAGGCAGGTCGACGGCCTCGGTCGCGGGCTGGCGCACAACGTGGGTGGCTCGGGCGGGGCCGTCACCGTCCACGTCTTCGAGGAGGGGTGGGCGTGACGGGGATCGCCGCCGCCGGGGCCTACGCGCCCCGGTTCCGGATCACCGCCGACGAATTCGCCGAGGCGTTCGGCTCCTTCGACGCTGCCGGGGTCTCCGAGAAGGCAGTCCCCGCCGCCGACGAAGACAGCGTGACGATGGCGGTCGCGGCGGCCCGTGACGCGCTGGCCGGCGGCCCGGTCGACCGCGACGAGATCGCGGGGCTGGCGGTCGGGTCGACGACGCCGCCGGTCGACGAGGGCGACGTGGCCGCGCGGGTCGCGGAAATCCTCGGACTCGGTCGCGGCGTCGAGACGAGCGTCCACACCCAGTCGACGCGGGCGGGGACGCGGGCGGTCGTCGACGCCGCGCGGATGGACGGCCCGGCGCTGGCCGTCGCGGCGGACGCCCCCCGCGGTGACCCGGACGACGCGCTCGGCCACGCCGCCGGCGCGGGCGCCGTCGCGCTCGTCCTGGCCGACGACGGCCCGGCCTCGGTCGAGGAGACCGCCCACTACACTCGGGAGTTCGCGGGGACGCGCTTCCGGGAACGCGGTTCCGACACCGTCGACGCCTACGACGCGACGGCCTACGAACGGGACGCCTACGCCAGCGTCGTGGCGGGCGCGGTCGACCGCCTCGATTCGGTCGGCGAGGTCGTCGCGCCGACCGCCCCGGACGGGAAACTCCCCTACCGCGCGACGAGCGGTATCGACGCCGACGCCGAGGTGGTGCAGGCCGCGGACGAACTGGGCGACACGGGCGCGGCGAGCCCGCTGTTCGGCCTGTGTGCGGCGTGGGCGGACGGTGCCTCGTCGGTGACTGTCGTTGGCTACGGCGACGGCGCGAGCGCGGACGCGCTGACCGTCTCCGGCACGCTCGCGGCCGACTGGGACCGCGAGACCGAGCAAGTGACCTACGCCGAGTACGCGCGCAAGCGTGGCTACGTGATCTCCGAGGGGGGTGACCACTGATGGGGGCGTACCTGAGCGCCCCGACGTGGTGGCGGAACCTCGACGGCCGCTACCGACTCGTTCTCGGTGAATGCGAGGAGTGTGGCGCGGCCAACTTCCCCGCGGAGGGTGCCTGTGCGGCGTGTAACGCAACGGACGGGTTCACGGAGTTCGAGCCCGAGGGGACCGGCGAGGTGGTCACGCGGACGGTCATCACGGGCGGCGCGCCGCCGGAATTCGGCGACCTCATCGACCGGGAGGGTCCCATCGGGACCGTCATCGTCGAACTCGACGAGGGCGTGCGCGTGCCCGGGATGTTGACCGACTGTGACCCGGAGACGGTCGAGCGCGGCGACCGCGTTCGTGCCGTCGTCCGCCGCATCTACGAACAGGAAGGCGTCGTCCGCTACGGCTTCAAGTTCCGCCCGGGCGAGTGAGTACAGTCGCTCGGCTCGTCGGTTTCGCCGGTCTGTCCTACCACACCAACTGCTCGGGAACTGAGAGAGTGAGAATGTGTCGCCGGGTCGGGGTGGGGGATGACCCGGCGACGGGGGGTGGGGGTGGGGGGTAGCGGCACGTTGCGTGCCGTATCAGTTATTGACCGGTCGAGGGTAATAAAAGCACCCCTCGAATTATCAGTGTTGATTCTACCCCCCGCGGTCGACGGGGAGTGCGTTCCCGAGGCGCCGGCCCAGTTCGTCGCTGGCGGCCGCCGCGACGGCGCGGGCGTCGAGGACGTGCCAGCGGTCGGTGAAGGCGGCCAGCCGCGGTCGCGTCCCGTACTCGCGTGCCGTTCGCCCGGGCGAGACGGCCTCGACGGCCTCGACGTACACGAACTCGGTCCCGCCGAGAGCCACCGTCAGCGGGTCGGACGCGAGCAGCTCCGCCGGGAGGTCCGCCCGGGCCACGAGCGTCGCGCAGTGCCCCTCCGGCATGAGCAGTGCCGTCCGGCAGTCGAACGCGTCGGCGGCGAGCAGGCCGGCCAGGAGGACGGCCTTGTCGTCGCAGTCCCCCTCGCCGTCGACGAGCGTCTCCGCGGGGAAGCGGACGTACTCCAGTCGTCCGGTCGATTCCCGGTCGGTCGCGTAGTCGATTCCGGCGGTCAGGGCCTGCACCGCGCGGAGTCCGGCCCCGCGGCTCGCCGCGAGCCGGCGGATGCGGGCCGCCAGCCGGTCGAGCACGTCCCACCCGCGGGCGGCGGCCATCGCCGCGGCGAACGAGTGGGTCGCGCTCCGGGCGCGGCGGTACCGCCCTGCGGGCACGTCGACGCCGACCCTCTCGTGCCCCTGCTCGGCCGGGACGGTGAACGCCCGCTGTATGGGTTCTTCGCCGCCGCCGGAGCGACCCCTGGCGACACACCCGGCGAGGGCCACCCCCGCGCCGAGAGTGCCGAGCAGTCCCCGCCGCGTCCACCCCGCCCCACCGTCCGTTCGGTCGTCCGTTCGATACGACGGCGTCGAGTGGCGGCGCGACTCGTCCATCGCGTTCGTACGGCAGGGCACACGGTGCGCGAAAAACGACTGCTATGACCGGTATAGCGGTCTGTATTGAGACACGTACACAATAGTCAGCGACGAGAGGCGATCTCCCGGATACGGTCGCTGTCGGCCTCGACGAACCCGCCGTGGTAACAGAGGACCCGCTCGATGCCCCGATCGGCCAGCCGCGCGGCGGAGTCGAGCGCGCGGTCCATCTCCGGCGTGAACTGCTCGCTCGGACCGGCCAGCCCCTCCTCGTCGGCGGTCAGGGCGTCGGCGGCCAGCAGGAGGTCCGCGTCGGGGAAGTACAGGGAGACGTGGCCGGGGGCGTGGCCCGGCGTGAATACGGCGTCCATCGGGCCGGCGTCGGTCCGGAAGCTGACGCCGTCGACCAGTTCCACGTCCACCTCGACCGGCGGGTAGCGCTCGCCCTCCGAGGACTTGATCGGCTCTTTCCGGCCGTCGAGGTAGGGTGCGCAGTTCGCGTGGGCGTAGACGACCGCGCCGGTGCGGTCCACGACCTCCCGGAGCGCGCCGGCGTGGTCGCCGTCCTGGTGGGTGACGAGCACCGCCCGCACGTCGTCGAGGCCGAGGCCAGCGTCCTGGAGTGCCGCGTCGAGCTGGTCGAGCTCGCCCGCGTACCCGGCGTCGACGAGCAGGAGGCCCGTCGGCGTCTCCACCACGGCGGGGTGGATCGTGACCGTCCGGTCGCCCCGCTCGACCGTCTCGGTCAGCGCGTGTACCCCTGGCGTGAGTTCCATGCCCACGGCTACGTAACGGAGCGTGTTACCGTTTACCGTGGGTGCCTACGCGAGCGAGCAGGTCCAGCAGGTCCGCCTCGGTCGCGTTCCCGTCCCGGACGGCCTCCCGCGGGGCGCGGGGGACGGGCGCGTTCTCGACGGCCGTGACGGCATCCGCCGGTGCCAGCCCGCGGTCGTGGACGAGCCACGCGGCGGCGACGACGCCGGTCCGCCCGAGACCCGCGTTGCAGTGGACGGCGGCCCGGCCCCCGTCGGCGGTCGCGGCGTCGAGCCGTTCGAGCGCCCGCCGGAGCCGGTCGGGACTCGGGAGGTGACGGTCGCGGATCGGGACGTGGGCCGTCTCGAAGGCGTCGGCGTAGCGGTCAGGGAGCTTCCAGCGCGAGGCTTCGCCCGCCGAGAGGAGACAGCAGACGGTGTCGACACCGCGGTCGGCGAGTGCGGCCGTCCACGCGTCCACGTCGCCGCCGAGGTGGCCGGGCCGGCAGGCCCCGAAGACGGCGGCGTCGGGGGCGACGGGACCGAGGTTCGCGCGGTTCACAGCCGTCGCTAGGCGGCCGACGACAAAAGGAACGCGGCCCCGCGCCGCGCGGCGGCGCCCCGGTATCGGTGGCGCGCCGCCTCCGGCGAGTGGCGCCCCCGGTTTCGGGTCGGGTCCGGCGAGCCGAACCCCCGGGCGTCGACCGCCTACAGCAGGCGGTCGGCGATGATGTTCTTCTGGATCTCGCTCGTGCCCTCGTAGATCTTCGTGATGCGGGCGTCGCGGTAGTACCGCTCGGCGGCGTGGTCGGTGACGTAGCCGGCCCCGCCGTGGACCTGCAGGCCCTCGTCGGCGACCTCGACGGCGCGCTCGGAGGCGAACAGCTTCGCCATGCTGGCGTACTTCGCGGCGGTCTGGTCGTCGCCCTCCTCGACGTGGGTGGCGGCGCGGTAGGTCAGCGAGCGGGCGGCCTCGACGTCGGTCGCCATCTCCGCGAGCTTGTGCTGGATGGCCTGGAACTCGCCGATCTTCTGGTCGAACTGCTCGCGCTCGCCGGCGTACTCCGTGGCGGCGTCGAGCGCGCCCTGGGCGGCGCCGACGGCCTGGGCGGCGACGCTCGTCCGGCCGGAGGCGAAGAAGTCCATGAGCTGGTAGAAGCCTTTGTTCTTCTCGCCGATGATGTTGTCCGCCGGGACGCGGACGTCGTCGAGGATGACCTCCGCGAGGTCCGAGGCGCGGATGCCGAGCTTGTTGTTGATCTTCTCGGTCTTGACGCCCTCGGTGTCCATCGGGACGAGGAAGGCGGTGATGCCGGCGTGGCCCTCCCCGGGGTCGGTTTTCGTCATGCAGACGCCGACGTCCGCGACCGTCCCGTTCGTGATCCACATCTTGCTGCCGTTGATGACGTACTCGTGGCCGTCCTGCTCCGCGTGGGTCTCGATGCCGGCGACGTTCGAGCCGTGGGCGGGCTCGGAGATCATCGAACAGGACGCGGAGTCGCCGGCCGCGATGGCCGGCAGGTACTCCTCTTTCATCCACTCGTCGCCGTACTTGACGAGCATGTCCGTCCCGAACCCGGCCGAGCCGACCGCGCTCCCGATGCCGGGGTCGGCCCGCCAGAGTTCCTCGGTCACGAGGATCGACGACCCGAGTTCCATCCCGGCACCGCCGTACTCCGTCGGGATGTTCGGCGCGACGAAGTCGTACTCGGCGGCCTTCCGCCGGATCTCCTCGGGATACTCCTTGTTCTCGTCGTGTTCCCGAGCGACCGGCTCGATCTCGTCCTCGGCGAACTCCCGGACGGCCTCCTTGATCGCGCGTTGTTCGTTGGACAGCTGGAACGACATATCCCGTCTTTAGGACTTCACTGTAAAGTAAATTCCGCCAACTAGCAAACGGTGTTAGGTTCATCTGACGACTGTCATTTGCTGTTAAAACGGTCGTGTCGGGCAACATCCCAGAGCTGTCGGGCGGTTTCGGTCGTGACGGTGGGGTTTTGTCGCTCCCGACCCTCGGTTCGGAGGTGGACCGCTCCGAGCGCCGATTCCACCGCCGTCTCGGTCGCGCCGTCGTCGCGGCCGGGGTCCTGCCCCACGAACTCGGGCACGCGCTCCCGGCCGCGCTCGCTCGGCTCCCGTTCAGCGTCACGCTCCTCCCGGAGTGGGAGGGGCGCGGGCGCCCGCTGGGGCGGTTCGACGCCGACATCGACGCCGCGACGCCGTCGTGGCTGATCCGACTTGTCGCCGTCGCGCCCCTCCCGCTGTACGTGGGGCTCGCCGCCGTTCTTCGGGTCGCAGTCCCCCTCCCACGCCCGGCCGCGGTCGCCGTCTTCCTCCTGTGTTCCTACTGGGCGACGCTCTCGGCCGGCGACCTCGCGGTAGCGGCCAGCCCCGACGAGGTCAGGGAAAGCGGGGGCTTCCTCGTCACCGTCGCCGGGTGGGAGACGACCGCCTCCGACATGCTGACGGTCGTCACCGTCCTGGTCGTCGCCGTCGTCACGTTCGCCTGAGCCAGGCCGCCGCCCGCTCGGCGACCGCCGCGTGTCCCGCCCCGTTCGAGTGGACGCCGTCCGCCGTCCGGTCGTGCCACGCCGCGACCGGCCGCGCCACGGACAGGTGCGTCTCCACGGCCGCGGCCAGCAGGTCGTCGTACCGCAGCGACCGCGCCGGCTGCTCGTCGCCGAACGGCACGCTCCCCCGTTCGTCGAGCGGGAGCAGCGGCACGAGGCCGACGAACGCGTGGCGCGCCACGCCCGGCTGGGCCGCGAGCGCGCCGTCGAGGGCAGCCGCCTCCTCGCGGAAGGCTGCTTCTTTGACCCGTGGCTCCTCGCCGCTCACCTGGGCGTCGTTGTGGCCCGCGTGGACGAGGACGACGGTCCCGCCGTCCGCACCGGCGAGCGTCGCCTCGACCTCGTCCACGAGGTCGACCAGCGCCGTCCCCATCCCGCCGTGGACGCGAACCGCCCCCGCGGGCAGCGCCGACACGAGCCCCGGGAGCCGGTCGGGCCAACGCGTCGCGTCGGTCCGCTCGCCGGCGGGCACGCTGTCGCCCAGCACGAGCACCCGCTCGACCATCTCAGTCCTCCGCGACCGTGACCGGGACCGCGCCCTCGTGAGTCCCCTCGCGGCCCGGGAGCCGCCAGTCGACGGCGAGCGCCCGGTCGGGGAACGCCGGCGTCGCGACGACCTCGAAGGTGGCGTCCGCGGCCGCCTCCGTCACCGGCGCCGCGGCCAGCAGCCGAGCCACGTCCGCCCGGGCGACCGCGCCCCACAGTTTCGCGCCCGGCTCGGCCACGGTCACGTCGTCGGTCCGTGCGCCGTCGGTCAGTATCCCCGGCCTGAGGATCGTGTGTCTGAGCGGGGCGTCCCGGACGGCGGCCTCAGTCTCGGCTTTCGCCCGCTGCACCGGGCCGATGAACAGGTCGAACGCCGCCGCCAGCGGACTCGCGGGCTCGTCGCCCACGCCCAGCGCCGACTCCATGACGAACGCCTCGACGCCCGTCTCGACCGCCGCGTCGAGCAACGCCTGTGCGCCCTCGCCGTCGACGAACGGCCCCGCCGAGCGCACGTCGGTCACGCTCGACCCGACCGCGCTCACGACGGCGTCGACGCCGTCGAGGGCACCCGGCAGGTCCGACGGGGCCAGCAGGTCGTCGACGACCACCTCGTCCGCGCCCGCGGCCCGGAGCGCCCGCTCGTTCTCCGGCGAGCGCGTCAGCGCCCGGACGGTCGGGACGCGCGGCCCCAGCAGTCGGAGCAGTTCCCGCCCGGTCCCCCCGCTCGCGCCTGCGACGAACACGGTGTCGACTTCGGATGATTCCATACCCGTCGTTGGGCCGCCAGCCACAAGACCGGTCCGCTCAGTCCTGGGCCCGCTCCTCGAAGCCGACCGCGAGCGCACCGCAGACGAGCGCGAGGACGGCGGTCGCCAGCGACGCCCCACGCCGTCCGTCCCTGCGTGCGAGTACCGCCACCGCCGAGAACGCGCCGGTCAGCGCCCCGAAACTGTACGCCCGTCGCCGCGCCGTCGAGAGCGTCATCGGTGGCTGGTAGGGAATCGACGGGCATGAACGCGGTGCCCGCGGAGGACGGTCCGGAACCGCCGCCTCACGGTGTACGGCCCGGGACCTCGCACTCGCGGTGTACGGCCCGGGACCGTCGCACCGCGTTCAGTCCGCGAGGCCGTGCTCGTCGACCGTCTCGACGTAGGTCAGAAGCGGGCTGTCCTCGCGCTCGACGTACTCGTAGTCGAGCGATTCGAGCGCGTCGAGGATCTCGACGCGGAGCGCGGCCCGGATGCGGTCCTCGTCGGCGTCGCCGTCGATGGCACCGTGGTCGAGCAGTGCGTTGTCGTGGGTCAGGAAGCCGATGCGGTCGACGGCGATCTCGTCGATGGTCTCGAACAGCCGGAGGGCGTTCTCCACGTCCGCCGGCGGGTACTCGTCGGCGGCGTGGTAGGCGTACCCCTCGGTGGTGGGGTTGTCGACCCGCAGGACGACCACGTCGTCGCCGTCCCGGAGCCGCGCGGCCAGGTACGGGTCGTCGAGATCGTCGGGCGTCTCGGTGAGGCGCTGTTCGTAGGACTCGGCCGCCCCGAGCGCGGCGAAGGCGTCGCGGTGGAAGGCCGCGAGTTCCCGGCGGGCGCGGCGCTGGTCGGCCGCGAGGTCGCGGTAGTCGGCCTCGCGTTCGGGGAACAGCGTCGCCGGCCCGACCGAGTCCCGCCGCACGGCTTCCTTCTCGGGCGTCGAGAGCGGGTAGGTCCGCTCGGCGGCGTCGTGGAGCGTCTCGGCGTTGGCCGTGCGGAAGGCCTCGGTCAGCTCCTCGCGCGCCGCCCGTCGCTGCTCGGCGAGATCGCGCTCGACGGCGCGCAGTTCCCGCTCGATATCGAAGGCCTCCTCGAAGGCCAGGTCCGCGTCCATCTACCCCGCCGTACCGGCCCGGAGGCCTTGGCTCTTGGCGTGGTCTCAGCGCTCGCGGTCGGCCGCGGTCAGCACCTGCCGGTAGACCAGGTAGCGATACCCGCCGTAGAGACAGCTGAGGACGCCAAGGATGGTGAGAAAGCGCGCGGACGGCCCGGGCCCGCGAAAGACGAGCAACAGCACGCCGAAGGCGAGCGCGAAGATGCCGATCCGGACGAGCGGCAGGAGGGCGACGTAGGCGGTCTGGACGGCGCGCTGGCGCGGTGTCGTCGACCCGTCGCCCGACTGCCGGGCCGCGATCCGGGCGGCGTGGCGCGGCGGCGACGGCTCCCCGTACTCGGGGAACGGTCGCGCGTACTCCTCGAAGGGGTCGTCCGGTTCCTCCGGCCACGGATCGCCGAGCATACCCCCGATAGGGCCGCCGGTGACAAAAGCTAGAGGTCGGGCTGTTCGACGTGGCGCTCCCAGAAGGCGGGCTGGCTGTACTTGGCGTAGCCGCCGCGATAACCCCGCAGGCGCGCGACCGGCGCGAGCGCGTCGACCAGCGGCTTCGCGATACGCGGGTCCGTCTCCGTGAAGACGGTGTCGCCCTCCAGTCGCTTCAGGAGCGCGGCCTGCTGGAACCGGTCGTCGGCGTCGACCGACGGGTCGTGTGCGAGGCCGCCGAACGTCGGGAGGACGTGCCCGATGCGGCCCGGGGGCGCGATCTCGGTGCGCATCGCCGCCATCCCGCCCTCGGGACAGCGGAAGCCGTGGACGGTCCCCGTGGGCACGGTCAGTGACCCGCCGGCCGAGACGCGCTTTTCGGTCCCGTCGAGGTCGAAGGCGACCGTCCCGTGCTCGACTTCGAAGCGCTCGGTGCTGACCTCGTGGTAGTGCTCCGGCGGGCCCGCGTAGCCGGGACCGAGGACGCTGAGTGCGGTCATCCCATCGCCGCCGTCGGCCGGCGTCGGGAGCGTCCCCCACGACGGCCGGGTCGGGTGGGAGGTCAGGGGCCCCTCGCGCTCGCGGAGGAGGTCGGCGATGGGGCCGTCGGCGTCGACGGTGAACCCCGTCCCGTCGATGGGCTGGCCGTCGGCGTCGAGCGTTCGCCCCGCCGTGATTGAACTCATGTGAGCCAGTTGGGCGCGACGGGCGAAAGCCTTGCTATGGTCGCCGCCGGTCGCGGTCCGGCGGCGAGCTTTAAGTATCAGCGGGGCGAGAGGTGGTGATATGAACGAGACTGACGAGGAGCCGGATCGCGGCCGCTCGCGACGGCGCGTCCTCGCGGCCGCCGGGTCCGCATTCGGCGCGGGACTCGCGGGCTGTGGCGGCGACGGCGGGGCCGAGACGGAGGCGGACGACCCGGACCAGATCGAGACCGACGAGACGACCCCGGAACCGACGGCGACGACCGCGACCACGACGGTGCCCGCCGAGCGAGGCGGCGATGACTTCCCGCCGCTCGGGAACTACCCCGTCGAGGGCGACTCCGTGACGTACGGCTTCACGGTGCCGGTCTCGGGGCCGTTCAGCGCGCTCGGCGAGGCCGAACGCCGGGGGTACGAACTCGCGGTCCAGCACCTCAACGAGGGGGGCGGCTGGGCCGACAGTTGGACGGACCTCTCGGGCGACGGCGTGCTCGGGTACACCGTCGAGGGGGTCGTGCGGGACACGGCGACCGACCCCGCCGAGGCCCGGCAGGCCGCGGCCGAACTCATCGACCGGGACGAGGCGCTTCTCGTCTCGGGCGGCGCGTCGACGGCAGCGGCGTTCACGATCCAGGAGGTCTGTCAGCAGGAGCGCGTCCAGTACATGGCCGCGCTCACGCAGTCGCCGGTCCTGACCGGCGAGCAGTGTGCCAGGTACGGCTTCCGCGAGATGCACACGGTGTCGATGGGCGCCTCGGCGCTGGCGACCACGCTCACCGACGAACTCGGCGAGGACGGGACCTTCTCGGTCCTCTACCCGGACTACGCCTACGGGCAGTCGGTTCAGGAGTCGGTGCGCCGGCAGTTCGAGGGCCGCGGCTGGACGACGGGCGAGACCGTCTCGACGCCGCTCGGCACCGAGGACTACACTACGTTCCTCGAGTCCATCCCACAGAACGAGACCGACGTGCTGGTCCTCGGGCAGTTCGGGAATCGCGGTGCGCAGGTCCTCCGGCGAGCCACCGAGATGGGGCTCGCCACGGACACGACGCTGGCGGTCCCGTTGATAGACCGGACCTTCCTCGAGACCGCCGGGTCCGCTATCGACGGTGTCTACGGCACCGCCGATTGGCACTGGACCCGCGACGAGCGATTCTCGAACGCGTTCACCGAACGGTTCCGTGCAGCGTACGACCAGCCCCCCTCGTCGGCGGCAAGACTGGCCTACGCGGCGACGATGCGGTACTCCGCCGCCGTCGAACGCGCGGGGACCTTCTACCCGCCCGAGGTCATCCGCGAACTGGAGGGCAACAGTTACGCGAACACCGGCCTCGGCAGGGCGCTCTCGCGTGCCTGTGACCACCAGTCGATCCGGAGCGTGTACGTCCTCCGCGGGCAGGAACCCGACTCGGGGCCCGCACCGGTCGAGATCGCCGAGACCGTCGACGGCTCCTCGGTCGCGTACGCCTGTTCCGAGTCGCCGGCCAGCGAGTGCGAACTCGGCGACTACCGGTAAGCCTACCGGCCACGCGGCCCTGTCTCTCGTCGTGTCCACACTCGACCGCGTGCGGGCACGCCTCGCCCGCGCCCCCTCCCGCTACGAGCGTGCCTGGCTGACCAGCGTCAACCTCGTCGGCCTGGTGGTCGTCCTCGGGGTGCTCTTCGATCTCGACCTCGTCCTCGGGAACGGACAGACCGGCATCTTCCGGCGGGCGCTCTACCCGCTGGTCCCGCCCGCGGTCACGCTCGGGGTCGCCCTCTGGGGCGGCCACCGCCGCGGCGCAGGGCTGTCGGCGGCCCTCCTCGTCGGCTACGCCGTCGTTCTCGCGCTCGTCGGCACGCTCGGCCCGATGCTCGCGACGGCACCGGTGTACGCGGCCGTCGGCGTCGCCGGTGCCGCGGTGCTGACGCTCGGGAGCTACCTGCTCGCCGGCTGAGTCACGTGCCGTCCCCGTCTTCCCGCGTCCCCTCGACGACGGCGACGCCGAGCGCGAGGAAGACGCCGGTGGCCGTGACCTTCCAGAGCGGCCCCGGGGCGTAGACCGCCGCCGCCAGCGCCATGCCGAAAAACGAGAGCGCGAACGCCCACACCTCCCACTCCGGCGGGTCGCGGTCACCGTCCGGTCCGTACGGTCGGCTCACGGGCACGGACAGGGACGGCAGGGACAAAGGCGCGGCGGCGCTACGGCTCCAGAACCACGCGGAACCGCGCCTCGTTCTCTATCATGCGGTCGTAGGCC
Organism: Halorientalis marina; assembly: GCF_023028345.1. Taxonomy (GTDB): domain Archaea; phylum Halobacteriota; class Halobacteria; order Halobacteriales; family Haloarculaceae; genus Halorientalis; species Halorientalis marina. The sequence goes on along the minus strand of NZ_CP095487.1, from coordinate 3,560,261 downwards.
TCGGCCACGTCTTCGAGCGGGAACCGCTCGATCTCGGGGGTCACGTCACGGAGCGCGCTGAACTCCAGGGTGTCCTGTGAGTCGCGGGCGTGGCCCGACCCCCAGCCCTCGACGGCGCCGCGGGTCCCGACGAGATGCTGTGTGTTCACCGGCACCTGCTCGCCGGGGACGCCGACGACGATCACCGATCCGTCGGTGCCGATCCCCTCGACGACCGACGCGACGGCGTCGCTCGCGGGTGCGGTCGTGAGGACGACCTGCGCGCCGCCGAGGGCCTGTAACTCCTCGGCGGGGTCGGTGTCGGCGGCGTTCACGAAGTGGTCCGCGCCGAGGTCGCGGGCCAGCGGTTCCTTGTCGGGACTGCGCGAGATCGCGACCGTCTCGAAGCCGGCGGCGTGGGCGTACTGGACGCCGAGGTGACCGAGCCCGCCGATCCCGAGGACGGCGACGAGGTCGCCAGCCCGCGCGTCGCTGTTGCGCAGGGCGTTGTAGGTGGTGATCCCGGCACAGAGCAGGGGCGCGGCGTCGACGGCGTCCAGGTCGTCCGGGATGGCCGCCAGCGCCTCCGCGGGGACGGTCGCGTACTCGGCGTAGCCGCCGTCGAAGGTGAGGCCGGTGATCTCGCCGTTCTCACACCCGAGGAAGTTACCGCGGCGGCAGGGATCACAGGTGAAACAGTGGCCGCCGTGCCAGCCGGCACCGACGCGGTCGCCCTCGCTCCAGGCGGTCACGTCCGCGCCGACGGCGTCGATCCGGCCCGCGATCTCGTGGCCGGGAATCCGGGGATAGCTCACGCCCGGATAGGTCCCTTCCTTGACGAACTCGTCGCTGTGGCAGATGCCACAGGCCTCGACCGCGACCCGAACTTCCGTCGGTCCGGGGTCGGGCACGTCGCGCTCGACGACCTCGAACTCGCCGCCGGCTTCCGGTACCACCGCTGCACGCATGGTCTCTGACATCGTTTCCTAGACGGCCGACGGTCGCAAAAGCCTGTGTGTCGGCGGCCCGACGGGTCACGAGCGGTACCACGACCGGTGGCTACAGGACGGTTCGGCCCCGAGCCATCGTATGACAGACCGGTCCGGCCGCTTTCGCGTCTACCGCGTCGTCGACTCCGTGCCACACTACAACTTCCAGGCCGTCGACACGCCGACGCTGTACACCGTCTACCAGTCCGGCTACGACGCCCTCCAGCCGGCGGTCGACGACCTCCGGACCGGCGATCTGGTCGCGGCGACGCTGACCGGCGACCCCGGGCGGGAGGACGAACCCTGGCGGCTGACCGACCTCGACCGACGCGACCGCGTGGACATGGCCTTCGCGACCGACGTGACGCCGCCCGAGGCCGCCCGGGACCTCTGGACGCCCGGCACCGAGGAGCCGACGTGTGTGGTCCTGCGGGAGGACGGGACTGCGGTCGGGGTCTGCTGTGTCCAGCCCCGCGCACACCTCCCCGAGGGCGCGTTCGTCCCGAACGTCCTGACCGGCCTCCTCCCGCTCGAATCGCTCCTGATGGACCTGCCGGAGATGGGCGAGCCGGCCGCCGAGGCGCTCTTTCTCGACCCCGACCCGCCGGACGCGGAGGCGTACTCGGCCCCCTACGGCGTTGCCCTGCTGTTCACCGACGACGCCGTGGCCCTCCCCGACCGCTTCCGCGAGGCCTACGACTGTCCGCGCGGCGCCGACACCAGGCCCGATTTCGACCCCTACGGCCTCTAGACCACGACGACGCGGTCGGTCTGCCAGCAGTCCGGAAACGCGCCGGTCGCCTGCAGCGAGACGCCGAACTCGTAGGTCACGGTCCGGCCCTCGCCGGTGACGGTCACGCGCTGGGTCGCGGCGTTGCCCTCGCGCTCGACGGGGCCACGGACCGCCTCCTCGTGGTCGATCAGCGGACTGTACTGCGATGACTCGACCATGCGGACGAAGCGGTCCCGCGGCCCGGTCGCCCGCCGGTTCGCCGGCGAGGCGAAGTTGTAGGCCGTCAGCACGCCCGCGTTCGCCCGCGGCTCGTCGTTGGTGGCGAGCGCGTCCAACTGGAGCGCAACAGCGTCCCCGGGCCCGTACGTCGGGTCCGGGGTCGGCAGGTCCGCCACGGGATAGTCGTCGGACATGGCCCTCGTAAGGCCTCGACGGGCATCAACCGTCCGTCCGGGGCGCGGTAGCACCACTTATCCCGCCGGCGCTCCGTCCCACCGACGATGACGGGCACTCGACGGATCGCGGCCGACACGGGAGGGACCGACCGGTGAAGATACTGCTCACCAACGACGACGGCATCGACGCGCCCGGCCTGCGGGCGCTCGCCGACGCGCTCGCCGACCTGGGCGACGTGACCGTGGTCGCGCCGGCCACGAACCAGAGCGCCGTCGGCCGCGGCCTCTCCTACGGCCGGATGGGACCGGACCGGGACGGCGGCGGCGCCACGGGACTGGGCGAGGGCGACGCCGACCCGTTCACGGTGGAGATTCCCCACGAGGAGCACGACCTCGGCTACGCCGTCCACGGGACGCCCTGTGACTGTGTCATCCTCGGCGTCGGCGCGTTCGACCCCGACATCGTCGTCGCCGGCTGTAACGCCGGCGCGAACCTCGGCGTCCACGTCCTCCCGCGGTCGGGCACCGCCAGCGCCGCGTGGGAAGCGGCCTCGCTGGGCGTCCCCGGCGTCGCCGTCTCGATGGACGTCCTCGGGATGGACCGCGAGAATCTCGCCCCGGCGGACTTCGAGCGGGCCGCCCGGGTCGGGCGCGAGGCGGTCGCCCGCGCCGTCGAGGGCGACGCCTTCGGGACGGCCGACTACCTGAACGTCAACGTCCCGCGGCCGGAGCGCCCGCTCGCGGGCGTGGCGGTCACGGCCCCGACCGACCGCTACGATATGCACGCCGACCTCGCGGACGGCCGGTTCAGCATCCACAACCCCCTGTGGGCGGAGATGGTCAGCGGCGACCTGCCCGACGACGAGGGGACCGACCGGCAGGCACTGCTCGACGACCGGATCAGCGTCTCGCCGCTGACGCTCCCGCAGGGCGGCATCGACGACGCCGCGCGCGAGCGACTGGGGGGGCTGTTCGACGACCTGGTGGAGTAAGTGGCGGGGTGGCGCGGTGGGGCGGCTACCGCGCGGCAGTCACTCGCAGGCCAGCGATTCGGCCAGGTCGACGCTCTCCTCTCTCGAGAGGTCGCCGAAGAGGCTGTACGTGGTGTCCGCACAGGGGAGCACGAGGACCGACGTGGTGGTCTCGTTGTACTCGAACTCGGTGTAGTAGGCGGTGTGGTTGCCGACCGAGGCCGCCTCGTACCTGTCGCTCTCGCCGTAGTCGTAGTCGATGGCGGGCCGTTTCGAGACGTGGAGACGCTCGTCGCCGTCGGTGTACCGGAGTGTGATCGCGTGGTAGTCGTCACCCTCGACGACGGTCCCCTCCTCGAAGTCGAACGCCGCGGGCACGTCCGGGTCGGGGACCGAGCGGTTCGTCCCGTTCCGGAGGGCCGACAGCGAGTCGTAGGTCGTTCGCTCCGGCGTCGAGTAGTCAGGTACCTCGGCGTCCTCGGGAACGTCGATGGTGAACCGGTCCGCTGGGATGGAGGCGTTCAGCGTGACGTTCCGGAACTGGGCGTCCATCTCGTAGTCGAAGCTCTCGCTGTCGGTCTCGACGTGGGCCGCCTCGGGAAAGTACGTCTCCGTGTCGACCCAGACGGTCGCGTCGACGGACCCGGACATCGAGCCCGTGTTCGTCGGCTCGACGCTCAGTCGGTAGGTCGCCTCGCCGTCGAGACGCTCGCGGCCCTCGTAGCCGAGGTCGCTACCGTTGAGCAGTCGGTCGACGGTCGTCCGCGGGCCGGCCTCGCCGTCGTTCTCGAACCGATGGACCCGTTCGTTCTCCACGTCGTAGGTCACCGTCCAGCTCTCGTTACGGACGGTGATGGTCTCGGTCCGGTCGGTCTCGGTCTCGCTCCGGAGCCGGTCGTTCTCGTAGTCGACCCACGTCCGCTGCTCGGTGGACGTCGTCCGATCCCCGTCGACCGTCACGTTCGTCTCGACGGTCATCACGGCCGTCTCTAGCGAGCCGAGACGCTCCCGGAAGCGCTCGACGACCTCGCCACCGGCGGGCGGTGCCGAGTCGTTCGCGTCGTCGTCGGCCGCGCCGTCTGTCGCGTCCGCGGGCGTCGTTGCGTGCTGTTCCGCATCCGTCGATCCGTCGGCGATGGCCGCCGCTCCGGTGCCGATACCGGAGAAAACGACCAGCGCGCTGAAAAGCACCGCCACCGTGGCAGTGCGAAGGGTGTCGGGGACCATTCCGCTCGCACCTCCTGCCCACACCGGAATAAAACGGAACCGGCGGATTCCGACCCGGAACCTCTCCCCCAATATATAAATATGTACAGAAGTCGGGACCGGACTGCGGCGGTCGCCCGGGGGGGAAACCGGTGGACAGCGGTCGGACGTACATGAATCTTCGGGGGCGTGTCCGGCCGGGAAACCCCGCTGTCCGGTTTATGTAGCCGCCCCGACGAGTGACGGGTATGACGGCTATCGACGCCACGGGCGTATCGAAGCGGTACGGCGCGGTCCACGCGCTGGACCGTGTCGACCTCTCGGTCGCGGAGGGGGAGACCTTCGGCTTCCTCGGGCCCAACGGGGCCGGGAAGTCGACGTTCCTGAACATCCTGCTCGACTTCGCGAAACCGTCCTCGGGGTCGGTCGAGATCTTCGGCCGGGACTGCCAGCGCGAGAGCGTCGCGGTCCGGGAGCACATCGGCGTCCTCCCGGAGGGGTATTCGGTGTTCGATCGGCTCACCGGCCGCCAGCACGTCGAGTACGCCATCCGGTCGAAGGGGGCCGACGACGACCCGATGGAGATACTGGATCGGGTCGGTATCGCCGCCGTCGCCGACCGGAAGGCCGGCGGCTACTCGAAGGGGATGGCCCAGCGGCTGATCCTCGGGATGGCGCTGGCCGGCCAGCCTGACCTCCTCCTGCTGGACGAGCCGACGACCGGGCTGGACCCCAACGGTGCCGCGGAGATGCGCCGCATCCTCAAGGAGGAAAACGACCGCGGCGCGACGGTCTTTTTCTCCTCGCACATCCTCGAACAGGTCGAGGCGGTCTGTGACCGCGTGGGCATCCTCCAGGCGGGCGAACTCGTCGCCGTCGACACCATCCAGGGCCTGCGGGAGTCGCTCGGCGGCGGGACCAAACTCGTCATCGAACCGGATCGGCTGGAGAACGGGACGCTGTCGAAGATTCGGCGGATCGAGGGGGTCGAGACCGCCGTCGCCGAGGACGGCCCGACCATCGAGGTGACCTGCACGAACGACGCGAAGATGGACATCCTCGTCGCGCTCCGGGACGCCGGCGTCGAGGTGGTGAACTTCCGCACCGAGGAGGCCTCCCTGGAGGACATGTTCGTCGAGTACACCGGGGGCGGGCGATGACGTGGTCGGTCGTCGCACGCCACGACGGCCGGACGACCGTCGGCGAGCGTTCGGTGCGGCTCCTGCTCGGCCTGCTCGCCTTCGTGATCGTCCTCGCGGGCTACATGTACCCGCTGGCGGGGACGCCGCCGTACACGACCGCCCGCTTCGGCGGCTTCGCCGTCGGCTGGCTCACCACCGTCGTCCCGCTCGTGGGGCTCCTGCTCGGGTACAACGCCGTCGTCACCGACCGCGAGTCCGGGGCGATCCGGCTGTCGCTCTCTCTGCCCCACAGCCGCCGGGACCTCCTTCTCGGCACCGCAGTTAGCCGGGTCGGGCTCGTGGCCGCGACCGTCGTCGCCGCGATGGTCGTCGCCGGCTGGCTCGTCGTCTACCCCTTCGGCGAGCTCGCGCTCCCGCGGTTCGTCCTCTTCGTCTGCCTGTCGGTCGTCTTCGGCGCGATCTGGACCGGACTGGGCATCGCCGTCTCCTTCACCGTCGCCACCAGACGACGCGCGCTGGTGCTCGCGTTCACCCTCTTTTTCCTGTTCGTCCTCGTCTGGGACCCGGCCGTCGAAGTGCTCGAACTCGGGCTGAACACGGTCGGTGCCGTCGACGGCGACCTGCCCGCACCGGTGCGGTTCGTGACGGGGCTCACGCCGGGTAACGCCTTCGAGCGGGCGACGACCGGCCTCGTCGACCCGAGCGCGAGCGTCGACGGGCCCTGGTATCTCGGGCCGTGGGTCGCGCTCGTCCTGCTCGCCGCCTGGGTCGTGGTCCCGATGGAACTGGCCTTCCGTCGCTTCGCCGGGAGTGATCTGGCGTGAGCTGGCGCACCATCGCGCGGAAGAACGTCGCCGACGCCGCCCGGTCGCGGGCGGCGTGGGTGCTCACCGCCCTGCTGGCGCTGCTGTTCGTCGGCTACGCGTTCGCTCACGGCTTCGTGGGGGACCCGACGTTCGTCGCCTTCCTCGACCGGCAGGCGCAGGCGGTCGTGAGCCTCGTGCCTATCATCGCCCTGCTGCTGGGGTACAAGTCGGTCGCGGCCGACCGCGACAGCGGCGCCCTCTTTCTCACCCTCTCGCTGCCCCACAGCCGCCGGGACGTCATCGCCGGCACCTTCGTCGGCCGGACCGTCGTGTTGCTCGTGCCGACGCTCGCCGTCCTGACCGTCGCGAGCGTCGTCGCCGCCGTCCGCTACGGGACCGACGGCGCGCTGGTGTTCCCGTGGTTCCTGCTCGCGACGGCGCTCTATGGAGCCGCGTTCGTCGGCGTCGCGGTCGCGCTCTCGGCCGCCGACTTCACCGACCGCCGGCTCACGATGGCCGCCGTCGGCGCGTACCTCTTTCTCGTCTCGTTCTACGGGAGTTTTCACTCGCTGATCATGGTCCTTCTCCACCGCGGGGAGGTCCAGGTGCTGCAGAACCTCCCGGACTGGGCGCTGCTCTTTCGCCTGCTCCAGCCCGGGGAAGCCTACTACCGGCTCCTCCGACTCGGGTTCGACATCGAGGCGGCGAGCCAGTACATCGCCCCCGACGCGCCGCTGTACGTCGGCTGGTGGATGGGAGCCGTGATCCTCCTCGTGTGGGCGCTCGGGCCGCTGGCGCTTGGCTACCGGCGGTTCCGTGCCGGTGACGTCTGATCCGGGCGCCACCTCGTGGGTCCCGGCCGCCGTCCGCCTCTGGCTTTTTGTGGGACGGGTCCTCACGGACGCACATGAGCGATGCCGAGGACGGCAACGTCGGGGAACGGCGCCAGCGCGAGATCTTCGTCAACGGTGCGGCCGGCGTGGAGCCGGACGTGCCCATCAGTTTCGAGGCCCTGGAGGAGGCGGCCCTCGAAGTCATGGACGACACGGCGGCGGACTACGTCGCCGGCGGCGCGGGCGGGGAAAACACCGTGGGCCGCAACCGCCGGGCCTTCGACCGCTGGCGGATCGTCCCCCGGTTCCTCCGGGACGTGAGCGAGCGGGACCTCTCCGTCGAGGTCTGCGGGCAGGAGCTCCCGGTCCCGCTCATGCTCGCGCCCATCGGCATCCAGTCCATCGCCCACGAGGACGCGGAACTGGCGACCGCCGAGGGCGCCCGCGAGGCCGGCGTGCCGATGGTCCTCTCGTCGGTCTCCTCGGAGACGATGGAGGACGTGGCCGAGGAACTGGGGGAGACGCCGAAGTGGTTCCAGCTGTACTGGTCGTCGGAGCGGTCGGTCGCCGAGAGCTTCCTCGACCGCGCCGAGGCGGCGGGCTACGACGCCGTCGTCGTCACCGTCGACACGCCGGTCCCGGGCTGGAAGGAGCGGGACCTCCAGAAGGGCTACGTCCCGCAACTGGACGGCAAGGGCGTCGCGAACTACTTCACCGACGACGCCTTCCGCGAGTTGCTGGACCAGCCGCCCGAGGACAACGAGTTCGGCGCCATCCAGACGTTCCTCGACGCCTTCGGCGACCCCTCGCTGACGTGGGACGACCTCGACTGGCTCCGCGAGCAGACCGACCTCCCCATCGTGGTGAAGGGGCTGCTCCACCCCGACGACGCCCGGCGGGCAGTCGACCACGGCGCGGACGGCGTGATCGTCTCGAACCACGGCGGCCGGCAGGTCGACGGCGCGGTCTCGGCGCTGGAGGCGCTCCCGGCGGTCGCCGCGGCGCTCGAGGACACCGGCGCGGACGTGCTCTTCGACTCGGGCATCCGCCGCGGCGCGGAGGCGCTGGTCGCGGTCGCGCTCGGCGCGGACGCGGTCTGTCTCGGCCGGCCGTACGTCTACGGGCTGGCCGTCGACGGGGCAAACGGCGTCGAGGCGGTCTGTGAGAACGTCCTCGCCGATCTGGACCTCACGATGGGGCTGACGGGCCGGACCGCCGTCGCCGACATCGACCGCGAGTTCGTGGTCGACGAGCGACGGCTGTTCGCGGACCCGACGGCGCTGGACCGGTAGTGGGCTTTTCCGTCCGGCGTCCCTCGTTCCGGTATGTCCGACCAGCAGTACGTCTACACGACACACGAGACGGACCCGCAGGGCCGCGACGTGGGCGACTTCGACGCCGTCGTCAACGAGTACGCGAGCGAGGGCTGGCGGTTGAGCGAGACGCTCGAACGCGACGGGACGACCGTCGGACTGGTGTTCGAGCGCGCGGTCTGAGACGTTCGAGCGCGCGGTCCGGACGCGAGCCGGACCGGCGACTCGGTACGGTGCGACCGCACCGGTTCCCGGGGGTACGGTCGCACACTGAAGCCGGACGCGGTGGGTCGAGACCGCGGCCGGAACGGACCGGACCACCAGCACCCGCGGACAGCACGTCGCAGGGGCCGGGTAGGTGGAGAGGTAAAAACCCGTACCGGCCCGGGTCGGCGGATGCGTGGAAGTCCACCCGAACGATGGGGCCGATGACACAACCGTCTTCGGTATGGTGTATCATGCCACTCCCAGTTCGGCCCTCAGAGGTTCGCCAGGTCCCAGCCGACGAACTCGGTTTCGAGGTCGACGTCGAGGGCGTCGAAGACGTGTGCTAACCCCAGGTAGTTGCCGGCGAGCGCCCCGACGCCGAGGACCGTCGGCTCGTCGAAGTGCGTGGCGAGGCGGTCGTGGGCGTCGTCGTCGACGGCGCCGGCGACGAACGCGGTCACGTAGTCGACGAGCGCCGCGCCCTCGGGGGAGAGCCGGTCCGGTTCACCGCGGGCGACGGCGAGGATCGTTTCGACACGCAGACCCTCGTCCAGTGCGACCCGGACGTGCTGGTGCCACTCGTAGCGCGAGTCGGTCGCCCGGGCCGTCGCGAGGATCACCAGTTCCCGCTCGTGGGGCGTGAGGCCGGCCGCCGTCCAGACGGTCCCGAGGTACTCCCGGAAGCCCGCCAGGATGGCGGGATTGCGCCCGAGCAGGCGGTAGACGTTCAGGCGGTCGCTCCGCAGGTCGTGGGCGGCGCCGCTGTCACCGCCGTCGTCACTCCCGGGTTCGTCGTCGTCGCCACCGCCGTCCTCGTTCGCCATCGAGTCGAGCAGGTGGCGCTTCTCGGCGGGCAGGTCCTCGGGGTCGGCGTAGTCGATGCGAGCCATGGTCCCTCGTCGGCCCGGAACGGTATATGAGCGGTGGCGCGGCGCGGCCGAACGGCGTGCGGGGTCGCCCCTCGCCGACGCCCGCTTCGTGACACAACCCATATTGTTCCGTACTCCCAGCATGGGATATGGTCGACAGCGAGCGGTTCGGCGCACAGCGGGTCAACGAGGTGTACCGCGAGGGAATGCTCGAGGGCGAAACGACCGACTTCCCGGTGTCCTACGAGGACCTCCGTGAGGCGGCCCACGAGGCGATGAGCGAGGCGGGCGTCGCCTACGTCCACGGCGGCGCCGGGAGCGACGAGACCTTCGACCGCGGGACGGACTTCTCGCAGTGGCGGGTCGTCCCCCGGATGTTGCGCGGCGTCGAGACCCGCGACCTCTCGACGAAGCTCATGGGCACCGAACTCGACGTGCCCGTCGTGTTGACGCCGCTCGGCGTCCAGACGCTCCTCCACGACGAGGCGGAGATCGGCACCGCCGAGGGCGCGGCCGAACTGAACGTCCCGCTCTGTCTGAGCTCGCTGTCCTCGACGCCGATGGAGGACGTGGCCGAGGCGCTGGGTGACACGCCGAAGTTCTTCCAGTTCTACTGGTCCTCGTCGGACGCCATCGCCAAGAGCTTCCTCGACCGCGCCGAGGCGGCGGGCTACGACGGCATCGTCGTCACCGTCGACGCCCCCATCCTCGGCTGGCGGGAACGGCTCATCGAGCGGGGCTACTACCCGTTCCTCGAAGGCGAAGGCGTGGGCAACTACTTTTCCGACCCGGAGTTCCGCGCCCAGCTCGACGAGCCCCCGGAGGACGACCCGGAGGCGGCCGTCGAACACTTCCTCGACATCTTCGGCGACTCCAGTCTGACGTGGGAGGACCTCCAGTTCGTCCACGACAACACGGACCTCCCGGTGTTCATCAAGGGCGTTCTACATCCGGAGGACGCACGGCTGGCGGTCCAGCACGGCGCCGACGGCGTGGGCGTCTCCACCCACGGCGGCCGCCAGGTCGACGGCTCCATCACGGCCGTCGAGGCACTGCCCGAGATCGTCGACGAGGTGGGCGACGAGGCCGACATCACGCTCGACAGCGGCGTCCGCCGTGCCGCCGACGCGTTCAAATCCGTTGCGCTGGGCGCCGACGCCGTCCTCCTCGGGCGGCCGTACGCGTACGCACTGGCCGTCGGCGGTGCCGATGGCGTCGCCACGTACCTCGAGAACTTCGTCGCGGAGTTCGATCTCACGATGGGGCTGGCCGGCCACGACGCCGTCTCCGAAGTCGGGCGCGACGCCGTCCGCCACGAATCGACGCTGGGGCCGGCCGAGTAAGTGCGCTTTACCGGCCCCCGGGCCGATGAGACCGCGGTTACCCAAAACATCCCACGAAGGTAATTCGATGCAGGCGGGGTGATGGATACGGCCGAGCACGTGGCGACCGGGCCGTGCGTGGAAAGGGGCCGTTACGTTCGGTAGTGTTCGGGCAACGTTTGCCGGTGCGAGCGCGTCGTTTTTGAACGAGGGTCAGGGTTTATGCGCGTCATCGTGACAGTGTCGAGTGCGGGGTCCGACACTGGGGCCGCGCGGTCGAGGACGGCCCACGGTGCGGACACGACGTGCAGGTGGCTCGTCCGGGTGTCCGATCCCGACCGGTGCAGTTCCGTACCCGGCTGCACCGGACCCGTTCCCACACCGCTTTTCGCCCGACAGTCACTATACGCTGTAGTCCCTGGCACGCGTATGCGCCTGTTCTGGCACCGACGGGACCTCCGGACGCGGGACAACGCCGGCCTGGCAGCGGCGGCACGGACGGACACCGTCGTCCCGGTCTTCGTCCTCGACGGCGACCTGTTCGCGACCGTCGGCCCGCGACAGCGGGCCTTCTGGATGACCGGCGTTCGCGCCCTGCGACGGCGCTACCGCGAACTGGGGAGCGACCTCGTCGTCCGCGCGGGCGACCCCGCCGAGGTCCTGCCCGCCCTCGTCGAGGAGTACGACGCCGACGCGGTTCACTTCAACGACCACTACCGCGCGGCGCGGCGCAACCGTCGGCGGGCGGTCGAGACCGCTCTGGCCCGCGAGGGGGTCGACACCGACGCCCGGACCGACCTCGTACTGGTCGACCCCGGCCGCCTCGACCCCGAGTATCCGAACCACAGCCGGTTCTACGACGACTGGCAGGCGGTCGAGAAACCGGCCCCGCACCCGGAACCGGACGCCGGCGCGCTTGCGAGCGTCGCCGACGACGCCGGCGTCCCGCCGGGCGAGGCCGACATCGACCTGCCGGCGGCGGGATACGACCCCGCGCGCGAGCGACTCGACCGCTTCTGCGACGATGGTATCTACAGCTACGCCGACACCCGCGACGACCTCGCGCTGGCGGTCGAGAAGCCGACACAGGCCGTCTCCCGGCTGTCGCCGTACCTCGCCGCGGGGATGATCGGCGTCCGGGCGGTGTGGCAGGCGGCCTCCGACGTCTACGAGGCCGTCGACGGCGACGAACGCCGGAACGTCGACAAGTATCGCTACGAACTCTCCTGGCGGGAGCAGAACTATCACCTGCTGTACTACAACCGCGACCTCCCCGTCGCGAACTACAAGTCCTTCCCCGACGATATCGCGTGGCGGGACGACGAGGCGGACTTCGCGGCCTGGAAAGCGGGCGAGACTGGCTACCCGCTCGTCGACGCCGGGATGCGCCAGCTGAATCAGGAGGGGTACGTCCACAACCGCCCGCGGCAGGTCGTGGCGAGCTTTCTCACCAAGCACCTGCTCGTCGACTGGCGGAAGGGCGCTCGTTACTTCACCAAACAGCTCGTAGACCACGATTACGCCGCGAACCACGGCAACTGGCAGTGGATCGCCTCGACGGGGACCGACTCCGTGGACGTCCGTATCTTCGACCCCGTGAGTCAGCTGGCGAGGTACGACGACGGCGCGACGTTCGTCCGGGAGTACGTCCCCGAACTGCGGGACGTGCCGACCGACACCGTGGTGGACTGGCCGACGCTCCCGGCCGCCGAGCGCGCCGACCTCGCGCCCGACTACCCCGACCCCATCGTCGGCCGCAACGAGGGATACGAACGGGCACAGCGAGTCTTCGAGGAGGCGCTCGGGAAACGGTGAGCGGCGGCCGACGCCGCCGACTGACGGCCACTGGCCGTCCCGGGTCACGGTCGCGTGGATTCAAGACTGTCACGCCCTAACGACGGGTATGGACGGGACACCCGACCTGGACGGACGGACGGCGCTGGTCACCGGGAGTGCGACGCGCGTGGGTCGCGAACTGTTGCTCTCGCTGGCTGCCTGTGGCGCGGACGTAGCGGTCCACTACAACGAAAGCGCCGACGCGGCCGCGGAGACGGCCACGGACGCCCGCGGGCACGGCGTGGCGGCGACGACCGTCCAGGGCGACGTGACCGACCCCGACGCGGTCGACGACCTGTTCGCGGCGGCCGAGGCCGACCTCGGCACCGTCGACGTACTGGTTAACAACGTCGGTGACTTCGACGCCCGCCACTGGGAAGAGATCGAGTGGTCGTCCTGGCGCACCGTCGTCGAGAGCACGTTCTACGGGACGGTGCTCTGTGCTCGCCGGGCGCTCACGGGGATGCGCGAAGCGGGCTGGGGCCGAATCGTCAATATCGGCTTCGCGGACAGCGACCGGATGCACGCCCACCCCGTCAACCTCCCCTACTTCGTGGCTAAGACCGGCGTGTTGATGTTCACGCGGATGCTCGCCGCCGACACCCAGGACGACGGAATCACGGCCAACGCCGTCTCACCGTTCGCGGTCGAGAACACCGTCTCCGACGTGTCCGACTACCCACGCGGCCGGGCCGCCGCGTTCGAGGACGTGGCTGCACCGCTGCTCTTTTTCTGCAGTGAGGCCGCGAGCTACATCAGCGGCCAGAACGTCGCCGTCGACGGCGGCCGACTCCCCGAACGGTAGTCAGCCCTCGTCGGTCACGTCGATGGTGATCGGCCCGTCGTCGTGTCCGTGGTCGCCACCGCCCGAATCGTGTGTAGCGTTCGGCTCGCCGCCGTCCATGGCCTCGTCGCCGTCCACGTGGCTGTGGCTCACGCCCTCGTCCAACTGCTCCGCCGGACCGACGCCGGTGAGGCCGTACCCGACCAGGTAGCCGGCGGCGCTGCCGAAGCCGGCTCCGACGCCGGCGCCGACCGGGCCGCCGACCGCGCCGAGCCGCGCCCCGGCCCGGGCACCCGCGCCGGCGAACCGCTGGACACGGTTCACGTCCTCGTCGTCGTCCAGGAACGGTTCCGCGAGTAGAGGTGTTCGACCCATACCCGAGTGTCGGGCGGAGTCCACTTGAGGCCCACGCTGCAGACGGTGAACCGTGGTCCGGCCGGGACGGCAGCCCCGCGACGACCCGGACCGGTTCACCCGCCGCTGGGGCCCCGCCGATTGTTTAAGTGGTTCTGGTCACAAGGTGGGGATATAGACGGAGTCTGCGCCGCCCGTTTTCGGCGCGGGAAACCACGCTCGAAGCGCCAGCGCCGGCGTCGTCAGTCGTCGCTCGGGGACGCGTCGCCGGCCCGCCCGACGACAGGGAGGTTGGGGTCGCGGTAAGGCGAGCGGCCGAAGACGGCGCCTTCGAGGTCGTGTTCGGCCAGCTGGTCTTCGAGCACGTGCTGGAGGCGATTGACGTTCGTCTTGGTGAGGTCGTACCGGCCGAGCAGTCGCCGGAAGCGGCGTTCGTCCTTGATCGACTCGAAGCGGTCGTACAGGTCCTCGAACCGCTCGGGCGGCTGGTCCCCGAGCCACTCCTGGTCGTCGAGGCCGAGGCGGGCGCGCCGCTCGGCGTCGACGACGTGCCGGATGACGACCAGTGCCACCTTCGGGATGGCCCGCTGGCTGCCGAAGGCCGTGAGGTCGATCTCGGTGACGATGCCAAGCGCGCGGTCCCGCTCCCACGGCGTCAGGTCGAGGTAGTTACAGAGTGCCTGCGTGATTCGGGCCTTGTCGAGTTCGTGCATCCGCTCGCTGTGGCCCTGCATGGCCGGGTGCTGTTCGTCGTGGAGCCGCCGGAGGTTCTCGGACACGTCACCGTCGGGACCCTCGGGGCGGCCGATCCGGGTCGCGCTCGGCGTCACCACGTCCCAGCGGCGCGTCACCGTGTCCCGGCGGGCCGCCGCGCGGTCCAGCGTCCCCGACCCCGGGTCCGTCGAGAGCCACTCCTCCGTTCGCTCGCTGGCGTACGGGTGCCGCTCGCGGTCCCGGCGGTCGGCGTGGGTGCTATCCCCGTACCCGACTCCGTCGGCGATCCGTGACCCGTCGCCCACCATTACTCGCCACTCGGGTATCGAGACAATTCAAGGTGTGGGTCAGTCCCCGGCGCGCTGACACGACGCCCTGTGACCGCACGGCTGGCGGACGCGTCGCTCGCCAATCGGCGTTCCGGTCGCCAGAATCCGGCGACCGACTCCGCTCGTAGCTACACCTTGTGACCAGAACTACTTAAAGAACGGTCGGGTGTGGGCCCAGATGCGACCGGCACGATGGGTGACACCGCTGCCCGCGTCGTTAAGCCGTCCGGGTCCCAACCGGAGGTATGAACCGATTACCCGAGGCCGGGGCCGACGCCTGGCGACTCCCCCAGCACGCACACGTCGTCGTCGGCGAGGCGGGCGACGGGAACGAACTGCTCACCATCTACGACTGTGGCGCGGCCCAGAAACCCCCCTCGGCACAGGTGACCGGGAACCTCGTCCGGGTGCGCGTCGACCACGAGACGGTCCGACAGCCGACAGGATACATCGCCAAACTCCGGGCGCCGGCGATCCTCGAACGTCAGGACGACGACCACTGGGTAATCTCGGGAACCGACAATTGAGAGGCTCTCTCGGCCGATTACACCTCTCTCTAAACACAACGCTCGTACATCTATACAGCCGAAGGTGTCCGTATGAACGGCCCAGAAGCGACATTTTCGAACATATTAATCAGAAGTCGTCGCAAACTGGGACAGACGCCGGAGAATTTATGATGTTGTGGGCACAACTGTCGTATAACCCGGAACAGAAACGAACGATGGGACTCACCGACCAGCTCAAAGACAAGTTCGCGACCGGCACACGAACGTACCGTTGCGGGTTCTGCTCACAGCCGCTCGACCGGGAACGGTTGAACTGTCCAGCCTGCGGGAGTTCCGAGATCGTCGCGGACTGACGGCCTACTCGTAGCCGATCTCGGGAGTGAGCTCCTTCTCGCTGCAGTGGAACGAGCCGGTCCCGCGGGCGATCTCGTTGCCCTCGCCGTCGTACGCGACCGCGCCCGCGAGCAACTGGTTGGGGTTGTCGTTGAACACCTCGCCGACGGCTCTGATTTCGCCGGTCGAGACCGGCCGTTCGAGGTAGAGGTCGAAGTCCGTCGTGAGAACGAAGTAGTCCTCGATTAGCGAGTTCGCGGCGAAGAAGGCCGCGTCGTCGAGCGCCTTGAAGTAGAGCGCGCCGTGGACGCCGCCGAGCGCGTGGTGGTAGGATTCGTCGACGGGGACGACGATTTCGGCCTCGCCGTCCCGGACCGTCAGGTCGCTCTCGATGGTGTCGGCGACCGGCGCCTCGTGGTACATCCGTTCGAGTTTGCGGAAGTGCTCGTCGTCGGGCATACCCGTCTCTGGACCCGGTCAGGGAAGACCGTCACGGAGTTCGGCCACGTCGTCGCCGTCGTGCCCGCAGTAGACCGCCGCGTTCTCGGTTCGCTCGATCTCCTTCACGCGCCGGAGGCTGTCCTCCCAGTGGCGCTTGCTCCAGAGCAGGCCGCCGCCCATCGGGTGTTCGTCGTGGTAGTTCGCGCGGACGTAGGCCTGATCGCCGGCGAACACGACCGTCCCGTAGCCGTCGACGTCGAGTTTCGTCCCGAGCAGGCCGGGCGTGTGGCCGGCCAGCCGGAGGAACTGGAGGTCCTCGAAGTGGGTCTCGGTCTCGCCGTGGACGACCTGCCAGTTCAGGTCGTGGTCGAAGTCGCCGGCGACGTAGGCGGCCGAGCCCTCGGTCGTGTTCGCGGAGTAGTAGGCGTATTTCAGCTCTTTCTCGTGGACGTAGACGGGGGTGTCGGTGCCGGCGAAGTTGTGGAGGCCGCCGGCGTGGTCGAGGTGGAGGTGGGTCTGGACGACGGCGTCGATGTCGGAGAGGGCGTAGCCGGCCTCGTCCAGGGCGTCGGGGAGGGCGTGCTCGTCGGCGTCGAAGTGCTCGAAGGCGGCGTACAGTTCATCGGGCCAGTGGCCGTCGCCGCAGTCGGGGTGGGAGCCGGTGTCCCAGAGAATCGTGGCCTCGGGGTGATCGATGACGAGGTTGTAGACCGGGCCCTCGCCCATCCGGATGTCGGGGTTGGGGTCGGCCGCCGACCCCATCACGAACCCTTCGAGCATGTTGTTCACGTCCGCGCGGATCGTCCCCCGGTCGACCAGGGTGACGGTAGCGTCGACCATGCACGCTCCCCGGGCGGTCGGCTGTTAAAGATTGCTCCGCGGCCGCCAGCCATCTTTTTGTGCCGGTCCGGTGAACGTGTACGGGAATGTCACGAGGAGAACGCCTGGACGCGTACCACTTCTACGAGGACGACTGGGACAGCTACGAGGGGTTGCGGGAGGCGTTCGAGTGGGAGGTGCCCGAGCGGTTCAACATGGCCGTCTACTGCTGTGACCGGTGGGCCGAGACGGACGACGAGCGCGTGGCGCTGTACGCCGAGGCCGACGACGGGACGAGCGAGACCTACACCTTCGCGGAGACCCGCGACGTGACGAATCGGCTGGCGAACTACCTCCGCGAGCAGGGGGTCGAGCGGGGCGACCGCGTGGGCGTGAACGCGCCCCAGTGCCCGGAGACGGTGTTCGGCCACCTCGCGGCCTGGAAACTCGGCGCGGTGTCGGTGCCGCTGTCGACGCTGTTTGGCCCCGACGCCGTCGCGTACCGACTGAGCGACTGCGACGCGGTGGCGGCCGTCGTCGACGCGTCCAATATCGAGAACGTCCGGGAGGCACGCGACTCGCTGCCGGGGCTGGATACCGTCCTGACCGTCGGCGTCGACGACCCCGACACCGGGGCTGGCGAGGCCGACCTCTGGGACGCCATCGCGGACCACGATCCGACGTTCGAGCCAGTCGAGACCGCCGCCGAGGACGACGCCATCTTCATCTACACCTCGGGGACGACCGGCGACCCGAAGGGGGTGCGCCACGCCCACCGGATGTTGCTCGGCCACCTCCCGCTTTTCGTCACTACCTTCGGCAATATGCGGATGGCGGAGACGGACGTGTTCTGGACGCCGGCGGAGTGGGCCTGGATCGCCTCCCTGTTCGACGTGGTCTTCCCCGGCCTCTACTACGGCCGGCCGGTGGTGGCCTACGACGGCGGGCAGTTCGACCCCGAGGAGGCCTTCCGGATCGTCGAGACCTACGACGTGACGAACTTCTTCGCCCCGCCGACGGCCCTGCGGATGATGATGCAGGTCGAAGACACCGACCGCTTCGACGCCGACTCGCTGCGGACCATCGCCAGCGGCGGCGAGTCGCTCGGCCAGTCCATCGTCGACTGGGCACAGGACACCTTCGGCGGGACCGCGGTCCACGAGGGCTACGGCCAGACCGAGGCCAACATGCTCGTCGGGGACTGCACCGCACTCACCGAGTTCCGGGAGGGGTACATCGGGCGCGCCGGCCCCGGCCACGAGGTGACTATCGTCGACCCGGACACCGCCGAGCCGACGGTCGATCCCGGCGAGGTCGGCGAGATCGCCCTGCGCTACGAGGGTAATCCCGTCTGTTTCGTGGAGTACTGGAACAAGCCCGAGAAGACCGAGCGGAAGGTGCAGAACGGCTGGCTGCTGACGGAGGACCTCGGGACGATGGACGAGGACGGCTACGTCGCGTTCAAGAGCCGGAAGGACGACGTCATCATCTCGGCGGGCTACCGGATCGGTCCGGAGGAGGTCGAGGACAGCGTCGCGGGTCACGAGGCCGTCGCCGACGCCGCCGTCATCGGTGTCCCCGACGACGAGCGCGGGCAGGTCCCGAAGGCCTTCGTCGTGGTCGCGTCGGGTCTCGGAGCCGACGACGACCTCCGGGAGTCCATCCGCCAGCACGTCCGCGACCGGCTGGCGAAGTACGAGTACCCCCGCGAGATCGAGTTCGTCGACGACCTCCCGAAGACCGCCACCGGAAAGGTCCGCCGGAAACCCCTCCGCGAACGCGAGGGCCTGGAGTAGTCCCCGACTACGACCCGCTTCGCCGCCGTTTCTCTCTTTTGCCCATCACTTGCCACCGCCGTCGGTGCGGCTTCGCTGCCGGCCGCGAAACGCTTTTACCGCCCAACCGACGAACTCTACATCTATGGCACGCGCTACCAAATGTCACGAATGTACCGGGCGGTTCGAGCGCGGTGGGTTCGTCGAGTGCCCGGACTGCGGGCGGTCGTTCCACGAGGCGTGCCTGTCGTACCACCGGGAGTTCGGGTGTCCCGAGGCCGAGGACCCCGCGCTCGACGTGGTGGAGTTCTAGGCCTCCCAGTTGTGCAGGGCGTCCCGGAAGACGTCCTCCACGTCGTCGGCGGTGACGGGGCGGGGGTTCGCGCGCAGGAGCCGCGCCTGCGTCTCGACGGTCTGTTCGGCCAGCGGGCGCACGTCGTCCTCGGTGATGCCCGCGAGTTCGTGGAGGCCACTGGGCAGTGCGTTCAGGTCCTGCTGTAACTGGATGTACTCGGCCTTGAGCGCGTCGGCGGCCTCGTGGGCCTGCATCCCGGTCGTGTCGATACCGAACAGTTCGGCGATGCGCTCGTAGCGGTCGGGGTCGCTCCCGGCGTTGTAGCCGATGGTGCTCGCGGGCGTGAGCGCGGCGATGGTCTCGCCGTGGAAGGTGTGATAGCGGTTGCCGACGGGGTAGGCCATCGCGTGACAGAGGTTCGCGCCGGCGGTCAGGCCGGCGATGGCGCCGAACAGCGCCCCGAGCAGCATGTTCGAGCGGGCTTCGAGGTCGTCGCCGTTGTGGACCGCCTGCCGGACGCTACCCGAGAGCAGGCGGATGGCCTTCTCCGAGAACATCTCGGTAAAGGGCGTGCGGCCGCCGTAGACCGGGCGGTCGGCGGCCTCGCTCGGCCGGAGGAGCGAGTCGTACGAGTGGGTGGTGTACCCCTCGATGGCGTGGCCGAGCGCGTCCATCGCCGTCTTGGCGGTGAGGTCGGCCGGAAGCGTCGTCGTCAGCGTCGGGTCGAGCACCGCGGCGTCGGCCCGGACGTGGTCGCTGGAGATGCCCTCCTTGATGTTCTTCTCCTCGACGGAGAGAATGGCGAGCGGCGAGATTTCGGCGCCGGTCCCCGCGGTCGTGGGCAGGAGGACGAGCGGCGGGCCGCTCTCTTCGAGCGGCTGGCCGTCACCGGTCGGCTCCGCGATGTAATCGAGGGGGCCGCCGCCGTTGGCGATGATCGCGCGGGTCGCCTTCGCGGTGTCCATGACGCTGCCGCCGCCGAGGCCGACGTAGAAGTCGTAGCCGTCGGAGCCCTGCTCGTCGCGGACGACGGACACGCAGTCCTCGATGGCCGCGACGGAGGGTTCTCGCTCCACGTCGGTGTAGCGGTCGATCGTGAAGCCGGCCTCGCTGAGGGTCTCGTGGACGCGCGCGGCGTGGCCCAGGTCGACCAGCGTCTCGTCGGTGACGAGCAGGCCGTCGGCACCGGGTTCGACGCCCATGTCGCGGAACTGGTGGTCGAGTTCGTCGGCGGCCCCGCGGCCGAAGCGGAGGGCGGGCATCTGCACCGCCCAGACGGACTCCGGCAGGGGGTCGTGGGGCTCGGCCGACACCGAGCGGTCGTAGCTCACGCCGCCACCTCCCGCGGGCCGTGGGGGCGTGGTCGTCGTTCGAGCGCGCACTGTCGCGGGGGGGTTCCGGTCGTCTCGACCATGCGGGGCCTACGCACGACCCGATACTCAAAGGTTCCCCCCATCGGTCGGTTCGCTGACGGAAGCTCAGTCCGGTCGCGCGACGAACCGCGCGGGCGCGCCGTCGCCGCCCCGGAGCCGGAGCGGGAAGCCGAACACCTCCGGTCGCGTCCCCGTCAGTGCCGCCGGAATCGAGAGGTGTTCGGCGATGGGGACGCCCGCGGGGAGCAGTGCCCGGTGGATCGGATACGCGTCCCAGCCGTCGGGCCGCATCGCCCGGGGTCGGTCGGGGCTGGGCGTGTCGACCGCGAGCAGTTTGATTCCCCGCTCCAGCAACCACTCGCCCACGTCGTCGGCGAGCCACGGGTACCGCTCGTAGCCGTCCGCTCCGTAACGGTCCCCCCAGCCGGTCCGGAGGACGACGATGTCGTCGGGGCGGACGCCGGCGGCGCTCGTCTCCCGTTCGGCGGCCTCGATGTCGGTGACGGAGATCGGTTCCGGTTCGTCGCGGCGCACGTCGAGGACGACGCCTTCGCCGGCGAACCGCGACAGCGGGAGGTCGTCGATGGTCGCGCCGCCGTCGACCATGTGTCTGGGGGCGTCGACGTGGGTGCCGACGTGGGTCGGGGTGCCGAGCCACTGTGCGTTGACGCCCTCCTCGGCCACGTCGTGGAGCGTCTCGAACTCCGGGGCCGGCAGTGCCGCGGAGTGAGGGGCGTTCTCGTCGAAGGGCTGGGTGAGGTCGACCCACTCGCTGGTCATACGTGAACTCCGGGCGACGGCGCAAGAAAACTTCCGGGGGTCAGAGCGCCGCCGTGTCCGTGCTCCCACACTCCGGGCATTTCGTGAGCGTTCCCAGCGTCGGATGGTCCGCCGTCTCCCACTTCCCGCTGTCGGGCTCGGTCTCGAACCCGCAGTTCAGACATCGCGTTCGCGTCAGGGCCGCTGTCTCACGGTCCATGCGTGTTTTTGACACGCACACGGACATAGTCTTTGCGTGCCCGGGCGGATCACCCGGCTCCGCCGGCCGCTCACTTCTCGTAGCGGACGACGGGTTCGAGTTCGGCCTCGTCCACGTCGGCGAAGGCCTCACGGGCGATGGTGCGTTTGTGGACCTCGTCGGCGCCGTCGACGATACGGAACTGCCGGACGGTCTCGTAGAAGTCCGCGATGGGCAGGTCCTTGGTCATGCCGTTGGCGCCCGTGAACTGGAGCGCGTCGTCGATGGCCTGCTGGGTGACGTTCGCGGCGAACACCTTCGCCATCGAGACCTCGATGCGGGCCTCGTTGCCGGCGGCGATCTGGTCGGCGGCCTGCCGGATGAGCGAGCGCGCGGCCGCCAGCCGCGTGTGGTGTTCGGCGATCCTGTGGCGCGGTCCCTGTTTGTCCGCCATCTTCGAGCCGAAGCCGTCGCGTTCGCTCATGTACGCCTCCGCGATGTTCAGCGAGCGCTCGGCCATCCCCGAGAAGCGCATACAGTGAGTCAGCCGCGCGGGGCCGAGCCGTTCCTGGACGTGTTTGAACCCCTTGCCCTCCTCGCCGAGCAGGTGCTCCTCGGGCACGCGGACGTCGTTGTACTTGATTTCGGCGTGGCCCTTCCCGGTCACCTCGCTGCCGAGGTGGGGGATGTTCCGGACGATTTCGACGCCGCTGGCCTCCTTCGGGACGATGAAGACGGAACAGCCCTCGTAGGGGTGGGCGTCCATGTCGGTGCGGGCGAACACGAGGAGCACGTCGGCCTCGACGCCCTGCGTGGTGTACCACTTGTGGCCGTCGATGACCCACTCGTCGCCGTCTTTCTCGGCGGTGGTCTCGATCATCTTCGGGTCGGAGCCGGCGCCCTGCATCGGCTCGGTCATCGAGAAGCCCGAGCGAATCTCGCCTTTCACGAGCGGTTCGAGGTACTGCTCTTTCTGGAGTTCGGTGCCCTGCAGTTCGAGCAGGTGCATGTTCCCCTCGTCGGGGGCGTCGACGCGCATCGTCATGGCACCCAGAAGCGACCGGCCGGCCTCCTCGAAGACCGGCAGGGCGTCGCGGAAGTCGTGGCCCATGCCGCCGTACTCCTCCTCGATCTGGGGCGCGTAGACGCCGTACTCGCGGGCTTTCTCGCGGAGGTCGGCGACGGTACCGTCGGAGACCGTCATTCCACCGGCCAGTTCACGCTCTTTGGGCAGCACGACCTCCTCCATGAGGTCGCGGGCGCGTGACTGGAGTTTCTCTGCCGTCTCGGAATCGCTGAACGAGAGCATACCCCCCGCTTGCGCGCCACGGTAGTAAATACCGGGGGCCGGTTCTCGGATCGTCGGAACGACCCCGACGGCCGCTCCGTCGGCGGCGCCGGGGCCTCCACGCCCCCACAGACGGGATACCGTCGGCCGCGGTCGAGTCCTCAGACCGCTGTCCGGAGCCAGCCCCGGAGGCACGCATCGTCACAGTACCGGTACGTCGCCGTCCGACTGGTCGCCGTGTCGCGGACGGAGGCGACGAGGTGCCACTCGTCCGCGTAGCCGTGGCCGCCACAGACCGGACAGTCCCAGACCGTCTCGTCGTCCGGATCGCGGCCGACCGACACCGCCGTCAGGTAGTGCGTTCCACCGAGGCGCAGGGGCGTCCCGAGGTCCATCACCCACGCTTGGCCCGCCACGGCCTTCGGTCCGTCGCCGCACGTGTGACAGTCACTGCCAAACATCATGTTCGACCATGAAGTTTATATTCGCCCGTGCCACAGGTAGTCGTGAGAGCAGATGACCGACCGACCTGCGACAGACGCCGACGGACGAATGGATCCGATGGTTCCGGAGATGCCCACGCGACGCGTCCAGACCGACGGTGGACGCATCCGCGACGAGTCGTCCGCGGCGAAACTCGTAGACGAGGTCGACGCCCCGCTGGTCCCCGACCTCTCCTGAGTGAGACCCGACTTTTCTCGCACTCACGCCCGGTAGCCGCCGCTTTCGGCCGACCGAGTCGCCCGTCAGCGTGGTAGCAACTCACAAACATCATGTTCGACCATTATGTTTTATGTAGGACCGAGCCGGAGGGGTGAGTACGGACGACGCGTCCGGGATACACATGATCGAACGGCCTCCGATTGACGCGGACGGACGAATGGACCCGATGGTTCCGGAACTGCCCACGCGACGCGTCCAGCCCGACGGCGGGCGGGCGCGCGAGAACACGGCCGGGATCGAGGAAGTACTCGCGGAGGCCGACGCGCCGCTGGTCCCCGACCTCTCCTGAGCGACCCTGTGACGCTCGGTTTCACCCTCGTGACCGGCGGGACCGGCGGCGACAGACCCGAGTCCGGTTCCAGCCCGCCCGATACTCGCGGCTGTCCCCCGCAGTCCGGCGGTGCCCGGGTCGCTCTAGCACGCCCCACGGAACGTCCTGTCAGTGCGCGACGACTCTGAAAGTATTAAATCACTCCTGCACTATCGTTCGGGTACGATGTCAGAGTCCGGGATGACAGTCCAGAAACCGGTGTCGGCCCTGCCCGACCCGGAGACTGCCGACAACGTCATCTACGATCCGTCGCTCGACCAGCTCCGGGAGTTCTCCAGTCACTTCGAGACGACGACCGAGTTCGGGTCCCCGTCGTACGTCAGCGACTACCGCTCGCGAAGCGCCGACCGCACGCGCAACGCCGTCGACCACGAGTTCGACGACGCGGACTACGCCCACGTCGCCGACGCCGTGACAGCGACCGAGGAGACCGAGATGGTCTGTCTCGACCGGCAGATGGGGCGCCACGAGGACGCCTCGTACGTCTGTCGCTACTACGTCCCGAAGGAGTACGGCCGCATCGCGCTGGCCTGGGCCAAACTGTTCGAGCCCGTCCGGGGCGACCGCGAGCCCGACTTCTACACCGTCCAGGTGCCCGACGCCGACGAGACGGCCATCCGCGTCCTCCCCGACGAGGGCTTTACCGCCGTCCTCGGCTCGGACTACACCGGCGAGGCCAAGAAGTCGTTCCTCCGCCTGTTCATGCTCGACGCGAAACGGCAGGGCGGACTCGGCCTCCACGCCGGCAGCAAGCGCGTCCGCCTCCAGCGCGGCGCGGACGGCGAGGACGACCTCGACACCGTCGGCCAGCTGTTCCTCGGCCTCTCGGGCACCGGCAAGTCCACGCTGACGGCCCACGGCCTCCGGCTGGACGACCCCGAGGATGCGACCATGCGCCAGGACGACGTGTGTGCGCTCCTGCCCGACGGCACCGTCGCCGGCAGCGAGGGCCAGGGGCTGTACATCAAGACCATCGGCCTCGACGAGAGCGAGCAACCACAGCTCCACGGCGCCGCGACCGACGAGTCCGCGGTGCTGGAGAACGTCGACGTGGCCGACGACGGCACGGTCGATTTCGACTCCGACCGCCACACCTCGAACGGTCGCGCGGTCATCCAGCGCTCCGAACTCTCCTCCGCGGGCGAGGAGATCGACCTCCCGGACGTGGATCAGGTCTTCTTCATCACCCGGAACCCGGCGATGCCGCCGGTCGCCAGGCTCGACCCCGCACAGGGTGCGGTCGCGTTCATGCTCGGCGAGTCCGTCCAGACCAGCGCGGGCGACCCCTCGAAGGCCGGGGAGTCCATCCGCGTCGTCGGCACCAACCCCTTCATCGTCGGCCCGGAGGGCGCGGAGGGCAACCGCTTCCGCGACCTCATCGCCGACCTCGACGTCGAGTGTTACGTCCTCAACACCGGCTCCGTCGGCGGCCGCGACGTGGGCGTCGAGGACACCGTGACGCTCCTGCGCGAGATCGCTCGCGGGACCGTCGAGTGGACCCACGACGAGGCCACCGGCCTCACCGTCCCCGGCGAGGTGCCCGGGATGGACGTGACCGACTTCGACGTGGCTGCGAACCTCGACGACCACGAGGAGGCACTCGCGGACCTGCGCGCCGAGCGCGAGGCCTACCTCGACCAGTTCGAGGACCTCGACGACGAGATCCGCGACGCCGTCTACTGAGCGGGGGACGCCTCCCGGGCGCCACCGGCCGCCCGCCGTCGCTGCGGCGGCAGGCGAAATACAACTCTTATTCGAGTAAACACTCACGTTTTAGTCGCTGGACGGCAAGGACGGCGTATGAGCAGGGACTACGCGGGGTTGACGGACCCGAACGCGGAGTACACGATGCGCGATCTGTCGTCGTCGGCGATGGGACTCGGGGCGGACCGCGGGCCCCGCGACGTCGAGATCACGGACGTGCAGACGACGATGGTCGACGGGAACTTCCCGTGGACGCTCGTGCGGGTCTACACCGACGCCGGCGTGGTCGGTACCGGCGAGGCCTACTGGGGTGCGGGGGTCCCCGAACTCATCGAGCGGATGACGCCGTTCGTCGTCGGCGAGAACCCGCTCGACATCGACCGGCTCTACGAACACCTGATCCAGAAGATGTCCGGCGAGGGTTCGGTGGAGGGCGTCACCGTCACCGCCATCTCCGGCATCGAGGTCGCGCTCCACGACCTCGCGGGCAAACTGCTCGAGGTCCCCGCCTACCAGCTGCTCGGCGGGAAGTACCGCGACGAGATGCGCGTCTACTGCGACTGTCACACCGAGGCCGAGGCCGACCCCGAAGCCTGCGCGGACGAGGCCGAACGCGTCGTCGAGGAACTCGGCTACGACGCCCTGAAGTTCGACCTCGACGTCCCCTCCGGCCACGAGAAGGACCGCGCGAACCGCCACCTCCGGCCCGGCGAGATCCGACACAAGGCCGAGATCGTCGAGCGCGTCACCGAACGCGTGCGGGACCGCGCGGACGTGGCCTTCGACTGCCACTGGACGTTCTCCGCGAGCTCGGCCAAGCGGCTCGCGGCCGCCATCGAGGAGTACGACGTGTGGTGGCTCGAAGACCCCGTCCCCCCGGAGAACCTGGCGGTCCAGGAATCGGTCACGGAGTCGACGCTGACGCCCATCGCCGTCGGCGAGAACCGCTACCGCGTGACCGAACTCCGGCGGCTGATCGAGGACGGGGCCGTCGACATCGTCGCCCCGGACATGCCCAAGGTCGGCGGGATGCGCGAGACCCGCAAGATCGCCGACGTGGCGAACCAGTACTACGTCCCCGTGGCGATGCACAACGTCGCCTCCCCCGTCGGGACGATGGCCTCCGCGCAGATCGGTGCGGCCATCTCGAACGCGCTGGCCGTCGAGTACCACTCCTACGAGCTCCCCTGGTGGGGCGACCTCGTCGAGGGGACCGTCATCGAGAACGGGTCCATCGAGATTCCCGAGGAGCCCGGCCTCGGCGTCACGCTCGACCTCGACGCCGTCGCCGAGCACATGGTCGCCGGCGAGACGCTGTTCGATCCGGCGTGAGCAGGACGCGAGCCGCCGTCGGCAGCGTTCTCGTCGCCATCGGTTCGGCCGCCGACAGCGCGAGCGGCCGTCAGCGACCGATGCCGCCGGCGTCGGACTCGGTGACGGCACGGACCTCCGCGGGGGTAACGAGCGCCACGTCGCCGCGAATCTCGCGTTTCAGCGCCGCGGTCGCGGCGCCCCAGGACAGGGCCGTCGGCACGTCGCCGCCCCCGAGGTACTGCGCGAGGAAGCCGCCGACGAAGGCGTCGCCCGTGCCGATGGGGCGGCTGTCGTCGGCGTCGTAGGCCGGTTGCTCGTGGACGGCCCCCTCGTGGAGCGCGAGCGCGCCCTCGCTCCCCCGGGTGACGACCGTCGTCTCGAAGCCGTAGTCGGCGGCGAGGTCGCGGGCGACGGCCTCGGCGTCGCCGTCGTAGTCGAGCACCGCCCGCGCGTCCCGCTGGGCGACGACGAGCACGTCGACGGCCGGCAGCAGGTCGGAAAGCGTCGCCCGCGCCTCGGCGGCGTCCCAGAGCTTCGCCCGGTAGTTCACGTCGAAGACGGTCGTCGCCCCCGCATCCTGCGCCCGGTCGAGCAGGGCCGCGGTCGTCTCCGCGAGCGTCGCCGAGAGCGCGGGCGTGATCCCCGTGGTGTGAAACGCCGCGGCGTCGTCGAGGCGGTCGGTCGCGAGGCCCTCGACCGTCGCGGTCGTGACCGCCGAGTCCGCGCGGTCGTAGACGACGGCCGTCTCGCGCTGGCGGCCGCCCGGTTCGAGGTAGTACGTCCCGACCCGGCCCTCGTCGGCCCAGGTCACGGCCGGGTCGACGCCGTGGCTCCGGAGCGTGTCGGCGATTCGCCGGCCGAGCGGTCCGTCGGGGAGCTTCGACAGCCACGCCGTGTCGAGACCGAGGCGCGCGGCGGCGACGGCCACGTTGCTCTCGGCGCCGGCGACGTGGACCGCGAACTCGTCGGCCCGTTCGAGGCGCTCGCCGTCGGGCGGCGAGTACCGCAGCATCGTCTCGCCGGCGGTGACGAGGTCGGTCACGAGGCTCCCTCCACGCGGTCGCTCGGTGACGGCGTCATAGCTCCGAGAATGCGACGGCGGTCTTGATACGCTTTGGGTCGCCGCCGTCGGTCCGGCCCCCGAAGGCCGCCCGGTAGTCGGCCACGTCGTGGACCGAGGTGACGATGGATTCGAGCAGCGACTCGGGGAGCGCGTCGAGGCTGTCGACCGCCGCCGCGAAGTGCCGGCGGTTCGCGTTCACGCTCCCGACCAGCGCCTTGTTCATCATCACGAGGTCCTTGTGCAGGCGGCCGCCGTCGACCGTGAACTCCCAGGATTCGGGCAGGCCGAGCAGCGCGGCGACGCCGTTGGGCGCCAGCGCCGCGACGGACTCGAAGGCGTGTTTCGCGTAGCCCGTGGCCTCGACGACGAGGTCGGTCTGTTCGTGGGCGGCGGGGAACTCGTCGACCGGCGTCTCCCTGCTGTCGACGTAGGTCGCACCGATCCCCTCGGCGATCTCGATGGTCGGGTCGGGGCGGTCCCGACGACCCAGACAGTACAACCGGTCGTAGCCGCGCTGGTCGAGCAGCGCGAGCGTGAGCAGGCCGAGCGACCCGTTCCCGAGAACGAACCCGCTCTCGGGCCGCCAGTCGAACGTCGACCGCGAGGCCGTCGCCAGGTCCAGTGCCTTCTCCACGACGCTGATCGGCTCCACCAGGAACCCCCACTCGGCGGCTTCGCGGGGGATCGGCACCAGGTTCTCGACGGGGCTCGTGAAGTACTCGCTCATGAACCCGTGGGCACCGTCGATACCCCGCTCCAGGCAGGCCTCGGGCGGCGCCATGTCCGCCTCCCCGCGCTCGAAGTACTCGTTTGGGCCCGCCGCCGGCGGCAGCCTGATCGTCGGTACCACTGCGTCCCCGGGTTCGAGCTCGCTCTCGCCGACCACCTCCTCGACGACGCCGACCGCCTCGTGGCCCAGGACGAGGTGGTCCGCACCCTCCGGAAAGCCGCCGTGACTGCCCCCGATGACCTCCGCGTCCGTCCCGTCGACGCCGACACGGAGCGTCCGCACCAGTGCCTCGCCCGCCCCGGGCGTCGGCCGGTCGATGTCGAGTACCGTCGGCTCGCTCTCCCCGCGACGGATCGCGACTGCGTCCATACCACCGACTTCGCCCTACGCGGCTAAAAAGTTTATTCTACTACGAGTAAATCCTCTTTAGCGCCGTGAGCGTGGCCCGGGTCGCCCGCGCCGCCGCTCACCGACAGCCGACGGAGTCGGCGAGGGCGAGCAGTTCCGCCCGGTCGACGCCGGTCGTCGTGAGCTTGTACTGGGTGCCGTCGCAGGTCCAGACGACGGACCGGTCCGGGCCGAGCGTCCGGTACGTGGCCGCCCGGCCGGCGACCGTGACCCGTTCGCCCTCCGTACTCGGGCGGTAGACCGGCTCGATCTTCGCGAACTCGACCGTCGCGGTCGCGTTGACGTACCGGAGGCCGACGCTCGTGACCCGCTCGCCGTCGGTCCGGGTCGCACTCGCCAGGACGAAGTCGGCGGGCAGGTTCGGCTCCGGCACCGACATCGACGCCGCCGCACGGAGCGCGACGACGGAGCCGTACCGCTGCTGGTCGGGCGCGACGGCTCGCTCGACGGTGGCGTTCGTCGGCGGTTGGAACCGGAAGGTCTCCGCCGGGAACTCGGGGTCGAACGTGACGTTCGTGTACGTCGCGGTGACGACGGTGCGCTCGCCGCCCTGCGTCCAGCCGGTCTGTCGTTTCAGCGGGACGTACCGCTCGGCGTCGAGCCAGAGGGTCTGTGTGTAGTTGGCGACCGGCGTCGCGCCGCCACCCGCGTGAGACACGCTGACGACGAACACATCCCGGCCGCCGACGGTATCGGTCCCCTCGTAGCTGACTGCGTACCCGTCGGTCGCCGCGCCCGCGGGGCCGTCGACGGAGGCGTTGCCGCCCGCGGCCGGGACGACGGGCAGCGGCGACACGCCGCGGGTCGGCGCCCCGTCCGCGGCGTCGGCCGTCCGGTTCAGCCGGGCCAGTAGCTGCGGGATCCGGTCGAAGCCGGCGCCGGCGCTCCCGTTCACGTCGTACCACGTGGCCGTGTTCGCGTCGCGGTCGTACTGCCACCGTCCGGACGCGTTCGCGACGACGAGGTCGACACGTCCCGGACCGGATCGGCGCTCGATCCGGACCGCGTCGCCGAACCGGCGATGCACGCGGTCGACCGTCCGGTGGGTCTCGTTGCCGCGTTCGATCACCGTTTCCCGGGTCGCGGCGAACCCGTCGAGGCTCCGGAGCTGTGCCGCGGCGTCCTCGGCGCTCGGCTGTCGGACCGACTCCCCGCCGGTGGCACCGACGAGCAGTCCGACGCCGACGACACCCACCAGTACGAGGAGGGCGACGAGCAACAGCGGTCGCCGGGGGCTGGACCGCTCGACCATCGTCAATCGAATATTTCGACCAGCCTGAAAGTCGTTTCGAGACTCGACCGCCCGACTGCGGTTCCGTCCCGGACGCGGGTCCGTCACCCCCGCAGCGCGCCGCGTGCCAGCAGGCCCGCGCTCGCGAGCAGGCAGGCCACGAGGCCGGCGAAGGCCACCCGGTAGGAGACGGCCGTGGCGACGACCCCGAGATAGACGGGGCCGAGTGCGCCGACGCCGAGGAAGAGCGCCCGCGCCGCGCCGAGGTCGCCGCCGACGTTTTCGTCCGGTGCCGCGTCGAGCAGGATGGCGTCCGCGATGGGGAACTGCGCCTTGTAGCCGACCGCGAAGACGGCGATGGCGGCGACGACGGGGAGCAGACCGCCGACGGCCTCGACGACCACGAGCGCCCCACCGGCAAAGAGCAGGGTGACGACCGCGACCGGCCGCCGGGGGACCCGGTCCGAGACCGCGCCGGCCAGGGGTTTCGCCCAGATGCCGACGAGGAAGACGACGGCGAACAGGCCCGCCGCCAGCGACTCGGAGAATCCCTTCGATTCGGTCAGGTAGGTCGGGAGGAAGTTCACCCACGCGCCGATGACGAAATAGAAGAGCGCGAACGCGACCAGCGCCTCCCGCTGGGCGCGGGTGGTCGCCAGCCGGCGGACGGTCGCGACCAGCCCGATCTCCGTCCGCCCGAGTTCGTAGGCGTCGCGGTTCCAGACGACGTAGACGACGCCGATCAGCGCGAGCAGGACGGCGACCGGGGCGAACGGCGCCCGCCAGTCAAGCGCCCCCGTCGTGACCGCCTGGGGGAGCCACGCCGCCGCCCCGCCGGTCACGAGCACCCCGACCGCCGACGCGAGGATGCCGCCAACGTCCGTCCCGGCCGAGTAAAGCCCCAGTGCCCGCCCGCGGCGTGCGACGAACAGGTCCGAGAGCAGCGCCCGCGAGGGCACCGCGAAGAGGCCCTTCCCGACGCCGACGACGACCGCCGCGAGCAGGAAGAGGGGGTAGGAGACCGTGACGGAGAGGACGAGGAAGCCGACGGCCAGCGTCCCGAGCCCGGGGACGATCAGCGACGCTCGCGTGAACCGGTCGGAGAGCCGGCCGCTCGGGAACTGCGTGAGTGCGTAGATGCCCTGAAAGGCCCCGAGCGCGACCCCGGCGGCGACCTTCGTAATGCCGAGGTCGTCGATGATGGCCGGCAACAGCGGCGAGAGCAGGAAGCGGCCGAACTGGAGGGTCGCCCACGCGACCGCGAGGCTGACCAGCATCCGCCCGCCGTAGCCCGCGAACAGCCGCTCGTCGTGGGTGCTCACGCCCCGTGTCTGGAACGGCCCGTACTTGTGTGGCTCGGGTCCGCGCGGCCGTGTGGCGGAGTCCCACGCCCGCGCGCTCCATGCTCACCCACGCCCGCGTCACGGCCGCCACACCCCGCCCGCGTCACAGCCCCGCCAGCGTCAGCGTGTTGAGTCCGACCACGACGACCGAGACGACGGCGAAGCCGGCCAGCGCGCGCTCGGCCAGGCGGTCGGGCAGGACCGCCCACGTGACCACGAGGACGACCAGCGCGACGAGTTTGAGCATCCCGATCCCGGGCGTCCCGTAGGTCGCGAGGAAGGCCCGGGCGACGGCGTTGCCCTCCTCGACGCCCAGGCCGAGCCCGGCGATGGTCGTCACCACGTCCAGCGCCGAGGCGACGACGACCACCGTCCAGAGGACGGCGTGGGATTCGGGGAGTCGCCGCTCGACGCGCCAGACGAGCGACACGTCCCCCTCTCCGGCCGCCGAGTCGGACCCACCCATCTCGCCCGTATCGTGGACGCGAGCCGACATAAACGCGGCTCTCGGGTTCTCGCACCGACGGGATATATCAACGCCGGACGGGCGCGAAACGACGCGCCGCCCGGCGGTCGGGGCGGACTGACGGGCGGGCGCGACGGGGCCCGAGCGCGTCCGGGATAGCGGCCCGTCTCGCC
Organism: Halorientalis marina; assembly: GCF_023028345.1. Classification (GTDB taxonomy): domain Archaea; phylum Halobacteriota; class Halobacteria; order Halobacteriales; family Haloarculaceae; genus Halorientalis; species Halorientalis marina. The sequence goes on along the minus strand of NZ_CP095487.1, from coordinate 3,528,202 downwards.
GCGAACGCCGGGCGTTAGGCCGGGGGTCGCCTGGTGACGACGATGAGCGCCGATCTGTTCACCCCTCTCTCGCTGTCCGACGCCGAGTCGCCCAACCGCGTGATGGTCTCGCCGATGTGTCAGTACTCCTGTGCGGCCCGCGACGGCCTCGCGACGGACTGGCACTTCCAGCATCTCACCTCCCGCGCCGTCGGCGGCGCCGGCATCGTCATGAGCGAGGCTACCGCCGTCGAGGCACGCGGGCGCATCTCCCCGGAGGACCTCGGTATCTGGAGCGACGAGCACGCCGACGCGCTCGCGGACATCACTGACTTCGTCCGCGAGCAGGGCAGTCTCCCTGGCATCCAGCTGGCCCACGCCGGCCGGAAGGCCGCGACCACCCGGCCCGCCGACGGCCACGACCCGCTCCAACCCGACGAGGGCGGCTGGGAGGCCATCGCGCCCTCGGCAGAGCCGTGGCCCTACGCGGACGCCGACGCGCCGCCGACCCGCGCGATGGACGCCGAGGACCTCGCGACCGTCCGGGGAGCCTTCGCCGACGCCGCCCGCCGGGCCGACGAGGCCGGGTTCGAAATCGCGGAGGTCCACGCCGCTCACGGCTACCTCCTCCACGAGTTCCTCTCGCCGGTGACCAACGACCGGGACGACGAGTACGGCGGCGACTTCGCGAGCCGCATCCGGTACCCGCTGGAGGTCATCGACGCCGTCCGCGAGGTCTGGCCCGACGAGAAGCCGCTGTTCGTCCGCATCTCCGCGACCGACTGGCTCCCGGACCGCGAGTCCTGGACCGTCGACCAGTCCGTCCGCTTCGCCGACCGCATCGCCGCCCACGGCGTCGACCTCGTCGACGTGAGCGCGGGGGCCATCCACCCCGACCAGCAGGTACCCGACACCGGCCCGGGCTACCAGGTGCCATACGCCCAGCGGGTCACCGAGGAGACCGACTCGGACATCCGCGTCGGTGCCGTCGGGGGCATCACCGCACCGGAGCAGGCCGACGCCTTGGTCCGGACCGGTCGGGCCGACCTCGCCATCCTCGGCCGCGAGCACCTCCGGGACCCCTACTTCACGCTCCACGCCGCGCAGGAACTGGACCGGCTGGACGACGTGGACGTCCCTCGCCAGTACTGGCGGGCGTTCTGAGGCTCCGGGACCCGAAACCTCATTCGGCCCCCGCTCGTTCCCCCGTGGGATGACGGATACCAATCGGCAGTGGCACCTCGCGAGCCGTCCGACCGGCGAACCGACGATGGAGAACTTCGAACTGGTCGAAGCCGACGTCCCCGACCCCGGACCGGGCGAGGTCCTCGTCGAATCGCGGTACCTCTCGGTGGACCCGTACATGCGCGGCCGGATGCGCGACGCCGAGTCCTACGCCGAGCCGTGGGACGTGGGCGAGCCGATGAAAGCCGGCGTCGTCGGCGAGGTCGTCGAGTCGAACCACCCGCGCTTCGAGTCCGGCGACATGGCGACCGGCGAACTCCTGTGGGCGGAGTACGCGACCGCCGACGGCGACGCGCTCCAGCCGGTCGACCCCGACCTCGCCCCCGTCTCGACGGCACTGGGCGTGCTGGGGATGCCCGGCCGCACCGCCTACTTCGGGATGCTCGACGTGGCCGAGCCCGAACCCGGCGACACCGTCCTGATTTCGGGGGCGGCGGGCGCGGTCGGCTCCGTCGCCGGCCAGATCGGCAAGCTCAACGGCTGTCGGGTCGTCGGGATCGCCGGTGCCGAGGAGAAGACCGACTGGCTCACCGGCGAACTCGGCTTCGACGACGCGATCAACTACAAGGAGACCGAGAACCTCCGTGCCGCGGTCGCGGAGGCCTGTCCGGAGGGCGTCGACGTGTACTACGACAACGTCGGCGGCCCGATCACCGACGCCGCCTTCGCCAACCTCAACGAGTTCGCACGGGTCGCGGTCTGCGGGCAGATCTCGCTGTACAACGCGACGGAACTGCCGACCGGCCCCCGGAAGCTGACGACGCTCGTCCAGAAGAAGGCCCGCGTCGAAGGGTTCATCGTCAGCGACTTCCAGCCGCACTTCCGGAAGGCCACCGAGCGACTGGCGGGGTGGGTCCAGAGCGGCGACGTGCAGTACAAGGAGACCGTCACCGAGGGCTTCGAGAACATGCCCGACGCCTTCTTCGGCCTGTTCGAGGGCGTCAACATCGGCAAACAGCTGGTGAAGGTCTCGGAATAGAACTCATCCAGTCGCCCGTCTCGATAGTAGTTTATAGCAGTGTGAACAGAGAACAATATCGCTTTCGGCTCTTCCGACTTTCTGAGAGCGATGGAACCCAATATACCTCCACGAGTGGACGATTGCTGTGTGAGCACACAACAACACGATGCTGGCTCGGAAGCGGGACTGATCGAGACGGCGTCGCTGGGAGCGGAACACTGGACCGCGGTCGTACTGGTGGCTGTGACTGGCGTTTTGCACCTGTACGCGGGGGTCGTGGAGGGCGCACCGCCGGTCCTGATCGCTGGCGTCGGCTTTTTCGGCGCGCTGGCGCTCTTTCTCGTCGGGTACCGGCGGCGACTGCTGTACGCCGTCGGCGTGGTCTACACCGGGGTCCAGATTCCGCTGTGGTACGTCGTCAAGGCGGGTGCCTACACGCCCGTCGGCTACGTCGACAAGGCGGTGCAGGTCGTCCTGGTCGCTCTGTTGCTCGGCCTCCTGTGGCGTGATCGGTCGACGTGAGCGGGCGCGGGGCGGGCTATGCTCGCGGCACCGGGGGGTACGATTGCCGGAGGCCAGAGGACTTCCGGGCGACGACCTGCGTGATGGCCGAGGTGCGGCCGTCCGGTCGCTCCTCTCGGGCGGCGTCGTAGTAGAGGACGGTCATGTCGAGACAGGCGTTCACGAGTTCGTTCGCCGCGAACCGGTAGCGGTCGGTGCTCGGTCCGGACACGTCGTCGTCGTCGGTCCGGAGGTGGTGCTGGACGAAGAGCACGCCCCCGTCGACGAGGGCCGCCTTGATGTCGGGCAGGCGGTCGACACAGCGGTAGAAACTGATCGTGACCAGTTCGTACGCGTCCTCGGGGTAGGCGTACTCGCCGAGGTCGGCCTGCAGGAGCTGGAGGCGGTCGGCGACGCCGCGCTCGCGGGCGGTCTCGCGGGTGATCTCCAGGCCGGCCCGCGACTGGTCGACGGCGTCGACACGGTAGCCCTGCTCGGCGAGGAAGACGGCGTTGCGGCCGGTCCCGGTCGCGAGGTCCAGCGCGCGGCCGTCGGGTGCGGCCTCGACGTGACGCTCCAGCACGGGTGAGGGGTCGGGGTCGGTCGGGTACTCGCCGCTGCGGAACCGCTCGTCCCAGTCCATGCCCGTGGCACGGCGCCACCCACCGTGAAACCCCGTGTTGTCGCCCGCCAACCGCGCGCGGTTCAAATACCGCCCCGGTCGCTCGGGGCAAACTATAGGGCCGGCGAGGGTATCGGTACTCGGCACCATCTACCCGGCCGGGACGTGTACGCCGACCGCCGCCGGGTTCACCATCGTGGAACTCTCAGGAACGAGTATGAACTTCGAAACCACACAGGAACGGTCAATGATCCGCTCGACGGCCGCGGACGTGGCGGCCGAGTACGGACCGGCGTACTGGCGCGAGAAAGAGGAAGCCGGGGAGTTCGCCCAGGGCTTCTGGGACGAACTCGCCGACGCGGGCTTTCACGGCCTACTCGTTCCCGAGGAGTACGAGGGCGCCGGGATGGGCATGGCCGAGATGGGCCTGGCGATGGAGACGCTGTGTGCCGAGGGCTGTGGCATGGCCGGCACCTGGTATCTCGTCCTCACCGGCGGGATGGCCGCAATCGGCATCCGCGAGAACGGTACCGACGAGCAGAAAGAGCGGTACCTGCCCGACATCGCGACCGGCCAGCGGAACTTCTCCATCGGCATCACCGAACCCGAAGCGGGGACGAACACGCTGAACGTAACGACACGCGCGGAGAAAGACTCCGCCGAGGAAACCTCGGCTGACCCCACAGAAGCCACGGCTTCTGAGGAGGGCGACGAGTACGTCATCAACGGGCAGAAGGCGTGGATCACTTTCTCGGACCGCGCGGACAACATGGTCCTCGTCACCCGAACCACGCCCCGCGACGAGGTGGAGAAGGGGACCGACGGGATTAGCCTCTTCATCGTCGACATGGACAGTCCGGGCATCTCGGTGTCGCCCATCGAGAAACACGCCATCAACTACTCGAAGTCCTGTGAGGTCTTCTTCGAGGACGTGCGCGTCCACGAGGACGACCTGCTCGGGCAGGAGGACGACGGCTGGTGGGCGCTCGTGGACATGCTCAACCCCGAACGCATCGGCTTCGCGGCCGCGGGGACGGGCATCGGCAGACTCGCCGCCGAGAAGGCCATCGAGTACGCGAACGACCGCGAGGTGTTCGGGCGCCCCGTCGGCGAGCACCAGGCCGTTTCCTTCCCCATCACGAAGGCGTACACGCGGATGGAGACGGCGGCACTGATGCGACAGAAGGCCGAGTGGCTGTTCGACCAGGGCGAGCCCTGTGGCTACGAGTCCAACGTCGCGAAGGCGACGGCCGTCGAGGCGGGCATCGAGGCCGTCAAGCAGTCGATGCAGGCCTTCGGCGGCTGGGGCTACGCGAAGGAGTACGACGTCGAGCGGTGGTGGCGCGAGATCAACCTCACCCGCCTGGCACCGGTCACCCAGCAGATGGCCTACAACCACATCAGCCAGGAACTCGGCTTCCCCAAATCCTACTAATGCGGATACGCGTCGACCCCGACACGACGGAAGGTGAGGCCCAGGCCATCGCGGAGGCGCTCGCCGAACACTTCGCCGACGACGTCGAACTGTACGCGACGACCGGCGACGAACCGCTCGCGAGCGCGGCCGCCCCGGCGGGAGCGAACGGCGGACCCGCGGCCGCCGACGGCCCCGCCGGCGACGGCGACTTCCTCGCGATGAACGGCGACAACGTGTTCGACGCCGACCTCGCGGCGGTTCCGGAGCGTCACCACGCCACCGGCGCCGACGTGACACTGCTCGCGGAGGACGTCCCGCGCGAGGAAGCCGTCCGGGCGGGCGTCATCGAGCTCGACGACGCGGGCCGCGTGACCGGTCTCGTGGAGAAACCCGACGACCCGCCGTCGGCGACCGTCCCGCGTGGCTTCTACGCCTTCTCCCCGGCGGTCTTCGAGGCCTGCCGGCCGGTCGACTCGGCCTCGACCGGCGAGTACGAACTCACCCCTGCCATCGATGACCTCCTCGCGGCCGGCGGCACCGTCGAGACCGTCCCCCTCGACGGGTGGGCGACGAACGTCGACACGCCCGCTGACCGTGACGCCGTCGCGGCCCGTCTCGAATGAACTAATTGCCTGTTCTCTATCGTTCACTGATACGTCTCGAACCGTTACCAGCGCCTCTCGTCGAGGATGCAGTACTATGAGTTGGCAATCGACGCCGTACACCATTCCGCTGGGAATCACGGCGCTCATCGTCGCGGGACTGTTCGCAGTAACCCTGACACAGCGCTCCCAGAAGGGAGCGTACACGATGCTCGGGTTGTTCGGTGCGATCGTCGTCTGGGCCGGGAGTTACGCGCTCCAGCTCGCGAGTACCGTCCTCGGGCAGGCGCTGTTCTGGAACACGCTCCGCTTCGCCGGGCCGAGCCTCGTCACGCTCGCGTTCATCGTCTTCGCACTCCAGTACACCGGACGCGCGGACCTGGTGACTCGCCGGAACGTCGCCGTGCTAGCGGTGGTCCCCGTCCTCACGAACGTCCTGGTGTGGACGAATTACCTCGGGGTACACGGACTGGTCCGCGCGAGCGCCGAGATGACGACCACCGGCGACCTCGCGCGCCTGACGATGACCTACGGCCCGTGGTACTACATCCACGCGCTGTACTCGCTGGCGCTGTCGTTCGCCGCCATCGCGCTGTTCGTCGGCCACTGGCGCCGCACTTCCGGACAGGCACTCCGACGGACGCAACTGTTCACCGTCGGTGGCGTCCTCCCGACTGTCGGGACCCTGTTCTACGCCGCGGAACTCACCGCCATCGACTGGGGGCCAGTCACCTACGTCGTCACCGCCTGCTGTCTCGTCGTCGCGCTGTTCTACTACTGAGCGGCCTCACGCGACGACCGACGGGGCGTGCTCGCGGCGGACGCGCGTGCTCGCACCGCTCCCCGCGCCGGCGTCGAGGACCCGCCCGGGAGCGGCGTCGGCGACGCGGGTCATCTCTGTCCAGAGGAGACGCGCGAGGGTCCGAAAGCGGCCCGTTCGGGCCTCGTCGGCGTCGACGCGCAGGTCGAAGTTCCGCGATAGCGTCTTTCAGCGCCACGGGTCAGGCGGTGTGGTAGGTGGCCGCCTGGCCGTCCGTGGTCGCGACGAGCCAGCGGTGGGCGAGGTCCGGATTCTCTCGGACGTGGTGTTCGGGCACGAGCGGGAGCGGCACCGGTCGGTAGGCGTTGTCTTTCATCGCGGCGACGCCGTCGTAGCGCCCGACCTCGCCGTCGCGGTCGAAGACGTGAATCCGCTTGTCCGCACCCCACTCGTACCGGTGGGGGAACGCGTCGGGCACGGGGCCGGGACAGGTGAGGCCGTCGACGCCGTCGAAGGCGGCCACCGTCTCCCCCGCAGTTTCGAGCACGAGGTCGGGCGTCGAGTCGGCGGCCGCCAGTCCGCCGGCCGCGACCTCCCGCCAGGTGAAGTCGCCGTCGGTGCGAACGCAGGCCACGCTGCCGTCGGTCAATCGGATGCGGTCCGGGATCGTGTAGAACGTCCGCCGCCCGTCGGTGTCGTCGGCGACGAGGAGCGGCGGGCGGAGCACGTCGAGCGCGGCGTCGACATCGCCCTCGTCGACGACGAGCAGGGGGACGCGCCCGTTCCGGGCGGCGTCGGCGAGGCGGGCGACGAGATACAGCGGCGCCGGATCGCCGAGCGGTTCGACGGCCAGCGGCGCGTCGGTGCGTGCGCCGGGTGCCTCGCCGCCGGTCGCGACCGCGGCCGGCGTCGCCCGTCCCTCGGGTCGGTCGATTTCGTAGCCGCGCTCACGGAGGTCGGCGAGGACGCCGTCGACGGTCGGTGGGGTCGTCCGTGCCATCGACACTGCTAGGGCTGCGGCCGTCTTGAAACTGACCACGGGCGGTGCCGGCGCGGCAGTCGTGTCGCGCCGCCGGTCGTCCGCACTCGGGCCGGCGAACAGGTATTTACGGGGCAAACCCCTAGCGCGTGTGATGTCGACACCGCCCAGGTCGGTGCCTTCAGACCTGCCCGAACCGGATCGGCTGACGGAGACGTTCCACGTGTACGACGTGGAGGTCGAGGGCGAGAACGTCCGCTACTACGGGGAGCCACTGGCCGAGAAGGAGTCGGTGATCGAGAGCCTGGCGCCCCTGTTCCGCAAGCGGGGGTACCGCGTCCGGCTGAACTACGAGACGGGCGAGCACGTGCTGGTCGCGACCGAACGATCCACGTCCGTCGACGGGATCCCGTGGCTCAACGTCGTGCTCTTTCTCGCGACGGTCGGGACGACGCTGTTCGTCGGCGCACAGTGGTACGGCCTGCCGGTCGCGGCGGACCCCGCGACCGTCCTCCAGGCCTGGCCGTTTACCGCGGCCGTGCTGGCCGTCCTCGGCGTCCACGAACTCGGTCACTACGCGCTCAGCCGGTACCACGACGTGGAGGCGACGCTCCCCTACTTCATCCCGCTTCCCAACGTCATCGGGACGATGGGCGCGCTCATCCGGATGCGTGACAACATTCCGAGCCGGAAAGCACTGTTCGATATCGGCGTCGCCGGTCCGCTGGCCGGCCTCGTCGCGGCCGTCGCCGTGACCGCCGTCGGCGTCTCGCTCCCGCCCATCGAGACCGGTACGGCGGCCGGCACGTCGCTGTTCGCCCGGTACGAACTCGGGTACCCGCTCCTGATACAGGGGGTCGCGGTCGCGCTGGGCGAGCCGCTCCGGTACGCCGACCCGTCGCTCGCGGTCCACCCCGTCGTCGTCGGCGGCTGGGTCGGCGCCTTCGTCACCTTCCTGAACCTCCTGCCGGTCGGCCAGCTCGACGGTGCCCACGTCGTCCGGGCGCTCGTGGGTGACCACATCGACCGCATCCAGACGGCCGTTCCGCTCGCGCTGTTCGCGCTCGCCGGCTACCTCTTCGTCTTCGAGGACGGCCGCGCGGCGCCGCTCTGGATACTCTGGGGCGTGCTCGTGCTCGTGATCGGACGCATCCAGGGGGCCAAACCGATCGACGATTCGCCGCTCGGCCCCCGCCGGAAGGCGGTCGCTGCCGTGACGCTCGTGCTGGGCCTGCTCTGTTTCAGCCCCATCCCCATCGTGCTCGCGGCGTGACGGCTCACTCCGGGCCACCGGTGCGGTTCAGTTCCATCGTCACCACGTTCCCACGCGGCTCGTTCTCGCTGAACCGGAGCACTCCGTCGGACCGTTTGACGATCCAGTTGACCAGCCAGAGCCCGAGGCCGCTGCCGTGGTACAGCGGGCCGAGCGACTCGCCGTTGGTGAGTACCTCGGACTCCTCCTCGGCAATCCGCGGGCCGTCGTCGATGACCTGCACCGTGACCGTCTCGTCGCCCACCTCGACCCGCACCTCGACCGTCGGCGTCGAGCGGTCGCTGTGGATGATCGCGTTCTCGACGAGTTCCGAGAGGCCGACCTCGATCTCCGTGATAGCGGTGACGCGCACCGGCTCGGGAACCGTGGTGTCGATGGTCGCGTGCGGGTAGGTCTCGGCGAGGGAGTCGACCGTCCGCTGGACGCGCTCGCACAGGTCGATCGTCTCGATCGGGCGCGATTCCGAGAGCAACTCCACGATATCACGCTCCTTGTCGACCGTCTCGAGGAGGCGACCGCCGGTCTCTCGGATCTGTCGGGCCGCGGCCGCGATTTCGCCGTCGGCTTCGATCTCGATTCGCTCTGCCTGACCGAGGACGACCGACATGTCGTTGTGGACGTTGTGCCGGAGGATACGCTCGAGGACGTGTAACTGCTGTTCGCGTTCCTTCCGGTCGGTCACGTCCGTCTGGATGGCGACGAACTCGACCAGATCGCCGTCCTCGTCGCTGACCGGGGCGACGGTCTGATGGGCGTTGTATCGCTCGCCGGATTTCGCCTCGTTGACGACCTCCGCCTCCCAGATCTCGCCGTCCAGAATCGTCTCCCAGAGGTCCTGGTAGAACGCCGCGCCGTGGTATCCCGATTTCAGCAGACGTGGCGTCTCGTCGATCGCCTCCGCGGCGGTGTAGCCGGTGATCTGCTCGAACGCCGGGTTGACGTACGTGATCGTCCCGTCGACATCAGTGATGAAGACGGCGTGACCGGCGGCGTGGACTGCCCGATGGAAGCGCCGCAACAGGCGATCCGACCCCTCGGACTCGGCGATGCGCCGGACGACGAGGATCGTGGCGGGCGCGCCCTCCCACTCGATCCGGGTGGCGTAGAGTTCGACCGGAACGGTTCTGCCGTCCGTGCCGACGACGGTGCTGTTGAGGCGGTCGATGCTCGATTCGCCGGCCTGAATCCGCCGGAGTCGCTCCTCCGTGAGCGACTGTCCGCTCGCGTGGAGAAACTGGTGGAGCGGCTCGCCCGTCAGCGCCGCCGCGTCGTCGACGCCGAAGATGTCGACGGCGCTCGCGTTGGCGTAGACGAACCGCCTGTCGCGGATGATACCCACCGCGTCCGGCGACGCCTCGAGGATCGTCCGTGCCCGCGCTTCCGTCTCCACGAGGTCCGTCTGCGTTCGGTAATACTCGACCGCCGTCTCGACGAGTTCGACCAGCGCCGCCCACTGGTTCTCGTGTTCGTCCCTGATGAGGTAGTCGGTCACGCCGGCCGAGATCGCCCGACTGGCGACCGACTCGTCCCCCTCGCTCGTGAAGAGGACGAACGGGAGGTCCGGGTACTGTGACCGGACCATCTGCAGGAACGCGACCGCGTCGATGTCCGGCAGATCGTGATCGCTGACGAGACACTCCGGGCGGTCACTGGTTCCGAGAGTCGCCATCGCTGCCTCGACGGTCTCGCACGTCTCGACCGTCACCCGCTCCGTCGCCGCTAGCTCGCTCGCCGCCTCGCGCGCGCGCTCGGCGCTGGGTGTCACGTACAGGAGTCGGACACCCGCGGCACTCTCGCCGTCCATGTCCCGTGCCTCCGTTGGCGACGAATATAGCCCTCACGACTCGTCCTCGCCGCGGGCCACTCGTCGGTCACTCCTTCTCGAATCTGTGGAGCACGATCTCGGAGTCGTCGTCCCACTCGAAGTTATCGTGGGCTCGGTCGAGGATCTGCTTGTAGTGGTCGAGGTCACGCGCCCCCTCGGCGCGGGCGTCCTCGTCGGTCAGGTCTCCGAGGGTCGTGTCCGCGACGGTCACGACCTCGAAGGTCGTGCCGTCGACCTCGAAGGTGTCACCCTCGTCGGCGTACTGCTGGCCGCGGTGAATCTGTGTCACCTCGCCGTCGAGGGCCTGCTGGCGCATCCGATCGCTGGGCAGGAGCGTGTCGGGGTCGAGTTCTGCCATGTGCGAGGGGTAGGCCCGCGAACCCAAGTATCCGGCGTCCGTACGTCGGGTGATGCCGACGACGTGTGCGCTCTGTCGCCGCGTGGTTCCGGGCGAGCGCATCGACGACCCGCAGGCGATCCAGGACCACCACCTGCGGCCCGAGCGCCGCGCCGAGAGCCCCACGGTCACGCTGTGTCGCCCCTGCCACGACCAGATCCACGCCGTGTTCTCGAACGCGGAGCTACGCGAGGAGTACGACACCATCGACGCCCTGCAGGAGGCCGACCGACTGGCCGACTACCTCGACTGGATACGCGGAACGGACAAACTCGATATTCAGGTCGAGACGAGCGGTCGCCTGCGCGACGGCCGCTGACGAGGGGTGCTGTCGGCGCGTCCCGACGTGGCGCCCCCTCAGGCCGGGTGGACCGGCTCGCCACAGTCCGGGCACTCGGCGTAGACCGCGTGACCGTCGGTCCGCTCGTAGCGGATGAGCAGGTTCCCCGCGGGAATCGGCGCACGACACCGCGGACAGTCGCCGAGCAAGTCGCTGGTTGGTGATTGCATGGAAAGTGAAAGGGGAGCGTGTGACACTGGAGGGCGTCTCGCCCTCTACCTGCTGTTTGTGCGTCGAGGGGCATATACGCCAGCCATGCGGAGTGAAAGTGAAACTGCCGGACTGCGGCCGCACGCGCCGCGCTTGTTGGCGGATTGGAACGAGTGGTTTGCCGCAGGGTGGCCCCTTACGAGTGGGCCGTCCCTATCGGTGAGTCATGAGTCAGACACTCGACGGCGACGTGGCACTGGTGACGGGCGCGTCCTCCGGAATCGGTCGAGCGACGGCGAAAGCCCTCGCCGACGAGGGCGCGGCGGTCGCGATCAGCGCCCGGCGGACCGACCGACTCGACGAACTGGCCGACGACATCGAGAGCGAGGGCGGCACGGCCCTGCCGGTCACGGCCGACGTGACCGAGATCGAGGAGGTCCGGGCGATGATCGAGACCACGCGCGAGGAACTGGGGAGTCCGGACGTCCTCGTCAACAACGCGGGCGTGATGCTGCTCGCGCCGGTGATTCGGGCGGACGTCGAGGACCTCCAGCAGATGCTCGACGTGAACCTGATGGGGCTGATGGCCGCGACCAGAGAGGTCCTGCCGGGGATGCTCGAACGGGACGACGGCCACATCGTCAACATCTCCTCGGTCGCGGGCCGGCGGGCGAACGAGGCCTCGGGGGGCTACTCGGCGACGAAGTTCGGCGTCAACGCCTTCTCGGAGTCGCTCCGGAAGGAGACGAGCGAGAGCGGCGTCCGCGTGACGGTGATCGAACCCGGCGCGGTGGACACGGAACTCGGGATGCACATCCCCGACGAGCAGGTCCGCGAACGCATGGCCGAGATGGCCGAGGACCTGACTTTCCTCCAGCCCGGGGACATTGCCGACGCCATCCGCTACGCCGTCACCCGGCCCGACCGAGTGGCGATCAACGAGATGCTGGTGCGCCCCACCGATCAGGAGTCCTGAGGCGTCGGATCGGCAGAAACGTCATAGTGCTGGCCGTTCCAGAGCCACCAACGGCCGATGTCGCACTACAATCCCGCCGAGGTCCAGGAGTACTGGCAACAGGTGTGGGCGGCGGAGGGGGTCTACGAGTGCCCGGACGACGCCGACGACCCGACGTACGTCCTCGGGATGTTCCCCTATACCTCCGGCTCGCTCCACATGGGACACGTCCGCAACTACGCCATCACGGACGCCTACGCCCGCTACCGCCGGATGTCCGGCGACGACGTGCTCCACCCGATGGGGTGGGACGCCTTCGGACTCCCCGCGGAGAACGCCGCTTACGACCGCGACACCGACCCCGAGTCCTGGACCCGGACCTGCATCGACCGGATGAAAGACGAACTCCGGACGATGGGCTTTGGCTACGACTGGTCCCGGGAGATCACCACCTGCGACCCCGACTACTACCGCTGGAACCAGTGGCTGTTCGCCCGCCTCTACGAGGAAGGCCTCGTCGAGAAGGCCGGCGCGACCGTCAACTGGTGTCCCGACTGCGAGACGGTGCTCGCGGACGCGCAGGTCAGCGAGGTCGAGGCGGACCAGGCGGACGACCACGACCACGGCACCACGGAGGTCTGCTGGCGCTGTGAGACGCCGGTCGAGCGGCGCGAACTCGACCAGTGGTTCTTCACCATCACCGATTACGCCGAGGAACTGTACCAGGGCCTGGACGACCTGGGGGGGTGGCCCGACAGCGTCCGCGACATCCAGCGCAACTGGATCGGCCGGCGGGAGGGCGCCGAGATCACCTTCGCGGTCGACGGCGGCGGCGTCGCGGACCGCGCCGTCGAGACCTTTACGACGCGACTGGACACCGTCTACGGCGCGACCTTCCTCGCGGTCTCGCCGGGCCACGACCTCGCGGCGGAACTGGCCGACGGGGACGAGGCGGTCGCCGCGTACGTCGACGAGATGCGCGGGACCGACCCCGAAGACGCGGACGCCTCCGGCGTCGAGACGGCGGCGACGGCGACCCATCCCCTGACCGGCGAGGAACTGCCGGTGTACGTCGCGGCCTACGTCCTCGACGACGTGGGGACGGGCGCCGTGATGGGTGTCCCGGCCCACAACGAACGCGACCACGCCTTCGCGGTCGAGCACGACCTGCCGGTCGAGGCGGTCGTCGAACCGCTGGGCGACGACGAATCACCCCTGCCGGACGCACCGTTCACCGGCGACGGCATGCTGACGAACAGCGGGGAGTACGACGGCCTCGCCAGCGAGGCGGCCCGCGAACGCCTCCGCGACCACGACGCGGTCACCGAATCCGTGACCTACCGCCTCCGGGACTGGCTCATCTCCCGCCAGCGCTACTGGGGGACGCCCATCCCCGTCGTCGACTGCCCGGACTGCGGCCACGTGCTCGTCCCCGACGAGGACCTGCCCGTGGAACTCCCGGAGTACGTCCAGACGACGGGGAACCCCCTCGCCGCGAACGAGGACTTCGTCGAGACCACGTGCCCCGACTGTGGCGGTCCCGCCGAGCGCGAGACGGACACGATGGACACCTTCGTCGACTCCTCGTGGTACTTCCTGCGCTATCTCTCGCCGGACCTCGATTCGGCGCCGTTCGACTCCGAGACGGCCGACGAGTGGCTCCCCGTGGACGTGTACGTCGGCGGCGAGGAACACGCCGTCCTCCACCTGCTGTACATCCGCTTTTTCACCCGCGCGCTGGCCGACATCGGCCTGCTCGACCGCCGGGAGCCCGTCGAGCGACTCATCAATCAGGGGACGGTCCTGCACAGCGGCCAGAAGATGTCCAAATCGAAGGGCAACGCCATCGCGCCCCACGAGTACGGCGCGGAGACGACCCGGCTGTTCGTCCTCGCGGCCGCCCACCCCCGCCAGGACTTCGAGTGGACCGTCAAGGACGTGAGCAACGTCTACGACTTCCAGCAGACCTGTTACGGGATGGTCCAGGACTTCCGCTCCCGGGAGTCGGTCCGCACCGAGAGCACCGACCACGACGCCTACCTCGAACGCGAGATCGACCGGACCATCGCCGCCGTCACCGACGAGTACGAGCGGTTCCGGTTCCATCGTGTCATCACCGAACTCCAGACGTTCGCCCGCCTCCTCCGGCGGTACCGCGGCTACGAGGCGCCGTACAAGTACGCCTACGCCCGCGGGTTGCGGACGTTGGCGACACTGCTCGCACCCATCGCCCCCTACCTCGCCGAGGAGATGTGGCACGGCCTCGAAGAGGAGGCGCCCGTCGCGGGTGCCGACTGGCCGACGCCGCTCCAGGACGTGCCCGACTACCGGATCGAACGGGAACTCATCCGCACGACGCTGGCGGACGTGCGCGACATCACCGACGTGGTGGACATCGACGACCCCGACGCCATCGAGATCGTCGTCGCTCAGGACTGGAAACACCGCGCCTACGGGATCGCCCGCGACGCCAACCCGGACGATGCCGTCGTGGGACAGATACTGGACGACGACCGCGTGGGCGACCGCCGCGACGCCGCCGGCGAGTACGCCGCCGACCTCGCCGAGCGGGTGGCGGAACTGGAGCCCATCGTCGCCGCCGACCGGGAACTGGAGACGCTCGAACAGGCGGCGTGGCTCTTCGAGGACGAGTTCGGGGCCGACGTGACCGTCAGGCAGGCGGGCGACGGCGACGACCTCGCGGCCAAGGCCCGGCCGAACAAGCCGGCGATCCACATCGAGTAAGTTCAGGCACTCGCTCGCCGAGTCGCGTACAGCGAGTAGGTGATGACGAGGAAGCCGAGGGTCGTGAGGCCGCTCTCGACGACGATGGCGTCGTGGGCGGACACGTCGAGCAACTGGTCGGCGACGCCGGCCAGCAGGGAGCCGAGCGTGACGACCCCGAACCCGACCGCGAGCCACTGGAGGCCGTCGGTCCCGAGCCGGCGGTACGCCCGGAACGCCAGGAGGGCGACGACGACGCCGAGCACGAGCGTCACGGTCTTGAACGCGACGGCGACGGGCGGGACCATCACAGCTGCTCACCCACCTGTGACCAGAGCCGCGCGAGGGTCTCGTCGGGCGATTCCTCGTCCTCCACGAGCGTGATGTCGTCGGCTTCGTCCGGCGCGGTGCCGGCGAGGTCGACGAACACGCCTTCGACGGCGCGCTCGTAGCGGGTCGTGTGGTGGCCGTCCTCGCGGAGTTCGGTGTCGGCGGCGACGAGGGCGGTCTCGCTCAGGCGGTCGAGTTTCCGGTACGTCGTGGTCTGGGAGAGGTCGCAGGCGTCCATGAGTTCCTTGGCGGTCATCGGGTCGTCGAGTTCCCGGACGATCCGCCGGCAGTCCGGGTCCCCGAGCGCGTCGAGCAGTCGCTGGAGGTCGTCCTCGTCACGCTCGGCTGGCGGTCCCATGTGTCCTCCTGGGGGGCGAGTGGGGGGCCGTCATCGTCCTGGGCGGTCGGGGCGACACCGCTCGCGGACAGGGCCGTCCGCGTGTCGTTCCCACACGGCGTTGTCACCCCTGGCACAAATACCGGGCGGATCGTTTCCGGGGTCCGAAAACCGACGGCGGGACCCCGCTCGGAGCCACGGACCGGTCGTTCAGTCCTCGACGACGTCCACGACGCCTTTCATTCCCAGCGCCTTGTGTGGCGCACAGTAGTACCGGTGGACGCCGGTCTCCTCGACGGTGTACTCGAAGTGGTCGCCGGGTTCGGCCACGACGTCGCCGGAGTCGAAGGCGCCGTCCTCGGCGACGATGTTGTGGGCGCCGCCGTTCCCGGTCCAGCGCCAGCGGACGGTCGTCCCCGGCGTCACCTCGACCGCGGCCGGCGTGAAGCCGAACCCGCCGCCGTTTGCCTGCGACCCCACCGTCACGACGACCTCGTCGGCGTCGGTCCGGTCGGCGGTCGTCCCGTCGAAGTTCGAGGTGCCGGCGAGGTAGCCGCCGTACGGCCCGTCGGTCGGGGTCGGCGTCTCGTCGTCGTGGTCGTGCCCCACGTGGGCCGGCGTCCCCTCGTCCGGTTCGGTTCGGTCGACCTCGCTCGCGGGCCTGGTCGGGTAGTCGTCGCCGACGACGACGACGCCTTTCATGCCGAGGCCGCGGTGTGGCGCGCAGTGATACCGGTAGACGCCGGTCTCCTCGACGGTGTGTTCGAACTGTTGGCTGGATTCGACCACTGGGTCACCGGAGTCGAAGCTGTCGTCCTCGGCGACGACGTTGTGGGCGCCGCCCTCGCCGGTCCACTCCCAGCGGACGGTCGTGCCGGGGTCGACCTGGACGACCGGCGGGGCGAACGCGAAGTGCCCGTCGTCGTGGGGGGCGCCGACGGCGACCGTCACCTCGCTCTCGCCGCGGTAGTCGGCGACCGCGTAGTCGTAGCCGCGGGCGTCCGCCATCCAGCCGTCGAAGTACGGGACCGTCTCCGCCGCGGTGGTGGTGGTCGCGGGTTTCCCCGACTCCGGCGATTCCGTCGGCGATTCCGTCGGCGGTTCGGTCGTCGAATCCGCCGGCGCGCCCTCGTCCGCGCTCGACTGTGCCTCTGTACAGCCGGCGACCGTGCCGGCAATCGTCAGCGCCGCCGTCGCCAGCAGGCGCCGTCTGTTCGGTTGGGGGACCATTCCGTTCGAAGAAATCAGACGGACGGGCAAAAACGCCCGGCTCGATTTTCGGACTCCGGAAACCGCCGTCCGTGCCGCTCCGTGGCCCTGTGGTGCCACGCCATCACCGCAGTCCTCGGCACCGCGAAGTCGCCGCTGCCTATTTTACTCGCCCGGTCGCGCCGGGAGGTATGACGGCGACGATACGGGGCACGATCAGGGGCATGGCTCGACGGGCGAACCCGGCCTTCGCGACGGGTGCGGTCGCGATTCCGCTGGCGGCGCTTCTCTACGCCGTGACGGTCGCGTCGGTGGGCCGGCACATCTACGTCCACGTCATGGCGGGCGTCCTCTGGACCGGCATCGACCTGTTCATGGCGCTGGTCCTGGGGCCGGTCATCGGCGGGTTGGCGGTGGAGACGCGCGCGTCCGTCTTCCAGCGGTTCACGCCGAAGATGACCTTCCTGATGCCGTCGCTGGCGACGGTCACCATCGCCGGCGGCATCACGCTCGCGCTCCGCCTCGGGGTCTTTCCGAACGCCGACCCGTGGCTGGCGCTTTTGACGGCCGCGACGCTGGTGCCGGTCGTCCTGCTCATCGGCTGGCAGTTCGACGCCTTCCGCGACCCGCGCTGGCTCGCCGCTTTCGGGATCGTCGCGGTCGGCAGCGGGGCCGGCCTCGCGCTGACGCTCCCGTCGTTCGCCATGACCAGCACGCCCATCCTCGCGACGCTCGCGATCATCACCGTCCTGAGCGTCCTCGGGTTCGGCGTGTTGCTGCCCGGCGAGGTCAGGATGTACCGCGAGATGACTTCCGAGAATCCGGATTCGGACGTGATCAGCCGGATCGGGATGCGCAACGCGAAGCTCTCGGGCGTGCAGGGGGTCTTCCAGCTCGCCATCATCGCCGTGATGGTCTATCTGCGGTGGGGCTCGCTGTAGGGAAGCTTTTTGACCGCGGCGCCCGCCCCCCGGACATGGACCGCGAGCGGACGCGTCGGGGGGTGCTGGGGGCGCTGCTGGCCGGCGGCGTCGCGGGCGGGTTCGCCCCGCCCGTGCGGACGTACCTCGAACGGTTCGCGCCGTTCAGCGGCGCGGTCTGGGACACCGTCCGTGATAGCCTGCCGGAAACCGTCGAATCACCGTACGGCCCGGCACGGCTCCGGTACGACGACGCGGGCGTCCCCCACGTCTCGGCCGACGACGAGCGCGCCCTCTACTTCGCCGCCGGGTTCGCACAGGGCGCTGACCGCCTGTTCCAGATGGACCTCCAGCGCCGGCAGATGCGCGGCCAGCTCTCGGCGGTCGTCGGCGAAATCGCGCTCCCCTCCGACCGGTTCCGGGTCGCGATGGACTTCGCGGGGGCCGCCGAGGCGACCTGGAACCGCCTGGAGGGGTCGACGGTCGGCGACTACGTCGAAGCGTTCACCGAGGGCGTGAACCGCCACCTCCCGGAGACGCCGGGGCCCGCCCGACTCCCCATGGAGTTCGACCTGCTGGACTTCGAGCCGGCGCCGTGGACCCCCGCCGACGCCATGCTCGCGGAGAAACAGATCGGCTGGCAGCTGAACGGCAGTTTCCGGACCCTCCGCGAGGAGACGGTCGCGGCCGAACTCGGCCCCGCGGTCGCCGCGGAGCTGTACCCGAACACCCTCGACGGGGACTCGCGAATCCTCGGCCACGACTACCCGCCGGGCGTCCGCGGCCCCGAGAGCGGGACGACCGTCACGTACGGGAGCGAGGGCGGCGACGGGACCGGTGGTCCCCGCGCCGCGACCGACCGGCGACCGACTCACCCCGACCTCGACGCCTGGCTGTCGGCCAACGAGCCGCCGGGATGGGTCGGCTCGAACTCCTGGGTCGTCTCCGGCGACTACACGGCCTCGGGTGCGCCCATCGTCGCCAACGACCCGCATCTCTCCCTGATGGCGCCCCCGGTGTGGTACGAGATGCACCTCGACGGCCCCGCGACCCACGCCCGCGGCGTGACGTTCCCGGGCGTCCCCTTCGTCGTCATCGGCGAGAACGAGGCCGGCGCGTGGGGCTTCACCAACACCGGCGCGGACGTCATCGACTTCTACGAGTACGAGACGCGGGCCGAGGGAGCCGAGTACCGCTACGGCGACGAGTGGCGCTCCTTCGACCGCGAGGAGCGGACCATCGCGGTCTCGGACGGTCCGGACCGCACGGTCGAGGTCCGAAAGACCGTCCACGGCCCAGTACTGGGCGCCGAGGGCGACGGCGACGCGTTCCGCACCGCGGTCGGCGTCGCCTGGACCGGGCTGGCGGCCACGCGGACGACGGAGGCGGTGTACGGGCTCAACACGAGCGCGGGACTCGGGGACGTACAGGACGCCCTGGAGACCTTCGACCTCCCCGCACAGAACTGTGTCTACGCCTCCCGCGACGGGGATACCCTCTACCGGGTCACGGGAAAGATCCCGCTTCGCCGGACTGACGGCGAACCGGTCCGGGGCGACCGGGTGTTCGACGGCTCCGCCCGCGAGGGCGAGTGGGCCGGCTACACCCCCTACGGCGAGACCGACTGGGAGGGGCGCGGGTTCGTCGCCTTCGAGGATATGCCACACGCCGTGAACCCGCCGTACATCGGGACGGCGAACCAGCGCGTGGTCGACGCCGCGGCCATCCCCTACTACTTCGGGAAACCCTACTCCTCGCCGTTCCGGGGCCAGCGACTCTGGGAGCGACTCGATGACCGCGTCGCCGGTGACCGGTCGGTCGACCCCGCGTTCATGCAGTCCGTCCAGCTGGACGCCTACGACAAGCGGGCTGAACTGTTCGTCCCGGCGATGCTCGACGCCCGCGAGGCGACGAGCGAGGCGGCCGCCGCCCTCCTCGACGACCTGGAGGGCTGGGACTACCGGATGACCCGCGACTCGCGGGCGGCGCTGGTCTTCGCCCGCTTTCTCGACCACTACGCGGAATCGATCTTCCGCCCGCGGCTGGAATCGGCACTCGGCGGCCGCCGCGACCCCGAGGAGTACTACGGCATCGACTGGGTGTTGCTGACGCTCCCGCCGGAGTCCGACTGGTTCCCCGACGGGCGGGACGCGGCCATCGCCGAGGCCCTGGACCGGACGGCCGCCGAACTCGACGACGAGGACTGGGCGGTCTTCGGCGACTACAACCGAACGGCCATCGATCACCCCTTCGACCGCTCGTGGCTCAACTACCCACGGTACCCGACCGACGGCGCCGAGGGGACGCTGAACAACTTCCGGAAGGAAGACCAGGCGGGCAGTAGCTGGCGGATGGTCTGTCCGATGGCCGGGGACACCTCGACGGCCGCCTTCCCGGGCGGCAACGACGGCTCGCCGTTCTCCGACCACTACAGCGACCAGCTCCGGGCCTGGGCCGACGGGGAGTACAAGGAGATGCCCCTCGACGCGCCCGACGGCGGCCCCGCGGTTCGCTTCGAGGACGGGGAGGGGGACGGATGAGCGCCGCCGACCTCGGGGCGCGTCTCGACGCGCTCAGGGCGGCGCCGCGGCGCAGGCGCCTGGCGACGCTCGCGGCCGGCGTCCTCTCACTCGCCGTCGTCTGGCTCCACTGGCTCGGGTTCGTCCTCGGCGGGGCGCTGGTCGCGCTCGTCCAGCCCTCGCTCCGGCGCGGCCTGCTCGCCGGCCTCGGATTCGGCGTCCTCGCGTGGCTCGCGTTCGCCGGCTGGCTGGCTGTCACCGGCGACCTCTCGCGGTATCTCGGGATGGGGCAGGTGCTGGCCGTCAGCACTGCTCTCCCGCTGGTCGGTGCCCTGCTCGGCTCGCTCGCCCGCGGCGTGCGCTGATCGGGTCCGCCGGCCGCTCTCGCAGTTCCCCGCTGACCGCCGACCCGCGGGGCTGCCGTCTGCCACCTCGTATCACTACGTCTATAAGTACACGACCGGCGTACGATGTGTATGGCATTCGATACCGTCACACTGTTCGAAGTACACCTCGACGACGCCACGTTCGCCCCGTCGCCCCGGACGGGCGACGACGCGGACCACGAAGCGGTGACCGAGGGACCGGCCGACGCGTCGGGCGGGGCACCCGACGAGGGTTCGCGTGAGGCAGGCGGTCGCGTCGGTGCGGTCGTCGGACTGGTCGTTCTGGCGGGCGTCGCGGCAGCCGTGGTCCGGCGCCGTCGAGCCCCGTCGGACGACGTGGGCGCGGACGGGGATGCGGACATCGCGGTCGAGGACGTTTCGGCCGCGGAAGCCGCGGCGGACCCGGCCGCACAGTAGTCACCAGCAGGGGTGGCCGGGCCAGTACTCCCCCTTTCTTTTCGACGCGCTGACTGGTGGTTTCGAGGGCGGTTACCGGGGGACGATTTTTATCAGTGAGTGCCGTACGTGGGGTGGGCCCAGCGGGCTCGGGACACGCCAAGAGATGTCGGACGTGAGCTTTCGTCGGGCGTCGCCCGCCGACGCGGAGGAGATCCTCGACATCAAGCGGGAGGCCATCGAGGACCTCGAACACTGGCAGTACTCTCCCGAACAGGTCGAGGTGTGGAAGCCGAAAGACGACTACGTGGGCACCTTCGAGCAGGCCATCGACGACGACCAGTTCGTCGTCCACGTGGCCGAGGTCGCCGGCGAGATCGTCGGCTACGGCGCCCTGAACGTCCCCGACGAGCGTATCGACGCCGTCTACGTCCGCCCGAACTACCACGGCGAGGGGATCGCGACCGCGCTGGTCAAACACCTCGAACTCAGCGCGGAGTTCCAGGGCATCGTCGAACTGGACATCATCGCCGCGCAGAACGCCGTCACCTTCTACCAGTCGGTCGGCTACTGGCAACTCGAAGACGAGGTCGCGACCATCGAGGACGTCGACCTCGATTTCGTCCGGATGCGTCGCCGGCTGGAGCCGTCCGACCCCGACGAGTGGTTCGAGACCGAGGACGTCGACGACGAGTACGACGAGGGGGCGTGGGCCGACCACCCCACCAGCCCCGGCGAGTGGTTCGACACCGGGGAAGTCGACGTGGAACACGACTGACGGCTCCATCGCCCTCGTCGCGTCCGTCCCGAGTCCCGTCGCGAACCGCCTGCCGTCGGCACCTTCTTTTCCCGTCCACCCCTGTCGGCTCGCATGGGTGACCACCGGGTGGGACTGGCCCCCTTCGAGGGCCGCGTCGACGACCGCGAACTGCCGGTCGAGGGGACGGTGCCGCCGTGGCTCGACGGGCGACTCCTCCGGAACGGCCCCGGGCGCTTCCACGCCGGCGACCGCGAGGTGAACCACTGGTTCGACGGGTTCGCGCTCCTGCGGGCCTTCGACATCGACGACGGCGCGGTCCGCTACAGCGCCCGCTTTCTGGGGAGCGAAGCCTTCGAGCACGCCAGCCGCGAGGGCGACCTCGCGTTCATGGAGTTCGGGACCAACCCGGACCACGGCCTGCTCCGGCGGCTCTACCAGGTCGCTCGCGGCCGCTTCACCGACAACGCCTCGGTGACGATCACCCGGATCGGCGGCGAGTTCGCGGCCGTCACCGAGACGCCGCGCTCGGTCGTCTTCGACCCGGAGACGCTCGCGGCCCGGCGGACGCACACCTTCGCCGACGACCTCGCCGTGACGTGGTCGCTCGCCCACACCCACTACGATTTCGACCACGAGCAGGCGGTCGGCCTCGGCGTCGACCTCGGCCGCGAGAGCCGGTACCGCGTCTATTGCCGCCCGAAGGGGGCGACCCGGCGCGCGGAGATCGGCTCGGTCGCCGTCGACCGCCCGAGCTACATGCACAGTTTCGCGCTGACGACCGACCACGTCGTCCTGACCGAGCACCCGTTCGACACCACGCCGCTCCAAATGGCCCGCGGGAAGCCGTTCGTCGAGAACTTCAGCTGGCGTCCCGCGGCCGGCACCCGCTTTCTCGTCCTCGACCGCGAGACGGGGGCGCTCGTCGCCGAGCGCCGCGTCGACCCCTTCTTCACGTTCCACCACGCCAACGCCTTCACCGACGACGGCGCGGTCGTGATCGACCTCGTGGCCTTCGACGATGCCTCCGTGGTCACGGACCTGTATCTCGACGAACTGCGCCGGCCCGATGCGCGGCCGCACGGCGGGGAACTCCGGCGATACTGTGTGCCCCTCGACGGCGGCCCCATCGAGCGCGAGCGCCTGCACGCCGGCCCCTTCGAGTTCCCGATGGTCGACTACCGGCGGCGGGCGGGTCGAAAACACCGCTACGTCTGGGGAGCCGGCAGCGAGGCCGACCGGCCGCGGGGCTTTCTCGACTGTCTCCGGAAGGTCGACACCGAACGCGGCGAGACGGCCGCGACGTGGACGGACCCGGACACCTTCCCGGGCGAACCGGTGTTCGTCGGGCGCCCGGGTCGGAACGCCGAGGACGACGGCGTCCTGTTGTCGGTGGCGCTGGACGCCGCCGCCGAGCGGTCGGTCCTGCTGGTCCTCGACGCTTCGGACCTGACCGAACGGGCGCGCGCACCGCTGCCCGAGGTGCTCCCGATGGGGTTTCACGGGCAGTTTTTCACCGGCGACGGCGTGCCGACGCCGTCGATGGCCTGAGGAGGGCGCCGAGGACGTGGACGCGACGCCGGGCGGCCGGGACGCCGCCCCTCACTCCGCTCCGTCGACGGCCGGCTCGAACACGTCGGCGTGGAGGCGGTCGGCGACGGTATCGGAGAGCGCCCGGAGGTTCACGGCGTCCTCGCGGTTGTAGGAGACGAGCGTCTCGAGGGCGTCGTCGTCGCCGCGCTCGTACTCGCGCCAGAGGCGAACGGCGTCCTCCCCGGAGATGTCCGGGCGGTCGCGGTCGACGCCGATCTCCCCCTCGATGACCTTCAGTCCGCCCGTGAGCCCCAGCTGCCGGCAGGGGTACATCAGGTCGAGGTGAGGGTAGTCGAGCGAGAGGTCGAAGGAGGTCTCGAGGAAGGGCACGTCGAAGCGTTTCCCGTTGAACGTGACGAGCAGGGAGGCGTCGCGGAAGGCGTCGCGGAGGCGGTCGGCGGAGAGGTCGCGGCCGCGGACGAAGGTCTCGGTCTCGCCGCCGCGGTGGACGGAGACGGTCGTCACGCGGTCGCGCTGCTGGTCGAGGCCGGTGGTCTCGATGTCGAAGAAACAGGCATCGTCCCGGAAGTTCTCGTAGAGCCGCCAGCGCTCGCCGGAGGGGAACTGCCGGTCGAAGTAGGTCGCGTCCCCGGCGGCCAGGCGGTCGCGGGCGGTGTCGATGAACGACTCGATGCGGTCGGCGGTGGTCGACCCGACGACGTCCCCTTCGAACTCGTCCCAGTGGGTCACGCCGGCCCGCCAGAGCTTCCGCTCCGTCCGCTCGCCGACGCCCCGGACCGGGATGAAACTGTTCTCGATGCGCACAGCGACACCTGGAGTGGCCCGTACCTAAACGTTCCGTGCCTGGCGCCGCACACGCAGTCGGGCGGACGCACTGACCAGTTCCCGACGCGTCCGGGGAAAGGGGGATGTGGCTCGCGCTCGCACGCTCACGTATGACGACGTTCCTCGTCGCGACCGCCTCGGTTCACACGACCGCCGCCGCCTGTGACTACCTCGGTGACCGCGTCACCGACGACGACACGGTGATCGTGGTGAGCGTCGCCGACGACGACACCGACGAGCGTGACGCCGGCGACGCGACGAACGTCGCCCGGACGCGCCTGGTGGAGCCGGCAGTCGAGACGCTTGTCCGCGAGGGGCGCCCGAGCGAGACCGTCCAGGCCCTCGTCGCCGAGCGAGGGATCGACGAGGTCGTGATCGGTGCCCGTCGCGGCGACCCCGAGGCGGCGCCGGGACTGGGCGGGACCGCCGCCGACCTGCTCGTGAGCCTCGACGTACCGGTCGTGGTCGTGCCGCAGTCCTGACGGCGACCGCGGCGCCCCGCCGGCCCGCCGGACGGGTCGAGAGCCCTACGCTTATCCCGTTGGGAGATTCAGGGGTGGATATGTCCGGCTCCGAACTCGCGGCACGGGTCGACGAAACCCTGCGGGTCGACCCCGACGAGTTCCAGTCGCGTGCCGACGCGGAGGCCGAAGAACTCAAAGCCGAGGTCCACGATGGCACCTTCGACAACTCACAGGCCATCGTCGGGCTGGAACAGGAACTGTACGCCGTCGATACCCGCACGGACGCGCTGGTGCGGGTCCCTCGCCACCTCCTGCGCCGGGTGGGATTCGAGAAGGAACTGGGCCTGCACAACGCCGAGATCGGGACGACGCCGGCCCCGCTGTCACTGTACGGGCTCGAAGAACAGGCCGCGGAGCTTCGGGCACACGTCGCCGCGGCACAGACCGCGCTGGAAGCCGAGGACATCCGCCTCGTCAGCGACGGTATGTGGACGGTCCCACCCAACGGCGAGACGGCCTCGGAGTACCTCTGTGACAGCGTCGAGGAGAACGGCGTTCGCATCGCGACGAACATGAGCGACGCCGTCCGCTACCACGCGATGGCGAACACCGACTACCCCTCGGGACTCACCATCGACGCGCCACACGTCCACCTCGAAGCCGACACGGTGATGCCCGAGAGCCTCATCACCTCGATTCAGCCCCACTACCAGGTCGCCCACGCGCCGGACCTGCCCGAACACTTCACCTACGCACTCCGGGTCGCCGGCCCGCTGGCTGCCCTCGGCGCGAACTCCCCGTTTTTCCCGCCGGATCTCTACGACGACGCGCCGGACGGGCAGATCGTCGCCGACGCCTGGATGGAGAACCGCATCGCCGTCTTCGAGGACGTGCTCAACCCCGTGACCGGCGACGGCGAGCCCAAGGTGTGTTTCCCGCCCGACTTCGACACCGTCGGCGAGGCCATCGACGACATCGCTGCCGACGAGACGATCATCCCCCGCGAGATCGAATCGGGTCGGCGGTTCGACGACCGCTTTCGGCACTTCCGGCACAAACACGGCAGCTACTGGCGGTGGGTGCGTCCCGTCTTCGACGGCCCGAGCCGCCAGGACGCCAACGCCCGCATCGAGTTTCGCCCCCTCTCGGCACAGCCGACGCTGTCCGATGCCGTTGCCTTCCAGGCCGTCTTCGCCGGCCTCATGGAGAGCCTCCCGCGACGGGAACATCCCGTCAAGGAACTGGACTGGCAGACCGCCAAGGCCAACTTCTACGCCGCGGTCTGTGACGGCCTCGACGCGGAGTTCACCTGGCTCACCGCCGACCATCAGGAGACCGGCGACAACGACCGTATCTACAACGAACTGTTCGAGTACGCCCGTGACGGCCTGGAACTGCGGGGGCTGACCGCAGAGGAGGCCCACCGCTACATCCGGCCGCTCCGTGAACGCGCCGACCGCGAGACCACGCCGGCCTGCTGGAAGTGGCGTCGTGTGCGCGACGCCGTCGACGCCGGCGTCCCCCTCACCGAGGCCATCTGGGAGATGCAGGCCGCCTACATCGACAGACAGGCCGACACGCTGATCGAGGGGTCGTTCGTCGACTGGCTCCAGTGACCGGTCACGCGACGGCGACCCGTCCGGCCCCGGTTCCGGGTCCGTTCCCGGCCCGGAAACCAACCGTTAAGACGCTCCTGCCGAACCGTCGTACGGATGACCCGCCTCGCGACACTCCTCAGACTGTCAGCGGTCAGTAACGTCCTCTCCGGCGTGGCACACCTCCTCGCTCCGGGTCTGATAGTCCGTGCCGCCCAGACCGGCTACGACCGTGTGCTCGCCGTCGACTTCGAACCCCGCGAGAACACCACCCGGCGGGTCCGGTTGCTCGGCGTGCTCTCCCTGCTGGCCGGGTGGCTCCTGTGGCGGGCCGCAGACGCTATCGCCGAGGACTGAGCGACGCCGATCCCTGCCGCTCGTCACACCGCCTGCTCCACGTACTCGATGGCCGCCGTCGGCGTCTCGACCGCCTCGACGCCCGCGATATCGTAGGTGTCGAGCCCCGCGACCGGGCGGCCGAAATCGAGCGCGTGCCCGATCTCCGAGAGCGTCCCCGTCCCGCCGTTGACGGCGATGGTCGCGTCGCCGTTCATGACGACGAGGGCGTTCCGGGCGTTGCCCAGCCCCGTGGCGACGGCGGTGTCGACGAACTCGTTCGCCGCCGTCCGGTCCTCGCCGGGCAGGACCCCGATGGTGTGGCCGCCGGCTTCGGTCGCCCCCTCGCAGACGGCCGCCATTACGCCGCCGAGCCCGCCACAGACGACGGCGTGGCCCCGATGGGCGAGTTCTTGGCCGACGGCGACCGCGGTGTCGTGCGTTGCCTCGTCGACCTGGCTCCCGCCGATGACGCTGACGCGCATGGAGGGTCGTGTGCGGGCGACCGGCTAAACGGCCGCGGTTATCAACAGATATTTGATAGTTCCGCTGCCAGTGCTGCGCATAGTCCCTTCCATCGGTACCGCTCTGAACGCAGCGATCTACGGCGACGCGGCGCCGACGTTCGTCGAGCCGCGCGGCCGCCGAGCCGTGACCGTCCTGGCCGCCGCCCTCGTCGGCGCGATCGTGACCCTCGTTCTCGTGACGCGACTGGGCATCGGCGAGGGCGGGACGATATTCGTGTCCTACGTCGTCATCTTCGCGCTCATGCACGCCTTCGGCTTTCTCGCCCACCCGCTGGGACTGGCGGGCGAGACGACCGACGGCGGGGGCTGACCGGCCCCACCGACGGCCCGGACGCTTTCCCTACCACTCCATGCCGCCGTTGACCCCGAGTATCTGTCCGGTCATGTAACTGGACTCCTCGCTGGCGACGAAGCGGACGATGCCGGCGATGTCGTCGACGGTGGCGAACCGGTTGAGGGGGATGCGGTCGATGATCTTCTCCTGGACGCGCTCGGGGACATCTTCCAGCATATCGGTCTCGACGAAGCCGGGGGCGACGCAGTTGGCCGTCGACCCCGTGGAGGCCAGCTCCAGCGCGAGCGTCCGGGTGAAACCGAACAGCCCCGACTTGGTAGCGGCGTAGTTGGCCTGGCCGTAGTTGCCCTGCTGGCCCACGACCGAGGAGATGTTGACCAGGCGGCCGTGGTCGGCGGCCTTCACGTCCTCGAAGAAGATCTTCGTGCAGTTGAACACGCCCCCGAGGTTCACCCGCATCACCGTCTCCCAGTCCTCCTTGGTCATGTTCTCGAACTTCTTGTCGATGGTGATGCCGGCGTTGTTCACGAGCACGTCCACGGAGCCGAAGGCGTCGTGGACTTCCTCGCGCATGGCCTGGACGGCCTCGAAATCGGACACGTCGGCCTGGGCAGCGATGGCGTCCCCGCCCGCGTCCTCGATTGCCTCGACGGCCTCTCTTGCACCCGCCTCCGAGGAACGGTAGTTGACGACGACGTTGGCCCCGTGACGGCCGAGCTCCTCGGCGATCCCGCGGCCGATACCGCGGGAGCTTCCAGTCACCACACAGGTCTGATTTTCCAGCATATACACTGATTACACCCGCCGGGGCAAAAAGGGTAGGCGGCACGCAAAAACCGTCGCGAGGTGCTTCCGTCGTGGGAAAGATCACTCCATGTGTCGTTGCTTCCCGCTCGCCCGTCAGATGGCGCTCACTCCGTTCGCGCCATCCGGCTCACGGGCCGGGGGCCCGTTCGCCAGTTCGGCGGCACTCCCTGCGGTCGTGCCGCCCGGCTCACACCTGGTCGAGCCAGTCCCCGGCGCGGGACTCGGAGACTCCTGCGGCCTCGGCGACCGTCGAGACGTCGGCGGCAGCGAGGTCGCCGGTCGTCTCGATGCCGATGTCGCGCAGGCGCTCGGCGTAAGTCGGGCCGATGCCGCTGACCGACTCGATGCCGGCCTCGACCTCGACGTCCGGTTCGGGGTCGCTCGGCGGTTCCTCGGCCTCGGGTTCCTCCGCGGCCTCGACGGCGGCGTCGGCGCTCTCGTCTTCCACGTCGTCGATCTCGATCTGGGTGGCGTCGCCCTCGTCGATGTCGGCGTAGCCGTACTCGTGGAACCAGTCACAGACCTGCGGCCAGACGTTCTCGTGGGACGACCCCGAGACCGACAGGCCGATGTGGCCGGTCGGGTACTCGATGGTCGTGACGTCCTCGGAGCCGACCACGTCGTTGAACGGCTTCTGGGCGGCAGCGGGGATGAGGTGGTCGTACTCGCCCATGAGCTGGAGCAGCGGCACGTCGATCTCGGTGATGTCGACGTGTTTGCCGTCGAGTTCCAGTTCGTTCTCGTAGAGCTTGTTGCCCTGGTAGATGTCCTCGAGGAACTGGACGTAGGCCTCGCCGGCCACGTCGATGCCCTCGTCGAGCCACCGCTCCATCCGGGCGAAGTTCTCGACGAAGTCCTCGTCCTCGATGTTGTCGTAGAGGCGGACGTACTTCGAGACGAAGTTGTCGACGGGGTCCATCAGCGCGAACCCGACGTCGAGCATCTCCGCGGGCATATTGCCCATCGTCGCACGCACGTCCTCTGGGTCGTAGTACTGGTCGTCGCCCCAGTCTTCGAGGACGCCGCCCGTGTCGTCGAAGTACAGGCCGGACGCCATCAGCGCCAGCGCGTTGACCTTCTCCTGGTGGAGCGCGGTGTACATGACGCTCATGGTCCCGCCCATACAGTATCCGAGGATGTTGATCTTCTCCAGCTCGGACCGCTCGCGGACGGCGTCGACGCAGTTGTCCATGTAGCGGTTGACGTAGTCGTCGAGCGTGAGGTGCTGGTCCATCCGCGAGGGCTCGTTCCAGTCGATCATGTACACGTCGTGGCCCGCTTCGAGCAGGCGACGCACGACCGACCGCTCCTCCTGCAGGTCGAGGATGTACGGCCGATTGATCAGCGCGTACACGATGATGATCGGAATCTCGCTGCGCTCCTCCTCGGGCACGTCGATACCGGCCTCCTCGGGCTTGTAGTGGAGGAGCTCGAGCTTGTTCTCGGTGTGGACGACCTCGCTGGGCGTCTCCCCGACCCCGATCTGGGCGAGCGGACCGGCTCGCTCCGGTGCGACCTCGGCTTTCTCGACGAGGTCGGTCATCGCTTCGTAACCCTGGCGCTGGACGTCCAACGCGGCTTGCAGTGGGTTCATCATAGCTGTTCCAGGATCTCGTCGAGTTTCTCCTCGACGCGGTGCTGGCGGCGTTCGAGTTCGACGAGCCGCTCGCCGACCTCCATCACGTCGTCACGGGTCGGCAGGCCCATCTGACTGATGGTGTCCTGCGTGACCTCGTCGGCCTCCTCCTGCATATCCATCATCGCCTCGACGAGCTGGCCGTTCGCCGACGCGAACGCCGACGTGCTCATGACCTCCTTGAACGCCTCGTTGGCGCTCTGGAGCCAGATATCGCGCATCTCCGAGGGCTCGACGTCCTCCCCCTGAGCGGCGTCGGTCGAGCGCTCGAACATCTTGCCGGCCGCGTCCATCCACACCTCGTAGGCGCGGTTGTAGCCCTCGATGCCCTCCGTCAGCTCCTCTTCCTCGGGCATCGACCCTTCGACGGCCTCGGCCCAGGACTCCATGAAGGCCGCCTGGGCCTCCATGTTCTGCTCGACCGATTCGGCGACCGCGTTGTTCATCTGCTCTACCATCTCGTTCCAGTTCTCTTGTGTCTCGTTTGCGTCACTCATGGTTGGATTCTATCGTGTACCGAAATAAAAAACGGGCTGTTCGTTCGGGCTTACGCCTCGAGCTGTTCCTGGGCCTGCTCCTGGACTTCCTGGACCTGGTCCTGAACCTGCTCGACCTGGTCCTGGAGCTGCGCCATCTGCTCTTCGACCTGCTCGACGGCCTCGACGGACTGGCCTTCCAGGTCCTCGTGGGCGTCGAGCACCATCTCGATCTGCTCGTCCATGGCGGCGACGTAGTCGCCGGTCAGGTCGTCGTAGGCGTCGATGCCCTCGTCGAACTCGGAGCCGAGGTTCTCGAAGAGTTCGGCGTGGTTCTCGAGCAGGAACTCGAACTGCTCGTCGACGGCGGTGCGGACTTCCTCGACGGTGCCGCCCATACCGGGCACCGTGTTCTCGACGGCGTCGAGGTAGCTGTGGATAGCCTGCTGGCTCAGCTCCACACCGCGGCGCTGGGCCGACTCCTGGGTGTCGAGGCTGTCGAGGACCGCCTGGCCGACGTTCTGCTGGAACTCGACGGACTGCTCGAAGGCCTGCTGGCTCTGCTTGATTGCCGCGCGCTGCATCTCGAAGGTCGTGCTGACGGGAGTAGTGTAGTCTGTCATGGTTAGTCTTCTCTGTTACGTTTGACCGGAATCACGACGGTCTGGACGATGTCGCCTTCCTCGATGTCGAGCGCTTCGCGCTCGGCATCGGGAATGCTGACCCGACCACCGGACTGAACGCGCGTCTTGAACGTCGCCATCTGGCTCATCGCACCCAACTGGGGTACACCCACACCTGAGGTACCGCCGCCGAGCAATCCCTGCAGGAACTCCTGCTGTTGCTCGACCGCTTGCTCGCTGGCCTGCTGAAAGTTCTTCATCATCGTCGGGGGCCACATCGTGGCATCCCGACCGTCGTTCTCCTCGGTCATCGGTTCACTACTCTCTACACCACTAGACACCATAAAGGTTTTCTTTCTCACCACTCATTACCATTAGGTGGTAACAGATGTCGACAACCCAAACGCCCCCCGAACGGTCCGACGCGTCGTGGCAGCGCACGTCCGAACGGACGTCCGTGCGCCCGTACTGCCCGAAATCGTGCGATACGACTCCCGAAACCGCCGAACCACCACGTTTTAATACAGCCGTACCCAACAAGTGGTGTCAATGAGCTCCAATCCGAGCCGGAGCGCGCTGTTGGACACGTGGACGGAGACGTCCTCGCACGTCTTCAACAGCGTCCTCGCCGCGAACCGTGCGGCATTCGCGGCCTTCGGCGTCAATCCCTCCGAGAACGGCCCCGATCCCCAGACCCGTGACCGCATTGAGGCCGACGAGGACCTCCCGGAGTGGACCGTCGAACTGAGCGAGGCCGACCGGACGGAGCTGGGCGTCGGCGACCGCGTCATCTTCACCAAGACGATCACCGAGGAGGACGTCGAGTCCTTCGCGGCCGCGAGCGGCGACACGAACCCCCTGCACCTTGACGACGAGTACGCCAGTCAGACCCGATTTCGTGGCCGTATCGCCCACGGAACGCTCGTCGGCGGCCTCATCTCCGCCGCGCTCGCGCGTCTGCCCGGACTGGTCGTCTATCTCTCTCAGGACCTGGAGTTCCACAACCCCGTCCGGGTCGACGACCGCTGTACAGCCGAATGCGAGATCGTCGAGGACCTGGGCAACGACCAGTACCGCCTGACGACGACGGTGTCGGCCGACGGCGAGACCGTCATCGACGGCGAGGCCGTCGTCCTCATCGACGAGCTTCCCGACGACCTCCCGGACTGAGTCGCCGTTTCCGGCTCCGCTCGGACGCCCGCCCGTTCCCCCGCAGTTCTCCCTCAGCTCGCGAAAAAGGTAGTCAGTCTGTCGTTGAACGTCGCCGGCCGCTCCCGTGGCGGCCAGTGACCACAGTCCTCGAAGACGTGGAGTTCGCTCTCCGGGAGTCGGTCGTCGGCCCGCCGCGACCACGACGCCGGGAGGAGGGTGTCGTCGGCGCCGTGAATCAACAGCGTCGGCGTCGACAGCTCCGCGAGCTCCTCCAGATAGCAGGTCCTGAACCCGAAGGCCTGGAACTCGCTGCGTTGCCAGCTCCGGAGCGTCCGACCGCAGTCGTCGTTCTGGAGTATCTCGTGGATCTCGGCCACGAACTCCTCCGAGGCCTGTGTCATGTACCCCCGGAGCGTGTCCCGGACGGTGCCCTCGTTGACGCCCATGCTCTCCCAGACCATCCGGTCGACGACGGGAATCCGCAGGGCCATCGCCGCCGCCGGGCGCCACGGGGCGTCGCTCCCGAGCCCGTAGCTGTCGACCAGCGCCAGCCGCTCGACCTCGTTTTCCAGCGCGTACCCGAGCGCGATGCCGCCGCCCATCGAAATACCGGCGAGCTGTGGCGTGTCGAGGGCAAGCTCCGCGACCAGCTCGTCCAGCACGTCGATGTAGTAGTCGGTCGTGTAGCGGCGCTGGGGCTTGTCGCTCTCGCCGTGGCCGGGCAGGTCCGGCGCGATCACGCGGTGGTTCTCGGCCAGTTCGGGGATGGCGTGTTTCCAGGAGATCGCCGCAGCGTCGAGGCCGACGCCGTGCAACAGGACGACCGGCGGTCCCTCGCCGGCTTCGAGATACCGAACGTTCGTCTCGTCCTCCCCGGTCTCGGGGCTGACCGACACGGACTTCGATTCGGGCGCGGGTGTCATTCGCACATCCGTATGCGGTCGACCCGTATGTCTTTTCGGAAAGTATCGCGGCGCGTCCCGACCGGGGCGGTCGCCGAAAGCGCCCTCACTGCTGGCGCTCGTAGACGCCTTCGTCGGTGACCCGGGCACGCTCGCGGACGGTCTCTGGCGTTCGACACCGCCCCTCCGCGCCGGTCACCTGGGGGGCGGTACAGTTGTTGCAGCTCCGACAGAGGGCGTCCTCGCCCGCGAGCAAGCGCGCGCCCAGCCGCGGTTCGGCGTAGAACGGCCGGGCCATCCCCACGAGATCGGCTGCCGGTTCGCGGGCGCCGGCCCCAGCAGCCTGTCACACTGCTCCCGGGTCCGGACGCCACCCTCGCAGAACACGGCCACGTCGCCGTGGCCGGTCGCGTGGAGCCGGTTCCGGAACCGGACGCCGCCGACGGTCACGGGATCGTCGAGCGTCGTCATGTGACACGGTATCGTGACTCTTCCCAAACGGTTATCGACCCGACAGACGCCCGGCAACGACTCACTTCCAGGGGTTCTCGACCAGTTCGGCCTGGAGGTGGGCACCGACTTCGAGCCGGCAGTCGGTCCGGGGACGGGCGATACAGGCCAGCACGTAGCCGGCCTCGCGGTGGCGTTCCTTGAGGGCGCGAGGCGGGCGTTCGTAGTGGATGTCACCGTCACACAGACGGGCCGTACAGGTGCCACACGCGCCGGTGAGACAGCCATAGGGGAGTCCGATCCCCGCACCCTCGGCGGCGTCGACGATGGACTCCCCGGCCCCGCACTCGACGGTTTCGGTGCGGCCGTCGGGCCACGCCAGCGTGACCGTCACTGCCACACGTCGCTCGTGCAGTCGCCGT
Source organism: Halorientalis marina (assembly GCF_023028345.1). GTDB lineage: Archaea > Halobacteriota > Halobacteria > Halobacteriales > Haloarculaceae > Halorientalis > Halorientalis marina. Next base: position 3,494,554 of record NZ_CP095487.1, on the reverse strand, counting down.
CGGGCCACCTGATCTCGTGGGCCCGGGCCGGCCCCTCGGGGAGGTCCCCGAAGTCCACGAGGAAGTCCTCGTCCAGCGAGAGGGTGCCCTTGCGGGGGTTCACGTCGGCTTTCAGCATCACGGACCCCTTCTCGGCCATCTCGGGGAAGAACTGGTTGTCCCAGGAGGAGAACAGCGAGGTGGTCCAGTAGAGCCGTTCGCCGTCGAGGCTCAACTGGAGCATCTGCGGGCCGGCGACGAGTTCGCGGTCGTTCAGTTCCTGGCGGTCCCCGAAGTAGCCGCCGATGGAGATGGAGTCGGCCTTCCGGGGGTTGGCGGGGTCGGAGATGTCGTACATCCAGACCTCGCCGTGGAGCCAGTTCGACCCGAAGAGGTAGCGGTCGTCCATCGAGACGAGGATGTCCGTCACCAGCGCCGGGACGGGCATGTCCCAGTCCTCGTGTTCGCGGTCGTCGAACTCGATTGCGGGCTCCGCCCGGTACTCCCCGACTCGCGGCTCGTCACCGCTCGCGTCCGGGTCGCTCCGTGACCCACTCTCCTCCCAGAAGTGGATGATGTTCGAGGAGAGGGCGGCCCCGACGTAGCCGTGGGTGCTCTCGGGCGTGTGGAGGAACCGCGCCTCCAGGGGAATCAGCCCGTCCTCGCCGAGGTCGATGGTCTGCTCGACGGTGCCCTCCGACCAGCTCCAGAAGTGGAGGCGCTGGCCGTACTTCCCGTCCTCGACGTCCTCGAGGTCGAAGCCGGGGTAGTAGGTCTTCGGGGCGGCCCACTCAGTCGACAGCATCACGTCGTGGCGCGGCTGGTACCAGAAGTCGTAGTTCATCTCGATCTCGCCCGGTGGGTCCCACCGGCCCTGCACCTCGAAGTCGTCGTTCAGTTCGAGGAAGCCGCCGGGGAGGTCGCCGTCCGCGTCCCCGAGCATCGAGACGAGGATTTCGCCGTCCGGGATGCAGTGGACGGTGTGTGGTGCCGAGAGGTCGTGGTCGTACACCTCCTCGGGTTCGATGACGTTCGTGATCTCGGGGTCGCGGCGCTCTTTCGTGTCCACGATGTGGATGCGCGAGGAGCGCTGGCCCGGGATGACGAGGTGCCGGCGCTCCAACCCGCCGACGTGACACGACGAGGAACAGGCGTTCCACCCGAAGTGGTGGAGTTCGTCGCCCTTGTTCGGCATCCGGACGCGCTCGACGATCTCCGCGTACGTCTCGGAGTCGGGGTCGACGTCGACGACGGCCAGGAAATCCGGCGCGTCCACGTCCTGCCCGACGTGCAGCCCCATCACGTACGCAGTCTCCTCCGGTTCGGCCTCCTCGATGGCGGCCTGTGGCGTCGCGTATCCCGGCCCCTCGACGCCGTGGTCGTGTTCGTGGTGCTCGTGACTGCCCGTCTCCGGCTGTTCGGCGTCGCTCATACCCCTTCAACGACGGTCCCGAGCGGCCTTACCGATTGGATTCCGGCCGACGCCGCCGGCACGTGTGACAGTCTCTGTCGCGACACTAGTTGCCACACGGCGGCGTCGGCCGGTCCGTCCCTGCGAACTGCCCGTGAGGCGGAACGGCCACGACGACCGGCCGGTCGTTCAGTCGGTCGCCGGCGGCCCCGACCCCGCTCTCCACCGGATGTGTCATAGCTACCGGCAATAAAATCCTACAATCGCGCCTCGGTCGCCTCGTAACGAGGCGTCGGGAGGTGCGTGGTCGTTTCGAGGCCGCCGATGGCGACGAGGACGCCACCCGCGAGTGCGAGGGCGACGACGCTGCCCACCGGCGGGATGTCGCCGACGAGGGCGAGCCCGCCGACGGCGCCCGCGAGGGCCCCACACTGGACGAGGACCGCTCTCCCGGTGCATCGGAGCCGGTTCGTCCCGTAGAAGCCGCCGACGGCCGCGGTGTCGGCAGTGACGTGACCCGCGAGGACGACGGCCCCGAGGAGCCCGACCCCGGAGCCGGCGACGTACGCGCCGGCCAGCGCCGTCCCCTCGACCGCGCGGTGGCGGGCGAGCGTGGCGAGCGAGGTCGGTTCCGACCGACGCCCGCCGTCACCCCGTGTCGAGACGGCCCACGCGCCGACGGTTCCGACGCCGCCCGCGACGCCGGCGACTGCGGGGCCGCCGCTCGCCGCCGTTCCCATCGCGGTCAGGCCGAGCGCGACCAGCAGCGGACCGACGGCGAGCCCGAGCCAGTCACGGACGCCCCGCGCCCGCTCGCGCCGCTCCGCCACCGTGACGTACCCGGCGAGCAGGCCGGCGCTCACCGCCATCCCCGTGATGATCGCCCAGCCGAGCGGTCGGCCGCCGCTACCCGACGCTGCCGCCGCCGGCCCCGCGATCCACTGCAGCGCCGCCAGCGTTACCAACACCCCCGTTCCCGCCCGTCGTCCACTGCTCATACGCGACCGTCCTCCGGTGTCGGCACGATTTCCCCCCGATACCACCGACTCGTCTCGTGCTAGCGAGTGTCACGAAACCACGTCGTCGTTCGTTTCCCGGACTATGCTGCCGGATACTGGCCGACGTCGTCGGGATTTCACTTCTCGACGGGGAGGAGGGCCACGCGCTCGCGGACGAGTGCGGGGAGGCCGGCGTCGGTCGCCGCCAGTTCCGCGTCCTCGACCCCGAAGAACGCGCGGACGCGCTCCTCGTCGTACTCGCCGAGGGTGTCGGCCGGGTCCAGTTGGTCCCGGACCGCTGCTGTGGCCGCCCGCTCGTCGCCCGTCCCCTCGCGGTCGTGGACGACGACGACGACGGGGCATCCGCCCGCGGCGACACCCATCTCCAGCGCACGCCGAATCTGCCGGCGGCCCGCGGCGTACAGCAGTATCTCGATGCCGTGGTCGTCGGCGATGGCCTCGCCGCGCTCGCGGGCCCGGTCCGCCAGGTCCACCGCCCGGTCGAGGTGCGCGCGGTCGACGACGTAGCGGGCGTCGAACGCCGTCACCGCACAGCCGTACTCCGCGCCGATCTCGCCGAGTCGAGCCACGAACGCGTCCACGTCCTCGACCTCGGCTCGTCCCTCGACGACCGCCATCAGAAATCACCCAGGCTGGACTGGTCCTCCTCGTCTTCGTCCGCGCCGTCGCCGCCGTTCGCGACCGGCTCCTCGACGCCGTCGACCTCGGCCGGTTCGATGTCCTCCATCGACGGGTCCTGCCGGCCGGCGTTCTCGAGGACGTTTTCGGCCGTCTTCTCCCGGCCGCGGAGCGCCCCCAGCACCACGGACTTGTCGGCCTCCCGGAGGTCCGCGCGGGTCCTGATACCGGCGTCGTAGAGCCGCCGGGCACGTTTGCGCCCGACCCCGCGGACGCCCGCGAGGTCGACGAGTTCCGCCCTCACGCCGTGTTCGACTCGCGTGCGCGCCTCCCGGATGGCTGGCGTGCAGTCGAGGCCGAGTTCGCCGGCCAGCGACTCGGCGGCACCGAGCAACCACTGGGCGGTCTCGACCTTCCCGCGGATGTCCCCCGGGCCGACGCCGTAGCGTTCGGTGATCTCGTCCTCTTCGACCTCGCTCGCCCAGTCCTCCAGCAGACGTGCGGTCTTCAGCGCCGAGAGCCAGTCGTCGAACCGTTCCTCGCGCTCGTGGGGTGTCCGCCCCAGCAGTTCGTCCTCGCGCTCGTAGGCCATCGCCGTGTACTCCTCTTCGTCGCCACTCCGGAGGTACAGCTCGTACATGTCGGGCGTCCGTGCGACGAGGTGGTACAGTCCGAGCGCCGTCGGCGGCCCCCCGTCGGCCCCGTCCTCGTCCTCGACGAGGTCACTGGCCCGGGTGAACCCCGGCTCGCTCGCTTCGTCTGCCGCCTCCGTCGTCTCCGCCGTTCCCCCGCCCCCGTGTTCGAGGCCGTCGACGATCTCGGCGGCGCTCATCGGATCGAGGTAGAGCCGGGAGACGGTGTGACCGAGGTTCGTCGCCTGCAACTGGTCGCCGCCTCGCGGGTCGGAGTCCTCCCCGCTCGACCCGTCCGGGGCGCTCTGTGCCCCCCGCTGGAGAAACCCGTTCCGTTCGAGGTAGTCGAGCATCCGGTCGGTGACACCTTCCAGCTGACTCCGGTCGGCGTTCTGCGTGGCGTGGAGCGTCCGTTCGAGGAACTCCAGCAGCCCCGTCCGCGAGGCGGCAAAGCCCGACGCGACGGTCGCGAGCAGGTGCGTCCGGAGCGCGGGCTCGGCGGCCAGTTTCGACTCCACCGGCTCGGGTTCGGCCCAGACGTACCGCTCGAACAGTTCGTCGAGTTCGTCGTGGCTGCTGGCGATCAGCACCGCCTCGCCGTAGGGGTCCAGCCCGGGGCGGCCGGCCCGCCCCATCATCTGGTGGACTTCGAGCACGGAGAGGGGTTTCATCCCGCCGGCCGCGCCGTCGTAGCGTCGCCAGTCGCGGACGACCACGCGCCGCGATGGGGTGTTGACCCCCGCCGCGAGCGTCGGCGTCGCCGAGACCACCTTCAGGAGGCGGTCCCGGAACGCTTCCTCGACGAGCGAGCGGTGCTCGCTTGCACAGCCCGCGTGGTGGAAGGCCGCTCCCTTCGCCACAGCGTCGGCGAGGTCGTCGCTCGTCTCCGTGTCGCTCACGTCGCGTATCTCCGCCGCGATTTCCGCCAGGCGCTCGCGCTCCGCGTCGGTCAGGAAGTCGTCGGTGGTCGACGCCAGCCGCCGGGCCGCGGCCTCCGCGTTCCGCCGGGAGTTGACGAACACGAGCGTCGAGCCGTCGTCTGCGAGCGTGTCCCGGACGATGGCGGCGGTCTCGTTCTCGCCGCTTTGCACTTCCAGGCGCTGCTGACTCCCGTCCTCCAGGTGGAGGGCCTGCCCGTAGTGGACCCCCTTCTGGAGTTCGATGGGCCGCCAGTCCGAATCGACGAGTTCGGCGCCCAGCCAGTCGGCGAGTTCGTCGGCGTTGCCGATTGTCGCCGACAGCGCCACCGTCTGTAAGTCCGGATTCAACTGCCGGAGTTTCGCCAGCGTCACCTCCAGTGTGGGGCCGCGCTCGCCGTCGTCGACGAGGTGGACCTCGTCGGCCACGACGCAGGCGAGGTCGTCGATCCAGGGCGCGTCGTTGCGCACCAGCGAGTCCACCTTCTCGCTCGTGGCGACGATGATATCCTGGTCGGCCAGCCACTCCCCGTCGGACTCGTAGTTGCCCGTCGCGACGCCCACCGACACGCCGTCCTGTTCGAACTGCTCGAACTCCTCGGCCTTCTCGCTCGCCAGCGCCCGGAGGGGCACGATGTAGAGGGCCTTGCCGTCGGTAGCGCCCTCGGTCGCCCCGCTCGCGTCCGTCCCGTCGCCGGCCACCGCCGAGAGCATCGCGAGTTCGGCGACGAGCGTCTTCCCGCTCGCGGTCGGCACGCTCGCGACGAGGTTCCGGCCCTCCGTGACGCCGGCCTCGACCGCCTCGGCCTGTGGCGGGTACAGCTCCTCGATGCCCTCGCCCTGCAGGTGCTCGGGCAACCAGTCCGGGACCCCCGGAATCGCCGCGACATCCATTGGCGACCCTTAGCGCGGCCCCGGATTTAAACTGTCGTGTCCGCCGGTGGCGGCGTCGTCCGGTCCGGGCGCCGCGTCTTTCGACGGACTGACGCCCCCCGTAGTTTGATACCGCTCGGGTCCGTGATTCGGCTATGGACGAGTTGAAGGTCGACGTGCGGAAACTCCATCTCTTCAACGGGCTGGCAAAGGAGGGGGCCGATACGGTCGCGAGCAACCTCCAGCAGATGAGCGGTATCGAGACCGACGCGGCCGTCTCGAAGTTGAACTTCCTCGATTTCGACGACGTACAGACCCACCTCCGGCAGGCCTCGACCACGGACGCCAACGTCGGTATCTACGTCGAACTGGAGGACGAGCCGTACGGCTATCTCCTCTTTCTGGTCTCGGTCGTCGAGGCCAAACGGGTGGCAAACGCCATGCTCGGGCAGGACATGGGCGTCGACGAGGACGGCGGCTTCACCGACATGCAGAAGTCCGCCGTCCAGGAGATCGGCAACATCCTCACCTCCGCGTTCATCGACGGCTGGGCGAACGTGCTCGGGACGACCATCCAGCACTCACCGCCACGGTTCGCCTACGGCGACAGTTCGGCCATCCTCGCGGAAATCACGGAGTGGCCCGACAGCGAAATCGTCTTCGTCATCGATTCCCAGATCACCGCCGAGAACGTCGGCCTCAACCTCACCTGCTACACGTTCCCGGAACTCGAACCGCTCGTCGATCTCATCAACGAGATCGACATCGACTCCATCGACGACGCCGTGCAGTCGCCCGCCGACTTCTCCGAACTGACCTGAGGTCGCCACCCCCACGGTTCGCCGCCATCCCTTTGTCGCCGCCGGCCAAACCCGGTCGTATGCGCATCGAGTACGACCGCGACACCTGTATCGGGATGTTCCAGTGCGTGGCCGAGTGGGAGGCTTTCGAGCGCGACGAGGACGCCGGCAAGGCCGTCCTCGTCGACGGCGAGGAGAGCGAGGAGGACCTGTTCGTCCGCGAGGTCCCCGACGACGCGGAGATGGACGCGAAATTCGCCGCACGGGCCTGCCCCGTCGACGCCATCGCCGTCTACGACGACGACGGCGAGCAGCTCATTCCCTGAGCGCTGTCACGGTACGTCCTGTCGGTTCCGGCTCCGAAAGTCACACGACACTCTCGGCCTAGGCGCCCGTAGATGGGGATTCGTGCCGCGGTCCGTGACGCCCTCATGTCTTTCCCGGTCGCACTGGCCCGGCTGGGGGTCGCCGACCGCGAGAAGGCCAGTCGCTGGGGGCCGGCGACGCCGAGACGGCCAGCGAGTACGGCTGGCAGACGCTCCGTATCGCACTCGCCACGCAGGCGCTGGTCGGTGCCGTGCTGGTCGTCGCCGCCCGCCCCATCGTCCTCGCGTTCGGCACCGCATTCCCGGCCCTGGCGGTGTCTTTCGTCCGGGTGTTCGGCGTCGTCGTCCTCGCGTTCTCGGCCTCGCGGACGATGCGTGGCTGCCTCCGGGGCGCCGGCGACACCCGGTACCCGCTGTACGCCACCGTCGCCGGGATGTACCTGTTCCGGATTCCTGTCGCCCTGCTCGCGCTCCCGGTCGGCTACACGCTCTCGCTCGGGAGCGTGTCCGTCGCGCCCGGCCTCGGCTGGGGTCTCCCCGCCGTGTTCGTCGCGCTCGTCGGCCACTTCTACCTCCAGGCCACGGTCAACGTCGGCCGGTACTGGTCCGGCCGGTGGCGCCGTGTCGCCAGCGCGGCGGACCTCGGCACGGGCGCGGACGACTAGCGCCGCCTGCCGGCAATCACGAACGCTCGCCCGTCCTCGCCGTCGCCGTCCACGTACGTTCGCGGCCGCGTCTCGATCACGTCGAGTCCCGCGTCCGCGAACCACCGCTCTAGTTCGGACGGCTCGAAGGCCCGGAGTGTCGTCGTCGTCGTCACCTGGCGCCGCTCGCCCGACGGGGCGGTCACGGTGAACGTGACTCGCCACTCGAACTCGCCGTCGGCCGTCGGACGCTGTTCGTCCGTCTGTGTGACCTCGTATCCCTCGACCGTCCGCGTCAGCGACCGCTCGCGCGGGCCGTCGAGTCCGCGCCGGTCGTGGACGGAACAGACGACGCGCCCGCCGGGTCGGAGCGTCTCCCGGACGTGTTCGAGGGCCGCGCGTGCTTCGTCGTCCGGACGCACGTGTCCGAGCACGGCCCCGACGAGGACGACGAGGTCGGCGCTCCGGGGTGTGAACCCGCGGGCGTCGGCCCGACAGACGGGGCCGTGGCGAGCGGCGAACCGACACATCGCCGGGCTGGGGTCGACACCGACCGCCCGGTCGTACCGCGCCCCGAGTGCGCCGAGCAGGTCCCCGGTCCCACAGCCGAGTTCGAGGACCGTCCGCGTCGCCGCCGGCGCGAACTCGCGAACCGTCGCGAGTTGCCCCTCGACCCGGCCACGTGCGGCGTACATCGCGCGGTACAGCGGTGCGAGCGTCGTGTAGATGCCAGCCGCGTCGCCGTCGCGGTCGGCGAGCCGTGCGAACACCTGGTCGAGCGATGGGTCGGTCACGCGTCAGCCACTACCCCTTCGATCCCCGCACACCAGGCAAGCAACCGCTCGTCGGCGCCGAACGGACCGACGACCTGTACCCCGAGCGGGAGGCCGTCCGTCGCCCCCGCGGGCAGCGAGGCGACCGGCAGGCCCGCGTGGGTCCAGGGCAGGTTCATCACGACGTCGCCGGTGCTGTCGATGCCCTCGGGCGCCGGACCGGGTGCCGCCGGCGCCAGCCAGCAGTCCGCGCCCGCCTCGGCCAGTAGTTCGGTCAAGCGCTCGCGCAACGCGGTCCGCGACGCCCGGGCGCTCGCGAGCGCTCCGACGGACACCTCACGGCCGCGCTCGATCAGATTCGCCGTGGTCTCGTGGTAGGCGTCGCCGTGGGACTCGTACCAGTCGTGATGGGCGACCGCGGCCTCCCCCTCCAGCAGTGCCGTGTGGCGGCCGTTGACCGTCTCGACGTCTCCGAGCGCGTCGATCCGTCGCACGGTGTAGCCGGCGCCGTCGAGCGCGTCGACGGCCCGCTCGAACCCTGCCAGTCCCGCCGAATCGGCCTGTTCGAGGTAGGGACCGTCCGGCACGGCCAGGACGGGCGCTCTCGGATCGGTGACGGCGTGCCACTCGTCACAGCAGACCGACGCTGCGAGCCGCATACTGTCGACGTCCGCCGTGAACAGCCCGACGTGGTCGAGCGAGGGGGCGAGCGGCAGAAGCCCGTCGGTCGGGATGCGGCCGTAGGTCGGTTTCAGCCCGACGATGCCACAGAACGCGGCGGGCCGGATCGTCGACCCGGCGGTCTGTGTGCCGAGCGCGAGCGGGACCTCGCCGGCGGCGACGGCCGCGGCGCTCCCGCTCGAGGAACCCCCCGGCGTGTGCGCCGTGTCGTGTGGGTTCCGCGTCGGTCCCGGGTGGAAGTACGCGAACTCGGTCGTGACGGTCTTCCCGAGGACGACCGCGCCGGCCGCCCGCAGGCGTTCGACGACGGCGGCCTCGGGACCGGTCAGTGCCGCCGGTGGCACGTCCGACCCGGCACGCGTTGGGAGCCCGTCGACGTGGAACACGTCCTTGATACCGACCGGGACGCCGTACAGCGGCGGCCGCTCGGGCGGCGGACCGTCCGGGAGCCGTTCCGCCGCCGCTGTCACGCGTTCGCGACGGGCGTCCTCGGTGACGAACGCCTCGATCTCGGGTTCGACGGCGGCCAGTCGGTCGAGGCGTGCGTCGAGTTCGGCCGCGACGGAGCGGTCGCCGTCTCGGAGCCGTCTCGCGGTTTCGACGAGCGACGACGCCTGGAGCAGTTCGGTTGGCATCTACCGGTAGTGTTCGATGTAATGATCGGCGATCTCCCCGCCGGTGGTCAGCCACACGTCGTCGTGTCCGGTGATGTATTCGAGGACGTCGTCGAGGTACTTCCGGCGGAAGGGTTGGCCGCTGATGAACGGGTGGAGGGCGAGACAGAGCACCTTCCCGTTGCCCGGTTCCTGCCCCTCCTCGTAGAGCACGTCGAACTCGTCTTTGATCATCTGCCCGAACTGTGCAGGGGTGTAGCCGAACTCGAGGAACGCCTCGAAGTCGTTGAGCTCCAGCGAGTACGGCACCGAGAGCAGGTCCCCATCCGCGACGTCGAACTCGTAGGGCTGGTCGTCGTTACACCAGTCACAGATGTACTCGAAGCCGAGTTCGGCGAGGATGTCCGGGGTGTTGTAGCTCTCGGCGAGGGCGGGCGCGAGCCAGCCGCGCGGCTCCGTCCCTGTCGCCTCGGCGATCCGGTCGCGGGCGGCCTCGATGAGCGCCCGTTCCTCCTCGTACTCCATCCCGACGTGCAACTGTGAGTTGGACTGGCCGTGACACATGAACTCGGCGCCGGCCTCGACGAGTCCCTCGACGACCGCGGGCTGGTGGTCACAGACCTCGGCGTTCAGCGAGACGGTCGGGGTGACGTCGTGGGCGTCGAGCACGTCGAGCAGCCGCCAGATCCCCACCCGCGCACCGTAGTCCCGCCAGCCGTGGTTGAGCACGTCCGGCTGGAACTCGGCGGCGTCGGGGTAGATCGCCGTCGACGGCACGTCGATCTTGAAGTACTCCACGTTCGGCGCTATCCACACGGCGACGTTGGCGTCGTTCGGCAGGTCGTACTCCCGTTCGGTCACCGGCGTGTAGTCGTACCGAGCCTGATCGCGCATCGCACCTCTATAGGGAGTACTGCACATTAACCGTTGACCCGCGGCGGTTCGCGACCGCCGGAACCCGGGTGCCACGCCGGCCAGCCGGTGTGCTCGCCGGGGACGAAATCGAAGGTTTAAATCGTTACTCCGGGAACGAGCACACATGAGCCAAGCCACCAAGATCGTACTCGCCACTATCGCCGTCTTCGGGCTGATCGCCGTCGGACTGATGGTCAGCGCGGCGGTCTGATGTTCGACGAGCGCCCCCTCTCGGGCGCGCTCGCGGCCGTCCGAGAGACACACGCGCCCGACGCCCTCGTTTTCGACTGCCAGCGGGACTTCGAGACGCTCGACCCGGCCGTCGCGGAGGACCTCGCGCTGGTCGTCGACGGGCTCGACCCCCATAGCTACCCCGACGAGTGGGTGCCGGCCGACGCACCCGACGAACTTCGCCGCTACGCCGGCGGCGAGTTCACGGTCGGGATGCCCGGTGACGGCGGCGTCGCCTGGACCCGTCAGACCGACCCGCCGGCCGTGTTCGTCAAGCCGCGGCTCCAGGGGTCACCCGAGGACTTCGTTTCCTTCCTGCTCGCCGAGGCGCTCGTCGAGGTGGGCCTCGACGCGCCCGAGCACTTCCTTGGCTTTTTCGAGGAGCGGTACCCCGACCTCGTGGCCGCGACGCCGCTCTCGCCGGCCGGCGACTACCAGCTCGCGGCCGCGCTGTACACCGCCCACCTGGGACTGCGGACCCGCGAGGTCTTCGCGGACTGGGACGAGGCGCATCCGGCCCTCTTCGAGGCGTGGCTCGACGCCGGCGAGCGGCTGACGCCCCGCCTCGACGGACTCGCCGGCGAGATGGCACGCGGCGAGACGGAGTTCCCGGCGGCGGCGGAGTTGGCCTGTAGCGCTATCAAACACGGGATCGAGGTGCCCGCGCCCTTCGCGGCGCTGGATACCGGCGCCTACAGCCGGAACGGACCGGCCTACGCCGTCGAGTGGGCGCGCAAGACGTTCGCGGCCCTCGAGGACTAGAACGTCGAGGTGACGGTGCCGTCGGTGTCGAGTTCGATGACGCCGTCGAACAGGTCGCGGTAGGCCTCGACGGTCGAGCCGTCGTGGACCTCGCGGTCGAGATGGAAGAGGCCGACGGCATCGTGGTCGTCGAGGAGGCCGAGGATGGCTTCGGCGGCGTCGCGGGTGCGGTCCGCGTCGGCGTAGTAGGCCATCTCGTTGAGCGAGTCGACGGTGACGCGGAGCTTCCCGTCGTGGCCGTCGAGGAACTCGCCGACGTGGTCGACGATGCTCGTCAGGTCGTCCGGCGAGGAGACGTAGCGGACGTTCTTGCTCTGTCGGCGGGTGTAGCCCCGCTCGATGGAGAGGGTGTCGAGGATGACGGCCTTGGTCTCGTCGACCTCGTAGTACTCCAGTTTCTGCTCGACCTCGCGGGCGGTGGTGCGGGTCGAGACGATGAGCATGTGGTCGGTGTCGGTCGAGAGGAAGTCGGTGTCGATGCGGTCGGTCTCGCCCGTGCTCGGATGGAGAAGCAGAATCCCGGTTCCCCCCGGGATGGTGTCCGGCGTGTTCTCGATAGCGAGCTGGTAATCCATATCGCCACAGAACACCGGCGACGGCGTTAAGGTTGCGGGTCTCGGTCGGGGGGTTCGAGCCCTGGTATCCGCGCGGACACGGCTACGACGCGGCCTCGCTGCCGTTCAACCGTCTCCAATCACTGCAGTCACCGGTGGTGCGGTCGGCCGGGAGTGCGTGCCCGCGGCCTCGCGGGCCGCACGACCCGGGGAAGGGCAGGGCGGCCGTCTTCGTTGGGCGGTCAGCGTGAGCGAATCAAGCATCCGCGCGAACGAAGTGAGCGCGGTCACCGTCAGAGCAAGCTCTGCCGAGCTGCTCAAAAATCGGAGATTTTTGGCATCACGGAAATCGAAGATTTCCGTACGATCCCGTTCGCTCCCTGTGGTCACTCACGGGAATCACGGAACTCGCGCCGTGGCGCGAGTTCCGTCGTTTTTCCCCAAGTTTTTGCAATAGTGCGGGACCGAAGGTCCCGCATACCATGCGAACGGGCGCAAAGCGCCCGTGAGCAGACGGGGGGCTCCCACAGGGCGCTCTGCGCCCGAGGAAGCCCCCCGCAGTAAAAAGTGGGGGCCTAGAAGACGGAGTCCGCCGTCGCGGCGCCGACGACGCTGAAGATGGCGCCGACGGCGACGGCCTTGACCGTAGTGAGCGCGACGAGGGTCGGTGTCGGAGCCGCGAGGATTTCGCCCTCGACGAGGAAGGTCCGGGGCGCGGTGAAGGCGAGCGCGAGGACGGTGACGGAGCCGAAGGCGACGCACATCAGCGAGAGAAAGCGGAGGGGGATACCGGCGACCTCCTGCTCGCTGTCGGGGTCGCGGTCGTCGTCGGCCTTGTAGAGGGCGCCGTAGCCGATGGCGAAGACGATGGTGACGACGGCGGCGAGGTGGCCGACGGTCATCCGTGCGGCCAGCACCCAGACCTCCTCGGTGACGACGAACGGCCCGGCCAGCAGGAACCCGCCGACGATCTGCTGGGCCGTGTCGGCGACCGCGAACCGACGGCTTTTCCCGACCATGCCGACGGTCTCGCCCCCGAGGGCTAAAACGGTCCCGGAGCGGCCTCGGTGCCGCTGGCGCGGTCACGGAGCGGCCGCGACCGAACCCGTTTTGTCGGGCCGGGGACTGGCACATCCATGAGCGTTCGCGAGGAGTTCGACCGGTGGGCCAGCGAGGGGCGCGACAGGGGGATGGAGGAGCGCCACTGGCACACCGCGAAACACGTCCTCGAACGGATGCCGGTCGAGGCCGGCGACACGGTGCTCGATCTGGGCTGTGGGAGCGGGTACGCCGCCCGCGCCCTCCGCGAGATCAAGGGAGCGGGACGCGCCTACGGCGTCGACGCCTCGCCGGAGATGGTCCGGAACGCCCGCTCGTACACCGACGACCGCGCCGTTGGCTTCCTCCAGGGCGACTTCGAGCGACTCCCGTTCGAGACCGACAGCGTGGATCACGCCTTCTCGATGAAAGCCGCATAATGCACCATTCATTCTTACAACCAACCCTATGCCGTGGGTATGCGAATCGCCACACGGCGTAAGGACGGTGCAACCACTACCAGATACCTGATAGATTTTCAGACACCCCTTTCTATACGCAAACTGGTAGGTATCGACGAAAATCAGTCGCGCGTCACTCGGCACCAAACCCGATTTCTTCTAACCTCTCGACTGTCGCACTGGCCTGTTCATACTTCTCCTTGGCGCGGTCGTGGTAGTTCCGTGCCGTGTCCCGGCCTATGTCCATTTCTTCGCTTATCTCGGTCCATGAGTAGCCCTGATACCGATACAGAGCTACACGGGCCTGTTGGTCGCTCAAGGCCGTCTCTTCAACCAGTGTCGTCACGCGGTCACTGAATGATTCGCTCATTCACTGTGTCGTACTCCTGCGTCACGCCAGTCGGCCACTCAATACACTCGGTGTCGCCATGCACAAATGCACGTCCAAGCATCGGCCAGTCGCTATCTGTGTCGGTACTCTTGACTGGCTCAATGTGATCGTAGTCGCCGCCACAGATAACGCACTTCCCGTTTTTTGCCCGTCGCTGGCGGGTTTCTCTGTCCAAACCGTCTGAGTGAGTCCATTCACTCATATGGGCCACATTGTGACCCATGTAGTTAATACCACGGTTGGCTATAACCGCTATAGCGAACGTGGGCGGCAGTTCACAACCTCAGTGAAAGTGTTATGTCCTTTTTTCACCGCCCTTAGCAACGGACGGTTGTATATCAGTTTGCTTACTACACAATGGGTGCCGAATCTTTGGGCGAGCGCACACGCGCACACGCACTCCCGCAAAGATTTCGGGGGGGTCGTGTAGTCAGTTTAGTGATATGGTCGTTTATTGTATTGTTAGCGGCTGAAGGCAGAGATTACACTTTCACCACGGTAAAGAGCAGTAATCGGGTTGTAGTATGATACCTACCGCTGTCGGTGGGTATGCTACGATGTGGAAAAATTTCGCGCTCAAAAATTTTCCAAAGCAGAGCGTAAAGAACAGGTACGGCGTTAGTTAGGAGTAGTCGCCAAGGCCCGACCCATTCACATCATCGTCGTCGGACTCCTGGTACTGTTCGGCACGGGACGTATATTCGACATTGAGGAAGCACCGCTGTTGTCGACCGTCAACCGTCGCGTGCCCGTCTTGTATCCCATGCTCCGTTTTCAGCCGGCGCGTCATCTTGCGTTGTGTGTCCGCCGGGAAGTTCTCGTCATCGCAGAACCGTTGGTACATAGCGTACACCTCTTTCTTCGGCTTCGGTGTTCCACTACCCGACGTTTCCAGGCATACTTTGGCGAATCTATCAACGGTGTTGCCCCACTTATCCCACGTCTCTGCCGTCTCATGCACGGAGAGATCGCCCGTGAAACCGTCCTGCTGTAGAAGCCGGGACAGTCCATCAAGCGCCCAATTCAGGATACCGGGCAACTCGTCGCGGAGCTTGTCGTCTAGCGACTTATTCCGTTGCTCGCGGGGAATGGTCGTTGGGAATGGCACGAGCAACACACGGCGGTAGAACGCCCCATCATCGTCCTCGGCGTCGGGCAGCTGGTTAGCACTGAATATGTGCTTTGCCGTGGGTCGGAAGTGGAACAGTGGCTTACCCTTTCGTTCGGCTTTGATGGGATCGCCCGCTGTAATCTCCTTGAACGTGCCAGTTTCTTCAATCGTTTTTGGCGGAATGTCGTTGCGAATGTTGGCCCATGCACTGAACAGTTCGGCAGTCCCGAAACGGCTGGTCATCTGTTGCGGGGCCATGCTCGCCACGTTGTCCGCTCCACCCAACAGGGCGCGGATTGTATCTGCGAACGTCGACTTACCGGACGCCTGCGGGCCAACCAGGAACAACGCCTTGTGTTCGGGCATCCCCCAGTGCATGAGGCAGTAGCCGGCGTATTCCTGTAGTTTCATCCGGTGCGTGTCGGATTTGACTGTCTCTTTCAGGTATCGCTTCCAGCGGGGACAGTCGGCGTCGGGGTCGTACCGTGTCCCGGCCTGATTGATGAACAGGTATTCGGGGTCATGGTTGAGTAGATCGGCGTTCCCGCCCCGGTCAATCCGTAGCACCCCATTGTCAAGAGCGATATGCCACTCAGGGCCACCAAACTCTTCGATAGCATACGTCCGTGCCGCGCGGATGTGTTCGGCCAGTTCCCCAACCTCTTGACGGGCAAAGGCACCCTGTAGCCCTTTCCGCGCCCGTTGGCGAATGACGCTTTCACCATTCTCCTCGTAGATACCACTACTTTCGTCGTACACGAACAGCACATCATCGTCCTCCCGGTTGGCGAAACGGAACTCGTCTAACAACTGTTCGGCGGCTTCAAACCGGGCGTCGTTCTTCTCGACGGGACTCTCTTTTGTTGACGCGGCCTGGTACTGACCCCGGACATAATCCCATCCGTCCCCATCATCGGATTCGTCCGAATCGGTGTTGCCTGCTGGCCTGTCCGAACTCTGCTGTTGTGTGGTAGTACCGCCGTCCGTTGTTGGGTACGACCAGCCATTTTGCTTAGCTTCGTAGATCAACGATCCAAGGGACGTATTGTTGTTTGAGTCCCCATCATCGGCGTTTGACCAGACCCATTCAATCGTGCTCTCGGCGGCAGAGTCGAACTTACTACCTTGTCGTGACCAACTCTCAAAGACACTCCTCCCGGTGTTTCCATCATCCCAGTCGTACACGGCAAATGCCATTCGGACCCATTCAGAGTGTCCCATATCGGGATTGAGACTGTCCAATGCGTTTTCAATATCTGCCTTGGACAGCTCATGTGAACCGTCGTAATCGTCACTATCAGCATCGGGCGTTCCAAGCGTCGGGAGACGGCCACGAACCCCTTTGTAGGCTTTCATGAGCCACGGTCGCGGATCAACCTCCTCGGGCGTATCTGCCGAGATAGGGAGCCTGTCGCCAGTAAAAATGAAGAACTTGTTATCATAGGCTTCAACGCCTTCGTGTTCATCGTTGCTAAAGTGGCTGTTAGTCCACCACTCCGGCACGTTGCCTTTCGCAAAGATATGTAGGCCAGTACCGGACTTAGAATACTCAATATAGGCGTCGTCAACAAACAGATCGAGCTTCGGCACCCAGTCTTTCGGTTTTGGTGCGTTCGGCTCTCGAAGGCACCCATCAAGGTCTATCCCGTATATTACGGCGTCGTCGGGGACTACCAACCCAATGCCATCAAAGTAGTCGTCAGACTGGGCGGCTTCATAGGCGTCCTCAAATGAGTACCCACAGTCCGGGTCAGACCAACTGGCACCGTATTGATTCTTCTTAAGTGGCTTCCCGGCGTTTTCGGATTCGCGGGACCACAACGCCCAATTATCGTATGCTTTCGCCCACTCTGGATAGGCGTCTTTTGGGGGCAACTGGTTCATCGCGGCGTAGCACCTCCGTTAAGATACTCTGATATTAACGCACCAGCGCGTAGCCCATCCATCCGTAGCCGGACCTTCTCGATAGTCGGGTTATCGTTCTGGTTGCCGTCAAATGGACTGTCGCCCTGGTCGCCCGACCAAGGTTGATCCTCGTGGGCGTTCATCGGTGGACTGTCGCCATGATAGGTGTGCCACGCCCGATAAGCGCCTGTCAGCAGCCCACGGTCAATCAGAGAGTGAACCGCGCGGGACACACTGGCATACAACGAATTGGTCGACGTTGCTGAATGGTAGTCCGCACTAGCGATTTGTCGGGTTACATCAACTCGTTTCACCCATCCTTCAAATTCGCTAGGGTGCGACCCGTCCCAATGATCCAGCATTGCCAGCAACACCGCCCGTTGCATCTTCCCTAGCTCAAGGACTGTTTCGGACGGATTCTTACCGTACTTGCTAACCACCGTTTCGTGGTCCGCTTCGTGAGTTTCCCATCCGCCCCAACTGCTGGTGGTCCGCTCGACACAATCACGGCAGATGGGAGTGTCGGCGTGTTCGTAGCGATAAACACCATCGTCTATCTCGCTCTCGACACCACTCACAATGCCACCATCCCAGTCAGAACGTGTGTCAATGACTGAATCAACCCGCGTGCCACAGTCCGAACAGGTAGCTATCCAGTCCTCGTTTGAGTGTGCGTATGGCTGTATCTCACCGTGACCGGCGTTATCGTTGTAGACCCAGGTAACGTAGTTCGATAGTGAACTAGCGTTAATATCCGCTAATGTTAACTGGTTCATCGGTGGCTCACCCCCTGGGTCGCGGCCATGATCCGCGCCACGTCGCGCCAGCCGGTCGACGGCGAACTCTCGGGCCAGCACCAATTCATCCTGACCACCACCTATCACGGGGACGGCCGGGCCGTTCCAACGTCGGTGTTCGGCAGTCCAAACAGATGAACAGCCGCCCCACTTCCCGGAAAATTGACAAACTGCCACAGGAAGGGCACTTGTAGTTCGCTCGTTTCCCGAGCATTACGAACCCTCCACATCGTCAACAATCGCCAGCAGGTGACTCTTGAGCGGATTCGGACAGCCGTGGGCGAACTCTCGGACGGCTTCGGGATCGTCCTGAGCCAGCTTTTCAACCTCAAGCATCGTACTCCCCCCAGTCCTCAATTTCACTGGCGCGTTTGTCGCTATGGTACGCGCCAATGATCGCCGTAGTAGACGTGCCTTCGGGCGCTTTCTCGGCGTAAAACGCCAAGCTATCGCGGTTTGGTTCGGTATCTTTACCTCGCTTCGTGCGCCCCTCTTTTGCAGGGGCGTTGCGGTCGTTCGTCGCCATTTGTGGAAAGGGTGGCTAGTTATCGAACGCGCCGTAACGCCCCGCACACGTCGAAACGTGCGCGGTTTTATACTACTGCCCCGCCAAAACCAGAGTGTACCAACACACTGGTTGGGGCTTTTCTCCCCCGACCGACTCAATCTCGCGTAGCCACGGCAGCGTTCTTACCCCTATATAAGACCAAGTGGGACATAAACATATACCGTCACTTGGGACATTATTCAAGGTTATAATAGATGATATGCACCACGTGGGTAAAGACTAAGTTTGCGGCTATCCAAGTGGGACATATGGCACGTGGGCGTAATGCGGATGTGGATGATGATGATTTCGTTGCCGCGGTGGAGGAGTGGCCGCAGGGGGACGTGTACCCGTCAACATCCACGATTAAAGACGAGATCGAGGAAGCGCACGAAGTCGAGTATGACCGAAAAACTGTCTACCGGCGGTTAGACAGCTTGGAGAGCGAAGGGAAGATCAATAAGTTCGAAGTCGGGCGTGGCCGTGGGAAAAGTGTCGGGTGGTACGTTGGTCCTGCGGAGCCTGCCGACACGGGAGCACCCGCTTCAGGCGGTATGCAAACACAACCACGTGACGCGCCAGCGGACTATGATGGACCCGAAGAGCCTGAACCCACGAACAACACTGCCGGGCTACTATCTCGACTGTCCGGGGATCGTGGCAATATGAGCATACCCGCTGCTATGCTGGTTATTCTACTGGCTTTCATCGGCTGGAAAACGTACAAAAGTGCCCGTAATCGGGTCACTGGCGGGCGGCCGGTTATTGACACCTCCGAAATGACCGTCAGTATTCCAGGTGCTATCTACATGGGCGTTCTTGGTAGTGGAATTGTCGTCATAGTCACGTTCGGAACGTGGCTAGCACTCAGCCTCTACACGTCCGCTACTGCTGGTAACGCTCTGCTAGCATTGTCCTACGCGACTGGGATTGCTGGACTCGTCGCAACACTGGCCCACGCGGGCGGTGCCATCGGTGCCCCGGCACGGCTTCTGTCGTGGTTCTTCGGAGGTGAAACCGCATGAGCGAAACAGAAGGTGTGTATCTTACCCTCAAACGCGAAGAGCACATTGAACAATTCGAGCAGGCGCGGGAGAAAGTCGCACAGGACCGTGACGTTGCACCGGATGAACTCTCTCGGCCGGATGTTGTCGGTGCAGCCCTCGAAGCCTTCAACAACGGGCTACTGTCGTTTGACGAAGATAAGAGAATCCGACAGACACGGGAAGCTATCGCACGAGATCATGACGTTTCGCCAAAGGACGTAACTCTTGAATGTGTCCTGAAAACGGCCTGCGGCGCGTACAACGGGTTTCAGATGACCGATGACTGGGATTTGAACGGTGAGAAACAATGAGCCACCAACAGCACAATACCGTTCCTGCCGAGAAGGTCGAAAACAGCGAGAAGACAGTGCTGTTTGCCACTGCCGGCAACAACATCTGGCATATCCCAAAAGAAACCGAAAACGGTGATTTCACCACTCTCTGCGCAATCAACGCCCGGATTCTGCGGGCCACGTCGCTAGAGAAATTCAACAGGCGGAGAAACACAAGTTTCTGTGGGAGTTGTGCAAAGATGAACGGCGGGAACCCATACGGTGATAGGGATGCCTGAGTGTGATAACTGTGGGTCGCACGTCACTGAGAACTACGTGCGGGTGTTCGTGCCGTCCGGTGTCGACCGTCCCAAAGCGTGTCCGTCATGCCCTGATATGAAGCGTGACGGAAGCGGCAGAGCGAGAGAGAAGAAAACATGAGCGGACGTGGGGACTCACTCGGGGCAAGAATCCTGTTCGGTGGTGGTGTGACTGTTGTAGCCGGCGCTATCGGATACGTGCTCGTTGACCCACCTATCGAATCGGCACCCTCGATAACCAACAGTACCGCCAGTAACGGGTTGTCGTCGTCTTTCAGTGGTGGATTCGTCGCCGCTGCTGTCGCCGGAGTGATCGTACTGCTGGCAATCGCCGCAATTCTTCTAAGCCAATGACCCGAAACCGTAACTTCAGGGCGCGAACCACCTACGAAAACAAGAATCGTTTGATGGACATAGCAACTGAATTGAATGGCAAAGAGCCACGGGGCTTTCATCGGGCAGTCGAGGTTGTCGCCGCCTACCTGGATGTGCTACAACAGAACGTCACCGACTGCCCGGACTGTGGGGGAGAACTACACGACGAAGCCGAAGATAGCAAAGGTCACTGGTTTGAACTACCCGAAGGCAAATGGTACTGCCCGGACTGTGATACTGTGCTTGACGTGTGGGACTATCTCGACGTGGATAACAGGGACAGTGCCTCAATCCCATCACTCCCGAGCGGTGTGCAACTTCGTTTTGAGTGTGACCATGAGCATGACGATTCGGGTATGATTTCAGGGGAGAGTAGCCAAGACACACACTCACGGCAGTCACACACCACAGATACCGACGACTATTGGCAGGATGGCACCTTTTGACCACCGAAAGCGGGTATGAATTGACAAGATAGACGCTTAGGCGACTGTTCTACACCCGATACAACGCACGAACGACGGGCCAGAGGCATAACAGCCACTGAATCACCACGACAGACACCCTACTAAAGGATAGCACAGGCAACTATGCTAAAGGACACAGAGAACGCCTAAGACACTACATCATAACATAATCAAGAAAAAAGACAGAGAGAACCATGTACGGTACTGTACCCAACGCGCATGGGGAAAATCGAAAATAACCACAAACAACTACCGGCAGGGGCGTACATACGCCCGTTATCGCGCGAAGAGCCAAATCCGATTCTAATTGTGGTAGAGGGGGTGCAACGGCGAATGGTTCCTGTTTCTCTTCGCTGTAGATCGTCAGCTGTCCCTCGTTGCTATGGCTTTGGACTAATCGCATGACTGCATAGGGACGAAAGCCAACAACAACCAGCGATATACGTTCGTACTAACGCGCGTACTGTCGTCGAGGATCGTTGTTGAGTGGCTTTCATCGTTGTGGCTACAATCGCATGACGGCACCAAGGATGGACGGTGAAAGAAGCAACCTACACATTCGTACTAACGCGCGGTAGGAACTGAGGGTTCATTCATTCAGGGCAACAGTGTACCTACGTACTAACGCGCAACGGCCTTAGTAAGTAGTAGCGTCCCTATCCATATCTCAATACGCCCATAGACTCACGGCGTCTGTGGTTACTGCTGTCGCTGTAAACGGCTACGGCATATAATATATACACGCGAGGTTTACAGCGGTCCTCTCTTTCCAGCAGGAGAGTCGTGGCTAACGTGCTGTCTGTGTGAACCGCACGACGTGACAGGTTCGCACCGACGTTAGTTAGCAAAGGCAGAGAGGTAAACAAGATAGTCACGCAGGAGAGTCTGACTGAATAGAGACTAACAGTATCGACTCACTGCCCTCGGACTCACCAAAGACTCTAGGATTGCCAGACAGTATAGATAGATGGGCACCGCCCCACAACCTTCGTCAGCCATACGGTGTCCTCTTCGCCGTCACACGCTTTCTGTCGACAGGCAACATAGCTGTAGAGTGTCGCTGTTCACACACACAACACACACGCCCCTACTGGTCTATCGTACAATGCGTGATAGGGGGGAGGGGACACACGGGTATGGTGTGCTATCGTACCATGCACGTACCTATATCCAGCAGACCGTTTCTGCCGAATATCGCACAGACACAATGCCGTTCGTGCCGAATTGTCTACGTCAGGGGTAGGGGTTTTGTCGATACAATCCGCCGTAGAATAGGATTCAGAAGCGTGGCCCGTCGCCAAGGCCCGGCAGTTGCATATTGCCAAAGCTCACGTCGTCAAACGCGAATGGGTCCGGGTCTGCTGTTGGGTCCTCGATGGGGACTTTCACGAGATCGTTGCCGCTGTTCTCTGCGAACGGTGTGCTGATTACGTCGTCTCGTTGCGGGCCACGCTTCTCTTGACGGTCGCGCTTGGCTTTCACCCGTTCAACCTCTTCGCGTTCATCAACCGAACGGTATGGGTTCACTCGGTCGTCACCGGGCGAAAACTCACCTTCGGTGCCGATTGGATCGCGCGTAAACCGTTTCGCCGTGATTCCAGGCGTACAAACCATCAACGTCGGGATTTTGTTTTCGTTGCTCATTATTACTCACTCGCTTTCGTTGCGGTCGTGTCGTCTGCGGTCTGTTCATCGCCACTGTTCGGTCGGACTTTCACCCACAGTCCGGTAACTGCAATCACAACGGCCAGAGAACCGACAAAGGCACGACCATTCCTGCTGCGGTCGTAATATCAGGGTTACTCCCGACCGTAGCAAACCATAGAACGACTACGGCACCCCACTGTTTACCAGAGAGTCCTAGAATCGCCGTCCGGCCGTCTGCCTCAGTCGTTGTTTCTGGCGGCTCGCAGGTGTGTTCATCGGGCAGGCGACAGTCAACACAATGATCGACACCACACTCACCACACTCGTAGAGGCTTGTGTCGTCGCCACATTCGGGGCACTGTGTCATGATTGTGGTTTGAGATTATTGTCGGATGTATGTTCTGACTGTTTGATGAATGTGAGCCATGGGTTTAGCCTACCAACCTCTGCCGGGTTCTACAATCCGCACAGGCGACGTAGCCACCGTTCCAGAAGGCCGCTTCACCACACGAAGGGCACGGGATTACAGCACACTCGATAAGCAGCGTCACCCCATCTACGTCGTCAATCGCCCAAGCGGTTTTGTCGTACTGTGACGGTGGCTCTCGCTGTAGTCGCCGTATCTCGTCAACCGTCCCGTCAATCTGTAGTGCCTGCTTGTCGGTCATAGCTCCTCGAACCTCGGGCTTTCGTCAAACACAGACTGCGGAACGCCAGGCGTCGTTTCCAGGCGTTCGCCAGTGAGCGGGTTGCCGAAGTCGAAGAGCGTCGGACTCTTCGCTCCCAACAGGCCGAACTCTTCGTTTTTCTCGTCCTGGTCAATCTCAAAGTCAAGGTCTTGCCGGTTGGGAGTCTGTGTCGGCGTGTCGGGCGGCGTGTCGGCAGGCGGACTCGACGTACCCGGCGGACTGTCACCAGGCGGACTGTCACCAGGCGGACTGCCGAAGCCCGGCGGACTGCCAAGACCGGGCGGACTGCCAAGACCGGGCGGACTGAGGCCGGGGATCGTTGGCGACGGCAGGCCGGGCGGGCTACTCGTTGGCGGGCTACCACCAGGCGGAGAGCCACCAGTCGGGCTATCGCCGGTTGGCGACTGTGCGGGGCTATCATCACCCGGCGAGCCACCGAACGGACTGCCACCAGCTCCGAATCCGGTCGTGGGTGAATCCGTGGTTGGCGACACAAGCGGTGAATCTGCGTCTGCCCGGCGTGCCGATGGGCTATCTACGTCACCCACTCTGGTATTGGTGTCACTGTCAGTCCGGCGTGTCGTGGGGCTGTCAACGTCGGTTCGGGTGTCTGTATCCCCGTCACGGACTCTGGTATCTGCGTCCGTCCGGCGAACAGTGCCAAACTCAAGCGCGTTCCGCTGCACGTTCGTATCAGTCGGGTCGAGAAGCCGGCGGTTCTGGATACTCACTGGCCCGAGGTCGAGACTCCGGGTGTCCGTCGTCTCTTCAAGATCAAACGCTCGTTCAAACCGGCGGCGGGCCTGTCCGGTTAGTTCAAGCTCCTGCGCCAACTGCTGCGTGTCGAGCACGTCCTTTTCACGGACGCCACTGTCGGGTTCAGCACTCCGTGGTTCCGGGCCAACATCAACACGATTCGGTGTATTCGTGGCTTCCGTAGAGCGGAGGAACGCAGACGCACCGGCCTTTCGCACTAACTCTTCATTGACAGGGTTGAACGGCACACCATCTAGTTCACGCGGCGCTTGACTTGTGCGGCCGAATTTGATGGGTTCACCACCTGCGGCACGGCCCGGAACCTCGCTTTCCTCCTTAATGTCGAACACGTCGCCCACATCGGCGTTCTCGCCTTCAAGCGCCTCTGCGAACCGTGATTGTGCCTGTTGCTCATCCGGCACCACAACGTCAACGTCACGCGGCTGGCGGAAGTTCTCGGTTTGAGCACGGGCGGCGGCACTTCCGAATACCGTTGCGTCCGTGTCACGGAGGGCTTGGGTCACGTCGTCAACCGCACCTTCTGGAACCGCTCGCGCCTGTCCGATAGCCTCCTCTGCGGACTCGACTGCAAAGCCTGGCCGTTCCGTCACCTGTGCTTGGCGCTGGATGGACTCAGACGCCCGCACACGCTCGCCGGCCGCAGGATCAAGGTCCGTGGCCGTTTCTCGGAACACATCCGCTTCAAACGCACTACGTGGCTCTGCGGTTGCCGTGGCGGTCGCACCCATCCGGGCGAGGTCGAGATTTCCAGCCTCGGACGCAACTGATGGGGCACCGATTGTTGGCCGTCCGTCGCGGGTGCCGAATAGCGTTCGCCCACGCGACCGGATACCGAAGGCTTCCGCAACAGGCGGTGTCTCCACCCGCGCCCCTCGGACTGTGGTTTCACCGGCACTCTCGGTGATTTCAACGTTCACGTTCGGCGTATCGTCGGCAACACCCTCGGCCGCTCGTTGCGTGCTCACATCAAGATCAACCTGCCGTGTCTGACTGAGTGGTATGTCCGTCCGGGTAAATCGAACTGGCGAGACACCACCGGCCACGGCACTTTCAGCAGTGAGCGAAGAGACACCGAACACGGCCGTTTCAACGGGAGCTTCCTGAAATCGTTGCACACCACGGCCGGCGGCTTTGCTGGCAAACAGTAACCCAAGGCCGCCTGCCGTGCCTGCTGTCTGAAGTGGTTGATCCGGTGCGTTGGCGACAACGCCTTGTCCAGCTTCAGCAGCCGTTTCCCCACTAAGCACAAGCGCCGGGGCATTTGCGACCCCTCCAACACCACGGAACCCGCCTTCAATCGCGGCACCGGCCGTCGTGTCCTCACTGGCGCGGCCAGTCGTCGCTACGTCGGTAATGCGACCGGCCTGTTCTGCGGCAGTGTCGACAAAGAAATCAACACCCTCTGCGGCGGCGCTAACTTCCTGCTGGTTGGGGACGAACTCACCCTTCAGGGGTGCGAACCCTCGGCCCTGGTCGGCCAGAACACCGCCGGTCGTAATATCTCGGGTAATGGACTCGTCAGTTTGGAGTCTATCTCTAGTGGTGGCCGGTGCTTGTGTTGTCTGAATCGCCTGCTGGCTAATACGGCGTTGTCGGTCTTGGTCGGCCTGTTCAAGCGTCGGGACGTTTTCACCTGGGAGAGTGGCCTGTGTCCGTCGCGTCGGGTCCTGTGGCGAGAGTCCGGCCGCTGCCCGCGCTTCGGCCCGGCTCACGGTATCGGTCCCACTCGTCTCACGCCTCGCCAGTGGCGCACCAGTCGTTGCACCAACCACGGCCGCCGTCGCCCGTGGGTTCCGCGCGGCTCGTTTCGCGGTTCGGGTGATTCGGTTGGCGGCCTGTTCGGGTGGACTCAGGTTCTCACCCTGGAATGGCCCCGCCAGTTGCGACGTATCCTGTGTGGGTTCGGACTGGTCCTGTTGGGCCTGGTTGCTACTGTCCCCACTCGGCACGTCGAGCGGGCCACTGGTTGCGAGATCGGCGGCGTCTCCCGCCACGTCGCCCGCCTGCCCGATGGTTCGTCCGACGTTCTCAGCAACTTCGCCAACAGACGGCCCATCGGGCGACTGCTGGTTTTCTATCTCTTGTGCTATCTGTCGTTGTCGGGCCTGTTCCTGGTCCTGTTCGTCAATTTCGGAGAGGTCCGTATCGGCCCCACCTTGGCCGGCGCGTTCTTTCGCCAACTCGTCTAGCTGTCCCGTCGCGGCCGCGTAGTTCTCTCTCCGGCGTTCAACACTCACATCATCATCGTCGTCGCTCCCGCCACCGCCACCACCGCCACCTGAATCGTCCGGTTCGGGGATGTATGGGTCCGAAAGCGTTGCGTCCGGGTCGCCGTAGGTGTCGTCAGCCATGCGAATCACCTGCGAATCTAGTCATATCTACAGATACGGCAAAAGCGCACTAAAAACGGGACACGTTTTGCGGTTACTTATCCAGAAACTCGCCCGGATTTTCGCGTATGTCCTTCAAGACAGCCTTCACAATTTCCGCTTCTTGTTCGTTGTCCACTTCAATCGCTTTGTCCTCGGCTTGATCCTGCATTTTGTCTTTCGCCTGTTGCGCGTCCGGTGTGAAGGCAACACCACAGGCGGGGCAGGCTTTCGCGTTGTCGTGCTCAACCACTTCCCCGCACACGTCGCACACGTCGGGCGTCAATGGTGACTCTGGTTCATCGTCACGTTTGCCTGTGGCGCGTTCTGCGGCCGCTATCACGTCGTCATCGGTTAGATGGGCATACGTAGACTCCATGATGTTAGAATCCGGTCTGTGGCCGATGAGCCGCTTTATCGTGTCGTTGTCCATTCCGTAGTTTCGCTTACAGACAGTCACGAACGTATGCCGGAAGTTGTGAGCGTTCATCGGCTTCTCGACTCCCGCACGTTCGCCAATGCGTCGTAGCTGGCGGTAGATAGTGCTGTTGTCAAGCCGCTGGCCCGGTTCGTATGACTTGTTCTCCCAGTCGTACTTGTGGGTGATAAAGAACGCTTCTGAGTCGTCACACGGATGTTCGTTGTACCACGTTCGGACGGCCTTCTCTGCATATAGGAGTGGCCGCTTTCCTGTGGCACCCTTCAAATCGCCGCGTTCTTCATTCAGATAGAACGTGCCGTTGTCAATGTCTATATCCTTCAACCGCAGGTTCAACACCGCACTAAGCCGCTGGCCGGTGTATAGGAGTAGATCAACTAGCGCCTTGTCCCGTGGGTGGTTGGCCGCGTTGCGAATGGCCTGTATCTCGTCTTTCTCGAAAATGTCGCGTTCATCGACGGTGTTGTTGTCGGGGTTGGCGAGCGCGATTTCACCTTTCTCAATCCCGAACTCGTCGTGATACTCGTAGAATTTCCGTAACGTCGACTGAAAATTCTTCACTGAGCCTGCCGACAAGCCTTCGTCCTTCACATCGGCCACGTTGCCATTCCGTAGCGTGTCCATGAAGCGGTTTATCTCGTCGGCAGAGGTGTCCGTGAGGTCAAAGTCGGTCATTTCACCAAGCCGCCCCAACAGATTCGCATAGCGGGCAAGCGTGCTGTCTGATTTGGTACTGCCGTTCGGGTCGGTCACGCGGGAAGTCTGTGGGTCTTTCGCGTTCACAAACTCAAGTATCGCGTCCCGTTCGGCGTCTGTAAGCTCCCGCAGGTTCACTTCGTAATCATCGTTCTCATGTTGTTGTTCAAACTGCGTTGCCAGTTGTGGATCAATCCGCGCCTTTTCGCTCCTGAATCGTTCGCGTTTACTATCGGCCATATACCCACATCTATGCTATAAGAATAAATGCTCTTTCCCACCGCTTTCTCGATGGAGGCGTTCTACTACGCCGAGGACCCACACCGCGTCCTGTCGGACCTCAACCGCGTGCTCCGGCCCGGCGGGACGTTCTCCTGTGCGGTGAACTTCTACGAGGAGAACGTGCACTCCCACCACTGGCCGGAGAAGGTGGGCGTCGAGATGACTCGCTGGGACCGCGAGCAGTACCGGACGGCGTTCCGGGAGGCGGGCTTTCACGTCGCAGTCCAGGACAACGTCCCGGACCGGGAAACGGCGATCCCGCCGGCGGAGGAATTTCCAACCGAAGACTGGGAGACACGCGATGCCATGGTGGAGCGATACCGTGTGTACGGGACGCTGGTGACCGTCGGGGTCGTCCCCTGAGGCCTCACCGACCCCACCGTTTCGTCTGCAAGTCCCGACCTGTCGACTCGCGTTCCTGACGGCGGGGCCGACGCCGGCGTCGCATCAACAGTTTTGCCGTTCGACGAACAAAGAGGAGCGTGCCATCCGCTCGTCGTCGCCGTCGCGTGTTGCTGGGCCTGTTCGCGGTGACGGCAGTCGCCACGACGGTGGTGCTGGCCGAGGTGATTGGGACGGTCTTTTTCGCGATTACGGTCGCGTATGTGATCTATCCGGTCAGGCAGTGGCTCGTCGACCACGGGCGGGGCCGACGGGTCGCGGCGGCGGTGGCGACGCTGGCCGCGTTTCTCGCGGGGTTGGCGGCGGTGGTCCCTATCGGCGCTGCGCTGTACGTCAGGCGGCGGGAGTTTCTCTCGTTCGTCCGGGACCTGCCCCCGGAACTCACGGTGTCGGTGTTCGGGTTCGAGTACGTCGTCTCCGTCACCGAGAACGTCGCACAGGTCCAGTCCGTGATGACGTCGCTGGCGGTCGACACTGCGGCGGCGGCCCCGGTCCTCGCGCTGAAGGCGACGCTGTTCGTCTTCCTGGTCTACGGACTGCTCCTGCGGCCACACGACATCCGGGTGGCGGTGCTGGAGTTGGTGCCCGTGACGTATCGCGACGTGACTCTCGACTTCCACGAGCGGGTGCGGTC
This sequence comes from Halorientalis marina, assembly GCF_023028345.1. Lineage (GTDB taxonomy): Archaea > Halobacteriota > Halobacteria > Halobacteriales > Haloarculaceae > Halorientalis > Halorientalis marina. The sequence goes on along the minus strand of NZ_CP095487.1, from coordinate 3,466,140 downwards.
GACGCTAAACGCGATCTACGTCCTGCAGGCGGCGACGGCGTTCGCGACCTTCCTCATCGCGTACGTCGTCTTCGCCGCCCTCGGATACGATTCGGCGCTGGTGCTCGCGGTGCTGGCCGGCGTCCTGCAGTTCGTTCCGGTCATCGGGCCGAGTGTCGTCGTCCTCGGACTCGCCGCCTACCACCTCGTGCTCGGGGACACGGGCGCCGCGATCATCGTGACTGCGCTCGGACTGGTGCTGATCGGGTTCCTGCCGGACGCTATCGTCCGGCCGCGACTGGCCTCGATGACCGCGGACATGCCCGTCAGCCTCTACTTTATCGGGTTCATCGGCGGCGTCCTCACCGTGGGCGTCGTCGGGTTCATCGCGGGCCCGCTGGTCGTCGCCCTCTTCGTCGAGGCTGCACAGCAACTGACCGAGGAAGTCGACACCAAGCCAGTGACCGACGACTGACCGCCGCTCCCGTTCAAGACCCGGTTTCCAGCGGCCGACCGTCCGCCTCCCACTCGGTGAGGCTCCCCTCGTAGAAGGCCACGTCCGCGAAACCGAGGTGGCGGAGGACGGTGTAGGTGTGGCTGATCCGGCGGGCGGTGTTGCAGTAGAGGACGATCCGGCGGTCGCGGGTGATCCCCCGGTCGTCGAGGATGGCCTCGACGTCCTCGCGGGGCTTCAGCCCGCGGGTCTCCTCGTCGACGAGTTCCTGCCAGTCGAGGCGGACGGCGCCGGGGATGTGGCCCTCCTCGAACTCCCAGTCCTCGCGGGTGTCGACGAGTACTGCGTCGCCGTCGACGGCGGCCGCGACGGCTTCCTGGTCGACGAGCGGCCCGCCGACGGTCGCCGGGTCGTCGACCTCGTAGGTGGTGGGTTCGACCTCGGTCGCGTCGCTCGTGGTCTCGCGTTCGAGCTGCCAGGCGGAGAAGTCGCCGTCGAGCAGGTGGAGTTTGGCGGGGTCGTGGCCGTAGAGTTCGGCGGTGACGAGCAGTCGCGCGGCGAAGACGCCGTGGGTGTCGTCGTAAGCGACGATGTGGTCGTCGCGCCCGATGCCGGCCTCGCTCATGATGCGGGCGAACCGCTCGCGGCCGGGGAGCATCCCCGTCTCGCCGCGGTCGCCGTCGGCCGATGCGTCCCCGGCCGTCTCGGTCCCGTCACCGGCGTCTTCGGCCGCGTGCTCGCCGGCCCGGAACGAGTCGAAGGGGATGTTCACGGCGCCGGGGACGTGCCCGATGCCGTCGAACTCCCAGGCGTCCCGCACGTCCACGAGCGCGATGTCGTCACGCCGTTCCGCCACCCACGCCGCCGACACGAGTACCTCGCTCATACCCATACTACCCGGAGCCGCCGTTTCAAGCTTTCAGAACGCGCCGGTCGGAGGTACCGGACAGGATTGCCGCTTTTCTCGCCGGCGCTCGCCACCCGCTCTCGACGGCCGACCCGACAGCGGTCGGCCGGCGGTGTGTCGCTGCTCGCGCCCCGCGCCAGCGGACGACCGCGGACACGAGTCGGCAATTGATGCCGGTAGAGGGGAGGAGGGGCCGAACGTGCCGGGAGGTATAGGGCTATATGGCTGGTGTGATTACGGTTCGGACGCATTATGACTGATTACGCCAAAGACGTGCTCGTCTCCGCCGACTGGGTGGAAGAGCACCTCGACGAGTTCCAGAGCGACGACTCCGGCCACCGACTGGTCGAGGTCGACGTCGACACCGAACTGTACGACGACGAGGGCCACGCGCCGGGTGCCATCGGCTTCAACTGGGAGACCCAGCTGCAGGACCAGACCCAGCGTGACATCCTCCAGAAGGAGGACTTCGAGGATCTCCTCGGTTCCCACGGCATCAGCGAGGACTCGACGGTCGTCCTGTACGGCGACAACTCCAACTGGTTCGCGGCCTACACCTACTGGCAGTTCAAGTATTACGGGCACGACGACGTGCGCCTGATGGACGGCGGCCGCGACTACTGGGTCGAGAACGACTATCCGCTCACCGACGAGGTGCCGGAGTTCTCCGCCGTCGACTACGAGGCGTCCGGCCCGCGCGAGAGCATCCGGGCCTACCGCGAGGACGTCGAGAACGCCATCGAGCGCGGCCTCCCGCTCGTGGACGTGCGCTCGCCCGAGGAGTTCTCGGGTGAGATCCTCGCGCCCCCGGGTCTGCAGGAGACCGCCCAGCGCGGCGGCCACATCCCCGGCGCGCAGAACATCTCGTGGGCGGCCGTCACCGACGACGACGGCACGTTCAAAGAGCCCGAGGAGATCGAGGAACTCTACGCCGAGGAGGGCATCGACGGCGAGGGGACCACGGTCGCCTACTGCCGCATCGGCGAGCGCTCCTCGGTCGCCTGGTTCGCGCTCCACGAACTGCTGGGCTACGAGGACACCATCAACTACGACGGGTCCTGGACCGAGTGGGGCAATCTGGTCGGCGCGCCGATCGAGAAAGGCGCGGGCGACTGAACGGAGTGAAGGAGACCGCGAATCGGAGCGGGGTAACTGACCGGCGAGACGCGCGGAGCGTCTTCGAGCCGTAGTTCCCTTCTCGCAGAGAAGGGCGACTGACCGCTAGCGAGAAAGGGCGTCTCGACGCGAAGTGCCGGACACGAGCGGGTGAGGCGGACAGCCGTCCCGCTCTAGAGAACGACGGCGATACCGAGGCCGACGGCGGCGACGACGCCGAGGACGGCGGTGACGAGTTTCCCGAGTTCACGCGTGCCGATCAGCCACGCCAGGCCGGCCTTGACGAGCGTGTTCGCCGACGCCGCGATGACGATCCCGGTCGTGGCGACGGTCGGGGAGACCTGTCCTTCCGCGGCGAGTTTGCTCAGCGAGAGCGTCATCGCGTCCACGTCGGCGAGCCCGGAGACGAACGCCGTCGCGTAGATGCCGGACGCCCCGAGCCAGGCGTTCGCGTAGTCCGAGACCAGCAACACGGCCGCGAACAGGACGCCGAAAAACAGCGCCGTCCGGAGCTGAAACGGGTTCTCGATGTCGGCCTCGACCGACGTCTGGACGGCGGACCGCCAGTAGACCACGACGGCGACGACGGTGCCGACGACGGTCATCGCACCCAGCGGGACGGCGACGTGTGGCAGGAGCGCCGGGTTGACGACCGCGACTTCGACGAGCGCGCGCGGGAACATCACGACGGCGGCGACGACGACGGAGAACGCACACAGCTGGTAGAGGGATGGCGACTCGGCCGTCTGCTCTGCCATCGAGACCGTCGTCGCGGTCGAGGAGACGAAGCCGCCGAGGATGCCCGTGAGTGCGATGCCCCGCTCGGTCCCGAGGACCCGGCTCAGGACGTACGCGACGAAACTGAGGCCGGTGACGAACACGACCATCAGCCAGACGAAGCGAGGGTTGATGCCGTACAGTGCGTCTAGCTCCCGGTCCGGGAGGACCGGCAGGACGACGAACACGACGAGGACGAACTTCACGGTGGCACGCCGTTCGGTGTCGTCGATCCGGTCAGCGAACCGGTGGAGGTCCCCCTTCACCGAGAGCAAGGCGGTGACCGCGCCCCCGACGACGATGGCGACGATGGCTCCCCGGCGGGAGTGGGTGACCAGCGCCCCGAGCAGGACCGTCAGCAACGCGGCCGTCAGCGTGGTGAGGCCGATGTCACGCTCGATCCACACCTTGGCCCCGTAGGCGACGGTCAGCGGGACCGCGATGGCGGCGATGGCGACGGGCAGCGCCGCGGGGTAGAACGCGCCGACGAGCGCGCCGTAGAGCGCGAACAGGGGGAAGGTCCGACTACCGGCGAAGGTCCCCCCCGATTCGCTCTGCTCGCGCTCCAGGCCGATCAGAGCGCCGACACCGACGGCGATTCCCAGACGGAGCACGAGCGTCGACAGCGTCTCGGCAGGTGGCACGCTCATCTATCCGACGAGTACTCCCGAGGCCTTCCTGAACCTTCTGGACGACGTGGGCGACTCCGATACACCGACTGTCGGTGTCGATGCTTACAAGCGGTGCCCGGCCGAATGTCGGCGCATGAACGCGGACGCGTTCCTCGACGCCGTGAAAGACGAACAGAAGACGGAACTCTCCCGCCTCGGGTCCTCGAAGTCGCTGTACGCCGACACCGAAGGCGAGATGGAGACCGACGTGGTCCTGGGGGCAGTCGCGGACCTGCTCGGCCACGCCGAGGAAACGGTCGCGGAGTGGGCCGGGGAAACCGAGGGCGCGGCCGGGGACTGTTTCGAGTCCGTGGCGGCGACCCTCGGGGAGACTTACGGCACCGTCGCGGGCGAACTCGGCGAGCACGAGCGCGGCGACGTGCCCGCGGCCGTCGCGGCGCTCGACGACGAGGACACGCCGGCCCGCGCCGGGGGGCTCGTGGGCTACCTGCTCGTCGCGGAGAAGAAGGTCGGGCAGGCCGTCGGCTTCTTCGTCGGGCAGGCCGCGCCCGGCGCGGCGGACACCTTCCGGGGCGTCCGCGACGACCTGAACGACGCCATCGACGAGGCCGTCGCCGCGCTCGGGGACGTGTGTGCCGACGAGGACGACTGGACTCTCGCGGAGACGGCGGCCGTCGAGACCGTCGCCGCCGCCTACGACGACTACTTCGAGACGCTCGAATCCCTCGGCGTCAACCCCAAGCCGGTCTGTTGACGGATTCGAACAGTGTAAGCCGGAGATCGAATTTCGCTGAACGATACGGTTGTCGAAAGCCTGAATACTTACTGTCGTCAAGCGCCGTCACGTGCGACTCTGGTCGGACCCGACGAAGCGACGCTGGATCGCGTGGGCGGCGCTGGCGGTCGCGTACGCGCTGGTGAGTGTCCACCGGCTCTCGACGGCGGTACTCGCCGAGCAGTTGACTGCCGCCTTCGACACCTCGGGTGCGGCCCTGGGGACTCTCCACGCCTCCTTCTTCTACGTCTACGCCGCGATGCAGTTGCCTGCGGGCGTCATCGCCGACCGAACGGGGAGCCGGCTCGCGGTGACCGCGGGGACCGTGGTGATGAGCGTCGGCGCGCTCCTCTTCTCGGTGGCGCCGTCGTACCCCGTTGCCTTCCTCGCCCGGACGCTGATCGGCCTCGGCGGGAGCGTCCTGTTCATCGCCGTCCTGCGGTTCTGTGCGAACTGGTTCCGGCCGGGGGAGTTCGCCCGGATGAGCGGCGCGACAATCGCCGTCGCGGGCTTCGGCGGCGTGCTGGCGACGCGGCCGCTGGCGGAGGTCGTCGCGGCCGCGGGCTGGCGGCCGACCCTGCTCGGCCTCGGCGTCCTGGGGTTCCTGCTGGCCGCGGTCGCCGTCGTCCTCGCCCGGGACTCGCCGGCCGACGCCGGCCTCCGGGAGATCGAGGGGGTGCCGCTGGCGCGGACCCCCTCCCTGCGGGCGGTGGCGGCGAACACGATGGTCGTCCTCCGCGAGCGGGCGACGTGGCTGGTCGGCATCGTCCTCTTCGCCGGGACGGGGGTCAACATCACCGTCTTCGGCCTGTGGGGGGTGCCCTACGTCGTCCAGACCTACGGCGTGTCGGTGCCGACGGCCTCGAATTTCACCCTGCTCGGGAGTCTGGGGCTGGTCGTCGGCCCGCCGGTGATGGGCTGGCTCTCCGACCGCATCGATAGTCGGACCGGACTGATCGCCGTCGGGATGGCGCTGTACGCCGGCGTCTTCGCCGTCCTCGCGGCGACCGGGCGCCCGCCGCTTCCCGTCGTCGGTGTCGCCTTCTTTCTCTCGGGTTTTCTCGCCGGCGCGTACGCCCTGGGCTACACCGTCGTCAAGGAGCGCCACGACAGCGGTGCCAGCGGCGTCTCGACCGGCACTGTGAACACCATCGGGTTCGCGGGGGCGGCGCTGTTGCCGACGCTGATGGGGGTCGTCCTCGACGCCTACCGGACGGGGCGGACGCTCAACGGTGCGCAGGTTTACTCCGTGGTCGGCTACCGGCTGGCGTTCGCGCTGGCGGCACTCACCGGCGGCGTGGCGGTGCTGGCCGCGCTGTGGCTCCACCTCGACGCCCGACCGTAACCGCGGTCAGGCCCACCAGCGGGATTCCAGCCGGTCCAGCCACTCGTCGGCGGCGTCCCGGACCGGTTTCGCCGCGTCGCCGGTCGCGGCTTCGAGCGTCGAGCGGATGCGGGGATCCGGCCCCTCGTCGGGTCGGTGGGCGGTGATGGCGATGCGGCCGAGCGCGGCCACGACCGCCCGCCGCACGGACGGGGACGACTCCGCGCGGAACCGCTCGACGAGCGGTTCGACGGCCCGGTCGGACCCACAGTGGCCGAGGTGGGCAGCGGCTTCGCGCCGGGCGGGCGGGTCGGCAGCGTCCAGTTGCCCGAGGAAGGCCTCGTAGTCCTTGCCGTCGGGGTCCATCCCGTCGACGTGGACCGTCGGCCCGCTCAGGCGGACGAAGTCGCCGACGTGGATTCGGTCCTCGACCGTCGTCGTATCGAACCGGACGGTGCCGGCGCCCACGTCGAGCAGCGCCTCGTCGCTCTCGGCGTCGAAGGTCACGACGACGCCGCTGAACGCCGGCACCTGCCCCGAACGGGCCTCGACGCCGGTCGACTCGCCGGCACGGGCCTCGACCGTCGTCGCGACGGCGACCAGTTCCACCGTCCGCTCGGTTCCCACCGCGTCGGGCGTCACCACCGTCCGGGGGTCGTAGACCCGGACGACCGGACCGTCGGCGACCCGCAGCCGGACGTGCCGGGTGCGGGGCGGGTCGCTGTGGGCGGCACCCGGATCGATCCCACGAACCTCCACCGGGAGGGCAGCCTGCATGGTCGCTGACAGGAACTCCCGGATAAAAGCCCCTCGCCCAGTTTTCGCGTTCGATTCGCCGCCGCCCCGTTCGACCGCTCCGCTCGTTGCCAGAATGTTCAAGCGACCGGCCCCGATAGCACTGTCCATGCCCGGTCCCGGCTCCGACAGGGGGGCGGGGGAGGACCCGAAACGCGAGTCCACGACGCCATACCAGGGGATTCCCCGCCCGACCCGCCGCACCCTCCTCGACGGCATCGCCGGCGTTGGCGCGCTCGCCGTCATCGCGCCGCTCGTCGACCGCATCGGGCTCGGCCCGATATCGACGGCGGCGCCACCGCCCGACGCCTGGCCCCTCCGGCGGTACGACCCCGCCGGCACGGCCGGCAACCCCGACGCGACGCCGCCGTCCGACCCCGCCGTCGACTGGGTCGACCACTCCCTCTCGGCGGCCAGGACCACCTCCGTTCGGCTCGTCGCGGGCCCGGACGCCGTGTACGCGAGCGCGACCGAAACCGTCGCGCTTGACCGCGCCGACGGGAGCGAGCGGTGGCGGGTCGCAGAACCCGGCGGCCGGCTGGCGCTCCACGGGGACACGCTGTACGTCGCGTCGGGGTCCCTCGGGACGCTCCGCGCGCTCGGGACCGACGGGTCGAAGCGGTGGACGAGCGACATCCGGTCCGGTGCGGGGTCGCTGGTCGTCGCCGACGGGACCGTCTTCGTCGGCGGCGGGTCGGGTGTCTACGCCTACACCGCCGACTCCGGGTCGCGCAAGTGGACCGACGGCGACGACTGGGCCGACCAGGTCCGCGTCGGCGACGGCCGTCTCCTGACGTCACACGGCGACCTGACGAAATACCGCCAGCGGAGCGTGCTCGACGTTCCGCTCGGCTCGCCACCGGCCGTCGACTGGACGGTCACGCCGGACCCGAACGCGATGGCCGCCACCGATGCCGGCCCGGTCGTGGGCCGGAACCGCGTGGACGACCGGGCGGCACTGCTGGCCCTCGACGGCGCGGGCCAGGTGCGCTGGCGCGCGGTGACCAGCCCCGACGGCCAGTTCGTGGCTGCGGCGCCCCTCGCGGTGGCCGGCGACCGCTGTTTCGTCGCCCTCGTGAACGGCGACGAGTCCTCGGCGAACGCCGTCGCGAGCCACGCACTCGCGGACGGCGCCCGTCACTGGCGTCGCCCGGTCGAGGGGGTCGTCACCGACATCGCCGTCGTCGGTGATTCGGTCCTGATCGGGACCAGGCCTCTCGACGACGCCCCGATTGAGGCGGCCGGGACCGTCCGCGCGTTCGCTCGCGCCGACGGGAGCGAGCGGTGGCGGGTCGCCCTCGACGCCGGCTGTCGCCAGTTCGCACCCGTCGACGGGGCGGTCTTCGTCGTCACTGACGACCAGCGCGTCGTCGCGATCCGGTAGACGAGGCCCTGAAGTCGCTCCGGCCCCACCACTCGAGTAATGAGCGACACCTCAGGCAGCCCCCTCACTCCGGACCGGCCCGGCGCGGAGCGGGACTTCCGCGTGGACGCGCCGTTCGACCCCGCGGGCGACCAGCCCGCGGCCATCGAACAGCTGGTCGACGGCTATCGGCAGGGGATGGACGAACAGACCCTGCTCGGCGTCACGGGGTCGGGGAAGACCAACACCGTCTCGTGGGTCGTCGAGGAACTCCAGCAGCCCACGCTGGTCGTCGCCCACAACAAGACGCTCGCGGCCCAGCTGTACGAGGAGTTCCGCGAACTGTTCCCGGACAACGCCGTCGAGTACTTCGTCTCCTACTACGACTACTACCAGCCCGAGGCCTACGTCGAACAGACGGACACCTTCATCGACAAGGACGCCTCCATCAACGACGAGATCGACCGCCTGCGCCACTCCGCGACCCGCTCGCTGTTGACCCGGGACGACGTCATCGTCGTCGCCTCCGTCTCCGCCATCTACGGGCTGGGTGACCCGCGCAACTACGTCGACATGAGCCTCCGGCTCGAAGTCGGCCAGGAGATCGACCGCGACGACCTGCTCGCACGGCTCGTCGACCTCAACTACGAGCGCAACGACGTGGACTTCACGCAGGGCACCTTCCGCGTGCGGGGCGATACCCTCGAAATATACCCGATGTACGGCCGCTACGCCGTCCGCGTGGAGTTCTGGGGCGACGAGATCGACCGGCTGGCGAAGATGGACCCCCTGGAGGGCGAGGTCGTGAGCCAGGAGCCCGCAGTCTTGCTCCACCCCGCCGAACACTACTCCATCCCGGAGGAGCGCCTGGAACGGGCCATCAGGGAGATCGAGGACCTGCTCGAAGAGCGGGTCCGCTACTTCGAGCGCCAGGGCGACATGGTCGCCGCCCAGCGCATCGAGGAACGCACCACCTTCGACCTCGAAATGCTGAAAGAGACCGGCTACTGCTCGGGCATCGAGAACTACTCCGTCCATCTCTCTGACCGGGAGTCGGGGGAAGCCCCCTACACCCTGCTCGACTACTTCCCGGACGACTTCCTGACGGTGATCGACGAGTCCCACCAGACGCTCCCGCAGATTCGCGGGCAGTTCGAGGGCGACAAGAGCCGGAAGGAGTCGCTCGTGGAAAACGGCTTCCGACTCCCGACGGCGTTCGACAACCGCCCGCTGACCTTCGACGAGTTCGAGGAGAAAACCGACCGGCGGCTGTACGTGAGCGCGACGCCGGGCGATTACGAGCGCGAGCACAGCGCCCAGGTGGTCGAGCAGATCGTCCGCCCGACCCACCTCGTCGACCCGGCGGTCGAGGTCGCGGACGCGACCGGCCAGGTCGACGACCTCATGGACCGCATCGACGAGCGCACCGACGCCGACGAGCGCGTGCTGGTGACGACGCTCACCAAGCGCATGGCCGAGGACCTCACCGAGTACCTCGAAGAGGCGGGCGTCGACGTGGCCTACATGCACGACGAGACGGACACGCTCGAACGGCACGAACTCATCCGCTCGCTGCGCCTCGGCGAGATCGACGTGCTCGTCGGCATCAACCTCCTCCGGGAGGGGCTGGACATCCCCGAGGTGAGCCTCGTTGCCATCCTCGACGCCGACCAGGAGGGGTTCCTGCGGTCGGAGACGACGCTCGTCCAGACGATGGGCCGTGCCGCCCGCAACGTCAACGGCGAGGTGGTGCTGTACGCCGACGAGGTGAGTTCGGCCATGCAGTCGGCCATCGACGAGACCCGCCGCCGCCGGGAGATCCAGCGGGAGTACAACGAGGAACACGGGCTGGAGCCGACGACCATCGACAAGCCCGTCGGCGAGACGAACCTCCCGGGTGCCGAGACCGACACCAGCGGCGTCGCCGGCGTCGACCCCGACGACGAACAGGCGGCCGAGCAGTTGCTCGCCGACCTCGAAGAACGGATGCAGGAGGCCGCCGACAACCTGGAGTTCGAACTGGCCGCCGACATCCGGGACCGCATCCGCGAACTCCGCCAGGAGTTCGACATGGGGGCGGATGAGGAAGGCGTCGTCCCCGAACCCGCCGAGGAGTTCTGACTCTGAAACTGGTATATAAAATTTGGGGCCGCCTTTCCGGGTCGGAAACACCGAGGGGGTTTTTACGAACCTGGGGGGCCTCGTATCGGGTGCGGGGGTCGCACCGGGACGAACCGCCCGGTCCCGTGGCGTCCCGATGCCGCCCATCGCGGTGCGCGGTCCCCGCACGCTGGCCGGGGTTGCCCCAACTGCCTCACTGCCCCACTCTCCCGGCCGGTCCACGACGCGCTGCCCGCGCGTCTCGACAGTCCACGTCACTCGGCGCGCCGGTTCGCTGCCCGCCCGGCGGGCCGCTATCTCGCCCCCCAATTTTTAGGCAATCTCGCGACGCTCACCGACAGTCACGGCGTCGCCGACCCCGACCTCACTCCCCCACGCCGACTTCGGGACCGTCGTGTTCAGCATGAGCCGGAAGTAGTGGTCGAACCGGTCGCTGTCGGTCCAGGGCGGCTCCGTCTCCCGCCGTTTCTCGACGAACCGCTCGCGGAACCCCTCGTCCTCGGCGCCGGTGTCGGGGTCCCGCGACGGGACGACACACCGCTGGCAGGGGTTGACGCCCTCGACGGGAACGTCGCCGACCTCGAAGTCGACGACTTCGCCGTGGTCGCCGAACAGTCGGTCCTCCCAGAACGGCTCCGCGGCGTCTATCTCGACGTTCGCCCGGAAGCGGCGGCGGACGTTCTCGGCGGGGAGGTCGAACCAGTCGGCCACCTCGCGGACCGTGCCCGTGCTGATGACCGTCGGTCCGTGCAACTCGGTGTCGTCGGGGTAGCCGCCGCGGTCGTCGCGTTCGACCGTGACCGGGTAGCCGAAGAAGTCGGTGAGCCACTTCGAGAGCGCCGCCCGCTCGTCGTCGTCGCGGAGCCGGAAGGTCGGTTCGTCGGCCGGCTCGTCCGGTCCGGGGTCCGTGACGGACAGCGTCAGGTCGTGGGTGTCGGGGTCGAACGTCGAATCGAGGCGGTGGACCGCGGCGGTCGCCTTGCCGTTGACGTAGTCCCCGTCCGCGTCGAACATGGCGTACTCGCGGTCGAGGGCGAGCGCGCCGCCCTCGCCGAGCGTGGTACTCGACACGTCGATGCCGTCGAGTGACTTCACCGGAAAGACCCTGAGGCGAGTGACGTGGGGCATATCGCCATCGAGGCGGGCCCGGCGCTCAAGGATTGCGGTTCAGAAGCCACGCTGTTCGTCCATCTCCTCGATGACGGCGTCGGCGTCCTGCACTCCCTCGCCGCCGGCGGCAGAACTCGCAGCCTCGATCTCGGCGTCGATCTCGCCGAGGATCTCCTTGATGTCGTCGAGGCCGAGCATCGCCCGCGTCTCGTCGTCGAACTCGAGGCTGTCGAGCGGTTCGCCGTCCGTCCGCGCGTCGCTCCCGGTGAGGTGTTTACCGTAGCGGCCGACCAGCGAGGTGAGTTCCTGCGGGAGGACGAACGTCGTCGACGGGCTCTCGCCCATGTCGGCGAGCGTCTCCATCCCCTTGTCGATGACGGCGCGTTCGCCCATCGATTCGGCGGATTTCGCCCGCAGAACGGTGGAGATCGCGTCACCCTGGGCTTCGAGAATCTGTGACTGCTTTTCGCCCTGCGCGCGGATGATGTTCGACTGCTTGTCACCCTGGGCGCGTTCGATGTCGCTGCGCCGTTCCCCCTGGGCTTCGAGGATCATGGCGCGGCGGCGGCGCTCGGCGGCGGTCTGTTGCTCCATCGCGTCCTGTACGTCGGGCGAGGGCATGACCTCGCGCACCTCGACGGACTCGACGCGGATGCCCCACTGGTCGGTGGGTTCGTCCAGTTCCTTGCGGATGCGGGCGTTGATTTCCGTCCGCTTCGAGAGGGTCTCGTCGAGTTCCATGTCGCCAATGACGGCCCGGAGGGTGGTCTGGGCGAGGTTCGAGACGGCGCGGCGGTAGTCCTCGACCTCGAGGAAGGCCCGTTTCGCGTCCATTACGCGGATGTAGACGACGGCGTCGGCGGTGACCGGGGAGTTGTCCCGGGTGATCGCTTCCTGGCTCGGCACGTCCATCGTCTCCGTCCGCATATCGTACTGGTAGGTCTTCGAGACGAACGGCGGGACGAAGTTGATACCCGGTTGGAGCAGGCGACGGAACGAACCGAGCACCACGAGCGCCCGCTTCTCGTAGGCCTGGACGATGACCACCGAACTGCTGACAGCGACGATGGCGATCGCCAGGAAGAGCAGGCCGACGAACCCGACCGTATCGACGACGTCGAACAGGAGGAGGACGATGGCGAGGCCGACGAGCAGGGCGGCCAGCGAGCGCGGCGACGGCCTCCCGCCGCCGGCGCTCATTCGCCCCATCCGGTAGGCGAGGCTCTCCCCGTTACGGGACATGGCTTCGGGTTCGACGGGACCGTGCATAATAGTGTCGTCCCGGTAACCGGTCGCGGTTCGGACCGGCGGGGTCCCCGACTCAACCGAACCGGCGGTACGCCAGCGGCGCGACGGCGGCGGTGGCGAGCACGAACAGTTTCGACCCGGTGCCGATACCGTCGTCCCCGGTCACGTCGCTCCGATCCTGCACGTCCGGGTCCCGGGGAGCATAGTCCTCGCTGTCGGGGACCCCGTCGCCGTCCGTGTCCTGGACTTCCGCCCCGGTGTCACGACTCGCGCTCGCGCTCGTTTGCGACACCGGACCGGCACGCGACCCGTCCGCTGCGGTCCGCGACGGCGTGCTTTCGTCTGCTGGTGTGTCGGGCCCGGCAACGCGACGCCGTTCGCCGTCGCCGCCGGTGGGGTCTCCACCGTCCACGTCACCGATGTCCCGTGGCAGTCCCTCGCCACCGTCGCCGCCCGGCGGTCGGGAGCGCTCCGTCGGCGTCGACGCGTCCGCCGCGTCCGCGCCACCGTCAGTCGCCGTCGCTTCGTCGTCGGCAGTGGTTCCGTCGTCCGTGGCGGTTCCGTCGTCATCGGTGTCCTCCGCGGCGTTGTCGGTGACCTCCTCGTTGCTACCTGTCCTCGCCCCGTCGCCGTCGATGGTCGATGTCAGACCGAGTTCCTGCTGCAGGTCCGCCGGGATGCAGTCGATCATATCCTCGGAGAGTTCCGCCCGGACCGACGCCGCCGACTCCCGGTCCAGTTGCGACTGGATGTCCTCGCGAACGTCCTCCGTCGGCGGGCACATCCCCTTCTCGTCGGGTCCGTCGGGCGGTCCGCCGGACGGCCCCTCGGACGGCCCGTCGGGCAGCAGTTCCTCCTCCGACTGTCGCGTGTCGCGCTCGGTCTCAGTTTCTGTCTCAATCTCAGTTTCTGTCTCGATCTCAGTTTCTGTCTCGGTCTCAGTTTCTGTCTCGGTCTCAGTCTCAGTTTCCGTTTCAGTCTCGGTCTCGGTTTCCGTTTCCGTTTCCGTTTCCGTTTCCGTTTCCGTTTCCGTTTCAGTCTCAGTTTCCGTTTTAGTCTCGGTTTCCGTTTCCGTTTTCGTTTCCGTTTCCGTTTCCGTTTCCGTTTCCGTTTCCGTTTCCGTTTCAGTCTCAGTCTCGGTCGGTGTTGGTGCCGGCGTCGCGGTTGGCGTTGGAGTCGGTGACGGGGTTGCGGTCGGTGTCGGGGTCGCGGTAGCGGATGGCGTCGGCGTCGGTGTCGAACTCGGGGAATCGCCGCCATCGCTCGATTCGGACTCGGTCAGTTCCAACTGGTCGAATTTCCAGTCGCTGTCGGTCGCGGTGACCCGGACGACGTGCGTACCCGGGTCGAGCGAGAGGGTGCCGGCGGAGACGGTGGTGAAGGAGCCGTCGGAGTCCGGCACCGTCACGTCCGTCAGCCGCGTCTCGCCGTCGACGGCGAGGTCGAACGAGGCGTTCGCCTCGGCAGCGGTCCGGACCCGGAGTTCGTAGGTACCCGCCTGCTCGGCCTCGACGGTGTATTCGAGCCACTCGCCGGTCTCGATGCGCTCGACCCAGTGGGCGTTCAACGAGTAGTCGATGTCGACGCTCGTCCGCCGGTAGGTGTCCCACACGGTGTCCGAGGTGTCGTGGAAGGCGACGCCCTCGCCGCCGGTGTCGAAGTCCTCGGCCTCGACCGTCCCTGGCACGGCGTGTGGACCGTCGTACGGCGACTGCTCCGCCGTCGGTTCGTTCGCTGCCGTCGCGACGCCCGCCAGCGCGCCCGGGACCGCGCCCACCGCGGCGACGCTCGCGAGCACGACGACGCCCACGACCCCGACCGCCCCGAGTTTTCGGTCGCTCATTCGTTCGCCCCCGGCCGGAGCGACGCCGCGCCCCCGCCAGCGCGTCCGCTACACCGTTCCGTCGCCGATACACCGCCCTGTTGCCCCGGCATGCGTACTACTCCCACGAGATAGTTCCCCAAACGAGTCCGTGAAATAAAAGCGCACTACCTCCCAACGATGGGCATTTAAACGGCCGGACTCGTCCGGCCGGCCGAGCGGTCCCGCTCAGAGCCGCGAGACGATGGCGTCCGCGGTGGCCTCGCCGACGCCGTCGACGCGGGTGAGTTCCTCGGTCGAGGCGTCCCGAACGTTCTCGACGCTCCCGAACCGCCGGAGGAGGCGTCGCCGGGTCTCGGGGCCGACGCCGGGCACTTCGTCGAGTGCCGTCGAGACCTCGTCCCGGAGCGACTGGTGGTACTGGACGGCGAAGCGGTGGGCCTCGTCGCGGACCCGCTGACAGAGGTGGAGATGCGGCGCGTCGTCGGCCCAGTCGTGCGTTCTGTAGCTTCGCTCCGCTCGCGACAGCGTCCCGTTCGCCTCGCTCACGGGACTCCTCGTGGGCGTCACGACCAGTTCTTCCTCCTTGGCGAGGGCGACGACTGGAACGTCCCAGCCGGTCTCGGCGAGCGCGTCACGGGCCGCGCCGAGTTGCCCCTCGCCGCCGTCGACGAGGAGCAGGTCCGGGTCGGGGCGGTCGTCGCGGCCCTCGACGGCCCGCTCGGCCCGCCACCGCACGAGGGATCGCATATTCGCGTAGTCGTCGTTGGTCTCGTCCAGTTTCTTCCGGCGGTAATCGGACTTCTCGGGACTCCCGTCGACGAAGGTCACGTCGCTCCCGACGACGGCTCTCCCCTGGGCGTGGCTCACGTCGAACCCCTCGACGCGCTCGATTCGCCCCTCCAGGCCGAGCGCCTCGGCCAGCGCCCGCCCTTCGTCGTCGCGGGCACTGACGCCGCGCCGGGCGTTCTTCAGCGCGAGGTCGACGAGTTTCGCCTCACGGCCCGCGCCGGGGACGCGGACGTCGACACCCTCGGCTTCGAGCCAGGCGGCGAGTTCGGCGTCGCCGGGCCGCTCCGAGAGCAGGAGCGCGTCCGGCAGGTCCCGCTCGGCGTAGTACTGGGGGACGAACGCGGCGAAGACCGCGCCGATCCGGTCCTCGCCCTCGGGGGCGGCCAGCGTGTGACGCTCCCGGTCGACCAGCTGGCCGTCGGCGGCGTGCAGGCGCGCGACCGTCGCCTCGTCGCCCTCCACTGTCGCGCCGAGCACGTCCACCGCACGCTCGCCGCCGCCCTCGGGGGCGGTGACGGCTTCGCCCCCGCCGCCGTGGAACGCCTCGACCGCTTCGAGGCGGTCCCGGTGGTTCGCCGCCCGCTCGAACTCCTCGTCCTGTGCGGCCCGCTCCATCTCCCGGCGAAGCGGGTCGGCCAGGACGCCCGTCTCCCCCTCGAAGAAGCGCCGGACGCTGGACACGTCGCCCGCGTAGCTCGGCTCGTCGATCTCGCCGGTGCAGGGCGCGGTACAGATGCCGACCTCGTAGTCGAGACAGGGGCGGTCGCGACCCCGGAACTTGTGGTCCGAACAGCCCCGGAGACCGTACGTCTCCCGGAGGGCCTTGACGACGGTCTCGACCCTGCCTTTGTCCGTATAGGGGCCGTAGACGGTCGCGTCGTCGTCGGGGTCGCGGGTGATCTCGATGCGGGGGAACTCGTGGGCGGTGAGTTGCACGAGTGGGTAGGACTTGTCGTCCTTCAGCCGGACGTTGTACCGCGGCTGGTGGCGCTTGATGAGGTTGGCTTCGAGCAGGAGCGCCTGGGTCTCGGTGTCGGTGACGGCCACGTCGAGGTCGTCGGCGCGGGCGACCATCCGCCGGATGCGCTCGCTTCTGGGGTCCGCGTACGACCGCACCCGGTCGCGGAGGTCGACCGCTTTCCCGACGTAGAGGACGCGGTCCTCGCCGCCGGCGTCGTCGCGCGCGAGGAACTGGTAGACGCCGGGCTCGGTCGGCAGGTCGGCGGCGCGCTCTCTGACCTCGCCTGCGTCCATCGCGACCGGAGTAGGAGCGAGACGAGTATGTGGGTTACGGACCCGGTCTCACACGCCCGACTCCTCGGCCGGGACCGGCTCCTCGGGGCCCGGCCCGAAGGCGTCGTCGCCCAGCGCGCGTTCGAGCCGGCGGTCCTGGTCGTCGGCCGACGACGGCGCCCGGACGTGGAGGTCCTCGTCGCCGGCGACCCCGATCACGAGGTTGTAGCTCCGGCTCTCGACGTACAT
Source organism: Halorientalis marina (assembly GCF_023028345.1). Classification (GTDB taxonomy): domain Archaea; phylum Halobacteriota; class Halobacteria; order Halobacteriales; family Haloarculaceae; genus Halorientalis; species Halorientalis marina. The sequence continues at coordinate 3,449,443 of NZ_CP095487.1, read as the reverse complement.
CCCGAACGCGCCCAGCGCGAACACCAGCGCGAGGAGGCCGCCGACCAGCAGCGCCTCGTCGGCCGCATCGAGCGCGGCGTTGAGCGTCCCGAGCAGCCGCGTGAGGCCGCCGGCGCCGACGGCGCTCGCCCCCTCGCCGCTGACGCCCCCGAGCGCGAACATCCCGCCGAGGTCCAGCGTGAGCCCGAGCGCGACGCCGACGACGCCGGCGAGTGCGCCCTTGCCGACGTATTCGAGCCAGCCCGTCGCTCCGACGTGGTCGAGGCGCACCCCCTCGACGTTCGGGCGCTCGATGGCGCGGAAGTTCGGCCCCTCCCCATCGGGCGTGAACGCGAGCACGCGCTGGTCGGTGACGACGATCCCGTTGCTCCCGACCGGAATCGTCTCCGCGACGGTCTCGCCGGGCCGGAGTCGCTCGCGGGCCCGCTCGCTCCACCGCATCGGTTCGGGCTACTGGACCGATGTACATGAATCCATCTGCCGGCTCGGGCGCCGAGGGCGCGTGCTCTCTCGGCGCCGGCGGCCGACTCGTCGACGACACGCGGGAATGGCGGGACTTAACCCGCCCCTCGTCGAACCACGGTGTATGACCGAGGAGACGGTGCAGGTCTGGCTCGTGGAGCGTGACTACAACGACAAGGGGCTGGTCACGCTCGTCTACGCGACGCCGGACGGCGAGCGCGCGGTCCAGCAACACAAGTCCTCGAAGATGCTCTCGAAGCAGGGGGTCACCGCCGCGACGGAGATCGACCCCGAGCGGCTCCGGCCGGTCGAGGACGCCGACCGCCGGGAGCGGTACGCGACCGAGGCGGCCCGCGTCGCCGACCGCAACGACCCCGACGACGAGATCTGAGCCGTCAGTCAGAGAGTCACGTTTTTACCGGGACCGTCGAAACCGGCTGGCATGGTCGCCATCGAGTGTGACGGTCTCGAGAAGGAGTTCGGGAGCGTCACCGCGCTCAGGGGGGTCGACCTGACGGTCGAAGAGGGAGAGATATTCGGGTTTCTGGGGCCGAACGGGGCGGGGAAGTCGACGACCATCGACGTCCTGCTCGATTTCGTCCGCCCGACGGCGGGGACCGCGACGGTCCTCGGGCACGACGCCCAGGCCGAGTCCGCCGCCGTCCGCCAGCGGACGGGCGTGCTCCCGGAGGGGTTCTCGGCCTACGACCGGCTGACGGCCCGCCAGCACGTCCGCTTCGCCGCCGAGTCCAAGGGGGTCGAAGAGGCGGTCGAGCCGGTCGCACTGCTCGAACGGGTCGGGCTCGCGGAAGCCGCCGACCGCCAGGCCGGCGGCTTCTCGAAGGGGATGAGCCAGCGGCTCGCACTCGCCATGGCGCTCGTCGGCGAGCCGGACCTGCTACTCCTCGACGAGCCCACCGCCGGCCTCGACCCACACGGGGCCCGCCAGCTCCGGGAGCTGATCCGCCGGGAACGCGACCGCGGCGCGACGGTGTTTTTCTCCTCGCACGTCCTCGGCCAGGTCGAGGCGGTCTGTGACCGGATCGCGATCCTGGAGAACGGCCGGATCGAGACGGTCGAGCGCGTCGACGACCTCCGGGCCGCGACCGGCACCGAGGCGCGGCTGGAGGTCACCGTCGAGCGGGCGCGCGAGGACGCCCTCGCCGCGGCCCGCGGGACGGAGGGCGTCTCGTCGGTGACGGTCGACGGCACGACGGACGGGGCAGGGGCCACCGGCGACGCGGTCGACACGACGCCCGATGCCGACGGGGTGGTCGGCGAGGTCGTGACGGTCGCGTGCACGCCAGGGGCGAAACTGCCCGCGCTGAACGCGCTCGCGGACAACGGCGCGCCGGTCGTGGACTTCGTCACCACGGACACCTCGCTGGAGGACGTGTTCGTCGCACACACCGGCGACGGATCGGAGATGGACGCCGGCGAAACGGGCGAGGAAACGACGACGGACCGCGGAACGGCGACCGCGGACGGGGAAGCGGGGGGTCGCGCGTGACCTGGCGGGCGGTCGCTCGCAAGGACTTCGCCGACGCCGTCCGGTCGCGGTCGCTGTGGACGGTCGCGGGCATCTTCGTCGTCGCGTCGGTCGCGGCCGCGCTCGTCTACGCCCTGGTGACGCTCCGGACCAGGGCGTCGCCGGACTCCATCGTCCGACTCGCGGGGCTTCTCCACCTGATCGCGGGCGTGCTCGTCCCCGTGACGGCCCTGCTGACCGGCTACCGGGCCATCGTCGGCGAGCGCGAGAGCGGGAGCATCAAGCTCCTCCTCTCGCTGCCACACGAGCGCCGGAACGTCGTGATCGGCAAACTCGTCGGCCGGTCGCTCGTGGTCGCGGTCGCCATCGCGGCCGGGTTCGGCATCGCGACGCTGGTCGCGGCCGTGTTCTCGCCCGCCTCCCTGCCGATATTCCTCGGCTTCACCGCCGTCACGGTCCTCTTCGCCGTTGCCTTCGTCGCCATCGCGGTCGGCCTCTCGGCCGCGTCGGGATCGGCACGTCGTGCCGCGACCGGTGCCTTCGGTGCGTTCGTCCTGTTCGACCTCGTCTGGCAGCGGATTCCCGGGCTGTACACGGCCGCGGCCGGCGCGCGTCCGCCGGCGTGGGTCTACTTCCTCCAGCGGCTCAGTCCGAACGGGGCCTACAGCGGCGTCTTCACCCTCTTCGAGGGCACCGAGTCGCTCCGCGCGACCCTCGGCGGCTCCGTCCCGGTCTACCTCTCGTGGTGGGTCGCCGCGCTGATCCTCGTCGCGTGGATCGTCCTCCCGACGTGGGTCGGCTACCGCCGGTTCGCCGCCGCCGATCTCTGAGCGTCGTCGTCGCGGCCTGCTGTCCGTCGCCGCCGCGGAATCGCCGCCGTCCCGGACCACGGCCCGCCTGTGCGCCCGTCCTGTCCGTGAATCCGACTATTGATTTAATAGCTGAGGCGGCGAAACCAATCGCATGCCCCTTCAGTCCGAGTTCCTCGACGGACTCGTCCCGCTGGCGTTCGTCCTGGTCGTCCTGCTCGTCACGTTCGGGTTCATCGTCGTCGTCGTCTACCTCGAACACCGCAAGGAGATGGCCCTCATCGAGGCCGGCGAGTACGGCAAGGTCGAGGACTCCCGCGCCTGGATCCTCGCCGTCGGTCTCCTGCTCGTCGCCATCGGCGTCGGCTCGGTCGTCGAGTCGGTCCTCGCCGGCGGCGTCGTCGGCGACGGCGTCTCGGCCGCGCTCGCCGGCGTCGCCGCGCTCGTCTACTACTGGGTCAAGCGCCGCCAGACCGGCACGACGGCCGAGGACGGCGACGCCAATCGGTCGACCTGAGCGCGTGTCGCCGCGCCGACCGCCGTCTCGGTTTCCCGAGGGGATATGAACGGCTGTACGATTGAGAGAACCATCTATCCCCGCCGCCCGCCAACTGGGGACGCCCTCCATGCACTCGGTAACTGCACCCGACGGCACCAGTATCGCCTACGAACGACACGGTGACGGCCACCCGGTCGTCCTCGTCCACGGCACGTCCGGCTCACGGCGGAGTTGGCGCGACGTCGTCCCGCAGTTCGACGGGGCGCTGGCACCGGTGACGATCGACCGACGCGGGCGCGGCGACAGCGGCGACGCCGACGAGTACGCTCTCGAACGCGAGAGAGCGGACGTGCTGGCCGTCGTCGACGCCGTCGACGGGACGCCGACGCTGTTCGGCCACTCCTTCGGCGGGCTCTGCGCACTGGAAGCCGCCCGCGGGGCCGACATCGAACGGCTCGTCCTCTACGAACCGGCGATCCTGACCGGCCAGCACCGCGAGATGGACCTCGCCGACGATCTGGCCGCGCGGCTGGCCGACGGCGACCGGCGCGGTGTCCTGCGACAGTTCTTCGAGGTCGCGGGTGGCGTTCCCGACGCCGAGGCGCTCCCGTTCTGGCCCGACGAGGTGAACTTCGAGGCCGCCGAGACGGTCGTCCGGGAGAACCACGCGGTCGAGGACTACCGGCTCCCCGCGGCCCCCGACCCCGGCGTCCCGGTCCTGCTCGTCCGCGGCGAACACAGCCCACAGCACCTCCGTGACGGCGTCGCGGCGCTAGACGACCGGATCGACGACGCGCGGCTGGTCGACCTCGACGGCGTCGGCCACAGCGCTATCGCGTCGGCGCCCGGGCGACTGGTCGCGGACGTCGAGTCGTTCGTCGCCGAGACGTAGGGGGTCGAAGCCGAGATGGGCCGGCCGCCGCCGACGTCGGGGCGGTCGTCGCCGGGACGCGGCTACAGCACGCCCCGGTCTTCGAGCAGGCCCTCGAACTCGTCCTCGTCGATCTCGGGCACGTCGTTCTCGTCGGCGTCCTCGCGTTTCGTCGTCCCCGGGTTCGCGCCGACGACGAGGTAGTCGGTGTTGCCCGAGACGCTGCTCGTCGCCGACCCGCCGTGGGCCTCGACGAGGTCCTGGGCCTCGCCCCGCGTGTAGCCGTCGAGCGACCCGGTGAAGACGAACGTGAGGCCGTCGAGTTCGTCGTCGCCCCCGGTCTCGACGGGCTGTGGCTCCACGCCGGCCTCGCGCAGGCGTTCGATGACCGACCGGTTCCCCTCGGCGTCGAAGAAGCCCCGAATCTCGGCGGCGACGGTCTCGCCCACGTCGTCGACTTCTCGGAGTTCGTCCTCATCGGCGTCCATCACGGCGTCGAGCGTGCCGAAGTGGCGGGCGAGCGCGCTGGCGGTCGTCTCGCCCACTTCGGGGACGCCGATGGCCGCGAGGAAGTCGTCGAGCGGCGGCTCCGTGGCGGCGTCGAGTTCCGCGAGCAGGCTCTCGGCGCTTCGCTCCCCCCACCCCTCCAGGTCGGCGAGGTCGTCCGCGTCGAGGCCGTAGAGGTCCGGCAGGCGCTCGACGAGGCCGGCCGTCATGAGCCGGTCGAGGCGTTCGGGGCCGAGGCCCTCGATGTCCAGGCCCGTCCGGCTGGCGTAGTGTTCGATGGCTCGCTCCAGCTGGGCGTCACAGGCCAGGCCGCCGGTACAGAACGCCATCGGGCCGTCCCGCTCGACGGGGCTGTCACAGACGGGGCAGGTCTCGGGGAACTCGAAGTGGCCCTCCGAACGCTTCTCGACGACCTCGGTGACCTCGGGGATCACGTCGCCGGCCCGCTCGACCGCCACCACGTCGCCGACGTTCACGTTCAGGGCGGCGACTTCACTGGGGTTGTGGAGGCTCGCCCGGGAGACGGTGACGCCGCCGACCGCGACGGGGTCGAGCAGGGCGACGGGCGTGAGCCGGCCGGTGCGGCCGACCTGGACGGCGATGTCGGTGACGGTCGTGCGCTCGCGGCGCGGCGGGAACTTGTAGGCGAAGGCCCACCGCGGGGCGCGGGCGGTCGCGCCGAGCAGGTCGCAGGCCTCGCGGTCGTCGACCTTGACGACCACGCCGTCGATCTCGTAGTTCAGGTCGTCGCGGGCGTCGAGCAGCCGGTCGCGGTAGTCGATGGCGGCCTCGATGTCGGCGACGCGCTCGCCGTGGCCGGAGACGGGCAGGCCCCACTCGGGGAACGCCCGGAGCTGTTCCCAGTTGCTGCCGGGGCGCTCGCTGGCGTCGAGGATCCCGAAAAAGAAGGTCGCGAGCGGGCGCTCGGCGGTGACCGAGGGGTCCAGTTGGCGGAGGGTGCCGGCGGCGGCGTTGCGGGGGTTGGCGAAGGCGTCCTCGCCGCGCTCGACCCGCTCGTGGTTGAGGTCGCGGAAGGCGTCTTTCGGCATGTACACCTCGCCGCGGACGGCCAGCCAGTCGGGGTGGTCCCCACGCAGTCGCTGGGGGACGGCGCCGATGGTGCGGACGTTCGCGGTCACGTCCTCGCCGGTTTCGCCGTCGCCGCGGGTCGCCGCCCGCTGGTACCGGCCGTCCTCGTAGACGACCTCCACGGAGAGGCCGTCGAACTTCGGCTCGCAGACGTAGGCGAGGTCGCCGTCGTAGCCGGCCTCGGCGAGGCGGTCCCGGACCCGCTCGTCGAAGGCGCGCACGTCGTCGGCCTCGCCGCTGGCGTCGATAGACCTCATCGGTGCGACGTGGTCGACCGATTCGAGTTCGTCGAGCGGTTCCCCACCGACCCGCCGGGTCGGTGAACCGGTGGTATCGAGGTCGAAGGCCCGTTCGAGGGCCTGCAACCGGGAAAACAGCGCGTCGTAGACCCGGTCGTCGATCACGGGGTCGTTCTCGACGTAGTAGCGGTGATCGTGGTAGCGGATCGCTTCCCGGAGGTCTGCGGCCTGCTCGCGAGCCGCGTCCGGATCGAGGTCCTCGACGGGGACGAAGTCGGTCGGCGGGTCCTCGACGTACGGGTTGTCCGCGGGTGGGCCGTCCCTCGCTGTCATCGCCGGACGGTGTGGCCCGCCGGCCCTAACTGTACCGCTCTCGCCCGACCGGCCGGGACCGTGCCGGCGACTGGCGGGGTGTATGCACCGGTTACGACATGTTAATATGCTAATACTGAAGGGACTGGAACGCGTCGGTCGAATCGAATGCCGAGGGGGTTGCGTCGGTGGGGGCAGGGACTCCTGTCCACCGCCCGTGACGGTTTGCTGGCGGTCGGCGACGCCGAGCGGTGGCTCTCCGAGCGGGTGGCCGCGCTCGTGACGGCGGCGGCGTTCTGGGTCGCCATCCCCCTCCCGTTCCTCTACATTCCGGTGCTCGCCGCCGGCGTCGACAGCCGCGCCGAGGGACTGGCCCTGCTGGTGCTCGTCGGGCTACACGTCGTGACGCTCGGACTCGGACACCCATACGCGACCCGGCAAGTCGGCGAGGAGTGAGTTCGTCAGCGAGAGCGACGCCCGTTCAGAGGCCGGCGACGTCCTCGATGGCGTCGGTGAGTTCCCGGACGCTCTCGACGGTGTGTTCGCCCATGTGGCCGATGCGGAAGCTCTCCTCTCCGATGTCGCCGTAGCCACTGGAGAAGACGAAGTCGTACTCCTCGGAGACGGTTTCCACGGTCTCGGCCACGTCGATACCGCGCGTGTTCTCGACGCAGGTGACGGTCTGGGACTCGTAGCCGCCCTCCGGGTAGAGGTCGAAGTGCTCGCGCGCCCAGTCGCGGGTGTACTCGGCCATCTCGCGGTGGCGCTCGTCGCGGGCGTCGTGGCCCTCTTCGAGCATGTGTTTCATCTGCTTGCGGTAGGCGAGCATGATCGGGATGGCCGGCGTCGAGTGGGTCTGGCCCTTCCGGTCGTAGTAATCGAGCGTGCGCCGGAACCCGCCGTACCACGAGGAATCGCCCTTCTCGACCTCGCGCTCGTAGGCGTCGTCGCTGACGGTACAGACGGCGAGTCCGGGCGGCATGGCGAAGGCCTTCTGCGTGGAGGTGAAGATGCAGTCGATGTTGTGGTCCTCGATGTCGACGTAGTCGCCGCCGAGACAGGAAATGGCGTCGACGACGAAGTAGGTGTCCGGGTAGTCACCGAGCAGGTCGCCGATCTCCTCGACCGGATTCCGGACGCCCGTCGAGGTCTCGTTCATGACCATGCCGACGGCGTCGTAGCCCTCGTCACTCGCTTCGAGGGCGTCGCGGATGTCGTCGGGCTTGACGGCCTGGCCCCAGTCGTACTCGATACGATCGACGGTCTTGCCCAGTCGCTCGGCGACGTTGGCCTGGCGCTCGCTGAACGCGCCGGAGGTGGGGACGAGCATCCGGTCCTCGACGAGATTGAGCGTGGTGGCCTCCCAGAACTCCGTGCCGGAGGCGGTGAGGACGATGACCTCCTGGTCGGTGTCGAGAAAGTCCTTGGTGTCCTCGACGATGGTCGTGTAGAGGTCGGTCATGCGGTCCATGCGGTGGCCGAACATCGGCTCGGCCATCGCCTCGATCACGTCCTCGCGCACCTCCGTCGGCCCCGGGAGATAGAGCGTCTTCTCCGGGTAATCGCCTGTGTACTCCTGTTTTTTCGTCACCGGAATCACCTGAGTACGTATTCCCTCTCGGCCGGGTGGCATGGTAGTTTTGATACCGTCCGCGGCGGCCGCCGGAGGCGCCGACCGCACGAGCCTTGCGTGGTATTTTCTGACACTGTGAATATTGCCGTAACTCGTGGTTATAGAAGCTTTGAGATATATGAGTGTCATACATGACCGACGCGAACTTCGGGTTCGGGACGCGCTGTGTCCACGCCGGGCAGGAGGAGCCGGACCCGGCGACGGGGGCCCGCGCCCCGCCGATCTACCAGACGACCTCGTACGTCTTCGAGGACGCCGAGCACGCCGCGGACCTGTTCGCGCTGGAGGGCGAGGGCAACATCTACTCGCGCTTTCACAACCCCACCGTGCGGACCCTCGAGAAGCGACTCGCCGCCCTGGAGAACGGCGTCGGCGCCGTGGCGACCGGGAGTGGGATGGCCGCGCTCGACGCCGCCACCAGCGTCCTCGCCGAGGCCGGCGACAACGTCGTCTCCGCGTCCTCCATCTACGGCGGGACCCACACCTATCTCTCGCACAACGCCCGCCGGCGCGGAATCGAGACCCGCTTTGTCGACACCCTCGACTACGCCGCCTACGACGACGCCATCGACGACGACACCGCCTACGTCCACTGCGAGACCATCGGGAATCCCTCGCTGATCACGCCGGACTTCGACGAACTGGCCGCCGTCTGCGAGGCGAACGACGTGCCGCTGTTCGTCGACAACACCTTCGGGACGCCCGCGCTCTGCACCCCGCTGGACCACGGCGCGGACATCGTCTGGGAGTCGACGACGAAGTGGATTCACGGCTCGGGCACGACCGTCGGCGGCGTCCTCGTCGACGGCGGCTCATTTCCCTGGGGCGACCACCCCGAGAAGTTCCCCGAGATCGGTGCCGACAATCCCGCCTTCGACGGCACGAACTTCAGCGACCACTTCGGCGACCGCGCGTTCGCCGCCGCCGCCCGCTACCGCGCCCTCCGCGCGCTCGGCGACGGGCAGAAGCCCTTCGACGCCTGGCAGACCCTCCAGGGTACCGAGACGCTCTCGCTCCGGATGGAACGCCACTGCGAGAACGCGATGGCCGTCGCGGAGTTCCTGCGTGACCACCCCGAGGTGGCCTGGGTCACCTATCCCGGACTGGAGGGGCACGAGACCCACGACAACGCCAGCGAGTACCTCGACGGCGGTGGGCGATCCAGCGGATCGCGAGCCTCGACGGACGGTTCGTCCGTCGGTGGCTACGGCGGGATGATCGCCTTCGGGCTCGACGGCGGCTTCGCGGCCGGCCGGGACTTCTGTGAGTCCGTCGAACTCGGCCAGTTCCTCGCCAACGTCGGCGACGCGAAGACGCTGGTCGTCCACCCCGCCAGCACGACCCACGCACAGCTCTCGGAGGCCGAACAGCGCGCCAGCGGCGTCACGCCCGACCTCGTGCGGCTCTCGGTGGGTATCGAGGACGAGGCCGACATCGTGGCCGACCTGGAGCGCGCTATCACGGAGGCCACATGATGGAGGTCGAACGCGACACGGTCTCGGTGGGCGAGTTCGAGTTCGAGTGCGGGGAGTCCATCCCGGACCTCGAACTGGCCTACGAGGCCTACGGCGAGTTCACGGGCGACAACGCCGTCCTCGTCTGTCACGCACTGACCGGCAGCGCCCACGTCGCGGGCCACCGCGGCACCGACGGCACCGCCGGACAGGCCCGCGCCTGGTGGGACGACATCGTCGGCCCGGGGAAAGCCATCGACACGACGGAGTACTACGTCGTCTGTGCGAACGTTCCCGGGTCCTGTTACGGTTCGTCGGGACCGGCCTCGGAACACCCCGAGACCGGCGAGCCCTACGGCACGGACTTCCCGGCGGTCACGGTCGGCGACTGGACCGAGGCCCAGCGGCTCCTGCTGGACGAACTCGGGATTCCCGCCCTCCACGCCGTCGTCGGCGGGAGCGTCGGCGGTATGAACGCCGTCGACTGGGCGAAACGCCACCCCGACCACGTCGAGAAGGTCGTCCCCATCGCGGCCGCCGCGCGCCTCGATCCGCAGTGTCTCGCGCTCGACGCCATCGCCCGCCGCGCCATCACCACCGACGCCGACTGGCAGGGCGGGGAGTACTACAGCACGGACAGCGCCCCGAAAGACGGGCTGGCGCTGGCCCGCCAGATCGGCCACGTCATGTACCTCTCGAAGGCGTCCATGGAGAAGAAGTTCGGCCGCCGCGCGGCCGGGCGGGACGCCATGCGCTCGTTCCCGACCGACGCCGCCGGGACGTTCTTCCCCTACCGCGACGTGGAGTCGTATCTCGACTACCAGGCCGAGAAGTTCGTCGACCGCTTCGACGCGAACTCCTACCTCTACCTGACGCGGGCGATGGACAACTACGACCTCGCCGCCGGGTTCGAGAGCGACGCCGACGCCATCGCCGCCTTCGAGGGCGAGGCGCTCTGTATGTCCTTCACCGGCGACTGGCACTTCACGACCGAGCAGGCCGAGGAACTGGCCGAAGCCGTTCGGGAGACGGAAGCCCGCGTCGCCCACCACGTCGTCGAGTCCGACCACGGCCACGACGCCTTCCTCGTCGAACCCGAGAAAGTCGGGCCGCCGCTCTCGGATTTCCTCGAGGACGGCGTCGCCGGCAAGGCCGTCACCGACACCGCCGAGACCGAGGACGAGGGCAGCGACTTCGCGCCCGTCCACACGAGCCTCTTCTCGGACTGACGCGACCGGAGCGGTCGCGGTCAGTCGGCGAAAAAGAGGACGGCCAGGCCGACGAGAACCGCGGCGGGGTAGGCGGGGTGGGCGGCCGCGTACTCGGCGACGGCCGCGAGCGTCACGTCCCCGCCCGCCGCGCCGGCGGACTGGCCCGTGGCGCCGGCGGTCACGCCGACCCAGACGACGGCGGCGGCGACGACGGCACAGACCCCGCCCGCCGCCCGGAGGGGGTGGTCGCTGATCGGTTCCAGTACCGTCCCGGCGAGTCGTCGACGGAGGCCCGACATACCCGGCAATTCGTGGGACGGCGACAAATACGTGTCTCCGCGTCAGACGCACGGCTGACGGCGGCCCCGCCGAGACCGCCCCCGGACGCGGCGTCGCGTCAGAGATACCCGCGGTTCTCGCGGGTTGGCACAACTATAACGGCCTACCCCGTGTATCGCCGCCGATATGGCAGACGAGGATGACTCCATCGAGACGAAATCCCTGCACGTGGGACAGGAAGAACCGGACCCGGCCACGGGTGCCCGGGCGCCGCCGATCTACCAGACCAGTTCGTACGTCTTCGAGGACGCCGACGACGCCGCGAGCCAGTTCGCCCTGGAGGAACCGGGGTACATCTACTCCCGGCTGATGAACCCCACCGTCGAGATGCTCCAGGAGCGACTGGCCGCGCTCGAAGGCGGGTCCGGCGCCGTCGCCACCGCCTCGGGGATGGCGGCACTGAACGTCACCGACTTCGTCCTCGCGGACGCCGGCGACAACGTCGTCACCGCCTCGTCGCTGTACGGCGGGACCTACACCTACTACACGCACACCGCGCCCCGGCAGGGCGTCGAGGTGCGGTTCGTCGACACGCTCGATTACGAGGCCTACGAGGAAGCCATCGACGAGAACACGAAGTACATCCACTGCGAGACTATCGGCAACCCCGCGCTGGTGACGCCGGACATCGAACGGCTCGCCGACATCGCGGACGAGCACGGCGTGCCGCTGTTCATGGACAACACCTTCGCGACGCCGGCGCTCTGTCGCCCCATCGAACACGGCGCGAACCTCGTCTGGAACTCGACGACGAAGTGGATTCACGGCCACGGGACGACCATCGGCGGCGTCGTCGTGGACGGCGGGAACTTCGACTGGCTCGCTCACGCCGACAAGTACCCCGAGATCGCGAAGGACAACCCCGCGTACCACGGCGTGAACTTCGCCGAGGCGATGGGCGACCAGGCCTTCACCTACACCGCCATCGCCCGCGGCCTGCGCGACATGGGGAACCAGCAATCACCGTTCGACGCCTGGCAGACCCTCCAGGGTGTCGAGACCCTCCCGACCAGAATGCGCCGGCACAGCGAGAACGCGATGGCGGTCGCGGAGTTCCTCCAGGACCTCCCGCAGGTCTCCTGGGTCACCTACCCCGGCCTCGAAGACCACGAGACCCACGACAACGCCAGCGAGTACCTCGACGGCGGCTACGGCGGGATGTTGGCCTTCGGGCTGAAGGAGGGCTACGAGGCCGCGAAAGCGACCGTCGAGAGCACGGAGATCGCCAGCCTGCTCGCCAACGTCGGCGACGCGAAGACGCTCATCATCCACCCGGCCTCGACGACGCACCAGCAGCTCACCGACGAGGAACAGGAAGCCGCCGGCGTCACCGACGACATGGTCCGTCTCTCGGTGGGCCTCGAAGGCGTCGAGGACATCAAGGATGACCTCCAGCAGGCGATCGCCTGGGCGACGAAGTGAGCGGCCACCGCCGTCCGCCGACCGGACGAGAGTGAGGCATCCCAAACCACGGGCACGGCAGGAACACGAGCTACGACGGGTGTTCGTGGGCTGTACGACGGTCGATGTCGGTTACGGTCGGTCGATAGACTGTGCCATCACCTCGCTCACCCTATGGTATGGTATGCCATACCATGAAGCTTGCGGTTCCGGCACTCTCACGGCCGCCGATCTCACTCCGCGTGGGTTTCGCCGTGTGCCTCCGCTTCGCCCTCGCCGCCCATCTCCCAGGCGGTCAGCACGCCGACGGCGAGGAGGACGATGCCCCCGCCGATTATCGTGAAGACGGTCAGCGACTCCCCGGCGGTCAGCGAGACGCCGTACAGCATCACCACGAGGCCGAGGACGACGCCACCGGTCGTCAGCAGGAGGTTGCGCGTGTCTCCGTCCATACCCGCCCCGTTCGCCGTCATCGGGTAAATCCTTTTCCACGGTACCACGTCACACGGTGTCGCCTATCGAGGCAGGTAACGGCGCGGGACGCCGGCCGGGTGTTCACCCTGTCCGCGCCTCGTCGAGTGCCGCCAGCAGGTCCTCGATGTCGGGCCTGTCGAAAGTCGAACTGCCGCGCTGTTCGTAGACGACGTCGGGTTCTTCCCCACGCAGGTCGAGGACGACGACCGCGGGCATCCGCCCCAGGAAGTCGCTCAATCCGCCGAGGAAGCCGAACCGCACGGGCTGGTCGTAGGCGTCCCCGACGGTCGCCTCCGGGTCCGCGAGCAGGGGGTACGGGAGGTCGTACTGCTCTTGCCACTCCCGGAGGCGCTCGGGCGGTTCCGGGACGATGGAGAGCACCTCGGCGCCGCGTTCGCGGAACGCGTCGTACTGGTCGGCCAACGCCTGCACCTGCTTCCGGCAGTTCGTGCAGTGGTAGTCCCGCTGGAAACAGACGACGGCGAAGTCGGCGTCGACGTCCACGAGCGAGAACGGGTCCGGACCGGCCCCGACGTTCCGGAGCGAGAAGGCCGTCGCTTCGGTCATACAGGGACGTGGTACGCCGGCGTCTTGAGTGTCCGGGCGTTCGGTCGGCGACCCCGGCGGAATCGGGTTCTCACACGACCGACCAGACGGGATCCAGGTCCTCGACCGAGGCCGTGTAGGCCCGTTCGACCGTCTCGCGCGTCTCGGCGTCGAACTCCCGGTCGTAGGTGAGGTCGGCGCCGAAGACGCCTTCGCCCGCGCCGTCGGCGTCGATCACGTCCTCGCCGCGGCGGATCCGGCGGTCGTCGCCGGCCGATTCGAGGCTCGTGTAGTCGCGGTCGAGCCACTCCTCGACGGTGATGGAGTGCGCTGCCTTCGCCCGGTCCCGGTAGCGCTCCGGGACGACGTTGTAGAGGCTGAAGGGGACGACCTCGCCGTCGGGCATCGCGTAGTGCACGTCGCAGTCGCTGACGCGGTCGAGATCGTAGTTGTAGGGGTCCTGGAAGTGCCGGACGCCGAGCGGGAGCACGTCGTCGTAGAGGTCGCCGACGCTCGCGGCGAAGTCCCCGTCGATGGCCTCCCGGACCAGCGTCGAGACGTCGAGGTCGTCGGCCTGCGGGCCGAGCAGGTCCCCGAGTTCGCCGAGCAGTCGCTTGCCGGCCCGGGCCTTGTCGAGGCCAGCCGGCGTCCAGCCGTAGTCGTCGATCACGTCCCGGATAGCGGCGAGCAGGCCCGCCACGTCAACTACGTCGGTGATCGGGACCAGTTCGTCCCCGTCGCGGAACACCATCGTCATCATCCAGCTCGTGTAACTGCTGGTGACGCCGTAGAGCCCCTCGTCGGTCCACTGGCGCAGGAACTCCGAGACGGTGTAGTACACCGGAAGCGGGAGCCACGCCTGCCGTGGCACGGCACCGCCGGTCTGGTCCTCGATCCGGTCGATCACGTCCGAGATAGTCACGCGTTGGTCGGCCCGCAGCTCCTCGGAGAGTCTGCCCACGAAGGAAACTGGTTGGAAATTGACGCCACAGACGGTGTCGGCGTTGGCCGCGCCGAAGCGGACGACGTCGCCCAGTTGGTCGTCGTTCCAACCGCCGACGACGGTCGGGACGAGCATCGCGCACATCCCCGCGTCCCGGCAGGCCGACAGGGCGTGGGGGAACTCCCAGTAGCTCTTGTAGTTGGTCTCCGGGTCGACGCCGTCGAAACTGGTGTAGAGGCCGCGCGCGCCGGCGTCGCTGATGCGGTGTGCGAGGTCCGGGTCGTGCATGAACCGTGCGCCGTGGCTGTTGAGGAGGACCTGGTCGGCGTACTCGCTCGCGATGGCAACGAGGTCGACGATGTCCTCGCGGACGGTCGGCTCGCCGCCGGTCAGTTGGATCGCGCCGATGCCGCCGTCCGCGGCCAGTGTTGCTGCCATCTCCCGGACTTCCCCCGTGGTCGGCTCGTGAAGTGGCTCGCCCGACTCGGCGTAGAAAAAACAGTAGTGACAGGAGCGGTCACAGCGGTTCGTGACGGTGATGTTGCCGATGCCGGTGGCGACGCTGGAGCCACAGCAGCCGCCGGTGTCACAGCCCGTCTCGCCGGCCTCCGGGCCGCCCGTCGCCCGGTCCGGGACGGCGGGGTGGCGCGCCCGCTCGTCCCATCGCCGGGCGCGGTGGTAGCTCTCGGCGTCGCGCCAGACCACGTCGGACTGGGTGCCGTGGTCCGGACACCGCTTCCGGAGGCGGATCTCCCCGTCGTGCTCGTAGACGGCCATCGGGACCACCATCCCTGCGCGGTCGCCGGCGGCGAGACAGTCCGGACAGAGGCTCCCGGTCAGTTTCTCCACGGTCGCGGCCGCCGGCGCGAGGTCGTCGGCCAGCGCCCGCGCGTCGGCCGCGTCCGCCACGAACCGCGCGCCGTGGTCGGTCACCGTGAACGCCACGTCGTCGCTCGCCAGTCCTGCCGGGGACGCGCCCGCGTCCAGCCACGCGGGCGGGCCGGCTTCGAGAGACATGCACGGGGGCAAGGACCGAACTATGATAATGGTTACCGCGCGTGTGTGGTCGCCACGCCGAACCGCCGGCGGGGAAAGGCCCAATCCCCTGGCGGCCGAGGTCCGCGTCGTGACCCGGAGGGCTCTCCGAGTGCCGGTCGACAACGAGCGGATCCAGTCCGTCTACGACCGCATCGCGGGCGCGTACGCCCGGACCGTCGCCCGGGTCGAGGCACCCTCGAAGCGGCGTGCGCTCTCGGTACTGGACCTGCAGGCCGGCGAGCGGGTGCTATCGGCCGGCTGTGGCCCCGGACTGACCCTCCCACACCTCGCCGCCCGCGTCGGCGCGGCCGGGTCGGTCGTCGCCCTCGATGCCGCGCCGGGGATGCTCGCCGAGGCACGGGCCCACTGCCGGCGACACGGCGTCGCGCCGCGCGTCTCGTTCGTCCGCGGGGATATGCGTCGACTGCCCCTTCCGGCGGCGTCCCTCGACGCCGTCTTCGCGGCCGACGTGCTGGAACTGTTCGGCCGAGCCGACCTCGAGACGGTCCGTGCGGAACTGTTCCGAGTGCTCGCCCCCGGTGGCCGCCTCTGTGTCGTCACGATGGACATGCACGACGTCCCGGAATCGCCGTTCCTGCAGGCCTACGAATGGGCCTACCAGCGGATTCCGGGTTTCGCGCTCGTCGGCTGCCGACCCATCGACGCCCGCGGCCACCTCGAAGCCGCGGGGTTCGAGATCGAGACCGTCGAGCGGGACAGCCGGCCCGGCGGCTGGCCGGTGGTGACGATCCTCGCACGGAAGCCGGCAAGCGGAGACTGAGCGTCGGCGGGAAGCAGGGGGAGGCGAGTCGCGGGAGGGCCGAAGCAGACAGATGGTGGACGGTATCGCGCGGGGGTGAATCGCGGGCGGGCCGAAGCAGGTGGGCGGCGGACCGTAGCGGACGGGGGGCGAGTCGATGACGGGGCGAAGCAGGTGGGCGACTCGGATTCGGGAGGCGGCGCGCTCACCCCTGTCCGACCATCGACTCCTCGTCCTCCCACTCCTGCTCCCGGAGTTCGTACTTCTGGACTTTGCCGGTCGCGGTGGTGGGGAGTTCCGCGACGAACTCGACGCGGGTGACGGCCTTGTAGTTCGCGAGGTTCTCGCGGGTGAACGCGGTGAGTTCGTCGGCGTCCACGCCGGGGTCGTCGGGGTCGCCACCGTCGGGGACGACGAACGCCTTGGGCGTCTCGCCCCACTCGTCGCTCGGGGCCGGAATCACCGCGACGGCGCTGACCGCGGAGTGGTCGTAGAGGGCGTCCTCCAGTTCGACGCTGGAGATGTTCTCGCCGCCGGAGACGATGATGTCCTTCTTGCGGTCCTTGATGCTCACGAAGCCGTCCTCGTCGACGGTCGCGAGGTCGCCGGAGTGGTACCACCCCTCGCGGCGGTCGGTGAACGCCTCCTCGGTCGCCTCGGGCTTGTTCCGGTACCCCTCCATCACCTGGTTGCCGTGGATGACGATCTCGCCGATGGTCTCGTCGTCCCGTGGCACGGAGTCGCCGTCCTCGTCGACCACGTCGATCTCGGTCCCGAGGAAGCCGATGCCCTGGCGTTTCTTGACGCCGAAGCGGTCCGCGCTCTTCTCGTCGTAGAACCGGCCGAAGTCGGAGGTGAGCGTCAGCGGCCCGGTCTCCGTCGCGCCGTAGATGTGCTGGAGGTGCCAGCCGATGTCGTCCTCGATGGTCCGGATGGTCGCCTCCGGCGGGGCCGAGCCGCCCGTGGCGATGCGCACGTCGCGGTCGCCGGTCGTCTCGGGGGCGTGGGCTTCGTAGTGGTCGATGAGCATGTCGAGGACGGTCGGCGCGGCGCACATGTAGGAGACGTCCTCGGCGACGACGGTCTCGAACACCTCGGCCACGTCGACCCCGCGGGTGCAGATCTGCCGGGCGCCCAGGCCCGTCAGGGCGAAGATGTGCCCCCAGCCGTTGGCGTGGAACATCGGCAGGGTCCAGAGGTACACGTCGTCGTCGGAGATGTGGTGGTGGATCGAGATGAGGTAGGCGTGGATGGTCTCGGTCCGGTGGGTCCGCATCACGCCCTTCGGGTCGCCCGTCGTCCCGGAGGTGTAGTTGATGGTGATAATCTCGTCCTCGGTCATCTCGGGGCGGTGGTAGTCGGTGCCGGCCTCCAGCAGCATCTCCTCGAAGGACTCCCAGTTTCCTTCGACGGCATCAGTGTCGTTCGTGACGAACGTCTCGGTCGGGACCGAATCGCGGACGGCCTCGATCCGGTCGGCGTACTCGTGGTCGGCGTAGATGGCGGCCACGTCGGCGTCGTTCAGGATGTACTCGAAGTCCGCCGGCGTGAGCCGGTAGTTCAGCGGCGTGTGGACGGCCCCGGCCTGCATGATGCCGTGGGCGGCTTCCATGTGGTAGTGGGTGTTCGGGTCGAGGACGGCCACGCGGTCGCCCTTCTCGATGCCGCGGTCCTGGAGGGCGGCCGAGACGCGGTCGGCGCGGTCGCCGAGTTCGCCGTAGGTGAATCGCTCGCCGGTGGTGGCGAGCAGCGCCTCCTTGTCGCCGTAGTACGTCCTGGCGCGGTCGAGGAAGTCCGTGACGAGCAGTTCCCTGCGCATACAGGATAGATGACCAGGAGGGGCAAATTCCCCGACGTTGGATACCCAACCCCGAACCTCACTGGCCGGCTGGCCGTACCACTCGGTGTGAGCTACAGCTACGAACCCCGGACGTTCGACGACCTGACGCCGGGGGATACCTTCGAGACGCCGGGCCGGACCATCACCGAGGCCGACGTGGTGATGCACGCCGGCCTCACCGCCGACTGGACCGAACTCCACACCAACGCCGACTACGCCCAGCGGGGGCAGTTCGGCGAGCGCATCGTCCACGGCCCGTTCACTTACGCCGTCGCCGTTGGCCTCTTCCTCCGGACGGGCGTCTTCGAGCGCACGCTTCAGGCCTTTCTCGGCATGACCCACATGGACCTCCCGCGACCGACGTTCGTGGGCGACACCGTCTCCGTCACGGCCGAGGTCGCCGAGTGCCGCCCCCTCGACAGCCGCGACGACGCCGGCGTCGTCCGCCTCGACTGCACGGTGACCAACGGCGACGGCGAGACGGTCCTGACCTTCGACCTGCAGTTCCTCGTGGACCGGGAGGCGACGGCGAGCGCCCACGAGTCCGGGACCAACCACTAAGTGTTCGCACGACGATTGGTATGCAATCACCACCCAAGCCATGATCTCGCTGACCCTCGACATCCAGCAGGCGGACTGTCCGTACATCCGCGCCTCGGACGACTGTGACGTGACCATGACCGGGCTGTACTCCGATTTCGTCGAGTCGAAGGGGAAGCTGAAGACCCGGATGTTCGTCGACGGGACCGACGGCGCACGCGTCGAGCGGGCCCTCGACGCCTTCGAGAGCTACGACTCGGTCAACCTCTGTCACCTCATCTCGAAGTGGGACGACACGGCGGTGGTCAAGAACTGTACCGACCCGACGCGAGGGATGGAGGCCGTCCGGCGTCACGAGGGGTACCTGACCGCGCCGTTCGAGGTCGACGACGGCCACAAGAAGTGGTACCTCGGGTTCGACACGTCCGACCAGGCCGACGCCGCCCTCACGGAACTGGACGACGCCTACGACTTCGATATCGATTCCCACGAGGTCGTCACCCGCGAGGAGTACATCGACGTGATCCAGAACGTCTCGGCGGCCAACGCGCTGTTCGACAGCATCCGGAACATGACCGAGACGGAGTACCGCGCGTTCCGGCGCGCGTTCGAGGCGGGCTACTTCGAGACCCCCCGCAGGGCCGACCTGCAGGAACTCGGCGCCGAGGCGGGCATCTCCGGGACCGGCTTCTCCAAGAACCTCCGCCGGGCCAGCGACAAACTCGCGGCGGGCGTCGTCGAGGCCGCCGAATCGCTGGACGAGGACGGGGGCGGGTGACGCCGAGGGGCAGGGTCAGGGCGTCAGCACGCCCTCGCCTTCGAGGACGCCCTGGAGTTCGGACATCGAGAGGACGACGATGTCACAGGCCGGTTCGACGGCCGGTTTCGGGTCGAACCCGACCGAGAGGCCGGCGACTTCGAGCATCGGGAGGTCGTTCGCGCCGTCGCCCACGGCCACGGTGTCGGCCACGTCGATACCGACGGTCCCCGCGAGGTCTTCGAGCGCGTCGTCTTTCGTGCCCTCGATGAGCGGCCCCTCGACCTCGCCGGTGAGTTCGCCGTCTTCGATGGGCAGGCGGTTGGCGACGATGGAGTCGACGGTCACGCCCGCTTTCTCCAGTGCGCGCTCGACGCCGCGCTCGAAGCCCCCGGTGAGGACGGCGGTGTGGTGGCCCGCCTCGTTTAGGTTCTCGATGACGCGGTCGGCGTCCCGCCGTAAAACGACCTCGTCGAAGGCGGCCTCGGCGTCCGACTGTGGGAGCCCCTCCAGCAGGGCACACCGCTCCCGGAGGCTCTCCGCGTACTCGATCTCGTCGTTCATGGCCCGTTCCGTGATCTCCTCCATGTCCGCTGCCACGCCACAGCGCTCGCCGAGCAGGACGGTCATTTCGGAGTCCGAGAGCGTGCCGTCGAAGTCGAAGGCGACGAGGGTCATGGGACCGGGTTCGCGGTCCGGGGTTTCAAAGCTCCCGGTTTCGCCGGGGCGTTTATGCCCGCTCGCGTGCACCATCCACCGATGGCCGACACGCCACCCGAGGACGTCGCGGACCCGCCGGCGGACCTCGACGAGATCGACGAGACGGAACTGGACGACGTCGACGAGGACGTCCAGCCGCTCATCGAGGAACTGCGCGAGGAGACCGACGCCTCGCTGCGGCTGGCGATCCGGTACACGGCCGACGACTACGAGGTCCTGTTCGCCCGCGAGGACGTCGCCGAGTCGTTCTCGCCGGGGGAACTCGAAGCTCGCGTCGAGACGCTCGTGATGAAGGGGCTGGGCGACCCCGCGACGGAGAGCGCGCTCTTCGATTTCGGGACGCTCGACTCGACGGTGCGGTTCTACGGGAACGCGCTGGTCGCGCACTTCCCCTACCGCGAGTGGTCCGGGTTCGTGTTCGTCCTCGACCGCTCGGAGGCGCCCCTGGTCGACCTCGTCGCGGACCACCTGGACTAGAAGGGCGTCCACTGCCGGGGGCCGAACTCGCCGCCGCGGACGCGGCACTCCGGCCCCTCCTCGGCGTCCCGGACCTCGACCATCGCGTCGAACAGGCCCTTGAGCACGTCCAGTGACTCGGCCCCGCGAGCGGTCGTATCGAGCGAGAACACGCCGGAGATGCCCGCGGTCTCCATCCGCCCGGTCATGACGTGACAGAACTGGAAGACCCGCTTGAGGTCGGCGTACATCAAAAGCGTCGACAGCGAGTGGAGGCCGAAGCGGGCCTCCCTGCTCTCGTGGTGAAACTCCCGCATGAACCCGGAGGTGGCGATGCCGATGCCGGTCAGGTCCCCTGCGCTGGAGACGTACTTGGTCGTCGCCGAGTCCCGGGTTCCCCTGACCGACCGGCTCTTCGAGACGCAGTCGACGACCCGGGTCTCCCAGCCCTCCGGGTCGGCCCGGGTTTCGAGGAACTCCCGGCGGAACCGGTCGGCGTCGCGCTTGGTGGAGACGAGGATCGCCCCTTCGTCGGGGCTTCCACCGACGAGATCGAACAGGAGCCGCCGCTTCCCGGTCATCGCCGGCCCGGCCAGCAGGACACTGGTCCCTGGGTCCAGTGCCGCCGGGTCCAGCGGCGTCGACGCCTCGTTCTCGGCCCCCTGTCCTGACACGCTTTCCCGTAGCGCGTCCCCCTACATCAAACGCTCGTTCCGGCGGCTTTCGCCGGGCGAGCGACTGCCGATCCGGCCGGTCGTGTGTGAAAACCACTCCCACAACTCCGCTCGCGGGTGATTCGACGACGAGTCGATGAGGAAAGGGTTATGGCCGCCGACTGGAATGGTTCGCGCATGAAGGTACTCGTTACGGACCCCATCGCCGACGCGGGCCTCCAGCGCCTGCGAGCGGCGGGCCACGACGTGGAAACGGAGTACGAGGCGGAGGGTGAGGCACTGCTCGATGCGGTGGCAGACGCGAACGCGCTCATCGTGCGCTCGGGCACCGAGGTCGACGAGGCGCTTTTCGAGGCGGCGACCGACCTCGTCATCGTCGGCCGTGCCGGCATCGGCGTCGACAACATCGACATCGACGCCGCGACCGAACACGGTGTCATCGTCGCCAACGCACCGGAGGGCAACGTCCGGGCCGCCGCCGAACACACCGTCGCGATGGCCTTCGCCACCGCGCGCTCCATCCCGCAGGCCCACGAGCGCCTCCGGGACGGCGAGTGGGCAAAAGGCGAGTTCCTCGGGACGGAACTCAACGGCAAGACCCTCGGCATCGTCGGCCTCGGCCGCGTCGGCCAGGAGGTCGCAAAGCGTCTCGGAAACCTCGGCATGAACCTCGTCGCGTTCGACCCCTACATCTCCGAGGAGCGCGCCGACCAGCTCGGCGCCGACCTCGCCGACGACCTCACCGACTGTCTGGAGCGGGCCGACGTCATCACCGTCCACACGCCCCTGACCCCCGAGACCGAGAACATGATCGGCGAGGACGAGCTCGCCCAGCTCGCCGGGGGCTACGTCGTCAACTGTGCCCGCGGTGGCATCATCGACGAGCCGGCGCTCGCCGAGGCCGTCGAGGACGGCACCCTCAAAGGGGCCGCCGTCGACGTGTTCGGCCAGGAGCCGGTCGAGCCCGACAACCCACTGCTCGACGTTGAGGACGTTATCGTCACGCCCCACCTCGGCGCGAGCACCGAGGCGGCACAGGAGAACGTCGCGACGGCCACCGCCGACCAGGTCATCGCCGCCTTCCGCGGCGAGCCGGTCATGAACGCACTGAACGCGCCGTCGATGGACGAGTCCGCCTTCCCGCGGGTCCGGCCGTACATCGATCTCGCGGACACGGCGGGCAAGATCGCCGTCCAGCTGTTCGACGAGCGCGTCGAGGAAGTGGAGGTCTCCTACGCCGGCGACATCGCCGAGGAGGACCTCGACCTCGTGACGGCGAGCGCGCTCAAGGGCGTCTTCGAGCCCCTGGAGTGGCAGGTCAACGCCGTCAACGCCCCGCGGATCGCCGAGGAGCGCGGCATCGACGTGGTGGAGTCAAAGAGCCGAACGTCCGAGGACTTCCAGAGCCTCGTGACCGTAACGGTCAAGAACGGCGACGAGGAGGTCGGCGTCTGCGGCACGCAGTTCGCCGGCGAGGACCCACGGATCGTCCGCATCGACGGCTACCGCGTCGACGCCATCCCGCACGGCCACATGCTCGTCGCGCGCAACGACGACGTGCCCGGCGTCATCGGCTTCATCGGCTCCACGCTCGGCGACCACGACGTCAACATCGCGTCGATGTTCAACGGTCGCGAGACCATCGGCGGCGAGGCGCTGTCCGTCTACAACCTCGACGACCCGCCGAGCCAGGACGTGCTCGACGCCATCCTCGACGACGAACGCGTCATCGACGTGAGCTACATCTCGCTCAACGGTGCCGCCGAGGACGAGGAACGGGACGCGAAAACCGCAGAAGCCGCGGAATGACTACCAGCGGTCGGACAGCCACCGCTTGAGACGCGCGAACCGGCTCGCCTTCGTCTCCGATTCGAACTCGATTTCGACGCCGCCGACCGGCCGGTCGGTCGCCGCCTGCCGCCGCCGCTCCCGCTCGTCGAGCACCTGCTCGTAGCGGTCGACGACCTCCTGTAACCGTCTGTCCTTGTGTTCGACCGTTCGTTCGAGGGCGTCGATCCGTGCCTGGAGGAGGGCCCGCTCGGTGCGGACGGCCTGTGACCAGTCGCGTGCGCCGAACGTCGCCGCGACCGGCGGGTGGCGGTCGCTCACGACGACCGTCGCCTCCCCCCGCTCGCGAGCCGTCGTCCCCTGGAGCTCCGCCTGGGTGGGTTCGGGTGCCATCTCGGGAGGAAAACGTGTGTGTGCCAGTGACAAAAAGCCCAGTCAGACGCCAGTCGCACGGGCGGACGACACCGTCGGTGTCCGGCGGTTTTTGGTCAGCGGAGCAGGCCGACGAGCTTCCCGAGGAGGCCGCTGCCCACGTCCCGACCCTGGAGGTGTGCGAGGACCTTGTCCGTGTCGTTGGGGACCGGCTCCGGGTCGCTCCCGGCTTCGGCCGCGGCGTCGGGGTCCTTGAGCAGGTGGCCGGTGGTGAGACAGACCACGTCCTCGCCGGCGCCGATCTCGCCCCGCTCGCGGAGCTTTCGGAGACCGGCGACGGAGGCCGCCGAAGCGGGTTCGACGCCGATGCCCTCGCCGGCGATGGCCCGCTGTGCCTCGGTGATCTCCTCGTCGGAGACGGCGACGGCGGTGCCGCCCGTGTTGCGGATGCCCGGCAGTGCCTTGGGCGCGTTGACGGGGTTGCCGATGCGGATGGCGGTCGCGATGGTCTCGACGTCCTCCCAGCGGCGGGTGTCCTCGCGGCCCTCCTCGATGGCCTCGACCATCGGGGCGGCTCCCTCAGCCTGGACGCCGGTGAGCTTGGGCACGTCGCCGGGCGCGAGCGCGCCCGACTGGACGAGTTCGCGGAAGGCCTTGTACAGCGCCGCGGTGTTGCCGGCGTTCCCGACGGGCAGGACGATACGGTCGGGGTAGCGGCCCTCGTCCTCGTAGAAGCGTTCGAGTATCTCGAAGCCGATGGTCTTCTGGCCCTCCAGGCGGAACGGGTTGAGCGAGTTCAGCAGGTACGCCTCGTCCCGGTCGGCGAGGTCCTGGACGATGTCGAGACAGGAATCGAAGTTGCCGTCGACCTCGAGGATGCGCGCGCCGTGGAGCGCGGCCTGGGCGATCTTGCCGGCGGCGACTTTCCCCTCGGGGAGGAGCACGAGCGTCTCCAGCCCGGCCCGGGAGCCGTACGCGGAGAGCGCGGCGCTGGTGTTGCCCGTCGAGGCACAGGCGAGGCGGTCCACGTCGACCTCCTGGGCGACGCGGACGCCGACGGTCATGCCGCGGTCCTTGAACGAACCGGTGGGGTTCATCCCCTCGTGTTTGATGCGGAGGTTGCGGACGCCGACTTCCTCCTCCAGCCGCGGTACCTCGTGCAGTGGCGTGTCGCCCTCGGGGAGGGTGACACCCTCCTCGAAGGGGAGGGCGGCGCTGTATCGCCAGACGCCGCGTCCCTCGAAGTCCTCGAAGGTGGGGCGGTCGGCGTAGCGGGCTTCGAGCAGGCCGTCACACTCGGCGCAGGTGTAGATCACGTCGTCGAACGGCGCGAACTGCTCCCCGCACTCGATACAGGTCAGCCAGGTGCCGTCGTCGGCGACGTCGGGGACCGTCTCGGGGCCCGCGAGTTCCAGGTCGAGGTCTGCCATTGACCGACGGGACGGCGCCCGTCCGCAAAAGTGGGCTGGTTTCCGCTCGGTCCCGCTAGCTCCCTTCGTAGGCCGCGTAGCTGTTACACCAGCCCTGCGGGTCGACCATTCCGGTGATCAGCGTACAGGCACCCATCCCGTCGCCGTTCTGGTCGGGGATGTAGAACTGACAGCCCGAACACTGGTTGCCGTTGTTCGGCTCTTCCTGATAGTTGAGCGCCGACGGCGCGACGAGATTGTCCGGGTCCCGTTGCTGGCCGTTCTGGGCCGTTGCCGTCCGGTAGGCCTCGGGCACCTCGGCGTCGCTACTCCCACCACTCGTCGTCGTCTCGCCACCGCCACTGGTGGGCGTATCACCACCACCTGCGGTCGTCTCCCCGCCGCCATCGGCGGTCGTCTCCCCGTCTCCGCCGCCACCACCACCACAGCCGGCGAGCCCGGCCGTCAGCGCCGTCACGCCAGCGAGGTGTAAGAACCGTCGCCGCGAGTTCGTACTATCGTCGGACATGACGTACGCGAATATGTGTGGGGGGCACAATATAATGGCGTCGTCTTTTCACTTTCTGGGAACAGTGTGCCAGCACCGGAGCGCCCTCGCTCGCTTTTTGGCGGACCTAAACCGAAATCGGACGCCCGTTCGCCGATCGGGTGGCTCCGCGCTCACCGAAGAGTATTGTGTTGGTAAAACACTGATAGCTGCCGTCGCGGCCGAAACAGTGGTGTCGCGAGTACTCTAGGCGACGATGACGGCGCCCTTCATGCCGAGCGCCTTGTGGGGGGTACAGTAGTAGCGGTAGACGCCCGCCTCCTCGAAGGTGTGCTGAAATTCGGTCCCTTCCTCGGCGACGGGGTCGCCGGAGTCGAAGTCGCCGCCCTCGGCGACGACGTTGTGTGTCTGTCCCTGGCCGGTCCAGCTCCAGGTGACGGTCGTCCCCGAGTCGACGGCGATGGCCGGCGCCGAGTACGCGTAGTTGCCGTTGTTGCCCTCGGCGCCGACGTCGACGGTGACGCTCCCGCTCCCGGTCATATCCTCGATGGAGCCGTCGAAGTTGCTCGTGTCGGAGAGGTAGTCGCTGACCTCCTGGGGAACCTCCATGCTCCCGCTCTCGGTGGTCATCGACCCGCCTTCGGTGGTCATCGACCCGCCCTCGGTCGTTTCTCCCCCACCGCTCTCGGTGGTCTCGCCGCCGCCGCTCTCGGTCGTCGTATCCCCGCCGCCACCGCCACTACACCCGGCGATGGCCAGAGTCGCTGCCGCACCAGTCGCCTGCAGGAACCGTCGCCGTGTGTTCGAGTCGTCTGACATCACCTACAGGAGGGGAGCAGTACTTTAGGGCCTTCCGAAACCCGCCGCCCGAGGTTTCGAGTGGTTCGGCGGCTCAGAGCGACAGTGATTCGACCCCGAACTCGTCGATCCGGTCGTGGACGTAGACCGTCCACTCGTCGAGGGTCTCGTGCATCAGGTCGCGAGCCTCGTCGAGGGGGATCGGCGAGTACTGGTAGACGTGGCCGCCGCCGTCCAGCAGGCGCCGCTCGCGGGTCGCGAGCCCCTTCTCCCGGAGCGTCGACAGCGAGCGGTTCACGTTGCTCCGGTCGCGGTCCAGCGACTCCGCGAGTTCGGCCACCGTACTCCCCGGCCTGTCGAGCAGTTCGAGGTACGTCCGCACTTCGTGGTCCTTGATCCCGAAGACACACGACATGACGTCCTCGAAGCCGGGTTCGTTGTCGAGCATCAGGTCGCGGAACCGGTCGGGTCTGGGGTCGGCCTCTACCATTGCTCCCACGTACGTCCGCGAGGCGGTTAAAACGAGGCGTTACCCCGAATTAACCCACTCACGGCGACCACACCCCGGCTCGCGTCCGTGCTGCGGTCACCGAAGAGCGCCCGTGTCTGCGTCGGGCCGCGTCGGGAGCGTTGGCGTCCCTGTCCGCCGGCCACCCGCGCTCGTGTGCTCGTGCCGTCCGACCGCCGGAGCGAGGTAGGGTTATGTAGGCCATCCCGACCGCTACTTAACAGTTGCCGGCCCGTGTACCCGTGTCACACCCACGAGGTACCGCTATTTAATCCACTGGTGAAGCCCCGAGTGTCTATGGACTACGACCGACGGACGATTCTTCGACTGAGCGGTATTGCGGCCATCGGGAGCCTCGCTGGCTGTTCCAGCGGGGGTGGTGGAAACGGGACCGCGACGGACGCGGCGACGACGGCGGCCGCGACCGACACCGCCACGGCGACACCCGGTAACGGCGGGACCGCCGGCGGATCGCCGGGCGCGGACCAGCTCGGCGGCCCGGACGATCTCCAGTCGTCGGCGACGGTCACGGCGACGACGCTCGACTCGGACCAGGGCGCCGGGCGAAACGTGTTCACACCCGCCGTCGTGTGGCTCGAACCCGGTGGGACCGTCACCTGGGAGATCGAGACGGGGAGCCACTCGGCGACGGCGTACCACCCCGACAACGGCGGCAAGCCGGCCCGCGTTCCGGGCGGGACCGACGCGTTCGATTCCGGCGTCCAGAGCGGCGGCGCGACCTTCGAACACACCTTCGAGACCGAGGGCGTCTACAACTACTACTGTACACCACACGAGTCCCTGGGGATGGTTGGACTGGCCGTCGTCGGGAGCCCGCAGGGCGGTCCCGGCACGGCGACGCCCGACGACGTGGGCAGTAGCACGGCGGCGACCAACCTCTCGAACCTCCTCTCGCTGGCCGGCGTCGGCGGCGGTGGCGGGGAGGGGGCCGCCGAGTACGGCTGGCAGGCGGCCACCTGGGACTCGTACTGGTACTCGCTTTTCAACATGAGTACCAACATCGCGATGAGCGGCAACGGCGTCCGGTTCCCGCACAACGAGCAACAGCAGGGGGCCTTCGAGCAACGCCTCCCGGCCATGCTGGCGAACGCCGAGGCCGAGGCGCCGCCGATCCGGAACCCCTGGCTCAACATGGCGCCGTTCACCGAGGGCGACCCGCAGTTCACCCAGCAGCCGGACTTCGGCGGGGAGGGCGGCCGCCCCGATGCGTCGACCCTGCGCTGGGACCCCGAGGCCTCCTCGCAGGTGGTCAGTCCCTCCTCGCTGGCCTGGACGCACCTCAAGGGCGTCACGTGGGCGAAGAACTTCCAGAGCCACGCGGAAATCCTGCCGGCGGCGATCCGGCCACAGTTCCGCGCACAGTTGCTCTCGACGCTGGCCCAGATCGGCGTTAACGCCGCGCTCCTCCAGGGCGGTCCCGAGGAAAACGGCGCGCTCACGAACGGCGAGAGCCTGGAACTGGTCTCTGCGTTCCGTCCCGGACCCTCGGCCTACACCGACGACTCGCCGTACACGCCGCCGGAGGGCGGGTACCCGGACCGGACGACCCGCCCGCACCACCACGCGGCGATGCTGTGGTTCCTCTCGGACCTGAACAGCCTCGCTCAGAACGGCTGGTTCGGCTACGTCAACCCCGAGCCGCTGATCCCGGCCGGGCGCATCCAGCAGTTGACCGACGGGCTGGCCGCAGCGACGATGGACGCTTTCCCGCCCGCGGAACTGGAGTCGACCCGGACGGCCGGCCTCCTGCTGGCTGCCGTCGGGTACTACGGCCCGCAGGCCGGCGACTCGGAGATGGCCTCGCGCGCGACCGAGTACGCCAACGCCCTCGCGGACAGCATCGAAGCGAACACCGAGGACAGCGGTCGCGTCACTGGCGGCGCCGCGAACCAGGCCGCGACGCAGGGCATCGCCGGCCAGGGACTGCTCTGGGTCACGGAGGGGCTGGACGGCGTCGACCGCACCGACACGGCCGAGTCGGTCCTGGGCTACCTCGTTGAGGACCTCTGGAACGACGAGGCGGGCGTCTTCGCGGCCGGGACGGAGACGAGCACGCACACCTACACCGCCCGCGACGCCGGTGACATCACCGGCGGCACCAACGCCGCCGACGCGGTGCTCGGGATGGACGGCGTGAAGGACAAGTACGCGCAGTGGTTCGACGCGACGTTCAACGACGCGCCGCTCCAGCGCGCCCAGCGGCCGAGTTCCGTCGACGACGGCGACGACCCCCAGCCCCCGCTCCCGCCGATGGCCGGCGGCGAGTTCGGGCAGGCGGCCGTCTACAACGCCGAGGTCGAGTACGACGCCGACGCCGACGAGTGGTCGGTCACTGACGACCGCTTCGACACCGAGTGGGCGCTCTACCTGGCCAATCAGGACATCTGGATCAGCCAGTGGGGCGGCGACTTCTACCAGGGCCGGGGCCGACCCGGGGCCAGCGACGAGCCGCCGGCCTGATCAGGCCGTCAGGCGGATCCGCCCGCGCTCCTCGGCCACGTCGACCGCGTAGCCGAAGGCGTCGAGCAGGTCCAGGCCCGCCCGGACGTGGTCGGTGACCGCCGGGACGGTCAGTTCCCCGCCCGCGACCGCGAGGACGACGAGCAGTTGGTCGGCCAGGTGTTCGTCGACCGCGGCCTCGTGTTTCCCGACGGCGAGGGCGTCGCTCGCGGCCTCCCGACCCACGTCTTCGGCCGGTTTCCCCTGCTCGCCGAGGGCGTCGAAACCCGCGACGGACTCCTCGTAGTCGGCCCGGACGGTACAGACCGACCCCGGTGACGCCGTCTCGACGTAGCCGACGGTCCGCTCGGCCACGGTCGCGCCGTCGGCTTCGAGGGCGGCGACGCAGGCCTCGGCCTGCCGTTCGGCCACGTCGGCCTCCGAGAGCGACTCGCTGGCGAGCGATCGGACGCGGACGCCGGTTCGGTCGCCCCGCTCGGTCAGGGCGAGCGGGGGCGGATCGGCCGGGGCGAGCGAGAGCGTCGCCGCGCCCCCGCCGGCCGGATAGAAGCCGCGCCGGTCCACGTCGACCGCGGCCGGGAGTCCGAGCGACCGGAGCAAAGGGAGTTTCACGGCCCGGTAGGTCGAAAGCGGCGGCGCCCACAGCACGTCGGTCCCGCCGGTCGCCGACACCCGCAGGTGGTCGTCGAGCCGAGTGGCGAGGGGGAGCAGGGCGTCGAAGACGAGCCCGATGCTCCCGGCGGTGTCGACGGTCACGTCGACGGTCCCGCCAGCGACCGGCTCCGGCTCGAAGACGACGGTCTCGCTCCCCAGCTCGGCCCCCTCGACGGTCGCGTCGCAGGCCGCTGCGACCGCCTGCACGGCCGCGAGGTGCTGTGGTTTCAGCCCGGGCTCCGGGCGCGACCCGCGGACCCCCTCGACGGTCACGGCCCGCCCCGACAGCGCCGCGAGCGACAGCGCCGACCGGAGGTATCCCCCGCCTGCGTCGCTCCCGTCCAGTTCGAGCACGGCCGTCCTACGCCGGCGGTCGACAAAAGTCTCCGTGTCCGCTCGCTCTTGAGCGGCGGCTCCCTCGCTCTCGGTGCGGCGACCTCGCGGGCGTCCTCGATGGACTCGAGCGGCGGCTCGCGGAGACCTACCCCGACGCGACGATCACCGTCTTCCGCCCGGAAACCGGCGAGGCGACCATCCGGCCCGAGATCGAACTCGTCCTCTCGGAACTCTGTGAGAACGCCTTCGACCACGCGACCCACGAGACGCCGGGCGTGGCCGTCGCCGTCTCCACGGCGTCGGGCCCCTGGGTCGAACTCACCGTCGCCGACGACGGCCCCCCGATTCCCGACACCGAACTCGTCCCGATAGGACGCGGCGAATCGCCGCCGCTCCTTCACGCCACCGGCCTCGGGCTCTGGACCGTCCGCATGGCCCTCGACCGCGTCGGCGGTGACGTGGACCTGGTCGTCAACGACGACCGCGGGACCGCCATCACCATCCGTTACCCCGCCGACTGAGCGCCCGCTCACCGGACTGCGACCCGTCGATGACCTGTCGTCACTCCGGCCGCGGTCGACTCAGATTCTGCATCATCGCCCCACATCCCGGACAGGTAGTGATCTTCTCGGCACTACAGAGCCGCTTTCCGCACTCGACACACTCGAACAGTCGCTCGGCGTCGTTACGGGGCGCTGGGTCTGATGGCGTCGGCATTGTGAAGAGGTAACATCCGACGTGCAATAACCCTTTTGTTCCGGCAGTAGACGAACGTACAACTATCTTGCGTCCATGTAGATAAATCCGGAAAGAAGCGCGCTCGCTACTGTCCGTCCAGCCACGCCAACAGTCCTTTCCGAGCCACCTTTTTCGCCTCAGGTGGCCTGGGGCCACCACTCGGCCAAAAACGTGGGCGAAAAAACCGAGCGCTCACTGCGTTCGCGCTCGGCGAACCGCGCCGCGAGACGGCGCGGTTACTCACTCCCGCTCGGCCAGCCACGCCAACAGCCCCTTCTGGGCGTGCAGGCGATTCTCCGCCTGGTCCCAGACGATGGCGTTGTCGCTTTCGAGGGCGTCGTCGGTCACTTCCTCGCCGCGGTGAGCGGGGAGACAGTGCATGAGCGGGCGGTCGCCGAGCAGGTCGGGCGTGACCTGGAACCCGTCGAAGTCGGCGAGTTTCTGCTCGCGCCGGTCTTCCTGCCCCATGCTGACCCAGACGTCGGTGTAGACGAGGTCGGCGTCCGCGACGGCCGCTTCGGGATCGGTCGCCAGATTGGGTTCGGTGCCGAGGCCAGCGGCGCGTTTCAACACGTCGTCGTCGATGCCGTAGCCCTCCGGCGTGGCGACCGTGCAGTCCAGGTCGACCATCGCCGCGCCCAGCACGAACGACTGGGCGACGTTGTTACCGTCGCCGACCCAGGCGACCGACACGTCCTCGAAGCCGCCGAACCGCTCGCGGATCGTCAGCAGGTCCGCGAGGGTCTGACAGGGGTGGGCGTCGTCGGTCAGCCCGTTGACGACGGGGACACTCGCGTACTCCGCGAGTTCGACCGCGTCGGCGTGGTCGAACACCCGCGCCATGATGAAATCGACGTACCGCGACACCGCGCGCGCGGTGTCCTTGATGGGCTCACCGTGGCCGAGGTGGATGTCCTCGGGGCCGAGGAAGATGGCGTGGCCGCCCAGCTGTGTCATTCCGGTCTCGAAGGAGATGCGGGTCCGCGTCGAGGGTTTCTCGAAGAGCATCCCGAGCGTCTGCTTGTCGAGGATGTCGTCGTTCCCGCCGTTCTCGTGGGCGGCCTTCAGGGCGGCCGCGCGGTCGAGGACGGTACCGAGTTCGTCGCGAGTCAGGTCGTCGATGTCGAGAAGCGAGCGTACCATGTCAGTCCTCCTGCAGGCGGTCGGCGACGGTTTCGAGGATATCGACCGAGCGGTCGTACTCAGCCAGAACGAGGTGTTCGTTGGGCGCGTGGTCGAGGTCGGAGTCGCCGGGGCCGTAGGTGACCATCGGACAGTCCCATACCTGTGCGTACACGTTCATATCGCTTGTGCCGGTCTTCCGGAGGAGGCGGGGGTCGCCGCCGGCCCCGCGGATGGCCGCGCGGAAGGCCCGCGCTACCGGCGTCCGGGGGCTCTCCATGACCGGTTCCACGCGGTCGTTCCAGTGGACGCGGTCGGCCACGTCGAGGTGCCCCTCCGTGATCTCGATGACCTCTTCGGTGTTCATCGACGGCGGGACGCGCAACTGCACCTCCATCGTCGCCTCGACCGAGAGGCCGTCCTCGGTGAGGCCGCCCTGAATCTTCGTCGGCTTGGGCGTCACGCGGTCGAAGACCGCGTCCCACTCGTCGCCGCCGAACTCCTCCTCGATGGCCGACCACCAGGCGATGGCGTCCTGGATGGCGTTGTTGTCCGGCCGCGAGGAGTGGCCCGACTCGCTCGTGGCGACGTAGGTACCGCCGACGAGGCCGCGATAGCCGAGCGTGATCCCCTCCCAGCCGGAGGGTTCGCCGTTGACCACCGCGTCGGGTTCGGTCTCGCGGTCATCGACGAGGTAGCGGCCGCCCTTCGAGTCGACCTCCTCGCCGACGACGCCGGCGAAGGAGACGCCGGTGCGGACCGCGGCGACGGCCATCGCCGCCAGCGGCCCCTTCGCGTCGACGCTTCCACGACCCCACAGCGCCGGCTCGTCGCCGTCCTGGGCGGCGCGGATCTCCACGGGCACGTCGCCGGGCACCGTGTCGATGTGGGAGGTCAGGAGGGCGCTGTCGTCTGCCGGCGCGCGGACGTTGCCGACCTCGTCGATCCACACCTCGCGGTCGTGTTCCTCGAAAAAGCCCTTCAGTACCGCAGCGGCCTCGCCCTCCTCGCGGGTGACCGACGGCGTCGAGACGAGGTCGACGAGCAGCTGGCGGGCCTCGCCCTGCACGTCGATGTCGCTCGAACTCGTGAACTGCGCGTCGCTCACAGCACCACCTCCGCCATCGCGTCGACGACCGCGTCGGCTTCGTCCTCGCCCACGGTCAGCGGCGGGAGCAGGCGTACGACCGTCCGACCCGCCGGGAGCGCGAGGATGCCGTGGTTCAGGGCCAGTTCCTTGAGGACTTTGTTGGCGCCGCGGCCGACCTCGACGCCGATCATCAGGCCCTCACCGCGGATCTCGCGGACCTCGTCGCCGAGCGCGTCCTCCAGGGACTCCTGCAGGTACGCCCCCACGTCGGCGGCGTGGCCCGCGATGTCCTCCCCGACGATGGTCTCGACGGTCGCTTTCGAGGCCGCGGAGACGACCGGGCCGCCGGAGAACGTCGAGGCGTGGGAGCCGTAGTTCTCGGCGATCCACTCGCGACACAGCGTCGCGCCGACGGGCAGGCCGTTGCCGAGCCCCTTGGCACTCGTTATCATGTCCGGAACCACGTCGGCCCATTCGGAGGCCCACAGCGTCCCGGTCCGGCCCATGCCGGTCTGGACCTCGTCGAAGATCAGCGCGGCGCCGTTGGTCGCCGTCTCGACGCGGGCGGTCTGGAGGAACTCCTCGCTCGCGGGGTTGATGCCACCCTCGCCCTGGATGGGCTCGACGATGACCGCCGCGGTGTCGTCGTCGACCGCCTCGGTCATGGCCTCGGGGTCGTCGTACGGGACGAACTCCACGTCGCCGATGAGCGGCTCGTAGGGTTTCTTGTACTTGTCCTTCCAGGTGGTGGCGAGCGAGCCCATCGTCCGGCCGTGGAAGCCACGCATCGTCGCGATGATCTTCGAGTTCCCCGTCGCCGAACGGGCGAATTTCAGCGCCGCTTCGTTGGCTTCGGTGCCGGAGTTACAGAGCCAGGTGTAGTCGATGTCGCCCGGCGCCGTCTCGGCCAGTAGCTCGTACAGCTCGGTCCGGACGTCGACGGGGTAGGACGCCTGCACGTAGGTCAGGTCGTCGAACTGCTCGTGGACGGCCTCGTTCACCGCCGGGTGGTTGTGACCCAGCGGGACACAGGCGTAGCTCGCGCCCATGTCGAGGTACTCGGTGCCGTCCGTGCCGTAGACGTACGCGCCGTCGCCCGATTCGATCTCGATGGGTTTCTCGTTGAAGACGAATCCCGTCATTGTTCCTCCAGTGCGCTGTCGTACAGATGCGTCCCGTCGCCGTCGAGCGCCGCCAGTACCGGCTCGTCCGCGTTCGCGTCCGCGACGACCACTTCGGGTGCGCCGCCGTCGAGCGCCTCCTCGGCGGCCATGACCTTCCGGCTCATGAAGCCCTCGGCGGCCGCTTCGAGGGTCTCCCACTCGTCGGCCGTCTCGACGGTCTCGATGAGCGTCGCCTCGTCGTCGGGGTCCGCGAGGATGCCCGGCACGTCCGTCAGGAGGACGAGCCGCGCGTCCAAGGCGGCCGCGATGGCCGCCGCCGAGCGGTCGGCGTCGGTGTTGACCGGCACGACCTCGTCGTCGTCGGCACCGGCCATCGGCGGACTCGCGACCGGGACGTAGTTGCCGTCCAGCAGCGAGTCCAGCAGGTCCGTGTTGACCTCCCTGATGCTCCCGGAGTGGTCGCCGCGCTTGATCTTCTTCTTGCCGTCCTCGACGACCCGGACCGCGGATTTGCGGGGACCGTGGAGGAGCTTCCCGTCGACGCCGTTGAGACCGACGGCGTCCACGCCGAGGCTCTGCAGGCCGGCGACCAGCTGGGTGTTGAGGTGGCCGAAGACCATCTCGAACACCTCCATCGTGTCGGCGTCGGTGAAGCGGCCGACGACGCCGTCCGGCGTCTCGACGTACTCGGCGGGCATGCCGAGGCGTTCGAGGGTGTCGTCGACGGCCGTCGAGCCGCCGTGGACGACCACCACGTCCTCGCCGTCGTCGTACAGCGATGCGACGTCCGCCAGTGCGCCCGCCGGGTCGACCGCGCGAGCGCCGCCGACTTTGATGACTACAGTCATGTGAGTACCTCCAGCTAGGGCGCACCCACCGGGTGCAGGCCGGCGAACTCCAGGCCGGCGGTCTCCTCCAGGCCGAGCGCGACGTTGGCCGCGTGGACGGCCTGGCCCGCCGAGCCCTTCATCATGTTGTCGATGGCCGAGAAGACCACCAGCCGCTTGTTGCCGGGGTCGAGCTCGAACCCGACCTCCGCCTTGTTCGTCCCCGCGACGGCCTTCGGCTCGGGGTAGCGGTAGACGCCACCGCCGCCGGCCACGAGGTCGACGAACGGCTCGTCCTCGTACTGTCCGCGGTACGCTCCCCAGAGGTCCCCCTTCGAGACCGGCCCGTCCGGGAAGACGTGACACGTCGCGCTCGCGCCGCGGATCATGTCCACCGCGTGGACGGTAAACGATACGTCGATACCGAGGAACTGCTCGATTTCGGCCTCGTGGCGGTGGCCCGTCGGCGCGTACGGGCGGACGACGCCCGAACGCTCGGGGTGGGAGGACGCTTCGCCGCCGCCGGCACCGCCCTCGGAGGACCCCACTTTCACGTCGACGACGACCTGCTCGTCGTTACCAGAACTCGAAGAGTTCTGGTCGCCTGCTGAGCTTTGCTCAGCATCGCCGCCGAGAATATCCGCCTCGAACAGCGGGAGCAGGCCCAGGATGGTCGCCGTGGCGTTACAGCCGCCGGAGGCGACGATCTCCGCACCCTCGAGGTTGTCGCGGTTGAGTTCCGGCAGGGCGTACTCGGCCTTGTCGAGCAGTTCGGGGCGGTCGTGGCCGTCGTACCACTCGTCGTACTGCCCCTCGGTGTCGAGGCGGAAGTCCGCCGAGAGGTCGACGACGGTCCCGGCGGCCTCGCGGAAGCGGTCGATGCGCTCCATCGAGACGCCGTGGGGCGTCGCCGCGAACAGCACGTCCACCGACTCGAGGTCCTCGGGGTCGGAAAAGCGGAGGTCCATCCCCCGGAGGTTCGGGTGCTGGTGGCCGACGGTCTTGTTCGTGTAGCTGCGACTCGTCGCCTGGACCACCTCGAACTCGGGGTGGCCCGAGAGCAGGCGCAGGAGTTCGCCGCCGGTGAACCCGGAGCCGCCGACCACGGAGGCCGTCAGCGAGGGTTCGCCGTCCGCGGACATCAGGCACGCACCTCCTGCTCGACCTTGCCTTCGAGCCAGTCGACGACCGCCGCGGGCACGTCGACGTCGGTCACCTCGTTCAGCGCCTTGAACTCGACGGTGTGATTGACCTCGTGGACGGTGTAGCCGTCGGGCGTTTCCATGAGATCGACGCCGAGCAGACCGCCGCCGACCGCCTCGGAGGCCCGCTTCACGAGGTCGCGGGCTTCGTCGTCCAGTTCGAACTCGGCGGTGTCGGCGCCTTTCGCGGCGTTGGTCAGCCAGTGATCCGAGGAGCGGACCATCGCGGCGACGGGCTCGCCGTCGGTCGCCAGCACGCGGATATCGCGCCCGCCCTTCTCGACGAACTCCTGGACGTAGAACACCTTGTGCTCGTAGTGGCCGAGCGTCTCCTTGTGTTCGAGGATGGCTTCGGCGGCGTTGCGGCTGTCGATTTTCGCCATCAGGCGTCCCCAGCTACCCACGACCGGCTTGAGCACGCAGGGGTAGCCGAAGTCCTCGATGGCGTCCAGGGCGCTGTCGACGGTGAACGCGACCGTCGTGTCCGGCGTCGGGACGTCGCTTTCCAGCAGCGCGAGGGTGTTTTTGGCCTTGTCCGCGCACACGTCGGCGGTCGCCGGACCGTTGACGACCGGCACGTCGTAGGAATCGACGAAGTGACTCGCGTAGATGGAGCGACTGGTCGCCAGGCAGCGGTCGACCACGATATCGACGCCGTCGAAGACCTCGGGGGTGTCCCCGAGGGTGAACTGCTCCCTGCGGACGTCGATTTTCGTCACGTCGTGGTCACGGTCGCGAAGCTCCGAGAGCAGGAGTTTCTCGTCTTTGCGGATGCGGGAGTAGAGTATGCCAACGTTCACGCGAATTCCTCCGAGATGAGCGTGTGCTCGTCGGCGTTCGCTCCGACGATGTTCACGCGAGCCACCGGGGGTGGCGAGTGTGTGTTCCAGTTCATGATGTCACCAGCCGCCGGGGGCCGGAAACCCGTCGCCGGCCCTCACGTCACTCGCCCCAGTCCTCTTCGAGTTCTGGGGCCGTCTCGAGGGCCGCGGGGTCTGTGTCGACGACTTCCAGCTCCGCACCGCAGGTGGCACAGTCGACGATCTCTCCCACTTCGAGGTCGTCGTGCAGGGTCACGTCGGCCCCACACTCGGGACATTCGGTCATCGTACCTCTCACTCGCCACTATATCTACTTAAACCCTTCGGACTTGTCGGCGAGGAGTAACGACGCAAACTACCGTCTAACCGTGGATATTCCGACACTCGGACGATCTCGCTATCTCTGTATCATAATTCTGGTATATGTGCCCCTCGCGGGGGTCGGGGTCGGGCCCGTGGGTGAGTCGACGCCTCAGACATACGACGCCACCTCCGTCCGGAGCCGTTCGTCGGCCGCCGAAAGCGCCTCGTGGGTCGTCGCCAGCGTCTCCCGGTCGGCGTCGAGGTCCGCGGCCGCGGTCGCCACCTGCGCCGCCACGGCCTCGGGCGCAGGGCCGCCCGCCGAGTCGCGGCTCGCGACGCTCGCGGTCGGGTCCAGCGCGTCCTCGACTTCCGCGCGGCCGACGTAGGCCGAAAGCGACTCGTCGAGGACGTCCTCGGCGGCCGCCGCGAACGCGTCGTAGTCCGGGTCCGGTGTCGACTCCGCTACGTGGGCCACCAGTTCGTGGGCCGTCCGGAAGGGGACGCCGGACATCGCGAGCAGGTCCGCGACGCCGGTCGCCGTCGAGAACCCCGCGCCGGCCTCCCGCGCGAGCAGGTCCGCGTTCCACTCTGCGGTCGCGACCGCGCCCGCTGCCACTTCCGTCGCCTCGATCACGGCGTCGACGGCGTCCCAGCCGTACTGGCCGGCGCGCTGGAGGTCGCGGTTGTACGCCCGCGGGAGCCCCTTCAGCGTCGTCAGCAGGCCCGAAACCGCGCTGTGGGCGTCGCCCGCCCGCGCCCGGACCAACTCCAGCGTGTCCGGGTTCTTCTTCTGGGGCATGATCGAGGAGGTCGACGAGTAGTCGTCAGCGAGGTCGACGTAGCCGTCGTTGGCGAAGACGACGACGTCCTCGGCGAGTCCGGACAGCGTCGTCGCGAGGTTCGACAGCGCCGTCGTCGCCTCCAGCAGGAAGTCGCGCGCGGACGCGGCGTCCATCGAGTTGTCCAGCACGGTGTCGAACCCCAGCAACGAGGCCGTGCGCTCGCGGTCGATGTCGAACGGCGTGCCGGCGAACGCGGCCGCGCCCAGCGGCGACCGGTTGGTGCGGTCGTAGGCCGCCAGCAACCGCTCGGTGTCGCGGGCCAGCGCCCGCTCGTAGGAGAGGAGGTAGTGGCCCACCGTCGTCGGCTGCGCGTACTGGAGGTGGGTGAAGCCCGGCATTAGCGTCTCCGCGTGGTCCTCGGCGCACTCCAGCAACTGCTCGCGAGCGCCCACGACCGTCTCCACGGCGTCGAGCAGGTCCCCGCGTAAGCGGTAGCGGATACAGGCCGCCACCTCGTCGTTGCGCGAGCGTGCGGTGTGCATCCGCCCGCCCGACGGCCCGACGCGCTCGATGACCGCCGTCTCGATGGCGGCGTGGACGTCCTCGCCCTCGGGCAGCGCGCCGTGGCCTGCTTCCTCGACGTCGTCGAGCGCCGCGAGGATGTCGCCCGCGTCGGACTCGTCGACGATGCCCTGCTCGGCCAGCATCACGACGTGGGCGCGGTCCACCGCGAGGTCGGCGGCGAAGATGCGCTCGTCCGCGACCAGCGACGAGAGGAATCCACGGGCGGGGCCGCCGCTGAAGCGGTCGCGGCGGACCACGTCCCCGGGAGCGTCAGCGACCGGGGGCTCGTCGGAGCTTGCTCCGACGGTGTCCCCGCGAGCCTGCGAGCGGGGAGTCGAGGAGCGTTGCTCCTCGCTCCCACGGTCGCCGCCGGCGTCGTGGCTCCCGCTGTCGCCGTCCGCGTCGCCGCCGGCGTCACCGGTCGCCTCGTCCGTGGGGTCCTCGCTCATCGTGTTACTCGTAGTCGGTGATCGTCTTCTCCGCGGCCGCGTCCTCGGCCGCCTCGCTCACCTTGTTCGCCAGGCGCTCCTGGAAGCCGTGGTACTTCGCGACGCCGGTCGCGTCGGCCTGCTCGATGTCGTCGGTGACCGCCTCGGTGTTGAACGAGGCCTGGCCCTCCGCGTAGCAGGCGTACTCGCTTTCACGCCCCACGGGACGGGCCTGCCCGCCCTGGAGCTTGACCGTGACCGTGCCCGTCACGCGCGTCTGGGTCTCGTCGATGAACCCTTCCAGCGCGCGGAACAGCGGCGCCTTCACGAGGCCCTGATACCCCTTCTCGGCCCACTCCTGGTCGATGCTCGTCTTGAAACTGCGCTCCTCTTTGGTCAGGACGAGCCCTTCCAGCGCCTCGTGAGCGTTCAGCAGCACCGACGCGGCCGGGTGCTCGTAGTTCTCCCGCACCTTGAGGCCGAGCATCCGGTCTTCCATCGTATCGGTGCGGCCGACGCCGTGGGCACCGGCGACGTCGTTGAGGTGGTCGATGATCTCGACGGGAGTCATCTCCTCGCCGTCGATAGCGACCGGAACGCCCTCCTCGAAGGTCAGTTCGAGGAGTTCCGGCTCCGCACTGCCCGGTTCCTGGGTCCAGTCGTAGATCTCCTCGCCGGGGACGTACGCGGGGTCTTCGAGTTCCGAGCCCTCGACCGAGCGGCTCCAGAGGTTCGTGTCGATGCTGAAGCGGCCGCCGTCGCCGCCCTCGACGGGCAGGCCCTTCTCGTCGGCGTACTCCTGTTCCCACTCGCGGGTCAGGCCGAGTTCGCGGACGGGCGCGTGAACGTTCAGGTCGGAGTCGCGCCAGACCGTCTCGAAGCGGAGCTGGTCGTTGCCCTTCCCCGTACAGCCGTGGGCGAGGGCGCTACAGCCCTGCTCCTCCGCGACTTCGAGGATGGCGCTGGCGATGACGGGCCGGGCGAGCGCGGTCCCCAGGGGGTAGCCCTGGTAGGTGGCGTTGGCCTTGACCGCGTCCATACAGAGGTCGGCGAACTCGGCTTTCGCGTCGACGACGTAGTGGTCGAGGCCGAGCGCCTCGGCGGTTTCCTCGGCTTCGTCGAACTCCTCGGCCGGCTGGCCGACGTCGACGGTGACGCCGATGACGTCGTCGTAACCGTACTCTTCCTGGAGGAGCGGGACACAGACTGTGGTGTCGAGCCCGCCGGAGAAGGCGAGCGCGACGGTTCCGGAGTGATCGTTCGCTGGCATGGGTGTGTGGTTGATGTCGAGTGTGATGTCGGGTTCGGTTGCGATGCGACGGTGTCCAATCGGTGGACAGCGTGAAACGGAACGTCCGTCGTGGAAATGAAGTGGAGGCGGGCCTAACGGCCCGGTCGTCGCGGTCGGCGTCGGAAAAGCGGGACGGGCCCGGCGCTGACGGCCGCTCGCTCGTCGGCGCGGCGGGTCCGGGTCATGTACCCGTTCCTACTGGCAGAGTCGTATTAAAAAGTTCCGAGACGGGCGAGTCCGTGGTTACTGGTCCCGTGCCACGAGGGCCGCCACCGAGAGCAGCGCGAGGACAGCGAGTGCCGCGCCGAACCCGGGGCCGCTCCCCGCGGTCGTGCCGCCGTCGGTCTCCGTGCCACCGTCGGTCGCAGTGCCGCCGCCGGGCGGCGTGGCCGTCGCCATCGGCGTCTCCGGCGACGAGGCCGTCACCTCGAACCCGTCGAGGGACGTGCCCGCGTCCCAGGTCGCCGAGCCGTCGCCCGTGCCGTCCGGCGCGGGCGTCGCGTCGAGGTCGTAGCCGTCCGGCGCCGCGACGCGGAACTGCCGGTCCGGCTCGAAGCCGCTGGCGAACGGCTCGGTCACGACCAGCCGGTCGCCCTCGGCGGCCGCCAGTCCCGTCCAGGTGACCGACTGCTCGACGACGCCGGTGTCGCCCTCGGTTCGGAACGCGATGCTGGCGTCAGTGACCGCCATCTCGCGCCCGGTCGCGTTCTCGGCGTCGGCCGCGACGCCCGCCATCCGGTCGCGGAACCGCGTCCGGAACCGCTCGCTGGCCGCGTCGTCGTCACGGAGTTCGGCGAAGGCGTCGCTCTCGTTGTCGTTCGTCAGATCGAACGTCGTCGTCACCGTCACGGTCGCCGACCCGTCCGCCGCCAGGTCGACCGCGAACGATTCCTCGTTCGCGCCCTGTGTCGCGCCCGCGACGGGCGTCACCGTTCCGACGACGACGAGCCCGATCAGTACCAGACCCGCTGCTGTCTTCTCGTACACGATACCGTTCGGTCGATAGGGGAGATGAAAAGTCCGGTGGCCGTCGTGCCGTTATCGGCCGCCGCGGTCGCTGCCGCCGCCACGGTTCCCGCCCGCGTCCGTGTCGGTGTCGCCGTCGGTCGTCTGCTCGTCGCTCATGTCGTCGTCGGTCGTCCGTTCGTCGTCAGGCGTCCGCTCGCCGTCCATGCCGCCGTCGGTCGTCCGGTCATCGTCCGGCGTCCGCTCGCCGTCCATGCCGCCGTCGGTCGGCGTCGCGTCGTCACCGTCACTGGCACCACCGCGGTCTGCGTCGGTCCCGCGGTCCGCGCCGCGGTCCGCCTGCTCGGGCCGCTCGCCGGCGATGCTCCGGGCGATCTCGGCGACTTCCTGGCCGGTCAGGTTCCGTGCACTGTCCCGGAGCTGCTGGATCGCGCTCGCGTTGACGCCCTTGGATTCGAGAAGCTCAGCGGGCAGTCCCTCGGAGGCGTTGGCCGTGTCGTTCGCGGTTCGCTGGACGTTGTCGCTCCGGGCCGCGAGTTCGGCGATCCGGGCCGCGTACTGCCCCTGGCTGATCGACCCGTTCTCGCGAGCCTCACGCAGTTGCTCGCGCCGTTCGCTCAGATTCTCCACGCGCTCGCGGCTCTCGTTTACCTTCTGCGCGATGAGTTCGGCGCGT
This sequence comes from Halorientalis marina, assembly GCF_023028345.1. GTDB lineage: Archaea > Halobacteriota > Halobacteria > Halobacteriales > Haloarculaceae > Halorientalis > Halorientalis marina. The sequence goes on along the minus strand of NZ_CP095487.1, from coordinate 3,407,592 downwards.
GCCTCGTCGCTGCCGGCCCGGTCCACGGCCAGCCCGAACGCTCGCGACTCGACTTCGCCTTCGAGTTCGGCTTCACCGACGCCGACGACGCCCGACAGTCGCTCGCCGGGCGCGACGCTCGCGTTCGATTCGTTCGCTGCCGTCTGGGCGCTCGCCGCGCCGTCGTCCGAACTCTGTACGAGGCCCGCCGCCGGAACCGCCGCCACGGTCCCGACGAGGACCAGGACCGCCACGGTCGCCATACTGATTCGTCGCATCGTACTTCCGGATAGGGACCACTACTGCATATAAACACCAGACGCTAACCCCGAATCAAGCCGGATTAAGCAGATTCGATACGGATTCGAAACCTTTCACGTCTGTCGATTTCCCCGGAACAATCAAAAAACGAACATATGAACCACCGACCGATTTATATGTCATCTTCGTCCGGGAGCGAGACGACGTTCTCGCGGCCGAGTCGGAACACCTCGACTGCGTCGTCCTCGCGGAGGCCCGTGACGACCTGGCTGGTCTTGGCGTCGGTCCAGTCGAGTTCGCCGGCGATCTCCTGCTGTTTGATGCGGCCGCCCCGTTCCTCCAGGAGTTCGAGGACGCGTTCCTCGTTGCTCAGCAGTTCCTCGGGCGGGCTGTCCCCGGCCGCGTCGCCGTCGCCGCTCCCGTCCTCCCCGTCACTGCCGGCCCCGGCCGCCGGCATCGACTCGTCCTCATCGCGGCGGCGGGCGAGGACGACCGCGCCGCCGAGGACGGCGACGACGACGACGGCGAGTCCCACGAGTAGGAACGACGAGCTATCTTCGGCCGTGCCGTCGTCAGGACCTCCGGGGCCGTCGGTGGTCGCCGTCGCAGGCGCGGTCGTCGAGACGGCGACACGGGGACCGGCCGCCGAGAAGGACCGGCGCCCCTGCCAGACGACTTCGGTCGCCGCCTGCTCGTCCGCCGGCGGGTCCACGGTGACGGTGTTGTACCCCTCGGGCCAGGCGACGGTCAGTTGGGTCTCGCCGTCGAGGAAGAAGCCGCCGAGCGCGTCGCCGATGCGCAGCGTGGTCTCGTTGGCCGCCGCGAAGTTCGTCCACGTGAACTCGTAGCGGACGACGCCGTACTCGGCACCGAGGTCCTGGCGCTCGGTCTCGACGGTGACGGCTTCGACGGCCATCTCGCGCCCGGTCGCGTTCTCGGCGGCCCGGACCGTCCGACGCATCCGGTCGGTGAACCGGTCGGTGAACGGCGTCGGGTCCTCGCGGATGTCGGCGGCCACGGACTCGAAGGCGTCGGTCGTGTTCCGGTCGTCCAGCCGGACGAGGTACTCGATCCGCCAGTGGGCGGTCCCGTTCGCGGCGACGTCGGCTCGCAGGAGGACCGTGTCTGGGTCGACCGTCTGCGTCGACGCGAGCCGGTCGGGCTGGACCGATACCGGTTCGACTGACGCCTGCGCGACCGGCACCGACTCGACGGCGCGGTCGTCCTCGCCCGTGGACGCGCGGCCCGACTCGGCCCCGCCGACGACCGTGCCGACTGCCGGCGAGGCGACGAGAACGAGGGCAACGACGACGGGGACGACGGTCCGGCGGAGTTCCATCGACTCGCGGTATCGGCTCCGCGTTCAAAGGCGTTGTTGCCGTCGGCGGGCCACAAGACGTATCTCCCCGCCGGCGGTCTCCCCGGGCATGGACATCCGTGGTGCCCTCGATGCCGAGGACCTGTTGAAGATAGTTCTCCTGCTCGTTATCGTCTGGATCGCCGTCGAGATCGTCGGCGAGATCGTCGGCAGTCTCGCCGGCCTGCTCGGTCCCTTCCAGCCGATTCTCGGGCTGATAATCGTCGTTCTGATCGTGCTCTGGTTGCTCGACCGCATCTGAATCGCGGAGCCCCGTCACGGGCGGACGCCCCCGTTACCGACCGAGACCCCCGAATACGAGGCAGTGGCTTTTTGGTACTGCCAGTCGTGCTGTGTGGCAAGGGGTACACATGGGGGAAGTCACAGCCAAGAAAGTGCGTAACCTCGGGATTTTCCTGGGGCTGGGCCTGCTACAGCTGATCGTCGTGTTCGAGGGACTGGCCGAGTACTTCGGTATCACAGCGGGGTTGCTGGAGATCCAGTTCATCCTGCTGGGGTTCGTCGCGGCCGGCCTGTTTTTCATTTCGACGTTCTGACCGGCAAGCTTTAACCGCTAACCTCGCCCAGCCACGGGTACGTGTACAGCGTCAACGTTCCGGTGCCGTCGACCGTCGCCGCGCTCGCCGGCGACCTCGCCAGTGACCTCACCAGGGCCCGGACGCGCCGCCGCGGGACGCACACCCTCGTCGCCAAGCGACTGCCCGGCGACCAGCCGTACGCACAGGTCGAGGCCCGCGCCCGCGAGGTCCTGCGCGGCACGCCCGCCTTCGAGGCCCGGATCGACGGGCTCGGCGTCTTCGAGACGGCCGTCATCGGCCCCTCTCCGGTCGTCTACCTCCACGTCGAGAGCCCCGGCCTCCGGGACCTCCACGCCCGCCTCGTCGAGGCGTTCGAGCCCGTCCCCGACTTCGAGGGCGACGACTACACCCCCCACGTCACGGTCGCGCGCGGCGGCGACCCGGAGGCGGCCTACGCCCTCGCCGAGCGGTCGGTCGAGTCCTACGAGTGGGTCGTCGACGAACTCGCCTTCTGGGACGCCGAGCGCGACCGGACCATCAGCCGCGTCTCCCTGCCGGCCTGAGCCGTCAGGGGTTCGGCGGGTCGCCGTCGTAGGCGTCCATGTCGCCGTAGAAGTTGAGGAGTGCGAACTGCAGTTTCTCGGGGTCGATGTCGATCATCTCTCCCCGCTCCTCGGGCGGGAACGTCTCGCGAACGGTGTACTGCCCCATCTCGGTCTCGCCGGCGCGCGTGTACCGCTTGTCGACGAGGACACGGGTCCCGAAGTCCGCTGGAGAGCGCACCACCCGCCCGAGCGCCTGCCTGGTCTTCCGGACCGTGGGAATCTCGACGGCGTACTCCCAGCCCGCGTCCGCCCCGCCGTTGGACGTGGTCCCACGACCCTCCGAGCCGTGCTCGGAGACGCCAAACGCGCCGTCGTAGGCGTCCTGGACGGCTTCCATCCGGTCGTCGAGGTGCGGGTACGGGACGCCGACGACGATCACCGACCGGGCGTCGTCGTCGTCGAAACTCACCCCCTCCGTGAGCGTGCCCCACAGCGAAGTAAAGAGCGCGCCGTCCGTCCCGGCGGTGAACTCCTCGCGGAGGTCCTTCGCGCGGGTCGCCGGCTCGTCGAGGTACAGGTCCGCGTCCACGTTCGGGCCGTCGCGGAGCCGGTCGTAGTACCGTTCCGCCTCGCCGTAGGAGGGGAAGAAGGCGAGCGTGTTCCCCGGCGTCATCCGGATGGCGTCCTCCAGCACGCCCGTTATTTCCTCCTGGACGGCTGGGTCGTCGCGTTTGTTCGAGAAGAGGGCGGGCGCCTCGACGGCGTAAGTGCGGCGCCGCTCCTCCGGGAACTGCGCGCCGTAGGCCATCGTCGCGGGGTCGTCAAGGCCGAGCACGTCCTCGGTCACGTCGAAGGGCCGCAGGGTCGCGCTCATCAGGACGCTCGCGTGGAGTTCGTCGAACAGCGTCCGCGTCACGCGCTGTGGGATGCAGGTGTACAGCTCCGCGCGACCGTACACGTCGCCGCCGTCACCGCGGCGGAGGGAGACGACCGGGTACTGGCCGTGGTCGGCGCTCTCGTCCATCCACGAGGCGACGAAGTTCGCGACCTGGAGGGTCTGACACTCCCGTCGGGTGTCGATCTCGCCCTGTTTGTAGGCCTCCGCGTAGCCCTCGTCCAGGTCCTGGCCCAGCGAGAGGGCCTGCTCGACGTCGTGTTCGATGCCGGGGCCGGTGTAGGACCGCAGGAAGGCGAGCGTCAGGTCGTCGCGGCCCTCGTCGTTGGTGATGGTGAGGTCGTGCCAGTTGTCGCCGACCTGCTCGCGCTCGCCGAAGGCCAGGGTCTCCTCGTAGGTCTCGACGAGCGCGGTCCGGAACGCCCGGACGACGTTTCCGGCGTACTCGGCGCGGGCGTCGTCGCTCTCGGCCAGTTCGTCCAGCGCCGAGTCGAGCGTCGTCTCCGTGAGGGTGCGGGTCGCGTGGTCGCGGGCGGCGCCTTCGACGTTGTGGGCCTCGTCGAAGACGGCGATGACGTCCTCGGGGTCCCGTCCCAGCCACCGGAAGAAGTGCTCGCGGATCGTCGGGTCGAGCAGGTGGTGGTAGTTACAGACCACGAGGTCGACGCCCTCCATCCCCTCCTTGAGGAGTTCGTACCCACAGAGCCCCTGGGCGTGTGCGTACTCGTAGATCTCGTCGGGGTCGCGCACGTCCGAAAACAGCCACTCGTAGAAGGCGTCCGTGTCCGCAGTCAGGTTGTTGTAGTAGTACTCACAGACGTTCTCGTCGTCGATATCGTCGATCTCCTCGGCGAGGCCTTCGAGTTCGTCCACGACCGCCCCGCGGGCTTCGGCGGCCTCGCTCTCGCCCTCCTGGCTCGCCTCTAGCAGTTCCTGCTCGCGTGCTTCGAGGTCGGCGCGGTCCTCCTCCTTGTCGACGAGGTCCCGCGTCGTATCCCTGAGGGCCTGACACTCCTCGTAGCCCACGTCGATGTGACACATCGACCCTTTCCCGCGGAAGACGACGGCACGAATCGGCTCCTGGTCGGTGATGGCGCCGGCCTCCTCGATGAACTGGCGGGTCTGCTGGTGGACGTTGGTGGTGATGACGACCGTCTTGTTCGTCTCGCGGGCGTACTCCAGCGCGGGCACGAGCGCGGCCAGGGTCTTCCCCGTCCCCGTGGCTCCCTCGAAGAGCACGTCCCGTGACTCCCCGAGCGCGTCGTAGATGCCCGCCATCGCGTCGCGCTGGTGGTCGTACGGCTCCGCGTACGGGAAAAAGCGGAGGTAGCCCGGAGCAGCGTCGTCGGTCGCCACGGGGCACTCTTGGCCCCTCCCGGACAAAAACTCTCGCCACCCCCATCCGGCCCCGATTCGCCACCATTATGTCGACTCCGAGACATTACCGGGCGATGCGACGAGCTATCGCGACGCTGGCACTGGCCGCCTGTCTCGTCCTCGCAGGCTGTTCCGGCGGCGGGTCGGGCACGGCTACGTCGCCGGCGACCGCCGACACGCCGGCCGTGACGGAGGCCGAGACGACCGAGGCCAGGGGAGAACCGACGACGCCGACCGCGACACCGACCGCGGGGGCCGACCTGACGCTCGAACCGGGCGCCCGCGTAGCGCCGTCGGCGCTCGCCGCGGCCCACGCCGCGGTGCTCGACGGGCGCAGTTTCTCGTACGTCGAGCGCGGCCCCGCGGGGGAGTTCACCACGACGGTCGGCGAGCGCGGGCTGGTCGCCGAAACGCGCCCGCGGCTCGACACACAGTACGGCACCGCGGACACCGTCTACCGGCGTGACCGGGACGACGGCGGGAGCATCCGCCACGTCGCCAGACCGCGGACCCGCTCGGCAAAGAACGGGACGGCGGTCCTCGCCCGCCTCGGGACCGACCTGGTGGTCGCCGAGACGGTCGACCGCGACGGCGAGCGGCGGTACGTGCTGGAGACCGGCGTCGACCCCGCCGAGGTGCCGGACCGGACCGAGTACGCCCGACTCGTCGTCGACGAGCGTGGCCTCGTCCGGAACTTCTCTGCCGGCGTCGTCCGTGATGGAACGGTCGCGTTCGAGGAGTCCTTCGAAGTCACCGACCTCGGCAGTGCCTCGGTCGACGCGCCCGACTGGGTCGGACTGGTCGCGGACGGGTCGGTCGACGCGGCCACCGGCGTCGGGACGGCGGTCGTCGTCCACGAGGAGACGGGCGCGCGGCTGACGGTGACGGCCCCCGTCGACACCCTCGACAGCGTCTCCCTCCAGCGGTCGCAGGAACCAGTGTTCACCGACCCCGAGACGCCGCTCGGGCGGGCGGCGGTCACGCCATACCTCACCACTGACGTCAGTGGCCCCTACCGGAACGCGACGGTCCGGCTCCCCTACGACGAGTCAGCTATCCCGGACGGTGCCGCGGAGGGGAACCTCTCGCTGTACGTCTACAACGAGACCGTCGGGACGTACCTTCCGCTGAACACCTCGGTCGATACCGACGCCGACGTCCTCGTCGCCACCGAAGCGCCCGAGGTCCGGTACTCGACCGGCGGCGGCCCGGAGCGGACGGTCACGCCGCGGGTCGTGGCACGCGACTCGCTGTCCATCGTCGTCGGTGCCCACGTCCCCACCTACATCGAGGCGCTCCGCGAGCGGGCGCCCCAGGGTTAGGCGGCCGACGACCCCGGATTCTCCTCGGTCTCGGGTTCGACGTAGACCTTCCTGATGTTGGGGTCGATCTCCTTGAGTGCCCGTTCGATGGCCGTGATGTAGTCGTCGAGGTTCTCGGTGTCGAGCCCCTCGTCGAAGCCAACGTCGGCGGTGACGAGGACGTTCGCCGGGCCGAAGTAGACCGTCCGGAAGTCCGCCACCTTCGCGACGCCCTCCTGGCCTTTCAGCGCCGTCAGCAGTTCCTCCTCGTCCTCGGTGGGGAGGCTCTCGCCGAGCAGGAGCCGTTTGTTCTCCCAGGCGAGCGCGATGGCAAAGCCCATCAGCAGGAGACCGATGAGGAGCGCGGAGGCGGCGTCGAACAGCGGGTTCCCGGTCGTCCGCGTCAGGAAGATGCCGAACAGGGCGATGCCGGCCCCGGCCATCGCGATGAAGTCCTCCGTGAGGGCCGTCAGCGTCGTCACGTCCGAGGTCTTCCGGAAGGCCTCGCGGTAGCCGCTCCAGTCGTGGAGTTCGATCTGGCGTTTCATCTCCGCGTTGGCCTTCTTCAGTGCGTACGCCTCGAAGACGATGGCACCGATCAGGACCGTGTAGTTGACGAAGACGGCGTCGAAGGTGATGTCCAGCACGGGGAGCGTGGCCGAACTCGCCCGGTGGACGCCGCCCTGGGTGAGCGCGCTGTACCCGTGTTTGGCCGACTCCCAGCCGGCGATGCCGAAGAGGAGCACGGAGACGAGGAAGGCGTAGAAGAACTGCGCCTTGCCGTAGCCGAAGGGGTGGCGTTCGTCGGCGGACCGCCCGCCGTACCGGATGCCGATGAGCAGAAACACCTGGTTGCCGGTGTCGGAGATGGAGTGGTAGGTCTCCGAGAGCATCGCCGGGCTCCCGGTGAGCAGAAACCCGACGAACTTCAGGATCGCGATGGCTCCGTTCGCGATCAGCGCCGCGATAACGACCCCTTTGCTGTTGCCTGCCATTGTCGGCCTCACACCCGGGGGGCGGAAATGCGTTCTGGACCGAACCTGACAGCGCGGTTTCACACGGTCAGACGAACTGGATCCGGTCCCCGCCGTCTTTTGTTCGCCGGCCCGTAGCCGGCGGTATGCTCACCGTGGTCTCCGATACGCACGCGACCGACGACCACTGCCTGACCGGCCGCACGCTCGAGGCGGTCCGGGACGCCGAGTTCGTCGTCCACGCCGGCGATTTCAATACCGAGACCGTGCTCGACGCCTTTCTGGAAGCGAACGGCTCGCTCGCGGGCGTTGTCGGGAACAACGACGGCCCGCGAGTCCGGGACCGCCTGCCGAAAAAGCGAATCGTCGCGGCCGAGGGAATCCGCCTCGTCGTCGTTCACGGTCACGAACACACCGACACGGCACTGGACTTGCTCGGGCGTCAGGAGGGTGCCGACCTGCTCGTCGTCGGCCACTCCCATCGGCCTGGGTTCCGCGAGGCCGGCGACGTGCCCGTTCTCAACCCCGGGAGCCACGCCCAGCCGCGCCAGTACCGGCCGGCACACGCGGAACTGGAGCGGGAGGGCGACGCCGTCGCGGGACGGCTGCTGGACCCGGACGGGACCGTCTTCGAGGAGTTCCGGGTCGGCGACTGACTGCGAGACGGAGAACGAGCGTGCGCCCGTGGCGGCAACCTGCGGGGACGAGCGGAGGGCCGAAGCGCGGACAGCGGGGCCGGGCGACGCGTGGTCGCCAGCGGGGCCGAAGCGTGGCGGGGCCGAAACGCGGTGGGACCGAACCGCGATGTGGGTCGACAGGCGAGCGGTCGGGCCGAAGCCTGCGGGGGTGGTCGCGGGCGCACTTCCGAGTACGCGGGATACCTAAAAGTAGCCGGCGTAGAGTCAAAGAGCCATTTGACGCATCCGGAATCCGGCCGCTGTCGGCCGATCAGTTGGTGGCGTACCAGAGCGCGGCGCCGATACAGAGCGCGGTCGCGCCGCCGAGGAAAAAGAGGAGGCCGGGCTCGCCGAAGGCGGCCAGCACGTCGATACCCTGCTGGGCCGCGTCGGTCGCGTTCGCGGCGGTCGTGTTGACGGCCTCCGTGGCCGTCCGCTCCGCGCCATCGACCGGCGCGTCGGTGGGAGTCGCCCCGTCCGGAGCGGTCTGGGGCGGGGCTTCGGTCGGGGCTTCGGTCGGGGCCTCGGTCGCGGCGGGTTCGGTCGTGTACGCGCCCTCGATGGGTTCGGTCTCGGTGGCCGACGGCATGGCCGTCTCGCCCCCGCCGGATTCGGGTGCGGCGGTCGGCGTGACGGTTTCGGGCTCGGCTTCGGTCACCTCGGCGACGTTGAACGCGTCGCCGTCTTCGGTTCCGTTCGCGCGGGCGGAGACGTCCGGTTCGGCCGCCGTCGTCGCGGTGGAGTCGTTCGCGCCGGCACCGCCGCCCGCGGCGGGGGCGCCGCCGGTGCCGCCGCCGTCCTCGCCCCCGGTCGGGGCCGGCGCCGTCCCGCTGTCCAGGACGCCCTGTCCGAACAGCGCCTGGACGGCGAGGGAGGCGACGGCGAGGATTCCGAGGCTGCCCAGCAGCCGGGAGAGCGCGGCCCTGATCCCGGTGGTCTGGTCCTCGTCGCCGGCGAAGATGACCAGCGGGCGGTCGGCGGGCGCGTAGACGTTCATCTCCCGGCCCTTCTCGGAGTAGACCGTGTCGATGACCTCGATGGCGCCGGCCGCTTCGAGTTTCTCGATGTGGTACTGTGCGTTCTGGAGGGAGGTCCCGACCCTGTCGGCGACTTCGGCGGGGGGTGCGGGGTCGCGGTGGAGTTCCGACAGCAACTCCCTGGCGGTGTCGGAGGACAGCGCGGAGAGGACGTCGTCGGCGTCGTCACTGTCGACGCCGATGACGCGAGGGTCCGCCTCCTCCGCCGCGGAGGTGTCGGGTTCGGAGGGCAACAGCGACATCGTCCGCCCGTATGAGAGCCCACGGCATGAATTTTGTCACTCGACGGACGACCCTGTTCGTGGCTGCTAACCCCCTCTCACCGTCGGTCTCGCCGCCGGTGTCGCGTCGAAACGACTTTCAGCGGCGGCGGCGAACCACGCGATATGGTTCAGGTCGATCCGGTACTGGTGGGCATCGTCGTCGTGATGCTCGTCGTCGTCTTCGCCGTCTATCTGTTCCTCCGCCGCATCGCGACGGGGTTCAAAGAGGGTGTCCAGCAGGGCCGGGGCGGGAACCAGTAGCCGCTCGTCCGCGGCCGGGACGATTCTCACGTGCCCGCGGCCCGTTCGACGGCCGCGTCCACGTCATCGTCGGTCACGTCCCAGTGCGTACAGCACCGCAGGACGTGGTCGTCGAACGGGACCGCCAGCACGCCCGCCTCCGCCCACTCGTCCAGCACCGTCTCGGCCGGGCGTTCGGTCTCGACGAGGACGATGTTCGTCTCCGGTTCCCGTGCGGTGAGGCCGTCGAGGTCGTCCAGTCCCGCCGCGAGCCGGCGGGCGCGCTCGTGGTCGATGGCGAGTGCGTCCCGGCGGTCCAGCGCCCGGAGCGCCGGCGCGGCGATCATGCCGGCCTGTCGCATCCCGCCGCCCATGAGTTTCCGGACGCGGTGCGCGCGCTCGACGAACCCGTCGCTGCCCGCGAGGACGGACCCGACCGGTGCGCCCAGCCCCTTCGAGAGACAGCACAGTACCGAATCCACCTCGCGTGTGAACCGCGACGGGGGCACGTCGTGGGCGACGGCGGCGTTCCAGAGCCGTGCACCGTCGAGGTGGACCGGCACGCCGTGGTCGTGGGCGGCGTCCGCGGCGGCGTCGATCTTCTCGGGCGCGATAGCGATACCGCCCTTACTGTTGTGCGTGTTCTCCAGCGCCAGCAGGCCGGTTCCGGGCCGGTGGTCGTCTTCCTCGACGTAGCCCGCCCGCACGTCCGCGGGATCGATGACGCCGCGGTCGCCGCCGTCGACGGTCCGGGGCTGACACTCGGCGTGCTGGGCGACGCCCGCGAGTTCCCACTTGTAGACGTGGCTCTCGCGTTCGAGCAGGACCTCCTGGCCGCGGTCGGTGTGGACGCGGGCGGCGATCTGGTTGCCCATCGTCCCCGAGGGAACGAACAGCGCATCGTCCGTGCCCAGCACCGCGGCGGCGCGGGCTTCCAGTTCGTTGACCGTCGGGTCCTCGCCGTACACGTCGTCGCCGACCGCGGCGTCGCGGGCGGCCTCCCGCATCGCGTCGCTGGGCTTCGTGACGGTGTCGCTCCGCAGGTCGATCATGGGTCGCCTTCCGCCGCGCGAGCTAAAAATCCGCTGCCGGCCCGGACTCCTGCATCCGAAAACGGTTTTCGCGGCCCACCCTTCCCCACTGGCATGGACCCACGTGTTCGCGAACACGCGCAGATCCTCGCCGACGCGGTCGACCTGGGTGAGGGCGACGACCTGATCATCAAGACCGAACCGGTCGCCGACGACCTGCTCGTCGCTGTCTACGAGATCGCGGGCGACCGCGGCGCCAACCCCGTCGCCGTCCGGACGAATCGGAGCGGGCGGGCGATTCGGGGCTACCTCCGGGCCGCAGACGAGGCCGACGTCGAGTTCGAGACGCCCGGTCACGAGCAGGCCCTCGTCGAGGAAGCGGACTGTCACATCATCATCCGGGCAAACGAGAACGTCACGGAACTCTCGGACGTGGACGGTGACGTGAACACCGAGTACGACAAGGCCCACAGCCCGATCCTCGACGAGCGGCTGTCGGACCCGTGGACGCTCACCCAGCATCCGACGCCCGCCAACGCCCAGCTCGCTGAGATGAGCACGGCGGCCTACGAGAACTTCGTCTACGACGCGATGCTCAAAGACTGGGACGAACAGCGGGAGTTCCAGTCGAACATGGTCGACATCCTCAACGACGGCGAGGAGGTCCGCATCGTCTCCGGGGACACCACGGACGTGACGATGTCCATCGCGGGCAACATCGCCATCAACGACACGAACAAGCACAACATTCCCGGCGGCGAGGTGTTCACCGCGCCCGTCCCCGAGTCCGTCGAGGGCGAAGTCCTGTTCGACAAGCCGGTCTACCAGCGCGGGCAGGAGGTGCTGGACGCCCGCCTCGCCTTCGAGGACGGCGAGGTGGTCGACCACGGCGCCTCGAAGAACGAGGACGTGCTGACCTCCATCCTCGAAACCGACCCCGGCGCGCGCCGGCTTGGCGAACTCGGTATCGGGATGAACCGCGACATCGACCGCTTCACGTACAACATGCTGTTCGACGAGAAGATGGGCGACACCGTCCACATGGCGGTGGGGCGGGCCTACGAGGCTAACGTCGGCGAGGACAACGAGCAAAACGAGAGCGCCCAGCACGTGGACATGATCGTCGACATGAGCGAGGACTCGCGCATCGAGGTCGACGGTGAGGTCGTTCAGCGGAACGGGACGTTCCGGTTCGAAGACGGTTTCGAGGAGTAGCGACCGAACGCGAGCGGAGTGAGCGTTCGGCCTTTTTCATCGACGTTTTTGCCGCGAGCGGTGCGCCGGAGGCGCACCCGAGCGGGAAAAAGGTCGGAGGTGGACGGCGAGGTCGTCCAGCGGAACGGGACGTTCCGGTTCGAAGAGGGGTTCGAGGAATAGGACCGACTGCGAGCGAAGCGAGCCGTGAGTACGGCTTCGAGGAGTAGGGACCGGCCGCGAACGAAACGGGGCAGGGAACCGCTAGTCGGTTTTGGATCTCTCCCTCGCGGCGGCAACGGACTGCTGTGTTGCGTAGAAGCCTATCGCGTACACCCCGAATGCGAACGGCCCGACGGCGAAGATGCCGATCGAGAACAGCCCGACGGAGAACACTCCGACGGAGAATACCCCGACCGAGAACATCCCCGCGGAGAGAACACCGACACTGAAGTTCCCTGCAGCGAGGAATCCGACCGCCCACTGTCCGGCAGCGAGCACTTCGTATCCTGCAATCGTTTCGATACCCGCCAGCGTCAACGCTAACGCGAGCGCTAACAGGCCGAGCGCTACGAGACCGCCGATGTCCTGCCACTCTATTCCCATATCGGAAAATTCGACGGACATCGTATTACTGTTCGTTACATTCCAACTCACGGAGAATATCCGCCCAACTTTTAACGCGTGTGGTGCCTGCTTGCGCGGCCGACGATGTCGCCGCCGGGTGGCTACTACTGGACACCGTTTTCAGGACTCGTGGCCGCCATCTGGCCCGCTTCTCCGACACGCGCTGCCGTTTTTCCGGGGATCGGTTCGCCGAGGGCGAACCGGACGGAGTGAAAACGGAGGTCGGTACATTCTTCCCCGTCGCTCTCGCACTCATGTGTATGACTGAATTTACCATCAGTGGCCGCTGGCAGTCACGCGACGGCTGGGAGACGTTCGAAAAGACGCTGGAGGCACCGAACGAGGATGTCGCCCGTGAGCACACCTACTCCGAGTTCGGCTCGAAACACGGGCTGAAGCGCACGCAGGTCGAGATCAGCGAGGTGGGCGCATGAGCCTCGGTGGTGGCGGTGGCGGTCAGCTTCAGCAGCTCGCCGAGGAGATTCAGGCCATCGAAGAGCAGGTCGAAGGCCTGGAGGGCGAGATCGACGAGCTCCAGAACGAGAAGATGGAGATCGACGAGGCCGTCGAGGCCCTCGAAACGCTCGACTCCGGCGACACCGTGCAGGTGCCGCTGGGTGGTGACGCGTACGTCCGCGCGGAAGTCCAGGACATCGACGAGATCATCGTGAGCCTCGGCGGCGGCTACGCGGCCGAACGCGAGCAGGACGGCGCCATCGACACGCTGGAGAACAAGAAAGAGACCATCGACGACCGGATCGACGACATCCGATCCGACATCGCCGAGCTCGAGTCCGAGAGCGAGGAACTCGAACAGCAGGCCCAGCAGATGCAACAGCAGCAGATGCAACAGCAGATGTCCCAGATGCAGGGGCAGGAAGGCGACGACGAATAAGGGGCCATGTTCGACGGACTGAAAGACAAGCTGAACAGCTTCAAGGAGGACGTCGAGGAGGAAGCCGAGGTCGAGGAGGTCGACCCCGAGGACCGCGACGACCCGGACGCGGCACCGCCGGAGAGCGACGCGGCCGACGCCGCGCCCGCGGACACGGAGGACGGGACGAGCGACGGCGAACCGGCCGAGGCGGCGCCCGCGGGTGAGGGCGGCGAGAGCGACACCGACCGTGGCCTGCTCGGGCGGGCGAAACTCGCCGCGACGGGGAAGACCGTCATCGAGGAGGAAGACCTCGAAACGCCGCTTGACGAACTCGAACTCGCGCTCCTCTCGTCGGACGTGGAGATGAACGTCGCCCAGGAGATCCTGCGCGGCATCCGCGAGAACCTGATCGGGGAGACTCGCGCGCAGGTGAAACAGACGGGCCACGTCGTCGAGGACGCGCTCCACGACGCGCTGGTGGACGTCATCAGCGTCGGCCAGTTCGACTTCGACGAACGCATCGCCGAGGCCGACAAACCCGTGACGATGGTGTTCACGGGCGTCAACGGCGTCGGCAAGACGACGACCATCGCCAAGCTCTCCCGGTATCTGGAGGAGCGGGGCTATTCGACGGTGCTGGCGAACGGCGACACCTACCGCGCCGGCGCCAACGAACAGCTCCAGAAACACGCCGACAACCTGGACCGGAAGCTCATCTCCCACGAGCAGGGGTCGGACCCGGCGGCGGTCATCTACGACGCCGTCGAGTACGCCGAGGCCAACGACGTGGACGTGGTGCTCGGCGACACGGCCGGGCGCCTGCACACGAGCAACGACCTGATGGACCAGCTCGAGAAGATCGACCGCGTCATCGAGCCGGACATGACGATCTTCGTCGACGAGGCGGTCGCGGGCCAGGACGCGGTCAACCGGGCACGCGAGTTCGACGACGCCGCGGCCATCGACGGCGCGGTGCTGACGAAAGCCGACGCGGACCCGCAGGGCGGCGCGGCGATCTCCATCGCCCACGTCACCGGGAAGCCGATCCTCTTTCTTGGGACCGGCCAGGACTACGACGACCTCGTGCGGTTCGACCCCGAGGTCATCGTCGACCGCCTGCTCGGCCACGACGCGGACTGAGCGGCCGGTTCCCGGCCGGCTTTTTCAGGCTCCGCGACGGAAAAAGGCTTTACCGCCTGCACGGACTATTCACGGTAACTGACTATGGTACTCGACAATCTGGGGAGTTCGCTCCGTGGGACACTCGACGACCTCCGGGGGAAGTCCCGGCTGAGCGAGGACGACATCGACGACGTCGTCAAGGAGATCCAGCGGTCGCTGCTCCAGGCCGACGTGGACACGAGCCTGGTGATGGACCTCTCGGACTCGATCGAGAGCCGGGCGCTGGACGAAGAACCGCCGAAGGGCACCTCCGCGCGGGACCACGTCCTCCGCATCGTCTACGAGGAGATGGTCGATCTGGTCGGCGACTCCACGGAGCTACCCCTGGAGCCCCAGACCATCATGCTCGCCGGCCTCTACGGGTCGGGGAAGACCACCACCGCCGCCAAGATGGCGTGGTGGTTCTCGAAGAAGGGACTCCGTCCGGCCGTGATCCAGACCGACACCGACCGCCCCGGCGCCTACGACCAGGCCAAGCAGATGGCCGAAAACGCCGAGGTGGACTTCTACGGCGACCCCGACGCCGACGACCCCGTCGAAATCGCCGAGGCCGGCCTCGAAGCCACGGCCGAGGCCGACGTGCGCATCGTCGACACCGCCGGTCGTGACGGCCTCAACGAGGAACTCATCGAGCAGATCGAGCGCATCGACGCGGCCGTCAGGCCCGACCGCAATCTGCTCGTCATCGACGCCGCGATGGGCCAGTCCGCCAAGGACCAGGCCCAGGAGTTCGAGGAGTCCATCGGCATCGACGGCGTCGCCATCACCAAACTCGACGGGACGGCGAAAGGTGGCGGCGCACTCGCGGCCGTCAACGAGACCGGTTCCTCCATCGCCTTCCTCGGGACCGGCGAGACCGTCAAGGACATCGAGCGGTTCGAGCCCTCCGGGTTCATCTCCCGCCTGCTCGGGATGGGCGACCTCAAACAGCTCACCGAGCGCGTCGAGCGCGCGATGGAGGAGACCCAGGAGGAAGAAGAGGACTGGGACCCCGAGAACATGCTGGAGGGCGAGTTCACCCTCAAGGACATGCGCCACCAGATGAACGCGATGAACAAGATGGGGCCGCTCGACCAGGTGATGGACATGATCCCCGGGATGGGCGGCGGGATGATGGACCAGCTCCCCGACGACGCCATGGACGTGACCAAAGACCGGATGCGCCGGTTCGAGGTCGTCATGGACTCGATGACCGAGGACGAACTCGAGAACCCCCGCTCCATCGGCGCCGACCAGGTCCGCCGCGTCGCCCGCGGCTCGGGCACCGACGAGGACACCGTCCGCGAACTGCTCGAACAGCACAAGATGATGGCCCGCACCCTCGACCAGTTCGGCAACATGGGCGACGGCGACATGGAGCGCATGATGAAGAAGATGCAACAGGGCGAGGGCGGCATGGGCGGCATGGGCGGTATGGGCGGCGGTCCGGGCGGCCCGGGTGGTCCGTTCGGCGACTAAATTTTTACTTCGGGGGGTGTCCTCGCTCCCTGCGGTCGCTGCGGGCACCTCCCTCGCAAAAATTTAGTATAAAAACGGCTGCTGGCTCACGGCGTCGCCGTTCGCCAGCAGTGAACCGCGCTCGCTTCGCTCGCGCGGACGCTTCCGTTCCCACCGCGGCCGCACTGCACCGCCCACTCCGTCACTCCTCGCCGGTCGTGTCGATGCCGAGCGTCTTGTTCAGGCCACAGAAACACGTCGTGGCGTTGAATCCGGCGCCGAGCGCGGCCAGGCCTACGAGCAGCCCCTTCGAGCGGTTCCCCTGTTTGAGCGCGCTGACCGCGACGACCGTCAGGACGACGGCCAGCGCGGCGCGACCGATGCGGTCGAGTCCGCCGACGTTCTTTTCCGGCATACCCGACCCTTCGCTAGAGAGACACTTAGAACCGGAGGCCGCGGCAAGTCAGGGGGTGAACACGGCTCGGCCCGCCACGCCGCCGGCTTCCAGGCGGTCGTAGGTGGCCGCGAGGTCGTCGAACCCGACGGTTTCGGTCGTCACCTCCAGGCGGCCGGCGTCGGCCAGCGCCAGCACGTCCCGGAGCTGGTTGATCGACCCCCAGAAGACGTTGGTGACGGCGATCTCGGCGCCGACGAGGGGGTTGAACGCCACCTCGTAGCTCCCGTCGCCGATGCCGACGACGTAGAGGCGTCCGCCCGTGTCGAGGACGTTCCCACACCACTGGAGGGTGTCGTCGTCGCCGACGAAGTCGATGGCGACGGCCGCCTCGCCGCCGGCCGCGTCGCGAATCGCGCTGGGGACGGTCCCTGTGCTCGCGTCGACGGTGGCGTCCGCACCGAGGTCGTCGGCGAGGGCGAGTTTGTCGGGATCGACGTCGACGGCGACGACCCTGGCGCCGGTCATCGCGGCGAACTGGACGCCGAACTGGCCGAGGCCGCCGACGCCGACACAGACGACGGTATCGGCCGGGCCGAGGTGGTCGCGTGCGCGGTCGACGGCGCGGTAGGGCGTGAGCGCGGCGTCGGTCAGCGGCGCGGCGGCGACGGGGTCGAGGCCGGGTGCGGGCAGGACGTAGCGGGGGTCGGGGACGCGGAGGTACTCCGCGAGGCCGCCGTCGGCGCCGATGCCACACCACTCCAGGACGTTGCAGAGCTGGTCCTCGCCGCGGGTACAGGCCCGACAGTCGCCACAGCCCCAGCCGCCGTAGACGACGACCGGGGTGCCCGGCGCGGGGTCGTCGACGCCGGCGCCGGTCTCGACGACGGTGCCGGCGACCTCGTGGCCGAGCGTGACCGGCGTCGGGACGGGCAACTCCCCGGACAGGAGGTGGAGATCGGAGTGACAGAGCCCGCAGGCACCGACCTCGACGAGCAGTTCGCCGGGGCCGGGGTCGGGACGCGGGACTGACTCGACGACGAGCCCTTCCTCTGGACCGTGGAAGCGTGCCGCTTGCATGGTCACCGTGAGGGGCGGCTGTGGCTTGGGTGCTGTCCCGAAAGGGTCAGGCTCTTTTCAGGTGCTGTCGGTCGGACGGCCGTCACGCGTCCCTTTTTTGATGCGGCCGGTCGTGGGTTCTCTCGATGACGATCCGGGAGGTCGCCGTCGACGCCTATCGCGAGGGACTGCCCGCGCTGGGTGCGAGCGTCGTCGGCGGCCTGCTGGCGGGCGTCGTCCTCGGCGGAATGCGGTCGGAGTTCGCGGCGGTGCCCGGCCTGCTCGTGCTCGTGCCCGCGCTGCTGGCGACGCGGGGGAACGTCTACGGCTCGCTGGGCGCGCGGCTCGCGACCGCGCTCCACCAGGGGCTGATCGCGCCGCGGGTCCGGACCGACGACGACCGCCTCCAGCGTGCCGTGGCGGCGGCGGTCGCGAGCGGCCTGCTCGCCAGCGCGTTCGCCGCGGTCGCGGCCGTCCTCGTCCTGACAGCGCTCGGCCAGCAGGTCGCGCCGGTCACGACGCTCGTGGCAATCGCGTTGCTCGCGGGACTCATGTCCGGCGTCGCGCTGTCGGCGACGGTCGTGCTGGTCGTGTTCGCGGGGTATCGCCGCGGGTACAATCCCGACACGCTCGTCGGCCCCATCGTCACGACGGCGGGGGACGTCTTCGGCGTGACCTTTCTGCTCTTTGCGGTGCGGGCGGTCCTGTGGGTGGGAGGGGCGTAGATGACGACGGACTGGACCGTTCGGGCGATCATGCGCGCGGCGCTGCCGGTCCTGCTCGTGTTGACGCTGGTCGAGATCGGGAGCGGCCTCGTCCTCGGGAGCTTCGAGTCGGACCTGCTGCGGTATCCGACGCTGCTCGTGCTGGTCCCGGTCACCATCGGGACGGCGGGGAACCTCGGGAGCGTGCTGGCCGCGCGGCTCTCGACTGCCTTCCACCTCGGGACGCTCTCCTTTGCCCCGGACGACGACCTGCTGGCGGGGAACGCGGTCGCGACGGTGGTTCTGGCGCTGACGGTGTTTCCGGTCATCGGCGTCGGCGCGTGGGTGCTGACGAGCCTGACCGTCGGCGCGGTGCTCGCGCCCGGGACGGTGTTGCTCGTTGCTGTCGTCAGCGGGGCCGCGCTGGCGGTCGTCGCCGTCGTCGTGACGGCCGTGGCGACCTACTGGGCGTACCGCTTCGAGCTGGACCCCGACGACGTGGTGATTCCGGTCGTGACGAACGTCTGTGACGTGCTGGGCGTCGTCGTCCTCTTCGTGGTCGCCCAGCTGGTCCTCTGAGGAGACGGACTCGCCGGGATAGTCAGGGCTTTGACCGGCAGGCCCGTAGCGGCGACCGAATGGCCGCGACGCTGGGGTCCGTCCTGAGCGAGGTCCTGGTCCGGGTCGGGAAGATCACGGTCTTTCTCGCGCTCGGGGTGGGGCTGGCGAACGTCGCCATCGCGTTCGGCGCCGTCGACCGCATCGCCGCCCTCGCGAAGCCGCTGACCGGCCCCGCGAACCTCCCCACCGAGGTCGGGACCGCCATCCTGACGACGACGGCCTCGCCGACCGCGGGCTACGGGATGCTCGCGGAGTTCCGCGAGGCGGGGATGCTCGACGACCGCGCGACGCTCGTGGCCGTCACGATGAACACCTTCTTCGGCTTCGCCCAGCACATCTTCACCTTCTATGCCCCCGTACTGATCCCCATCCTCGGGCTGGAGGTCGGCCTCCTGTACGTCGGCGCGCGGGCGCTGATCGCGCTCGCGATCACGCTGGTCGGTATCCTCGCCGGCGCGCTCCTGCTCTCGGAGGCGAACGTCGACTACGACGCCGACATCCAGCCACACGCCGAGGTGGCCGATGAGGGTGAACCGGGCGGTGCGTCGACCGACGGCGGTTCCGCGAGCGAAGCGAGCGGGGTTTCGTCCGACGGCGGCGACCTGACCACGCGCGAGAAGTTCCGCGAGGCCGGGCGGAACACGGTCGAGAAGATACGTGACATCCTCCCGCGGCTGGTGGTCATCTACATCGTCGTCGCGGTGCTCGTGGCCCGCTACGACCTGACGGAGCTGACGGCGGCGGCGGACCCGCTGGCGGCGGTGCTCGGCCTGCCGGGGGCGGCGGTGCCGACCATCGCGGTGTTCGCCATCGACACGACCAACGGCGCGGTGTTCATCGCGCCGTTCGTCGAGAACGGGACGTTCACGCCCCGGCAGGCGGTGGCGACGATGCTCGTCGGGGGGATCGTCTCCTTCGCCGTCACGACGTTCAAACGCTCCATTCCCTTCCAGTACGGCATCTGGGGAGCGGAGTTCGGGAGCAAGGTCATCGTGGTGAACACGGCGCTGAAGGTCGTGTTCATCGGCATCGCGGTGGCGCTGTTGCTCGTGCCCTTGCCGCTGTGAGGGGCCGAAGAAACGAGTGCCGTCCTACAGGGCGTGGCCGGCGACGGGTGACTCTTTGGTGACGATCTCGGTCCGGTGGCACGCGTCACAGGAGTACTCGCTCAGTTTCGTCGTCTGGTCGTTCAGGGCCATCCGTTCGCCGCATCGGGGGCAGCGCATTATAATTGTATAAGGTAGGGGGGTGACCTTAGTTCTTTGTATCTGATAGGTGTGTGAGTGTCTAGCACGTTAAATCGTGATGAAAAATCGGGAACGGGTGGGGAGTTGCGACTCAGGCGCTGTCGGGGATGGCGTCGGCGAGGACGACGGCTTCGCCGTCGATGACCTGGTCGCCCGACTCGGTGACGACGGAGGTGGTGAGGCGGTAGCGTTCGTTGCCGAGGTCCTCGACGACCTCGCAGACGGCGGTGGCACGACTCCCGATGGGGCTGGGGCCGAGGTAGCTGGTGTCCTGTGAGAGGTAGACGATGAGGCCGGGCAGGCGGGCGATGGCGGCGGAGATGAGGCCGCCGACGAGCGTTCCGTGGACTATGGGCTCGCCGAAACGCGTCCCGGCGGCGTACTCGGCGTCGAGATGGAGGCGGTTGGTGTCGCCGCTGGCCTCGGCGAAGGCCTCGACGTCGTCCTGGGTCAACTCCTTGCTGAACCGCACCACGTCACCGATGTCGATGTGATCGGAGCGGGCGCCGACGCTCTCGAACTCCCAGCCGTCGCGCTCGTAGGCCGTGTCGACCCGTTCGCGCGTGCGGCGGTCCCCCGCCGCCGGCTGCTCGGACTCCCGGCGGGACAGGTGCGGGAGGTAGTACGAGAGGTCGGTCGTAGTGACGATGCCGACCAGATCGTCACCGTCGAGCACGGGGAGTTTCTTGATCCGGTGGGTCCGAAGCAGTTCCACGGCGAGTTCGAGGGAGTCCGCCACGTCGACGGTGATGACGGGCGCGCTCATGCAGTCGGTAGCGGTCACCTCGCCGACGTCGCGTTCCTGTGCGACCAGTCGCGCCATGTCCGACTCCGTGACCATCCCGACCGGTTCGCCGTCGCGGACGACGACGAGCGAGCCGATCCCCTCCTCGTGGAGCCGTTTCGCGACCGTGACGGCGGCCACGTCGGGACCGATGGTCTCTACCGTGTCGTTCATGACCTCCCTGATCGTGACGGGGGCGAGCATCGGTTACCGAACCCACGACGGGCCCCCGCGTAGGTCTTTGGGTAGCTACATCGCGTGGCATCGTCCGGGCCGTGCTGTCGGCGGGACCCACCCTCCGACCCGCCGGCCACGGACGCTAAGTGGCCGCCGCCCCTGGCCGGGGTATGGACCGCCCGCTCGCCGCGCTCGCACTCACGTTGCTGGCTCTCACCGCGCTCGCGGGCTGTGCGGACCTCGCGGACCCCGGCGGCGACCTCGACGGGACCGACGGCGCCCGCAACGGCACCACGCTCGCGGCCGACTACCGCGTGACCGTCACGGGCGTCATCGACGGCGACACCGTCCGGATTCGCTTCCAGAACGGGTCGACCGACACCGTCCGCCTGCTCGGCGTCGACACGCCCGAGACCAACGCCGAGAACAGCCCCGACGAGTTCGAGGGCGTCCCCGACACCGCCGCTGGCCGGGAGTGTCTCGGTGCTGCCGGTCGCGAGGCCACCCGCTTCGCCACCGACCAACTGCTCGGCGAGACCGTCTCCCTCCGGCTCGACGCGGAGTCCGACACGCGGGGCTACTACGACCGCCTACTCGCCTACGTCGTCGTCGACGGGGCGAACTTCAACCACCGGCTCGTCGCCCGCGGCTACGCCCGCGTCTACGACAGCACCTTCACCGAGTCCGACCGCTTCTACGACGCCGAGTCGGCGGCCCAGGAAAACGGCACGCGGGTCTGGGCCTGCCGGACGCCCGGCGCGGTCACCGCGACCGCCACGGTGACCGCCAGCGAGAGCGGCCTCACTGTCGCGACCGTCAACGCCGACGCCGCCGGCCGGGACGGTGAGAACCTGAACGACGAGTACGTCGTCTTCGAGAACCGCGGCGACGACCGGCTCGACCTCTCGGGGTGGACGGTGACCGACGAGGCCGACCACCGCTACACGGTCCCGACCGGCGTCGCGCTCGCACCCGGCGACCGCCTGACCCTCCACACCGGCAGCGGCACCGACACCGCGGCCGACCTGTACTGGGGACGTGGCTCGCCGGTCTGGAACAACGACGGCGACACGGTGACCGTCCGGGACGCCAGCGGGGCTGTCGTCGTCCAGCGGTCGTACGCGGGGTCCTGATCCGTCGGAGCCGGCCCCACGTCTCGGCGTCGGAATCAAGCCCGTCGAGTCCCAAAGACGGACGATGGCCGACCGCCGCCGGCGGCTGGAACCGCCGCCACGTCTCGTCGACTGGTCCATCCTCGCCCTCGTCGCGTTCGAGGTCGGGTCGGGACTGGTGAGTCTCACGGTCGGCACGCCCGACGGCGCGTGGCTCTTCACTCTCCACGCGCTCGCGGGCCTGACGCTCGTGGGTCTGCTCGGCTGGAAGTTCCGCCGGGTCCGCCGCCGCGTGACCGACCGCTCGCTGTGGGACGGCGCCACGCCCGTCTCCATCCTGCTGGGGACGCTGGCCGTCGCCGCGCTCGCCACCGGCGTCTACTGGACGCTCTCGGGCCCGGTCTGGGTGCTCGCGTGGCCGCTTTTGACCGTCCACATGGCGCTCGGCCTGCTCGTCGTTCCCGTCCTCGCGTGGCACCTCCGGCACCGCTTTCGCCTCCCGACCCGCCGGGACGTCGAGGGCCGCCGGACCGCGCTCCAGTACACCGCACTGCTCGGCGGCGGCGCGCTGGCCTGGCGGGCACAGGAGGCCGTCGGCGACGCCCTCGGCCGCGAGCGGCGGTTCACCGGCTCCAAGGAGGAGGGCAGCGGCGACGGCAACGACTTCCCGGTCACCTCGTGGGTCGCCGACGACCCCGACCCGGTCGACACCGGCGACTGGGCGCTGACCGTCGACGGCGAGGTCGAGCGCGCCCTCGAACTCGACTACGCGGCCGTGACGCCCGGCCCGGCCGACGCCGATGGGGCGGACGCGCCCATCGACGCCACCGACGAGCGAGCCCTGCTGGACTGCACGAGCGGCTGGTACTCCGAACACGACTGGCGGGGCGTCCGCGTCGGCGACCTGCTCGACGAGGCGGGGGCCACCGACCGCGCCCGCTGGGTCCGATTCGAGTCCGTCACCGGCTACCGCTGGAGCCTGCCCGTCGCGGAGGCCCGGGACGCGCTGCTGGCGACCCACGTCGACGGCGACCGCCTCTCGCACGGCCACGGGGCACCGCTCCGCCTCGTTGCACCCGGGCGCCGCGGCTTCCAGTGGGTCAAGTGGGTGACTCGCATCGAGGTGCGCCGCCGGCAGGACCTCGGCCAGTGGCTCGCCGTGTTCGTCAGCGGCCTGGACTGACACCCGCGATGATTGCCGCCGGGTGACACGTCCCGGGGACTACAGTTATGGGCTGGCGGCCCCACTATCGGGTGCATGTCCGACGACCCTATCCACCGGTCGAGACGGTCGCGCAGCAGGCGCGCAATCGCGTCGTACTTCAGTCGCGTCGCTCGCGCGCTCCGCCGCGGCGAACCGGTGCCGGCCGACGAGGACCAGACGGTGACGGTCGACCCCGCCGCCGAATCGGAGTTCGAAATCGAGATCGACCGCGACGGTGACACCGTCAGCCTCGAACTCGAGATGGAGTGGGAGGCCGACGAGGACGACGTCGTCACCGAGACGAACGCGAGCAAGGCCACCTTCGAGCTCTACGAGGACAGCGCCGAGGAGTGGCGCTGGCGGCTCCGCCACCGCAACGGCAACATCATCGCCGACGGCGGCGAGGGGTACACGGAGAAGGGCAACGCCACGGGCGGCATCGAGAGCGTCAAGACGAACGCTCCGGGCGCGCCGGTCGTCGACGAGTCCAGAGACGAGGCAGTCGCCGACGACGACGGCAGCAAGGCTACCTTCGAACTGTTCGCGGACACGGCCGAGGAGTGGCGCTGGCGGCTCCGCCACGACAACGGCAACATCATCGCCGACAGCGGGCAGGGGTACTCCTCGAAACAGAAGGCCAAACAGGGGCTCCGGAGCGTCAAGCGCAACGTCCCCGGCGCCGCCGTCGAGGAAGTCGAGGGCTGAGCGCGGCCCCGGCGCCGGAGCGGCCCGACACGCCGCTCACAGCATCGCCAGCAGCGTCGACCAGAAGTCCGGCCCCTCCCGCTCGAAGTGGATCGGGACGAAACCGGCCGCCCGTGCCCCTTCCACGTCCGCTTCGTAGTCGTCGCCGACCATGACGTACTCGTCGGCGTCGACCGCCTCGCGGGCCGCCTCGTAGATCGCCGCGTCCGGCTTCCGCGCGTCGGCGTCGTCGGCTGCTACGACCGCCGAGAAGTATCCCTGCAGGTCGTGGTGGGCGAGTTTCCCGAGTTGCCACGCCCGCGGCCCGTTCGTCAGCACGCCGAGTTCGTCGTCGACGCCGAGTTTGCGGAGTGCCTCGACGGCGTCGTCGCTGACCCGCGTCGCCTCGCGGTCGGTTTCGGCGAGCGCCTCCGCCAGCGCTCCCGGGTCGGCGTCCAGGTCGAACGCCTCGCGGACGTCCGCCAGCGCCCGCTCGTGCGGGTCCGGAACGAACGCGGCGGCATGGGCCTCGAACCGCCGTTCGTAGCGGGCGAGCCAGTCGGCCTCGACGTGGCCCAGTTCCGCCTCGAACGTCGCCGCGAGGACGGCGTCGAACGGCTCCGCACGGGTCAACAGCGTCCCGTCGAGCGCGAAGAAAATCGCGGTCGTCACCGTCGTCACCCCTCGGAGTCGACGGGCCGCCCCTCCTCGGTCCGGGGTGCGATCCGGTCGATGACGTCCTCGACCGACGGCTCCTCGACGCGGACCCGGACGTGGATGTCGCCGAGTTCGCTCGGGTTCCCGACGGCGAAGGTCACCACGCCCTCGAAGGCCGCCTGCTTCTTCAGGTCGAACGTGAACGTGTCGCCCTGCCGATTGTCGAAGAAGACGCTCCGGGCGGCGTCGAGGATCTCCTCGCGGTGGAGGTGCTCCGAGAGGGTCTCCAGTTCGTGGGTCTCGGCGACGAGTTCGCCCGGCCGCTCCTCGACCGTCGCGTTCGGGAATAGGTTGTGGATCGCGTCGACGACGCGGTCGGTGACTTCCGTGTCGTTGACCGGCGCCGTGATCTGGACGTCGACGCTGTAGATCATCGCTCGACCGCCGCCGGCCCCTCGTTCAGCAGGGCCGTGATCCGCTCGCGGAAGCGGGCGAGCGAGTCCGTGTTCTCGATGGTCACGTCCGCCCGGTCCATCGCCTCGCCCATCCCGAAGCCCAGTTCCCGCTCGTCGCGCTCTTCGAGACTCTCGCTGTCGGTGTCGTCCCGGCCGCGCTCGTCCAGTCGCTCCCGACGCACCTCGAACGGCGCCTCGATGCTCACGAGGACGAACTCCTCGCCGAAGCGGTCCCGGAAGGCGTCGAGCTCCACGCCCGAGCGGAGGCCGTCCACGAGGACCGTCTCCGCGTCGTCGAGTTCGGCCTCGATCAGTGGCAGCGACCGCTCGGCGATGGCTGCGGGCCCGTTCTCCTCGCGGAGCTTCTGAGCGATCTCGCCGTGGTGCTGTGCCGGGTCGAGCCCGCGGTCGCGACACTCCCTGCGGATCACGTCACCCATCGTTACGACCGGAATCCCGCGCTCGCGTGCCACCTCGGCGGCCTCGCCCTTGCCGCTGCCCGGGAGGCCGACGGTTCCGATGACGGTCATTGTCCTTCCCTACTGCCGAGGTCCCATTAAGACCTGCCATCCGAAACCCCACCGCTTTAGACGCACGCGTCGCTACCACCGGGCGAGGGCACGTAGCTCAGTCCGGATAGAGCGTCGGACTTCTATCATCGGAGCCGCCCTGCCGGTGGAAGCGATCCGACGGCCGTGGGTTCGAATCCCACCGTGCCCGTAGCGAGCGCAGCGAGCGGAGGGCACGCAGGGGATTCGAATCACGGCAGACCGAGCGCAGCGAGTCCCGCAATCGAGTTCGAATCCCACTGTGACCGTCGCGACCGGCCGTATCGGACGGCACCGATGTGCGGTCCGATTCTCACTTCTGATGCGGGCGGGGAAAAATATAAAAATAGGTTGTCGAAACCGACCGGAGAGAAACTATGTCCGGGCACATTTTGGATTCGCTCTTCGGCCTTGTGGGGACTTCCGGCCGCTCGAGCGCGGGTAATTCGGCCGACGGGACGGATACGCGGAACGACGTGGGCGACGAGACGATCGCCGAACGGTACGACGAGCGCCTCGAGCACGCGAGCGACGACGGAGGATCGGTCGTCGAGGCGGCCGTTGGCGCCGCGTTCGACGAGCTCAGGGGCGAACTGGGTGCCGAACCGGCGCTGGACGAGGTTGAGACGGCACTGACGACTCTCCTGACGGACGAACTCGACGCGGAGGACCGGGACACGGCCGCGACGGCGGGCACGCGGGCGGTAGCCGACGGGGGACGGGACGCGGCGGCTGCAACGGTCCAGGGGACGCTCGACCCCGAGACGCCGCCGGGAGCGCTCGGCCCCGCGGCCGAGTCCTTCCCGCTTGGCTACGAGGCGATCCTCGACCACGTCGGGACCTGCCTGTTCGTGATGAACGACGAGGGCGATATCGTGTTCTGGAACCGCGGGTCGGAGACGCTGACCGGCGAGGACCGCGAGGACGCCTACGACTACGACCTGGCGAGCCAGGCGTTCTACCACGACGGCCGCCGGGGGAAGACACTGGCCGACAAGGTACTCGACGCGCCGGAGTCGGCCGACGAGGAGTACGGCGTCCCACGCGTCGCGGAGTACGACTACACCCTCTATC
This sequence comes from Halorientalis marina, assembly GCF_023028345.1. Taxonomy (GTDB): domain Archaea; phylum Halobacteriota; class Halobacteria; order Halobacteriales; family Haloarculaceae; genus Halorientalis; species Halorientalis marina. The sequence continues at coordinate 3,381,079 of NZ_CP095487.1, read as the reverse complement.
GCGACCGGAGCACGATGACCGCCGCCGCCGGCGACGAGCGCCATATCTCCTTCAGCGCGGCGCCGCTGTACGACGACGGCGAACTCGTCGGCGTCGTCGAGATGGTCCAGGACCGCACCGAGGACGTCGAGATGCGCGAGGAGACGACGGCCCTGGTGACGGAACTGCAAGAGACCATCGAGGCGTTACAGGCCGGCGACTACTCGGCCCGCGCGACCTTCGAGAGCGACGAACTCGACGACGAGATGGTCTCGGTCGTGGGCACCCTCAACGAACTGGCCGCGCAGTTCGAATCGCTGTCACAGCAGGTCACCGACGAGATGGACGTGCTGTACAGTACCTCCGAGACGGTCACCGGCGCCGTCAAGGACATCACCGACACCGCCGAGGGCCAGGACCAGACCATGCAACGAGTCGCCGAGGAGGTCTCGAACCTCTCGGCGACCGTCGAGGAGGTCGCCTCCAGCGCCCAGCAGGTCGACACCAAGAGTTCCGAAGCCGAGGACCTCGCCAGGGGCGGCCAGGAGTCCGCGGAGGCCGCAATCGAGACGATGAACGAGGTCGCCGACTCGGCGACCGACGTGGCCGACGACGTCGACCGCCTCCAGTCGAGTATCGACGAGATCGACGACATCGCCACGGTCATCGACGACATCGCGGACCAGACGAACATCCTCGCGCTGAACGCCTCCATCGAGGCCGCCCGTGCGGGCGAGGCCGGCGAGGGCTTCGCCGTCGTCGCCGACGAAGTGAAACAGCTCGCCGAGGAGAGCCAGCAACACGCCAGCGACATCGAGGACCTTATCGACGGCATTCAGCAGGATACGGACGAGACGGTGTCGAACCTGACCGAGACGACCGAGCGCATCGACGACGTCATCGACCAGGTCGAGGACGCGATGGAACGGCTGGGCGAGATCGTCGCGGCCACCAGCGAGGTCTCCGACGGCATCCAGGAAGTGGCCGATGCCACCGACGAACAGGCCGCCTCCACCGAGGAGGTCGCGAGCATGGTCGACGAGGCGGCGGACCGGGCCGACGAGATCGCCGCGGACATCCAGCAGATCGCGGCGGCCAACGAGGAACAGATGCAGCGCGCGGACGACCTGCGCGAGACCGTCCGGGACTACATGGCCTGACGGTTAGTCGATGTAGCCGGGACTACCCATGGCCTGACGGTTAGTCGATGTAGCCCAGCGCGTCCTCGATGCGGCCCAGTTCCGGGCCGGTGGTGTCCTGGCCGACGATGTAGCCGTGCTCGTTGGCTAGCAGGCCGGAGCCGACGAGCGGTCCGCCGTAGTTGATGGTGCCGATGTCGGCGGGGACGTCGAGCAACTCCTCCAGTGCGTCGAGTTCCTCGTCGGTCGATTTGGGGTGACAGAGAACGCCGCGGTTGGTGGCGACGGCGGCGGTCCCGACGGTGTTGACGTTCCCCAGCCGGCCCCGTTCGACGGGGACGCCCAGTCCGTCCTCGACGGCCTGGACGGCCTCCCGCGGGAGGTCGGGGTGGACGTACGCGCCGTGGTCGTTGGCGAGGACGACGTTCCCGGCGGCGTTGATGCGGCCCGGCAGTTCCGTCACCGGCAGGTCGACGACCTCGGCGATGCGGTCGCGCTCGCGGTCACGGATGCGGCTGCTGACGAGCAGGCCGTTCTCGTTGCCGGTCGCGAGGGCGCCGACGGTCCCGGAGCCGCCGATCCTCGTCTCGACCGCGGGGACGCCGAGCTCCTCGGCACACGCCTCGCGGAGGTCGTCGTCGACGTCCGGTCGGACGAGGAGACAGTCGTCGGTCGCCCGTGCGAAGACGCCGACGTACGCCGAACCAGCGAAGGCCGCGCGAAGCAACGTTACGCGGTCTCGGCTTCGACGATGTTCTCGCCCTCTTCCTCGAAGCGGGCCGCGCGCACCCGGAGCTTGCTCGGGGGCTTCTTGCGACCCTGCGACCAGACGGCTTCGTTGATCGACGGGTCGAGGCGCACGGCCTCGCCGTCGACGCTGAAGTGCTGGGCGAGGTGGTCGCGGATCAGCGACATCGCCTTGTCGGCGCGCTCGTGTTTCGCTTCCGCCTTCGCGTCGCGGAGCGGGACGGTGACGACCCGCTCCTCGAAGTCACCTGCGCTCATTATTCGTCGATGTTACTGCGCCGCCAGTTGCGTCGCTTCGGGTTCCGGCCGGCGTCGCGGTCGGTCTTCATGATGACCCACGCCGGGACGCGGGAGTTCTGTCGCTCGTGTTTCGCCAGTCGCTTCTTCTTGGCCTTCGAGTTCTTACCCATAGTGCCCGCACGTACCGCGCCGTGGCTTATATTTGTGTTCTTTTCGCCCCACTCGCCCGCCGACGGTTCGTCACCGTCGGAAGTCGCCGACGAGGGCACGCTCACCGCGTCCGCGTGCCCGCCCCTCGCCCCGCGGCGCGCCCGCCTCAAATCAGCGCCAGCGGCACCATCACGGCGACTCCGACCGCGAGTCCGGTCCCGAGTTCCCGGTAGCCCTTCCCGGGCAGGCCGGCGCCGCGGTCCAGGGCCTCCGGGATGAACTCCGAGACGACGAGAAACACCATCGCCCCGGCGGCGAACCCGAACCCGGCGGGCAGGAACTCCCGGGCGATCCGGACGAAGTAGAAGGCGATCACCGCTCCGACGGGCTGTGGGAGGCTGGAGAAGACCGCCCACCAGACCATCCGCCAGTTCGGCACGTCCATCGCGCGCAGGGGGATGGAGATAGCCAGCCCCTCCGGGATGTTGTGGATCGAGATGGCGACGGTCATGAACACGGCCAGCACGGGCACGAGGAAGGGGCCGACGGTGACGGCCGTCCCCGTCTCGAAGCCCAGTTCCGCGAAGGAGACGCCAACCGCCACGCCCTCCGGGAAGCTGTGCACCGTCAGGATCCCGAGAATCAACATCAGTTTGCTGAAGTCCGCCTCCTCGTACTCTTTCGGGTCGAAGTGGTGGTCGGAGATGATGCGGTTGGCGACCACCACGAGCACCACGCCCGCGAGCAGGCCGACGCCCATCAACAGCAGGTCGCCGCGCCCGTCGGCCTCCGCCGCCCCCTCCAGGACGAGGCCGAAGAGCGACGCCGAGACCATGATTCCCGACGCCAACCCCCACAACCCGACCTGTAACCGGTCGCTCACGTCGTCGATGAAGAAAAACGGGAGCGCGCCCAGTCCGGTCGCGAGTGCCGTGATGAACCCCGCGACGAACACCAGTGTCAAGTTCGCAAGCACCGACATGGCCTTAGTCGGACCTTGGCCGCTCCCGCCCTTAACACTTATCACTAATCTGATTATTTTGGCGGACCTAAAGTCCGCCGGCGGGCGACCGCCGCGTGTTCCCGACCGGCAACCGGGGTCGAAAGTGACCGGTCGTCCACCGTCGTCGGCGGACCTTATACACTCGAAGGCCCATTCCAGTCGGTGGTAGTGTGATATGGCTTAATTTCCTCTAGTACCCAACGTTTATGGGTTAGTTTGTGCGAACAGTAGGTAATGTCGAAAGCAAAGTCGACTACGAGTGGAAGCACGTACACTATCGTCACGCCGATGCGGACGAACGGGGCGATGCGGGTTCGGGAGTCGGCGACCGGGGAGACCTACGAGGTCGTCGACTACGTCGACGAACTGCTCCGGGAACGCATCGCCGCCCTCGCCGAGGGGAGTACCGTCCGGCTGGAGCTGACGCCCATCGCGGACTGTACGAACGTCTGTCGCGCCACGCAGCTCCGGCCCGGCGGCCTGCCCGAACCGGGTCTCTGAGCTACAGCTCGAACCGCTCGACGGTCGTGTACTCGGGCCCGTCGGCGGTCAGTTCGCTCTCGGTCAGCCGCACCTCCGACACCTCCATGGTCCCCGCCTCGGGGTGGCACTCGCGAACGAGTTTCTGGACGCGTTCTTTCCCGCCGGCGTGTTCCATCCGCGCGAGCGTGACGTGGGGGGTGAACTCGTGACTCTCCTCCTCGAAGCCCAACTCGACCAGCCGTGGTTCGACGGCCTCGTGCAGGCGGGTCAGCTCGTCGCTGCCGTCCTCGACGCCGAGCCAGACGACGCTGATGTAGTCGAGCGTCGGGAAGACGCCGAGGCCGGCGAACTCGGCGGTGAAGGGGTCGACGCCGGCGGCCGCGACCGCGTCGTCCAGCGCGTCGGTCACCTCGTCGAGCCGGTGGTCCGACACGTCCCCGAGGAACTTCAGCGTGACGTGGGCCTGCTCGGGCTCGGTGAGGTTCAGCCCCGGCGTTCCGTCGAAGCGGTCCTGTACGTCGGCGACGCCCTCGTCGAGCCCCTCCAGGTCGACGCTGACGAAGAGACGCTTTCCCATACGTAGCGTTGTCACGGTGCTCGCTTGAATCCACCGGGCACGCTCCGTCGACGACGCCCGCCACGAACCGCTGACGTAGCCCTTAACCGCCTGCCCGGCCAACGCGGTAGTATGACCGACCGAGAGCCGGACGACCCACGCGACCACGAGTTCTCCGAGGGCCAGGGATTCGACGAGCCCTACGAGGAGTTCGACCTCGACCCGCCGGAACTGGACGTCGACCCGGACAAGGTCGACCCCGTCGACTCCCGGGCCATCACGGACATGCTCGACGAGCGGAACCTCCCCACGGACGCCGTCGACGCCGAGGAACTGCTCGACGTGGCGCTCAGCTACGTCGAGATCAACCGCTACGAGCAGGCCATCGACGCCCTCGAGCGCGTCGCCCGCTTCGCCGAGGACGACGGCATCGAACAGGAGGCCTGGATCAACAAGGGCGCCGCCCACGCCGAACTCGAGGAGTACGACATGGCAATCGGCGCCTACAAGGAGGCGCTGAACATCGACGACAGCTCCGAACACGCCGCCACCGCCGAGACGAACCTCGCCTACGCGCTCTGGGAGTCCGGCCGCTCCGAGCAGGCCCTCGAACACGCCGAGCGAGCCGTCCAGCGCGACGAGCGCTTCGCCGAAGGCTGGTACAACCGCGGCTTCTTCCTCCTCGAACGCGGCCTCGCCGAGGAGGCCCGCAACGCCTTCGACAACGCCATCCGGCTCGGCCACCGCACCCCGGCCATCCTGGAGGAGAAGGCCCGCGCGCTGGAGGAACTCGGCGAGTTCGAACGCGCCGAGGAGGTCGCCGACGAGGCCGAAGAGATGCGCAAAGAGGCAGAGGCCGAACTCGTCCAGGAGTAATGCTGCTCAACGAACGCGAGACCGACGAAGGACTTCTCGTCTCGGTCTGTGACCCGGACCTGCTCGGACAAACCTTCGAGGACGGCCCCGTCTCCCTGACCGTCGACGAAGAGTTCTACGACGGCGAACGCGCCGACGAGGCGGCCGTCGTCGACAGCCTCGCGCGCTGTGCCGTCGCCAACATCGTCGGCCACGAGGCCGTCGCCCTCGCCGTCGAACACGGCTTCGTCGACGAGGAGACCGTCCTCGACATCGAGGACACGCGCCACGCTCAGCTGTTGCGGATGTGAGCGTCGGCGGGTCTGCCCCGCCCTTTTTGAAAGCCTCGGACGCGCGGCCGAACGCTTATCGAGAACCCCGACAACCTCCGCGTATGCAGATCACGGGTGTGAACCAGTACAACCTGGAGCACGGGGTCGAGGGGAGTTTCCAGCCGACGTGGATTCCCGGCTATCCGCAGGGGACCCACGAGGTCGCGCTCTTCGAGATCGAGACCGACGCGGGCATCAGTGGCTACGGCGCGATGCCGAGTTTCGCCGGCGGGCTCGACTTCGAGGACCCGCTCTCGATCTTCCTGCTCGGCGAGGACCCCCACGACGTGGAGGGGATTCTCGGGAAACTCGACAGCATCAACCTCGTCGGGCCACGGCCCTGGGGGGTCGAGATCGCGCTGTGGGACATCATCGGCAAGGACGCCGGCAAGCCGATCTACGAACTGCTCGGCGGCTCGAAAGCCGAGATTCCGGTCTACGCCTCCACCGGCGAAGTCCAGCCCGCCGACGAGCGCATCGAGTACGTCGAACAGCGCGTCGACGAGGGGTACGACGCCGTCAAACTCCGCGTGACCGACCCGGAACACATCGAGATCGTCCGCGCGGTCCGGGAGGCCTTCCCCGACCTGACGCTCATGGTCGACGCGAACAAGGGGTGGGCCGTCCGGGTGATGGAGGACGAACAGGAGTGGTCCTTCGGCGAGGCCCTGACGTTCGCCCGCGGGCTGGAGGAGGTGGGCGGCGTCGAGTGGCTCGAAGAGCCGCTGCCCCGCCACGACTACGAGGGCTACGCCCGCCTCCGCGAGGCCGTCGACGTACCCATCGCCGGCGGGGAGTTCAACGACGGGGTTCACCACTTCCGGGAGTTCGTGAAGCAAGGCTCGCTGGACGTGCTCCAGCCCGACGCCGCGCTGGCGACGGGCATCAAGCGGGCCAACGAGGTGGCGGCGATGGCCCGTCAGCACGGCCTCCGGTACATCCCCCACACCTGGACCAACGGCGTGGGCTTCCTCGCGAATCTGCACGTGATGGCCGCCAACGACTCGCCGTGGTGTGAGTTTCCGATGGAGCCGCCGTGGACCCCCGACGTGCGCGATTTCCTCCTCGCGGAGACCGTCGACCACGAGGACGGCGTCGTGACCCCGCCGGACGACCCCGGTCTCGGCGTCGACATCGACCCGCAGTACCTCGACGAGTGAGCGCGCTCAGCGCGGTCGCTGCGTCGACCGCCCGTGCCGCAGGAGCGCCGCCACGAGGAACCACCCGAGGCCGGTGCCGAACCACAGCGCCGCCCGCGGGGCGGTCGATTCCCCGGCGAGTCCCACCGCGTGGAGCACGAACACCGCTCCCACGAGCGCGTAGAACCGCGCGTCGAAGAGGTCGGCCGGGAGCGAGCGCATGGCACGCGATACGCTCGACCCGAATAAACGTCTGCGGCCGCCGTGTCCGTCGTGTGCAACGCCGCCCGGCGTGAGACTCCATCCCACTCAGACCCCGAACCGAAAGCCCGAGGATGTCCCACCGCGCCCGACCCGGTAATGAGCGACGAGTTCGCGTTCGTCACCGACATCGACGTTCGCTACCGCGACCTGGACGCCTGGAATCACGTCAACAACGCCGTCTACGCCACCTACCTCGAAAGCGCCCGAATCGGCTACCTCGAATCCGTCCTCCCGGACCGGGTCGGCGGGAGCGACTTCGTGCTCGCCCACCTCGACGTCGATTTCGTCGACGCCGTCGAGTACGGCGACGCCGTCACGGTCGCCGTCCGTGCGACCGACCTGGGCGCGTCGAGCCTCTCCTTCGCCTACGAGGTCCGCGCGGACGGCGAGCCCGCCGCCACCGCGAACACCACGCAGGTATTCATGGGCACCGACGGCACCCCGACGCCGCTGCCCGACGACTGGCGCGAGGCCGTTACTGGCTTCGAGCCGGACCTCTGACGACGCCGCCCGCCGCTCACGCGCGGGCTTCCCGGACAGGTGGAGTAAGCGATATCGGCTAGTTCCGGGGTGCGAGACCGAAGGACAGTTGAGGGCGAAAGCCCTTCATCGTAGTAATGGGAACCCCTGAGTCAGCATCGTTCGACGTCGAGTCGATCCGGGCGGATTTCCCGATCCTCGACCGCGAGATCGGCGATTCACAACTGGTCTATCTCGACAACGCGGCGACGAGTCAGACGCCCGAGCAGGTCGTCGACTCCATCTCGGACTACTACCGCCGGTACAACGCGAACGTCCACCGCGGGCTCCACCAGCTCTCCCAGGAGGCCTCCATCGCGTACGAGGAGGCCCACGACCGGGTCGCGGAGTTCATCGGCGCTTCCGGGGGACGCGAGGAGATCGTCTTCACGAAAAACACCACGGAGTCGATGAACACCGTCGCCTACGCCTGGGGACTGGCCGAACTCGGCCCCGGCGACGAGATCGTCATGACCGAGATGGAACACCACGCCGCCCTCGTGACGTGGCAACAGATCGCGAAGAAGACCGGCGCGACGGTGAAGTTCATCGAGGTCGACGACGAGGGCTACCTCGACATGGACCACGCCCGCGAGCTGATCACCGACGACACCGAGATGGTCAGCGTCGTCCACGTCTCGAACACCTTGGGTACTCAGAACCCCGTCTCGGACCTGGCCGACGTCGCCCACGACCACGACTCGCTGATCTTCGTCGACGGCGCCCAGTCGGTCCCCCACCAGCCGGTCGACGTCGAGGCCATCGACGCCGACTTCTTCGCCTTCTCGGGGCACAAGATGTGCGGGCCGACCGGCGTGGGCGTCCTCTACGGGAAGCGCCACCTCCTCGATTCGATGCAGCCGTACCTCTACGGCGGCATGATGATCGAGAAGGTCACCTTCGACGACTCCACGTGGCACGAACTCCCCTGGAAGTTCGAGGCCGGCACGCCGGTCATCAGCGAGGGCATCGCGCTCGCGGAGGCCTGTGATTATCTGGACGACATCGGCATGGAGCGGGTCCAGCGCCACGGCGAGCGCCTCGCCGCGTACGCTCACGACCGGCTCTCGGAGTTCGAGGACATCCGTATCCTCGGCCCGGCCGGCGACGACCGCGCCGCCCTCGTCTCGTTCACCCTCGACTCGGTCCACGCCCACGACGTGTCCGAGATTCTCAACGCCAACGGCGTCGCCGTTCGGGCCGGCGACCACTGCACCCAGCCGCTCCACGACAAACTCGGCGTCTCCGCCTCCGCTCGTGCCTCCTTCTACATCTACAACACCGAAGCGGAGGTCGACGCGCTCGTCGACGCGCTGGACGAGGCCCGCGAGCTGTTCGCCTGAGTCGGAGTCGCGCGAGCGAACTGAGTGAGCGAGCGCCTTTTTCGCCCACGTTTTTGCGCGAGTGGTGACGAGCACAGCGAGTCACCCGAGCGGAAAAAGGTGGGGGAGGACGAGAAATCGCAGCACCCACAGCGCCCCCATCCCGGCGGCCATCGTGGCGAAGACGTTCTCCGTCCGCCAGGCGACGGCGCTGGCGACGGCGCCGGCGACGAGCTTGTCGGCCGCGAGGCCGCTGGCGTCGAGGGCCACGAACGAGGGGAGCACGAGTGCGGCGAGGACGGCTGCGGGGACGTACCGGAGGGGCCGCTCCACCCGGGAGGGGATCTCGTCGAGGTAGCCAAAGAGGGCGATGAAGGAGAGCCGGATGGCGTAGGTGAGGACGCCGATGACGGCGATGACGCCCCAGACGAGGGGGGCGGCGTAGCTAGTGGCCATCGGACGGGTCCACCTCCATGACGCGCTCGGACGCCAGCCCGGCGGCGATACCGACCGTCGCGCCGACGAGCAGGCCGAGGTTCAGCGGGAGGCCAGCGCCGACGACGGCGACGGCGCCGCCGACGAGGCCGGCGGCGGTCGTCGGGCCGTCCTCCATCGCGGGGACGAGCAGGGCGAGAAAGACCAGGGGGACGGCGAACTCCAGCCCCCATGCGTCGGGGACGCCGGTGCCGAGCATGACGCCGGCGACGGTCGTGATCTGCCAGACGACCCACAGCGTGAGGGCGGTCCCGAGGTAGTAGGCCACGCGGTCGGTGCCGTCCGTCGACCGGAAGCGGGCGATGGAGAGCGCGTAGGCCTGGTCGGTCAGCAGGTACGACAGCCCGGCTTTGACCCGGCCGGCGAACGCCCGGAAGTGCGGGGCGATGGACGCCGAGTACATCAACATCCGGAGGTTGATGACGACGGCGGTGACGACGACGACCGAAAGGGGGGCGTCCCGGCCGATGAGGTCGAGCGCGGCCAGCTGTGAGGCGCCGGCGAAGACGATCACGCTCATTCCGACTGCCTGGGGGAGGTCGAGGCCGGCGTTCACGGCGGCGATGCCGGCGACGAGGCCGAACGGCGCGACGCCGAGCAACAGGGGGGTGACGTCGCGGACGCCGCGACGGAACTCTGCGAGGTCCATGTCCACCCGTCTACGGCCCTCGGGCTTACGCGTAACCCTTCGTGACCCATCGGTCCGCTGTCACGCGCCGACCTGGCGGCCTCTCGGAACTCTTTTGCGTGTGACTCGTCTATCTACTGGTACCAATGGTCGGCGGCTCCGATATGTACCGACAGCAGATCCTCGACCACTACAAGAGCCCCCGTAACTACGGGGAACTCGAGGACCCCACCTACACACACGTCGGCGAGAACCCGATGTGCGGTGACACCATCGAGATGCAGGTCAAACTCGACGACGACGAGGAGACCATCGAACACGTCGCCTTCCAGGGCGACGGCTGTGCCATCTCCCAGGCCTCCGCGTCGATGCTCTCGGAGAAACTCGCCGGGATGTCCGTCGACGACCTCCGGGAGATGGACCGCGACGACATCACCGACATGCTCGGCGTCGACATCTCCCCGATGCGGGTGAAGTGTGCCGTCCTCGCCGAGAAGGTCGCCCAGGACGGCGCGGACATCTACTTCGGGGAGTTGGACGTGGACAAGACGACGACGGAAGACGACGACTGATTCTACCGGCCGATCCGTTCCGGAACGCTCCGCTCGGTCTGCATCCCCTCGTGACTGCTGAAGACGTAGACCATCTCGATAGCGCCGCCGAACAGGAAGCCGAGGAAGTGGTCGAAGTGACCGATTCGACCGCCACCGGCGACGAGGACGACGACGAACAGCACGCCGAGGAGGGGTGCCAGGACACCGGCGAGGGCTGCCTGTAAGGAATCGAGCGAGGCGTTCTGGAACGCGTACCCCGTCGCGCGGACGAGCGCCGCCGCGATGACCGCGAACACGACGATACTCATCCCGATGCCGAACCGGAACATGAAGACGCCGACGACGTGGGTGAGCAGGTGTGACGCGACGGCGACCAGCAGCACGTGGCGGTTGCTCGTGAACACTGTCAGGATCGTCCCGAACACCAGCCACATCCGGATGTTCCCGGCGAAGTGCGACCAGTCCGCGTGCAGGAACATACTGAGGAAGTAGTTCAGCGGGTTGAGAAGCACCGTCGCGTCGAACCGCGCCGGATCGAAGTAGATGCCGCTGTCCGCCAGCCACCAGGCGATCCCCGTGAAGACGAGCACCGTCACCGGGAAATTCGAGAGTACTACTTTCGCTACCCGGCGCGGCGTCACGTCTCCGACCTCGACGTTCACGGTACGTGACACGTCGAAAGTGTGGCACCTGAACGTTACGGTGCGGTCAGGACACGAGCGTTTGCGGTGCTGTGGACGACAAGCATCCGCCGAGGGCCGTAGGCCCGAGGCGGTTCCCCGGACGCGAGCAACGCGAGCGTCCGGCTTTTTTAGCGTAGATTTTTTAGCCGAGTGGTGCGCTCCGCGCACCCGAGGCTAAAAAAGGTACTACTTCATTCGTCCATCAGGCCGCCTTCCTCGACGCGCATGACGCCTTCACCGTCGGGGAGGTTCGGGGCGTCGACGAGCTTGACGATGCGTTTGTTGCCCTTGGATTTGCGGAGGTAGATGCGGAACGTGGAGGTGTGACCGAGGATGTTGCCGCCGATGGGCTGGGTAGGGTCACCGAAGAAGGAGTCGGGATTGGAGGCGACCTGGTTGGTGACGACGACGGCGGTGTTGTTGAGGTCGCCGACGCGCATCAGGTCGTGGAGGTGCTTGTTGAGCTTCTGCTGGCGCTCGGCGAGTTCGCCGCGGCCGACGTACTCCGCGCGGAAGTGTGCGGTCAGGGAGTCGACACAGAGCAGGCGGACGGGGAACTCGTCGTCCTGGCTCTCGGAGGCGAGTTCTTTGGCCTTCTCGGCGAGGAGAATCTGGTGGTTGGAGTTGAACGCCTTCGCGACGTGGATGTTGTCGAGCATGGCTTCCACGAGGTCGTCGAGGAGAGCCTCGTCGGTAGGGTCGGCGTCCTCCTCGTCCTCGACGACGCCGTGGAGGACGAGCGCGTCGCGGAGCACCTCGTCGTCGTGGCCCTTGACCATCTGGTCGATGCGCTCGGGGCGGAACGTGTCCTCGGAGTCGACGAAGATGGCGCTGCCCTCCAGCCCGCCGTGCTCGCTGGGCAACTGGACGTTGACGGCCAGTTGGTGAGTGACCTGTGACTTCCCGGCACCGAACTCGCCGTAGACCTCGGTGATGGACTGTGTCTCGACGCCGCCGCCCAGGAGGTCGTCGACCTCGTCGACACCCCACGTGAGCTTGCCGATCTGCTCGCGGCGTTCGAGAACGGCCGCGCCGGACTCGAACCCGCCGATGTCGGCGGCCTCGCGGGCGGCCTGGATGATGTCGGCCGCCGAGGACTCGCCGACGTCGGCCGTGTTCGAGAGTTCACCGGGACTCGCCACCGCGATCCCCTGGTAGGAGTCGAATCCGTTCTCTTCGAGCTTCTCCGCCGTCGCCGGACCCACGCCCGGCAGGTCTTCGAGGTTTTCCGTTGCTGCCATGGACGGGGGTTGTGCCCCACCCTACAAAAAGGTACGTTTACAGCGTAGTGAAAGTGAAAATGCGGGACGGGGGATCCCCGTTCGCGACACGGTCACGAAGGTCTATCCCGGAGGCCGCTGGCTAGTGGTCACTCCCAGGGGTGGCGGCCCGGTTCGTCCGGCCAGAGCGGGTACCAGTACTCCCGGTCGGGCTCGACGTCGAGTTCGCCATCGAGGACGCTCTCCAGTTTGAACAGCGCCTTCGAGTCCTGTTCGTGGCCCGACCGCGGCGCGAAGGGGTAGTAGGTCCCCCGCCGGAAGGAGTAGACCCAGTAGACGCGGCCGTCGGCGTCGCCGGGTGCGTCCGCGGTCGGCTCGAAGGCGAACAGTGCGGCCAGCAGGCGCGAGCCGTACCCCGCTTCGACGAGCGTGTCGGCGGCGAAGTGGACGCTCGTCACCAGGTCCTCCACGTCGTCGTCCGCGAGGACGACCCAGTCGTAGCCGTGGTCGTCCCGGACGAGGCGTGCGTCCGTGCCGGTCTCGGCCTCGCCTGCTGCGAGGATGGCCTCGACCTCGTCGACGGCGTCGGCGAAGTCGGTGCTGTCCACCGACGAGAAACAGAGCGCGGCCGCGCCCGCCGGTTCGTAGCCGAGGTCCGCCTCCATCGTCACGTAGGCGGTGCTCATCCCGAACAGGTCCTCGGGGTCGGCTCCGCGGGCCGCGTCGGCTTCCGCCGCGATACCGAGGACGCTCTTCAGCGAGTCCAGCAGGCCCATCACACAACCTCCATCTCCCGCTCCAGTGCGCGCAGGCGCTCGATGCGCGTCTCCGTCGCCGGGTGGGTCCGGGCGAGTTTCCCGACGAAGCCGCTCTTGATCGGGACGACGAAGAAGGCGTTCATCTCGGCCTGCTCGCGGAGGTCCTCCTCGGGGACGCGGTCCATCCGGCCGTCGATCTTCGCCAGCGCCCCGGCCAGCGCCGACGGCTGACCGGTGATGACGGCCCCGCCGCGGTCGGCCGCGAACTCGCGGTACCGCGAGAGCGCCCGGATGAGCAGGAAGGAGAGTATCCACACCACGAGCGAGACGACGATGGCGACGACGATACCCCCGCCGCCGCGGCGGTTGCGCCCCCCGCCGAACAGCCACCCCCAGCGGACAACGAGGAAGGCGATCGTCGGGAGGAAGGAAGCGATCGTCATCACCGCCACGTCGCGGTTCTTGATGTGAGCGAGTTCGTGGGCGACGACGCCGTCGAGTTCGTCCCGGTCGAGCGTCTCCATGAGCCCCGTCGTCACGCAGACGGTGGCGCTGTTCGGCGACCGCCCCGTCGCGAAGGCGTTGGGCACGCTCGTCTCCGCGACGGCGACCGTCGGCTTCGGCAGGTCGGCCTGCTGTGCGAGGCGGCCGACCGACCGGTGCAGGTCCGGGAACTCGCTCTCCTCGACCTCGCGGGCGCCCATGCTCCGCAGGGCGAGCCTGTCGCTGAAGAAAAACTGTGCGCCCGCGAGCAGGCCCATGATGAGGACGATCGGCAGGAGGCCCGTGAAGTACAGCGAGAGGGCCGCCGCGAACAGGACGTAGAGGACCCCGAGCAGGAGCATGGTCACGACCATGCGCCCCCGCAGTCCCCAGTCCGTGCGCCACTCCATGCTCGGTACTACGGGTCCCGGCCGAATAAAGTCGCCGTGGGACGGCGTGACGGTCCCGTCGGCGGGGGTGGAACCGGACACGTCGACGGGGGCGAGTCGAGGGGGGAGCCAGCCCGGGAACGCGGGGTTTATTCGGGCCAGCGGCGTACCGGCCGGCAATGAGCGAGTCACGCGAGTTCTGTCCGCGCTGTGGGGGTGACGTGCCGGCCCGGCCCGAGCCGCGGCCGGGCGAGCCCCGCGACCCGGACCGCGTGCTCTGTGACGACTGCTACTTCGAGGAGTTCGACCTCGTCGACGCCCCGGACCGTATCGAGGTGCAGGTCTGCGGGCGGTGTGGCGCCATCCGCCGCGAGAACAGCTGGGACGACGTGGGCGCCCGCGACTACACCGACATCGCCATCGAGCGGGTCAGCGAGGCGCTGGGCGTCCACCTCGACGCGACCGACGTGAACTGGGGGGTCACGCCCGAGCAGGTCGACGAGACCACCATCCGGATGCACTGCGAGTTCTCCGGCGTCGTCCGCGGCACGCCGGTCGTCGAGGAGGTCGTCGTCCCCGTCAAGATCGGGACGGGGACCTGCAAACGCTGTGGCCGCATCGCCGGCGGCTCCTACGCCGCAATCGTCCAGGTCCGGGCCGACGAGCGCGAACCCGCCCCGGAGGAACTCGAAGACGCCGAGGCCATCGCCCGCGAGTACATCGCCGACCGCGAAGCGAAGGGCGACCGCAACGCCTTCCTGACCGAGGTGAACGAAGTCGAGGGCGGCCTGGACATGAAGATCTCGACCACGCAGATGGGTGAGGGGATCGCCGAGCGCATCGTCCGCCAGCTCGGCGGCGCCTACACCGCAAACGAGACCCTCGTCACCGAGGACTCGGACGGGAACGAGGTCTACCGGGTCACATACGCCATCAGGCTCCCGCGGTACCGCCCCGGCGAGGTGATCGAGCCCGACGACGACGGCCCGGTCCTGGTCCGGAGCGTCCGCGGCAACCTCAAGGGCCGGCGGCTGACGACCGGCGACCGGTACGAGGCGGCCTTCGAGGACGGCGACGCCCCCGAGGCCCGGCGGCTCGGCACCCGGGCGGACGGCGAGGAGACCACGCTCGTCGCCGTCGAGGACGAACACGCCGTGCAGGTGCTCGACCCCGAGACCTACGAGGCGAAGACCATCGCCCGCCCGGAGTACGTCGACCCCGACGCCGACACCCTCACCGTCCTCAAGAGCCGGGCCGGCCTGCACGTTCTGCCGCCGGCGGAGTACGACCCGGACGCCGGGGACGGGGACGACGAATGAGCGAGGACGACGAGAAGGCGGACGAGTCCGGGACGGCCGACGACCTCGCTGCCCTCGACGCCGGCGACGGCCCGCTGGCGGCCGTCGTCGCCAAGCCCCGCGCGGAGCGGGCCATCGCCGCGCTCCGCGAGGAGGGGGTCTACGACGACGACCGGAGCGTGCGCTCGTTCGGCACCGACGCGGTGGCACTGCCCGTGACCGCGCCGCCGCAGACGACGGCGGTTCGAGAGGTCGTCCGGCAGGAACCCACCCGACGGCTCCGCGACCTCGGCGACCACCTCCGGGAGCGGGGCTGGACGGACGAGGAACTGGCGCGAGCGCCCGGCTCGTGGGCCGTCATCGGCTCCGTGGTCCTCGTCGAAATCGGCGACGCCCCGCGTCCGGCGGCGGTCGGCGATGCGCTGCTCGACCTCCACGCAAACGCCGACACCGTCCTCGCCCGCGGCGGGATCGAGGGCGTCGAGCGCGAACCGGACGTGACGGTGCTGGCGGGCGAGGGCGACACCGAGACGGTCCACACGGAACACGGGACGAAGTACGCGCTCGACCTCGCCGAGGTGATGTTCTCCCCGGGGAACAAGGCCGAGCGTGTGCGGATGGGCGAAGTCGTTCGCGGCGACGAGCGGGCCGCGTCGCCGGACCTGGCGAACGGCGGCACCGCGAGTCCCACGGGTGAGCGCGTCTTCGACATGTTCGCCGGGGTCGGCTACTTCACGCTCCCGATGGCCCGGGCGGGGGCGCGGGTCACGGCGACCGAGATCAACCCCGACTCGTTCCGGTACCTGCTCGAGAACGCCCGGCTGAACGGCGTCGACGACCGCGTCGACCTCTACCGGGCGGACTGCCGGGACGTGGCCGACACCGTCTCCGCCGACCGCGTCGTAATGGGCTACTACGAGGCCCACGAGTACCTCGACGCCGCGTTCGCCGCGCTGGAGCCGGGCGGGGTCGTCCACATGCACGAGGCGACGCCGGAGACGCTGGTCTACGACCGTCCCGTGGAGCGCCTGGAAGCCGCGGCCGCCGAGGCGGGCCGGACCGTCGAGATACTGGACCGCCGACGGGTGAAGGGCTACAGCGAGGGCGTGGCGCACGTCGTCGTCGACGCGCGGGTCGACGGCGAGTGATCGACGGCACGTTTTAGTGCCGGCGGGCGAACGGGCGGGTATGGCGTCGCTCGTCACGCTGGCTGCCGGCTGGCTGTTCGTGGGGCTCGGACTCCTCGCGCTCGCGAAGGGCGTCGGCCCGCTCCGGACCGGCCTCCGACTGCGCTCGGGCGCGACCACCGTCGCCGAGGCGGCGGGGCGGGCCACCGTCGAGGGGGTCGCTCGCGTCCGCGACGAGCCCCTGACCTCGCCGCTGTCCGGCGACGACGTGCTCGCCTACGAGTACGGCGTCTCGCTCGGCCGTGACGGTGACTGGGAGTGGGTCATGGGCGAGCGCGACGCGGTCCCGTTCGTCGTCGAGGACGAGAGCGGGCGCGCGCTCGTCTCGGTCGCCGACGCGACCATCGACCTCACTCCCGAAAGCGAGTTCTTCGAGGGGAGCGACGAACTCCCCGCGAGCTACCGCGAGCGGTTCGACGCGAACGCGGCGGCCGACGACTCGGCGGCTGCGGTCGACCCGAGCGTCGCGGGCGAGCACTTCGCGACCGCCGCCTGGATTCGGGTGAACCGCCAGGATCTGCGCCCGGGCGACGACGTGGTCGTCACCGGCGAGGTCGAACGGACCGGCGAGGGACCGGGCTGTCGGCTCACCGATACCAGGCTGGCCCACCGCGCGCCCCCGTCAGCGGTCAGGCGACTCCTCCGGACCGGCGTCGTCAGGAGCGTTGCCGGCCTCGCGCTCGTGGCCGTTGCGGTCACCGCCTTCGGCGTCCTGCCCTGACTGCCGGCACGGAACGCCGAGTGTCGGCGCGAAAGGCATAATTGGGCGCGCGAGTGAGTGCCGGTATGGACCGACAGCAAATCATCGCCCTGGTACTCGTCATCCTGATGCTGGGGTCGTCCGTCGCCTACGCCGCGACGCTCATCTAACTGTCCCAGACGTCCGAGAGGGGGTGGGACTCGTCGGTGTCACGGCGTGTCGAGCGACGGCGTTTCGACCGCGCGCCGTCCCCCCCGTCCGCCCCGACCGCCGCGCCGGGGTCGTAGGCCGGCAGGTCCGGCGTCGTCATGCGGTCGACCTGCGCCGCGAACCAGTCCGGCATGTCCGTTCGCGCGCGCTCGAAGAGGTCGAGCAGCGACGAGTCCGCCAGATAGGTCGCGCCGCGGTCGTCGGGCGCGCGAATGATGCGCCCGCAGGCCTGGATGACCGTCCGCAGCGCCGCGCGGTAGTACCAGCCCCACTGGCCGTCCTCAAGCCGGCGCGCGACGCGGGAGTCACGCGTGTTCGGGTAGGGGGCCTTACAGAGGACCTGCCAGCGGGCGAGGTCGCCCTCCAGGTCCAGGGCCTCCTCCATCTTGACCGAGAGGAAGACCTCGTTGCCGTCGCTTCGCTTCCACGTCGAGAGGACGGCGTCGCGGTTCTCGCGGTCGTGGGCGCGGACGCGGGCGCCGACGTCCATCTCCGACAGGTGCTCCTGTAAGCGCTCCTGGATGCCGTAGGAGTGGCAGTGGACCAGCCCCTTCTCGTCGGGGTGGGCCTGCATGATGCGAACGAGGGTGTGGGCCACGTCCGGGAGCGTGCTGTCGCGGCGCTCGTAGGTCATCTTCCCCTGTGTCACGTCGTACAGTGGGCGGTTCTCGACGGGGAAGGTGTGAGGCACCTCGACCAGCGCGACCCGGTCGGGCGCCAGCCCCGCGCCGGCACAGAACGCCTCCTTGTTGAGGATGGTCGCGGACAGCAGGGCGAACCTGTTGCCGCGGTCCCAGACGGTGTGTTTGAGGTACCGCTCGGGGTTCAGCGGCTTGATGGTCACGGCCGTCCCTTCGCCGTCGGGCTGGTCGACGACCCACGTCGTCGCGCTCTCGGGGTCCCGGTAGTCCTCGAGGAACCACTGGAGGTCCGAGACGAGTTCGGTCAGGCGGTCGCGCTCGGCCACCTCGTCGGGGTCGAGTTCGGCGTTGCCCCGGAGTTCCTCGACGCGGCGCGACGAGACTCGCATGACGCGCTCGGCGTACCCCTCGGCGCCGTCGGGGCCGTCGATGGCCGGGGGGCGCACGTCCGACCAGACGGGGAGCCGGCGGGGCGACAGCTCGATGGTCGCGTACATCTCGGCCCACTCCGCGAGCCCGTGGGCCTCGTCGACGACGACCACGTCGCGTTTGCCGAACACGTCCGAGCCGGCCGTCTGCATGAAGTAGGCAAGCGTCATCGCGGCGATGTCACGGTTGGAGGCGATGGCCCTGTCGGAGAAGTACGGACAGCGGTGTTTGACCTGGCAGTCGAACTTCCGCTCGCGGACGCAGGGGGCCTGGTCCACGGGGGTGTCGGTCTCCCCGGGGAGGATACAGGAGTAGTTGTTCTTCCCGCGGATGACGTTGAGGTCCTCCAGTAGCGGATCGGCGGCCACGTCGTCGAGCTGGGAGACCTGCGGGGTGGTGTAGTAGGCGCCGATGGGTTCGTGGGCCTCGGCCTCCCCCGCGCGGCGAGCACAGCCGGCGATGCCGCGGGCCAGCAGGGACTTGCCGCTCCCGGTCGGGGCACGCACCAGCACCACGTCGTTGCCCGCCTCGAAGGCCGCCCGGATGTCGGCGAGGGCCTGCTCCTGGGCACCACGGTAGGAGGGCGCCGGGAACTCGTCGGCGATGCGGGCGGGATTCACGTGACGGGAGATTCCTCCCGCTGGCCTAAAACCCCTCGGTGGCGGCAGGGGGGGCGACGCCGATGGCGGGGTTGTCCCACCCCGCTCACTCCTCGTTGTCGGGGAGCGCCTCGACGTCCGCGGCGGTCACGTCGCGGTCGTCGGGCAGGCGCTCGATGCAGTCGTAACAGAGGAACCAGTCGGTGCCGTCGGCGAGTTCGAGCGCCAGCCCCTCCGTCTTGTCCCCCGAGAACGACCAGAAGTTGGCGATGCCGCCGGCGATCTGGACGCTCCGGCCGCAGGCGTCACACGGCTCGTATGCCATACCCGTGGTACTCGTCGTGGGCGCATAAGCGCCGTGCTGTGGGCGTTCCGCGCGCCCTGACGGTCACGCCCCCGCGACGCGGCGGCGCCCGGAGGATTAAGGGACGGCGTCCCCTCCTAGGGGTATGCGAGTACTCGTTACCGGGGCGACGGGGTTCGTCGGGAGCCGGCTGGTACCGGCCCTGCTGGAAGCGGGCCACGACGTGCGGGCCCTCGTCCGGGACGCCACGCGGTACGACGCCCCCGACGGCGTCGAGGTGGCGACCGGGGACCTGCTCGAACGGGGGAGTTTCGAGGACGCCCTCGACGGCATCGACGCCGCGTACTACCTCGTTCACTCGATGCAGGCGGGCGACGACTACGCCGAGCGGGACCGCCGGGCGGCCCGGAACTTCGTCCGGGCGGCTGACGAAGCGGGCATCGACCGGGCCTTCTACCTCGGCGGCCTCGGCGAGGAACGCGACCGGCTCTCGAAACACCTGCGCTCGCGCCGGGAGGTCGAGTACATCCTCACCTCGGGCGAGTTCGAGCTGACGACGCTGCGGGCGGCCATCATCATCGGCGCCGGGAGCGCGAGCTTCGACATGGTGCGCCAGCTGGCGGTCCGGCTGCCGGCGATGGTGACGCCCCAGTGGGTCGACACCGCGTGTCAGCCCATCGCCATCGACGACGTGGTCGCCTATCTGGTGGGCATCCTCGACGAGCCCGAGACCGCGGGCCAGACCTTCGAGATCGGCGGCCCCGAGGTGCTGACCTACCGCGAGGTGATGGCCCGGACCGCCGAGATAGCGACCGGGCGGCGGCCACTGATCATCCCCCTGCCCGTGCTCACGCCGGGACTGTCGGCGCGCTGGGTGACGCTCGTGACGGACGTGCCCCGCTCGGTCGCCCGCCCGCTCATCCTGGGCCTGAAGAACCCGGTCGTCGTCAAGGACGACAGCATCCGAGAGTACCTGCCCATCGACCTGACGCCGTTCGACGCGGCCGTCGCGCGGGCCATCGAGGACCCGGCCGTCGAGCCCGTGTCGGACGCGGCGGCGTCCGAACCCGTCGTGACGGCGGGGGACCGCTGATGGGTGATCCGGAGTTCGGCGAGGCCTGGGCCTACGAGAGCATCATCGGCGCGCTCCCCGGCATCGACGTCTCCGAACGGGGGGCCATCGCCATCCAGTTTCTCGTCTTCGAGGTCGCCGCCATCGCGCTGGCGGCCATCTACGACCTCTGGATCGCGCTCCCGGCCGCGACGGGGGCCGTCCTCGTCGCCACCGCGGGCAGCGTGGAGATGCTCCGGATCACCGGCTACGCCCGCCGGGAGAGCGTCCCGGAGACCTACCGCCGGCTGCTTTTCGGGTCGAGCATCGAGGTCGTCCTCTCGGTGCTGGCGTACGTCGCCCTCGTGACCCACCTGTTCGTGTTCGCCCCACAGCAGGGGACGCCGCTTCTGGAGAACCTGCTCGGCCAGGAGCCGCCGATCCTCGTCGTCTACTTCGCCTTGCTGGTGCTGTGGGACGTGTGCTACCGCATCGGGACGGGCTGGTGGGCGAGCGTGGCGGCGCTGTGGCGGTCGGCCCGCTATCGGTTCGACCCCGAAACCGCGCGGGCACTCCAGCGGGCCGATCTGGAGACCATGGGCTTTGGCGTCCTCCAGCTGGTGCTCGTGCCCTTCCTCGTGGACTTCCCCGTCCTGCTGGTGGCCGTCGTCGGGCACGTCTGTGCGGTGACGGCGGTCACGGGGCTGTCGGTGCTGTTACTCAGACGCCGGACAGAACACGACCGCGCTACTCCGACTTGATCTCCTCGAACTGGTCCAGCAGTTCCTCCGTGGACTCACCGCTGTCGTACTCGATCTCTCCGTGGTAGGTCGTCCGATCGTCGTCGAACGCCGCGTCTACTTCGCTGTTTTTCCGCTCACGGCGCTCGTGTTCTTCGTCGTCGTAGGCACCCATCGACATTGCTACTCACACTCATGGTTATCGGTTGGCCCGTATGAATCTAACGGTGGTTTTGGGTCCCCTCGTTTAAATTCAGGATGTATTTCCCGTCGAATCGTCGGATTTTGGTCGGGCGTGTGGGACGGTCACGTGGGTCGAAGCGGCCCCGTAGATCGAAGCGGCCCCGACGATCAATCCAGCGGGACGGTGCGTTCGCGGTCCCAGGTGGTCTCGTTCACGACGACGAGCTCCGAGCCGCCGAAGACGTACATGAAGTCGTTGATGTACATGGCGCGGTGGGCCTGGCCGTCGGTGTCGACGTTCCGTTCGAGCGAGAGTTCACCGTCGGTGTAGTCGAAGATTTCCCCGCCCTCGCCGGTCGGGAGGAAGAACACGCCGTGTCTGCGGTCCATGAGGAAGGCGTGGTGTGATTCGGAGACTCCCGACCAGCGGGCGTCGAGGATGTAGTCGTCGTCGATGGTCGGGTCCGAGGGGTCGGACACGTCGAAGAGGACGGCCTTGACCTGGCCCTCCTCCTCGCCGATACCCAGCACGTGGTCGTCGTCGACGGGGTGGAGGTACGAGGAGAAGCCGGGCAGTTCGAGTTCACCGACCTCCTCGGGGTCGTCGGGGTTCGAGAGGTCGACGACGTGGAAGGGATCGATCCGGCGGAAGGTCACGACGTAGGCGGTGTCGCCGACGTACCGCACGGAGTAGACCTCCTCGTTCAGCCCCATGTCCTTCACAGAGCCCCGCCGCTGGAGGCTCTCGTTGTCCAGCACGTAGAGGTCGTTGGCGCTCTGTGCGCCGCCCGCGGCCGGGACCGTCGTCGTGATGCGGAGGGTGCCCTCGTGTTCGTCCATCGAGAACTGGTTCAGCGGCCGGCCGGGGACGGTTTCGGTGGTGTCGACCGACAGGTCGTCACCCACCTCGATGCGGACGACGCCCGTTCGGAGGAGGTCTCGCTGGTGGTCCGTCAGGTAGTCCCGGTACTCGTTGCGCAGTTCGTCCCGGACCTCGTGGCGCCGGTCGTCGTCGAGCGTGCGATACCAGCTCTCGAGGGCGCGCTCGGCCTCCGTCCGCTTCGACTGCCCGGAGATGTTGTACTCCTGGATCTCCTCCAGGCGGTCGGTCACGCGGGCCGGGAAGCGGTCGTCCTGGTCGAGCAGGAACTGCAGGCGGAGTTCGCCGCGGTTGGCCTGCTCGGTGTAGGTGACGTAGAGGGCGTTCTCGGACATGTAGACCGCGGTGTTGTCGGTCGTGCCGACGAAACTCGTCGTGTCCGCGACGCTCCCGTCGTCCATGTCCAGTCGCATGGCGGCGTAGGTCGCGTCGACCGGCACCTGTCGATCCGGCCGGTGGATATCGGTACACGACACGCTCGCGCCGTCGAGCGGCCTGATGGGACACGGTTCGTCGAGGTCGACGCCCGTGCGCGTCACGAGGTAGGCCTGTCCGTCGAGGAGCCGCGCGGTGACGACCGCCGAGTTCAGGTCCTCCTCCCAGACCTGCACCGGGTTCTCCGGGTCGCTCACGTCGTAGCCGTGCAGTTCGTCGTCCTCGATGACCATCACGCGGTCGCCGTCGAGCAACATCCGCCCGGAGGCGTCGATCTCCTCGACCTTCTCGGGCCGGGCCGGGTCGTCCGCGGAGATGACGTGCGTGCCGTCGGTCTCGCCCTTGTCGCGGCGGTACTCCCAGCGGTCCAGCTCCGGCGGGGAGTAGAAGACGGTGCTCCCGGCGGTCTTTAAGATGTCGGGCTCTCCGAGGCCGGCTTCCTGGACGTTCGTGCCGGAGACGCGCTCGGGCTGGCTCCCGGCGTCACCGCCGGTCCCGCCCGCGGCCGCGCCGCTCTCGAACTCGACAGCATCGCCCGCCGTTGCCGTCATCGCCGGCACCTCGGTCGCCCGCGGTTCCCTGACCACGTCGGGCCGTGCGACGGGCCGGGACTGGAACCCGGTGCCGCCCGCGGCCATCGACTGCCCGCGCTGGACGTACGCGGCGAACGCGTCCGCGCTCTCGAAGGTCCCGAGAGAGGCGTTGTCCGCACTGCCGAGCAGTGCCGGTGCGGCCTCGATTCCGGCCGTCGGGACGGCCGTCGTGTCGTTCGTGGTCGGCGTCGGTGCGTTCGTCCCGAGTGCCGTCACCCCCGCGCCGATGGCCGCGCCCATCAGCACGAGGATCACTGCCCCGAGTGCGATTTCGGTTCGCTGCATACCCGGCTTTCTTTCACCCGACTAAAAGGTCCTACTGGAGAGTCAAACGGCCGTTTGACTCTCTAGATGGGCGCTATCGGTAGCTGATGGCGTCATCAGAAACCGCGGCGGTCGGCGTCCGCCCGGCCGCTCAGAAGGAGACCTGCTCGTGGCCGTCCTCGCCGATGGCGATGGGGTCGCGGTCGCTGTAGTTCTCCCGACCGACGGCGTTCGAGGAGACGGCGCTGATCGCTGCGACCCGCACGTCTTCGGCGCTCTCGAACGTCTCCGAACCGAGCCGACCCAGCACGTCCCCGAGCTGTTCGTCCCCGTTCGGTAGCTCCAGTTCGAGTTCCCCGTACTCCTCGATGACTTCCTCCGTCGTCGCCGGGTAGCTGTGCGCGCCGACCTGGTCGGTCAGGCCACTCAGTAATCGCATACATTCCGGTCTGTCAGGAACGTTCATAAACGTTCGCAATCTGCTCTCCGAGGGGAACTTAGGGAATCTAGTGGCATTAAGGCACACGACCGGAACGGGCTTCGGGGTGGCGGCCGGAGGTGGGGGCATGGTCGTCGCGGACTGCCACGTCCACACGACGAACTCGGACGGGGAACTGACGCTCGACCGACTGCCGGCGGCCGCCCGCGAGACCGGGGTCGACATCGTTGCCGTCACCGACCACGACCGGCTCCACCCCGACATCGACGGCCCCGTCGTTTCCCTCGACGGCATCACCGTCGTCCACGGGATCGAACTCCGGGTCGACGCCGGCGACCAGCGGGTGGACCTGCTTGGCTACGGGGTCGAGCGGACGCAGGCGCTGACGGGGCTCGTCGAGGAGATTCAACAGGACCGGATCGACCGCGGCAGGGCCATTATCGACTGTGTCGAGGACCGCCTCGGTGTCGACCTGCCCGTCGAACCGCGGCGGGGGCTCGGCCGCCCGCACATCGCCCGCGCCATCGCCGAGAGCGACGCCGACTACGACTACCAGGGCGCGTTCGACCACCTCATCGGCGGCGACTGCCCCTGTTACGTGGCCCGCGACATCCCCGGCTTCGACCGCGGGGTCGACGCCCTCGCGGACGCCTGTGCGGTCGTCGGCCTCGCCCACCCGTTCCGGTACCGGGACGTGGCGGGCGCGCTCGATCTGACCGCCGACCTCGACGCAGTCGAGCGATACTACCCCTACGGCCGCACGGTCGACCCCGCACCCGTCGACCGTGCCATCGCGGACCACGACCTGCTCGCCACCGGCGGGAGCGACGCCCACGACGACCGACTCGGGCTGGCCGGGCTCGACGGCGACGATGCCGCCCGGTTCCGGCGTGCGGTCGGCGCCCCGTCGTGAGCGGCCCTCGGCGCCGGCAAACGCACCGAATCGGTGGCGTGTGCGGTCGGGCCGAACCGGCAGGGCCGCCGCGGTTCGCAGGGTTCATAGCCACGGCCGTTCTATTCCCGTGTATGCGCTGCCACCACTGCGACCGCGAAGCGGACGTCGCGGTCGAGAAGGACGGCATCAAGGTCGGTGTCTGCGAGGAGCACTTCCGCGAACAGATGGAGGCACTCGCGGACAGCGACGCCCTCACCGACCTCGAAGAGGAACTCGACATCGACGGTCCCGAGTGAGCCGTCCCGCTCCCACGTCCCGCCCGCCACTGGCCGCCCGCCACGCACCGCACTCCAGCCTCACCCGTCAGTCTCGCCCGCGGTTCCGCCGATCCACGCCGGATTTTTTCCGTCGCCCGTCGACGCTCCCCTATGCCCACGGTCAACGAATCCGACCTGGAGTGGACCGAGGAGGACCACGGCGAGACCGCCTTCCGCCGGAAACAGCTCTCTGCTGCCGCCGACGGCGAGGGGATCGGCTGTTCGCTCTACGAACTCCCGCCGGGCAAGCGGTCCTGGCCGTATCACTACCACACCGGCAACGAGGAGGCCATCTACGTCCTCGACGGCGAGGGCACGCTCCGCCTCGACGGCGAGCGCCACTCCCTGACGGCCGGCGACTACTGGGAGGACGAGGAGTAGGACTGGATTTTTGTCCCCTGCGCGGGAACGCTGACGTATGGAACGCGTGGATGTCGACGACGTGGACGACCGCATGGGACCGGCCGACGTGAAGCGGGACCTCGCCGGCGCGCTGGACGCGACTGACGTGGCGCTGAACTACTACGAACTCGCGCCGGGCGAGAGCTTCGGCTTCGGCTACCACCGTCACGACGGCCAGGAGGAGATGTTCTACGTCGAGCGGGGCACCGTGACCTTCGAGACGGAGGACGGCGACGTGACGGTCGCGGCGGGTGAGACCGTCCGCTTCGCGCCGGGCGAGTGGCAACTCGGCACCAACGAGGGCGACGACCGCGTCGTCGCGCTCGCCGTGGGTGCACCGCAGGACATGGGGCGGACGACCATGCTCCGGGAGTGTCCCGACTGCGAGGGCCGCACCGAAAACGAGATCGAGATGGCCGACGACCGCTCGGCGCTGGTGACGATCTGCGGGGACTGTGGCGCCGAGACTGGACGATTCGACTGACCCGTTCCGGGCCTACTGATACGCCTGCAACCCGGTCAGGTCCTCGCCGAGGATGAGGGTGTGGATGTCGTGAGTGCCCTCGTAGGTGTAGACGGTTTCGATGTTCGCCATGTGGCGCATCGGCGAGTAGTCGGCGGTGATGCCGTTGCCGCCCAGGATCTCGCGGGCGATCCGGGACTGGTTGCGGGCCATGCGGACGTTGTTGCGTTTCGCCATCGAGACGTGCTGGGGCCGCATGTCGCCCCGCTCTTTGAGGTCGGTCAGGCGATAGACGAGCAGTTGCGCGAGCGTGATCTGCGTCGCCATCTCCGCGAGCTTGTCCTGCTGGAGCTGGAACCGGCCGATGGGGCCGCCGAACTGGTCGCGGTCCTTGGCGTACTGGCGAGCGGTCTCGAAACAGTCACGGGCCGCGCCGACCGCACCCCAGGCGATGCCGAAGCGGGCCTGCGTGAGACAGCTGAGCGGTCCCTTCATGCCCTGCACGTCGGGCAGGACGTTCTCCTCGGGGACGTACACGTCGTTGAGGCCGATCTCGCCGGTGACCGAAGCCCGCAGCGAGAGCTTCTCGTCGATCTTGTTCGTCGAGACGCCGTCGCGGTCGGTCTCGACGAGGAAGCCCCGCACCGGCTCGTCGGGGTCGGTCCTGTCCCGCGCCCAGACGACCGCCACGTCGGCGAGTGGGGAGTTCGTGATCCACGTCTTGGCACCGTTGAGGATGTAGCCCTCGTCGCCCTCCTCGGCGTGCGTCTCCATGGCGGAGGGGTTCGAGCCGTGTTCCGGCTCCGTGAGGCCGAAACAGCCGACGGCCTCGCCGTTGCCGAGTTTCGGGAGCCAGTGGTCCTTCTGTGCCTCGCTGCCGTAGGCGTGGATCGGGTACATCACGAGCGCGCCCTGGACGGAGGCCATCGAGCGTAGGCCGGAGTCACAGGCCTCCAGTTCCTGCATCAGGATCCCGTACGCCCGCTCGCTGACGTTCGGGGAGCCATACCCCTCCAGATTGGGAGCGTAAAAGCCCATCTCACCCATCTCCGGGATGAGGTCCTTCGGGAAGGTCCCCTCGATCCAGTGCTCGCCGATGTCGGGTCGCACCTTCTCCTCGACGAACTCCCGTGCCGTGTCGCGGATCATCCGCTCTTCCTCGCCCAGGTCCGCCTCCAGATCGAAGTAATCGAGCATACCGATACCTGGGCTTCCACTGGTAAAAACACTCCCCAACTGGTCGGACGTTGTTAACCCCTCTTTCACAGCCTGCCCCCTCGTTTCGAGTCCGTCACCGTTTTTGCGGGCCTTCGGATACGGGCACGTCATGTCGTGGCGACGTGATGCGGCCGTCGCGGGGAGCCACCTGTTCGTGATCGGCGTCCTCGCGTGGCTGTCGGGCTACCCAGTCGTCTTCCCGAGCCTCGGACCGACGGCGTACGTGCTGGCGGTCGCGCCGGGCCGCGAGACGGCTCGCCCACGGCGCGTCGTCGGCGGGCACGCGCTCGGCGTGGTCGCGGGACTGCTCGCCTACCACACGCTCGCCGCCGGACTGGGCGTGCCGACGTCGCTCGAACCGGCGTCCGTGGCGGGCGCGCGGCTCGCGGCCAGCGCGGTCGTCTCGGTGGTGCTGACCGCCGGCGCGATGCTCGTGACCGACCTGCGCCACGCGCCGGCCTGTGCGACGACGCTCATCGTCTCGCTGGGGCTGCTCCCGACGCTCCGACAGGGCGCACTCATCGTGCTCGCGGTCGCGGTGCTGGTCGGCGTCGACGCCGGCGTCAGGAAGGCCGCGCCCGTTCAGTCGTCGGCCGCGCTCGCGGACTGACTGCTCCCGCAGTCCTCCCGAACGTCCAGGACGAAGGCAGTGAAGTTGTCGAACAGTCGCTTGGCCTCGCAGGCGGCGTCGTAGTTCTCGGCGGTGATGCCGTCGAGCACCTCCTGGATGCGCTCCGCGGAGAGCTGGTCGTCCTTCCCTTTGGTTACCGACTCGGCGGTCGCCACGTCGTACTCGGGGTGGAACTGGACGGCGAAGACGCGCCCTTTGCGGAAGCCGTGGATGCCGTAGTCGTTTCTCGCGAAGACGGTGGCGCCCGGCGGCGCCTCGACGACGCGGTCGGAGTGGGTCGTGAAGACCGTGAAATCCTCGTCGACGCCGTCGAGGAGGCGGTTGTCGCCGTCCTGCTCGACGGTGCGGTAGCCGATCTCGTAGTCGTCCATGGCCTCGACGCGGCCGCCCATGACGTCGGCGAGCAACTGGTGGCCGTAACAGACGCCCAGTCCGGGAAGGCCGGCCTCGATGGCCTCGCCGACCCAGGTCTTGAGCCGGCCGATCCACTCCCGCTCCCAGTAGACGGAGGCCCGCGAGCCGGTGACGACGAACCCGTCGTACCGGAAGCTCTCGGGCACCTCGCCCTCGGGACAGTGGAACTCGACGAGGTCGCCATCGAGTTCGCGCCGGAAGTTCCGGCGGGTGTCTCCGGGGTCGTGAGCCGCGTTCAGCAGGGCGATCCGTGGCCGTTCCATCGATACGAAACAGGGGTCCGGCCCTCAAACGCCCTTCGATTCGGCAGGGCTTGCCGCGAATCAGCCGTTACGGACGGCGACGGCGGCGGCGATGACGGCCCCGAGCGCGAGGAAGACGACGCCGAGGCCGGCGATGCCGACGGCGAGGCCGACCACTGGCCCACCTTCGCCGAGGCCACCGGGCACGACGACGTAGGTCAGCCCGGCGACGAACAGACAGATCGCGGCGAGCATTCCGCCCACGAACAGCGGCAGACCGGGATCGCCGTCGGTAGCCATGCCGGGACGAACGGCCCCGCGGTCAAAAAACGTGCCCGGACGGGCCCGGACCCGTGCCGCGGCGGCACGGGTCGCGACGACGGGAACTCCGGGGTGAGGTGGGGGTTCGGCCGCAGTGGCGGATGCGGTGACTGCTCGAACGGCATCCAGGCTCTCTCGGTTGGCGCACGATACGACGGAACGCGGTGGTCCACGACGCTTCGTCACCGCGGACGCGCCTGTGACCACCGCGCCAGCCCGGTCGCCGCCCGGACGCCCTCGCTCACACGGACCGCCCGGGCCCGGGCGTGTCGTCACGTCGAGGACGCGACCCGAATAAATTTAATGATTTATAATGATTATAACGGATACTGGTGTTTAGGGGCCCCTTCGAGACGGCCGGGGCGACTACACTCCGATTTTAACCATTCGCTGGGCATTCTTTGTGTGGACTCCTCCGTTCGAGTGCGATGTTCCGACCGACCCCGCTCCGCGACCCGTTCGCGGGCGATACGACCCGCATCGACCCTCCACACCACCTCGACCGTCCGGGGGTGATCGGATGAACCGCCGGCTCGTGGCCGCGCTCGCCGTTGGCGTGGCCGTCGGTCTCGTGGCGGTCTCCGGCGTGACGGCCGCGGGACCGGCCGCGTCCGGCCCCGCCGCGACCGCCCCGGCGACGACGGACGCGCCGGCCGACGGGACGGCCACCGACGACGGCACGACCATCGACACCGGGAACGGCACGCTGACGTTGGAGGCCGCGCCGAATCAGACGATAACCGGCGAGAGCGACCTCGCGGCCGGCACGACGCTGACCGTCCGCCTCCGGTCGAGTAACTCGGCCACGCCGTTCCTGCGGACGGCCGACGCGACCGTCGCCGACGACGGCACCTGGACGGCGACGGTGGACCTCGCCTCGGTCGCCGACCAGCCGACCTTCGCCGCGACCGTCCGCCACGACGGCGAGCGGCTGGCGAACGCCTCCGGGCGGGTCGTCGGGGAGCCGACCGACCCGCTCACGGTCGACACCGAGGACCTCGAGAACGCCACCGTCGTCGAAATCGGTGACGGCCAGCCGCCGGCCGCGAACGCCTCCTTCGACCCCGAGAACGGAACGCTCCGCCCGGTCAACGCGACCGGCCAGCGCCTCACCGGCGAGACCGACCTCGAACCCGGGAGCGTACTGGTGGTGCGGCTCGTCAGCACCGGGTCCAATCCTTTCCTCCGGACGACCGAGGCGGTCGTGACCGAGAACGGCACCTTCGCGGCCACGGTCGACCTGTCGACCATCGAACCCGACTCCTCGTTCGAGGTAATCGCGCAGTACGACGGCCACCGCATCGGTAACCGGAGCGGCGTCGTCGCGGCGTGTTCGGACGACTGCGCCAAGCCCACCGAGGCGGGACTCGCCGACGCAATCGCCCACGCGCCACAGGGCGAGCGGACGAACCTCACCGTCACCCTCCCCGAGGACGCCGAGGCGGCCACGCTGACCGTCGGCGAGGAGTCCGTCAACTACCGGCTGGAAGCCCTCCTCCGCGACGGTGACGACGACGGCCGCGTCACGGTCACCCTCGATACGGCCGCCGCGGGCGACGACGACCGGCGGACCGTCAGCGCCGTCGGCGAGGACGAGGCCCTGATTCGCGTGGAGGCGGCGCTCGCCCCGCCGCTCGACCCCGCGAACTACGACCTCGCGCTCTACCGCGGTGACGACGCCGACGGCGAACCGGTCGACATCGGCACGATGTTCGTCACCGACGCGCCCGAGGACGCGGGCGGCGACTGACTCGCCGACCCCTGCGACCGTCCCCGTCCAGCCGTTTCACACCCATCACAGCGCCGCGTGGTCCTCGAGGAACGCGAACAGCTCGGCCTCGACGACCGCCGGCTCCTCGACGGCGACGAGGTGGCCCGCCTCGACCGGGCGAAACTCCCCACGGGGGAGTCCCTCGGCCAACCGCTCGCCCGCCGCGACCGGCACCACCGCGTCGGCCCGGCCGTGACAGACCAGCGCCGGCGTCGTGATCTCGTACAGCGAATCGGTGACATCGAAGCCGGTCATCGCCGCCGCCTGCGCCGCACGAGCGGCCGCGCTCGCGTCGTCCTCGCGGCGCCACTCGACGATGCGGTCGACAATGTCCGGGTGATCGTCGACGACGCCCGCAGAGAATGCGCCCCGGAGCGACTCGCGGAGCGCGTCGGGGTCGTCCCGCGGCGCGCCGAGCGCGTCCAGCGCGTCCGCGTCCACGCGCGACCCATCGGCGGTCGTTCCCAGAAGCGTCAGCGTCGACGCTCGGGTGCCGCCCAGCGCGTACTGCAGGGCGACCATCCCGCCCAGCCCCGCGCCGACGAGGTGGACGTCGCCGGCGCCGTGGTCGTGCAGGACGGCTTCGAGGTCGCTCGCGAGCGTCGCCACGTCGTACGGTCCCTCGGGGGTGTCCGAGCGGCCCGTGCCCCGGAGGTCCCAGACGAGTCGCTCGAAGCGCTCGCCGAGCGCGTCGACCAGCCACGACCAGCACCACGCGCCGTAGCCGACCGGCTCGACGAACGCCACCGTCGGGCCGTCGCCGGTCGTCTCGTAGCACAGCTCCACCCCGTCGTTGGTCGTGGTCGGCATGTCTCGACACGTTTCGGGTGGAGGGGCTTCAGTCCTCCTGGATCGCGCCAGCGGTGACCGGACGGCCACCGCCCCCGGGAACCGCCGGCGTCGGGCGGCCGAAACACCCGTACGTATTACGTGCTCGGCGGCCATTTGCCCGGCAGTGTCACGATACCGCTCCGTCGCGCTGTTTCTCGGCCTCGCCGCACTCTGGGGCGGCTCGTTCCCCGCCATCGAGGTGGGTCTGGAGACGTTCCCGCCGGTCTTCTTCGCCGCCGCCCGGTACGATATCGCCGGCCTCCTCCTGCTGGCGTACGCGGCCGTCACCGCCTCGCACTGGCGGCCACGGACCCGGGCGGACCTGTGGGTGGTCCTGGCTAGCGGCACGTTCATGATCGCGGGCAACAGCCTGCTGTTCGTCGGCCAGCAGTCGACGACCGCCGGCGTCGCGTCGATCATCTACAGCCTCATCCCGATCCTGACGACCGTCGCCGCCTGGGGGCTGCTCCCCGAGGAACGCTTCACGTCCGTCGGCCTCGTCGGCCTCGCGGTCGGCTTCGCCGGCGTGGCGGCCATCGCCCGCCCGGACCCCGACAACCTCCTCGCCGCGGGCGTCGTCGGCAAGGGCCTCGTCGCGCTGGCCGCCCTCAGCGTCGCGGTCGGGAGCGTTCTCGTCCGCCGCTCCGAGTCGACGCTGCCGCGGGCGCCGTTCACCGCGTGGTCGATGCTCGTCGGCGCAGTGCTCCTCCACGCGGGGAGTCTCCTGACCGGCGAGTCGCCGCTCGCGGGCCCGACGCCGCCGCTCGCGCTCGGCGTTCTCGCGTACCTGGCGGTCCTCGCGACCGCCGTTGCCTTCCTGATCTACTTCTGGCTGCTGGCGAACTTCGGCCCGCTGGAGACGAACCTCGTCTCCTACGTGGTCCCGGTCGTCGCCACGGCCACCGGCTGGCTGTTGCTCGACGAACCGGTGTCGGCGTGGACGGTGGGCGGCTTCTGCCTGATCCTCGCCGGTTTCCTGCTGCTCAAGCGGTCGGCGCTCCGCGCGGAAATCAGGCGATTCCGCTCCGAGCGCCCCGCCGATTAGCGACCGCTCGGATGCCCCTTCCGACGGTCCTCAGGCGTTCAGAACCTGCTTGAGGATCGACGGTGCGTCGTCGAGCGCGTCGTCGAGCGCGTCGGCGTCGGGACCGCCGCCCTGTGCGAAGTCCGGCGGGCCGCCACCGCCGCCGCCGACCCGCGAGGCGAGTTCGCCGACGACCTCGCCGGCGTCGACCTCCGACCCGTCGGGGACGGCGACGACGAACTGTGCGCCGCCGGACTCGCTTCCCTCGTCCGCCGAGCCCCCACTCGCGTCGCTCGCGGGGACGCCGTCCGGCGCGCTGCCCACGACTGCGATCTTCCCGTCCTCGACGAGGGCGTTGGCCGTCGCGCGCATCTCGTCCATGTCCGCGTCGAGCCGCTGGATCACGGCCGTCGCGTCGCCGACCTCGACCTCTTCGCCGTCGGCCCCGCCCGCGGCCCGGACCTCCGCCAGCTCCGACTTGAGGTCCTCGATGGTCTTGCCCCGTTCCTTCCACTCGTCGAAGAAGCGGGCGGCGGTCTCGGGCACGTCCCGGGGGTTCACGTCCAGCGTCTCGGCGGCCTCGTAGAGTGCGTCCTCGGTCGCCTGTGTGGCCTCGATGGCCGCCTCGCCGGCGGCGAAGGTGATGCGCTCGACGCCGTCCTGAATGCGC
Organism: Halorientalis marina; assembly: GCF_023028345.1. GTDB lineage: Archaea > Halobacteriota > Halobacteria > Halobacteriales > Haloarculaceae > Halorientalis > Halorientalis marina. Next base: position 3,347,989 of record NZ_CP095487.1, on the reverse strand, counting down.
TCGGTCCCCCGAATCTTGATCGTCCCGATGTCGCCGGTCCGGGAGACGTGCGTGCCGCCACAGGCCTGTACGTCGTCGTCGACGTGGATCAGGCGGATCTGCTCGCCGGCCGGGATGCCGCCCTGGTAGAGGTCGAAGCCGTGTTCCTCCTCGGCCTCGTGGCGGTCGGGCCACTCCTGGGTGACCGACGCGTTTTCGGTGACGATACCGTTCGCCAGCCGCTCGATCTCCTTGACCTCCTCGCGGCTGATGGGCTCGTAGTGGCGCACGTCGATGCGCGCGCTGTCGGTGTGTTTCTGCGCGCCGGCCTGCCGGATGTGGTCGCCCAGGACCTCCCGGGCGGCGTGGCCGACGATGTGGGTGGCAGTGTGGTGGCGCATCAGCCGCCGGCGCCGCGTCGCGTCGACCTGCCCGCGGACGAACTCGCCTTTGCCCGGGTCGGCGTCGGTCCGGTGGACGACGGCGCCGTTTCTGGTCTGAACGTCCGTGACCTCGGCGGTCACGTCGTCCGTCGACAGCGTCCCGTGATCCGGCGGCTGCCCACCGCCCTCCGGGTAGAACATCGTCTGGTCGAGCACCACGTCGTATTCACCGTCCTCCCGTTCGAGGACGTCCAGCACGACCGCCTCGAAGTCCGTGCGCTCCTGGTCCTCGTAGTAGAGCCGGTCGGTATCGGGCAGTTCGGCGAGCCGGTCGTCGCCGGCCTCCGCGGCCGCTTCCTCGGCGTCGCCGCCGCCGTGCCGGTCGGCGACCAGCGCGTAGAAATCGTCGGGAATCGCCACGTCGACGTCCTTTTCGGCGGCGATCTCCTCGACCATGTCCGGCTGGATGCCGTGGGAGTCGTAGAGCTCGATGAGTTCGTCGGTGGGGATCGGCTCGCCCCGCTCGGCGTACTCGTCGGCGAGCTGGCGGACCTTCCGTCCACCGCGGTCCAGCGTCTCCCGGTACTTCTCGACCTCCGTGCGGACGATGTCCCGGATCGTGTCGCGGTTCTCGTAGTCCAGCCGCTCGGCCTGCATATCGACGAGTTCGTCCAGCGGCGCGTCGACGCCGACGTTGTCACAGAGCCGCTTCGTCCGCCGGAGGACCATCCGCGCGAGATAGCCCGTGCCGACGTTCGAGGGGACGATACCGTCCCCGAGCATGTACGCGAGCGTCCGGCAGTGATCGGAGATGGCGTAGATGTCCTCCAGCGGTTCGACGAGGTCCCGGAGGCGGTCGACGTCGACGCCCAGTTCCGCGGCGATATCGGCGCGGGCGGCCTCCACGTCGTCCACGTCGTCGATATCGAGACTCCCGGAGAGCCGCGCGGCGTCGTGGATGATCGCCGCCTCCTCGTCGCTGTGGTCGATCCCGGCGTTGTCCGTGAGGAAGTCGATCATGTCCGGGTAGATGGCCTCGTACACCGTGGCCGTGCCCTGGCTCATCCAGGTCCACCGCTCCAGCCCGTAGCCCGTGTCGACGATGTAGGTGTCCATCGGGCTGTAGCGGTTGCCGTCTTTCATCTCGTACTCGCCGTCCGGGTCCTGCTCCATGGACATGAAGACGAGCGTGGCGAGTTCGGCACCGCGGTAGATGACCTCGATGGCCGGGCCGGCGTTGCCGCCGCCCACCCACGGGTCCTCGATGTAGGTGATCTCGTCGAGATTGGCGCCCATCTCCTCGAACAGTTCGTCACAGAGCCGGACCGTCTCGTCCTTCCAGTAGACCTCGCCCTCGTAGGCGTACTGCTCGGGGTCGTCGAGGTCCTCGCGGGCGTTGAACGCGTGGTGGGCCATCATCTCGAAGGCCATGGTGTGGCGCCCGGTCTTGCCGACGTTGTCGATGTCCTGCATCCGGATGCAGGGCTGGCTGATGGTGAGGGGGTTCGCGGGCGGCGGCGTCTCCCCGGAGGTGACGAGCGGCTGGAAGTCGTAGATCGACGCCTGCGTCAGGAGCACGTCGTCGCGCCAGCGGTTGGCGGCGACCGGGTACGGGTCGATGCGCTCGTGGTCGTGGTCCTCGAAGAAAGACAGGAATGCCTCGCGCATCTCCTCCAGCGTGTAGGACTCGGCAAAGCCGGGGTCGTCGATGAAACTGTACTCCGCACAGGGGGGTTCGCCACAGGTCTCGCGGTCCCCGTCCCGCGTCCAGAAGTGGGCCCCACACTCCGGACACTCCTTCCGGACGAAGCCCTCCTCCTCGAAGTAGTCGAGTTGGTACTCCTCCTCGAGACTCATTCGTTGCCACTAGGTGGCCAACCTGAGCCTAAAACAGTTCCGAAGCCCCAGAACGGCCGATCCGAACCCGCTCGAGTCCGGCGGTTTTTGTCACGCCCGCGTGCTGTGGTGCGCCGGCGACTCCCGACCGGGCCGAGGTTTGATATCAGTTCGCGTGGACGGGTTCACCATGTCGTCTTCGATGGCCCGCGTCGCGTCCCTCCCCGACCGCCACCCCGTCGGTTCGCTCGTCGCCACCGTCCTCGCCTGCGAACTCGTCGGCGCCTCCGGCGTCCTCCTGTCGGGGGACGGCGTCACCGCGTGGTACCCGACGCTCGCGAAACCGGCCTTCACACCGCCGAGCTGGGTGTTCGGCCCCGTCTGGACGATCCTCTTTGCCCTGCTCGGGGTCGCGGCGTGGCTCGTCTGGCGGGCTGACCTGGAGCGGAGAGCGGTCCGCGTCGCGCTCGCGATCTTCGCCCTCCAGTACGTCGTTCAGGTCGCGTGGTCGGGGGTGTTCTTCGGCCTGCGCTGGCCGGCCGGCGGTCTCACAGTCATCGCCGTCCTCTGGGTCGGGGTCGTCGCCACCATCGCCGCGTTCGCCCGCGTCGACCGCCGGGCCGCACTCCTGCTCGTTCCCTACCTCGCCTGGGTTTCCTTCGCCGCCGCCCTGAACTACCGGATCTGGCAACTGAACCCATGACGTCGCTGCTCTGGGCCGGTGCCGCCGCCTTCGGCGTCGGGGCGGTGCTCGTCGCCGCCCTCGCCCGCGGCCTCGACGACCACGCCCGCGCAATCGGCGTTATCTGCACGTTCGTCCCGCTCTCTATCGGCACCTGGTACCTTCTGATGGCGACCGGGTTCGCCCTCCGCGTCGGCGACCGCCTCGTCTACTGGGGGCGGTTCGCCGACGGACTGACGGCGATTCCGCTGTTCGTCCTCCTGTTGGCCCTGCTCGCGGACGCCGACCGAACGACGACCGCCACCGGGATGGCAGTCGGCGGTTACACCATGCTCGCGACGCTGCTCGCGACGGTCACGACCGGCACCGCGAAACTCGCGTGGCTCGCGGTCGCCGTCGGCGCCTTCTGCGCGCTCCTGTGGGTCCTCTTTGGCCCGCTCGGCCGGGCGGCCACGTCGTCCGGGCCCACTGTCGCTGCCCTCTTTGCCCGGACGCGGCTGCTCGTCGTCGCCCTCTTTTCGCTGTACCCCGTACTGTGGCTCCTCGGCGAGCCTGGCTTCGCCCTCGCCGCGGGCGAGTGGCTCGTCCCCGCACGGCTGGTCGTCGATGCGGCGCTGAAAATCGGGGTCCCGCTCTCGGTCGTCGGCAGCGACGCGCTTCAGTCGTCCAGCGCGAGCGACGCGAGCAGGGCTTCCAGCTGAATCCGCTCGTTGGCCCCCTCCGTGATGCGGTAGTCGGCCTCGCCGATCCGGTCCAGGAGGACGACGGCGGCCTCGTCGTCGAGGTCGAACTCCCAGACCGAGCGGTGGAGCTGGTCGATGACGTCGCCACCGGCGATCCCCTCCTCGGTGAGGAGCGTGTCGAGCGTCGACCGCGCGGCGACGAAATCGCCGTCCAGCGCCTCCGTGACCATCTCCTCGATCTCCTCGGGCCTGGCCGTCGACGTGATGGCGTAGACCGCCTCGGCGTCGACAGTGTCGCCGGTGACGGAGGCCGCCTGGAGGCCGTTGATGGCCTTCCGCATGTCGCCGTCGGCGGCGTAGACCAGCGCCTCGATTCCGTCGTCGGTCAGCTCGATGCCCTCCTCCTCGGCGATGATGCGGACCTGCTCCTCGACGGCCTCGTCGCCCAGCGGCGCGAAGCGGAAGACCGCACACCGCGACTGGATGGGGTCGATGATCTGACTGGAGTAGTTACACGAGAGGATGAACCGGACGTTGTTGGAGAACTGCTCCATCGTCCGGCGGAGTGCTGACTGAGCATCTGAGGTAAGACTGTCCGCTTCATCAAGGAATATAATGCGGTATTCGGCGCCGCCGAACGACGAGCGGGCGAAGCTCTTGATGCGCTCGCGGACCACGTCGATGCCGCGCTGGTCGGAGGCGTTGAGTTCGAGGAAGTGCTCCTGCCAGTCCTCGCCGTAGAGTTCGCGGGCGACGGCCAGCGCCGCCGTGGACTTGCCGATGCCGGCCTGCCCGGAGAACATGAGGTGGGGGAGGTCGTTGCGCTCGACGTAGCTCTGCAGGCGCTCGGTGATGGTCTCCTGCCCGACGATGTCGTCCAGGTTCTGGGGGCGGTACTTCTCGATCCAGATCTCGTCCCGCCCCGCCCGCGGCTCCGTGTCGGCCTCGCTCATGCTCGAACCCAGGCCCGGGCCGCTCTTAAACTGCGTGGGACCGGGGCGCGGTCGCCGCGCTCGGCCGGCACCTCGTCACGCCGCCGGGCCCTGGTCCGCCTCCAGCACCTGTGCGCTCCGCTTTCGGCGTCCCGATACGCTGAAGCCGCCACGCGCGAACCCTCGCACATGGTCACGGTCGAAGTCGTCGGCGAGGAAACGCGGGAAATCGACCTCGCGGCCCTCGACGCCGCCGAGCCGACCTACGCCGACCTCCTCGACGTCGTCGACTACAGCCCCCACGAGGTGTCGGTGATGGTCGACGGCACCCCCGTCCCGGAGGACCGACCGGTCGACGCCGACCACGTGCGCGTCCTCCGGCTGGTCCGGGGCGGCTAGTGGCGGCCGACGAGGTTACCACGTAGTTACGGCGGATTTTTTGCCGTCGAGGGAGAACCTCGAAGTGATGGACGGCTCCGGTACGGAGGGCGCGGCGGGCGCGGACGGGACCGTCCGGGTCCGACTTGCCACGGTCGACGACCTCCCGGCGGTGATGACGGTCTTCGACGCCGCCGTGCTGGAGACGGACGTGGAGACGGTCCGGCGGGCCATCGACGCCGAGGACGTGTTCGTGGCCGTCGCCGGCGAGCGGGTCCTCGGCGCGCTCCTGCTCGTCGGCGACGAAATCGAGGCCGTCGCCGTCCGGCGGAACCGTCGCGATCAGGGTATCGGGACGGCGCTGGTCGCGGCCGCCACGGAGCGCCGCGAGCGACTCGTCGCCGAGTTCGACGCCCGCGTGCGGCCCTTCTACGAGTCGCTCGGCTTCGCGGTCGAACCGGCCGACGAAACGGGGCGCTATCGCGGCGTGTGGACGGCCGACGACGGGTGAGGCTGACGCCTCGTTGTGCAGCGGTTCCGCGCCCCCCTACACCAGCGGTTCGACGATCTCCCGGCCCGCTGTGAGGAGTTCGGCGACGCGTGCGTCGCTGGTGGCCTCGGCGTAGACCCGGAGTTTCGGCTCGGTCCCGCTCGGCCGGACGAGCAGCCACGAGCCGTCGGCGAGGAAGATCTTGAACCCGTCCACGTCGTTGACGCGCTCGACGGCGCTGCCGGCGATCTCGTCGGGCAGGGCGCCGTCGAGGTCGGCGACGACGCCGGCCTTGCGCTCGTCGGGGCAGTCGACGCTGACCCGGTCCTGGTGGATTTCGCCGTGGTCGGCCTCCAGCCGGTCGACGCGGTCGTCCAGCGACTCGGCGGCGGTGGCGGCGGCCGACAGCAGGGCGAGACAGACGCCGTCCTTGTTGCGGAGGTGGCCGGCGACGCCGAAGCCGCCGGACTCCTCGCCGCCCATCAGCGCCCCCGTCTCGCCCATGGCTTCGGCGACCCACTTGAAGCCGACCGGCGTCTCGGCGACGGACTCACCGTGGGCCTCGGCCACGCGGTCGACGATAGAACTGGTCGAGACGGTCCGGACGGCGCTGCCCTCGTTCGTCTCAAGGAGGTAGTCGTAGACGGCGGCGAAGAAGAGAGAGGGGTCGAGGACGCCACGCTGGGGCGTGACGACGCCGATGCGGTCGGCGTCGCCGTCGTTGGCGATGCCGAGTGCGGCCTCGCTCTCCCGGACGCGCTCGACCAGTTCGTCGAGGCGTTCGGCGCTCGGCTCCGGCGGGGACCCGCCGAACTCGGGGTCCTGCTCGCAGCGGAGCCGTTCGACCTCGGCGCCGGCGGCATCGAGGAGGCGGTCGGTGACGCCCCGGCCGCTCCCGTGCATGGCGTCGTAGACCACCGGCAGGCCGTCGAGGTCGACGCCGACGAACGACTGGAGGTGCTCGACGTACGGGCCGATGAGGTCGGACTCGGTGACGCTCCCGTGTTCGTCTTCGGGGCGATTCTCCGGCTCGGCCAGCCGCGTTTCGATAGCGTCGGTCACGTCGGGGAGGGCCGGCGTCCCGTCCGCGGGGACGAACTTGATACCGTTGTACTCGGGGGGATTGTGCGAAGCGGTGAGGACGAGCCCGCCGACGAGGTCACGGTCCCGGACCGTCCAGGCCAGCGCCGGCGTCGGGCAGTCCCGGTCCGAGAGCAACACGTCGAAGCCGTTCGCACACAGCACGCGGGCCAGTTCCTCGGCGAAGCCCCGGGAGTGCTCCCGCGCGTCGTAGCCGATGCCGACGGTCCCGACTGTACCCTCGTCACGGAGGTACGTGGCGACGGCCTGCCCGACGATCCGCACGCGTCGGTCGGTGAACGTCTCCAGGGTCGCCCGCCAGCCGTCGGTCCCGAACGTGACCTCTTCCATACACGTCAGTCCAGTAGCATCCCGCAAAAAGCTCCCGCAACGGGGCCGAAACCGATTCCTCTCCCCGCCCCGTCCTCCCGGCGATGACCGACGGCAGCGACGTTCGCCGGACCCTCGCCAGCGCGCTCGCGGCCGGCCTCGTCGCGACCGGCCTCGCGGCGCTCGCGTTCGCGCTCGGCGTCCCCCAGTGGCTCGCCATCGGCGGGGGCATCGCCGCCGGGCTCGTGGTCGGCTCGGCCGTCGAGCGCCGGCTCGACTAGTCGATTAGCGACTCCTTCTCGGCCCGCGAGAGCGCCTTGATCTCGTGTTCGCGGGACATCGCGGCCGACCGCGACGCGAACGACTCGACGTGGACGAGGTCGACGGGCGTCCGACCGCGGGTGTACTTGGCGCCCTCGCCGGCGTCGTGTTCCGCGACCCGGCGCTCGACGTCGGTCGTATAGCCCGTGTAGAGCGTGTCGTCGGCACAGCGCAGGACGTAGACGTGGTGGTCGGCCACGGTCCGGAGTGGCCGCCGAGTGGGCAAAAACCCGGCGACGGCTGCGGCTCCGGGTGTCGTCGTGAAGCGGAAAGCGGACCGTCCCGCCGTCGCCGTGACGGTCCGGGCACCGCGGCGCATACGAAGTGGGCTTCGCGTGGTACTCAAACCACGGTTCGGGTGGCCACAGCGGCCGTCATGCTTCGGGGGCGCGCTCGCGAGCAACCTCGGCGATGCCAGCGTTCGCCGAGCAACTCGGGCAGGCGTGGATACGCCCGGTCTCGTCCGCGAAGACCCGAGCGAACTGCTCGGACACGTGCGCGCTACAGTGGTCACACTCTGGCATTTGTGGAGTGCCGACAGCCGTCCGCTGTCGGTACTATACCTTGGGACTGGATACCGTTATACTCGACACCAAACCAGTAAGGCACGCCGCGGAGCGCCGTCAGATCCGGATAATTTGGCCGATTCGCGCGCCGGCCGGGCCGGCGGATCGGCGGTCAGGCGTCGCGGGCGGCGTCGATGGCTCGGGCGACCAGGCCGGCCTGCGCGCCGGCGGTGAAACCGGCGTCGACGTTGACGACTGTGAGGGCGGTACAGGACTGGAGCAGGCCCGAGAGGGCGGCCTCGCCGGCGCCGCCGTGACCGTAGCCGGTAGAGACGGGGAGGCCGATGACCGGGGTGTCCACGAGACCGGCGACGACCGTCGGGAGCGCGCCTTCGCGGCCGGCAGCGACGATCAGCACGTCCAGGTCCCGGAGATCGTCGAGGCGGTCGAACAGGCGGGCGATGCCGGCGACGCCCACGTCGTCGACGCGCTCGACGGCCGCCCCCATCTCGCGGATCACCGCGGCGGCCTCGCCCGCGGGCACCGCGTCGGCCGTGCCGGCGGTGACGATCCCGACGGTGGCGTCGAGGGCTGGCCGCTCGAACTCGGCGCTCGTCGCGACGAGGACGCCGGCCCGGTCGTCGTAGTCGACCGTCGCGTCCGCGTCGTACTCGTGGACGACGCCGGTGACGGTCGCCGCCGCCTCCTCGTCGAGTCGCGTCACGATGGCCCGGCCGGTCGTCTCGACGGCGGTCGTGGCGAGGTCGGCGACCTCCGCCGTCGTCTTCCCGTCGGCTAGCACGGCCTCGGGTACGCCCGCGCGCTTCTCCCGTGCGGCGTCGAACCGTCCCGCGTCGCCGGTCGCGTAGCCAGCCAGCTCCGCCTCCGCCTCTGCGGGGCTGACCTCGCCGGCCGCGACCGCTTCCAGTAACTCGCGCATACTCTCCCTCGCCCCTCGACCCACTCCTACCCATCGACTCCACGCGTGCCCACGGAGCGCGCGCGAGAACGCCGCTCCGGGCCGCGAACGTGAATTCCACCCCGTTTTACCCACAACTCCGTTCGATTACTTATAAATACACTCCGGGTTTAAAAGGTCCACTACCCACAGAACCGCTCAAACCCCCGTGAGCACCGGCGAGAATGGGTTCCTTCAGGAAAGTATTTAAACCACCCATCGGAAAGACGGCCTGTATGGCAGACCTGATCGTCAAAGCCGCCGTGAAGGAAGCGCTCGATGATATGAACGTGGCCTCCGACTTCTACACCGCACTCGACGACGAAGTCGAGGAACTGCTCGAGGACGCCGCGCGACGCGCGGAGTCCAACGACCGAAAGACCGTCCAGCCTCGCGACCTGTAAGGCGTCCACTCGATTCTTTTTTCGCCAGACCCCTGAGCCGCAGCACTGGCCGCTGAAACGCCCGATTCGGCCCCGGTTTTTTAGTGTGCTGGGTGCTTCCACTCGCGGACGGTGTGACCATATGACACGGAACGCTGGCACGTACGACTACGTCGTGGTCGGTGCGGGATCGGCCGGGTGTGTGATGGCGAACAGGCTGTCGGCCGACGGGGACTCGGTGCTCCTGCTGGAGGCCGGCGAACCCGACGACGAGAGCGAAATCACCATTCCGGCGGCGTTCTCGGAGCTGTTCAAAACCGACAGCGACTGGGAGTACTACACCGAGCCACAGTCGGAGATGCACGACCGGGAGCTGTACTGGCCCCGCGGGAAGACCCTCGGTGGGTCCAGTTCGATCAACGCCATGATCTACATCCGTGGCGTGCCCCACGACTACGACACCTGGGCCGAGCGGGGCAACGAGGGCTGGAGCTACGACGACGTGCTCCCCTACTTCAAACGCGGCGAACACTTCGAGTCGGCCGCGGGCGGCGACGCCGGCGAGTACCACGGCACGGGCGGCCCGCTGAACGTCACCGACCCCGAGGACCCCCGGGGGCTCGCCCAGCGGTTCGTCGACGGCGCGACCGAGGTCGGCATCCCCCGCAACGACGACTTCAACGGCGCCACCCAGGAGGGCGTCGGCTACTACCACCTCACCCAGAAAGACGGGAAACGCTGGAGCGCCGCCGACGCCTACCTCAAGCCGGTGCTCGACCGGCCGAACCTGACCGCAGAGACCGGCGCGCAGGTCACCCGGGTCACGTTCGACGGTGACCGCGCCAGCGGCGTCGAGTTCGAGCAGAACGGGACCCGCTACGAGGCGGCCGCCGACGGCGAGGTCGTCCTCACGGCCGGCGCCGTCAACTCCCCGCAACTGCTCATGCTCTCGGGCATCGGTCCCGCCGACCACCTCGAAGACCACGGCATCGAGGTCCAGCAGGACCTGCCCGGCGTCGGCAAGAACCTCCAGGACCACCTCTTCGCTTTCACCGTCTACGAGACCACCGAGACGGACACCCTGGACGAGGCCGAGGGCCTGCTCAACCTCGCGAAGTGGTTCCTGTTCAAGTCCGGGCCGCTCACCTCGAACGTCGCCGAGACCGGCGGGTTCACCTACGTCGACGAGGACGAACCCGCGCCGGACCTGCAGTTCCACTTCGGCCCCGGCTTCTTCATGAACCACGGCTTCGACAACCCCGCGGACGGCCACGGCTTCTCCATCGGTGCGACCCAGCTGCGGCCGGAGAGCCGCGGGGAGATCACTCTCGCTTCCGACGACCCCTTCGACCACCCCGCCATCGACCCCAACTACCTCACCGAGGAGGGGGACATGCACGTCCTCGTCGAGGGCGTCAAGAAGGCACGCGAGATCGCCCAGTCCAGCGCTTTCGACGACATCCGCGGCGAGGAGGTCTGGCCCGGTGCGGACGTGACTACCGACGAGGGAATCCGCGAGCACATCCGCGAGACCGCCCACACCGTCTACCACCCGGTCGGGACCTGCAAGATGGGCGACGACGACATGGCCGTCGTCGACGACCGTCTGCGCGTCCACGGTATCGAGGGCCTCCGCGTCGCCGACGCCTCCGTCATGCCGACCATCTCCAGCGGCAACACCAACGCTCCCGTCATCATGGTCGCGGAGAAGGCCGCCGATCTCCTCTTCGAGGACGTCGGCCGGGAAGCCGAGGCCGTCGCCGCGGAGTAGCCGGCCGGTCAGTCGCCGACGGTTTCGACGCGCACGCCCTCCTCGGTTCCGACGTGTACTGCGTCCGCGAGCCCGACGAACAGGCCGTGCTCGACGACACCGGGGCGTGCCGAGAGGTCCGCTGCCAGCGCGCCCGGCGCGTCGACGGCCCCGAAGTCACAGTCGAGCACGAGGTTCCCGTTGTCGGTGACGACGGGGCCGTCCTTCCGCTCGGCGGCCCGGAGCTCCGGGTCGCCGCCGAGTTCCCGCACGGCGTCGGCGACGGTGCGCCGGGCGTCGGGGAGGACCTCGACTGGAACCGGCACTGCTAGCTGGGCGGCGAGTTTCGAGTCGTCGACGACGAGGACGAGGCGATCGGCGGCGGCGTCGACGATCTTCTCGCGGGCGTGGGCCGCGCCGCCGCCCTTGATGCAGTCGCCGGCGGCGACCTGGTCGGCGCCGTCGATGGCGACGTCGGGCGTGGCGTCGTCGAGCGTCGTCAGCGGCACCCCGACCTCGCGGGCGAGTTCGCGGGCCTGGAAGGAGGTGGGGATGCCGCGGACGTCGAGGCCGGCGTCGACCTGCCGGCCGAGTTCACGGATGGCGAACGCGGTCGTGCTCCCGGTCCCGAGACCGACGACCCGCCCGTCGTCGACGGCTTCGACGGCGGACTCCGCCGCGCGCCGCTTTTTCGCCTCGCTCCCGCCGCGTTTCATACCCGATTCACGCCCGGCCGTGACCAAAAGTCCCCCGACCCAGGAGCCGGATACTTTTGGGGGCGACGGTCGAGGGGTCGGGTATGTTCGGAACGAGCGGCATCCGCGGCCCGGTGGGGGAGACGGTGACGGCCGAACTGGCGCTGTCGGTCGGGCGCGCGCTCGGCGTCGAGGCCGAGCGGGTCGTCGTCGGCCGGGACGCCCGCGAGAGCGGCCGGCTGCTGACCGACGCGCTCACTGCCGGCCTCCGGGAGTCCGGCACCGACGCCGTCGATCTCGGGCTGGCGGCGACCCCGACGGTCGCCCGCGCCGTCGGCTGGGAGGACGCCGACGCCGGCGTCGCCATCACGGCCTCGCACAACCCGCCCGCGGACAATGGGCTCAAACTCTGGCAACCGAGCGGGCAGGCCTTCGACGAACCCCGCCGGGAGCGCATCAGCGAGCGGGTCCGCGAGGACGCCGCCGACCTCCGGGCGTGGGACGACCTGGGCGGGCGCGAGTCGGCCGACGCCCGCGAGCGCCACGTCGAGGCCCTCGCCGACGCCGTGGCCGTCGACGACCCGCCGACGGTGGTCGTCGACGTGGGCAACGGCGCCGGTGGCGTCACCGTCGACGCCCTCCAGCGGCTCGGCTGCCACGTGGAGACGCTGAACGCCCAGCCGGACGGCGCGTTCCCGGGTCGACCGAGCGAGCCGACCGCCGAGCACTGCACGTCGCTCGCGTCGCTCGTCGCCGAGAGCGACGCCGACCTCGGCATCGCCCACGACGGGGACGCCGACCGCACCCGCGCCGTCGCCGGCGACGGCACCTACCTCTCCGGGGACGTGACGCTCGCGCTGTTCGCCCGGGCGGCCGCGAGCGAGGGCGACCGCGTCGCCGCGCCGGTCGACACCAGCCTCGCCGTCGACGACCACCTCGCCGAGGCTGGCGTGTCGGTCACCAGAACGAAGGTCGGGGACGTGTACGTGGCCGAGCGTGTGACCGACGAGGGCGTCGTCTTCGGCGGCGAGCCCAGCGGCGCGTGGATCTGGCCCGACGCGACGCTGTGCCCGGACGGGCCGCTGGCGGCCTGCAAACTCGCCGCGCTCGCGAGCGACCGACCACTGGCGGAACGGGCCGCCGAGGTGGAGACCTATCCGATTCGCCGGGACAGCGTCGGGACCGACGAGAAGCGGGCGGTGATGGAGCGGGTCGCCGAGCGCGTCACCGCGGCGTACGAGGACGTGTCGACGCTCGATGGCGTCCGCGTCGACCTGGGCGACGGCTGGTTCCTCCTGCGAGCCAGCGGGACACAGCCGCTCGTCCGCATCACGGCCGAAGCCCGCGACGAAACGCGGGCGGACGCGGTCTTCGCCGAGGCCCGGGACGTGCTCGACGCTGCGGTGTGACGAACCGGGCGAGCGACCGCTCCGAGGTATCGAGGGTGGGTCGAGAAGAGGGGGGTGGTTCCTTACCCGCGTCGCGTCGAGCGCGCCTGTCGAACGTCCGCACCGTCGCGAATCTTGTCCTCACACTGCGGGCAGACCCGTGGTTTCTGGATGCCGTTCGGTGTAAACACCCGTGCATAGGCGGCCGTTACAAAAGCGCCGCAGTTCTGACATTCCGGCATACACCACCCCCAAAGGAAGGGCTCCTCTTAACTTTGGGTGGTGTGGGATAACCCGTGACATACACCCGGGGCCGAGGGCGATAAAAACCGGACGTGACGGCCGCAACTGCCGGCAACCTTTTCCGGGTTTTTTCCTACGTGCGTGATTTTTCGGTGTCGCTGCTATCGCGCGCCGACATCTAGCTATTGTGGTAATTCTGCGTGTCGGGCGGCCGACAGGGGGTGGCGGGCACCGGGCGGTGGGGTCGCTGGCGGGGCGACCGCGGCGGGCCCGCCAGTCGGGACGGCGGGGGACGACTTTTGCCGATGGCCGCCACAGGACGGGTATGGCACGCACTGTCGTCGTCGCTGGCGTCGGTCCCGGCCTCGGTGAATCGCTCGCCCGCAAGTTCGCCGCCGAGGGCTGTTCGGTCGGCCTGCTCGCCCGGAGCGGGGACTACCTCGCCGACCTCGCCGCCGACCTCGGGGACAGCGCCGGCGACGCCGTCGCCGTGGAGTGTGATCTCGCCGACCCCAACGACATCGCGGCCGCCTTCGACGACGTTCGGGAGGCCTTCGGTCCGGTCGACGTGCTGGTCAACCACGCCAGCGCCGCCCCGTGGAAGGGGCTGGAGGCCGTCTCGGACGCGGAGTTCCAGCGGGCCCTCGACGTGGGTCCCCGCGCCGCCCTGCACTGCTCGCAGGAGGCCGTCGCCGATATGCGCGAGAGCGAGGGCGACGGGACGATCATCTTCACCGGCGCGACCACGTCGGTCCGGGGCCGCGAGAACGCCATCGGCTTCTCGGCCGCCAAGTTCGCCTGCCGCGGCATGGCCGAGTCGATGGCCCGCGAACTCGGCCCGGAGGGGATTCACGTCGCCCACGTCGTCATCGACGGGCAGATTCTCCCGTCGGACGGACCCGGCGACCGTGACACCGCGGAGTTCCTCGACCCCGACGCCATCGCGGAGAGCTACTGGCACCTCGTCGAGCAGGACCGCTCGGCGTGGACGCTCGAACTCGACCTCCGGCCCCACGTCGAGGAGTTCTGAGCGGGCCGGGCGGGAGTCGGCTCCCCTCCAAAACATAAGGCCGTCGAGCGACTGCCCCCGACCGTGCCCTCGCTCGACCGACTCCTGGGGAACGAACGGCTCAACGCCGCGCTGGCGTGGGCCGCGGTGGTGGGACTGGTCGTCGGAGCCGTCGTGAGCGTCGTCGGTGGCGATCCGCTCTGGGCTGGGTTCGCCCTCGTCGCCGCCGCAGTCGCGGTCGGGCCGGCGGTCACCCGCCGGTCGCGGACGACGATGCTCCGGTGGGAGATGCTCGCGGTCGTGCTGGTCGCCGTGCTCGTTCGCGCGTTCGGGTTCTACGTCTCGCCGGCGGGCTACGTCGCGACCGCGGGCCTCGCGCTGGTGGTCGCGGTCCAGCTCGACGCGTTCACGGCCGTCGAGATGACGCCGCGGTTCGGCGTCCTCTTCGTCACGGTCGCGACCGCCGCGTTCGCCGGCGTCTGGGGGGTCGTCGAGTTCACCGCCGACGCTCTCCTCGGGACCGCCTTCCTCGCGGACGTGAACGAACTGATGTGGGACCTGGTGCTGGCGACGGCCGTCGGCCTCGTCGCCGGCCTCTGTTTCGACCTCTACCTCCGGGCGAGCGACCACGAGCGGACGGGACCGACGGTGGCCCCCGACCGGGGCGACCCTGGGAGCCGGGGGCGCCGGACCGCACTCGGCGGCTCGACGCTCCGGTACGTCGTCCGCGGAATGCAGGCGTTCCTCGTGCTGGCGACCGTCTACGCCGTTGCGACCGTCCAGTACACGCTGATCGTCAACACCGGCGTCCCGCTCGCGCTGGCCGCGTTCCCGACGCTGGTCCGCTGGCGGTACGACCGCGACCTCAGCGCCGGCCTCGCGCTGTGGATCGCGACCGCCGCGGTGCTGCACGCCCTCGGCGCGCTCGGTCTCTACGCGTGGTTCGGCTGGTACGACCAGGTGACACACACGGTGTCGGCCTCGCTGGTGGCCGGCGTCGGCTACGCCATCGTCGGCGCGCTCGAGCGCTACTCCACGGCGGTCGAGTTCCCGCCCCGCTTCCGTGTCCTGCTCGTGCTCCTCTTCGTCCTCGGTATCGGGGTGGCCTGGGAGATCCTGGAGTTCGCCACCGGCGGCATCGCAGCCCTCGTCGGCGGCGAACCCGTCCTGGCGCAGTACGGCCTCCGCGATATCGCGCTCGACCTCGTCTTCGACGTCGTCGGCGGCCTGCTCGTCGCCCTCTGGGGGACGCGGTACTTCGACGACGTCGCGAACGGGCTCGCCCGAAGGCTTCACCTCCACGGGGAGTAGCGGGCGTGACCGCGGCCGCTCGTGCGTTCACGTCGTCTCGTGGGCCATCATGATCTCGTCGACGTACTCGCCGTCGATGGTGTAGTGGTCCCGGCGGATGGCCTCGGTGTGCCAGCCGTGGTCGTCGAGGAACTCGATGGCGGGCTCGTTCGTCACCGGAACGCTGTTGTACAGTTTCCGGTAGCCGTTGGCTTCCGCCCACTCCATGCCGCGCCGGAGGAGCAGGCTCCCGATCCCGTGGCCGCGACACTCCTCGTGGACGCCGACGGTCAACTGGGCCGTCTCCTGGAGCGAGGAGAGCTGTGGCAGGTCGAGATGCGTCCAGCCGATCACCGTGTCGTCGCGGACCGCGACGAAGAACACCCGCGATTTCACCCGGTTGTGCCGCGTGACGGCGTCCTCGTGGAGCAGTTGCTCCGCGACGCTCTCGGCGACGACGTACGTGTCCCGCGCCGTCACGTCGCGGATGGTCTCGAGGACGCCCTCGAAGTCGGCCTGTCGGCCCGGGCGGATCACGACCTGGCCCACCGGCGTCTCGTGTTCCTCCACCGCACCCACGTCCAGCGCGACCCGGAGCGTTCCGCCGTCGTCCTCGATGTAGCCGCGCGACTGGAGCTGCTCGAGGTGCTCCCGAAACTCCTCGGCTGAGGCCGACACCACGTCCAGGACGACGTTTCGCTTCGCCGTCCCGTGTCGCTCGACGTACTCGTAGATTTCCGCGCTCGTCTCGGAGTCGAACGTCGGCCGATTCGTCGCCTCCATACCCCGCGTTGGGCCACCAGCCGCTTAGCTCTTGTTGTGAGTTACCAAATAACACGAAAAGGCGGCCACGATCCGCCGTCTCACTCCGAGACGGGGTCGACGCCGATGGCGAGCGAGCGGTCGCAGGTCGCGGTGAACGTCTCCTCGACCCGTTCGTCGCGGTCGGCGTATCGGATCAGCGTCACCGCGTCGAGGCCGCGTGGCACCTCGAAGGGCAGGACGGCGCTCCGTGACTCGTCGGGCGGCAGATCGAATCCGGGCTCGAACACGGCATCGAGCCCGAACAGCGTGACTTCCTCGAACCACGTGAGATCGCCAGCGGTCAGCCGGACGCCGAAGAGGTCGTAGGGCGCGACCCGAATCTCGCGGTCGGTCGCGTTCGAGAGTTCGAGCCGGAAGACGACGTAGGCCTGCCCCCGCGTGGCGGTGTACTGGACGTACTCGGAGTCGGCGGCCGCCATCGACGGCTGGGCGCGGGCGTTCCAGCGGACCGCGACCGTTCGTTCCGCGTCGTCGTCGACGCTCCCGTCGACCGACACCGGGATCGGGTCGACGTCGCCGGTCGCGTTCGTGATCCGACACCCGGCCTGCTCCGGCGTCGCCGTGTCGGTGGCCGTGCCGGTGGTCGCGGCAGTCTCGGTGGCCGCGTCCGTCGCGGACTCGGGGCTGCCTGCACCGCCGGTACCGTTGCACCCGGCGAGACCGCCGACGAGCGCGAGCGCGCCGCTCGCGAGTAGCCGGCGACGGCTAACGCGTCGTGACATGGGGTGTGGTCGTGGTCGCTCGGGATAACGGTGCGGGCCGTTTCGCTCTCAGAGCCGGTCCAGCACGGCCTCGGGGTCGTATTCCAGCGTGAGTTCCCGCGAGCGGCCGCGGCCGTCGACGTCGGTGTAGGTGGCGTCGACGATGCCCAGTCGGTCGAGTTTGTTGATGATCTCGGAGTAGCGGGTGTAGCCGAGGTCGGTCCGCTCGTGGAAGGCCTCGTACACGTCGCCGGCCTGTTCGCCGGAGTGGTCGGCGATGACCTCCACGAGCGCGCTCTCGGAGTCCGAGAGGCCGCGCAACGCCCGCGAGAGGTGGACGTACTTCGATTTGTCGTACGCCGTCTCGACGTCCTCGGTGTCCACCTCGGTCGCGCCGCGCATCTCGGCGTTGAGGCCGGCCCGCCGCAGGAGGTCGATGCCGACCCGGAGGTCGCCGTTGGACTCGGCAGTGAGCGCCGCCACCCTGTCCATCACGGTCGGCCCGACCGCCCCCTCCCGGAAGCCGCGCTCGACTCGCTCGTTCAGGATGTCGACGATCTCGCCCTCGTCGTAGGTCGGGAAGTACACCTCCTCCGGGCGGAAGACGGACTGCACGCGGCCGTCGAGTTCCTCGATCACGTCCAGATCGAGGTCCGAGGAGATGCAGATGACGCCGATCTTCGCGCCGGCGTGTTCCTCGTGGGCGCGCAACAGTGAGTACAGCGTGTCCGACGCCTCGTTCTCGTAGAAGAGGTAGTTCACGTCGTCGAGCGCCACGACCAGGACCTCCTCGTCGTCGACGAGGCGGTCGGTGATCTGCCCGAACAGCTTCTTGAAGGAGATACCCGAGGAGGGCGGTTCGTAGTCGAAGATCCCCTCGAACAACCTGGAGAAGACGGAGTAGCGGGTGGCGTTGACCTGGCAGTTCACCTGGACGGCCCGCACGTCGGTCGTCTCGGCCCGGAGTTCGGTGAACAGCTTCTTGACGGCCGTCGTCTTCCCGGTCCCGGGCGGCCCGCGGGCGATGACGTTCAGCGGCCGCGACCCGCGGACGGCCGGCCGGAGCGCGTACTTCAGGCTCTCCATCTGACTGTCCCGGTGGAGAAAGGTCTCGGGGAGGTAGTCGATCTCGAAGACGTGTTCGTCGCGGAAGACGGACTCGTCCCACCCGAGCATCCCCTCCTCGGGATCGTCGTCCATTTCACTTTCACCGAGCCGCCCGGCCCACTTAATCCTTCGGCAGCGGCCGCTCAGGCCGCGGGGAGTTCGACGACGAACACCGCGCCGTCGGGCTCGTTGTCGGCGACGTGGACCGCCCCGCCGTACCCCTCGACCAGGGTGTGGACGAGGTAGAGCCCGATTCCCGACCCGGGACTGTCGAGCCCGCGGTCGCCCTTCCCGAAGATCTGTTCTTTCTGGTCGTCTGGGACCCCCGGCCCGTTGTCGGCGACCCGAACGGTCACTGTGTCCCCCGTCTCGGTCGCGGTGACGGTCACGACGGGGGTGTCCTTGTCGTTGTGCTGGACGGCGTTGTTGATCAGGTTCCGGAACACCGAGGAGAGCATATCGTCGGCCAGTACCGTCGCCGCGGGCAGCGGCGTCTCCAGGTCGATTCTCGCCCCGGGGTAGGACTCCCGGCGTCGTTCGACCTCCTCGCGCAGGGTCTCGGCGACCCGGATGGGGCGTCGGTCCACGTCACGCTCGCCGACGACGACCTCGACGTGTTCGCGTGCGATGTCGGTGAGTTCGACGACGTGTTCGCTCGCGCGAAGGACCCGCTGCAGCGAGTCCCGGCCGGCGTCGTCGACGTGGGTCTCGAGTTCCTCCAGCCAGGCGAGGACGACCGTCATGTCGTTGCGGATGTCGTGGCGGACGACGCGGTTGAGCACTTCCATCTGTTCGGTCCGGCGCTCCAGTTCGTCCTCGTATCGCCGCCGCTCCGAGACGTCCCGGACCGTCGCGACGACGCTCTCCAGTTCCCCGTCCTCGCGGACCGCGGACAGCCGGATCTCGGTGGCTTCGAAGACGCCGTTCGGGGACTCGACCTCGATCCGTCGGTGCTCGGCGTCGTCCGCGACGAACGACGCGAGCGCCTCGCGGAACGCGTCGACCGGCGGGTCATTCGTCAGTCCACGGTCGGTGAAGACGTCGACCGTGTCGCCGACCCACGCCTCGCGTGGAACGCCCGTCGTCTCGACGACGCGCCGGTTGACGTACTCGATCGTCCCGTCCGTGTCGAACACGTACATCCCGTCGCCGGCGTTCTCGACGAACGTCTCGTACCGGTTCACCCGCTCTTCGACCGCTTTCCGGTCCGAGATGTCCCGAACGCTCGCGAGGACGTACGACGCTCCGCCCGTCTCGACCCTGGAGAGCGTGACTTCGACCCAGAACGGTTCGCCGTCCGCACGCTGGTTTTGCCACTCGAAGGTCCGTTGCCCGCGCGTGTCGGCGTCGGTGACGAGCGTCTCGGGCGACGCCGGCGGGTCCCAGTCGTCGGCCGTCAGATCCGTCACGTCCAGTTCGAGCAACTCCTCCCGACTGTACCCGTGTAACTCACAGTACGCGTCGTTGGCGTCGACGATTTCCCCCGTCTCCGGGTCGTGGACGACGAGGCCGTCCGCGACCCCGTCGAACAGCGCCCGGTAATCCAGTTCGGCGGCCACGACTCCAGAATCGAGTCGGCGCGCACCTATCCCTGTCGGCCGTTTCAGTGGTCGATATCCACCGAGGTCGCCGGGGCCCCCTCGCCGTCAGTTCCCGTCGGGCGTCGGCGTTGGCGTCTCGCTCCCGCTCTCGCCGCCACCACCCTCCCCGCCGACCTCGGCGGGGACGAGCGTCAGCCGCTTGCTCTCGTCGGCGAGGTCGGCCCACGAGACGCTGCCCTGGGAGGCGATGTTATCGGGCGCCATCGCCGGGTCCTCGTAGACCAGCGCGGCGGTGAACTCGGGCGGGCGCGCTCGCTCGCCGCCCGGCGCCTCGCCGATGGGGCTCGCACCCGGGCCGGTCGCCGACCCGACCACGATGCGGCCGACCATCCCGAAGACCTCGTGGGGTGCACACATGTAGTCGTAGACGCCCTCCTCCTCGAAGGTGTAGAGCCAGTAGTCGCCGCCCGTCAGCACCGGCGAGGAGAACGGCGGCACGCCATCCGGGACGCGCTGGGTGTACCCCAGCCCCGGGTGGTAGGCGTTGACGTTGTGGTGGGGCGTGTTCATCTGGAACTTCACCGTGTCACCGGGCTCGACCGTCAGCCCGACCGGCTCGAAGTAGAACTGCGGGATCGGCCGCCCCTCGACGGGCTGTATCTCGCAGGTCACCGTGTGGTCCGGTTCGACCGGCGGGGTCTCCTCCGGCGAGGTCGCCGTGTAGCCGAACCGCGCGCCGATCTCGCTGCCTGCGTCGCTGTCCGTGTCACCCTCGTCCTGTGTCGTGGTCGTCTCTTGCATCGTCTCGGTTGCCGTGGCTGCGTCGGTTGTCGTGTCCGTACTGCCCGTGGTCGTCGTGTCGTTACTGCCGCCCGAACAGCCGGCGACTGCCATCGCGCCGACCGTTCCGAGTCCCGACAGCAGCTTCCGACGGTCGTAGGCGTACCGACCGTCGTACTCGCTGCCGTCCGTCAGCTCATCGTCTACCTCGTCTGACATCATATTCTCGAACTCGGTAGAAGGTTCTGTGGGTTTCTATTGCGGCAATACTAGTGACTTTCAGCGCCGTTCAGTCGAACTTATCGAGCAATTGATTATAAAACCCCTGCTCTTCGTCGGCGCCGTCGCCGTCGGCGAGCTTCTCGACGATGAGTTCCGGCGTCGACCGGGCCAGTTGGCCCTTCACCGGCGAGCGGTTGACGCGGAGTTCGCCGTCTTCGAGCCCGAGCGCCTGGATGCCGTCGATCTGGACCGTGAAGTCGGCGGTCTCGCGTATCTCCCGGGCCAGGTGGGACACGAAGACCGCCGTTGCCCCCCGCTCGTGGAGGGCTTCGAGGATGCCCGCCACGATCTTCGCGCTCGCGCCCGGTTCCGTGATGGATTCGAGTTCGTCCACGAGGACGAGCGTGCCGGCGCCGCGGTCGTCCTCCGTTCCACCGCCGTCGCCGGTGTCGCCCGCACCCTCGCCGCCTCCGTCGCCGACGCCGGTCACGAGTCCGCCGAACTCCCGGAGCGTGGATTCGAAGGCGCCGGCGTCGAGCGTCCCCTGCGTCTTGGCGTGGTAGTGCAGTGCCGTGACCCGCTCGACGCGGGCGCGGTCGGCCGGCACGGGCAGACCCATGTGTGCGAGCAGAACCACCAGCGCGACGAGGTCCAGCGTCGACGTCTTCCCGCCGGAGTTGACCCCCGAGAGGATCGTCACGCCCGTCACGTCGTAGTCCACCGGCTCCAAGTCCTCGAAGGCCACGTCCAAAAGCGGCGAGCGGCCGCCCTCGATGGCGACGCCCGCCCCGCCCAGTTCGGGCATCGTGCAGTCGAAGTCGCCGGCGAACCGGGCGACGGCGAGTTCCACGTCCAGGTCGAGCGCGGCGTCCACGAGCGCCCGTGCGTCCTCGCGGGCGTCGGCGAGGTCGCCGGCTACCTCGCGTTTCAGCCGTGTCGCGCGACGGTCCCGGGCGGCGGTGAGTTCCTCGCGGAGGCGGCTCACCACGTCCTCGTCGCGGGTCACGGGGAAGGTCGGCTCGTCGGGGAACGCCCGCCGGGCGATGGCCGCCGTGTCGGTCAACTGGAGGGCGTCGACGAGGTGGTCGCGGGCGGCCGCGACGGCGTCTGCGTACTCGTCGGCCAGTTCCCGCTGGAGCAGGGAGTCGACGCCCGCGCCCCGCTCGACGAGCGAGAGCAGGTCCGAGCCCTCGATAGTCACGTCTTTCTCCTCGATGGCCTCGCGCAGGCGGTCGTTGGCGACGCTCTCGGCGGTCGAGACGGCGGCGTCGAGGTCGTCGACCGCCGTTCCCAACCGATCCAGTTCGTCGTCGCCCCGGACCGTTCCGTCCTCGTCGAGGCGGTCGAGGGCGTCCTCCAGGGCGTCGAGGTCGCAGGGCGGGTCGAGGTCGGCGTGGCGGTGGACCCGCGCGGCCGCCCGGAGGCTGTCGCGGTTGCGGGCGAAGAAGGTCAGCACGCGCTCCGGGACGACCGCGGCTGGGTCGTCGAGGGCGTCGGGCTGGACGCGCACGTCGCCGTCGAGGTCGACGCCGGCGAAGGCCTCGTCCAGCGCGATGACGGTCGAATAGCCGCGGGCGAGCTCCGAGAGGTTCCGCGCGTCGTCGACGAGCTCGACGCTGACCTCGGGGATAACCTCCTGGGCACGGGCGTAGGTCTCGGCGTCGCTCGTCGCGAGACAGCGGTCCCGGACGCGCACGTCACCCGGCTCTTCGAGGGGCTCGACGGCGGCGAGTGCGTCCAGCACGGCCGCGTCGGGGTCGCGGGCCATCGCGTCGGCCGCGAACGCGCGGACCTCGTCGATGCGCGACCGGACGGCGCTGGGATAGAGCGTCTCCAGCCGGCGAGCGCCGTAGTCGGTGACGGTACGGTCCTGCAGGAGGGCGAGCGCGTCGCGGTAGAGTTCGCGGGTGCGGTCGGTCCCGAGGAAGCCGCCGGGATCGTCGTGCTCGGCGCGGATGGCCCCGCGGGCGATGCGTGCGGCACGCCCCTCGCTGATGCCGGGGGCGCGGGCGATGGCGGCCACGTCGCCCTCGCGGAGGGCACGCTCGGGGTCGTCGAGGTCGGCCAGCCGCGTCGCGGTCTTCTCGCCGACGCCCGGAATCGCTTCGAAGTCCATCGGACGGACGCCACTACCTCCCGGACGACAAAAGAGTTCTCGGATCCTCAGTTCGCGACCGTGTCCCCGTCGAGGTCGGACACGTCCACAGTGTCGTCGTCCGCGACGGGTTCGCTGACGGGGAGGTCGTGGGCTACTCGCCGGTAGGCGGCGGCCGCGTCGCTGGCCGGCGCCGTCGCGGCCGGCTGGTCGTGACCCTCGGGGTGGTCGGCCACGCCGTACCAGCGGTCCACGCCTATGCGGTCGGCGACGGCCCTGGCTACCTCGCGGTCGCCGGTCCGCTGGACGACGAGGCTGGTGACGGGACAGTCGACGCGCTCGGCGAACCGGGCCGTCCGCTCGGCGTCGGTCACCGCCACCTCGTCGGCCGTGGTCACGACGACGGTGCCGTCGGCCTCCTCGTGTGTCACGTGTGTCTCGCGGCTGACCCCCGGCCCCGTATCGACCAGCACCACGTCGAAGGGAACCCGAACCGTGCTGAGCACCTTCCGGAGCCGGTCCGGTTCGGCGTTCGCGTACGACTCCAGGTCGCGCGCTCCCATCAGCACGGCCATGCCGTTCGGCCCCTCGACGAGTGCCTCCCGTAGCGATGCCTCACCGGCCAGCACCTCGTGGATGCCCGGTTCGTGGTCCAGGTCGACCCGCTGTCCGAGGTTCGTCATCGCGAGGTCGGCGTCGACCAGCCCCACCTGATAGCCCCGCTGTGACAGCGCCACCCCGAGATTGATCGCGGTCGTCGTCTTTCCCACACCGCCCTTGCCCCCGGCGATGCCGTAGACGGTCCCCCCCATCGTTCTCTCCGTACGCCCGCCCCCCGAAAGGAATGATGCCGGCTCATTCCGGCTGTTTAAAACCTTTGGTCGTTTCGAACGGTGAACAGGTGGGGAGTGGTTCCGGCGGGGTCGGTCGCCGTCGGGAGACAACGCGTTTTTGCGCTCGCGTGGCGAAGGCCGGACCATGGCAGCAGACGAGTCCGGCGCGGGCGCCCTGACCGACGACACGGCGGCGAAACTGGCGGCCGCGCGGGCCGACCTCGCCGAGCGGGACGGCGTGCTGGTCGCTTTCTCCGGCGGCGTCGATTCGAGCGTCGTCGCCGCCATCGCTCACGACGCGCTCGGCGCGGACGCCGTCGCCTGCACGGCCAAAAGCGAGACCCTCCCGGCCGAGGAACTGGTCGACGCCAACCGCGTGGCCGAGGAGATCGGCGTCCGCCACGAAGTCGTCGAGTTCTCCGAACTCGACAGCGAGGCCTTCGCCCGCAACGACGGCGACCGCTGTTACCACTGCCGCTCGATGCGCCTCGGCGCGATGTTCGACGAGGCCCGCGAGCAGGGCATCGACGTGGTCTGTGACGGGACGAACGCCTCCGACGCCGGCGAGGGCCACCGCCCCGGCCTCCGGGCCGTCGACGAACTCGACGCCTACTCACCCCTGCTGGAACACGACATCACCAAGCCGGAGGTCCGCGACATCGCCGACCACTACGGCCTCTCGGTCGCGGACAAACCCTCGATGGCCTGTCTCTCCTCGCGCATCCCCACCGGGCTGGAGGTGACGGAGGCGAAACTCTCCCGCATCGAGAAGGCCGAGCGTCTCCTGCGGACCTGGGGCTTCGAGCAGTTCCGGGTGCGGGACCACGACGACCTCGCCCGCATCGAGGTCGACCCCGACGAACTAGAGGACGCGCTGGACCCCGACTTCGTCCGGGCCGCCCGCGACCACATCGCCGATCTCGGATTCGAGCACGTCACGCTCGACCTCCACGGCTACCGGACCGGGAGCGTCAGTCCCGAGAGTGATGCGGCCGACGAGACCGACGGTGCCGAGGGCGACGCCGACGACGAACCCCTCGTCGAGGACGTCTTCGCCACGGAGTACCCGAGCGGCGACTGACCGGCCCGCTCAGTCCGCGGCGACGCGCTCGGGGCCCACCTCGCGGACGTACTCGAGGAAATTGTCGAAGACGAGCGTGGCCTCGCGGGCGGCGTCGTAGTTCTCGGCGGTGATGCCGTCCAGTACCCGCTCGATGCGCTCGGCGGGGAGTTGATCGTCTTTTCCTTCCGCCACGGTGCGGGCCATCTCCATGTCGTACTCGGGGTGGAACTGGACGCCGAAGGCCCGGCCTTTGCGGAAGCCGTGGATGCCGTAGTCGTTTCTCGCGAAGACGGTGGCGCCCGGCGGCGCCTCGACGACGCGGTCGGAGTGGGAGGTGAAGACGGTGAAATCGTCGCTCACGCCTTCGAGGAGGCGGTTCTCGCCGTCCTGTTCGACAGTCCGGTAGCCGAGCTCGTACTCGTCCATGGCCTCGACGCGGCCGCCGAGGACGTCCGCGAGCAACTGGTGGCCGTAACAGACGCCCAGCCCGGGGAGGCCGGCCTCGACCGCGCCGCCGACCCACTCCTGGAGGCGACCGATCCACTCCCGCTCCCAGTAGACCGAGACGCGGGAGCCGGTGACGACGAATCCGTCGAACGCGAACCCGGCCGGCAGTTCGTCCTCGGGACAGTCGAACTCGACGAGGTCCGCGTCGAGTTCCCGCCGGAAGTTCCGCCGGGTGTCGGCCGCCGCGTGGGCCGCGTTCAGCAGCGCGATCCGTGGCTCGCCCATGCGAAACTCTCTCACGCTCTACGTACAAATAGCACCGGTACCGAACAGCACTTGCCGCTTTCGACCGGATATACTTCACCGTTCGTCCAGTTACGAACGAATTATCTACCGATGTTCAATCGGCCCCGATTGCCGGCGACTGGTGGAGGTCTCGCTGCAGGCGCTCGGCGTGGTCGAGCCGGAGGCGGCGCGTGTCGTCCGCCGAAACCGGCCCGTCTACGTCGATGGCGTGTGTCGTCGGCTCGTAGGCCGCGGGATCGAACCCCATCCGGTCGAGGTACGACCGAACTGCCGTCGCCGATAGTCCCTCCTCGATGGCGGTGTCGACGTACTCGAGGACCGCCTCGAACGGCGGGAGGACGATCTCGTCGTCGCCGACGCGCCCGATATCGCCGCCGACCCGAACGGGTGTGTCACGGAGCCGTTCGATCACGCCCGCGATGTCGTCGGCGAGCCGGATCACCTGGCTCGGGAGGGTGGCATCGGGCGAGCGCCACTCGACGGTCCCGAACGTCTCCCGGAGCTGGACGGGCGTCCAGACCGCGCTCTCGGGGTCGAACGACTCCGCGACCCGCGACCGGTCGACACCCGCGTCGACGGCCGCGGCCACGAACTCCTCGTATCGGCGATCCAGCCGGCGGTCCCACTCGCCGATGTCCTCGACGTAGGGCCACAGCCGGCCCTGGTGGTCGAGCCCGTCGTACGCCAGCCGGCGGTACAGTTTCGAGCGGGCGCCGGCGGCCACGCGCCGGCCCCGGAAGTACGGGCTGGAGTTGACCAGCGCCAGCGCCGGGTCCAGCGCGATGAGCGTATTCAGCTGGTCGATCTCCCGCCCCGGCTCCTGTTCGACGTGGATGTGCGTGCCCGCACAGTGGCGGACGTACTCGAAGTCCGCGCCGACGACCTCGTTTTGAATCCGGGTCCTGTCGCTCGGGAGCTCCGCGATGTCGTCGCCGTCGACCGGTGTCGCGAGCGGGACGAGCCCCAGCCCGAGTTCGTCGGCCCGGTCCAGCACGCGCCGCAGGCGGTCGAACAGCTCGGTCCGCAGCTCCGCTGTCGACTCGCAGGGTGTCGTCTTGACTTCGAGGAGCGGCTCGACGAACTCCCGTTCGGCACCCGCCGTCGCCGCCACCAGGCCGTCGGGTTCGACGAGCCGCCCCGCCTCGTCGACCACCCAGTACTCGACCTCGACGCTCCGCCGAACCGGTCGCGAATCGCCAGCCACCACGGCTAGTTCGGCGACCACCCGGCGCTCGCCGTCCGACGGGTCACGCTCGCCCCGGGACCGCTGGCGCGGCCGGCGTCCGACTCACCCCCCCGGACGCCACGCAACGCCGACCGTCTATCGACCGACCCGCGAGGCGGGGTCGGCCACTCACCGTTCGTCCCGACACCGCTCCGTACCGACGACGTGTGTGGACTGTTACCATCTACACGCAGGAACCAACCACTCGGGTATAAAACTTTCTGACGAACATCTTTCTATCTCCTTAAACACTGTGTACTCTTGTCGAAATATGGTCGATACTAAACCAAACGACCGCGTTACTGGGGCAGATCGAAAAATACGAAATAGTGGATGGCTGTTGTCAGCGATGACTGGCGTCGGCGATGACTCTCGGAGTGTCGGGCAGGCCACTGGCTCGGCGGTTCCGTTCGACTGGGATCTCGCGGCGGGTCAGCGCCCGTCGTCGGTCGCGGTGCCCACGTCGACCCGTTCCTCGATGGCGTCGTCGTCGCGATAGCCGGTGTGGTTCTCGGTCACGACCGCCGTCTCCCCGCTCGGGCGGTCGTGTTCGAGTTCGGTGACGGCGCAGTTGTCCTGCTCGAAGCCGTCGAGCGCGCTCGGGAGGTCCACGCCACGGACGTACGCGAGGAGGACGTAGATGGGGCCGCCGTGGGTGACGACGAGAACGGTGTCGTCCGGGCCGGCGTCGGCGAGCAGGTCGGTCCAGGCGTCGACGACCCGCTCGTAGGTGTCGAGCATGCTCTCGCCGCCGGTCGGCGTCGTCTCCAGGGCCATCGTCCCGCTCTCGGCGCCGTTGAACTCCGGGAACTCCCCGAACACCCGTTCGTAGTGGAGCCCCTGGAGTTCGCCGAACGACCGCTCCCGCCAGCCGCCGGTGAACTCGGGTTCGGGGAACCCACCCTCGTCACGGACCAGCGCGGTCGTCTCGCGGGTCCGCCGGAGGTCGGAGGCGACGATCCGGTCGAGATCGTAGGCGTCCGCGAGGTACCGGCCGGCGACGCGGGCCTGCTCGCGACCGCGGTCGTTCAGCGGCGACGCCGCCCACCCCTGGATGCGTCGGGTCCGGTTCCACTCGGTCTCCCCGTGTCTGAGCAACACGACGGTCGTCATTACCGCAGGATAGCGGCCGGCGGGGAATGAGCGTTCTCACTCGGCCCCGGCGGCGTCACCGACACCGCTCAGCGGACGCGCCCGGACTGGCGCCAGCGCCCGACCGCCATCCCGACCTCGTAGACGCCGACGATGGCGACGGCGACGGCCGCGGAGAGCGCCGGCGACAGCGCGGCCACGTCCAGCCGCGTCACGAGCGTCGGGTTCGGACTACCGAGATAGCCGACGACGACGGCCAGCAGCCACACCGGGAGCCGGGCGCTGGCGACGGCCCGGCGCACCCGGACGGAGGCTTGCATCCGGGCGAGCAGGTAGTTCAGCCCCTCGTAGAGGGCGATGGCCCCGCCGCCGATCACGAGCGGGACCGACAGCAGGCCACTCCCGGCCAGTGCGTCGGTCAGGACCGCCGGGAGCTGATCGTAGTAGCGCGGCATCGGCGCCGCGCTCGCGACGTAGCCGGCGCCAGCCCCGAGCACCCAGACAGCGGGCCGGGCCGCCTCGAAGCTCTCGAGGGTCAGCCCCTGGCCGCGCCCGCCGGCGCCGGTCCACCGCAGGAGCAGGAGGGTCCCCTCGAACAGCGTGATCATGGTCGCGGCGACGATGATCGGCGCCATCCCGGTCGGGTCCGGCGAGAAGAGGAAGGCGAGGGTGAGGAAGCCACCCCAGAAGTAGAGCCGCCGCGTTTCGAGCCACCGGCGGGTGGTGACGCCCATCATGATCGCGAGCATGATGAAGAGCGGAATCTGGAAGATGAAGGCGAACGTCCCCAGCATGAGGACGATGAGGTCGAACGTCTCGGTCAGCCCGAAGGCGATGTTGGCGGCGCCCTGCGAGTAGTAGAGGAAGTAGACGAAGATCGCGGGCAGGACGAGATAGAAGGCGAAGGCGACCCCGACCGCGGCGAGGACGACGCTCGTCGGGACCGCGGCGAGGTAGTACTTCCGCTCGCGGGGGTAGAGGCCGGGGCGCATGAACAGGTACGTCTCGTAGACGAACACGGGGAGGGCAACGATGAAGCCGGCCAGCGTCGAGACCTTCAGCCGGGCCAGCATCAGCGCGAGCGGGTGGTAGACGTGCGGCCGGGCCACGTCGCCGCCGGGGAGGACGTTGTACCAGAGGAAGTTGATGATGCGGTCGCCGAAGGGGAACGCGATACCGGCGATGACGGCCATGACGAGGACGACGACGCCGAGTCGGCGAACCATCTCCTCGATGTGGTCCGCCAGCGGCATCTCCTCGTCGTCGGGGGCACCCTCGTGCCCGGGGGCTGGTGGGGGCTCGTCGACGTCCATCTCGGGGTAGAGGCCGGGTTCGTTGCCGTCGGCGACGCCCGGCTCACCGCCGTCCGCGACCCCCGGTTCGCCGTCGCTCATTCGGTCCCGAGTTACACATCGGGTATTGTAAGCCTTCTTTTCCCGCCGGCCGAGACGGCCCGCCGTGGGGGGTCCGTGGCCGGTCCAGACGAATAGATTGATAACGACCAGTCGGCTACCATCCGTGAGAAACGTATGTCCGGGGCTATCGACGACGACACCCGTCGAGCCGTCGCCAGCGGACGGGAGACGGCCGGCGCGATGCTGCGGTCCGCCCAGCAGGACCTCCAGAAGGTGTTCATCGTCGCCGTCCTCGGCCTCGTCGGGACGATCTGGTTCCTCCGGAAGTTCGGCTGGGACCTCCTCAAAAACGACCTCTTCGCCCGCCTCAGCGCGGACCACCCGGAGGCGTTCGCCGAGACCGAGGTCGTCGCCATCACGCCGTTCGACGTCATCCTCCTGCAGGTGAAAATCGGCATCGCCGTCGCCGTGTTGCTCGCCATCCCGCTTTTCATCTGGTACTCCCGGGACGCGCTCCGGGCGCGGGGCTACTGGCCCGGCGAAGCCGTCGCCCGCTGGAAGGTCGCCACCGTCCTCCTCCTGTCGCTCGTGCTCGGCACCGGCGGCCTCCTCTACGCCTACACCCTCTTTTTCCCCATCATGTTCGACTTCCTGGCGACCAACGCCTGGCAGGTGGGGTTCAAGCCGACCTACTCCATCGTCAAGTGGGCCGAGTTCATCTTCCTGCTGACGCTTTCCTTTACCCTCGCGGCCCAGCTCCCGCTCGTGATGAGCGCCCTCTCCTACGCCGGCATCGTCCCCTACGAGACCTTCCGCGACAAGTGGCGCTACGCCGTCCTCGGCATCTTCCTGTTCGGCGCGCTGTTCTCGCCGCCCGACCCGTTCACCCAGATCATGTGGGCCGTGCCCCTGATCGCGCTCTACGGGTTCAGTCTCCAGATGGCGAAACTGGTCACCATCGCCAAACGCAGTAGCGAGCAGGTGTCGGTCCCCGCGGTCGCCCGCGACCGCTGGAACCTGCTGGCCGGCGTCGCCTTCCTCTCCGGCGTCGGCGTCTACGCCTTCTACACCCGCGGCGGCCTCGCGGCGCTCAACGGCGCGGTCGCTTCCCTCCCCGGCTGGGCCAGAATCGGCCCGTTCCGCCACGTCGGGACGATACTCGGACTGCCCGACCAGACGGCTGCGGCCCTCGTGGCCGTCCTCGTCGCCGCCCTCGCGGTCGGCGTCGCGCTGTTCGCGCTCGTCGCGCGGGCGCTCGGCGAGGCCGACCGCGAGACCCACGGCCCGGCGCCGGCCAGCGCCGGCGACCCGGCGGACATCGACCTCTCGACGCTGGACGCGGCCGGCGTGCGCGCGGCCCCGCCCCAGGTCTTCGCCGAGATGTCCGAGGACGAGGCCGTCGCGAAGGCCGGCGCGGCGATGGAGGCCGACCAGCCCGGGAAGGCGGAGGCCATCCTCGATCGCTTCGACGAGGTCGACACACAGCAGGACGCGGCCGACGGCGAGGGCGGAGACGGCGCGGACGCTGACGCGGCCGACGACGAGGGCGGTACCGCACAGCAGACGGCGGCGGGGATGGTGAACGCCTTCACCGAGGAGGAGACGACGGAGGACGACATCGGCGGCTACTACTACGACATCGCCTTCATCCTGGAGTCGCTGACCTCGAAGGCGTTCCGGCTGGTCGCGGTGTTCATGGCCGTCCTCGCCGTCTCCTTCGGCTGGCTCTACCGGGGCGGCATCCGCCGGGTCAAAGACACCTTCTTCGCCCGGATGCCCGGGCAGCTCCAGCAGGACGTCGAGATCGTCACGCTCCATCCCGTCGAGGCGCTGATCTTCATGATC
Source organism: Halorientalis marina (assembly GCF_023028345.1). GTDB lineage: Archaea > Halobacteriota > Halobacteria > Halobacteriales > Haloarculaceae > Halorientalis > Halorientalis marina. The sequence continues at coordinate 3,317,236 of NZ_CP095487.1, read as the reverse complement.
AAGTTCTCGACGCTGCTGGGAATCGTGGTGACGCTCCCCCTGCTCCTGTACTACGCCTGGCCCGCCCTCAAGGAGCGTGGACTGGTCCGTGGCGACCCCCGCGTCATGCTCGTCTGGGGCGTGACCCTCCTTGTAGGGATCGTCGGCGGGAGCCTGCTGGGCTTTTTCTACGTCGCACCGGGGATCATCTCCTGGCTGGCGACCGACGCCCTCGGCGCGGACATGGTCATCGCCTACCGGATCAACAACTTCGGCTGGCTCGTCATCTACACGACCGTCGGCATCGGCCTGCTCGCCGAGATTCCGGTCTCCATGCTGCTCTTTCACTTCGGCGGCATCGTCTCCGTCCAGCGGATGCGCGCCTACTGGCGCCACGTCGTCGTCGGCATCTTTGCCCTCTCCGGGCTGTTCTCGCCCCGCGGCGTCTTCACGATGCTGCTGATCGCGCTCCCGGCCGCGTTCGCCTACGCCGTCGGCCTCGCGTTGCTGTGGCTCATCACCCTCGGCGGTCGCGGCGGCGGCCCCGGCCCGGAGACGGACGTGGAGTCCGAACCCGAGCAGGACGTGCCCGACGCGACCGCGAACTGATACGGGGCGAGTCGGCCACCGTCGCATCGCTTATCCGTCCGTCCGCTAATATCCGGATATGCCCAAGATAAGCGTCGAGGTGCCACAGGAACTGCTCGACGACCTGGACGCCCACGTCGGGGAGGAGGGGAAGTTCGTCAACCGGAGCGAGGCGATCCGGGCGTCGATCCGGAAGACGCTGGACACGCTCGACGAGATCGACGCGCGCCACGGGCGGATCGACGACGAGTGACCGCCGACCGTAGCCCTCATTAGTCCGACCGTCGGGAGTGGGGATATGAAACGCGCCGCGATCCTGCTCGTCGCCCTCTCTGCCCTCCTCGCGGGCTGTGGTGGGACCGGTGGACAGAACACGATCCTCGGTGACACGCCCGGACAGGCCGACCCGGTCGAGACGGCCACCGACGCCCCACAGACGCCGGTGGAGACGGCAACGCCGCCGGACGGTCCCCAGGGGATCGAGGGTGACTCGGTCGACACGCAACTGCTCGCCGCTGGGCACGCCGCTGCCCTCCAGCAGTACGACTACCGGCTGAGCATCAATCGGAGCGGCCGGATCAACGACTCGTTCGTCCAGCGGACCTCCGCGGGCAAGCTCCCGCTCTACACGTACATCGAGAAGCCCTCGGCGACGGCCCGGCAGTACTACACGCGGACGAGCGAGGTCGGGATGGACCGCCGCGGCGTGATGAACTACGCCAACACGACCGCCAGCGGCGGCGGCTACGTCGTCCAGTTGATTCCGGGGGCGCTCGGGCCGACGCCCGCGGACCGCCGGGTGAACAGGTACGTCCGTCCGCTGGACCTCCAGCCGGCGGGCGAGCGGACCGTCGATGGCCGCACGTATCGCGTCCTCACCGCCGATATGTCGCGCGAAGACATCGCCGCGACCAACACCACGAGCGTCCGACCGAGCGACTTCTCGGAGGCGACCGGCCTCGAAGCGACGCTTCTCGTCGACCAACGCGGCTTCGTCCAGTCGATGAACGTGACCTACGAGTACGAGAACGAGACGACGGCCCTCTCGATGCGCGTCGCCCGGATCGGCTCGACGACCGTCGAGGAACCGGGCTGGCTCTGTGAGGCCCGGGCACAGACGCGGTTCGACGACGACTGCTGACGCGCTTTCCGGTCGCTCGCTACGTCTCGACCGGCTGTGCGAACCCGTAGTTCGGTTTCACGTCGTCGACGCGGACCGTCACCGTCTCGCCTTCCTCGACGCCGGAGACGAACAGCGTGTAGCCCTCGACCTTCGCGATGCCGTCGCCCTCGCTCCCGATGTCCTCGATGGTGACCTCGACCTGGTCGCCCTCGCGGACCGGCGCGGTCAGCCGCCCCTTCGCGACGAGGTACAGCTCCGAGGAGGAGTCACGCGAGGCGTCCGGGCGAACCTCGCGGACGTACTCGAACTCCGCGTCGAGGTCGCCTTTCAGCGGGTCGACGTCCTGGCCGTCGAACACCTTCGCCGCGAAGTCGCCGCCGGTGTCGAGCACGTCGAGCGCGACCTCGAAGGCCTGCCGGGCGAGGTGGACCGAACGGGCGTGGTCGACGTTGTACTCGCCGGTCATGTTCGGCGCCATGTCCGAGATGACGGCGTCGGCGCTCCCCACGCGGTCGCGGATTTCAGCTTTCGTCTCGTCGTCGGTCATGTCGCCGCGGACGTACTCGACGGTGGCAGCGGGGTCGTCGAGCGGGTCGATGCGCTGGCGGTCGACGCCGACGACGGTGCCCCGCTCGCCGACTTCCTCGGCGGCGACCTGGAGCCAGCCGCCGGGCGCGGCCCCGAGGTCGACGACGGTGCGGCCCTCTCCGAGCAGGCCCGTGGTCCGGTCGAGCTGTTTCAGTTTGTAGGCCGACCGGGCGCGGTACCCCTCCTGTTTGGCCCGGTTGTAGTACTCGTCTTTGCCGGACATGGTTACGGTCGCCTCCGCCGTCCGACGCCGGGGTCGGGCGAAATATCGATCATACGAGTACCGAGACGGTCGACGCGGAAAGGGACATCGGATACTTACTGGCGCCGGCTCACCGCTTCGAGAAGTTCGAGTCCGGGTAGACCCGGCCGTCGTCGATGTCGACCATGTCGAGGCGTTCGAGGCGGGCGAGACCCGTCTCGGCGGCGTCCTCGGGGACGCCCAGTTCGATGGCCCGGGCGAGGACGGCCGCCCGGGTGGGGACGCCCGCGATGAGTCCGTCCTCGTCGAACTCGGTCTCCTCGGCGACGATGGCCTTGAGCAGGGCCGCGTGGTGGCGGCTGTCCGGGACCGACGCTCGCTCGTCCCACTGGACCGTGAGCGTGCCGTCGTCGTTGACGTGCTGGACCACGAACCCGTCGGGGAGGCGCTCGGCGGCGGCGGCGACCAGTGCCGCCCGGTCGAGTCGCGCCCGGAGGGTCTGTTGTGTCCCGTCGCGGGACGTTCCGGTCACTTCGACGGTAACGCCGGCGTCCTCGGCTGCCGCCGCGACGGCCGCCGCCAGGTCGTCGCCGACGGCGTCCAGCACCGCGTCCTTCCGCCGGCGGGACGCCCGTTCCTCCGCGGCGAGTTCGACGTAGGCTTCCATCCTGTCGTGTGGGCTCTCGTCGGCCACTGCGTCGGCCTCCCCGGAGCCATCCTCCGGGCCCTCGTCATCGGCCGCACTCTCGTCGCTCATACGGGCCGTTGGGCCGCCCGGATCGAAACGTTGGGGGCCGAACGGCGACCGCGGTGTCGGCGCCGCCCGCGCGCGAAAGACGGGACTTTTTAAGAGATGGGGGCGTAGCCGATAGCAAGATGTTCGACGCTATCGTGAGTGCGGATACGCTCCGGGCGACACTCGACTCCGTGAGCGTGCTGGTGGACGAATGTAAGATCCACCTCACGGAGGACGGCATCGAGATCCGCGCTGTCGACCCGGCCAACGTGGGGATGGTCGACCTGCGGCTCGACGTCTCGGCCTTCGAGTCCTACGAAACCGACGGCGGGACCATCGGCGTGAACCTCTCCCGACTGGAGGAGTTCGCGAGCATGGCCGACGCCGGCCAGCTCATCCACCTCGAACTCGACGAGGAGACCCGGAAACTCCACGTCCAGATCGACGGCCTCGAGGGGACCCTCGCGCTCATCGACCCCGACTCCATCCGCCAGGAACCGGACCTCCCCGACCTCGACCTCTCCTCGACCATCGTGCTGGAGGGCAACGACATCGACCGCGCGGTCACGGCCGCGGACATGGTCTCGGACCACATCGCGCTCGGCGTCGACGCCGACCGCGAGGTGTTCTACGTCGACGCCGAGGGCGACACCGACGACGTGCACTTCGAGCTGGGCCGGGAGGACCTCATCGACCTCGTCGCCGGGGAGGCCCACTCGCTGTTCTCGCTCGACTATCTCAAGGACATGAACAAGGCCATCCCGAAAGACGCCGAGGTGGAGATGGAACTCGGCGAGGAGTTCCCCGTCAAGATGCACTTCGACATCGCCGAGGGAGACGGGACGGTAACTTACATGTTAGCGCCCCGCATCCAGAGCGACTGAGCGTCGCCCGTCCGCGGTTTTTTCGGCTTCCGATTCGATTTCTCCTCCTCGCTCGGCCACCCGTCACGCACGCGTCTGACGCATCGTTTTGTAGCTGGAGTGACCACACTGGCGTATGCCGAGCCTCTCGGAGGCCTACACGGACCGGCGGGCCGGACGCGGCGAGCGCGACCCGCGCCGCATCGCGCTCGGCGCGGCGGTGTCGTTGCTCGGTGCGGTCACGCTCCTCGTGAGCCTGCTCGTCGCGACGACGCCGCTTGCCGGCGTGCTCGGGGCCGAGACGCCCTACGAGGTCAAACACCTCGCGGGCGTGCTGGCGGGCGTCGGCGGCCCGGTCGTGCTGCTTGGTGTCGTGGCCGTCCTCCCCTCGAAGCGGCGCCAGCAGGCCGGCGTGGTCGTCGGCACCGCGGTCGCATTCGCCGGCGTGTGGCTCTTCTCCTACGCGTACCCGAGCCGGTGGGTGCTGGCCGCTGACCCGCTGGTCTTCGAGACGGCCGTCGTCTACTTCCTCGGGGGCGCCATCGCGCTGTGGTTCGTCTTCGTCGCCGTCGCCAACTTCAAGCGCCGCAACGACCCCCACGGGACGGTCACGCTGGAGATTCGCCGCGAGGGCGAGACCCGCCGGGTCGAGGTGACGCCGAACGAACTGCGACAGTACCGGCAGGCGGTCGGCGACGGCGGGAACGACGACGGAATCGTCGACGAAATCGAGTCCCGCGCCGACGACTAGTCGGCTCTCCCGTTGCTCGCGCCGCTCTGCTCGCGGGTCACTCCGTTCCCCGCTCGCACGTTCGCCGGTTCTCCCTTCGGTCGAACCGACCGACCGCCGGGTTTATTCGGACCGCCGCGTAACCGTGGTGTCGATGAAGCCGCTCCACGCTCGCTACCCGTTTCTGGGCGCCGCCCGCGAGGCCGTCGAGGAGGCTGGCGTCGACCTCGCCGACCTCGTCGCCACCGAGGAGGCCGTCGTGGAGCGCGGGCTGGAGCGCATCGAGTGGGCGCTCGCGGAGGGGACCGTCGGCGAGCCACACCGACGGACACGCGTCGAATTGCTCTCCTATCCCGTCGCGCGCGTCCTCGTCTCCCTCGTCGACGAACACGTCCTCCTCAGGAAGTACGGCCGTGCGGAGGCGACGACGGCCTACGAGCGGTTCACCGAGGAACTGGGTGCGACCGCCGAGTTCCAGAGCACCCGCACCGAACGCCTCTCGCTCGACGCCCTGCTCCGGGAGTTCGACCTCGCGGCGCCCGTCCACGAGACGGGGCCGGACGCCGGTGCGGACTATCGCGTGGACGTGGGTGCGTACCTCGAATACGCGGCCGACGAGCGGGGCGACGAGTGGCGCCTGGTCAACCGCCCGCTGGCCGACGGCCAGGTCCCCATCGACGAGGACGAACTGCTGGTCCTCTGTCGGTCCGCCGTTCGCCGGCGCGTCCAGGACGGCCTCCCCTTCCCCGTTCCGGACCCCATCGCCGAGGAACTGACCGACGAGGCCGAGCACGTCCGGGAACTGCTCGCCGACCTCGATTTGACCCGGGAGATCGACACGGTCGTTCCCGACCTGTTCCCGCCGTGTATGCGGCACCTGCTCGACCAGGTCCAGAAGGGCGAACACCTCGAACATCACTCCCGGTTCGCCATCGCCGCGTTCCTGACGGGGATCGGGATGTCGACCGACGAGATCGTCGAACTGTTCCAGGTGAACCCCGGGTTCGGCGAGGAACAGACCCGCTACCAGGTCGACCACATCCGCGGGGCGACCAGTCCCACGGAGTACTCGACGCCGGCCTGTGCGACGATGCAGTCCTACGGCGACTGCGTGGGGAAAGACGACATCTGCGAGGACGTCATCAACGAGTCACACCCCCTCAACTACTACGAACACCGGCTGGACGAGGCCGACGAGGAGGAACTGGTCGACTGGCGTGAGGGAGAGGGCGAGGGCGAGGAGGGCGGCGACGCCGGCGAGACGGCCGACTGAGCGCCCCTATCTGTACGCGAAGTAGACGCCCACGCCTGCCATCAGGAAGACGAAGAAACCGATGGTGCCGACGACGGCGAGGCCGCCGGTCCCGGTGATGTCGCCGTTGGTTCTGAACTGCGAGCCGACGAGGAGGACGGCGATAATGAAGACGATAGCGGCCCCGATGGACACGCCCGCTTCGACGACCGTCTCCCGCTCGATATCCATATCGCCGGATTTCCCCGGCCCGTGCAAAAGGGCTTCGATGCCCGCGTCCGCCCGTGATACGTTCGGTTCCCCCCGCCCGGCCGCGCCCCTCAAGTAGCTCCAGCACCTACGTTTCGGGTGGACGCACCCGAAACACGAGCCGCGTCCGGATAGCCCATGTCCCAACGGAGAGCACCGCTCGCGCCCGATCCGCGCGAGCTCGACCCCCGCGCCGCCCGCGCCTGGACCGAACCGATGGCAGTCACGCCGCTGAGCGGCGGCTGTTACGCCGTCGAGACCGACCACGGCTCCTACACCGTCGACGTACCCGGCCGGCGCTGTACCTGTCCCGACCACCGCTACCGCCACGAGCGGTGCAAACACCTCCGCCGCGTCGCTATCGAGATCAACCTCGAACGCGCCCCGCCGCCCGGGAAGCGCCGCGCCGACTGTGCCGCCTGCGGGGACGAGGCGTTCGTCCCCGAGACCGCCGAGCCGCCACTCTGTACCGACTGCCGGCTCGACCCCGGCGACGTGGTCACCGACCGCGAGACCGGCGACACCCTCGTCGTCCGACGGGTCCGCTCCGACCGCGCCGACGAGTACGTCATCGAAGCCACGGGGAAGACGGTGGCCGCTCACGAGACGAACGAGCGGTACCCGGCCAACGACCTCGTCGTTGACGTGGTGTACCTCGGTGACGAACTCCGCAACCGCGAGCCGCGCGTCTACGCCTTCCCGTACTCGCGGCTTCGCCGCGTGGAGGACGCCGCGATCGTGGACTAAAGCCTGGAACGCGGACGGTGAACCCGCTCAGTAGACATGCGAATTGACTGGCGAGAATCCTACCAGTTCGAGATGATGTTCTGAGCGCGGTGTAATATGCAGGGCGCGAGTCCCGCATGCGCTCACAATCAGCCGGTAACTCTGCCCACTCTTGATTTGAATTGAGTGGCTCACATATTGAGCAGTAGCAACCCGTTGAGCTTCCAAGCAAGCGGGGCTGGCTATTCGTATTTTCGTTAGAGATTACTTTTCGATAGTCGCGTTTTCTTCGATACTATACCGATTTGAAAGCAGATAGAATCCGATCCCGACTGGAATTCCAATAACGAACGCCCCGACGACAAGGATTGTTCCGCCGATGGCTGCCCCTGCAGCCTCTGCAGCACCTTCCGTTCCGCCCGCGAATATGAGGGTATGGATAATCAGCAGGATCGGGGACAGGAAGAAAACGATCGCGGTCCAGAATGAGAGTTTCCCGAACGCAGTTTTGATTGTGGGCATCTGGTAGCCGAGATAGGTGAATAGTGGGAGTCCGATCAGCAACCCGGCCCCACCGACCGCGCCTGGCATGGCGATTTCAAGAATGATGCTAGGGAGGAGGGCAATGGCTGCAACTTTGGCGAGGTGACCGAATGCTATTCCGTCCTTTCCAGGATGCTGATATACGCGCTCAGAACTAGACGTTGATTCAACAGTACTGGATGCGGATTCGTTGGATTCGCCGTCAATTTCGTGCCCGCATTCCCCACAAAAGGGTTTGTTCGCGGCTACCTCTACACCACAGTTTGAGCAATAAACCATATATCAAAAATCATACTGGATCGACTTATGCACCAGTTCTATTACAACATTGGATATGTGAAGCAGGTATATACATGGGGTTGCAAATTATGGACAGGCAGTCGATAGTTCTGCTCTGTGCTGAATGAATCCTCTGTCCTGAGAAAGAGCATCCGCCGTGCGCCGGCGGCGCGAGGCGGTTCACCGGACGCGAGCGGAGCGAGCGTCCGGATTTTTTAGCGTAGATTTTTTAGCCGAGAGGTGCGCGGAGCGCACCCGAGGCTAAAAAAGGTACTATAGCAGTGCCAGGGCGTCCTCGACGGAGATGTCGCCGCGTTCGAGCGCCGCCAGGACCTCGCGGCGGTCCTCGTCGTCGTCCGTGGCGGCCTGCGCCGCCGCTTCTTCGAGCGTGACTTTCTCGGAGTCGCCGACGAGTTCGGCGAAGTCGGTCCCATCCGAGAGCGCGGTCTCTTTCTTGACGCGGTAGTTGCCGCCGTCGGTGGTGTAGAGGTCGCCGGGGTGGAAGAAGTACCAGTCCTCGCGGTCGAAGCGGACGCCGACGCGGGGTTTCGCGCCGAAGTTCTGCGAGAAGTACAGCAAGGCTTCGATCTCCTCCCCGTCGAGGTAGATGGGGTCGCCCGCCGACGATTTCGCCTCGACGGCGAAGAACTCCTCGCCGTTGCCCGCGAGCACGTCGGGCAGTTCCCGCTCGGTGGCGCTCCCCGAGGCCGGCGCGCGCATCACCGCGAAGCCCGCGGCGTCGAGTTCGTTGACGAGTTCGCGTTCCCGTCTGTCGCCTTTCCGATTGCTCGACATCAGTGATCCACCTCGACTGCGTCGAGTTCGTTGACGAGTTCGCGTTCCCGTCGTCCCCGCGAGCGAAGCGAGCGGGGGCTCGGAAGACGAGCGGTGCGCGGCGCGAAGCGCCGCGACTGGCGAACGGTGACGCCGTGAGCCGAGCGAGTGTTCCGGTGGTCGCCGTTCCGGTTCGAGGACACACCCGCTACTCGCTCGTCGGCGGTCTTAAGCCCACCGCGACGCCCGTTCGCGATGGAAACCCACTTCACCGCGCCGGCCTCCCTTCCGCTATCCCGATGGTCCCACACGTGGTGGTGCGATGACCCAGACGCCGCTGGTCGTCTACGCGCTGGCGCTCGTCCCGGCCGTCCTCTGGGGATTCGGCCCCATCCTCGACAAACGCGGGATGGACGCCGGTGGGAACTCGTTGCAGGCCGCGCTGGTCGTCGTCGTCGTGGACTCGCTGCTGTACTGGGTGGCGCTGGCGATCCAGTCCTGGCCGGACCCGTTCGCGGGGCTGACGCCGCGGCTCGTCGCCCTGTTCGCCGTCGCGGGCCTGTTCGGGACGGCACTGGGGCGCATCTTCGTGTTCGCGGGCGTCGACCGCGTCGGCGCGAGCATCAACAGCGCCGGCATCAGCACCCGCCCGCTGTTCGCGACGCTGCTCGCGCTGGGCTTTCTCGGCGAACCGCTCGGGCCGCTGACCGGCGTCGGGGTCGCCGTCCTCGTCGGCGGGCTGGTCGTCCTCACCTACTCGAAGGGCGGGGACGTGTCCGGCTGGCAGCCACGGGACCTGCTCTTTCCCGTCGGTGCGGCCGCCGTCTTCGCCGCTGGGAACGTCCTCCGGCGGTTCGGCTTCACCGACACGGCCGCGACGCCGCTGCAGGCCGTCGCCGTCAACGAGACGGCCGCGCTCGTCGTGCTCGCCGCGTACGCCCTCGCACGGAACCGGCAGGACGTGCTCTCCGCGCCGCGGGCCTCGTACCGCTACTTCGCCGGGAGCGGCCTGCTGACGGCCGTCGCGCTCCTCGCCTTCTTCACTGCGTTCTCGCTCGAAGCCGGTCGGGTCGCCATCGTCGACTCGCTGGCCGCGACCGCGCCCCTGTTCACGACCCTCTTTTCGGCCGTCCTCCTGCGCGACGTGGAACGCGTCACCCGCGGCGTCGTCGCCGGCGCCGGCTTCGTCGTCGTCGGCGCCGTCCTGATCACGGTGTGAATACATACGATTAGTTACTGAAACCGAGTTCAGCGAGCGCTTATCACACAGCATGCCGTGTATTCGAGTACGGATCGAACATGACCGAGAACGCTCACGTGGTCGGACTCGTCGGGAGTCTGGCCGACGACAGCACGACACGTATCGCCGTCGACCGAGCGCTCGATGCCGCGACCGCGGCGGGCGCGACGACCGAACTGCTGGACCTCCGGGAGTGGGACCTGCCGGTCTTCGACGCGGACGCCCCGGATGCGGGTGACGCGCCGGAACTCCGGCGGCGCCTGCGAGCGGCCGACGCCGTCCTGCTCGGGACGCCGATGTATCACGGCTCGTACGCGTCGCCGCTGAAGACGGCCCTCGATTACAGCGGGTTCGACGAGTTCGCGGACACGACAGTCGGCCTCCTCGCCGTCGCCGGTGGCGGGTTCCCGCTTCCGGCGCTCGAACACCTCCGGGAGACGATGCGGGCGCTGGACGCCTGGACGCTCCCGGACCAGGTCGCGGTCCCGAACTCCCACGCCGCGACGGCTGACGGCCGGCTCGCCGACGAGGACATCGAGGAGCGGGTCGCCGAACTCGGGCACGCACTCGTCACGTACGCGAACGTCGCGGCGTATCCCGACTGCCCGACGACACCGGCCCCGACGGCCGGCGACTGAGGGGCCCGGGGGCGTTTACCCCACGAGTCCCTCGACCTCGGCGATGCTCGCGGTCTCGTCGACGGTCGCAGCCAGCTTTTCCGCGGGCGTCGCGGTCACCACGACACGTTTCGGGTCCGTCTCGGCGAGGGTCACCCGGTCGGCATCGACGACGAACGGGAGGTCCCAGAGGTGGCGGTCGCGCACGTCGAACCCTCGGCGAAAGAGCGAGCCGACGACGCCGGGGTGTCCGAGGAGGACGACGCCGACGGGGACGTAACTGTAGAAACTGCAGTGCTGACAGTCCACGGCGGCGACGACTGGCTGGTCGCTCGCGTAGTGGTCGTCGTAGCGGTCGAGTGCCTGCAACGTCGTCGCCTCGTCGACCAGCGCCACCTCGGTCGGGCCGGCACAGACCAGACAGACGCCGTCGGTCCCGGAGCGCCAGTAGCGCCGCGTCCGACGGTCGAACGCCCGGACGATAGCGGCCTCGTCGTCCCGTTCGGCGAACCCACCGGGGTCGAACGGGTACCCCAGCATCGTCTCCTCACAGTCCCGACAGCGGACCCGGCCGATGAACTCCCGGTAGGTGAACACGAGGTCGCCGTCACAGTCGCGGCAGGCCCCTGCGACCGCGATCTCGGTGTCTTCGATTTCGCGGTCGAACACGCCGCTCTGGACGGCATCGATCAGTCGGTGGCCGGGATACAGCAGTTCGTACCGGTCCTCGACGTGGGTGACGAACCGCCCCTCCAGTTTCGAGAGGTGGTAATTGAACTTGCCGGCGTCCCGGACGCCGACGGCCCGCCGCAGGTCGGAGAAGGGGAGCGCGTGATTTTCGGCCCGCCAGAGCGCCCTGAGGATGCCGAGACGAATCTCGTGGGCGGCGACGAGAAGTGCGTCTGCCGGATCACGCCCGGCGGTGGTCTCGTCGGCGTCGTCGGTCATGGCCGCCCCTTCGTGGTCGACCGACTTAGTTCTCGGTCGCGTCGGCGACCGCCTCGAACCGCAACCGTCGGTAGTCCGCCGTCCACGTTTCGCTCTCGGCGTCGTACAGCTCCTCGCGGAGGCGGTCCGCCACGCCGTCGACCACGGCAGTCCGCTCGACGTCGGGCAGGTCGGCCAGCAGGCTGTCGCCGAACATCCCGAGCCAGTTTCGCAGGCCGTCCGGCCCGTCGAGGTCGGTCGGCCGGTCGAACAGCCGTGCCAGCCGGACCTCGAACCCCGCGTTTTCCAGCCGTGTCGCGTACTCGCCGACGCTCGGGAAGTACCAGGGGTGGTCCCGGTCGTGCCCCCGTTCGGCGAGTTCGGCCAGCGTCGCCGTCACGACGCGGTCGACGTTCCCGACACCGCCCATCTCGGCGACGAAGCGGCCACCGGGCCGGAGGGCGTCGGCGACCTGGGCCAGCACGTCGGCCTGGTCGCTCCCGGGAACCCAGTGGAGCGCGGCGTTCGAGAGGACCGCATCGAAGGGGTCCTCGGTCCCGAACGTTCGGGCGTCCGCCTGGCGGAACGTGGGCGCGTCGTGCTCCTCGCGGGCGGCCGCGACCATCTCCGCGGACCGGTCGATGCCCACGACGGCACCGTCGTTCCCGACGGCGGCGGCGACCTCGGCGGTCAGGTGGCCGGTCCCACAGCCCAGGTCCAGCACCCGCTCCCCCGGTTTCGGGTCGAGCCGGTCGACGAGCGACCGGCCGTACTCGTGGACGAAGCCGTGGTCCGCGTCGTAGTCGGCCGCGTCCCAGCGGTTCGCGGTCTCCCGCCGGTTCGTGGCCTCGTCCCGTCCGTCGTCGCTCATCTCACGTGCCGTGCTGCCAGGTGCCCATGTACTCGGCCTGGTCGTCGGTGAGGTCGTCGTAGGCGACGCCCTCGGCGTCGAGTTTGATTTCGGCGACCTCGCGGTCGAGTTCGTCGGGCACGTCGTGGACGCCGGGCCCGTACTCGTCGCCGGATTCGACGAGTTCGCGGACACAGACGGCCTGTACGCCGAAGGACTGGTCCATCACCTCGACGGGGTGGCCGAGCGCGATGGGGGTCGCGAGGTTGACGAGGCGCCCCTCCGCCAGGACGTTCAGTTCGCGGCCGTCGGCCATCTCGTAGGCCCGGACGCCGTCGCGGGCCTCGAAGGTGTCGACGGCCAGGTCCGCGAGCGCGTCGAGGTCGACCTCCACGTCGAAGTGGCCGGCGTTGGCGAGCAACACCCCGTCTTTCATTACTTCGAAGTCCTCGCGGGTGATGACGTCGCGGTTGCCGGTGGTCGTGACGAACACGTCGCCCTCCTTCGCGGCCTCCTGCATGGGCATGACCTCGTAGCCCTCCATGTGGGCCTCAAGGGCGCGACGGGGTTCGACCTCGGTGACGATCACGCGGGCGTTCTGCCCGGCGGCCTTCTTCGCGAGCCCCTTCCCGCAGTCGCCATAGCCGCCGACGACGACGGTCTTGCCGGCGTAGGAGAGGTTCGTGGTCATGGCGATGGACGCGAGCACGGACTCGCCGGTGCCGTGGACGTTGTCGAACAGTCGCTTCATCGGCGTGTCGTTGACCGCGAAGACGGGGTACTCCAGTGCGCCGTCTTCGGCCATCGCGCGCAGACGGTGGACGCCGGTGGTCGTCTCCTCGCAGCCGCCGACGATGGTGTCGATGAGTTCGGGGTAGTCCTCGTGGATGGCGGCGACGAGGTCCATCCCGTCGTCGACGGTGATCGTCGGCTCGTGGCCGATGACGGCCTCGATGGCGGCGTAGTACGCCTCGTCGTCGACGCCGCGTTCGGCGTAGGAGACGACGTTCTCGTGGGCGTCCAGCGCCGCAGACACGTCGTCGTGCGTCGAGAGGGGGTTACAGCCGGTGATGGCGACCTCGGCGCCGCCCTCGGCGAGCAGTTCGGCAAGCACCGCGGTCTTGGCTTCGACGTGCATCGCCATCCCGATGCGCTCGCCGGCGAACGGCTGGTCGGCCTGGTACTCCTCGCGGAGGGCCGCGAGGATCGGCATGTGTTCCCGCGCCCAGTCCATCTTCTGGTGGCCCGACTCCCGGGCTGTCGCCGGGTCCGAGAGTCGCGCCGTGATCGTGTCGGTCATGACCGAACGGAGGGGCAGGCGACCCAAAACCCTGCCGAACCGTCAGCGCCCGATTCGGCCGTCGAAACCAACGAAACGGATTATTATCAGCTGTGAGTAGACACGCCCGTGTTCGACGTGTCCCACCGGAATCGCGCCCAGTCGGAGGTCGTCGGCTCGCTCCTGCTGGTCGGTGTCGGTATCGTCCTGATCGGTATCGTCGCCGTGTTCGCGCTCGGGTTCGCCGACGACGCGACCAGCGACCCGACGACGGTCGCCGTCGACGCCGACGTGACGGCGTCGAACCTGACCATCACGCACGAAAGCGGCGACGCGCTCCGCGTCGACGATATCGCTGTCGTCCTCAAGCGGCCCGACAGCTCGGACCGCGTCCCGCTCTCGTCGCTCCGAACCGTCACGAGCGACGGCGACGACCGCTTCACCGCCGGCGAGCGGTTCCGCCTCCGGCACGGCGTCGCCGACGGCGACCTCCGCGTCCGCGTGGTCCACGAACCGAACGGCGCGGTCCTCTACGACCGCGCGTTTCGGATCACCGACGGGCTGGCCGCCCGGTTCGTCGACTTCGACGACGCGTCGCTCGCGGCGTTCGAGAGCGGCCAGGACGGCTCGGGCACCGTGACGACCACCGACGACGGCATCACGCTCACCGGCAACCGCTGGCAGCGAATCCCCTTCGAGTACAACGTCACTCGCGATACCGTCATCTCCTTCGAGTTCGAGAGCGGTGCGGAGGGCGAAATCCACGGCATCGGCCTGGAGAACGACGACAGTCAGACTTCCGCGCGTATCATCAAACCCTTCGGCGGGCAGAACTGGGGCGTCCCGGTCGACAAACCCGACGGAACCGCTTACAGCGCCGGTGACGGGACCGTGACCTACGAGGTCCCCATCGGCGAGAAGTTCGCGGAAAACAACGTCGACCTCGACGCCGACATCCAGTACATGGTCTTCGTCATGGACTGTGACGGCAACGTCGACGGCGTCGACTGCAGTAGCTCCGACTCGACGTTCCGGAACGTCCGCGTCTACGAAGCCGAAAACGAGTGACTACGTCGGTTATCGACCGGGCGGGCCGCCACCGGGGTTGGCCGGCGGGCCGCCGCCGTTGCCGTTGCCATTACCGGCGTCGTTCTCGTCGTCGTCCTCGCCGTCATCCGAATCCTCGGTATCGGATTCGCTCTCGCTTTCCTCGCTGTCGGTGTCCTCACCGGGTTCGGGGCCGGCCCAGTCCGGAGGTCCCTGCCCGTCGTCACCGGGCGGGCCGCGTTCCCGGTCACCCGGTGGGCCGCGCTCGGTCTCGTTTTCGGTCTCGTTGCCGTCGTCACCGCCGGGGCCGGCGTGTGCCGGCGGTCCCGCGTGGTCCGGTGCGTTCCCGGGGTTGTTCGCGACGACCCACGTCGCGATCAGGATGCCACGCGGCTCGTCGGTCTCGTTCGCCGACTCGTTCGACGAGCTGTTGTCGAGCGTGGTCATGTACGCCTGTAACTGCTGGCCGAACGGCGACGAGACGTTCCCGTCGTCGGTTTCGTTCTCCGTCTCGTTGCCGTCATCGTCGGTCTCGTTCAGGTCGTCGTCGGTCTCGTTCAGGTCGTCGTCGGTCTCGTTCAGGTCGTCATCCGTCTCGTTCGTGTCCGTCTCGTTGTCCTGCAACGCGAACGAGACCGGGGACGAGTCGGCCGACGAATCGGCCGCGACCGACGGACCGGTCGCGGCCGCCGCCGGGCCGACGACCCCGATAGCCAGGATCGACGCCAGTGCGATTGCGAGTAGTTTCGTCCGTGTCATCACCTGCGACAACACGAGACTCCCGATTAAACCCCGACTCCCGTTCACTTCGTTCATTCCGTCCAAAACGGCTTCATAATCGAGAAGAACGTTCAAAAAGACCTCTCGGGGTTTAATATCGAATCGGGAATCCTCGGATGATAGAACCAGTGATAGGTTCTGGCGGCGCTCGTTCTCGGTCGCGATACTACTCCGCGGCGCGGTCGAGGAGTGCCGTCGCGTGCTCACGGGCCTCGGCGACGACCGTGTCGGCGTCGAGGGTCAGGACCTCGCGGTCGCGCATGAGGACCTGTCCGTCACAGACGGTGTGGCGCACGTCGCTGGCGCTCGCGGCGTAGACGAGGTGGCTGACCAGGTCGTGACGCGGCGTGAGGTGGGGGGCATCGAGGTCGAGGACGGCGAGGTCGGCCGTCGCGCCGGACTCGATCCGGCCGGCGTCGACGCCGAGGGCGGCGGCACTGCCCTGTGTCGCCATCTCGACGACGGTCGGGGCGTCGACGGCGGCGGCGTCGTCGGCGGCCAATTTACCGAGCATGGCAGCGTCGCGCATCTCGTCGAACATCGAGAGGTCGTTGTTCGAGGCCGCGCCGTCCGTGCCCAGCCCCACCGTCACTCCCCGGTCGAGCATGGCCTGGACCGGCGCCATCCCGCTCGCGAGTTTCATGTTCGAGGCCGGGCAGTGGACGACCGCCGTCCCGCGCTCGGCGAGCAGGTCGTGTTCGGTCGCGTCCGTGTGAACGCCGTGGGCGAGGAAACTCGTCTCCGCGAGCATCCCCACGTCGTCGGCGTATTCGAGGGGCCGATCGCCGTGGTTCTCGACGATGGGGTCGACCTCCTCTTCGGTCTCGTTGGCGTGGAAGTGGACGGGAATCCCCTCCTCGCGGGCCGTCGGGACGTATTCCCGGAGGTACTCCTCGCCGACGGTGGTGAGGCTGTGGGGCATGAACGCCGTCGAGACGCGACCGTCGGCGGCGCCGTCGTACTCCCGCGCGAACTCGAGCCCCGTTCGCATCTCCTCGCGGGCCGCCTCGTCGTCGTTGCCGACCGTAATCGCACCGTAGCCGAGGCGCGCACGGACGCCGGCCTCGTCGACGGCGGCGACCACCTCGGGCATGAAGAAGTACATATCCCCGAAACAGGTGGTGCCCGAGCGGATCATCTCCAGAATCCCGAGGCGGGCGCCGGCCCGCACGTCCTCGGCGGTGAGCTCCCCCTCGACGGGCCAGATGTCCTCCTGGAGCCAGGCGTCCAGCGGCTTGTCGTCGGCGTGGCCGCGCAACAGCGTCATCGCGACGTGCGTGTGGGCGTTCACGAGACCGGGGACCACCAGCCCGTCCGTCGCGTCGAGGGTCTCGTCGGCGGCGTCGACGGTCTCGTTCGGTGCTTCGACCGCGAGAACGTCGCCGGCGTCCCGGTCGACGAGGACATCCCCGCGCTCGACGTCCCCGTCCGGCCGGAGTACCTGCCCGCCCGCGATTCGGAGCGTCGTCATGGCCGCGGGTTGGCCCGCCCGGGTACTCAATCCACCGGGTCGCAGCGCCGTCGGTCGGCCGACCCGGACTCGCTCGCGGAACCGGCCGGAGGGGAAAGACAGTTGCCCGGGGGCCGTCCAGTAGTCCGTATGCGCATCGCCGTGCCCAACAAGGGGCGCCTGCACGATCCGTCGGTCGAACTGCTGGACCGGGCCGGCCTGCACGTCGTCGACGGGGCCGACCGGAAACTGTACGCCGACACCGTCGACCCCGACGTGACCGTCCTCTACGCCCGCGCCGCGGACATCCCCGAGTACGTCGCCGACGGCGCCGCCGACATCGGCATCACCGGCCTCGATCAGGTCGAGGAACACGCCAGCGGCGACCTCGTCGAACTGCTCGACCTCGGGTTCGGGCAGTGCAAGCTCGTCCTCGCCGCGCCCGAGGACGGCGACGTCCAGGGTGTCGAGGACCTCGAAGGGGGCACCGTCGCCACCGAGTTCCCGACGATCACCCGCGAGTTCTTCGACGAGCAGGGCGTCGACGTGACCATCACGGAGGTCTCGGGCGCGACCGAACTCACGCCCCACGTCGACATCGCCGACGCCATCGTCGACATCACCTCGACCGGGACGACCCTCCGGATGAACCGCCTGGGCGTCGTCGCCGACGTGCTCGAAAGCTCCGTCCGCCTGTTCGCCCGCCCGGACGTGGTCGACGACGAGAAAGTAGAGCAGGTGCGGATGGCACTGGAATCCGTCAAATCCGCCGAAGGCAAGCGCTACCTCATGATGAACGTGCCCGAGGACGACCTCGACGCGGTCGAGGACGTCATTCCCGGACTCGGGGGACCGACGGTCATGGACATCGCGGGGTCGGATATGGTGGCCGTCCACGTGGTCGTCGACGAAGACCAGGTGTTCGAGACGATCACCGACCTGAAAGCCGAGGGCGCGAGCGATATTCTGGTGACCGAGATCGAGCGGATGGTCGAGTAAATTTTCCTTCGAGGGACCGCCTACGGCGAACCCCCTCTGCTCACGGGCGCTCCGCGCCCGTTCGCACGGTACGCGGGACCCCCGGTCCCGCACTACTCGCAAAAATTTAGGACTGCTCGGCGCGACCGCCGGTCGCGCCGAGAGAACCGCCTCCGCCCTGCGGGCCTCGGCGGATGCCAGTGGCCGTCGCCGCACCGGTTTCCCCTCAGAAGAACCCGAAGATGTTGTTCAGGGCGAACCCGAGGACGGCCGCGAAGCCGAAGTGCAGGAGGGTCAGCGGGACCGTCGAGGACCACCGGAGCCGGTAGACGAAACTGATGGCGAAGGCGTCGGCGATCAGCGTCGCGAGGATGGCTATACCCGCGCCGATGCTCGGCGAGACGATGCCGGCGGTGGTCCCCCACCGCTGGAGCAGGAGTGAGACCAGCGCGGGCGCCGGCGCGACGTACGCGGCTCGCTGGCTCGGCACGTCGCCGATGAAGAAGGTCGCTGCCAGGTGGAGCGTGAACGCGTAAAAAAGCGCGACGAGCAGGAAGGTGACGACGAGTGCCAGCGGTCCGCCCCCGGTCGGGTCGGCCTGCAACGGGAACATAGCCGTCCTTCGGTCCCGCTTCGTTTGTACCCTGCGTTCGGCGGTCGTCGCGTCGTCAGCCTTCGAGGAGGCCCAGCTCTTCGAGCCGGGAGACGATCTTGTCGACGGCCTCCTCGGCGTCCTCGGGCTGTTTCCCGCCGGTGATGACGAGCTTCCCGGAGCCAAAGAGCAGCGCGACCACGTCCGGCTCGTCGAGCCGGTAGACCAGCCCGGGGAACTGCTCGGGCTCGTACTCGATGTTCTCCAGCCCGAGGCCGATGGCGATGGCGTTGAGGTTGAGATTGCGGCCCAGGTCCGCGGAGGTGACGATGTTCTGGACGACGATCTCGGGGTCGTCGTCGACCTGAATATTCAGATCACGGAGCTTGTCGAAGACGATCCGGAGGCTCTCGTGGACGTCGTCGGTGCTCTTGGCGCCGGTACAGACGATCTTGCCCGACCGGAAGATGAGCGCCGCGGATTTCGGTTCCTGCGTGCGGTAGACCAGCCCGGGGAACTGCTCGGGGTCGTAGTCCGCCCCTTCGAGGTCCATCGCTACGCTCTGGAGGTCCAGCTCCTGGCCGATACCCGTCGACGCGACGACGTTCTCGATATTGATTGTTTCCTTGGGGTCAACCATGTCTCGACTTAAAACTCGTATTTAAGGCTTATAAAGGTTGGTACCTGTCCGTGATAAGTCAGGGCGGCGAGTGGTTTCGAAACCGGCAACGGTTGTCGTTAAGTGGGGGCTGGAAGCGGCGGTGACCGGGAGGGTTAAACGTCGCGCGCGGTCAGCAACGGTCGTGTACCTGCTGGAACTGGCCGGCGAGGACGACGCCCTCGCCAGGCGGGAGGCGGAAAGCGCGGCGCGCGCCGTCGAGGCGCTCGCCCCCGGCCTCGCCACGGCGCGCGCGCCCACCGACCGCGCGGCCGGTCTCGCGCTCACGCACCGCGCGAGCGCCCTCCTCGGGACGACGGAACCCGACCGACCGAGCGCCCGCGCGCTCCTCGACGCCGCGAGTCTCGACCGCTCGGGGACCGTCGCCGTCCGCGCCCGGGACGTGCGGGGGCTGACCGGCGTCGATACGCAGGCCGTCGAGCGCGAACTCGGTCAAGTACTCGTCGACCGCGGGTTCGCCGTCGACCTCGACGACCCCGATCACGTCCTCCGGGCGGTCTTCTCGGGCGCGGCCGACACCGACGCCGAGGGCGTCTGCGCGCTCGGCTGGCTCGCCGCCGAGAGCGTCCGTGACTTCGGGACGCGCAAACCGACCGACCGCCCCTTCTTCCAGCCCGGGAGCATGGACCCGCTCCTGGCCCGCGCGCTCGCGAACGTCGCCGGTGCCCGACCCGGGCGGACGATCCTCGACCCGATGTGTGGGACCGGCGGCGTCCTCGTCGAGGCCGGCCTCGTCGGCGCGGACGTCCTCGGCATCGACGCCCAGCGGAAGATGGCAGCCGGCGCAGCGACGAACCTCGACCGCTATCTCGCGCCCGAGGGCGACACTGCCCCGACAGCCGACCCCCTGCCGGCACCGGGCCGCGCCCACACGATGGTTGGCGACGCCACGGCCCTCCCGCTCCCCGACGACGCCGTCGACGGCGTGGTCTTCGACGCCCCCTACGGCCGGCAGTCCAAGATCGCGAACCAGCCCCTCTCCGAGCTGGTCGCCGGCGCCCTCGCGGATGCCCGCCGGGTCGCGCCGCGGGCGGTCGTCGTCGCGGACCGTCCGTGGGGTGACGCCGCGCGAGCGGCCGGCTGGCGAGTGACGGACCGGTTCGAGCGCCGCGTCCACCGGTCGCTGACCCGCCACCTGCTCGTGCTGGCGCGGGAGGCGTGACCGCTTTCGGTCCGACCGCTATCAGTCCTGAATCCTGGGCGACAACGTATAACAACCGATGGCGTCTTCCCGACCGTATGTCCGAGACCACCCTGGAGCGCGTGTCGACTGGGATCGACGGCCTCGACGACGTGCTGTGTGGTGGGTTGGTTCGCGGCCGGAACTACCTCGTTCGTGGCGCGCCCGGGTCCGGAAAGACGGTGCTCGGGTATCACTTCCTGACGGCCGGGCTCGACGACGAGTCGGGGCTGTGCATCACGCTCGAAGAGTCCCGTGCCGACGCCGAGCGAAACGCCGCGCAGCTGGGCCTCGACCTCGGGGGCCTCCACTGGCTGGACCTGAGCCCCGACTCGTCGTTTTTCGTCGACGAGCAGTCCGACGATATCTTCGCCCCGAGCGACGTGGAGGGGGCGTCGCTGACCGAGACCATCGTCGACCGCATCGACGAGGTCGACCCCGACCGGGTGTTCGTCGACCCGCTGACGCGGCTCCGGCACATCGTACCCGACGACCACCCGTTCCACAAGCAGGTGCTCGCGTTCGTGCGGTACCTCGGTGAGCGGGGTGCGACGGTGCTGTACACCGCACAGGACACGCCGTCGAGTCCCGACGCCGACATCCAGTACCCGAGTGACGGTATCGTGACGCTCGAACGCGAGGGCGACCGCCGCTCGCTCTCGGTGCCGAAGTTCCGCGGTTCGGACCGGCAGGGCGGCACGCACGCCATGCGGATCACCGACGACGGCGTCTCGGTGTTCCCGCGGCTCGTCCCGGACGAACACTCCGAGGTGTTCGACACGGAGCCGATCCCGTCGGGGACGCTCGGCTTCGACGCCCTCCTCGATGGCGGGATCGAGCGCGGGACCGTGACCGTCGTCAGCGGCCCGACCGGCGTCGGCAAGACGACGACTGGATCGCTGTTCGTTACCGAGGCCGCTCGCCGCGAGGAACGGGCGGCCGTCTACCTCTTCGAGGAGTCGCGGGCCACCTACACCCACCGCGCCGACTCCATCGGCCTCCCCGTCAGCGACCTCGCCGACGGGGACCACCTCACGGTCGAACAGATCGAGTCGCTCGCCCGCTCACCCGAGGAGTTCGCGGCGATGGTCCGCGAAGAGGTCGAGCGCCGGGGGGCCCAGGTCGTGATGATCGACGGCATCGCCGGCTATCGACTCGCGATCCAGGGGGACGAGCAGGACCCCGCCCGGAAGCTCCACGCGCTGTGTCGGTACCTGACCAACGTCGGCGTGACGGTCCTCCTCGTCGACGAGGTCGACGAGATGCTCGGCAGTGTCGGCCCGACGGCGACCGGCATCAGCTACCTCGCCGACAACATCGTCTTCATGCGGTACGCGGAGGTGGACGGCGAACTCCGGAAGGTCGTCGGTGTCCTGAAAAAGCGTGTCAGCGACTTCGAGCGGACGATGCACGAGTTCGAAATCACCGACGAGGGCGTCCAGGTCGGCGAACCGCTCACCGGCCTCAAGAGGATCCTCGACGGCCAACCAGGGTGGGGCGACGACGCGGAGCGACCCTGATCGAGAGCGGCGAGGAGGTGCGCGATGTGCAATCGGTCGTTCGCTCACGCCGACCGCGTCACGACCCCTCGCCGAGGGTGGCGAGGAGGTGCGCGATGTGCAGTCGGTCGTTCGTCCCCGACTGCAGGTCCATATCGATTTCACCCGCGACTCGGTGGACCTCCGCCAGCCGGTCGCTGTCGTACCGCGAGCGGGCGACGCGGAGGACGTCCTCCAGCACTTCCTCGCCGCTGAACCCCTCGTCGACGAGCAGGTCGTCGAGCGTCGAGCGGGCGTCCGTGAACGCGCCGGCCTCGGCGTCGTCGAGCATCGCCTCGACGCGGTCGTCGGTGCCGACCTCGCCGAGCGCCTCGTAGGCCGCATCCATCGTGATCTCGCCTTCCCCCTCGGCGGTCGTCTGTGCGCCGAGGATGGCCTTCCGAAGATCGCCGTCGGCGTAGCCGGCGACGTACTCGATTCCCTCGCTGTCGGACTCGACGCCTTCGGCCTCGACGATGTCCCCGAGGACGCCCACAATCTCGTCGTGGGTGGGTGCCCGGACGGGAATCGGGAAACACCGCGAGCGGATCGGCGGGATGAGCGCGGAGGGCTGGCGCGTGGCGATGACGAACTGCGTCGCCTCGTAGTACTGCTCCATCACGCGACGCAGCGCCTGCTGGAAGTCCTCGCGCATCGACTCGGCGTTGTCGAGCAGGATCGTCTTGTACTCGCCCGACACCGGCGAGTAACTGGCCGACTCCTTGAGGACGTGGTTGATGAGGTCGGCCTTCGAGGACTCCCGGCGGCGCTTGGGCGTGATGAACGACGCGAAGCGCGGGTCCTCGCCGAGTTCCTTTTTCGTCAGCCCGAAGAAGTCGTCGACGTTGATCTCGATGAAGTCGTTGTCGGGGTCGGTGTGGGTCTCCTCGGCCAGCGCCCGGACGGCCGCCGTCTTCCCGCTGCCCTTTGGGCCGTGGACGACGAGATTCAGCGGTTCGTCGACGGCGCCCCACAGCGACTCGCGGACCCCCTCCTGTGGGAGGTCGTCGATGTCCGGCGCGTGTGCGTCGGTCCACAGCGGCGTCTCCATCGAGCGCGGCTACGCGTCGGCCCTGTAAGAATCGGTCGGTCGCGGTCTCACCCCGGACGCACGCTCACCCGTGGGGCGGGACCGTCTCCCCCGGTCAGTTCCCGCCGTTCCCGTTCCCGCGGTCGTCCGGCGGGCCGCCATCGTCGTCCCCGTCGTCCTCGGCGTCGACGTCACGGATCGGCTGGTCGGTCCCGGACTCGCTGATGACCGGTCGGATGATGTACTGGCCGCTGTTGCCGGCCCTGGTCACCTGGATGTCGAACACGAAGTCGACGGACTCGTTCGCGGCGGCCGTGAACTCGGTGTTCAACTGGAGGCGCTCGCTCGGCAGTTTCACGTCCGGCTGAGCCCCGTCGGTCGTCGTCCCCTCGACCTCGCTGACGTACATGACCGTCTTCGTGTACGTGCCGTTGGGGACCGCGACGCTGTCGAGGAGCGAGGCGTTGTCGCCCGCCAGTCGCGTCAGGTCGACCGTCGTCTCGTTGATGTCTCGTTCGACCCAGTCGCTCTCGCTTTCCGATTCGTTGGCCGACGCGTTGGTTCCGTTCGCCGGCTTGAAGTCGACGCGGGTGACCGTGACGTTCAGCGTCTCGAAGTCCTCGAGGGCGCCGGGCTGGTCGCTCACCCAGAAGTTGATCGTCGCGGTCCCGCTGCGGTCGATGGCGTCGTCGCTCGCTCCCGGCCCGTCACCACTGCACCCCGCCAGTGCGATGAGTACCACGCAGAGAACGACTGCAAGCGTTCGTCGCATACACTAACGGCGGAGAGCCACGCACTGATAAGCCGACTGGCCGAACCGTCGCCGTGTTCGGCGACCGCGCGGCCGCCACCCGTCCCGGACCGAAGCGGGTTTAGGCGTCGCCGGCCCTCGCTTCCGGTATGCACGTCACCTTTCTCGGAACCAGTGGGGCCGTGCCGACGACGGCGCGGAACCCGAGTTCGCTGCTGGTCCGCCGGGAAGGCGAACGCTTCCTCTTCGACGCCGGTGAAGGGACCCAGCGCCAGATGATGCGCTTCTCGACCGGGTTCAACGTCTCCCACCTGTTCGTCACTCACATCCACGGCGACCACGTCCTCGGGATCCCCGGTCTGGTCCAGACGTGGGACTTCAACGACCGCGAGGACCCCCTCGCGATCCACGTCCCCGCCGGCACCCGCGGGGAAATCAGGGACCTGGTCACGGCCGCTGGCGCGAGCCCCTCCTACCCGGTTCGCATCAACGAAGTCGCGCCCGGCGACACCGCGCTCGACCGCGAGGACTTCGCGATTCGGGCCTTCGAGGTCGACCACCGTACCACCGCCGTCGGCTACGCCCTCGTCGAGGACGACCGCAAGGGCCGGTTCGACCGGCAGAAGGCCGAGGAGGAACTCGGCATTCCGCCGGGGCCGGCGTACGGCAAACTCCACGGGGGCGAACCGGTGGAACTCGACGACGGGCGCGTCATCCAGCCGGACCAGGTCGTCGGCCCGCCCCGCCCCGGCCGGACGGTCGTCTACACCGGCGACACCCGCCCCGTCGACAGCACGGTCGAGGCGGCCACGGACGCCGACCTCCTCGTTCACGACGCGACCTTCGCGGAGGACCGGGCCGAGCGGGCCGGACAGACCGGCCACAGCACGGCGAGACAGGCGGCCGAAATCGCGAACCGCGCCGGCGCGAAACGGCTGGCGCTCACCCACATCTCGACGCGGTACGCCGGGCAGGCCGACCGGCTCGCAGAGGAGGCCCGCGCGGTCTTCGGCGGCGAGGCGTTCGTGCCCGACGACGGCGACGAACTGGACGTTCCCTTCCCCGACGCCGAAGGGTAGCGTCTTCGATTCAATCCCGCAGAGCGAACGCGACCACCGCGAGGACCGCTCCAAGGGCCGCCAGGGAGCTGAAGCCAGCGCCGGTCGTGACCGAAACGGTCGTCCCCGGTGCCACTGTGGGGGTCGACCGCGCAGTCGTTTGCGTCGTTGATCGGTCCGGAGCCGGATCGGGGTCGATGACGGTCAGGTTGGCGGTCGCCGTGACCGGCCGGCCACCGACGCGGTACGGTTCGTCGGCCGCGTCGTACGTCTCGTTGCCGTTCACGTCCCGGTAGACCGTCGCCGTGAGCGTCCCGTTCCGACGGACTGGCCTGTCGAGCAGGAGGCCAGACGACACCCGGCCCGGCGTCCACAGGATCGACGTCCCCACCACCGCGCCGGTCTCGTTCCGGAAGACAACGAACCCCCCGTCGGTCGACGTCAACTCGTACGTGATCCGTTCGACCCGCGCGAGCTCCCGGACGTCCGCCACGTCGAGCGCCGCGACGCTCACGTTCCCGACGACGAGCAGTGTCCGTGGGTCCGCTGTCGAGAGGTTCCGTCCACCGAGGATGTACGCACCGGGTGCCGTTCCGGACAGGTTCAAAGTTCCAGTGAAAGAATACGAATCGCGTACGGTCGCTGTGCCGACGGTCCGGAGCGGCCCGCCGTCGAGCGACCGGTAACCGACCGTGATCTCGCTGCCCGGAGCGACGGTAGTGGCGCCACAGACCGACTGTGCTGGCGCGGTTGCACGCTCGAACTGGTCGTCTTCGCCGCCGAAAAACCGCACCTCGCGAGGCACGACCTCGTACTCGGTCGTTAGCAGTGCTGGCCCGTCGGCCGATCCGTTTTCGGAGGTGATCGACAGGCGAAGTCCGCGACGGCCCAGCCCCTCGGTCTGGCTCGATTCTCGATCCTGCTCGAACAGGAGGGCACCGCTCTCGACGACCATGTACAGCACTCCGGACTCCCGGTCCGGCACGACTCCGAACCTCTCGGCGGCGATGCTCGCGGAGAGGTTCAGCGCCGGCGGGTTGCCGCCCGGACCCACGTACTCGAAACCGACCCCGTCTGCGCTGACGAGCGACGCGAACCGCGTCGTGGGCGTGGACCCGTTCGCGGCCGCGAGTCGGTCGAGGAGCGCGCCCGATTCATTCGAGACGATCTGGTAGACGACGGTGTCCCCCAGCGCGACGCTGGCGCGGGGAGCATCGTCGACCCTGATAGTCCCGGATCGCCGCGGAGCGGTGAGCCGCCCGGTCCGTACGGCACGGCGGATCGCGGTCGGACTCGTCAGTTCGTCCTGGGTGCCGGCCGGAGCGACGAGGAGTTCGGAGCGGTCGGTATCCGTCGGCGCGTCGGGGAGTTCACACTCGGTCTGCGTGTCCCGGGCGTCGCTCGCGGGTGGCTGTGCCGTCGCGGCGGGAGCGACGAGCGTCGCACAGAGGAGGGGGACAACCACGAGCAGTGGGCGGCGACCAGGCATCAGCGAACCCGGTTCGGCCACGGGAATAAACCTTCCGTGGAGCGCCGGACCGTTTTTGTCCTGGCCGGTCGATTCCCAGCCATGGCCGAGGATTGTCTGTTCTGTGCCATCGTCGACGGCGACGCGCCGGCCAGCGTCGTCGACGAGACCGACGACCTGCTCGCGTTCATGGACTTGAACCCCATCACTGAGGGACACGCGCTGGTAATCCCCAAAGAACACGCCGCGGGCCTCACGCCACTCGACCCCGAGATCGGCGGGCGGATGTTCGAGGAGGCGATGGCCGTCGCGGGGGCCATGCGCGACTCGGACCTGGACCCGGACGGTATCGACCTCTTTCTCGCCGACGGCGAGGCCGCGGGCCAGGAGGTGTTTCACGTTCACCTGCACGTGATTCCGCGCTACGAGGGCGACGGCGTGGTCCTGCCGGTCGGCGAGGGGCCGGCGGACCGCGAGGAACTGGACGCGCTGGCGGTCGACCTCGCCGACGCGCTGTGAGTCAACGCCGGGCGACGAGCAACATGGTGATCCAGACGACGAACAGGGCGCCGACGAACCAGGCCATCCGGGTGAGCCAGGCGGGCCACTCGTAGAGGCCGAGCGAGTAGAGGATCGTCAGCGTCGGGAAGACGACCGCGGCGGTGATGCCCAGCACGGCGATGGTGTTGGTGCTGGCGGCCCGGAGGTCACTGGTGGCGTCGTCGAACAGTTCCCCCTCGAAGACCTGGTGGGCGCCGACCCCGACGACGACCGCCGCGCCGAAGGCGACGGACCCGACGAGCGGCAACCCCGCCGCGATGAGACCGACGAACGCGGCCGAGCCGACACCCCAGGCCGCGACGTACGAGCGACGATACGCGGTCTCCGGCTCCACTGTCGCCGTGTCAGTTCCGCCCATGACTTTTGGTAACACCCAGTAGTGTTGGACGGAACGAACAGCTAGTTGAAAAAACCACATGGCGAACGGGTCCGTCGGTCGCCGCCCGCGACCGTGCCGTGGCCGTGCGGTGACCCCCCACGGAATTTATGCCCGTCAGGGCCGTACCCGTGACCGTGAGCGCCCGCACGAGTGCCCTCGACGCAGTCGTCTTCGGGGTCGACGTACAGAGCGGGGACGTGAGGGGGGACGCGCCGTCGTACGCGGTTGTTGCCTTCGACGGCGAGTCACTCGACCGCGACGTCGTCTCCCGCCGGAAACTCCGCCGCCTCATCGACCGCGAGGAACCGGCCATCGTCGCCACGGACAACCGCTACGAACTCGCGGCCGACAAGGACGGGCTCATCCACTTCCTCCGGGAGCTCCCCGACGAGACGAAACTCGTCCAGGTCACGGGGGCGGAGCGCCCGGAACCGCTCTCGCGGGTCGCCTCCAGACACGGCGTGCCCTACGGCAAGGACCCGATGCAGGAGGCCGAAGCCGCCGCACGTCTCGCCGCGATGAACGTCGGTCAGGAGGTCACGGCCTTTACCGACACCACGGAGGTGAAGGTCGCACGCGGCCGCTCGACGGGCAAGGGCGGCTGGTCGGAGGATCGCTACACCCGGCGCATCCACGGCGCGGTAAAAAAGCGCGCCCGCGAGGTCGAGTCCGAACTCGACGAGGCCGGCCTCGACTACGAACGCGATGTCACGGAGAAGTACGGCGGATTCACGAACGCGATCTTCGAGGTCGAGGGCCGGCCCGCTGACATCCCCGTTTCCAGCCACCGCTCGGGCGACGTGCGGGTCGAAATCGAGCGCGAGCAACGCGACGGTATCGAGTTCCGCCCGCTCGCCAAGCGTCGCGACCACGTCATCGTCGGTATCGACCCCGGAACGACCACCGCCGCGGCCGTCGTCGGCGTCGACGGCTCCGTACTCGACGTCTACAGCACGCGGACCGACGACGTGGCCGCCGTCATCGAGTGGATCATCGAGCGGGGGCGCCCCATCATCGTCGCCGCCGACGTGACGCCGATGCCCGCGACCGTCGAGAAGATACGCCGAAGCTTCGAGGCCGCCGGCTGGGTTCCCGAGTCGGACCTGCCCGTCGACGAGAAGAAACACCGGACGCGGGAGGTGAGTTACGACAACGACCACGAGCGCGACGCCGTCGCAGCCGCGCTGGAGGCGTTCGATTCCCACGAGGGCCAGTTCGACCGCGTCGCCGAGAAGGTGCCCCCACAGCACGACCTCGGGGACGTGCTCTCGCGGGTCGTCGCCGGCGAGGAGTCCGTCGAGACCGTCCTCGCCGACCTCGATCCCGACGAGGACGAAGATGAGGACGAGCACGAACACACCGAGCGGGAACTCACCGAGGAGGAGAAGACGATCAAGCGGCTCCGGGCGCGGGTCGACCGCCTGGAGTCCCACACGGAGGACCTCAAAGACACCATCGCCGAGAAGGACGACCGCATCGCGGAGTACGAGGACGAACTCTCCGATGCCCGGCGGGAGGAACGGCGCGAGGCCCGCGAGCGCCGCGAGGTCACGCGGCTCGAACGCGAGAACGAACGGCTCGAACGCGAGCGCGACGAGGCCGTCGAGCGCGCGGAGGAACTGGAGTCCAAACTGGAGCGGCTCAAGGCGCTCTGGAAGCTCGACCACTCGAACTTCGCGGACGTCTCGGCGAAACAGGAGGACCTCGTCCCGGTGAAGGTCGTCACGGAGTTCACGAAGGGTGCGATCGAGGAGGCCGACGAGCAGTACGGGCTGGCGTCCGGTGACGTCGTCTACCTCAAGGACGGGAGCGGGGCCGGCCGGAGCACGGCCGAACGCCTCGCCGAGACCGAGCCCCGGGCCGTGCTCCGCAGCGGCGGTCGGCTCACGGAGGTGGCCGACGACGTGCTCTTCGAGCACGACGTGCCGGTGGGGCCGGCCGACGACGTGACCATTCAGGTGGTCGACGAACTGGCGGTCGCCCGCGAGAGTGAGATCGAGGGCGTCATCGAGGACTGGGAGGACAGGGCCCGCGAGCGGGAACTGGAGCAAAATCAGGAGATGGTCGACGAACTCATCAGCGAACACCGCGCCTCCGACCGGGCCGCGGACTTCTAGAAGTCGCCCATGCCCATCCCCATGCTCCGCAGCAGGCTGGAGACGAGCCCGTAGAGCATCAGTCCGAGGCCGGCGACGACGGCCGCGACGCCGCCGCCGACGACCAGGTCGTACCACGCGAGCAGGGCGATACCGCTCGTCAACAGGAGGAAGCCGACGATCCCGCCAGCACCGAGTGCCTTCAGCATACCCGGCCCGTCGACCGAGGCAGGGATAAACCCCAAGAAATCGTCACGGTGTAAATTGTGGCCGGCGGTGCGGCAGAGCATCCGCCGAGCGCCGACGGCGCGAGGCGGTTCACTCCACGCGAGCGGCGGGACCGACCGCAGGGAGGTCCCAGCCCGAGCGTGAAGCTGGTTTTTCGCCCACGTTTTTGCGAGAGGGGTGCGCCACGCGCACCCCTCGAAACAAAAAGGTGGTCTAGTACTGGAACTCGGTGTCGATCTCGGCGGCGTTTTCGGTCATGACGGTGGCAGCGTCGGAGTACTGCAGCACTTTCTGCATATCGCCGTCCAGCTCGAATTTCCCGGACATGAGGCCATCGATGGCGCCGATATCGCCCTGGATGAGGCCCTTCCAGTTCTCGTAGGGGCCGCGGTAGGCGAAGCCCCAGTCGACGGCGTCCTCGTCGTCGATTTCGGTGGCCTCGTGGCAGGTGCCGTCTTCGAGTTCGATGTAGAACTGCAGCGGTTCGCCGTCGTAGGTGCCGTCGGGCTGGATGTCGAAGAGGAAGGAGCCGTCGAAGTCGACCCCCCATCCCTCGCCGGCCTCGGTGTACCGCTCGCTCTCGTTGAGCAACTCCTTCCACTCGTCGATCCACTCCTGTCCGTTCTCCGGTAGCGTGATCCCCATTGCACCCGATTCGTCGCAGTCCGGGGGCTAACGCGTTGTCCCTCGCCCTCTCGGCTCTTTATACGGCCGGTGTGTGTGGGTGGTGTAGTGGCGGTGGCTGAGCGGTACGAGCATCCGCGCGCCGCAGGCGCGCGGTTCACCGAAACCGAACGAAGTGAGGTTTCGGCGGTTTTTCCCCACGTTTTTACGAGGTTCACGAGACGCTCTGCGTCTCGTGAGCAAACCAGAAATCTTCGATTTCTGGTGTGAGCGGTGCGCCGCAGGCGCACCCGACGAAGTAAAAAGTGGGGGCCTAGAATTCGTTACAGACCGGAATCCCCACCGTCTGGTAGTCGCCCATGCCCTCGATCATGTCGGGGACTTCGTCGAGCGAGACGGTCTCGGTGACGATCTTCCCGGGGTCGATCTTGCCGCGTTCCATCATGCGGAAGATCTCGTCGTACTCGTTCGGGGGCATCCCGAAGGAGCCGTAGAACTCGCGCTCGTCCATGACCATGGTGTCGACGGGCAGTGAGACCTCGCCGCCCTCCTCGGAGGTGGTGAGGCCGATCTGGAGGTGCTGGCCGCCCTTCCCGAGGGAGTTGATGGCGTTCTGGCAGGTCTCGGCGACGCCCAGCGCGTCGACGGCGATGTCACAGCCCCGCGAGGACTCGGTGAACTTCTTGACGGCCTGGGGGACGTCCTTGACGTTGTTGGCGTTGAGGGTCTCGTCGGCGCCGAGTTCTTCTGCCTTGTCGAGTTTCTCGTCCATGATGTCGACGCCGATGACGTTGGCGCCGAGGGCGTCGGCGATGTGGACCGAGGAGAGGCCGACGCCGCCGAGGCCGTGGACGACGACCCAGTCGCCGGGGGTCACGTCGACGCGGTGGACGAGGCCGTGGAAGGCGGTGGCGAACCGACAGCCCAGGCCGGCGACGTGGACGGGATCGACGTTGTCGGGCAGTTTGACGATGTTGTGGTCGGCCTGGCGGACGGGGAACTGTTCGGCGAAGGCGCCGGGGGCCATCTTCAGGAAGCCGAGCGGCACCATCTGCTCGCAGATGTTCCCGCGCCCGCTACGGCAGTGCTGGCAGGTGCCGTCGGAGAGGTTGAACGGAACGGTGACCTGATCCCCCTCGCGGACGCGCTCGACGTTGTCGCCGACCTCGACGACGGTGCCGGCGGGCTCGTGGCCGAAGACGAGGCCGTCGGTCGGCATGACGCCGATCCACGACCAGTCCCCCTTCCAGGCGTGCCAGTCCGAACGACAGATGCCACACGCCTCGGTCTCGACGACGACCTGGTCCTCGTCGGCCGCCGGCTTCTCTACGTCCTCGATCTGGAGTGGTTCCCCAGCCCCGTGAAAGACTGCTGCTCTCATGCAGGCTCACACTGCAAATACTCCCTATTAAATCATTGGTGGGGTATATCATACACCTGTGCTTTGGGGTGCATGCCGTTATATGGGGAATCGACACTGTCCCCGCCGGCCGCGATTCTGTGGGAAAGAATTGCTGGTAGTCGGCCGGCCGGCCTGGATCGAGCGCGCTCGGGCGCGGACGGCCGACTCACTGCTTCCGTCGAAGGAAATGCTGCGGTCTGGGTCGTGGACCGACGGTGCGGGCGGGTGCGTCCGGTGGTCCGTGGCGGGGGGACGGGCCACGCCGAAACCGTAGCCGGTATGTTCGTGTCCACTCGTTAGGTCAGACACAATGGTCGACACGAGCGTCATCGGTTGTGGAAACATGGGGAGTGCCTTCGTCAAGGGCCTCGCCGGGTCCGGAGATCACCGGATCACGGCGATCGATCTGGACCCGGACGCGCGGGCGGCGGTCGCGGAGTTCGTCGCGGAGACGAGCGAGGACCTCGCGGCGGCGGCCGACAGCGAGGTGGTCATCGTCGCGGTCGAACCGGACACGGTCGGCGTCGTCCTCGACGACCTCGACCTCTCCGCGGACCAGACACTGGTCACGCTGGCGGCGGGCGTCACGACGGACTACGTGGCGGCCCGAACCGACGCCCGCGTGGTCCGGGTCATGCCGAACCTCGCGGCGGAGTTCGGCGACGCGGCGGTGGCCGTGGCTTGGGCCGACGAGCCGGACGACGACGTACGCACGCTTCTGGACGAGATCGGCACGTTCGTCGAGGTCGAGGAGTCGCTGATGAACCTCGCGACGGCGGTCAACGGGAGCGGCCCGGCCTTCGTCTTCTATCTCCTGCAGGCGATGAAGCAGGCGGGCGTCGAGGGGGGGTTCGAACCGGACCAGGCCGAGGCGCTCGCGGCTCAGACGTTCAAGGGGGCCGCCGAGACGGTCCTCCGGTCGGAGCAGTCCGTCGGGGACCTGATCGACGCCGTCGCCACCGAGGGTGGCACCACCATCGAGGGGATGGAACTGCTGTGGGACAGCGACGTCCAGGAACAGGTCGCCGGCGCTATCGAGGCGGCCGACGAGCGCGCCGAGGAGCTATCCAGTGAGTTCCATGAGTGAGGCTGTCGACGCCGACGAGGTGGCGGAGACCCGCCGGCTGGCCGCCGCGGCCGAGCGCGTGGTCGTCAAGATCGGGACCAACTCCCTGACGGACGAGGACTCGAATCTGGACGACGAGAAACTCGACAAGCTCGTCGACGACATCGAGGACCTGCTCGCGGCCGACCGCGAGGTAATTTTGGTCTCCTCCGGCGCCATCGGCGCGGGGCGGGGCCGGATCGCTCCCGACGACGGCGAGACGGTCGAGGCCTCGCAGGCGCTCTCGACGGTCGGGCAGAGCCTCCTGATGCACCGCTACTCCGAGAGCTTCGACCGCCACGGTCGGAAGGTCGCACAACTTCTCCTCACCCAGCAGGACCTCGAGAACCCCGAGCGGTTCACGAACGTCCGGAACACGGTCGAGACGTTGCTCTCGTGGGGCGTCGTCCCTATCGTCAACGAGAACGACGCCGTCGCCACCGAGGAGATCGAGATCGGGGACAACGACATGCTCTCGGCGTCGGTGTCAATCGGCGTCGACGCGGACCTGCAGGTGACGCTGACGGACGTCGACGGCGTCTACACCGGGAACCCGAAACACGACGCCGACGCGGAGCGGATCGAGGCCGTCGGCCGCAACTACGCCGACGTCCAAGAGATCGTCGACGACAGCGCAGCCGCCGAGTTCGGCGGCATCCAGACGAAAGTCGAGGGCGCACGCGACGTGAGCGAACACGGCATCCCGGCCGTCATCGCGGGGTCGACGGAGCCCGACGTGCTGGCACGAATCGTTGCCGAAAAGCCCGTGGGGACGATATTCGTCCCCGTGAACGGAGCCACCGATGACTGAGCAAGACACAGAGACCAAAGTGGAGGAGGCACAGACCGCCGCACTGGAGCTGGCGAAACTGTCCGACGACCGCCGGAGTGCGGCGCTACACGACATCGCGGACGCCATCGACGACTCCCACGAGGAGATCCTCGAGGCCAACGCGAAAGACGTCGCGGAGGCCGAGGAGATGCTGGAGGCCGGCGAGTACACGCAGGCCCTCGTCGACCGGCTGAAACTCGACGAAGCGAAACTGGAGAGCATTACCGAGATGGTCCGCTCGGTCGCGGGCCAGGACGACCCCCTCGGGAAGACCCTCGCGGCGCGGAAACTGGACGAGGACATGGAGCTGTACAAGCTCTCGGTGCCCATCGGCGTCATCGGGACCGTCTTCGAGTCCCGGCCGGACGCGCTGGTCCAGATCGCCGCGCTGAGCATGAAGTCGGGCAACGCCGTCATCCTCAAGGGCGGCAGCGAGGCGCTGCACTCCAACCGCGTCCTGTACGACATCATCCGCGACGCGACGGCGGATATGCCCGCGGGCTGGGCCCACCTCATCGAGGCCCACGAGGAGGTCGACACCCTCCTCGGGATGGACGACGCGGTCGATCTGCTGATGCCCCGCGGGAGTTCGGAGTTCGTGGGCTACATCGAGGACAACACCTCCATCCCCGTGCTGGGCCACACCGAGGGCATCTGTCACGTCTACGTCGACAGCGAGGCGGACCTGGAGATGGCGACGGACATCGCCTACGACGCGAAGGTGCAGTACCCGGCG
This sequence comes from Halorientalis marina, assembly GCF_023028345.1. GTDB lineage: Archaea > Halobacteriota > Halobacteria > Halobacteriales > Haloarculaceae > Halorientalis > Halorientalis marina. The sequence continues at coordinate 3,283,177 of NZ_CP095487.1, read as the reverse complement.
GTCTGTAACGCCGTCGAGACGCTGCTGGTCCACGAGTCGGTGGCCGCCGACTTCCTGCCCGACATCGCCGCGCGGTACGCGGATGCGGGTGTGGAGGTGCGCGGCGACGAGCGCACCCGCGAACTCATCGACGCCGAGGAAGCGACCGACGCGGACTGGGAGACGGAGTACGGGGACCTCATCGTCGCCGTCCGCGTCGTCGACTCGCTCTCTGCCGCTATCGACCACGTCACGGCGCACGGCTCGAAACACACCGAGTCCATCGTGACCGAGGACGCGGACCGCGCGAGCACGTTCATGCGGAGTCTCGATTCCGCGAGCGTGTTCCACAACGTCTCCACGCGGTTCAGCGACGGTTACCGCTACGGCCTCGGCGCCGAGGTCGGCATCAGCACGGGCAAGACCCACGCCCGCGGCCCCGTCGGCCTCGAAGGGTTGACGACCTACAGGTGGCACATCGAGGGCGACGGCAACCTCGTCGGGACCTACGCCGGCGAGGACGCCAAGCCCTTCCTCCACGAGGACTTCGACGGCGAGTGGAACCCCGGCCACCGCTCCGGGGAGTGACCGTCGCCCCTCCTCCGTTCACCCCGTAGTCCGCCGGTTTCGCGCGACCCTCCGCCGTCGGGGACGGACTTTTGCCCTCTGAACTGCTACCGTGTGACATGGCAACGACAAGCAAACAAGAGTACGGCCACTACGTCGGTGGCGAGTGGATCGACGGCGACGGCTCGGCGACGTTCGTGAGCGAGAACCCGGCGACGGGCGCGGAACTGGCGACGTTCCGGCGTGGCACGGACGCGGACGTCGAGCGGGCGGTCGCGGCCGCGGACGAGGCGTTCGAGGCGTGGCGCGCACTGTCCTACATCGACCGCGCGGAGTACCTCTGGGACATCTACCACGAACTCCGCGAGCGCACCGACGAACTCGGTGAAATCGTCACCAAGGAGTGTGGGAAAGAGATCAGCGAGGGCCGCGCGGACGTGGTCGAGGCCGCCCACATGGTCGAGTGGGCGGCCGGCAACGCCCGCCACCCACACGGCGACGTGGTGCCGAGCGAGATCGCCGGGAAGGACTCGTTCATGCGGCGAAAACCCCGGGGCGTGGTGGGGTGTATCACGCCGTGGAACTTCCCGGTCGCCATCCCCTTCTGGCACATGGCGGTCGCGCTGGTCGAGGGCAACACGGTCGTCTGGAAGCCCGCCGAGCAGACCCCGTGGTGCGGGCAGGTCGTCGCCGAGATGTTCGAGGACGCCGGCGTCCCCGACGGCGTGTTCAACATGGTCCAGGGCTACGGCGACGCCGGGAGCGCAATCGTCCACTCGCCGGACGTGGACACCGTCCTCTTCACCGGGTCCGCCGAGGTGGGTCACGACATCGCCGACACCGTCGGCGGCGAACCGGGAAAGCTCGCAGCCTGCGAGATGGGTGGAAAGAACGCCGTCGTCGTGACCGAACACGCCGATCTCGACATCGCCGTCCACGCGGCGGTGCTGTCCTCGTTCAAGACCACGGGCCAGCGGTGTGTCTCCAGCGAGCGCCTGATCGTCCACGCCGACGTCTACGACGAATTCAAATCCCGGTTCGTCGACGTGGCCGAGGGGGTCGCGGTCGGCGACCCACTGGCGGCGGACACCTTCATGGGACCGCTGGTCGACGCCGACGCCGTCGAGAAGGTGACCGGCTACAACGAGCTCGCCCGCGAAGCGGGCGTCGATGTCCTCGTCGACCGGGCGGACCTCGACCCCGGGGCGATCCCCAGCGGTCACGAAGGCGGGGCGGCTTCGGCCGCCGATGGTGAGCGTAGCGGCAGCTACGCGAACGGCCACTGGGTCGGCCCGTTCGTCTACGAGGTCGACCCAGACGCGGACCTGCGGACGCTCCGCGAGGAGGTCTTCGGCCCCCACGTGGCCCTGCTCGAGTACGACGGCGGCGTCGAGCGGGCCGTCGAGATTCAGAACGACACCGAGTACGGCCTGGCGGGGGCGATCATCTCGGAGGACTACCGCCAACTCCACTACTACCGCGACCACGCGGACCTGGGGCTCGCGTACGCGAACCTGCCGTGTATCGGCGCCGAAGTGCAGTTGCCCTTCGGCGGGGTCAAGAAGTCCGGGAACGGCTACCCATCGGCGCGGGAAGTCATCGAGGCCGTCACCGAGCGGACGGCGTGGACGATGAACAACGACGCGGACATCGAGATGGCACAGGGGCTCTCCGCGGCCATCACGACCGACGAGGAGTAACGCGGCGGTCTCCGGTGCTCGCGCCCGCGGGGTCAGTCGGTGGTCGTATCGACGGGCGCGGTTCCGCCGGAGCCGTGGGGCAGGACGTGGACGTAATCGTCGAGGTCGAGCGCGAACGTGGCGTCCGTCGGGAGCGTGAGCCAGGAGAACTCGAACTCGACGCCCTGCTCCTCGCCCGACCCGGTGACGGTGTGGGTCCACGCGTCCCGTGACTCGTACACCGGGACGTGGTAGAAACTCCGGACGTACCGCTTCGGCGGGGAGTCGCGGCGTTTCCAGACGTCGGTCACGAGGTGTCGCGGCCGCTCGAACGTGGCGAGCCCGCTCTCTTCTATCGCTTCCCGAAACAGGGCATCACGCGGCGTTTCGCCGGGTTCGACCGTCCCCTTGGGTATCTGGAGTCCGTCGTGTCCGGGGCCACGAAACACCAGCAGTTCGGACGTGTCTCTGGTAATGTACGCGCAGGCTTTCCGGACGTGCGTCACACCCTCCTTCCCCATACCGTTTCCTGTTGCGCATCCAACGTGAAAACAGTATCTACAGCGTCGATATCCGCACGAACCGGGTCGGGCGGGCCTGGAGCGCGCCGAGACGGGGCGAGCCATGCAGCGAGCGCCACTTGCCCGGCCGACCCTGCCGTGGCCGCCTCGCCACGCGCGTTCGATACGTCCTATCCGGTGGCGCGGTCCGTGCGAATCGCCGGCACCGAGCGGTGCCAGGCGGTGCAGAATGTGCAAACCTTAAACCGTCTCCCGGTCGAATGGCCGGATATGAGCGACAACGAGGGGCGCAAGGACCTTCGCATGCCCGACGACGACGAGGTGTTCGCCGTCGTCACCGAGATGCTCGGCGCGAACCGCGTCCGTGTCCGGTGCATGGACGGGCAGACACGCACTGCTCGTATCCCGGGGAAGATGCAGAAGCGAATCTGGATCCGGGAGGACGACGTGGTCCTCGTCGAGCCGTGGGACTGGCAAGACGAGAAGGGGGACATCGCCTGGCGCTACGAGAAACAGGAGGCGGACCAGTTACGACAGGAGGGTCACATCCAAGAGTGACGCTATCGTGATGCCCTCCACCAGCCCGCACGCCGGCCGCTCGCGGTCCCCACAGCGAACCGCCCTCCGACTACTGGTGGGGGTGTAACCGGTGGCTGACTTCGACCTCGTCGAGACCGATGACGTCGAGTCGCCCGGCGACGAGTGGGAGGAGATCGACGTCGCCGATACCGAGGCCGACCGCATCGCCCGCGAGCGGGACCGCGAGTTCAGCGAGTTCCGCGAGCGAATCAAGGACGCCGACCAGTTCAAGGTCGAGGACTCCGTTTTCGACGACGCCACCTACGGCGCGCTCTACAAACTCGTACAGGACGGCTACATCCAGGCCTTCGGCGGCCCGCTCTCGACGGGCAAGGAGGCGAACGTCTATCAGGCGCTGGGCGGCTCGGCAGCGATGGACATCGTCGAGGGGGAGACGGCGACGGACCCGGAGGTCGCCGTCAAGGTCTACCGCATCAACGCCTCCGACTTCCGGGATATGCGCGGGTATCTGGAGGGGGACCCCCGCTTCGAGGGCATCGGCTCCGACAAGAGCGAGGTCGTCAAAGCGTGGGTCCGCAAGGAGTTCGCCAATCTCTCGCGGGCGCGAAGCGCCGGCGTCCGCGTCCCGACGCCCGTCGCCGTCGAGCGCAACGTCATGGTGATGGAGTTCATCGGGACGGAGACGGGGCGGGCGAAGCGGCTCTCGGAGGTCGAAATCGAGAACCCGCAGACGGCCTACGAGGTCATCCGGGAGTACATGCGCCGCCTGCAGGACGCCGGCCTCGTCCACGGCGACTTCTCGGAGTACAACGTCGTCTTCCACGAGGGCCAGTTGGTCGTCATCGACCTCGGACAGGCCGTGACGGTCCACCACCCCAACAGCCGCGAGTTCCTCGAACGGGACTGTCACAACGTCGCGTCCTTCTTCCGCCGGCAGGGGATGGACGTGGCCGACGAGGACCTGCTCGCGTTCGTCACCGGCGAGAACGACGAGGGCGAGGCGGACTGACGCCGACGGTGGTTGGAGCGGAACCGGACTCGCGGCGTCAGCAGGCCGGTAGTATATAAATGCCCCTCCATATCCGGCAGTGGCTACAGTGGGGGGGCTCTCGAGGGTACAGATAGCCCGATGCGAGGGACGACCGACGGTCGTCCGGACGACGTCGGGTGACGGACCGCTGGCGGTGCTCCGGGGGGTGTACCGCCGCGGTCCGGTCTGTGGGGTCCACTGGGGGGTGGCACCGCACGATTTCGCCGTCGCGTTCTCCGACGCTTTCGCTTCCCGAGCGGCGTCTCCGGCCCGGTTTCGCCGTCGCTTCGCGTGTGCGAAGGGTTAAACGGTCGGCCGGCCAAACAGTCGCACATGCAGCACGTGAAGATTCCGCAGGACCGCATTGGCGTGCTGATCGGCGAAGGCGGGGAGACGATGCGCGAGATCGAACGCCGGGCCGAGGTCAGACTCGACATCGACTCCGAGACCGGGTCCGTCCGCATCGAGAAGGTGGGCGACCCCATCGTCGGTCTGAAGGGTCCGGACATCGTCAAGGCCATCGGCCGCGGGTTCGCGCCCGAGGACGCGCTGACGCTCCTGGAAGACGACCTGATGATGTTCGACGTCATCGACGTCAAAGCGGCCTCCCGCAACAAGTCCGACCTCCGGCGCAACAAGGGCCGGCTCATCGGCGAGGACGGCCGCACGCGCGAGCTGATGGAAGAACTATCCGGCGCGTCGGTCGTCGTCTACGGCTCGACACTGTCGATGATCGGCCAGCCGGAACAGGTCGACACCGTCCGGGAAGCCGCGGAGATGATCCTCGACGGCGCCCCGCACGGCTCGGTCTACTCGTTCCTCGAACGCCGCCACAACGAGATGAAACACAAGGGTATGGAGTACCACCAGCGAACCGACTGACCGCGCCGCTCAGTCGCCGTCCACGCCGTCTCCGCCGTCCTCACCTTCGTCGTCTTCGATTTCGACGTCCCCGATAGCTTCCGCGATGTCGTCGTCGCCGGCCTCCATCTCGTCGTCGTCCCCGCCGGCGTCCTCGGGTTCGGCGAGGTCCATCGACTCCGTCGACGTGTCCACGTCGTCGAGGCTCGCTCCACCGGACTCCGCGCTTCCGTCGAGCCCGCCGGCCGACGACTCGCTACCGAGACCGCCACTGGCCGACCCGCCGCCGAGGCTCCCGCCGCCCGACGACCCGCTTCCGAGGTCGGCGTCGGGGTCGACCGGTTCGTCGAGGTCGAGCTGTCGTTCCAGGAGCTTGACGCGCTCTTCGAGCTCCGAGACGCGGCTCGCCACCGCCGGCGCCTGCGTCGTCGCCAGCTCCGACATCGGACGGTGGGAGACGATCCAGCGCAGGTACGCCGCGCGGTCGTCGAACCCCTGCAGCCGTGCCTCCTCGTCCAGTTCGTCGACCAGCTCCTCGTCGAGATCGACGCGAATCTCCATTGTACGCTCTCATGTGAACGACTCACGTAAATCTGGGGGCCGGTTCGATCCTGGAGCCTCGTTCGGCCGTCCCCGCGCCCCTCTCGGGGTTATAAACCACTGCGTGACACGTCGTACCACAGACGGGGGCGGCGGCGACATGGGGCGATTCCTCGCCCGCCGTACACAAGCCTTATATAGAATGGCAATACAACTTCTGCGTGACTATGGCTCAGCAGATGGGTAACCAACCCCTCATCGTACTCTCCGAGGAGAGTCAGCGGACCTCGGGCAAAGACGCCCAGTCCATGAACATCACGGCCGGGAAGGCCGTCGCGGAGTCCGTTCGGACCACACTCGGTCCGAAAGGGATGGACAAGATGCTCGTCGACTCCACGGGCAACGTCGTCGTGACGAACGACGGCGTGACCATCCTCGACGAGATGGACATCGAACACCCGGCGGCCAACATGATCGTCGAGGTCGCCCAGACCCAGGAGGACGAGGTCGGCGACGGCACCACGACGGCCGTCGTCATCTCCGGCGAACTCCTCACGAAGGCCGAGGACCTGCTGGACCAGGACATCCACGCCACCATCCTCGCGCAGGGGTACCGACAGGCCGCAGAGAAGGCCAAGGACATCCTCGAGGACATGGCTATCGAGGTCGGCGAGGACGACACCGACCTCCTCGAACAGATCGCCGCGACGGCGATGACCGGCAAGGGCGCCGAGTCCGCCAAGGACACCCTCGCCGCCCTCGTCGTCCAGGCCGTGAGCGCCGTCGCCGACGAGGAAGGCGTCGACACGGACAACGTCAGCGTCGAGAAGGTCGTCGGCGGCTCCATCGACGAGTCCGAACTCGTCGAGGGCGTCATCGTCGACAAGGAGCGCGTCCACGACAACATGCCCTACGCCGTCGAGGACGCCGACGTCGCCCTCCTCGACACCGCCATCGAGGTGCCCGAGACCGAGCTCGACACCGAGGTCAACGTCACTGACCCCGACCAGCTCCAGCAGTTCCTCGACCAGGAGGAAAAGCAGCTCAAGGAGATGGTCGACAACATCGTCGAGGCCGGCGCCGACGTCGTCTTCTGTCAGAAGGGCATCGACGACATGGCCCAGCACTACCTCGCACAGGAGGGCGTGCTCGCGGTCCGCCGCGCCAAGAAGTCCGACATCAAGGCCCTCTCCCGGGCGACCGGCGCCCGTGTCGTCTCCAACATCGACGACATCACCGAAGAGGACCTGGGCTTCGCCGGCTCCGTCGCCGAGAAGGACATCGGCGGCGACCAGCGTATCTTCGTCGAGGACGTCGAGGACGCCAAGGCCGTCACGATGATCCTCCGCGGCGGCACCGACCACGTCGTCGACGAGGTCGAACGCGCCATCGAGGACTCGCTCGGCGTCGTCTCCGTCACGCTGGAGGACGGTCAGGTCCTCCCCGGCGGCGGTGCCCCCGAGACCGAACTCGCGCTGGGTCTCCGTGAGTACGCCGACTCCGTCGGTGGCCGCGAACAGCTGGCCGTCGAGGCCTTCGCCGACGCCATCGACGTCGTCCCGCGCACGCTGGCCGAGAACGCCGGGCTGGACCCCATCGACTCGCTCGTCGACCTGCGCTCGAAGCACGCCGACGGCGAGACGACCGCCGGGCTGGACGCCTACACCGGTGAGGTCGTCGACATGGAGGAGGACGGCGTCGTCGAGCCCCTCCGCGTCAAGACCCAGGCCGTCGAGTCAGCGACCGAGGCTGCCGTGATGATCCTCCGCATCGACGACGTCATCGCCGCTGGCGACCTCAAGGGTGGTCAGAGCGACGACGACGACGAGGACGCCGGCGGACCCGGCGGCCCGGGCGGCGCGCCCGGCGGTATGGGCGGCGGCATGGGCGGCATGGGCGGTATGGGCGGCGGCATGGGCGGCATGATGTAAAACTAAATTTTGCACCTCTCTCGGGCGCTTTCGCGCCCTCGGTCGGGCAAAATTTAGTATAAAATCTCGGCGCCCTCCCGCTCACGGGCCGCTCCGCTCTCCGTTCGCGCAAACCGAGGCCTCCCTTCGGTCGGCCTCGCGCCGCTCGTCGGGCGCCGAGGTTCCGCGCGCTCGGGCCTCCGGCCCTCGCGTGCGGTGCTCCCGCTTGCCCCTCGCCGCTTCCGCCTCGCACCGTCTGCTGACCGACGCTTTTCTTTCGACGGCTATGTAGCACTACCGACCCTCGGGAGTCCGACGTACCGCAATTATGTAGATTCAAGCCCGCGTTCCGCGGACGGTCGGACATGTCCACCTCAGAGGACTCGAACGGCGCCGACGAGCGCGTCCACCGCGAGTACATCATGAACGTCCGCATCGTCGAACTGCCGGGAGAGGACGGCCCGCGGTACCGGTTCGGGGCGTCAGAACACGCGGGGCGAACGTTCGCCGAGGCCGACACGGCCGAACTGTACGCCGACGTCTACTTCGACGTGAACGGCTTCGAGGAGGCGGGTACCGGCGAGCGCGGCATCCCGCCGGTCATGCTCCAGGCCGGCCGTGACACGCTCGCGGCGTACATGCTCACGATGCCCTACGCCGACCGGCAGTGGGTCGGCTCCTTTTTCGGCGTCAAACCCGGCAAGGTCGAACGCTACGAGTCCCGTGTGCGGAAGCGCGCGAGGAACATCCGCCGGCGAGCGAAAGAGGAAGGCTACGCCTGAGCTGGGCGCCCTCGACTTTCCCACGCCGACGCCACTCCCGTCGCCTCCACTCGCCGATACACCGTTCTCGTCCGACTGATTCCTGCAACGTGACTACGCTTCGCTGCCGACCGTTTCCGGACCGGATTCGTCTATATTCGGTATATACCCTCTCGTAAACTTATGTCTCGGACGTACTGATATTATAAACGCGCTTTATGCAACGATACGCCGATCCACCCGCATGGTGGGATTCGATAGACGCAGTCTGATGAAAACGTCAGTGGCAGCCGCGGTCGGTGCTGGCGTGACAGGCATCGCGAGTGCACAGGACGACAAGGACAGGGACGCACGCGAGACCGACGATAGCGACGGGCAGACCGCCGGTGCGCCGAGCGTCGAAGGCAGCCTCAAGCGCTTCTCCACGACGGCGTTCGGCGCCGAGATGACCGGCCCGTTCGTCTTCGCCGACGGGACGCTGCTGCACAGTATCCAGCACCCGGACCGGCGCAACCCCGAACCCTACGACAGGGCCGGCGTGGGCTACTACTCCGGATTCGCCTTCGAGTTCGACGGCGACAACGACGATTTCGCGGAGCCGTCGCCGCCGGAGGGCGAACAGCAGGACTACGCCCGCGCGGCGAACGCCGACTTCGAGTACCTGATCCGGGAGGGCGACGAGATCAACGGCGGCGAGGAACGGTGGGGCATCACGCAGACGCCCGACGGCACGGACGTGACCACGGACAACTTCGCGGGCACCACGTACGGCCCGTCGGGCTACAACCCCGACTGTAACCAGTTCGTCCCCACGAACGACGCGGGGACCGAGGGCTACCTGTTCACGAACGACGAGAACAGCCCCGGCAACGTCATGCGGACCCCGATCAGGAAGACCGACGACGGCGAGTGGGTGGCCGACGCGGAGAACGCCATCAACACGGTCAACACGGAGCCGTTCCGGGAGATCGGCGGGACCCGGATCAACTGTTACGGCGACCTCAGCCCGTGGGAGACGATGATCTCCTCGGAGGAGAACTACGCACACCCACGCGTCAGCCTCAGGTCGACGGTGAGCGACGCCGTCGAGGCGGGAACCGGTGAGGGCATCTACGGTGCGAACCACTTCTGGAACCGGCCGAACCCGAATGAGATCAACAGCGCAGTCAACGACAGCTACGACGAGGTCGACGGCTGGTACGTCCAGGGCTACTGGGCCACCGACGGCGTCGAACACCTCGCGTACTACCTCGGTGCCGATCCCGTCGAGGCCGGGGACGGCAACCCCATCGAGCCTATCGGTGACATCTACCCCAACCCCTACCGGTACGGCTATCACGTCGACATCCGGGAGCCGACCGCCGACCCGCCACAGCCCGTCAAGTACTACGTGATGGGCCGTGCCTCCTGGGAGGCGCCGGACCTCCTGCCCGACGAGAAGACCGTCTACGGCTGTTCCGACGGGGACAGCAAGGGTATCTACAAGTTCGTCGCCGACGAGCCGATTCCCAGTTACGACGACCCGATGGACGTCGAGGGGACGCTCTACGCCCCGAAGATCACGAACGACGCGGCGTCCTCCGGTCGGTCGCCCGCCGAGGTCCCGCTCGACGTCGAGTGGATGCCGCTCGGCCACGCGAGCAACCGCGAGGTCGAGTCCTGGATCGCCGAGTACGACGACGTCACGCAGGTCGACTACCTGGAGAGTCACACCGACTGGACCGAGGGCGACGCGGTCACCGAGGACGTCCTCAAACAGGCCGACCTCGAAGTCATCGAGAACGGCAACCAGGACTACATCAGCGACGAGGAGATCGTCGAGTGGGCCGACCAGTACGAGGCCGAGGGGCCGGACGGCGTCGACGACGAACTCCGGAAGGTTCCGTTCCTCGAGACCCGCGCGGCGGCCAAGGAAATCGGCGCCTCCATCGAGTTCAACAAGGCCGAGGGCGTCGACAGCATGGACGACGCCGCGCCCGGTGACTTCATCTACTTCGGTATCTCCGAGTTCAACGACGCCCTGGACGACCAGCCATCGAACGACGGCGGCGACATCGCGCTGGACCGCGTCGACGGCGGCGTCGTCTACCGTGCGGAACTGGACTCGGATTACGACGTCTCGCGGCTGGAGCCGGTCATCGTCGGCCCGGACTTCACCGAAGAGGAGGCGATGGCCGACGTCGACGGCGCGCTCCGTAACGTCGACAACGTCTACACGATGCGGGACGGCCGCGTCCTCTGCTGTGAGGACGGCTGGCGCGGCGCGAACCGCTCGTACCCCAACGACGGGCTGTTCGTCTACCAGCCGCCGGTCTCGGTCGACGTGGAGTCGGCGGCGATCCGGAACGGCGAGAGCGCCGAGCTGGAGCTGACCGCCCACACGCTCCCGGCGGGCTTCTCGGGGGCGCGCGTCACCGTCGAGGTGACCCAGCCCGACGTGGCCGAAATCGCGGACGCGAGCTACGCCGACGCCCTCGGCGTCAGCGCCGAACCCGAAGTCGCCGGTGACGGCTCCGCGATCACCGTCCGGGCGGCCGACATCGAGAACGCCGTCGAGCCCGGTGACATGAACGTCACGCTGGCGACCCTCGAAGTCGAGGGGACCGGCGCCGGCACGACCGACCTTCGAGTCAACGTCGAGGACATGGACGACGAGGCCGGCGCGGACATCGAGGCACAGGAACGCTCCGGCATCGTGATCACGGGCCCGCCGGCCATCGGCGGCGCTCCCGGCGGCCGCCCCCCGACCGACCCGGACGGCGACGGCTTCTACGAGGACGTCAACGGCAACGGGCGGATGGACTACGACGACGTGACGCTGCTGTTCGAGGAGTTCGAGTCCGACGCCGTCACGATGAACGTCGACGCATACGACTTCAACGAGAACGGCCAGCTCGACTACGACGACGTGGTCGACCTCTACGAGGAGATCAACTGACGCCGTCGCGACTCCCGAACGATCCGCGGACGGGCGACCCGACGCTCCGCCCGCCGCCTTTCGGACACATGACACGACACACACCCTACGGCCGGATCGCGCTACTCGCGGTCGGCTGTCTCGCCGTCGGTCTCGCGCTCGTCCCGGCGGGCGCCGGAGCGACGGGGACGCAGGCCGCAAACGACAGCACGCTCGCCGTCGCCGACGCGACGGTCGAACCGAACGAAAAGACCCGCGCCCGCGTGACCCTCGACGAGGTGCCCGCGGGACTGGCCGGCTACGAGGTGACGCTGGAACTCCGCTCGACGGGCGTCGCGAACGTGACCGGTGCGAGCTACCCCGACGCCTACCAGCCGACGACTGACCCCGACATCGGCCCCGACGGTCGCACGATCACGCTCGAAGCCGCCGACCTCTCCGGGCAGGTCGAACCCGGCGCGACCAACGTCACGCTCGCGACGGTCAACGTCAGCGGCGTCGAACCGGGCGCGACGGAGTTCGTCGTCAGCGACCTGCAGGTCGACGCCGACGACGGGAGCCGCGTCGCCCCCTCGTTCGACCCCGGTGCCGTCAGGGTCGACGGGGTTGGCGGCGCGACGGTGACGGCGAACGGCGGCGACGCGACGCCGACCGAGGGAAGTTCGGCGGCGACCGAGGCGTCGACCGGCGACGGGGCCGACCCGGCCGCCGACACCGGGAGGCCCGCGTCCACGACGACCGGGAGCGGTCCCGGCTTCGGTCCGGTCGCGGCGCTGGTCGCGCTGGCCGCCCTCGCACTGCTGGCCCGGCGGGACTGAGCGTCCGCTTTCGCAAGAATTGTTTTTTCGCGTGGTGTCGTCGGTCGCGTGTCCCTCCTCTCTGTCCTTGGCTCCGCCGTGTTGCCGGTCATCGCGGTCGCCGGCGTGGGTGCCGTCCTCGGGCGGTACCGCGGGGTCGACGTGAAGCCCCTCTCGGACGTGACGCTGTACGTCCTCGCGCCGGCGCTCGTCTTCTACAGCCTCGTGACGACGCCGATCACGGGCGCGACCGCGGCGCGGCTGTTCGCCGGCGTCGCCGCGTTCACGGTCGTACTCGTCGGCATCGCCGAGGGTGCCGGCCGGGCGCTCGGGGAGGAAGACCCCGTCCTCGGGGGGTTCGTCCTCTCCTCGACGTTCGCGAACGCCGGCAACTACGGGATCCCGCTGTCGGCGTTCGCGTTCGGCGCGCTGGGCCGGAGCACGGCGGTGCTGTACATCGCCGCCCAGTCGGTGCTGATGTACACGGTCGGCGTCTACGTGGCCGCTCGCGGCGAGGCGGTCTCCGCCCGCACTGCCGTCCGCCGGGTGTTCGGACTGCCGCTGATCTACGCCGTCCTCGCGGCCGGCGTCGTCCGGACGTTCGACCTCGCGCCGCCGACGGACACGGCGCTGATGGAGACCATCCGGCTGACCGGCGACGCCGCGATTCCCGTGATGTTGCTCATGCTCGGTATCCAGCTCGCGGACGCGACGAGCGGGAGCTCGGTCCGGCGGGTTCTGCCCGCCAGCGGCCTCAAACTGTTCGTCGCGCCGGTGGTCGCCGTCGGCATCGCGCTGGTGCTGGGGCTCGACGGGACCGTCGGTCGCGTGTTCGTCCTCGAGTGTGCCATGCCGGCGGCGGTGACGCCCCTGATGCTCACCATCGAGTTCGGCGGCACGGATGAGGGACTCTCCGCGGCGGACTTCGTGAGTACGACCATCCTCGTCAGCACGCTCGCGAGCCTGGTGACGCTGACGGGCCTCGTGGCGCTGCTGCAGGCCGGTGTCGTCCTCTAGTCGTCGGTCGGAACCGTCGGACCGTCGTCGTCGGCCGTCGCAGTCGGGTCGTCGTCGGCCGTCGCAGTGGGCTCCGTGCCCTCGTCGGTGAGGTCGGCGTCGCGCCAGGTCCCACGGAGGAACCACGCCACGCCGATCGCCGCGGCGACGACGTTCGAGACGGCGAACGACAGCCAGATGCCCCGTGCGTCACGGGTCCCGAGGAACCACCAGTCGACGGGGAGCAGTCCCTGGGAGGCGACCCAGGCGACGGACAGGCGGACGGCGCCGAACGCGAAGATGGTGATGGCGGCGACGGTCAGGGTCTTGCCGGCCCCGCGGAACGCGCCGGTGTAGGCGCGGAACACGCCCATAAAGCCGAAGACGGGCGCGACCCAGCGGAGGAAGGTCGCCCCCTCGCGGATGACGCCGGGGTCGTCGGTGAACAGGCCGATGACTTGGGGCGCGGCCGCGAAGATGAGCACGCCGAGCGCGGCGAGGATGAGGAACGTGATCTTCGCCGCGAAGTGGGCGGTCTTGGCGGCCCGCTCCTGTTTGCCGGCGCCGATGTTCTGCCCGGAGATGGTCTCGACGCCGCGGTCGACGGCGATGGCGGGCATGAAGATCAGCGAGAACACCCGAATCCCGACGCCGAAGGCCGCCACGACCGTCGTCGAGAACAGCCCGACGATGAAGAGCATCGCGTTGACCGACAGCGCCCGGGACGTGTTCTCGACGGAGGCCGGCACGCCGATGCGCAGGAGCTTCCCGGCGTAGGAGAGGTCGGGAACCATCTCCGAGAGGCGGATGCGAACGCCGCGACGCCCGCGGAGCATGATCGCCATGCCGACGACCATCGCCGAGCCGCGGGAGAACACGGTGGCGATGGCCGCCCCCTCGACGCCCAGGCGGGGGAAGGGCCCCCAGCCGAAGATGAGGAACGGGTCGAGCGCGATGTTGAGTACGACCGTTCCGAACATCACGAGCATCGGCGTGACGGTGTCGCCCGAACCACGCATCAGCGAGATGAACACGAAGAAGCCGAACATGAAGGGGAGGCCGAGGGTGATCACCTCCATGTACTCCGTGGCGAGACCGAGCACCTGCTGGCTGGCCCCGAACAGGCCGAGGATGTCGCCGACGACGAAAAACCCGATGGCGCCCATGATCGCCGACCCGATAAAGGAGAACGTCACGGTCTGGGAGGCCGCGAACTCGGCTTTCCGGGTCTGGTCCGCGCCGGTGTGCTGGGCGACGAGGACGCTGCCCGCCACCGAGAGGCCCATCCCCAGGGAGATGAGCAGATAGACCATCGGGAACCCGAAGCTGATCGCCGCCAGCGCGGGCGTGCTGAACTGCCCGAGCCAGAAGGTGTCGGCGAGGTTGTACGCCACCTGGAGGAGGTTGGTGATGACGATGGGCAGGGAGAGGAAAAAGAGGGGCCTGCCGATGCCGCCGCTCGTCAGGTCCAGTTCGTCGGGGCCCTTGAACAGCGCCCCGACGCGCTCGCGGAGGCTCATTCCGAGACCTCCGTCGGCGGCGTCCGGGTCGCGTCAGCCCCTCTCCCGCCCGCGACGAGGTGCGTCTCGACGTAGGCGTGGAGCATCCGGCGGGCGCAGTCGATGTCCTGTCCGACGGCGACCTGTTTCGTGCCCGCCCCGTCCAGCGCGGTCACGATGAACTGCGCCGTGTCGTCGGGATCGACCGCGCGGAACGTCCCGTCATCGATGCCCTCGGCGACGAGCGTGCGCACGCGCTCGCGAAGGGACGCGTCGAACCGCTGGAGTCGCTCGCGTATCCCCTCGTCGTACGGGGCCTGTGCTTTGAGTTCGAGCAGTGCGGTCCGGAACGCGATGCGGTCGTCGGCGTCGGAGTCCGTCGGCCGCAACACGTCGTCGATCAGCCCCTCCAGCCGTTCGGCCGGGGTCTCGCCCGCCGGCTCGGCGACGCGAGCGGTGAACTCCTCGTAGAGGTGATCGAGGAAGGCGTGGAGGAGGTCGCGTTTGCTGTCGTAGTGGTAGTGGAGGGCGGCCTTCGACTTGTCAGTCTCGTCGGCGATATCCTGCATCGTCAGGTCGGCGTAGCCGTGGTCGCAGAGCGCGCGATAGGTCGCGCGCATGATCGTCTCGGAGGTGTCGTCGCTCACTACCGTAACTTACTGACTGGTCAGTCAAGAGTCTTCGGCAGGTGCGTTATCGTGACACACGAAGCTTTGCCGGCACCCGTTTCTGTGGCGGTTCGCTCTCGACGGTAGTTGCCGTTGTGCGACTCCGCCAGCGTCGGTGATGCGTTCGGCGTCAGTGCCCCTCGCGGCGCGCCGTGAGCTTGAACCGTAGCGTGCCGAGGGCGCCGACGAGGGTACAGGTCCCGAAGATTGCGAGGCTAGCGTAGAACAGTCCCTCGGTCGGGAGGCCGGCGCCGTAGCCGGCGAGCCACCGGCCGAGGACGGCGGCGAGGTCGTCCAGTACCACGAGCGGGAAGACGAGCGAGCACGCGAGCACCGCACAGAGGCCGGTCCCGGCGCGGTGATACATCCGCTCGGTCGTCACGCCCGCCCGCTCCATCCAGTAGGTGTAGACGATGACGCCGAGGCCGGTCAGGAAGGCAAGGACGGCGCTGGCGACGAACAGCACCCGCAACAGGAGGCTCACGTAGGGTGCGAGCCACGCGACGCTCTCGGGGTTGGTCTCGATGGCCCCGGCGACGAGGGTGACGAGGACGCCGACGACGCCGACGAGGCCGAGCCGACGGCTCCGGCGGCGGGTTGCGACGCTCACGGGGGGCTCCCCTCCGACGCCGTGCCGCCCGACGCGCGTCTCGCCATGCAGTGCCCCCAGTTGGAACTCGGGCTTTGAAAACTTACCGCGGCGTCGGACGGCCGGCCGACGCGGCCGGTGGTCGACCCGCGGTTGCTCCGCCGAGGCCGCCGGTCGGTCCGCCCGGGCTGACGGCTTACTCCTTGACGTCGAGGGTGAACTGCTCGTGCTCGCTGGCGGCGTTGAGCACGACGCTCGTGTTCGACTCCTTGATCTCCGGATCGGTGAGCAGTTCCTTGATCTGGTCGTTCATGCCGTCGGTGTCGGTGAACTTCCCGATGGCGATGATGTCGTAGTCGCCGGTGACCTCGTAGACCGAGATCATCTGCTTGTGCTCTTTCAGGTCCTCCGTGACCTCGACGAGGGCCGACCCCTCGACTTTGAGCTGGAGGATCGCGGTCACGTCGTAGCCCAGCGCGTCGTAGTCTACTTTCGGGGTGTACCCCGAGATGATCCCCTCCTCCTCGAGGTCTTTGAGGTGATTCGAGACGGTCGTCACGGACACGTCCAGATCCTCGCCGAGGCTTCGCAAACTGGCGCGTCCGTCCCCGAGCAGGGCATTCACTAACTTTCGGTCCAGATTTTCGTACGTCATTACTGTCACAGAGACACCCCTCCCTTTAGAATTTTACGAATATCCAATTCTCTGTTTTGGAAGGAATACTTGCGCAAATCAGTAGGGTTTTAGTATCTCGGGTATTGCTGTTCGGTGACGAGAAAAATGACAAACCCGAACGTCAAGGCGGATGGTGGTCTGACGGAAGCAGCACAGGACGTAATCGACGAGATTGACGAGGAGGACGTCGACTTCCTCCGGCTCCAGTTCACCGACATCCTGGGGACGGTCAAGAACGTGAGCGTTCCGGCCGACCAGGCCGAGAAGGCGTTTACCGAGGGGATTTACTTCGACGGGTCCTCCATCGAGGGGTTCGTCCGGATCCAGGAGTCCGACATGCGTCTCGTCCCGGACCCGGATACGTTCGCCATCCTGCCGTGGCGCAACAGCGACGAGCACGCCAGTGCCCGTCTCATCTGTGACGTCATCAACACGTCGACGGGCGAGCCCTTCGAGGGCGACCCCCGCTACGTGCTGAAGCAGGCGCTCGAACGCGCCGAGGAACTGGGCTATACGGTCAACGCCGCGCCCGAACCCGAGTTCTTCCTCTTCGAGGAGGACGAGGACGGCCGTGCGACGACCAAGACCAGCGACGCCGGCGGCTACTTCGACGTCGCGCCCAAGGACCTCGCCTCCGACGTGCGCCGTGACATCATCTACGGCCTGGAGGAGATGGGCTTCGAGATCGAGGCCAGCCACCACGAGGTCGCCCAGGGGCAACACGAGATCAACTTCGAGTACGACGACGCGCTCTCGACGGCCGACAACGTCGGGACGTTCCGGACGGTCGTCCGCGCCATCGCGGCCCAGCACGACCTCCACGCGACGTTCATGCCCAAGCCGATCCCGCGGATCAACGGCTCGGGGATGCACACGCACATCTCGCTGTTCAAGGACGGCGAGAACGCCTTCCACGACGAGGACGACGAGTTCGACCTCAGCGACGAGGCCCACAGTTTCATCGCCGGCATCCTCGAGCACGCGCCGGCGCTCGCGGCCGTCACGAACCCGACGGTGAACTCCTACAAGCGCCTGGTGCCCGGCTACGAGGCACCCGTCTACGTCGCCTGGTCCGACCGGAACCGCTCGGCGCTCATCCGCAAGCCCGCCGCGCGAATCCCGGCCGCCTCCCGTATCGAGGCGCGCTTCCCCGACCCGTCGTGTAACCCCTACCTCGCCTTCGCGGTTCTCATCCACGCCGGACTCGACGGCATCGAGCGCGACCTCGACTGTCCGGACCCCGTTCGGGAGAACATCTACGAGTTCGACGAGGAGAAACGCGAGGAGTACGGCATCGACACCCTCCCCGAGAACCTCGGCGAGGCAATCGACGAACTCGAAGCCGACGAGACCGTCTACGGCGCGCTCGGCGAGCACATCGGGCCGAAGTTCGTCCAGGCCAAGAGCCAGGAACACCAGGACTACCTCGTCGACGTCTCCGACTGGGAGATCGACCGCTACCTCGAGAAGTTCTGAGGGCCACAGCGTTCACTTTTTTGTGGTGCGCGCGACCGCCAGCGGCAGCGCCAGCAGGACGGCGAGCAAGACTCCGTACCCGCCGAACGCGACCCACAGCGGCACCTGCAACGTCTCCAGCGCGACGAAGGCAGCGCCTGTAACCGGGAGGCCGACGGCCGCGAGCAGCCGGCGTCGGTCGGCGGACGGCCCCTCCCGGACCGCCTCGCCGACGACGTACCAGGTGCCCACTGCACCCAGCGTCGCACCCAGCAACCGCGTCCCGTCGGGCGTGAACCCGTTTACGAGCGTACTCAGCACCGCCACGACTGCGGCGACGGCGAACGCCCGGCCCGGCGTCCCGGCGTACCGGAGGACGCCGGCGAGGTAGAACGCCCCGACGAGGACCCCGGCGAGCACGTCCACGGCGTAGTGGACGCCGAGAACGAGCCGCGAGAGGCTCACCAGAGCGACGACGCCGGCCGCGAACCCGAGCCGGCGCCGCCGGTTGTTCCCGTCCACGAGCCAGGCCAGGCCGCCCCAGACGACCGTCGTGCCGACCGCGTGTCCGCTCGGGAAGCCGAAGCCGTCCCCCGTCGCGGCCGACTCGTAGACCGGGCGAACGACCGCTGGGACGAGTTCGGCGGCGACGGCGGTGTCGGCGCCGGGCGGCCGCGGGACTGCCAGCAGTTCTTTCAGGCCGGTCGTGACGGCGAGGGCGCCGAGCGCGAGCGCAACGAGGACGGCCCCGCGCTGCCGGTCGAGTCGGTCGCCGACGACCGGCGTGCGGTCCCCGAACCAGTACAGGAGCGTGACGGCCGCGAGGAGAAACCAGACGTCTCCCAACTGGGTGACGAGCGCGAAGACCGGCGCGGCCGGACCGACGGCGGATTGCAGGAACTCGATCTCACCGGCGCCGCGCATCGGTTAGCCGCGGAACTCCTGTACCCAGTCCCGCAGGCGCCCGGGCAGGCCGACGGCGGAGACGGTGACGCCGACCAGCACCATGAGGGTGTAGAGGCCGAGCACCGACAGCCAGATGACGAGCATCGCGAGAATCGCCCAGCCGCCGCCGAGGAAGTAGAAGGCACCGAGCGTCATCACGGTGCCATAGAGGAGGACGAGGTAGGGGCCCCAGCCGCGGGCGTGGCCCCGGCGGACCCGCCGGCGGACGTACCGCTTCAGGTCGGACTCGATCTCCTCGCGGTGGACCGTCCGGTCGTCGATCTCGGACTCGAACTCGTCGATGCGGTCCCTGAGCGCGTCGAGTTCCTCGTCCCGGGCGTCTCCGTCCCCGGGCGTCTCGTCGTCGGACGCCGTCGTGCCCCCGTGTTCGTCCGTCATGCTCGCTCGTTGTCCGGTCTCTCGGAGGGGTTCCTGTTGTAGTTGCCGGTTGACGTCGTCCGGTGCGGCCCGGTCGGCCAGCACGGCGTTCAGGACGCCGCCCAAAAGGAGGACGATACCGCCGAAGTAAAACCAGGTGACCAGCAGCAAAACGCCGCCGATGACGCCGTACAGCTGGAAACTCCCGGCGTTGGCGGCGTAGATCCGGAATCCAGACGCCAGCACCGTCCACCCGGTCGCCGCCAGTACGGCGCCGGGGAGCCCCTCGCGGGGGGTCACGTTCGGCTGGGGCAGGACCACGTACAGCGGCAGGAAGGCGATGACCAGCGCGACGATCATCGCCGGCGTCCCGAGGAGGCCGGCGAACGCGACCCCGGAGCGAGCGATGAGCGCGCCGACGAGGACGGCGATCCCGATGCCGCCGCCGACGGCCGCCAGCGCCACCGCCGCGTCTTTCACCTGCGTGAGCAACGAGTCCGGACCGCCAGTGCCGTAGACCTGTGCGAACGCCACGTCGAGACCGCGGAACACCTTGAGCGCTCCCCACACGAGGACGGCGACGCCGACGATGGTCGCCCCGCCCCGCCCCTCGCCGCTCGTCAGTGCCGTTTCGAGGACGTCCTCGCCGCCCGGCGAGAGTACGCCCCCGGCCCGCTCGACGACCGCGGTCGCGACTCCCTCACCGCCGAGGGCCGTCGCGACGACGATGCCGAGGAGGAGCAGCGGCATCAGCGAGACGAACGTGTAGTAGGCGAGACTCGCCGCGAGGAAGGTGATCTGTTCGGACCGTGCGGCCGCCACCAGTGACTTCACGACCGATATCGTGTTCCCCGAGTAGCTCACGGGCCTAGTTGGCTGCCCCGGCGCAAAAGAGGGCGTGGCTCTCCTCGGCGAGCCGTGACACGGAAAATCGGTTCGCGGATCCGGCTGTGACACCGAAAACTGGTTAGGTGATGGGCGGCCACTGATGGGTATGCAGGACAAGTACGAGCGGGGAATCCTGCGAATCTCCGCCGTGTTCATCCTCGCCGGCCTGTTCCTGATCCCGCTGCCGCTGATCGGGATGGGGCCGTCCCTGATCATGCTTCTGGCACTGCCGGGGGCCGCCTGGGCGCTCTACGAGGCGTGGCAACGCGCCGAGGGCCGGACTCGCAAGTACCTCTCGGGACTCTGGCTCGCGCCGGTCGTCGCCGCCCTGCTCACCGTCTACGGCTTCGTCATCGGCGCGAGCCCGGGCGAGATGCAGGCGCTCGGGGGTCTCGCCGGCATCGTCGGCGTCATCAATCTCCTGCTTCGTCCGGTCTATCGGCTGCTCCACTACGTCCTCGCGGGTGCGATCCAGATCGGCCGGGAGATGCAAGAAGAGGGCGACGAACGCTCCTCGTGATCACGCGACGGCCGCCCTGATCTCGGTCACGTCGGCGGTCGTCTTGAACGTCGTCCCGCCGTAGTGGGTTCGCGACGCCTCGTGGCCGGCCGCGCGCAGGCGGTCGAGGAACTCGTCCATCGCCATCGCGGACTCGTTCCACCGCTTGGTCAGCCGGTGCTGGTCGTAGTGGGTCGGTTCGTGGAGTTCGTCCGCGACCGTCGCACAGAGGTCCCGCGCCCGGCCTGCGGTCCCGCAGTCCTCGGGCACCCGCTCGCGGACGGCAGCGACGAACTCGGGGTCGTGGGCCGCCCCGAGCCAGATCGGGCCGGCGGTCTGGAGGTGCTCGCCGCACTCGGGACACGCCTCCGGCGCGTCGGCGAGCAGGCCTCGCTCGTGGGTCCGAAAGAGACAGTGCTGACAGTGGTAGACGTGGCCGAGGTCGTCGATGCGGGCGTCGGCGGCCTGCGCGCCCTCCTCGACGCGGAGGTACGTGCGGGCGTAGTGGTCGGAGACGTGGCTGAAGACGGGCGTCGCGGCCACGTCGTAGCGGGCGGCGGTGCGCACGAGGGCGGAGAGCAGGACGCGAAGCCCCATCTCGGCGTGGTACTCGGTGTTGCGCGGGACACAGCCGTATTTGCGGACGCCGCTCTCGAAGTGGGCGCCACACAGCGGCGCGGTGTCGGTGGCGGTCACACAGAGCAGGCCGCGCGCGCTCCGGACGGCGGCGTCGGCGAAGGGGACGGGCGTGCCGAACGGGTCGACGTCGACCACGTCGTACCGTCGGCGGTGCATCTCGACGTTTGCGTCCTCGTGGCGGACCGTCCCCTCGCAGCCGTTGCGGTCGAGGTTGCTCTCACAGAGGGCAACGGCGTCGGGGTCCACGTCGCACATGGTCACGTCCCAGCCGTCGGCGGCGGCGCGGACCCCGCGGGCCCCGCTGGCGGCGGTGGCGTCGAGGTAGCTCTCGGCCGGGGCCGCGCGGTCGCGGTAGGCCCGCAGGGTCGCGACGGTGAGGTCGCGGTTGAGTTCCATCTCGGGGTTGAAAAACACCCCCTCCTGCTTCCCGTCGGTCGCTTCCCCGGGGACTTCGAGTTCGACATCGCCCTCCTCGACGAGCATACGCCACCTCGACGGGCCGGGGCCGTAAGGGGTTCGCTCCGCCGCGACGGGGCCCCGACAGTCCGCGCCCCTGCCCGCCCGTCGGCCGACACCTGCGACCGCTCGCCGCCCGCGGCCGCCGGCATCGAACCTGTTTTGACGCTGGTGCCCGAATATCGCGTCGTGACAGCGGCCGAGTGGGTCCGACTCCTCGAGGACGCCGGCGAACTCACCCCCGAGGCAGTCGACCGTCTGGTCTCGACCCACGGCGACCGCGGCCGCCGCGCCATCGACGCCGTCGGCGAGGAGCGCGTCAAGGAGTACCGAGATTTCACCGTCGTCGTCGGCCACGAAGACGAGTACATTATCGAGGAAGGGTCCTGCCACTGCGCCGACGCGGAGTACAACCTCGACCCCGACGACCCCACCGAGCGGTGCTGGCACGCGCTGGCCGTCGAGATCGCCCGCGCCGTCGACACCGTCGACCACCACGACATGTGGTACTCCGACGTCCGGGACTTCCTCTAGGTCGCGGATTATTTTCCCCCGTCCGGAACTGGAACGAGCCACTACGGGCGTTTACAGAGCGTGAAAAGACCTCTCAGCCGGATGAACCGTCGTGAACGGTCGGGCGCCTTTTTTGTGCTCCCCCGAGTCCGGTCGAGCGGGCGACCGTTCCCTCGACGGATCGGGGGACCGGGGGAGCCCACGCAATCCCTTCCCCTTCCACTTTCCGACGACCGCGAGCGACGCGGCTGGTGGTCGATGTGAAGGCGAAACACGCCAGTTTCTCACCGATCAATCGCCGACTCGCTGCCGGTGACCGCGGTTCGAGCCCGTCAGGCTCTCACCGGTCAATCGCCGGCAGCCTGCTTGTCGAGCCCTTCGAGGTCCGCCCCGCCGACCGACGAGCGCAGCGCGTCCATGCCGTCGTCGCGGTCGATGCCGAAGTTGTCCTCGTAGAGGTCGTCGACCCGCTCCCGTTCCTCGTCGGAGAGGGCGGGCGTATCCGACGCGGCCGCCCACTCGTCGATGTCGTCGGTCGTCCGGAAGGTCGGCGTCACCGAGGCCACCTCGTCGAACGAGAGGAGGTACTGGATGGCGGCCTGGCCCATCGTCCGCTCCCCATCCCGTTCGAGGAAGCGCAGGGACTCGACCTTCTCCCAGCCGGTCTCGTACCACTCGTCGGGGCGGTGGGCGCGGTGGTCACCCTCGCCCAGTTCCGTCTCGGGGGTGACCTGCTCGTTCAGCAGGCCCGAGGAGTGGGGGACACGCGGGAGGACGGAGGTGTCGGCGTCGAGCCGGCGGACCTCCTCGACGGCGTGGCGACCCGGCGTCTGCTCGAAGACGTTCCAGACGAGCTGGAGCGCGTCGAAGCCCTCCTCGACGGCCTCGGTGGCCTCGGCGAGCCAGCCGATAGAGGGGCCGAGCGCCCAGCCGATGGCCTCGACCTTGCCCTCCTCGCGGAGTTCGTCGAGCGCCTCCAGCACGTCGGGCGTGACCTCGTCGACGTTGGCGTTGTGGAGCATCAGCACGTCGACGTAGTCCATGTCGAGCCGGTCGAGCGAGCGATCGAGGGCGGTCCGAATCCACTCGGGGTCGACCCGCTTGGGGAGTTCGCCGTGGCCGGCCTGTGGGTTGTTGTAGAAATCGTAACCGACCTTCGTGGAGACGGTCACTTCCTCGCGGTGTTCGCCGAGTGCCTCGCCGACGAGTTCCTCGCTGTCGCCGTGGCCGTACACGTCGCCGGTGTCGAAGAACGTGACGCCCCGGTCGAGGGCGTGCTGGACCATGTCGACGGCCTGTTCGCGGGAGCGGTCGCCCCACCAGTCCGTGCCGACGACCCAGGCACCGAAGCCGACTTCGCTGACCTCGACGCCCGAGGAACCGAGTTCGCGGTAGTTCATACCCGGCGGTTGGCACGCGGGCCACTTAGCGAGTGCGGTCCGGCCCCGACCCCGCGGTCGGTGGTCAAGCTTCTTGACGCCGGGCGTCCCACCGGCGGGTATGGACGCCGAACACGCCGCACGCCTCGACCAGGCAAACGCCCTCCGCGGCGCGGTCCTCGGTGCCCTCGTCGGCATCGCGTTCCTGCAGTGGGGCGTCGAGGGACTGATCGTCACCGCTCCCGCGGCGGCCGTCTTCGCCGCCGCCGCCGGCATGGTCTCCGGGACCGTCACAGAGCCCTGAGTCACTCCCGCAGGTCGGGCGTGGAGACGCCGGGGTCGAGCGCCAGCCCCCCGTACTCCCGGCGGACCCACCAGCCCAGCAGGCCGAGGCCGACGACGAGCGCGACGAGCGCGACGAGACCGCCCTCCGGGCCGAAGGCGCCGCCGGTGTAGAGGTCCGGGCCGGTCGTCGCCGTCTCGACGACGGTCACGCTCACCGTGATGCCGCTGACGGGGAAGCCGAAGCCGGCGCCGACGGTCGCGTTCCAGGTGAGGTGCATCCCGACGGGGACGGCCAGCCGGTCGGTCAGGCCGTAGCCGAGTCCCAGCAGGACACCGAACAGCGAGATGTTCGTGACCGACAGCGCCGTCGCCGAGGGGTTCGTGGCGTGGAGGACGCCGAAGACGGCGGCCGTCGCGAGGACCGCGAGCCCGACCGCGTGGCGGTGGTCCAGCCGCCACCAGCCGTCCAGCCCCTCCGCGAGGTTGGTCATGAGGTAGCCCCGGACGAGGACCTCCTCGAAGAGGCTGACGCCGACGAAAAAGAGGACGACGAGGGCGAGCGCGACGGGCACGGGCGTCGCGGGGCCGACGGAGAGCAGGGCCTCGGGGTCGGTCCGGAACAGGCCGGTGACGGTCACCCACCCCGCGGCGAGTTCGACGAGGAAGACGACGGCGGGGAGGGCGACGCCGAGCGCCAGCCCGAAGGCGCAGTCGCGCCACCACTGCCGGTCGAGTCGGAGGCCGAGGTCGGTCGGGTGGCGGCGGTCGACGACGTAACTGATGCCGAGCAGCCCCGCGAGCAGGACGGCCGTGAACGCGAGGTAGCGCCCGGTGGCGTAGAGGCCCGAGAGGACCGGGCCGGCGAAGGCGTCGGCGGCCAGGAGGGCGGTGGTGGCAACACCCGCGACCGCCGCGAGGACGGCGAAGGCGACGAGGCCCACGAGCAGGCGCCAGGGCGCTCGGAGTCGTCGCTCCCGGCCGTTGAGGAACGTCCGGGACAGAGTGCCGCGCGAACCCTCGGCGGGGTCGCCGTCCGGGCGCTGTGCGGGCTCGTCGTCCATACGCGACCGTCGGTGTCGGAGCCGTTGAAACCCGGGGTTCGGCCCGGACTCGGCACGGCGATGGTGGTGGTCGAACACGCCGGTTACCGGCCGGTAACGGCGGCGGGCGTAAGGACAACCCATATCAACGCGGATGCCGATGGGGGGGTATGACGAAGCGACACGTCTCGCTGCCACCCCTCGCCGAGGAGGGGTTGCGGTCGTTCATCTCGGAGGTCGACGAACGGCTCTCGGGCGACGAGGACACCTGTGAGGTCGTCAAGGACGTGCTCATCGACCTCCACGGCGACCGGGAGGCCTACGAGCGCTGGCAGGACGGCGGCGACGTTTCCCCCGCCGAACGGGTCCGACTCCAGGGGTACGACCCGTGCAACGCCACGCTCGAGAGCGAGTACTACGCCGAGGTCGCGACCATGGAGGAGGAGTACGAGCGCTCGAAGTACCTCCAGTGGCTCTGGCGACAGTTCGACGCCACACAGATGGCCGACAACATTGCGTTCGCCCTGCGGTTCCGGCAGATGCTCGCCGACCACCTCTTCGCCGAGGCGGGCGACGATCTCCGCCTGTTCAAGAACATCTCCTTTACTTACGGCCACAACATCGAGATGGGCGACAACGTGGTCGTCCACGACGACGTCCACCTCGACGACCGCGGGAAACTCACCATCGGCGACCGCGTCTCCATCTCCGACGACGCCCACGTCTACAGCCACGACCACGACGTCAACGACCAGACCCACGTCGACAACTACCACACCATCATCGAGGACGACGTACGCGTCACCTACGACTCGATGGTCCGCGCTGGCGTGAAGATGGGCGAGAACTCCATCCTCGCGGCCAAGTCCATCGCCGGCACGGACGTGCCCGCTCACCACGTCGCGGCCGGCCAGCCCGCGAAATCCGTCGCCGTCAAGGACGGCTGGGAGAGCGTCGCCGCCCCGCTGGAGGGCGCGAACGAGGACCGCCGCGAGGAGCGCCGACTCGAGTACGACATCCCCGACGACCTCGAGGTCTTCGACGAGTTCGAGCGGGACCTGACGCCCCCGGACGCCGACTGAGACGCGCCACCTTCCTGCGGACTCGTTGCCCACCCGACCAGTCGCGACTCGGTGCGGCGAACCACGGAAAACTCCAAGTACTGTGACAACGTACCACATGACATGGAGGTCTGGGCCTGGATCGCGGCCTACATCGTCGGGTTCAGCCTGCTCCAGTTGCTGGTCTATCGGTACGTCCGGGACGAGGAGGCGTCGGTCGAGGGGTCGTCGGCGCCCGGTGTCGAGAGCTACTCCGCACCGGTCGACCAGCCCGAGCGGGCCCCGGCGGTACGGTCCGACGGCGGCGAGGGCACGCACTGTCCGCAGTGTGGGACGTTCAACGAGGGCGATACCTTCCGGTACTGTCGGGAGTGTGTCTCGCCCCTCCGGTAACACACGCTTTTTGCGCGGGGCCGCCCGAGACCGGGTATGCGGAGCGTCGCCATCAACGTCGCCGCCAACACCAACGAGCCGGGAGTCCGCGGCCCGCTGTACGCCGACGGGAGCTTCGAGTACGTGCCGATCCCCGAGTCGGAACCCACTGCCGACCCGGTTCCGACCTACGCCGACCTCGCCCTCGACACGGCGATCCCCGAGCGCCACCGCGACTCGCCGGTCCACCTCGACCCCGAGTTCCCCGAATACCCCTGCTGTGAGCGATACACCTACGGCGACGAACACGGCGTGAAGGCCGGCCCGCTCTCCGAACTGGCCCCGGGCGACTACGTCTTCTTCTACGCGACGCTCGCCACCGGCGACGACCGGCCCGACTGGGCACCGCCCGACTGGGGCGCGTTCGTCATCGGGCAGTTCCGCCTCGCGCGGGTCCTGACCGGCGAGGAGTACGAGGCAGCGACGGACGCTGAACGCGCTCCGTTCCGGAACAACGCCCACGTCAAACGCGACCCCTTCGATGCCCGCGTCCTGCTCGAAGGCGACCCCGACGGCTCCGGGCTCTACGATACGGCCGTCCCACTGAGCGCCCGCACGGGCGGCACGTCGGCCAACCGCGTCGTGACCGCCCTCTCGAACGACTCCGGGAAGGGACCGTGGTGGCGCCGGCCACTCCGGTTCGAGGCCGACGCCACCGAATCCCTGCTCGCCATCCACGAGACCGGGGACTTCGACCGCTGTTCCGACGACTGAGTGGGCGCACCAGCACGCAGGTCGGTGTCCCCGTCACCGCCCCCCACGGCGCCGCCCCACCCCGGCCCAACCCTTCTGTTCTCAGTAATGAAAATCGAAAGGGAACACCTATGTCCGGCGGTGGGCCTTCTGGAAGACATGAGGGTTTCGAGTGGCGTGCCCGGATTCGACGACCTCGTCGAGGGTGGGCTCCCGGGACACCGGCTGTACGTCGTGAGCGGGCCGCCCGGTAGCGGGAAGACGACGTTCTCCTCGCAGTTCATTACCCAGGGTGCCCGCAGCGGCGAGAACTGTCTCTACGTGACGATGCACGAGTCGAAAGAGGAACTCATCAACGATATGTCGAACTTCGAGTTCGGCTTCTCAAAGGTGATGCGGTCGGACCGCGTGCAGTTTCTCAATCTCGTCACCGAGTCCGGCAAGCGCACCATCACCCAGTTCGGCACCGACGGCGGACTGACGAGCCGGTTGAAAGCGTTCATCGAGAAAAACGACATCGACCGCGCGGTCATCGACTCGACGATGCTCCTCCAGCACTTCTTCGCGGATATGTCAGAGGAGATCACGGGCTTTCTCTCCACGCTGAAACAGACCGACACGACGACGCTGCTCATCTCGGAGATGACCGACCCGACCTCCTATGCGGACGAGCACTACCTCGCCCACGGCGTGATCTTCTTCCACAACTTCATGGAGTCGGGCGGGATGACACGCGGCGTCCAGATCATCAAGATGCGGGGGACGAAAATCGACTGTGACATCCACAAGATCGGCTTCTCCGACCGCGGTCTCCGGGTCTTCCCCGACGAGAAAGTGAAACGATGAGCCTCTACGAGGACCGCTTCGACACCGACTGGGACACGCTCGACCGCGAGGAGGCCATGGAGCGTGCCTTCGCCCTCGGTGTCGCGGCGGCCCTCGGTGAGCGCAACGAGGAGGAGTTCGAGGCCGTCCACGAGACGATGGGCTCGAACTACGACGCCAGCATCGTCGAACTCGCCTACCAGGAGGGGAAAAACGAGGCGACGAAAGGCCAGCGCGAGATCGACGGCGACGACGCCGACGTCTTCGAGTTCGTCGTCAACGAGGAACTGGAAGACGTCGAGCAACCCGACCGCGACGACGGGGACGGCGACGACGAACCGGCCGAGCGCGCGACCGACCTCCCGTCCGCGGTGAACGAGACCGAGGCGACCGACCCGCCCGATCTCGACCCCGAACAGACCGAATACCCCGATTTCCTGGAGTGAACGGTCGCGTCGTGACGCCCCTCCCGCCCGAGCCGCCGGCACTGATATACCACCCGGCAGCGACGGCCCAAGCCTTACAAGGCCGAACGGCCAAAAGGCATTTACGTCGAAACAGTTCCGCTGGGGGGCCGTCGGGGGATGGCCGTGAACGGGACCGGTTTCAGGGGTGAACGATGGAGGCACCAGATTCACGGACGGCTGGGGATGGGATCGCTCGACTGACTACGCTCGCACGCGTTACACTGCTTGTACTCGTCGTCGCCGGCGCCGTCGCCGGTCTCGGGACGGCCGCGGCCGAGAACGTCACGAGCGCCGACAGCGCCGGCGACGTGCCGCCCGCCGAGGCCGGCGGGCTGCAACTGCCGGGCGGGACCGTTCCCGTCGCCTTCGCCGGCGTCCTCGTCGGTCTGCTCGTCACCGTCGCCGTGATCTCGTATCGGGAGCGGTCGTGATACGGCAGCGGTCGGGTCCGCTCGGGGATAGCTTGAAGCGTGTCGCGAACGCAGGCCGCGAGACGGTGTGGAATGTACGAGACGATTCTGGTCCCGACTGACGGAAGCGACGGGTCGATAGCCGCTGCGGAGGAGGCGATCACCCTCGCCACGCCGGGCGAGACCACGCTGCACGCCCTCTACGTCGTCGACGTTCGGATGAGTCCGATCACCGAACAGACCGCCCACGACGACCTGATGGCCCTGTTCGAGGCGTCCGACGCCGACCCGACGGAACCCGTCCTCCGCCGGGCCACTGACGCGGACGTTCCCGCGGTCGAGGCGATCCGCGTCGGCGTCCCACACGATGTCATCACCGAGTACGCCGCCGAACACGACGCGGACCTCGTCGTGATGGGGACCCGTGGCCGCACCGGCCTGGAACACGACCTCCTCGGGAGCGTCACCGAACGGGTCGTGCGGCTCGCCGACGTACCGGTGTTGACCGTCCAGCCCGACTGACGAGCATTTTCATGGGGTGGGAACGCTGCCGCCGTTATTTGTCCGTCGGCGGTGACGTTCCCCGTGGGGCCATGACAGTCAGCAAACTCCTGATCGAAGGGATCGAGACGGCAGGCCCGAGCGCGACAGCGGAAGCGCTCGCCATGCGGCTCGCGGAAGTCGGCATCGGGAGCATCGTCATCGAGGAAGAGATGCGGCCGGTCGGGATCGTCACCGACCGTGACATCGCCGTCCGGGTGGCCGCGCGCGACCGCCCGGCCGACGAGGTGACCGCCGCCGAGATTATGACCGAGGACCCGGTCACCGTCCGGGACGACGCGGGCCTGTTCGCGGTCACCGAGACGATGCGTGAGCACGGCGTCCGCCGAATGCCAGTCGTGAACGACGAGGGGACACTGGTCGGTATCATCACTCTCGACGACGTGATGCAACTGCTCGCCACGGAACTGGATAACCTCGCGGCCGTCATCGAAGCCGAGTCGCCACCGTACTGACACGTAGCAAGCGGAAGCCCACCCCTTTACAGTAGTTGCTGATTCGACTGCGAGAGCTGCTGCAGCGGAGTTGCGTCTTTGGCTTTGTTCGAGATCGACGGTACCGTCTGAGGAGAGCGGTTGCTGACTGCCGGCCAAGAACCTCCGACGAGGAGTGTTCTGGCAGTCTCGCCAGTAGCCAGCGGCGTTCTGACTCGGGCGGACGGCCCGAGTCAACCGCCGAGTGACACGCTATCCGTCTGGAATAGGGCCGAGAAACTGCCGGAACAGGGTGGTCGGGAGGACGGGTGTGCTCCCGACCGCCCGATCCGATGTGAGTAGCAGGTTCGTCACCACCCACAGATTGTAGAGTGCCACGGCAAACAGAAAGTAGAATAGCCGAACAGAGAACGTCGGTGACGACGTTCTCGGGAGAAACTCCGTGACCTTTCGATAGGATGTTTCGATGCCCCACCGACGGCGGTAGGCTTCTGCCAGCGGTTGAGCGAGGTCACGCGTGACCTCGCGGTTGGTGATTAGGCAGAAGTGATCGTCGTCTCGAGAACGATGGGGAACGACGACGAGTCGGACTGTCGTCCGACCCGTCGGTGGGTTCGACCGCGCCATCTCGTACTCTGTGACGAATGTGTCGTCGTCGTGGTCAGCGATGAATCGCTGTACCTTCCGTGTCTGTGGCGCACGCATCACGAACTCGGCGCCAAGTTCTTCCAGCGTCAACGCGAGATGGACGCGGTAGAAACCGCGATCAAGGTAGACGCGATTGATCTCGACGTACTCCCGCGCCTGGGAGACGAGTTGGCGGAGTGCGTCCGCCAACTCGTCGGTATCATCGCCGTCCAGCGCTACCCAGCCAAGCGTGAATCGGACGCTCGGATCGACAATACAGATGGTGGCGAATTTGTAGGCACAGTCGGTTCCCTGGTCGGGATCAGTCCGTGAAACGTGCGGTGTCTCTGTGTCGCCGTAGTACAGCCAGTCGTGAACGTCGATCGCAACGTCGACTGGCTGTGTGAACAGGCGGTTGCGGGCTGCTTCGGCGAGGACAGCCTCGCGGACGCGGTCGAACTGATCGTCGACCGCGTCCGCATCAAGTCCACGAAGATGGTACAACAGTGCTCTCGCTAGCGGATTCCGTGACTCGGCACCGACGTCGACATCGTCACCACGAGCGAGTTGGTAGGCTTTCGCGCCAGCGTTGGCAAACTCGTTGTCGAAGGCAATCCGAGCGAGGACTCGCTGGAAGTCCTCGCTCGGATAGGTGCCGTTGTCCGCAACATCGAAATCAAGCTCCGGAAACAGCATCGACGAGGCGGCACGACTCACCTGTTTTGCTTCAGCTGTCTCAACCATACCGAGACAACGAACCCGACGACAATCGGCTCTCTCCTACTTCAGCAACTACTGTTTAGGGGTGGGTGTGAGCGACAGCATAGCCCGGCAATCTACGCGCTACGACTCGTCTGGATGTTCCACCGCTTCCAACCCCGCTTCGATAATCTCCCGATAGGCTTCTTCGAGGCTCACGTCCTGCTGTTCGGCGTAGTCTTTCACACGCCCGTTCAGCGTGTGCGAGATGTCGATGTTCGGTCGCATTGTTTGTGTCCAAAAGACATTTAGACGCAGAACCACAAATGTCTGTTGTCGTGAGGCGAAGCAACACGTTCGCGGTGCGCCCGCTCTCCGAGCAGGACGAGCAACTGCTCCGCGACGTGTTGGACGCCTCCGCCAGCCTGTGGAATGAACTGAACTACGAACGTCGCCAGAACTTCTTCGACAGCGAGTCCGTGTGGGAGACCGCCGACTACCGCAAGCAGTACGTCGGTGTCCTTGGCTCCGCCACCGCTCAACAGGTCATCCGCAAGAACAGCGAAGCGTGGCGGTCGTTCTTCGCTGCCCGAGAGGACGGCGAGAACACCGCCCCGCCGGGCTACTGGGGCAACGAGGAGGACGGTCGGGAGTTGCGGACGTACATCCGCAACGACCAGTACACCCTCGAAACCGGCGGGCGGAGCCGGCTCGAAATTCCGGTCGGCCAAGACCTGAAAGAGAAGTACGGCCTTGGCTACCACGACCGACTGCGCCTCGAAGTCGCTGGTGACCCAAAATGGGAGGGCGAACAGGGCCGGTTGGAACTGTACTACGACGAGGTAGACGACACGTTCAGGGCCATTCAACCCGTCACCGTGCCTGATTCTCGACGGGATTCACCACTAGCCGACGAATCGGCTGCCTTGGACGTGGGCGCAAACAATCTCGTCGCCTGTACCACCACGACCGGCCAACAGTCCCTCTACGAGGGGCGCGACCTGTTCGCCCGCTTCCGCGAAACCACCGAGGAGATTGCCCGCTTGCAGTCCAAACTCCGCGAGGGTCGGTACAGTAGTCGCCGGATTCGATGCCTCTATCGAAAGCGGACACGACGACGCGACCATGCACAGGACGCGCTCGTCCGCGACTTGATGGAACGACTGTACGACGAGGGCATCGCCACCGTGTACGTGGGCGACCTTACCGATGTGCTGTCGGAACACTGGTCGGCGCGAGTGAACGAGAAAACGCACCAGTTCTGGGCGTATCGCTCGTTCATCGACCGTCTTGCCACGACCGCCGAGGAGTACGGCATCACGGTCGAAGTCGAGTCAGAAGCGTACACGACGGCGGAGTGTCCGGTGTGTGGTGAGCGAGACGATACAGAGCGGGACGGCGACGTGTTCCGGTGTTCGTGTGGCTACGAAGGTCACGCCGACCTCGACGCTTCGCGGACGTTCCTCGAACGACAGGCTGGCGAATCCGAAGTCGGGTCGATGGCACGGCCCGTGCGCCTCACGTGGGACGACCACGACTGGTCGGAGATACCACACTCTCCCGAGAGGGCAAGTCCCAACGAGGAGCGCACAAACCAGAGTACCGGCGACGGGAAACTTGCCTCCGTGGGGACGGCATAGCCAACATCTCCACCGGAGGAATCCCACCCCTTCACAGTAGTTGCTGAAGTAGGAGTGTTGCTAGTTTCTACTCCGATTCACACCGGTTCTGAGAGCCGTGCACCGGGTGCACGGCGATTTCACGTTCGTGAGTTCGCACGTCAACAGAGATAGCAGCCGAATCAGCAACAACTGTTCAGGGGTGGGAGGATGTCAAGAGCCGTCGCTCCACCTCCCGTCCGCCAGTTCGCACCCGCTGCCCGGCAGCGATGCTGCCCGCGCGAACAGCGGACAGGCCGTCACCCCCGCCCGCTCGCACTCGCCACTCACGAGCTGTTCCTCGCAGCAGTGCGCCGGCCGGGAATTGAACCGGATGGAGACGGTCGGCCTCGCCCTGCTCAGCCGCTGCGACTCCCAGGGTTCAATCCCTGGCCTGCTCGTAGACGACGCTCACGAGCGTTCGCGTCGGTACTGCGCCGGCCGGGAATTGAACCCGATGCCAGACCTCACTCCGTTCGGTCTGCCGTGATTCAATTCCCGGGAGCGCATCCGCTCCTCACGTTCGTTCGTCGCAGGATGCGCCGGCCGGGAATTGAACCCGGGCTATGAGCTTGGGAAGCTCATGTCCTACCACTAGACCACCGGCGCGCTCACTTCGTTCGCGCCCCGAGGCTCGCGTCACTGCGTTCCGCGAACCACCGGCGCTCGTCACTCTCGCGCCGAGCATCGACGGACTCCGTCCGTCTCAACACCGGCGCGCTCACTTCGTTCGCGCCCCGAGCCTCACCTCGCTCCGCTCGGTGAGACACCGGCGCCCGTGGACTCGTACCTTGCCATCGCACTTGAACGTAGCGCTTCGGGGACATCACCCCCGCTTTCGTCCGGCACTCGCACCCGTTCCCGAACTCGACGTGCGTCCAGAAACCGTCCCGTGACGGATGGGTATTTGTTCGTTCGGCCCCTGTCGTTGGATATGGCAGAGACCGTGAGTATTGCGCGCGCCGACGAACCGCTCGACCTCTCGCTCTCGGCGGCCGAACTCGAGGCACACACTGCCCACATCAGCGAGTTCATCGTCGAACGACTGGACGCCGCGGGGGTCGACGACGCCATCATCGCACTCTCGGGCGGAATCGACAGCACGACGACCGCCTACCTCGCGGTGGAGGCCCTGGGCGCCGACAGCGTCTACGGGCTGGTCATGCCGAGCGAGGTCAACCGCGACCGGAACATGAGCGACGCCGAGCGGGTCGCGGAGACGCTGGGTATCGCGTACGACGTGGTCGAGATCGAGCCCGTCGTCGACGCCGTCCTCGACGCGTTCCCGGGGGTGACGACCGACTCGGAGATCGAGACCGACCCGCTGAAAACCGCCGTCGGGAACGTCCGGGTCAGGGTTCGTGCGGTGGTGAACTATCTCGCCGCGAACCAGCGGGACGCGCTGGTGCTGGGGACGGGCAACCGAAGCGAGGCACAGGTCGGCTACTACACGAAGTACGGCGACGGCGCCGTGGACTGTCACCCCATCGCCAACCTCTACAAGGGACAGGTCCGCCAGCTCGCGAAACACCTCGGCGTCGAGGACGATCTCGCGGAGAAGACCGCGAGCGCGGAGATGTGGTCGGGCCAGACCGACGAGGAAGAACTCGGGATGGACTACCCGACGCTCGATTCGGTTCTCGCCCTCCACATCGACGGCCCGCTCTCGAAGTCGGCGACGGCGCGGGAGATCGGCGTTCCCGAGTCGGTCATCGACGAGGTCCGCGACCTCCACGCGGCGAGCGAACACAAGCGCAATATGCCGCCGGGGCCGGCCCCGCTCTACTGACTCGTCTCGTTCGTGCGGACGACGATCCGGACGTGGTCCCCGTCCTGGGCGTTGGCCGTGCTCTCGGTGCCCTGCAGTTCGTAGGTCGTCGGGTCGACCTCCTCACCGTTGACCGTCACGACGATTTCGGTCCCCGGGTCGCTCTCCGTGTAGAGTTCGCCGTTGTACAGGATCGCCGACTGGTTCATCTGGATGCCGAGGGTCTTCATCCCGTACTCGAGGGTGACGCCGCTGGCGTGTTTGTGCCAGACGTCGCCGTTCCCGCCCTCGAAGTGAAACGCCTGGTACTGCTGTGGGTTCTGGAAGCGCGCCTGGCTGAAATCGAGCGTCTGCCCGTCGATGGTGACGTTGATGGTCCCGTGTTCGTGGACCGCGCCGACGTTGTCGGCGGGCTCTTTGGCGACGCTCGTGATCTCGATGTTGTTCGGCGTGTCGTTCATGAAGATCGTCACGTAGCCGATCACGGCGGCGCTGAACAGGACCAGGCCGATTATGATCAGCGGCCCGGTCGGGAGCCCACCACCCTCGTCGTCGCTGTGTCCCTCGACCCGACGACGGTCGATACGACTGAGTTCCCCCCGCTCGTGGCTCGCGGCAAGGTGATCGAGGTACGCCTCCTCGTCCGCGAACGACTCTTCACAGTAGTTACAGTCCGGCATGGCTGTCCGTCTCGTGGGGCGGGCTACGCCACTCCCCAAGACAACGCTTTCGGTTCGACAGGTAGGCCCCCCGTCGAGCGCCGTCTCGCCGTCAGCGGTCGATGTCGGCCCCCTCGACGAGACGGCCGAACGCCGCGGCTTCGCGCTCCTTCTGCTCGGAGACGGGGGCGTCGTCGCGGAGTCGCGTCTTGAGGACGCGCAGGGTGTCGTGGTCGTTGTCGGCGAGTTCGGTGGCGACGCGCCGGGGGTCGTCGACGACGCGGGAGACCAGCCCCATCCGTAGGGCCTCGTCGGCGTCGACGACCCGTCCGGAGAGGGCGAGGTCCATCGCGTCGGCCTCGCCGACGACACGGGGGAGACGGGCGGTGCCGCCCCAGGCGCCGAAGAGACCGAGGGTGACGCCGCTCTCGGCGAAGGTGGCCCGGTCGGTGGCGATTCGGAGGTCACAGGCGAGCGCGAGTTCGACGCCGCCACCCCGGGCGGCGCCGTCGATCCCGGCGACGACGACGCTGTCGGCAGTCTCGATGGTACGGGCGACGCGCTGGCCGAGGCGGGCGAAGTCGGGGGCCGTCTCGCCGTCGAGGTCGGCGACGATATCGAGATCGGCGCCGGCACAGAAGGCGTCGCCAGCGCCCCGGAGGTAGACGACGGGTTCGTCGGCGTCGTCGACGGCGGCCGCGAGGTCGTCGAGGCCGGCTCTCGTGAGCGCGTTCCGGCGGGCGGGTCGGTCGAGCGTGACGACGCGGACGCCGTCGGCGGCCGCGGTGGTAATCATAGCCTGTCGTGGTTGGTCGTTTCCAAAGGTCTTTGCCTTTCGCTCCGCTAGGCGGTGGTAATGGAGGAAGCCGCTGCGGTCCGGCGAGCGGCGTTGGCAGCCGTCGACGATGTCGATCCGGAGCGTCTCCGCGAACGCATCGCCCAGCGGATCGAGGAGGGGTCGATGGCACCGGGTGCCCTGACACTGCTCAGTGCGGACGCCGTCGACGACTCCATCTCGCGTGACGGACTCGCGGAGCGTGCCGCGGGCGTGCAGTTGATCTACGAGGGGCTGCGGCTGACGCGGTCGCTGTCCCACGCCGAACCCTGGCTCGGGACCGCCGAGAGCGATGGCTGGCGGATAGCCGAGGCCGCCGCTGTCCCCGCCGGCAACGGCAAGGACTCGGCGGCGGCCGCGGCCGACCTCGACATCCTCGTGGCCGACATCCTCGTCGCACGCGGCTTCTACCTGCTCGCCCGGACGGAAGCCGCGGACGCCGCCGTCGGGGTCGTTCGCTCGTTCGGCCGCGACCAGACTGTCCGCCGGGAGACCGACGACCCGTCGCTCGACGGCAACCTCGAGACGGACGTGTTCGAGCTGGCCGTCGTCGCCGGCACGACCGCCGCCGGCGCGTCGGTGCCAGTCCAGGCCGGGGACTTCGCGACCGACCTCGCCGCGACCGACGGCGATCTCCCGCCGGCAGGGGTTGTACTTCCCGACGGCGTCGTCGAACGACTCCACGGGCTGGTCGGTGCCGAACCCACGACGACGGAAGGCGCCCGGACCTCCGCCGACCACTAAATCGAAACGCCTAAAGACAGTCTCCTGCAACCATCAGGTGCGCCTGGGTAGCTTAGCGGTAAAGCGCGTCCTTGGTAAGGACGAGACCCCGGATTCAAATTCCGGCCTAGGCTCTTCTCACGGCACCGACCCGCGAACAGTCGGTC
Source organism: Halorientalis marina (assembly GCF_023028345.1). GTDB lineage: Archaea > Halobacteriota > Halobacteria > Halobacteriales > Haloarculaceae > Halorientalis > Halorientalis marina. The sequence goes on along the minus strand of NZ_CP095487.1, from coordinate 3,246,151 downwards.
GCCCTCCCACCTGTTTCAATCAGCGATAACGTCTCGAAAGATTCTTATTCTCTCCGGCGTTAGCCTGGAGTAGGCACCGACAAGGTGCCACCCCCTTTCCCCCCACCCCCACCGATCCCCCCACCTTTTCGCGCCACACGACACCGATAACCGATAGGTTCGCCCCCGTCGCGGCCGTGTTTCGGACCGACGCCGTCACCGACTAATTTCCATGCTAGAGAACCTCAATCCCTTATATTCGTTAACCAGGGTTAGGGTGACGGAGCGAATTAATGAGTATTAACATTATAGAACATAACATTTTTCTGTTGACGTATGGTGTGGTGAGGTGCACAGCGGAAGCGCCCTGCCACGGGCGGCGGAAACGAATGGCACTGGCTACCACCCGCGGCGCGACAGGACGAGTGGGTCGTCGAACGATTACGTCGGGTATCGTCCCGACGGCACGTGGTCGCGCGGTGCGTCGTCGCCGCGTAGCGGACGTCCGGTCCGCCGTCGGCAGTGCAGCGGGGGCCGCTTCCGGTCGAACCGATTCGACACACATAAATCGACCCTGCGGTAGAGTCTATACGCATTAACCATGGCACACGATTCAGACGGGGATGACCCCGTTGCGAGCAGTGTTCGGAGTACAGAACCGTTCCTCCGCGATGTCGACAACGAGTCGGCGCGCGAGCTGCGGGACATGCTGAACAACCAGGACTACGTCTTCGCGCCCGGTCTCTATCACGCGCTGGACGCCCGCCTGGCCGAGATGGCCGACCTGGACGCCGCGTACATGTCGGGCTACTCGACGGTCCTCGGTCAGTTCGGCTTCCCGGACCTCGAGATGGTCGACATGCGCGAGATGGTCGAGAACGCGAAGCGCATCGTCGAGGCGACCGAGCTGCCGGTCATCGCGGACTGTGACACCGGCTACGGTGGCATCCACAACGTCCGCCGTGCGGTGCGAGAGTACGAGAAGGTCGGCGTCGCTGCGGTCCACATCGAGGACCAGACGACGCCCAAGCGCTGCGGGCACATCGCCGGCAAGCAGATCGTCTCCCGCGAGGACGCCAAGGCCCGCTTCGAGGCCGCCGTCGACGCGAAGCAGTCCGAGGACACCGTCATCATCGCCCGGACGGACGCCTACGGCTCCGCCAACGGCGACTGGGAGGAACACCTCGAGCGCGGTCGGATGTACGCCGACGCCGGCGTCGACCTGGTCTGGCCCGAGATGCCCGACCCGTCCCGCGAGGACGCGGTCAACTACGCCGAGACCATCCACGAGACCCACCCCGACCTGAAGCTGGCCTTCAACTACTCCAGCTCCTTCGCCTGGAGCGAGGAGGAGGACCCGCTCACGTTCCAGGAACTGGGCGACCTCGGCTACAAGTACCAGTTCATCACGCTGTACGCCCTGCACTCGGGCGCACACGCGGTCTACGAGGACATGAAGAACATCGCCGAGAACGACGAAGAAGCGCAGTGGGACCTCGAGGACCGCTACCTCGGCCACGAGACCGAGAGCCACCACGAGCTTTCCTTCGTCCCGCGCTTCCAGAACATCGAGGCCAAGTTCGACCCCGAGGCCAAGGAGCGCCAGGAGGAGTCCGCCGGCTTCAGCGACGACGAGGAAGAAGCCGTCATCAAGTCCGACCAGGACGACGACTGATCGAGTCGCCTTCGCGGCGGACTTCCGCGTAATTACTCCTTTTTTCGCGCGCTATCCGGGAGCGACAGCTCTCGATCGAAGGGGCGTCGCGTCAGTCGTCGCCCGCGCGCTGGACGCTCGTCACGACCACGTCCCAGTCCGGATGATCGTCCGCGCCGTCGACCTCCCAACCGCCGTCGACGGAAACGCCGTTCCGGTGTGCCGACCGGATCAGTTCCGTGAGCCGCTCCTCGAACACCGCAGCGTCGTCTACGTCGAATTGATCGTCTGTCATCGTGTTTCTACGGCCGGCATCGAATCACGCGACGCCGCTGGCTCCGTCCCGAGAGACATGTAACGAGTACCGTACATCACAAAGGGGGCCTCTACATAAATGAACGACGATAAGCATGGTATGCCATGCTCGACGGTCAGCGCGACACGTGAACGGTCCGGAAACGGACAGATCGCCCCATCGTTTTCCGGCTTGATACCGTAGCCTCGTACACCAAGGCGGCCACATTAGCCCCCGGGCCGAGAACGGGGCCACAACACCGGATATGAGTGTCATCGTGGAACTGCAAGTCACCGCGAGCGCGTTCGAGTTAGGTCGTATTGTCGAAATCCCTCCCAGCACGCGCGTCGAGATGGAGACGATGGTCCCGGCCGGCGACAGGGCGGTGCCACTGTTCTGGGTCTACGACGCCAATGCCGAGGCCTTCGAGGAGAGCATCCGGGACCATCCGGGAGTCCACGACATCACGCGAGTCGACCTGTTCGAGGACCGGGCGCTCTACGCCATCGATTGACAGACGGAACTGGACCACCTGTTCAGCGCGGTCATCGACGCGAAGGGGTCGATCATGGACGCGACGGGCCACGCCGACCAGTGGCTGTTCGAGGTCCGCTTTCCCGACCACGAGTCGCTCTCGGCGTTCAAAACCGCGCTCGACGACGCGAACATCCCCTTCGAGGTGATTCGGGTCTACAACCCCACGAAGCCGGACGCCGGGCCGTGGTACGGGCTGACGCCGACACAGCGGGAGGCGCTCGTTCTCGCGACCGAGTCCGGGTACTACGACATCCCACGGACCTGCACGACGGTCGAACTGGCCGAGGAACTGGGCATCTCCGACCAGGCCGTCACCGAGCGGCTCCGCCGGGCCATCGTCAACCTCGTCTCCCACACCCTGCTCGTGGCCGAGGAGAACGACTGATCGCAGGGCAGGGCTGACGGGCGCGCGGAACGATTCGGTCAGGTTTAATAATCGTGGATGCGACCGTCCGAGTGACTCAGATGACTGAAATCGATACGCGCCTGCACGACCGGAAGTTCGTGCGGACGTTCTTTACGACACCGACGGCGGAGAAGGGAGTCGACGACTCTGCGAAGAAGCTTCGAAGCGCGATCGGCCTGCGCGGAATGCAGGCCCCCGACGTGTGGGTCCCGGACAACGAGGACGCCACCGCGCCGAACATGCGCGACGAGGGTGCCGAGAACATCGCCGAGGTCGTCGCCGAGGACGGGGACGACTTCCCCGGCGAGATTCACCCCCGCGTCGTCTGGCACCGCGACAGCCCCGAGACGCGCTACAAGGGCTTCCAGCACATGCTCGAGATCGCCGACCCCGAGAACGGCGCCGTCGAGAACATCGACGGCTTCGTCATCCCCGAGGTCGGTGACATCGACGACTGGAAGAAGGCCGACGAATTCTTCACCATCGTCGAGAACGAGCACGGCCTCGAGGAGGGCTCGCTCGCGATGTCCGTGATCATCGAGAGCGGCTCGGCCGAACTCGCGATGGGCAAGCTCCGCGAGGAGATGGGCAAGCCGACCAACAACCTCGAACGCATGTTCCTGCTGGTCGACGGCGAGGTCGACTACACGAAGGACATGCGGGCCATCACGCCGACGGGTGGCCTCCCCGAGTGGAAGGAACTGCGCCACAACACCTCCCGCGGCGCGAGCGCGGCCGGACTCATCGCCGTCGACGGCCCGTACGACGACATCCGCGACGTGGAGGGCTACCACGAGCGCATCACGGCCAACAACGCGATGGGCATGCTCGGTATCTGGTCGCTGACGCCGGGCCAGGTCGTCGAGGCCAACAAGAGCCCGCTCCCGCCGGAAGAGGGCTACTGGCTCATCGACGCCGACGGCCGCGAGGTCGAACTCGACAGCCAGGACGGCGTCGAGGTCTACAGCGGCGACCGGATCGAGCTCGAAGCGGAGGACGGCGGCTACGAGCTGGAAGTCGGGAGCGACGAAATCTTCGTCGAGTCCGAGGAGGACCTCGCCGCCGAACTGCTCGACCTCGTCGACTACGTCCCGAGCATGGACGACATCGTCGACTCCATGGAGGAGTTCGAGGCAGCCAAGGAGGCCGGGCAGGGTGCCATCGCGATGACCCGCGCGGCCACCATCGATATCGACGGTGTCCAGGTCGACGTCAGCTCCGACCGTATGTGGGACGAGGCGACCTACCAGGCCCTGATGACGCCGGTCAAGCTGTTCCAGGACGTCTACGAGAACCGGCCGGACCAGCACGAGGACCTCGCGGAGCTGTACAGCGAGGACGTCGTCGAGCGCGCGATGGAAGTCGGGAACTGACGACGCGACGCGGTCACCGTTTTTTCAGAGCCACTCGGAGAGGTCAGCCGCGGGTCCGCCGTTTGCGAACGGCGTCTCGTCGAAACCGACCGGCCGGGGATCCTCGCGGTCGGCGAGCATCGACACCGCCCTCGTGCGGTCGGCGGTCCCGGCGTCGACGACGCCCCAGGGCGGCCAGAACGCGGCATAGACGAACGCGCCGGCGCTGGCCTGCCAGCGCAGGTAGAGGTCGGCAGTGTCCTCGCTCGCGACGAGACAGACGTCGCCGTCGGTGACCCGTACTGCCTCGACGTAGTCGGCGAGGTCGATGTCGCCGGGGTCGGTCGACCCGTCGAGCGTCTCCCAGACCAGTCGACACGGCCGGCTGTCGGAGTGATCCAACAACGCATCGCGGACGGCATCCCGTGCCATGCTATCGTGAGTAAAGTGACCAGTACCCATAAGCCTCCGGGTCCGACCGACCTGCCCTGATCCCGTCCGGGGGATAGCGTTTTTAGGGGTGGTGACATACCACACACGCATGAAGTTCATCATCGTGGGAATCGGTCGAGTCGGGATGCGAACCGCGCGAACGCTCCAGCCGGAGGGACACGACGTGACTATCGTCGAGAACGCGTCACAGAAGATCGAACGCGCGGAGGCGGAGGGGTTCACCGTCGTCGAGGGCGATGGGGCCGAAGAGGACACGCTCGAAGCGGCCGGCGTCGCCGACGCCGACGCCGTCGCCGCGCTCACCGGCGACCTCAACACGAATTTCAGCGCGTGCATGGTCGCCAAACACCACGGCTGCCGGACCGTCCTCCGGATCGACGAGGACTACCGCGAGGAGATCTACGAGAAGTACGCCGAGGACGTCGACGAGATCGTCTACCCCGAGCGCCTGGGGGCGGCCGGTGCCAAGACCGCACTGCTGGGCGGGAACTTCAACGTCCTCGCGGACATCACGGAACAGCTCTCGGCGGCGAGCATCGAGATCCCCGACGGGTCGCCGGCTGTCGGGATGCGCGTCATCGAGGTGGAGCTGCCGGGCGACGCGCGAATCTACGCCCACGGCCGGGCCAACGAACCGATGACGATTCCGCTGCCACAGACCGAGATCGAGGGGGGCGACAGCGTGGCGATCATCGCGGATCCCGAGTCGGTGTCGGCGGCGCGAAAACAGTTACGCGACGAGGCGGCGGCGTGAACCGCGCCCCGGCGCGAACAGTCCGAGTGGGGTGGGGTGGGGGTCGTCGAAACCGGGCGCGCCGGTGAGGATGGGAGACTGAGGCCGTCCGGGGCACGCCCGTACACTCCCTGGCCCCGGATAGCACTTAAATTCACGTCAGACGTTCGCACGACAAAGGGACGACTACCGCCCAGCGACACACAACCGAGCGACACGCCGCCGGTCGCCCGGTTCCAGTGGAATAATCTATTTTGGTTAACGAACCCGTGTCGCGAGACCTGGATGGGTTTCGGACAAGCGTCATGTGGATCGCGTCCGTTAGTCCGTCTCGTGGCAGTTTCGGTCGATACGTGGCTCACCTCACGGTTCGAATTCACGGCGAGCGAGCTCACCGGCGCGCTGGGGGATTCGGTTACGGTCCTCCCGATAGCGGTCGCGCTCGGGGCACTCACGCCGGCCCCGCTAGCGCTCGTGCTCGCTCTCTTCGGCGTCTTCCAGATCGTCTGGGGGCTCCGGTACGGCCTGCCGGTGTCGGTCGAGCCGATGAAGGCGCTGGCGGGGCTCGCCATCGCCGGGACGCTGGCCTACGGCGAGTTCCTGGCGGCGGGGCTGCTCGCCGGCGTCGTCCTGCTCGCGGTCGGCGCGACGGGCACCCTCGGCCACCTCCAGCGGTACGTCGGCCGGCCGGTCGTCCGCGGCGTCCAGTTCGCCGTTGCACTCCTGCTGGCGAGCGCGGGACTCGACCTCGCCGCCGCCGACCTCCGGATGGCGGGACTCGGGGCCGTCGTCGCCGTCGCCGTCGTCGCCGCCGGCTACCGCCGGGCCGCCGCGCTGGCCGTTCTCGGGGCCGGAACCGGGTGGACGCTCTACGCCGGCGGCCTCCCGGCCGCGACCGTCCCCGCCGTCGGCGTGTTTCCGGTCGGGGTGCCCGCACTGACTGTCGGTGCCCTCGAGGGGACGGTCGCACAGCTCGCGATGACCGTCGGTAACGCGGCCGTCGCCACCTCGCTGCTGCTGGACGACCTCTTCGACGCCGAGGTCTCGCCCGACGAACTGGCGACGAGCATGGGCTCGATGAACCTCCTCGCGGTCCCGCTGGGCGGCCTGCCGATGTGTCACGGCAGCGGCGGCCTCGCCGGGAAGTACGCCTTCGGCGCGCGGACCGGCGGCGCGAACGTCATCCTCGGCCTGCTGTATCTCGGCGCGGCCCTCGTCGCCGGCGTCTGGATGGGCTTTCCCATGGCCGTCCTCGGCGTCCTGCTCGGCGTCGTCGCCCTCCAGCTGACCCGCGTGGCCTTCGAGACCGACCGTCCGTTCGTCGTCGGTGCCATCGGCCTGCTCGCCCTGCTGACGAACGTCGGCGTCGCCTTCGTCGCCGGCCTGGCCTACTGGCTCGCGGAGGGCTGGCTGGCCGACCGCTGGGTTTTCCTCGCCGGGGCGCGTGGCGACTGACGTGACCTGGGCCGACCTGTTCGAGCGCGCGAGCGAGTACGACACGAGCCGCGAGGCGATCCGCGAGGCACTGGCGGCCCGCCGCGAGGACGGCGACTGAGCCGTGTCCGACGCACCCACGCGCTTCGTCGCCGACGCGGACGTACTCGCCGCCGACCTCCTCCTCGTCGGTGCCGCCCGCGAGGCCGTCGACCTCGCCCGCGCCCACTCCTGGCTCACGCTCGTCGCGACCGACCCGCTCCTCGACGACGCCGCGGCCGTCGTCGCCGACTGCGCGGACCCCGCGCTGGCCGACGCGTGGCGGGAGAAGGCCGCGACCCTCGCCGATGTCGTCGACCAGCCCGCCGGTGACCACCCGGCGCTCTCTGCCGCGCACAACGGTGAGGCGACGCAACTGCTCTCGTACGACGAGGGGCTGGGAAGCGCGAAGACGGGCGCGACGCTCCGGAAGTACGTCGACGTGAGCGTCCGCACGCCCGAGGCGTTCGTCCGCCTCTTCGACCCCGAATCGATCTACGAGGTGGCCGTCGGCGGCGAGTATCCCGGCCCGGACCGGGACCCGCGGGCGTGAGAGAACGAGGGTCGAGTACTCGCGGTGCGCCCCGTCGTCCCGGTCCTCACCGGTCGGCGTTCTCGTACCACTCCGCGAACTCGGCCAGGGCCTTCCCCCGGTGGGAGACGGCGTTTTTCTCTTCGGGGCTCATCTCCGCGAAGGTCCGGCCGTCGTACTCGAAGATGGGGTCGTAGCCGAACCCCCCCTCGCCCCGCGGCGGGACGATGGTGCCGGGAACGTACCCCTCGAATATCTTCACGGGGTGGTCGCCGTCGGCGACCTGGTCGTCCGTGGTGGCGGTCGCCCGCGTGTCGGCGTCCTGGTCCTGGCCGCGGCGGTCGCGGTCGACCGGTTCGGGCGACGCCGCGAACTCCTCGCCGTCGCAGTAGGCGACGACGCCGCGGAAGGCCGCCCCGTGGTCGTCCTCGGGTTCGGTCAGGCGCCACAGTCGCTCGACGCCGACGGTGTCCTCGACGTACGACGAGTACGGCCCGGGGAAGCCGTCGAAGGCGTCGACGAAGAGACCGGCGTCGTCGACGAACACGGGTTCGCCCGCGTGCTCGTAGGCCTTGCGCGCGCCGTCGGCGGCGACGGTCGCGAGGTCGTCGGCCTGGACCTCCCGGTAGTCGAAGTCCAGTCGCGTGACCTCCTCGTCGAGGTACTCGCGGGCCTCCCGCACCTTCCCCGCGTTGGTGGTGACGAAACGGAGCATACACTGGCGGTGTGGCGGGCCGGAGAAAGGGCCGTCGGTGTTCAGTCGACGATGACTTCGACGGGTTCGTCGTCCGAGTCCGTGCGCTCGCCGTCCTCGCTGTTGCGCTGCTGGTAGTAGAGCCCGCCGGCGACGATGAGGACGAGCCAGGAGCGCCAGTTCGCCAGGTTCAGGGTGTAGCCGATGCCGAAGGGCTTCTCGACGAGCATCCCCTCGCCCGGGCGCCAGTACGACGACAGCAGCCGCTTGATCGACGGCCGCTCGAAGTTGTACGGCACCCCGAAGATCTCGCCTGACTGCGGTTTGTCAGCCATACGACCCGATACGAGCGGCTCCGGTAAGAGGTTTTCCGATACGGCTACCGCCTCGATGCCCTTCCGCCACCGTGGGGTGGAGATCGGCAGTCGGTCCGACAGTGCCCGCGCTCCCCCCGTCACTGGTAGCGCCCGCGCCCCTCGATCTCGCGCAGGTGGTCGACGACCGCGCCGTCGCCGACCGACCGGTAGGCTGTCTCGGCGGCGTCGAGGAGCGCCTCGGGGTCGTCGGCCGTCCCCGCCAGCGACTGGGCGAGGACGTGCAGGTCCATCGCGTAGTCCTCCACGTCGTCGGTGTAGTAGCCCAGCCCGAAGTCGATGAGGTAGGTCCGACCGCCGCCGTCCGCGTCGTCGCTCCCCGCGCCGCCGGTCGCTCCGCTGTCACCGCCGCCCACGCGCACGTTCCGCGTCGTCGGGTCGCCGTGGACGAACCCCGCCGCGTGGATCGTCGCGAGATGGCGGCCCACGTCCCGGACCCGCGACTCCGTCAGGGCGTCCCGGAGGTCCCGGTCCCCCACGTGCTCGAAGACCAGCGTCGTCTCCCGCACGTCCGCGTCGTACAGGACCGGCGTGGGCACACCGTGGCGGCGCGCCTCGCTCGTCAGCCGCGCTTCCTCGCGGGTCCGCTCGCGGCGCAGTCGCTCGTCCAGTCGCGGATGGCGGTAGCTCCGGGGCAGCCGGCGCTTGACCACCCGGTCGTCCGCGATGGTGACCGTCGCCTCCGCCCCCTGCACTTCCCGGTCGTCCCGCCGCCGCTTTCCCACGGCCTCGCCCGAGCGCCACGTCACCGGCACCTCGTCGGGGCGGAAGTCCGGGTCGATGGCCGAGTCCGCGACCGGGATGGTGTCGCCGGCCGCCAGCATCTTCGCGCCCAGCACCGCGATCATGCCGGCGTTGTCACGCAGGAAGCGGTCGTCGGGGGCGTAGAAGTCCGCCCCGCGCTGGTCGCACATCTCGCCGAGCATCGCCTGGAGGCGGCGGTTCTGCCCGACGCCGCCACCGAGTACGAGTTCGTCGCTGCCGGTCAGCGACAGCGCCCGCTCGGAGACCTCCGTCAGCATCGCGAAGACGGTTTCCTGGAGGCCGAAGCAGACGTCCTCGACCGTCTCCCCCTGGTCCACCGCCTGCTTCGCCGCGCTCATGATGCCGGAAAACGAGAAGTCCATCCCCTTGACGACGTAGGGGAGGTCGACGTACTCGCCGTCTCTCGCCGCCTCCTCGACCTTCGGGCCGCCGGGGTGTGACCAGCCCAGATGGCGTGTGAATTTGTCGATGGCGTTGCCGACGCCGGTGTCCATCGTCTCCCCCAGCACGCGGTAGCGGCCGTTCCGGTAGCCGAGCACGTGGGCGTTCGCGCCGCTGGCGTTCAGACAGACCGGCGAGTCGAACCCGGACTCGTGGCGCCCGATCTCCAGGTGGGCGACCATGTGGTTGACGCCGACCAGCGGCACGTCGAGTCGCTGCGAGAGCGCACGCGCGGCCGTGCCGACGATCCGCAGACAGGGGCCGAGTCCCGGCCCGCGGGAGAACGCGACGGCGTCGACGGGGGGGCCATCCCCGTCGTGCATCTCCCGGGCGATGGCGAGCGCCCGCTCGACGACTTCGGGAACCTGTTCGCCCATGTGTTCGGCGGCCTCGCGAGGGTGGATGCCGCCGCTCTCGGGTTGGTAGGCCTCGGTCTCGATGACCGTCTCGCCGGTCGCGGTGTCGTGGACGGCGGCGCTGGCGGCCCAGGCGGTGCCCTCGATGCCGAGAATCCGGACGTCGTCGGCCGCCATGTGTTACCCTGCGGTCGGTCGGCGAGCGGAATGAGGACTTCGGTCTGCGGTGGAGTGCCGACCGGCTGGCCGTGCCGTCAGCATCCGCGCGCCATCGGCGCGCGGTTCACCGGAAGTCGGTCCTGCTCGCTTCCTGCGGTCGCTCGCGGGCTTCCACTTCCGAGCCCACACTCGTTCCCTGCGGTCACTCGTGTGGACACCGCGAGCGCGGCCGAAGGCCGCGACTCGCGGCAGTTTTTCCCCAAGTTTTTGGAAACGGGGGTGCCCGCAGCGCCTTCGGCGCGAGGACACCCCCGTTTGTAAAAAGTGGGTTACTATTTCCACTCGGTGTAGTCACAGCGACCGCAGTGCTGGCGGTCGTCGTGGTCGGCGAGGAAGGTGTCGCCACAGCGCGGGCACTGCTCTTTGGCGGGCGTGCCGTCGTCGTCGTAGTACTCGTGGCGGGCCATCTATGCCTCCTCGGCCTCTTCCTCGGCCTCGTCGCCGTCGGCCGTGATCTTGTTCCGTTCGAGCATGTGGTCCTGCTCGACGTCCATCGCGTCCGCGGGGGTCTCGTAGACCTTCGCGCTGCCGACCGTCTTCCGCATCCCGTATTTCGTGTCGAGCTTGCGGATGACGACCTCCTCGGCGTCCTTGTTCAGTTTCGCCGCGAGGCTGTCGCGCACGGAGAGGCGGGAGGGGGTGGCGTCCTCGTGGATCACCTGGAACCGCACGTCGGTCCGGTGCAACATCGGGTTCTCGTCCTCGTTGATAATGTCGACGTCCATAGTTCGTTGGGTCTACCTCCCCGCGAAACGAGTAAAAGGATTTCGAAGAGCGGACCCCGGCGCTACCGGCCGAGCAGGGTCCACAGCCGCTCGGTGTCACCGTCCATCCGCTCCAGCAGGTCCGTGACCGTCGCGCGGGCCTCGCCGCCGGCGTCGACCAGGACCATTCCCTCGTCCGGCTGGCCGTAGACGACGCTTCCGCCCTCGGGCGCGGTCGCGATGGCCGGCAGGGCCGCCAGGTCCTCCTCGCCGTCGACGACGACGACCGTCGTCTCGCCCGCGGCGGCGTTGGAAAGCCCCTCGTGGAGCCCCGAGAGGAGCGCGGCCGAGAGCGTCGCCGGCGGGTTCGCGACCTCGATTTCGTTGTCGAACCGGTCGCCATCGATGGCGTCCTCGATGTGGTCCTCGACGGCCGCGCGCTTGGTCCGGCCGTCGACCAGCGCGACCGCGGGCGTGTGGTCGGCCGTCGTCAGGTGGTAGGTGACGATGTCGCCGACCGCGACGATGGGGGTGCCGGCGTCGGCGAGCAACGCCTCGGCGTCGGTGTAGATCGGCCCCATCGGTTCTTTCAGTTCCGGGCGGAGCGACTGCTGGAGTTCCACGACGACCTCGGACGCGCTCGCGGCGTCGTCCGTATCCTCCCCGGTCACGGGTTCACCGCACCTTCAGCGCGTACTGCCCGGGCTCGTCCACCTGCATCTCGGCGGCGATCTCGCTGTCCTCGGGGTGGGTGATGACGACGTAGCCGGCCCAGTCCTCGGTCAGCGAGGTCGAGCCACAGGAGACGCAGGCCTCCTCTTCACCGGCGTCCTGGACGCGGTGGCACTCGCGACAGACGAGTCGATCAGCCATCGTCACTCACCCGTCGCGGCTTCCCGCTTCTGTCGGTCCTCTTCGAGCCAGCCGTGTTTCCCGAGGCCGACCTGCTTCGCGGTGAGGCCGATCTTCGAGTCCCGCGGGTTGCGCTCGTCGATGCTCTTCGTGACGATGCGCGCCCGGACCGCGTCGCCGACCCCGAGCGTCCGGTTGGAGTCCCGGGACGCGAGCATCTGCCCTTCCTCGTCGTAGGCGAGGTACTCGTCGGAGATCTGGGAGACGTGGAGCAAGCCGTCGACCGGCCCGATACCCACGAAGGCACCGAAGTTGACCACCTCGACGACCTCGCCGTCGACGACCTCCTGCATCTGGGGATCGAAGGTGAGCGCGTCGAACTCTGCCTCGTAGTAGACACCGGGCTTGTTGGGCACGACTGCCCCGTCGCCGATGTCGTGGACATCGATGACAGAGACGACGCTGCCCACGTCCTCGTCCATCCGGCCTTCGAGTTTGTCCTGTAAGAGCTTCTTGACGAGATCCGGCGAAACGTCCGCGAGGTGCCGTGGCGGCACCTCGACCGTATCGCGAAGTCTGACCCGTTTGTACATATTATGGTTGAGTGATGGCGAGTTTGTTCCGGCCCCTTAAACCAATTACTGGAACGCCCTCGCCGAGGCAGCGTTCCTGCAGGGGCTGGTCGTTGGTGACGACGTACTCACAGCGGCCCTCGTGGGCCACCTCGACGAGCGCGTCGTCGGCGTACGATTCCTCGTGGTCCAGTACGGCACATCGCTGGGCCAGGTCCCGCCCGACGCTCGCGGCCGTCGCCTCCTCGCCACCGCCGTCGGCGAGGCCGTCGAGTTCCGTCAGTACGGCCCGCGGGACGACTGGCTCGTACCCGCCGAGCAGGCGGTCGAGTTCCTCGAACACGCGCACGTCGCATTCCACCGGCATCATCAGTGCGCTCGTGTCCATGCAGACTCTCATTCACGCAGCGTGCCGACGCCGATGAGCCGCCAGCGCGCGCCGACACGGCGGTTGATGGCGATCTTCGAGCCCGGCTCCGCACAGACCGGCCGTTTCAGCGCGACCTCACACTCGCCCTCGCGGGCGCTCGTGACCGAGCCGACCGTCGTCGCCGTCCCGACCGTCAGCATGAGCGGTTCGCCCGTCGAGATGGGCTCGATCTCGTCGGACTCGCCGACGATCCGCTCCAGCAGCTCCACGTCCATCGTGAACTCCTCGAACACCGGCGGCAGCGTCCCCGGCGGCCCGGCGACCTGCCCCGCGAGCGAGTCGCCCTTGGTCAGCGCCGGGTCCAGTCCCGTGCCGACGCCGAGCAGGCCGCCCGGCGTCGCTTCCTCGACGTCCTCGCCGCCGGCCTGGATCGAGCGGACGTTCGTCTCGACGGCCTGCCACTCGCTTTTGCCGCCCTCCTCGACCTCGCGGCCGGGGCGCAACTGCAGGTCCTCGTCCTCGTGGAGGCGGCCCTGGACGAGACTGCCGCCGATGACGCCACCCATCAGCGACTCCCAGGTCGTCCCCGGGCGGTTGATGTCGAAGCTCCGGGCGACGAGCATCCGTGCGTCCTCGTCGGGGTCGCGGTCAGGTGTCGGGATCTCCTCCTCGATGGCCTGGATGAGCAGGTCCATGTTGACGCCCTGCTGGGCGCTGATGGGGACGACCGGCGCGCCCTCGGCGACGGTCCCCTCGACGAACTCCTGGATCTGCTCGTAGTTCTCCTCGGCGCGCTCGCGGTCGACGAGGTCGACCTTGTTCTGGGCGATGACGATGTTGTCGATGCCGATGATGTCGAGCGCCATCAGGTGCTCTTCGGTCTGGGCCTGCGGGACGGGCTCGCTGGCAGACACCACGAGCACGGCGCCGTCCATGATCGCGGCCCCGGAGAGCATCGTCGCCATCAGCGTCTCGTGGCCCGGCGCGTCCACGAACGAGACTGTTCGGAGCGGCTCGCTCGGTGATCCGTCGGCACACTCCTCGTCGACGGTGTAGCGTTCCGGCTCCTCCAGGTCGGGACAGTGGCGGAAGGTCGCATCGGCGTAGCCCAGTCGGATGGAGATACCGCGTTTCATCTCCTCGGAATGCTGGTCGGTCCACTCGCCGCTGAGTGCCTGCACCAGCGTCGTCTTTCCGTGGTCGACGTGACCCACGAGGCCGATGTTCACCTCCGGTTGTCGGTGTTCGTCTGTCATTTCGAGAGTAATCTTACCATCCTTTCGCCGCCTGCGGGTGATAAAGTTGCTGTTCTCCGTTCCCTCACCCGCTTCGACTCGGATGGAAAAGGCCCAAGAAACGGGGTGCCGAACCCCGCCGTCGATGGCAGACCCCTCCACCCGACGCCGCGCCGTCCTCCGCGCGGCCGGCCTCACCGCCGCCCTGACCGGCCTCGCCGGCTGTAACACCCTCGGCGACGACGACACGTCGACGCCCGACGACCCGGACGTCGTCGAAACCGACGCGCGAACTACGGCGACGCCGACCGTCGCCGCGGAACGGCCGACCGAGACGACGGCCACTGAAACCGACGACCCACGGACCGAGACCGAAACGACCCCGCGGCCGGACCTCGAACCCCTCGAAGCCGACGGGTCATCGACCGTCTATCCGGTGTTGAACCAGGCGGCCGCCTACTGGAACGCTAACCCGCCGGCCGACGACGCCGAGTACTGGCCCCACGCCGAGTTCGGCATCGAGACTGACGCCAACCTCGCCGACTACTGGGCCGGGAAGTACGGCTTCCCGCCGGGCGAGCGGTCCGAGCCAGCTTTCCCGTTCGTCGTCGGACTCAGCAACTCCGGAACGGGACTGCAACGGCTCGCGTCGGGCGCGGTCGACATCGGTAACGCGAGCGCAACCGCCGAGCAGACGGTCCCCGACCGCGCCGCCGCCGACCGGTTCACGGACCACGTGGTCGGCGTCGACGCCGTCTCGGTGGTCGTGAGCGCCGCCCTCGCCGACGAGGGCGTCACCGAACTCACCGGCGAGGACCTCGCGGCCATCTACACCGGCGAGATCACGAACTGGTCGGCCGCCGGTGGCCCGGACCGCGAGATCGAGGTCTACGGCCGGCCCGCGGGCTCGGGGACGCGGACGGCGTTCGAGGCCGCGCTCCTCGACGGCCCCGACGCGGCGACGACCCCCGACGACACGTTCGGACAGAGCCAACAGCTCGCACAGGAGGTCGCCGAGTCGGCCGCCGCAATCGGCTACCTCGGGCTCGCCTTCGTCGGGGTGGACGGCGTCGAACCGGTCGATCTCTCGTGGCGCGGGACGACCTACAGCTACGAGGACGAGGGCGCGGGCTACGGCGCCACGGACTACCCGTTCTCGCGGGACCTCCACGCCTACACCTGGGACGGCACCTCGGAGAAAGAGGCCGCCGTCCTCCGGCTGGTCCTCTCGGCGTTCGGCCAGGAAA
Organism: Halorientalis marina; assembly: GCF_023028345.1. Lineage (GTDB taxonomy): Archaea > Halobacteriota > Halobacteria > Halobacteriales > Haloarculaceae > Halorientalis > Halorientalis marina. The sequence goes on along the minus strand of NZ_CP095487.1, from coordinate 3,230,908 downwards.
CTTTCGTCGCCGGGAGCGGCTACGTCACGCTCCCCGAGTCGCGCCGGCGAGCACAGCGCGAGACACTCCCGCCGACGGTCGACGACGGGACCGGAACGCCGACCGCCGGAACGCCGGGGGACTGACCGACGCCGCCGACGAGGCTCCACCGAGCGCGACGCTTTTCCCCGCCGCGACCCTCCGCTCGTCCGTGCAGGAGTTCGGCTTCGAACTCGCGCTGTCGGCTCACCTCGAACGGGAGCGGGAGGCCGTCGTGAGCCGTCAGCTCGGCACCTCCCCCCACGGGAGCCGAGTGATGGACACCGTCCTCGTCGAACCCGGCCCGGGCTTCGACGACCGGGCGGCGGTCACGCCCCAGACCATCCCCGCCCCCGCCATCGAGAGCGACGTGGGGCCCGGGACGGCCCGCTACTGGAAGGACGCCTTCGACTGCCACCCCGACCGTGCCGAGACCGTCGTCGAGCGCGCGGTCGAACTGGGCTTCTTCGAGCGCGACCGCCGCAACGGTCGCACCTACGTCCGGCAGACGACACGCTATCCTCAGGACTGGTTTTCCCGCATCGTCGGGGTCGAGAACAAGCCCGACCTCGGCCGGCCAGGGGACCTCGAAACCCAGCTCCGGAAGGACGTGAGCCTCGGCCTGCTCGACGCCGTCGTCCTCGCCACCGAGTCCTACGTCACCGGCGCCCACCTGAACCGCCTCCCCGACCCCGTCGGAGTCTGGCGGTTCGACCCCGACACCGGCGAGCGCGAGGTGGTCCGGGAGCCGACGCCGCTGTCCGCCGACGAGGCCGGCATCGACGTGCTGGAGCGGCGGGCCGCCCGGACGGAGGTCCGGCCGGTCGACGCCGCCGCGAAGGCCCGCCAGCGGCGCCGGGTCGCGGAGCGGGCGTACGGCAAGGGCTGGCGGACCTACGAGTTCCCCGGCTGTGCCGAGGCCGCCGTCGGCGACCGCGATGGCGTCGGCGGGCTCCCCTACTGCGCGTGGAAGGGGCGGCTCGTCCACCCGGCCGCCGAGTGTGGGCCGGACTGTGACGGGTACGATCCGGCCGATCCGCCGGCGGTCGACCGCGACGCCGAACGCGCCGCCAATCAGCCCTGGCGGGCCGATCCCGAGGGACGAGCGCGCCGTCAGAGCGGACTGGACCGCTGGTCATGACCCGGCCTTCCCCGTCCCGATTTCCACTGTCGACACCGTCCGTCGCGGACGCCACTCACGCCGCCCGCCGCTCGGAGACGCGCCGCGCCACGACGACGGCCCCCATGTACAGTGCAGTGAACCCGACCGCGAAGGCGACGATCGGAACCGGCTCGACGGCCCGGCCGAAGAGGGCGGTCGGGACGGCGTAGCCGGCAGCCCCGACGACGGCGGTCACCGCGGTCGCGAGTACCGGGTGGTCGGCGGGGAGGTCGTCGGTGTCGGGCATCGTCCTCGCCAGGGGCTCGCCGGTATAAAGTCCCCGTCCGGTTTCGAGCGGCGACCTCACCCGCCGTTTCGTCTCGCGAACACGAGCGTCAGGACGGCGAAGGTACTGCCGAACGCGGCGGCGCCGACGAGCGGGACCGACCCGGACGCGACGTAGCCGGCCGCGGCGTAGGCGCCCCCGCCGAGACACCCCTTCAGGAGGCTGGCCGCTAGCGGGTGGTCGTCGAGGCGGTCCGTGAGCGAACTCATAGCTCGTACCGCTCGCCGTCGACCGCGAGCGGGTCTTCGAAGGCCTCCTCGACGGGCACGAAGTGGGCGACGTGGACGACTCGCGTCTCGTCGGCGTCGAGTTCCTCGCCCATCGCGACGGCGCCCTCGATGGTCATGTGTTTCGTGCCGAAGGTCCGGAACGTGCCGTCGGGTCCCTCGTGTTTCCCGCCGTAGGGGTGGTGTTTGCACAACTCCGCGGGGACGATGCCGTCGGCCAGGAGCAGGTCGGGGTCGGCCAGGACCTCGCGGGACTCCTCGGGGATGCCGAAGCTCGTGTCGCCGGTCAGCGAGAGTTTCGCGCCGGTCTCGGGGTCCTCGATGGCGAGGCCGTAACAGACCAGCGGGGGATGGTCGACGGGGACGAGCGTCACCTCGAAGCCGCAAACTTCGACGGGCTCGAAGGGCGCGGTCGCCTCGACGGTGACCGTATCGAGGTAGTCGTAGCGGCGCCGGACCGTCTCGGCGACGCTCTCGCCGGTCTTCGGGTCGGTCTCGTCGGCGGCGTACACCGGGAGGTCGGACACGAGCCGGTAGCTGTTCCCGAGGCCGTCGAGGTGGTCGAAGTGGATGTGGCTGATGACGGCGGCGTCGGGGAGGGGCACGTCGCGGTGGAGGAACTGGTAGCGGAAGTCCGGGCTGGCGTCGACCAGCAGCGACTGGCCGGTGCGCTCGTTGCGGACGTGGACCGAGAAGCGCGTCCGCTCGACTCCTTCTTCGTGGGCCCGCTCGCAGGTGTCACAGGAACACCCGGGCGTGGGCGTGCCGGTCGTGTCGCCGGTTCCCAGCAGCGTGACTTCCATCTATCGGCTCCCTGGGCCCGGGGCGGCCTAAAGGCCGCGGTCCCGCGACTCGGTCTCGGTCTGTGAGTACTGCGCGGACACGTTCGAGGTGGGCGACGCCATCGCCGAAGCCGAGCGGGTCGCCGTCCTCTCGGAGTTCGAGGGCCACCCCAGCATCCGCTCGCTCGTCGCCGACGACTACGAAATCATCACGTACTGACACAAAGCGGCACCGACGTCCGCGGCTCGCGCCAGTCAGTCGTGGGCGTGGTCGTGTGCGTGGTCGGTCTCCGCCTCGTCGTCCGACCCGGAGATGTCGCCGCCGGCGACCAGGGCGTCGGCGTCGCCGTCGATCATGTCGAGATTCTTGAGGTTGTCCCGCTCCTCGAAGTCCTCGACGGCCGCCTCCAGATCCGCCTGCGTGAGCGTCGTCCGCTCCTCGGTCAGCGCGTCCAGTACGGCCTCACGGAGGACGAGCCGGAGGTCCGAGCCGGTCAGCCCCTCGGTGATCTCCGCGAGGGTCGCGGGGTCGAAGTCGGTGATGTCCATGTCGCGTGTCACCACGCGGAGGATGTCGGCGCGCATCCCCGTGTCGGGCTTGGGGAAGTTGACGATCTCGTCGAAGCGCCGCCAGGCGGCGGCGTCGAGCTGGTCCGGGTGGTTGGTCGCGCCGATCAGGAGCACGTCGTCGTCGATGAGGCTGATCTCGTCGATGGACTTCAGGAGGGTGTTGACCGCGCGCTTGATGGCGGCGTGTTCGTCCGACGACCGGGTCTTCGCCACGAAGTCGAACTCGTCCATGAAGAAGATACACGGCGAGAGCCGGCGGGCCACCTCGAAGGACTTCTCGACGTTTTTGGCGGTCTCGCCGAGGTACTGGCTGGTGATCATCGACAGTTTCACCTCGACGAATGGCAACTGGAGCTCCTGGGCGAGCGCGCGGGCGACGCTCGTCTTCCCCGTTCCGGGCGGGCCGACGAACAGGAGTTTGCCGATCTCGCGCAGGCCGATCTGTGCGAGGTAGTCCCGGTGCTCGATGGCCTTGACGATCTTGTAAATCTCGTCTTCCTGGTCGGCCGTGAGCACCAGGTCGTTCATGGTCATATCGACCTCCTCGGGGGCCCGGATGTCGACGAGATCGAGCATCTCCTCTTCCTCCTCGTCGTCGAAGTACTCGTCGAGCATCGCGTCGATCCAGGCCCGGTCGGCCCGCGCCGGGCGGTTCCGTTCGCGCGCCTCGTCGAGGTCGACGCCGAACTCGTCGCCGAACGCGGCGGCGAGGACGGGGTTGTCGCCGATCCGGTCGGCGTCGACGCGGTCGAGGAACCACTCCTCGGCCATGTCGCGGTCGGTGAAGGAGATATCACCGCTGAACTCGTCGTGATCGGTGAACATCAGCCCCGAGACGGCCTCCCAGGGGCGGTCGACCCCGGTGGCCTCCGTTGCGGTCGTCGTAGTCGCCGACAGCGGCCGCTCGATTCGCCCGTCGCTCCAGAACACCCCGCGATAGTCCGCCGGGAGGTCGTCTTCGTCCAGGTCGCGGTCCCCGTTGTAGACCGCCACTGTCAGCAGGAACTCGACGACGTCCAGCTCGACGTTACTCATTCCCCACATGGTTCCCGTGGCAGCGATATAAGCACCTCGGACTCGACTCGACAACCGAATATACAGATCGTTACCTCTCGCCGCCCTATTCGTTTCAACTGTTAGTCCTAAAGAGGTTTTAGTTAACAACAGTGTGCTACTGGTCGCGCCGCGGCTCGGGCGCGTGTCGGGGCAGAAACAACGCGTCGTGCAGGTGCGACCAGTTCGACGGGATTTAACACTATCGACCATGTTGGGATATCTATGGCAGAACAAACACCTGTCGTAGTCAAAGCGTACCGAACGCCCCAGGGGAAAGAGGACGGCGTCTACTCGGAGGTCCGCAGCGAGGACCTGTCGATCCCGCTGATCAACGAGATGCTGGCCGAGACCGGCCTCAGCGGCGACGACGTCGACGACCTGCTGTGGGGCTGTGCACAGCAGCGCAGCGAGCAGGGCAACAACCTGGCCCGGGTCATCTCGCTGCTCTCCGATCTTGGCGAGTCCGTGCCCGCGACGACCATCAACCGCTGGTGTGCCTCCTCGGCCCAGTCGATCATCTCCGCGAGCGACGCCATCCGCGCCGGCCAGCGCGACGTGCTCATCGCCGGCGGCGTCGAGAACATGTCCCGCGTCCAGATGGGTCAGAACAACGCCATCCACCCGCGGATGAACGACGACTACAACGTCGCCGAACTCCAGATGGGGATGACCGCCGAGGCCGTCGCCGAGGAGTACGACGTGTCCCGCGAGGAGCAAGACGAGTACGCCGCCCGCTCCCAGCAGCGCGCCTGCGAGGCGACCGACGAGGGTCGCTTCGACGACGAGATCATCCCCATCGAGGGGCACGACGACGAGGGCAACCAGATCACCGTCGAGGAGGACGAGGGCCTCCGTCGCGGCACCACCGCCGAGAAGCTCTCCGGCCTGCCGACCGTGTTCAAGGCCGAGGGGACGGTCACGCCCGGCAACTCCAGTCAGATCTCCGACGGCGCCGCCGCGACGATGATCACGAGCAAGGCCTTCGCCGAGGACCACGGCCTGGACATCCTCGCCGAGGTCGGCTCCAACAACGTCGCCGGCGTCGACCCGCGCGTCATGGGCATCGGTCCCATCCCGGCCGTCGAGGGCCTCTGTGAGCGGACCGGCCGCGACCCCGAGGACTACGACCTGGTCGAACTCAACGAGGCCTTCGCCTCGCAGTGTTACTACTGCCAGCAGGAACTGGGCTTCGACGACGACATCTACAACGTCAACGGCGGCGCCATCGCCATCGGCCACCCGCTCGGCGCCTCCGGTGCCCGCCTGCCCGTCACGCTCGTCCACGAGATGAACAAGCGCGGCTCCGACCTCGGCCTCGCGACGGAATGTGTCGGCTTCGGCCAGGGCGCAGCTATCGAGTTCCGCCTGCCCTAGAGCAGTCACCGAAGACGAGCGAAGCGAGTCTTCGGCTTTTTCGCCCACGTTTTTGCGCGAGCGGTTCGCGCGGAGCGCGAACCCGAGCTGAAAAAGGTGGGGGTGCGGCCATCGAGTTCCGCCTGCCCTAGACGCGACGGCGAGCTTTTTCACCGCCTACTTTTTTCGCGACCCCGCTCCAGACTCCGGTATGCACCGCGTCGACGCCTACGATCATCGCCCCGGCGATCACTGTGGTTCGACCTCCCTGCGGAACCTCGCCGACCTGTACGACTGGGGGTACGACGAACCGACCGCGTTCGGGCTGGCCTCCGGACTCGGGTTCACCTACTACGAACTGCCGGACTCGCCCCACCGCGCCTTCTTCGGCCGCCCGCTCTTTCTGGAGGCGGCCTTCTTCGACCACTGCGGCATCGGGTACGAGCACCGCGCGGCCCCCGACTGGGAGACGGCGTGGGCGACCATTCGGGAGCAAATCGACGACGGCCGCCCCGTGCTGTGTTTCGGCGACATCTACTACCTCGATTACTACGGGAGCGACACCCACTTCGCGCCCCACTCGTTCCTGGCAGTCGGGTACGAGGACGATACTGAAAGGTCGGACGCTGAGGACGCGACCGTCCTGCTCTCGGACAGCGAGTTCCCCGAGCCACAGCGGCTCCCGGCCGACCGCCTCAGGGCGGCGATGACGTCCGACTGGATGCTCCCCCGACCGCTCCGACACCTCGTCGTCACCGACCCGGTACCGGACCGCTCCTTTGCGGCAGCGGTCGAGGCGGCCGTCCGCGAGACGGCGGCCTACGTCCGCGACCCGGCGACCGTCGACCGCGAACTCGGTCCCGGCGAGCACGGTCTGGCTGGCATCCGGGCACTGGCCGACGACCTCCCGTCGTGGACCGACCTCCCGGACCCGGGCTGGACGGTCCGATTCGCCTACCAGAACGTCGAGCGCCGCGGCACCGGCGGGGGCTGTTTCCGGCGGCTGTACGCCGACTTCCTCGGGGCCGCGAGCGAGGCCGTCCCCGCGCTCCCGGCCGATGCCGGCGAGCGGATGCACGACGTCGCCGACGACTGGACGGCGGCCGGCGAGACGCTGCAGGAAGCGAGCGAACGCGACCCCGCCGAGATGGGTCCGCTCCTCGAGGACGCCGCGGCGGCCATCCACGACCTCGCGGACCGCGAGGAACGACTGTTCGACGACCTCGCGGCCGCGCTGGACTGAACCCGGGCGGCCATCGGCCGGCACCGTGCGAATGGGCCGGCCCTACTGGACGACGCTGCCCATGATGTGGGCCTCGATGCGGGTGAGGTGTTCGCCGACGGTGCCGACGGTGCAGTCACAGACCTCGGCGATCTCCTCGTAGGTGGCCTGGCGGGGGACCTCGTAGTAGCCGAGTTCGACGGCGGCTTCGAGCACCTCGCGCTGGCGCTCGGTCAGGCGGGCGACGGCGCGGCCGTCGTCGGGGCGGTACTCGCCCATCTCCGTGGCCTCGGCGTTGACCGACGGGGGGACGTTCAGCAGGGCCTCCTTGATGTTGTCGTCCCGGCCGATGACGGTGACGCGCATGTGGCCCTCCGCGGTGAAGCGGATAGGGAGGTCGAGGACGAGCTGGTACTCGTCGAGCAGGCCCAACAGGCTCACGGCCGGCTCGCGGGCCGCGAAGTGGGCGTAGATGTAGAAGCCGGCGTCCCCGGGGATGAGTTCCCACTCCAGGGCGTCGTCGTGGCCGGTCAGCACCTCCGAGACGGCGGGCTCGCTCCCGCGGAGGCCAAAGAGCGCGACGCCGGTGTCGTCTTCCAGGAGATTGATGTAGGGTATCCCCTCGGGCCGGATGTCGGGGTGGGCCTGGAACGCGGCGGTCAGCGGGTGGAAGTCCCGCTCCTCAAGCGGGACGAGGGTGAACGTGAAGTACCGCATCGTCACGGCTGTTCACCTCGGTCCGGTCGTTGCTGTCCGTACGTCGCCGTGCTGGCGGCCGCAACGTCGGCTGTCCCGTTCCCGTCGGCCGCACGTGTCGTCCCCCGTGTCGTGTTCACTGGCATGTGGTCCCAACCTCGCGGTGGCGCGTGGTCCCGGTCCCCCCGAACCCGGCCCGCGCAGCGGGTCGCTGAACGGTCGTTCGGGTTCTGAAGGCTTATACTTCGGTGGTCGAACACTCGGTATGGACGTCAAGGAAGTCTTCTCGTATATGCCGTTCACGAACCTCGTCGGCATCGACATCACGGCCGTCGACGAGGGCTACGCCGAGGGGGAAGTCGAGATGCGCGAGGAACTGGCCTCCGTCCCGGGCGGCGGCGTCGCCCACGGCGGCGTCACCTACTCGCTGGCCGACACCGTCGGCGGCGCGGCCGTCATCTCCCTGACTCGCGACGTTGCCCCGACGATCGATATGCGGATGGACTACCTCGCGCCGGCGACCGACGACCTGTTCGCCGAGGCCGAGGTCATCCGGAAGGGCGGCAGCGTCGCCGTCGCGAGCATCGACGTGTACGACGTCGCCGACCATCACGTCGCGACCGCCCGCGGCGTCTACAAGACCGGCGGCGACAGCGAGGGGACGCCCTGGCTCCGCGACGACGAACCCGAAGAGGACGCCGAGACGTTCTGAGTCCGTCGGCGACTCGGGTCGCGCTCAGTCGCCGGCGGCTTCGCTCCCGCGCACGTTCGCGGCGGGCACCGTGCCGTCCTCGTTCCAGCCGCGCAGGTCGTAGTAGTTCGTGAGTTCGTCTTCGAGCCCCTCGATCTCGTAGGGAAGTGCTTCGTCGTCGGCCCGGTCCTTGCCGCGTTCGTTGTGGAAGTGCCGTTCGAGTTCGACGATCCGGGCGCCCACGTCGAGCAGGTGTTCGTAGTCGGTCTGGAACAGCGCCTCGTAGCGCTCCTCGCCCATGTTCGAGAACGAGAACTTACAGAGGACGCCGCTGTCCTTGACCGCGTTGAGGTTCTCGTGTTCGATGAGGGTCTCCGACTTCCCGTCGACGCCCTCCTTCGGGAGGGCCTCGTTGGGCGAGACCAGCGGGTACTCCAGGTTGTACATCTCGGCGTACATGTGGTCGGCCCCGCGGTTCGAGGTGGCGAAGGAGAGTCCCTGCCCGTTGAGCGTGCGGCCGTCGTGAGCCGAGAACTCCATGCCCTTCATCGTCCAGTTCTCGACGCCGAGTTCGTCGTGGATGCGGTCGATGCCCTCCGCGAGCAGGTCTCCCTCCTCCTCGCGGTAGGCGATCTTCTCGACCAGATCGAGCATCAGTTCCTCGTTACCGAACTCGTCGTTGGCCGCGAGATACGCCGAGATGGTGTCACCGCAGGAGATGGTGTCCATCCCCAGCTCGTCGCACTTGTCGTTCGCCTTCATGATATCGACGAAGTCGTCGACGAGGGCGTTCGAGCCGAAGGCCATCACCGTCTCGTACTCCGGCCCCTCCGTCGTGAAGCCCGTCTCCTCGTCTTTCGTCGGGAGTTTGCAGGCGAAGGCACACGACGAGCAGGTCCCTTTCTTGTACTTGTGGTCGATGACGGCGGAGGAGCCGATGTCCTCCATCTTGTCGTACGACAGTTCCTCGAAGTACTTCGTCGGGATCGCCTCGACGGCGTTGGCGTAGGACGACACCGAGACGGTGCCGGCGTCTTTCATCGGGCTGTCGGAGGTGGCGGCTTCCTGGTGGATCGCCTCCGTGACCTCCTCGTCGAGTTCGATCTCCGGCCGGGAGTCACCGTCGAAGGTGAGGAACTTCACGCCCTTCGCGCCGAGGACGGCGCCGAGACCGCCGCGTCCGAACGCGCGGTGTTCGGAGGTGATGATGGAGGCGAACCGGACCTCGTTCTCGCCGGCGGGACCGACGATGGCCGTGTTGCTGTCCTCCAGGTCGTGCTCCTCGTCGATGTACTCGATGACCTCGTCGACGGTCGCGCCCTCGAGGTCGTCGACCGCCTCGAAGGTGACGCCGTCGTCCCGGACGTGGACACCGACCAGGTCGTCGCTCTCGCCTGTGATCTCGACGCCCGCGTAGCCGGTGTCCGCGAACGGGCGGGACATGAATCCGCCGGCGTTCGACGACAGCAGGCCGTCGGTCAGGGGCGAGAGACCGGTACAGTTCATTCGGCCGGTGAAACTCATCGTCGAGGTCTGGAGCGGCCCGGTGGTGAAAATCAGCCGGTTCTCCGGCCCGAACGGGTCCGCGTCGAACGGAATCCGTTCGTGTCCCAGTTTCGTCCCCACACCGCGTCCGCCGATGAACGACTGCAGCGTGTCGTCGATGTTCTCCTCGTCCGTCGTCCGCTGCCCAACGTCGACGCTGAGCAGGGGCCCTTTCCCGTGGATCATTGACACTCTCGACCTAGGGTCCCGGGGTCATAAATAACCGGCAAGTCAACCGCTGTTGTTTAAGAACCAGGTCGGCAGACGCGGGTCGGTGCGAGTGGATACGCGTTCGGGGGGTCGCCGGTCCAGGGAGGGGGTCACCGCATGTCCGCGACCGACACGGTGTAGTCGGACTCGATCCAGCGGCTCGTGTCGTCGCGCTCGTAGACGATGAGCGCGTCACCGGCCCTGAACTGTGCGTACCTGGAACGCTCACTGTCCGTCTCGTCGCCGGTTGGGGGGGTAGGGCGCGTCATGTGGTCTTCGCACTCACTAGTAAGTTCTTCCGACTCCTATAAGCGTCCGATACTCCAGGCCAGTTCAGAACCGTTTGCGTTCATAGCAGTTTCTTTCGCCGGCCCCGACCCCAGAAAGTGGCTCGAAAACGCCCGAAACGACGTGAAAGCACGGAAGATATTTACAGGTCGGCGAGGGCGGCCATCGTCGTCTCCTTGTCTTCCTGGGTCATGCCGCCGACGAACCCGACCCGGACCGCGTCGACGCCGTCGACGGCCCCCATTCGCTCGATGCGCTCGCACACCTCGTCGGCGGTCCCGGCGGCGGCGAGTTCGTCCAGCGCCTCGTCGGTGAGCGCGTCGGCCATCGCGGCCGTGTCCCGGTCCTCCCAGGCCGACCGGATTTCGGCGACCATCTCCTCGTACCCCTGCTCGGCGACCGAGTCGCCGTAGAAGGGGCCGTAGGCGCCGATGAGGAACGCGACCATCTGCCGGGTGATCGCCCGGGCGTACTCGCGGTCCTCGCTGACGCAGGTGCGGACGATGGGGCTGACCCGCAGGTCGTCGGGGTCGCGGTCGCCGAGGTCCGCCCCGCGCTCCAGGTCCTCGAGGCGGTCGCGAAGGGCGTCGGGGGTGAACAGCTGTGGCACCCAGCCGTCGGCGAACCGCCCCGCGAGTTCGGTCGCTTTCGGGCCGAGCGTCGCGAGGTCGACCCCCGGCGGCTCGTCGGGCACGTCGCGGTCGTAGCTCAGGCCGCCCACGTCGTAGACCTCGCCGTCGTAGTCCACGTCGCCGCCGTCGTAGACCTCCCGGATCACGTCGACGGTCTCCCGGAGCCGGCGGAGCGGGCGCTCGAAGTCGCCGGCGTGCCAGCCCTCGGCGATGGCGGGGGAACTCGGGCCGAGGCCGAGGCGGAAGCGGCCGTCGGTCACGTCGTGGAGGGTGAGCGCGGTCTGGGCGAGCGTCGTCGGGGCCCGCGAGAACGGCGAGATGACGTCGTCCGAGATACCGATGTCGTCGGTGCGCTCGGCGATGACGGTCATGACGGGGACGATGTTCCAGCCGGTCGTCTCGCCCATCGAGACGCGGCCGAATCCGTGCTCTTCGGCGCGAACGGCCTGTTCGGCGACGCTGTCGACCGTGTCGTGGTCGCTGCTCATCAACACGAGATCGAGGTCGGTCATGGCCCCACAGAGTGGGGGGGAGGGCTTAAGCGTTGGAGTCGCCCCGACACATCTGCATGGCCTCGCGGACGGCCTCGCGGCTCCCGAGGAGGGTGATCCGGTCGCCCTTTTCGAGGGTGAACTCCGGACCCGGCACTTTGACCTCGCCGTCGCGGTCGACCAGCGCGATGAGACAGGTTTCGGGCAGGTCCGGGCCGACTTCCCTGACGGTCCGCCCCACGAACGTGCCGTTCGTGATTTCGACCTCCTGGACGTCGCCGTCCCGGCCGATGTCGGTCATCCAGTGGGCCAGCGCCGGCCGCTCGATCTGGTTGTCGAGCGCCCACGCGGTCGCCATCGCCGCGGAGATCGTTCGGACGCCCAGGTCCTCGAAGGCATCGACGTTGTCCGGGTTGTTCGCGCGTGCGAGGATGGTATCGACGTCGAACTTGGAGCTCGATAGCTGGGCGACGAGCAGGTTCACGTCGTCGTCCCCGGTGGCGGCGACGACCGTCTTCGCGTTGGCGACCCCCGCCTCGCGCAGGACGTCGGTGTCGGTCCCGTCACCCCAGGCGACGGTGTACCCCTCGTTTCGCGTCCGTTCGACTGCGTCCTCGTCCTGTTCCACGATGACGACGTTCTCGCCACGGTCTTGGAGGCGTTCGGCGAGCGCACGGCCCACCTGACCGCCTCCGACGATGATGACTCGCATTGGTATCACGTTGAGGTATTCGGCGATGTAACGCGCGAAGCCGCCCTCGAGGGCGACCGTCGCGAAGATGACCAGAAAGACGGTGCCGACGAGCAACTGTGCCTGTGCGTCGAAGGTCGCGGCCTCCGCACAGAGGGTGGCCGCCTCGCCGCTCAGGCCGCCGGTGCCACAGACGCTCCCGGCGTTGCCGCCCACTGCGGCTGCGGCCTCCTGTCGGAGGGTCTGGGCCTCACTCTGGAGTTCGACGGCAAAGAGGGTCGCGACCGAGGCCGGAATGATCCCCCGCGGGCCGACGAAGCTCATGAAGAACTTCTCGGGGGTGGTGAACCGGTCGCCGATGGTCGAGACGAAGACGAGTAGCGGCCGGATCACGAGCATAATCGCGGCGACGACTGCCAGCCCGGGGAGCCCGAGCCGGATGAGGTCCTCGAACTGCAACAGCGCCGCAAGCGAGATGAAAACGACCGAGAGGACGAGCAGCGTGATGTCGCCTTTGAACGCCGCGATCTCGTCCTCGTAGGGCACGTCGGCGTTGCCGAGCAGGAGCCCGGAGGTCGCGACGGCGGCGACGCCGGCCTCGCTGGCGATGCTGTTCGCGGCCGCGTACGACACCAGCGCGCCAGCGAGCACGAGCAGGCGTGCCAGCTGCGGAGCGTTCCCCCGCGAGAGGTCGACGTAGGTGACGACGTAGTACATGAGCCCGGCGACGACGGCACCGACGAGCAGGCCGATGCCGAGCCGGCTCGCGAAGTCGCGGACGAACGCCTGCCCGGCCTGGCCCCGGAGGATGACGACCTCGAAGACGACGACGGCGATGATCGCCGCGCTCACGTCGTTGATGATGCCCTCGGTCTCCAGGGCGGCCGCCACCCGGTCCCGGACCGGTACGACGTTCAGGATCGGCGTGATGACCGTCGGGCCGGTCGCGACCAGCAGGGCGCCGATGAGAAAGGAGATATCGAGGTCGGCACCGAGTACCAGGTGGACGACGCCGGCGGTCGCGACCAGTGCGATGGCCGCGCCGACGGTCACCAGCCGCAGGGTCGCCGCCGGGGCCTCCCGGATGCGGTCCAGCCGCAGGTGGAACGCGCCCTCGAAGACGATGATGGCGACCGAGAGCCCGACGATGGCCGGGAGGGCCTCGCCGAAGGTCGCTCGCGTGACCAGCCCCAACCCCTCCGGACCGAGGACGACGCCAGCGGAGATGAGGAAGATGATACTCGGGACCCGAAACCGGGACGCGAGCAACTGTGCCACGACGCCGATCCCGATGATGGCCGCGACCAAGACGATTATTTCACTGGCGGCCACGTCGATCCCTCCATCACCCCGGTCAACGAACGCCCTCGATTTAAGCCCACTCACTCGCTCCCGTGCCCGCTCCCTCGTTCCCGTGCCCGCTCCCCCGCCCCGTCTACGGTCGACGGTTCCCCCTCCGATATCGCCATCGATAATCAGGGGCTGACATATATATGCCGGGTTTGCTGATAGTTCTCGTATGAGTCTCCCGAGCCGTGTTCTTCGGGCTTTCGAGTCTCTGCGATCCGAGTGGACCGACGGGCGGGCCGGTGGCGAGTCGCCGGACCCGTCGGCGCCGAACCGCGTGGACCTGACCGACGACTCGGGGGCAAAGGCGACATCGTCACGCTCAGCAGACGCGGCCGCCGACGAGTCGGCGCCGGCCGAGGCCGAGTCGGGCCCTCCGGCCGACGAACCGCCGGACGCCGATTCGGCGGCCGGGGCGGACGACGCTGCCAGCGCGGACGTCACGGCGACGGACGAGCCCGGGGGCGACGACGCCACGGACGGGGACGAGACTCACATCGTCGAGGCGGGCGACGACGGGACGGGGATCGACGGTTCCGCTGCCGCCGACTCGGACGCGGAGTCGACCGGGCCCGGTCGGGACGCGGAGCCGCCGACCGACGTGGTGTCGGCGGACGGTGGGACCGAGTCGGTGGCGGCGGGGCCGAGCGCGGCGTCGGCGGCGGAGTTCCGGGACGCGATGCAGGCGGCGGCCGCGGGCGATCTGAGCCAGCGGCTGGACACCAACCGGGGAAGCGAGACGATGAGCGAGGCCGCCGAGGCGTTCAACGACCTGATCGCGGGCTTTGCCGACACCGTCGAGGAACTGGAGGCGTTCGCCGACGAGGTAGACGACACGACCGAGGAGATGACGGCGGCGACCCGGGAAGTCAAAGACGTCAGCGAGGACGTCAGCTCCTCGATGGACGAGATCACCGCCAACGCCAGCGAGCAGGAAGACCACCTGGGGGACGTCGTCGACCAGATGACGGACCTTTCGGCGACGGTTCAGGAGATCGCCTCGTCGGCCGACGAGGTCGCGACGATCTCACAGGAGGCCGCCGAGTTCGGCCGCGAGGGCAGCGACGCGGCCGCGGCGGCCATCGACGAGATGGACGGCATCGAAGAGACCGCCGACGATACCATCGAGCAGGTCGAAACGCTCGAATCCCAGATCGACGCGATCAGCGAGGTGGTGGAGGTGATCGACGACATCGCTGACCAGACGTCGATCCTCGCGCTGAACGCCTCTATCGAGGCTGCACGGGCCGGCGAGGCTGGCGAGGGCTTCGCGGTCGTCGCCGACGAAGTGAAACAGCTCGCCGAGGAGGCCGGACAGGCGACCGAGGACATCAGCGCCCGGATCGAGACGGTGCAAGACGAGACGGCGACGGCCGTCGACGGCGTCCGCGAGATGGGCGACCGCGTCTCCAGCGGGATGCAGACCGTCGACGAGGCCATCGAGGCCCTGGACGAGATCGCCGACCGCGTCGAGGACGCGAACACCGGCGTCCAGTCGATCAACGAGGCGACCGACGACCAGGCGGCGACGACCCAGGAGGTCGTCGCGCTGGTCGAGGACGTGGCCGACCTCAGCGAGGAGACCGCGAGCGAGACCAAGGAGGTCTCGGGCGCGACCGAGGAACAGGCTGCCGCCCTCTCCGAGGTGACCCACAACATGGAGGGTATCTCCGACCAGGCCACCGACCTCGCCGCGCTCCTGGCCGACTTCGACCTCGAAGGCGACGGCACGGACGCCGGCGGGAACGACGAGGACCTCTCGTGGGACGACGCGGTAGTCCACGATGCCACGGAGGACGGGAACGAAGGGGGAGACGACGAGGACCTCTCGTGGGACGATGCCGCCGTCCACGACGATGACGGCGCCGACGCGGGGCCGGACACGACCGACGACGTGGACAGTGCGGACACGGACGCCGGCGGGGACGACGAGGACCTCTCGTGGGACGACGCGATGGTCCACGACGGGGAGTAGGACCCATCTGCTATCAGTCCTGAAAACGACGGGGGAAGGGTTTTGTCGCAGTTCATTGATTGTTAACGTATGACAGACTGGGGACGGGACGGAACGAACTGGTCGGTGTCCATCGACGAGGGAACGAACCGACTGTACCTGGCTCTGACCGGCCACGTCGACGAATCACAGGCGGAGGCGGCGGCCGATGCGACCATCGAGGGCGCGAAGCGGCTCGACGAGGACTTCGAGGTGATCAACGACCTCTCGGAGTTCCAGCCGGGCGATCCGGCGGCGATGGAACACATCGAGCGCGGCAAGAAAGGTATCGCCAGCAACGGCGTCGCCGCCGTCGTCCGCGTGATGGCGGAGTCGACGACCGGCCAGATGCAGTTCGACCGCGCCGGCGAGGACGCCGAGAGCTACGCGGTCGCCAAGGCCGAAACCGTCGCGGAAGCCGAGAAACTGCTGGACAGCCGCCGCGAGTAGATCTTATCAACGCTGAAAACCGCACTGTAACGTTTATTCACCACGATCATCAGTAATCGCGTATGTCACACTGGGACATGGAGGTCGACGAGGAGAAACAGCGGGCCTACCTGACGCTGTCCGGCCGGATGGACGCGGAACAGCACGCCGCGGCCGCCGATGCCTGCGAGGAGGTCGCCGAGCGACTCGACGACGGGTTCGACCTGATCAACGATATGTCGGACCTCGTGCCGGCCGAGGAGGAGGCGATGAAACACACGGAACGCGGCAAGCGAGCGCTCGCCGACGGCGGTATGGCGGCCGTCGTCCGCGTGGTCTCGGAGTCGCCGACGGGGCAGATGCGCTTCGACCGCGCCGGCGAGGACGCCGAGGGCTACGCCGTCGCGAAAGCCGACTCCGTCGAGGAGGCCGAACAACTG
The DNA here is from genome assembly GCF_023028345.1 of Halorientalis marina. Classification (GTDB taxonomy): domain Archaea; phylum Halobacteriota; class Halobacteria; order Halobacteriales; family Haloarculaceae; genus Halorientalis; species Halorientalis marina. Next base: position 3,214,779 of record NZ_CP095487.1, on the reverse strand, counting down.
CTCGAAAAGCGCCGTCAGCAGGCCTGACCACTGGCGTCGACGGCCGCAGGTGCCACGCCGGTGGCCCGATCGCGCCTGAACTTTCGCCACGCAAGCAAGTTTCTTGATGGTGTCCCCTGGACACCCGATATGGGCGAGTGGTCGATAGACGTCGACGAGTCAGCGAACAGGGTGTACATGGAACTCTCCGGGTTCTTCGAGGAGGAGGAGGCCGCCGAGGTCACCCAGGAGATAATCGACGCCGCGGGGGTCCTCGCGGAGGGGTTCGAGATGGTCAGTGACCTCCAGGAACTCCAGATCGGCGACCCCGGCGCCGCCGAGGAACTGGAACGCGGCAAACAGTACCTCGCCGACCAGGGGCTCGCGGCCGCCGTCAGGGTCCCGCCGGCGGCGGCCTCCAGCCAGGAACAGTTCGCCGAGGTCGGTGCCGAGGCCGAGTCCTACTGGCTCGACACCGCCGAGTCAGTGTCGGCCGCCGAGACACTCCTCGACGAGCGGTAACGGCGACGGAACGTGGCTTCGCTGGCCCCGGTGGCCTACCTCGTATGCGCCGCCGCCCGTTCGTCGAGGTATCTCACCACGCCCCGTGCGTTCAGCACGCCCTCGACACGGGAGCGGCGTTCGCCCCAGGAGGCGATCGTGGGTGCCGTCTCGCCGAAGTGCTCGACGACGGCCTCGTCGTCGTCGAGTTCCGCCCGCTTTGCCGCGACGGCGGCCACCCACGACGCGATGACGTTCGCGTACTCCCGCAGACGGTCGTCCGCCCGCGCCGCGCCGAAGTGGCCGTAACAGAGCACCTCCGGGTCGAGGCCGTCGATCATCGCGGCGTCCCCGAGTACCCTCTCGAGGTCGAAGTCCGACGGCGGCGAGGTCGGCCTGACCTCGTCGATCGCGGGGACGTAGATGCCGGCCGCGTCGGCCGTGAAGACCGTCGCCGAGGACGGTTCCTCGAAGACAGCCTGGTGGGGTGCGTGGCCGTGCGCCGGGTGGACGCGGAGTTCGCGGTCGCCGAGGTCGACGGTCCCGCCGGCGGCGACCTCCCGGAGTCGGTCGTCGGGAATCGGCTTCGGGTCGGCGTAGAACTCCCAGTTGTCGCCGACGACCGCCTTCGTGCCCGCGACGAGCCGGTCCGGGTCCCGGAGGTGGCCCGCGCCGCGCTCGTAGGCGACGACCGTCGCGTTCGGGCACTCCTCGAGGAGGTGGCCGGCGCCGCCGGCGTGGTCCAGGTGGACGTGCGTGAGCGCGATGACTTCGAGGTCGGTGGGCGCGATGCCGACCTCGCGCAGGCCGTCGAGGATCCGGTCGACGGTGGCGCCGGTCCCCGTGTCGACGACCGCCGGGCGCTCGGCGTCGAGGAGGTACACGGAACCGTACTCGGTCGTGTCGTACATCCCGGTGTCGACGTAGTGGAGGTCCGGCGTCGGCGGGACGCTGAAGACGTCTCCGGCTGCCATACCGGCACCGCGCTCCCCAGGGGCAAAAACCGTTCGGCGGTTACGTCCCGTCGGTCCCGCCGGGCGCGGCGTCCGACGCACCGCCGTCGGTCGCCGGCGTCGGCCGGTCGGCCGCCGCGTCCTCGGCGTCGACCTCGAACGTCGAGAGCATCGTCCGGAGTTCCCGCGTGCGTTCAGCGAGGTCGCTGGCGGCACCGGAGACCTCGTTGATGGATTCGGAGGCGTTTCGCGCGGCGCTCGTGACGGTGTCGGCCTGCTGGGCCGTCTCCTCGGAGACCGCGGCCACGTCGTCGACCATCGAGACGATCTCCTGTGCGCTCGCCGCCTGCTCGTCGGTCGTGTCGTTGATGTTCTGTAGTCCCTCGTCGACCCGGTCGACGCCGTCGACGATGGCTTCGAGCGACTCCGTGAGGTCCGCGACGGCCTCGGTCCCGGCCGCGACCCGCCGCTCGGTCTCGCGGACCCCCTCGGCGCTCTCGGCGGCTGTCTCCTGGACCGAACTCACCATCTCCTCGATGTCCGTCACGGCCGCCTGGGTCTGCTCGGCGAGGTCTTTCACCTCGTCGGCGACGACCGCGAAGCCCTCGCCCTCCCCGTCGGCGCGGGCGGCCTCGATGTTGGCGTTCAGCGCGAGGATCGACGTCTGGTCCGCGATGTCGTCGATGAGCTGTGTCACCTCGCCGATGGTCTCGATCTCGTCGGTCAGCGCCTCGATGGAGTCGACGACCGCCTCGGTCCGGGTCTCGATGGCGCGCATCTCGTCGATGGTTTCCTCGGCGCGCTCGCGGCCGTCGGCACCGAGTTCCGCGACGCGGTCGGACTGGCCCGCCACCTCGTCGGTCGTCGCCGCCACCTCCTCGACGGTCGCGGACAGCCCGTTGACCTCGTCGACGGTCGCCTGGAGGTCCGCGGTCTGCTCGCGGGCGCCCTCGGAAATCCCCTGGACCGAACTGCTGACCTCCTCGCTCGCGTCCTCGACGTCCGCGGCGCTCTCCCCGACGTCCGTGCTCGCGGCCGCGACCTCGTCGGCGAACTCGGTCACGTCAGCGACGGTCCGCTCGAGTTCGGCCACCATCTCGTTGAACGAGTCGGCGATGGACTCCATGGCCGCGCTGTCGATCTCGGGGTCGAGCCGACCCGTCAGGTCGCCGTCGGCACACGCCGCCATCGTCTCGCTGTACCGCTCCGCCTCGGCCTCCAGTCGCTCGTTGAACCGCTGGGTTTCGAGTTCCCGCGCCTCGGCCTCCTCGCGGGCCTCCTCGGCTTCTGCCCGGGCCGCCTGCGCTTCTTCGAGCGAGTCCCGAAGTGAGTCGCGCATCCCGGCAAACTCCGTGTACAGCGTCCCGACCTCGTCCTCGCGGTCCGTCGCCAGCTCCACGTCGAGGTTCCCGCCGCCGATCTCGCCCGCCCGCTCGGCCAGCCGCCGGAGCGCCAGCGCGAGGTTGCCGCCGACGGTGATCCCCAGCACGCCCAGGTTGACCGCGATCACGTACAGCAGGGCCACGATGGCCGCCGTCGCCGTCCCCTGGTCGTCGTACAGGACGCTCGTCGGTGCGTAGCCGACCACCTGCCAGTCCGCGCCCGCGACCGACGCCGCCGTCGCCGCGTACGTCTCCTCGCCGACGGCGCCCGTCGTGATCGCGCTCGCGTTCTCCGCGTCCGCGACCAGTCGCCGGGCCGCCGTGTCGTTCCCGTCGCCGTCCGACTCGACCGCCACCGCGTCGCCGGCGACGATGGCCGTCGCGTAGCGTCCGTCGCCCAACCGCTCGCGCAGCGACGCCGTGGTCGCCTCGACCACCACGCGGTGGTCGCCGTCCGCGCGTGCCGCGAACGGCACGACCCGCCCGTCGCCGGTCGGGCTCGCCGTCGGCTCGCCGGCCGTCACGCCCGCTCCGTCGGCGGCCGCTTCGACCGTCGTCCCGACCGCGCTCGCCCGGGAACTGGCTACCACCTCGCCGCTCTCCCGGTCGACGTAGTGGGCCGCGGCGACGCCGTCGCGGGCGGCCGCCGTCGCGAGCGCCTCGCCGATCCGGTCGGCATCACCGCTCGCGACGGCGGCCGACCCCGCGAGCCCGCCGGTCAGGTCCCCCTTCGACTCGACCCACAGCTCCGTCACCGTCGCGCCGTCGTCGACGTGGTCCCTGAAGTCGGCGTCGGCGGACGTCTGGAGTTCGTCGGCGACGTGGGCGTAGAAGAACACGCCCGAGGCCAGCGTGACGACGAGCACGAGGCCGAGCGTCGCCACCATCTTCAGGCTGTACCGCGACCTGATCCGCTCCGGGACGTAGTCGTCGAGGTCCACGTCAGTCACCCCCCTCCGGGTCCGTGTCGATGTCGATGTCCGCGTCCCCGCTCCCGCCCGACACCGCCGAGTGTCCGCCGCGGACGTACGCCAGCGGCGAGGCGCGGTCGGCGGCCAGTTCCTCCATGGCGTCCGCCGAGCGAAGGACGATCGCTGCGAAGCCGAGGTGCCCCATCACGTCGAGATAGCCGCCGACGTAGACGCCGGTGAAGGCGTCGAGCAGGCCCAGACCCTGCCGGGAGGTCAGCCCGACGACGAGATAGCCCAGGATGAGCAGTGCCATGAGGTTCCTGAGCTTGCCGAAGGCCAGCCGTCGCGGGCCCGAAACGTCGGCGGCGGCCCGGGTGAGTGGTCGGAACAGTATCCAGAGCAGACCCACGATACTGACCAGTGTCACCGCCTTTCCGACGGTACCGACTGGTGCCGGGAACAGCCAGTTGAGCATCGTCGCCAGCACGAACCCGACGATACACCCGCAGCCGAGCAGCGTCGTCCGGCGGTCGGCGTCGGCCAACAGCCCGACGTAGCCGACGACGACGGTGTAGGTCAGGAGGTACACCAGGAACCGCGAGACCGGGACCGGTCGGCCGTTCGCGGCGACCAGCGTGAGTACTTCGCCGGACATCCCGACGTATCCGAGCGCGAGAGCGCCGGTCACGTACGGGGCGACGAGCGTGTACCGCAACCGAGCGCCGGTGTGCCGCCGCGTCCAGAGGGCCGAGCCCACGAACGCGACCGCCGCGACGGCACCGACGAGTCCGTAGAAGGCGAGTTCTCCAATCAACATGATTTCTTTTCCACTTGACAGACCCTCCGAACGGGAGCGCCGTCGTGCTGCCGTCTCCGTTCGTTATGGCTCGATGAACTTCGGGGATAAACCTCCGGGTCGGTTCGAATCCTGTAGTCGCGGTCCACGCTGTCAACGGGTCGCGTTGACGGCGCTGTCGGGTCGCCCGCGCGTTCGCGACAGAGCGACACGGTTTTGCCACGGCACCGGGAACGTTGGCGCAAATGATCAGCAGGCAGTTCCTCCGCGAGAACCCCGACGCCGTCCGGGACGCCGTCGCGAAGAAGGGCGTCGAGGGCGTCGACGTCGACGAAATCCTCGCCATCGACGAGGAGTGGCGCGACCTGAAGGCCGAGGGCGACGACCTCCGCCACGAGCGCAACGAAGTATCCTCGAAGATCGGCGACCTCAAACGCGAGGGCAACGAGGAGGAGGCCCAGGACGCCATCGAGCGCTCCCAGGAACTGAAGGAGCGACTGGCGGAGATCGAGCAGCGGGCCGACGAACTCGAAGCCGAACTGGAGGACGCACTGCTCGAACTCCCACAGATTCCCCACGAGGACGCGCCCGTCGGCGACGACGAGAGCGACAACGTCGAGGCCTACCGCGAGGGCTTCTCCGACCTCCGGGACCTCCCCGCCGAGGTGACGCCCCACTACGACCTCGGCGAGGAACTGGGAATCCTGAACTTCGAGCGCGGTTCGAAGGTCGCCGGCGGCGGCTTCTACTTCCTGCAGGGCGACGGCGCCCGCCTCGAACACGCGCTCATCCAGTTCATGCTCGACCTCCACCGCGAGCAGGGCTACACCGACGTCTTCCCGCCCATCCCGGTCAACAGCGAGTCGATGGAGGGAACCGGCCAGTTCCCGAAGTTCGTCGAGGACGCCTACCGCATCGGCGGCGCCAACGAGGAGCCTTACGACGACGAGGACCTCTGGCTGCTCCCCACGGCGGAGGTGCCGGTCACCAACATGTACCGCGACGAGATCCTGCTCGACGACGACCTCCCCATCAAACATCAGGCCTACACGCCGAACTTCCGGCGCGAAGCGGGAGAACACGGCACGGAGACCCGCGGCATCGTCCGCGTCCACCAGTTCAACAAGGTCGAACTCGTCAACTTCGTCCGCCCCGAGGAGAGCTACGACCGCCTGGACGAGCTCCTCTCCGAGGCCGAGTCGGTCCTGCAGGAACTAGGGCTTCCCTACCGCGTCCTGGAGATGTGCACCGGCGACATGGGCTTCACGCAGGCCAAGAAGTACGACATCGAGGTGTGGGCACCCGGTGACGACATGGAGGACGGCCCCGAGGAAGGGGGCCGCTGGCTGGAGGTCTCCTCGGTATCGAACTTCGAGGACTTCCAGGCCCGGCGGGCCGGCCTCCGCTACCGCCCGGAACGGCACGAATCGGCGAAGTATCTCCACACGCTGAACGGGTCCGGCCTCGCCGTCCCGCGCGTGATGGTCGCCATCATGGAGTACTACCAGAACGAGGACGGCACCGTCACCGTCCCCGACCCGCTCCGGGAGTACATGGGCGGCACCGAGGTCATCGAGGGCCACGACCCCGTCGGCGAGAGCGCCGTCGGCGCCGGCGAGAAGGAGTGAGCGGCGTTCGGCGCGCCGCCCTCGGTCGCCCCTCAGTGGGTGTAGGTCCGCAGTTTCTCGATCTCGTCGCCGTCGAACGTGAACACGTCCACGAAGGAGACGAGTCTACTCCCGTCCGGTTTCAGCAGCCGCCCCTGAGCGGCGACCTCGGCGGTCCCGGCGGTCGCGTCGTCCGGGTCCCGCTCGTAGACTGCGTCGAGGGGGTGGGTCGTGTCCTTCAGCGGCCGCTCCTCGCGCATGAACTGGACGAACCGCTCGCGGCCGTCGAGTGTCATGTCCGAGCGCTCGTGGACGAACCCGGGCGCGAGGATGTCGGCGAGCAGGTCGTAGTCGTCCTCGTCGAGCGCGCGGTAGTAGTCCCGAACCGTCGCGACGTGGTCGGTCATATCCGTCGTTGGTGGGCCGGGGTAGAGAAAGCGGTGGTCCCGTCGACTCGCCCCGCGAGCGGTCACCCGCTCTCCGTCGGGTCGTTCAGATCGAGTTCGATCTCCTCGTCGTCATCGTCATCGCCGTCGTCGCCAGCAGGCCCGTCGTCACCGGCGTCGCCGCCCGGTGCGTCCTCCTCGGGTTCGACTATCGGGCCGTCGACCCGGCCGGTGTCTCCCTCCGACGTGGTCGGTTCGTTCGATCGGCCGGCCGGCGGGTCCGACGCCCCTTCGCCGTCCGTCGACGGGCCGCCATCCGACTCCTGTCCTGCGGGACGGTCGGCTCCCGACTCGTCGACAGCGGGGCGGCCCTCGGACTGCTCAGTGCCCGGTCCATCGGCTGTGTCCGTCGGTTCGGTGGCGTGGCCCGTCTCCGGGACGCTCCCGTCGTCGACGGCCGGCTCGTCGCTCCCCTGCGCGTCGCCCCTCGGCTCGTCCTCCGCGTTCGGGTCCTCGATTTCGACATCCTCGACGACGGCGTCGATGTCCTCGTCGCTGCTCTCTCCGGAGTCACCGGCCGGGGGGCCGTCCGTGCCGGCGGCCTCGTCGCTCTCGATGACCTCGTCGCTCTCCTCCTCGACTTCCACGCCCCGGAGCGCGGCGTCGATGTCGTCGTCGCTGCCCTCCCGTTCGCCCCCGCCGGGGCTGCTGTCGTCCTCGTCCTCGGCGGGGTCCGTGGGGGCTTCGAGGTCCGCGCCGTCGTCGCCCTCGGCAGTGGCTTCGGCGGCCGCCTCGGCGTCGGTGATCCTGTCGAGGTCGAAGTCGTCGGGGTCGGGCGGTTCGCCGATGTCGCGGGCGGTCTCCAGCGGCGCTTCGGCGTCTTCGCGGTACTCGGCGGCCGTCTCGCCGTCGCCGCTGGCGTAGGCGCTAGCCGAGTCCGAGAGCCACTCGGCGGCCTGCCAGAGCGACGTGGCCTTCTCCTGGGCGCGCTCGAACCCCTCCGCCAGCGGTTCGGACTCGGCGAATCGCACGGAGGACTGGAACTGGTCTGCGGCCTCCTGGAACTCCTCCATCGCGCGCTCGAAGTCGCCCTGGGCGATGAGCCAGTCGCGGTCCTCGTAGCTGTTCATGGCGCTCGTGAAGGCACGCCGCCCCTCGATGTAGTGGGCGTGGCCGACGCGGTAGCGCCCGACGGCGGTCGAGTCGCCGCCGATGGCGGAGACGGCCTCCCGGACCGCGTCCACGTCGGGGTGGGCCTCCAGGTCGTCGGTCTCCCAGGTGTACTGGACGACGCCGCGCTGGTCGATGACGTACACTGCTCGCCGGGCCAGGAGCCCGTCGTCGGTCTCGTAGCGTACGTCGTAGTCGTCGATTACCTCCCCGTGGGAGTCCGACAGGAGCGGGATCGACAGCGAGTACTGCTCGGCGTAGGCGCGATGGCTGTAGACGCTGTCCGGGGCGATCCCGAAGATATCCACGTCCCGCTGCATCGTGAAGAGGTCCAGTTCGGTCAGGTCGCAGTCGTCGTCTTTCGCGGCAGGGTTGAAGTCCGCGGGGTAAAACGCGAGGACGATGATCGATTCGCCGACGTAGTCACTGAGGTCGACTTGCCTGATCGCCCCGTCGACGACACCCGGCAGTGTGAACGTCGGCGCCTCCGTCCCTTCCGCGAGCACACTCGTGTTTTCCCGGAAGGACACTTAAACCCTGACCGCGTTTTGCTACACGATGGGCGAATACGGCCTTCACGTCCGGTACGAGGGCGACGACGACCCCGACAAGTGCAGTGCCCGCAAGCTCGCGCGGTTCGACCTCGCGGAACTGCACAACTCCACGCTCGCGACGCCGCCCGGGATCGTCCTCAACCCGTTCGCCGAGCAGGCGCTCTCCCCCGCCGACGGCCAGGGGTCCGGCGCCCGCCACGACCGACTCGTCGCGTTGGATTGCTCCTGGGAGACCGCCGAGCGCGAGGCGTTCGACCTGGAGGGGATTCACCGCTCGCTCCCCTTCCTCGTCGCCGGCAACCCCGTCAACTACGGGACGGCCTTCGAACTGAACACCGTCGAGGCCTTCGCCGCCGCGCTCTGTATCCTCGGCGAGCGCGAGCACGCCGAGCGCATCCTCTCGAAGTTCACCTGGGGCCACACCTTCCTCGAACTCAACGAGGAGCCGCTACGGCGGTACGCCGAGTGTGCCGATTCGACCGAAGTGCTGGCCGTGCAGGACGACTACCTCGTCGAGGAGTGAGGGGAAACCCTCAGGAGAGCGACGGCGACTCCCACCCCAGTCCGGCGGTCTCCGCGGGCGGTTCGAGCGGGCTCGCGGGGAGTCCCTCGGGGAGGGCGGGGTCGTTGTAGCCGCCCGGGGCCACGTCGTTGGGGCCGTCGGGGTAGAAGAGCGAGGCGAGCGCCTGGACGTGCTGGCGGCCGACGCCGAGTTCGAACTGGCCGCCGCCGTACAGCGTGATGTCCCGCTCCAGACAGTACTCGACGGTGTCCAGTACCGACTCGACGCTGCCGAACCGCGAGGGTTTGACGTTCAGCCAGTCGGGCTCGAAGGGGAGGGAATCGAGGCTGTCGATACCCCTGATCGGGAGGTCCCAGGAGACTCGTCCCTCGTGGCCGTCGAGGACGGCCTCGGTTTCGTCGGTCAGCGCCGGGTCCTCCAGGACGGCGTCGGGGAACCCCTCGACGACGCGGCGGTAGAGGTCGGGGTCGGCGGGCTGGTCCACGTCGGTTCCCTCGTACTGGCCCTTGAGGTCGAGAATGCGGACCTGGCCGGTGTCGGCGAGGCGCTCGATCAGGTCGTCGGTCCACTCGGGCGTCGGGTCGAGTTTGAGTTCGAGGTCGTCGTGGACGGCGAGCAACTCCTCGATCCGGTCGGCGGTCGGCGGGTCGCCGAGGCGGGTGCTGACGACGAAGCGGACGGGGTCGTACGAGCGGTCGAGCGCGCTCGCGAGGTCGGTGTCGGCCTGCCGGAGCGCCAGGTCGAGGGCGGCGCTCTCGACGCCCCAGCGCCGGTAGTGATAGAAGTCCTCCCGCTCGGGCGCCGTCGGGAAGAGCTCGTCCTCGTCGACGGTCTCGGCGAACTCCGCGAAGGTGTAGGACCCGGTCAGGTCCGGCAGGCCGGCGTCCTGGAGGTCGTGGTGCAGGTCGGTCTCGTAGGTCACGTCCTCGCCGCGGCCGGTCTCGCCGGCGCCGTGGAGTGCGACCGTCGTCGTCGCCCGGGTGAAGTCGCTGGTGGTCTCCCGTTCGCGGAGCGTGAGGTCCGCGCCCTCGATCTCGACGGGGAGTTCGGCGATCCGGTCGAAGAACATGTGACCCGATTGGACCGGTGGGGACAAAACCGTCGGGGGAACGACACCTGCCCCGACCGCTGGCGTTCGGTTCGGGCGCGGTCGGCTCCCGCCGACACGCACGACTCGGAAATCTTAAACTCCCCGAGGCGAAAAGCGGCGGTATGGCTTCGTTCGAGGCAGCGGAAGACCGGATTCTCGATAAGATGATCTGTATGCGGTGTAACGCGCGCAACCCTAACCGGGCAGAGCGCTGCCGGAAGTGCGGGTACGCGAAACTCCGGCCGAAGAACAAGGAACGAAACGCGGGCTAGCTCGATAGCTTCGTGATCGCGTCCCGGGCCGCGTCGCCCACCTCGGGACCGTGGTGTCGCCGGAGCTTCAGCAGGAGCGGCCGTGCTTCACTGACTCCGGCCGTACCGACCGCCCGGCAGAGCGCTGCCGCCTTCCGTTCGTCCAGTCGCACCTCGTGGCCCGGTTGTTCGTCCGCTCGGAGTTCACGCTCCAGTGACTCGACAAGCGCGTCGTCGTGTGCGGCCACGGCCTCCGGGTCGATCTCGGCGACCCGCTGGACCGCGACCCCGAGTTCGCCACGGTGGTCGGCGCCGACACCGTCGATGGTCGCCGCGCCGGCCAGGAGGGCAGGTACCTGTTCGGCCAGCCTGTCCGGTCGCTCGCGCGCGACCGCTTCGATCCCCTTCGCAGCCGTGCGGGCGACGCTGTCCGTCTCTGCCTCCCGGAACAGTTCGACGAGCCGTGCGGCGTCGACGGCATCGGGGTCGGAGAGCGCCTCGCCGCGGAGACGGTCGGCCGCCTCCTGCGGTGTCTCGCTCGACCCGGGGAGCCAGTCGCGGAATCCCATCGTCGTAGCGTAACGAGGGCGTGCCGCTTCATAATTCGTGTGGCGGTAGCAACCGCGGCCCGGGGACTTCCGGAATGGTCGCTCGGAGCTACGGGGGTGTCGTGCCGAAGCGGTCGTCCGCGTCGCTCGTGTCCGCGAGCGCCCGCTCGGCCGCGTCGGCGACGGCGGGATGGTCGTGGACGCGCAGTTCTTCGAGCGTCTCCCGCGCGGCCGCCGTGTCGGCGGCCGACAGCACCGCACAGAGGGCATCGACGGTCCGCTCGTCGATCGTGACGCCGACGGTCACCGCGCCGGTCGCCGCGACCTCCTCCCGCAGCGACTCGTCGACGGCGGGGACGTACTGTGTGACGCTGTCCGGGTGTGCCGTGACGACGTTTCGCAACGCCGCCGCCGCCGTCCCGCGGTGATCCGGGATCGGCCCCTTGACGCTCGTGGCGACGACCAGGTCCGGGACGACCGGCCGCAGGCGCTCCGGGTAGTCCTCGGCGACGGCCGCGAGCCCCTGGATCGCCAGCCGGCCGGCGTGTGCGCTCGGGTCGTCGTCGAGGATGCCGACGAGCGCCCGTACGTCGGCCCGCTTCGGGTTCGACACCGCTTCCGCACGCTTCTCGGCGGCGTGTGTCAACTCCCTCTCACGGCCCTGAAACAGCCAGTTACGCAATCCCATGCATTCCCCCACCTCCCAAATTGGTGTCCGACGTGACAATAAGGGTATTTGTTACCGCGTGCCACATTCCGGGTTGTATTATCAGCGACTGTGGCAGAAAAATTCGCCCGGGCCAGGTCTCGTCCCCGCGCCGTCGCCTATCCGTCGGGGTATTTCGGCTGGCGTTTCTCGGCGCGCTGGAGGGCTCGTTCGACCACGTCACGCACGTCGCCGTGGAAGACGCCGCCGTGGCCGGCGTACATGTGTTCGATGCCTTCCGGCATCCGGGAAAGCAGGTCCTCGATGCTCTCGATGAGCCGTTCGCGGGACTGGCCGGCCATGTCGGTGCGGCCGAAGGAGCCGTAGTCGAACGCGCCGTCGTCGTGGACGACCACGTCGCCGGAGAACAGCGAGTCCGGGCCGACGAAGGAGACGTGGTCGTCGGCGTGGCCGGGCGTGTAGACGACCTCACACCGCTCGTCGCCGACGAGTAGTTCGTCGCCGTCTTCGAGTTCGTGGGTCCGCCGGGCGTGGTCGGCGTAGGCGTACAGCTCGGCGTCGAAGGCGTCGAGGACGGCGTCGAGCTGTGCGACGTGGTCGCCGTGCTGGTGGGTGAGGTAGACGGCGTCGAGCGCGTCCGTGTGGTCCGCGACGACCGCTTCCACCCCGGCCATCGCCCCGGCGTCGACCAGCACCGTCCGCTCGCCGACGGCGAGGTAGGCGTTGCAGGTGAACGACTCCGCCTCCGCGGTGACGTTGTGGACGTCCATGTGCCAACGCTCGGGGGCCGAGTCCATGAGCGTGGCGGCGAGACACTTTTGCCCTTGCAACGGTAATAAACATACATGGGGTTCGGGAGCTACGACGAGTCAGAACAGGAAAACCAGGAGTACGACACCGACTTCGAGGACGAAGACGGTGTGAACACAGCGGAAAACACACACGACGGAGACATCGAGTACGAGTTCAGCGCCTCGAACGACGAACTTCTCGACAAGCTCAAAGACATCAAAGAGGAAGAACCGGATAACACGTGAAGTCCGGGGTTCGTGCCCTCGGGATCGCCGAATCCTTCCGCCACGAGACGAGCACGCTCGCCGGTGTCGTCGTCCGCGCGAGCCGTGTCGTCGACGGCTTCGTTTTCTCTTCTTGTACGGTCGGCGGCACTGACAGCACCGACGCCGTCGTCGACCTGTACGACCGACTCGACCGTGAGGACGTCCGTTACGTTCTGATCGCGGGCATCGCGCCCGCGTGGTTCAACGTCCTCGATCTCCACCGCATCCACGAGGCCGTCGACCGCCCCGCCCTCTCGGTCACCTTCGAGGGCAGCGACGGGCTCGAGGCTCCGCTCCAGGAGGCGTTCGACGGTGCGGCGCTGGAGCGGCGGCTCGATACGTATCGGGCACAGCCCGAGCGACGGGCGGTGACGGTCAACGGCGAGACGGTCTACGTTCGGAGCGTCGGGATCGACGACGGCGAGGCCGCCGACGCGGTCCGCGCGTTCACGCCGGAGGGCGGCCGCCCGGAACCGCTCCGGGTCGCTCGCCTCGCTGCGCGGGCGGCCGAGGCGTTCCGGGCTGACGACTGACCCCCCACGCGTCGCTGTCCGCGGACGGCGGATTCTTGTGCCATCCACGCGGAACCGTCGGCATGGACCACATGGACGGCCTGACCGTCGAGGGCTGTGAGCGATGCCCCGACCTCGTCGCGTCCCGGAGTCGAATCGTCGACGGCGTCGGCCCCGCGGACGCCGACCTCGTGTTCGTCGGCGAGGCACCGGGTGCGAACGAGGACGCGGAGGGCGAACCGTTCGTCGGCCGGAGCGGCGACGTGCTGGACGACGCGCTCCGGGACGCCGGCCTCGCCCGCGACGACGTCCGCATCACCAACTGCGTCCGCTGTCGCCCGCCGGACAACCGCGACCCGACGAGCGAGGAATTGGAAAACTGCCGCGGCTATCTCGAAGCGGAGATCGACCTGCTCGACCCCGAACTGATCGTCACGCTCGGGAAGGTCCCCGGCGAGCACCTGCTCGGCCGGGACGTGGCCGTCACGAGCGAGGCCGGCGACATCGTCGAGGCCGAGATCGGTGGCGAGTCCCGGCGCGTCATGCTCTGTGCGCACCCGGCGGCGACGCTGTACGACCCGAGCCAGCGCGACCCCTTCGCCGAGACCATCCGGGCGGCCGCCGAGTACGCCGCCGACGAGGGCGGCCAGTCACGACTCGGCGAGTTCTGAGCGGAAGGAAACCCACTTGGTCCCCGGCGGCGTCCGTTCGCGTATGAGCACCCAACGGGCGGCCGAGGTGGTCGTCGTCGACTACGGCCTCGGGAACCTCCGGAGCGTCACCCGCGGGCTGGAGCGGGCCGGCGCGGACGTCGAGTTGATCGACGACCCCGGCGCTATCGACACCGCCGACGGCGTCGTCCTCCCCGGCGTCGGCGCGTTCAGCGAGGGGATGGAGAACGCCGGTCCCTTCCGCGACGCGCTCGTCGACGCCGCCGGCGAGGGTCGCCCACTCTTCGGTATCTGTCTCGGGATGCAGATGCTCCTCACGAGCAGCGAGGAGTCCGACCACGCCGGGCAGGGCGAAGCCGAGGGCCTCGACCTGATCCCCGGGACGAACCTCCGGTTCCACGAGGGCCAGAAGGTGCCCCACATGGGCTGGAACGAACTCGACGTCCAGCGCGACCACCCGCTCGTCGAGGGCGTGAACGGAGAGTACGCCTACTTCGTCCACTCCTACTACGCCGATCCCGACGACGAGGACGCCGTCGTCACGACCACGGACTACGGCCTCGATTTCCCGAGCATCGTCGCGAACGAGGCCGGGAACGTCTTCGGCACGCAGTTCCACCCGGAGAAGTCCGGAGAGACCGGACTGCAAATCCTCCGGAACTTCGTGGACATCTGCGTGGAGTAAGAAGACGAGCATCCAGCGCGCGGAGCCACCGATAGACGCTCCGCGTCTATCGAGCCGTCACTCACTGCTTCGTGACGACGCCGGTTCTGCAGAACAAGCATCCGCCGAGGGTCGGGAGGCCCGAGGCGGTTCACCGTCAGAGCAAGCTCTGACGGGCCCACGTCCGTTCCCGGCGGTCACTCACGTGGATACCGAGCGCGAACGGAGTGAGCGCTCGGCCTTTTTCGCCACCGGAAGACTCGCTTCGCTCGTCTTCCGAGCCCTCGTTCACTCCGCTCACGAGGACCACGTTTTTGCCGCGAGTGGTGCGCCGCAGGCGCACCCGAGGAGGAAAAAGGTGGGTTAGTAGAAGGCGATCGGTCCGGTGTCCGTCCCGTCCTCTTCGGTCACCTTCTCGAGTGCGTTCTCGAAGTCCGCGGTGGTGACATCCGTGCGCTGGTCCCGGATGGCGAACATCCCGGCCTCGGTGGCGAGGCTGGCGAGTTCGGCGCCGCTGAAGTCGTCGGTCTGGGCGGCGATCTCGGCGAGGTCGAGGTCGTCGGCGAGGCTCATGTCCCGGGTGTGGATTTCGAGGATGCGCTCCCGGCCCTCGGCGTTGGGCTTGGGGACCTCGATGAGGCGGTCGAACCGCCCCGGACGCAGAATCGCGCGGTCGAGCATGTCGAAGCGATTGGTGGCGGCGATGATGCGGATTTCGCCACGCTCCTCGAAGCCGTCCATCTCGGAGAGGAGTTGCATCATCGTCCGCTGGACCTCGGCGTCGCCGGAGGTCTTGGATTCGGTGCGCTTGGCGGCGATGGCGTCGATCTCGTCGATGAAGATGATGGCCGGTTCGCGCTCCGACGCGAGCTCGAAGAGGTCCCGGACCAGTCGCGAGCCCTCGCCGATGAACTTCCGGACGAGTTCGGAGCCGGCCATCTTGATGAAGGTGGCGTCGGTGTGGTTGGCGACGGCCTTCGCGAGCATCGTCTTCCCGGTGCCGGG
This sequence comes from Halorientalis marina, assembly GCF_023028345.1. Classification (GTDB taxonomy): domain Archaea; phylum Halobacteriota; class Halobacteria; order Halobacteriales; family Haloarculaceae; genus Halorientalis; species Halorientalis marina. The sequence goes on along the minus strand of NZ_CP095487.1, from coordinate 3,199,551 downwards.
CGGGCCGTGGAGCAGGACGCCGCTGGGCGGGTCGATGCCGACCTCGCGGAACTGCTCGGCGTTGACCAGGGGCTCCTCGACGGCCTCGCGGACCTCGCGGATCTGGTCCTCGAGCCCGCCGATGTCGTCGTAGGTCACCTCGGGACTGGCGTCGACCTCCATGGCCTGTGCGCGCGCGTCGGTCTCGGCCTCCAGCATCTCCTGGATGCTGAAGGAGTCGTTGATGGCGACGCGGTCGCCGGCTTCGAGGTCCTCGGCCAGCTGTGGCGAGACCTCCGTGAGGACCTCCTGGTTGTTGCCGTGCTGTTTGACGATGACGCCCTCGTCGGTGACCTCCTCTGCGGTCGCGATGTACAGCGAGGAGGTCTTGAGCGTCTCGTTTTCCCGCTCCAGCCGGTCGACCTCGTCGCGGAGGTCGCCCCGCCGGTCCTCGGCGGCGTCGAGTTGTTCTGCTAGCTCTTCGTTCACCTGCACCAAATTCAGGAAGTGCTCCCGTAGCGCGGCCAGCCGCTCGTCCGGAGACATGTCCGGATCGAGGTCCAAGCGCGGCCGGTCCGGGAGCGACGGACTCCGGGACATCTGACTGCCGTATGTTACAGCCCCTCGTAAAAGGGCCTTTGGGTCGCGGCCAGCCTGCGAACGCCGGCCGGAACCGCCCGACAGCGAGGTGTCGCGGCCGGATCCCTACAGCAGGTCGGCGAACTCGCCGAGATAGTCGTCGTACGTCGACAGGGCCGCCTCGACGGGCTCCGGCGAGGCCATGTCCACGCCCGCACCGCGCAGGAGTTCCAGCGGGTACTCCCGGGACCCCTTCCGCAGGAAGTCGATGTACCGCTCGGCGGCGGGCTCTCCCTCCTCGAGGATGCCGTCGACCAGCGCCACGGCCGCGGAGATGCCCGTCGCGTACTGGAAGACGTAGAACGCCCGGTAGAAGTGCGGGATGCGCATCCACTCGCGCGCGATGCTGTCGTCGGTCTCCGCGGGATCGTAGTAGTCCGACTTGAGTTCGAGGTAGAGCTCGTCCAGTCGGTCGGGCGTCAGCGCCTCGCCGGCCTCCGAGAGTTCGTGCGCGCGGTGCTCGAACTCAGCGAACATGGTCTGGCGGTACAGCGTCGACCGGAACCGTTCGAGGTACTCGTTGAGGACGTGCCGACGGAGTTTCTCGTCGGCGACGGTGTCGAGCAGGTGGTGGGTCAACAGCGTCTCGTTGACCGTCGAGGCCACCTCGGCGACGAAGATCTCGTAGCTGCTGTAGACGTATGGCTGTTCATCGCTGGTCAGCTCCGAGTGCATCGAGTGGCCGAGTTCGTGGGCGAGCGTGTACATCGACTCCACGTCGTCCTGGTAGTTCATCAGGATGAACGGCTGTGAGTCGTAGGTGCCGCCGCTGTACGCGCCGGATTGCTTCCCCGCGGTCTCGTAGACGTCGACCCACCGCGACTCGAGGCCCTCGGCGAGCCGCGACTGGTAGTCCTCGCCCAGCGGCGCGACCGCCTCGGTGACGTACTCACAGGCCTCCTCGTAGGTCACTTCGGGGCTCTCCCCCTCGGTCATCGGGACGTAGAGGTCCCACATCTGCAGTTCGTCAGCCCCGATCGACTGCCGTTTCAGGTCCGCGTGGCGGTGCAGTTTGCCGAGGTTGTCCCGGACGGTGTCGACGAGATTGTCGTAGACCGCGGGCGGGATGTTGGGGTCGTCGAGCGCGGCCTCGCGGGCGGTGTCGTAGTTGCGCGCCCGCGCCAGCTTGCTGTCGGTCTTGACGCTGTTCTTGTAGGCCGCGCCGACGGCGTTGCGGACCGTCTCCCACTCGTCGTAGAACTGCTCGTAGACATCCTGCCGGAACGCGCGGTCGGGGTGTTTCTGGAGCGTCGTGAAGTTGTTGAGCGTGATGCGTTTCTGCTCGCCATCCGGCGTCTCGACCGCGGGGAACTCCATGTCGGCGTTGGCGAGCATGTTGTACACTTCGCCGGGCGCGCCGGTGACCTCGCCGAGTTCGGCCAGGAGGTTCTCGACCTCCGCCGAGCGGGTGTGGTCTTTCATCCGCAACACGTCGTCGAAGTAGTGGTCGTAGACCTCGAGGTCGGGCTCGGCCGCGATCATCTCGTCCAGTTCGTCGCGGTCCAGTTCCTGCAGCTCGGGCGTGATGAACGACGACGCGCTCCGGGCGTCGGAGGCCAGCGACTGCGCCCGGGCGTTCAGCGCCTGGTAGTGGCCGTCCGTGGTGTCCTCGTCGCGGCGCATCCGGGCGTACGAGGAGACGTTCGACACCTCCCGCATGACCTCCTCGCGGAGTTCCAGCACCGAGAGCAGGGTCTCGGCGTCCTCGGTGACTCGCCCCTCGTATGCTTCCAGGTCGTCCAGTTTCGCCTCGACGTCCTCGTAGGCGGCCTCCCACGCCTCGTCGTCGGCATAGAGACTCTCCAGCGCCCACTTGTACTCCTCGTCGATGTCGCTGCGCTCGGGAACCGAACTCATGGACCGGCGTAAGGGTGGGTCCGAAGTAAGGCTTCCCACCCACGACGTCCCCGTGAGCTGGATGTCTCCGTGAGCGAGTACTAACGGCCGAGAACGACACACAGGGGACGTGCAGCGACGGCGGTACCTGGCAGGACTGCCGACGCTGACCACCGTCTCGGCCGTAGCCGTCCCGTCGGTGAGACCGACGACTCTGTGACGCGGAGACGACGGAGACGCTCGCGCCCGCCGCCAGCCGTCCCTGGCAGAGAGAAATTCTTATGAGGCTCTTCGACGGACCACCGCTTATGGCCGGTCGATACGGCGATCTGGACTATCCGACACTCACGAAACGGAGCGTACTACTCGGGGTCGCGCTGTTCCTGGTCGGCGCACTCGGCGAAGCAGTGATCGCTCTCATGGGATTGCAGGTCCCCGGCTGGGAAGAGACCCTCCTGTTCGACCTCGAAGTGCTCGGTATCGTCGTCGCGTTCCTCTCGGTGGTCGTGTTCGGTGTCGCGCTCCCGCTCACCGAGTAGTCTCGACTGCCGCCGCGACGAGTCCGTCGGCCGACGAGCCCGCCGAGCAGAAGCACCTTGATCACGACGACCGTACAGCCGGTATGGACCTCGACCGGGCGCTGGGGCGTGCCTGGCGCGACGACGCCCCCTGGCGACTGCTGACGCGGCTGACCGAACTCGACTCCCGGCTGGCCGGCCACCCCGGCGAGCGCCGCGCCGCCGAGATCGTCGCCGAGGCATTCGAGACGGCAGGGCTGCGCGAGGTGACAGAACGGACCGTCCCCGTCCGGCGGTGGACCCGCGGCCACACCGACCTCGCCGTGTCGATGCCGAACCGAGACGTCGACCGGGATTTCGGGGCCGCCGCGCTCCCGTACTCGCCGGGCTGCGACCTCCGGGCGGACCTCGTCGACGCCGGCCACGGAACGCCCGCGGAACTCGACGACGTGGCCGCCGACGGTGCCGTCGTCCTCGCGCGGACCGGGACACCGCCCGACTTCGACCGCTTCTACCATCGCATCGAGAAGGTCGGCCACGCCGCCGCGGCGGGGGCCGCGGGGTTCGTCTTCGTCAACCACGTCCCCGGCCAGCTCCCCCCGACCGGCGCGCTGGCGTTCGACAGCGAGGCGCCGATCCCCGGCGTCGGCGTCAGCAAGGAGACCGGCGCGTGGCTCCGGGAGTACGCCGGCGAGGCGACGGTCTCGCTTGACGTCGACGCCGGCACCGACGAGGGGCGGACCCGGAACGTCGTCGGCCACCTCGGTCCGGACACGGACGAGGAGGTCCTCCTGCTCGCCCACCTCGACGCTCACGACATCGCGGAGGGGGCACTGGACAACGGCTGTGGCGTCGCGGTCCTGCTCGGGGTCGTGCGCACGCTCTCGACGCTCGAATCCACCCTCGACACGCGCGTCCGGGTCGCGGCCACCGGCGGCGAGGAACTCGGTCTCGTCGGGAGCGAGGCACTGGCCGCCGCGGCCGACCACGACCGGGTCCGGGCGGTCGTCAACGTCGACGGTGCCGGCCGGCACCGTCGCCTGCAGGCACTGACGCACGGCTCGGACGCGCTCGCCGAGGTCGCCCGGGGGGCCTGTGAGTCGGTCGACCACCCGCTCGCCGTCGACGACCAGCCCCACCCCTGGAGCGACCACTGGCACTTCCTCCGACGAGGGGTGCCCGCCGCCCAGTTCCACAGCGAACGCCCCGACGCGACGGGCCACTGGGAACGGGGCTGGACACACACCCGCGCGGACACCCGCGACAAGGCCGACCCGCGGACGATCAGGACCCACGCGATGCTCGTCGCGCTCGTCGTTCGCGACCTGGCGACCGGCGCGGACATCCCTCGCGTCGATCCCGACGACATCCGCGACGCGCTGGTCGACAGCGGCGCGAAACCGGGGATGGCGGCTGCGGGCATCTGGCCCGAGGCGTGGTGACCGGCGCGCCCGCGGTTCCCTCAAGCGCTCCCGACGACCTCGCCCGACTCGATGCTCGCGAAGTTTATCACGACGAACGCGACGAGCAGGACCGCCGCGACCAGCGCGAACGCCAGCGAGAGTCGGCTCCGGGTGCCTGCCGACAGCCCCGCCCGTCCGCCCACCCGGTCGCTGGCGACCGCACCGGCCACCACGAGCGCGAGGCCGATACCCGCGATCCAGAGCCCGCCGAGCGCCGACGTCGGGACCAGCAGCATCCCGAGCCCGACCACCCCGCCACCGACGATCATCGCCACACTGCTCACGATTCCCCACTGACCGTCGGACGCGGAGACGTCCTTCATACGTCCCCTGCAACGGAGACCAGGGTAACCCTTCTGTAGACCCCCTGTCAGAAGCCGTCGGCGACGTCGCCCGTGACCCGCGCCCGCGTCCGGTGTTCCACGCGCCGCTTTTCGAACACGGCCCGCGCACTCGCCGCGGCGTCCGCGTCGACCGTGAACGACAGGGCTGGATAGGTCACGTCGACGAGCAGGAGCGGCTCGGGTGGCGCTGGCCCGACTCCCTCGGGGCCGGGGAGCTGTTCGGGCGCGAGCACCCGCTCGACGGCCCCGGGCTCGCGCTCGCCACGCCCGACCTCGGCCACGAGCGTTACCAGCCGACGAACCATCTGGCGCGCGAACCCGTCCGCCGTGAACTCACAGACGAGGAAGTCGCCGTCCCGCGCGACCGACGCCGAGAGGTCCCGGACCGTTCCCGTCTGGTCGGGCGTCAGGTTGTGGAAGTCGTGTTCTCCCCGAAGGCGGTCCAGCGCCGCGCGCACGCGCTCGCCGTCGACGCCGGGGCCGTCCGGCTCCCCGCCGACCACCCCCGTTTCCGGTGCGTGGAGGTGATAGCGGTAGGTCCGGCTCGCGGCGTCGTGGGTGGCGTGGAAGCCCGCTGGCGTGTCAGTACTGGCCCAGGCACGGACGTCCGCCGGGAGCTCGCCGTTGAATGCTGCCGGCGTCAGCCAGTCCGGTGTCTCGAACGCGACGGTCTGTGCGAGCGCGGAGACGCCCGCGTCCGTCCGACCCGCCGCGGCGTAGCCCGTGGGCGTCCCGCCGTCGGTCAGGACGCCGAGGTCACGGAGCGCGCCGAGGAGCGCGTCCTCGACGGTCGGCACGTCCGGCTGGCGCTGGAATCCGTGGTAGCTCGTGCCGTCGTAGGCCACGCGGAACGCCCGCATCAGGGCTCCTCCCGGTCGCCCTCGTCGTCGAACTCGGCGGGGTCGACCCCGTCCTCGACGGCCTCGCGGGCCTCGGCGACGGCGTCGGCGTCCAGCCGTTCCTCGACGCGGGCCGCGAACTCCGCCTCCGTGAGGTCGCCGCGCTCGCGTCGCTCGCGCAGTTCGGCTACGTCCGCCGCGGCCTCGGTCGCTTCCGCACGAGAGGCCCGTGCGTCCTCGCTCCAGGCCGGGCCGCTCCGGCGCCGGCGGCGGAGGGCGTACCGACCCAGCACCACCCCTACCAGTAGGACGAACCCAACGACGGCGATCAGCTCAGTCGGCCCCGCATCGAAGAACTCCGAGACTGCGACGACGAGCAGGAGGAGAACACCGAGAATGACGGGCGCGGAGCGGAGCCGACGGGGCGCCATCAGACGAAGTCGTCGTACGTCGGGCGGTCGCGGTCGCCCGGGAAGTCCGCGACCGGGACCTGCGTCTGGTCGCCGCTTTCCATGTCCTTCAGCGTCACGTTGTCGTCTTTGAGGTCCTGCTCGCCGACGATGACGACCGTCTCGGCGCCGACCCCGTCGGCGTAGTCCAGTTGCGCGCCGAAACTCCGCCCGGACACGTCCGTCTCGACGACGTGGCCCCGCTCGCGGAGGGCTCGCGTGATGCGGGCGGCCACGTCCCGGGTGTCGCCGACCTGCAGGACGTAGTAGTCCGTCGTGAACGCCTCGTCGGGCCAGACGCCGGCGCGCTGACAGAGCAGCGACAGCGGCGCGAGGCCGGGCGCGACCCCCACGGCCGGCGTCGGCTGGCCGCCGAAGCTCTCGATGAGGTCGTCGTAACGGCCCCCGCCGAACACCGAGCGGCCGACCTCGCCGGTCGCGTCGAAACACTCGAAGACGACGCCGGTGTAGTAGTCCAGCCCGCGGGCCGTCTCCAGCGAGAGGGTGCAGTACTCCCGCGCGCCGAAGTCCGCCGCGGCGTCCAGCACCGCCTGCAGGTTCGTGACTGCGTCCTCGACGCGCTCGGTCCCGGCGAACTCGATCAGTTCGTCGAGGTCGCCCTCGTCGACCGCGAGCAGGTCGTCGAACTCCGCGGCCTGGTCGTAGCTCAGCCCCGCGTCGTAGAGCAGGTCGTGGTACTCCGTCCGCTCGATCTTCTCCGATTTGTCGACCGCGCGGATCGCTTCGACGGTGTCCACGTCCGCGTCGAACGCTTCCAGCAGGCCGCCGAGGATGTCCCGGTGGGAGACCCGGAACTCGAAGTCGTCGCCGGTCAGTCCGAGCCCCGTGAGCGCGTCGGCGGCGAAAGCGAGCACCTCGGCGTCGGCTTCGGGTTCCGCCGAGCCGAAGATGTCCACGTTCGTCTGGTAGAACTCCCGGAACCGGCCCTGCTGGGGTTCCTCGTAGCGCCAGAACGGGCGCGTCGAGAACCACTTGATCGGCTTCGAGAGCGCCTGCTGTTTGGCGACGACCATCCGCGCGACAGTCGGCGTCAGCTCCGGGGTCAGCGCCACGTCGCGGCCGCCCTGGTCCTCGAAGGAGTAGAGTTCCTCGACGATTCCCTCGCCGCTCTTGTCGACGTACATCTCCGTCCGCTCCATCGCGGGCGTCCCGACCTCCCGGAAGCCGTACTGCCGCGCCGTCGCCTCCAGTTCGTCGATGATGGCCCGGCGCGGCCCCATCTCGTCGGGGTAGAAGTCGCGAAAGCCCTTCAGCCGGTCGTACATGCCCCGGGGTTCACACAGCGCGCGCTTGAAACTGTCCTTCCCGGGCGCCCGGCCCGCCGGCCACGCCGCCCGTGCCCGGCCCCGATCCGGTACCGCGACGACCCCGCCCGCTCACTCCCCGTCCCGCAGCCCGACCACCCGCGTCTGGTCGTGGTCGGGAAACACCTCGTGCACCCGTTCGTCGCCGTACTCCTCGCGGATCAGCGCCCGGAGTTCCGCCTCGTAGTCGCCTTTCGGTAGCTGTTCGCTCGGGCCGACCTCCACCTCCAACTGCTCGGCGACGAGGGCATCGACGGCTCCGCGCCCGAACCCCGACAGCGGCGCGAGGTAGTCCACGCCGTAGCGGTCCTCCAGGCTCTGGGCCTTCGCCCGCGAGACCGTCGGCACGCGGTCGTCGCGCCGGGTCCCGTCCGCGATGGCGTCGAACCCCTGCCCGGCGAGCCGTTCCAGCGCGTGGTCGTGGACCCGCTGGATGCCGTTCCGGGGGTAGCCGTCCGCAACCATCCGTTCGACGGCTTCGTGGGCCACCGCCTCGTCCAGCTCCAGCCGCTCGAAGGGGTAGCCGAGCGCCGCCGCCGCCTCGGCCGCGTGGTCGGCGTCGTCGGTGATCCCGAACGTCCCACAGACGAGCGTCACGTCGTAAAACGAGTCGAGCACCAGGGCGGCGAGCGCGGAGTCTTTCCCGCCGCTGAACGACAGCCCGACGTCCATCTAGCGCCGCTCGATGTCGAAGCTCTTCGAGTCCGGCTTGAGCTCCGACAACAACTCTTTCATCTTCTCCTCGTCGATCTGTCCCTGGATCCGGCCGCTCTGTGCCAGCGCCACGACCTGCTGTTCCACCTTCTCGCCGAACTCCGGCTTCGACATCTTCACCGTGTTCAGGCGCTTGCGCGCCCCGTCGGTCAGGTGCTGGCGGAGCAGGGCCTTCTTCTGGGCCTCGGCCTGCTGGCGCTGGGCCTCCATCTCCTCGCCACCGCCGCCGCCCTGCTGCTGCTGTTCCCGCAGCTTCTCCATCTTTTCCTGGCGCAGTCGTTCGAGTTCCTCGTCGTCAGGCTCGCCACTCATAGCTATCCCCACTTTGGTGGGTGCGCCCAAAAACCCTAACGCTCCGAACCCCACCTTTTTGCTCGTCGGGTCGCGGCGGAGCCGCGACCGCTCCTCGCAAAAACGTGGGTGAAAAAGGCCGGACGCTCCCTGCGGTCGCGTCCGGTACAACCGCTTGCCGCCACCGCACCGCCTCCGCCACCGCCCCGCCACCACCGAAGTATTTGTTTCCGGCGGTTGCACGGCCGGATATGGTCCACAGAGCCCTCCCCTGGCTCGCGACGGTCGCCGTCACCGCACTCGTCGGCGGCGGCTCGTACTGGCTGCTCGGCTTCCCGTCGCTCGCGCTGTTCACCGGCCTCCTCTGGGGCGCCAGCGCCGGCGTCCTCGTCCGTATCTACCAGCGGTACCCCGACCGCGCCACGGGCACGGCCTGGCGCGACAAGCGCTGGACGGGCCTCGGGATCGGTCTCGTCAACGGTGCCGGCCTGCTGGGCGTCAGCCCGTTTCTCCCAATCCCGAACGACCTCCGGCTCGGCCTCGGTCTGCTCGTAATCGGGACCGGTCTCCTCGGCTACCAGACGGCGTCGATGGCCGAAATGGAGCGAGCACCGCCACTGAGTCGGGCGGAAAATACTGCGGCTGAGAGCGTGGAGTGAGACGGGAGAAGAACCGCTCTACAGGCGGTTCAAGGCGAGTGCCACGGGGCTCGACCCCAGCGACGATACGGCGGTGGATATGCTCGACCTGTCCGACGAGTACGACCGCTACGGGCGCGAACAGCGGAAACTCGACCGCAAACAGCACGGCTCGAACAACTGGGAGAGACAACGGCAGAAGGTCGCCACGGCAAAGCGGCAAATCAAACGGAAAGTGCTGGACTATCAGCACAAACTTACGACGTGGCTGGTTCGAGAGTACGATTTGGTGACCGTCGGGGATTTGGACGTAAAGCCGATGCTGGAAACCAGCCAGAACGCCAAGAACAAGCAGGACGCCGCATGGTCACGGTTTCTGGACCTCTTGGAGTACAAAGCCGACCTGCATGGTACCCACGTCGTTCGAGTCGAACCAGCAGGAACGACCAAAGAGTGTTCGGAGTGCGGTGTGGAAACGTCAAAACCACTCTGGACCCGAGAACACTCTTGTCCAGCGTGCGGTCACACCGAGGACAGGGACCCGAACGCGGCGAAGAACATCCTTTCTCGCGGTCGCTCACAGATAGGGGCGGGGCGCTCCGAATCAACGTCCCCAGAAATCAAAGATTTCTGGTGTGCGAACGAATCGCAGAGCGATTCGTCAACGCCCGTGCAGACTGCGCTCCCTACGGGAACCCTCTCAGTTCCTGCAAAGCGCGTCGTAGAAGCAGAAAGCCCCGAGGCTTGAGCTCGGGGTGGGTTCACGCGTACCGTTCGAGTTCGGGGCGGTCGAGGTCCTCGAGGACCGCCTCCGCGGTGTCGTCGAGCAGCGCGCGGCCGTCGCCGGTGACCTTCCGGCCCTCGCCCTGTGCCGTGTGAATGAGGTTCGCCTCTTCGAGCTGCTGGAGGACCGTCCGGATGATCTTCCCGGAGGCGCCGGTCTTCTGGGGCGGTCGGGTCCGGTAGCGCGTGGAGCCTTTCTTGGAGTCGCCGTAGGCCGATTCGAGCGAGCCGACGCCGACCGGCCCGTCGATGGCGACCTTCCGGAGGATCGACGCGGCACGGCGCTGCCAGAAGTCCTCCTGTTCGGGGGGCAGTTCCCGGCCCACGCCGGTTTTCGTGAACTGTGCCCAGTCCGGTTCGTCCACTGCGTCCTCCTCGGCGAGTTCTTCCGCGACCGCCTCGATGAGGTCCTCAGCGGGTACGTCGTAGAGCGTCGTCATTGCAACTCGATTCCGCCCGCCGTCATAAAAGCGCATCGTTAGCGGCTCGGCGCGGGACGGCGACACACGCCCGGTCAGTCGTCGCCACTCCGTCGCTTCCGGCCGTGTCGCGCCCCGAGCGCGGCCGCCGTCCCGCCCCCGAGGACGGTCGGGAACCAGTAGGTCGCGCCGCGGTGGATGACGACGGCCGCACTCGCGACGGCCGGGGCGATCCCCGTCGTCGAGATCAGCAGGACGACGAACGCGGCCTCGATGCCGCCGAGTCCGCCCGGGAGCGGCGTGATTCCGGCGATGGAGCCGGCGGGGATGACGATCAGGGCGGCCGCGAACGGGATCGAGGCGCCGAGCGCGGTCGCCGAGAGCCACAGCGAGGTCACGAGCGCGAGCCAGCCGCCCAGGGAGAACCCGACGGCGATCACGATGGTCGACCGGCTGTTGGCGACCCGGTCGATGGCGGCGAAAAAGCTCTCGATCCGACGCTCGATGGCCGCGGCCGACGGCGGCTCGCGGCCGGGGACCAGCCGCGCGATGCCGCTGATGATCGGCGTGAGGGCCCGGACGACGGCCGCTTCGAGTTCGTATCGGTAGCGCCAGCCGATGTAGACCGCGACCGGAATCGCCAGCGCCAGCGCCCCGACCGCGGCCGCGGCGATGAGGACGTTGCGTCCGAAGGTCACCGTTCGGACCGCGAAGATGCTCAGCCCGACCACTGCGAGGCCGACCGAGGGGACGAAATGAAGCGCGTCGACGCTCGCGATGGCCGCCAGCCCCGTCTCGTACTCGCTGTCGGTGGCCCGCGAGATCAGAAGTGCCGAGAGGGGTTCGCCACCGGCCTGCCCGAACGGCGTGACGTTGTTCGAGAAGACGGCCGCCGAGAACACGAGGACGGCCTTCGGCGCCGAGATCGACACGCCGAGCGCCCCGAGAACGGTGTGCAACGCCATCCCCCAGCAGCTGAGCCAGAACAGCGCCACCGCGGCGACCAGGGCGACGGTTGGGGGATCGGCACTCGTCAGTGCGTCGACCACCTCGCCGACGCCGACGAACCAGAACAGCACGAGGAGGACGACGAGCGCGCCCGCGAACCCGAGGATCGTCGCCGTCCGGTCACCGTCCATGCCCGCTCCGTCGGCCGTGGGGCGCTTGAACCCACCGGACCAGTTCCGCCCCCACGGACCCCGTCGCCTCCGCTCGCGCTCCCGGCGACCTGTCAATTTTTGGTATCGCACCCGAAGGAGGGGCATGGACGAACGAGCGGCGCTCGCTTTGCTCGGCGAGCGACTCCCGGCCGCCGGCGACGACGCCGCGGTCGTCGGCGAACAGGTCCTCACCACCGATATGCTCCACGAGCGCACGGACTTCCCCACCGGGACGACCAGATACACCGCCGGGTGGCGGGCGGTCGGGGCGTCGCTCTCCGACGTGGCCGCGATGGGTGCCGAGGCCACCGCCGCCGTCGCCGTCTACGGCGCGCCGACCTTCGAGGAAGCCGAACTCGTCCCGTTCGTCGAGGGCGCACGCGACGTCTGTGAGTACGTCGAGGCCGAGTACGTCGGCGGCGACCTCGACGGCCACGACGAGTTCACCGTCGCGACGACCGCCCTCGGCCGGACCGACGACCCCGTCCGCCGGTCCGGTGCCAGCCCCGGCGAGGCCGTCTGTGTCACCGGGACGCTCGGACGCAGCGGCGCCGCGCTCCGGCTGTTCGAGGCCGGCGAGACCGAGCGCGCGAACGACCTCTTTCGCTTCCCACCCCGAATCGTCCCCGGCCTGGCGCTCCGCCCGCACGCGACGGCGATGATGGACTCCAGTGACGGCCTCGCGCGCTCGCTCCACCAGCTCGCCGAGGCCAGCGACTGCGGCTTCGCGGTCGAGACGCCGCTGCCCATCGACGACGCCGTCGATGCGGTCGCCGACGACCCTGGCGAGCGACTCGAACTCGGCGCGTTCTTCGGCGAGGACTTCGAGCTGGTCTTCACCGTCCCGGAGGCCGACCTCCCCGCGGTCCGGTCGCTGGTCGACGTGAGCGTCACGCGGGTCGGGACCGCCACCGACCCGACCGAGGGCGTCCGTCTCGACGGCGACCCGCTGCCCGACCGGGGCTATACCCACGGGGAGTAGGCCGACCTTTGTCGGGAAGTGAGCGTCACACCCTGACGATTTCGAGTGGAATCGGCGTGAAACAGGCCAGCCCGAGCGCGAACGTGAGCACGCCGACGGCCACCCGCGTCCGGTCGAGCGGTTCGTCGCGGACGGGCGTCGTGGGGCCAGCGTAGGCCAGGCCGAGCGCGAACAGACCCCAGACGAACCAGATGAACACCGCGCGGCCGCCCTGTGCGAAAAAGAGGTAGCCCGAGAGGCCGAAGAGGCCGGCCGGGACGAAGGCGCTGAACGTCTCCGTCCGCTCGCCGAGGATGGCCCGGACGATGTGGCCGCCGTCGAGCTGGCCGACGGGCAGGAGATTGAGGAACGTGATGAACATCCCGATCCAGCCGCCCATGACGACGGGGTTGACAGACAGCGACGGGTCGGCGTACCGGAGCGGCTGGCCGGTGAGGTCCGCGAGCGCGTGCAGGAGCAGTGGGTAGTTGAAATCGACGAAGACGGCCTCGCCGCTCTCGGGGATGGGGATGGAGACGGGGTCCATATAGAGGCCGACGACGGTGACGACGCCCGTCGCGACGAGCCCGGCCAGCGGACCGGCGACGCCGATGTCGAACAGGGCGCGGCGGTCGGGGATGCGCCCGCGCATCTTGATGACCGCGCCCATCGTCCCGAAGATGGTCGGAAACGGGATGAAGTAGGGCAGGCTCGCGCTCACGCGGTGGTACCGGCTCATGACGTAGTGGCCGAGTTCGTGGACGCCGAGCACGCCGAGGACGGCGACGGTGAACGGCCACGCCTGGACGATGGCCGCCGGGTCCGCGCTCACGTCGATGCCGTACCACCAGTGGCCGGCGAACAGCGTCGAGACGGCGGTCAACACGAACAGCGCGACGTTCAGCCACGGGACGCCGTCGAGACCGACCGACTGCGGTTCCGCGACCAGTACGTAGTTCCCGGGGAGCACCCGTGGTCCGGTCTCGGGTTCGTATCGGCGACGGAGCGAGACCTCGTACCCGTGCTCGCGGAAGACCGGCCAGAGGTCCCGTTCGAGCGCGTCCGAGTCTGCCGTCGGCTGGCCGACGTACAGGACGGCGTCCCCGTCGCGTCTGACCTCCCGGACGCGAAACGCCGACTCGATGCGCTCGACGGGCGGCGCGCCAGCCGGGGCTTCCCGGGCATCCATCGACCACACGTACGACAGGAATCGGGATAAATCCGGTGCCCGATTCGGCGGCGAAACCGGACGACGACAGCCCCGTCGGTGTGCGTGTGAAAAACGGGGAGAACGTCGGGGAGTGGGGGGTCCGGGGAACCGGGGCGGGCCGCTCGGGGGAACCGGTGGCGGAGCGGCCCGGGGAACCGCCGTCGGGCGGGGGTCGGTCGCGGTGCGGTGTCAGTTACGCGGGTTCGATTCGCCAGGTGGTCGCGCTCGTGTACGACCACTTCTCGATCTCGATCTCCTTGGCGGAGTCTTTCAGTTTGACCATCAGGGCGCCGATCTCCTTCGGGGAGAGGCCGACCTCGTCGGCGATGAACTTCGATTTGAAGTATATCTCGCCGTCGCTCGCCTTCTGGTTCAGGTACGACTTGAGTCGCTCTTCTTTGCTGTCGGTGGAGGGCTGCGTTGTTGCGCTCATGTCTGACACCTCACTTCCCCCTTCCCGCCACCACCCCATATAAAGGGTGGAAGCTTCGGTGCGTTTAGGGTCTGTTTCCGACCTTTTGCGGTTCTGTTGGGTCGAAACCGACGTTTTAAAACACCATCAGACACCTTTAGACGTTTTACAAACTTCTCTGACCCTTCTATTTCCCAATCCCGGGAACGGCGTCAGACCTCCGTGTGACACCGCTTGCTCCCCATCAAAGAAGGATTTTGTTGCCGGTTTATCGCGAGTTGGTCCGTCGAGCGCACAGCCGCCCCCCCGGCCGCCGAGCCGTTCGGGCGGGGTCGTGTCACTCCCGTTCGTGGACCCAGAACTCCTCGTCGACGGTGACCTCCTTCTTGAACAGGGGGACCTCGTCTTTGAGCCGATTGATGCCGTCTTCCACAGTTCGGAACGCCTCTCCGCGGTGGCCGGCGAGGACGACGACGAACACGATGTCCTCCCCGTAGTCGATGACGCCCGTGCGGTGGTGCATCACCACGTCGAGGACGCCCTCTCGCTCTTCCAGCTCCGCGCTGATCGCCTCCATGCGGTCGTCGGCGACGCCCTCGTACTTCTCGAACTCCAGGGACTTCGTCGGCTCGTCGTCGGGCGAATCCTTCGCACGGACCCGGCCGGTGAACGTGGCGATTGCGCCGGCCCGTTCCGCCCGCGGGGATTCCTTGACACGCTGGACGAGCGAGCCCAGCGTCTCGTGGGGTTCGGTCTCCGCCAGCGCGTCCAGTATCTCGCCGGTGTCGATGGCGTCGGCCGTCTCGCCGGTCGCCAGCGCCTCGCCGCGGTGCTCGCGGTCGCCGAGCACGACCTGCGGGACTGCGGCGCCGCTGTACCCCTCGATGACGACGTAGTCGTAGTCGGGGGCCAGGTCGTCCAGCGTCTCCCCGAGGCTTCTGTCCGCGCCGGCAGCGAACCAGCCGTCGTCGTCTGTGAGACCGTAGGTCACGTCGGCCCCGGCCGCGCGGTGGCGGGCGGTGTCTTTCCCCGCCGTGTCCACGTCGGGTTCGTGGGTGCAGTGTTTCACCGTCGCCACCGAGCCGCGCTCGCCGAGCCGGTCGACCAGCCGCTCGACGAGCGACGTTTTGCCCGCGTCCGAGGGGCCGACTACGCCGAGTACCTTCATGTTCTCGCCCTGGCGCGCGAGGCGGATAGCCTTTCGGCTCGTGGGCGACCCGGTCGAGCGTCCCGGAGTATCAACCCTTAAGCCCGCCTCGGGGCAACCCGCGGGTAATGAAAGTCGTCGTCTCCGTCGGCGGGAGCGTTCTCGCGCCCGACCTCGACCCCGAGCGCGTCCGCGCCTACGCCGACGTCATCGAGTCGCTGGCCGACGAGGGCCACCAGCTCGGCATCGTCGTCGGCGGCGGTCCGACCGCCCGCGACTACATCACGACCGCCCGCGAACTCGGCGCCAACGAGATTCAGCTCGACGAACTGGGCATCAGCGTCACGCGTCTGAACGCACAGTTGCTCATCGCCGCGCTCGGCGACCGGGCCGCGCCGACCCCGCCCGAGACCTACGAGGAGGCCGGCGCCGCCTTCCACCGCGGGGACATCCCCGTCATGGGCGGCGTCGCCGCCGCACAGACCACGGACGCCGTCAGCGCCGCCGTCGCCGAGTACGTCAACGCCGACCTGCTCGTCTACGCCACGAGCGTCCCCGGCGTCTTCAGCGCCGACCCCAACGAGGACCCCGACGCGACGAGGTTCGACGAACTGAGCCCCGCCGAACTGGTCGACGTCATCGCCGACATCGAGATGGACGCCGGCAGTAACGCCCCCGTGGACCTGCTCGCGGCGAAGATCATCGGCCGCGCCGGCCTCCGGGCCATCGTGCTGGACGGCACAGAGCCCGAGGCCGTCGCGCGGGCCGTCCGGGCGGACGACCACGACGGCACCGAGATACGCCCCGGTGATCCCGAATGAGCGCGGAGGGGAGCGACGACGTCGCCACGGAGTGGACCGACGAGGAAATCTACGACCCCTACAAGAGCACGGCGAGCGAGCGCGCCTTCTGGGCCGACGCCGTCGCCGATGCCATCGAAGCCAGCGACCCCGCCGACCCCATCGTCATCAAGGGCGGCGTCTCGCCCTCGGGCGTCCCGCACATCGGCCACTTCAACGAGATTCTGCGCAACTACTTCGTCGCCGAGGCGCTCCGGGACCGCGGCCACGAGGTCCGGCAGGTGTTCACCACCGACGACCGCGACCCGCTCCGGAAGATTCCCCGGACGCTCGCGGATCTCGACTGGAACGTCGTCGACTTCGGCCACGACTCGGTGGACTCCGGCGCTGTCGGCTCGAACCTCGGCAAACCGTACACCGACATTCCCGACCCGTTCGGCTGCTGTGACTCCTACGGCGACCACTTCACCCAACTTCTGCTCGACAGCGCCGAGCTGGTGGACGTGCCCGTCGAGTTCGTCTCGAACACCGACCTCTACGAGGAAGGGGCCTTCGAGGACGTGACCGCGCACCTGCTCGACCACCGCGAACAGGCCCGCAAGGTCCTCGCCGAGTACCAGGGCAGCGTCGACGATGAGTACGTCCCGTTCACCCCGCAGTGCGGCGAGTGCGGGAAACTCACCGGCCGGGTGACCGACGTGGACCTCGACGAGCGGACCGTCGCGTACGTCTGTGAGGACGTAGAGGCCGGCGACCGCCCCATCGAGGGCTGCGGGCACGAGGGGACGGCCACCTTCCGGGAGGGCAAACTCCCGTGGCGCTTCGAGTGGCCCGCCCAGTGGCAGGTGCTGGGCGTCGACTTCGAGCCGTTCGGGAAGGACCACGCCGAGGGGTCCTGGCCCAGCGGCGTGGACATCGCCCGGAACGTCCTGGACGTCGAACCGCCGGTCCCGATGGTCTACGAGTGGTTCACGCTGAACGGCGACGCCCTCTCCTCGTCGTCCGGCAACGTCGTCACCGTCGCCGAGGTGCTCGACCTGCTCGAACCCGAGGTGTTCCGCTACTTCTTCACCAAGGACCCCCGGAAACAGCGCGATTTCGCCATCGGGACGCTCGACCAGCTCGTCGACGAGTTCGACCGGCTCGAACGGGTCTACTACGGCGAGGTCGACGCCGACGAGGACGAGCAGGCCCTCGCCGACCGCGTCTATCCCCTGCTCGTCGACGAGGTCACGCCCGAGCGGTTCCGGATCCCCTTCACCTTCGCCGCCGTCCTGGGCATGACCGACGACCTCGAACTCCGGGAGACGATGGCCCGCCGGGAGGGACACGTCCCTGAGGACGCCCCCGTGGACGCGGTCCACGACGCGCTCGCTCGCGTCGAGAAGGCCCGCGCCTGGGCCGAGCGCACGGACAACGAGTACAACTACCGGCTGGCCGAGGACCTTCCCGCGGTCGATGTCGACGCCGCGACGGAGGCCGCGCTGGACGACCTCGCGGACTTCGTCGAGACGACCGACGATGGCGAGGAGATTCAGGGCGAAATCTACGAGACGGCGAAGCGCCACGACGTCGAGGTGGCCGATTTCTTCGAGGCGGGTTATCGGCTCTTCCTCGATACCGACAACGGCCCGCGGCTCGGCCCGTTCCTCGCGGCGCTGGACGAGCAGTTCGTCCTCGACCGGCTCCGCCGGGAGGCGTGAACGGAACCCTCTTGACCGACAGGCTCCACGATTCGCACGATGGTACGCACGCTGACGTGGGTGCTGGCCGGTGTGCTCCTCTATACGGTCGTGTTGATGGCGTTGCGGACCCGCGGGATCCTCCCCGAATCCGTCCGGGTTCAGGGTCCGCTCACGACGATCCACACCAAGCGTGGTCGCGCCTTTCTAAACTGGCTGGCGCGGCCGAAACGGTTCTGGCGCGCCTGGGCGAACGTCGGCGTCGGCTCGGCGCTCGTAGTGATGGTCGGCTCGTTCGTCGTCGTCATCTTCACGGCCATCCAGGCGTTCCAGCGCCCGGAGGCACAGCCGGTCCGGAACCCACAGAACGTGCTCGTGATTCCCGGGGTCAACGAGTTCCTCCCGCTCGCGGCCGCCCCGGAGATCGTCTTCGGCCTCCTTCTCGGCCTGGTCGTCCACGAAGGGGGCCACGGCCTGCTCTGTCGCGTCGAGGACATCGAGATCGACTCGATGGGGCTTGCCCTCTTCGCGTTCATTCCCGTCGGGGCCTTCGTCGAACCGGACGAGGAGAGTCGTGACCAGGCCGACCGCGGCGGGCAGACGCGGATGTTCGCCGCCGGCGTGACCAACAACTTCGCGATCACGATTCTCGCCTTCGTCCTTCTCTTCGGGCCGATCATCGGCGCGATCACCGTCGTCGGCGGTGTGCCCGTCGGTGACGTGGCGCCGGAGTCCTCCGCCGACCAGGCCGGTATAGAGCGCGGCGACGTGATCACGAGCGTCGACGGCCAGCCGGTGACCGACGAGGACGCCTTCGACGCCGTCCTCGCGAACACGAGCGGGCGGTCGGTCGAGATCGGGCGCAAGGACAACTCGACGGTGACGGTCGAGCGGACGCTACTGCTGACTAGAGCCGTCTCCGGCATCCTGGACGGCCGGCTGGCCGACGAAGGGGTCGACCTGAGCGGCGACTCACCGCCGCGGATCACGGCCGTCAACGGTTCGGGGGTCTTCACCGAGCGCGACTTCGACCGCGCGGTCGTGAACCGGTCGGTCGCGACCATCTCGACGACGGCCGGAAACGCCACGCTCCCCGTCGGCGCGCTCGTCACGCCCGTCGCGGACGACGTCCCGCTGGTCGCGGCCGGCGCGCCGCCTGACAGGTCGGTCATCGTCACCAGCATCGACGGGACGCGCACGCCGGACTGGGAGACGCTCCGGGACGAACTCCGGGCCCGCGACCCCGGCGACACCGTTCGGATCGTCGCCTACGTGCCCGGCGACGACCGCGACCGCCCGGTCACCTACGACGTGTCCCTCGTCGCCGACGAGAACCGCCAGTGGCCCTCGATGGGCACCGTCCCGAGTTCCGGGACGAGCGGCATCACCGTCGACGACATCGGAATCGACGCGTACCCGGCCGAGACGTTCCTCGCGGTCCTCGGGGGCGGCGGCGAGGGGGCGACCGACCCCTTCGGCGGCAACATCGTCCAGCGCGTGCTGTTCGTGCTCGGCCTGCCGCTGATCGCCGCGATCTCGCCGAACATCGCGTACAATTTCGCCGGGTTCGTCCCGATGATCGCGAACTTCTACGTCCCGAAGGACGGCGCCCTGCTGGGGGCGCTTGGCGGCTGGCTCTTTACCCTCGCCAACGCCGCCTTCTGGACCGGGTGGATCAACCTCCAGCTCGGCTTCTTCAACTGCATCCCCTCCTTCCCGCTCGACGGCGGCCACATCCTCCGGACGAGCACGGAGGCGGTCGTCTCGCGGCTCCCCATCGAAGGCGGCCGCCGGCTGACGACCGCGGTGACCATCGTCACCAGCCTGACGATGGTCGCGGGGCTCGTCGTGATGATCTTCGCCCCGTCGCTGCTGGCCGGCTGAGAACGGAAGCCTCCTTAGGGCGCCGTTCGAACGTCCGCGTATGCCACAGCGCGATCCGCCGCCGACGGACGAGGGCTGGTACGCCCTCCACGACTGCCGGACCATCGACTGGGACGCCTGGGCCAACGCCCCCGAGCGCCGTCGCCGTGCGGCCATCGACGAAGGTGTCGCCCACCTCCAGTCCCACGTGGACGTGGAAGACGCAGAAGAGGGCCAGTCCGCCCTCTACAGCGTCGTCGGGCACAAGGCCGACCTCATGATCGTCCACCTGCGGCCGACGATCGCCGACCTCGAAACCGCGGAACGGCGCTTCGAGCGGACTGCACTCGCCGAGTTCACCGAGCAGTCCTACTCCTACCTCTCGGTCACCGAGGCCTCGGGGTACACGGAGAAGGCCCGCGAGTACTTCGAGGGCGAGGTCGACGAGGACTCCGGCCTGCACCAGTACATCCAGGACCGGCTCCATCCCGACATCCCCGACGCGGAACACGTCTGTTTCTACCCGATGAGCAAACGGCGCGACCCCGAGCAGAACTGGTACGACCTGCCGTTCGACGACCGGGCCGAGCACATGAGCCGCCACGGCGACCTCGGCCGCGGCTACGCCGGCAAGGTCAACCAGATGATCGCCGGGAGCGTCGGCTTCGACGACTGGGAGTGGGGCATCACGCTCTGGGCCGACGACCCCACCGACATCAAGGACCTCCTCTACGAGATGCGGTTCGACCCCTCCAGCTCGAAGTTCGCCGAGTTCGGCCCCTTCTACTTCGGCCGGCGGTTCCCGCCCGCCGACCTCGGGGCCTACCTCGCCGGCGAACGAGTCCCGGCCGACGACGCCGAGGGGGCGACAGCCGACGCGGGCGCTGGGGCGGCCCCTTCGCCGCGCGGCGGCGCGAGCGACGACGCCGGCCACGCCGCGGGCGGCGACACGGGTACCCACGGCGGCGCCCATCCCGGCAGCGCCAGCCAGGGTGACCATCCCCACGGTGGCGACGACCACCCCGACGACGCCGAGGGCGCCGACTCCGAGCACGGGACGGACCCAGACCACGGCGGGGACGACCACGACGACGCCGAGGAGCGGGACGTGAGCGTCCAGTCCGACGCCGACATCCAGCAGAAACTCGCGACGCTCGGGCTCTACCCCGGCAACGACTACGAGGAGGGTGCGGTCGGCATCGTCCTCTACTCCGAGGCCGACGCGGAGGCCCTGGCCGACGAGGTCGACGGCCTGCGGGGCAACTTCGAGCACTACGACACCCACGTCATGACGACCGTCCGCGCCAACGAGGGGCGGGCCGCCATCGTCTCGGTCTGGGACACCGAATCCGCCGCCGAGACCGCCTCCGGCTTCCTCAACGATCTCTCGGGCGTCGTCGAGGGCTACCGCGGCCGCCTCGGTGAGGGCGACGGCGACGCCGAAGCAACCGACGCCGCCGACGCGGAGGCCGACGCCGAATCCATCCGCGAGGAACTCGCCGACCTCGACGTGTACGCCGGGAAACCCCACGGCGAGGACGTGTACGCCCTCGTTCTCTACTCCGAAGCCGATACCGAGGAGCTGTTCGCGGAGGTCGACGACCTCCGGGACGGCTTCGACCGCTACGACACCCACCAGGGGACGAACGTCTACGAAGCGCGGGGCGACGGCCCGGCCGCCGTCGTCTCGCTGTGGGACACCGAGTCCGCCGCCGACACCGCCTCCGATTTCCTCACCGACCTCCCCGGCATCGTCGGCCGCGCCGGCGACGAGGACGGCTTCGGCACCATGGGGATGTTCTACACCGTCGAACCCGCACACCGCGAGGACTTCGTCGAGAAGTTCGACACCGTCGGCGAGGTGCTCGCCGAGATGGACGGCCACCACGGGACCGACCTGCTCGTCAACCACGAGGACGAGAACGACATGTTCATCGCCTCCCTGTGGGCCTCGAAAGAGGACGCGATGGGCTTTTTCCGCTCCGACGACTTCGCCGACACCGTCGACTGGGGCCGTGACGTGCTCGCCGACCGGCCGCGGCACGTGTTCCTGGCCTAGCACGTTTTTCCGGCGGGGGTTTCCTCGCTCGCGCCTTCGGCGCTCGCTGCGGGAACCCCCGCCGGAAAAACGTGCGCGAAAAAACGGAACTCGCGCTCTGCGCGAGTTCCGTGAACCGCGCTCACTCCGTTCGCGCGGATGCTCGCCTCGGCGCGTGCCTTGCTCGTCCCCACACACTTCGAAACCCCTTACCTTCTGCCCGGGCTTGCCTCTCCTATGAGCACCATTCGGGTCGCGTGGGGGACGGCCACGGGCCCGACGGCGACGGCGTCCTACGACCGGGCGCTCGCCGAGGCGAACGTCCACGACTTCAACCTCGTGACCGTCTCCTCCGTCATCCCCGCCGACGCCAAACTGGAGGTCGTCGGCACCGCCCCCGACCTCGGGGCGGTCGGCGACCAGCTGACCGTCGTTCAGGGGCGCGCGACTCACGGGCCGGGCGAGGCCGGTGCGGCCGGCATCGGCTGGGCCCGGAGTGCGAGCGGGCGCGGCATCTTCTACGAGGCGGACGGCCCCGACGAGGCGACCGTCCGCGAGCGAATCGAACGCGGTCTCGACGCGGGCACGGACCTCCGGGACTGGGACTGGCTCCCCGGCGATTCGGACGCCGTCGTCGTCGCGGCCGACCCCGACCCGGACGCCCACACGACGGCGGTCGTGGTGGCTGCCTACGGGGAGAGCCGTCCGATTCTGCGGTAGCCGGCGGTTTTTTACGTGCGTCTCGCCTACGAGTGGGAGAATGTACGGAAACGCCCCTTTCGCGGGTGCTGACGCCGAATCGCCCCTCTCCGCGGACCAGCGGCGCCGCCTCCGCCAGGACCTCGCGAACGTCGCCGCGCGCACGCGGAAACTCCTCCCCGACGACTTCGCCGTCGGGACCGAACTCGCCCACGGTTCCGAGGGTCCCCACGCCACCGTCGCCGTCCAACCGCCCATCGGCTCCGTCGTCAGCGCCGGCTACTCGCCCGAAGACGAGGCCGACACGACAATCGGCGAGGACGAACGCGCCGAACTCGCCCGCGGCCTCGCGGCCAGCGCCGCCCTCCAGATGAAAGAAGCGATGGGCGACGACACCTCGCCCACCGCCCAGTAGCTACGTTTCGCTTCTTCCGTTCCCGACCGGCGGCCGCAGAAACAGCGCGTAGCCCACCGCAGCGGCCGCCGGCAGGCTCCCGACCGCCAGCGCGAGATGCATCGGCACCCCGAGCACCCCGACCGCGAGCAGGGCGAGCAGGAGCGGCCCGGGAATGAACGAGAGGACCAGATCGGGCGTCGAGAGCGACCCGAGATCGCGTCCGAGCATCGCTTACCTTCCTGTTGTCTCGCTGGCTAATTAAATATTATTACTCCCGCGAGACGCGCCGTCGGTCGAACCCCGGCCTATTTCCGTCCGCTGTCGGTCAGAGATGTATGGGTATCCTGGATTCCTTCGGAGCCTTGGTCGGGAGTATCGTCGCGTCGATCGTCCTGCTCGTGTTCGCCATCGTGAGCTTCTTTATCACCGTCTTCATCGTGCAGGTCGGTGCGGGGCTGGCGGGCTACTCGCCGAGCGGCGACTTCGTCGCCCTCTCGGCCGCGGTCCTGGCGACGGGCGCCATCGTCGCCGGCGCGACGCCGATGTCGAGTCTCGCGGGCGTTGAGGAGTAGGGAAACGCGCTCACTTGCCCCAGAAGACACGGAATTGTGTAGACATACGCCCACACGATTTCTTTGATCTACCAATGATTTGGATCGTGGGTTATGAATAGACAAGGACCCCTACCGTGCTAACCCTTCTCTTGGCTGCTCGTGATTTTCCATACTGGGTAACGGATCGCAAGTCAAAACCAAACGGATGAGCTGAAGAGACAGGTATTTGGCTTGTCCGTGAAGTGGTCTGTATCATGAGTCGGTGGACAATTGTCTCGATTATTCTTACTGTGGTTCTAATCGGAATCCCGACCGCTGCGAATTTTTATCCTCCTATTTTTGCGGGCATTGCCGAGCGATTACCGCTCAACGTCATCCTCACATGGATGGCCCGAATGGGAATTCTCTCTCTTGGATTACTGGGCGGTTGGTGGGCAAGGGGATGGTCGATTGATCAGGTGGGATCAGATGATGGCGACGAGGTAGCTGTTTCCGAGATTGAAGGGTGTATTCAGACTGGCGAAAGTTGCTGGCGAGGGAGCGCGGAGATTTCATCAGATGGAATCGTTGACATTGGGCTTGAAAACAGAGCGTATTGCCCAAATTGCCAGACGGTAATGTACGACGGTGAAAGTTCCCGTGGCCCAGTGAGTAGCGAGATCGGTTTATGGGACTGTCCAAATTGCAGCCACACAGCTTTTGATGAGGGTCATCCCTATGGGGATGCCGAGAAGCTTTTTGAAAGACATATCCGCCAAATTGTAGAAAGCGAAGGAGAGGAATATTCGCTTGAGAACCTCATCGACGGGATAGATAGAGACGTTACACCAAGGCGAATCTGGGAGCAGTATGCGAGTGTAATTGACGATTCCAATGTTTCAATGAATTGCTTCCCATAGTGACTAACGTATTGTGTATACATTCGTCAACACATTCTAGTGGGTGGAGCTTGTGGCTACGGACGTGGAACGATGAGCGAACAAGTCCATATCCGCGTGGGTGAATCCCGACATCAGAAGTGGGTCAGCCACGCCGAAGCAGAGTATGACGGCAACATGTCGAAACTGATCCGCGCCGCAGTCGAGAAGGAAATCGATGGCGCGTTGGACGGCGGCAGTCCCTCCGACGGCGCGGAGACGGTCGAGGCAAACGGGCGGATAGATGACATCCTAAACGGTGTTGAGGACAACGGAAGCACCCTCGAAGCGATAGAGGACCGCCTTGAGAACATGCACGACACCATGCTTTCCCAGGGTGGTATCCCTAACAAGGTGTTCTCTGATGTATACGGCGCACTACCCGTGGTGGAAGAAGGCTTCGAGGGGGCGGACAAGGACGCTATCGCCGTGAAGTTCGGAGCAACGGCGGCTGAAATCGCAGATGACGCGGGTGTGTCGGAACTTGAAGCAGGGAAGGCGCTCGTTCAACTCTACTACGAGGACGATTACAGCGACGTGCAGATGTTGATGACCCACGAGTTTGACGCTCCACACTACTGGAGGGAGGTGGGTCAATGAGTGCCATGGACCCTATCGAGAGTTTCCGCGAGAGTTACGTACTCCGTTCACAGTCGGATGCGGCAGAGAACACAGTAAAACGCCACGTCCGCCACCTTCGCAAGTTCGAGATGTGGCTTCAAGACCGTGGGAAGGAGATCACTGGGGAAATCGAGGTGGAGGATGATTTACTGCGGTTCCATCGGTGGATGAAACAGCGGGGTGCGGGGACCAAGTGCCCCGAGTGCGAGACGATGGCGGACCCTTTCGAGGACCTTTGTCCCGACTGCGGGGCCGACGTGTCGGAGGGTGAACCCGTGGGCTACTCGGAAGGGACGATCAAGAACGCTACGGGTGCCATTAGCAAGTTCTTTCAGATACAGCGTCCAGATGATCCCAACCCCGTAGACCAATGGGAAACCACGGGGTCGGACGGCAAATGGTCAATCACCACGGAGAAGAAGCGGGCCACTCGGGAGGGTGTGTTCTACCTCGAATCCGATGAGGTAGACCAGCTCATTGAGGCGGCAGACGGCTTTCGGGACAAACTGATTATCCGTATTTTAGTATCCACGGGCATGAGGCGGTCAGAGTGTATCAGCCTGCGGCTCAGGGACGTTGAGCCTGACCAGAAGTATATCCTCATCTACGAGCGTAAGAACGACGACTATCGGAAGGTCGGGTTTCGCTCGGACAAACTGGCGCGGGATCTCCAAATGTGGATTGATCACTACAGAGAACAGGAATACGGGGCCGCGGAGAGCGACTACCTCTTTCCGCCTGACGGGAAGGGCAACAGCGACCACCTGGGTGAAACCGTGGTGCGAGACATCGTGGTTGAAGCGGCAGAAAGCGCAGGGATTCAAGACGACTACGGGACTGACGCGATGGGTAGAACGCAACATCTGGTAACGCCGCACGCTCTACGGGCCACGTTCGCTGTCCAATGCGCTAAGAATGGAATTCCCGCGCCGATGGTCAAAGAGGCGTTGGGCCACCACTCATTGAACGTTACGGACATCTATACGTCCGTGATTGACGACGATGCAGCAGACATGATTCGGCGCGACGGACCCTCATTCTGAAATCTGGTGTATTGAAAAATGTGCGCTGTGAATATTCCTGTGTAAGATGATTCTCCCCAGTAATAACAATTCAATTCTAAGGCACTTCACAGCCGATTGTAGCGGTTCAAATCATCACCGAGTAGGACACACCGTCAAAAATCCCGAGCGGCTTGTGAAGCAATCTGGGCGGTTCTGAGGGATCCGTGAAATTGAACCTCATCACCATGGTCCCGACTCGAAGCCCCCCGCACGGGCGGCCGCACACACGCGTGAACCGGCCATGGTCGTGGAGCGACAGGAACGTGGTGTTACCACTATAGTATTATTTCGCCCTATGTCGCGCACACGCGCAAGCCATGGCCGTACCAGAATGTGTCCTTATTACTCATCAGAACTATCGTCGCCTATATTGTTCGCCGCCATCTGAACCAATACTCTCCACCGAGGCTGAATCATACCGTCGAGAGTTGGTGGAGGAGAAATGATCAGATGCACCTGAGAGTTTCGGCCGCAGAACCCTTTTGTGTGAATTTGACTTCAGTATCAGCATGAGCAACGAGGAGCCACCCCGACCGTCTCCTCCTCCAATTGAGACGCAAGAGGTTACACATCCTGATAAATATGTGCTGGAATTTACAGGACCATACTCATTCAGGGTCCCCAATTCAATTGACGAAGAACAACGAGAGGCGGCATACACAGTAGTTTTAGATGATATTGAAGCTGAACTCCGTCTGGGAGAATCAGAGGGTGGTAGAAGTGCGTTCCAGGGAGGTGGGGCCGCCAGCTTCCCCCGTGACAGACATGGACTTTTGTTGAATCAGACTGTCCAGATTCATCTTTCAGAGGATTACATCGCCGCGCTACCTGAAGGGATAGAAGAACCTGTGTATGAAGATATGATTCTTGGATCGAGGACTACTGGGTTACACGAGCGACTAATTAATGATTCTGTTGAGTATTATGATAGATTTATTGAGTGTTACAAAGTCGTGACCGAAAGCTACTGGATGAGGGCGGTGATACCTAACGAGATCTTGAATTTTACAATCAAAAAGGTAGAAGATGGAGATATTATTGAGGAAACCAGTGTAGGTCTCTCTGGAGGCATGTTGCAAATGGGAACGATTTCTCCCGAACAAGATGGTGCATTAAGAAAGAACCTCCAAGAAGAGAACAACGTAACGATGTCCCGACAACTTGATCTTGATATACGGGACAAGATGGACCTTGGAGAATATACTATTGCTGTATACAACTCTAGTCAACTGTTTGAATTTTGGACTCGTAGAGAATACATGAAAATGTTGAGAGCTGAAGGGAAAACGAAAGAAGAAGCAGAAGATAGAATGTGGGACTCTGGCAGTGATCAGTATCACCACATAAAAACGATGTATGATATGATAGAGTCAGATATTGGGGTAGATATTAAGAATACCAAAGAGTGGGAGTTGTGGTACACCCACTGCCGAGATACGCGAAATGAGTTAGTCCATGAGGGTCGGCGAGCTGAGGAGATAGATGCAATATACGCATACTACTATACTCAGAAAGCAATGAAGGAATTTAAACAGCGATTCGTTGATGCGTTCAATTGACTGGAGTGAGGCTTGAAGCAACGTATATTGAATATATTACTTCACGTCAAACCAGTGGTCTAATCGCCGCCAAGGTGTGACGTAGCCATCACCGAGATCGAATCTAATTCGACCGCTGTTTACGATGAACTCGTTGACTCTTATATCACGGGCAAGTCGGTAATGAAGATGGTCTTCGTCGTCCAATAGGGCGAGATTGACGAGTACGACAATAACGACAACTCCCACGGCGGGGAGGGAGCCGTCCCCGAGAATAGCAGAGAAAACCCACTCGATATGTGGGTATAGGATGATCGCTCCAACAACGAGAGAGGAGTATCCAAGATGAGATAGTTGGTAATACCCCTTGCCAAGGCTTTCCTGCTCCATGTAGTGAAGGAATCCCCACCCTCCTAGAATCAACCCGAAGTCTGCATACAGCCCAAGCCAGAGGCCCGATTTTCCAATAGTTAGGAAATGGACGTTGAGGGCCAATACGTTGGTGAAACACGTCACTCGACTCACGTAGTGTTTCTCGACAACGTACCCGATGAGGAGTAAGGATAATTCGGGAAGGAGGACCGCAATCGACTTGGGGAGTAGGTCAATAAGCATACCAGGAACGTTCACAATCCAAACACTACTAGATTACTCCGTCGATATACCTCACTTACCTCTCGTGTGAAAACCCTCCCTTCAGATAACCACGTGTGGGGCTAACCCGCTCACTAATCTTGATTCGTGAGAGTAGCCACCGCTACACGTTCCACCGACTTGAATCCAACACGGAGATCTTGTTGGTAAGCTCGATACCTCGAATATGGGTGAAATGAGGGGTCTATACTCTCGAAACGGCGTAAAACTCTTGAATACCAATCCACTCGTACCAAATGTATGACAGTCCCTTGGGGGAAGATAGCCGCTTTCGGATCGCTGCTCACGTTCCTTGCCGTGGCTCCTTACCTGTTCGGGATGGTCAGTATCACCTCCAGCATGAGTCTGCAGAATGCGGATGTAGCGATGGTTCAGCAGTTGGTCTACCTGTTCGCGGGGGCCGTCAAGGCAATGGTCCCGCTCACCATCGTGGGGGCCTTTGTATTCGTATTCTTTCAATTCGCGGGCGAAATGGCGTGAAACCCTCAGAAGGAGAGCGAGTTGTCGGTTCTTCAACTTTCCGTCAATCCTGCATCTACTCTGAATTCCCACATCATCATGTAGAAGATCATGCAAAGGATTGACCACCCCACGACTGCGACCAATCCATATTCAGTGGAACTATTCGTTTGACTCATTGCCACAAGTCCGCCTCCCCAAAAAATCAAAATGCCTGTTGTAACCGCTGGGTCGATATAGCCTAACAGCTCGGATATTTTCTCTCCAAGCCAACTCAATATTCCCATGTTTTCAAATTGCAGGCTATCTGTTTTAAAACGGGGCGTTTTTTCGGAACAAGTGGTTGAAGCAATGTCACAGCTTTGGAGGGCATTTATCCACCCCTACACCTACGTGAGTGGGGACCCGTTCGCTCTGTAATCTTGATGGGGGACCCTTGTGGATAGTGTTGGTTGGGGTTTGAGTGACGCGCGAGAAGTAGCGAAACGGCTATCTATCAGATTGGTAGAGTAGTCTGGCACGGTTGACCCTGACCGTAGGCTAATACGCTCGAATTTGTGTAGTCAGACGGCTACACAAAACGCCTACTTCCCCCAGAAGGGGTCGCGGTCGCGCTGTTTGTCGAGGTACATCCGGAGCGCGTCGCGTTCGTCGGCGGGGATGTCCTCGCTGAGCTCCTGTTCGAGGATCTTGGCGTGTTTCTCCGGGAGCTCGATCCAGAGTTCGTCGCCTTCCTCGATGTCGCGGCCGACGGTGGGGCCGTCGATGGAGACGGCGACGCGGTCGCCCTTCCGGGCCTCGTCGACGTCCTCGCCTTCGTCCTGGATGGACTTCATGCGACCGATCCGCTCGGGAGCACCCCCATTGAACATCGCGACGTTGGAGTTGCGCGTGATCGTTCCCGAGAGGACTTCGACGCCGACGACGGCCGGGTCGTTCTGTCGGAAGGTGTGGTCGGGGAGTATCTGGAACCGCGCGGGCCGGGTGATGTTTTCGAGCACCTGCTCCTGCTGGGACTGTTCCATCTCCTCGACGTACTCCTCGTAGGACTCGATCAGCCGGTAGATCACGTCGTGCTCGAAGATACGGACGTCCTCCTGTTCGGCCAACTGCTCGGCGTCGTCGAGGATGTCCACCGAGAACGCGAGGATGGACTCGTGTTTCGTCTCCTTGGCGGTCCCGGCTACCCGCACGTCCCGCGGGGCCACGTCGCCGACCTCCGCGCGGACGATGGGGATCTCCTCCTCGTCGAGCGTGCTGGCGAGCGCCTCCAGCGAGCCGAGCGTGTCGGCCTTGACGACGACGCCGTTTTCCTGCGTGTTGACGGTGATCTCCGCGAGTTCCTCCTCGACCTCGGCGACCACGTCCGCGGGGTCGCGGTTCCGGACGACCCGGATGGGTGCGCCGGCCATCGCGTCGTCGAGGTCCGGCGCGGCGATCTTGACCCCCGCGGCGGCCTTGACTTCGGGGACCTTCTCGAACTCCTTCTCGGTGCGGATCTCCTTCAGCGGTTTCGGCTGGAGGAGCGCGCGCACGTCGGTGACGATGGGTTCGTTGAGGCCGCCGACGACGATCTGGTCGTCCGCGCGGATGGTGCCGTCGTAGAGGACGGCGTCGATGGTCGTCCCGAAGCCCTGCGTGTCCTTGACCTCCAGTACGGTACCGGCGCCGGGGCCGGCCACGTCGATGTGCATCTCGTCTTTCATGTACCGCTGGGAGAGGCCCATGAGGACGGTCAGGAGGTCGGGAATCCCCTCGCTGGTGATGGCGGAGACGGGGACGACGCCGACGTTCTTCTGGAAGTTCTGGACGCGCCAGTACATGTCCGCGGAGAAGTCGTGGTCCGAGAGTTCGCCGATGATCTTGTAGAGGTTGTCGTTCACGTCGCCCTGGACGCGCTCCGACTGCTTCTCGAGGGTTTGCTGGATGGGTTCGCCCTCGTTGGGGTTCCAGCCGGGGACGGTGTCGACCTTGTTGGCCGCGACGACGAAGGGCGTGGCCGTCCGCTTGAGTATCTCGATGGCCTCGATGGTCTGGGGCTGGAAGCCGTCGTTGACGTCGACGACGAGGATGGCGATATCCGCGAGCGCGCCGCCGCGGGAGCGCAGCGTCGAGAAGGAGTGGTGGCCGGGCGTGTCGATGAACAGCAAGCCGGGGAGGTCGAAGTCGTCCGGGTCGACGAGACTCCCGGCCATCTCGGAGATGGTGTCGAGCGGGACGGCGGTGGCGCCGATGTGCTGTGTGATGGCACCGGCCTCGCCCTCGCTGACGGCAGAGCCCCTGATCTTGTCCAGCAGTGTCGTCTTGCCGTGGTCGACGTGGCCGAGGACCGCGACGATCGGCGTCCGGAGGTCCCGCGACCCGTCCCCTGTGCCCGCGTCGACGTCAGTGTGAGAATCTGCCATGGGAGATCACCGTCGGAAAATCCTTACCAGTTATCAGCCGTGCGCGCCATTTATAACTCTCGGGTTGGGTCGCCGGCCGCGGTCGGACCGCCCGTCCTGCTCGCGGGCCCGCCGGCCGGCGACGACGCGCTGGCACGGTTAGCGCCCGACAGACGGACGTCTGACGGGTCGTGGCGTTTATGTGAGTGGAATACGCACGCGGTGGTATGGCAGAGATACTGGCCGAGAACCTCTCGGGCAAGGCCGTCATGGGGACCGACGGCACCGAGCTCGGGATGCTGTACAACATCACGATGGACGCCAACTCGGGTCGGCTCGCGAACCTCGTCGTCGATCCCGAGGGGTTCACGCGGGACACCGAGTTCAGCCGCGACGAGGGCGGGCGCCTGCTCGTCCCCGTCGAGCGCGTACAGGCCGTCAAAGACCACATGATCGTCCAGACGTAGGCCGCCCGACCAGATGCACGTTCTCGACACGTCAGCGTTCATCCACGAGTATCACACCCAGGCGAGCGTCGCCTCCATCCCGCTCGTCCGCGAGGAACTCGAAGACGAACACGCCTACCGCTTCGACGCGCTCGAAGGCTCCGGGATGCACCTCCACATCCCCGAGGACGAGACCGTCGAGCGGATCGAACGGGCCGCCCGCGAGACCGGTGACCTCGGGGAGCTCTCGAAGACGGACATCCGACTCGTCGCCGCCGCCTTCGAGCTCGACGGCACGCTCGTCACCGACGACTACGCGATGCAGAACGTCGCGGAGAAACTCGACGTCACCGTCGAGGTCATCGCCCGCGAGGGCATCGACGAACAGCGCGAGTGGCGCTTCCAGTGTGCGGGCTGTGGCCGCGAGTTCGACGACGATCACGACCGCTGTCCCGTCTGCGGGAGCGACCTCTCGCGGAAGAACCCGGCCTAGTCGATGTGCTCCAGCCCGATGTCGAGTAGCTGTCGGAGAACCTCCTCCTCGGTGAGGTCGTACTCCCGGGCGAGCCGCTGGATCTCCCGCGCCCGGTCGCTATCGCAAACGACCGTGTAGCGGGTCGGCATACCACATAGTTCTCGCCGCGGCCGATAAAAACCCGTCAGACCGCCGTCTGACGCCCTCTATGGTGGTTTCGCGGCCTGCGGCGACGAAAGGAACGCGACACCGGCTTCGGATCGGGCGGTCGTGTGGGGCTCGCCATCGCACGGTCAGAGGCCGTACGCGGAGAGTCCGCCGGTCAACTGCACGTAGAGGGCGGCGAACTGGATGGCGTTGAACGCGCCGTGGACGGCGATGGGAACGAGCAGGTTCTCGGTCCGGTAGTAGAGCCAGCCGAGCACCAGCGAGAGGGTGAAGACGATGAACAGCGTCGAGAGCGTGGCGACGGGATTCGGGTCGGCATACTGCCGGAAGTGGACGGCACCGAAGGCGAGACTCGCCATCAGGACGGCCGTGCGACGGGAGAAGTCCTCGTAGAGGTACTTCTGGACGACGTTCCGAAAGACCAGTTCCTCGCCCAGGGCGATGGCGACGAACGAGAGCGGCACCAGCGCGAGCAGGAAGACCGGGTTCGCCATCTCCGCGGCCCGTTCCTCGATGGCGCTGGTCGCCGTGGGGACGCCGAGCCGGTCGAAGGCGAGCCCGACGCCGCCGAGGACCACGAGCAGGAGGACGAGACCGCCGACCGCGACCGCGGCGTCGTGGCGGTCCGGCCACGAGATGTCGACGTACGTCGGATCGAAGTCGCGGTACCGGAGGTAGCCGGCGGTGAAGAGGACGAGCCCCAGCCCCGAGCCGACCGTGGTGACGCTGAAGCGGACGTTCAGGCCGAACGGAAGGGCCAGCGAGCCGAACAGGATGGCGACGGCGTAACTCGCAGCGATGGCGAGGAGCCCGAGCAGGACGGCGACCCCGAAGCCGCGGACCCGCATCCAGAGCGAGTCGTTGGGGAGTGCCAGCCAGTCGGCGACGGCCACGAACACGGCGGCGAACGTCGCCACCGCTGCGACGGGGAGGCCGATACCGACCTCCGGCGTGGTACCGCCGACGGCCGGGCGGAGCAACCGGTAGAGGGCGACCCCAGCGACGCCGACGGAGAACAGTCCGGCGACGACGCTCCCGACCCGACGGTCGAGTACACCGTACCGTCGGAGCGCGAAGGTCCCGGTCGCGACCAGTGCCAGGCCAGCGGCGAGCGCGCTCCCGTCGACTGCCGACACGTCGACGACTGGCGTTCCACCGGTCCAGGGCAGGAAGGTCGCGGCCAGCGCGGTTCCGGCGAGGACCAGCCCGAGCGTCGGCGCGGCGCCAGTCGGCGCCACTCCGTCATCGGAGCGTACTGTGCCCATTCGCCCGGAGGCAGGAGCCGAGCGGGTTTAGGGACTGCGTTCCACGACGAGCTCGGTCTTGTCCGCGACCGCGTCGGCTTCCTCGAAGTCGCCGCCGAGCAGGCCCCGCGCCGCGCGCTTGCCCCACTCGACTGCGGGCTGGACGAACGTCTCGACGCCGTAGAGTTCCCCGGCGAGGATACAGGCCGCCTCCATCGCGTAGAGGAGTTCGCCGACGCCGTGGGCGTCCAGCCTATCGAGTTCGACACGGACGTTGGGCTGGCCGGCAGCCGCGAGGCTCGCCTCCGTCGCCTCGAACTCGGCGTCGAGCAGGGCGCCGAGGCTCGACCCGCCGAGATACGAGAGCCCCTCCACGTCGGTCTCGGGGATGGTCCGGTCGGGTCGCTCCCGGGGGCGGACGAGCGTCACGAGCTTGTCCGTCGGGCCGGCCCGATAGAGCTGGAGTTGGGAGTGCTGGTCGGTCGCGCCGAGCGCCCGCGCGGGCGTCTGCCCGAGGTTGTCCTTTCCCAGACTCTCGGCCCACAGCTGTGCGAACCACTCCGCGAAGAACTCCAGGCGCTCGGCGTAGGGCATCATCACGTCGACCGACGCACCGCGCTGGTCGAGGGCGTAAGCGACCGCGCCGTAGGCGTAGGCGGGGCAGTCGAACAGCGATCCCGAGAGGGAATCGGCGGCGGCCTGCCCGCCCGCGAGGACGGCCTCGATGTCGTGACCCTGGATCGCCGCCGGCACCAGCCCGACGGCCGACAGCGCCGCAAACCGCCCGGGGACGCCGGCGGGCACGTCCAGTTCGGGCAGGTCCTCGGCGGTGGCGAGGACGTGGAGCGGCCCCTCCTCGCCCGTCGTCACGACCGTCCGCTCGGTCCAGTCGACGCCCGCTTCTTCCATCGCCTCGCGGACGACGAGGAAGTTCGAGAGCGTCTCGGCGGTCGTCCCCGACCGGGAGACGACGTTGACGGCGGTCTTGTCCAGCGGGAGGTCGGCGAGCCGTTCCCGGATCGCAGCGGGGTCGACGTTGTCGAGCACGTACAGCGGCGGGGCGTCCTCGCCGCCGCCCTCGATGCCGCCGAGGGCCTGCGAGATGGTGGCCGCGCCGAGCGCGCTCCCGCCGATACCCACCGTGAGAACGGCCTCGGCGTCGGTCAGTGGGGCGACGGCCGACCGGATCGCGTCGGGGTCGGTCCGCTCGGGGAGGTTCAGACTGGCGTAGCCGAACTCGTCGTCGGCGCGGCCCTGCGCGATGCGGTCGTGTGCGCGGGCGACGCGGTCGTCCAGCGCGTCGAGGGCGTCCCGCGAGACCCCGATGTCGGCCTCGCTCGCGAGCGCGTTCCCGATGTCGACGTTCATGTTCGTGCGCTTTCCGCCCCGGACAATAACTCCCCCGTTCGACGGCGGCGAGCGTCCCTGCCACGGTCCGCGCCCGTCCGGAACCGCGCCGCTTTTGCGGGCTTCGTCCCTACTGGCTGGCAATGACCGAACCGGCGACGGACGCGGACGCGGGCGGCGACGAGGACGCCTACGACGGGCTCTTCGGGGCACTCCCGTACGCCCTGCGGACCAGCGACTCGCTGCTGTTCAAGTCCTACGCCGTCCTCGGCGGCCTGCTCGCCGCCCTCGTCGCCGTCGTGTTCCTGTTCGCCATCGTCCAGTTGATCGCCGTCACGACTGGGGGTTCGGGCGGCGTGTTCACCTTCTCGCGGGCCTTCTTCGTCTTCGTGGGCTTTCTGGTGGTCTTCCCGCTGCTCGCGCCCGTCCTCTCGGTCGCGCGCCGCCACCGCCGGACCGGGTCCTCGCGGCGCTACGACGCCAGCTTCGCGGCGACGGGGTACCTGTTCGTGTTCGCGCTGTACCTCACGCTCGTCATCTCGACGCCGGCCGAACAGCAGGAGACGCCGCCGGCCGCCATCGCGCCCGTCGTGGAGTTCCTCTACGGCCTTCCAGCTCCCTACGGACTGATTCCCCCGGTCGCCGTCGGTGCCGGTATGGTCCTGCTCCACCGGTACCTGCACTGACCGCCGGGCCGACGCGAAACGGAAAAAAGGCTCCGCGGTGTACCCGGAACCGATGAAAGAGGGGACGTTTCTCGTGACCCACGCCGACGATGACTCGGCCGTGTTGCGCGACGTGGCCGACGGGCAGGTCCACACGCTGGCCGACAACCCCGGCGTCGAGGGCGGCGCCGTCGTCGAGGCCGCAATCGAGCCCGAGCCGCCGATGGAGGTGGCCTGGACGGTCGCGGAGCTGCGGGGACAGCGAACGATCCCCGTCGAGCGCAGCGCCGAGCCGCCGACCCGACAGGCCGAGGAGATCGCTGCCGACCAGGCCGTCGGCGAGGTGACCCGGCAGGAGCGGGCCGGCGAGGGGGAACTCCACGTCCTGACCGTCCCGGCCGACGGCATCGAGGACGCGGTGACGGACGTGCTCGACGACGAGGAGACCGTCGCCCGGGCGGCCAGGATGGACGTCGCCCGCGTCGAGGTCCGGGCTGCCGAGACTGGCGTCGTCTCCGTGCGGTACCTGCCCAACTGAGCGGCCACGCCAGCGCCGTACTCGCCGGTTCGCGACACTACTTATATATAGCCGGAAGCAACCGGCCGTATCGTTATTCAAGAGGGTAATCAAGGGAGACGTAGTCGAGGGGTCGAGGGGGTACGATAGAGTCGTGTTCTCACCATACGTGCTGGCACTCGCGGTGTCAGCCCTCATCACGGCCGGGTTCGCGGCGGTCACGTGGCGACGCCGCCCGGAACCCGGCACGACAGCCCTGAGTATCCTGCTCGTTGCGGTGCTGTTCTGGGCCGGCTGTTACGGCCTCGCGCTCGTGACGACCGACGCGGGCACGCGCGCCCTGCTCGAACGCGCGATCTGGATCGGCTCGGCGCCGGCCCCGGTCGCGTGGCTGGTCTTCGCGCTCCAGTACACCGGACAGAGCGAACTCGTGACCCGCCGGACGGTCGGGGCGCTCTCGGTGCCGCCGGCGGTCGTGATCGCCCTGGCGTTCACGAACGACTGGCACCACCTGGTCTGGACGAACACCACGTCCGTCCAGCGCGAGGGCGTGGTGCTGTTCGTCCAGAGTTACGGCCCGGCGTTCTGGGCCTACGTCGCGTTCGGGTACACGCTGGTACTGGCCGGGATGGTCCTGCTCTTGCGGCTGGTGTTGACCGCCGACCACCTCTTCGCCGACCAGGCGCTGGCGCTGCTGATCGGTGCGCTGGTGCCGCTGGTCGCGAACCTCCTGTCGCTGGCCGGCGTGGCACCGCTTCCGGGACTGGACCTGACGCCGTACGCCTTCGCCGTCAGCGCCGGGACGTTCGCGTACGCCCTCTACCAGTCGGAGCTGCTCCAGCGGGTGCCCGCGACCAGACGCATCGGTCGCAACGCGGTCGTGACGAACATGCGCGACGGCGTGGTCGTCCTCGACGATAGCGACGTGGTCGTCGACGTCAACCCCGTCGCGGAGGGGCTGTTCGAGTGCGACCGCGACGCCGTCGTCGGCGAACCGGCCGGGGCGCTGTTCGACGACGACTTCGAAATCCCCGACGAGGAGGACACCGTCGTCTGGCCGGGTCGGGGCCCGCGGGTCTACGAGGTCAGCGTCTCGCTCCTGACCGACCAGCACGACCGCGGCGTCGGGCGCGTCCTCGTCGTCCGAGACATCACCAACCGGACGAACCGCCGTCAGCAACTCCAGGTGCTCAACCGCGTGTTGCGCCACAACTTCCGTAACGATATGAACGTCATCGACGTGTGCGCGACACAGCTCTCGGACCGGCTCGACGACGAGAACGAGGAGCTGGCCGACCGCATCCGGATGGTCGCCCGTGACCTGACCGAGACGGGCATGAAGGCCCGCGAGATCGAGCGGATCATGTCCCGCCGGCACAACGACCCACAACCCATCGACCTGCCCGGGCTGGTCCAGCGGCTCGTCGACACCATCCGCCACGAGTATCCCGAGGTGCGCGTCGAGACCGACCTCCCGGACCGGCTGGAGATACGCTCGACCGGCATCCTCGAGTCCGTCCTCCAGAACGTCCTCGAAAACGCGGTCATCCACAACGACGACCCGGAGCCCCGGATCGGCATCACCGTCGACCGCGCCGGCGACGAGATCGAGATCAGGGTCGCCGACAACGGTCCCGGCATCCCGGACCAGGAACGCGAGGTGCTCGTGAAAGGGACCGAGACGCCGCTGGAACACGGGAGCGGGCTGGGGCTGTGGCTCGTCAACTGGGGCGTGACGATGCTCGACGGCGAGGTCTCCTTCGCGGACCGCGCCGAGACGGGAACGCCGCTGGTCGCCGGCGACCCCGCCGAGGACCCCCGCGGCAGCGTCGTCACGATCCGCGTCCCGCGCCAGCACCGCCTCCCGCCACAGGGCCCTCCACCGACGCCCTACGGCGACTGAGGGGTCGGGACCGGTTGCCGATGATTTATTTCCCGCGGCCCTGAACGCGGACGTATGCGACGCCGCCCGTCCCTCCTGGTAGCAACGCTTGCACTCGCCCTCCTCGCGGTCACTGCCGGCTGTGCGTCGCTGACCGGCGACGGCCCGGCCGATACCGCGACGGCGACCGATGCGCCGACGGACACCGCAGCCACGACCGACACAGCGGCCACGACCGACACTGCTACCGATGGCTCGACCGGCGACGATTCGGCGACTGACGACTCGATGAGCACCGAGACGCCGGCCGACGACGCCGTCGTCCGCGCGTCGCTCGTCGGCGTGACCGCGACGGACCTCGACCTGTCCGCCGCGGACCGCAACCGTACGACCGCCATCGCCGACGCGCTCGGCGTCGACACGCGCGACGTGCGGATGCGGCCGGCAGAGGGTACGGTCGAAGTCTTCGACGACGGCGTCTCGGCGGCCGAACTGGTCGACGCGCTCGACGGACAGGACATCGACGCCGCGGCCGGAGACGTCAGGCCGGGCGTCACGCGGGCGACCCAGTCGACGGCCGTCCGGACGCTGTCGGAACGGTTCCAGGTGCTCGGCATCGAGGCGAGCGTCGAGACCGCGACCGTCGACGACCGACGGGGTGTGGCCGTCACGCCGACCGACGGGAACGCCTCGCGGGTCCGCGAGGCCGTCCGTGACCGCGGGACCGTCGAGATCGCCGCGCGCTTCCCGGCAAACGAGACCGCCGACACGGCGGCCGCCGACGCCTATCGCGACGTGACGCTGCTGACGAACGGGGACTTCGTGTCGGTCGGGACGGTCCAGCGACCGGGGCCCGGGAGTCCGGCACCGGCCGTGCCCGTCACGGTGACCGACGAGGCGGCCGCGAACTTCTCGTCGGGGCTCGTTGAGTTCGGCTTCACGGGCGAGGGCGTCGCGAACTGTCCGACCGACGCCGCCCGCGCGGATCCGGCGAACGCGACCGGTTACTGTCTGTTCACGGTCCACGACGGCGACGTGGTCTACGCGGCGGGGATGAGCGCGGGGCTGGCGGATCAGATCGAATCCGGCGAGTGGGCGGCCGACCCGCAGTTCGTCATGACGGCGGCAAACGAGAGCGAGGCGCAGGAACTGCGTGCCCATCTGGTCGCGGGGGCGCTGCCGACGCGGCTCTCCGTCGCGGACTGAGCGGAAATGAGATAAGAAGGCTTATTCGGGGCTGTCGCACACCGTGGCGTATGATGGCAGTCGCGGTACCGAGAGCCGACGACAGGGGGTGGGACGGATGAGCGTCGCCGACATCGAGGATCGGTTTCCGGAGATCGACTACGAGAAGTACTCCAACCGACAGCTGGCGGCGATCCCGCTCGCCGTGCTGGCGCTGGCCTTGCTGATCATCGCCGGCTGGTACGTGATGACCGGCGCACCGGTGACGCCGGGGATCACCTTTACCGGGGGAACGGAGGTCCAGATCGAGACGACCGATTCACAGAGCGAGATCCGGAGTTCGCTGAGCGGCTTCGAGATCGACTCCATCCAGCCCGTCGCCGGGAGCGATCGGTACATTCTGACGACCCAGTCGACGGACACGAGCCTCATCGAGAACCAGATATCGGGCGCCGGCTACGAGGTGATCTCCAGTTCGGAGACCTCGGCGAGCTTCGGGTCCGGCGCGCAGCAACTGGCACTGATCGGCGTCGCGGTCGCGTTCGTCGGGATGAGCCTGCTGATTTTCGCCCTCTTCCGGTCGTTCGTGCCCTCGATTGCAGTGGTCATCTCCGCCTTCTCGGACATCGTGATCCCGGTCGCGCTGATGAACCTCTTCGGCATCAAGCTCTCGCTGGGGACCGTCGCCGCCCTGCTGATGATCATCGGGTACTCGGTGGACTCGGACGTCCTCCTGAACAACCACATCCTCCGGCGGCGGGGGAGCTTCTACGAGTCCACGTATCGCGCGATGCGGACCGGCGTGACCATGACGCTCACCTCCCTGGTGGCGATGGCCGTCATGACGGTCACGGCGACGCTGCTTCGGATTCCACTCCTGCCCGACATCGGCATCATCCTGGTGTTCGGGCTGGCGGCCGACCTGATGAACACCTACATGTTGAACCTGAGCCTGCTTCGCTGGTACAAGTACGAGGGGGTCGCACGATGACGGGAGGTGACCGCTGATGGACCTCCGTGATAACTGGCGGATCCTGCTGCTGCTGGTCTTCTGTCTCGCCAGCACTGCGGTCCTGCTCGGGCCGATGATGCTGCCGGGCGGCGGCGGTGGAACCGGCCTCCAGTACGGGCTGGAGCTGTCCGGCGGGACGCGCATCCGTGCGCCGCTGATCGGCATGACCGCCGAGGAGGTGGACATCAACGGGACGGACAACATCACCGGCGTCCGCCGTGACTTGGTCGACCGGCTCGACGTGGCGAGCAACGATATCCGCTTCGGCCAGCGGTCGCGGACCGTGGAGCTGTTCTCGGACAACGTCTCCCAGGCCGAGTTCGCCGCGGCGTTGCGGGCCAACGGCTTCGAGGTTCAGGAGTCCGACATACGGGACGGCGTGACACAGGCGACCCGCGACGAGGTCGTCACCACGCTCAACGACAAGATCAACCGCGGCGGGCTGACCGGCGGCGGCGCCCGCCAGACCACCTCGGGGACCGGCGAGCACTTCGTCGTGGTCGAGGTGCCAAACGCCGACCGCGACGAGGTCCTCCAGCTGATCGAGGGGCGCGGCGAGGTGTTCGTGACCGCGCACTACCCCGTCCAGCGCAACGGGTCGACGGTCTACGAGGAGACGCGGATGCTCGACAACGACGACTTCGCCTCCATCGGGACGGCCCAGTCGCCGGGACAGTCCGGGAGTCAGCCGTTCGTTCCGGTGACGCTCACGGCGGACGCGTCCGATCGGTTCGTCCAGGTCATGACCGAGAACGGCTTCACCGGGGAGGGCGTCGCGAACTGTCCGACCGGGCAGGCGCTCCAGGACCCCGACAACGCCCAGGGCTGGTGTCTGTACACCGTCCTCGACGGCGAGGTCGTCTACGCGGCCCAGATGAGCCGTGACCTCGCTGGCTCGCTGGAGAACGGCGACTTCCAGCAGGACCCGCGGTTCACGATGACGACGACGAACATGAGCGACGCCTCGCAGCTCTCGATCAACCTGAAAGCCGGCGCGCTCCCGACCCAGCTCGACATCTCCTCGGGGACGAGTTACTTCCTCCAGCCGAGCCTGGCCCAGGAGTTCAAGCTGTTCTCGCTGATCACCGGCCTGGTCGCCTGGCTCGCCGTCAGCGGGATGGTCTTCCTGCGGTACGGGAGCCCGCGCGTCGCGATCCCGATGCTGGCGACGGCCGCCGCGGAGGTGTTCCTCCTGCTCGGGTTCGCCTCGGCGATCGGGCTGGCGCTCGACCTCTCGCACATCGCCGGGTTCATCGCCGTCATCGGAACGGGGGTGGACGACCTGATCATCATCGCGGACGAGATCTTACAGGAGGGGAAAGTCGCCACCGGCAGGGTGTTCCAGAACCGCTTCCGGAAGGCGTTCTGGGTCATCGGCGCGGCCGCGGCGACGACCATCATCGCCATGAGCCCGCTGACCGTCCTCTCGCTGGGCGATCTGACCGGGTTCGCCATCGTCACCATCGTGGGCGTCCTCATCGGCGTCCTCGTCACGCGCCCGGCCTACGGTGACATCCTCCGGAACCTGATGCTCGACCAGGAGCAGGCCTCCTCCTGAGGGCGGTCTTTTCACTGCGAGAAAACGCGCCTCTACTTTTGTATAGATAGCACCCATAGCCTCGGGTGCGGCCAGACGCGAACGGGGTTTGCTGGCCACACCCCCCCACCCCGATCCACCCCCACACCACCCATCTTTCCCACCGTTTTCACCCCCAACTTTCCACCCCTTTTCACCCGCGACGGAGAGCGGTAGCTGGACGCTCAGAACTCGTCCAGACTGGCCTGCGCAGCGGCGGCCAGCACGTCCGCGCTCGTCGCCCAGGACTCGCGGGCGCAGTCGGGGAGCCGTCCGTGGGCGTCGACGTAGTCGGCCAGGAACTCCCGTGTCGTCGGGTCGCTCGGGTAGCCGCTGCCGACCGCCGTTCCCTCGCGCTCGCCGATGGCCGCGACGTGGGCGTCGCGTTCGACCTTGGCGACGATGCTCGCGGCCCCGACCAGCGGCTCCGTCGCGTCGGCGCCGTGTTCGGCGGTCAGGTCGACCACGGCGTCGAGCCGGTCGGTGATGCGGCGACCGAAGCGGTCGGCGTCGGTGTCGCCGGCGTCGACGGTCCCGCAGTCCCCCTCGCGGACGACGGCGGCGAGTGCCTCGGCGTGGGCGGCCACGGTGAGCGTGTTCATGTCCGTCTCGGGGTCGTCGATGCGCGCCGGCGGGATTTCGGCGACGCCGACCGCGATCCGGTCGTCGTCCCGGAGCCGCTCGGCCAGTTTCTCGCGGCGGCGCTCGGACAGGGCCTTCGAGTCGTCGATGCCGTCGGGGAGGTGGGCAGGGTCGGCCCGGACTGCGGCGGCGAACATCGAGCCGAGGACGGGGCCTTTGCCGGCCTCGTCGACGCCGAACTGCATGGACACGGCTGCGGGGGCGACCTGCAAAAAACGGGTGGGTTCGCGGCCCGTCGGCGGGTCGGCGAGCGGGGTCGCGGCGTCAATCGTCGAGCTGTGGTTGCTCGATGTCGGGCTCCGCAACCTCCGCTTCACCGATCTCCGGTTCCGCGATGTCGACCTCGGCCGGTTCCTCCTCGTCGTCCGCGTCGGCCTCGTCGATTGCTTCGCGCCAGTCCGTGTACGCCGAATCCATGTGGTGGCACATGGTATGTCACCTCATACCTTGATTGGGCTTCAGGCTGGTAAACGTTGCGCCGGTGCGGGACGTGGCCCACGGGGGCGAACGGTGCGGGGGCACTCGGTCCTCACTCGTCCGTCTCGCGGAAGAACTCGGGTTTCGCGAAGGGTTCGTCTTCCCCCTCGACGTCCAGCACGTCGAGGGCGGTCACTTCGGCGCCGACGCCGAGCAGGCCGGCGAGGGACGGTTCGGTGCGGCCCGCGTCGCCGCTGACGAGTTCCTTGACGTAGAGGCCGCCCTCGCCGTGGACGTCGACGGTGGCCTCGCGCTCGCTCTCCAGTTCGCCCGAGATCTCGTAGACTTCGCGGGTCCGGGTCACGTCGGCGCGGCGGTGGGTGACCCGCTGGGGAGTGTCCTGGTGGATGGTCGTGCCGTCGAGGTCGTCGAGGGCGTCGGCGAGGGCCTCGTCCGTGATCGGCTCCTCGAACGCGACCTCCATGCGGTAGGTCTTCGAGGCGTCCAGTCCCTTGACGCGTTCGACCATGTCGTGGGTCGCCAGTCGCAGGTCCGTGACCTCGACTTTGCCGTCGGCGAACTCGTCGATGTCGGCTTCCAGGTCCGCGGGGTCCACGTCGCGGACGCGGGGCTCTTTGACCTCGATGACGAACGGGCGGCCGGAGCCGAGCATCAGGGCGTCGACGTCCTCGCGGCCGGCGCCGTGGAAGACCGCCTCCTCGCCGTCCATCGCCTCCAGCACGACGGGGGCGGTGAGCTGTTCGACGGACTCGTCGTAGCGGTAGCCGGAGCCGCCACAGCCGTCACAGGACGCGCCGCGTTTCCGCCCGGAGCCGCCACACTCGTTGCAGGGCCACTTCGTCTGGGGGATGTCCCGCTTCAGTTTCCGGTAGCGGCCGTAGACGAACGCGGAGTTGACCTGCACCTCGAGTTCGTCGGTGGCGAGGTCGAGCAGGACGAGCACGTCCGGGCGCTCGAAGTCGACCTCGGTCTCGGTGCGCCGGCCGAGGCGTTTGCCGACCTCGCGGTTGATCTCGCTTTTCAGGAGTTCGCCCGCGTCGGGGTCGAGCCCGGCCTCCTCGCGGAGGAGTTCGTCGTTTTCCGCCAGTAGCGGCGGGACCTTCGTGCCGGTCTGGTAGGTGGAAAAGTCGTACTCGCCGACGGCGCGTTCGGCGCGGGTGGCCCACTCCTCGTAGCGGGCGGACTCGCCCTCACAGACCCAGCACTCCCCGTCGGGTTCGAGGTCCGCGACGGGAACGTCGTCGTCGAGGGCGACGGCGACACGGAGCGAGCGGCCGCGCTCGTCGTTGGTGAGACCGAAACTCCGGTCGGCGACGAGACGGCCGAGACAGGGGTCACAGAGCGGGCCGGTGTCGATGGCCCGGCGTGCGGTGTCGAGAAGCGTCATTACCGCGGACTTGGAGACCCCCGTGTAACTCCCTTGCCATTCAGGTGCCCGAGTGGGCGCCCGCTCCGCTCGCGTCGTCGCTGTCGCCGGCGCTCGCGTCACCGACCTCGCCGGGACGCACGCTCTCGTCGCCGCTCGCACTCTCGTCGGCACCGTACAGGTTCCTGAAGTTGTAGGGTTTCTCGCCGCTGCACCACTCGAAGACGTACTCGGCGCTGGTGAGGCTCGTGCGGACGCCGTCGTGGTCGGCCGCGATGGCGACGTTCTCGGCGCCTTCGAGCGCGGGGCTCTCCGCGCAGTTCCAGAACAGCGGGTCGTTCGTCCCCCGGAGCGTGTAGTAGTCGACGTCGCCGGGCGTCTCGTTCTCGTTGAGGGTCGCGAGTGGGTGGTCGTCGAGTCGCTCGTAGTCGTCACGCAGGAAGTGACTCATCTTGTAGGTGCCGCCGTTGATCCCGGTCCGGGCGGCCATCGAACTCAGGACGGTACCGTGGTTCGCGCCCGCGAGGCCGACGAAGGTCTCCACCCAGTCGAGTCGGTCGTCGCGACACATCCAGTAGCGAAGCCCGGTGACGCCGAGGCTGTGGCCGACGACGGCCACCTCGTCGGCGCCGGTGTGGTCGCGAACGTTCGCGACGAAGTGGTCGAGCTGGTCGGCCATGGCGTCGTGACTCGGACTCCCCGAGCCGAAGGTGATCGCCCAGAGCTCGTCCCCGCCGTACGCCCGGTTCGTGAAGAAGTCGGCGTGGACCTCCCAGTCACAGGCGTCGCGCTGGTTCCCGTGGACGAACACCACCGGCGTCCGGTCGGCACCGGCCTCGGTGTCGTGGTACTCGTGGCCGCCCCAGCCGCCGTAGTCCTCGGTGTCCCAGGGCAACCGCTCGTCGGCGG
The DNA here is from genome assembly GCF_023028345.1 of Halorientalis marina. Classification (GTDB taxonomy): domain Archaea; phylum Halobacteriota; class Halobacteria; order Halobacteriales; family Haloarculaceae; genus Halorientalis; species Halorientalis marina. Next base: position 3,154,882 of record NZ_CP095487.1, on the reverse strand, counting down.
TCCGGTCGTGGTCACAGTCGATTCGACAACCGTCGTTTCGACGACAGCGCCGCAACCCCGCGAGATTCGACGCGAGGCGCCGCCACAACGACGGGCCCCCTGCAGGGCCCCTATCGGCAGACATACACTCCCATGTGAGTGTCTGTCGTATATAGGTATGGATTTACAACGGTGTTCGAAACGCGGAATAAACGTCTGACTGGTAAGTTCTCGTGAGACTGGCTTACCGACGAACACGTTCGATCCGTCAAAATTTAACTACCTGGAACCGGGGCCCGACAGGACCGTCCGAACGCACGGCTCGGCCCCGATAATGTGACCGTTCGGGAACCCACCGCTCGGCCGCCGTGGGGAGGGCCGGTCTCGCGGCCCCGGGCAGCGGCGCCGGACGGTCACCGGTGCCGTTTCCATCGGTGCCGTCTCAGCCCGGAACGATCTCCGTCAGCACGCGCGCTTCGATCTTCCGGAGGTGCTCCCCGACGGTCACCGGCGCGAGGTCGAGCGCGGCGGCGATGTCCTCGTAGGTCGCCTCTCGCGGCACGTCGTAGTAGCCCATGTCGACCGCCGTCAGGAGGATCTCCTGCTGGCGTTCGGTCAGCGCCGAGAACAGCTGTCGGTCGTCGGGGTGGTAGTCGCCCATCGTCTCCAGTTCCACGTCGATGGCGTCCGGGATGAGCGAGATGGCCGTCGTCAGCGTCTCGTGGTCGCCCAGCGCGGTGACCCTGATACCGCCCTCCGAGAGGCACTCGATGGGTGTGTCGACAACGAGGCTGTACTCCTGTGGGAGCCGAAAGAGGGCGTCGACGATCTCGTTCGGCTCGAAGTGGATGTACGCGTGCAGGTCCCTGTCCGCCCGGGAGATGCTATGGGTCAGCACGTCCGCGTGGGCCGTCAGGATTTCCCGGGCGCGGTCGAGGTCGCCCTGCAGTTGATAGAGAAAGACGATGGTGTCGTCGTCCAGCTGGTTGATGTGGTGGATGGCGACCCGCTCGACCGTCGGGGCGTCGACCAGCGCCCGGTCCGCCGGATGGAACCCCGCCCGTCCCGGCCGCAGGACCAACTCCGCGTGACGCATACACCCCCGTTCCGGCTGGAGCCATATCGTTCTTCGCGATCCAACACTTAAACCTGCCAACGAAGATTTGCACCAGTGGTAGGAGCCGACTTCCCCTACGTGTGGGTGTAACATGACGCAGGTAGAGGACGACAGTCGCGCGATGCGGCTGGACCGGGATTCGTTCGCACAGGGGTACTTCAAAAACGCCGTCTATCGCCACTGGGATCCCTACGAGATCGAGGGGTTGGCGGGTGACAAAGAGCGGTTCCTCGACGAGGAGCCGAGCAAAGCGGAGTTCGAGGAGTTCCGCACCGCAGTCTCGCGCTTCGGCGCGGGCGAGGAGGCGGTGACGGAGGACCTGATGCCGCTGGCGCTGGTGTTGGAGGACATCAACGACCAGATGTTCATCTCCAGTCAGATCTACGAGGAGGCAAAACACACCCAGTTTTTCGACCGCTACTGGCGCGAGGTGATCGACCCTGTCGCGGAGGAACTGGGCTACGAGAAGACGAACCCGACCGCCCAGCGGTACTTCAACGACCACTACGTCGCGCTGTTCGACAAGACCGAGGCCGCGATGGAGCGACTGCTCACGGAGGACACGCCCGAGAACCGGGCGCGGGCCTACTGTCACTACCACCTGACCGTCGAATCCGTGCTCGCCCAGACCGGCTACTACGGGTTCACCTCCGCGTTCTCGCCGGGTGGGAGCGACGAGGTGGCAAAGCGGGAGTGGCCCGACATGGATGGCATCGTCAACGGTATCACGAAAATCCGCAGTGACGAGGGCCGCCACGTCGGCTTCGGCATGCACAAGGTCCGGACGCTCGTCCAGAGCGGCGAGGTCGACGAGGCGGTCGTCCAGGAGACGCTGCAGGACCTGATGCCCCACGTCGCGGGCACGGTCGGCGACTTCGGCGACGCCATCAACCCCGCGCCGCTCGTGGGCTACGCGCGGGACAAACTCACGCGGCGACTCGACATCATCACCGACGCCGACGCCGAAGTGCCGCCCGTCGACGATCTCGTCGACCTCGGAGACGACACCGTGGCCGCCGACTGACGGGCGAACCGAACGGTCTTTTTGTGGGGGCCTCCCGGACAGGGGTATGGACCCGCGCGTGGTAGCCGTCCTGGTCGGCATCGTCCAGGGCGTCCTGGAGTGGTTGCCGGTCTCCAGCGAGGGCAGCGTCGCGTTGCTGCTCACGCTCGTCGGGAACGCCTCCCCGGAGGTCGCCGTCCAGTACGCCCTCTTTCTCCACGCCGGGACGGCCGTCGCCGCGACGACGTACTACCGCGACGACGTGTGGGCGCTCCTGCGGAAACTCCCGCGGTGGCGACCCGCGGGAGCCTTCGACGCGGACCGCGCGGAGTTCACCTTTCTCGCGACCGCGACGCTGTCCTCGGCGCTGGTCGGGGCGGTCGCCTACACCCTCCTCGAAGACCTCGCCTCGGAACTCGCCGGCGGGGCGTTCGTCGCGCTCATCGGCGCCCTGCTGATCGTCACCGGTGTCGTCCAGCGGGTGGCGTCGGACCGTGGTGCTGAGGCGACCGCGACAGCCGACGAGTCGCGGCCGGACGGCGGTGCGGACGCGGATGGCGATCCGTCCGCCCAGCGCCCGACGCTGCTCGATGCCCTCCTCGTCGGCGGTCTGCAGGGGCTGGCGATCCTGCCCGGCGTCTCCCGGTCCGGGACGACCGTGAGCGCGCTCCTCCTCCGTGGACACGCGGGCGTCGACGCACTCAGGCTCTCCTTCCTGCTGTCGATTCCCGCGGCGGCCGGCGCGGGCGTGCTCGTCCTCGCTGACACGGGCCTGCCGGGGATCGACCCGACCGCGGCACTGCTCGCGCTGGCGACCAGCGCCGTCGTCGGCTTTCTGACCGTCGACGCGCTCGTTCGCCTCGTCCGCCGGGTCGCGTTCTGGGGCGTCTGTGTCGGGTTCGGCGCGCTCGCGGTCGTCGGCGGTGCGCTGTTGCTCGTGTGACCGCCGCACCACCGAAACCCGACGGCACGCCCACCTTCGCTACAGATTCTGAGAACGGTCCGGCAACGTTTATTTTTCCGAGGCGGGTACGTGCCGGTAGGAGACCGTCATGCGCCCGCATCGCTCGCCGACCGCTCGTTCCCGGGGCAACCGATGAGCGACGCGGAGCAGAAACTCTTCGACGGGCAGGGCGACTACCTCTACGCGGTGCGGTCCGGGGAGGTGAACGCGGGTGCCGAGTGGGGCTCTTGCCGACTGGTGCTCACGAACAAGCGATTGATCGTCGCGACCAGCGGCAACAAGCAGACGGTGCCGCTGGCGAAGGCCCAGCTCGTCGAGGAGGTGCCCGACATCGACGCCCTGGACCACGTGACCGACGTGACGGCGATCAGGATCGGCTCGAACGTGCTCTGTGTCTCCATCCCGGACGGCGGGTTCGAGGTGGACTTCTGCAGAGCGACGCTGCACGACCGGATCGTCCTCGTCCGGCACCCGGCGGTCGAGGGTGGGGTCGTCCAGGACACCGACTGGGAGAAAGCGAAGTTCCGCTACGTCGACGACACGATCAAGATGGCCCTCTCCGACGGTCGACTCGCCATCGACATGGACAACGTCGGCGGCATCGAGACGACGACGAAGACCGTCCGCGACCAGGAGCGGACCGTCGTCTCCGTCGAACACACGGAAGACGACATCAGCGTCGAGACGTACCTCACCGGGAGCGATCGCGACTCGAAGGCGCTGTCCTCGCTCTTTACGAGCGCCGTCGAGAAGAACGAGGCCGACGTGGGCGAACTCGGCGAGATGGAGAGCCAGGTGTTGATGGCGCTGTACTCGGGGGTCTCCCCCTTCGAGATGTCCGACTTCGTCGGCATCCCGCCCGACGAGGTCGAGGAGATCTACCAGCACTTGCTGGAGATCGGGGCCGTCGACGAGGTGCGAACCCGTACCGAGGTCGCGTTGAACGCGCGTGGACGAAACCTGGCGAGCGATGCCATGAGCGAACAGTAGAAGCTCTATAATTCGACGGTCGGAACCTTATAGGCCGACTACCGCCGAGAATCCGCTAATTGACCGGGAGGACGGTCAGAACGTTGAAAAGGTACGGCGGCGATGTGTGGGTATGAGCGTCAGCACGGCGGTCGTTCTGGCAGCGGGAGAGGGGACGCGGTTGCGCCCGCTGACGCGCAATCGCCCGAAACCCATGCTGCCGGCGGCCGACCGCCCTATCCTCGAATACGTCTTCGACGCCCTCGTCGAGGCCGGCATGGACCGGCTGGTCTGTGTCGTCGGGTACAAACACGACCGGGTCCAGGACCACTTCGGTCCGACCTACCGGGACCGCCCCGTCGAGTACGTCAGACAGCACAAACAACTGGGGAGCGGCCACGCCCTCCTGCAGGCCCGCTCCGCCGTCGACGGCCCGGCACTCGTCGTCAACGGCGACCGCCTCGTCGAGACCGACATGGTCGAGCGCGTCGTCGACACCTTCGAGCGCGACGACCCGGCGGCGGCCCTGGCCGTCCTCCAGCACCCCGACGCACAGCAGTACGGCGCCGTCGTCCTACAGAACGACGAGATCGTCGAGATCATCGAGAAACCGACGACCGACGACTACCGGCTCATCAACGCCGGCATCTACGCCTTCGGCGCCGACATCTTCGACGCCATCGCGGACACGCCGCGGTCGGCGGGCGAACTCGCCTTGACCGACACGATCTCGCGGCTCGTCGACGAGGAGCACGTCCAGGGCGTCCACTGCGAGGGGATGTGGGTCGACGCGACCTACCCCTGGGACCTGCTGACCGTCGCGACGGAGGTCCTCGCTCGCGGTCGCACGGACACGCCCGAACGACGCGAGGGAGTGTGGGTCGACGACGACGCACGTGTCCACGACGCGGCGACGCTGCGTGCGCCCGTCGTCGTCGGTCCCGACTCGGAGGTCGGCCCCGGCGCGGTCGTCGGCCCCGACACCGCCCTCGGGCGCAACGTCACGGTCGGCGCGAACGCGACCGTCGAGGCGTCGGTGCTTGACGCGGACACGCGGATCGACGCCGGGACGATCCTGCTCGACACCGTGACGGGCCAGGACGTCCACCTCGGCGCGGGCTCGGTCGCGCCGGGCGGGCCTGCCGACGTGCGCGTCGGCAACCGCGTGTTCGAGGACCAGCGCCTCGGTGCCGTCCTCGCGGACCGCGTGCGCGCGGCCGGCGACGTGAGCTTCGAGCCGGGGGCGCTGGTCGGCCCCAGCGCGACCCTGCACGCCGGCGTCACCGTCGACGGGCAGATCGGCGAGGACGCGGAGGTGGTGCGCTGATGTGCGGGATCATCGGCTGTGTCGGCCGCGGCGACGAGACCCTCGACACCCTCGTCCACGGGCTGGCGAAACTGGAGTACCGCGGCTACGACTCGGCGGGCGTCGCGCTCGCGACGGACACCGTCGACGTCTGCAAGAAGTCGGGCAAGATCGACGACCTGCGCGCGGCCCTGGAGAGTCGGACGTTGTCGGGACCGGTCGGCATCGGCCACACCCGCTGGAGTACCCACGGGCCGCCGACCGACGAGAACGCCCACCCGCACAGGGACTGTCGGGGCGAGGTCGCCGTCGTCCACAACGGCATCATCGAGAACTACCAGTCGCTCCGGGACGAACTCGCCAGCGCCGGCCACGAGTTCCGCTCGGACACCGACACCGAGGTCGTTCCCCACCTCATCGAGGACGCGCTGGCGGACGGCGCAAACCCCGAGACTGCGGTCCGGGAGGCCATCGCCCGGCTGGAGGGGAGCTACGCCGTCGCGGTCGTCATCGCCGGCGTCGACGCCATCTTCGCCGCCCGCAACGACTCGCCGCTCGTGCTCGGCATCGACGACGGCGAGGAGGGAACCGGAGACGCACCCGGCGGCGCCTACTACCTCGCCAGCGACGTGCCGGCCTTCCGGGACCACACCGACCGCGTCGTCTACCTCGACGACGGCGAGTTCGCCCGCCTCAGTTCGCGGGGCTGGCGCGTCACCACCCTCGACGGCGAGCCCGTCGAGAAGGCGGTCGACACCGTCGACTGGGACCCCGAGGAGACGGGCAAGAGCGGCTACGACCACTTCATGCTCAAGGAGATTCACGAACAGCCCCGCGCGCTCCGGCAGTGTCTCCGGGGCCGCGTGGACGAACTCTCCGGGACGGTCGACCTGGGCGACCTGGGCGACCTCACGCCGCGTGCGGTGCAGTTCGTCGCCTGCGGGACCAGCTACCACGCCGCCATCTACGCAGCCCAGCTGTTCGAGGAGGCGGGCATCCCCGCGAAGGCCTACCTCGCCAGCGAGTACGCGAGCAAGACCCCGCCCATCGGGGACGCGCTGGTCATCGGCGTCACCCAGAGCGGGGAGACCGCGGACACCCTCTCGGCGCTCCGGGAGGCGCGCCGGCGCGGCGCGCGGACGCTGGCGGTGACCAACACCGTCGGCTCGACGGCGGCCCGGGAGTGTGACCACACGCTGTACATCCGGGCCGGCCCGGAGATCGGCGTCGCCGCGACCAAGACCTTCGCCTCACAGCTCGCGGCGCTCAATCTCCTCTCGCTGTCGGTCACGTCGGTCTCGGACAGCCGCGACGTGATCGCCGGCCTCCGGGAACTCCCCGGCGCGGTCCAGGAAATCCTGGACGACTCGAACGCGGAGGCCGTCGCCGAGACCTACGGCGACGCCGGCGCGTACTTCTTCATCGGGCGGGGCCTGCACTACCCGGTCGCGCTGGAGGGCGCGCTGAAGATGAAGGAGATCACCTACAAACACGCCGAGGGCTTCGCGGCCGGCGAACTCAAACACGGGCCGCTCGCGCTCGTGACCGAGAACACGCCCGTCTTCGCGGTCGTGACCGGCGACGACGAGATGGCCCGTAAGACCATCGGGAACGTCAAGGAGGTCGAGGCCCGCGACGCGCCGGTCGTCGCCGTCACTGACGGCCAGTCCGACGTGGAGCGGTACGCCGACCACGTCCTCCGGGTGCCGGACACCCACCGCCGGATCGCCGCCGTCGTGGCGAACGTTCAGCTCCAGCTCGTGGCCTACCACACCGCGGCCCAGCTGGACCGCTCCATCGACAAACCCCGGAACCTCGCGAAGAGCGTCACCGTCGAGTAGTCAGTCCCGCTGTTCGACGGTCGCGTCGTCGGTTTCGCCGGCTTCTGTCTCCTCGTTTCTCTCCTCGCCACCCGCGCGCTCCCGCGCCGGCTCCGCCGGCGGCTCCAGCAGTTTCCAGAGCCCCGAGGCGGCCAGGTCGGCCGCGGTCGCCGACGACTGCGTGCCGAGCAGGGCGGCACCGAGGACGAACAGCCGGAGGGCGAGCCCCGTCCTGGTGAACCCGTCAAGTGCGAGCGAGACGAGCGTGTTCGTCAGGAGCGCGACGAGTACGACGATACTGGCGACCCGGACCGGCCGCCGCTCGACGGCCGCCGACAGCGTCGCGAGGCCGTCGGCGCCTGCTCGGCCGACCCGCGTGTCGGCGACGAACCGTCCCGCGCGGTCCAGCCCCGCGAGAATCGGCCCGACCGTGTAGGTCTCACGGAGGTCGATGACGATCACGTCCGGGTCCGGCTCGGCCGTGAGCCATCGAAAGAGGTACGACCCGCGTACCCACCGCTGGAGTGTCTCGCCCGCGCCCGTCAGCCGAGACCGTTCGAGTGCGACGCCCAGTTTGTTGCCCAGTTCACGCGCTGCCGAAACGAGTGTCGAGTTCTCCCGTGCTTGACTCATGAACGCCCCGTGTCACGCCTTGTCCCGGAATCGACGGCGACCCTGTTAGTTCGTTCGGAACCCGACGACGGTGCCGCGAACGTCGACGCGCTCGAAGTCGAGTGCGACCGCGTCCCCGACGCCGAGCGGCCGGCCGTGGAACCGGAGTTCGTCGCCCACGCGCCGTGCGGTCACGTCGAGCGTCAGCGTCACGTCGCGGTTCCGGGGGTGGGTCGTCTCGACTAGCCGGCCGTCGTCGGTCGCCGTCACGACGGTCGCGGGCTCGGACTCGACGGCCTCGACGGTCGCGGTCGCGCCGCGGTGTCGCTCTTCGAGGCCGGCTTCCAGCTGGTCGGCGACGGTCGGTGACACGTCCGCCAGGCTGACAGTCACGGTCGCGTCGGTCGGCTCGCCCAGCAGTCGCGCCCGGTTCGTTGCGGTTATGACTGCCTCGAACTCAGAGTCGTCGGTCCGGACGTTGACCTCCCGCCCGATGACGACCGGCGAGGCCCCGTACACCAGCCTGTCCCCCTCGGAAATCGTTCGTAGCCGCAATCCGACGACGGCCCGGATGGATTCGTTGTCGCTCTGTGGGTACGCGGTTACCGACGCGACGGTGGCGACCGTCTCCCCTTCAACCGTGAGTTCGTCACCGGCCTGGAGCGCGTCGAGGCGTGCGGGGGACAGGTTCGTCTCGACCACGACCGGCGTCGTTCGGGTCGGGAGCGAGGCGCCGGTTTCGTTGGCCGCGAGGACGCGCGCCTGCGCCCCGAGGTCGTCCTCCCGGAAGTTGATCGCGTTCCCGATGGGAACCGCCGAGCCGTCGACCGTCGGGAGCGTTCCGTTGTACCGGACGCGGGCGACAACGCGGGTCCCGCCGTTGGTCGGTGCGACGTACGTGTCGGTGACGCGCAGCGGCGTTCCCGACGGCAGCGGCTGGATGGTGTCGTTCACGTCGATACGCCCGCTGAGGTTCGCCACGTCGCTCGTCACCGACAGCGTCGCGTAGCGGACGGTGGTCGTCCCGTTCGTCGCGTTCGAACCGGTGTCTGGCTGTTGCCCCTGGTCGTCCCCGCCCGTGAGGAGCGCGACGCCGGCCGCGACGACGGCGACCACCACGAGTACGACGAGCAGGTCGATGACGTTCACGACGCCGAACAACCGGCCTTCCTCGTCGATGACGGCCATGTCGGTCGTCTCGGCTATCTCCCGCCCCCAGTAAATGCGTTCCCCTCCCGGCCGACCGCAGGTGAAAAAGTATTTGTCCGTGCGCGGTTACTCACGAACTGAGTAACTAATGACTATCCTCGTCACCGGCGGTGACGGCTACATCGGGTGGCCGACCGCCCTGCGCATCGCGACCCGAACGGACGACCGCGTGCTGGCCGTCGACAACTTCGCCCGGCGCGACTGGGTCGAGGAGGTCGGCTCCGTCAGCGCCGTCCCCGTCGCCTGGATGGACGAGCGCCTCGAAGCCGCTCGCGAGGTCCACGACGTGCACAACCTCTCGTTCGTCCAGGGCGACCTCACCGAGCGGTCGTTCGTCGACGAACTCCTGGAGGTCCACGAACCCGAGACCGTCGTCCACGCCGCGGCCCAGCCCTCGGCGCCGTACTCCCAGATCAACGGTGAGCGGGCCAACTACACCCAGCACAACAATATGCAGGCCACGCGCAACCTCGTGTGGGCCCTCGAAGAACACGACATGACCGACACCCACTTCATCGAGACGACGACGACGGGCGTCTACGGCGCGCCGGAGTTCCCCATCCCCGAGGGCGGCGCGGTCATGGAGAACCAGGGCGAGCGCGACGAGGTGCCGTTCCCGGCGATGGCGGGGTCGTGGTACCACCTCACGAAATCCCACGATGCGGCGAACCTCCGCCTGGCGGCCCAGCAGTTCGGCATCCCAATCTCGGACGTGCGGACGGCCATCACCTACGGCACCGAGACCGAGGAGACCCGCGCGGACGACCGCCTCAAGACGCGGTTCGACTTCGACTACTACTTCGGGACCGTCGGCCACCGCTTCTGTGCGCAGGCCGTCGCCGGCTACCCCGTGACGGTCTACGGGAAGGGCGAACAGCGCAAGCCGTTCATCAGTCTGGAGGACGCCGTCGAAGGGCTGGCACGGCTCGCCCTAGAGTACCCCGACCCCGCTGGCGAGGTGACGGTCTACAATCAGGTCACGCGGGCCATCTCCATCGTCGAGATCGCCGAAACTATCGCCGAGGTGGGCGACGAGTACGACCTCGACGTCGCCGTGGAGCACTTCGAGAACCCGCGCGACGAGGACGAGACCCACAAGATGGAGATCGAGAACGACCGGTACGTGGACCTGATCGGCGAGCAGGCCCAGGACTTCGAGGACGGCGTCCGCGACATCTTCGGGACGCTCACCCAGTACCGCGAGACCATCGAGGCCCACGAGGATCGCTTCCTCCCGGGCGTCCTCGAAGACGACGAGGACTGAGGCATGGACGTGCTCGTCACCGGCGGCTGTGGCTACATCGGGAGCGCCCTCGTGCCGATGCTGCAGGCCGACGACGTCGTCGACAGCGTAACCATCCTCGATTCGCTGTCGAGTGGCTCGCCGCGGGCGCTGCTCGGGACGCTCGGCGGCGCGACCGACGAGGACAGCGAGTCCGCCGGCGTCGACTTCCGCCGCGGCGACGTCCGGGAGTACGGCGACGTGGAAAACGCCATGCGCGAGGTGGACACGGTCATCCACCTCGCGGCCATCACCGGCGCGGCGAGCACCCACGACCGCCGCGACGAGACCTTCGCCGTCAACTACGACGGCACCGAGAACGTCCTGAAAGCCGCCGGCAAACTCGGCGTCGACAACGTCGTCTTCGCCTCTTCGTGTAACATCTACGGTCGTGCGACGAGCATGGACATCGACGAGTCCGTCGAACCGGACCCCATCAACCCCTACGCCGAGGCGAAATACGAGGCCGAGTCACTGCTCGCGGACTACTGCGACGACCACGACATGCAGGGGACCGCCCTGCGGATGGCTACGAACTACGGCCACTCCCCCGGCGTCCGGTTCAACCTCGTGGTCAACTACTTCGTGTTCCGGGCGCTCACCGGCCGCGCGCTGACGGTCTACGGCGACGGCTCGAACTGGCGGCCCTTCATCCACGTCGAGGACGCCGCCCGGGCGTACAAGGCCGCCGCGCTCTCGCCCGCCGACTGGGACCGCCGAGTCTACAACGTCGGCGCGAACGACGACAACTACCAGATCAGCGAGATCGCCGAGGTCGTCCGCGAGGAGGTCGGCCCCGTCGATATCACCTACCTGGAGGACGAACATCCCGGCCCCTCGTATCACGTCGACTTCGACCGCCTCGCCGAGACGGACTTCGAGACGACCTGGACGCTCCGGGAGGGCGTTCGGGACCTCGCAGAGCGGTTCACCGAGTCCGGGACGTAGGTTTACAGCGCGAACGACCAACTCACTGGTATGACGGAAATCGTGCGGTGGGACGACGTGATGGGGGGTGCCCCACGCATCGAGGACGCCGTATCTCGGTCCTCCAGGTCGCGGACATGGTCCTCGATGCGGCCTACTCGCCGGAACATGTCGCCGACCAACTCGATATCTCGCTCGCCGAGGTGCATACGGCACTCGCGTACTACTACGAGCACCCCGAGGAGATGGAGGCGACGCGTGAGCGTCACGATCGACTGGAAGCGACGCTGGCAGAGAGGGCTGTCGCGCCGGAGCACGTCGAGCAGTGAGCAGGCTGTCCTTCTGCACCGACGAACACGTTCCACAGGCGTTTTCGACGGCACTGGAGTCGACCGGCAGTTCACGACGGCGGAGATGGCGGACACGCTCGTCTGGCTGGAACAGTGGCTCTGATCCGGTCCAGCAGTGAATCCCCGAGCGAACGGAGAACGGTTCCTTTTTTCACTCTCGTTCGATACGGGGGGCATGGACCGCCTGCACGAGTCGTTGCACGAGGCGCCGATCGTCGACAAGGACGGGTACGAGTACCTCGTCCACCCGATCAGTAACGGCGTGCCGATGCTCGACCCCGCACTCCTGCGGGAGGTCGTCGTCGAAGTCGTCAGGCGAGCAGACCTCGCCGGTGTGGACAAGATCGTCGCCCCCGAGGCGATGGGCATCCACCTCGCGACCGCCGTCTCGCTCCAGACCGACGTGCCCCTCGTCGTCATCCGCAAGCGCGCCTACGGACTGGACGACGAGGTCGCGCTCCACAAGACGACGGGCTACTCCGAGTCGGAGATGTACATCAACGACGTCGACGCCGGCGACCGCGTCCTGATTCTGGACGACCTCCTCTCGACCGGGGGGACGCTGGCCTCGATCTGTAACGCGCTCGACGACATCGGCGCCGAGATCAGCGACATCGTCGTCGTCATCCGCAAGGTCGGCGACTCCGCGATGGACGACGTGGACCACGACGTCGAGAGCCTCGTCGACATCACCGTCCAGGACGGCGACGTCACGATCCACGACTGACGCAGTCGTTCTTGCCGCGTCCGCGGCCTCAGTCGTCGGCTTCGGCGTCGCCGTCCCCGTCGACGGCCGCGTGTTTCGTGCTGTCGACGCTGACGGTCTCCCAGTCGTGGTCGGAGTGGGCGCCCTCGCGTTCCTGTGCGCTGGCGGCGACGCGGATGAACGCCGCCGACTCCCGCGCTTCGGGGATGGTGTGGCCGCCACAGTATGAGAGTCCCGACCGGATGCCGGCACAGAACTCGTCGACCACGTCGGCGACCGGTCCCTTGTAGGGGGTCAGCCCCTCGACGCCCTCGTCGGCGGTGACGTTCTCGGCCTTGTCCGAGCGCTCCTCGGCGGCCGTCGTCGTCGCCATCCCGCGCGAGCGCTTGTAGCGGACACCGTCGACCTCGATGGTCTCGCTGGGGGCCTCCGCCGTCCCGGCGAAGAGACTGCCCAGCATGACGGTGTCGGCCCCGGCCATCAGCGCCTTCACGGCGTCGCCGGAGGTCCGGATGCCGCCGTCGGCACAGATCGTGACCCCCTGCTCGGCGGCGGCGTCGGCGCAGTCGTCCACGGCGGTCAACTGCGGGACGCCTGCGCCCGCGACCTTCCGGGTCGTGCAGTGTGACCCCGGGCCGATGCCGACCTTCACGCAGTCGGCGCCGGCCGCCGCGAGGTCCTCGACGCCCGCGGGCGTGGCGACGTTGCCCGCGACGAGGTCGAGCGCCGGGAACGCCTCGCGGATGTCCGCGACGGCGTCGAGCGTCCGCTCCAGGTGGCCGTGGGCCACGTCGACGACGACGGCGTCGACGCCCGCTTCGACCAGCCCCTCGGTGCGGTCCACGTAGTCCTCGTCGATGCCGACCGCCGCCATCACCGGCTGGCCGGCGTCGACGACCGCCGCGACCTCCGCTGCCTGCTCGGGGGGCGTCAGGAAGCGATGAATCGTCCCGATGCCGCCGGCCTCGGCCAGCGCGACCGCGAGGTCGGCTTCCGTCACCGTGTCCATCGCCGCCGAGACGAGGGGGTTCTCCAGGGTGAGTCCCGGCGTCAGTTCCGTCGCGAGGTCGATGTGCTCGCGGCTGTCGACCGGCGAGCGCTGGGGTACCAGTAACACGTCACCGTAGCTCAGGCCCGTTCGCAGATCGTCCATGACCGACACAATGCAATACACTTCGACATAAAAAAGTCGCGGTCGACGCGGACGAGCAGGGCCCTCCGATCCCTGCCGGTCGGAGACCACCGGCTGTATATACCAGCGTGTCGATGCGTCGGCCATGACGGACGCTACGGACGTGACGGTCGCGGTGACGGGGGCTGCGGGCTACATCGGTAGCCGTGTCGTTTCCGAACTCCAGGACCAGCACCCCGACTGGACGGTGACCGCCCTCGACAACTTCTATCTCGGCGACGTGCGGGAGATCGGCGACGTGACAGTCGAGCACGTCGACATCCGCAACCGCGACCGCCTGGAGGACGCCCTCGCCGGCGCCGACGTCGTGCTCCATCTCGCGGCCATCTCGGGGGTCGACGACTGCGACGAACGGTCCGACCTCGCCTACGAGGTCAACGTTCAGGGGACGAACAACGTCGCGTGGTGCTGCCGGAAGTCCGGCGCGGCGCTGGCCTTCCCCTTCTCGATGGCCGTCCTGGGCGACCCACAGTCGTTCCCCATCACCGTCGACCACCCGCGGGACCCGATGAACTGGTACGGCCGGACGAAACTGCTCGGCGAGCGCGCCATCGAGGACTTCGCCGCCGGCGCCTTCCCGGCCCACCAGTTCATGATTTCCAATCTCTACGGCGAGCACGAGATCGACGGCCGGACGGTCTCGAAGGGGACCGTGACGAACTTCTTCGTCGGCCGGGCGCTCGCGGGCGAGCCGCTGACGGTGTACGAGCCCGGCTCCCAATCCCGGAACTTCGTCCACGTAAAGGACGTGGCCCGGGCCTACGTCCGCAGCGCCGAGCGGCTCGCGGAGCAACTCGACGCGGGCGAGACCGGCGTCGAGAAGTACGAGATCGCCACCGACGAGGACCCGAGCGTCATGACGCTCGCGGAGTGGGTCGCCGAGATCGCCCGCGAGGAGCGGGACCTCGACCCCGACGTCGACCTCATCGAGAACCCCCGGAGCGGCGAGACGCTGGTCGACACCTTCGAGGTCGACACGACCGCGGCGCGGGAGCACCTCGGCTGGGAACCCGAGGAGTCGGTGCGGGCGTCGATTCGGGGACTGTTGGCTTCGGCGTAGGGGCCGGCCAGCCAGTGCGGGCCGACGGGGTCGTTTTGGGTGGGTCTTCGATGCTGTGCCGGGCCGACGGTCGTGCTACGCTACGACGACCGCCCCCTTCATGCCGAGTGCCTTGTGGGGATTGCAGTAGTAGAGATACGTCCCCGAGTCGCTGAAGGTGTGCTCGAAGGTCACGTCCGTCCCGGAGACGGCTTCGCCGCTGTCGAAGGCCCCGTCCTCCGCGACGACGTTGTGCAGGCCGCCGCCGCCGGTCCACTCCCAGACCACCGTGGTCCCGGCGTCGACGCGGATTGCTGGGGGCGCGAACGCGAAGCCGTCACCGCCACCGACCGACACGCTCACCTCGCCCCGGCCGGTCCTGTCGGTGATCGACCCGTCGTACTCGTTCGCATCGGAGAGGTAGTCGTCGACTTCCGACCCGCCGCCCGACTCGGTCGGCGACGGTGTCGCGGTGGCCGTTTCGGTCGCCGTTGCCGTTTCTGTCGCGGTGGCCGTTTCGGTCGCTGTCGCCGTTTCAGTCGCCGTGGCCGTCTCGGTCGCTGTGTCCGTGTCCGTCGCCGGCGCGCCGTCGGTCGTCGTTTCGGCCGCCCCGTCACCGCCCCCGGTACAGCCCGCGAGCGGGACGGCGAGGGTCGCGAGGACGCCCACGACTCGTCTGCGAGTGAAGCTCCGTTTCATTCCACTATCAGTACCCCGAGATATCGAATTCACCGAGCGCCGTGAACGTGGAGATGCCCGACGGGTGGGGCGTCTCGTGGATCGGGGCCTCCAGGATGAGCCAGGCGACGACGTCTCGATCCTGGATGAACTCGCCGCTCACGTACTGCGCGGGGTGGTAGAAGTTCTCCTCGGCGAAGGTGTCGACGACGCGGGTCTGCTGGCCGATCTCGTCGTCGTCGGGCCGGACGACCACCATCTCCTTCCGGTCGTCGAGCGGGATGTCGATCGTCTGGTCGCCCTGGCTGTTGGCGAACCGGACGATCGTCCGGTCGTCGCCCTCGACGTAGAACTCCTCTCGGGGCCGTTGCCACTCGTTCCCGTCGAACAAGTGTGTCTCCACGTTGCCACCGTCGCCCGGCGTCGGCCTGAACGCCCAGAACGAGAGGTAGTACTGGACGGGCCCCTCGTGGTCCCGGCGGTCGGGGTTGTTCAGGTACTCCGTGATGTAGCCCGGTCCCTGGCGCTGCCAGGAGGGCATGAACACGCCGTCCTCGTAGAAGTCGAAGTTGATGTAGTAGTTGTACGGGCCGAAGCGATGCCCGGAGTGGAAGTCCCGTGCGTTCGGGAGCGCGCCCGTGTGGTAGTGGGTCCGGAGCCGGAACCCTTCGGGGTGGCTCCCCGTCTCCGGGTGGTCCGTCTTCCCGAGCACGCCCGGGCCGCCGAAGGTGGGGCTGTGGATGTCCCAGTAGAGGAGGTTGCCGCTGAACACCGTGTCGTCGTCGGGGAAGAACCACTCTCGGGTGTTGCGACCGTTCCGCTCTGGCAGGTCGTACCCGGTCGGGGTCGCCACCGCGGCCAGTTCCCTGAACACCTTCTCGCCGTCGTAGTCGGCGTCGACGACGATCCCCTCGGTCACCGGCGGGTCCCACCGCACGTCCCAGTTCGACTGCCCGATCGACTGCGGGGGCACGTCGATGTTGTGGAACCCCTGCGGGCCGGTGATCTGTGGCCGTTTGTCCATCGGCGGCACGGGGAGGTCGCCGAGTTGTGACTCGCCCGTCGGGTCCATCCGCGAGGCGATCTCCATGGGCGACATGCGGACGAACTCGTCGACGCGAGTCACGTCGAGCAGATCGAAACTACTGCCGGACACGTCGACGAACGTACTCAGCAGGGAGAGGCCGCCGTCGTCGTTGATGAAGAAGTACGCGATCGGCGTGACGTCGCCGTGTGGGTAGTCGTCGTAGCCCGTGATGATCTCCGCGACCTTCACGAAGGGGTACCACTGCCGCCCTTCGAGGTGTTGCCAGACCTCGTCCTGGTTGAGCGTGAACTCGTGGCGACGCCGCTGGAGCTCGTTGGTGAAGCCACGCTCCCACTCGACGTCCATCGGGGACGTGAGGTGGACCCCGACGAGTTCGTCCGTCACCCGGTCGATCAGCCCGTATCCGACCTGTCGGTCGACGGCGGTGACGTTGAACGTCGTCTGTTCGGCGGTGATCTCGCCCGGGGACACCTCCGACACGTCGAACGTCTGTGAACCGCGCGAGGCTTCGACCGTCATGTCGGTCGTCCCCTGGATGCTGATGGCGTCGAGGTCGTTCGTCAGCGGGTCGTAGGCCTCGAACGCCGCGAGCCAGTCGCTCGCCGTGTCGTGGACCTCCGGCTCCAGGAGGAGCGTCTCGACGGCCTGTCGTTTCCGGTAGGCCCACAGCATGTGGTAGTTGCGCTTGTCGACGTCGCGCGGCCCGATCCGGCGTGCGCCGGTGATCCGGTCACTGGGCTCGGGCGTGTCCTCCTGGTCGTCCTCCTGTGCCGTCGTCTCGGCCGCGACCGAGCCACCGGCACCGGCCATCGCGCCGGCACCGACGAGCCCGCCGCCGAGGGACGCCATGAATTTTCGCCGCTCGATACTGTCGATCGGAAGGGGTAGGTCATCGTCTGTCATTGTCTGTGGGTGTCACTGTTCGTGACGATACCGAACGTCCCGTGGGTGTGCCCGGGGCGCGTCTCCGTCGGGTACACCGCTCCGCCCGTCACCGCTCCACTGCCCCGGCCCAATACTGCCCATTGTTACCACGGTACGCGAAGGACGAGTCGGTCTCGGCTATAGAAAATATAGGACCACTCGACAGTGGTAAGTGACCTCACCCCACTTCGCTCGGGGGCAACCGCCCCGCTCGCTCGCCGAGGGTGGGGCTTTCGCGTGGACTCCCGTTCTACGCCGCATCAGCGGCGGAAAGATCGTACTCTCCACTCACGTTCAGCGTCCCGCGATTTAAGCGCACACTTACGGGTGCGCCTCCGACGTCTGCGTTTTGCCGACGTTGACGAGACGCGGAGCGTCTCGTTCGCCCGCCAGAAATCTTCGATTTTCGGGATCACGAGAATCTTCGATTCTCGGACGACTCCTTGAGGGCGGGGCCTCCGCCTCAAATTAGGTGAATCGGGACGACGGGCGAGTCGGCGGACCCGGCCTCACGTCCGTTCGGGAACCGGCTCCCCGGCGTGGTGCTCCCACGTGAGGGCGAAGAACTCGGCGAGCGTCTCGTAGAGGTTGGTGCTGTTGATGACGACGCCGACGTACTGGGTGTCCGCGTCGTTGCGGAACGCGACGACGACCTTCGACCCGTCGATCAGGTAGACCCGGCCCGCGATACCCGAGACCGGCCTGACCGTACTCCACTCCCGCGCGGTCTCCCACACCTCGGGGTCGATCGCGTCGGCGTCGGACACGAGCACCCTGATATCGACGCCGTCGGCGGCGCGCTCCGCGAGCACCTCCTTGTGTGCGGCGACGACACGCTCGAAGCTGTACGCCGCCGTCAGCATCAGAATCTCCGACTCGGCCTCCCGACAGAGGTTGCCGAAGTGGATCAGGAGGCGGTTCTTCCCCGCGTACGACCAGAAGATGTCGATGTCGTCGTGGCCGTTCGTCCCCTGCTGTCGCGGTTCGAACTCCTCGACGAGCGCCTCGCCGACGGACCGCGTCTTCGACAGCTCCGCCTCGAACTCGTCGCGCTTGTACTCGCAATACTGCGTGACTGCCGTCTCCGGCTCGATCGCCCCGTACTTCTTCGGCCTGCCCTGCTGGACCTTGACGAACCCCTTCCGTTCCAGGGAGTCGAACACGTCGTAGATGCGCGACTGCGGGATGTCGGTCGACTCCGTCGCCGCACTCGCCGTCAGGATTCCCTGCTGCAATACTGCCAGATACGCCTTGGTCTCGTACGCGGAGAGTCCCATCTCGTGTAGATATGTTTCTAACTCCGCCTGATCGTCCATTACTACTCGTTCTCCGCTCGGAGCCACTTATATTTGTAGCGTGGTAGCACTTCTTGTGGTCAACTCGGGACGCCTGGGGCCTCGACGGCGAGTGTCGGCCACCGCCAGTGGTATAGTGTCTCATTCCATTCACTTCGGGCATGGAGATCAACGACTTCGACCGCCCGGCGGCCGACCGACTGGACGAACTCAGCGGCGTCTCCCCGAACGACCTGGGGCATCGACTCTCCTTTCGCTTCCCGACTGCGGACATCGAGTACCTCGGAGGCGAGCGGCCGGTCGAACTGATCGGGTCCGTCCTCACGGTGCGCATCCCCCCCGAGGATTCGACGATGGTCCACAAGGCGATCGAACTGGCCCAGCCGGGGGACGTCATCGCGATCGACCAGCAGGGTCACGGCGAGAACGCGCCGTGGGGCGAGGTGACGACGCGTGCGGCGCTCGAACGCGGAGTAGCCGGGACCATCGTCGACGGGAGCATCACGGACTCGGCCGCCATCGAGCGGCTGGGGTTCCCGGTCTACGCCCGGGGACGGTCGGCACGGACGACCCGCCTGCACGGGACCGCCGGCGATATCAACGTCCCCATCCAGATCGGCCGCACGAGCGTTCGGCCCGGCGACGTCGTCGTCGGGAACGCGGACGGGCTGCTCTTTCTCGACCCCGACGACATCGAACGAGCGGTCTCGATCCAGGCCGAGGAGGCCGACAGGGAACGCGAGGTACTGGACCGTCTCGCAGCGGGCGAGTCCCTCGCGTCCGCGTCGGGCGCGGCAGACCTCCTCGACGACGAGTGACCGGTGGGGAATCTTCTTTTAGCAGGCTATCGTCTGCCGTGGTATGCCATCCCAGAGTGATGTCGTCTCGCGGTGCGAGTCGGACGATATCCGACTCGTCCGGTTGCTGTACGTCGGCAACGACGGCGTCGTCAGGGGACACGTGGTCGATGGCAACCGGATCGCTCACAGCTTCGAACACGGCGAGAACCTCGCGACAGTCGTGCAGTCGCTGACCGCGACCGACGTCGTCGCGCCGACGGGCGAGTTCGGTGCGACGGGCGAGGTCCGCCTCCGCCCCGATTCGACCACGTTCCGGCCGCTCCCGTACGCCGACCGCACGGCGGCCATGCTCTGTGACCTCTCCACACTGGACGGGGAGCCGTGGGTGGCGGACCCGCGGTCGACCCTCGGGGAGTATTCCGATTCACTCGCGAAACGGGGACTCACGGCCCGGCTCGGGTTCGAGAGCGAGTTCTACTTGCTGGTCGACGACGGGACCGACGCGGGTCCGCGGCCCGTCGACGACAGCCCGTGCTACGCTGCCGAGGGGATGCAGACCGTCGACGACGTAATCCTGGCGACGCTCGAGGCGCTCGACGACCAGGGTATCCCCGTCGGCGCGTACCACCCGGAACTGGGACCGGGACAGCAGGAGTTCGTCCAGGACCACGCCGCCGGACTCGCAGCGGTCGACGACCACCTCTTTCTCCGCCGGACGGTCCAGGCGGTCGCGCGCGCTCACGGTCTCGACGCGTCGTTCGCTCCGAAACCGCTGCCCGACGCCGCCGGCAACGGCTGTCACGTCCACCTCTCGCTGTGGGCCGACGGTCGCAACGTCTTTTTCGACGCCGAGCGGGACTCGCCGTACGGTCTCAGCGAAACGGGCCGATACTTCGTCGGCGGACTGCTCGAACACGCCCCCGGCCTGGTCGCGCTGACGGCCGCCAGTCCCGCCTCGTACCGTCGCCTCCAGCCCAGTTCCTGGGCGTCGGCGTACACGTGCTGGGGTGCCGACAACCGGGAGGCCGTCGTTCGCGTCCCGTCCGCCGACCGGGGCCGGCGCGAGGCGTCGACTCGCGTCGAATTCAAACCGTCCGATCACACGGCGAATCCGTATCTCGCCGTTGTGGGCATCCTCGCTGCCGGAATGGACGGAATCGACGGCGAAATCGATCCGGGGAGGCCGCTCGACGTCGACCCGGCGACCCTCGGCGAGTCGGAACTGCGTGCTCGCGGGATCGAGCGGCTTCCCGAGTCGCTCGACGCGGCCCTCGACGCGCTGGCGGCGGACGAGGTACTGACCGCGGCACTCGGCGAGACGCTGGTCGAGTCCTACATCGCAGTCAAGCGCGCCCGTTGTGAAACGTCCGGGTCGGGTACCGGGGCGCCGTCCGTCTAATCACACGGGCTCCGGGACCGGCGCCGCGCTCTCGGCACCCTACTTTTCTCGCTGCGGGAACTCCTCCAGCGCGTGGGCGTCGCTGAGCGTCGAGACGTTCCCGGCGGGCTGGCCGCGATAGACGGCCTCGATGACGCCGCGCGGAATCTTCCCGGTCTGGGTCCGCGGGAGCGCGGGGACGACGTGGACCGCTGCCGGGCGGTACGGCGCTCCGAGGTCCGTCGCGACGCGCTCGCGGACGCTCTCTGCCAGTTCGTCGTCGCTCTCGCCGCCCTCCCCGCCTCCGCCGCCATCGCCGCCGTCGAGGCGCGTGACGAACGCGACCGGCACCTCGCCTTTCACGTCGTGGGGGACCGGGACGACCGACGCCTCCTCGACCGCCGGGTGGCCCGCGATGACCTCCTCGATTTCGGGTGCGGTCACCCGGCGCCCGGCGACGTTCATGGTGTCGTCGGCCCGGCCGGTGATGTACCAGCAGCCGTCGGCGTCGCGCTCGGCCCAGTCGTTCTGGTTCCAGACGCCCTCGAACTCCCGCCAGTACTCGTCGAGGTAGCGCTCGTCGCCCGCGGTCAGGCTGTTGGTCATCCCCGGGATGGGCTGTTCGATGACGAGATACCCCTCGTTGGCCGGCTCGCCGTTTTCGTCGTAGATGTTCGCCGCGACGCCCGGCGCCGGCCCGGCCAGCGTCGCCGGCTTCAGCGGCGTCAGGGGCGTCGGCACGAGGATGGCGCCGGCCAGCTCCGTCCCGCCCGAGGCGTTGATGACCGGCACCTCGCCGCCGCCGACTTCCTCGAAGAACCACTGCCAGCCGTCCTCGTCCCACGGCTCGCCCGTCGAGCCGATGGCTCTGAGACTACTGAGGTCGTAGTCCTCGCTTGGCGTCTCGTTCGACTGGCGCAGTCCGCGGGCACCGCTCGGCGAGATGCCGAACGCGGTGACCTCGTGTTCTTCGATGGCCCGCCAGACGCGGTCGCCGCTGGGGTGGTCGGGTGCGCCCTCCAGGAGAAGCGTCGTCGCGCCCAGGGCCGGCGCGCCGGCGAGCATCCAGACCGGGACGATGATCCAGCCGAAGTCGGTGACCCACGCGAGCGTGTCGCCCTCGTCGAGGTTGAAGTGGTAGCGCACCTCCTTGTTCCCCATCACCAGCAGCGAGGCGTGGGTGTGGATGGTCCCCTTCGGCGCGCCGGTCGTCCCCGAACTGTAGGCGAGGAAGGAGGGGTCGCCCGAATCCATCACGGCCGTCTCCGCGTCCGTGCCGTAGCCGTCGACGAACCCCGCCCAGTCGTGGGTCGTCGCGTCAGAGACGGGCGTGTCGAGCCCGACGTGGTCCCGGACGACGATGTCGGTGACCGATTCGGCGCCGGCGACCGCGTCGTCGAGTTTGGCGAGGAGGTCGACCGTCTCGCCGCCGCGGACGTAGCCGTCGGCCGCGACCACGAGTTCCGCGCCGGCGTCGTCCAGGCGGAGGCCCATCGCGTCGGCGCCGTAGCCCGGGAAGACCATCGTGAACGCCGCGCCGATCCGCAGGGCGGCGAGACAGGCCGCGAACCCGTCGGGGTGCATCGGGAACGTGACGCCGACCACGTCGCCACGCTCGACCCCGTGGTCACGCATGGCGTTTGCCAGCCGGTTCGTGCGGGCCGCGAGGTCGGCGTAGGTGACCGTCGCCTCGCGTCCGTTCTCGTCTTCCCAGACGTAGACCGCTCTGTCCGGTGTCCGCTCGACCCACTGGTCCAGGATCGTCTCGACGGCGTTGAGCCGCCCGCCAGTGTACCAGTCCGCGAACTCGACGCCGTCGCTCGTGTCGACCACCGCGTCGTAGTCCTCGCGCCAGACGACGCCCGTGTCCTCGGCCGCCGCGCCCCAGAACCGCGCGAGATCGGCCTCGGTCTCCGGAATCAGGTCGTCGGCGCCGTCGTAGTCGTACTCGTCGATGAACTGTGCGAGGTTACTCTCGGTCTCGTGGTATTCGCTCGGCTCCCAGACGAACTCGTCGGCCATGCCCCCAACAGCGGGAGGGGCGCTGGTAAAGCTATGGGCGTCCACGTCGGGGTCCGTGGCCCGACTCTCCGGCGGTCGTGTCGCTGGTCCCGACCGCGTCAGTCGAACAGTTCGCCGCGGTCCCGCTCGGCGACGGCCTGCTTGAACCCGACCTCCTCGCACCGCTCCTTGAACGCGACGCCTTCGGGCGTGTGGCGGGCCATGCCGTCGAAGACGGTCGCGAACATCTGGGTCGATTCGAGCCCCATGTTCTCGTAGGCCTGGTTGACGGCGAGTTTCTGCATCATCAACTGGTTGCGTGGGACGCCGGCGATGCGCTGGGCGAGTTCGTCGACCCGGTCGTCCAGTCGCTCGCCGGGGACGGCCTCCCAGACCAGCCCCATCTCGGCGGCCTCGCTGCCGTCGACGAGATCGCCGGTGAACAGCATCCGTTTCGCCCCTGCAGGGCCGAGCCGGTAGACCCACATCATCGTCGTCGGACAGCCCCAGACCCGCGCCGGCGGGTAGCCGATGGGGGCGTCCTCGTCCACGACGATCAGGTCGGCACACAACGCGATGTCGCTTCCCCCTGCGACAGCCGGCCCGTTCACCTTGCAAACGACGGGCGTGTAGCTGTGCCAGAGGCTCATGAAGTCCTCCGTGTTCGACTTCATCAACCGATAGTCCTGCATCGGGTCCCAGGGCATCTCCTGACTGCCCTCGGTGGGCCGTGGCGCCTCCGCGTATCTCTCGAGGTCGTAGCCCGAACAGAAGGCGTCACCCGCCCCCGTGAGGACGATGACGTGCACGTCGTCGTCCGCGTCGGCCCGTTCGACGGCCTCGCGCAGGTCGCCGGGCATCTCGCCGTCGATGGCGTTGTACCGCTCGGGCCGGTCCAGCGTCAGCGTCGCGATCCGTCCGTCGCGCTCGTATCGCACCGTGTCACTCATACACGTGGGGCAGCGGGCCCGGGCTTGAATCTATCGCTGTGGTCAGCCACTGACCAGCCGGACGGGTGGTCGCTCCCGGACGGATTCTGCCGGCGGAAACCGACGGTAGCCGTCGGTACGCACCCGTTGCCGGCCACCACGAACGTTTATGTGTCACATGGTGTCACGTATATTGGACGATGAACGTCACAGTTAGATTCGGACACCGGATGGAACAGATGGGCGAGGAGACGGCCATCGTCGGGGGAGACGAGCGGACCGAAACGTACGCGGACCTGTTACGCCAGACTCGCCAGGTCGCGGCGTGGCTCGACGAGCGCGGTCTCGGCACGGGCGACTGCGTCGCGGTCTACCTGCCCGACACCCCCTCGTACGTGCCGGTCGTCCTCGGCATCTGGCACGCGGGCGCTATCGCCAGCCCGATCAACACGCGGTTCGGCCTCGAAGAACTCGAATACACCCTGTCGGACCTGGAGCCGGCGGCCCTGCTCGGGTCGGACGTCTTCCAGAACAACGTCGCCGATCTCCGCGAGCGGATCGACGGCCTCGACGACGAGACGACCCTCCTCGTCGACCAGGCGGGGGCGTTCGTCGCCGAGGAGTTACCAGCCGCAGAGGAAGCGCCCGGGATCGCCCGGCGGCTCGACGACGATCCGGCAGTCGTGATGTACACCTCGGGGACGACCGGCCACCCGAAAGGCGTCGTCCAGACGCATCGGAACGTCGACGCACAGCTGGACGTCAACGTCACTCACTTCGATATCAGTGACGAGGACGTCACCGTCTCGGCCGTCCCGCTGTTTCACGTCGGCGGCCTCTACGGCGGCGCACTGCCCGCGATGCTCGAGGGGGCGAAACTCGTCGTCCCCGGGCAGTGGGATGCAGCGCTGTGGGCCCGCCTCGTCGAGGAACACAACGGCACCTTCTCCGGGCTCATCCCGACGATGATGCTGGACGCGCTGAACACCGAGGCAGCCGTCGAACGAGACACCTCGTCGCTGGAGACCGTCGTCTACGGCGGCTCACCTGCCACCGAGGACACGCTGTCGGCCTTCGAGGAGACGTTCGGCGTCGACAGCCTGCGCAACTACTACGGGCAGACCGAGAACACGGGGCTGAGCGTCACCTACGACGCCGACACCGAACGCCGGCCCGGACTGTCGGGGCGGCCGGTCCACGCCGTCGACTACCGCATCGTCGACGTGACGGCCGACGATCTCGTCGACGTAGCGACGGGCGAGGAGGGGGAACTACTGTTGCGTGGCGACATCATCACGCCGGGCTACTGGGACCAGTCACTGAACGCCGACTACTTCACCGACGGCTGGCTGCACACCGACGACGTGTTCCGCGAGGACGAGGACGGCCTGCTGTACTACGTCGACCGCGTCGACGACATGATCCTCTCCGGCGGCGAGAACGTCGCCCCCAGCGAGGTCGAGAACGCGCTCCAGGACCACCCCGACATCGAGGCCGTCGCCGTCTTCGGTACCGACCACGAGCGCCTGGGTGAGACCGTCACCGCTGCCATCGTCTCTGCGGATCCCGATCTCACTGCCGACGGCGTCGAAGAGTGGTGGCGCGAGAACGCGGCTCTCGCCGGGTACAAGCGCCCTCGCCGCGTCGACTTCGTCGAGGAGTTCCCCCGGACGGCGACCCAGAAGATCGACAAGGTAACGCTGAAAGATCGCGTCACCGACTGAGCGGGCCCGACTTCCCGCCGAGACGGGGTCGCGTTCGAGAAATCGAGACCGGGCCTGCCCGAGGGTCGGTGTCCCTGCTGTGCGTGGTTCGGTATCCCTCGCCATCGGCCGTGACCGATTCCGGGCGGTAGTGGCAACGTTTGAGTGGCCGGGCCGGGAGCCTCCGGTAGCAATCGCATGGATCGTTCGGAACTCCCGCTGTCAGGCTGGGGATTCGTCGCCGCTGCCGCCCTCGCGATGGGGACGGCCGGCATCTATCAGTTCGGCTGGTCCTCGATCCGCCTCCCGGTCGGCGCGCGACTGGGCGTCGCCGAGCCCGCGCTGGGGACGGTGTTCACGCTGTTCGTCGTCTTCCAGACGCTCGGCCAGTTCCCCGCCGGGTGGGTCCGGGACCGGTACGGCCCCCGACTCCCGCTTCTGGTCGGGGCCGCGTGCATGGCCGGTGGGTTCGGACTCGTCGCGGTCGCCGACTCGCTGCCCGTCGTGTACGCCGCCTACATCCTCGGTGGCGTCGGCGTCAGCAGCACGTACACGGTCGCCGTGAACACGGCCGTCAAGTGGTTCAGCGCGCGCCGTGGCCTGGCCTCCGGGATCGTCACGATGGCCTACAGCGGCCTCAGTTTCGCCGCGATTCCCGTGATCCGGGGACAGATCGAAACGGGCTTCCAGGC
The DNA here is from genome assembly GCF_023028345.1 of Halorientalis marina. Taxonomy (GTDB): domain Archaea; phylum Halobacteriota; class Halobacteria; order Halobacteriales; family Haloarculaceae; genus Halorientalis; species Halorientalis marina. Next base: position 3,128,959 of record NZ_CP095487.1, on the reverse strand, counting down.
GACGCTGCTCGTCCTCGCGGTGCTGGCCGGGCTGGCGTCGCTGCTGGCCGCAGTCGTGCTCCGTGACCCGGAGAGGGCCGATACTGACGATCCCACGACGGACACCGCGACCGACCGGGCCTGGGGCTGGCGCCAGGCCATCCGTACGTGGCAGTTCTGGCTGCTCTATCTCGTGTTCGTGCTGGTCAACGGCGTCGGCCTGATGCTCATCGGCAAGATCGTCTCCTTCGCTGGCGTGCTCTCCTTCCCCGAATCGATCGCGACGGCGAGTGCCTCCGTCGTCGCCCTCGCCGACGCCGGCGGGGTCCTGCTCGGGGGAAGCCTCTCGGATCGGCTGGGTCGGCGCCGAACCACCGCCGGCTCCCTGCTCTGCTGTGGCCTGGCGCTGGCGGGGGCCGTGTTTCTCGGCCAGCGCGGCCACCCACTCGGCTTCCTCGGCCTGATCGCCGCCGCGGCGCTGTTCCGGAGCCCGCCGTTTTCCGTCTTCCCGGCGATGGTCGGTGAGTTCTACGGGAAACGGTACTCCTCCGAGAACTACGCCGCACTGTACACCGGGAAACTGTTCGGCGGGGTGTTCGGCGGGACGGTCGCCAGCGCACTGGTGGTCTCACTCGGCTGGTCGGAGTCGTTCCTGCTCGGTGCTGGCGCGGTGATGCTCGCGGGCGTTCTCCTCCTCTTTCTCCGCCCCGTCGAGACCGCCAGCGAGTCCGCGACGAACGCGGCGTCGGAGGCCTGACTGCGTGCAGCCGACGGCGACGCGACCGCACTAACCGATAAAGTAAATTTCGAACGACTCCGTCAGCGTCTCCAAGACGGCCACTGTTTTGTCCCCCCGGTACCGCTGCCACCCGGTTATCTTCCCGGGACCGCTCGTTGCCTCATCCTGAACCGCGTCGGTTTCGTCGCCACCCTTCTCGACTTGACCGAGGTGGAAAATCACCGTCCGTCGGAACTCCGGAACGTCGCGACCGAACTCCCAATCAGCCGCCTTCAGAGAGCGTTCATCGCGGTCGTGGCGACGCGGTCGTTCGTGTCGATGCGGAGCCGTTCGAGGACAGACTCCGCCTCGGGGTCCTCGAGATCGGCACAGACCTCGCAGACGGCGACGCGAACCGCCGGATCGTCGGCCCGCGAACAGGCCGCGAGCGTCTTGACGACGGCCTCGGGCGGGCTGTCTGACGGGACCGCTTCGCCCAGTTCCCGGACCGTCTCCGGATCGGGCGGCTCCGCCCGGAGGCTATCGAGGAGGGGGTCGATCTCGTCGGATACTCCATCCGCGGCTGTCTCGTCGTCCCCAGTGCCTTCGTCGTCCGACGCGACTGTTGCTTCCCCGGTGGTCGTGGTCGCGTCCGTGGTCGCGCCCCCAGACTCGGCCTGGTCCGACGGACTCGGGTCGCTGTTCTCGGCCGGGCCGTTCTCAGTTGCCGGGGCCGCGGTCGCAGTACTCGGCGTGTCGGCCGCCGTCGACGCCGCGGATGGCGTCGGATCGTCGCCCGGCCGGTCCCGACTGGCTTCGCCGGCGGCCGTCCTCGAACTCGACGCCTGCGGTGACTGCTCCGCGGCAGCGGGGGACGCCGACGACGCGGTGGTGTCAGCGCCCGCCGATTCCCGCGTTCCGCCACCGCTTTCCGTCGGTTCCGGAGCCACCGCACCGGGCTGGCCGACGGCGGTACGCCCGGTCGCGCCGAAGAACAGTGCTGCGCCGAGGACGGCCAGACTGGCGAGCTGCAGGAGCGCGAGGATCGGCTGGACGTCGAAGACGGAGCTGTTCGGGACGGCGACGGTGAACGCCGTCGTGGTCGCCAGCGACAGGAGGAGCATGATCGCGGCGTACCCCATCGTGACGCCCCACGCGACTTTCGAGCGCGTCCGCGTCCAGTACCACAGTCCAACGGGGACGACGCCGTTGGTCAGGCCGCCGATCACGAACTGCCCGCCGAAACCGTACGCCAGTAGGTTCGTGTCGACGAGCAGCCAGAGAACCGTGAGCGCGTAGAGGCCCGCGAACGCGAGGAGTGACTGCCTGAATCGCCGGTATTTCGATAGCGATCCTGCCGAGGCCGTCGCGGCCGCCGCTCCGCCCGCTGGGGCGGTCGCCTGCTGGCGGTCCGTCGTCTCCGCGCTGGTCGCCGACTGCGTTTCAGTGTCCGGTCGCTTTCCTGTCGCCCCCGCCGTCGTCCCCGCGTTCGTGTTCGCGCGTGAGGGCGTCGCCGAGCGAGACTCCTCGTCGCTGTTGGCGAACCCGGCGAGTTTCATCGTGATCCTGATCGGGAGTTTGACCAGCCAGACCGTGCCCATCACGAGTTTCTTGAGGAGCTTCAGCGCGAGGAAGAACACGGCCGGTCACCTCCCGTATCGCTGGCGTTGGTCGACCGACGCGGCGTCGGCGCTATTCCCCGGTTCGACGCGTCCGTTTCGGGGTGTGGTGTCTCCGTTCGCATCGGTCTAGATGTCGGGGTACTGTGACTCGTCGACGCCGAGCGTTTCGAGGATCTCCGTCGCCGGTGGCATGTCCTCGCTCGATGTCGCACCGACGACGTCGTCGAGGATGTCTTCGAGTTCCTCGAGACGGTCCGTCACCGCTTCGAGGTTGAGTATCCGCGGCGAAAGCGAGAGGTACGTCGACCCCTCGACCTCGACGATGTCGCCCTCGTCCATCTGCGGGAGTGCAGCCTCACCGGTGTCGAGCTCGCCCAGACCAGTGACGACGACGGGCGTCGCGAACTGGATCTCGCCCTCGACGGCCGCCTGCGGGAGCACGATCGACAGCTGCGCCAGCTTCGTCTCGCCGTACGACTTGAACGTGTAACAGAGCGTGTTCTCCGCGACGAACTTCCGCTCGGCGGTGACGAGGCCGATCACGATACAGTCCTCGAGGATCACGTCGGTGCCGACGACGTTCCCGTAGACGACGGAGTCGGTCAGGCGGACCCGCTGGCCGGTCACAGTCCCGTAGACGGTCGCGCCATCGGCGAGGATCTTCCCGTCGGAACCGACCTCGCCGTGGACCGTGGCGTCCTCGAACTCGGCACCCTCGGAGGCCATGACCGACCCGTCGACGGTGCCGCTCTGCACTTCGACGGTCTCACCGTAGACGCTCCCCTGGACCGTCGCACCGGCCTTGATCTTGACCGGCCGACCGAGTTCGGCCTTCACCGTCGGGGTGATTTTGCCGTCGTATGTCTCGTCCTGCTCGACGACGGCGCGTGTCTTCTCGATCGAGGCCACGGTCAGTCACCCCCCTCGACGGCCACGTCGATCTGGCCCGGGATCGCGCCCTCGACGGCGCTCCCGTAGGAGACCAGCGGCCGGTCGTCGGTGACGTTCCGGGTGGCGAGCGCCTGCCGGACCGATCCGCCCGTCATCGTCTGGCTCTGGGCCCGGTTGAGCTCCGTCCGCGAGATCAATTCGTCCATGCCGGGGAGCGTCCGAAGACCGGCATTCCCGTCGTCGTCCGCCTCGACGATCGACGGCCCGATGACGTGGGTCTCGGTCGCCCCGCCGCGCTCGACGGTCACGGCGTAGTAGGGCAACTGGACGCGACCGGGGTCGCCGGTCCCGTCGCCGACGTCTGCACGGACGTTCTCGATCCGGTCGACCAGTTGCTCCTGTCGCTGGACGAAGTCGTGAATGTCGGTGACGACGTCGCCGGTCCGCGATTCGACCTGCTCGCGCCGGTCTTCCTCGACGGCGGCGTTGTGGGCCTGGAGGGAGGCCCAGGCCGACGTGACGTGCTCGACGAACGGCGACTCGATACCGTCCTCGAACTCCCGCTCGTCGACCTCGAAGATGTGCGATCCGAGGTCGCGGATGCGACTGGCCGCCTTCTCGTCGAGTTCCTCGTGTTTCCGCTCGTAGCGCTCCGCGATCCGGTCGAGGCTCTCGTCGAGTTCCGACTCTTCGATCTCGATGCGTTCGTTTTCGGCCTCGAGCTGCGGGACGATCGACTGCACCTCGACGACGTGTTCCATCATCTTCAGCTCCGCCTGGGCCTGGATGTTCTCGTGGATCGCGTCCCTGATCGAGTCCGCCGCCTCCGTGACCGCGGTGTGGACCTTTCGGACCTCGCCTTTCACCTCCTCGACGGTCACCAGCAGGTCGCCGATCGTCTCGTGGATCTTGCTGAGGATCGGATGGAGATCGTCGTTGCCCGTCATCGGTTACTTCCCCCTCCGGTCGGGTTTGTGCTGATTCGTCGCCTCGATCGTCTGGATGACGCCCTTGTCCCGTTTTGCCTGGCGCGCGTCACTGACCTGTGCTCTGTGGGCCGCCTGTTCCTGTTCGAACTCGGCGCGTTCGTCCGCGCGGTCCTGTTCGAACTCGGCGCGTTCGTCCGCGCGCTGCTCCTGATACGCGATCAACTCACGCTGGAACTGCCGTTCCTCCTCACGCATCGTCTCCGCTTTCTCCTTCGCTTCTTTTTCGGCCTCGTCGATGCGGTCCTGCACGATGTCTCTGGTCTCTTCGAGGATCTCTTCGGTCTCCTCGTCGATCTCCTCGAAGGCCTCGGTCACGTTGTCGCGGAACTGCTCTTTTTTGCGCTCGTTGAGCCGCTCGTACTCGACCATCAACTCGCCGATCCGGTCGACGATCCCCTCCTTGGCCTTGGCCTCCGTCTGGAGGTCGCGGATGCGGGCGCGGACGTCCTTGATCCGCTCTTCTGCCGTCCGAATCTCCTCGCGGCGCTGTTCGAACTCGCGTTCCTCGAGTTCGGCCTTCTGGTCCTCGATGGACTCGTAGATCTCCCGGCGCTGGTCGTCTTTCTCGATCCAGAGCTGTTCGGTCATCTCGAGGACGATGTCGTCGCGGATCCGGTGGCGCGGGACGCCGTTGCCGGGCTCGAAGTTCGACCGGCAGGTCTCACAGTACCACTGGCTGTCCGAGCCCCGGACCTCGAGCCGGGACTCGATGTCGTCGTCGATGCAGTCGGGGCAGTAGAAGTGATACGACACCTGCCCGAAGGTGTCCCCGACTGTTCCGATGTGGTCGTTGAGGAGGCCGATCGCGGTCTCCTGCAGTCCCGAGAGCTCGCTGGCGAGTTCGCGGCTCTGCTCGCTCACGTTCAGCAGGACCGACTCGCCGTGGTCCTCGTCGGCCATCTCCTCGAACTCGTCGAAGGCGTCGACCTGCTCGTGAGCGTCGTTCATCGACACTGAGACGCCACCAGCGTCGATGGGGTCGGCCCTCGCCTCCGGGACGAGGCGTGAGAGCGTCTCCATCGCCGGATCGTCACCCTCGATCACCGGTGCGTCGATCTCGTGAGTAGCAGCGTCGTCGAGTGCCGACTCGAGGTCCGAGAGCGAGTCGACGAACGATTCCTCGACGTCCCCCTCCCGTTCGAGGACGACCGGGAACTCCCGGATCGATTCGAGTTCGCGTTGAACCGCCGCTGCCTGCTCGGGGTCCTCCAGCAACTCGAGGGTAAACTGCCGGCGCTCGATCGTGTCTGTCGCGTCGAACACCACCGTGCCGTTCCGGTCCGGAATCATGTAGCCCGTCCAGTAGCCCTTCTCGACCGATTGCACGGACACGTCCGGTTCCTGGCGCCGGCTGTAGGCGACGCCCCCGCCGGCGATGGCGACCCCGAGGACGAGGAGACCGGCTCCGAGCCCCGGACTGTTCGTCGCCAGCAGTCCTATGCCCAGTACGGCGGCGCCAGCACCGACTGCGCCCGCCCGTTTGATGTTCGTCCACTGCTTGTCGAGGTGATCGGAAAGGTGGTCCCCGATCACCTCGTGAACCGCCAGTGCCCGTGCCTCCTGTTCGTCCACAGGAGACCCGCCGTCGAAGACGACAGATGCCAATCGCATGACAGAGGGAAGACACTTGGAAACGAAATATAATTTGCGTGTATTTCGGATATTCACGCTGAGGAGTAATTATAAAACGCCCCGCTCGAACGCCGCAGCGCCCGAGCGGACGGGGCGACCGCTGGTGCCCATTCCATCGGAGGTTCACTTGTAGCAGCCCGCACATCTTTAATCGATGCTAGGGAAGGAATCACCCTCTATATCCAACAGTTGCTGAATCAGCAGGTCAGAGTACTATCTGACTGTCTCGTGCAAGACGGAACGCATGTATGCACCACGTCGCAGGCCGAGGATCGGAATCGTCTGACTCGTACAGTACAGACCACCTTTTTCCCGCTCGGGTTGCGGCTTCGCCGCAATCACTCGCGGCGAAAACGTCCCCAGAAATCGGAGATTTCTGGTGGGCTGCACGAGAGCTGCGCTCTCGTGAACGTGGGCGAAAAAGGCTGAACCCGAGCGAAGCGAGGGTTCGGAGAACCGCGCCTCGCGTTGCTCGGTGCGGGTGCTGGCGTTCAGTTGGCACGCACACTGAGGAGTGTCCTCGAATCGAATGGGTCCGCCCCGCTCAGTCTCCACGCACCGCCTCCGCAATCTCTTCGACGGCTTCGAGGGACACGTCGTGCGCCTCGGCGATTTCTTGCGTGCGGGCCGCCGAGAGCCGCCCGTTCGTCTTCGCCGCGCTCGCGCCGTCCCCCCGTCGGACCGCCGGCTCCAGCGTCTCGTCGCTGATTTCCAGACTCACGGCGTCCCACCGGGTGTAGTGACCCATCGCGTCGAAGTAGGCCTTCGTGGCGCGGCGCTCGTCGCGCTCGAAGTCGGCGGTGAGCAGTCCCTCCTCGCCGACGAGCGGGCCGGCCTTCACGATGCCGGCGGGGTTGATGAGCATGCTCCCGCCGGCGGCGACGTTGAAGCCGAGTTCCTCCTGGGAGAACTCCTCGGGGATGTCGTCGCTCATGTACGCCGAGCAGGCGGCGACGTAGGACTGCGTCTCGAAGGCGTACTCCCGCATCGCGGGGTAGATGTCGCAGGTGTCCATCGCCTCGCTCGACTCCGCGCGGGTCTTGTCGCCGGGGTGGCCGTCCTGCTCCCAGAAGCCCGGCCAGACGGCGGCGTGGATCTCCTCGCCCATCGCCGTCAGCGCGGCCTTCGAGAGCGTCATGTGGTTCTCGTAGCAGATCAGGCCGCCGAGCGTCCCGATGTCCGTGTCGTAGGTCGCCAGGCTGGATGGGTCGCCACGGCCCCAGATGGCCCGCTCCTCGTGGGTGGGCATCAGCTTCCGGTGGCGGCCGACGAGGTCGCCGGTCCGGTCGAAGTAGAAAATCGAGTTGTAGAGCGTGTCGCTGCCCCGGCGGTCGCTCACCTCGTTGGTCCCGAGCGCGAGGTGGACGCCGGCCTCTTCGACGGCCTCGCCCAGGATTTCGACGGCCTCGTCGTCGACGTGCAGGCTGTTTTTCTGGAGGTCGACCATCAGGTCGGTCCAGCGCGGGATGGAGACGCTCCCGCGCCAGTAGGGGTAGCCCGGGAAGTACGTCTCGGGGAAGACGACGAGGTCCGCGCCCGCGTCGCCCGCCCGCTCGACGTACTCGCAGGTCTTGTCCAGCGTCCCCTCCTTGTCGTGATAGACCGGTTCGATCTGTGCCGCCGCGAGCGTGAACGATTCACGTGGCATACTACTACCCCTAGCGGCCACGGACTAACCGTTTTCCCGGGACGGACCGCGCGCTGACCGTCGACAGCGCGCCAGGCACCTGAGAAGGCGTGGTGATGCTGATCGCGGCTCAGTCCCTGTCGACCGGCCGCCCCCGGTACGTGACCGTGAACTCCTCGTCGTCGCCGGCCGTGTCGTCGGTCCCGCCGTCGGTCCCGGACGCGTCGTTGCTCCCCTCCTCGGTCGTGGGATCGTCGGCCGTGTTCTCACCGTCCGAATCGGTGTTCCGTTCGACCGGTCGACCGCGGTACATCACGCGGCTCGCAGTGTCACCGTCGTCGATCGCTTCCGGGTCCTCGGTCTGTCGCTCGGCGACGAACTCGGTCGTGCGTTCGAGCAGCTCCGCGTCGGTCTTCCGGTGAACCCAGCAGTGATACGCGCTCCGCGGCGTTCTGAGGACGAGCCTGTGTTTGCGGAACCCGGTGCTGTACCGGATCTCTGCGACCGACTCGTGTGGAATCTCGATCGTCTCGTCGCCGTCCCGCTGGCCGACGAGACAGAGCGTCCGCCGCCCGGTCACGAGTACCACGGTTCTGTACTCCCCGTCGGGCGTGACGGTGTTGCTCTTGACACCGCGTCCGACGCCCCGTTTCCCGTTGGTCAGGACGTAGACCGGCGCTTCCGTCTCGGCGAGGTACGTCACCGGCGGCTCGTTGAGCGGCTCGGCCCGCGAGAACCTCCCCTCCCGCCCGGCCAGCACGGACATCGTTACTGATTCGTCGGACGCCATCTCCGCGAGCGTGAATGCCCTGTCGGCGATATCCGGGTCCGTCATCGCTCCCCGGGGCGCGTCGCGTCGACAGTCGTCGGGTGGTTCATGTTACAACTGTTTGGTTGGTAGGATATTATACTTACGAACGTTTTACTGCTACCTCATTTAACTCCTATTATAATACTTTCCGCCCCTCTAGCTTGGACAATATATGATATCTCGATCATCGGTGTCGGTATTTGCAGTTCGGGCCGGGGGACTCGGCACTCACGGCGCCTGCGGGTGAGTTTCGCCGCTCCTGGCACTGACCGCTCGGCGGGCGAAACGCGTGTGAAATCGGTTCCAGCGGTTAGAACGCGCCCGCCTGTTTCCCGCCGCCGTCCTGTGCGTTCGCGAGCACCGCGCCGACCGCGCCGAGTACGAGGGGGTAGACCAGGCCCGCGATGACGACGGCGGTCGCGAGTTCCGGGCCGACTGCCAGTTCGGCTCCCAGTATGTCCCCGGAGGCCTCGAAGAGGAACGCCCCGAGCAATCCGAGGACGATGTATCCGGTGACGAGTGTCGCCCCGACGGCAGCCACCTGCGGCGTCTCCAGGCGGCTGGTATCCGCCCGCTGGTAGGCGACGTAGCCGGCACCGAGCAAGACGACGACCGGGACGAGGAAGTAGACGAACTGTGGGACGGTACTGCCCAGTCCGGAGACCCCCTGCTCGAAGAGGTCGACCGTCTCGGACCGCGACCCGAGGTCCGACGACGCCGTCGCCTCGATCCGAGCGTTGTGAGCGGCGTAGAACACCCAGCCGACCGCCTTCCAGGTCGACACACTGCCGGACGTCTCGACCCCGTCGACGACGGTCAAAAGGAACGTGAGGACGTACCCGGTGACGTAGGCGCCGGCACCGACGAGCGCGCCGCTCGCGAGGTTCCGCTGGACCACGTCACCGATGCTGTCGGACTGCCGGCTCAGGCCAGCCATACGAACACGTCCCCCGACAGGGGTAAATATCGACCGGTTTCGGGTCGAAACCGAGTGCCGTCCCCCGACCGTGACGGCCTACCGGCCCCACTCGCGGTTGTCCTTCGGACGGGCGGCGATGTCCTGGACGTTCAGCGGCTGGTCGGCGGACTCGATGGCTTCGAGCGCCGCCTCCGCGCTCTCGCGGGTCGAGAAGTACGTCGTGGTCTCCGTGACGCAGGTCTCCAGTAGCTCGCGGTTGCGCGAAAGGACGATGTCGATATCGCCGTCGGAGACGGCCTGTTTGGCCGCCTCGACGTCCTCGAAGTCGTCCTCCAGATTCAGCGTCTCGAAGTCCTCCTCGAAGCCGATGACCGGGAGGTCGACGATGGCCGTCCCCTCCAGGGGGATGGGCTTGCCGACGGCCATCTGGGCCTTCTGGTACGCTTTCCCGAAGGAGCCGGCCGTGCCCATGACCTCGCCGGTGGACTTCATCTCGGGGCCGAGACGGGGGTCACTGCCCGGCAGCCGGTCGAAGGGCAACACGACCTCCTTGACGCTGACCTGGTCCGGGATGTGTTCCTGTACGTCGAGGTCCGCGAGGTCCGCGCCGGCCATGACCTTCGCGGCGATCTTCGCCAGCGGGACGCCAGTCGTCTTCGCGATGAACGGCACCGTACGGGAGGAGCGAGGGTTCGCCTCCAGCACGTAGACGGTGCCGTCGCGAACGGCCAACTGGACGTTCAGCAGGCCCTCCGTCTCGAGGGCCTCCGCGATGTCCTCGGCGACCTCGCGGATGCGCGGCATCACCTCCTTGATATCCTGGGAGCGGGGCGGGATCATACACGCGGAGTCCCCGGAGTGGACGCCCGCGGTCTCGACGTGTTCCATCACGCCGCCGATGAGTACCTCGTCCTCGTCGGCCACGGCGTCGACGTCCAGTTCGACGGCGTCCGCGAGGAAGTCGTCGATGAGGATCGGCTTGTCCGGGCTGACCCTGACGGCCTCCTCGATGTAGGTCTTCAGGTCGTCGTCGTTGTAGACCACGTCCATCGCGCGGCCACCGAGCACGTAGCTCGGGCGCACCAGCACGGGATAGCCGATGTCGCGAGCGATCTCCAGGGCCTCCTGCTCGGAGGTCGCTGTCCCTCCCTCGGCCTGCTCGATACCGAGGTCGTCCATCAGTTGATTGAAGCGGTCGCGGTCCTCCGCGAGGTCCATCGCCTCGACGGACGTACCCATAATCTCACAGTCGAGACCGCGGCGCTCGATCTCGTCTTCGAGCGGTTCGCCGATGTCGACCGACGTTTGCCCACCGAACTGGACCATCACGCCGTCGGCGTTCGTCGACTCGATCACGTCCGCCACTTCCTCGGCGGTGATGGGCTCGAAAAAGAGGCCGTCGGAGGTGTCGTAGTCCGTCGACACCGTCTCGGGGTTGTTGTTGACGACGTGGGCGTCGATGCCCACCTCCTCCAGCGCGCGGACGGCGTGGACCGAACAGTAGTCGAACTCCACGCCCTGCCCGATACGGATGGGGCCCCCGCCGACCACGACGACGCTCTCGACGTCGGTGTCGACCTGGACCTCGTCGGCCGCCGCCGCACCGAAGTTTTGCGGTTCGCGCGACGAGTAGTAGTACGGCGTCGAGGCGGCGAACTCGCCGGCACAGGTGTCGACCTGTTTGAACACGCGGCCGGTGGTTTCGGCCTCGACCTCGCTGACGGTCACGCCGGCCCCGACGGCGCCACCGTCCGCCTGCACCTCCTCGCTGTCGACCGTGTTCGACTCGTCGCGCCCGGGCAGCCAGGAGGCGTGGGTGTCGTTGAACTCCCCGCCGGCGATGGCGGTGATCTCCTGGTCGGTGAAGCCCACGTCGCCGGCGATCTCGAAGTCGCCGTCCTGGGCGGCCTCGGCGGCGTCGGCGATCCACTGGAAGCGTTCGAGGTACCACTCGCGGATCTCGGTCAGGTCGTTGATCTCCTCGACGGTGAAGCCACGGCGGAACGCCTCGAAGACGGCGTAGGGGCGGTCCGGCGTCGGGCGTTCGAGGTAGTCCTCTGTGAGTTCCTCGTCGTCGACGTCTTCCCAGTCGGCGGCGGGGTCGTACTCGGTCGAGCGCAGGGCCTTCAGCAGCGACTCCTGGAAGGTCCGGCCGATGGACATGGCCTCCCCGGTCGATTTCATCGCCGGCCCGAGCTCGAACTCCACGTCGCGGAACTTGTCCTTGGGCCACCGGGGAATCTTCGTGACCACGTAGTCGATTGCCGGCTCGAAGGCCGCGGTGGTCTGTCCCGTGATCTCGTTTTCGATCTCGTGGAGGCGCTTGCCCAGCGCGACCTTCGCGGTGACGCGGGCGATGGGGTAGCCCGTCGCCTTCGAGGCCAGTGCGGAGGAGCGCGAGACACGGGGGTTGACCTCGACGACGCGGTACTCGCCGCCAGGAGAGCCGTCGTCGTGCCACGCGAACTGGATGTTACAGCCGCCCTGGATGCCGAGTTCGCGGATCACCTTGAGCGCCGTGTCGCGCATGGTCTGGTGGCCCTCGTCCGGGATGACCTGCGAGGGCGTGACGACCATGGACTCGCCCGTGTGGATACCCATCGGGTCGAGGTTCTCCATGTTGCAGATGATGATACAGGAGTCGTCGGCGTCGCGCATCACCTCGTACTCCAGTTCGATCCAGCCGTCGATGGACTCCGTGATCATCACGCGGTTGTCACGCGAGAGATTGAGTCCCTGTCGGACGGCCTCTTTGAGTTCGTCCATCTCGCTGATGACGCCCGACCCGGCACCGCCGAGCGTGTACGTGGTGCGCATGATGACGGGGAGGCCGCCGACCTGTTCGACGGCGTCTTCGACCTCGTCCATGCTCTCGATGGTCACCGACTCGGGCACCGGCTCGCCGATCTTCTCCATGCGCTGGCGGAACTGGTCGCGGTCCTCCGTCGCGTAGATGGTGTCGAGCGGCGTCCCCATGATCTCCACGTCGTGCTCCTCGAGGACGCCTTCCTCGGCCAGTTCCGCGGTGACGTTCAGCCCCGTCTGTCCGCCCAGTCCGGCGATGACCCCGTCCGGCTGTTCCTTCCGGATGATCTCGGCGATGGCCTCGGTGTTGATCGGCTCGACGTACACCTTGTCGGCCATCTCCGGGTCCGTCATGATCGTCGCCGGGTTGGAGTTCACCAGGACGACTCGCGCCCCTTCCTCCTGGAGTGCCCGGCAGGCCTGTGCCCCCGAGTAGTCGAACTCGGCGGCCTGCCCGATCTTGATAGGGCCGCTGCCGATGAGCAGAATCGTCCTGTCCTCCGACGCCGCGTCGGGCGCTCCCGCGTCCGCCGCGTCGTCCGTAGCTCCGTCTGTCATCACCCGGTTCGAGTTCGCACATCGTAATAAACCCGGCGAAAGATTGCGATGCTCGTAGTCCGGTTTCGAAATTCGTATTCTGCCGGGACGGCGCCGGGCGCGGTCGCGCACGGGCGAGAGCGTCGTCAGCCCGTCCGGTTCCGGACGAAAACGAGGACCGTCCGCCCCTCGAACTCCCGTTCGAAGCCGAGCACCGAGAGGGTTCTGTTCTCGGCTCGCAGGAGCAGCGACTCCTCGTGGACACGGTGGTCCGGGAGGCGGTCACGCAGGACGCGCTCGTGGTTCGGCCCGGCGACGACGACCGGCGGCGCGTCGGGCCCGACCGTCCGCGGGTCGGGCGCGCTCGCGACATCTAACCGTGCCGCTTCCGTGTACCAGGGCAGGGGAAGCCGGTCGTACCACGCCGCGGCCGCGGGCGGCGCGTCGTTCTCGCGCTCGTCCGCGACCGCCAGCCGCCCGACGTAGAGCACGTCCGGACCGCTGGTTCCCCCGGTCGCCGCGACGGCCTCGGCCATCGCCGCGTTCAGGTCCGACCCCGGCTGTGCGCCCTGCGCGAGGAGGTTGAACTCGTGTGGCCCCGCCCGATAGCTCGTCTCGGCCGTGACGACCGCGACCTGCAGCCCGGCCAGGAGGAGCAGGGTCGCCAGCGCGACCGCCACGGCCCGCTCGCGGTCGGCGCGCGCCCGTCGGAAGCGTCGACCGACGGCCGCCAAGCCCACGGCCGCCGGTACCGCCAGCGCGACGACGACGTGGACGGCCAGCCAGGGCGCGAAGATGTCCGCGACGAAGGGGTACCCCGCGGCGCTCGACAGCCCCCACCAGCCACAGAACGCCACCAGTGCGCGCCCGCGCCCGCTGACGAGACCCGCCGCGGCGAGGACGACCAGCGGCCCCGCCCCGGCCGCGAGCACCGCCGCGTAGTAGCCGAGATAGAGGAGATAGGGGTGCGCGCGCATCTCCCCGGCCAGCCACACGTCGGCGACCTTCGCGGCGGAGCCGACCGTCGCTTCCCGGACCACGGCCGGCAACAGCGCCGGGTCCCCGACGGCGTTCCACAGGCCGACGCCGCCGGCCGTCCCCGACCGCGGCGCGTAGAAGCCGACGAGAACGACGACCGCGAGCGCCAGCGACGCCAGGAGGTGGCCTCGCCACCCCCACAGCCCGCGGCCGAGCGCCCGGAGTCGCTCGCGGAGGGTGCTCGCCCGATCGTCGGCCGGCATGGTCCGGTACCACCACGCCGCGACGAGCGTCAGCGCGCCCGCCCAGGAGAGGGGGTAGAGGACGACGTTCTCCTTCGCCGTGGCCGCAAGCGCGAACGCGAGCGCGCCGGCGTACACCCACCGGACGCGACCGGTGTCGAGCGCTCGCAGGCCACAGCCGAGGGCGACGAAGGCGAAGGCCGCGAGCACCACGTCACTGCGCATGAACCGCGAGAAGTGGACGAGAAGGGGGTTCGCGGCGAGGGCGACCGCCAGCGCGACGAGTTCGTCGTCGGCCAGCCGCGTGCGATAGAGGAGCGCGGCGAGGGGGAGCAGTCCGCCGACGAGCGCGACGACGGTCCGCATCGTGTAGGGGTTCGGGCCGACCGTCTCGATCACGAGCCGGGTCGTGTGCTGGACGAAGGGGCCGTGGATGATCGGCCGATAGGCCCAGTCCCCGGTCGCGCTCGTCCGGAGAATCCAGTAGCCGACGCGGGCCTCGTCCCAGTGGACCGCGCGCACGCCGAGGGCGAGCAGGCGAACCAGGAGCGCGGCGAGCGCCACGGCGATGACGAGACGGGTGCTCCCGATCCGGGCGAACGCCGACGGTCGGTCGGACACAGCCATGGTCTCAGTCGAACCGTGCTGTGAGGAAGCGGGCCCCGGCCACGCTCGCGACCCCAAGGGCCGCCCCCGCGACCACGTCGACCGCCCAGTGGATGCCGAGATACATCGTGGAGACGGCGACGGCCGCTCCGAGCGGGGCGGCGAGGGACAGCCAGCGGGGATAGAGGTCGCGCCACAGGACCGCCAGTCCGACGACGGTGATGGCGAGGGAACTGTGCAGGGACGGGAAGACGTTGGTGTTGTGGTTCACCCGACTGGTCAACAGCTGTGACTCGGGCCAGCTCGTGTACAGGAGCGGTTGGACCAGCTCCGGGATGAAGTTCCGGGGGCCGTACGCGATGAAGAGGACGTAACACGCCAGCCCGCCGACGTAGTTCAGGGCGTACGCGATGGCCGTCGTCCGGAGCGGCGTCGGGTCATCGGCGGCCAGGTACGCGACCAGCGGGAAGATCAGCAGGAAGACGTAGCCGTACACGTAGATCACCGAGAAGGCGGCGGTGAGCGGGGGCGACGCCACGGACTGGAGGGCCGCGACGAACGGCCCCTCCACGGCGTAAATATTGCCCGTGATGTTGATGCCGACGAGCCACGAGAGGTCGACACCGGCGTCGCGAACGGCCCCGTTCACGACGAGGACCGCGCCGAGCCCGCCCAGGGGGACGCCAGTCTGCCGGAGCCTGGCCGGCAGGGACCCCCACGTCTCACGGAGGCGTCGCGGGCCGACGATCAGCAGCGCCGTGGCCCCGACGAGCGCGGCGACGATGGCGACCAGCCGAGCGACGACTTGGAGCAGTCCCACGGTATCACCGGACCACCAGTCTGTCGTCGCTGTAGTTGTAGCCCGCCGCGCGGAACGCCTCCCGGGCACGGGCCGCGTCGAGCTCGCCCTCGGAGCCGAAGAAGGGCGTCACCGGGTCGGCGTCCTCGAAGGTGAGATCGGCGGGCGCCCAGTCCGTCTCGGCGAGCAACGTCGTCGCTGGTCGGGCGTATCCCTCGAAAACCGTCTCGACCAGCTGTGCTTTGTCGATGAGGTGTCCCAGCCCGTTCCGGAACCGCGGGTTCGTCAGCGGTTGGCGGCGCGTGTTGTACCCGACGAGGTAGAAGGAGTTGGCTGCCGTGACGAGGAGCTCGAGGTCGGACTCCCGCCCGATGCGGGGGACGGCCCGCGCCCCGAGACTGGAGCCGGTCACGTCGGCCTCCCCGTTCGCGACCTGCTCGACGGCGGCCGCGTCGGACCCGACGACCGAGACGACGAGCCGTTCGAAGTCGGGCCCGTCCCGGACCGGCGTCGGCACGGACGCCGGCCCCTCGTCGTAGAGGAAGTGGTCGTCGAACCGTTCGAGGACGAGCGACTGTTTCGGGGTGTTCCGTACGAACGCGACCGGGCCGCTCCCGACCGCGGGGACGTTGGCCGCGACGAGGGCGTCGGTCACCTGCCCGTTCAGTTCCACGCCGCCGACCCGTGCCACGTCCGTCCGCTCGGTCCAGACGTGTTCCGGCAGTATCGGGACGGTGAACGCCCGCCGTGCCACGGGGCGGATCGCGTCGCCGAACTCGAGCGTGATCGTGCGCGAGTCGATGACGGTCGTCGACTCGACCAGGCTGGCACGACCGTAGAACCGCGGCGTCGGGACCGCGTTCTCACCGGCTTCGAGGCTCGTATCGCGCAGGAAGTCGTAGGTGAACGCCACGTCCCCGGCCGTCAGCGGTTCGTCGTCGTGCCAGGTCAGGTCGGACCGCAGGCGGACCGTGGCCCGCAGGCCGCCGTCGACGGTCCGGAACTCGACGGAATCCGCGAGCCAGGGCGTGAGCCCGGTGTCGGTCCGCTGGCAGAGGGTGTCGTAGAGCAGGCCCGTCACCGTTCCGTGGCTCCGGAACTCGACCGCGAGCGGGTTCAGGTTCTCCGTCACGCGCTGGTTCGTGGTCACGACCCGGAGGTCCTCGGCCGCCTCGTCCGTGTCGTCGTGGCGCTCGACCGCCAGATACCCCAGCGGGGAGTCGAGGTCGACCTCCCGCCAGCCCTCGTAGCGGTCGGTCCGGGCGGTGCGGATGTTCTCCGGCGCGGCGACGACGCTGAACGGTTGCGTCTGTGTGACCATCCCGAGCAGTTCGGTGACGGCCGACTGGCGCGCCTGCCCCTGGACCCGGCGTTGCCGGTCGAGGAGTTCGTCGACCCGGAGGTTCGTGTACCCGAAGGGGTTGCGCCAGCCGAGCGCCGAGACGCCGGTCGAGTGCAGCAGCGAGTGCAGGGCGTCGGGCGTCCGGTCGACCATGGGCACCCGCGCGACGAACACGTCGAACCCCTGGTTCAACAGGACCTGTCGTCGCAGCTCCTCGGTCGCCATCGGCGTGATGTTGGCACCGATGCCGGCGGTCTCGAACCGGGATTCGATATCGCGGGCGATCCGCAGCGAGTAGGGGTCGGCGTCCGGCGGTTCGGTCTTGATGCCGAGCGTCACCCGCCCGGACGGCTGGAGCCCGAAGATGCTCCGGAGTCGGTCGAGACAGCCGGTGGTCGCACCCGCGCCGACGACGGCGGCCGCAGCGAGCGCTTTCCGTCGTGTCGTGGAGGGGTCCGACACCGGAGCAGCCATTGCTGCGTGGTTTCTTCGTCCCACCCATATCTTTTCCGCATCGGAGGATTCGTCTGTTGGCTGGTCTCGCACCCGGAACGAAACAGAACCGATAAACGAGCGGGAGTCACTAACCCGGGCGATGACAAGCCCTCGGGTGTGGCGGGTGGCCTTCGGCGCGACACTGGTCCTGTCCGCGCTGGTCCTCGCGGTCGGGTACGTCGGCGGTGCCGGCTACGAGACGGTCGGGAACGCCTCCGTGGAGCGAGCGATGGCGACGGGCGCGGACGACCAGGTCGTCGGCCCCCGCGAGAACGTCACCGTCGTCACGACCGACTCGAACGTCGTCGTCGGGGACGAGGGTGACGGTCCCCGCGCCCGCGCCGAGATCGTCGCCTTCGCGCCCGACGGGCGCATCCTCTACTACAACGACAGCCACACGCGGTACTGGGACGTGGACCCGGTCCCCGGCGAGCGGCTGACCGTCGAGTTCGTCGCCGCCGACCACCTGAGTCCCGACGCGTGTTCGGGCGAGACCGTCTGCACCCGGAACGTCGTCGAACGGGTCAACCTCTCCACGGGCGAGACGACGCGGCTCTACGACCGCGTCACGCCCGGGAAACACTCGACGCGGTGGCACGACTTCGACCGCGTCGACGAGGACAGCATCGCCGTCGCCGACATCCACCAGGACCGGGTGTTCGTCGTCAACACGACCTCCGAACTGATCGAGTGGTCGTGGGAGGCCGAGACCGACTACGCCCGCCCGTCGGGCGGCCCCTACCCCGACGACTGGACCCACGTCAACGACGTCGAGGTGCTACCTGACGGGCGGCTGATGGCGAGCCTGCGAAACCAGGACCAGGTCGTCTTCCTCGACCGCGAGACCGGCCTGGAGGCGTCCTGGACCCTCGGGACGGACGACGACTACGACACCCTCTACGAACAGCACAACCCCGACTTCCTGCCGGCCGAGAGCGGTCGCCCGTCGGTGCTGGTCGCCGACTCGGAGAACCGGCGGGTCGTCGAGTACGTCCGGACCGGTGACGACTGGGACCGCACCTGGGAGTGGCGGGACAGCCGGCTCCAGTGGCCCCGTGACGCCGACCGACTCCCGAACGGGAACACGCTCGTCACCGACTCGAACGGCGACCGCGTGCTCGAAGTCGACCGCGACGGCGAAGTCGTCTGGAGCGTCGACGTCGGGTTCCCCTACGAGGCCGAACGGCTCGGGAGCGGCCCCGAGAGCGCGGGCGGCCCGAACGCGTCGGCGGCCGGCCTCCAGTCCCGGACCGACGGCGAGGCGGCGGACGGACTGTCGGCACTGGCGAGCGCTCGCGACCTCCTCCCCGCCAAGCTGGTCAACGCCGTCACCTACGTCCTCCCGGGCTGGGTCGGGGGCCTCGAAATTCTGGCACTCGTCGCGTTCGTCCTGACCGCGCTGGCCTGGCCCGTCGTCGAGTACCGCCGTGCCGACTTCGGAATCGACCTCCAGCGACCGTTCCGGGTCCGGCGGGACTGACCATGACCGACGAGCCGCTGACGGCCCGGGATCTGCGCTGGCTCGCGCCCGTCCTGTTCGCGGGGGTCGCCGTCGCCGTGGTCTACCTGGCGACGAACCGGTACCCGGCCTTCGGGGCCGGGCTGTACTTCGCCGTCGTCGAGGAACTGCTCGCCTGTTTCCCCTGTCTCCCGGCCACCATCCCACACTACACGGCCGCGGGCGTGCCCTTCGCGTACCCGCCGGCCGCCTACGTCCTGCTCACGCCGCTTGTCGCCGCCGGCGCCGATCCGATCCTCGTGAGTCGGCTCGTCCCGCCGCTGTGGACGGTGCTGTATCTCGTCCCCGCGTACCTGTTCGCCCGCGACCTGCGGGACTCCCGGGCGGTCGGCGCCGTCGCGGCGCTGTTGATCGCGGTGAACCCGCAGATCCTGCAGTGGCACGTCTCCGCCGGGGGCGTCGTCCGCGGGTTCGCCATGCTGGTCGTCCTGACCGGGCTGTACACCGGCCTTCGCCTGTTCCGGACGGGCGACCGCCGGTGGCTCGCGGCGTCGACGGCCCTGTTCGGCCTCGCCGTGCTGACGCACCCGACCTACAGCCTCTTTTTCGTCACCGGGTACGCCCTCCTGTGGGCGACCGTCGACCGCTCCCTTCGCGGCTTCGGCCGCGGGCTCACGGTCGGCATCGGCGGCGTCCTGCTCGCGTCGCCGTGGTGGCTGTCGGTCGTCGCGACACACGGTCCGACGGTGTTCACCGCGGCCGCGGGGACCCACGGCGGCATCGGCGGCGGGATCGCCCGCCTGCTGGACGCGTCGGGCTGGTCGCTTCTCGTCCTCGCCGGCGGTGCCCTCCTGCTCGCCGCCGGCCACGTCCTCCTGCCGGCCTGGCTACTCGCCAGCGAACTCCTCTTCATCCAGCCACGGTTCGCGTACCTCGTCGGCTCGGTCGTCCTCGCGGTCCTGACGGTCGAACACGCCCTGCCCCGACTCGCGTCGTCGGACCGCGTCGCCGCCGCCGTGGGTCGCGTGGCCGCCACGGTGACCGGGGCCGCGAATCGCGGGAGTGACGGCGGGAACGCTTCGTCGAGCGGGGAGGGAGCGGCGAGCGACGGACGCGGCGTGGTCACCACGCTCGCCCTGGGGTTCCTCCTCGTCGGCGCACTGGTCGGGCCCGCGGTCTTCGCCGCACACGTCACCGTCGGGAGCGACTCGACGACTCCGCAGTTCGTCGACGGTTCCGACCGCGAGGCGATGGCGTGGGCACGGGCGGAGACGGCGCCCGACGCGACGGTCGTCGTCCTGAGCGACGCCGCGGAGTGGTTCCCGCTGTACGCCGACCGGACGATGCTCGTCGGGCCGTGGGGCGTCGAGTGGCGCAGTCAGGACGCCTACGACCGACAGCTCGACACCTTCGTCGAGATATCGGCCTGCGAGACCGTGGAGTGCGTCGACTCGGAACTCGCCGCCGCCGGCGTCGCGCCGGACTACGTCTACGTCCCGACCGACGAGTACACGATCCGTGGTCGACGGCACGCCCCGACCGGGCTCGCGGCCGCGATGGACGGCTCCGCCCGGTACGAACGCGTCTTCGAGAACGACGGTGTCGCCGTCTTCCGGCGGACCAGCGGCTGAGTCAGAGGCCGAACAGCGGGACGGCGAGCGCGAGGAGCCAGCAGGCGACACCGAGGGCCAGGAGCCAGCGGTCCCGGCCGTCGAGCGTCCGACGGTCGCGAATCGCCGCCTCGCGGGCGCCGGCCGCCGCGACGATGCCGAGGGCGATTCCGAGTCCGACCCGGTGCTGGAGGAGCCCGGCCGGCGGGATGCCGATGCCGACGACCAGCCCGTCGAGGAGAGTCACGCCGACGAGCGACCCGCCCGCCACGATGCCGGCGACGCGCGGGTCGAGTCCCCCGCCGAGCCAATGCGCGAGAATCGGCGTCCCCGCCGCGAGCACCGGGTACAGCAGCGCGGCGATGACCTTCGGGTGGAGCCACGGGAGGAACCCCTCGATGGCGACGCCGGCGACCCTGATGCCGAGGGAGACGCCCGCGACGCCGACGGCCAGCAGGAGGGCGCGCCGGCGCTTCGCAGTCAGCGTCCCGACCAGCGCGGTCACGCGGCGACGGGTCCCGATTACCAGAACGAGAGCGGCGGCGACCGCGATACGCGTGATGCCCTGGCTGTTTTGCCCTCCGTGAGCGGGGTGGTCGCGTTCGATGCCGTCGACGACCGGCTCACCGGCGAGATCGCGTTCGAGCGACGCCTGCGCCGTCGCGACGCCGGTCACGGTGTGTCGGAGACGGAACCAGTCCCACCACTCGCCGTGTGCCTGGAGCGCCGTCCACCCGCCCGAGGGGGGACCGTACAGCCGAATGTGCCGACGGGTCCCGAGGTACGATCCGTCGTGGATCTGGGCGGTCTCGGTCACCCACCTGCCCCCGGTCGCCCCGGGCCGGACGTAGGTGTACCGCGTCGCACCGTGCGTCGAGCGCCAGACCACCTCGAAGCCGGACGCCGACACCGAGAGGTCGTCGCCCTCGGTCTCGATCTCGATTCCCTCGACTCCCAGCAGCGGCACCGTCACGTTTCCCTCGTCACTCACGTTTCCGTCAACGGTCACGTTCCCCTCGGCAGTTACGTTCTCCCCGTTGCTCGTGGTTCCGTCAGCGGTTGCGTTCCCCGATCCGGGAGTGAGGGTCGTGCGCTCCCCGGTTGCGTTTTCACCGCTCGTTCCCGTCGTATCGGAGACCTCGGTCGCGTTCGCGTCGTCGGTCGCGTCAGCGGTCACGTCCGCCGGTTCCCAGTCGGTGTCGGTCCGTCTGGTCAGGACGCGGACGACGCGGTCGGGGGATGCGTCCACGATGACGTTGATGGCGAGCGTCCGGCCCGCGACCGACTGTGACCGACTCGTGTACGGCCAGAGCCTGTCGCCGCTGTCGACCGGTTCGATGGTCGCGGACGCGGGCGGCGTTGACCCGCCCTGGCCCACGGAGGCACCGCTGGCGGCGAGCAAAAGTGCCAGGATAGCGGTCGATATCCACGCCGGTCTCGGCATTCCCTGTCCACTACGGGACCCGGGCATTCAATAGTTCGCGTCGGTGCGGGGAACGGCGCGGCTCAGGAGCCGTCCTGGAATCGATACCGGTAGGGCTGATCGCGGATAACCTCGACGTCGCCCGTTTCGGCCCGCCGGCCCAGAACCGTCGCGATCCGGTGGGCGCTGTCGAACTCCTCGCCGTGCTCCTCGAGCAGGTCGAGTATCTCGCGTGCTGTCAGCGGCTCGTCGGGATCGGCGCGCCGGAGCACCGAGCGGATCCGTTCGAACTCGCCCTGACGTACGCGCATACACATACACTCAACCTTATCCCTCATTAAACGCCGTCAGACAGCCGTCTGACGGCAGAATACGGAAAACCACGGGACGGCAAACCGTCTGCTACGTCATCTCGTGTCAGACGATGACCCCGTTCACGTCGGCTATCGGAAAAATAATCCCGAACACCGGAGGGTCCGCGCCCGGAACGCCTCGCGCGCGGACGAACGAGTTTCCCTCGTGTGTTTTCGTCTATATACCACTCTACAGAGATATCGAGTGCGAGCGGCGGTCCCGAGACCGCCACAGGGAGTTCGCGTCGAGTCCCGAGATGCCCGTTAGGAGTTCGCGTCGAGCATCGACACGGCTCAGATCGCCGTGTCGTGTTCGGACTCGAACGGCCGGTGGACGCGGTCCACCGACATCCCGGTCGCAGAGCTCCCGGGATTCCCGCTGGGAGTTCGCGTCGAGCCTCGACACGGCTCAGATCGCCGTGTCGTGTTCGGACTCGAACTCCCGCTGGTCGCGGTACTGCTCGACGAACTCGCTCACGTCGAACTCGAGCATCTGCTCCTCGAACTCGGTCATCGCGCCCTCGTCGTCGGCGTGGCTCATCGCGTGTTCCATCAGTTCGACGAGCAGTTCGACGATAATCTCGTGGAGGCGCCTGGAGTCGAAGTCGGTGACCCAGACCATCGCGTACCCGACCTGGCCGTCGTCGGACGTGTCCTCGACGGCGACGGCCTCCGGGAACTCCTCGATGACGACCCCCATCAGGTGCGCCGTCGTGAACTCGTCGAACTCGTCGGCCGGTTCGATGGTCTCCCGCAGGACCGCCGCCAGGGACTCGGGCACGAACCGCCCGAGTGGGTGCATATCCATCACGACCGCGTGGGTGTCGCCACACTCGCAGGCGAACTCCCGCAGTCCCATGTCCAGTTCCGTGAGCGCGACCGTCTCGCCGCAGGGCAGTTCGAGAACCGAGCTGTCGCCCCCCGGGACGCGTGGTTCTGCCATTACCGGCCGTTGTGGCCCCGAGCGGGTAAAACCCGCGCGTTCGTCCCGCGACCGCCGGCGCAGTCAGTCGTCGAACTCCTCGGACGCGTCCGCCTCGTCCGCATCGCGGTCGTCGTCTCCGGCCTCGTGGTCGTCGTCTCCGGCCTCGTGCTCTTCTTCCTCACCATCATCGGCTTCGTCGTCGGCTTCTCCATCGGCTTCGTGCTCATCCCCCTCCTCGTCTTCGCCGCCTTCGATTTCGACCTCGACCTCGACTTCGATCTCCAGCCCGGCTGTCTCGAGTTCGGCCTCGGCCTCGTGGGTGTCGCCCACCTCGATCTCCAGTTCGTCCTCGTCGACCTCTACTTCCACCTCGACCTCGACTTCTGTCTCGGGCATACGGCCGGATTCAGAGGGCACAATCAAAAGTAACGGGAAACCAACGTGTCCTTGCCGGCGGTCCGGTCGACGACAGCGGTTCAGGGCCAGTCGTCGCGGGTCTCGGTCTCGTCCGTGTCGGGCGATTCGGGTTCGCCCAGTTCCCAGTCGGCCGCCGCGGCAGCGTCCTCCAGCGGGAGGTACTCCCAGTCGACCTCCTCGGCGAGGGCGGCGTCCTCTTCGCTGGTCCCGACGAAGACGTGTCGGTCCGTGTCGAACTGTCCTTTGACGTTCGTGAGGCTGTCCCCCCGGCCCCGCGGCCCCGAGAAGAAGTCCTGTCGGATGCGGTGTTTGCGCGTGAAGTTGGTCACGACGTAGGTCGGCTTCTCCGAGACGACGCCGACGTACTCGCTCCACTGGCGCGCGTCGTTGAACACGGCATCCGGGTACGCCAGTTGCTTGAGCGCCTCCAGTTCGAAGGCCAGGGTCATGTCGCTTGAGCCGCCACCGTCCATACCTACTGCTCCGCAATCTCTGGAGAAAAGGCCGTCGGTCCCACCTCCACGTTTTTACTTCGTCGGGTGCGCCTTCGGCGCACCTCCCCTCGTAAAAACGTGGGCGAAAAACTGCCGGACGCTCGGCCGCTGGCCTCGCGTCCGGTGCAACGAACTGCTGCCGACCGCGACCGCACCAGAGTCGACCGCCGGCCGCTCAGTGGTCCCGCTGTGCCTCGGCGAGTTTCTGGGCTTCCTCGCTCGTACGCTCCAGTTCGCGCTCGACCTCCTCGCCCCCGCCGCCGTGGGCGTAGTGGATCGACCGGTCCAGCAACGACCCGCGGAACCGCGAGTCCTCGTCGCGGCGCGTCCACTCGCGGAGCCGCCGGTAGAGGGCACGGAGCATACACGAACGTTTCGTACGGACGGCGAAAAAGGTAGCGGCGCCGCGTTACTCGGACTCGACTTCCGCGGTGTCGTCGAGCTTCTCGAGGTCGACGGTCTGCTCCAGCAGGACCTCCTTCTGGTCGGCGACCTCGCGTTCCTCGCGGATGAGCTGTTTGAACTTCGACTGCGGCGCGAGGTCACCGATGAGAACCCCACCGACGACCTTGCCGTCCTTGAACGCGATGCGGCGCCACTCCGTGTCGGAGTACTTCCGCTCTGCGTGGTCGTCGCCGATGGTCGGGTGGCCGAACGAGAGGAAGGGGAAGTCGAAGTGGGTGATCGAGTACGAGGGGACCCAGCGGAACTCCTCAGCCCCGTCGTCGACGGCTTCGCCGTCTGCTCGTTGCGTCTCCGACGCAACGGTGTCGGCGACCATGTTCTGCCCGGCAACGGCACCCTGCTCTTTGGCCGAGCCCCAGGCACCGTTCTGCGTGTGTTCGCCGAGGATGGTGTCGTAGAAGCGCGTGATGTCGCCGGCGGCGTAGACGTCCTCGGCGTTGGTCTGCATGTACTCGTCGACGACGATACCGTCGTCGAGTTCGATCCCGCTGTCGGCGAGGAACTCCGTGTTGAAGTTCAGGCCGATGGCGACGCCGACGAAGTCGCCGTCGTACTCGTCGCCGTTGGGGTCGACCGCGCCCGTGACGACGCCGTCGTCGTCGGTCGTGAAGTGGTCGACGCCGGAGTCGAAGACGGGCGTGACGCCGTGGTCTTCCAGCGCGTCGTGGATGATCTCGGCGCCGTCGAGCGACAGGGCGTAGCGCCACCAGCGGTTGCCACGCATCAGGTAGTGAGCCTCGACGTCCTGGGCGCCACAGATGGCCGCGAGGTCGATGCCGAGCAGGCCGGCACCGACGACGATCCCCGTGTCGGCATCGTCGGCGTGCTCGCGGATGGCGCGGGCGTCCTGGAACGTCCAGAAGTGGTGGACGCCGTCGGCGTCGGAGTTGTCGACGGGCAGTTGCGTGGGCGTTCCGCCGGTTGCGACGAGCAGTTTGTCGTAGTCGTAGGTCCCGCTCTCGTGGGTGTGGACTGTCTTCTCGTCGGTGTCGACGCTCGTGACCACGGTGTCGAGCGCCAGGTCGATGTCCCGCTCCGCGTACCAGTCTTCCTCGTGGATCGAGATGGGTGCCTCCGGCAGTTTGCCCTTGGCGAACTCCTTGATGAGAATCCGGTTGTAGAGGGCCTCCCCCTCCTCCGTGATGACGGTAACGTCGGCGTCCGGGTCCTGTTCCCGAATGGTTTCCGCCGCGGAACTCCCCGCGATACCGTCACCGATTATGA
Source organism: Halorientalis marina (assembly GCF_023028345.1). Lineage (GTDB taxonomy): Archaea > Halobacteriota > Halobacteria > Halobacteriales > Haloarculaceae > Halorientalis > Halorientalis marina. Next base: position 3,103,597 of record NZ_CP095487.1, on the reverse strand, counting down.
CGTGCGACGCGCTCATGTACAGAGAGTTTGCGCACCGGAACTAAAGTGAATTGCTATCTCCGCGACGCTCGCCGCTCGGCCGACCGAATCGGGCCGCCCATCGCCGCCACGGCCGGCGGAGGGCAAGCCGGGACGTTTTAGAGTATCCCGTCCCTAGTGAACCAACGAGATGAAGATCCGTCAAAACGTCCGCCACTGGGCCGCGAAGAAGGCGCTGACGATGCCCGTCGTCGGTCAGAAGACGAACGACTGGCTGGTCGACCTCCACACGAAGGTCTTCCTCGACAAGGCCGACGAGGAGCGTGCCGAGGAACGGCGCGCGCACCTCGACGACTTCTTCGACGCGACGATGGACACCTACGTCGCGGCGCTGGACTCGGGGTACCCGGAGGCCGAGGCACGCGAGATCACCCACATCCAGGCCAACTTCGACTTCTACAACCACGGCTGGACCGAGATGATGGAGTTCCCGAGCGACGAACTCGAGGACCATTACGAGCGGTACGGGGAGTTCTTCGAGCGGTGGGACATCACCATCGACGACCCGCTGGGCGACTTTCGACCCAACGGCGGCATCGCCGACGCACCCTCGACCCCGGAGAAACTCGACGACCCCGAACACCCCCACGCCGAAGGCGGCTTCGCCGACGACGTCTACGTCGAGACCGACGACGGCGAGATCGTCGTCGGCGGACAGGCCGAGCCCGCCGACGTGGACGTCGAAGACGCTCCCGGCGTCGACGCCGACGACGCCGAGGAAGCCGGCGCGGACTGACGGAGTATCACGGTTGATATTCGCAGGGATATTTTCTTGTTCGCTTCCTCGTTGGCACATCACATGGGCGACTGGAACGTCGAAGCGGACACGGAGAAGGGCCGACTGTACATCGAACTGAGCGGGTACATCGAGGGCGAGGAAGCCGAGCGGTCGACCAACGCAGTCGTCGAGGCCGCCGAGAAGATGGACGAGGGGTTCGACGTCATCACCGACATCGCCGACGTGCAACCGGGTGACGCGGAAGCGGTCGAGAACATCAAACGCGGGAAGGAGGCCGTCGCCGAGAACGGAGCCACGGCCGCCGTTCGCATCACGCCGGAGTCGACGACCGGGCAGATGCAGTTCGAGCGCGCCGGCGACGAGCCGTACGCGGTGGCGATGGCCGACTCCGTCGAGAAAGCCGAAAAGCTCCTCGACCAGCGCCGCGCCGAGCAGTGACGGCCACGGGGCCGTAACCGGCAGCCGGGACCGACACCCGGAGCCGGTCGCGGGACACCGCGCCGGCCCCGCTCGACTCGAACGCGTGAACTTTCGTTTTCATCGAAGATAATCCCATGCCGAGGCTTATGCATACGTATTGGTCACGATAGATTAGAATCATGTCGACGACAACTGACGGCGAGGGCCCCGGGGAGACGGTCATCTCCGCGGACGCGTCCGGGACGGCGCTGTTCTGGAAGTTCAGCGGCGGTGCCTCGAACGCCGTGAAGGGACTGACCCCGGCGGGCTGGCGGCGGACGCTGAACAGACAGCTCTGGGCCCACGCGCTGATCGCGACGGGCGGCCCGCTGCTGATCGCAGTGTTCGTCCTGCAATCGGCACTCATGGCCGCGGCGCTGCTCGTGATGACGCTCGGCGTGGGCGGCTTCATCTACGGTGAGATGTATCTCATCATCAAGAACCTCGAACAGGCGAACGCCGCCATCGCCGACGGCGAGTACGACGTGCGGATCGACGCGCAGCGGACCGACGAAATAGACGATGTCTACCGCGGGACCGAGGAACTCGCAGGCAGCCTCGACGAGCGGATCACGGAGGCAGAAGAAGCCCGCGAACAGGCCGAACGCGAGCAGAAACGAGCGGAGGACGCGCTCGAGGAGGCCGAAGCCGCGAAGCAGGAGGCCGAGGCCATCGCCGAGCGGTTGCGGACGCGGGCTCGCGAGTACGGCGACGTGATGCACGCCGTGGCCGACGGCGACCTGACCCGGCGGCTCGACACCGACGCGGACAACGAGGCCATGGCCGACATCGCGGCGGCGTTCAACGGGATGCTCGACTCGCTGTGTGCGACCCTCGAGGAGGTCAAGACCTTCGCGGAGACGGTCTCGTCGGTCAGCGAGGACGCCGCAGCCAGCGGCGACGAGATTCGGGCGGCCAGCGACGACGTGAGCAGTTCGATGGAGGAGATCGCCAGCGGTGCCGAGGACCAGCGCGAGCAGGTCACGGAGGCTGCCGACCGGATGAACGAACTCTCCGCGACCATCGAGGAGATCGCCTCCTCAGCGACCGAGGTAGCCGATACCGCCGCGGAGGCGGCCGACACCGGCGAATCGGCCCGTGTCGCCTCCGAGACTGCCGTCGACGAGATCGAGTCCATCCGCGAGAACGCGGGCTCGGCCGCGACGGAGGTCGAGACGCTCGACGACCGGATCGAGCGGGTCGGCGATATCGTCGACCTCATCGACGGGATCGCGGAGCAGACCAACACGCTCGCGCTCAACGCCTCTATCGAGGCCGCACGCGCCGGTGAGGCCGGCGAGGGGTTCGCCGTCGTCGCACAGGAAGTCAAGAGTCTCGCCGAGGAGACCCAGGACGCGACCGACCAGGTCGAGGACGTGATCGACGAGATGCGCGAACAGGCCGGGTCGGCCGTCGACGAGATGGAGGCAATGGAAACGAGCGTCGAACGCGGCGCCGACACCGTCGAAGAGGCCCTCGACGCGCTCGCAGCCGTCGTCGACGCCATCGAGGACGTCGACGCCGGGATGCGCGAGATCGACGACGCTACCGACCGCCAGGCCGAGATGACCCAGGAGGTCGTGACCACCATCGACGAGGTCGCGGACATCAGCGACGAGACCGCCGCCGAGGCACAGTCCGTCTCGGCCTCCGCCGAGGAGCAGACCGCCGCCACCGCCGAGGTCACCGAGACCGTCGAGACGCTCTCGGAGGAGTCCGCCTCGCTCCGGTCGCTGTTGGACGACCTCACCGTTTCGGGCGGCAGTTCGGGACGGACCCCGACAATCGACGCGACCGTCGACCCTGCCGACGACTGACGGTCGCGGAGCGTCAGTCACTCCTGCCGACGCACCGCGAACAGCGCGATACACTCGACCTGCGTGCCGTCGTTCGGTCCGTCTCCGTACGCGCCCGTGACCTGAAACGCGTAGACGCCGTCGGCGAGGTCCTGGACGACCGCCAGCGTGTCCCCGCTCATCGGCGCCGGGTGTTGCTGAACCGTCAGCCGCCACGTGTAGGTCTCGCCGGACTCGACGGTGTACCACGGTTCGACGTGTTCCTCGGGTGCAACGAACGACCAGTCGTCCTCGGTCCGGCGCCAGATCGCCCAGTCGTGGGGGTTCAGCCCGAAGGACTGTTCCGACCCGTTGTGCAGGACGAACTCGAGCGAGGCTACCTCCCCGTCGTCCGCCGTCGGCTCGAAAACGACCGACGACGCATCGAGATAGAGCGGCTCGTCGGACAGGTCGCCGTGGGGCCAGCACACCGTCCGGTCGACACCCTCCGCGAAGGACGGACACGGAACCCCCGAGAGCGGGTCCCGAGGGGTGCCGCCGGGACCGTCCGTCGGTTCGTCGGTCGGCTCCGTCGTATCGGTGGGCGTCGCTGTCGGATCGTCGGTGGCCGTCGTGTCGGCTGTCGGCTCGCCGCCGCCGCGGTTCAGACAGCCGGCGGTCAGGGCGGTCGTGCTCCCGAACGCCGCGAGGAGGGCGCGTCGTCGCATGCGCCACCGTACGCGACCGAACCTAAACACCCTTCCGTACCCTCAAAGAGCCGTTTGACTCTCCGAACGGGACCACAGCACCGGCTTCAGCGCCCCTCGAACTCCGCGTCGCGGCCCTCCATGAACGCGCTCGCCCCCTCCTGATGGTCGTGAGTGCCGAGCGCGAGCGCCTGCGCCGTCGCCTCGTCGTCCAGCGCCTCCGTCAGCGACTTGTTCGCGTTCTGTCGGAGCAGGCGCTTCGAGATCTGCAGGCCGACCGTCGGCCCCGTCGCGATTTCGGCGACGATCTCGGCCGCGCGGTCCGCGAACTCGTCTTCGGGGACGGCGTCGGTGACGACGCCCATCTCCGCGGCTTCCTCGGCGGTGAACACCTCGCCGGTCAGGACCAGCCGCTTTGCCGTGTTCTCGCCGACCAGTCGCGGGAGCATCCACGAGGTGCCCGAGTCGACGGCGAGGCCGACCTTCCGGAAGGCGAAGCTCATCTCCACGTCCGCGCGGGCGACCTGAATGTCACAGGCGATGGCGAGGCTCGCACCCGCGCCGAAGGCCTGGCCGTCGATCTTCGCCACCGTCGGCAGGGGACAGCGGACGATCCGCTCGATGGCCTGGTGGAGCCCCTGCATGATCTCCGTGGCCTTCCGGTGGGCCGGCACGTCGGTCCCGAGACCCTCCATCATCGTGTTGATGTCCCCGCCGGCACAGAACGCCGAGCCCGCGCCCTCGATGACGACGACCCGCGCGTCCGACCTCGACACACTATCCATCGCCGCGACGAGGCCGTCGGACACGTCCTCCGTCAGCGCGTTTCGCATCCCCGGGTTGTTCAGCGTCACCGTGGCGATTCCGTCCGCGATATCGACCACAACGGCGTCCTCGCTGTCGCTCATGTGCTCCGAAGCGCGGCCCACACACTAAAAGCGTTGTCCGTTTTCGGCGGTCTCGCCGCCGTGTCTCACTCCGGCACCGGCTCGGCGACGGTCCGCTCGCCGTCGGGCCGGGGCCGCGTCCCGACGATCCGGTTCGCGGCCGCGAAGCCCGCCTCGATGCCGCCGTTGAGGCTGCGCTCGGGGTACTGCGCCTTCGAGGCCATCCCCGCGTAGTAGACCCCCTCTGCGACCGCGTCGGAGAGGTCGTAGGGCACGACCATGTCGAGATACCCCCGCTCGTAGACCGGCGCAGTCCGGGGGTTGCGGGCCGTCTCGACCCAGTTGACCGACGCGGGATCGAACGCGGGGAACAGGTCGGCGATGCCGTCCCGCCAGTGGGCCTCGACCGCGCCGTCGTCCATGTTCCAGAGGTCCTCGCTCGGGTCCTGGACGTAACTCGCGGTGTAGTAGAGGTGTTCCCCGCCGTAGCGCTCGGGCGGGACGAAGTTCGTGTGCTCGATGAACACGCCGAAGGGCGCCTCGTCGGCGAGGTTCAGCCAGTAGGTGTCGGTCAGTGACTCGTCCAGGCTCCAGACCGAGCAGACCGTCCCCTGGAAGTCGATCTCGCAGGGGTAGCCGGTCAGGTCCTCGAGGACGTTCGGCATCGCCGCGACGACGACCTCGTCGACCTCGTGGGTCTCGGTCCCGTCACCCGTCTCGGCGGAGAGCGTCCGGACCGCGCCGCCCGAGCAATCGAGATCCGTCACGCGCGCGCCGGTGGTGATGTTGTCCCGGCCGACGGCACCGATCAGGGCGTCGATCAACTGGTGGAAACCGCCGTCGAGATACCCCAGGATTTCGCCGCGCAGGAGGTCGCGCTCGCCGCGGAACTTCACCCGGCCGAGCAGCCACGCCGCGCTCACGTCCTCCTTCCGGCTCCCGAACTTCGCGTCCAGCAGCGGCTCCCAGAAGTTCTCGTAGACGCCGCGGGTGGTGTGGTCGAGCAGGAACTCCTTGATGGGCACGTCCTCGAAGTCCGCGAGGTCGTCGTACGTGTCGAACGAGGGCATCCCGCCGCGAACGTCGACCTCCATCGTCAGCATCGTGAGCCGGAACTTGTCGTAGACGCTGAGGTGGGGGTAGGCTGCGATCTCCCAGGGGGTGTCGAGCGGCCGGACCTCGCCGTCGGCGAGGAAGGCGTTCTTCCCGACGCGCCACTCGACCGCGTCGCCGAGCCCGAGGTCTTCAGCGAGTTCGACGATGGTCTCCTCCGACTTCGAGAGGTGGTGGTAGAACTTCTCGATGGGGTCGCCGGCGGTCTCGTAGACCGCCGCCAGCCCCCCGAGGTCCTCGCTGGCCTCGAACACCTGCACGTCGTAGTCACACCGCTGGAGGCGGTAGGCCGCTGACAGCCCCGCGATTCCGCCACCGACGACACCGATCATACGCTCCCTTCCCAGTCGAACGGAATGTACCTTTCCACTCCCTCATTCGTCGTCGCTCGGCGATTCCGCCTCCACAAGGCATATCCCGACCTTCCCGGTAGTCACGTTGCGGCCCGGCGGTCGCGGCCGCAGGGCAAGGGGTACGCCCTTGTTTATTTACGTGCGCCAGCGGCGGCTTTTTCCCACCACCGCGTGCAGGAAGGGTATGAGAGTCCCCACCACGGTACTCGCGCTCGTGGCTCTCGCCGCGCTCGCCGGGTGTGCCGCACCGGCCGCCGAGGACGGTGACACGGGACGGAACGTCTCGGTGACGGTCACGAACAACGCCGACACGGCCTACGACGTGCGGGTCGTGCTCGCTACCGAGCCGTTCGACGGCGTCGAGATCACGTACCGAAACGGCTCGACGCGTCGCCTCGCCGTCGACCGCATCGACCGGATTCCGCCCGCGCGTCTCGAACGCGCGACCGACATCGCCGTCGAGGCCGACCCCGTCCAGACCAGCCAGTACACCCTCAGGGCCGGGAGTGGGATCGGCGCGAGCTATACCGACGTGCCCGACGACACGACGGTCGTGTACTTCCTCAGAGCGCGGGCGAGCGACGCCAACGCCAGCATCGGCGCGGTCCGCTGTGGCGGGGGCTCGCGGCTGACCGAGCTGACAGTCGATATCAACCCCGACGGGTCGTTCAGCGTCACGAACGCCTGTTCGGGGACCTGATGGCGGTGCCTACGTGAGCCGGTCCCGTCGTCGCTCGAACTCCTCCTCGTCGATCTCGCCGGCGGCGTAGCGCCGCCGCAGGACCGTCAGTGCGTCGTCGTCCCCGCCGCCGTCGCGGCGCTCGCGAACCAGAACGACCGCGGCGACGAGCGGGAGGCCGACGACCAGCAGCAGTACGACCGGAACCCAGAGCCAGCCGAGACCACCCATCCAGCCGTCGTGGCCCATCACGCCGTCGTGACCCATCACCCCGTCGTGGTGGTGACGGCCGTCGTCCCCGCCGTGTGCGACGGCGACGCCGCTGACCGCGAGCAGTCCCACCAGCAGGACGGTGAGGGCTCGTGCGACCGACGCGGCCCTCGCGGTTGTCTTCCTCATATATACTGGTACGAAACCACCACTTACGCCGTTTCCCCTTCAGAATCCAAGGCCGAAACGGTCGAATATCTTCGGAAAGAAGGTGGCCGGAACACGCTCAGGAGCATGAAGTAGTCACACGAGCATCCGCGCGAGAGCAGCGAGCGCGGTTCACTTCACGCGAGGCCGCAGGCCGAGCGTGAAGCATCGTTTTTCCCCAAGTTTTTGCGACCGAGTGGTTCCCGCAGCGAGCGATAGCGAGCGAGGAAACCCGAGAGAGTAAAAAGTGGTAGTGCGCTGGCCGAGATTTGAACTCGGGTTAGGACCGTGGCAGGGTCCTGTGATACCACTACACCACCAGCGCGCAATCACCAGTTCTGTCGAGAGTAGTATAAGGCTTCCGAATCGCGAGGAAAACCGCAGGGCGGCGTGTCACCGCCTGTCAATCGCGCGCCGCTACGGAGGGGTCGTTCGGTCACTGTCCGCCAGCGTACGGGACCGTCGAGAGCAGTGCGTTTTCGGCCTGCCGGGAGTCAAGACGCGTGTGTTGACAGACGATCGGCTGGTCGGACTCGAGAACGCTGGCGAAGTCGGTACCTCGCGGGATCGGCTCCGGGTCGTCGAGGCCGTTGAATTTGACGTGGCACGTCCGCTCGGCGGGGACCCGCAGCTCGTAGGGACCGACCGGGTCCCTGTCGCCGAAGTAGACGGTCACCTCGACGTGGGCGTCCTGATCGGTGGGGTTGAGCAGACAGACCGTCTCGTGGCTGGTCATCTCGGAGTCCGGGCCAGTACTCGTTTCGGGGATGTACCCCTCCGCGATATCCCACCGGGTGCGTCCGATCAGGACTGGTGCGTACGCGACGGATTCCGATAAACGGTTGACGGCAAGTCCGCTCCGGGTACCGACGGGTCGTCACCGGTTCCCTGCGAACTCGTGTCAAAGTACCTGCGGAGTAAAATCGGCGTCGTAGCCGCTCACTGGCCCGTGTGAACCCGTCCCACCGCGCACGCAAAGCGGGCACTTTTTAAGAAGGGAGTCGAGTATCATTCGGCACAGTCTAGTGGCGTGGCGTGGAAGCGTCACGGCATGACAGTCAGCGTGCTCGTGCCGTCATCGCTGGTCCGGGAAGCCGAGGACAAACGCGAGGCGACTCGCAAACTCGGTTACGTCGCCCGCGCGGCGACGGTCTTCCGGGTCGACCGCCTCGTCGTCTTTCCGGACGACGCGGGCGAGAACCAGTTCGGTGGCGGGTTCGTCGAAACCGTGCTGCGGTACGCCGCGACGCCCCCCTACCTCCGAAAGGAGGCCTGGGGGCAGCGGGACGAACTGGAGTACGCGGGCGTCCTGCCGCCGCTCCGCGTCGCACCACGGACCGGCTCCGGTTCGGACGAATCGGGGTCGTTAAGACAGGGAATCGTGACCGAGGTCGGATCTGAGGGACGCGTCCGGGTCAATTGCGGACTGCAACACCCGATCTCCCTCGTCGTTCCTGACGGTATGGAACTCGGCGAGGGGGAGCGCGTAGCCATCAGGGTCTCTTCGCGACGGCCGGTCCGAGCGAAGATCGTCGACGACCCCCTCCCGGGGTACGACGTGATCGCTTCGGACCTCTCGACGGAACTCTCGCGTGACGACGCCGGCGTGCGAATCGCCACATCGCGGCACGGTCAGCCGCTTAGCGTCGGCCGGCTCGGCGACGTCGTCGCCGACACCGGCGAGCGAGGGATGACGGTCGCGTTCGGAGCGCCCGAGCGCGGCCTGCCAGCGATCCTCGACATCGACGTCGAGGCGGTACCGGGCGGGGAGACCGAGCGAGAATCGACGGTCGTCTCCGACGAACCGGATGGGACCCGGTTCGACCTCTGGCTGGATGCGATTCCGAACCAGGGCAGCGAGGTCGTGCGAACGGAAGAAGCGCTGTTCGCCGTCCTCGCTCCCCTCTCACTCACGGAGTGAACCAGAATGCCACAACCAAGCAGACCACGCAAAGGCTCGTTGGGCTTCGGCCCGCGTAGTCGTGCGGCCAGCGAGGTACCGCGATTCGGTACCTGGCCGGACGACGACGGACAGCCGGGTCTCCAGGGTTTCGCCGGGTACAAGGCCGGCATGACCCACGTCGTGATGATCAACGACGAACCCGACTCCCCCCGCGAGGGACAGGAGGAGACCGTGCCTGTCACCGTCGTCGAGACGCCGCCGATGCGCGCCGTTGCCCTGCGTGCCTACGAAGACACGCCCTACGGCAAGCGACCCCTCACGGAGGTCTGGACCGACGAGTTCCACAGCGAACTCGACCGGACCCTCGACCTCCCCGAGGAGCACGACGCCGACGGGGCACGCGAAGACGTACAGAACGCACTGGAGAACGGGAACCTGGCGGACGTGCGTGCCATCACGCACACCGTTCCCGACGACGTGCCGAACGTCCCCAAGAAGAAACCGGACGTGATGGAAGCCCGGATCGGCGGCGGCTCCCTCGAGGAGCGCGTCGAGTTCGGCCTCGACCTCGTCGAGGACGGCGGGGAACACACGATGAACGACGTGTTCCGCGCCGGCGAGTACGCCGACGTGGCGGGCATCACCAAGGGCAAAGGGACCCAGGGTCCCGTCAAGCGCTGGGGCGTCCAGAAGCGGAAAGGCAAACACGCTCGCCAGGGGTGGCGGCGCCGGATCGGTAACCTCGGCCCGTGGAACCCCTCGCGTGTGCGCTCGACGGTCCCCCAGCAGGGACAGACCGGCTACCACCAGCGCACGGAGCTGAACAAGCGCCTCATCGACCTCGGCGAGGGCGACGACGCCTCCGTCGACGGCGGCTTCGTCAACTACGGCGAGGTCGACGGCCCGTACACGCTGGTCAAGGGCTCGGTGCCCGGTCCGGACAAGCGCCTCCTGCGCTTCCGGCCCGCGGTCCGGCCGAACGACCAGCCGCGTCTCGACCCCGAGGTGCGCTACGTCTCCCAGGAGAGTAACCAAGGATGAACGCGACAGTACACGACCTGGACGGCGGCGACGCGGGCGAGGTCGACCTCCCCGAGGTCTTCGAGACGCCGCTCCGACCGGACCTCATCCGGTCGGCGGTGCTCGCCGCCCAGGCCAACCGGAAACAGGACTACGGCAGCGACGAGTACGCCGGCCTGCGGACCCCGGCCGAGTCGTTCGGTTCGGGCCGCGGCATGGCGCACGTCCCCCGAGAGGGCGGGCAGGCACGCCGCGTGCCCCAGACCGTCGGTGGGCGCCCGGCCCACCCGCCGAAGTCCGAGAAGGATCGCACGCAGGACATCAACGACAAGGAGCGGAAACTCGCCGTCCGGTCGGCCATCGCGGCCACCACCGACGCCGACGTCGTGGCCGAGCGCGGGCACGACTTCGACGACGACGTGGAACTGCCGCTGGTCGTCGACGACGAGTTCGAGGACCTCGTCAAGACCCAGGACGTCGTCGACGTGCTCGAAGCCCTCGGCATCCACGCCGACATCGAGCGGGCCGACGAGACCAAGATCAAGGCCGGGCAGGGGAAGGCTCGCGGGCGGAAGTACCGCCGGCCGAGTTCGATCCTCTTTGTCACCAGCGAGGAGCCCTCGAAGGCGGCCCGCAACCTCGCGGGCGCGGACGTGACGACCGCACGCGAGGTCAACGCGGAGGACCTCGCGCCGGGCACGGAGCCCGGGCGGCTCACCGTCTGGACGGAGAGCGCCGTCGCGGAGGTGGCGGACCGATGAACGTGCTCCATCACCCCCACGTCACGGAGAAGTCCATGAACAAGATGGACTTCGAGAACACGCTCGAGTTCATCGTCGACACGGGCGCCTCGAAAGGCGAGGTCGCTGACGCCATCGAGACGCAGTTCGATGTCGAGGTCGCGAACGTGAACACGATGGTGACCGCACAGGGAACCAAGAAGGCGACGGTGACCCTCGGCCCCGACGACGACGCCGAGGAGATCGCCAGCCGTATCGGGGTGTTCTGATCATGGGACGACGAATCCAGGGACAACGACGCGGTCGCGGTGGCCCCACGTTCCGGGCCCCGTCACACCGCTACAAGGCGGAACTGTCACACCGGAAGGTCGAAGACGGCGACGTGATCGCCGGCCAGGTCGTCGACATCGAGCACGACCCGGCCCGCAGCGCGCCCATCGCCGCCGTCGAGTTCGAGGACGGCGACCAGCGCCTCGTCCTCGCGCCGGAAGGCATCGGCGTCGGCGACGAACTGCAGGTCGGCGTCTCCGCGGAGATCGCGCCCGGGAACACGCTCCCGCTGGCCGAGATCCCGGAGGGCGTGCCGGTCTGTAACGTCGAGGCCAACCAGGGCGACGGCGGACGGTTCGCCCGGGCCTCGGGCGTCAACGCCCAGCTGATCAGCCACGACCGCAACGTCGCGGTCGTGAAGCTACCGAGCGGCGAGATGAAGCAGCTCGACCCGCAGTGTCGAGCCACCATCGGCGTGGTCGCCGGTGGCGGCCGTACCGAGAAGCCGTTCGTCAAGGCCGGGAACAAGCACCACAAGATGAAAGCGCGCGGGACGAAGTGGCCGAACGTTCGCGGTGTGGCGATGAACGCCGTCGACCACCCGTTCGGTGGCGGCGGCCGCCAGCACCCGGGCAAGCCGAAGTCCATCTCGCGCAACGCGCCGCCGGGCCGGAAGGTCGGGGACATCAGTTCCCGGAAGACCGGGCGCGGCGGGAAGGGTGGTAACGAATGAGTTCGGAATACCAGATCGGTCACGAGGGCGAGTTTACCTACCGTGGCCACACGCTCGACGAGTTGCAGGACATGGACCTCGACGAGGTCGCGGCACTGCTCCCCGCACGCCAGCGGCGAAGTATCGAACGTGGCCTGTCCGAGGAGAAAGAGAAGCTCCTCGAATCGGCCCGTGAGGCCGGCGAGGAGGAGACGGCCAACGACCCCATCCGGACCCACCTGCGCGACATGCCGGTGGTGCCGGAGATGATCGGCATCACGTTCGCGGTCCACAACGGCGAGAGCTTCGAGCGCGTCGAGGTGGAGCCGGAGATGCTCGGCCACTACCTCGGCGAGTTCCAGCTCACACGGACGGACGTCGAGCACGGACAGGCAGGGATCGGGGCGACCCGGTCCTCGAAGTTCGTGCCACTCAAGTAACCATGGGAATCAGCTACTCAATCGATCCGGACCCGGACACGACGGCGAAAGCGATGCTCCGGGAGCGGCAGATGAGCCACAAGCACAGCAAGGCCATCGCCCGTGAGATCAAGGGCATGACCGCCGGCGAGGCGGTCGCGTACCTCGAATCGGTTATCGAGGGCGAGCAGTCGGTCCCCTTCAAGTCTCACAACGCGGGCGTCGGCCACCGAGACGACATCGAAGGCTGGGACGCCGGTCGCTACCCCGAGAAGGCCAGCGAGGCTTTCCTCGACCTCATCGAGAACGCGGTCGGCAACGCCGACCACCAGGGCTTCGACGGCGAGGAGATGACGATTCTCCACGTCGCCGCCCACAAGGTCGGCGAGTCCCCGGGCCGCAAGCCCCGCGCGATGGGGCGGGCCGACCCGTGGAACAGCCCCGAGGTCGACGTCGAACTGATCCTGCAGGAAGCCGAGGAGGTGGAGGCCTGATGGCGGACGAACAGCAGTTCATCCGTGACGGTCTCCAGCGGACCCAGATCGACGAGTTCTTCGCCGACGAACTGGGCCGTGCCGGCTACGGCGGCATGGACGTCGCCAAGACGCCGATGGGGACCCAGATCGTCCTCAAGGCCGAGAAGCCAGGCATGGTCATCGGCAAGGGCGGGAAGAACATCCGGAAGGTCACGACGGAACTCGAGGAGCGGTTCAACCTCGAAGACCCCCAGATCGACGTGCAGGAGGTCGACGAGCCGGACCTCAACGCACGGATCGTCGCCGACCGGCTTGCCAACGCGCTCGAACGCGGCTGGTACTTCCGGAAGGCCGGTCACACGACCATCGACCGCATCATGGAAGCCGGCGCGCTGGGCGCGGAGATCGTCCTCAGCGGGAAGGTCACGGGCGCACGCTCACGCGTGGAGAAGTTCAACCGTGGCTACATCAAGCACAACGGCGAACCCGCCGAGGAGATCGTCGACCACGGGCAGGGCGTCGCGGTCATGAAGCTCGGCACTATCGGCGTCGACGTGAAGATCATCCCGCCGAACGCGGAACTCCCCGACGACTTCGAGATCTACGAGGACGTCGAGATCGAGGACTACGTCGCAGACGTCGACGAGGAAGGCGTCGAGGACCTCCTCGAGGGCGAACCCGAGGACGACGAGGCCGGCGAGGCCGAACCCGAGACGGGCGCGCCGCCCGAGGACGACGAGGCTGAAGCGGCCGACGACGAAGCCGAGCCCGACGTCGACGAGGAAGTCGTCGAAGAGGAGATCGTCGAGGAGGACGTCGAGGTTCCGGACGAGGAGCCCGACGACGTCGACATCGACGAACTCGACGAGGCCATCGAGTCGGAGGTCGACGAGGACGCCGAGGCGGAAGCCGAGGACCTGATGGACGAGATGGAAGACGAGGAGGCCGACGCCGAAGCGGAGGCGGACGCCGACGAGGAGGGTGACGACGAATGACCATCCTCCACGCCGAGGAAATCCGGGACATGACGCCGGCCGAGCGGCAGGCAGAGCTGGAGGACCTCGAGACGGAACTGCTGAACTCCCGGGCCGTCCAGGCCGCGGGTGGTGCCCCGGAGAACCCGGGGCGAATCAAGGAGATGCGTCGCGCCATCGCGCGGATCAAGACGATCCAGCGCGAGGAAGGCGACGTCGAACAGTAAGATGCCACTGACACCCGCAACCCTCACGCGACACGAACTCATCGGCCGGCCCGTCAGGGTCACGGCCGCCTCGAACCCCGACCTCGTCGGGATCGAGGGCGAGGTCGTCATGGAGACGACGAAGACGTTCAGTGTCGAGGGCGACCAGCGGGTGTGGCAGGTGCCGAAGGCCGACGCGACGTTCGCGTTCGACGTGGAGGGTGAGACGGTCACCGTCGACGGCGACGTGCTCGTCGCGCGACCGGCTCGACGCACGGAACGAACAGGTGATTCGAAATGGCGCTAGGACTCAACGTAGACACGCCGGAGGAGACCTGTTCCGACGAGAACTGTCCCTTCCACGGCACACTCGGTGTGCGTGGCGGGACGCTCGAAGGAACGGTCGCCTCCACAGACATGGACAAGACCGTCGTCGTCGAACGCGAGTACGACGTGAAGGTGCCGAAATACGACCGGTTCATGAAACGACGGTCGCGTGTGCCCGCACACGCACCGCCGTGCATGGACCTGTCGGTCGGCGACACGGTCCGTATCGCAGAGACACGACCGCTCTCGAAGACGAAAAGCCACGTCGTCGTCGAGCGGCTGGCCGCGGCAGATGCCGTGACGGCCGCCGAGGTGGCTGGCCCCAGCGACGGAGGTGACGACTGATGGAAGCGCTCAACGCCGACGTGACCCAGGGCCTGGAGAAGGGCTCGCTGATCACGTGTGCGGACAACACGGGCGCACGCGAACTGAAGGTCATCTCCATCACGGGCTATTCGGGAACGAAAAACCGCCACCCGAAGGCGGGCCTCGGTGACAAGATCACCGTCTCGGTCACCAAGGGGACGCCGGAGATGCGTCGCCAGGTGCTCGAAGCGGTGGTCGTCCGCCAGCGGCAGTCGATCCGCCGGCCGGACGGGACCCGGGTGAAGTTCGAGGACAACGCGGGGGTCATCATCGACGAGAACGAGGAGCCCCGCGGGACCGAGATCAAGGGCCCCATCGCCCGCGAGGTGGCAGAGCGGTTCGGAACCATCGCGAGTACTGCAACGATGATAGTATGACACGACAACCGAGCAAACAGCGAACGCAGACCGAACGCGCCTCGCTGCACGAGAAACAGAAGCAGGTGCGCGCGACGCTGACCGGCGACCTCCGCGAGGAGTACGGCCAGCGCAACGTGCGCGTCAACCAGGGCGACACGGTCGAAGTCATGCGCGGCGATCACGCCGGCGAGGACGGGGAAGTCGTCACGGTCGATCTCAAGCAGGGCGTCGTCCACGTGGAGGACGTCACGCAGGAGACGGCCGACGGCGAGGAGGTCCCCTTCCCGCTGGAGCCGAGCAACGTCCGCGTGACCGGTCTGGACCTGGACGACGACAAGCGGCGCGACCGGCTGGAGTCGGAGGCGGATAGCGCATGACCAAACACCAGAAGCGACTGTCGGTGCCGAACTCCTGGCCCGTCGAGCGCAAGACGGAGACGTTCACGGTCAAGGCCGACGCCGGTCCGCACGGCGAGGCGGGGGTTCCCCTGCTGATCGTCCTGCGGGACGTGCTGGGCTACGTGGACAACCGGAAGGAGGCCCGCTACGCTCTCAACCAGGACAACGTCCTGATCAACGGGAAGCCGGTCTCCGACGAGGAGCGCCCGGTCGGGATGTTCGACATCGTGGCCTTCGCCGAGCGCGAGGAGTTCTACCGCGTGTTCCCCGACGAGGGTGGTCGGCTCGCGCTGACCCCCATCGACGAGGAGAGCGCGGGATCGAAGCTCGGTAAAATCGTCAACAAACAGCACGTCCCCGGCGGCAAAGTGCAGCTGACGCTGCACGACGGGGAGACGCTGACCGTCGACGAGGACAGCGAGTACAGCGGGAGCGACTCGGTCGTCGTCTCGAACGACGACGGCGAGATCGTCGCCCACTTCCCCTACGAAGAGGGGGCGCTCGTGACCGCGGTCGACGGCGCACACGCCGGCGAGATCGGCGAGATCGACGAGATCCAGGTCACACCTGGGAGTTCGGCCAACAACGTGCTGGTCGAACAGGACGACGGCGACAGCGAGGCGTCAGCCGCAGAAGGCGGCGAAGCCGCCGGTGGCTTCGAGACGATTCAGGAGTACGTCGTCGTCATCGACGAGAACTTCACCGACGGAGGTGACGACTGATGAGTTCCGAATCGGACACTGGCGGCGCGGACTTCCACGAGATGCGCGAGCCGCGCATCGAGAAGGTCGTCGTCCACATGGGCGTCGGTCAAGGTGGCCGCGAACTGGCGAACGGCGAGGAGATCCTGGAGGAGGTCGCGGGCCAGCAGCCGGTCCGAACGACGGCCAAAGAGACCATCGGCGAGTTCGGTATCCGGCAGGGTGACGTGGTCGGTGCGAAGGTCACGCTGCGGGACGATGCCGCCGAGGAGTTCCTGGCGACGGCGCTCCCGCTGACGGAGCTGTCGGCGTCGCAGTTCGACGACACCGGGAACTTCAGTTTCGGCGTCGAGGAACACACGGACTTCCCGAGCCAGGAGTACGATCCGAACATCGGAATCTACGGGCTGGACGTGACGGTCAACATGGTCCGCCCCGGCTACCGCGTGGCGAAGCGCGACAAGGCGTCGCGCTCGATCCCGTCGACGCATCGACTGGACCCGGACGACGCGGTCGCGTACGTCGAGGCGAACTTCGACGTGGAGGTCAACGAATGAGCGAGAGCGAACCCGAAGTCGACGCCGAGGAGGCCGAGGCCGACGAGGATACCCAGACCCAGCGGCGAGAGCTGCGGTCCTGCCAGCGCTGTGGGCGCGAGCAGGGTCTGGTCGGGAAGTACGACATCTACCTCTGTCGGCAGTGCTTCCGCGAGATCGCACGCGGTATGGGATTCAAGAAGTACTCATGACAGGGAACGATCCACTGTCCGCCGCCCTTTCGGGGTTGAACAACGCCGAGAGCGTCGGACACCTGGAGCAGACGATATCGCCCGCCTCGAACATGATCGGGTCGGTACTCGAGGTCTTCTACGACCGCGGGTACATCGACGGATTCAGTTTCGTCGACGACGGCAAATCCGGCGAGTTCGAGGTCGAACTGAAGGGAGCGATCAACGAGTGTGGCCCGGTCAAGCCCCGCTACAGTGCGGGCGCCGACGAGTTCGAGAAGTGGGAGAAGCGGTTCCTCCCCGCCCGTGACTACGGGACGCTCGTCGTGAGCACCAGCCACGGTATCATGAGCCACTACGAGGCCCGCGAGGAGGGCATCGGTGGCCAGGTGATCGCGTACGTCTACTAACAATGCCACGAACAGAACTCGAAATTCCGGACGAAGTCAGCGCCGAGACGGACCACCTCGACCTCACGGTCGAGGGGCCGAACGGCAGCGTGACGCGACGGCTCTGGTATCCCGACGTCGACGTCGCCGTCGACGACGGCGGAGTCGTCGTCGAGAGCGAGGAGACAGACGCGGAGACGATGGCGACGCTCGGCACCTTCGAGAGTCACGTCAGGAACATGTTCCACGGCGTGACCGAGGGCTGGGAGTACGAGATGGAAGTCTTCTACTCCCACTTCCCGATGACGGTGCGGGCCGAAGACGGCGAGATCGTCATCGAGAACTTCCTCGGCGAGAAAGCGCCCCGGCGGACGCCGATCCACGGGGACACCGAGGTCGAGATCGACGGCGAGGAACTCACGCTCAGCGGCCCCGACATCGAGGCCGTGGGCCAGACCGCCGCCGACATCGAGCAGCTCACCCGAGTCAAGGACAAGGACATCCGGGTGTTCCAGGACGGCGTCTACATCACGGCGAAGCCGAACCGAGGTGACGCCTGATGGCCGACGACGAACCCGCGGAGATCGAGGACATCGCTGGCGTCGACCGCGAGACGGCCGCGACACTCCGTGGTGCTGGCTACGAGTCCGTCGAGGACCTCGCGGCGGCCGACCAGGACGACCTGGCCGAGATCGAGGGCATCGGCAACGCGCTGGCGGCCCGGATCAAGGCCGACGTCGGTGGCCTCGAAGTCGACGAAGAGGCCGAAGCCGAGGTCGAGGAGGACGCGCCCGCCGAAGACGAGGGCGAGGCCGACGAGTCCGAGTCGACCGACGACGCGGAGGACGAAGCGGACGAACTGGAGGACCTGACCGACATCAGCGGCGTCGGCAACTCGAAGGCGGCGGCGCTGGAAGGCGCCGGCTACCGGACGGTCGACGACGTCCGCGGCGCGAGCCAGGACGAACTGGCCGAGGTCGACGGCATCGGCAACGCGCTGGCGGCCCGGATCAAGGCCGACGTCGGCGGTCTGGAAGTCGACGAGGAGACCGAGGCCGAGGTCGAAGAGGAAGCGCCCGAGGCGCCCGAGGAGGACGTGGAGACGGAACTGCGTGCCCGCGGGCTGACCGAGAAGACGCCGGACCTGTCGGACAACGAGAAGCGGCTCCTGAAGGAGCGCGGGAAGGTGAACAAGCCGCAGTTCAACCGTCAGGACCACCACAAGAAAAAGCGCGTCTCGACGTCGTGGCGCCGCCCCCGCGGGCAGCTCTCGAAGCAGCGCCGCGGCATCAAGGGCAAAGGCGACACGGTCCAGGCCGGCTTCCGGACGCCGGAAGCCGTCCGGGGCAAACACCCGAGCGGCTTCGAGGAGGTCCGCGTCCACAACGTGGACGACCTCGAGGGCGTCGACGGCGACCGCGAGGCGGTCCGGATCGCCTCGAAAGTCGGCGGCCGGAAGCGCGAGCGCATCGAGGAACAGGCCGAAGAGCAGGGCATCCGGGTCCTGAACCCGACCTACGAGGAAGTGGAGGTCGACTCATGACGAATCTGAGCGCACAGAAACGACTGGCGGCGGACGTCCTCGACGTCGGGAAGAACCGGCTCTGGTTCGACCCCGAAGAGCAGGGCGAGATTGCGGACGCGATCACCCGCGAGGACATCCGCGAGCTGGTCGATCAGGGTATCATTCAGGCCGACGAGCCGTCGGGGAACTCCCGCGGTCGCGCACGCGAGCGCGCCGAGAAGCGGTCGTACGGCCACCAGACCGGTCCGGGCTCCCGTCGCGGGAAGGCCGGCGGTCGGCAGAACGAGAAAGACGAGTGGCGGAACCGGATCCGCGCCCAGCGGCGGCGGCTCCGCGAGCTCCGTGACGACGGCGAGCTGTCGAGCTCGGCGTACCGCAAGCTGTACGATCAGGCCGGCGGTGGCGAGTTCGACAGCGTCGACGACATGGAGCGGTTCATCGACGAGCAGTACGGAGGTGAGTGACTATGGCAACAGGACCACGATACAAGGTGCCGATGCGGCGTCGCCGCGAGGCCCGAACGAACTACCATCAGAGGTTGCGCCTGCTGAAATCCGGGAAACCCCGGCTGGTCGCTCGGAAGAGCAACCGGCAGACTATGGCGCAGCTGATCGTCACCGGGCCACAGGGTGACGAGACAGTCGCGAGTGCACAGTCGACCGACCTGGACGAGTTCGGCTGGGAGGCCCCCACCGGGAACCTGCCGGCCGCGTACCTGACCGGCCTGCTGGCTGGAAAGCGCGCGGTCGCGGCCGGGTTCGAGGAGGGCGTCCTCGACATCGGACTCAACTCCGCGACGCCCGGCAACAAGGTGTTCGCGGTACAGGAAGGTGCGATCGACGCAGGGCTCGAAATCCCGCACAACGACAGCGTGCTGGCCGATTGGGAGCGGACCCGCGGCGAGCACATCGCCGAGTACGCGGAGAGTCTCGACGAGGAGCTGTACGGCGGCGACTTCGACGCCACGGAACTGCCCGCCCACTTCGACGAGGTGCGGGAGACACTGATGGAGACTGAACTATGAGTACTGACGGATGGGAACCACGAACCCGTCTCGGACGGAAGGTCCGGGACGGCGAGATCGATTCGATGACGGAGGCGCTGAACTCCGGCCTCCCGCTGAAGGAGCCGGAGGTCGTGGACCAGCTGGTCCCGGACCTGCAAGACGAGGTCCTGGACATCAACATGGTCCAGCGGATGACCGACTCCGGCCGCCGGGTGAAGTTCCGGTGTGTCGTCGTCGTCGGCAACCGCGACGGGCTGGTCGGCTACGCCGAAGGGCGTGACGACCAGGTCGGCGGCGCGATCCAGAAGGCCATCGAGGTCGGCAAACTGAACCTCATCAACGTCTCCCGGGGCTGTGGGTCCTGGGAGTGTGGCTGCGGTCGCCCGCACACGGTCGCGCTCCGGACGACGGGCAAGGCCGGGTCGGTCGAGGTCGAGCTCCAGCCGGCACCGCGCGGGCTGGGCCTCGCGGGCGGGGAGACCGTCCGCCACGTGCTCGAACTCGCCGGTATCGAGGACATCTGGACGCGCAGTTCGGGGAACACCCGCACCACGGTCAACTTCGCGAAGGCGACGTTCAACGCCCTCCGGAACACGGCCGAGGCGCGTGTCCCCCAGCGGACGATGGAGAAACGCGAGGTGATCGAGTGATGCAGGCGCTCGTCCAGGTCCGCGGTGAGGTGAACATGGATACTGCAGTGGCGGACACGCTGGAGATGCTGAACGTCCACGACGTGAACCACTGCACGTTCGTCCCCGAGGAAGACACCTACCGCGGGATGATCACGAAGGTCAACGACTACGTGGCCTACGGCGAGCCCAGCCAGGAGACGGTCGAGACCCTCCTGCGTCGCCGCGGCGAACCCCTCGAGGGCGACGCCGACATCGACGACGAGTGGGTCGCAGAGCACACCGACTACGACGACATCGCGGGACTGGCCTGGGGTCTGCTCTCCGAGGAGACGACGCTCCGTGACGCAGGACTGGCGCCGGCCATCCGGCTGCACCCGCCGCGTGGCGGCCACGACGGCGTGAAGAAGCCGACCGCCGAGGGCGGCCAGCTCGGGAAACACTCCACCGAGGAGATCGACGCACTGCTGGAGGCGATGCGATAATGACGAGCAAGAAACGACGACAGCGCGGCTCGCGCACGCACGGCGGCGGCAGCCACAAGAACCGCCGCGGCGCCGGCCACCGGGGCGGGCGCGGGCGTGCGGGCCGTGACAAACACGAGTTCCACAACTACGAACCGCTCGGCAAGTCCGGCTTCAAGCGCCCGGAGAAGTCCCAGGAGGAGGTCGCGGAGGTCGACGTCCGCGAACTCGACGAGGACGCGCCGCTTCTGGTCGCGGACGACCTCGCCGAGGAGACCGGCGGTGGCTACCGCATCGACGCCCGCGAGGTCGTCGAGGACGGCCACGAGGTCGACGCGGTGAAGGTCCTCGGGAGCGGGCAGGTCCGCAACGAACTGGACGTCGTCGCGGACGCGTTCTCCGAGAGCGCCCGCGAGAAGATCGAGGACGCCGGCGGCAGCGCTGAGCTGACCGAACACGGCGAGGAGCGCAAGGCCGAACGCGAAGCCGACACATCTACGGAAGAGGAGCAAGAAGGGGCGGCGTAACATGGGTTGGAAGGAGACAGCGGAACCGATACTCACCCGGATGCCGTCCGTCCGTCGCCCGGAGGGGCACGTCCCTTTCAAGCGGAAGCTGGCGTGGACGGCCGGCGTTCTGGTGCTGTATTTCTTCTTGACAAACGTCTTCCTCTACGGGCTGGGGACGGGCAGTGGCGACCTGTTCGGTCGCTTCCGCTCGATCCTCGCCGGGGGACAGGGGACCATTCTGCAGCTGGGGATCGGGCCCATCGTCACGGGCTCCATCGTCCTGCAACTGCTCGGCGGTGCGGACCTGCTCGGACTGGACACGCAGAACAATCCGCGCGACCAGGTCCTCTACCAGGGCCTCCAGAAGCTACTGGTCATCGTCATGTGTGTCCTGACCGGGTTCCCGATGGTCTTCGCCGGCAACTTCCTGCCGGCGGACCCGCAGGTCGCCCAGCAACTGGGTATCGGGCTGCTCGGCGTGAAGTGGCTGATGTTCCTGCAGGTGTTCGCCGGCGGGGTGCTCATCCTCTTTATGGACGAGATCATCTCGAAGTGGGGCGTCGGCTCCGGCGTCGGGCTGTTCATCATCGCCGGCGTGAGCCAGTCGCTCATCGGCGGTCTGGTCTCCGTGCCGGCGCTGGGCGCCCAGCAGCCGGGCCTCATTCCCACGTGGATCTCGATCCTGCTCGGGAACGCGAACACCGGACCCCTGCTGAGTCCGAGCGGGCTCCAGGTCCTGCTGTTCGGCCAGGGGCAGATCATCGCGCTGTTCACGACGCTGTTGATCTTCGTGATCGTCGTGTACGCGGAGAGCGTCCGCGTCGAAATCCCGCTGAGCAACACGCGGGTGAAAGGTGCACGCGGTCGCTTCCCGGTGAAGCTCATCTACGCGAGCGTCCTGCCGATGATCCTCGTCCGCGCGCTGCAGGCGAACATCCAGTTCCTCGGCCGCATCCTTCGGGCACAGCTCGGCAACGGAATGCCGGCCTGGCTGGGGGTGTACTCCTCCGGCCAGCCTGTCGGCGGCCTCTTCTACTACCTGGCGCCGATTCAGACGCCGGGCCAGTGGATGTGGTGGCTCGGGCAGACGAGCGCGACGCCGCCACAGATCATGGCGCGGGTCGCCGTCGACCTCACCTTCATGGTGATCGGCGGGGCCATCTTCGCCATCTTCTGGGTGGAGACGACCGACATGGGGCCGGAGGCGACGGCCCAGCAGATTCACGGGTCCGGGATGCAGATCCCCGGCTTCCGGCAGAACCCACAGGTCATCGAGACGGTCCTGGAGCGGTACATTCCGCAGGTGACGGTCATCGGCGGTGCGCTCGTCGGCGTCCTCGCCGTCTTCGCGAACATGATGGGGACGGTCGGTGACGTCTCCGGGACGGGCCTGCTGCTGACGGTCTCGATCACCTACAAGCTCTACGAGGAGATCGCCGAAGAACAGCTCATGGAGATGCACCCCATGATGCGCCAGATGTTCGGCAGCGACTGAGGCGGTCGCCGACTCCCTTTCTTCTCGACATTCGGACGGCGAGTGGTAACACGGTCCGCGGCGAACCGCAATGACGTGAGCGTCGACCCATGGTCGGATGGCCCGCGGGACGACACGGACGACCTCGACCGCCCGCACAGACCGTGGCCGGTCACGTCATGGCGGGCGGTCCGTTGAGGGCGGTCGAACGAGATTCCGTCCGGGTTACCCAGGTCCGGCCCGGGCGTCACCCGAACAGTCGTTCGAGCAGCGACCGGGGGCGTGCTTTCTCGGCGAGCAGGACCGAACAGTCCACGTCGTCGACGACGTCGAGGACGAGCGAGCCGCGGACGAGGCGTTCGAGCAGCCCCTCCTCAGTGGCGCCGATGACGAGCAGCGAGGTGTCGGCGGCGGCGGTCTCGATTGCGGTCTCGACGTCGCCGGTCTCGACGCGGAGCGTGGCGTCCCCGAGGTCGTGGTCGGCGGCCCACTCGGCGAGGAACTGCTCGCCGGCGTCCTGGTCGTCGGCGACGTGGAGCAGGGTGATCTCGGAGTCGAATTCAGCTTCGAGCATGTTGGCGACAGCGGCGGAGAGGTCCGAATCGGGACCGCCCGCCGTGGGGACCAACAGTCGCGACGGATCGAACCCGCGGTTCTTGTACACGAGGAAGTCACAGGGGAGGTCGTGAGCGAGTTCGTCGATAGCGCTTTCGGCACGACCGGGCGAACCGTGGGAATCGGGGCCCCAGCCCATGACGACCATGTCGGCGTCGTGGGTGCGGGCGGCGGTGAAGATCTCCTCGAAGGAACGGTGCGAGAGGATGGTCCGGGTCTCGACCGGGACGTCGAAGGTCTCGGCGTCGGCCCGGGCCGCCCGAAGCAGGTCGTCGGAGTGTGCGTCGAGCTGGTCGACGTGTTCGGCCCCGTACTCCAGCGTGGTCTGGTCGGGGACGGTGACGATGTGGACCGCGTCGACGGACCCGCCGCGCTGTTTCGCGATGGCGCTGGCGAGCGTGATGAGGTCTTTCTCGTGTTCGGGGTTGGCCAGCGGGACCATCACGCGGAAGTCGCCGCCGTCGGGCTGGACGCCGGCGGCGGCCGAGACGGCCGCGTCGGGCATCGTCTCCGAGCGCGAGAGGATGTACTGGCCGAGGATGCCCTGTTTGTCGGCCCGCGTCCGTACATAGCCCAGATACCAGACGATGCCGAACCCGACGAAGGCGAGACTGAGCGCGATTTCGATGGGCGCCATGAACGCGATGAGGCCAAAGGAGAGGACGGCCCCCAGAATCGGCGTGAACGGATACAGCGGCACTGTGAAATCCGGTTGGTACTCGGGCACGTCGGCTTCCCGCATGACGATGAGCGCGAGGTTCATCAGCCCGTAAACGATGAGGTGGAGGACGCTCCCGGCTTTCGCGAGCGTCTTGATATCGCCCACGGCGATGAACGCCAGGATGAACGCGCCGGTGACGGCGATAGAGCGGTACGGCGTGGCGAATCGGGAGTGAATCTCGTTCAGCCAGGCCGTGATCAGTTTGTCGCGACCCATCGCGAAGTTGATGCGCGAGGACGCGAGGATGGATGCGTTCGCGCTGGAGGCAGTCGCGAGCAGACCTGCAAAGAGGATGAGGCCGCCGCCGACGACGGAGAGTCCGAGGGCGTTGCCGAACGCGACCTCCGCCACGTCGATGACGGGCGTGCTCGACTGTGCGAGAACGTCCCAGTTGATGACGCCCATCAGCACGACCATGATGATCGCGTACATGACCGTCACGATGACGACCGAGCCGACGATTGCCAGCGGGAGGTTCCGGCCTGGGTTCTTGATCTCCTCGGCGACGGTCGTGATCTTCGCGAACCCGAGAAAAGAGACGAACACGAGCGCCGTTCCGGGGAGCAGCGAGTCCAGACCGAAGGGGGCGATGGGCGTCAGCGTCGAGAGGTCCGCGCTCAGCGCCCCGAGGACCGTGAACACGGTCAGGATGGCGACCAGCGTGACGACGATGATGTTCTGCAGCCGACCGGTCTCTTTCGCGCCGACGTAGTTGACGAGCACGAACGCCGTCCCGGCGACCAGGGCCGCGACCTGGGTCGGGTCGAGGACGAGGACGACGAGGTCGAGACGCGGGATGGCGACGAGTTCGATCAAAAATCCCCCGAACCCGATCATGTAGAACGCGGAGGCGAATGCCAGCCCCATCCAGTTGCCCATGCCGGCGATGGAGCCGAACAGGGGGCCGAGCGCGTGATTGACGTAGTAGTAACTGCCGCCGGCCTTCGGCATGGCGGTGCCGAGTTCGCTGGCCGACAGCGCGGTAAACAGCGAAATGACGCCGCCGACGACGAACGACGCTGCGACGAGCGGGCCGGCGACGCCAGCAGCCTCACCGGGCAACACGAATATCCCCGCCCCGATCATTGTCCCGACGCCGATAGTCAGCGCCGCGAGCGGGCCGAGGTCCTTCGCGAGTTCTTCGTCGCTACCGCTCATCGGTCTGTCCCCACTGGTTTGATCGTCATTCTTCCTCGCTCACGTCCGGCAGGACGACTACTGGGCGGTCGGTTTTATTGACGAGGTCCATCGCCACGTCACCGGTCAGCAGTCGGAGCCACCGGCTCCCGCCCCGCGGCGTGAAGATGATCGCCGTCGCGTCGACGTCGGCAGCCGCGTCGAAGATCGCGTCGGCCACGTCCGTGTCGTAGCGGATCGTGGTCTCGACCTCGGTCACGTCGCCGAGGCGGTCGCGGACGACCGCGAAGGCATCCTCGGCCACCAGTTCGCGCTGTTCGACGGAGGCCTTGTCCGGCGCGCCGCCGGCTTTCTCGACGACGTTGCAGGCGACCACGGACGCGCCCACGTACGGTTCGATGGCCCGGCAACTGGCCTCGGCGTCGTCGTCGTTTGCGACCGGAAGGAGGACGCGCTCAAAGACGTCACTCATCGTCGGAGTCGCGTGTGTCGCGCGGTTCGCGCACGTCACCACCCGCTCCGTGGACGGCACTGTCGGTCATCGTTGTCCGGTTGTGGCCCCACCGGCATTAAGTTCTCGCACACGGCGCCGTGATGGGGCCAGAGAAAGGGAAATCCTCTTCCCGAAGCGCTCGGAACGTGTGCGGCATGACAGCGGCGTCGGGTGATCGACCGTGCGCGTGATCGTCGTCGGTGCGGGACAGGTCGGTTCGAGCATCGCGGAGAGCTTCGCGGACACGCACGACGTGGTCGTCGTCGACATCGACGGGAGCCGCGTGGAGTCACTCAACTACTCCGTCGACGTACTGGCTATCCAGGGTGACGGTCGCGACCTCGACACGCTGGCGGAAGCCGGCGTACAGGACGCGGACATGGTCATCGCGAGTACCGACATCGACGACGCCAACATCGTCACCTGCGGGACGGCCTCGGCCGTGTCGGACGCGTTCACCATCGCCCGGGTCAAGCGCCCCCAGTACCTCCGGGCCTGGCAGCGCTCGCACACGCCCTTCGGCGTCGACTTCATGGTGTGTACGGACCTGCTGGCAGCGAAGACCATCGTCGGCATCATCGGATTACCGACTGCACAGGACGTGGACATGTTCGCGGACGGCCTCGTCCAGATGACCGAATTCGAGATTCCGGCCGAGAGCCCTGTCGCGAACCAGACGGTCCGGGAGGCCGACCGCTTCGAGTCGCTGACGTTCGTCGCCATCATGCGCGACGAATCGGTCGTCATCCCGCGCGGGGACACGACGATAGAACCGGGCGACGACGTCGTCGTCATCGGCAGTCCGGAGAGCACGCGCGAGTTCAGCGCCGCGATAGCGCCCGAAAAGGACGGACCGGACGACATCGTCGTCGTCGGCGGCGGGGAGATCGGCTTCCAGACGGCTACCCTGCTCGAAGAGCGGGGGTTCACCCCGCGGCTCGTCGAACGCGACGAGGAACGCGCCCGCTGGCTGGCCGAGAACCTCCCGAAAACGACGGTGATGCACAGTGACGCGACCGACCAAGAGTTCCTCGAACGCGAGAACGTCGACAGGACCGACGTGTTCATCGCCGCCCTGGAGAACGACCAGCAGAACCTCCTGGCGACGCTGCTGGCGAAGCGGATCGGTGCCGAGCGGACCATCGCGGTCGTCAACACCGGTGACTTCACCGACATCTTCGAGGCCGTCGGCGTCGACGTGGCGGTGAGTCCCCGGGAGGCGACCGCCGAGGAGATCATCCGCTTCACCCGCTCGCGCCGCACCGAGAACGTCGCCATCATCGAGGGCGACCGGGCCGAAGTGCTCGAAATAGAGATCGGTCCCGACAGCCTCCTCGCCGGGCGCACGATCCGGGAGGCGGCCGACGACCTCCCCGACCGGGTCGTCATCGGCGCCATCGCCCGGGACGGCGAGCACATCACGCCACGCGGTGATACGAAGGTCCGGGTCGGCGACCACGTCGTCGTCTTCGCCGCCGGTGGCGTCGTCGGCGAAGTCACGAAGTCGATATGAGAACTCGGGTCGACTGGCGCACCAGTCTCGCGCTGGTCGGCACGGTCCTGAAGATGCTGGCGGTCCCGCTTCTCGCCGTCGCGCTCGTCGCACTCTGGTACCGGGAACCGCCGGTTCCCTTCCTCGCGACGGCCGTGCTCTCGGCCGGGCTCGGATTCGGCCTGGAACGGCTCGATCGCGACGAACTCGGCCTGCGGGAGGCGTTTCTGGTGGTCTCGCTGACGTGGCTGGCCGTCGCGCTCGTCGGGATGGTCCCGTTCGTTGTCGTCGGGTCGGGGGTGTTCAGCCAGCCCAGCAACGCCCTCTTCGAGAGCATGAGCGGCGTGACGACGACGGGCGCGACGGTCATCGTCTCCTTCGAGGCACACGGGCAGGCACTCCTGCTGTGGCGGGCGGTCCTCCAGTGGATCGGCGGGCTGAGTATCCTCGTGCTGGCGGTCGCGTTGCTTTCACAGCTCTCCGTGGGAGGTGCTCAGTTGATGGAGACCGAGAGCCAGACGAACGACGTGACGAAACTCACGCCACGCATCGCCGAGACGGCACGCATCATCGGCGCGCTGTACGTCGCCCTGACCGCCGTGATGGTGGCCGTTCTTCTCGGACTCGGACTGGTCGGACTCGCGCCGGAAATGACACTCTACGACGCGGTCGCGCACGCCTTCACCGCGGTCTCGACGGCGGGCTTTTCCCCGCGGGCCGAAAGCATCGGCGCGTTCTCACCGGCCGTCCAGTGGGCCGTCATTCCGTTCATGTTCCTCGGCGCGACGAACTTCGTCCTGCTCTACCGGCTGACGCGGGGGGATCTGACGCGGCTCCGCCGGAGCGACGAGTTCCGGTTCTACGTCACGGTCCTCCTCACGTTCACCGGACTGACCGCGGTCTTCCTGTGGTTCGACGGCCAGTTCGCGACCGTCGAACGGACGGTTCGGCACGCCCTCTTCCAGACGGTCTCTATCGTCACGACGACCGGCTACGCGACGGTGGATTTCGACATCTGGTCGGCGGCCGCGAAGCACATCCTCTTTCTCGGGATGTTCGTCGGCGGCATGGCCGGCAGTACGACCTGTTCGATCAAGACCCTCCGCTGGCTCGTGGTCATCCGGGGACTGCGCCGTGACCTGTTCACGCGCGTTCACCCCGAGGCCATCAGGCCGCTCCGGGTGAGCGGACAGGTCGTGGACGAGGGGGTCGTGCGCGACGTGTTCGCGTACACGCTGTTGAGCGTCCTGATTTTCGGCCTGACGACGGTCTTTCTCGTCACGGACGCGGCACGGGTCGGCCTCGCGCTCGGGGAGTTCGAGGCGATGGGGGCCGCGGCCGCGACGTTCCTCAACATCGGCCCGGCGTTCGGCTTCGCGGGACCGTACGGGACCTACGAGCCGTTCTCGGCCTCGACGAAGCTCACGATGACTGCGCTGATGTGGATCGGTCGGATCGAGGTCATCCCGGTGCTGGTCGTCCTCTCGCCGGCGTTCTGGACGTCCTGAGCGGGTCATATCCACTCGGACTCGTCGTCGGAGAACGCAGGATTCATACCGCGGCCGACAATCGCTCAGGTGTATACCGATGGCGCTGTCCGATACGGTCCGCGTCGACTGGCGGGCGAGTCTCAGTCTCGTCGGAAGTGTCGTCCGCTTTCTCGCCGTGCCGCTCACGTTTCCGACCCTCCTCGCACTCTACTACGGCGAGGATCCGCTTCCGTTCCTCGTGACTATCCTCGTCGCGGTCGGCGTCGGCACGCTCATGCAACGGCTCCGGCCCGACCCGGACCTGGGTCACCGCGACGCCTTCCTGATGGTCGCGCTCACCTGGGTCGCAGTGCCGCTGGTCGGCATGCTCCCCTACCTCGTCGCCGGGCAGGGGACGGTCGCCCACCCCGTCAACGCCCTGTTCGAGAGCATGAGCGGGTTCACGACGACCGGCGCGACCGTGCTCGGCGAAATCTCCTTCGAGCAACACTCCCGGTCGATGCTCATGTGGCGCCAGGTCACCCAGTGGCTCGGCGGCATGGGGATCGTCGTCCTCATGGTCGCCATCCTCCCCGAACTCTCGGTCGGTGGCGCGCGGCTCATGCAGGAGGAGTCGCCGGGGCTGTCGGTCGAGAAACTCACGCCGCGCATCCGCGAGACCGCTCGCGCGCTGTGGCTCATCTACATCGGCCTCACCGTCGCCTGTTTCGCGGTCTACTTCTCGCTGAACCTCCTCGGACTGGCGCCGAACATGGGCCTCTACAACGCCGTCGCCCACGCGCTAACGACGCTGCCGACCGGCGGCTTCTCGCCGGAGGCGCGGAGCATCGAGGCGTTCACGCCCATCGTCCAGTGGGCCGTCATCCCCTTCATGATCCTCGCCGGGGCGAACTTCGCGCTGTTCTGGTACGTCATCCGGGGCCAGCCCGAGCGGCTGATTCGCAACGCCGAGTTCCGCTCGTACCTGTTCGCGATGGGCGTCGTGGTGACACTGCTCGCCGGCCTCCTCTTTCTCGGGTTCGGGCTGGAGACGATTCCGGAGAACGTCGATACCATCGCGGGCAACGCCGAGAACTCGCTCCGGCAGGCCACCTTCCAGGCCGCGGCCATCGTCACGACGACCGGGTACGCGAGCATGGACTTCAACACCTGGAGCCAGTCGGGACAGACCATCCTTTTGTTGGCGATGTTCCTCGGCGGGTCCGCGGGGTCGGCAGCCGGGTCCATCAAGATCATCCGCTGGTACGTGATCCAGCGGTCGATCCGCCGCGAGCTGTTCTCGACTGTCCACCCCGAGGCCGTCGAGGCCGTCCGCGTCGACGACAGCATCATCGACGAGGAGACCATCCGCGGGCTGTTCGTGTTCACGTTCGTCTTCCTGACCATCTTCGCGCTCTCGACGGTCCTCATCTTCCTCGACGCGAACCGGACTGGGATCGCCCTCTCGACCGGCGAGGCGATGAGCGTCGCCGTCGCGACGCTCGGTAACATCGGCCCCGGGTTCGGCGTCGTCGGCCCGATGAACAACTTCCTCCCCTTCTCGGCGCCCGCGAAACTCTACATGGTCCTGCTCATGTGGATCGGCCGGCTGGAGATACTCTCGGTGCTCGTCCTGTTCTCGCCGTCGTACTGGCGGAGTTAGTCCTCCACGACCAGTCCGTACCCTGCGCCGGCCTCGAACACGTCGAGAAAGAGCCGGTCCACGAAGTCGGCGGCGTGCTTCGGGTCCGCGATGGCCGAGACGTGGACGACGCCGTCGCCCGCCTTCCGGGTCGCCGGCTGTGCGATCTTGAAGACGGTGAACTCCCCGAGGAGGTCGTCGAGCCGGTCGCGCTCCGCGTCGGTCAGTTCGACGGTTATCTCGCGGTCCTGGTAGTCGACGAACGGGCGAGTGGCGGTCGAGTCGTTCCCGCCACCGTCCCCACGGTCATCGTCCCGCTCGGCCCCGGTAGCGAACAGGACCGGTTCCTCGCTTCCGGCCTGCCGGTGGGCCGTGATGGCCTCGGCGATCCGCGCCCGTCGCGTCGCCGCGTCCGCGTTCGAGTCGGTCATACTCCCCGATACGCGGCCGAGCGACAAAAGGACGGCCACCCGCATTTGTGAACGAGCCACACGACTGTCGAACTCCAACAGGTAGAAGTCGGGGCGTGGAGAAGCCGGCAGTATGGCGCAACCGCACGTACTCATCCTCGGGCCGCCGGGAGCGGGCAAAGGCACACAGAGCAGCAACATCGCGGAGACGTTCGGCGTCGAGCACGTCACCACGGGCGACGCGCTCCGGGGCAACAAGGACATGGACATCTCCGACATGGACACGGAGTACGACACGCCCCGCGAGTACATGGAAGCGGGCGATCTCGTGCCGGACGCGGTGGTCAACGCCATCGTCGACGAGGCGCTCTCACAGGCCGACGGCTTCGTGCTGGACGGCTACCCGCGCAACATGGACCAGGCCGAGGAACTCGCGGACATGACCGACCTCGACGTCGTTCTCTCGCTCGAGGTCAGCCGCGACGAACTCGTCGACCGCCTGACCGGCCGCCGGGTCTGTGACGACTGCGGCGCGAACTTCCACGTCGAGTTCGAGCCGCCCGAGGAAGAGGGCGTCTGCGACGAGTGTGGCGGCGAACTCATCCAGCGCGACGACGACAACGAGGAGTCCGTCAACAACCGCCTGGACGTGTTCGACGACAACACCGCGCCGGTCATCGACCACTATCGCGGCGACGACGCGTTCGTCGAGATCGACGGCGAGCAGACGCCGGACGAGGTCTGGGCCGACATCGAGGCGGCCATCGAGGAGCAGACCTGAGCCTCGCCGACGACACGGACGGGCGTCTCGTCGCGCGGCCGCTATCGCGGGGCCAAGGTAAAAGCTTGATTAGCGGTGGTGTCCTAGCGAGTCGGTAATGGCACGGACAGCGAACAAAGTAGAGGACCTCGCCCGGGAGGACGGGGAGTTGCTCGAGGCGCTCGAAGCCGTCCTCGACGTGGCCGAAGACGAGGGGACCGTCGAGTGGGCCGACGTGAGCGACCGGATGACCAGCGGCCAGTGGGGGCGACTCATCGAGAAAGGGCTGCTCGTCGACGCCGGGGGCGACGGGTTCGTCGTCGACGACCCCGACGGCGTCCGGGAGGCGTTGTCCGACGACGAGGTCGAGGACGCCGCCGACTTCAGTTCCGACGACGACTCCTCGTGGTCGCGATACGACAAGTTCGCGGCGCTCGGCGCGCTCGCGATGTTCGGCGGCTACTCCATCCCGCCGGTCCGGGACACCATCGGCTCCGGGCTCAACACCATCTTCGGGCCGCTCGAGACGATGCTGCCCTTCTACGTCGTCATCATGATCCTGTCGGTCCTGACGGGGCTGTACTCGACGCTGTTGCAGGCCAACCTGATGGACATGGACAAGATGGCCGAGTACCAGGAGCAGATGCAGGCCATCCAGGAGAAACGCAAGGAGGCCAAGGAGCGCGGCGACGACGAGGCCCTCGACAAGATCAAAGACGAGCAGATGGACGCCATGGGCGACCAGATGGGGATGTTCAAAGAGCAGTTCCGCCCGATGGTCTGGATCATGCTCTTTACCATCCCGGTGTTCCTCTGGATGTACTGGAAGATCCTGCCGACCGGGAGTGCGGCCGTCTCGCCCAACTCGATGGTCATGCCCCTCATCGGGAGCATCGAGTGGCAGACCGGCGTGCTCGGCCCGCTCCAGGCCTGGATCGTCTGGTACTTCGTCTGTTCGATGGCGTTCACCCAGGTCGTCCGGAAGTCGCTGAACATCCAGACGACGCCGACGTAGCGGTCCCCACCTCGTCAGTTCCTCCCGGCTCTCAGTTGTAGTCCCGCCACCGGTTTCCACAGTCCTGGCACTTGAAAAAGCGCGTCGGCGGTTCGTCCGCCGAGCCGGTCTGTTTGATCGTGTACCAGGCTTTCCCGTGGCCGCACTCGTCGCAGGTCACGTCGTCGGCGGTCGGTTTCCCCTCGAAGTCGGCCCCCTCTTCGGTTTCGATCACGTCGTCATCGCTCTGTTCCTCGGTGCTGACGAACTCGGCGGCGGCCTCCTCGTCCTTGGCGACCCGCGCCCCACAGGACTTACAGACCATCTCGTCGCCACCACCGGACTCCGTCCGGTTGTCAGTCGAACTCCGTTCGACGCTATCGGCGTGCATCATCGAGCCGCAGTCGTCACAGAACTGCATACCCGGGCCGTCGTCGCCGCGCGGGCAAAAGCGTCCCGTCTGACCGACCACCTCGGCGGTCGCGCCGTCGTCAGAACGGCTGGAGGGAGTCGACGCCGGTGATCTCGAACCGTGCGCCGCCGTCGGTGCCTTCGGCGGCGGTAATCGTCCAGCCGTGGGCCTCGACGACGCGCTCGACGATGGCGAGTCCCAGACCCGTCCCCTCGGTCGAGGAGGTGACGCCCGGCTCGAACACCTCGTCGCGCTCATCGGCGGGGATGCCGGAGCCGTCGTCCGCGACGTAGAAGCCGTCGTCGAGGGTCCCGACGCGGACGCTCACGTCCGCCCCGCCGTGTTCGACTGCGTTGCGAAACAGGTTCTCGACGGACTGGCGGAGGCGGCTCGGGTCGGTCTTGAGGGTCATGCTGCCGTCGGCGAGTTCGAGCGTGGCGTCGCCGGTCTCGACGGTCTCCCAGGCGGCCTCGATCACGGATTCGAGGGTGACGCGCTCGGTTTCGTCGATGGCTTCGCCCTCGCGTGCGAGGTCGAGGACGTCGTCGATGAGCGTTCCCATCCGGTCGAGGGAGTCGGCGACGCGGTCGAAGTCCTCGGGGTCGCCGTCCTCGCGGGCGCGTTCGAGGTAGCGCTCCGCGATGGAGATGGGGTTGCGGAGGTCGTGTGAGACGACGGAGGCGAAGGCTTCGAGCTGTTCGTTGTCGGCCTCCAGTTCGTCGATACGGTTCGCGTACTCCGAAACGTCGGTGTAGACGAGGAAGCCGCCGTCGCCGTCGGGGACGTTCCGAACCCGGAACCGGCGCCGGCCGTCGACGGTGGCACAGGCGACGGTGCGGTCGAGGGCCTCGCCTGCGACGACGGCCTCGGCGACGGTGTCGAGGTCGTCGTCGCTCGCGATCGTGTCGTCGAGGGCGACCGAACTCCCGTCGTCGCCGAACGTCGACTCGAAGGCCTCGTTGACGCGGCGGACGCCGACCCCACCCTCGCCTTTCGCGTACTGGATGACGGGGTCGGGGTGGACCGCGAGCAGGTCGCCCATGTGTCTCACGGTGCTTTCGAAGGGCGAAGCATAAGTCCTCGCGCCGGTTTGGCTGGTGAAACCCGAGCTATTCGGGCTCGTACCGGGTCACGTCCTCGCCGAGTTCCTCCTGTTCGGCGACGACGGGGCAGTTGACAAGCCGGACGGTCTCCATGTCGACGAACTCGACGATGTCTGCACCCTCGAAGGTACACGTCGCCCCGGGTGGCCCGGAGAAGTACTCGCACCGCTCGCAGAACCGGTGTTTCGACACCTCGTAGTACACCCTGCCGTCGAACTCCTCGGTCGCGTCCTCGAGCGACGAGAGGTTTGCCCAGACCTCGTCGGGGTCGACCTCGTCCACGTCGACCGACTCGAAGGAGTCGAACGGGTCGTCGCTGCTGGTGCCGTCGTCGCCCCTGGTCCGGGGCTGTGGCCCGCCACCGAGGTCCGCGAATGGGTCGTCGTCGCCCGCCTCCGGGACCGACGGCTCGTTCACCATCGAACCGAGGCCCTCCGTCGCGGACTCGTCGGTCGCGGGCTCGTCGCCGTCGGCGTCGTCCGGCCCCGACTCGATACCAGGGGGCCGGTCCGTCCCCGCCGCGTCGCGGTTCGTGAAGGGGTCGTCCGGGAGTCGCCCGGGGTCGGCCTCCTCGTCGATAGGGACGGGGCCGTCGTCGGGCGCGTCCCCGTCGGCCGGGACGTCCTCGTCCGCGTCGAGGTCCGCGAAGGGGTCGTCGTCCTCGTCGGGCCGCTCGAACTCGTCGAAGGGGTCGTCCTCGTCGTCGGTCATGGGTGGTTCACTCCTCGTCGTCCGCGGGTTCGATCCCCTGTGCTTTGACGAGCATCGGTTTGCCGAACAGTCCCTCGCCCGGCCGGACGTCGGTGACCGTCGCCTCGCAGTGTGGGCACTCCGGCCCGGTCATGAGGCCGATCTCGACGCCCTCGCCACAGGCCTCACAGCGGGCGCGGTCCAGGTCCTCCTTCGCGGCGGCCTGCTTGATCGCGTCGACGGAGGCCGCGCGCTTGTTCTCCATCTCGCTGCCGTCACGGAGGTCCCTGACGACGTAGGCGACGGTTTCGAGCTTGTCCTGCAGGTCCCAGACCGTCTCGTCGAGCTCGTCGAGCCGTTGCTCCTGGCTGTCGAACTGGCCGTCGAGATCGGCCCGCAGGTCGTCGAGATCGTCCTGGACCGCGTCCACGTCGCTTTCGAGCCTGTTGAGTCGGTCGACGAGGTCGGGGTGGTCGTGTTCCGCCGGCGCCTTCCGGTCGGTCTCCTTTTTCACCTGTATGACCCGGTCGCGCACGTCGTCGAGGTTCTCCGAGAACTCCGATTCGAGCGTGGTGAGCTCGTTGTCGACCTGTCTGGTCGCGCGGTCGACCGCCGACTGGGTGAGTTCGGAGCTGCGGGCCTCGATCGCGTCTTCGACCTTGCGTTCGACCGCCAGTTGCTCGGCGACGGCCCCCGCGATGTCGTTCATCCGCTCGGCGATGACCGAACGGACCTCGTCTTCGACGGACACGCCGTCGAGCGAGCCGACATCGACCCCGTCGTCCATCTCGTCGGCGGCCCGGTGGGCCGCCAGCAACTGCACGAGAACTGTCTCGCGGTCGGCGCCCCGGTCGGCCGCCTGGCGGTCGATCCACTCCGCGAGATCCGACGGTAGTGACACTGACAGCGACTCGTCGGTCGGCTCACTCGCCATCTATCGATTCGTTGGCCGCTCGTGTAGTTAAGGGTTTGCCACGGGTTATCAGTCGTTATCACGAGCCTAGCGCTTCGTAGTCGGCGCTTTCGGAGGACGTGCGTCGGTCGGCTCACCGGATCTTGCGCACGTCGCTGATGTCGAACCCGGCGTCGCCGATCTCGGTCTCGAACTGGATGATGTTCTCGTCTTCCAACTGGGAGAGGACGCCCCGGAACTTCCGGAAGACGAGCGTCCGCGCCCGTTCGCTGCCGCCGGACTCCCACTGGAACAGCATCGTCCCGTTGGCCGCGTCGATGAGCTGGCCGTGTTCCTGGTCGGTGACCGTCTCGTGGTTGACGTGGACGAGGATCAGCCCGTTCCACTCGTGAGCGGCCTTCTGGAGTCCCTTGACGAGGTAGACCACGTCCGACCAGTCCCGCTCGCCGCCCAGGGAGCTAATGAGGTCGGACAGCGAGTCGATGACGACGAGGTTGTTCGTCGCGTTGTCGCTGAGGTACTCCCCGAGGGCACCGAAGAGGCTCTCGCGGTCGTGACGCCCGGCCATGTCCCGGATGTGGCCCGTCTCGCCGGCGTACCAGTCCCGCGGGACGCTGCTGGTGTGGAAGTAGGCGTCGGACATGTCCCTGAACGTCACCGTCCGAAAGGCCGACTCGACGATTTCGGTGTCGAGCACTCGGTCCATCTCCCGGTAGAGCTGGTCGCTGTCGGCGGTAAAGGAGACGTAGTGGATTTCCCCCGGCAGCGACGCCCGACTGGCAAGCTGGCCGTAGTAGAGGTCGTGGAGTTCCTCATCGGTCTCCGCGAGGGCGTTGAGGATGGCGCTCGTGTACATGAACTCCCGGGAGCCGGCCCCGGCCTCCCCGGAGAGTAAGACGACGCTGCCCGGCGGCGCACCCCCGTCGATGACCGTATCGAGCTGGCGGACGCCGAAAGGGATGCGGTCCATACCTCACCATTCGACTCCGGCGATTTACGCATTGTGGACGTTTCGACCCGGGAAAGTACCGGCCGTCCGGCCCGGCTGTCGGTTCCAGGCCCCCCTCCCTGAACCCGGCGCTGTCACCGCTCTATCTCGACGCCGTGGTTGCGGGGCGTCGTCTCGACGACCTCGCCGTCGATACCGGTCGCGGCGAGGGCGTCCCGGGCCGCGTCACGGGTCTCTGCCACCCCGGTCCGGTCGGTCAGGGCGTAGACGGCCGGCCCCCACGAGGACTGGCCGGCACCGGTAACGGCCGGGCAGTCGTCGAGCGCATCGATCAGGCGGCCGGCCGGCGGGCGGTAGATACCGCCCTGTTCGTCGGCGTACCAGGCGCCGTTGAGCCGGCCGAGGTCCGCCGCCGCCGCGCCGAAGGTCTGGCGGTCCCCCTCGGCGGCCGCCGGGAGGAGGCGCCGGAGGAGGACGCCGCCGATCTCGTCGGCGATACCGGGGTCGGCCCGCTCGACGGCCTGGCGCATACTCGCGTCCTCCGTCTCGCCGCTGCGGCCCGACTCCGCCTCGGGGAGGACAACGACGAACCGCCAGTCCGGCGGGAGTTCGTGGCGCGCGGTCACCGGCGGGACCGTCCACGCGCCCTCCTCGGGCGGGGCGGTGGTGAACAGTTCCGTGGGGTGGCCGCCGTCGACGACGAATCCGCCATGCTCGAAGGCGGCGATGCCGACGCCGCTGCGGCCGCCGCGGCCGAGCGCCGGCGCGTGCTCGCGCACGGCCGGATCGAGGTCGTAGGCGCCCGCGATGGCCGCGAGCGTCGCGAGTGCGAACTGCGTGCCGCTGCCGAGGCCGACGTGGCGAGGGAGCCGTCGTTCGACCTCGACCGCGGCGCCGCTCACGCCGAGGGCGTCGACGGCCTTCCAGGCGTACTCGGCGGCGAGGTCGTCGACACAGCGGATGCCTTCGGCTCGCTCGGCCTCGATTACGATAGTGGGCCGGTCGAGCGCGACGCCGACGCCGCCGTACAGACGCTCCCGCGCGAGCGAGAGGTTCTGGAAGCCGAAGTGCAGGCGAGCGCCGGCCTCGACGCGGACGGTCATTGCCGAGTCTTCCCGTTCCGGCGGCATCAGTCTTGGCGATTCGGGCGGTCGCGGCCCGAACCCGTTCGGCGCGAGAACGACACCCGACGGCGCTCGTCCGGACGATTAAAGCCCGTCGCCCGTCTGGGTGGGAGTATGAGCCAGCAACCGCAGGAGCCGGCGCGGCAGGACGAGGGGAAACCCGACGACCTGCCCAGCACGGAAGTCACGGAGGGGCGGGACAAAGCCCCTCACCGGGCGATGTTCCGCGCGATGGGCTACGACGACGAGGACCTCTCCTCGCCGATGGTCGGCGTCGCTAACCCCGCCGCCGACATCACGCCCTGTAACGTCCACCTCGACGACGTGGCCGACGCTGCCTACGAAGGCATCGACGAGGGCGAAGGGATGCCCATCGAGTTCGGCACTATCACCATCTCCGACGCCATCTCGATGGGGACCGAGGGGATGAAGGCCTCCCTGATCTCGCGGGAGGTCATCGCCGACTCCGTCGAACTGGTCGCCTTCGGCGAGCGCATGGACGGGCTCGTCACCATCGGCGGCTGTGACAAGAACATGCCCGGGATGATGATGGCCTCGATCCGCACGGACCTGCCCTCCGTCTTTCTCTACGGCGGCTCCATCATGCCGGGCGAACACGACGGGCGCGAGGTCACCATCCAGAACGTTTTCGAGGGCGTCGGTGCCGTCGCCGACGGCGAGATGACCGAGGACGAACTCGACGACCTCGAACGCAACGCCTGCCCCGGCGCGGGGTCCTGTGGCGGGATGTTCACCGCCAACACGATGGCCTCCATCTCCGAGGCGCTCGGGTTCGCGCCGCTCGGCTCGGCCTCCCCGCCCGCCGAGGAGGAGTCCCGCTACGAGGTGGCCCGCGAGGCCGGCGAACTCGCCGTCGGGGTCGTCCAGGAGCGGCGCAAACCCTCCGATTTCCTCACGAAGGAGTCCTTCGAGAACGCCATCGCCCTGCAGGTCGCGGTCGGCGGCTCGACGAACGCCGTCCTCCACCTGCTCGCGATGGCCGCCGAGGCCGGCGTCGAACTCGACATCCAGGACTTCAACCGCATCAGCCGGAAAACACCGAAGATCGCCAACCTCCAGCCCGGCGGCGAGCGCGTGATGAACGACCTCCACGAGGTCGGCGGCGTGCCGGTCGTCCTGAACGCCCTGTACGAGGCGGACCTGCTCCACGGCGACGCCCTGACCGTCACTGGCGAGACGATGGCCGAGGCGCTGGAAGCCTACGACCCGCCGGCCATCGCGGACCTCGACGTGGACTTCCTCCACACCGTGGCCGACCCCATCCACGAGCGCGGCGCCATCCGCATCCTCACCGGCAACCTCGCGCCGGAGGGCGCGGTCATCAAGATTACCGGCGAGGACCACCTCCACCACGAGGGGCCGGTCCGGGTCTTCGAGGAGGAGGCAAACGCCATGGAGTACGTCCAGGAGGGCCACGTCGAATCGGGCGACGTCATCTGCATCCGTAACGAGGGGCCCCGCGGCGGTCCCGGAATGCGAGAGATGCTCGGCGTCACCTCCGCGGTCGCCGGTCAGGGCCACGCCGAGGACGTGGCGCTGTTCACCGACGGGCGGTTCTCGGGTGCGACCCGTGGCTTCTCCATCGGTCACGTCGCGCCGGAGGCGTTCGTCGGCGGCCCCATCGCCGCACTCGAGGACGGCGACACCGTCACCATCGACATCGACGACCTCGAAATGTCGGTGGACCTCTCCGACGAGGAGATGGAGCGACGGCTCGAAGACTACGAGCCCGAACCGAACTACACGAACGGCGTGCTGGCGAAGTACGGGCAGACGTTCGACTCGGCGGCCAACGGCGCGGTGACGAACCCCGGCGCCAAGCGGGACTGAGGGCGCGACCGAACACCGCATCGAGACGCGCGGGCACTCACGTCTTCTCGGCGATCTCCTCGACGGCGACGACGAGCCTGTAGAGGAGATACACGACGAAGACGGTCAGCGCGAGGCCGAGGACCGTCGACCACAGGGCGAACCACACGAGGATGTTCGCGGTAATCAGGACGCTGTACGCGAAGGTCGCGAGCATCAGGGCGGCGACTGCCGGCACGAGCCACCTCGGGAACTCGTCGCGGAGGCGGTGGTCTGCCATACGCACCCATCCACGGCCCGAACTGTCAATAATCCCCACGGTGTGGCGGTGGAATCACGACGAGAGAGCCGTCGACGACGGTACCTCTCGGTGGTTCCGGGGGGCGTCGTTCTTTTCCACGTTCATATATCCCAACAGACATAAGTGGCTGGCTGGGCCAAGCGCCGGGTGCCATGGACGAAGCGCTCGAAGCCGTCGAGGTGGCACAGGAACTCGGCCTCGAAGGCGTGTTCGCGTGGCTCCTCCGCGTAATCGGGCTCGTGGCGCTACTCGTCGGCGCGTACCTCTGGCTGGGGGCCGGGCTGGAGTTGCTCGTCGTGCCGGCGGTCCTGATGGTGCTCGGCGTCGTCCTGCTGATCGCGCCGAGCGTCCTGCTGGCACTGGCGGAACTGGCCTGAATCGAACTGACCCGGGGGCTGACAGAGGGTGTTTTCAGGCGTCGAGGCGTCGCGCCTGCAGGAAGACGAAGGCAGCGAAGCAGACGGCGCCGACGAACTCCGGGACGGCGAAGTAGGTCCAGGTGTCGCCGTCGTCGGTGAACAGGAACGCCTCGAGCATGATCCAGACGATCCAGGCGACGGCGTGGACGTTCGCGAACCAGACGGCGCCGAGGCCGTGGTCGCCGCCGGTGCGTTTCGCCAGCCCGGTTCCGTAGACCCACAGCGTGAACGTCAGGCCGAAAAAGAAGACCATCGCCGCGAGGAAGTGGAAGGGGTCGAAGGGGCCATCGAGGAAGGCGACGGCGACGCCGATGCTCCCCAGGAGCGTGATGGCGGCGAGTCCGATCCCGATGCGTTCGATCCGGTTCCCGCTGTCGGCCCAGAGGACGGCCAGGAAGGGGAGACCGAACAACCCCGCGGCGAACAGCCCGAGATTGAAGGCGCTGAAGGCGAGCTGGTCGAGGTTCCCGAGCGCGGTCAGCGACTGCCCGGTCGCCTCACCCATGCTCGACAGCGACCGCGAGCGCCAGTCGAACTTCGGGTCGAGCAGCGTCGCGAGGACGGTCAACCCCACCGAGACTACCGGTCCAACGTACCCCAGTTTCGTCAGGGCCACTCGCCGTTCGACCATCTGTCGGCTCGACGGCCCGTCCGCACTAAAGCCCTCCCTCCGATTCGGCTCGTGACACAGTGAGAACGGCTACCGCACGTCGCCGGCGGCGATGACCTGTCGAACGAGTCGGGCCTCGGCCTTCCGGAGGTGCGTCGAGGCCGTACTCGCCGCGCAGTCGAGTTCGGCGGCGACGTCGGCGACCGACCCCGACCGCGGCACGTCGTAGTAGCCGACGGCGACGGCCGCCCGGAGCGCGTCGCGTTGTCGGTCGGTCAACAGCGACGAGAAGGCCGACAGCGCTCGCTCGTGTTCGCCCACTTCGTCGATGCGGACTTCGATGCGCTCGTCGAAGGCGTCGACGGTCGCGCCCACGTCGGCCTGGCGGCCAACGAGTTCGACCGCGACCGTGCCGTCCGCGCGGTAGGTGATGGGCGGAATGGGGAGGACCCGCCGGTCGAGGAACGGCTGACGGAAGGCGGCGTCGGCGTCCCGCGTCTCGTGTTCGACGTAGGCGTAGAAGGAGTCCTCGTCGATGCGGGCCGTCTCGTGGCCGACGACGAAGTCAGGCTCCGACAGTGCCGCGAGGTATGGCTCCATCGCGCCGACCACCCGGAAGAGCAGCACGTCGAAGTCGCCGTCGCCGGCGTTCCAGTTCAGGAGCCGCGTCTCCTCCATCGCGTCGTGCTCCACGACGAACGTGTGCATCGGATTGCGCCACTCCGGCGGCTCCCTGATCGTGAGGTGGACGTACTTCATCGATGCAGCTCTCTCGGCCGTCCCTCCGTACGCCGCCCGTAAAAAAGACGCTAGTGGGTACGTGCCAATCCGCTTGGTCCTCGGCTGTGAAGTGCAACTGTCATGAGAGTAGGTTCCCTCACAGGCCTGTCAGTGCAGTCGGCGACCGCGGTCGCGACGGTGTCGCCCGTCGGGGGTGGCGTATGAGCCTCGAAGAGCCCGCGGAGCGGGCCGACAGTGCAGTCGAGGGGGTGGCCGCCCCCGACGCCGACGCGCTGGCGGCCCTCGTCGGTGACGACCTGCTGGACCGCGAGGAGCACGTCAACGCGCCGGCGTTCGTCATCCGGCCGGACGCCGTACAGGACGTGCTCTCGCGGTTGAAGGAGAAGGCGGGCTTCGACCACCTCGCCTGCGTGACGGCCCAGGAGTACCACGACCGCTACGAGACGATCTACCACCTCCGGTCGTACGACGACCCGACCCGCGAGGTGGGCGTCGTCGTCCCGACGACCAGGGACGACCCGGTCAGCGAGTCGGCCGACCCCGTGTTCCGGACCGCCGACTGGCACGAGCGGGAGGCCTACGACCTGATCGGCATCGAGTACGAGGACCACCCGGACCTCCGTCGCATCCTCCTGCCCGAAACCTGGCAGGGCCACCCGCTCTCGATGGACTACGACCAGACAAAGCCACAGATCGTCACGCTCCGGGAACACGCGAACCCCCTCGAGGAGGACCACCGCGGCGACGGTGCCGACGCCGACACGATGTTCATCAACGTCGGGCCACACCACCCCGCGACTCACGGCGTGCTCCACCTCCAGACGACGCTCGACGGCGAGCAGGTCGCAGACGTCGAACCCGACATCGGCTACATCCACCGCTGTGAGGAGCAGATGTGCCAGCAGGGGACCTACCGCCACCAGATCATGCCGTTTCCCGACCGGTGGGACTGGCTCTCTTCCGGCCTCCTGAACGAGTGGGCCTACGCCCGCACCGCCGAGGACCTGGCCGACATCACGGTGCCCGAGTACGCACAGGTCGTGCGGACGATGGGTGCGGAACTCTCGCGGCTCGCCAACCACTTCATCGCGATTGGGACCTACGCGCTCGACGTCTTCGGGGAGTTCACCGTCGCGTTCATGTACGCGATGCGGGACCGCGAGGTCGTCCAGGACGTGCTCGAGGACCTCACCGGCCAGCGGATGATGTTCAACTACCTCCGCCTGGGCGGGGTCGCCTGGGACGTCCCCGAACCCCGTGCGGACTTCTTCGACTCGATTCGGTCGTTCCTCGACGAACTGCCGGCGAAACTCGACGAGTACCACACCCTCCTGAGCAGTAACGAACTCTTCCAGATGCGGTGTGCCGACACGGGGTATCTCGACCCCGACGTGGCCCGGGAGTACGGCGTCACGGGGCCGGTCGCCCGTGCCTCGGGGGTCGATTACGACCTCCGCCGGGACGACCCCTACGGCTACTACCCCGAACTCGACTGGGACGTGGTGACCGAAGACGACGGGGACAACTACGCCCGCGTCCTCTGCCGACTGCGCGAACTCGAGGAGTCCGCGAAGATCATCGAACAGTGTGTCGACCTCCTGGAGGGGTGGCCCGAGGACGACCGCCAGGTGCAGGCCAACGTCCCCCGGACCCTGAAGCCGGAGCCGGACACCGAGATCTACCGCGCAGTCGAGGCCGCGAAGGGCGAACTCGGCATCTACATCCGCGCGGACGGCACCGACACGCCCGCCCGGTTCAAGATCCGCAGCCCCTGCTTCTCGAACCTCCAGGCGCTCCCCGAGATGGCCGAGGGTGAGTACGTCCCCGACATGATCGCCACGCTCGGCAGTCTCGATACGATCATGGGCGAAGTCGACCGCTGACGGGACCGCTGTTCCCCACCCCGGTCCCGACACGGCGTCGTCCAGGCCACGCGGTCCTCGTTTGCCGGATTCCGGCCGGGCACTCCCAGGGCGAGTACCCGAAAGCTATAATTTCCTGGCGGACCGTCGATAGTAGTACCCGCTTTGGGGGTGGGTGAAATTGTCACGTGAACAGTCAACGACGGTTCCCTCGACCGACGTCGAGGGACCAGAGCGACCGGCGGAGTTGTCGGGGACGGGGACGGAGTCGGCGGCACCGGACGGACCGCTCCGGGAGCGCCTGGAGATACTCGAACCGATCTTGATGGATTTCGGTGACGCGCTTGGCGGTGATCCGGTCGACCTCGGCGACCTCCCGTTCACGGAGGGGACCGCCGAACAGTTGCCGGCGTCGCTGTTCGTCGCCCACGACCGGACGATGCTCGATCTCGTCGCGGAGTGGCTCGACGCGGGCCACCACGTCGGCATCACGAGCGAGGCCGGCTCGGGCAAGAGCGCGCTCCGGGCCAACGTCGAGCGCGAACTCGGGGGGCGCGAGGAGTACGTGGTCGCGTCGGTCGACCTCGCGAGTGCGACCGAGCGGCGCGTCCACGAGCGGCTCCTCCGTGCCTGTCGGACGCGGGGCTACGAGGTCGACCCGGACGACTACTGGGAGGTCGCCGACGGGATTCCCTGGACCACCGAGGGGACGCGCCGCGCCGTCGTCGACGTGGCCGAACAGGCCGCCGCCGACGACCGGACCGTCTACCTCGTCGCCGACGGGTTCGAGGACGTCACGGACGCT
Organism: Halorientalis marina; assembly: GCF_023028345.1. Lineage (GTDB taxonomy): Archaea > Halobacteriota > Halobacteria > Halobacteriales > Haloarculaceae > Halorientalis > Halorientalis marina. The sequence continues at coordinate 3,059,343 of NZ_CP095487.1, read as the reverse complement.
ACGTTCGAGACGCTCCGGGCCGTCGCCGACGCCGGCGTCCGCCTGTTCGTCCTCGGTCGGCCGGCGGGCCGCTTCCGCCGGAACGAACTCGCCGCCGACCTGGCGGCCGAGATGCGGGTTCTCGACGGCTTCGAGGGGTTCGACGAGCGGGACGTGGCCGAGTACTGCGCCCGGTCGCTCGCCCGCTTCCGCGGCGAGTCCTTCGACGGCACTCCCTCGGGGCTGTTCAGCGGCGACGCCATCTCCTCCGTCGCCGAACGGAGCGACGGGAACCCACGCCGCGTCCGCCTGACCTGTCTCGACCTCTTTACGCGTGCCGCACACGCCTGGCACCACTCCGAGGCCGGCATCGACGAGGTGACCGTCACCACTGGCCTCCTCGATCACGACCTCGGCTTCGAGACCGAGACCGCGCCGTTCGGGGACTGACGCGGCATCGCCGGCGGCAACCAGTGGCAGGTTTTATACCACACATCGTTCATGCACGACCATGTCGACCATCGTCGAGCATTTTGAAGATGTCGACGCCGATCTGCGGACCGTGGTGGCACTCCACGGGACGACGTGGGAGATCGAGTATATGTGCGACGACGTCAGGGCGGCCTACAGCGACGCCGACCTCGACGCTGCCTACCGGTCGCTGATGGCGAACCAGGCCTCCTCGGACGACTTCGACCAGCTGATCGAGTTCGGGGAACTGGAAGCACAGGTCTACGTCTTCGAGGAAATCCTCGCCTTCCAGTTTCACACGTCCAGATACGAGAGTCTCTACGTCTCCTACGACCGCGAGGAACCGTTCCCGTTCTTCGACGTCGTCGACGTGGCCGCGGCGGCCCTCGATACCGACTGAGCCGTCACAGCAGGAGAACCCGGTCCGGGTTTGACGATCATCTCGCTTATCAGCACACGTAGCACTACGCTCTCCTTTGCGGGTACTCAGTCGTCGGCGGCTTATCGGGGACTAGCTTGCCGAACGTAAATATCAGACATCACATATGTTTTTCTATCATAATTTTAGCCTCGGTTCTGTTTTCTTCATACATTTGAATTGCTTCAGAAATATCATTCATTGCTTGAATACCTCCTTCATCTAATGCAGCCTCCAACATTTTCTCAGCAAGCTTTTGATGATGCTTATAAATCGAATGGAATCTAACCAATCTTAATTGTTCTTCTTCGGTTAATAGAGCCAAATTATCTTTATTTGCTTCAAAAAACGGATAATCCAGCGTCGTAAGTATCACTAATGCCTCTACACTAAATTCTCCGTCCTCAATCACGTTCTCTAAAGTCTCACTGTAACCTTGCATCTGAACCAACTCCGTCCTAAGACCCTTTCTTAGGCGATTCTTCTCCCTATTCTGTTGCTGCTTATTCAAGATCAACTGTACAAAATATGTCACCAAGGCACCTACAATAGCTGCTAATATTGTTGGACTGCTGATTACTGCCTGTGCCATAGTATCACCACAGACATTACCTTATTAAAACGTCATATCTGTATGTACACTGAGTATCGAAGCTCATCACCATACGTCTACTATCGGCGGGTCGTTCTCTCGGTCGATCACTGGATACTTGTCGCCGTCATCGACGAGATCTTCGACGGCTTCGAGATCGCGTGACTGTTCGGGACGCTCGCAACTCGGCAGGTCCCAGTAGGCATACGCACCTATTTAGTCCACCACACAGCGGTACCGGCTTCGTCGGGTAATGTCGACCGTACAGCAGGGACCTCTAAGTCAGACAGCACACGCTCTATCGCGGCGTCAAGGTCGTCGAGGTCGTCCCATCGACGCCGGGCGAAGGCATCGGAGATCGAGGTCTCACTCGCCGCTCGCACGGAGTCAAGCGAGCACCAGCGGACGGCTTCACGCACGTCCGGCTCCTGCGTGTGGTCGTTCGGGTCGATCCCGTTCGTGATCGACTCCGAGCAGGACCAGAACCGGCGGTTCGTGGTCCAGTACAGCGCCAGTTTCCACGTCGCGGCTTTGTCAGCGTAGGACTCACGACGTTCGGCCTCCGTGTCGACGGACTCTGTTGCTTCGAGCAGGGAGCTGGTATGTTGCTGTGCGGTGCTGTAGCACTCAGTTTTTGTACCGGACGCGAGGCCGGAGGCCGAGCGTCCGGCAGTTTTTCCCCAGGTTTTTGCGAGGAGTGGTGCGCCTCCGGCGCACCCGACGAAGTAAAAAGTGGAGTGGGACCGCCGAGATTCGAACTCAGGTCCGACGCACCCCATGCGCCGAGGATACCGCTACCCCACGGTCCCGTACACGGACGGTGGAGGGTCCACGAATTAAGGGTGTCGTTTCGACCTCACACTAGCACCCGCTCCAGTTCGACGACGACCCCGCTGTCGGCGTCGGGGTCGCCGACCAGCCGGCCGAGACAGACGGCGGCGTCGTTGGGCGTGTAGCAGGCCACGAGCGGGCGCTCGGCGTCAGGTTGGTCGGCATCGATGACGCCGGGCGCGTAGACGGGCGCGCCGTCGGCGACCGACTCGGCGGCGCTGGGGGCGATGGTGACGCGGGCGAGGTCGACGAGCGCGCGCTCGGCGGGTTGGACGACGTCACGGAGCGGTGCCTCGTCGCCGTCCTCGCGGTACCAGGTCAGCGCGTCGGCGAGGTCCTCCAGCGTGGCGAGCGTCGTGTCGTCGAAGGGGTCGGTGGCGGTCCGGCGGAGGTGGCCCATGTGTGCGCCCGTGCCGAGCGCCAGCCCGATGTCGTGACAGAGCTTCCGAATGTAGGTGCCGCTCTCGCAACGGACGCGGAGGAGGGCCTGCCGGCCGTCGACTTCGAGCACGTCCAGGGCGTGTATCTCGCGGACGCGCAGCCGTCGCTTGACGGCGCTCTTTCGGGGCGGTTTCTGGTAGATGGGGGCCTCGAACTCGGCGACGACGGAGTCGAGGTCGGCGGGCGGCGAGCCGTGGCATTCGAGGACGGCGACGTACTCCTTGCGGCTGTCGTCGAAGACCTGCGCCATGCGGGTGGCGTCGCCGAGCAGGAGCGGGAGGCAGCCGGTGACTTTCGGGTCGAGCGTGCCGGCGTGGGCGGCCCGTTCCTGGTCGGTCAGGTCTCGGACCCACGCGGCGACCTGGTGGGCGGAGGGGCCCGGTGGCTTGTCGAGGTTGACGACGCCGAAAGCGAGCAGGTCGGGGATCGACCGCTCGTCTGGTGCGGGACGGAGTGTCATCGGTGATACGTTCCTCGGGCGATGGCGCGGCGGTACCGGCGCCCGACAGTCGTATCACGTTCTCGGGGTCGCGAATATAAGTATCTCGGTCCGTTCGACGGCTCGAAGTGAGACGCCCGTTTTTGCCGAGTGGGAACCAGTCGCTACGCATGGGCATCCTGCGGAAAGTTGTCGTCGGCATCGTGCTGGTGATCGCGGTCGTGGTCGGTCTGTACGTTGCGGGAGTGTTGCAGGCCCCCACCGTCGGCGTCGCGGACGTCGGTGACTGGGGCACCGTCTCCGAGGAGGAGACGGAGATCGTCACGACGGTCTGGGTCGACAACCCGAACCCGGTCGGCGCCTCTGTCGGTGACGGGCTGAGCGCGTCCTACCACATCGACATGAACGGCGTCCGCCTGGCCGAGGGCGAAAAATCCGGGGTCACGATCCAACCCGGGAACAACACGGTCGCACTGCGGACGAACGTGCAGAACGAGAACATCGCCCCCTGGTGGGTCGCCTTCGTCCGAGCCAACGAGACGATAAACCTGACCGCCGGCGGGACGGTCACTGCGAACACGGGACTGACGGCCACCGCCGACGTCCCGTCGGTCGACCGGACGCTCCTCGCGGATTCCACGCCGGTCATCGACGCGCTCTCCGCTGCCGCGAACGAGTCGACGGGGACCTACACCGTCGGGACGAGCGACGTGACCGGCGACGGGCTGGGCGACGCGGACCGCACCGTCGGCTACAGGATCGAACGCGGGTGGGCGACGTGGGGGCCGGTCGACGAGTCGACCACGACGGCCCGCTTCCACTTCGTCGTCTCGAACCCCGGTGACGTGCGGGTTCCCGCGGAGCCGGACGGCTTCCGGCTGAACCTCGTGATGAACGACGTGGAACTGTTCACCGCGGAGGGCGACGCCCTGACGCTGTCCGACGGAGTACCCGAGACCATCCCGCCCGGCGAACGGCGGGTCGTCAACTACACCGTGACGATGGACAACGACAAGGTGGACGACTGGTTCCGCAGCCACGTCCGCAACGGCGAACGGACCGACGTCGAGGCGAACCTCCAGCTGGTGTTCCGGCCCGAACGGGTGTCGGGGGTCGAGATCGCCGCCCCCGCCGGCGGCGTCACGGCCGCGACCTGCGACCTCCAGACCGCCATCCTCGTCGACGACCAGGAGACCGAGACCACCTGCGCCGGGCCCGCCGGGGTCACGGAAGCAGGTCTCGTGACCGACAGCGATAGCGACGAGTCGGACGGCGATGCCGGCGATTCGGTCGACGACGCGACGGACAGGGTGACGAACGCCACCGACGAGACCGCTGACGCAGTGACGAACGCCACCGACGGGACGACGGCCACGGTGACCGACGGCGTGACGGACTCGACCGACGTGGAACTGGACCCGGTGGCGACCGCGAGTCCGGAGAGCGGGGAGGCGCCACTCGACGTGCAGTTCGACGCCACCGAGTCGACCGTGACGGGAACGGCCGTCGCGGAGTACGTCTGGCGGTTCGACGACGGAACCCCGCCGGCCCGCGGTGACCGCGTGGATCACACCTTCAGGACGGCGGGCACCTACGAGGTGGAACTCACCGTCGTCGGGGAGAACGGGAACACCGCGTCGACGACGGTGACGGTCGAGGTCGAGGGGCGCCTCTAGAACTCGTAACGGACGCCCTCGACGGCGTACGCCCCTTCGTCGCTCTCCGGGTCGTAGGCGTCGGCGGCATCGAGCACGAGCGAGAGGCAGGCGTCGGCGCTCCAGCGCGCGGTGTTGAGCGTCAGGTCGTAGATCGACCGGTCGTCGATATCGATGCCGTAGTACTCCTCGTAGCGCTGTGCCTCGCTTTCCGTCCGCGTCCGTGTCTCCTCGCGGACCTGCGCGACGGGCTTTTCCTCCCGGTCGGCGATGCGGGCGGCCCGGGCATCGAGAGGGGCGTCGAGCCAGAGCCGAAGGTCGGCGTAGTCGCCGGCCATCCACCCGGCGAGCCGGGATTCGAGGACGATGTCGTCGCCCTCGCGGGCGGTCGTCCGCAGCCGCTGGTCCAGATCGCGGTCGATCTGATCGTCTTCCTCGGCGAGTTCGTTGAACTCGACGAGCGATACCCCCCGTTCCTCGGCCAGCGAGCGAAAGATGTCGCCCCCACTGACGTGCTCGTAGCCGAGCGCGTCGGACAGACCCGCCGCGAGCGTGCTCTTGCCGCTCCCGGCAGGGCCGGACACGGTGATCAACATATACTACCTCCGGCAGAGGTCCTAAAAGGGATTGTGTATTCGGCTGAGAGACCTGTCGGATGCGCCCGCGAAGAACCGATCCGACGGTTACTCCGCGTCGGTACCGCGCCCGCTGTCGTCGCCGTCAGTGTCTCGTCCGGTACCAGCATCGTCGTCGGCGTCCTCGCTCCGTGCCGGCCGCCCGAGTTCGTCCTCGACGGCGGACACCTTCTCCGCGGCGGCCACGTCACGAGTCCGCTTGTCGTCGATCTTCAGGAACGTGCTCACGCGGTCGGCATCGACGGCCTCGTGGGCTGCCTGTGCCGCGTCGAACAGGTCACCGACCGCGGCGGCCTCGATCGTCGTTCCCATCGGCGTCGTCTCGTAGGTTACGTCGTGCTCGTCGAGGGCCGCGACGGCCTTCGCGACTTCCGAAGCCATGCTCTCCTCCTGAACCGGTGCGACGCTGAGAAAGCCGACGACTGTCATACGCTGCCCTACGATATCCGGGCTGAAAACTCCTCGCGCCGGCCCAGCCGACACGGCGCTCGGAATGTCAGCCGCTCGTCATCGGTCCGCTCGATTCGGGGGAGCGAAGCCGAAAGACGAATGTGTTTGTAGAGTATCCTGTTAGCTTGTAATGACCGACGAACTGTCACGACGGGCAGCGATCAAACTCGGGGCGGCGACCGCGGGGGTGGGCGCGATGGGCGGCCTCGCGGGCTGTAGTTCCATCCCGTTCATCGGCGGCGGGGGCGGCTACACGAACTGGCTCGCCGAGCCGGGTGTCGTCGCCGACGACGACGCGTACCGGTTCAGCTGGACGGACGCCCAGCAGGTGCGGAACAACGAGGACGAGTTCGACGAGGACGTCTACGACAGCTACGAGAGCTTCAACGAGGAGCGACTCGACCAGGCGGGCCTGGACTACGACGACGTGAACACGTTCCTGTCCTTCCAGACCGTCACCGTCGTCGACGCCTCGTTCGACCGGGACGACGTCGCCGACGAACTGGAGGACAACGACTACGAGGACGACACCGACCACGAGGGGTACACGATCTACCTCGGCGACAGCGAGTTCCGGGCCGTCGGCGTCTCGGGCAGCGACCTGATCTACGGCCGGCGTAACAGCGATAACGACGCCGTCGAGGTCGTCGAGGCCGCAATCGACACGAACAACGGGGACGAGGACCGGTACGTCGACGAGAACGACGACTTCGCCGAACTCACCTCGAACCTGGGCACGGGGACGTTCACGTCCGGCGGCACCATCGACAACGACTCGGACCAGGTCGCATCGGGACGGACGATCTCCGTCAACGGCGAGATCTCGAGCGTGGAAGCGATCAGCGTCTTCGACGAGGCCGACGACCTCGATCAGGACGACGTCGACGACCTGCAGGAGGAAGGCGAGGACAGCAACGACGTCGATAACTTCTCCGCGACCAAGACCGGCCGCGTCCTCACCGTCAGCTACGACGTGGACACCGACGAGATCGGGACCGGCGAGTTCGGCGGCTTCGTCGGGTTCTGACCGACCCGCGGCCCCTCGCCGCCCCGACTCCGCGAAAGTAAAGTAGCCGCCGGCCGACCGTCCGAGTATGTCAACGACGGAGACGGTCACGGCAAACGGGGTCGAGTTCGCCTGTCAGCGGTGGGGGTCGGGCGACCGGCTCGCGCTCTGTCTGCACGGCTTCCCCGACGACGCCGGGTCGATGGCACCGGTCGGCGAACGCCTTGCGGAGGAGGGATTCACCGCGGTCGCGCCCTACATGCGCGGGTACGGCCCGACCGGGAGCGCGCCGGACGGCGACTACTCGGCGACGGCGCTCGGGACCGACGCCGTCGAACTCGCATCGACGCTTGTCGAGGACGAGGAGCTGCGGGACCCGGTACTCGTCGGCCACGACTGGGGTGCGGTCGCCGGCTACAGCGCCGCTCGCGCCGACCCCGACCGCTTCGAGCGGATGGTCACGATGGCGGTGCCGCCGGCGTTCACGAGCGAGCTCTTCGGCCACCCGCGGCAGTTCCTCCGGAGCTGGTACATCTGGCTGTTCCAGCTCCCCTTCGCGCCCGAGAGCTACCTCCGTCGCCGCGACTTCGCGCTGATCGAGGTGCTGTGGAACCTCTGGAGTCCCGGCTGGGACTACCCCGACGAGCGCATCGCGTCGGTCAAGGAGACGTTCCGGACCGACGACACCGTCGAGAACGCGCTCGCGTACTACCGGCAGTTCGTCCGCCCGGTGGCACTCGACCTGCTCCGCTCGGGGCTGCCCGACGCCGACGACGCGCCGCCCATCGAGACGGAGACGCTGGTGCTCGCGGGGGCCGACGACGGCTGTATCGGGGCGGACCTGTTCGAGAACGCCGGCCAGGCTTTCACAGCGGACTGTCGGGTCGCGCGAATCCGCGATGCCGGCCACTTCATGCACCAGGAACGGCCCGACGTGGTGGGCGACGAGATCGTCGATTTCCTCGCGGACTGAGGCCCCGAAGCCCCATAGTTCGCTACCTTTTTGCCACCCTCGTTGAAAGTCACGTGCATGCTGACCGTCCGGGCGCCGGCCACGAGCGCGAATCTCGGGAGTGGCTTCGACGTGTTCGGGGTCGCGCTCGACCGCCCGGGGGACGTGGTTCGCGTCTCGAAAGCCGACGCGGTCTCAATCGACGTGACCGGCGTCGGGAGCCAGTACATTCCCGAGGACCCGGAGAAAAACACCGTTGGCGCCGTCGCCGAGGCCCTGGAGGCGCCCGCACACATCGAGATCGACAAGGGCGTCCGGCCCGCCTCGGGCCTCGGCTCCTCGGCCGCCAGCGCCGCCGCCGCAGCCGTCGGCCTCAACGAACTCTACGACCGGGGCTACTCCCGCGAGGAACTGGTCCCCATCGCTGCCAAGGGCGAGGCCGTCGTCTCCGGGGACGCCCACGACGACAACGTCGCCCCCTCCATCATGGGTGGGTTCACAATCGCCACCGACGAGGGCGTCACGAGGGTCGACGCCGACATCCCCTTGGTGGCCTGCCTGCCCGATATCGTGGTGTCGACCCGGGACGCCCGTCGGGTCGTCCCGGAGTCGGCCCGGGTCGAACAGCTCGTCGAGACCGTCGGCCGGGCCGCGACGCTCACGACCGGGATGCACCGCGACGACCCCGACCTCGTCGGCCAGGGGATGTACGACACCGTCGTCACCCCCGCTCGCGCGGAACTCATCGACGGCTACGAGCAGGTCCGGACCGCGGCACAGGAGGCGGGCGCGACCGGCGTCACCATCAGCGGCGCCGGCCCGACCGTCATCGCCGCCTGTCACCAGGGCAACCAGCGCGCCGTCGGGACCGCGATGATAGACGCCTTCGAGGCCGTCGGCGTCGACGCCCGCGTCTATCAGACGGCCATCGGTGAAGGCGCGACGGTGTTTTAGAGGGGGTTGCGGATGCGGGAGCGGTAGCGGTCGCGGCAGGAGGAGAAGCATCCGCGCGCCGGAGGCGCGCGGTTCCCCGGATTCGCGCCGTCGGCGCGAATCCGGCCTTTTTAGCGTAGATTTTTACGGCGAGTGGTTCCCGCAGGCCGCCGCAGGCGGCCGAGGAAACCCGAGCCGTAAAAAGGTACTCGCGAAAGGTACTACCATTGCTGATCGCCTTCGCCGATCCACTTGAACCGGCTGTCCCCGGCGGCTTCCTCGTCACGATTGGGGTCCTGCCAGGCGATGCAGAGACAACCGCCGACGATGCCGACGAGCATCCCGATGACGAGGCCGCCGAAGGCGCCGATCAGCGAGAGGATGGACATGGCGACGCCGGTGACGCCGACCAGCGTCGACAGTTCGGGTTTTAGCAGGGCAAAGAGGCCACAGGCGGCGACCATGGCCGCGAACGCGATGCCGATGCTGGCTCCGGTCGTTCCCGCGAAGGTCTGCTGGATGCGGATGGGGATAGCGCCGATGATGAACCCGGCGAGGATCAGCATCGTGCTCCCGGCGAAGGGGCGCTGGACCCGCCAGGCGGCGAAACCCTGTTTGCCTGCCAGCGGATCGTCCTCGGCGGCGGGCTCCGGTTCGGGCGGTCCGGCCGACGGGAGGCTGAAGTCAACGTCCTCCAGTTGGAGCCCGTAGTTCACGCCCAGGGCCTGCCCGTAGAGGACGAACGCGAGGATGACGAGCGGCGTCGTCGCCGGAATCGGGCCGAACAGCGCGACCAGATAGAAGAGGACGCCGACGCCGAGCCCGAAGCCCAGTCCCATACTGCTCGCGGTCGTGGTCAGGGCGGCGCGGGTGATGAGCGGCACCAGGATCTTCTGGGTGAGTTTCGAGCGCCGCGAGAACATGATCACCGTGTTCGTGAAGTCGTTGATCGTCCGGGAGACGTAGGCGACGAAGACGAGGCCGAGGGCGACGCTGAGGCCGAGCCAGACGGCGAAGCCGCGCCAGAGGCCGACGGCCTGGAGGAGCGGGTCGTCGCCGGGCACGACGCCGGTCAGGACCAGCAGGAAGATGACGACGCCGCTGAGGAGGCCGGCGATGGGTGCGGCCTTCAGCCCGGCGACCTGCTCCTCGGAGAACAGCGGGCCGGCCATGCCGACCTTCTCGATCATCAGGCCGTAGACGTTGCCGAGGACGTAGCCGTAGACGGTGAAGCTCACGATGCCGGCCAGCCCCAGCGCGGGGAGGGGGAGGCCAGCGGCAGCGGCGACGGTCCAGACGAGACCGATCCCGAGGCCGTAGACCAGCCCCATGCTCCCGGCGGTGACGGTCAGGGCGGCGCGGGTGATGAGCGGCACCAGTATCTTCTGGGTCGCCTTCGAGCGCCGCGAGAACATGATCACCGCGTTCGTGAAGTCGTTGATCGTCCGGGCGAGGATGGGCGCGAACGCGATGCCGAAGACGACCGCCAGAGCCATGTAGACGGCGGCGCCGAAGCGGACCGACGAGCCGCCGGCGAGGTTCCCGACCGCAACGAGCGCGTCCTGCCCGCCGAGGACCGAGAGGACGCCGGCACCGGCGAGGCCGCCGACGATAGCGCCGAGGAAGGCGGCGTTCTGCTCGTCGGCGTTGCGACTGGGGTGGAACCAGTGTGCTTCGAGGAGTTGTCCGTAGACGGTCCCGAGCGTCTGGGCGTAGATGATGTAGCCGAAGATGACGACGAAGTTTGCCTGGACGAAATCGGCCGGAATCCCGTGGATCTGGGCGATGATCGGCGTGATGTACGCGTAGAAGCCGAACCCGAGTATCTGTCCGTAGATCAGCCCCATGCTGCCGGCGGTCAGCCCGAGCGCGGACCTGTGGAGGAGCGGCACCAGTATCTTCTGGGTGAGCTCGCTCTTCCGGGACACCATGATGACGGTGTTGGTGAACTTGTTGACGTTCCGGGCCATCGCGCCCCCGAAGTAGAGGCCGAAGCCGACCGCCAGCGCCATCCAGACGGCCCAGCCCTGGCTCGGGTCCGTGCTCCCGATGAGCCAGGAGAACGTGACCATCGCGTCGGCGCCGCCGACGATATCCATGAAGACGCCGGCCAGCACTCCGCCGACGAGTGCCCCGATGAGCGCCGCTACCTGCTCGTCTCGTTCGAACTTCGATGTCTGATCCACACTCATTGTCCCGTGCGAGCGCCCCGCAACATCCCCCGTGTGCGTGGCTGCGTTACGCAGTGTATCGTCGACTCGCTACTAAAACGTTCTGCGTATGATACACGGGGGTTTATACCGTAGCTCGTCGACTCCAGTTTAAAATACGTCTAATCTTCGGTAATATAAATGGTAGAACTGTTATGGCAGAATCCTTTTAGGAACCCCTGACGTTCCACGGAACGGAGGGAACACGGATGGCAATACCGTTTCCGACGGACGAGTGGATCGAGGAGTGGGAGGAGCAACTGAACGACAACGAGGACTATCAGGAGACCAGCGAAGGCTGGGGGGTCGATTTCAACGGAAACTTCATCTTCCACCTGGAGGCCGACGACCGGCTCCCGGAGGACAGGTACTACTTCATCGGCCTGGAGGACGGCGATGCCTTCGACTGCCGCGAGGTCGACGATCCCGAGGACACGGATTACGGCTTCATCTATCGGGGCGACTACTCGGACTGGGTCCGTCTCACCGAGGGTGAGGTCGGTGCCATCGACGGCCTGATGTCCGGCGTCTTCGAGCTCGACGGCGACATGCAGAAGGTCCTGCAGTACTCCGACGCCGCCGTCAACATGGTCGAGACCGCCAGCCAGATCGAAACCGACTACCAGTACTGACCGCGGGCGTCGGGGGGCGCCCCGGTCGGCACCGGTCGGACGCGGTCGGGCGAAAGATTCCTGTCGCTCTCGGCACGAGTGGCCGGTACGCCCGACCGTTCTCGCGTCCTTTTCGTGGCACTGTTGCTCGTGACCGGGTCCGTCAGCCGGATCCGGAAGCGGGGGCCGTCGGACTGGCCCCGGAAGAACGACAGCTGACACGCGCGGGCGGTCGCTGGGTCCTCACCCTCTGGGACCGTGCCCGTCGGGATACCGTTCCGCCTCCGCACGCTCCTCGGCGACCCGGAACCCACCGGTCTCGGCTCGGCCGGAGAGTTCCCGCTGTGGGTAGGGAATCTTGATGCCCTCGCGGTCGAACGCGTCCTTGACGGCGTTGACGACTGCCGCCTGGGTGCGCCACTTCTTGGGCGGGGTCGGCCGCTCGATCCAGAAGCGCATCTCCAGGACGACTGCCGAGTCCCCGAAGGACTTCGGGAAGACCTTCGGGGGCGGGGTCTCGGTGACGGTCTCGACGGTCCGAATCGCTTCCAGTGCGACCACCTCCGCGCGTTCGGGGTCGGCGTCGTAGTCGATACCCACGTCGACCCGCAGGCGGAGCCGCCCCTTCTGACTCTTGTTCGTGACGGGGCTGTCTGCCACCTTGTCGTTCGGGATGACGATGAACTCCCCGTCGAAGTTCTCCAGACGCGTGTTGATGATCGTGATGTCAGTCACGACGCCCTCCTGGTCGTCGCCGACGACCACCCAGTCGCCGATCTCGAACGGCCGCGAGAACATCAGCACGAAGCCGGCGATGAGCGATCCGAGCGTCTGTCTTGCGGCGAAGCCGACGACGATCCCGAGAAACCCCGCGCCGACCAGCAGTCCCTGCGGATTGACGTTCCAGACCGACAGCGAGAGCAGTCCGACCAGCAGGAGCATGGACAGTTGCCCGACCCGCGTGATTATCTGCTCCTGGTGGGCCGTCATCCGGGTCGTTCCCTGGCTGAACGACTCGATCGTGTCTTCGAGCAGCCCCATACCCACGTAGGCACCGACCAGAAGCGCGGCGGTGAGTACGCCGCGGCCGACGATTACCGGCGACACCTGGACCGCGGACAGCACCGTCAACGCCGCGTCGGTCCGGTTCCAGACGGCCAGCAGGGCGACGCTCGTCGTCACGAGAACCGTCGCCTGCAACCCCCTGAGGACGAGACGGACGGGCGTCGTGAGCGGGAACCGTTCGGTGACCTCGTCGGCGACCGCCGCCAGCCGACCGCCGAGGAACCGATGCGCGATGAACCGACGTGCCCAGCGGACGGCGGCGGGCGCGAACAGGGCTGCGACGACCACGGCCCCGACGACCAGCAGGGCACTCGCCACGAGTCGCTCGTCGGTCCCCGAGAGCGACCGCAGGACCGGTACCGCACCGAGCACGACCGAATCTGCCATCCTCTGTCGAAGACACACGGTGCCGAGACCATAAACCGGCGGCGTCACTCACGTGCCGAAACCCGGGCCCTCAGTCCGTGTCGAGGGCGCGCTCGGTGAACCGCTCGCGAACCGTCGGCGGGGGCACCTGACACGATTCCGAGCGGCCGAACAGCCGGTACCGGTGCTCGGCGACGAGGTCGTAGACGCCGTCCCGGAGGCGCCGGGGGAGAAAGACGAGCGGATACGCGAGCGGCCAGGGTCCATCGAGGCGGCGCGCGACCCGGAGCGCGGCCGTCGATTTCGTGTAGCATTCGCCGTCCTCGACGAGGACGACTGTATCGAACGCCTCGTCCTCGGTCGGCAGGCCGTGTCGGGCGAGCAGTTCCTGCGCGACCGGGGACTGGAGCGGAGCGTACCGGAAGACGCCGTCGTGGTCGAAGCGGACGACGAAGCGGACGAACCCGTTACAGAGGTTGCAGACGCCGTCGAAAAGCAAGACCGGCCCGTCGATGTCGTCGACGACCGCCGCCGGATCGCGGCCGCTTCCCGTCTCCGGGGTGGACTCGCCGGCCGCTGCCTCGTCCCCGGCGGGCGTATCGTCGGCGTCGGAATCCGGGTCGGTCGGCACAGTCCCGCCTCAGACGCCGCGGCCCTGCAGTTTCTCCTCTTCGGGGAGGTCGGCGTTGGCGTCGCCGGACATCCCTTTGCCGACGTTCCGGGAGATCTCGGCGAGGCGGTCGGGGTCGTCCCAGTTGTTGACGGCCTCGACGATAGCCTCGCCCATCGCGCGGGGGTCCTCCGCGCCGAAGATGCCCGAGCCGACGAAGATGCCGTCACAGCCGTGGTGCATCATCAGCGCCGCGTCGGCGGGCGTGGCGATACCGCCGGCCGCGAAGTTGACGACGGGGAGCCGGCCCATCTCGGCGGTCTCGTGGACGAGGGTGATGGGCGCGTCGTTCTCGCGGGCCCAGGCCTCGCGTTCCTCGTGGGTCATACCCTCGAGTTTGCGGATGGCGCTCTTGATGTTGCGCTGGTGGTGGACGGCCTGGTTCACGTCGCCGGTGCCGGCCTCGCCTTTGGTGCGGATCATCGCCGCGCCCTCGTGGATACGCCGGAGCGCCTCCCCGAGGTTCCGGGCGCCACAGACGAACGGCGTCGTGAAGTCGCGCTTGTCGATGTGGTAGCGGTCGTCGGCGGGCGTCAGCACCTCGGACTCGTCGATCATGTCGGCGCCCGCGGCCTCCAGAATCTGGGCCTCCTTCGTGTGGCCGATACGGGCTTTCCCCATCACCGGAATGGACACTTCCTCGATGACTCCGTCGAGCGAGGCCGGGTCCGCCATCCGTGCGACCCCGCCGCGCTTGCGGATGTCCGCGGGGACGGCTTCGAGGTTCATCACCGCCACCGCACCCACGTCCTCGGCGATGCGGGCCTGCTCGGCGTCGACGACGTCCATGATGACGCCGCCTTTCTGCATCTTCGCGAACCCACGCTTGACCAGTTCGGTCCCGCGCTGGAGGTCCTCGAGGTTAGTCTCCTCTGGCATACCAACGGATTAGGGTTTCACGCACTTAACCCGTGTCCTTCGTGCGGCAACGGGACCGTGCGGCGGCGGGGCAGCGCGCCGTCCACGGCCACCGTGGCGGCCCCGCAGCACCACGGCCCCCCTGTGCAACCGCTACCGTTTTCCCCCGCCCGGCCGACCCATCGCGTATGTCGGTCGTCAGTCGCGCAGGGCGTCGGTTCGAGCAGTTCCTCGCGCGGTACTTCGGCGGGGACCTCCCGGAGCGGGAGTCGCTGCCGTGGTACGTCGCGCCCCTCCCCGGCTGGCTCGAAGACGCCGCCCTTCGACTGGCCTGGCCCATCGTCCTCGTCAACCTCGTCGGCACCCTCTTTGGCTTCTGGTACTACGCCGGCCGGCGGTTCTCCGAGCCCTTCGTCGCCGGCCAGCTCGGCGCGACGCCGCTCGTCGCCTGGCCGGTCGTCCCCGACAGCCCCGTCGCGACCATGTTCATCGGCCTCTCGCTGGCGGCCTGGAAGCTCGACTACGACGCCGAGTGGCTCCACGTCATGGCCTTCTTCGGCTGTATCAAGCTCGGCCTCTGGACGCCCTACGTCCAGTATTTCGTCAACGGCCTCGGGGAGGTCCCGCTGTGGCTGTATCACTTCCTCATCTGGAGCCACCTCGCGATGGCCGTCGAAGCCTTCTTTATCTACCGCTACAGCGACTTCCCGGTGTGGGCCGTCGGGCTGGCGGCAGGGTGGTACCTCTTCAACGACATCGTGGACTACTTCATCCCCGTCGTCGGGGACTTCCACCACACGCTCCTCCGTGCGGAACTCACCGCGACGGGGTACGACCACGCCCTGCCAGCCCACGAGATGGCCGCCGCGGGCGCTGTCTTTCTGACCGTCCTCGCGGTCTTTCTCGCGCTGGCGACGCGGGTGAAGAAAGTCGAGTAGGACCGCGGGCGGTCACTCGTCCTCGTCGGCGTGCGCCCGGACCCACAGTTCGCCGATACGGGAGAGGCGCGTCCGGTAGGATTTGCCGTGCTGTTCCTGTTCGATGTAGCCCTTGCCGCCGGGGCCGAGGCGGTCGACGTTGTAGATGACCTTCGAGCGGAAGCTGTCGGTGTACTCCTCGCCGAGTTCGCGGGCGAGTTCCTGTGCCAGCTCCGAGACGGACTCGAACTCGCCGTGTTCGCCGAGGGTGAAGAGGATGATCTCCTCGAAGGGCTTGACGTTCGAGAAGGAGGCGACGGGGAGTTCGATGACGTGGCTGCCGTCGATCTCCTTGGCGCCGATGGTGGTCCCGCGTTCGTCGAACTCGGCGAGCAGCGAGCGGGCGCTCTCCAGGCGGTCGGCCACGCGGTCGTCGTCGACGGTCTCTCGGAGGTCCGAGAGGAGGGCGATCTGCTGGCGGAGTTCCTCGGCGAGTTCGGTTTCGAGGTACTTCTCCGGGACGGTGTAGTAGGTGTGGATGCGGTCGCGGTCGCCCTCGTGTTCGACCATGATGGAGTGGGCGGCGGTCGCGAACGCGAAGGAGACGGTGCGGGGCATCGCGGAGATGTTGACCCAGACCTCGCCGTCGCCGCCCGCGTCGCGCTCGCGGTCGAGTTCGGCCATGATGAGGGCGTACGCCTGCTCGAAGGCGGCGTCGTAGTCGTAGACGTCCTCGACGACCATCCGCTCGGTTTTGGCCCCCAGCAGGTTCGTGAAGTCCTGCTCCAGTTTCTCCGCGAGGTTGCGCGAGTACTCGACGTTGGCCTCGCTCCCCACGGCCCCCTCCAGGAGGATGACGCGGTCCACGTCGAGCTGGTCGCGCACGAGCGGCGCGATGAGCCGGTCGTAATCGAACCCGACCGGGACGATGTGGGTCTGCATACCCGTATCACCGTCCGAGAGATATAAAAACCACCAAGACTCGCCCGTCCGACGGCCCACGTGGTGGCCCCGTCGTCGGCTCAGTCCGCCGAGAGCCCCTCGTATGCGGTGGCGTCCTCGGCAGCGCCGGCTGCGGTGACCGCCGAGACGCCGACGGTCAGGGCGAAGCCGAGCACGATCCCGACGACGGAGGGCTGGAAACCGCCGAGGCCGGGTGCGAACGGGAGCACGTAGCTGGCGGGGAACAGGCCCGCCACGGTGGCGAGGGCGGACAGGACCGGCACCGACTCAAGCGCCCCGAAGGGCAGAACGCTCAGGCAGTAGAACGCCTGACTGCCGGCGACGCCGGCGTACATCCCGGTCCGCGTCGTCCCGCGCCAGTACAGCGCGACGGCGACCGGCAGGGCCAACTGGGCGAAGCCGCCGAAGGCGGTGTCGCCGATCTCCACCAGGGTCGCCGGCCGAAACAGGCTCAGGACGAACGAGACGAGGGCGATGGCGACGACGCCGGCCTGTCCGACCAGCGCCTCCCGGCGCTCGGTGACGCCGGCCGCGACCTGCCGGTAGACGTCCCGGGTGAGGTACGACGACCCCGACAGGAGCATCGAGTCGCTGGAGGACATCATCGCGGCCATCGCGCCGGCGACGACCAGCGCCGCGAACCAGGCCGGCGTGTACTCGTTCAACAGCAGCGGGAGGACGTTCTCGCCCTGCTCGGCCGCGATGCCGAGTCCCTGTGCCCACGCGCCGAGCATGAACGCGGGGACGAAAAGCAGGACGACGAGGACGGGCCACAGCGCGAAGGTCCGCTTGAACACCGTCTTCGACCCGGCGACGAAGAAGCGCTGGTTCACCTGTGGGAACATCGTCACGCCGAACGCGATGGAGACGGCCGTCGAGATGATGAACGCGGGCGAGTAGAGCCCGCCGCCGAAGGCGAGGAACTCGGGGCTGGTCTCGGCGAGGCGCCCCGTCGCGGCCGAGGGGCCGCCGACGGCTGCCAGGACCCACGCGAACGCCACCCAGACCATCCCGAGCATGAACACGCCCTGGAGGGTGTCCGTCCAGGCGACCCCGCGCATCCCCGAGACGGCGACGTAGAGTATCATGAACAGCGTGATGCCGCCCGCGCCGGCCCAGTAGGGAACCGCGCCGTTCGTCAGCGCCGTCACGGCGGTCCCCGCCCCCTGCTGCTGGAGCATCACGTACGGGACCAGCCAGAAGAGGCTGATGCCGGCGACGAGGACGCGCAGGCTCCGCGAGCCGAAGCGGTCCCCGAGCATCTCGCCGAGGGTGACGTAGCCGTTCGCCTTCCCGACGAGCCACTGCTTGTACCCGATGACGTACCACAGGACGGCGAAGATGACGCCGTCCATCAGGCCCATCACGAGGATCCACTCCGGCCCCGCGTTGTACGCGAGGTTCGGCCCGCCGAAGAACGTGAAGGCCGACAGCAACGTCGCGAAGGTAGTAAACAGCAGGACGACGGTGCCGAAACTCCGGCTCGCGAGGAAGTAATCCTCGGCGGTCCGGTCGGTCACCCGGTAGGCGACCAGCCCGACCGCCAGCGCGACCAGCAGGTACGCGGTGACGATCCCGAGCTGGAGCGCCGTGTCAGCCATCCGGCCCACCCCCGGGCTCGACGCCGAGGCCCCAGTCCGTCCGGGTGAAGGCGTAGAAGACGGCCGAGGTCAGCGCCAGCCAGCCGACGTGCCACCAGATCCAGACCGGGAGTCCCGCGACGACGGTACTCGACCCCCACAGGAACCACGGCACCGCGAGGGTCACGAGCACGATTGCCACGACTGCCCAGCCCAGCGCCCGTGCGCTGTCGGTCATATGTAGACATAACTACTACCTCGTCGCACTTATCTGCATCGAAAGTGAACGGAGTAGCCTATCGAAGAGATATTCTATTCAATACAGCCGCGTCCCGTCGGGCACCTCGCGTTCGGGCTGGAGGTGGACCACGTCACCGTTGTCGTCGTCGACGCCCGTCACGAGACACTGGCTCTCGAAGCCGGCGATGGTGACGGTCCCGAGGTTGACGACCGCGAGCACCTGCCGGCCCTCCAGTTCGTCTCTGGTGTAGTTGTCCGTCAGGCCGGCCGCCGACTGGCGGACCTCGGTCCCGAAGTCGACTTCGAGTTTGTACACGTCCTTGCGCGCTTCGGGGAACTCCGCGACCGAGCGGATCGTTCCGACGCGCATCTCCACGTCCTCGAGGAAGGCCGCGGGGTCGATGTCGTCCGTTTCGATGCCCATGTCGCCCCGATTACGCCGGGCCAGTATGTGGTTTGTGCAAGGGGCGACGAGCGGTACATATATCGGCCTGCCGAGACGACTTTCGAAGGCATCCATGGTCAGCATGGACGCGACATCATCATCACGCCCCACACCGGGGCAGTTCATCACCAATGCAGGAATCAGCCAAATACCTCATTCACGCGGACGTCACCGCCAACGGGGTGGTAGAGCGGAGTGACGTCGTCGGCGCCGTCTTCGGGCAGACCGAAGGACTGCTCGGCGACGAGCTCGACCTCCGTGACCTCCAGCAGTCCGGGAAGGTCGGCCGCATCGACGTCTCGATCCGCTCGGAGAACGGCCAGTCGTTCGGCGACGTGACCATCGCGAGCGGCCTCGACAAGATCGAGACCTCGATCCTCGCGGCCGGGCTGGAAACCATCGAGCGGGTCGGCCCCTGTCGGGCCGACGTGTCGGTCGACCGGATCGAGGACGTCCGAGCAGCAAAGCGCCGCGCCGTCGTCGAGCGCGCGAAGGAACTCCTCTCGGAGTTCGACGAGGACGTGATGTCCAGCGACGAGATCGTCGCGGAGGTCCGCCAGGCCGTCCGCGTCGCGGACATCACCCAGTACGAGGGGCTGCCGGCCGGCCCGCGGGTCGCGGACAGCGACGCCATCATCGTCGTCGAGGGGCGGGCCGACGTGCGCCAGCTCCTCCAGTACGGCATCAAAAACGCCATCGCCGTCGAGGGAACGAACGTCCCCGACGCGGTGGCGAACCTCACACAGGACCGGACGGTGACGGCCTTCCTCGACGGCGACCGCGGCGGCGACCTGATCTGTAAGGAACTCGACCAGGTCGGCAACATCGACTACGTCGCCTTCGCCCCGGCCGGCGAGTCCGTCGAGGACCTCTCCCGTGACCAGATCATGGCCGCCCTGCGGGAGAAGGTCCCCTACGAGGCCATCGCCGACGCCAGTTCGCCACACGAGACCGTCACCGCCACCGACGGCAGTGCCAGACCCGCACCGCCCGACGCGATGGAAACACCGGGTCCCGACGACGAGGGTGTGGCAGCCGACGACGCGGACGAACCGTCACCCAGCGACGCGGGCGCCGAAGCGTCGGCGGCCGACGACGCCGCAGGTGCCGCGGCGAAGTCGGACGCCGAAGCCGCGTCGGACACCGACGGGTCGGAAGACGGCGAACCGGGAGACGGAGAGCCGGGAGGCGACGAACCGGCTGGTGGGCAGTCGGACGAGGAAGCGGCCGTCGAGACGGGAGCGGAGGCCGCGCCGTCGGACCCGGACACGCTGGCGGGCCACGTCCTCGCGGTCGTCGGCGAGGAGAGCGGGACGGTCCGCCTGCTCGACAGCGAGTTCGGGGTCGTCGATTCGGCCCCGGTCGCCGAGGCGTTCGAGAGCGTCGCGAACGCCGAGCAGGTGCCGGCGACGGTCGTCATCGACGGGGAGTTGACTCAGCGCGTTCTCGACGTGGCCGCACAGCGCGGCGTCGAGCGGATCGTCGCCGAGAGCGAGGGCGAGTTCGTCAAGAAACCCACCGGCGTCCGCATCAGGACGGCCGAGGAGTTCGCGGGCGAACAGCCCTCCGCGACGAGTCACTGAAGCGGCCGCACCAGTTCCAGTCCGTCGCCGTCCTCGTAGTGGTGCGGGAGCAGTGCCCGGACGCGGAAGTCGTGGGTCTCGTAGAAGGCCCGCGCGCCGCGGTCGTCCACCCGGACCGTGAGCCACGCTCGCTCGAAGCCCTCGGCCGCGAAGCCAGCGAGGAGGTCCCCCAGGAGGTGCGAGCCGTGGCCCTGCCGGCGGTGGGCGGGCGCGACCGCGATCTCCGCGAGGTACGCCGCCTCGTCCTTCGGGAGCGCGACCGCGTAGCCGACGGGCTGGTCGGTGTCGCCGCTGGCAGCGTCGACAGCGGTGTCTGCAGTCGTTCCGCTGGCATCGGGTGCCGTCACGACGCGGACGACGCCGGCCCCGTCGACGGCGGTTTCGAGGAGTTCCGGCCAGGGTTCGGCGAGCGAGACGGTCTGGATGGCCCGGAGTCGCGGGCGGTCGGCGGGTCGGGCGGGGCGGATCATAGCGGGGTGAGGCCGGTCGCGACGGCGAGGGCGGCGCCGGCGACGGCGGCCACGACCGTCGCGAGGAAGTTGACGCCCTGGTTGCCGATTCCCCGACCCTCGACGGTCGCGCCGAGGAGGCTGTCGGCGGTCATGCCGACGACACCGGCGGCGAGGATGACGGCGACGCCGACCGTCGCGACCGACTGGAACATCAGCCCGGCGATGCCGGCGATAAGACCCGCGCCGACGACGCCGGCGAGTTCGCCCTGCCAGGTGACGGCCCCGTCGGTCCCCGGGGGGACGGGGCGGAGGGTCGTGATCAGCCGCGGGTTATCGAAGAGGCCGCCGATCTCGCTGGAGAGGGTGTCGCTCATCGCGGCCGCGATGGCCCCCGCGAAGGCAAAGAGGAACACCTGCGGGTCGGCGGGGATGAACTCGGGGCTGGCCGCGGCCGCGAGCAGGGACAGGAGCGCGGTCAGCGAGTTCGCGAGGACGTTCCCGCTGCCGCGAGCGCCCTCGTTCTCCTCGGCGATGCCGCGGGCTTGCTTCTCCTCGTAGCGGAACTTCGTCGAGAGGCCGCCGACGCCGAAGAAGGTGATGAGCATGAGAAACCAGCCGTAGTCGCCGAGGACGATGGTGAGGAGTCCGAGTAGGACGCCAGTGAGCATCCCCGGGAGCGAGGCCGTCTCCAGCGCGTAGGAGACGTAGCCGAGGCCGACGGTCACGCCGAGCGCGACCAGGACGCGGGTGGTCTCGACGGGCACGTCGAGGTCGGCGAACAGCCACAGCAACAGCGCGATGGAGACGACGACCAGCGGATCGTCGCGCTCGAAGAGGACGGTCCGGAGCAGGGCACCGAGCAGGGCGCCGCTGGCGGCGAAAAACAGCGTCGTCGGGAGGTCGAGCCCGGTCCCGGCGAGGATGGCACTGGCGACCTGGGCCCCGACACCGGCGAGGAAGCCGGCGGCGCTGAACCCGGCGACGGCGAAGACGGGTTCGTCGCTGTAGGCCCGGACCGCCTGTTCGCCGAGGTTGCCGTACGCGAGGATACAGACGGCGCCGACGTAGCCGGCGACCGCGAGATCGAACTGGACGGTGATGAGCGCGAGCCCGGCGGCGGCGAGGGCGAAACCGGCGAGGCCGTAGAGGCGCTGGTCCCGGCGGTCGCCCGGGCGGGCGAACAACTCGAAGAGAACGCCGTCGTCGACGACGTACAGCGACAGCACGGCGATGGCGACGAACGGTGCCGTCCCGATGACGGTCGTCGTCGCCGGGTCCTGCACGCGCCCCGCTGCCGGCACGAGCAGGGCCAGCGTTCCGATGGCCGCGAAGGCGCCCGCTCGCCGGACTGTCGACGTCACGAGCGCTCTTTCCCCCGAGAGGCACTTACCCTTTCCGAACCCTGCGGGGAGGTCGCCGGACGCTTTTTGCCTTCGGCGTCCCACCCTCGGATATGGACGTACGCGAGTCGGGGTTCAAGAAGATGACACGGCTCCGCGAGGCCCGCGAACGGCTCCGCGAAGCCCTCACTCCCCACGACCGAACCGAGACGGTCCCGCTGACCACGGCCGGGGGACGGGCCCTCGCGTCGACGGTAACCGCCCGCCGGGAGGTGCCACACTACGACCGGGCGGCCATGGACGGGTTCGCCGTCCGTGCCGAGGATACCTTCGGCGCCGGCGACCGCTCGCCCGCCATCCTCCGGGCGAAAGAGCCGCCCGCGGAGACCGACGACGACCCGCCCGCGGTCGGTCCCGAGGAGGCTCTCCGGGTCCACACCGGGAGCGAGATTCCCCCCGGCGCGGACGCCGTCGTGATGGTCGAACACACCGACACACACCGCGACGAGGTGGAGGTGTTCGACGCCGTCGCGGAGGGGGAAAACGTCGCGCCCGCCGGCGAGGACGTGGCGTCGGGACGGACGCTCTACGAGCCCGGCCACCGGCTCCGCCCCTCCGATATCGGCCTGCTCAAATCCGTCGGCGTCGACGAGGTCGAGTGCTACCAGCGCCCGGAGGTAGCGGTGACGCCGACCGGGGAAGAACTCGTCCAGCGCGACCCCGCACCGGGCGAGGTGATCGAGACCAACGGCCTCACCGTCGCCCAGTACGTCGAGCGCTGGGGCGGGAAGGCGACCTACCGGAACGTCGTCACCGACGACCACAGCTCCCTCCGGGCGGCCATCGAGCGCGACCTCGTGCGGGACGTGATCGTCACCACCGGCGGCTCCTCGGTCGGCGAGCGCGACCTCCTCCCGGAGGTCATCGACGACCTCGGGGAGGTGCTGGTCCACGGCGTCGCGTTGAAGCCCGGCCACCCCGTCGGCTTCGGCGTCGTCCGCGAGACGCCGATCATCATGCTCCCGGGCTACCCCGTCGCCTGCATCGTCAACGCCGTCCAGTTCCTCCGCCCGGCGGTCAAGTGGAGCGGCCACTACCCGCTCGACTCCCACCCCACCACCGAGGCCGTCCTCGGCCGGAAGGTCGCCAGCGAGCCGGGCGTTCGGACGTTCGCCAGGGTCCGGCTCGACGACGGGGGTGACGAGCGAACCGCCATCCCGACGAGCGCGACCGCAGACGCCGAGGGCGATACGCTGGACGCGGACCGCCCCGTCGCGGAGCCGACCCGAGCGAGCGGTGCGGGCGTCCTCTCCAGCGTCGCCCTCGCCGACGGGTGGGTCGTCGTCCCCGAGGACCGCGAGGGGTTCGCCGAGGGCGAACGCGTCGCCGTCCAGAACTGGGAGTGGTCGCCGTGAGGGGGGTCCGCGATGAGTGACAGAAAGGAGTTCCGCGACCTCGCGCCACCCGCGGACGCCCACGACGCCATCGACTCGCTGGACCTCGGCGGCGAGAGCGAGACCGTCCCCCTCGACGACGCGCGGGGTCGGGTCCTCGCGGAGCGGGTCGACGCCACCCTCGACGTGCCCGGGTTCGACCGCGCCTCGATGGACGGCTACGCGGTCAGGGCCCGGGACACCTTCGGCGCGGACGAGGCCGACCCCGCCCGCCTCGCGCTCGCCGGCGCGGTCCACGCGGGTGCGGAGCCCGACGTAGAAGTCGCCGAGGGCGAGGCCGTCGAGGTCTCGACGGGGGCGGTGATGCCACCCGGCGCGGATGCCGTCATCATGGTCGAGCGAACCGACGAAACGGACGACGGCGAGGGCGTCCTCGTCCGCAAGTCCCTCGCGCCGGGCGACAACGTGATGCTCGCGGGCGCGGACGTGGCCGCCGGCGAGCGCGCGCTCGGCCCGGGGACGCGGCTCACGGCCCGCGAGATCGGCCTGCTCTCGGCGCTCGGTGTCGACGCGGTGCCCGTTCGAGCGAAGCCCCGCGTGGGAATCATCTCGACGGGCGACGAACTCGTCCGGCCCGGCGAGGAACTGAACGCCGACGCCGGGCAGATTTACGACGTGAACAGCTACACCGTCGCGACGGGCGTCGAAGAGGCGGGCGGCGAGGCCGTCCTCTACCCCCACGCCGGCGACGACTACGACGAGATGGAGCGCATCCTGACCGAGGCCGCCGACGAGTGTGACCTCGTGCTCTCCTCTGGGTCGACCAGCGCCTCCGCCGTCGACGTGATTTACCGCGTCATCGAGGAACAGGGCGAACTCCTCTTACACGGCGTCGCGGTCAAGCCGGGCAAGCCCATGCTGATCGGCCGGCTCGCGGACTCGGCCTACGTCGGCCTGCCCGGGTATCCGGTGTCGGCGCTGACCATCTTCCGGACGTTCGTCGCGCCCGCGATCCGCGAGGCCGCGGGCCTGCCCGAGCCGGCGACCGCGACGGTCTCCGGCCGGATGGCCGTCGAGGAGCGGTACGCGGAGGGACGCCTGCGACTGATGCCCGTCGGACTGGTGGAAAATGGTGACGGCGACACGCTCGTCTACCCCGTCGACAAGGGCAGCGGCGCGACGACGAGCCTCGTGGAGGCCGACGGCATCGTCGCCGTCCACCCCGACACGGAGTACCTCGCGGCCGACGAGGACGTCGAAGTTCAGCTGTTCTCGCCGGACGTGCGCCCGCCCAGTCTCTTCGCCGCCGGCGAGGACGACCCCGCGCTCTCCCGCATGCTCGACTCGCTGCGGACCCCCCGGTACCTCTCGCTGGGCACCCGAGAGGGACTCCGCCGGCTCCGCAACGGCGTCCCCGACGCCGCCGTCGCCGCCGGGGTCGACCCCGCCGAGATCGACGCCGCCCACGAGGTCCTGGGCGGCTGGACCCGCGAGTGGGGCCTGCTCGTCCCCGCGGGCAACCCCGACGAGGTGTCCGGCCTCGCCGACCTCGTGGACCGGGACCTGCGGCTCGTCAACCGCGGGACGAACTCGGGACTGCGGACGGCGCTCGACGACGCCCTGGCCGACCTCGCCGCCGACCGCGACGCCACCCGCCGGGACCTGACCGACGCCATCGACGGCTACGAACTCACCGTCAAAGCCCACGAGAGCCCGGCCCGGAAGGTCGCAGCGGGCGACGCCGACGCCGGCCTCGGCCTCCGGGCGACCGCGACGAAACTCGACCTCGGGTACGTCCCGCTCGGCGAGCAGTCGGTCACGGTCCTGGCGAACCCCAATCGGACGGAGAAAGACGGCGTCCAGGCCCTCGACGAAGCGGTCGAGGGGGCCGACTCGGTGCTGGCCGACCTCGACGGTTACAGCCGCTAGGAACAGTCAGCCCCGCGTTCGTCGCGGGGTCAGTCGCTCGATTGCTGTGGGTGGAGTTCGGGGAGGTCGGTGAACGCCTCCACGCGGTAGTCCCCGAGCACGCACTGGCCGCGCCGGTGCGGGTCGTGGCGCTCGACGTGAATCCCGTCGAGGCCGGCGTTCCAGGCCGCGCCGATGTCGTGTGGACCGTCGCCGACGAGGACGCCCGCCCGCCGGCTGTCGGCCGTGTGGTTCCCGTCGTGGGCGACCCCGAGGTCCCGCATCGCCAGTTCGACCGGGCCCGGGTCGGGTTTCCAGCCGATCTCCTCGTCACAGCAGACGACGGTGTCGAACCAGTCGCGGATGTCGAGCCGGTCCAGGACTGGGTCGGTGAGGTACTCCTGGCAGTGCGTGACGACGCCGACCGGTCGGTCCAGGTCGGCCACGAAGTCCGCGTCGTCGTAGAGGTAGGTGTGCTCGGCGCGGGCCTGCGGGTCCTCGACCTCGTGGAAGGTCTCCCAGAACCGCTCGACGTCGACGCCCCACTCGGCGAGTTGCTCGTTTCGCTCCCCGCCCAGGCCGTGCCAGACCACCTCGGCTTCACGGTCCGTGAACTCCCGGCCCATGCGAGCACCGACCTCGTCGAACACGCCGTGGACGTACGCCGGTTCGACGTCCACGAGCGTCCCGTCGAGGTCGAGCAGCCAGAAGTCGTACTCGGACACCATCGTCGTCGGGATTCCGTCTCTACGCGGTTAGTAAGTAAGTGCTTTCCGCCCGTCTCGCGCGGCCGGGGCCGGAACCGACCGGGCGCAGGCAGCGACTACCCTCTCGGCCGCAAACGGCCGCTCAGGTCGTATCCCCGCCGTCGTCGCGCGGGCGAACGTGGATCGAACTCCCGAGGTACTTCGAGCGGACCTCCGAGACGCCGTCGGCGTTGAACAGGTCGAGGTTCGCGGCGATCTCGGTCTCCAGGGCGTCGAGGTACGCCTCGTCCGTCCGCAGTTCACGGAAGTCCACGGACCGGACGGACACCCCGAGGGCCTCCTCGGTGAGTTCGCGGAAGTACACCCGGTCGTTCAGTTCGCCACGCCACAGATTGTCGCGGAAGAACAGCCAGCCGTCGCTTCCCGGCGGGTCGGCCCGCCTGTACAACGTCGTCTCGAACTCCTCTGGGGACGCGCGCAGGCCCGTCACGCTCGGGTCGAGCCGGAAGCGGACTTTGAACACGTACTCGGCGTCGCCGACCGCCTCCTCGTCGGCACCGGCCTCGTCGTCGCCATCGCCAGCGGGTCCGCCACCGCCCATCAGTCGTACACGTCGTCGAACCGCGTCGCGAGATCGATGTCCTTCCCGGTGATACCACCCTCGTCGTGGGTGGTCAGTCGGACCTCGACTTCGCCCCAGGTGATGGTGATTTCGGGGTGGTGCCACGCGTCCTCCGCGATGCCGCCGATACCGGCGGCAAAGCCCACGCCGGGGAGGTAGGAGTCGAACTCGTACGTGCGGACGATCTCGTCGCCGTCGCGCTCCCAGTCGTCGGGCAATCGGTCCGCGATTTCGGAGTCGTCGAGCAGGTCTACCATACCCCATTGGTCGGCCGGAACACCGATAAAAGTGGGCCTCGCGGAAGCAGTGCGGTCGCGGAGGCGGAAGCGGTGCGGTCGCGGAGGCGGAAGCAGTGCGGTCGCGGAGGCGGAAGCGGTGCGGTCGCGGAGGCGGCGACAGGAGCATCCGGCGGCGGAGCCGCCGGTTCACTCCGCGCGAACGAAGTGAGCGCGGAGAGGGTTTTTCCCCACGTTTTTCCAGGAGGGGGTGGGCGCAGCGCACCCCCTCCTGTAAAAAGTGGTGCTAGTCGTCGAGTTGATTGAGCACCGCGGGTGACATCTCGGATTTCATGTCGTCCGGGATGTCCTCGGGGTCCATGCTGGAGACGAAGTCGGGGACCTCCGAGCCGAAGTCGGGGTCGAACAGCTGGAGCGCGGTGTTGATAGTCGTCCAGTCGTCCTCCTCGGCGGCGTCCCGGAGGCTCTGGGTGGGTGGGGCGAGCAGTTGGCTCACGAGAGCGTCGGCCATCGATTCGACGACCTCGCGCTGTTCGTCGTCCAGGTCGTCGAGTTTGTCGAACGCGGTGTTGAGTTCGGCGGTCTTGATCCGCTCGGCGGACTCGTACATACCGGCGATGACCTGGTCGGCCCGCTTGCGCTTGTACTGGGTGAGCAGGTGCTCGAACTCCTCGTCGACGATGGCCTCGACGCGCTCGGCGGCCTCCTGACGCTGTGCCCGGGAGGACTCGGTGACCGATTCGAGGTCGTCCAGGTCGTGAATGGTGACGTGGTCGAACTCGGCGACAGCCGTCGGCACGTCCCGGGGCTGTGCGAGGTCGACGACGAGCGTCCGGTCGACGGTCGCCAGGTCCGTCGCGTCGAGGATCGGTGCCGGACTCCCGGTGGCGGTCACGACGAGGTCGGCCTTCCCGACGGCGGCGGGAACGGCGTCGATAGCGAGCGCGCTCCCGTCGGTCGAGAGCCGCTCGACGAGGTGTTCCGCGTGCGGGACGGTTCGGTTCGCGACGAGGACGCGGTCGACGGTGCCGTCGAGCGCCTTGGCGACGAGCGATCCCATCTCGCCGGCGCCGACGACGAGCGCGGTGGCCTCGGCGAGGTCGCGCTCCCCGCGGGCGAGGTTCACGGCGGCACTGCCCAGGGAGACGGTGCCCTCGTTGATCGCCGTCTCCGTGCGGGCGCGCTCGCCGACGTGCATCGCCTTGGTGATACCGTCCTCGAGGACGGGTCCGATCCCGCCGACGCCGCGGGCGTCCTGGTAGGCGTCCCGGACCTGGCCGAGTATCTGGTCCTCACCGAGGACGATGGATTCGAGGCCGGCGGCCACCCGCAGGAGGTGCCGCAGGCTCTCCTCGTGGTCCATCTCGACGAGGACGTCGTCGGCGACGCCCTCGAAGTGCTGGCCGAGCACGGCGTGGCCCGCCTCGTCGCCGGCAGTCACGACGTACGCTTCCGCCCGGTTGCAGGTCTGGAGAACGTACGCCTCCTCGACGCCGGGATGCGAGAGCAAGGACTCGACGGCCGCGCGCTGGCTCTCCGCGGCGGCGATCTCGATGTCGTCGACGCTCGCACGCTCGTGCGAGGCGCTGACACCGGAGATGACGCCAGTCCCATCAGTCATCTAAATCACCAGTCACGTCTGAGATCACGTCTTCGGCTACTTGTCGTGCCTTCGTGCTTCCCCTATCTAAATTTGTCCAAACGCGTCCCGACCGGACGACCTCGCGGACGGCCGCTCGCCGGCGATCCGCCGGGACCGCTCGCTCCTGTAGCTCGTTGCGAAGGTCGCCCGTCAGCCGTGCCATCTCGCCCGCGCCATCGATCTCCGTCTCGATTCGCTCCCGGAGGTAGCGGCTCAGCGCCGGACTCGCCCCGCCGGTCGCGATCGAGACGACGACCGGCTCGTCCCGCACCGTCGCGGGCACGACGACGCTGTCCGGGTCACGGCCGCCGTGTTCGTCCGTCCGGTTGACCATCGCACCCGCTTCGCGCGCGGCGGATTCGATGGTCGCGTTCAGGTCCCCGTCGTCGGTGGCGGCGACCACCAGCGCAGGCTCGGTCCGGTCGATCCACTCGCGGACGCCCTCGGCGTCCGGCGCCGCCCTGACGCGTTCGGCGCCGCCGAAGTCCGCGTCGGCGAACGACGGACTCACGACGACTACCTCGGCCTCGCGGGCGAACCGGCGCGCCTTCCGCGCGCCGACCGTCCCGCCGCCGACCACCAGTACCGTCTCGCCTTCGAAGTCGTGGAGCAACGGAATCATGTGTCAGTCGTCGACCGTCTCCGCACCCGCGTCCTCGACCGTGTTCGCCGCCGCCCGGTCCCCGATACGGATACCCGTCTTCTTCAGGATACGCGTCGAGAACAGCGTGTCCCAGTCGTCCTCGCCGACCGTCCAGAAGTCGGTCATCCGCTCGCGGACCTGCTCGACGCGGCGCTGGCTCTCGTCCTCGCTGCGCCCGTGGGTCATCGCGAAGAAGTTGTACGGCCACACGCCCTCGTGGCGCGGCCGCTCGTAACAGTGCGTGACGAACCCGAGGGAGGCGATGGCCGGCCCAACCTCGTCCAGCTTCTCGTCCGGAACGTCCCAGACCGTCATGCCGTTCTCCGTGTACCCCAGCGCGTAGTGGTTCGGGACGACGCCGATCCGCCGTATCTTCCCCTCGCGCTCGAACCGTTTGACAGTCGCCAGCACCCACTCCGTGTCCGCGTCGATGGCCGCGGCCACGTCCCCGTAGGGCGTGGCCGACAGCGGAAGCCCGTCCTGAATCTCCCGGACCAGGTCGACTTCCTGCGGCGTGAGTCCCTGCCGGTCGGTCGGCGTCACGTCCGGCCCCAACGCCGAGCAGTCGAGGCCGCCGTCCGAAATCGGCCCGTCGACGAGGAACTTCGCCTCGACGCGGAACTCCTGTTGTTTCGGGAGGTTGTACGTCTCCTGGCCGGTCTCGGCCTCGATCTCGGCGAGCACCTCGTCGACGCGGTCGGCGTCCGCGACGCTGACCACGAACCACATGTTGAGGTGGGGGTGTTCGCGCTCGTAGTTGTGTGCCACTTCGTCGTGCGCGTTCACCTGCTCGGCGACCTCGTCGAAGCGGTCCTCGGGGGCGTGCATCGCGACCAGCGTCGCGGCCCCGCCGATCTCCTCGGCGTTGATCAGCGGCCCGAACCGCGTCAGGACGCCCCGCTCGTCCAGGTCGCGAACCAGTCCGAGCAGGTCGTCTGCGTCGAGGTCGATACCGCGGTCCTGCAACGCCGCGGCGGCCGGCTCGAAGGGACGCTCGACGACGGGGAATCCGCCCTGGAACGCGTTGACGACCGCCCGCTCGTCGGTCCCCAGTTCCTCGTCCATACCCACCGTTCGGAGTTCGGCGGTTATAAATCCGCGCTCACGTTCCTGCAGTGTGAAACTCCACTGCGGACCGCCGGTCGCCGTCGCTCGGCTGTGCGTCGGGCGCTCGCCGGTCACCCGTTCCAGCGAGCGGGCGATCAGGCGGTCGTCTCGGCCTGCAACGCGGTCAGAACGAGGAACAGTCCGAACCCGACGGTGAGCCCGAACGAACTCCCGATAGCGACCGTCGCGACCCTGCTCGATTCGCCGATGACCCCCGCAGTGTCCACCGCGAGTACGCTTCCGAACGCGAGCGTCGCGCCCAGCAGAGCGATCGCGGCCGGTCGCGTGACTGGCGACTCCATATCGGTGCTCATACGCCGAGTGATAAGAAGCGGGCGTCCGTTCCCGCGTCGCAGGAACGCACCACAGTCCGTTCCGACGTCAGGGCTCCTCGACGCCCTCGACGGTGTAGCCCGCCTCGCGCATGGCGTCGATCAGCCCGTCCTGATCCACGTCGGCCTCGTAGTAGAACACGATGCGGAAGGTGTCCTCCCGGAGGAGTTGCTGACACTCCCAGACGAACTCGTCGCCGTCCAGCGTCAACCCCTGGTGCTGATTCAGCCCGAAATCGGGGTCGTCGTTGCCCGAGTAGACGTAGGTGTCTTTCGGGTCGATGCCCTCGTACTCGGCGATCAGTTCGCCGAGTTCGATGGTCGTCTGGTGGAGGTCCGCCTCGGCGTCGCTGTCGAGGTCCGTGTGGACGATGGCGCCGGCGAGGTCGATCTCGCCCGGTTCGAGCAAGGCGAGCGTCCGCTGGTAGAGGTCCCGGTCGATGGGCTCCTGGTCGCTCATTGGTCGACACTCGCGGGGCCTGATTCTTACCTCTCACGGTCTCGGCGTCCGGCCCGTGCGGGGCGAGACCCGCGGCGCTGGCCGCGTCGCCACTCGGCGACGACCGCCGATAAAAACGACCGGGCCGGTCCCGGCACACACCCGGATTACAGTCGTTCCAGGTTGGTCGCGCGCGGACCCTTGTCCGCCTGTTCGATATCGAACTCGACTTCCTGACCCTCTTCGAGGTCGGGGCCGCCCACGTCTTCCATGTGGAAGAACACGTCCTCGTCCGCGTCGTCGGTCTCGATGAAGCCGTAACCACCGGTGTCGTTGAAGAAGTCCACTTTGCCTGTCGCCATCGTTAGAGTCGCTCCAGGTTGGTCGCTCGCGGACCCTTGTCCGCCTGTTCGATATCGAACTCGACTTCCTGACCCTCTTCGAGGTCGGGGCCGCCCACGTCTTCCATGTGGAAGAACACGTCCTCGTCCGCGTCGTCGGTCTCTATGAAGCCGTAGCCACCAGTGTCGTTGAAGAAGTCAACCTTTCCTTTCGCCATTGTTAGAGCCTCGTGAGGTTTTTCGCTCGGGGACCTTTGTCTGCCTGTTCGATCTCGAATTCGACTTCCTGCCCTTCCTCGAGGTCGGGACCGCCCACGTCCTCCATGTGGAAGAACACGTCCTCGTCCGCGTCGTCAGTCTCGATGAAGCCGTAGCCACCAGTGTCGTTGAAGAAGTCCACTTTGCCTGTCGCCATCGTTAGAGTCGCTCCAGGTTGGCCGCACGCGGACCCTTGTCCGCCTGTTCGATATCGAACTCCACGTTCTGTTCCTCTTCGAGGTCCGCGCCGCCGACGTCTTCCATGTGGAAGAACACGTCGTCGTCCGCGTCGTCAGTCTCGATGAAACCGTAACCGCCAGTGTCGTTGAAGAAAACGACCGTACCGTTCGCCATTGCAACTCACCAGAGAACGTCAGGGTATTAAAACCCTGCGGGCGAGCGACGCCGAGGTGTCGCCGAGAGACAAGATACTTATTACGGGGTCGATACCAACCTGTAATGCTCTCGTGGGTGCGCAGGCAGGCCGTAAAAGGGTACGAGCGGGTCCTCAGGTGGGAACTCTCCGGAGCGCCGGCCCACGTCGCGGTCATCCAGGACGGCAACCGGCGGTACGCGCGCAAGGCGGGCGAAGAGAAAACCGAAGGCTACCGCGAGGGGGCCGAGACGACCGAACAGGTCCTCGACTGGTGTGACGAACTCGGCATTCGGGAACTCACGCTCTATGCCTTCTCCTCGGAGAACTTCGAGCGGCCGAAAGAGGAGCGCGAGACCCTCTTCGACCTCATCGAGGAGAAGCTCTACGAGTTCGCCGACGCCGACCGCGTCCACGACGCCGAGGTCCGTATCCGCGCCATCGGCGAGACACACCGCCTCCCTGACCGCGTGCAGGACGCCGTCCGCTACGCGGAGTCCCGCACCGCCGACTACGACCGCCTCCAGCTCAACATCGCGCTGGCCTACGGCGGCCGCGAGGAACTGCTCGGCGCCGCCCGCGACGTGGCCCGCGACGTGGCCGCCGGCGACCTCGACCCCGACGACATCGACGCCGAGACCGTCGCCGGACAGCTCTACGAGGGCCCGGTCCGCGACGTGGACCTCATCATCCGCACCGGCGGCGACGAGCGGACCAGCAACTTCCTCCCCTGGCACGCCAACGGCAACGAGGCCGCGGCCTTCTTCTGTACCCCCTACTGGCCCGAGTTCCGGAAGATCGACTTCCTGCGGGCCATCCGCACCTACGAGCACCGCGAGGAGTCCTGGCGGACGGCGAGAGCCCGCCGCGCCCTCGCGCTCGTTCGCGCCGTTGGAACCGCCGAACTCGACGAGGCCCGGACCGTCCTCCAGCGGTTCCGCGACGCCCTCCCGAGCGAGGACCGCGAGGCGGTCGAGGCGGTCGACGAGGAGTTCGAGCCGGCCGACTGACGGCTCCCGATTATCCTTCGATACTTTTCGTGCTGAAATTTAATACCCGGGCGGTCGAACCCGGAGAGACGACGGTCCACCCGCGGACGACCGTGGGCCGGGAACCGAGGGTTACGACATGGATACGAACCGACCGGGCCGCCGAGCGGTCCTGCGAGCGAGCATCGCCGTCGGAACGAGCATCGCCGCCACCGTCCCAGTGAGCGGCCGGCAGTCGAAGGGTGAACGCGGCCGCCGGCGGGGGAACGGCAGGGGGTCGGACGGTCGAACCGGCGGTGGCTTCCCGCCGGCAGGCATCACCGACTACGGTCGTGCGGTGACTGTCGGCGACGGCACCGTCCGACCGTTCACCACGGAGACGCCGTCGGGCGAGCCGCGATACCACGGCGTGGAGTTCGACCGCGACGCGCTGTCGGGGCTCCCCGACGCGGCCGCCCTCGCGGACGCGGACGATACGGCAGAGACCGACAAGTACCGGGCCAGCGGGCAGGCCACCGAGATCCACCGGCGCTGGTCGCGGCAGTACTTCGTGCCGTTCCCGGACGCGGCGGCCACCCCGTTCACCTTCCTCGGCCTCAACTGGAACCCCGAGGGACACCCGGGTGCGGGCGGGGCGTGGGCCGTCCCCCATTTCGACATCCACTTCCACATGCTCCCGCCGGCGACGGTCGACGCCATCACCGGCCCGAGTGAACCGCCGTACGGCGAGATACCGGACGAAATCGTTCCCGAGGGCTATGCCCGCGGCCCCGTTCCATCCGAGCGGTACATCACCGACATGGGCGAACACCTCGCGCCCGCGGACGCGCCGGAGGTTCCCGGGAACCCGGAGGCGTTTACCGCCACACTCATCCAGGGGTTCGTCGGCGTCGGCGCGGCGGAGCGCCCGCGGCTGGCGTTCGTCGAGCCGATGCTCACCCGGGCGTTCCTCCGGAACCACACGGGCGTTGCGACCTTCGAGGTCCCACAGCCGGAGACGTACCCGACCGACGAGCAGTACCCCACGACGTACAGCGTCCGGGACGTGCCGTCGAAGGACGCGGTCGCGGTGGTGCTCGGGGACTTCGAGTGACGTGATTCGGTCTATCGGCCGAACTTCCGAAAACCGAGCGAAGCGAGGTTTTCGGAAGTTCGGACGGCTCGCTTCGCTCACCGTCCAAACCGCCGTCACGTCGCTACGCTCGTGACGTGATTCGGCCTACCGGCCGAACCGCCGCTGACGGTCCTGGTAATCCCGGAGCGCCCGGAGATAGTCGCGTTTCCGGAAGTCCCGCCAGTTCACGTCGGTGAAGTACAGCTCGGAGTAGACCGACTGCCAGATCATGAAATCCGAGAGGCGTTCCTGGCCGGTCTTGATGACCAGGTCGGGGTCGGTCGGGAAGACCAGCCGGTCCTCGATGTCGGCCTCGTCGATGTCGTCGGGGTCGAGGTCGCCGGCGTCGACGGCCTCGGCGACGCCGGAGACGGCGGTGGCGAACTCGTGTTTGCCGCCGAGGCCGATGGACACTTGGATGGGCGCGTCGGCGCGGCGGTCGTCGTCGGGGCCGCGGACGGCCATCTCGCGAGGGGCGTCGATGGCCGCCAGTTCGCGCCGGAGGGTGGGGACGGCCCCCTCGTCGAGGACGGAGACGTAGACCATCACGCGGTCGGCGCCGTACTCGATGGCCCACCGGAAGCAGTCGGCCAGGGTGTCGTAGGCGCCCTGTTCCAGCAGGTCACGCTCCGTGACGACGAGGGCGACGTTGTCGGGGGTCGCCGCGTCGCTGCGGCGGACCCGCAGGGCGAGATATCGGTCGTAGATGCCCACGGGCCGATTACCCCAGCGGCCCAAATCAAGGTCACGACTCGGGAGTGGGCGGCGCCGAGGCGGAGTCGGCCGTGCGTTCCCGGGGCCCCGAGACCGCGACCTTTAACGTGGGGACGCACATACCATCGGCTATGTCAGCGCTGCGCGATGCGTTGCGGGACCTTCCCGAGACGGTGTTCGCGGACCTGCTGGAGAGCGACGACGCCTACCTCCTGGTGATCGATCTGCCGGGGGCGACGGGCGAGACGGTCGACGTGCGCGTCTCCGCGGGCCGGCTGGAGATCGAAGCGCGGCGTGAGAAGGCCCTGCCGCCCGAGTTCCGGTACGTCGAGGAGGACCGGGCCCTCTTTCTCGACGCCGAACTCCCCCTGCCGCCGGACGCGACCGGCGCCGACGCCGAGGGGACGATGGAACGCGGCGTCCTCGAACTCCGCCTGCCCAAGGCGAGCGCGGCGCCGGAGACGACGATCCCCGTCGACGACGCGAGCGCGTAAGTCCGGGGTGGCAAGTCGGTGAATCTCCGTGCGTACCGACGGTTCGTCACCGTCGCACGCCAGTTCCTGCCACTCCTGCTCTCCTATGCGCGTGACCGCAACCGGTTTCTCCTCTTCGGGAAAGGCCGGCAGGTCCCGCCCGCCGAGCGGCGCCGCCGCGCCGCGACCCTCCTCGAATCGCTGCTGACGCTCGGGCCGACGTTCATCAAACTCGGCCAACTCCTCTCGACCCGGCCGGACATCCTCCCCCCGGAGTACATCGACGAGTTCACCAAACTCCAGGACGAGGTGCCGCCGGCCGACTGGGCCGAGGCGCGCCGAGTCATCGAGGAAGAGATCGGCCCCGTCGACGACTACTTCGAGAACTTCGACACCGACTCCATCAGCGGTGCGAGCCTCGGCCAGGTCTACTACGCCGAACTCGACGACGGGCCGGTCGCGGTGAAGGTCCGGCGCCCCGGCGTCGAGGACCTCGTCGAGGCCGACCTCCGTGTCATCCGCTGGTCGCTCCCGCTCATCATGCGGTTCATCGGCGAAGCCCGCTCTTTCTCCCTGGAGACGCTCGCCGACGAGTTCGCCAAGACCATCCGCCAGGAGATGGACTACGAGCGCGAGGCGCGGATGCTCGGCGAGATCAGCGAGAACTTCGCCGAGGACGAGCGCATCATCATCCCCGACGTGGTCGATTCCCACTCCACCGGCCGCGTCCTGACGATGGAGTACGTCGAGGGGACGAAGATCAGCAACATCGGGGAACTCGACGAGGTCGGCGTCGACCGCACGGACATCGCCGAGACGCTCCAGCGTGTCTACCTCCAGATGATCGTCGAGGACGGCGTCTTCCACGCCGACCCACACCCCGGGAACCTCGCGGTGAAGCCCGACGGCCGAATCGTCTTCTACGACTTCGGGATGAGCGGCTACGTCGAGCCGTTCATCCAGGACCGGATCATCGAGTTCTACATCGCCGTCGCGAACCAGGACACCGACGCGATCCTCGATACGCTCATCGAGATGGGGACGCTCTCCCCCGAGGCCGACCGCGAGGTGATGGGCGAGGTGATGGAGCTCGCCATCGCGGACGCACGCGGGGACGACATCGAGCAGTACCGCATCCAGCAGATCGTCCAGCAGGTCGAGGACACGATCTACGAGTTCCCGCTCCGCCTGCCCTCGAATCTCGCGCTCGTCCTGCGCGTCGCCACCGTCGTCGAGGGAGTCTGTGTCACGCTCGACCCCGAATTCGACTTCATCTCGGTGGCGACCGACTACCTCCGCGACCAGGGCTACCTCGAAGCGGGCATCCGCCAGTACTTCGAGGACCGGGCCGACGAGGTGCAAAACGCCGCGACCTCGGCGATACGGACGCCGCCGAAACTCGAGCGGACGCTCGACAAGATCGAGCGCGACGACCTCCGGGTCAACGCCGACATCGAGGACTCCGACGACCTCCTGCGGAAGATGGCGAAGCGGTTGATCTTCGGGATGGCCCTCGCCGCCGGCATCGTCTCGACGGCCGTCCTCTACGCGTTCGCGACCGTCCAGGCGGCGGGCATCGGCGCCGCGGGAACGCTGGCCGTCGCCGTCATCCTCTACTTCTCGTTCCGCCAGGCGAGCGGCATTCGCGCGGAGCCGCAGTTCACCCGGCAGAACCTCCGCGAGCGTGAGGGTGGGGAGGGTGACGGCAGTGCCGTCGGCGAGATCGGCCTCGGTGACAGTTTCGGCGAGGCGGTCGTCGACACCGACGACGGACCCCCCGGCGGGGGCGATGCGGCCGACGGTCGCGGGAACTGAAAGGCGGCCGACGGTCGCGGGAGCCGACGACGTGGCACGCTAGCGGGGAAGACGTAACTCCCTCGGGCCGGTTGGTGGTCGCATGGGCGACGAGACGGACGTACCACGCGCGCTCCGGCCGGGCACCACCCACACGTACGAGCGGTCGTTCGACCACGAAGACGTTCACGCCTGGGCGGACATCTCCGGCGACCAGCAGGACAGACACTTCGAGGCGGACGAGGCGGGGCGACTCCTGCTTCACGGACTGCTGACGGCCTCGCTCCAGACGAAGATCGGCGGCGACCTCCAGGTCCTCGCGAGCCGAATGGACCTGCGCTACCGGCGCCCGGTCTACACCGGACAGACGATTCACTGCACGTGGGAGAACGAGACCGCCACGGAACGCGAGGACCGGTACGCGCTCACGGTGGCCGTGGAGATGACCGTCGAGGGGACGGTCGTCCTCGACGGGACCGTGGAGGGGGTCGTGATGAAGGCGGACGTCGACCGCATCGACCCCCCGGACGGGAGCTGAAAGGAGTCGTCACTCGAAACCCCAAGAACGTTTTTCGTGCGGAGACATACAGCAACTGGTATGGTCGGGCTGGTCCGGATCGGAACGCCCGAGAAGGTCGTGCTGGTCGGGCTCGGACTGGTGTTGCTCTCGCTGTTTCTCCCGTGGCTCACGGCGTCCGAACCCGTGCTCCTCGTCGACGCGGACCTCCAGTCGGAGCTGACCGGGGCGGAAGCGACCGACGGGAAGGTCGCTGCGGGCGGGGCCGTCCTCGCGGCGATCTGTGTCCTCGTCGACTGGCGACGCCGGGTCTCGAACGGGCTCGCGGGCATCTTCGCGGTCGTCGTCGTCGGCATCGGGTCGCTGTACGTACTGAACCCGACGGCCGGGGCCGAGGCCTCCTCGCCGGACGTGTTCGAACTCGTCGACCCCGGCGTTGGCCTGTACATCGCCGCGCTCGGCGGTGTCGTCCTCTTTCTCGGCGCGGTCTGGAGCGACCGGGAACAGCGCCGACGGCATCGCGCGTCGGAAAGCGGCCACGCGCAGCCAGCGGGATCGGGTGCGACCGCGGGACAGCGCCGGCAGGGGACCGCGGGGGACGGGCCGCGTACCGCAGGCCCCGGACCCGCGACGGGGACGGGCGACCGACCACGACAGCCGGTCGCGGACCGGCCACCGCGACAGCCCAGTGAGATGGAGTCGGCCACGTCGGAGCCGGCGACGACCGATGCCGGCTGGAAGCGCTCCGCGGAGTGGGTCTACGGCGTACTCGGGAGCCTGGCGATGGTCCTGATTATGACCGGGATCCTCGTAGTGGACCCGGCAGTGAGCGAGTCCGAGGAGGCACTGCTGGGACTGCTCCTCATCGGGACGTGGATCGCGGTGCCGGTGACGACCTGCTTCGACCTGAAACACGTCCGGGCGCGACGGGGATGGCGCCCCCGCTGGTGGCTGTGGACGGTGCTGGTCGCAGTCCCCTTCCTCCACACCGTCACGCTCCCGCTGTACCTGCTTTTGCGGTGGCGCAACGTCGGTAACGACCGGGCGGGCGACGGCTCGGCCGCCGACCCGGACCGGCGACAGCCCGGCACCGGTTCGGCGCCGCGACAGCTCGGAACCGATCCGGAGCACCGACAGGCGGACCGGACTGCACGGGGCCGGGGAAGGGCGGAGGCGACAGCACGGGACCGCCAGCAGGCGGGCCAGCGGGGGCAGGGCCAGCAGCAGTCGAGGAAGGGGGCCGGCGAGCGCCGTGGGAACGGTCCCGACGGCGACTGACGCCGGCACAGGGCGCGTCGTGGTGTTCCAAACCGTTTATACTGGCAGGACAAGTACCGCGGGGTATGGCAAGAGAGCAGACGGAAGTGCGAGAGCTCGACGAGGGGAGTTACGTCATGATGGACGACGCACCGTGTAAGATCAACTCCTACAGTACGGCAAAGCCGGGCAAACACGGCAGTGCGAAGGCCCGCATCGAGGGCAAGGGCGTCTTCGACGGCAAGAAGCGCTCGCTCTCCCAGCCGGTCGACGCGAAGGTCTGGGTGCCGATCATCGAGCGCAAACAGGGCCAGGTCGTCAACGTCGAGAGCGCGGACGTGGCCCAGGTGATGGACCTCGACACCTACGAGACGATCACGATGAAGGTGCCCGGGGACCTGACCCTGTCTGCCGACGACGACATCGAGTACCTCGAGTACGAGGACCAGCGCAAGATCGTCCAGTCGTAGATGTTTCCCGGGGCGCGGGCCGACCGCGAGTCGGCCGACTACGTCGTCGTCGGCGCGCCGCTGGACGCCTCGACGACCTTCCAGCCCGGCACCCGCTTCGGCCCGCGTCGCGTCCGCCACTTCGCGCAGTCCTTCGACGACTACGACCACCACACCGCCCGGTCGTTCACCGATCTCGCCGTCCACGACCACGGCGACGTGCGACCGGGCGACGACGCCGCCGAGTATCTGACCTTTCTCCGTGGCACGCTCGCCGACGTTCATGACGAGGGCGCCGTCCCCCTGACCGTCGGCGGCGAACACACCGTGACCGTCGCGGGCGTCCGGGCCGTCGACCCCGACGTGTTCGTCTGTCTCGACGCCCACCTCGACCTCCGCGAGGAGTACGCCGGCAACGAACTGAACCACGCGACCGTCACGCGCCACGCCCTCGACGTCGCCGACGAGGCGGTCCTGCTCGGGGCGCGGACGGGTAGCGAGGCCGAATGGGAGCGGGCCAGCGAGGCCGACGTGACGGTCGTGCCTCCGGAGGCGGTCGCGGACTGGTCGCCGCCAGACTTCGGCGAGCGGTCGGTCTACTGCAGCGTCGACATCGACGCCGCCGACCCCGGGGTCGCGCCGGGGACGGGCACGCTCGAACCGTTCGGCCTCGACGCGGCGACGATGCACGAGGTCGTTCGGTCGGTCGCGCCGGCGGCCGACGGGTTCGACGTGGTCGAGGTCAACGACCGCGACGACGGGCAGGCGGCGACGCTGGCGGCGAAACTGCTCCGGGCGTTCGTCCACGCCCACGCCGACGGCTGAGGGCGGGGCCGCCCGTGACCCGCGAGGGTCGAACCGGCCGCGGGGTTTTAGACGGTGGCGGGAGTCGGGGGGCGCATGAGCGAACTCTCGTCGTGTTACTTCTGTGGGACCGCACTCGACGCGCCGGTGGAGCGGTATCCGCTGACCCCGCCGACCGTCGACGCCGACACCGGCCGGAGCGTCGCGCTCTGTCCGACCTGCCGCCGGAAGCTCGTCAAAGTCCTCGAAGCCGTCGCCGGCGAGTTCGGCGCCGTCAGCGAGGCGGCCGAGACTGACGCGGCGGCCACAGCGGGGACGGCCGACAGCGACCCCTCGGCCACACCCGAGGCCGGGGCCGACGACGACGCGACGGCCGGCGAGGTAGACCAAGCGGATGCGGCCACGGGCGACGCGGCGACCGAGGCGAGTGACGACGAGGGTGAAGCGGTGGCGACCGAATCGGGCGACGACGAGGATGCCGAGGAGAGCGCGACGGACGACGGATCTGCCCGTGTCGAGGCCGCCGAGGGCGGTCAGGCCGGCGATGCCGTCGGCGAATCGGCCGAGACGCCGGGAACCGACACCGACGAGGCACCCGGTCAGGCCGCGGGCGACGGTGGCGCGGCGGTCGGCGAGGACCCGGCTGCGGAGCCGACGGCCGAGGAGTCGGCGGACAGTGATCCGACGGCCGAGGAATCGACGGACAGTGATCCGACGGCCGAGGACTCGGCGTCTTCCGGTGGTGAGAAGCCGGACCTGCTCTCGACGCCAGCGGCACAGCAGGTCATCAAGCTCCTCCAGAACCGGGAGTTTCCGCTGGACCGGGAGGAGTTCGAGGTGGTCGCCTCGAACGCCTACGACATCCCGATGCGGGACTGCCAGGACGTGATCGACACGCTCGTCGCGGAGGGGTACGTCGCCGAGGACGGCGACCAGCTCGTCCGGCCCGAGTGAGCGGGCGAGGCGAGGCCAGGGGCCGCAGTGTCGCGGTCCGGTAGCGACCCACAACCACTACCACCTGGGCCGGCGAAGTCCGGGTATGCTCTGTGCGGAACTCGCGGCACGGTTCGACGAGGAACTGCGGACGGACGCATACGCCGACCTCGACGCCAGTCCCAACGGCCTGCAGGTCGGGCCGGCCGACCGGGAGGTCGAACGCGTCGCCTTCGCCGTCGACGCCGCGGCAGCGACCGCCGAGGCCGCCGTCGAGGCCGGGGCCGACCTGCTCGTGACCCACCACGGCTACGTCTTCGGGAGCGTCGAGCGCGTGACCGGCCGCTTCCACGACCGGCTCGAACCCCACTACGCCAACGACCTCCCGCTGTACGTCTCGCACCTCCCGCTCGACGGGCACCAGGACCTCGGGAACGCCGCCGGGCTCGCGAATCTACTGGACCTCACCGACCGCGCGCCGTTCGGCGAGATGGGGCCGGAGGTCGTCGGCCAGCGGGGAACGGCCGTCGACCCCTACACCGTCGACGAACTCGTCGACCTGCTCGACGCGGAACTCGACCACGGCGGCGAGGGCGTGCAGGTCCTCGATTTCGGCCCTGAGGAGGTCGAGGAAGTTGCAATCGTCACCGGCAGCGGCGTCGACTGGCTGGACGAGGCCGTCGCCGCCGGCGCCGACGCGCTGGTGACCGGCGAGGGGAAACAGCAGGTCTACCACGAGGCCCGCGAGGCCGGCATCAACGTCATCCTCGGCGGCCACTACGCCACCGAGACGTTCGGAATCGAGGCCCTCGCCGACCTCGCCGCGGCCTGGGGCCTCGACACGACCGTCCTCGACCACCCGACCGGGCTGTGACGCGGCCGCGGCGCCTGTGGCCCGCCGAGGCCGTGACGCCCCTCTGTGTGTGACTCTCACCCGCGACGTGTCGGATTGGAAACCGTTTAGCCCGCGCTGCCGGTAGGGAGGGCAATGAGTTACAAGATCGGTCTCGTCGGCAAGCCCTCGGTGGGCAAGTCGACGCTTTTCAACGCCGCGACGATGAACGACGTGCCCGAGGGGGCCTATCCGTTCACGACCATCGACCCGAGCGTGGGCGAGGCCTACGTCCGCGTCGAGTGTGCCGCCCCTGAGTTCGAGGGCGGCCACGAGTGTACCCCCAACCACGGCTTCTGCCGGGACGGCGTCCGCTACGTCCCCGTCGAACTCGTCGACGTGGCCGGACTCGTCCCCGGTGCCCACGAGGGCAAGGGGCTCGGCAATCAGTTTCTCACCGACCTGAACGAGGCGGACGTGCTGGTCCACGTCGTCGACTTCTCGGGCGAGACCGACCTGGAGGGCGAACCGGCCGAGGACCACGACCCCCGCGAGGACATCGACTTCCTCGAACGCGAACTGGACATGTGGTATCTGGACATCCTCGAGAAGGGGATCGAGCGCCACGAGACGGGGTATCACGGCGCCGACGGCGACATCGAGGCGGACCTCGCCGAGCAGATGAGCGCGTTCCGGACGAACGAGGACGAGATCAAGCAGGTGATCCTCTCGCTGGACCTCGAACTGGACCCGGAGACCTGGGGCGACGAGGACCGGGCGGCGCTGGCCCGCGAGATCAGGATTCGGACGAAGCCGATGATCGTCGCGGCGAATAAGATGGACACCCCCGCCGCGCAGGACAACTACGAGGCGATCACGAGCGACCCCGACTACGACCACCTGACGGTCGTGCCGGTGTCGGCCCACGCGGAGAAGGCGCTGAAGACCGCCGACGAGCAGGGGGCCGTCGCGTACCGCCCCGGTGCCGAGGACTTCGAGATCGCGGGCGACGTGAGCGACGAGCAGGCGGCCGGCCTCCGACAGATCGAGTCGTTCGTCGCCGAGTTCGGCGGCACGGGCGTCCAGTCGGCGCTCGAAACCGCGCTGTTCGAGGAGTTCGGCGCCAAGGCGGTCTTCCCCGGGTCGGGGAGTCCGCGGGACACCGGCGAGTTCCTGCAGGACTGCCTCGTCCTGCCCGAGAACGCCACCGCCGAGGACTTCGCCTACCACCTCCACTCTGACATCGGCGAGGGGTTCCTTCACGGCATCGACGCGCGCTCGGGCCGGCAGGTCGGGGCCGATACCACGCTCGATCACCGCGACGTGGTCGAGATCGTCACGACGAACTGACCGCCTCGCGGTCGTGTACGCGGCCTGCCGACTCGAGAGAGGTTTAGTGGCTGGCTCGCGTAGGAGGGACCGATGCGCACGGAGTCGGAGGCTGACGAGTCCGTCG
Organism: Halorientalis marina; assembly: GCF_023028345.1. GTDB lineage: Archaea > Halobacteriota > Halobacteria > Halobacteriales > Haloarculaceae > Halorientalis > Halorientalis marina. The sequence continues at coordinate 3,015,907 of NZ_CP095487.1, read as the reverse complement.
TCGACCTTGCGGCGGTGACCGGCCGCTATCGCGTCCTCGTCGTCCTCGCGGTCGCGGAGTTGCTTGCGATGACGCTGTGGTTCAGCGCCTCGGCGGTCGGGCCGGAGCTCGCGGCGGCCTGGAACCTCTCGGGCGCCGAAACGGCGTGGCTCACCAACGCCGTGCAACTGGGCTTCGTCGTCGGCGCCCTGCTCTCGGCGACGCTGACCGTCTCCGACACCGTGCCGCCGCGGTACCTCTTCGCCGTCTCGGCCGCGGTCGGCGCGGGCGCGACCGCCCTCATCGGCGTCGCCGTCACGTCGTTTCTCCCCGCCGTCGCCCTCCGCTTTCTCACGGGCGTCGCGCTCGCCGGCGTCTATCCGCCGGGCATGAAGATCATGGCCGGTTGGTTCCGGCAGGGGCGCGGGTTCGCCATCGGCGCGCTCGTCGGCGCGCTGACCGTCGGCTCGGCGATGCCACACCTCCTCCGGGTCGTCGGCGGCGTGGACCGGCCGCGGCTCGTCCTCCTCGGCGCCGCGGGGCTGGCGGCCGTCAGTGCCGTGCTCGTCCTCGTCGTTCGCCCGGGACCACATCAGGCCCCGGCGGCACCGTTCGACCCCGGTGCCGTCCGGCGGATGCTCGGGGACCGCGGGACGATGCTCGCCAACCTCGGCTACTTCGGCCACATGTGGGAACTGTACGCCGTCTGGACGTGGATTCCCGTCTACCTCGCCGCGAGCCTCGCGGCGGGTGGCGACCCCGCGCCGGCGCTCGCCGCCCTGCTCGCGTTCGGCACCATCGCCGTCGGCGGGATCGGCGCGCTCGTCGCCGGCGCCTTCGCCGACCGCATCGGGCGGACGACGGTCACGAGCGCGAGCATGGCGATCAGCGGCGTCGCCTGCGTCGTCGCCGGGTTCGTCTTCGGCGGGCCGCTCCTCGTCCTCGTCCCGTTCCTGCTGGTCTGGGGATTCGCCATCGTCGCAGATTCCGCGCAGTTCTCGGCCGCGGTCTCGGAACTCGCCGAGGACGACTACGTCGGCTCGGCGCTCACCCTCCAGACGGCGGTCGGATTCCTGCTCACCATCGGCTCGATCCAGGTGACGCCCGTCGTCGCCGACGCCGTCGGCTGGCGGTGGGCGTTCGCCCCGCTGGTCGTCGGCCCGCTCGTCGGCACCGCGGCGATGCTCCTGTTGCGCGCCTCGCCGGCCGCCGACTCGCTCGCGGGCGGACGCGGGTGACACCGTGACCGAATCGGGGCGGTGAAACCGGTCGCGTGACCGAACCGGGGCGTTGAAACTGCTCGGTGCCGACCCTCCGGGCATGACCGACGATTCCGCCGCGGACGACCACCACGACGCGACCGGGGGCGGCGACGGCCACCACCAGCCCGAGCGCGAGACCTTCCACCACGACCCCATCGGCCACGCGGAGGTCCGCGCGGGGATGACCGTGGGCGAACTCGCCGACGAGTACGGCGAGGCCGGCATCGGCGCCGCCGACCTCCACGAAGCCGTCGACGTGTTCGCCGAGATGCTCGCCGAGGACGCGACAGTCTTCTTCGGCCTCGCCGGCGCGATGGTGCCGGCGGGGATGCGCGGGATCGTGACGGAGCTCATCCGCGACGGCCACATCGACGTGCTCGTCACGACCGGCGCGAACCTCACCCACGACGCCATCGAGGCAATCGGCGGCAAACACCACCACGGTGCCGTCGGCGAGGCAGGCAAGACCGAGCGCGAACACGACGAACAGCTCCGCGACGAGGAGGTCGACCGCATCTACAACGTCTACCTCCCACAGGAGCACTTCGCGCTGTTCGAGGGCCACCTCCGCGATGAGGTCTTCCCGCCGCTCGCCGAGGAGGGACGGGTCGGCATCCAGCGGCTCACCGAGGAACTCGGGCGGGCCAACGCCGCGGTCAACGACCGCGAGGGGGTCGACGAGGACGCGGGCATCGCCGCGGCCGCCTACGAGCACGACGTGCCGGTCTACTGTCCCGCGATCCAGGACTCCGTCCTCGGCCTGCAGGCCTGGATGTACAATCAGACGAGCGACTTCACGCTCGACGCACTGGCCGACATGGACGGCCTGAACGACCGGGCGTTCGCCGCCGAGCAGTCGGGCGCGGTGGTCGTCGGCGGCGGTGTCCCGAAGAACTACGTCCTCCAGACGATGCTCGTCGCGCCCGACGCCTACGACTACGCCGTCCAGTTGACGATGGACCCGCCGACCACCGGCGGCCTCTCCGGGGCGACGCTGGACGAGGCTCGCTCGTGGGGGAAACTGGAGAAGGCCGCGCGGAACGCCTCGGTGTACGCCGACGCGACGATCACGCTTCCGCTTCTCGTCGCCGCCGCCCGCGAGCGGGTCGGCGAGTGAGGACGAGGAATTAAGCGGGTGGCATCGCTCATCGCGCACCATGGACGATGAGTCGGCGCCGATCCGAGTCCTCCACGTGGAGGACGACGAGGCGTTCGCCGAGGTCGTGGAACTCAAACTGGAGACCGCCGGCCCGTTCGAGGTCGTCACGGAGACCGACCCGCGGGACGCCCTCGACCACCTGGAGACCGACATCGACTGCGTCGTCAGCGATTACGACATGCCCCACATGGACGGGCTGGAGTTGCTCGAAGCCGTCCGTGACGAATCCGACGACGTGCCGTTCATCCTCTTTACCGGGAAGGGGAGCGAGGCCATCGCCAGTCGTGCCATCTCCGCCGGCGTGACCGACTACCTCCAGAAGGGGGCAGGGTCGGACACGTACGCGCTGCTGGCGAACCGCATCGAGAACGCCGTGGCGGGCTACCGGACCGCGAAGAAACTCGACGCCCAGGAACGACTCTCCGAGCGGATCGTGCGGGCCGCGCCCGTCGCCATCGTCGTCCACAACCGCGACGGTGACGTGATGCTCGCAAACGAGCGTGCCACGGCGGTCCTCGGCACCGACGCGAGCGAACTCGACGCGGCGGCCTATCCCGAATCCGATTGGGAACTGACCGACGCCGACGGCGACCACGTTCCCCTGGGCGCGCTCCCGTACAGTCGAATCGTCGCCGGCGAGACGATCCACGACGAGCGCTATACCGTCCGGACCGGCGACGGCTGCGTTCGCGACATCGTCGTCCACGGCGCCCCGCTGCGCGACGACAACGGCGACGTGGACGGTGCCGTCGTCTCGTTCATGGCCGCCGACGAGTGACCGACCGACCTTTTGCTCTCGCTCGCGTAGCGGCGGCCGGCCGATGACGAATAGCGGTTCCGAGCCGGCCTCGACACCCGGCCGTGACGAGCCCTATGAGTGCCGAGGCCAGCTTTCTATCCATACATTTGCGAGGAGAAGTGTATGAACGTTGGAAAATCGCGTCTGCTACCCGCTGAGAGAGGACAATTGAAAATTAGTGATTAAACAGAGGTCACTCCGGCGGGTCTAGCGGCCGAACGGAATCATGCTGACCGTTGTACCTGTTTACGTGTTCCTGTCCATTTTGATCCTCGAGGTCGTAGAGGTCAAACACCACTTGGCCGATTTCTTGCCCAGGTTCGTCGATATCACTCTCGTTCCGTGCCGAGATAGATTAATCGAGAGCTTCCCACGAAATAGCCTCGTCAGGTTGGCTACTCGATGTAAACTCGATGGTCGAGGACTCGTGTACGCGGAGGAAATCGTAGTCTTTGCCGCCGCTGGTCGCTGAATCGGTCCATTCGACCAACTGAATGTTGTCGAAGTTGGCGACGCGTTTCTCTCCTTCGTCAGGAGGATAGAGACGGAAGTAAACGCGGACGTGGGTAGCTTCCTCGGGTGTCGACAGTGACTGTTCGAGACGTTCCCAGCCAGTCGTTCGGTCGAGGTCGATCGACACTGAATCGAGTGCCGAACCACTGGTCGACTCGTACCATCGCACGAGCAGTTCCAGTCGGGTGTCCGTCTCGTGGCGGTACTGGCCGAGAAGTGTCGTCGGTCCGGCTAGCGGGACACGTGCAGCGGTCGTCAAAATCGACCGTTCGGTGTTATCTGCGGTTCGAGAGAGTTGAATCCCGCCACTCCCGTCGTATCCGAACTCCGGACCGTTGGAGTCACCCCCACGACCGAACCGCCACAATGGACCTTCGTGCCGTTCGTCGTCGATATCAGGGTCGTCGAACGTCCCAGTCGGAAGCAGGTCACGGCCCAGTTCGACAGACTCCGCCCCGTCTACGACTCGGTTGACCCATCCCGAGTTCCGCGTGTAAATCGTCCCGTCTCCGTCCAGCGTTCGGGTTGCCGTCTGGGCCGGTGTCTCGTCTTTTGCGACGTATTCCAGCCTGTCGTGGTCAAGTGAGAACTCATCGGACGACAACGCGGCAGTTTCTCGGAGTTGCCACGTCCTCGGTTTGTCGACCACTCCTTTCGGAACGTATCCTTCAACCAACAGCGGGTCAACGTACGCTCTGGTAATTCCATCGGCAGTGACGTGGACCGTCAAGAGATACGACGGAAACGTCGACCAGAACTCTTGATCGAACACGAGGTTTCCAAGCGTCCACGCAACCAGTGTCCCACCTCGTAGTTCTAGTCCACCGGTTACGTGTGGATGGTGATTGACGACAACGTCTGCACCGGCTGTCTTTGCCGTTTCGGTGAGGCGTCTGATTTCGTCGGTCGGTTCCTGTTGATACTCGGAGCCGCCGTGGATCTGGACGACGGTTACGTCCGCGTTCGCATCCACCTCCGATACCGTCCGGGATATTCGGTCGCGAGTCGCCGCTGCTACCCCGGCACTTCCGGAGAACGTCAGTTGCTCAGTGTCGGGTATCCCGGCCGCGTCGTCTCCCGACACTGAGTATGTCTCGGACTGGTTGTCGTCGGCTGCCCAGTCGATATCGTACTGGTCACCCGTAACGGTCGTACAGGAGACCAAGCCGATGGTAAGTCCCCGCCGCTCGAAGTACGTCGGTTCCCACGCTTCTGTGCTGGATCTGCCGGCACCAGACCGTTCGATCCCAGCAGCGGAGAGTGCCTGTACTGTCTCATCCAACCCCGGCGTCAGCGCGTCGAGCGTGTGGTTGTTCCCGAGTGCGACGTAGTCAATCCCGGCATCGGCCATCGCGGGTGCGGCGTCCGGGTGCGATACGAAGTGGTACCGTTTCGATGGGTGTCTCCATGCCGTCGTCGTCAGCGGTGTTTCGAGATTCACTGACGTGAGATCGGCGTCCTGTAAGAGGGGAGAGATGTACTGTAGTATCCTCCGGTGTGATTCCAGCCGGTCATCGGGTCGAATCTGGAAGTGCGGCTCGAGAGGGTGGTCGTCCTCGTAGAACCGACGGCCAAACATCACGTCGCCGCCGAAACTGAGCGCGACTGTTCCCTCACGAGGAGAGAGTCTGATGCGAGGAGTTGTTCCCGGGGCCACGGCGACAGTCCGTCCGATAAAACCCGTTTTCGTTGCGCGAAGCCAGATAGGTCCGTCGAGCTCCACTAGTTCGAATCGGCCTTGCTCATCAGTGGTCGTCTCGGCTACGGATCCTCTCCCTGGGACGATCGCGTTCAGCGTCGCACCGGTGATCTCCTCGCCGTCTATGTCGACAACTCGCCCCGATATGGGCTCGAATCTACGTGCGGATTTTTGTCCGGCTTGTTCCGTCTGGGGATCGTCCTCGGTCGACTCCGACGGCGAAAGGGCGTTACACCCGGCAATTCCCGCTCCCGCTCCGACCGTTGCAATCCGGACGAGTTCACGACGGGACCACTGATCCATCGATCTAACCAAACACTCTCCGTTATAAAAAGGATCGAGTATCATCTCCACTGTTCACTCCACAAACCGAGAGACTTCGACGAAACGCGGTTCCACGGCTGGAGGCCGAGGGATACACCGGGGTCCTTCTCAAGCCACAGAGCCCACATGTCTGTTGACGAGATGATAAGCTAGTCGCAGAACGTGTCTGTTCTGAACCCGAGGATTCCGAGTATGAGGGTTCGAGGTACTGCAATCCAGCAGGCCGCTGCTTCGTTACCCTTCGTCGTGAACCGGCAGGTTAGCAACCGCTTCAGAGTCGCAGTCGAACGGGCTTGGGAGTTCGTGAACGAAAGCCCGCGTTTCGATTCTTCTATTCTAAGACACATCCGAGAGGAGTAGCAAGAGAGAGAGTGAACAAGTTACGTATTGTATGGTGTCTACAGGCTCGCTAAACACATTCACTATGGATAGATTGTGAGTCGTGAGTGCCGAGGCCACGTTTCTATCTACAGATCTCCGAGGAGATATCGACGACCGTTAGAGAATCGCGTCTGCTACCTCTGAAGAAGTCGTCTTAGTCAGCAGGCGAACAGAGTTCACTCTGGGACTTCGTATCTGTACGGTGGTTTCGCCCGCGAAACCTCGTGACCAATCAGATACTTTATACTTTATCATCGCCCCCGACGTTGGTGCGAGTGGAACGAAACCAATGGCTGCACTCACAGATTCAGACGCTGAGGAGACCGCACAGAAGGTTGCACTCATCACCGGTGCCTCGTCGGGTATCGGGAAATCGGCGGCAAAGACGCTCGCTCGTGAGGGCGTTCGTGTCGCACTAGCCGCCAGACGGAAAGACAAACTCCGTCAGCTCGAAGACCACATCGAGTCCGAAGGTGGCACTGCGCTCGTCGTCGAAACGGACGTCACCGACGAAGACGACGTACAGGAGACGATAGAGGAGATACAGGACAGTTTCGGTCGCCTCGATATCCTGGTCAACAGCGCTGGCATGATGGCGCTCAACCGGGTCGAAGAGGCGGATATGGCGGAGTTCCAGCGGATGATAGACGTGAATCTGAACGGTTTGATGCAGGTCACCCAGGCAGTCTTGCCGCTGATGCAACGGCAGGGCTCGGGCCACGTCGTCAACATCTCCTCGCTTGCGGGACGGAAATCGTTCCCGGGCGCCAGCGGATACAGTGCGTCGAAGTACGGTGTGAACGGGTTCTCCGAGGCACTCCGCGAGGAGTTCACCGGTGAGGATACGGAGTTCATTCGCGTGACGGACATCGAACCAGGGTTCGTCGAAACCGACCTCTCTGAGGGTCTGCCACCGGAGTGGATGGAAACGCTCGACCCCGCTGATGTCGCTCGGTCCGTCAGGTACGCGGTCAGCCAACCGCCCCACGTCGACGTCAACGAGATCCTCCTCAGACCAACCCAGATGGAGCTCTGACGCGTCTCACCGCACAAACCGATGGACTCAACAATCGTACTCTGTGACGAGAAGACGGTCGACCAAACCGATCAGGTCGAGATTCTGGAGGCGGCTGGCGCGACTCTCGAGACGCTGGACAAAAAGACCGAAGCCGCCGTTGAAGCGGCCGTAAGCGGTGCAGATGGAATCATTGTCGACGCGGCCACACCCGTCACACGGCGCGTCATCGAACGCACTGACACGCTCGAGGTCGTCGGACGGGCGGGTATCGGCGTCGACAACATCGACGTCGAAGCGGCGGTCAACAATGATATCACTGTGGTGAACGTCCCAGATTACTCCCTTGAGGAGGTCTCGACACACGCGTTCGCGTTACTTCTGGCGTGTAACAGGGGAATCTCACAGTACGACCGTGCAGTGAAGTCCGGAACGTGGGACTGGAAAGCCGGTCGCCCGCTCCATCGATTATCGAGCGGGACACTCGGACTCGTCGGTTTCGGTGGGATCGCGCGTCGACTCGCCGCTAAACTCCGGACCTTCGGTGTCGATGTGATCGCGACCGATCCCTATGTCGATGCGTCGACGATGCGCGACTATGGGGTCGGGAAGGTATCGTTCGACGAGTTGCTCGAGCGAGTCGAGTATCTCTCGATTCACGTTCCACTGTACGACGAGACGCGGCACATGTTCTCTGTCGACGAATTCGAGCGGCTCCCTGAGAGCGCTATCGTAATCAACACTTCTCGTGGCCCTGTAATCGATGAGCCTGCTCTCGTAGCAGCACTCGAAAGCAGTGAAATTGCTCGCGCAGGGCTCGACGTCCTCGAGTCGGAACCACCTGCTCCCGATAATCCGCTTCTCGAACGGGACGATGTCGTCGTCACACCGCATACGGCGTGGTACTCCCGTGCGAGCCGGAGAGATCTCTCGGAAGGGGTCGCCCGCGCAGTTGCGGCTGTCCTACGGGGCGATCCCAATCATAGCGTCGTCGATCCCGAAACACCCTGGATATAAATCCGCTGGCAAGAGGATCCCGTCTCGACAGAGGGGCACAAAATCTCTCCCTTGCTCATGGGACGATCGAGCCCGGGGCCACTGGCATGCCGTCGATATTGACGCCCAACACTGGACTGACCTATCCCTCGTGGTCTACGATCGATTCCGCTTTGGACTCCGCTGGCTGGAAGTTGTTTGCGGCCCACGTTTCCAGCGATTCGATCACTGGCGCGAGTGACCGCCCGCGCTCGGTAAGTGAGTACTCGACTTCGACGGGCTTGTCGTTGACGACGGTTCGTTCGGCCAGGTCTTTCTCTTCGAGATCTTCGAGACTTGACGAGAGTACTTTGTTCGTGATCGCGCCACCGATCTCCCGGGAAAGTTCGTTGAAGCGAAGCGACTCGTGTTTCAACAATCGGTCGATGATAACTGGATGCCACTTGTACCCGATGACGTCCATTCCGATCGTCACTGCGCACCAATCCTCTTGCGCAGACCACACCGGAAGCCGATCGATCTCATCGGATTCAGTCGATTCTGACATACAGCCAGTATATCGCCCACGGTCAAAGCATTTTTGAGGTTATCGGGGTCTGCCCCTCAAGAATGAATCCCACTCTCGTCTGAGGGGTTGCGGTTTCGTGTTCCATTCGTTCCCGTTGCGACACGATCCATCTCGGAGAACTGCTTTCGGAGTAGATATCTCAAGGGAGTTGGAAAGTACGTACCCCATGGATAGATTGTGAGTCGTGAGTGCAGAGGCCGCTATTTTTCAGGGTAGACGGTGTCTCTGACGGGGTCTGGTCGTGGCCACAGTAGACATGGGCCCCGGTCAGATTCTCGTCGGGCGGGCAGACGCGGATTTATGAACGTTGCCGAGCAATCACTCTGTATGGCCGCCGAAATTTCCGATCGGGTTCGAGAAATCGCGGAGGCTCGCGGTCTTCCGGAATCCGAAGTGTTCGAGCGAGCACTCGAACGCGGTCTCGAAGACTTGTGGGAGGACCTCGTGCTCGCACAGTACCTCGACGGCGAACTCGACCGCGAGGAAGCAATCGAACGTGTCGGTCGGACGAAAGTCGAGCGAGCGGACCGAGAGCGGGAGGTCGTCGAGGAGGATGTCGACTGGGGCCTGAACGCGTGACGCTCGCGGCTGTCTCTGATACAGGACCGCTCATTCACCTCGCCGAAATCGATTCGCTCGAACTGCTCGCGACGTTTGACACACTCCTCGTTCCAGAGACCGTTTACGAGGAGGTCGACGCCGGTGGTGTTCCGGACGGGCTGGCCGACCTTTCGTACGAGCTCGTCGAAGCCGATGAAAGTCGAGTCGGAGTTCAAGAACTGGACACCGGAGAACGCGCCGCGATTGCGGTCGCTGAAGAGCGGGGCGTCGTTCTCCTAACCGACGACCTCGCTGCCAGAGAGGTAGCATCCGACGCTGGCGTCGAAGTACACGGTTCTATCGGCGTAATTGCCCTCGGTCACGCTCGGCGATCACTCGATCGGGACGAGGCGGCATCACTCATGCGGGCACTCCAACGTGAGACGAGCCTGTTCGTGACCGAGGCGATCGTGGAGCAAGGCATCCAGATGCTGGACGAACAGTAACGGAACGAACGGGCTCTATAGCCGTGCAAAACACATCCACTATGGATAGATCCTGAGTCGTGAGTGCCGAGGCCAGCTTTCCATCCATATACCTGCGAGAAGAAGTGAGCGAACGTCGGAGAATCGCGCCTACCCGCTGAGAGAGGACAGTCGTACTCAAAAGGCGAATGAGTACACGCCGACGATATCGCCGTTCTCGCAGTCGTTCGCCAGCACGTCGTGGACGCTGGCGCTGAAGACCAGCCCCTCGGCGACGGCTGGTGCCGACGACGCCGGCGATTCACAGCGCCACCTGCAGTCGCCGGTCGCCGCCTCGACGGCCATCGTTTCCCGGCTGCTCACCACGTAGACGGTGCCCTCGACGACGGCTGGCGACCTGGCGGAACTGCCGGCATCGACCTGCCACTCCCGGGGGCCGGCTCGGCGTGCCGGTCGGAGAGGTAGTTGCCGAACCACGGTGCGACGTCGCTCCCGACCCGCTCGAAGTCGGCGCGGTCCCAGGCGTCCTGTTTGGCGATCCACGCCGGGTCTGCGAGATGAATATCCTGTTCAGGCCGTAGAGCGTCTCTTCGTCCGACTCCCAGGAGGAGTACTGCCCGGTCCAGTCCAGCGAGACGCCGGGCAGTCGCTCGAAGAACTGGTTCCACAGTCCGTCGTAGTAGTCCGGGACGTGCATCGCGTTGATCGTGTCCCCGCGTCCGAGCGCGAACGCCACGTCCGCGTGGTGCGTGAGCCGCGTGAACACCGTCTCCGGCGGCGACTCGAAGGTGACCTCGCCCAGCGGCGACATCGAGACGGTGTAGGACCCGCACCCCGGCGTGGCGGTGGTCCCACCCTGACCGACCAGGTCCGAACACCCCGCGACGGCCCCACCGACCGCCAGCGCGCCGCCGCAGGTCAGGTACTGTCTCCGTGTCCGTCCACCGCCACCGTCCGTCTCGCCCACCATACGATTTAGGCCCGCCTAAAGATGTAAACCGGTTTCGCATTTTACCAGGGCATAAAAGCCGCCGCTGTCGTGGGGCTCGGTGCGTTCACTCGGGTTTCCAGTCGAGTTCGATCCTGATCGTCTCGCGGTCACCGCGGAAGCGAGTTCGTTTCTCGATCACGTCGAGTCTGAAGTTGACAGAGTCGGTCGGCGCCAGCGTGATGTCTTTGTTGCCGACGCTGACGCTGATCCTGTCGTCGGTCCTGAGTGCGCTCGCGATCTCCGTCAGTCGGTCCGCGGCGTCTTCGCGCGCGATGGAGTCGACGGTCGTCGTCTGATCGGCCATGTGGTCACGGACGGTGGGGACGGCTTGGTTATGGGGCACCTTCGTCCCGGCAGGCTACCCGGACTTTATTCCGATGCCCGTTGCACGGGTGGACAGCATCCATGCCACAGGCCGCGACCGTCCAGCAGGACCTCGCCGTCTCGAACGCGCCCGCGGACCGATTCCGGGACCTCTCACAGGCCCGCCAGCGCGAGGTGTTTTTCGCCCTGCCGGAGACGGTCAGGCAGTCGCTGGTGGCCGACATGAGCGCCGACCAGCTCCATGCCTTCGTCCGGCGGCTCGACCCGGACGAGGCGACCGACGTCCTCGGCGTCACCGACGAGGCCACCCGGACCGAGGTGCTGTCCCGACTCGAGAAGAACCGCCGGGAGAAAGTCGCGTTCCTGCTCGAGTTCAGCCCGGAGAGCGCGGCGGGACTGATGCATCTCAACTACGTGACCGTCGACGTGAGCCGGGGATTCGGCGAAATCGGGGCTCGCGTTCGGCGTCACGAGGAGCGGACCGGCCGGTTCCCGACGATCTTCGTGACCGACGGTGACCGCCTTCTCGGGGAACTCCCGGGACAGACGCTTGCAATCGACGAGGGCGAGGTCGGCAGTCTCACCGACTACGTCAGGGAGACGCCGACGGTCAGGTACGACGCCCCGGACACCGAGGTCGTCGAGGTGTTCCGGTCGAACCCCGAGCGGACGGTCGCGGTCCTCGACGACGACGGGAGCATCTTCGGCGTGATCTACGCGGCCGACCTCCTCCGGGTCATCGAGGCCAAGGCGGGCGAGACCCTCTACGATTTCACCGGCGTCGCCGAGGAGGAGAGCGTCCTCGACGGCCCCCTCGCGAAGATCAGGAGCCGGTACAAGTGGCTCGTCATCAACCTCGGGACGGCCTTCCTCGCGGCCGCGGTCGTCGGCCTCTTCGAGGACACCATCGCCGCGTTCACCCTGCTCGCGGTCTACATGCCCGTCGTTGCCGGCATGGGCGGCAACGCCGGCACCCAGTCGATGGCGGTCACGGTCCGTGGCGTCGCGCTCGGCCAGGTGTCGCTCTCGACCGGGAGGCGCGTCATCGGCAACGAGGTGATCGCCGGGGCCGCAAACGGCACGATCACCGGTGTCCTCGTCGCCGTCATCGCCACCGTGTTCAATCGGAGCCCGCTTCTGGGCCTCGTCCTCGGGGTCTCGATGGTCCTCAACCTCGTCATCGCCGGCTTCTTCGGGACGCTGATCCCGCTCGTGTTGAGCCGGGTCGGCAAGGACCCCGCGACCTCGGCGACCATCTTCATCACCACCGCGACCGACGTACTCGGCTTTTTCATCTTCCTCGGGCTCGCCAAAGTCCTCCTCGGGATCTAGCGCGGACGGCCTCGGGGAGTCCAGCTCCAGGCGATTGCGACGGTCCCGGCCTCCTCGTGGTCGGCACGTCGCTGTCGCCGGTTCTCGTGGTGCTGTGTGGAAGCGCACGCACCGGGCGTGGGTTTATGCGGCTCACGGCCGACAACTCTACCATGGCAGACGTACTCGTCGTCGGCGGCGGTCCCGCGGGGCTCAGTGCCGCGCTGTTCACCGCGAAAAACGGCCTCGAAACGACCGTCTTCGACACGGACGACACGTGGATGCACAAGGCACACCTGTTCAACTACCCCGGCATCGGCTCGCTGGACGGGTCGAACTACGTGGAGACCCTGCGCGAGCAGGTCGACGACTTCGGCGTCGAGCGCGTCCAGGACACCGCCGTGACGAGCGTCGAAGCCACCGACGACGGCTTCACCGCCGAGACGGCCGCGGGGGACGAGACCGGCGACTACCTCGTCCTGGCGACGGGCGCGAACCGCGACCTCGCCGAGGACCTCGGCTGTGCGTTCACCGGCGAGGACGTCGTCGACGTGGACGTGACGATGGAGACGTCGGTCGAGGACGCCTACGCGACCGGGGCGATGGTGCGCGCCGAGGAGTGGCAGGCGGTCATCTCGGCGGGCGACGGCGCCGCCGCCGCGCTCAACGTCCTCAGCAAGGAGAAAGGCGAACACTTCCACGACTTCGACACGCCGGGCGATGCCGAGGATCTGTTCGGCTCGCTCGTCGACACGGACTGACCGCGTTCCGTAGCGTTCGAGTGGGTTCCCCACGAACCGGTAGTCCGGAGTAGCGCCGTCGCGGGGTCGAATCGCCCGCGTTGAGCCCGACTCCCCGGCCCCGTCGCGAACCACCCGGTGTCCTCGAATGAGTGACCGACCCCGTCTCGCCCTCGTCGTCTGGAGCGTCCTCGTCTCACAGGTGTTTCTCTACCCGGGGCTGGCGGAGACGGTCGCCGCGCTCGGCGGCGGGAGCGGCATCCTCGCGGGGACGTGGTTCCTCGTCGCCGAGTTCGGCGCGTTCGTCGTCTGTGCGTCCCTGTGGGGTGTTCTCAGCGACACGCTCGGCACCCGGACGCCGCTGGTCGTCGCCGGAGCCGCCGGCGGAGCCGCGAGCTATCTGACCGTCGCGCTGGCGCCGGGGATCGGCCTCGGGTTCGGCGCCGTGCTGGTCCTGCGGGCCGTCGGCGGCGCGTTCACCATCGGCGCGTTCTCCCTGTCGATCACGATGCTGATGGACCTCTCGGGCGGCCACGGGCGGAACATGGGCGCGGCCGGCACCGCCATCGGCGTGGGCGCGGCGTTCGGGTCGGTCGTCGGCGGCCGACTGGCGGCGGTCGACCCGCTCGCCCCCCTCTACGGCGGGGCGGTGCTCCTCGGCGGAAGTGCCCTCCTCGCGGCGACGGTCCCGGACCGGAGCCCCGGGGACGGTCTCCCCGTCGACACGCTGGTCGACCGCGTCCGAACGCGACCACACCTGCTCGTGCCCTTCGCCTTCGGCTACATCGACCGGCTGACCGCCGGCTTCTTCGCGCTGACCGGCGTTGCCTACTTCCGGGATACCTTCGGCATCGATGCGGCACAGGCGGGCGTCACGCTGGCGCTCTTTTTCGTCCCCTTCGCCGCCGTCCAGTATCCGGCCGGCTCGCTGTCGGACCGGATCGGCCGATACCTCCCGGTCGTCGCCGGGTCGGTGCTGTACGGCGTGGCGATTATCGCCGTCGTGCTGGCGCCGGGCTATCTCCTCGCCGCCGGGCTGATGGTCGTCGTCGGCGTCTGTGGTGCGTTCGTCTCGCCGGCGACGATGGCACTCGTCACCGACATCGTCCCGCCGACGGAGCGTGGCGCGGCGATGGGTGGGTTCAACGTCTTCGGCAGTCTCGGAATGCTGAGCGGCTTCCTCGTCGGCGGGATCGTCACCGACCAGTACGGCTACGTCACCGCGTTCCTGACCGCTGGCGGGCTCGAAATCGCCATCGCCCTCGTCGCCGCGGGAGCCGTCAGGCGACTCGCCGGCGGTCGGCCGGAGCGAGGACGAACGCACTCGAAAGAAGGGTGAGGGGGCGCCCGACTGGATTACTCGGCTCGGTCGGCGGCCCTGACCTCGGTGACCACGACGTCCCAGTCCAGACCGTCGGTGTCAGCCGAACACGTCCAGCCACCGCGCACGTCGACGTCGTTGTCGCGTGCCCGACGGAGGAGCGCAGCGAGTTCCGCGTTCAGTGCCGCGGCGGACGTCGGCGTCGTGTCGTCGGTCATTGGTCCAGGGAGGACTCGGCCCAGTCGGTCGTCTCCTCGCCGTCCGCCGGGACCATCGTGACGAGCCCGTAGCTGTGGACGGTGAGGGAGTACGCCGCGTGGGAGATCGACACCGTCACGTCGCCGACACTCTGGTCCTGAACGCAAACGAGCGCGTCGAGTGCGTCGGTGTCGACCATCTCGTAGATCGGGTCTAGGTCCATCGCCGCGACGTCCAGTGCGCTGGACAGCGCCGCGACGACGGCCATGCTCGGTGGAGTCCGTTCCGGGTCGAACGTGAACCGGTAGCTGTCCGAGTCGCTGTCGTACGCCATCGATTCCAGTTCGACGCCGGCCTGCGTGGCTACCATACCCCATACGAATCGCCGCGGCCGGGTCAGTTGGGCTTCTTACTATACAGAGGGTACAAGTGGGGTCGCCTATCAGGATTTCGTCGCCCCGTGAACGAGCGTCGCGGCGATGAGCCGACGGTGGCCGCGCCTGAGCCGTGACGACAACGACTGCTGGGTGATGCCCAGTTCGTCGGCGACGGTCTCCATCGAACACCGCCGCGGCGAGTCGAAATACCCGAGTTCGAAGGCGGTGACGAGCGCTTCCTGCTGTGTATCGGTCAGCTCGTAGCCTTCCCCCTGGATGGGGAGCAGGGCGTGGACTGCCGTGATGTCGATATCGACGTCGTGTTCCTGGCAGTAACTCCGGAACGCGCTCACGTCGTCTCTGGTCTCGCCGCGGACCTCGAAGTGCCAGCCGTCGCTCGTCCCGATCCCCGAGAGGACGATCAGGTGGGTCTCGGCGAGCGCGCTGGGGATGCCGACGTACTCCTGGTCCCACTCGGCGCGCATGAGGTACTCCTCCTCGACGCTGTCGACGAGCACGACATCGGAGACCCCGTCCTGGGCGCCGAAGGCGTCCTCGATGTCGGCGACGTCGCCACCGCGGACCCAGAAGTACGGAATGTCGAAGTCGTCGTGGGGGACGATTCGCTCCAGTTCGACCGTCACCCCGGGCAGTTCCTCGAAGACGCTGCCGAGCGGGAACTCCGCGGCCGGACTCGTGAACTCCATGACGGTCGCCATATCCAGTAGTTCGGCGCGCGGGCGGATAACCACCCGGGATGACCAACCATGCCAGCCCGGCGGCCGCCGTATCCGGACCGCCGTTGACCCCCTCCCACCCCCAAACAGCAGTTGCCGAAGTAACCAAGCGTCGATTATTCTCGCTGCTCTCGTCTCGATATGGTCGAGACAGCAGCCACCAAACAGGTGAGCGGCGACCGCTCCCCGGGGGGTCTCAGTCGTCCCCGGCGCGGAACGCCCGGACCGTATCCCGGTCGTGAGCGCGCGTCGCGACCGTCTCGAACCCCCGGGCCGTGAACACGCGCTCCCAGTCGCGGTAGTAGAGGGGGAACTCGTCGTGGACGTAGTTCACGTCCGCGGTCGACGGGTCCGTGGGGTCGCCGTCGCCCTCGTTCTCGACGGTGACGAGGAGGTCGGCGGTGATCCGTGCGAGGTCGCCGAACACCCACTCCGCGTCGGGGTGGATGTGCTGGAGCGTCTCGACGGAAAAGACCGCGTCGAAGCGGTCGTCGTCGAATCCCGGCAGAACCGCCTCGATGGCGTCGTGATGGAAGGTCCCCTCCGCGGCGAGGTCCGGGTACGCCTCGGCCATCACGTCGAAGGCCTCGCCGTTGACCTCGACCCCGGTCAGGTCCGAGAAGCCGTGGTCCCGCAGGTGTGCGAGGTGTCGCCCGGAGCTACAGCCCAGTTCCAGCACGGCCGCGTCGCGGTCGACGTACCGACTCAACAGCTCCCGTACCGCCTCACTCCGCTTGTCCGGGCCGTAATAGGCGTAGTACTCGGGGGAGTACTCCCCGGATCGTTCGGCCCACTGTCGGCGAACCTCGTCAGAATCCACGTGGAGTACACTGCCCCCCGACGTAAAGCCCCTCGGATGTGCCGACCCGGTATCACGGCGTCAGACGGTCGCGTTTTCGGCCGGGAACTGCCGATTCCATCGAAGAATCCGCGAGATGTGACCGTCCGAACGAACGCGGCGCTCTCGCCCCGCTGTACCGAAACAAACGAAAGATAGAATGGGTAAATCGAATACGAACGTCCGTAAAAAACCCGACAAGGATTACAAGTCGGAACCCTTATCCCCGCGTCGGCGGTTCGTCTAGTCGCAATGGCAAACGGTAAGGTTGATTTCTTCAACGACACTGGCGGTTACGGTTTCATCGAGACTGAGGATTCGGACGAGGACGTTTTCTTCCACATGGAGGACGTTGGCGGTGAGGATCTGACCGAAGGGACCGAGATCGAATTCGACATCGAACAGGCCCCGAAGGGCCCGCGCGCGACGAACGTCGTTCGCGAGAACTAAACTCCCGTACTGTCGCCACACGGCGGCACGCGTGACTGCGTTTTCTTCGAGACTATCTGCGAGCAGTGCCGTCACTACCGCTCGACAGTTCGATTGGCGGCGTCGCTGGTCCAGCGGATTGCCGCGTCGCTGCTCGATCGGGAATACCCGCGTCGCGGCTCACTCGGAAATCCGAGCGTGACCGCCGACGTCGGAAGAAATTAGGCGGAGAGTTCGCCGTCGAGGTGGCCTTCGCGGCGGAGCTGGTCGGCGTCCTGGCCGTCGTAGCGCCACTCGATATTGGCCTTGTCGTCGTCCCAGTCCCACGGCTCGGCGATGACGACGTCGTGCTCGTTGATCCAGGTCCGGAACTTCATGCGACCGGGAATCCGGCCCATCCGGTTTTTGCCGTCGGCACACTGGAGTCGTACGTGATTACCGCCGTTGTGTTCCGTCACGACCGCGAACAACTGATCGCTGTTGGGCATCCGGAGGTTCCGGCGCCCGCTGTCTTCGCTCATACCATATAAAGCAGCCCCGGACTGATAAGTCCCCCGCGAGTCGTGGTATCGCGACTCACCCGACCGGTGGCCGGCCCGTGGTATCGCACACCCCAATCGGTACACTGAAGCGTCGGCCGGCCCCGATTCCGGGCGATGCACGAGGCAGACTTCGACGTGGCGGGCCAGACGGCCATCGTCACCGGCGCCAGTCAGGGAATCGGTCGTGCCATCGCCGAGACGCTCGCGGCGGGCGGCGCGGACGTGGCTGTCTGTTCGCGCGATATCGACCGCGTCGGCCCCGTCGCGGACGGAATCAACGAAGAAGCGGAGGGCGACGCCCTCGCCGTGGAGTGTAACGTCCGCGAGCGCGACCAGGTCGAGGCGTTCGTCGAGGAGACCGTCGAGGAGTTCGGCGACGTGGACGCCCTCGTCAACAACGCCGGCGGGGAGTTCGTCGCCGCCTTCGAGGACATCTCGCCCAACGGCTGGAACTCCATCGTCGACCTGAACCTCAACAGCACCTTCCACTGCACGCAGGTCGCCGGCGAGGTCATGCGCGAGGGCGACGGCGGCTGTATCGTCAATCTCTCCTCGGTCAACGGCCAGCACGCCGCGCCCAACGAGAGCCACTACAGCGCCTCGAAAGCGGCAATCATCCGCCTGACCGAGACGCTGGCCGTCGAGTGGGCCGACGACGGCATCCGCGTCAACTGCGTCGCGCCGGGCCTCGTCCAGACCCCCGGCGTCGCCGAGACGCTGGGCATCCAGAGCGACCAGATGCCGCCCCGCGAACAGGTCGACCGCCGCATCGGCCACGGCGAGGACATCGCCGACGTGGTGCAGTTCCTCGTCTCGCCCGCCGCCGCCTTCATGACCGGCGAGACCGTGACCGTCAAGGGCGTCCCCCGGCCCGGCAACTCGATGCAACACGACCTCGGACTGGAGTGAGCAGGCGGTCGCTGGCGTCGGGTCTCGGGGCCGCTCGACCCCATCGCCCAAGCCTTAACCGCCCCGCCCGCCAGTGGGTTGTATGGCAATCGAAGACGGCGACTCGGTGACCTTCGAGTACACCGGGCGCCTCGAAGACGGGACCGTGTTCGACACGTCCCACGAGTCGGTCGCGGACGAACAGGACCTCGCGGACGCCGGGGAGCGGGATTTCTCGCCGCTGACCGTCGAAGTCGGTGCCGGGCGGATCGTCGAAGGGCTCGAAGAGGGGCTTCGCGGCCTCGAAGAAGGTGAGGAAGCGACCGTCGAGGTGGCGCCCGAGGCCGGGTACGGCGAGCGCTCCGAGGACCGGATCGTCGAGTACGACGTGGCGGAGTTCAGCGACATGATCGAGGGCGAGGAGCCCGAAATCGGCCTGACCGTCCAGACGGAGCAGGGGCTCCCCGGCGAGGTCGTCGCCGTCGAGGACGGCATCGTCAGCGTCGATTTCAACCACGAACTCGCGGGCGAGGACCTCGTTTTCGAGGTGGAAATCGTCGAGGTCCGCGACGCGGTCGACGGGAACGTCCCCTGAGACCGAAACGAATCCATCAAGGGAGCGGACCGAGAACGCCCCGGTAGATGTACGACCACATCCTGCTGCCGATAGACGGGACCGAGTCGCTCTCGGAAGTGTTCCCGCACACGCTCGACGCCGCGGACCGCCGGGACGCGACGGTCCACCTGCTGTACGTCGTCGACGACCGCGCGTTCCTGACGCTGGCCGACGGAATGCGCGAGGAAGTCATCGAGGAGTTCCGCAGCGAGGGCGAGGCCGCCATCGACGAGGCCGAGTCCCGCTTCGCCGACGAGGGCGTCGAAACCACGACCGAACTCCGGCGTGGTAACCCCGTCGAGGAGATCCTCGACTACATCGACACAGCCCCGATCGACCTGGTGACGATGGGCACCCACGACGACGACTCCCAGGAGTCGGTCGTCGGCAGCGTCAGTCAGAAAGTGGTCAAGCGCGCGCCGGTGCCGGTCCTCACCGTCAAGATCGAATAAGCGCCACTCCCCCGCGCCGAGACGGCCGGCGTCCGCCGCCGGTTACTCCTCTGCGTCGAGGTCGAGCGCGAGCGAGTTGATGCAGTAGCGTTTTCCCGTCGGGTCCGGCCCGTCCTCGAAGACGTGGCCGAGGTGGCCGTCACAGGTCCCACAGCGGACCTCGGTGCGGCGCATCCCGTGGCTCGTGTCCAGCTCCGTCTCGATGCCGTCCCCGATGGCGTCGTAGAAACTCGGCCACCCGGACCCGGACTTGAACTTCGTCCCGGAGTCGAACAGCTCGGCGCCACAGCCGGCACAGCGATAGACGCCGTCGGCGTCGGTGTCGACGTACTCGCCGCTGAATTTCGGCTCGGTCCCGGCCTCCCGGAGGATGCGGTACTCCTCTTCGGACAGGTGTTCGCGCCACTCGGCATCGGAGTCGGGCAGGTCGTCAGCCGTCGCGTGGTCCGCCGCGTCGCCGTCCGCTGAGTCGCTCGACATACCCACTGATAGGGCCGCGGCGTCCTTACGACTTCCGCCGACTCCCTCCGCCTCTCAGTCGTCGTTCGGCGCGAGCGTGAGGCCGACCGGCGGCTCGGCGTAGGTCCGGGAGAGCGACTCGTACTCGGCCGCCGCGTCGTCGCCGTCGGCGGCCAGCCGGTCGAGCCTGTCGAGGACGGTCACGGTCTCCTCGGGGCCGGAGACGGGTCCGACGAACCGGAGGTCCGCACCCGCGTACTCCGCGAGGGTCATGACCGGCACCGAAAGCGTCCGGTAGGTCTCCCCGAGCAGGTGGGATTCGATCCGCTGGTGTTCGAACTCGTCGACCGTGAAGCCGTTGCGGTCGGCCCACTCGGCGAAGACGGCGGCGCGGTTCAGCGCGAACAGCCCCGCGTCAGTCCGGGCGTCCGCCGGGCTCCCCGGCATCCGGTCGCCCCATACGAGCACCTGAAACTCGTCGATGGCCCCCTCGCGCTCCAGCGTCTGCAGTCGCTCGACGACCGTCTCCTGGCGGTCCCCCGCAGTTCCGGGGTGGAGCGACCGCACGTACAGTTCGAGCCGAATCGGGCTGTCAGCCGCCGACACCGGGGCACCTCCAGCCACTGGCTGCCCGTCCCGTTCTCGTTGACATTCTGCCCACCAAGTGGTAAACAGGTGACTGCGAACGCACCTATCTCTGTCGCCAACTGTCACTGAGACGGAGCGAGCGGGAAATCCCGCCGTCGCGGACGCTCCACCGCCGGCATCGAGGGTGTCCGTCCGCCGGGCAGTGGTGGTAATTCAAGTGGTCGCGGACTGAACCGCGTGACCGATGTACGACAGGATACTCGTCCCGACCGACGGGAGCAGCGGGACCGCGAAGACGCTCGACCACGCCTGTTCGATCGCGAACGACAACGACGCGACTCTCTACGCGCTGTACGTCGTCGACAAGCGGCTCTTTCTCGCCGCAGCGGACGACACCAAAGACGAGGTCCGGGGCAACCTCGAAGCGGAGGGCGAGCGCGCCCTCGAAGCGGCCGCCGACAGGGCGCGGGAGGACGGCATCGCGATCGAGACCGAGCACCGCGAGGGCATCCCCCACAACACCATCGTCGACTACGCGGCGGAGATCGGCGCCGACCTCGTGGCGATGGGGACCCACGGCCGCACCGGCCGGGACCGCCTCGCCGCACTCGGGTCGGTCACCGAACGCGTCGTCGAGACCGCCGACCGCCCCGTCCTCGTCGTCAACATCGACGACGGCGAGTGACGCGGGTCGATGGCGAGTGACACGCGACGACAGCGGGACAGTCGCCGACCCCGTCGTCGGCACCCGCCGGCTGCCGGTTCGGTCACCGCGGCTGTCACGGGCGCGGTCTGACGACCGCCGAACACGAGCGTCGGACCCTTTTGTCGCTGGCGGCCCGACTGCCCGTCGATGAGCGCGGACCCGGTGGGGCTCTCACGCGACCTCCTGCGTGCGGTCAAGCTCGGTGAGCCGACGACGGACCTGGAGCGTGCCCTCCGGGACCTCGACGCGGGCGTTCTCGACGCGGCCACGACCGACGACGCCGCTGCGTTGGCGTTCTGGCTCAACGTCTACAACGCCGTCACCCAGCTCGAACTCGCACGGAACCCCGACCGGTACGACAAACACCGCTTCTTCCGCCGCGAGGTCGTCCCCGTCGCGGGCCGGCGGTTGCGCCTCGACGACGTGGAACACGGTATCCTCCGGCGTAGCTACCACCGCTGGGGGCTGGGGTACGTCCCGTGGCCGACCCGGAGCGCGTTCGTCCGCCGGATGCAACCGAGCGAGCGCGACCCCCGCATCCACTTCGCGCTGAACTGCGGCGCAGCCAGTTGCCCACCCATCGCCGCCTACACCGCCGGGAGCATCGACGAGGAACTCGACCTCGCGACCGCCTCGTACCTGGGGAGCGAAGTCGCGTACGACCCGGCGACCGAGACGGTCACCGTGCCGCGCACGCTGCTCTGGTTTCGTGGCGACTTCGGCGGGAAACGGGGGATTCTCGAACTCCTCCGCGAGTTCGACTGCATCCCGCCGGACGCGACGCCATCGCTGGCCTACGACGAGTACGACTGGACCCTCGACCGCGGGAACTTCGGCGAGGGAAGCGAGGCCTGAATCGGCCGCTCACTCGACCGTGTTCCGGAGCGTACCGATGCCCTCGTAGCGGATTTCGATCTCGTCGCCGGGTTCGACGAGGCCGGGGTTCGCGGGCGAACCGAAGGAGATCACGTCGCCGGGGCGGAACGTGTACCGCTCCGAGAGGAAGGCGACCGTCTCGCGGGGCTTGTTGAACATGTTTTCCGTATTGTCGTGCTGGCGGCGCTCCCCGTTGATGTGGGTCTCCATCTCCTTGCCGACCGGTTCGTAGTCTGTCTCGATCCACGGGCCGAGCGGGCCGGAGCCGTCGAAGGCCTTCCGCGCGGTGCGGCGCTCCTGGTCCAGCGCGTCCATGTCGTTGAGGACCGTGTACCCGCGGAGGACGTCGTCGACCTCGTCCTCGGTGATGTCGTGACAGCGCTCGTCGACGACCGCGGCGAGTTCGCCGGCGTAGGTCAGTTCGTCGGTCCACTCGGGGTAGGGAATGGGCGTCTCCGGCGGGTGCAGGCTGTGTGGCGGCTTGATGAACCAGTCCGGGACGTCCGGGACCTCGTAGTCCATCTGGTCGACCTTCTCGCCGAAGTTGCGTCCCACGCAGAAGAGGGCGTCCGGGTCACAGGGCGCGAGCAGGGTCGCGTCGTCGCCGATCTCGTAGCTCCCGTCGTCGGTTTCGAGGGTCCCGTCGACGTACTCGCCCTCGACGATGCCGTCCGGCGTCTCCGCGCGTGCGAGTCTCATCGCGCGGTGGTTCCCGGCCCTCCGGCTTACCTTTCCCGATGTCTCTCGGACCCGGTGCGACGGTGATCGGACCGCTCCTGCCGCGAGCGTCCCCCCACCGTTTTGACCGCTCGCGTTCAGTGTTCACACATGCCAGACAGCAGAGAGTACGCGTTCGAGGGAACGAAACCGGACGTCGACGGGTACGCCCACGTCAGCCGCGAGGCGACGGTGGTGGGAGACGTGACCATCGAGGCGAACGCGAGCGTCTGGCCGGGCGTCGTCCTCCGGGGTGACGTCGGGCCGGTCGTCGTCGGCCACCAGTCCCACGTCGGCGACAACGCCGTGCTCCACGCCTCCGAACTCGGCGCGGACGTGATGGTCGGGCACGGCGCGGTCCTCAACGACACTGTCGTCGGCGACAAGACCATCGTCGGCTTCAATTCGACCGTCACCGACGCCAGTATCGGTGCGGGGAGCATCGTCGCCACCGGGACGGTCGTCCCGGCGGGCTACGAGGTCCCACCACGGTCGTTCGTCCGCGGGATGCCCGCCTCGGTCACGCCGCTCGAGGAGACCAGTATCGACCCCGACGCCGTGTTCGAGGCCTACCACTCCGGCGACTACACGAACCTCGCACAGCGCCACGACGACCTCTTCGAGTGAGTGGGCTGCTGCTTCGCTCGTCGGTGAGCGGTGTGGAAAAGTGGGCCGGCGCGAATGTCGAACACTGGAAGACGGTCGCTCACTTCGTTCGCGCTGCGACTTCCCTGCTCGAATTCGCTTGGCCCCATTTTCACACGACACGGACCGCTCGCTGTCGCTCGCGGTTGTGGTGTCGTGGAAAAGTGGGCCGGCGCGAATTCGAATCGCGGTTACGGCCACCCGAAGGCCGAAGGATACCAAGCTACCCCACCGGCCCGCTTGGTGCACTCGGGTTTTGGCGAGGCCCGGTTTTAACGGTTGCGAAACCCCGGCCGCGTCGGGCGGGACTCACCCGTAGGTGTAGCCCTCGAACCGCCGGACGACGGCCCGCGCGGACCAGCCGGCGAGCAGGACGGCAGCGAGGAGCCCCAGCGCGTAACCGCCCCAGTGGACGGGCGTGAGCGGGAGCGCACCGATCTCCGCGCCGACGCCCGAGAGCCACGACGCGACGCCGCCGGCCGGCCCCAGTCCCGCGTCCGCGAGCAGGCCGAAGGGGACGGGGAGGAGGAAGCCGACGACGAGCGAGAGGGTGTTGCGGAGCGTCGCGGGGGAAACGGCCGCGGTGATCGCGACGCCGCCGGTAAGGCCGAGCGCGAGCGTGTAGAGCGCGACCGCGCTCAGGCTCGGGGGGACCACCTCGCGGTCGCTCCGGACCTGGATCGGGTCGTACCGCGGGAACGTCATCCCGACCGCAGGCGCGAGGACCACGGCCGCGACCGCGAGGACCGCGCCGGCGGCGACCAGCAGGCCGACCTCGACCGGCGGGACCGGGGCGACGACGCCGGCCACGGCCGTGAGGGCGACGGTGAGGGGGAGTCCGAGGAGGAGGCCCGGGAGCGCGAGTCCGGCGGCGTACTGGCGGCCGCTGGGCAGGGAGACGAGCGTCGCGGGCAGGACCGCGCCCTCGTCGCCGAAGGGGTTGAGGCCGAAGGTGCCGCCGGCGAGCCAGGGGACCAACAGCGGGACGGCGACGGCGAGCGACTCGGGGAGGCCGCCGGCCTCCGCCGCGCCGTAGAGGTACGAGCCGGCGAAGATCAGCGGGAAGAGGAGAAAGGAGAGCCGCGAGGGGTTCCGGCGCGCGACGACGACGGCCCGTTGTGCGACCCGGCGCGTGGGCCGGGCGACCGCGGGGAACCGGAGCGGGCGGACGGCGGCGGCCAGCGGGTCGCGCGCACCGTCGGCGTCGACGCGGGCCTGCGCTTCGGCGACCTCGTTTCGCACGGAGTCGCCGAACCAGTAGGCGGTCGCGAGGCGTTCGACGACGAGACCACAGCCGGCGAGCCAGGCGACGCCGCCGACGGCCGCGACGGCGGCCCGCGGGACCGAGACGACCACCGGCGAGCCCAAAAGCGCGAGGTCGACGAACCACGCGAACGGCGCGAGTCCGAGGAGTGCCATCGCGCCGTCGGCGACGAGGTTCTGGGCGCCGAAGTACGCCCCGAAGAAGACGATCACGACCACGACGGCCAGGGCGGACTTGTGCCGCGCCACGAACCGGACGCGGGCGACGAGGAGGTTCGCGGCCAGCCCGAGTGCGTAGCCCAGTACCGCCGCCGTCGCGATCGAGAGGACCACCGCGAGGGCGAGGAAGGGGACCATCAGCGGCGAGGCGGTCGCGTACACGAACGCGCCGCCGAGGAGGGCGATGGGGATGCCGATGTACGCGAGCGCACGAGCGACCTCCGCGGTGACGATGCCGATCGTGACCGACCGGACCGAGACCGTCGTCAGCACGAGCGGTTCGCTGTCGATGCGGTCGTGGCGCGAGCCGGCCCGCTGTGCGAAGATGAAGACCGCGAAGAGCCACTGGAGCGCGATGGAGCCCCGGATACCATCGGTGAGCGACACCGGACCGAGCCCGTCAGCGAAGCGAAGCACCAGCCACGTCCCGAGGAGCGTCACCGACCCGAAAAAGAGGGCGACGAAGCCCATGAGGACGAGCCGGGTCGAGTCGCCGCGCAGGGACCGCACGGTGCGGCGGAACTCTTGTCGCCCAATTGCCAACCCGTGGCGCGACCAGTTCGGCTCAGGCATCGGGCGACCCCTCCGTGGCGGGGCCGGCACCCCCGCCGACCGCGCCGCCGGCGGCGTCCTCGGCGGGGTCCTCGCTGGTCACTTCGAGGAAGACGTCCTCCAGGGTGCGGTCCGACTCCGCCTCGGCCTGCCGGGTGAGGTCGTCGGGCGCCCCCTCCGCGACCAGCCGACCGTCGGAGAGGACGCCCACGGTGTCTGCGTGTTCCTCGACGACTGGGAGGATGTGCGTCGAGAGGAAGACCGTCGTCCCGCGGGCGGCGCGTTCGTCGATCAGCTCCCGGATGGTCCGGGCGGCCCGCGGGTCGAGGCCGCTGGTCGGCTCGTCCAGGAAGAGCACGTCGGGGTCGTGGAGGAGCGCCTGGACGAACGCCGTCTTCTGTCGCATCCCCTTCGAGTAGGCGTCGATTCGCGTGTCCGCGTCGTCGAGCAGGTCAAGCCGGTCCAGTTGCGTCTCGATTCGCTCCTCGGTCCGGTCCGCGGGGAGGTCACGGAGGCCGGCCACGTAGGTCAACTGCTCGCGGGCGGTGAGTTCGTCGTACAGCGGCGGCTCCTCGGGGAGGTAGCCGATGCGTTCGATGAGTCGTTGGCGGTCGGTGACCGGGGCGCCGGCGACGCTGGCGGTCCCGCTGGTCGGCCGCGTCAGCGCGGTGAGCATCCGCATCGTCGTCGTCTTGCCCGCGCCGTTGGGCCCCAGGAAGCCGTAGACGACGCCTTCGGGGACCGCGAGGTCCAGTTCGTCGACCGCCGTCGTCGACCCGTAGCGTTTCGTCAGGGCGGCGGCGTCGATAGCTGCCATCGTGCCCGGGCTTCTTCGTGCCACTACTTAAGCCCGGACGGGGAGTTTCCGACTCGGAAAGACGACTCACGGCCGGCGGGAGCGGGCCGCGCCACTGACGCTTTTGGGTCCCCGCGCCGTGTCCTCGGATATGCACATCGGCATCGTCTCCGACACCCACGACAACTACGCCGCCGCGGAAGCCATCGCCGCCGAGTTCGCCGACCGCGACATCGAGACCGTCTGCCACTGTGGCGACTTCATCGCCCCGCCGCTCCTCTCGGCGTTCGAGGGCCACGACTTCGCCGTCCACGGCGTACTGGGCAACAACGACGGCGAGCGCGACGGGCTGGAGCAGACCATCGACGGCATGAACGACCGGAGCCACCTCCACGGCCGTTTCGCCACCCTGGAGTTCGACGGCTCGACCGTCCACATGCTCCACGGCGACCAGGGTATCGACGAGGTCAACGCCCGCGCACGGTCCGGCGAGTACGACTACGTCTGCTACGGCCACTTCCACGTCGCCGAGGAGCGCGAGGAGGACGGCACGACGGTCGTCAACCCCGGCGCGCACTTCCCGACCGTGCCCGCGGAGAACCGCAGCGTCGCCGTCATCGACACCGACGCCGACGAGGTGGAGTTCGTCGGGATCGGGGAGTGATCTGCACTCCTCAGACCGTTAGCTCCGGAAAGTACCGCCCGTGGAAGTCGAACGGGACGGCGTGGGGCAGCGGCGCGCGGGCGCGTTCCGTCATCGTCTCGCCGTCGAGGACGACGAGGACGGAGCGGTCGGCCCCGGTGTCGAGTGCGACGGTCAGGACGACGCCGTCGTCCTCGCGGTCGCCGTCCGGCCGCGGGACGAAGATGGGTTCGCTGAAGTGGTCGCCGGTGTCGTCGTACTCGACCACGTCGCCGGTCTCGGTGTCGATCTTCCGGACGGCCGTCGGCCACTCGGTGACCGGCTGGTCGGTGCCCTGCGAGTAGACGTACCGGTGACGGTCGAGCCACACGTCGGGCGAGACCGTCGGGAGGGCCGTGCCGCCACCGTAGAGCAGGCGGCGTTCGACGCGAGCCGTCCCCTCCGGGTCGACGATCCGGTAGCGGTGCAGGCGGCCGCCGAAGGCGTCGAGGTCGCCGGCCCGGAGCGCAGCGAGCGAGAGCGTCTCGATGGCCGCCGCGTCCGGGACGGTTTCGAGGTCGAACACGATGTCACCGTCGTCCTCGAAGGCGTTGACGTGGTGGAAGCCGAAGGTGGCCGGTGACCGCGCCGTCGCGACCACGCCGCCGCCGGTCCGGTCGACGATGTGAACCCGCGTCCCCGCCGCCGGCCGCCAGTCGAAATTCTCGACGAACGGTCCCTGTCGGCCGGGTTTGAAGAAGGCGAGCGGGTTCACGTCGAAGGGAAACTCCGTGAGCACGACGTAGTTCGGCGTCAGCGCGAAACTGTGCATATACGCCGGCCGGTCGACCGGGATCGAGGCGAGTACCTGCCGCCGGCGCGGCGACCGCATCTCGTAGACGTGGTAGTGACTCTGTCGCCCGAACTCCACGTCGAAGGTGACGTGTGTGTCCCGGGCGGGGTCGTACTGGAAGTGGGCACAGGTGAGGTCGCCCGCCGGTGCAGGACCGTCGTACTGGACGTGGCCGGTCGTCGCCAGGGTTTCGGGATCCAGCCCGACCCAGCGGGGGCTCTCGGTGAGCGCGAGGTACTCCTCGCCCACCCGCTCGACGATGATGTTGGTGTTGTCGTAGGGCTCGGCGAACAGCGTGTCGTAGAGGCGGTCCCGGAGGGTGGAGGTGCCGGTCGCGAACCCGCCGTCGAACTCGCCGTCCTGTGCGGCCGCGTAGGCGTCGGTGCGGAGGAAGCGATTGCGGTAGTGAACCGCACCATCGGCGAAGGAATACCGCTGGACCATTGCCAGGCCGTCGAACCAGTGGTCGACGCTGTCCTCGCCGACGCGGAAGGTGCCGGGGCCGTTCCTGAAGAGCGTCCCGGAGAGCCACGACGGCACCGCGCCGGTGACGGCGAGTCGCTCGTCACGTTCGTCGTCGATGGAGTGGAACCCGAGGGGCTCGTCGGTCGCGGCCGGACTGTCGGACATCGCGACCTGCTACGGAACGCAGGCTCAAGTGTGCTGTCCGTGTGGTCGCCGCCGTAACCGCGGTCCCACCGCGCCGATCAGTAGGTCCGGAAGCCGTCGGTGTCGAGCCAGTTGTGCGCGACCGTGATGGCGTGGTCTGCGTGCAGGCGCTCGGGCGACAGCGAGACGCGCTCGTCGGCGGCGTCGGCGAGCAGTTCGGCCTCGGCGTCGGTGAAATCGTGGTGGTCCGAGAGGACGAAGACGGGATTCTCCGGCGCGTCGAGGGCGGTGACGGGATCGCCGTCGGCGTGGAGCTGGACGACCGTCCCCTCGGCCGCTGCCCCCTCTACGACCGTCTCGAAGCTTTTCCGGGAGATCGAGACGCCGGGCGAACTCTCCGCGGCGACGTGGCCGACGGCTTCCTCGCGGTGCTCCAGCGCCGTCCGGACGAGCGCGGCCGTGCTCCGCTCGTCGGGGTTGAAATTGCGGAGGTCACCACCGTCGAAGTGGACCGTGAACTCGTCCTGCAGGACCAGGTGGGCGCGCACGTCCTCGCGGAGGCCGTGTGAGAGGACGAACGCCGAATTGAGACACCGGCAGAGGACGTCAAGGCGACCGGCCTCGCTCGGGAGCGCGTCGAGGGCGAAGTCGGGCGTCGTCGGCGCGTCGTGGCCGATGACGATGAACTGGCGCATGGCCCCACTCCAGGGGCCAGGTACTGAAGCACTTCGGAGTCCGTGTGACCCCTTCTGGAATTTCCGGAAACCACCCGGGTAGCCTTACGCCCGACCATCGCGCACGACGAGGTATGAGTGACCTCACGCCGGTCGCGTTCGACATCGAAACCTCGGGCCTCGGCGACGACGCCGTCCTCACCGTCGCCGGGTTCGCCCTCGGGTTGGGCTGCTGGCTCGGTCTCAACACCGCCGGCCGCGCGGCCGACGCCGAGCGACTGCGCGACGACCTCGAAGAACAGGTCGACGAGACGGTGCAGGTGAGCGTCCACGGAGACGAAAGAGAACTGCTCGACGCGGTCGCGGAGTTCGCCACCGAGCGCCTCGACGACGACCGCCACTACCTGACCGCGTACAACGGCGAGACCTGGCGCGGCGGCTTCGACCTCCCCTTCCTCCGACGGGCCTGTGTCCGCCACGATGCGGACTGGCCCTTCCGGGAGATCGCCTACGCGGATACGATGACGATGTTCGACCGTTTCGACACGGACGACACGAACGACCTCCCCGGCGTCTACGACGACCTCGTCGGCGGCGACCACTGCGACCCGTTCGCGGACAGCGGCGCCGCGGTCACCGCGTTCGAGGCCGGCGACTGGATCGATCTGCTCGCGCACAACCTCGCGGACATCCGGCGCACGCGGGCGCTCGCCCGCCTCGCGGAGCGGTACGTCCCCCAGTCCGACTTCGGGATGAAGAACCTCGCGCCGCCGTCGGGGTGAGGCCGCCACACTCAGGACGAGTCGAACGCGACGACCGACCAGTTGCCCCCTGGCCCGGCGCCACCCCGGACGGCCGTGTGTGATCGGTTCAACCCCGCCAAAGTCCGGTTCGTGACGACCGCCAGCCGTACCTCTCGGTCGCTGTCCAGTTGCGAAGCGTTCGCTGTCGAGAACGTCCGTCCGGCGTAAAACGACAGCGGATAGAGTCCCCCTCCGACACCGGGGCCGATGTGGACTGTCGCGTCGCCAGCGGTCCGCTGGTCGATGGACTCCCCGAGCGAGCGCTGTGTGTAGGCGCCCCCGAACTCGTACATCGGAACGGTGAGACCGGCGGCGAAAAGCACCAGCCAGCAGGCCGCGACCGCGCGAACGGCGTCCGGGTACGCGTCGAGACCGAACCGGGACGCCGCCGAGGAAAGCGTGGGGGCGAGCGCGACCAGAGCACCGCCGACGAGAACGACCAGCGGATAGTGGACCGACGCGGTCCGATACGAGAGAAACAGCGTCGCGAGCGTTCCGGCGACGACCCCGACCCGCGCGGGCAGGTCGCCCTCGACGGTGAGGGCGAGCCCCCAGCCGACGAGCAGGGCGAGCGGGACGTACGCCGGGAGGACGTACCAGAGGTGGTTCCCGACGAGTGCGAAGACCCCGAACACGAGCGCCGCCCAGGCCCCGAGCCAGGCGGCGAAGACTCGCTCCGAGCGGTCCCCGGTCCGCCGAACCGCGAGCGCGACGGCGACCGCGAGGGGGCCGAGCAGGTAGAGCCACGGCCCGAACGACCAGGGCAGGGTCGTCAAGTATCCGGTGCCGAAGGCGACGCTGCTCTCGGCGGCGCGGCCGACGACCTGATCGAGGAGGAAGGGCCGGACGAACCGCTCGCCGAACCGCGCCCACATGAGCGCGGGCCACCAGCCACCGACGAGGAGCGCGGCGCCGGCGGCGGCGACGACGGGCCGTATCTGGACCCGGTCGCGGTACGCGACGAGAAGGCCGACGGCCGCGGCGACGAACGTGAAGACGGCGACGCCTTTCACCAGCGCAGCGAGGCCGCCAGCGACACCGGCGGCGACGACGTATCGCCCGCGCCGGTCGGTGAGGCCGACCCACAGCAGGGCCAGCGACAGCGTTCCGAAGAAGACGAGCGCCGGGTCCGTCGCCCCGTCCCGCCCGCCGTTCATCCCCTCGAATACGTGGGGAGTGGCGAGGAAGACGACCGCGGCGAAGCCGCCCGCGCGACGGGAGACGACCCGCGCGCCCCACCAGAAGACGAGCAGGGCCGTTCCGAGGACGAAGAGGACCGAGGGCAGGCGAACGGCGAGTTCCGTCGGCCCGAGAAGCGCGATACTACCGGCCTGCAGCCAGATCACGAGCGGCGGCTTCTCGAGGAACAGGTGCGGTTCGATTCCGCCGAGGCCGCCCTGAATCCGGGGGACGAGAACGGACCCCGTTCGGAGCAGCAGGCGCGCGCTGGCGGCGTAGATACCTTCGTCGTACACCGCCAGCGGCGTGTCGAGCCGTCGCAGGTAGACGACCGCCCACAGCGACAGGAGCGCCCCGAGCCAGACTACAGTGGAGCGACTCGGACGCGGACGGTCGGCGACGTGGCGCGA
This sequence comes from Halorientalis marina, assembly GCF_023028345.1. Classification (GTDB taxonomy): domain Archaea; phylum Halobacteriota; class Halobacteria; order Halobacteriales; family Haloarculaceae; genus Halorientalis; species Halorientalis marina. Next base: position 2,984,452 of record NZ_CP095487.1, on the reverse strand, counting down.
CAGCCAGTCGGGTGCTGGCACGTGTACACCCTCGTTCGAGCGCTGGTTTGTATGCTTTCGTGTCCGTCGCGCTGTCGCCCGCTCACCCCTCGAAGAAGTCGCGAACGCGCTCCTGGGTCTCGCCTTCCTGGTAGGCCGCGATGGCGTGGTGGATGGCCTGTTCCATCGCCTCGTCGAGATTGAGTGGCCGGGCCGAGTGGACCTGGCGCTTGGTCAGGCCGTGAATGTACGTTGGTTTCGCCGCCAGCGTCGCCTCCAGGTCGGCGAGTGCAGCCTCGAACTCGTCGGCGTCGTGGCGCTCTTCGACGAGGCCGGCCTCGAACGCTCGCCGTGCGTCGATGGTCTCGCCCGTCATGATCAGGTACTTCGTCAGTCCCTCCCCGACGAAGGAGGGGAGCTTCTGGGCACCGCCCAGGTCCATCGCCAGCCCCATCTCGGACTCGGGCAGGCCGAACTCGGCGGTCTCGCTGGCGACCCGGAGATCACAGCAGAGGGCCAGTTCCAGTCCGCCACCGAGGACGTGGCCTTCGAGCGCCGCGACCACTGGCGCATCGAGGGCCTCGATGGCGCGCAGCGAATCGTGGATGCCCTCCAGTTCGTCGCGCACTGCCAGCGGGTTCGTCTCCCCCCACTCGGGAACGCCCGACATGTCGACGCCCGCCGAGAAGTGGCCGCCCGCGCCCCGGACCGTGACACCGTCGATGTCGTCGCCGGCGAACGACTCGAACGCGTCGCCGATCGCTGCGAACATCTCGCCGGTCAGCGCGTTGGCTTTCGACGGCCGGTCCAGCGTCAGCGTCGCCCAGTCGTCGGCCCGTTCGATGGTGATGTGAGACGTCATAGCTAGACGTCCGGTGGGAGGGCCTTAACTCTCGTCCGCCGCGGATCGGCGTTCGACTGACTGCCCAGCGCAATCGCCCGCTCGGACAGTCGCTCGCCGGCCACGACCGCCGACTCGATGCCGACCGGGTAGTCCGTCCAGTCGGGTATTCGAGACGCGGCCGGCGTGGCTAACGGGAACACCTATTCGGCGCTCGGTCGTGCTGTCGCACATGAAAGACGTCGTCCGGCGGAACTTCGATGCCAGCGTCGACGCGTACGCGACCTACGAACGGCGGACCAACCGTTTCACGGCGCTCGCGCGACTGCTCGCGGCCGAGATGCGTGTCCGCACCGACGACGGACTCGGAACCGTCCTCGACGCGGGCGCAGGGACGGGAGTGAGTACGCGCGTGTTCGCCGAGACGGCGACGAACACCATCGCTCTCGACGTGAGCCGGGAGATGCTAAAGGAAGTCGACGCCGCGCCCCGCGTCCAGGCCGACTTCGACCGGCTACCGTTCGTCGACCGGTCGGTCGACGGGGTCGCCTTCACCGCCTCGCTCTTTCTCGTCCCGGACCCGGCAGTCGCCGCGCGGGAGGCCGCCAGAGTCCTCCGACCGGGCGGCGTGGTCGGTGCCGTCGCACCGCTGGGCTGGACCGACGCCGACGGGGACGACGCGTTCGAAGGGCTCGAACGCGACTCACGCTCCCCGGCGGGTGCGACCGCAGTCCGGGACGCCCTCGCGGACGAGTTCGCGATCGCGACGGGGACGTGGCAGTTCTCGACGACCGCCGCGAACCTGCGGCTGTTCCACGCTATTCCCGCGATGGCCGCACGCCTCTACCCGAAACTGGACACCGACGAGCGCGTCGCGAAGGCCCGGGAGCTGCTCGATTCCCTCGACGGAACCTTCGAACAGCGGTGGCGCTGGATCGTCGGCGTGACCGAGTAAGCGACGTGGAGACGACCGCGGTGCAGGGCAATCGTCACTCGGCGTGGTCGCGTTTCAGCGAGAGCGCAGTCCGGTCGAACTCGCAGACGAGGGGTTCGTCGTCCTGGTTGACTTTGAACACCTCGACGTGCATCGTGACGATGCCGCGCTCGCCGTCGCTGGTCTCGCGTTTGTCCGTCACCGTCGACTGGACGCGAATGGTGTCCCCGTGGAAGACCGGGTTCGGATGTTCGACGTTGTCGTACGAGAGGTTCGCGACGATGGTGCCGTCGGTCGTGTCCGGGATGGTCAGCCCGACGGCGAGGCTCATCGTGTAGAGCCCGTTGACCAGCCGCTCGCCGAACTGGGTGTCGTCGGCGAACGCCGCGTCGAGATGCAACGGCTGCTGGTTCATCGTCATGTCGCAGAACCGCTGGTTGTCGCTTTCGGTGACGGTGCGACGCTTCTCGTGTTCGATGGTCTCGCCGACCTCGAACTCCTCGTAGTACAGTCCGGTCATATGATCGTCCCGTGTTTCTTGTCCGGCAGGTCCTTCTCGACGGTCTCGTAGAAGGCGAAGCGGGCGTCGAGTTCCTCCCGCAACGTCGAGGGCGGGATTATTTCGTCGATGACGACCTCGCTCGCCATCCGGTGGACGTCGATGTCCTCGCGGTACTCCTCGCGGAGTTCCTGCTCTTTCTGCTTGCGCTCCTCCTCGTCGTCGATTTCGGCGAGCTTCCGCGCGTAGACCGCGTTGATGGCCGCTTCCGGCCCCATGATCGCGATCTCGCCCGAGGGGAGTGCGATGGTCGACTCGGGGTCGTAGGCCGGGCCGGACATCGCGTAGATGCCCGCGCCGTAGGCCTTCCGGACGACGACCGACTGCTTGGGGACCGTCGCCGAGGAGGTGGCGTAGATCATCTTCTTCCCCTGTTCGAGGATGCCGTCCTTCTCGACGCCGGAGCCGGCCATGAACCCAGGCGTATCACAGAGATACAGCAGCGGGACGTTGAACGCGTCGCAGGTCCAGACGAACTGGGCCGCCTTCTCCGCGGCGTCGGGGAAGATCGCCCCCGCACGCTGTGCCGGCTGGTTCGCGACGATCCCGACCGGCCGGCCGTCGATGCGGGCGAAGGCCGTGATGATCTCCTTGCCGTACTCCGAGCGGAGTTCGAGGACGGACCCGGCGTCGACGACCCGCTCGATCACGTCGAACATGTCGTAGCCCTTGTTCGGTTGCTGGGGAACGACCGAGTCGATGCCGTCCGGGGAGAACTTCGGCGGCGTTCCGTCGGTCCGTGGCGGGTCCTCGTCGCTGTTGTCCGGGAGGTAGCCGATGAGTTTCGCGACGAGTTCGCGCGCGTGCTCCTCGTCCTCGGCGATGAGGTCCGCGCTCCCGGAGTGTTTCGCGTGGACGTCCGGACCGCCGAGGTCCTCGAGGCTGATCTCCTCGCCGGTGACCATCTCGACCATCCGGGGGCTGGCGATAGCCATCGCGCTCATGTTCCGGACCATGACCGTGAAATCGGCGAAGACCGGGGTGTAGGCCGCGCCGGCGATCGAGGGGCCATAGAGGACGCAGATCTGGGGCACGCGGCCCGAGAGCATCGAGTGATTGTAGTAGTACTTCCCGATACCCTCGCGGTTGGCGAAGAAGCCCGTCTGCTGGTCGATGCGCCCGCCCGAGGAGTCCATCAGGTAGAGGACCGGGCGCCCGGTCTTCAGCGCGCGCTGTTGCATCCGCAGGAACTTCTCGACGCCCTTCGCGGCCATGCTCCCCCGCTTGACCGTGTAGTCGTTCGCCATGAAGTGGAGGTCACGGCCCTCGAAGGTCGCGGCGCCGGTGATGAGGCCGTCCGCGGGCAGGTCGTCGTCGGCGTCGAACGCCGCGAACTTGCCGTCCTCGAACAGGAGGGTGTCCTCGCCGTCCCCGTCTTCACCTCCGTCGCCGCCGAACCACAGGTCGATGCGGTCGCGGACGAACAGTTTGCCCTGCTCGGGGAGTTGGTCCTTGTACTTCTCCGGTCCGCCCGCCTCGATCTCGGCGATCTCTTCGAGCAGAGCCTCCTCGCGCTCGGTCGGGCCGAGGTCGTCGGCCTGCGGTTCGGCCGCGTCGCGGTCCTCGCCGTCGTAGGTGGCGCTGCCGACCTCCTCGCCGCTGTCGACGACGAGGATCACGTCGTCCCCGAAGTGGGTCGCCAGCGCCTCGGCGATGGCCTGTGCCTCCGATTCGGTCGTGTCGTCCGAGATTCTGATTCGCATGCTCACTCCTCCAGGACGACCAGGGTGTCGCCCATGTCCACGGAGTCGCCGTCGGTGACCGGGACCGACGCGACGGTCCCGCCGGTGGACGCGACCACGTCGTTCTCCATCTTCATCGCCTCCAGGACGCAGACGGTGTCGCCCGCGGCGACCTCGTCGCCGGGCTCGACCGCCACCGACAGGACGGTGCCCTGCATCTCGGCGGTGATCGCACCCGCCGCGGCCACGTCCGGGGTGCTACCACCCGAGCCGCCGCCGGTACTTCCGCCGCCCGAACTTCCGGTGCCGGAACTTCCGCCGGCGTCGCCACCGCGCGGGGCGCGCGGGAGGCCGTCCTCGACGACGACGTCGAAGCGTTTCCCGTCGACCTCGACGGCGATCTCGTCGGTCGACGCCGACGCGGCGTCGCCGCCGACGGCGTCGGTCCCCCAGCGCTCGACGGCCGAATCGAGGTCGGCGTCGTCGAGTTCCTGGTCGAGGTACTTCGTGGTGTGCTCGCCGGCGACGAAAGTCTCGTCGTCGAGCATCAGCCGGTGGAACGGGATCGTGGTGTGGACGCCCGCGACGGTGAAGTGATCGAGGGCGCGCTTCGAGCGCTCCAGACAGTGCGCGCGGTCCTCGCCCGTGACGATCAGTTTCGCGATCATCGAGTCGTAGTCGCCGCCGATCTCGTCGCCCTGCGCGACCGCGTGGTCGAGCCGGACGCCGATACTGCTCGGCGGGTTGTACGTCGTCAGGGGCCCCGGCGTGGGTGCGAAGTCCTCGGCCGGGTTCTCCGCGTTGATCCGGTACTCGACGGCGTGCCCTTCGATCTCGACGTCGTCCTGGGCGAAGTCGAGTTCCTCGCCCGCGGCGACCCGGAGCTGCCAGCGCACGATGTCGATCCCGGTCACCTCCTCGGAGACGGTGTGTTCGACCTGGATGCGGGTGTTCACCTCCATGAAGTAGAACTCGCCGTCCTCCACGAGGAACTCCACGGTGCCGGCGTTCGTGTAGCCGGCTTCGCCGACGCCCTGCCGGGCGGCCTCGCCGATCTCCTCCCGGAGGTCGTCGTCCAGCGCCGGGCTGGGGGCTTCCTCGATGACCTTCTGGTGGCGCCGCTGGAGCGAGCAGTCGCGCTCGCCGAGGTGGCGGACGTTGCCGTGTTCGTCCGCGAGCACCTGCACCTCGATGTGTTTGGGCGCTTCGAGGTACTTCTCGACGTACACCGAGTCGTTGTCGAAGTAGGCCTCGCCCTCGCGCTTGGCGCTTTCGAGGGCCTCCTCGACTTCGGCCTCGTCCCGGACGATCTTCATGCCGCGGCCGCCACCGCCGCCTTCGGCCTTGATGGCGATGGGATAGCCGTACTCCGCGCCCAGTTCGCGCACTTCCTCGGGGTCGTCGACGGGGTCGGTCGTCCCGGGAACGACCGGGACGCCGGCCTCCTGCATGACGGTCCGGGCTTTCGTCTTCTCGCCGAGGGTCTCCATCGCGTCGCTGGGCGGGCCGACCCAGGTGATCCCGTCGGCGGCCTCGACCCGGGCGGCGAACTCGGCGTTCTCCGCGAGGAAGCCGTAGCCGGGGTGGATCGCGTCGGCGCCGGCCCGCCGGGCGACGTCGACGATTTCCGCCTGGTCGAGGTACGACTCGCTGGCGGGCGCTGGGCCGACGTTGTAGGCCTCGTCGGCGTACTCGACGTGGCCGGCCGACCGGTCGGCGTCGCTGTAGACGGCGACCGTCTCGATACCCAACTCCTCGCATGCCGCCATCACGCGGACCGCGATCTCCCCGCGGTTGGCGACGAGCACTTTCCCGAACATCAGTAGGACTTGGGGAAGCCGAGTTCCTGGCTGATGTGGTTGTAGGCCATCTGCTGGGAGACCGGCGCGAGGCGCGTGAGGTTGATCTCGCGCCACCAGCGCTCGACGTCGTACTCCGTGGCGTAGCCCCAGCCGCCGAAGGCCTGCATCGCCTGCTTGACCGCCTCGATGCCGGCGCTGACGGCCGTCGCCTTCGCGACGTTGGTCTCGTAGCCACACTCCTCGCCCTGGTCGTAGAGCCAGGACGCCTTCTCGCGCATCAGCGCCGCCGTCTCCATGCGCGCGTAGGCCTTCGTGATGGGGAACGAGACGGCCTGGTGACTGCCGACGGGCGCGTCGAACACCTCGCGGTCGTTGGCGTACTCGATAGCGGCGTCGGCGGCCAGTTTGCCGATGCCGGTCCCGGCGGCCGCGAAGCCGATGCGCTCGGGGTTGAGCATGTCGACCAGCCCCCACCAGCCCTCGCCTTCCGCGCCCAGCAGGTTCTCCGCGGGGACGCGGACGTCCTCGATGAAGACCTCACAGGACTTCGAGTAGTTGATGCCGTGTTTGGAGATGGGCGACACGGAGATCCCGGGGTCGTCCATGTCCACGATGAACAGGCTGATCCCGTCGGTCCCGCGCTCGACGTCCTCACGCGGCGTCGTCCGCGTGACGAGGATCATGTTGTCGGCGCGGTCCGAGAAGGTGATCCAGGCCTTCTGGCCGTTGAGGACGTACTCGTCGCCGTCCCGTTCGGCGCGGGTGGCGACGTTCAGCGTGTTCGTCCCCGCCTCGGGTTCGGTGATGCCGATGGAGAAGTTCCGCTTCCCGTTCGCGATGTCGGGGAGGTATCTCTCCTTCTGTTCCGCCGTGCCGTTCTCGCGGATGCCGACGGCGGCCATCCCCGCGGTGAGCACCAGATACCAGGTGCCGGCCATGCCACAGCCCTCGGCACACAGCGTCTCCATGGCCAGTCCCATCTCCTGCATCCCCATGTCGGCCCCCTCGTACTCCTCGGGGACCAGCAGGCCGTGGAAGCCGGCCTCGGTCAGTTCGTCCCAGAAGCCCTGGGCGAACTCCCCGGCCTCCTCTTTCTCGCGCCAGTACGCCGGTCCGTACTCGGCCGCCACGTCCGCCGCGGTCGACCGAATCATCGAACGTTCCTCGGTGGATTCGAAATTCATTGGTGGTTGCTAGGTAGTGACTCTCGCCGATCTGCGTCAGGCCTCGACCTCGGCTTCCTCTTCGGCGTCGTCCTGCAGTTCGGTCCGGCGGATCTTGCCCGTGACCGTCTTGGGCAGTTCGTCACGGAACTCGATCTCGCGCGGGTACTCGTGTGCCGAGAGCTCCGACTTCACGTGGGTCTTGATGTCCTCCTCGAGAGCGTCCGACGGGTCCGCGCTTTCGCTGGGCACGACGTAGGCCTTGACGATGTTGCCCCGCTCCGGATGGGGTTTGGGGACGACCGCCGCCTCCGCGACGGCGTCGTGTTCGCCCAGCGAGCTCTCGACCTCGAAGGGACCGATCCGGTAGCCCGACGAGAGGATGACGTCGTCGGCCCGCCCCTCGAACCAGAAGTAGCCGTCCTCGTCCTTGTGCGCGAGGTCACCCGAGAGGTACCACTCGCCGTCGGGACCGTCGACGAAGGCCTTCTCGGTCTTCGCGGGTTTGTTCCAGAACTCGGCGAAGAAACACGGGTAGTCGCCGCGCTGGGCGATCTCGCCGGTCTCGCCGGGTTCCATCACCTCCCCCGTCTCGGGGTCGACGATCTCGGCCTCGATGCCGGGCAGCGGCTTGCCCATCGAACCGGGCCGAAGCTCCATCGTCGGGTAGTTGTTGACGATCATGTTCCCGGTCTCGGTCTGGCCGTAGGTGTCGAGGATGGTGACGCCGAGTTCGTCCTCGCCCCATTCGACGACGCCGGCACTGAGCGGTTCGCCGATGGACAGCGCGTGGCGCAGGTCCAGGTCGACGCCCTCGAGCACTTCCTCTTTCTCCCGGAGCATCCGGTAGGCCGTCGGGACCGAGAACAGGACGCTGATGGGGTACTCGTCGAGGAGGTCGGCCCACTCCTCGGGGTCGAACTCGCCCTCGTAGGTGAAAAGCGGGGTGCCCCAGAACCAGGCCCCGAGCGTGTTGATCGCGCCCGTCAGCCAGCCCAGGTCGCCGGTCGACCAGTAGAGGTCGCCGTCCTGGAGGTCGACGGCGTACTTCTGGGTCGCCGCGACGCCGGCGATCCAGCGCTGTTTGTGGAGGACGCCCTTCGCCAGGCCGGTCGTCCCGGAGGTGTAGTACAGCAGGGCGTCGTCCTCGCCGCCGGTCTCGGCGACCTCGTACTCCGTGCTCGCGTCGTCCAGGGCAGTGTTGAACACCACGTCGTCGGCGGGCGCGCCGCTCCCGCGGTCGACGGTGATGACGTGTTCGACCGCCGGCGCGTCGTCGAGCGCGTCTTCGACCGTGTCGCGGTTGTCCGTCGTGGTGACGACGACAGACGCGTCACAGTCGTCCAGTCGGTAGGAGATGCCGTCGGGGCCGAACCGCTCGTTGACGCTCCCCCAGACGGCACCGTGTTTGAGCGTCCCCACCAGCGCCACGTAGTGCTCCGGAATCCGGGGCATATACGAGAAGACGCGGTCGCCCTGCTCGACGCCGAGCTCGTCGAGGACGTTGGCGAACTGGCTCGACCGGTCGGCGAGTTCCCAGAACGTCATCGTCGACAGCTCCCCGTCGGTCCCGACCTGATAGAGCGCGACCTGTCCCCGGTCGGTCGCGTGTCGATCGGCGACCTCGTGCCCGATGTTCAGTTCGTCCGGTGCGTCCCAGTCCGCCTCCGCGTAGATGTCGTCCCACGAGAACTCGTCGCGCGCCGTGTCGTAATCAGCGAGGTTGTGGCTGGTCACCATACACGGCTCGGGATAGGGGTTCTCGACATAACTGTATCGGTTAATTACTTATAATATATAGTAGGATTAAAAATATACCGGGTGCCGTCGAGGGCAGAAAAAGGTACCAGTGATGCGTAAACGATACCGTTTTCGACTCTCTGTTATTCTTATATTTATTTTACTGTCGGACTGTCCAACCATTTCGGTCGGCGGCGAGCCCGGCGTCGCAGGGTCAGGCTGGGTCGTCGTCCGACGTCGCAGGGTCAGGCTGGTCCCACATCGCCCGTGCCGCCTCGCGGACGGCGCTCGGGAACGACGTCTCGAACGTGACCCGTGGCGCGATGTAGGTGTCCTCCCAGCGCGGGTCCCAGGCCGCGTTCACGTACAGACGCGAGCCCGTCTCGCCGTCCTGTCGGTACCGGGGACGCGTCGCCGCCGGCGCGTCCGGGTCGCTGAACGTCCAGTCGCGAGCGGGGTGGGCCTTCAGCCAGACGTCGGCCAGGACGCGGCCGAAGTCGTGGGGCGGGACGTCCGCGTCGACGACGACGACCGTGTCGAACAGCGACGAGAACGAGAAGAGGATGTTGGCGAGCTGCCACTCGAAGCCGGCGTAGAGGACGTCGCTGGCGACGAAACAGATGCCGAGTTCGGCCGACGCCGGCAGGAGGAGCCACTCGACGGGCGAGATGCCCCAGTAGTTGTTCACCCGGTGATAGAGGGCCGCGGCCGTCGTCAGCCCCGTGAGCTGGAGATCGTCGGCGAGCGGACGGCCGACGGGAGAGACGGGGACGACCGGGTCCCCCGTCGCGAGGACGCGCTCGACCGACAGCGAGAGCGGCCGGCTCTCGACGACGTGCTCCCAGGCCTCCCGGCGGTCGGACCGGAAGTCCGGCCTGCGGTCCGCGACCGTCGCCTCGACGACGACCTCCGTCGTGCTCGGGACGAGCCCGCCGTTGGTCGGCACGAGCGGGACGGTGTCGGCCACCCCACACGACTGGATCGGCGCGTCGACGCGGTCCGTCACGGCCAGCAGGTACGCGGCCGTGATCGCGGCCGGCGGGACGCCGAGCGCGACGGTGACCGTCGCCCCCTCGTCCACGAGCGGCGGCAGGGCGTCGGGGACGCGAACCCTGAGTTTGTCACCGGTCACGACCGAGCCGTGGACCGGCGCCCAGTGTGTCCCGTCGGTGGTCGCGACCGACGCGAGACCGAGCGTCACCACGGGCCAGGTATCGCTCTCGCCCTGCGGGAATCGCAGGTCCTGAACGTCCGCGTCCGTCCCCGACGCGGCCTGCCCCGTGTACGTCGGCTCCGGCTTCTCGGCGGCCGGCCCGAGGTCGGTGATCGTCTCAAGGAGGGCGACGAACGTGGCGTCGGGGTCCAGCCCGAGACCGAGCGAGAGCCGCGACCACGGCCGGGCGTCGCGCCGCCGGGTCAGGCTCGGCCCGCTGAACACCCCGCTCGCCAGGTCGATCCCGTCGGCGCGCTCGAACCGGAGCGCCGGCCCGCTCGCGCGGAGCGCCTCAGCCGCGAGCACGTCGACCGGAACGTCGAACGGCCCGTCGAGACTGACGAGGTCGCCGTCGCCGGCCAGGCCGTGGACGTACTGCGCGAACGGGATCATCGCGACGCGCCCTCCCGCTCGTCGAGGCGGTCGAACTGCGCGGCGTCCAGCCCCGCCTCGACGAGGCGTTCCTGCGCTCGCTTCCGGGTTTCGGCGGCCGCGGTCGCGTCCGCCGGGTCGCCGTCGGTGGTCGCGTCGATGTAGGCCTTGGCCGTCTTGGCCTTCGAGGTCCCCACGTCCGCGCTGCCCTTCTCGTCGGGCGTCTGGTAGATGTTGAGCGGCACCTTCGGCATCCGCTCGACGCCGAACTGGTGGAAGTCGGCGTCCGGGTCGGCGTCGAGCGCGATGGCCGTCAGCACCGCCCGCGAGTCCAGCGGGTCGACGTCGGCGTCGACGAACACGAAGAAGTCGATGTGGAGCATCCCCCACGTCGTGAAGACGAAGTTCGCGAGTTCGTGGAGGTAGCCCGGGTAGGGGCGGTCCGTCGCGATGACCCAGACCGTCCGGGACGTGAACCGCCACGGGACCGCCAGCTCGACGTCGAAGCCCGCGGCCCGGAGCCCGACGGTCGCGTCGGGGCCGGCCGCCGCGACCCGGAGCGTGCTTGAGGAGTTCTGCCCGTATCCGACGCCGGTCCCCTCGACGCAGAAGGGGAGGCGCGGCTCCCGTCGGTGGGTGATCGCGTCGACCTCGAACACCGGCATGGACCGCCGCGGGCCGTTCATGTACCCGAAGTAGTCGCCGAACGGCCCCTCGTCGAGCCGGTCGTCGGGCCGGACGTGCCCCTCGAGTACCAGTTCGGCCGTCGCCGGGACGTACAGGTCGCTGGTCTCGCACTCGACGAGGGCCACGGGCGCGTCCTTGAGCCCGCCCGCGAAGGCGGCTTCGCTCCGCCCCGTCGGAATCCACATGTCAGCGGTCCCCTCGACGACGGGTTCCGCGCCGACGACGACCGCGACCGGCATCGGTTCGCCCCGGGGTTCGTAGTCGTAGTAGTAGCGGTTGGGAACCTGCTCGCCGGCCAGCAACAGCAGGCTGGCCTGGGAATCGTCGTGGAGCATCATGCGGTGGCTCGACCAGCGCCCCCACTCCGTGTCGGGGGCCGGGGCGACGATGGTGTGGAGGTTGGAGTACCGCCCCCCGTCGCCCTCGTGGATGTACGGCCACGGGAACGATAGCAGGTCCACGTCGTCACCGGTCCGTCTGACCGCTTTGCAGGGGGCCTCCTGCCGCTCGACGACTCGCGGGGCCGTCGGCGCGCGGAGGCGGTCGATCACCCGGTCGTAGTACCTGCGTCCCGACAGCCCGGCGGGGAACCCCAGCGCCCGGGCGAAGTGGTCCCAGGGACGGGGCCGGGGACCGCGGTACGGATCGCCGACCAGTTTCGCCCCCGTCTCCTGCTCCGTGACCGACTCGAAGACGGGAATCGGCCCGTCGCGGGCGTTGGCGAGCATCGTCACCGCACTGGCCTCGAGGTCCCACGACATCGGTTGCTCGAAAGACCGCGTCCAGCCGGTGGCATCGAGCGAATCGAGGTAGTCGCGAAACGAGTCGACGGTCATGTGTCACTCCTCGTTCTCGCGTGCACGCCGGAGCGGGTCGTCGTCGAGTTCGCGCCGGACCTCCGTGTAAGCGTCGAGCAGGGCCGGCCGCTCCGCAGCGAGGTGGTCGAACGCGATCTCGCGGAGGGCGTCGGCGGTCGAGTCGTACTCGCCGGTCTCGACGAGATACCGCAGGAGGACACGCAGGTCGTCGGACCTGGTGTTGAGGACGTTCGAGGCCCCCTCCTGTTCGGTCGCCAGTCGGGTCAACAGGTCCCTGTCGAGCCCCGTCGCGTCGGTCTCGTCGAGTAGCTCGACGTATCTGGTCTCGCTGACGCTCTCGTGGGGCCCGGCGACGACCGTCAGCGGCTCCGGGTCGGTGAGTTCGTCCGGCTCCTGTGCGATCCGGACGCGCGCCTCGAAGATGCGTTTCGTCCGGGCGTCCGTGATCTGGAGCGTGGTCTCGGTCCCGGACTCCTCGGGCAGATGGTCCGCCGACGTGATGTAGTGACTCGACATGACGGGCCCTCGATTTGGTCGCGGACGTCTCTAGGCCTCTCGTGCCACTGGGATATATGTACCGTCACGACCGCTTCGAAGCGACGGGGTCGGCGGGAGACGCGCGTTCAGTCGACACGTCGTGGATTCGGGCGGTCGAGGAGCGAAAGTCGAGGGGGTTGCCGTGGGTGATGTTTTTATACCGGTGGGTAACGGTGGGCGCCAGCATGAAAGTGGACGCCGACGACCTGCAGACGAACGAGACCGACGACAGGGGCCGCATCTATCTCGGGACCGAGTACGCGAACAAACGCGTCACGGTCGCCCTCGTGGAGGTCGAATCGGACGGGCCCGACGAGGACGAACTGGCCGCCGCGTATCGTGAGGCGTCGGAGAGCGCCAGCGATCTCGCCGACGAATGGGACGGCAGTTCGGACGAGGCCTGGGACGACCTCGATGAATGAGTGACCGACCGGAGATTCGGCGGGGGGATGTCGTGGTCGTTCGGCTCGACCCGGCCGAGGGCCACGAGATGGAGACGACGCGGCCGGCCGTGGTCGTACAAAACGACGTGGGAAACGAGAACGCGAGTACGACCATCGTCGCGCCCGCAACGGGAACGCACCGCGGCTATCCGTTCGAGGTGCTGGTCGAAGCGGCCGACTCACCGTTCGACAAGGACTCGTCGGTTCGACTCGACCAGATCCGTGTCGTCTCCATCGAGCAGCGGACTCACTCGGTGGTCGGGCGCCTCGATACGGCGACGATGTCCGAAATCGACGACGCGCTGAAGCTGAGTCTCGGTCTGAACTGAGTCCGGGATGCCACGTGCTGTCGATGGGTTTATTCTGCGTTCGGGCAACGACCGACACATGAGCGAGGGGCAGGGCGTCTCCGAGTTGCTGTCGGAGCGACCCGAACTCGAACCCGCCGTCGAGGACGCGCTCGCCGCCGCCGCCGACGGCCCGTTCACCTTCGACGACCTCTCTATCGACTCGGGAGCCTTCGGCGAACTCGTCGCCGCCGGCGTCGTCGAGGAGGGCGACGACGGCTACCGCGTGGCCGACCCCGAGGCCGCGCGGGCCGCACTCGACGGTGGCGCGGCCGCGGCCGGCGCGGACGCCACTGTGGCTTCCCGCGACGAGGACGGGGGCTTCGACGTGGACTTCCCCGGCTTCCCGAGCGTCGACAGACGTGTCATCGGCGCGGCCGCGGGCGCGCTTCTCGTCGTCGTCCTGTTCCGGGCGTACCTCTTCGGGACGATCTTCCGCGACGGGGCGGTCGTCCTCTCCGGGAACGACCCCTACTACTACCGCTACTGGGTCGAGCGGATGCTCGAAGCCGGGACCGGCGCCTTCGACCTGAGCGAGGTCGAGATGCCCGGTGGCATCCAGAAGGGTGAACCGCTGCTCGTCGCGGTGCTGTGGTGGGTCACAGCCCTGTTCGGCGGCACGGCCGACACCGCCGGCTGGGTGATGGCGTGGTACCCCGTGGTGGCGGCCGTCGTCGTCGCTGTCCTGACCTACCTGACGGCTGTCGCCGTCACCGCCGACCGGCGAATCGGCCTCGCGGCCGTCGTCCTGCTCGCGGTCACGCCAGGCCACGCCATGCGGACGAGCCTCGGCTTCGCCGACCACCACGCCTTCGACTACGTCTGGCTCGCGCTGACGGTGTACGCGCTGGCCGTCTACTCGCTGCGCGCGGGCCCGCTCCGGGACGGGAAGGCGTGGCTCGCCGCCGCGGGCGTCGCCGTCGGCGTGGCCGGCCAGACGCTGGCCTGGGAGGCCGGCCCGCTGCTGCTGGTTCCCGTCGGACTGTACGTGGCCGTTCGGGCGTTGCTCGACATCGAGGCCGAGCGGTCGCCGCTCGCCACCAACGCGCCGCTGCTCGTCGGGCTAGTCGTCGGTGCGGCCGTGGCCTGGGTCGCGCATACGGACCTCGGCTGGCACACCGAACTCGTCGCGTCCGCGCCACTCTTGCTCCTGCTCGGGAGCGTGGCCGTTCTCGCTGTTGCGGAACTCGTCCATCGACTCGACCTCCCGACGCCCGTCCTCGCCGGCGTCGAACTGCTGGGGTTGCCGGTCGGGTTCGTCGTGGTGCAGTCGGTACGACCGGACTACGTCGCCCGGTTGGAGCGCCAACTCACCCGCCTGCTCGCGGAGCGCAACATCGCCGAGACGCAGTCGCTGTTCAGCGGTGATACCTTCGGCTGGCTCCTGCTGTTCGGGTTCGTCCTCGTGCTGGCACTGCCCTACCTCGTCTGGGCGACCGTCCGCACCTATCGCCGGCAGACGCGGTGGGCGGTGCTTGTCGTCTACGGGTGGTGGCTCCTCGCGCTCGCGAGCGTACAGGTCCGGTTCGTCGGCCAACTCGCGCCGCTGACTGCGATCTTCGCGGGCATCGGGTTCGTTCACCTCGCCGAACGGGTCGATCTCACGCGCCCGCCGCTACCGTTCGACGAGGGGGCGACCGCGACCGACGGCGGGGGTCGTACTGGTCGGGCGGACCGGCCCCAGCGCCGGACGTTCGAGGTGCCGACGCCGCGAGCGCTGGGCGCGCTGTTCGCGCTCTTTTTGCTCGTCGGCGGCCTCGGGGTCGTGCAGGTCCCGGTGAAGATGAGCCAGATCACCGTCGCCGATTCGACCTACGAGACGGCGGCCTGGATCGACGACCACGCGGCCGCCGCGAACGAGTCCTACCCCGACAACTACGTGTTCAGCCCCTGGAGCCGGAATCGCGTCTACAATTACTTCGTCAGCGGCGAGTCACAGAGTTACGGCTACGCACGGTCGAACTACGCATCGTTTGCGAACGCGACCGACGGGACGGAGTGGTACGGGACTCTACGCGGCCGGGCCGGCTACGTCGTCACGGAGGATGGCGCCGATTTCGGCTCCGAGACGCTCTACAGTCGCCTGCACGGAAACTTCGGAAGCCGGACTAACAGCATCCCCGGCGTCGGTCACTTCCGAACAATCTATGCCACGGATGGCGGTGACCGGAAGGTCTTCCGCCCGGTGCCCGGTGCGACGCTGACCTGGCCGTCGGCGACGAACGGCTCGGTGACCGTCGAAACGGACGTGTCGGTCCCGAACGCCGAGTTCACCTACCGGCGCGCGGTCACTGACGCGGACGGACAAGCGCGTGTGACCGTCGCGTATCCGGGCACGTACACTGTGGAGGGTGGTCAATACGACGGCGCGACCATCCGTATCAACGAGAGTCCGGTCCGAGAGGGAGGGACTGTCGCGGTGTCGTCAAGTGGGAGTTGAACGGTCCGGGTACGTGTAGCGAAAGTTGAAACTACAACGGGTTTATTCGAGTTGCCGCTGTACGTCCAGATACGATGGCCGATCTCTCTGGGCACTCCAACTCTGACAGGGAGGACAACCCGCTAGAACGGCAGCGGGAGTTGATGGAGCTGCTGTCGCAGGAAACCCGTCACAGCATCATTCAAGCACTCCTGGGCCATCCTGAAATTCTCGCGTCGGCGGATGAGATCAACCACTTCATTCCGAGTAAATCGAAAAAGACGGTCGACGAGCAACTGGAGGTTCTCGTTGAAGCGGAGATCCTTGCGATCTACGACTATCCGTCAAACAAGCAATAGCGCGGATTACCGTGGAAATTTTACGGGTTTACCGAGTATGGTGCCGACATCCTCGGGGATTTCAATTACCTCAAAGGAGTCCCAATGGCACGAGCGGTGCACGAAAAAACGCGGAAGCACGAGAAGATCGAACGGCACGAGACTGCTCCGCGACCGCCTCTGCCAGAGCCGGCTCGTGCGACGTTCCGGCTCGACGAAGAAGTGGATTAACGGATATCGTCGACAGGCGCAGCAGTCCGAGTGACTCGGGATCGCACGGAAAATGGCGGCTTCCGTGATGACGGGACGCTTCGCGCCTCGAACCACTTGACCTCAGGCGGTTCACATTGACCTCCTCTTTCGGCGGTCCGTTCCGAGCGCAAGAAGGTTTCTGATTCCATCCTCACCGATATAGTTATAGATTCATCGGTGAAATTGGAATCTATCTTCTGACAGCGAGAGAATCCCGCCCTTCTCGTGAGGGACGAGTGTTCCGACACTCGTTGTCGGAATCGGGGACCGAACAGGGCGGGAGTGGATCTGAGTCCAGTCGTCTCCCCGGTAGGCGTCGCCACCGCGCTTGGTGATCGTAAGCACGTAGAGGACCTGCTCACTCCGAGCAGCACGACACCCGAGACGAAACGGCCCGATTTGGAGCTTCTGGTGTGGCGCACCTTCGAGTGGTTCGGGATAATCCATCGGGTCGCGCCACTGATCCGTGACGACCTCGTCCAGTTTGGAACTGATTCGCACCTGTGCATATTCATCGAGGTCGTCGAACTGCCGATCGGCTGTGTCGGTGAGTTCCCAGTCCCACTTCTCACTCATCGTCGCTGTTCCCGGCCAGTCCGTGATCCGCCTTCACCTCATCGCTTGCTCGTGTACTCCCCTCCTGAATATCGACTTCACTCGTGAGCATCGCCTTCAAATCTGCTCGGTTGAAATCGGGATGTTTGATCGCGTCTCGAAGCACGTCACGAATGAACTCGCTCCGACTGTTGTATCCCTCCTCCTTCCAGGTCCCGTCGACATCGGCGAGGAATGTCTCCGTCATCCGGATATTGACTGTCGTCTTTTCTGGAGATTCAGATTCTGCCATACTTCTGTGTTGAATTTGTGTAGTGATAACGGTTACGTGCAGCCCACTACTCGCCGGCGGCGTTCAGCGCGCTGTTCAACTCGAAGAGTTCCTTGACGACGTCGCTCTTGGCGACACGGTACCGGCGAGGGGAGGTGTTCGGAACCTCCTCAACCACATCAGTCTCCAGCAGAAGGTCGATGTAGTTGCTTACCGTTTGCCGGGTGACGCCAGCGTGTTCGGCGAGTTCCGTCTTGTTGAATTCCCGACCCGGTGGAAGGGTGAGGATGGCATCGATGAGGATGGGAACGCTCTCGTGTTGAAAGAGATGCAGGACGCCGGAGGGGTTCTCAAGGCGAGCCTCCTTGGTGTCCGTGTCCTCGGCCGGGTGCGTCCGCGACGACTCGCTCATATGTACGATATGCGGGCCGGCGTACATAACTGTTTGTCCTGGTGTAAACGGGCGTTAACACACACTTATTAGAGAGGGGTGAAAATACGGGACTATGCGGAAGCCGTCGGTGACATGCGCCCTCCTCGCAGCGATGGTAGCCGAGCACCGGTGGGGATCTCCGATTGTCGAAGCGAACCTCCTGTCCATTGCCGCCATCGAGACGAGCGACTACGACACCGCGAGCGAGGTCTTCGACGAGTTGCGGTCTGCCCCCTATATCACTAACCGCGGCAAGCGGGGAATCGAACTGAATAGTAGCGAGTTCGGGGCACTCGCTGATTTTCTCTACCACGAGTGCGAGTGGGAACCATTCGAGATCAAGAGTCGGCTGAAACACTACGAGGGCTGGAACCAGCACGAGTGGACGTGACTCCGAGTGGATTGCGTGGTTGTGGCGGTAACAACCGTTCACTGTTCGTGTCTACTGAACAGTTGTTTCATTCGCGAAAACATGGAAAAAGAGTATAGATCAGTTCTAGTCGACACGCAAACGTTTCAGGCTCGTATGTATTCCGTTCAGCACTACAAACGCGTGACGGCAGTCACCACGTCAGCCCTTCGTACGTGATCCCCTCTCGCCGTCGGACGATTCGTCGACCATCGACGACGACGGGCTCGGCCATCGCGTCGAACTCCGCGTCCAGCGTCGCGAACTCGTCCCAGTCGGTAACGACGACGGCACCGCTGGCGCCATCGAGGGCCGCGGCCGCCGAGTCGGCCTCCTCGATGTCGGGGAACCGCTCGCGCAGGGTCGCCACGGGGTCGTAGGCGACCACGTCGGCACCGCGCTCCTGCAAGCCCTCGATGACCGGGATGGCCCGCGAGTTGCGCGTGTCGTCCGTCCCGGATTTGAACGCGAGCCCGAGGACGGCGATGCGCTTTCCGTCGGCGGCGACGTGCTCGTCGAGCAGGGAGAGGAGTCGCTCGGGCTGGGCGTCGTTCACGTCGACGGCCGCCTGCAGCATCCGGGGTTCGTAGTCGGCCGCGCGTGCGTGCTGGATGATCGCCGCGAGGTCCTTCGGGAAGCAGCTACCGCCCCAGCCGACCCCACTGCGGAGGAATTTCCCGCCGATGCGGTCGTCCTTGCCGATGGCATCCGCGACCTCGTAGGCGTCGACGCCGTACTCCTTGCAGACGTTCCCGAGGTCGTTGATGAGGCTGACCTTCGCAGCGAGGAAGGCGTTGTTGGCGTACTTGATCATCTCGGCCTCGCGGTGGCCCGTCTCGACGACCGGCGTGTCCCACTGGGCGACGAGTGGCTCGTAGAGTTGCGCGAGGAGGTCCAGCGCGCGGTCGTCGCCGTCGGTTCCCAGGACGATCTTGTCCGGTTCCATGAAGTCGTCGACGGCCGAGCCCTCGCGCTGGAACTCGGGGTTGACGGCGACGCCGAGGTCCTCGCCGGCGGTCTTGCCCGAGGCGTCTTCGATGATTGGCGCGAGCGTGTCTTCGGTCGTACCTGGGACGACCGTGCTCTTGACGACGACGAGGTGGTAGCCGTCCTTGTCGGCCAGCGCGTCACCGACCGACTGTGCGCCGGCTTGCATCGGACCGAGGTCGATGCTCCCGTCGTCGTTCGCGGGCGTCGGGAGCGCGAGGATGGTGAGGTCGGTCTCGCGGATGGCGTCGTAGTCGGTGGTCGCCCGCAGGCGGTCGCCGCCGTAGACCGAGACCAGCGGATCGAGGCCGGGCTCGTGGATCGGGGCCTCCCCGTCGTTGATCGCGGCGACGATGTCCTC
Organism: Halorientalis marina; assembly: GCF_023028345.1. GTDB lineage: Archaea > Halobacteriota > Halobacteria > Halobacteriales > Haloarculaceae > Halorientalis > Halorientalis marina. Next base: position 2,965,310 of record NZ_CP095487.1, on the reverse strand, counting down.
GTCGATGTCGACCGTCGTCACCTCGTGGCCGAGGTCGGCGAAACAGGCGGCCACGGTGGTCCCGACGTAGCCGCTCCCGACGACGCTGACGTGCATGGGGGTCCGTTCCGCGTCGCGGGTCTTGAGGGTTCGGTTCGACGAAGTCCCGCACCTGCATCTCGTAACTGACCAGAGTGCCAGGCCCGGAAAACGCTGAAGTAGTCAGGTCGAGTACCTCCATCAAGGAGATGGCACAGCAGATCGACACGATCGTGTCCGGTGACGAGTCGGAGATTCACGACGAGCCGCATATCCGAGGGCGACGGATCACAGTCAGCCACATTCACGCCCGTGTAGAAGAGCGCGGCCTCCGGCCCGAAACCGTTGCAGACCGGCACGACCTGTCGCTATCAGAAGTCTATCACGCGCTCGCGTACTACCACGACCATCCCGAGGAGATGGCGGCGGTTCAACAGCAGCGCGAGCAGGCGGCTGCACTCGCCCGTGAGGAGGCGACACTCACGCCACCCGACTCTGACTCGTAAAGATGGCAGTATCGTTCCTGCTCGATGAAAACATGGAGCCACAGGTGGGCCACCGGCTGGAAGCATACGGCCACACCGTCGAGTCAGTCGAGGATATCTCTGGACTCGGTCTCGGCGCCACTGATACCGAGATCGCAACCTACTCGAAAGAGACAGAGAGCGTTGTCCTCACCTACGATGACGACTTCCTCACCGAGCACGAACCGGCAGACTACCACTGTGTGATCTTTTTCGCTGACGAATCACTCTCTGCGACACAGGTCTCGGATATCGTCCACGAGATGACCGAGGCGTATCCCGAGTCGGCATTCACAGGGCCTCAGTTCGGCGGTACTGAGTGGTTGTAGATGCAAAACACGGCCGACATTACTTTTCCGCGGCGACGATCTCCGGGTCGATGTCGACCGTCGTCACCTCGTGGCCGAGGTCGGCAAAAGAGGCGGCCACAGTGGTCCCCACGTAGCCGCTCCCGACGACGCTGACGTGCATGGGGGTTCGTTTCGCGTCGCGAGTCTTGAAGGGCCGGGTGACAAAAGATAGAAATAATCGAACCGACAGAGCTGTCCATGGACCTGACCGGTTCACTCGTTGTTCACCGGGCCACAGAGAGTGGCAACGATGGCCGTCGATGAGAAAAGGCTAACCGCCAGGGTTCAGAACGGACAGCCGATGAAGGCGGTCATTCCGGCGGCAGGGCAGGGAACCCGGCTCTATCCGCAGACCCACACCAAGCCGAAACCGATGGTTCGAGTCGCAGGCAAACCGATTTTGGGACACATCCTAGACGGGTTCGTTCGAAGTCCCGTTGACGAGGTCGTCATCGTCGTCGGCGTCATGAAGGAAATGGTCACCGAGTACGTGACCGACCAGTACGGCCACAGGATGGAGGTATCCTTCGTCGAACAGGAGCAAACGGAGGGGTTGGGCCACGGCATCTATCAGGCCCACACCGTTGTCGACGAGGGGCCGATCTGTATCGCACTCGGTGACATGCTGTTCGACAGCGACTACGGCGAGTTCCTGGCGGCACACGACGACCTCGGCGACGTGGACGGAAGCATCGGGGTCAAGACCGTCGACGAGCCGTCCAATTACGGCATCATCACGATTGCCGACGGCCGGATCGCGGAACTGGAAGAGAAACCCACAGACCCCACTTCGGACCTCGCTATCAGCGGTTTTTACGTGATCGAGGACGCTAACTGGCTGTTCGATGCCATCAAGCACTTGATCGACAACGACATCCGCGGCGCCGGTGACGAGTACCAGTTGACCGACGCCCTCCAGCGGATGCTCGAACAGGGCGCCGAATTCGGGACCTTCGATGTCGGCGACTGGTACGACTGTGGCCGGCCGGAGACACTGCTGGAAGCGAACCAGGTGCTACTAAAGCATCGGTCCGATAGCGACGATCAGGCCGACGCGGCCACGGATTCGAGCGTGGTCATTCAGCCGGCCGACATCGGTGAGGACGTCACGCTCTCGGCGAGCGTCGTCGGGCCGTACGTCAGCATCGACGACGGAGCGACCGTCGAGGAGAGCCATCTCACGAACGTCATCGTCGGCCGAAACGCAACGGTTACCCAGGCCAATCTCAAAAACAGCATCATCGGAGACTCGGCGACGGTCAAGGGTACGCCACACGAACTGAACGTCGGCGATTCGAGCGAACTACAGCTATGATCGGGGTGAACTGACGTGGGACGCGTACTCGTCACCGGCGGGGCAGGCTTTCTCGGCTCACACCTCTGTGAGCGACTCATCGAGGACGGCCACGAGGTCGTCGCGATGGACAACCGGGTGTCAGGACGGACCGAAAACCTGGAGGAGGTGTTCTATCACGACCGTTTTTCTTTCTACGAACACGACGTGACCGAGTTCATCCACGTCTCCGGTGACCTAGACTGGGTTCTGCATCTCGCGAGTCTCGCGTCGCCAGTGTTCTACTCGGATCACCAGATCAAGACGCTAAAAGTCGGCGCACTGGGTACACACAAGACGCTCGGATTGGCCAGGGAAAAAGACGCCAAGTATCTCTTTACATCCACTAGCGAAGTCTATGGAGATCCCGAAGTCAACCCTCAGCCCGAGGACTACCGCGGGAACGTCGATCCGTACGGACCACGGTCGTGCTACGACGAGTCCAAGCGCTATGGGGAAGCGATGGTGCGGGCGTACCGTGACGAACACGATATCGACGTCCGCGTGGCTCGTATTTTCAACACGTATGGCCCGCGGATGCGACTCGACGACGGACGCGTCATTCCGACCTTCATCAAACAGGCGCTGGCCGGTGAGGACCTGACCGTTCACGGCGACGGCGAGCAGACCCGGAGTTTCTGTTACGTCTCCGATCTGATCGACGGCCTCGTGGCGCTGATGGAATCCAACACCGATACCCCGGTCAACATCGGGAACCCAGACGAGCGAACAATCCTCGACCTCGCGGAGACGATCCTCGATCTCACGGACAGCGAGAGCGGCATTACCCACGAAAAACGGCCGCCCGACGATCCGGAGATTCGGCGGCCAGATCTCACCAAGGCCAGGGCCGAACTCGGCTGGGAACCCGGAGTATCGTTAGAGGACGGGCTCGAACGGACGATCCCGTATTTCAAAAAACAGACATGAGCGGTCTGGCTAACGCTGTGAGGGGAAGTCGGTAAACGAAATTGCCGAGTTATTCGTCGCGAATAGATACGAGATCTCTAAGCCGGGATCAGTGACATAAGCACTCGTCCGAGTGGAATCGCATACGTTCCATAGTCGAAATACACAAGTCCAGTGAGCAGGAGAAATGAGGTTGCCACGGACAGCACCAATCCGAGCACGACGGTGCCAGATCGGAGGCTGCCTCGATCCATCATACTGGCAGCTATCGTCCATGTTCCCAGCAGCGTTGCACACCCGAGACCGGCTATGGCGTGCATTTGCATGGCCTCACCGAGTGCGAGTGCCAATGTGGCGTTGACAATGAGGAAGCAAGCAGTTAGGATGCCCGTGCCACCAGCCCAGATGGTCGCGAGAAGAGGCGAATCCGTCTCCAGAACGCGTCTGAGCGACGGGATGCGCCCAACCCCATACAGCATCACGGCAAAGGCAGGGATGAGATACCGGACCGTGATCTGTGTGTGGATCGGGAGCAGTGACAGATAGGTTATCGTATACATGATGGTGATGGCTGCTGCGAGGATATCGGTTTGTCGTTCGGGGCGGGCGAGCGCGCTTGCCAACCGGTGGCGACCATTCCCGTCGAAGAGGGTCCGCAGTCGGCTTACGAACAGCACCGGCAGAACCAGAAACGTAGCGAAGATCGGAGCCGATTCGAGCACCGTTAGTTCGATTGCCTCCTGCTGATTGACGGCGTAGTCCACGCCGGCGGAGGCTGGGATGCGACCACTTCTGACGAACGTGTGGTACACCTGCTCAGGCTGGGAGAAAATCACCGACACGCCACCGGCGATTCCCAGTCCCTTTCGTCGTTCCTGCAGTATGTCCTCGAATGTATCCTCGATGGCCCCACTCACCCGAGCGATCGGTGACGGGGAACGATCGTCGGGAGGCGCCGTATTGGGTGGAGGGGTTGGTGCCGTTGTAGTTCGGGACTCGTTGGTGCTACCGCTGGTCCGAGTTCCGTTCACTGCATCGTTGGCTTGCGTCGCCTCGGCTGTCCTATTATCTCGTGCCCCGGCAGCAGTTCCAGTGACTGCTGTTTCGCTGGCCGTCTGGTTGCCAGCGATACGGCTTCGGTCGGTCGGTGTAGGCGTGCTGACCTCGTCGTCGGACCCACTGTCGTACGGTGACTGGAGTCGCGGTGGTTCGACCGGATTGCCCGAAATCGCGAGGTTTGTCGCCAGAAACGGTGTGAACGCCAGAGCGAACGCGACTCCGATGACGAGCAATGTCTTGGGGTGGTTCGACCGTGCAGTCACGAGGTCCAGCGGAACAAGGACGACGAAAAGGAGGAACGCTTCCGGCGCGTGGATCCACGTGGTAAGTGCTACCGAGACGTACGAACAGGCACGGAGCACGAGTGCTCGGCGGGCTTCGGTCGCCCGGCGACTCTCGTAGAACGTCGCCAGCACCACGACCGCCGCCAGTGCCGTGACGAGATGGCGTTTCGGAATGGTCGCCCAGAATCCCAGGGGGGTGGCACACACGGCCGCGAACCCGATCGTTGCACCGACGCGGTGGCCGTGGATTCTGGCCAGGAGCCGATACAGCGTGACGCCGACGAATGCAGCGGCCAGAGCTGTCACGAGTTGCAGGGTGACAAACGGCAGCCACTTCGCACCAATCGAATGACTAAATACGATATTGAAAAGAAAGGTACCCCCAGCGACAGCACTCCCGAGGACGCCGACGAGTCGTTGCCGATCGAGCAGTTGGCCCGATTGCCGAGCCAGTTCGAGGACGAGTAGCGACCAGCTCGCCGCGAGGAACACGCTCACGTCGAATACCACGCTCACACCCTGCAAGATCAGGAGGACCGGGACTGCGATGGCCGCGTGTCCGTAATTGCGCCCGTACACGACCCCGTCAACTTCGACGAGCCCGGGTTGTGCCCCGAGCGTGAGGGAGTATGGCGTGCGTTCGATGGCGAGACGACCCTCAGCGAGGTTTGCGAGTGTATTCCCGACCGCGTAGTTATCCGTGATGAAAACGCCGACCCGCCAATAGAACAGTACGAACGAAAGTGACGCGAGAAAAATAATGAGACCGAGCCTATCGCCAAATAGCGTGTGGACGACTCGGTGGCGCCACCGGCGGCGTGTCTCCACATCGACGGCGAACGCGTCACGCGATATCCGGCCCACACCCCACCCTCAACAGGCCACTGTTATTAAGTGTCGCACAAATCGGTTCACCGCGATAGCGACTCGAAGCAAACAGGAAAGAGAGAAAGCACACCTGAGACCGGCGATGGCCGTCAGACACGCGAACGACGGTTGTCGCAGGTATTATACTCGGAGGTTGATTTATACCACGCAATGGCAGCAGGCTGGTGGTACCGCGTCGTGAGTGTCGCTGGGACGGGAGCGCTCACGGTGTTTGCCCTGTGGTTCGCCAATCTATCGGTCATTCAGCGAGCGTTCGCGCTGGTTCCGTACTTCGGCCGACCGGCACCGGTGATACTCTCGAATGGCGCCCTCACGTTCGCTGCCTCGACCACCCTCGTCGTGGTTCTCAGTGCGATGTGGCCGGTGTTCAAGCCCCGGCCGCGACGGATTCTCGATACCGTCCTGCTGACACAGAAGCGCGTGTTTCTGGCGATGATCGGGTTGGCCGCGCTCGGTTATTTCAATTATTCGTACCGCCTCCCGCGGTCGACGCTGATGCTCATCACCGTCACGCTCATGCTGTGGCTCCCGGCGTGGATGGTCGCAATTCGACGGCAGCCGACGACCAGGACCCGAGCAGTCATCGTCGGCGACGATCCAATCGCCATGGAGGCGATTCTCGAATCGACGGGGATCCCCGTTCTCGGGTACGTATCGCCACTGTCGTCGTACGAAGCGACCGACGACCACACCGTCCAGTCACCGGAATTGTCCGACGGCGGCGTCACCGAGAGCCGCCTCGACGAACTGACGAACCTCGGTGGCCTGTCCCGCCTCGACGAAGTCCTCGTCAAACACGATATCGATACGGCACTGCTCGCGTTTAGCGAGACGGACCGAGCCGAGTTCTTCGGCACGCTCGACGCCTGCTACGACCACGGTGTGACCGCGATGGTTCACCGCGACCACACTGACAAGGTGCTCACTGACGATGCCATCGGGGGCGATCTCGTCGAAGTCAATCTCGAACCGTGGGACTGGCAGGATTACGTCACCAAGCGGTTGTTCGACGTGGCGTTCGCGGGTACCGGGTTGCTTGTGCTCTCACCAGTGATGGCTGTCATCGCCGTGGCAATCAAGATCGACTCGCCGGGACCGATTCTCTACAGCCAGGAGCGGACCGCCGAGTTCGGGGAAACGTTCACCGTCTACAAGTTCCGGAGTATGATTCCCGAAGCAGAAGCGGAAACGGGCGTGAAACTCTCCGAAGAGGACAAGGGTGACCATGACCCGCGCGTCACTCGCGTTGGCCGGATACTCAGGCAGACACATCTCGATGAAATCCCGCAACTCTGGTCCATCCTCGTCGGGGACATGAGCGTCGTTGGCCCGCGGCCGGAGCGTCCGGAACTCGATTCTGACATCGAGAGTGGTGTGGGACAGTGGCGCCGTCGCTGGTTTGTGAAACCTGGACTGACGGGCTTGGCACAGATCAACGGTGCGACTGGATATGATCCGAAAGAGAAACTCCGGTACGACATCGAGTATATCCGCAAGCAGTCATTCTGGTTCGACCTGAAGATCGTGGTACGGCAGGTGTGGCTCGTTCTCGGCGACGTGCTGGCAGTGACAGAGGACGAAGCATAACGGGTCCGTCGGTGGTCAGTCGCAATCACCCCCCCGGTTCGCGTCTGTCCAAGCAACGACAAAGTTTAGACAGGATGTCTCTGAATTGGCTGTATGGTAAATACCGTTCTGGTCACGGGTGGTGCCGGTCTCGTCGGGTCCGAGTGCTGTCGCCTCCTCGTATCGCATGGATACGATGTTATAAGTATCGACAACTACGAGCGAGGAGAAATATTTGGGACAGACGGCGACACGGAGCAGAATGCTGACCGATATCTTGAGCATGAGAACATCGACCACCGTGTACTGGACATCCGCGACGAGACGGTGACAGGCCTCGTGGCCGAAGTCGACGGCGTCATCCACACGGCGGCACAGCCGTCGCATCCGAAATCGATCGACATTCCATACGAGGATTTCGACATTAACGTCCGCGGGACGCTCCAGTTACTCGAAGCGATCCGGAAAGACGGTGAGAACACGCCATTCGTCTTCTGTTCGACCAACAAAGTGTACGGAGAGGTGCCGAACTATTTCGCTTACGAGCGCGTCGGAGAACGGTTTGAGCCGGTCGATCATACGCTGTACGACGGCTTCGACGAAGGGTTGCGCATCGACCAAAACAAGCATACGCCGTTTGGCGTCTCGAAGGCTGCAGCCGACCTGTACGTTCAGGAGTACGCGGAACTGTACGGTATCGACACGGCCTGTTTTAGAATGGGGTGCATCACCGGCGGTGCGGCGAGGGCGGTCGAACTCCACAATTGGGAGCCGTACTTCGTCAAACTCGCCTTGACCGGTGAGGAACTGACCATCTACGGGTACGAAGGGTACCAGGTTCGAGACGTGATTCACGCACGTGACCTCGCCGATTTGTTCCGACGGTACTTGGAGGACCCACGGTCGGGCGAAGTGTACAACGTCGGTGGCGGACGCGAGAATTCGATTTCGCTGCGTGAGTCCTTCGACCTCATCGAGGACGTTACAGGGTCACGAATCGACTACACCCACGGCGAGCGACGGGAGGCCGATCACAAATGGTGGATCACCGACCTCTCCAAGGTCCGCTCCCACTATCCGGACTGGGAAATCGAATACGGGCTTCGCGAGATTTTCGAGGAGATCGCGACGGAACTGCGGAACGAAATCGACGGGGCGTAATCTCCGCCCGGTCTCGGTTCCCACGGATGAGAACATAAGCGAAGCCCTTTTGCTCGCAACACACACACGACCTGTAATTCCGCCCAAAATGAGTTCTGACCCATCCGTTCGGAGGAAAGCCCGGGCCATCCTCGATGTCGCGCAGTTTCGGCCGTCCCTGACGGCGTCGGTGATCGTCTTCGGGATTCTGACAGCGCTTCTAGAGGGGATCGGGATCGGGTTCATTCTACCGATCATCCAAACGGCTCGGGGCAGGGATGGAGACGGTCGTTTCGTCGAGGCGTTCGTGACGGTCTACGACGCCCTCGGTGTCCCGTTCACCCTGGAGACGATCACGATCGGCGTCGCTTTCGTCATGACACTGCGCTACGGGTCGGCCTTCATGGTGGCGTGGCTCCGAGCGATCCTCGAAACCACGTACATTCGGGACCTGCAACAACGTGGCTACAGGTCCGCGCTCGACGCAGACATCGCCTACTACGACGAGCACGGGTCCGACGAGATGCTCAACGCGATCGTCAAACAGGCGGACTACGCCGGCTCGACGATCAATCAGTTCGTCCGACTATTCGAGCTTGGCGCGATGTGTGTGATCTATGCCGGCCTGGCGCTTCTCATCGCACCGCGTCTCACCGTCGTCGCTGGGTTGTTGCTCGGGGTCGTCACGTACGTTTTCAGACAGCAGCTGGAGTCGGGCTACGATACGGGCGATCGGATCGCCGACGGACACGAACGCATACAAACGGCAGTCCAGTCGGGCATTCAGGGAATCCGGGACGCGAAGACGTTCGGCGTCACGGACGAACTGTTCGACCGTTTCTCGGCTGCCGTCGACCAGTACGCACGGTCGTCGATCGCGTTGCGACGGAACCAAAACGCGATTGCCAATTTTTATCAATTGGCGGGCACACTAACGTTGTTCGCCCTCATCTACGCCTCGCTGCGTTTCACACCACTGTCGCTCGGTAGTTTGGCCGTGTTCCTGTTCGCGATGTTCCGTCTGATCCCACGGTTCAGCACATTGAGTGACAACTTCTACAAAATGGGGGGGAACCTCCCCCACCTGGTTCGGTTACAAGAGTTCATCGGAACCTTGGAGGAGCAGACGGAGCAGTTCAGCGGGAGCGCGGCACCCCCCGACACTGTAGACCGTGTCGAATTCGCGGACGTGTCGTTCTCGTACGGGGGCGGGTCCAAAACGCTCCGTGACGTGTCATTCGAGATCGAGCGCGGCGAGTTCGTGGCGTTCGTCGGGCCGTCCGGTGCTGGTAAGTCGACGATCGTTTCGCTGCTCGCGCGTCTGTACGAACCCGATGGAGGGGCAATCCATGCGAACGACGTCGATATTTCGGAATTCGCAGTTGACGAGTGGCGGGAACACGTTTCCGTCGTCCGTCAGAACCCATACATTTTCAACGACACGCTCCGGTACAACCTCACCCTTGGAAACCGAACGGCGACTGAGAGCGAGATTGAGCAGGCGTGTGAGATCGCCAATGTTAGCGAATTTCTGGACGACCTTCCGGACGGGCTGGAGACGCAGCTCGGTGACGAAGGTGTGCGGCTCTCAGGTGGGCAGCGACAACGGGTGGCGATAGCGAGGGCCATCATCGACGATCCGGACGTGCTGGTCATGGACGAAGCGACGAGCGACCTAGATTCGGTCTCCGAGAGCGCAGTCCAAGACGGAATCGAGACGATGGAAAAGGAGTATGCACTGCTCGTCGTCGCCCACCGACTGTCGACTGTGACAGGTGCAGACCGAATTCACGCGATGAAAGACGGTGAGATCGTCGAGACGGGCACCCACGAGCACTTGATCGAAGCGAGTGGAACCTACGCGAGGCTTTACGACCACCAGTTCTGAGTCATTACCAAACGGCTATACTCCATTCTGACCTTCGTCTAATCGATCCGGTGTGAGTGACTGAGATGCTGCTTCTCCGAAACCACAGCCCCATCCGTGGGCGGGATGCGTCCCGGGAGTCGAGATAAATGTCAGAGTTAGATTACATACTGGACGAGATTCGGCCACTCGTGGAGGACACTTCGACCGGCGAGAGGCGTCCCCGGCGAAACCACCATTCGACTCAGTCGACCGACGTTCGGCGCACCCGAGGTGATGGAGGCGCTCGCTTCGATGCTCTCCACCTACGTGACGATGGGAAAGAGGGTTGATTGTTTCGAAGCCAACTGCGCCGATAGGTTCCCGCTGCCATCGTCGCGACGGACGAACTCGATGGTTTCCCGATCGTAAATTTCCGGCCCGTGTCTCGCCAGCCTTTCGTCGACGCCGTACTCGAACTCGAACGGGCCCAGCCCCACTGCTTCTTCGGGATGTCGTCAACCACGATGTGGTCGTACTGCTGGCCGACGTGACGATTGAGCGAATCCAGCGCGCGCTTCGCGTACTCGACCCGTTCGTCAGAATATATGCAGCTGGGCGCTACGACGGCGAGGCTTCCATTGGCCAGTCGGTACTAGCAGGGTGTATTAAACACCACGGACAGAGGAAGATGGCCACAGCCGTCCCATCGAGAGGCGGCGACTCCCCACCTCGGCGTCGGCGACGCTACTTGTATCCGAGTTCGGAAAGGCGGCGCTTGACCGACTCGGAGACCGTTTTCGTGTCACCGACACGCTCTCGGCGAGAGGCACCAATGTGCCTTTCAGCGACGTCTCGGAAGGCCTCTTCGGTGGCGACTGTCGGTGTCGGCATCGACTGCTCTCTCGGAACCTCCCCTCTCAGTTCGTAGTACTCGATCTCACGAGGCCCGTCGGCGATCTGCTCGTCAGTCGGGGGTGCGGGATAGTTCGATTCGTAGGTGAAAATCGCCTTCTCTCCCTGGAGTTCAACCGCGATCTGATACGCGTCCGGGGTCAGTCGCTCCGTAATTCGGTCCGTGGCACGGTCGCTCTGCTGCCAGGCCTGCCCGCCACAGACTGCCGGCGTCTCTATCCCTGCGAGGGTGGCAATCGTCGGCATGAAATCGACTGCGTCCGGTCGGTCCGGAACCGTGAACTCGGCACTCAGGGGTGGTTTGATCGCCATTCCGGGCCGGATGTTCTCGTCGTGGAGACTGTTGTGAAACACGTACCCGTGTTCGAAGAATTCCTCCCCGTGGTCGCCAGTCAGGATGACGAGACTCTCGTCGAGTATTCCCTGCTGTCCCAAGACGTGAACGAAGTGGGTCAACTGGTCCGCGATATAGCGCAAGGAACGGCGGTAGTTCCGCTGCCACCGTTCGACATCGCCCTCCAGGAGCGGTGTGTCCGCGACATCGATCGGCTCCATCTGTGTGTCTTGTAGCTCCGCGGCGAGCGAGAGCGTTCGGTCAGAGAGGTCGAAATCGATATTGCTCTCTGTGGACACAGGCGGGGACGGCGTGTACGGATAGTGCGCATCGAAGAGGTGGATAAACTGGAACACCCGGTGGCCAGCTTCGAGGTCGGTTTCAAGCCAGTCGATCGCGGTATCGACGATCGAGCGCGCATTGAATACCCGCGTTTCCCAGTCCATCTCCTGATGTTCATACCGATGGAACCCGCGATCGAATCCGAACCCCGGAGAGAGGTTGCCCGTACTGACACACGCGGAGCACCGATACTGGTCCGCCGCGAGCAATTCGGCGATCGTCGGGAGTCCGGCATCGATCGTATCGTGAGCCAGCCCGTGAATACTGGGGTGCGTGCCGGTCAACATGGACCCATGTGACTGTTGTGTCGCCGTCCCCTGCACTCTGGGTTCAGTCGGGACGATCGTCTCGTCGCCCAACGCACGAAGTACGGGGTCGAGCGCATCGAGGTAGTCGTACCGCAGTGAGTCGATCGATATCAGGAACACGTGTGGACGCTCGTCTTGTGCCCGGTTGACGGTTGGAGGCGTTACCCACGGTTCCGGTTCGATCTTGAGACGTTGTCCGGCCTTTACCGGAAGACGGCGAGCGATCTCGGCGAGGAACGAATCGTACGCCTCGGATTCCAGATCGAAACTGAATTCGACACGTGCCCGGTCCGCCGGAGCGTCGGAGTGGAACTCGAAACCGACGATCTCCTGTCCTCGGTCGCGAGGAGGGCGGTAGGTCGCCTGCTCCGAGACGACATCGTCGTCGGTCACGAACTTCACTGTTGCCGTGATCCGGTTCGCGTTGTTCGGATCGACCAAATCGAAGTCTAATGTTGTGAAACTCGTTGGGGGCACAACAGTCCACGCCGTCGTTTCCGGAACAATCGGAATCGCACCTCTGTACTCGTTCGAGCAGCGGGCGTCCGTCGTTCGGACCACGGCGGGACTCTGCTCGGACTCGATCCACGATGGTATCGAAGACTCTCGGCGGAGCAGAAACGGGTGGTTCGACCGATGGGACCGGGCCCGGAGCATCCATTCAACCGGTTGGCGGACGTCACCTTTGAGTAGTTTCCTCGCACCGGTGGTGACGGCACTGCGCAACCGCATCGCTACCCCCTCCCGTCGCCATCTGGTGCGTCCGTCGCACCGATTAGTCTACGGTAGAGTCGCTTCGCAGGCCCGAATACGCCGAGTCGTTTCAGCAAACGAATGATCACGGGGTTTGTGACTATCGAATCGAATCGTGAAAGCCCGATATATCGCGTTCGACCCGTCTGGAAGTATAATCGGCGGTCCCAGTCGACGTACACTCTCGGTTCCACTCGTTCGTTGATGACACTAGCCAGTGCTTTCGCCTTGCTTGAATGGCCCATATGCATGATACTGACAGTCGACTGCGCGTAGGCAGCCGGCCCCCGGAAGTTGTACTCCGGCGGCATGATGGAGACAGCAACGTCACTCTCGTACAGCGCTTCTCTAAGTGGAGGCTGGTCGTGGAGTCTGCCGAACGGAATCTGTTCCAGACGGTCCGCGTCCGGTAGCTGCACCTCCGCTTCGGGACGTCCCCGTTTTGCCTGCCGGGTAAAATAGCTCCGCCACTGTTTCAAAAACCGGGCGACTGCATCGGAATCGCGGAACGCGATTACCCCGCCATTTACTTCCGGAAACGCAGGTGGAATGCCCTCAAGCGAGATTACCTGCCGGAACGGTGCATGCGTTACAGCGATATCGTACCGGTCGAGCAACTCGAATACGGGCGCCAGGTCGTCGAGAACAAGTGTGTCGGTATCGAGATAGAGCGTCTTGTCGTACGGCGAGCGGTGCAGGTTTGTGTGTTTATCACGAATATCGTCGAACGGGTCGTCACAGACTGTGATATCGTCGAACACGTCATGCTCCTCCGCGCTCGGTCGCAGTTCCCTCGACGTCACGACCGCGACCGAAAGGTCATCGTTGTGAGCCACTGCACTCCTCGCAGAGGTCTGTGCGGCCTCGAGAAACGGGCGTCCAGTCGCGACGTACAGCAGTCCGCGAGACACAGGTCAGTTAACTAGGGCTCGAATATAAAAGACATCGGATTGGGCCATCCGATATATATTTCAGTTCATCCCGGTGGTCTAGAGTGTAGATGGTCAAGATCGGGATCTTCGAGGTGAAGACACACGAGCAGTATCTGCTGCATCTCTGTCGGATCCTTCCTGACGACGATCTGACGTTGTTTACCACACGTCCGATTCTCGAAGAGGTGGCTGCAGACACCGATATCTCGGAGGCGACTTCGGAGATCAAGCGGGACGATGAACCAGTGTCTAAGTATCTCCAGCGAGTCGAGCGAGCGTCCCGTGATCTGGATGTCATGCTATGGTTCCCGTTCTCCGGTGGAACCCGTGAGCTGCTGACGTACGCTCGGGTATCGCTGGACTGCCCGTCGTTGCTCTGGATTTTCAACGTGCGGGGGTGGCTGGAGGCGCCGGTTCTCACGACGAAACCGACAGCGGGACTGCGAAGAGGAATCAAACGTTGGCTAGTCAGGAAACAATCGGGGCTTCTCTTCGAGTATCCTTGTATCGAGACGTACGTCCGTGAGAACGGGTTGACCAAGAAACCAACACAGAGCATCGTTCCGACACTGTACGACGGAATTGAGTCTCACTCGCCATCGGACCCGATCGTGGTGACGGTTCCGGGAAACGTGGATCCGGACAGACGGAACTACGACGAGGTAATCGATGCGTTTCGGGACGCCACCGAATCGGGCACGGATATCGAACTCGAGGTACTCGGGCCGCCAGCGAACGAGGGTGGTGAACGAGTTCTGAGACGGTGTGAGTCACTCATAGATAGGGGATACGACATCACAGTCCATCGGGAATGGGTCCCGGTTGCGCAGTTTCAGCAGGCGATCCAGAGCAGCACGCTGCTCGTCGCACCACTCACGCGAACTAAGATCGTCGAAGAGACCGTCGAATCCTACGGCACGACGAAGGGGAGTGCCAGCGTGTCCGACGCGATACGGAATGCAACGCCGCTCGTTCTGCCACAGCACGCGGGATTCACGCAATCTCTTGGAGAGGCGTCGCTCACGTACGCAGGTCGATCGGATTTGGCCCGACTGCTTGAGCGTGTCGCCACCGATGAACCCTTCCGTAATCGACTTACCGAGTCTGCTCGCAATAATGCGGTACGATACACGCGAGAACGACAGCACGCGAGAGTCGATCGGTTACTCGATACGATCCTCGCTTGAGTACAGCCGAAATCACTGCCCATACGATTCACTACACATGTCACTGTCACGCGCTGCAGACGTTTACAGACGAGACGGAGCCATTGCTCTGCTGAAAAAGGCCGTACCATACGCCTACAACCAGTATATTCGGTGCATACTCCCGAGACGGGGGTCACATCCCGAGTTCAATGAGGTCAAAGTCGGTGGGGTCTACGGTCCGTACAGCCGCGTTCCGCGTCTGTTCGACCGGATCGTCCCGTGGAGTACGCCCGATATCGACCACATGCCGGATTACGAGGACGCGCTCCTCGACGCAGTTCGGGCCCACGTGCGGGAGGGAGACGACGTCGTGATAATCGGGGGTGGGAACGGTGTCTCGACAGTCGTCGCCGCGCAGCGAGTCGGCCCACCGGGCACGGTCACGACCTACGAGGGGAACGGTCGCAAAGTCACGGCGATAGAGAACACCATCGCTCTCAACGAAGTCGGAGACCGAACCGAGGTGCAGCAGGCGATCGTCGGCCCGTCTATCGGCGTCGTCGGATCCGATCACGAGTTCGATGCCGCAACGCGTCTCTCTTCATCGGAGATTCCGGACTGCGATGTCTTGGAGATGGACTGTGAAGGGTCGGAGAAGGAGATTCTGGAAACGCTACCCATTCGGCCGAGTCGGATAATCGTCGAAACACACCCCGAGTACGAGGCCCCACAGGAAACGATTCGGCAGTTGCTGACCGAAATGGGCTATCGGATCACCAATGAAACGCCGGTGGTCCCGGAGATGGACATCCACATCCTTTCGGCTGCCTACGATGACTGACCCTGACGACGGCACCGCAAGTTCGTGACAAAGATGCAGATACTCATATACGGAAAGACGAGACAGCCGGCGATCGAACTCATGTGTGGTCGGGCGTTCACGAAACTCGGCCATAAGGTCGCGTACGCGAGTCGTGCCGGACCGAAACTGCTCGGCGACTACCGGCTCAAGACACTGCCGAAGATCGAACGGACTCCACTGTACGAGCCGCTGGTCAAATACAACGCACGCCGGCGCGCCGAGCTAATTGACCCGGATCTAGTGTTCGTCATGAAAGGATCGTATCTCGACAGCGATGCTGTCAGACGGCTCCGGAAGGTGACTGGGGCACCGGTCGTGAGTTGGAACCAGGACAACCCGTTCCAAGTGCGATCGGAGCACCGCCGCGACGAGACTTATCTCGATGCGATAACGGAGTACGACATTGTCTACACGTGGGGGAGGCATCTCATCGACGATTTCCTGGCTGCGGGGGCTCGACAAGTGGAACACCTGCCGTTCGCGCACGACCCTGTGATTCATCACCCAACGGAGACGGTCCCGAAGTACGACTGCGAGGTGGCGTTCATCGGCCAATGGTCACCGAAGCGCGAGCGTGTTCTCAGCGCACTCACGGGGTTCAATCTTCAGATCAGGGGGCTCTGGTGGGCGCAGCGTTGCGAGGACGAAACGTTGCGACAGTGTGTCGAAGGCGAATCACTTGCCGGTGAAGAATACGCTCGTGCGATGAGTTCGGCAGACGCGGTCGTGAACGTCGTCGGAGACCACAACGTCCCGTTTTACAACATGCGAACGTTCGAGATACCAGCAGTGCAGTCGCTAATGCTGACGACACGGACCGAGGGGCAGGAGGAGGTTTTCCCGGACGGGGAGGCGTGTCTGATGTTCAGCGATCCGGAGGATCTCCGCACGGCGGCGGAGTCTGCGCTAGAGAAGCCGCATCGATTGCGAGCGATTGCGGACCGTGGGTACGAGATCGCACAGCAACATACGTACGAACACCGGATGCGGACCGTACTCGAGGATGTTTGATGAATGGCACTCGGCGTTTTGGACCGGCTCAGGCAGGTGGCCTGTGGACCGACCGAATCACATTTATCTGCAGCCGGACTGGACAGTAACATGCGACGACTGGCTATTTTTGGGCTGGGCTACGTTGGGAGAGAAGTCGCGAGCCTCGCCCTCGAACGGGAGTTCGACGTCGTCGGAATCGACACTGACCCCGCCGTGGTCGAGAGCGCGCGGGAGGGTGAGACCGTCCGTGACGGCAGTTCTGACCGATTCGAGGCAACCACGGATGGCGGTAGTGCGGTTGAGGATGCCGACGGCATCGTCGTCACAGTCCCGACCCCGCTCGATTCGTCGTATTCTGTGGATCTCTCAGCGATCGAGGGTGTCGCTGACGTGATCGCGACCGGCTTATCTCCAGACCCTCGCGGCACGCTCGTCGTTTTGGAGTCGACGATTCCACCAGGGACGGTGGCGGATATCGTCGTGCCACGGCTCCAGGCAGCCGGATACGAGATCGGCGACGACGTGTTTCTCGCCCACGTACCGGAACGAATCGACCCGGGGAATGACGAGTGGCTTCTCGCCGAGATCCCTCGAGTCGCGGGGGCACGTACGGACAGAGGCCTCGAGAGAGCGGTGTCGTTCTACGACCGACTTTTGGACGCGGACATCCACCCCGTCTCCTCGACCGAGGTCGCCGCAGCGTCGAAGATTATCGAGAACGCGTACCGGGATATCAACATCGCGTTCGTCAACGAGGTCGCACTGACGCTGGACGAACTACAGATCGATGCGTCCGAAGCACTAGATGCCGCGGACACGAAGCCGTTTGGGTTCACCCGGTTCTCACCAGGAGCTGGCGTCGGTGGGCACTGCATCCCGATCGATCCGTATTTCCTGATCGAACGAGCAGCGTCCAACGGCCACAACAGCCGGTTTTTGAAAGCCGCCCGGGAGGTGAACGACCGGATGCCCGCCTACATCGCGGAGCGGACCGTCGATACACTCGTTCGAGGGGGAACACTTCCACAGGAGGCCACCGTGCTCCTGCTCGGGAAAGCGTTCAAGCCGAACGTCTCGGATACCCGAAACAGCCCGTACTTCGGGATCCGCACGAAGTTGGAGTCGTACCACACGAGTATCGAAACCTACGATCCAACCCTCCCCGATGAATCGACCGTCGACTCACCCTATCAGGAGGTCGACGCTGTCGTTCTCGTTACGGACCACGATGAGTTCCGAACGCTCGATCTAAGACGGATGAGCGACAGCGGTGTCGATATCCTCATCGATGGACGGAATGTTTTCAGTCCGGAGAAGGCACGGTCCGCTGGACTCACATACGTTGGCGTGGGTCGATCCTAAGTCCGTCGAAGAGGCCGGTTGGGGTCAACGGTATCGAGGAACGCAACACCGTTCGTCGGACACGTCGGGGCCGACCCGTCGTTCGCTGCTGGATTATGAGGCCGTGGGTCTTTGGAGAGGCCCAGTCTAGAGGGACACGAGTCGCCGATGGTGGCCCGCCGTTCAGTTGGGTCAGCCAAGGAGTGAGCGGTGAAACGCGATCAGATCAGTACAGACATGTCCGACATCGTGCTGGTGGATCTGATAGGACTGTTGTTCGTCGGAGATCTCCGTCTGCAACGCGTTCCGGATCGCCGCAACCGAGCGGCTGTCGAGATTGCGGACGCCGGCGGCGTCAACGAGTTCGGGGACAGTTGCCGAAACGACCACTGGCGTGCCGAGCGCGATGGCTTCGAGAATCACGCGTGGGAAACCCTCGCTCTCTGACGGGAGCACGAGCATCGTTGCACCGTCGATGACCTGCAGGGCCTCATCGTGCGAAAGGACGCCGAGGTGGGAGACGTGCTCGGGCAGGGACGAAACCAGCTTTCGGCCGGTTTCATCGACCGGGTCGCCTACGAGCACTACTGGTGGCGCATCGATACCAGCGGCCGCCTCAACGACCTGTTTCGTGCCTTTTGCTGCTGAGATATCTCCGACAAAACATATGTATCGGTCGGGGACGGCTTCCGCGATTCGTCGGTCTTTGTCGTGACCTCGGATCGCATCGATATCGACCGGGACCCGTAGGTGGACAACAGTCACGTCCGAGGTCCTGTTCACCCGATTGAATTCGTTACAGATGCTCTCAGAGGCACAGATGATTGCGTCAAACCCGTTCACGGACGTAGGAATGGTATGCTGGTCGCGAATATCGAGCACGAATTTCGACCCGCTGACACTGGACAAGCCCTGAAACATCCGGTCCAGAACGTGGTTGAAGCCGATTCGACCGACGAATGCGACCGTTGAGTGGATCTGTATCACGTGGTCGTCGCGGACGAGGCAGAGGAGTGAAATGGCGACTACCAGAAGAATTTGTCTGAGGAGAAATAAGATGGTTCGCTGGACCCTGCTCCCCGACCCGGACCTAGGGAGGATTCGGTAGACAGCTGCTTCATCCCTTCGTTCAACGAGCGGGGCCGATTCGTGCGGACTAGTCAGAACGGTTATCTGATCGATACGATCCCTATCAGACAGTTCTGTTGTGAGGAGTCCGTAGTATCGGGCTGCCCCACCCGAGTGAGGTGGATACTTCGGCGTGACGAGCGTGAGATCGTAATCAGTCATCGAAGAGGTCATCGTAGAAAGATTCGAGTCGCTGACCGACTGTAGCCGGGCTAAACAGTTCGGCAGCGCGTTGTTTTCCGTTCCGACCGAGTCGCGCCCGCCGGTCCGGGTCCGATACCAGTTCCGACAGTGCCTCCGCGAGGGCCTCCGGATCGCGTTCAGGTACGACCAGCGAGGTCTCGTTCTCAGCGACAACGTATGGTAGGCCGCCGACGTTCGTGACGACCGTCGCGGTCTCACAGGCCATCGCCTCTAGGATCGCCATCCCAAACTGCTCTTCGTTGTTCGGCATCGTTACACTCGGCAGCACAGTTATATCGGCGAGCGAGTACAGCGCCGGCATGCTCGCATAGGGGATCCGCTCTCGCCAGAGGATTTGCTCCGACTGGTGGACGTAGGTGGATTCGGCGTCGTCAAGTTCGTCATCGCCGAGCAGGATCAACCGGACGTCATCATGGCCGGGCGCAACTTCTCGAAACGCGTCAAGAAGTTCGTAGGTCCCTTTCTGTTCACACAACCTGTGGACGAACAGGATGTTCGTAGTGCCCGTGAGTTCCTCTGGAAGATCCAGATCCGAAGGCCCGACATCCTGCGTCGGCCGGAACAAATCAAGGTCGACCGCGTTCGGGAGAATGGTAAGTTTCTCGTGTGAAACCCCTTCGTGTATCAGCGCGCGTTTTCCCACGGGTGTCGTCGTGGTGATACCACTCGCGCGTCTGTTGACATGCGTTTTGACCCGCCACAGCAGTGGATTGTGTTGGTAAATCGGATACGGGATATTCTCTCCGGCACTGTAAGCGAACAGCGTGTCCGTCCCTACGGTCGCCCTGGCGGCCTGTAGTGAGAAAAGATTGAAATTCTCACTCGTATGTAAGACGTCGAACCGCTCGGTCAGCGATGAGAGTCCGACGAGGTAATCCGACGGGAACCGGAGTTTGCGAATCGCCCGCGAGAAGAAGTGATCGTATCCAAATAAGTCGAATCGTCCTTCCGGCCACGGCAGTTGCTCAACAGGCATGGACAATGAACTTATATCGAATCGTGGCGGGTCGCTCGCGAACGCGACGACTTCGTAGTCCGTCTCGTTGTGCAGATACTCCCACGGTCTGACACCGTCCGGGCGGAGATACGGCCCACGAATCAACGCAATACGGACCATCCGTTCACAATTCGTGGTATCACTGGTTTAAATCATCCGCTGCGTACCCAGCGACGGACGACTGACGCACCCCAGTTACCGCTTTCCCGAGGATACCTGCGGCGCTCCGGGTGGTCGATAACCCTGAAGCCGTGGAGCGGCTGACACAGGTGGCCGGTCCTCACACGATCGTCCAGATGCCGGGTGACACGGTTGGTCCCGGACAAGCGCCAGTACAGTGGGAGAGGTCGAAGAGGTTCTACTACTGCCGAACTGAAAATATGAAAAACCGGCAGCTCTTTATTCGACTGTGTTTTCTACTCCACAACTGATGCAGATTCGGTACGGCCTCCTGTTTCTCTGTGTTGCCGTCATTGCTGCACCGTTCACCGGAGTCAGCATCGTGTGGTTCTTTTCTATTTCCGATATATTTCTCGTCCTAGCTGTCGGTACGTTCTTAAAGTCGATGTATGAACGTTCGGAGATTCGGGTTCCACATGACGTAGCGATCGCCCTCGTAGCAGGTGTCTTGTTGTTCGTCATCGAGGTGCTTTCGGTTCCGAATTCCGTGGTCGAACCCAAGGCTGCTGCGTGGGCTCGAACGCGGCTGGGGAACGTACTCGTATTCGCAGCGGTGGTCTTCATTGCGCAATCGAGAGAGGACATACATCTCCTACTCCGTGTTCTCACCGTCTCACTGCTAGGAGTTTCGCTGCTCACGATACTGCATTCCATGGGTCTCGTCGGATTTGGTGACTTCGTCAACGACCCGCGAAACGTCCTGGGGTACCGGATCCCGTTCTCGCGGACGCTCGGCGTCCCGATGGACTACGGGAACTTCGGCATGTACATGTGTTTGGGCATCTCAACGCTCGTCTACGAGAGCAGACAGTCCGGGAATCGCCTAGCACTCGCCGCACTCCCAGTGTTCATGTTAGCAGTCTTTATATCGCAGAGTCGGAGCACTTGGACCGCTGTGGCCGCTGTTCTGGCCGTGATCGCCATCTACGATGTCGTTCAGTATTGGAACCGCAGGGGGATATCTGTGAAGCCGATTATTGGAGTGTTGGTGCCGATCGTGATCGTCGGTACCATCGTTTTCGTGCGGATCATGATCCAGATCAACCCGTTGACGCTGCGTTCACGGATCAAAGCGTATGTCAATGGGTTACAAATATACAGCCAACATCCGCTGACTGGGATCGGGCGAGCGACCTACTACTTCGAGTATGGTTTGACCGTCATTCACAACGGGTTCTTGAGCGTCCTCATCTCCTTCGGACCGTTTGCGCTGATCATGCTGCTGATTGTCTACGTGCTCGCGTTCCGAAACGGGGTACGGGCGGTCGTCGCCGGAAAAGACCCGTTCTTCTGGGTCACGATATTCGCCGCGTTTATAGGAATGACAGTCGAGTTGATGCTCTTCGACGGTTCCTACACCAAGATCCTCTGGCTGACGATGGCGATTCTGTGTGTGAGCAGTGTCCTCGTCGGCGATGGCGAGGCAGTGCGGCTGATAGATGTTCGTCGCTCCGACACGATTCCGTCCTGACGATCCTTCGGTGGGTAGACTCGGCAACGAGCTACACCCCGTCAGTCGGATACAGCGTTTTGGATGGCGTCGTAGATATTCTGGCGCCATCGGTTTCGGGAGAACTCCGCGGCTCTCTTAAGTGATCGCTCGTGTCGAACACGGTAGTAGTCCTCGTCTGTCAGCATCCGCTCCATGGCATCGGACAGCTCCGACTGATCCTCACACACCGCACCTGCGTCGTCGATGACCCAGGGTACCGAACCGCTGTTCATACCAATCGGCGGCGTCCCACAGGCCATCGCCTCGATAAGAACCATCCCGAACCCCTCGTCTCGAGAGGGTAAGACAACCGACCGCGCTCTATTCATCCACGTTGGGACCTCTTCTCTGGGAATCCGGCCATGAACCTCAACCGACGAGCCGATACCGAGGTCATGAGCGAGTGACTCGATCTCCTCCCGTTTCGAGGCGCTCCTAGCGCCAACGAGAACGAGGCGGGCGTCGATACCGCGTTCCCGGACGGTCGCGAACGCGCTTAGTAAGAGAGGGAGGCGCTTCTCCGGTGCGAACCGGCCGACGTATAGCAACATGTTCTCCTCCGTGTCGACGGTCTCGTCAACATCGAACATCGGATGGACACCGTTCGGGACAACATCAATCGGCACATTGGCGAGTTCACGGAGACGGTCCCGTGACTCGGGAGTGGGACAGATTCGTCCGTCGGAATGCTTCAGCAGATACTGGAACGTATATATTTGCTTATTAAACATACCTTGAGTCCCTTCTGGGAGGCCGATGAAATACGTCAGGAAAGATATATCAACAGACCTACAATACGCCGCGAGGAGACAGCCCGGAATATGCGGGTTGAAATTCACGACGACGATGTCCTCCTGCCGCAGACTGCGTAGTTCGCGGATAGCCCGGTAAAGGTACCTGGCAATCGAGGCTCGACCCGTCGTACGGACGGTAACGTACTTGTTGCCGTCGGCCCACCGGACGGCGGATTCACCGTCACGCCAGCCGGCGATGAGTGTCACGCTCTCGAACTCTTCGGCGATTAGTTCCGCTCGGTCTGCGATGAGCGGGGCGGTGAAGTCGGAAACACGTGGTGAATCGAGGTTCTCGGAGAAGAAGCCGAAGGGAATGATAACGACACGCATCTGTCAGCCCTTAGCCGGACGGGTGGTATAAATCCCCGACTATGACGGCGACAATCACCGTCCGGTCGATAGCTGAACTCCCAGCGTAGCAAGGTGACACGGTTCCGAGGCGACGTATCGTGTGAAAGGCAGTCATGGATTTAGGTGGCGTTACGCGCTCAATGTCGTGTAATCCAGCGATTCAATTCGTATATCAGTCGGTTGGTCAACACCTGACCGAGTTCACCAATCGTAGTATCGACGTATATTTTCAATTTTTTCAGTGTCGAGTCCGTGTTCGCCTGTCTGATTCGTCGATGAATCTGCCTGCCGTCGCCCCAGTAGTACCGACATATGATGATTCGAAAGACGGCGTCGATAGCATAAAGAATCGCCTGTAACGCCCTGGACGAGGAAAAGACGGACTTGAACGTTCCCTGTCGGGATGCGTCGCTTCAACGAACCTTGGTCGCCCCTTCAGGGACGGAACCAGCATGGTCCAGTTGTGGAAGTTGCGACCGAACATGATGTTCTCGTTAACGAACGCAGGCGTATCCACCTGTCCCGACGTTGCGACGCGTTCGAGTTCCGCGATGGCATCGTCCGGGTTGTCAGTGTGTTCGACGACCTGACTGGCGTTGACGAAATCGAAGGCATCGTCTTTGAACGGCAGGTGCTCGATATCACACAGAACGACAGGCCGGTCGACGACGAGGTAGTCGGCCCGTTCTCTATTTTCGAGATACCGATCTGCAAGTACGTCAGCCTGTGGTAGCGGACGGTGGCCGCTACCAACATCTAGAACGAACATATCCATTGGGCATTCGTCTTTAGCTAAGATTCACACCTCGGTTGTGTAGCGGTAGCGAGCGTCTCTTGCAGGATCGGTCGTTGCTGGTGGATCTTCTGTGCGTCTTCGATCAGCCGCTCTAGCAACGGCGGTGGCGAGTAGCCGAGGTACTCACCGAGTTCGTGGAGGATGAACTGGGCGTGCGACCGGAAGGTCGCCGCCCAGCGTTCCGGCGGAAACACGATCTCATCGTCGGCCTGCTTAGTGACTAGATCCAACAGCTCACGACTCACCAGCAGTGACAGCAACGCCGCGTACAGCAAAATTTCCACGACATCACGGTTGCTTGTGTCGAATTCGTCCAGTTCGTACTGCGTCTTCAGCTCACGAAACAGCGTTTCTACTTCCCATCGACACCGATACAGCGTTGCTAGATCCGCTGGCAGGAACTCCTCTCTCGGCAGGTTCGTGATGTACAGATGGTAGTCGTCGGCGTCCGAATCGTGGACGCCGACAACGCGGAACCGCTTCGTATCCAGCGACCGAGTTCCCTCGTACTGACCTCGCTTGAACTCCGCTTCCACCTCTACGTCAATGTACTTCCGCGAGAGATCATCGACTACATCGTGGATCTGCTTGCCTTCCAAGGGAATGGCGCGGCCGCGCCATTCCCGTAATTCTGCTGTTATCACTGGATTCGCGTTCTGCTTCAGCTGACTCACGAAGTAGCCGTCGTTCTCGTCGATCAACGCGAACCGGCGGTACTTGAAGTACGCCAGATCAAGCAAAACCAGCCGTCCGCACAGCCACGAACCTGTCTTGAATAGCGTGCTGTCGAGCGTTTTCTCGTCAGTCACGTCGATCTGTTCAATTGTCTGGTCGGTGGCGTTGTGGAGCAGGTGGAGCTTCGCTCCAGCCTGCTCCTCGTGGTGGGCTTGGAACTCATCAGAGAGGAACTCGTGCAACCGCAACACCGTTCCATCGGCGATCATCACGGCTCTGAATCGGTCGATATCAGCGTCAACAGCATCAGGGACAGCGACCTCGCCGAGGCCGCGCTCGACGAGGTCGCGGAGATACTCTGCAAGAGTAGGCGTCAACCGGTGATAGAAGCCGCCAGAAGAGATCGGTTCGTCAGCTGTAGCGTTGTAGCAGCGTCTGAACCCAGCGAGTGTTCGGCTCTCGCCTGCAGCGAAGCCGAACACGAGCGCCCACACGAGGACGGGAATCTGTAGCTTGCCCTCTCGCTCGACCACGCCGAGTTCCTCGGCGTGCTCTTCGAGGAACTCAGAGGGAAACAGTGTAGTGAGCCGACGCATGATTCTCGATGAGGAGGCTCTGTTGGACACAGCTATCGCCTCCTCATTCCTCTCGAAAAGAAGTCTCGATAAGCTACTGCTGTACGGCGGTTCTTCTCTTAGCTAAAGACGCATGAATCCATTGGGTTTCGCGCGATTATAAAAGCGCTTTCCTGTCGAGACCGATCAACTCACGGCTGCTCAAGGATGCCGAGAGGACGGATTCCGGGCCTGAAACACCGTCAACCTCGAATGACTAGACAGTGCGTGGTCGAGGCTCTCGTCCCCCGCCCGAGAGCAAATCGAAGGGACGAACTGTCGAAAACAGCCAGATGTGGTCGTGGCGGTTGTCACTCCGGAGAGACAGTGAATCGATTCGAGAAGTCCAGTCTTCGACTCGATTCCGTCAAAGGTGGCGCAACGTTTTTCATCGTAGTCCGTTTCGAGTGTAGCGACGGAGAAGGGTCTGTCAGGCGAATAGTAATGGACAAGCTGCTGGCCGTTCGGCTCGGATTCGTATTCGTGATCGTGGTTAGCGGCGGATACGTTGCCGCTGCGTTCGTCACAGCGGCCGACTCACCGGCGATTTCCGAGGCACCGCCAACGCAGAACATCACCGTGGCGACTACCACGAGGGTCCGGCAGGCACAGGCCAAGGAGAACGGGGAGATAGTCGCCTACGCACCCGACGGGTCGATACTGTACTACAACGAGACGCTGAATATTTACGACGACGTCGACCCGGTCGAAGGCGAAGATGCGACGGTCGAGTACGTCGGAGCGAAGCATCTCCCTCCTGAGGACTGTCCGAATACGGTTCGTTGTTCAAGAAACGTCGTCGAGCGGGTCGACCTTTCCAGCGGAGAGACGACACGGCTTTACGCGGAAGTCACCAAGGGAACAACCAACACGCGGTGGCACGATGTCGACCGAATCAACGAGAGCCACCTGCTCGTGGGAGACATCAGCGAACACCGGATATTCGTCGTCGACCACCGGCGCGACGAAATCACCTGGACGTGGAACGCGAGTGACTACTTCGACCCCAATTCGACGGGCGGTGACTACCCGGGAGACTGGGCGCACCTGAACGACGTCGAAATGCTCGAAGACGGACGGATCGTGACGAGCCTCAGGAACCTCGATGTCGTCGTTTTCATCCGCCCGGATGAGGGCGTCCTTGAAGAGTGGACGCTCGGTGGGCCGGGGAGCGATCGCCTCCATGGCCAGCATAATCCCGACTACATCCCGGAGGAGAATGGCGGGCCCGCGCTTCTGATCGCCGATTCTGGGGCGAATCGTATAGTCGAATTCCAGCGTGTCAACGGAAGTTGGGAGCGGTCGTGGGTGTGGAAGGATCGACGACTCTCCTGGGGACGTGACGCTGACAGACTCCCAGGAGGCAATACATTAATTACGGACACGAACGGTAACAGGGTGCTCGAGGTGGACGAACGAGGGGAAGTCGTCTGGCAAGTCCGTGTCCCGACAGGGTACGAAGCGGAGCGTGTAGCGACGGGGGACGAAAGCGAGTCTGGCAACAGTGCACAGTCGCTCGGCCTCGAGAGTCAATACGTGGACGAGCGTGTCCCTCTGCCCACCTACTTCGTCCACAGCGCCCAGTATCTTGCGCCCGTCTGGTTGGACCTCACGGGTGTCGGGCTCGCGATCATATCCGTGTGTGGTACGTTCGTCTGGGGGCTCTTCGAAGTGTGGACCCGTGTCCGACGGTCAGGGAGTAGGGGTCGAAACGTCGCTCACTGAGTCTGTCAGGGGGCGTCAGCCGACGACCGTGACCGCGCCGGACCTGTTCCTCGGGGTACCCTCACAGGCGGTCACCGAAACATTCCACCGGGCAGTGACTCGTCACGCCAGATCTGCCACATAGCATAGACGAACGCCACTGCGAAGCCGAGCTTGGAGAGATTCAGTAGCAGGAGATAGGGGATTCGGTCGAAGAGCACACTATACAGGAACGTCGCCTTGTTGTGGTGGACCCGGAGCAGGAAGACGAGTTCCCAGTACCCGACGACGACAAACAGGAACGCGTAGGACCAGGTAAAGTCCCGGTTCGAACAATGTGCTATCCCAGCCAGTAGCAGGACAGTCAGGACGTAGAACGGGAGTGTCCGCTGTTCCGCCGCGACCATGTATGAGGTGCTGAAGTACGCGATTGGGAACCCCGCGATCAGTCCGAGATCGCTTTTGACCGCGATCGCAGTTCCGGCGAGGGTGAACGTGAGGACGACGAACGGGAACACGGTGTGAGAGTAGAACTCGCCGTTCATCACCAGTTGCAACGGGAGCAGGAAAGTCTGCTCAGGGCGAAACACGTGGGCAGCGTAACTCAAGGCCCCACGTCGCGACACAATAAGGACCAAAGCGTTCCAATCGAGAGCGAAGTACAACACGTTCGGGATCTGACTCACGATCCCACCGATTGACACCAATAACCCCGCCCGAGGGCCATCGGTGGCGACAGCGAAGCCCAAGAGCACAACGGTGAGGGGCAATGCAGTGAATTTGAACGTCGCGAGTCCGAGCGCGAGTCCAGCCAAGAGCCACCTCTGTTCGCGAGCCGCCAGGATCGTCGCCAACACCAACGCCGTGACGAGTACATTCGCACCGGTATGCAGCAGGTCGGCCCAGAACGCCGGGAAGATCAGCAGGAGGATGGTCACGCCGTACTGGCGCCGCTCATCGCTGAAAATCGAGGTTCCCCAGTACGCAGACCCGAGATATCCAAGATACCCCCAAAGGCCGACGGCCAAATTTCGCCAGAGCGTCTGAGCGACCGCTGGGGCCCCAATCGTTTCCGCCGCGATTCTAAACGGGATGGAGAGAACTGCACTCGCCATCGCGTAGATCGGCATATACGGATAGTTGACATGACCGTGCGGATTGAGTCCCCCAGACGGGTGGACCACGTACATACTAGCTCGATTCAACAGCAGATTCGCAGCGTCACCCCACGAGAGATAGGACGGCCCCCAGAACAACAGCCAAGCGGGGACGGCGGCCATCGCGGCGACGAGAATGAGTCGTCTGGATTGTGGATTGATCGGGTGGCCGAGTCGGATTGCCGACATGAGAGTCGCTCTCGTTTCCGACAGGGATTCCAGACGCATGGAGATATTATCGAGTTAGATTCGGCGACGATTATAAAATACGCTGGTCCGACGAGGCCGCTCGTCGTGTTAAGACCCAGTTACTTTAGAGAGGCCTCCAGCAGAGGTCGAAACACCGGAACACCGACCCCGTTCCGACTCTCGATTGTTCGCACCCGACGAGACGGTCACTCGTAAGCCTGTGAGGTCTGGAGGGAGTGTGGAAGGCCGGTTCGGAGAGGACAGCCCCTGTCATCGGACCAGCGCAACGCCCCGGTTTCCGAGACTGTAGTAACGGGAGATTTATTGAGTGGGGACGTGCCAAGGGGGGTATGGCAAAGCGTGTTTTCATAACTGGTGTTGCTGGTTTCCTCGGGAGTCATCTCGCTGACCGGTTTTTGGAACGAGGGCACGAGGTCGTCGGAAATGATACGTTTCGCAGTGGGTATGCTGACAATCTTCCGTCCGAGGTGGAATTTCACGAAATAGATTGCCTCGACCTCGACGAAATGAAAACCGCGATGGACGGCGCCGATATCGTCTATCACACTGCTGCACTGGCGCACGAGGGGCTGAGCGTCTTTTCGCCGCTGGAGATCAATCGCAGTATCTACGAGGCGACAACCGCCACGCTGGCTGCCGCGGCCGACACCGGGATCGAGCGCTTCATTTACTGTTCCAGCATGTCGCGCTACGGGGAGAACAAAACTCCATTCAGGGAGGACATGGAGCCCGACCCACAGGACCCATATGGTATCAGTAAGGTCGCGGGTGAACGACTGACGACGTTGATGGGTGATGTTCACGATTTCGATACGGTCATCGCCGTTCCACACAACATATATGGCCCTCGACAGCGGTACGACGACCCGTTTCGGAACGTCATCGCTATTTTTATCAACCGCATGTTGCAAGGTGAGCAACCGATCATCTACGGTGACGGCACCCAGAAGCGATGTTTCACCTATATCGATGACGCCGTCCGCCCGCTGTCGAAGTTAGCATTCAACGAGAACGTGGTCGGAGAAGCCGTCAATATCGGCCCAGACAAGGAGTTCGTCTCAATCAACACCCTAGCGGAGACGATTGCTTCGGACATCGGTTTCGATCTCGATCCGATCTACGTCGAGGAACGACCACAAGAAGTCGAACTGGCGAACTGTTCGGCCGACAAAGCCCGCCAGCTTCTGGATTACCAGACGGAGTACACGCTCCGCCAAGGAGTGGCAGAGATGGTAGAGTGGATTGACGAGCGGGGTCCGAAGGAGTTTGAATATCATATCGATTTGGAGATCAACAACGGCAACACGCCCGAGACCTGGCAAAACGAACTCATCTGAAGAATCCGACCTACCATGACCCCTTTCGATATCCTTAAGACAGTGCTGACGAAGACGAGGCTCGATTCGCCGATCACCATATGGGGAGTCTTAGTACTGCCGTACGTCGTGCTTCGGCTCCCGATTCTCCTCGGTCCCTTCCCCGGCTGGTACCGACGGCTCGTCCAGCTCATCACGGTACAGGTAGCAATCAGTACGGCCCAGTCCGGCATTCCGGGGTTAGCACCGCATCACAGCTTCGCTGGCGCGAACCTCCATGGAATGTTGCTCGGCCCCGTGTTCGGACTGGGCTTCGGATTCACTGCGGTGAAGATCGTGCTGTCGGTAGTGGGTCTCGCATCCCTGATACTGTTCGGTCTAGTATACCGAAAACTCGGAATGTCGATGCTGGCCGTCGCGGTCGTGCTCGGACTCGTGGTCGTCACGCCGCTGTATGTGCTCCTCTTCGGCTATGCGATGCCGACGCCGGTTACGATGCTCTTTGCGGCGGTCAGTATGATCGGATATGTGAACTTCTACCGGACCGCCAGCAACCGGTGGGCAGTCCTGAGCGGCATTGGTGCGGGGCTCGCGACTTTGAATCACTTCTGGGGTGGAATCGTGACGGTAACACTTTTGAGCGCTGAAGTGGCCGCCCTGGCTGCAGCTGTACACACTGGCCGTTCCGTCGAGGTTCGGGACCGGTGGCCGCTCTGGCTGTCACACTTCGTCGGTCTGATTCCAGCAGGAATCCTATACGTCTATTATCATTATCTCATGGAAGGCGCACGGAGTTACGGCGGGTACATGATCACCAGTTCCGGAGGTCTGCTTCTCCAGCCCGTCTGGTACAACCGCATCAACGAACTGCTCACGGCGCGGGTGCCGTACTTCACACTCTCGCTGCTCGTACTCCTCGTGGGAGGCGTCTACGTGGTTCGATACCAGAAAACGGGCTGGCTGTTCCAAACCAGTCGCGGCCAAGTCATCCCGACTACCTACGCCCTATCGCTAGCCTGGCTCGGTGCAGGTCTGTTCGTGCTCGTCCTCTTCCCGTATGGCGTGTACATTCACGATTACTACCTGTGGTGGGTAGGGTTCCCATTCGCAGCGGTCATCGGCCAGATGGTCCAAGCAGCTGACAAGGATCTGAGTGCCGGCCTACAGAAGCTGGCACAGCCCGCGGCGATCCTGCTGGTAATCCTCACTGTCTCAGCCACGATGGGACCGAACATGTTTCTCGCACAGCGAGCGAACGCGCTCCAAGATGAGGCTTCATTCAGCAACGGGCTGTCCGAGGTCGTTGACGAAATCGGCGAGCCGGAGAGTCATTTCGCCGTCCAACGAGGCGATGTTAACATCGCCGCCTACACTGCTCTCGCACGATCCGGATACGTGACCAAAGCGCGAGTTTCTGACGTCGAAAACATAACTGCGACAACCTCCGGCACGGTTGCGATCTCTGACCATCGAGTCAACGTCACCGAGTGGTCCTTACGAAGGAACTTCACCAAGGCGGGGTACACAGCGTACATCTACACGCGGAATACCTCGTCAGGCGTTGAGTGAGCTACCAACGAGCGACACGCCGAGAAAGATGAGGACCGAACCGATTATAAGCCGTGTCGTTATCGTCTCCTCAAGCACAACGACACTCATGATGACGACAATCACATACGTGAATCCGATAAACGGATACGCCACTGAGAGGGGAGTTTCGGAAAGTACGTTCACGTATAGGGCCAGGCTCAGCGCGTAAAGCCCACCCCCAACAAAGAGATACGGCGCCTGAATGAGGCGCTGTGGCGATAGGAGCATCCCGAGATTGAACATAGATTCTTCTGCCCCGAGTTTGAGCGCAACTTGTCCTACGGCATTTATAATCGTTATCAGGAATAGCTTCAGGATTGTTGCTCTCATTATGAAAGCCGTTCCCGGAGGATGAACCATGTCATTATCAATCCGAGTTTGAATGCAGCCCACCGATTGTCGGTTATTTTCGACTCTCCCTGACGCGGTTGATAGTTCACTGGTATTTGAATCATCTCAAGATTGTTTTGGGACGCGCGGACGATCATCTCAGGAGAGAAATGCGAACCACCGACCATCAACGAATTTCGGATCATTTCGTATGAATCGGCATCAATGAGCCGATATGTGCAGCCCACATCAGTCAAGTTCGTCGTATTAAAAAGCACCTCAATGAGCTTCGCCAGTCCCCAGTTCCCCCACCTGAGAAACGGCCCCATTTTCGCTTCGTCCCAAATGAATTCCGATGACGTTCGGGTGCCTAGAACGAGATCGCAGTCGTCTGCGTACACGAGAAGTTTCTGGACGTCTCGCGTCATAAACGTTCCGTCAGGTTCAACGAGAACGGCCAGTTCGGCTCGATCGGTTGCCTCGTCAAGTCCCCGCCGACAGGCGTAGCCGTACCCCTGTCGTGGTTCGGGGACCACCGTCGCACCGTTCTGTCGTGCGATCTGAGCTGTCTGATCCGTCGAGTTATTGTCGACGACAATTACCTCGTCAACGGTATCAAGGGCAGCAAACGACGAAACTGCATCACAGATGTTTGGTTCCTCATTGTAGGCCGGCATGGCGACTGCGACCGATCGTCCGTTATACATCAACTTGCGTAGTTGTGGTCAGGACTGTATTAAATGCTATCGCTGTCTTACTGGCACGCAGCCCGGTCCGGACTCACGTCTGTCCGCACCGACTCATATACGGCAGCAGTCATCCGACCTGTTCGCTCCCAATTGAATCCGAGAACACGAGCACGGCCTTTCTTCCGGAGACGTTTGCGAAATGAGTCATCAGTTACGACACCGACAATTCCAGTGCCAATATCCTCCGAACTACTCGAATCAACGTACCGGGCGGCCTCCCCACACATCTCCGGCAGCGAAGCAGCATCCGCAGCGATAATGGGCGTACCCGATGCCATCGCTTCCAGAACAGGCAAACCAAACCCTTCGTAATGTGAAGGGAAAATGAATGCAAGCGCGTTCGCGTATAGTTTGACGAGTTCAGCATCATCAACATATCCCGGACTGATAACTAAATCCGTCAGACCGCGGTGTGCAATTGCTGACGTGAGATCAACGAACCGGTCTTCGTGATCGCCAACCATGACGAGTTTCGGCGGCGCATCCAACTGCGAGACGGCGCGGGCATAGCCATCTAACAATCCGTTTATGTTCTTCCGCGGCCGGTTTGATCCGACGTGGAGGAGATACTCCCCGTCGACAATCGTCGGAGACGGTGCCTCCGGATTAAACCGCTCCGCATCAACGCCGTGGTAAATTACTTCGAAGAGGGAATCATCACCACCGTAGAACCGCTGTACGTCTCGCTTCGTACTCTCTGAAGGCGTGATGATCCGATCGGAACGAGCGACGGCGAGGCGCATCATTGTCCGAAGGTAGTATCTGGCAATTCGTCCTCGGTCGCCGAACTCCGCGGGGAATCGGTCGTAGGCACAGTCGTGGATCGTCGTCACGAGCGGCCCGCGCCACGCAACAGGAATCGTGAACTGTGTTGCGTGAAAACAGTCGATATCGTGTCGTCCGAGCAATCTCGGGAGAGCTATCTGTTCGCGGATTCCAAACGGTTTCGCGTCCGTGACGGCGACATCGGCAGTCGGCCGCAGATCAACAACGTCTCCACGGTCGTCGGAGAGACACACAGCGAGGACATGGATTCGCTCCGGGAGCGACTCCAAGAGCTTCGAGACGTAGCGGCCAATCCCCGGGTGGTCGACGAAGCGAGCATCGAGACCGACGGTGATCGTCTCGGCTGTCATCTATCGGGTGACGGATGCGTCTTGGCGGTCCCAAAGTGAGGACCGCAACGACCTGTTCGATCAGGAAAGTCCACTGTTCAGTTGCTTCCAATCGGGTAAGCGGCATATATTGTTCGGCTAGGGTAGACGGAAGACATACTCGCACCGAACCAGTTTTCTGCCTCTCGGGAGAGCACCCACGCACACCGAATACTCCGACCGAACATGAACGTTCTCCAGGTGAACAAACTCTACTATCCAGAAGTGGGCGGCGTCGAGCAGGTCGTCCAGGATATTGCCGAAGGGCTCGCTGACTCCCATACCTCCCGCGTACTCGCAGCCCGCCCACGGGGGCTCGGCCGGCACGAACACCATAACGGCGTCGAGGTCACCAAGACATCGAGCCTCGGCGTCGTCATGTCTGCTCCACTTGCGCCGACCTTCCCTGTTCACCTTCGGTCAACGGCCCGTGCTGCGGATATCGTCCATCACCATCTCCCGAATCCGCTCTCGACAGTGTCACAACTGACTGCCGGAACCGGGAAGGCACCGGTCGTCGCGACCTACCACAGCGACATCGTCCGGCAGGCGACCGCGTTCCGAGTGTATCGCCCGCTCCTCGAACGGTTTCTTGACCGCGTCGACCGGATTACGGTCACGTCACAACGACTGCTCGATAACTCGGACGTGCTCACGCCCTACACAGAAAAATGTGAAGTCGTACCGCTCTCGGTCGATCTCGACGCGGTCGATACTGAGGACCCCGCGGAACTGGACGTGGATACGAACGGACCGATTGTCCTCTGTGTCGGGCGACTGAACTACTACAAGGGCGTCGAGTATCTGATCGACGCGATGGCCGAAGTCGAGGCCACGTTGCTCGTCGTCGGTGATGGTGAGCGTCGCACAGCACTGGAACAACGAGCACGCGAGCGCGGCGTTACTGATCGTGTTCGCTTCCTCGGATACCTCCCAGAGCCACAGCTCGCGGGCGCATATCGGGTCGCCGACCTTTTCGTACTCCCCTCGATCGAGCCAAGCGAAGCGTTCGGAATCGTCCAACTCGAGGCAATGGCCCGAGAAACACCGGTGGTGAACACGTCGCTTCCGACGGGCGTTCCGTGGGTGAGTCAAGATAGAGAGACCGGACTGACGGTCCCACCACGCGACGTATCGGCCATGGCGGATGCGATAACCACACTTCTCGACGACGACGAACGCCGCCAGCGCTACGCCAAACGAGCACGTGAGCGGGTTGAGCAACACTTTACTCGGGATCAAATGCTCGCAAAAGTCGAAGAAATATACCGAGAAGAGTTGGCTGCACAGTAAGGAAATGACCGCTTTTCCAGCTAAAAGATAGAGTAGGGACAGATCTGCTACCCAGGGACGGACAAGGAGGCCAAGTATACGGGCGGATCGCCCACAACTCCTTCGGAGGCTTCACGGAGTCCCTCGTACGCTGTTCACGCTTTTTTCGTCCTCGAAGAGTCGATACGGGATGAACGACGACGGACTATCGAATTAGGTCCGATTTGCGTAATCTGTGAGGTCGACAATCCGCCTCACGGCATCGGCAGTGTCCTGCTCGTTCTCGGACTCAGCTCCGCAGGCAGACGCGTCAGAATCGGTCGTCGTCTCTATTGGACAATAGGAAGTGGATTATACTGTTTCACGCACAGAAAGTACAGAGCCAAAAGAGAGGACTGCCGTTGGAAATGCTTCGCACGCTGGCTGTCGGTCCGACAGGCGTGCCGACGATCTCACCGTCGGTCATCACCGCTCACAACGCACCGACAGAGTTCGCTGCTGCCGGCGACCCACCCACTTTCCCCGGCCGGTGAGCACTCCTCAACGGACACGTCAGCAAGTACCAGTTCGCTGTCCTGCCGACTGGCCTGCTGGAGGACGGCCAGTGACCCCTCGACAATCAGTGCCACAACACCAAGCGTCCGGGGCAGGGCCACGCGACAGCCGGGGCAGGTCACTCGTTGGACCTGCATTCGGCGGACCGGCCCGGATCGACTGATCACAGCCTGAACCGGCGACCCGTCGACGAGTGGCGTTCCACAGCTCTCGCAGGTTGCTCGCAGCCGATCGTCGCTGGTCGGGACCGCCAGGCCCCGACAGACCTGTGCTACCGGCGCGTCGATGTGGGGATCGCTCACGACCGCTCACCACCGACTGTGGTAGGTGCCGACGTGGACTGATCCCGATCCGATTCGTGGACACAGTCTTGCTCGTTGGTCTGGTTCCGATCCTCGTCGGTATGATGCGGTGCGATACCGAGCGATGCGACTGTTCGTGGGCGTGTCAAACCTGGAATCATTGGTCGATCGAACTCCTGAGAGCGTCCGGAGATGGACACCCTGAACGCGAATCAACTGCTGACGCGAACCCACAACACGAGTTCACGCCGGACCCGCGGGGGACGATCTCCGCAGGCCCCCAGGGAGCGAAAAACATCCAGTTACAGTGCTGGCCTGGCCACACGACTGGGACGCGTGCCGTGGCGAAGCCAGCGTCGCCGTACACACCTCAATTTGAGTTAGCGTGCGGGCCGTTCGACGAGCAATAGAAAGCTAGTGGCCGGTTGAGGTGCGGGTCTCGTTGTCACTGGAACGATTCTTCTCCGGAGCTCAAGGAAGACCGTCAGCGGATCTCACAGTTGAGCTACTTGTGAGTGACTACCCGATCGTCAATCAGTCCATAAGAAGTCTGATAAGCTCCTTCTTGACGAGTTTCTTTCCGGATGCCGTGAGCTCACCTGCTGATCGCCCCGTTCCGAGTGAAGCCGGTGGAATCGTATATAATGCCCACGGCATCAAATACGTCGTTTCGCTGAACGAGATACCCGTCACGTGCTCGTCTTCCAGAGCCGGCGTTCTGTGGTCATACTTCTGGGCTGTCGTTCCGGCACACATCACGGTACAGTCTGTGGCACTGAACGGATGGTTTTCGTGGGACAGGATGATCACTGGACGTTCGTCGTGTGCGCCTGTCGGATCCTGAGCCCAGCTGATCGTTCCTGCTGGAAACTTACAGCGGGTGCGAGGCGAAAGCCCACGGCTTCACAGTAGTTGCTGAAGTAGGAGAGAGCCGATTGTCGTCGCAGTCGTTGTCCCGATATGGTCGAGACAGCCGAGGCGAAACAGGTGAGTCGAGCAGCGTCATCGCTGCTGTTCCCGGAGCTTGAGTTCGGTGTTGCGGACAACGGCACCTATCCGAGCGAGGACTTCCAGCGAGTCCTCGCTCGGATTGCTTTCGACAACGAGTTTGCCAACGCTGGCGCGAAAGCTTACCAACTCGCTCGTGGCGACGATGTCGACGTCGGTGCCGAGTCACGGAATCCGCTAGCGAGAGCACTGTTGTACCATCTCCGTGGCCTTGACGCGGACGCGGTCGAAGATCAGTTCGACCGCGTCCGCGAGGCTATCCTCGACGAAGCAGCCCGCAACCGCCTGTTCACACAGCCAGTCGACGTTGCGATCGACGTTCACGACTGGCTGTACTACGGCGACAGCGACACACCGCAGGTCTCCCGGACTGATCCCGATCGAGGAACCGACTGTGCCTACAAGTTCGCCACCATCTGTATCGTCGATCCAAGCGTCCGATTCACGCTTGGCTGGGTAGCGCTGGACGGCGATGATACCGACGAGTTGGCGGACGCACTCCGCCAACTCGTCTCCCAGGCGCGGGAGTACGTCGAGATCAATCGCGTCTACCTTGATCGGGGTTTCTACCGCGTCCATCTCGCGTTGACGCTCGAGGAACTGGGCGTCGAATTTGTGATGCGTGCGCCACAGACACGGAAAATACAGCGGTTCATCACCGACCACGACGACGACACATTCGTCACAGACTACGAGATGGTGCGGTCGAATCCACCGACGGGCCGGACGACAGTCCGGCTCGTCGTCGTCCCGCATCGCTCCCGGGATGCTGACCACTTCTGTCTGGTGACCAACCGCGAGGTCACGCGTGACGTCGCTCAACCACTTGCAGAAGCCTACCGGCGTCGCTGGGGCATCGAAACGTCCTACCGGAAAGTCACGGAATTTCTCGCGAAAACGTCGTCACCGACGTTCTCTGTTCGGCTATTCTACTTTCTGTTTGCCGTGGCACTCTACAATCTGTCGGTGGGGACGAACCTGCTACTCACATCGGATCGGGCGGTCGGGAGCACTCCCGTCCTCCCGACCGCCCTGTTTCGAGCGTTTCTCGGCCCAATTCCGGACGGATAGCGTGTCACTCGGCGGCTGACTCGGGTCGTCTGCCCGAGTCAGGACGCCGCTGGCTACTGGCGAGACTGCCAGAACAATCCTCGTCGGAGGTTCTTGGCCGGCAGTCAGCAACCGCTCTCCTCGGACGATAACGTCGATCGTGAATGAGCCTGAAGACACGACGCCTCTCCAACAGCTCTCGCGGTCGAATCAGCAACTACTGTTCAGCGGTGGGAGGAAGTCAATCATCTACGTCCTCCAACTCTGCTTCCAGCTCTGCTACCTCTGCTTCGACCGCTTCGTCAGTCGGCTCATCTGCCGAATCGCTCGCTTCTGTCCCAGAGACCTCCGGCTCACTGCGTTCGGCCTCATGTCCGAACATACAGGTGAGTTGATCGAGACTGGAGAGGTACCGGTGGATTTGTTCGTGATCGTCGAGAGCGTGATAGTAGCTGTCTGGTGTTTTTCCGATATATCCACTGTCGTAGAGACGCTTGAGAGTCGTGGTGGCGGTGCCACGCGGAATGTCTAACTCCTATGCGATCCCGCAATCCAAGTGGCACGACGGTCCAGCCGAAGGCGTCGTGATCCGGAACAAACAGGACCAGCGCGCGAA
Organism: Halorientalis marina; assembly: GCF_023028345.1. GTDB lineage: Archaea > Halobacteriota > Halobacteria > Halobacteriales > Haloarculaceae > Halorientalis > Halorientalis marina. The sequence goes on along the minus strand of NZ_CP095487.1, from coordinate 2,927,221 downwards.
ACTCCTGCATCCGGACTTTCGAGAGGTCGACGACACAGTACCCGTCGACGGGTCAGCAACGGAGTTGGCGGAGAAGTTCGCCACACAGCACCGCTTCGAGAAGCTCGCGGCCAAGTTCGAGGATCGAGGGCGGTCGGTTACGTTCCAAGCCCTCTACGAGCAGGTCCTCGAAGACATCATTCGGGAAGAACACAAGCAGCTCTACCATGGGAGCCAGTCCGTCGATATGAGCGAATTCCGGTCCGAAGTCGCTGCTCGCACGCAGGCCTTTCTCGACGACGCTCAGTCCCGTTCAGGGCCGAGCAACTGAAATTCGATTCGAACCCGAGGACCGGATTCAGAAAATCAATGAAATCAGCGAAATTGAAGAGATGTCTCGACCGAAGATGGAGTGAAAAACGTCCCGCGCTGATTTCATCCTGCAAAGTCACCCATCTACAGAGCATGTGGCGCTGGCTGGTGACTATCTGGTGAGGGTCATCTACCGGCTCCGGTGTCGTACTCAAACCGGTATTTGTTGAAGAAATCGTCCGGTTCCCGCTATACTTGCTGGGAAGTGCTGATACCCTGTCGTGGGATTCGCCGACATCGGTACTCAGAGCCGATACGATGAATTATCTCATGTAGCGGTCCGTCAGAACTGTTGCCATACCACAAACAGTCTGATACACCCCTCCCTCCTACGCAGGGACGCAAACGCATGGCCATCGAATTGCGCGGGGAGTACACCACCGCACGCGTCCTCGTCGACGACGAGAGCCTCGTCGAAGACGACTGTCTGGAGCAGATCCAGGCGCTCATCGACCACCCGGCATTCACCGAACCCGTCCGCATCATGCCCGACACGCACCCGGGCGCCGGGGCACCGATCGGGTTCACGATGCCGTTGCCCGACCGGGTCGTGCCGAACATCGTCGGTGTCGACGTCGGCTGTGGGATGGCGGCGACCAACCTCGGCGACGACCTGCCACTCGACGACCCCGACCGCGAACAGCGCGTCCGGGAGGCCGTCCCGATGGGGCAGCGCGTCCACGACTACGACGACGCGCCCCATCTCGTCGACGAGTTTCCGTTCGCCCGCGCAAATCGGGTGTTCGAGCGCTTCGCGCAGGCGTACGAGGAGCGCTTCGGCCAGCCCATCGACCCGCTCGAATTCGACTTCGATGGCTACGACGGCGAGTACTTCGAGTCGCTGTGTCGGCGCGTCCTCTCGCGCCAACGCCAGGGGATGGGCCACGTCATCCGGAGTGCGGGCACGCTCGGCGGTGGCAATCACTTCGTCGAGTTCGCACGGGCCCGCGAGCGGGGCGACTACTGGCTGGTGATCCACAGCGGGTCCCGGTATCTCGGCAAATCAGTCGCCGAGTACTGGCAACACAGGGCCACCCAGTATCGCCAGGCGGATGCCCTCAGGGACGCGATTCCTGACGAGTATACCGAGTACCTGAAGTTCGATCCCGATGCGGTCAGCGACGCGGACCTGTACGCCTGGGTGACCGGCGGCAAAGGCGAGTCCCACCTGCGAAAGGACGCGATTCGACGGGACTTCGACGGCGAAGGGATCGACGCCGTCTTCGAGCAACTCGCCCGCCCACAGGACGCGCTTGGCGACCGCACTGACGCGCTCGACTGGCTGGCGGGACGCGAAGCCCACGGCTACTACGTCGACATGCTGTTCGCCCAGCAGTACGCCCGCTGGAATCGCGAGTTGATGAGCGACGCCATCTGTGACGCCCTCGGCGTCGATCCGGTCGAGCGGTTCCAGTCGATCCACAACTACATCGACTTCCGAGACCTGACCATCCGAAAGGGGGCGACGCCCGCTCGCGAGGGCCAGCGTCTCGTCGTCCCATTTAATATGGCCGAGGGATCGATCCTGGCCACCGGCAAGGGCAACGACGCGTTCCACCGGACGGCACCCCACGGTGCCGGCCGGGTGATGAGTCGGCGCGAGGCACACGAAACGGGCTCACTCGAGGCGTTCGAGGCGGCTATGGAGGGCGTCTACTCCGAATCGGTCGTCGAGTCGGTCATCGACGAAGCGCCGATGGCGTACAAGTCCGCCGAGGCGATCGTGGCGGCGATCGAACCGACAGCCGAGGTTCGTGACTGGCTGGACGTCGTCCACAACCTCAAGGCCAGAGGCTAGCGATGGTGTGTGAGCCACCACTGCTACAGACGATCAAGACAGGTGCTGCCAGATTTCGGTCGGGTCTGTGTCGTTCAGCTCGGCGTTCGTCTCCATCTTCCGCAGTTCGGTGATACACCGTTTCGCGACCAGCGGATACATTTCGGCAGGCGTAAACGACACGTCGAGGTCCATCAGTTCTGGCCAGTTCTCGGCCCAGATATCTTCGACGACATTCTCGTGGAGGTCATCGTTCAGGTGGAGACCGAACTCCCGCCCCTCTTCGACGACCAGTTTGCGGACCTGCTTGCGGATGCGCGCTGGCGTACAGTAGGTCGCGACGACGTACTCTGCGCCCGATTCGGCGTCCTCCGGTCGCTGGCCGAACTGCTCACGGTTCAGCTCCTTGAATGTCTCACGGACGAGTTTCACACGCCGCGCCCGTTCGTCGCTGCGGACGACCACGCCTTCAACCTGGACATCTGCGGCCAGCGACGACGCCGGGAACGAGTAGGTCTCCGGATCGAAGGTACTGTCAGGGCGGTCGAGAACCGTCGTTGGAACGAATGATGACTCTGTCAGTGCATCAGCGCGGCGAATCTGGTCGAACACCTCCCATGCGGTTTCGGTTTCGAGAAACCCCTCGAAGGTCTCCTCGTATGGATTATCAGATGGCGTCATCGTCTCGATGTTGGCATACGGGAGGACATCGAACCCCACGAGCGCGGGTAGTGCTCGTTCAGTGTACCCGTAATCTAGCGTCGAGTAGACGAGGTTCTCGGCGTAGATTACCAGCGGACAGTCGTACTCGTTGTGGAGATTACGGAGACGCTCCGTCGCGATACCGTCACGGAGACACCGGACCGCGCGGTGGAGTGCGCCGTCGATATCCTCCAGGGAGTCGCGGTGGTTCCCCCGGATGGCCCTGCGTGTCCCAAAGACGAGACTGCCATCTCCATCGGCAGCGTCAATGACCTGCTCCGGATAGGCCGAGACGTAGCGGTCGTCGTACAGTGTGAACCGGAACCCGCTCCCGTCGAACTTCTCGACGATGGTGAGGTCCTCGGCCTCGAAGAACTCTGGTGGCACGACTGGATGGTCGTAGCGCGGAACTTTCGGATAGACCTTCATGTGTCATTCGTGGCCTTCTGCTCGCTGTCGGTGACTTCGACCACTCCGGGTGGATCGAACTGTTCAGCGTCGTCGGGTATCGGGTCGGTCGATAAAAGAATGATTTTGAGGTATGCTACCACACATCTCTCCCGTACCAGAATTGTCCCGCCGTTTGCGGCCGCGTATTTATTAGCCTCGTCCGCATCATCACCACCAAAATCGTGCCAACCTTCGCTCGCACCGGGACGGGAAAGTGGCACGTCGTCGGTCCCGACGGCTGTCGCTACGGCCGGTCGTTCACCGAGGCGGACACCAAGCCCGACGAGACGGTCACAGCCACGGATATCGTTGCATACGAGCCGCCGTCCGAACCAGACGATGTCGACGCCGTTGCTGATGCACTGACCGAACGCGGGTTTCGGGGAGGGACGACTGGTAACCAGCGACTCGTCTTCCCACAGACCGTCCGTGAAAGCGATGTCGACTGCTGCAATTCGTGTCGGACACGCCTCGAAGAGCATATGCAGCGCCGCGCTGCCGTCATCAGCAATCTCAAACAGGTCACCCCCACTCGCGCGGTCGAATGGACGGTCACCGACCACGACGACCGGCGGGCCTGTGACTGGTGTCGCGCCCACGAACTGACGACGTGGGCAAGTGATGCTCTCGGAGCCGAGGTGTGCCCGGCCTGTGGTCGCCTGTTCGAGTCTCCGCTCGGCGAACCGGACGATGACAGCCAACCGAAGCGCGACCGCCTTCCCGAGACGCCGAGCGATCCGGTCACCCCGATCCTCTTCGGAACGACACTGCCGGAGTACGACCCGACCGAACTTGTCGGGAGCAATCGCCCGCTCATCAAATATCGCGAGAAGAGCAAGTACGCCGATGTGGTGTGCGAACTCGAACGCACAGGCCACGGCTTCTCGGCCGGTGGTCTCGACGCACTCGGTGCGATCAGAGAGCGCTACGCCGCACAGGTTGCCGACGATGACAGCCACCAGACTGACGTCACGCTCTCGGTCGGCCGGACGCCACGGACGGTGACTATCGAGGGGCTCGGGACGAACGACAGCACCGGCGTCATCGAGGAGTGCAGAGAGGTCGTGAGCGACCCGGCGTACTGGATCCCGTTGGGCTGGCCCCAACAGGGCGCGATTCACCGACGCGCAGCCGATCCGTCGATTCCCGGTGACGACCCCGTCGTGGACGCGTTCCCCCGGCTCCGGACCCAAGCACCCAATCAGTCAGTCGACGTGGAGTCCATTCGTCGCGTGACCGACCCCGGACGGTTCGAGCGCGGCGAACGCTACTACGAACGTGGTGCCGTCACGGATATCGAACGCGTTGACGACCAACTCGAAGCCACCGTACAGGGCAGCCGTCCGTACGAGGTTCGCGTGACATTCGCCGGTGGAAACTACACCGAGGGGCAGTGTGACTGTCCCGACGACACAGTCCCCTGCAAACACATCGTGGCTGCCGTTCTAGCGAGCGGTGATGTCCCGGTCACGGGCGGTGACCAGTCACTGGAGGAACTGCTCGCGACGGCGTCGCCGGCGACGCTCCGGCAGGTCTGTCACGAACTCGCGGACGAGGACGTCAGTGTCCGAAAACGGTTGTACGAGAAACTCGGCGGAGAGTAGCACTCAGTGGTACAAGCGCCAGTACATGATTTTTCGGCTCAAGAGGACGAAGCTTCGTTCACGCTCGGTCGTGGCATCGCTTCGATCTCCTCGATTTCGCCGGTCTTCTGGACGCGCTCGTACTGGCGTTGCCAGGCCGCCTCGGGGAATAGGTCGTTCCGATCGAACAACGAGCGTGCCTGGTCGGTGATCCGGTAGAACTTGTAGGGGAAGCCCCGGACGCGATTGCCGGGTTCGATCACTAGTTCTTCGACGACGCCCACGTCCTGAAGAATGCGCAGATGCCGCCGAATCGCGTCTGCTTCGAGACTGGGGTTCATGTAATCTAGTTCTTTCACGCTCGGGGCGCCCTTTGGGTGGCCCACGATGTCGGCAATGAGGTTCGCCCGTGTCCTGTCGGTCGCCTTCTGGAGGGCTCGCCAGGTGTCGAACGCGGCCTCCGCATTCCCTTCACCCGTCTCATTCGTAGGCGCCGTGTCCGGGTGCATAGCTACGGTTACGAGACACACCACGATAAACACTTGGTTGTTAGAATTGACTGTTAGTCTCTTCGAAGCTCAAAGTAATCCGTTAAGCAGTAGCTATATGAGTACCACGGATGATTCGGCAGACAGGATGGCCGAGGACCCGGAGCCGGAGGATACGTCCAGTGACGAGTCGTACATCGACGGGATCGACGCTGCGGAACTGTACGACGAAACGCAGCTCCACCCGACACCCGAACAGCACGAACGGCTGAAAAACGGCCTCCACGGCGAGCTGTTCGATGATATCAGGCGGGCGGACCGCCGGTACCTTGTGATCGGACGCGGCGGTGGGGATGGGCCCGGCGAACGGCGACAACTCGTGTGTGATCGACTCGATAGCCGGACGCGAGCGGTCGCGTTCCGACTCGAGGACTTCGGGTTCACCAGTGACGAACTCGACCTGTGGGCGCCCGCCTTCGACATCCTCTCGGAGGTATCCTCACACGTCGTGGGCGTGCTCGAGGACTTCAGCGGCGGACACGTGTGGGAACTCGGCTTTCTGTATCATCACCAGTCCCACGTCAGGGACATTCTCTGGCTGCTCAAACGGGTCTACGGGAGTACCGAAAAGATGCGCGAACACTACGACAATGGGATGGCCGCCTCGCATCTGGCGGCACTCGAAGCGGCCGCTGGTGACCGCGTCATCACGTGGACCGAGCAGGATGATCTGGTAACTGCCGTCGAATCGATCCCCTGAGGGCGTCGTCCCTGCGTCACTCGTCCGGTGCGTCGATACCCTGTTCCAGGTCCGCGAGATCGCGTTCGAGTCGGTCGACGTGTGCTTCGAGTTCCTCGACGCTCATCAGCGCGAGTCGGAGGAACGCTTCTTCGCGATCCGGCATGAGCGGCAGACGACTCGTCGACTCGTCAGGGCCACCAGAGCACCGTGATCGCTTGCGAATCAGTTCCTCGCGTGCGGCACGGAGTTCCCGTCGAAGCAGTTCTGTGTCGTCCATGGCTATCGTGTCACGCCACCGTGTGTGCAGCCCGCTACGGCCCGGGAAGGCGGTCGCACGAACCGCTCACCGGCGGCGTGGCTTCTCGACCAGTGGTGCCAGTGTATTGCCGTCCGGTACAGAAGGCGATAATAGGTGCTTTCTGTCGCTCTCATCTCGTCCCACTCTCAGGAGTCGGCTGGCGCCAGTCGGTCGACCGACTCGACCGAGACGGTCGCCACGAACCGGTCCCGCAGCTCGTCGACAGCCACGGCGCTCTCGATGGTGACGGCGACCGTCACGAGCGTCGCGCTCACCCGCGGTTCGAGGCCGCGAAGCCCGTCGACGGTCGCCGTATCGACACCCTCCACGCGACGGAGCCGCCGCTGGGCGTCGGTCGCGAGGTCGGCCCCCGCGGCGTCCGGAATCCGGACGGTCAGGACGGCCGTCGTGGTCGTCGTCGATTCCGTCTCGTCTGTGAGTGCCATTAGTGTCACCTCCAGTGAGCGCCGCAGCCCGGTGCTGCGAACCGCGCTCGAATGCGCGAGGTGCGATTCGAAGTCTCTGCTGGTTGCTCCGAGGGTCCGCGAGAGCCAGTATGCGCTGGACAACGCGTCCCCAGCGCCTGGAAGAGGACTCGAACCTCTCACGACCGGAGTAACAGTCCGGTTCCCCCACCACGGGGGACTCCCAGGCACGAGAGAGGGCCGGGCGGGATTCGAACCCGCGCTGCGTCTCGATTAAAAGTCGAGTGCCGCAACCTGGTCGCGGCGTCCGGCCCGCATTGCGGCACCGAAGGCCTCTACCCCGCTGCCGATGGACGTACGAGGACTCGAGCCGGAGGAAGACTCGCTACTGCTCGTCTTCCAGGGTTCGAAGTCCCGTCGTGACTTCGAGCCGCCGACCAGTCCGTTATCGGTGGACCACTCTAGCCACCGGAGGTACAGGTCCGAGAGTGAGGTGGGGTCAGCGAACACGCTCGAAGCCGTCGAGTTGGCCGTGCGTGAACGTCACCTGGTAGGTGACGACGGTGTCGATCGCTTCCACGTACTTTTTGATCTGGAAGCGGCCGTGGTAGTCGTCGCGCTCTGTCCAACCATCGTGAACACGCTCCCGGCTGCCGCAGTAGTAACGAAAACCGTCCTCGTCCACGTCTTCTCGGCTCGCATACGGCCGCTCTTCGGGTGGCACGTCCTCGCAGTGCCACTCTTCTTCGACGAGTTGGCCATCGGCAGTGATTCGATAGGTCCCCATGCAGGGACGGTCGATGCCTTTCGTTTGCCAGTTCACCTCGTCAGCCGGGGGCGCAACGCTCGGGTAGTCGGGAAGCTTGACGTCGGTGTAGAGTTCGACGGTGTCGTACAGTCCCATGTTCTGCACCTCCTGATTGGCGGAGCAGGACTCGAACCTGCGACCTCGCCGATGTCAACGGCGCGTCTCGCCACTCGACCATCCGCCATTGCGGACCCAGGATTCGAACCTGGATTTCGGGGATATGGGCCCCGCGGGATCGCCAGGTTACCCCAGTCCGCATGCTCCAGCCCGGATTCGAACCGGGGGCTCGACCTCGAGAGGGTCGTGAGTTTGTCCAGGCTACTCCACTGGAGCTATCTGGCCTCGGCGAGCAGGTCACTGCCCGCGGGACGGGCAGGACTGATCGAAGTCGAAGACTTCGCGAGGGCCGGAAGACGGGCCTTCCGGAGCCCGAACATGCGTCTCTTCCTCTACAGGGAGGCGTCGTTACCGCTGGACCACAGGGAGACTCACTCAGATTGGTTGTGTGTCGATACGACTGCACGACGGCGGACGACAGCACAGCTGCTGCCCACCGTCGTGGGGGGCGTACTTCGGGCCACCCTGGAATGTCCATCGGACCATGGCGGTTGCAGACCCTTCCGGGCCCAGCCTGCCATCCACGATTCACACGTGGACGGTGGCTGCCTCCCTCGATGGATATCCCACTCGGCTCGCGGATCACTCGCGTTCCCCGCTTGCCATCGAGGTCATGTGACGGACCTCGCAAACGCCGACGCCGGGATTTGAACCCGGGTCACGGCCGTGACAGGGCCGCATGCTACGCCGAGCTACACCACGTCGGCATCCGCGGCAGGTAGCCCCGGACGGAATCGAACCGCCGAACTCCGGCTCCAAAGGCCGGCATCCCTCGCCAACGGGGACTCCGGGGCTTTACAGCGCCGCGGCTCTCCGTAGACTGGCAGTTGCGTACCAGTGGCTCGCCGTCCGCTCAGCGCAGACGGGGCCACTCGCTCACACTACGTGTTGTGAACTGGAACCGAAATGCCGCGAGCAGCACTCACCCGGTCTCAGCCGTTTCCGGCGAAACCAGGCACTGGAGGCGTGCAGGCGGCAGGCCCGTGTTCCCCAGCCCCGGGCGGGTAGTCCGCATTGGGGCCGGGTTATGCGGGCACGAATGCCCGGACAGCGCCGGATTGGAGCACGCCATCGCAACTGGCGTATTCCCGATTCCAGCGTTCCGGATCGGATTTGTCCCCACGCTGTTCGCGTAGGGGCTCGCCGAAGATGCGACCCACGGCTCTGGACAAGCGAGCGTGCCGTGGGATGTGGCGAGCTGTCGTCATACTGAATCTCCTCGAACTGTGTTGTGTCGAAGACTTCGATTCTATCTCAACGTGGCAATTGTATTAAATCTGTCCGAGGTGTGGTACGCATAGACACGGGGTCCCGAAGGGGAGTGTTACCTCGCCGATCAGTCGACAGAGACGCTCACCGAGATCATGTGCCGACGGAACGTTGGCCTCCGGAGTCTCCTATATACGCTCGCAGCCGGGCCGATGACTATCGCGGAGATCAGTCGCCAGCAACTCGACGCGCACCCACAACTCGGCTGGAAGCCAGCAAACACCGACATGGCGAAGCAGCGAGCCAACTGGGTGCGGAGTCTCGGACTCGCCGAGAGAGACGGCGACCTGTACCGACTCTCGGAAGCCGGTGTCGACTTCGTCGACGACGCAGTCGAAACGTGGGCTGGGACGGAGCAAGCGGGAGAGGGCTGTGCTGGGGCAGAGGCCCGTACCTACGAGACGACGGTACAGGCGAGAGCCGTCGATCCCGAGTTTCGCGCGACGGTCCTCGGGCGCCACGACGCGACCTGTCCCGTCTCCGGTGTCGATCATCCACAACTGCTCGCCGTTGCGCACGTCCTCCCCTGGAGCGAGTACCCCGATTGCCGGGCCGATCCGGCGAACGTCCTCCCGCTCGGGAAGACACACCACGCGGCGTTCGACCGTGGTCTGTTCACCATCGACGAGGAGTTCCACCTGCGCGTGAGCCCTGCCTTCGAAACCGAGAGTCGCGTCCTCCAACAGACGCTTCTTCATCAGGCCGGCGAGTCGCTGTCGCTCTCCGAGCAGTTGGTCGATCCCGACTACCTCCAGTGGCACAACGAATCGCTCGAGTGGACATAAGCCTGATCTCGACGGTGTTTATGTCGAATCCTTGGCGTCCGCTCTGATCTCTCGCTCTCGCTCCGGACTCCGCGTCGCATCGGCCCGATCCCGCTCGCCCGCGGCGTCGGTGACCACAGCCGATCGTTCGTCCCGTTCACGGCGCCGCACGCGGACTTCGCCCACGAGATCCTCTGCGATGGCATCGAGTGAGTCGGGTGGCCCGCCCGTCGTCCCTTCGGTGTCCGGTTCGTCGAATGCTTCGTCACGGACCTCCCGAACGTCAAGCACCAGATAGTCGACTGCACCGTCGGCCCGGATCACCTTCTCGACGCGCGCCGTGACGCTGACCGGCGTCGCCTCGGGAAGGTCATGTACGTCCGACTTGACTAGTACCGTGCAGTCGTCGGCCGCCGTTTCGAGTGCGAGCGAGCCGTTGGGATCGGTGGTGAACGTGAATGACGCCACATCGTCCCGTTCGAGATCTCCTAATGCTGTCATGGGTCTGGCTGGTCCCGTCTTCGTTTTTAAATATCAGGAGGTCGTGGCTGCCGACCGACCGCAGGGAGGTCGGGAGCGGAGGGTGGGGCGGTGGGCGTGGGCTGGCAGGACACACAGCGTGCGAGGAAGATAGTCAAAATAGGTTTGTTATACTACGGCAGTCTTGAGGCATTCACTAACACCTAATATAATTAATTTGTTATATCGGTCTCATACGCGGCTTCATTGAGAACCGCTATCACAGCGACTAAAGGTCGTTGATTCGGAAGGAAGTAGTCCATCCTGGATTCGAACCAGGGTCGTCAGCCCCAGAAGCTGACAGGATTGGCCAGCTACCCCAATGGACTTTGGATTATAGCCACGGCGTGTGACTATCGTGCACCCTCAGGTAAACCGTTGTAAGTAATGAGTGTTGCGGACTGAATTGATCGTCGGGTACGTCAACAACCCACTCGATGTAAACGCGAGAGTGAGAGGTCGTGACTGGTCCAACTCGGAAGCTTTCCGAGAGCTTAGTTCGATGTAGAGGAGTCCGTTACTCACGCAGGAACCTCGTAATATTCCTTCCGATGGCAGTTTGCACAGAGCACTACACACTTGTCCATCTCCGATTTGATCTGTTCTTTGATCGCCCACGAGCGACAAGCTGTGATATGTTTCCGCCTTTTCGCTCACGGTCAGTGTGATGGAAGTCAAGTGCCGCAGGATGAGTTTCACCGCACTCGGCGCAGCCACACTCGTCGCGCTTGTATTCGTAGAACCATCCTTTCCGCTGTTGCCGGCGTCGCTCACGACTTGCGATTGCTTGTTCCCGATTCCTGTAGTACCATCGTTGATACGCACTGAGTGAGTCCCAGCTTTCCCTGTCCGGCAATTCAACGTCATCGGGCTTCGGTTTCGGATCTGGCCCTGGCCCGTTCCTCTGTTCAAAGGTATCGAGACTTGCCGCTTCCTTCGCAGCGTTCCATCCCTCCGTGTTACGGGGGATTTTCCCTGGAGCAGGTTGCAATCCGACCTCCTCGTATTCTGCCTTCGTTGGTGACTTTCCAAGTATCTGTGCAGTTTCTCGCAGTGCGTGGATACACTTGTCTTCCCTGGTCATAGCAAAACACTGTGGACGCGTTCTCCTATCAAGAACGGCGTGCTGTATGCAAAGCGCGAATAGAGCACAGCGCAGATCGGTGACGACGGCCCCTGTCCCGCATTCTCAGTGAGCGGGAACCAGCGGGCAGCATTTGCTCGTGTCTGTCAAACTATCGAATAAAGATGTTCGATTACTACGACCGGATGCTGATAGCGATCGCTGCGGTGATGCTCGCTGGTGTAGCAGCGAGTGTTCACCCCCTGATCGAGATTCATCAGGGGCTCGCTGGTGGGAGTCTGGTAGCGACGCTTTTCTTGTATGAAATACTCTTCCGGAATCCCCCGACTGAACCGACCACGTCTACGACCGCAGCCCCGCCCCTTGTCGGAAGCAGTTGGCTACTCACGCTCATACTGTCTCTGTAAGCATCACCCCGCGTCGGGAGAATGGCAGTCGCTGGGTCAGTGCTAAAGTTTTCCTCTGAACTGAGCACCAGCGTCCGCCGAACGAGGGGGGCGAGTGAGGCGGTTCTCCGTCAGAGCAACGCTGACGAGCGCACGCTCGTCCCGTACAGTCACTCGTGTGCATACCGGGCGCGTAGCGCCCGTGAGCGGAGTCCGGTTCCTGCAGGCCGACGGCGTCGGCCGGGGACACCCGAGTCGGAAAACGGTACTACTGGGTCATCGCCAGCACGTCGTCGAAGAAGTCGAGCGAGTCGTGCGGGCCGGGGTTGGCCTCGGGGTGGTACTGGCGCGTGATGACGTCGAGGTCGTCGTTCTCCAGGCCCTCGGGGGTGTCGTCGTTGACGTTGACCTGCGTGACTTCGAGGTCGCCGGGTTCGGCGACGGAGTAGCCGTGGTTCTGGGTGGTCATGACCACGCGGTCGGTCCGGAGGTCGCGGACGGGCTGGTTCACGCCGCGGTGGCCGAACTCCATCTTCTCGGTGGAGCCACCGAGGGCGTTGGCGACGACCTGCTGGCCGAGACAGATGCCCGCGATGGGCGTCTCGCCGACGTAGGCGTCGACCAGCGACTCGGCGCGCTCGAAGTTCTCGGGGTCGCCGGGGCCGTTGGAGACGAACAGCAGGTCGGGGTCGACGGCGGCCACGTCGTCCTCGGTGGCGTCGTAGGGGAGGACGGTGACGACGGCGTCGCGCTCAAGCAGGGAGTCGATGATCGAGCCCTTGGCGCCGCAGTCGACGAGGGCGACGGAAGCGCCGTCGCCGTCCTCGTTGTAGGTGACCTGCTCGCCGACGCTGACCTGCGCGCCGATATCCGTGTGGTCGCTCATGTGCTCGCACTTCTCGAGTTCGGCCAGCGCGTCCTCCTCGGTGGCGTCGGGGCCGGCGGCGATGCCGCACTTTTTCGCCCCCTCGTCGCGGATGGAGGTGACGAGGTCGCGCGTGTCGAGGTGGTCGACGGCGGGGACGCCCTCGCTTTCGAGCCACTCGGCCACGTCGTCGGTGAGTTCGCGGGAGACGACGCCGTTAGGCTGGACGTGGTCGGACTCGAAGCGCTCCTCTCGGACGCCGTAGTTGCCGATCAGCGGGTACGAGAACGTCAGAATCTGCTCCTCGTAGGAGGGGTCCGTCAGACTCTCTTCGTAGCCGGTGTACGCAGTCGTGAATACCAGTTCCCCGCGGGTCGTCCCGGGAGCGCGGGCGCGCGCCTCGACGACGCGGCCGCCCTCCACGGCGATGTAGGCGTCCGACATTACGAGATACGTACCGGTCGCCGTTCATAAGTGTTGCTTTCGAAACTGAGTTACGAATTTCGCAATCCTCAAGTGAGGTGGGTGAGAAGGAACACACCTCAATGGACGAGCTGGACCGGGAGATACTGAGCATCCTGCGCCGCGACGCGCGGACGCCGTACACGGAGATAGCGGACCGGGTCGGGACTTCGGAGGGGACGGTCCGCAACCGCGTCGAACGGCTGGTCGAGGAGGGGATCATCGAGCGGTTCACCGTGTCGACGTCGACGGGCAACGTCAAGTCGATGATCGAACTCAGCGTCGACGTGAACGTGGACACGGCGGCCGTGGCCGACCGCATCATCGAGTGGAAGGAGGTCGATTTCGTCTGGCAGGTCTCCGGCGACGAGGACATCGTACTCGTCGTCGACGCCGCCGACACCGAGCGCGTCAACGAACTCATCACGCGGGCCCGGGAACTCGACGAGGTCGTGAACACGAAGACTCGTCTCATTCTGGACGAGCGGCTGGGGTGAGCCCTGCGAACCGCAGCCGCTTCACAGGATGTGACGAAGGCTGATTCTGGACGAACGGCCGGGGTTAGCGAGAGCACCGCTCGCGTGGGCGAGTCGACCTCGAAAGTTAGTTGAACCCCTCTGCCGATGGGTGAGTCATGACTACGGACGACTCGGGACAGGTGGGCGACGACGGCCTCGACCACGAGAACGCGGGCGAGGACGTGGTCGTGGTCGACGCCGACGACAACGAACAGGGCACGGCGAACCGGCTGGCGGCCCACACCGGCGACGGCATCCGCCACCGCGCGTTCACCGCCCTGCTCTTCGACGAGGACGACAACATCCTCCTCGCCCAGCGCAGCCCGGACAAGCGCCTCTGGGACACCTACTGGGACGGTACCGTCGCGTCCCACCCCGTGCAGGGCCAGTCCCAGACCGACGCCACCCGCCAGCGCCTCGACGAGGAACTGGGCGTCACGCCCGACCAGTACGAGGACCTCCGGGTGACCGACCGCTTCGAGTACAAACGCTACTACATGAACGAGGGCCTGGAGTACGAGGTCTGTGCCGTCCTGCAGGCGACGCTCACCGACCGGTCGCTCGACCCCGACCCCGAGGAGGTCGGCGGCCTGATGTGGGTCCCCTACGACCGGCTCCACGAACACCCGCGGTGGTACCGCCAGCTCCGCCTCTGTCCCTGGTTCGAGATCGCGATGCGCCGCGACGTCGAGGACCGGGACTGACCCCGGTCGCGGGTCGGCGCCCGTCCGGTTTTCAGCCGTGGTAACTGGCGGGTCGGCTTTTTGTCACCCCGACTGGAGCGTTTCGTATGGAGATCGAGACGTACAGTTCCCTCGGGGGCCAGGTGGCACTCGTGACCGGTGCCAACCGCGGCATCGGCGAGCGCGTCGCGGCACGGCTCGCCGATCTCGGCGCGACGGTCTACGCCGGGAAGCGGGCCGACGAGACCGTCGCGGCCGGTCTCCGCCCGCTCGAACTGGACGTCACCGACGAGGACGACATCGTCGACGCGGTCGACCGCATCGACGACGAGAAGGGGCGGATCGACGTTCTCGTCAACAACGCGGGCGTGATGGACAACCGCGTCGCCCTCGAAGATATGGGAACCGCCGAGATCGACCGGACGATGGCGGTGAACCTCCGCGGGCCGATGTTGCTCTCGAAGTACGCCCTGCCGCTCCTGCTGTTGCGGGACGGGAGCCGCATCGTCAACGTCTCCTCGGGGCTGTCGTCGCTGACCGGCGAGATGGGACGCGGGATGCCGGCCTACCGCGTCTCCAAGTCGGGGCTGAACGCCCTGACGGCCTACCTCGACGCGGAGTACGGCGACCAGGGGATCATCGCCAACGCGGTCTGTCCGGGGTGGGCACGGACGGAGATGGGTGGTCCCGACGCCGAGCGGAGCGCCGGGGAGGCCGCCGAAACGCCGGTCTGGCTCGCCCGGTTCAAGCCCGGGGGACCCGGCGGGGAGTTCTGGCGGGACAAACAGGTCATCGAGTGGTAGCGACGGCGTGGGCGTGTCGCTGGCCGACTGCCCCCGGCGACGGACAGAGCTATGTCACCGGGTCACAATCGGCAAGCCGTGACCGAGACGAGCGCCCGCGAACGGTGGCTGTGGCTGTTCGTGTTCTCGATTCCACCGGGGATCGGCATGGCCGGGTTCGTCGCCGTCGCGCTCAAGCGTGGCGGCCTCTCCCCGACTGCCATCGCCGTCGGTGCCGCGACGAGCGCCGTCGTCGGGACGGTCTTCTACGTGACGGCGATCCGGAACAGGGGCGGTGCGCCGGGGCCGGATCGCGCCGACGGGTAGCCGGGCGGGTATCGACCGTGGCCGGGACGTCCCGGGGGGGCAGCGACGGAAGTGCCGCCGACGCTGGCGAGCGCCGGGACCGGTGACGGCGGACCGTCAGTCGGCCGGGCTCGGTTCTGGCTCGGCGGGGGCATCGTCGGGTATCGGCAGTCGCAGGCGCGCGGTACAGCCATCGCCGTCGGTGTCGAACGTGAGCCGGCCGCCGAACTGGCCGACGATCCAGTTGACGACCCAGAGGCCGACGCCGCTGCCGTGCTGGAGGGCGGTCTCTTTCCCCTGGTTCAGGACTTCGAGCTCCTGTTCGTGGATGCCGGGGCCGTTGTCGGCCACCTCGACGAGGACGGCCCCGTCGTCTTCGGTCACCGTGACGGTAACGACGGCCTCGCCGTCGTTGTGCTGGACAGCGTTGGCGACCAGTTCGCCGACGGCGACGCCGACCGACTGGCCTGCGGCGGCTCGGAGGTCCGGCTGGATGTCGGTCTCGAAGGTCGCGGCGGGGAAGTGCTCGCGGGCGTCGACGACCTCCTGTGCGACGAGGCCCGAGATATCGACCCAGCGGCCGTCCTCGTCGTCGAGGAGGCGCGCGACGCGGCCGATCTTGTCCGACCGGGTGGACATCTCGTGAGCCGTCCGCTCGATCCGTTCGAGCCGGTCGACGAGCCCGCCGTCGTCGAGTTCTAGCTCGACGAGTTCGGCGTTGCCCGCGATGACGTTGAGGTCGTTCCGGAGGTTGTGTCGCAACAGCCGATTGAGCACGTCGAGACGCTGGCGCTGCTGGCGTTTCTCGGTCACGTCGCGCAGACTGACGAGGTGGCCGGTGACGACACCGCGTGCCCGATGAAGCGGCGTCACCCGGACGTCGTAGTAGCGACGCGCACCGCTTCGTTCCAGGGAGAACTCGGCCTGGAGCCGCTTTTCGCCGTCGTCGACGAGGGAACCGACCTCGGGGAAGAGGTCATCGATGTGCTGGCCGATCGCCTCGTCCTTGTGACAGTCGAGGAGTTCGACCGCGGCCGCGTTGAGATCGGCGACGTTGTCGCGGTCGTCGAGGACGATCACCTTGTCGTCCATGCTCTCGAGGATTTCGTCCCGCGCGATCTCCCGGGCGACGGGGACGACATCGAGCAACTGCCGCCGGAGGATCGTCCCGGCGACGATGACGCCGGAAAACAGGAACCCGATGTTCGTCGGGTCGATGCCCGACGGGAACAAATCGAAGGTGTAGAGGACGTTTCCGATCAGGGGGACGAACATCGCCACGAGCAGGGCGGTGCTCTGTGCCCGGTAGAGTCCGTCGGCGAAGAGGATGACCCGCAGAAGCAGGGCGCCGGCCACGGCGACGGCCGAGTACGAAAGCAGGATGTGCAGGAAGTAGGCCGGCCCCATCGTCTCGGCGATGATCCGGGAGGAGCCGACGGTCGTGAGGCCGACCGATTCGCGGACCAGGTCCGGCCTCCCGAACGTCACGGCCGTCATGACGACCGGTTCGAGAGCGACCACGTAGGCCAGCGGGTGGCGGAGCCACTCCTCGTAGCCGGTGTACTCCAGCACGAGCGCGAGGAAGGCCAGCGGGACGATTCCCGACACGGCGATCTCGACTTTGGTCCACAACACCTTCCCCGCCAGGTCGGCGTGGGCGAGGTTCATCCCCTCCGCAAACGACCAGACACCGGCCGCGAGCATGAACACCGCGAGCGGCGTCGCGCCGGGCCGGTCGCGGTGGGCCAGTGCGAACGTCGCCACGGCCAGTCCCACCACCGCAGAGAGGAATACCGGCGCGGTGTACGGCGTGTACTGCCAGACCATCAACTAGTCTCGGAGAACGTACTCCGTATCGAGGAATAAACGTTCGGGGCGGTACGATCAAAACTGATACTCCGCTCTCCCTGCGCCCCGTTGCAGGGGGCCGGCCGCTATCGACTCCGAGAACGAACGGCCGACCAGACGGCGATGGCGCCGAGGAGGAACGCGGGGACGAGCGGGAGCACGAGGTAGGTGTGCCGGAGGCCGAGGCCGAGGTCGGCGACGGCGCTCTGGACGGTCGGGAGGAGGTACAGCACGCCGGGGACGACGAGGAAGGCCAGGACGACGGCGGCGACCAGCAGCCAGCCGCGCCAGTCGAACTCGGCGTCGCTCGGGTCGGGCGTGTTACGCGGCTGGGCGTCGTCTACCCGCGCCGCTCCGTCGCCCGCCGGGTCCGCGCCGGACTCGCCTTCGGCCCCGGGCTCGTGGACGTAGCCGTCGTCCTCGCTCACATCTCGCTGTCCGGTTTGACGACGACCTTCCCGAAGCCCTCGCGGCCTTCGAGCATCTCGTGGGCGCGGGCCGTTTCGCTCATGGGCAGGACCTCGCGGACGCGTGGTTCGAGTTCGCCCTCCCAGACCAGCGGCAACACGTCGTCGACCTCGCCGGGCGTGCCCATCGTCGAGCCGATGACTTCGAGCTGGTTCCAGAAGATGCGGTCGATGTCGGTCTCGGGGTTGCCGCCGGTGGTCGCCCCGCAGGTGACGACGCGGCCGCCGTTGGCGAGGCTCTTGATGGAGTCGCGCCAGGTCGCCGCGCCGATGTGGTCGACGACCATGTCGACGCCGCGTTTGCCCGTCATGTTCCGGATCTGCCGGGCGAAGTCGTCGTCCTCGTAGTTGATGACCTCGTCGGCGCCACACTCTTTCGCGTACTCCAACTTCTCGTCGGTGCTCGCGGTCGCGTAGACCTCGGCGCCGATGTAGTCCGCGATCTGGACGGCGGCGTGGCCGACGCCCCCGCTCGCGCCCAGCACGAGAATCGACTCGCTCGGGCCGAGGTCGCCGCGGTTCATCAGCATCCGCCAGGCGGTCTGGAAGACCAGCGATGCCGAGCCCGCGACCTCCCAGTCGACGTGGTCCGGGACCGGGACCAGGTTGTCGGCGGGGACGGCAGCCTGCTCGGAGTGGACGCCCCGGACGTGCTCGCCGAGGATATGGTAGTTGACACACAGCGTCGGGTCGCCGTCGCGGCAGAACTCACAGCGGCCGCAGTTGACGCCGGCCGAGACCGCGGCGTGATCGCCCGGCTCGAACCGTTTCACGTCCTCGCCGACCTCCTTGACGACGCCAGCGGCGTCGCTGCCGGGGATGTGGGGGAACTCGAGGTCGATGATGGGGAGGCCGCGACGGGTCCAGACGTCGAGGTGGTTGAGCGCGGCAGCTTTCACCTCGAGCAGCACTTCGTCGTCAGCGGGTTCGGGGTCCGGGAACTCGCCGTACTCGATCACGTCGGTTTCGCCGTGTTCGCTGAACTGGACTGCCTGCATACCATGCTCTGCGGGGGGGCGTTCCAAAACAGTGGCGGTGGCAAGCGTCAACGCCGGGACTGTTTTGAGGCCGGACGCGAACATTCACACATGGTCGATTTCCAGTCGCGTGACACGGACCGGGGACTCGGCGACGACGATGACGACGACCCCGACGAGGGACCCGACGCCGAGGGCAGTGGCACGGACGACCCGGGCGACACTCCCGACGACGACCACGACGATCACGACACTCCCGACGACGGCAACGGCCACGGCGACGACCACGACCACGGCGACGACGGCCACGGCGACGACCACGACCACGATCACCACGCCCACGACGTGGCGGCGCTCGGTGTGGCAGTCGTC
Source organism: Halorientalis marina (assembly GCF_023028345.1). GTDB lineage: Archaea > Halobacteriota > Halobacteria > Halobacteriales > Haloarculaceae > Halorientalis > Halorientalis marina. Next base: position 2,908,178 of record NZ_CP095487.1, on the reverse strand, counting down.
ACGGTCACCTCGACGCGCACGAGCGACGACGACCCGGCGGGCGACGCCATCGCCGACGCCGTCGAACGCGAGGGCCACGAGGTTACGGTCAAGGAGATCGTCCGCGACGACTACGACGGCGTCCAGAACGTGGTCGATGCCCTCACCGGCCGCGGCGACGTGGACGCCGTCGTCACGACCGGCGGCACCGGCGTCACGCCCGACGACGTGACCATCGAGGCCGTGCGGCCGCTGTTCGACAAGACGCTCCCGGGCTTCGGTGAACTGTTCAGGACCCTCTCCTACGACGAGATCGGGACGAAAGTGGTCGGCACGCGCGCCACCGCCGGTATCGTCGAGGGCGTCCCGGTCTTCTGTCTCCCCGGCAGCGAGAACGCGGCGACGCTCGGCGCCGAGGAGATAATCGTCGAGGAAGCGCCTCACCTCGCCGGCCTGGCGACCCGGGACGAACCCGAGGAGTGACGACTCCGCGGCGCTATCCTGACCCCGGCAACGGACAGAGACTCGCCGTCAGGATTGCCACCTCGTCGGTGTCGTTCTCGGCCCCGTGGGCCTGCCCGCGCTCGTTCAGCACGACACCCGGCGCCGTGACTCGCTCCTCGGTGCCGTCCTGTGAGACGGTGACCGTCCCCATGAGGACGTGGAACACGTTCGTCGCGCCGTCGTGTTCGTGTGGCTCGATTTGCGCGCCCGGCCCGAGCGCGAAGACCTTCACGAGTACGTCGTCGGTCACCGCCAGTTCCTCGTCGATCACCTCGCCCGCCTCGGGGTCGAGGTCGGGAAGCCTGTCGAGTGCCATACCGGACGGTCGGCCGGCCGCGCCTTAGCCGTTGGGCCGCCGTCGGCGCGGGCGGCACCGTCATCGAGAAGTAACCGCAGTCTGCCGCGGGCGGACGGTTTTTGTCGAGTCCGGCCCGGAGTAGCCACATGGTCACGCGACTCGGGGCGGACGTGTGGTGGTACGACCTCCGGGGTGTCAACGCCTACCTCGTCGACGACGGCGGGACGCTCACGCTCGTCGATACCGGCAATCCCTGGAACGGTCGGGACCTCATTCTCGGTCTCAGCGACCTCGATCACTCGTTGCAAGACATCGAGCGGGTCCTCATGACCCACTACGACTTCGACCACGTCGGCGGACTCGGCCGCCTCCACGGCCTCGACGCGACCGTCTACGCCGGCGCGGCCGACGCGCCGCTGTTGACCGGACAGGCGAAACCGCCTCTCTCGAACCACAAGGGCGCGCTCCAGCGCGCGCTCGGGGTCTTTCTCGCGGAGTCGGTCCTGCCGGTCGAACCGGTATCCGACGGCGACGAAATCGGCTCCTTCACCGTCCATCACACGCCCGGTCACACGCCGGGCCACGTCGCCTACGTCAGCGAGGACCGCTCGGCCGCGTTCGTCGGCGACCTGGTCCGGGAGAGCGGCGGCGAACTCGCACCCTCGCCGTGGGTGATGAGCTACGATACGAACGAAGTCGCGGAGAGCATCCGGACGCTCGCCGACCGCACCGGCGAGTTCGACATCGCCGCGATGGGTCACGGCGTCCCGTTTCGTCAGCGCGGGAGCGACCGCCTCGCCGGCCTCGCCGCGTCGCTGTGAGCGCGCCGGCCGCTCCCGGCATCCCCTCAGTCGCCGCCGGCCGCCAGTTCCTCGGCGACGGCCGCGGGCTCGAACAGCTCCGGGTCGAGCAGGATGTCGGCCTGCGCCTTCGCGAACTCGGGGAGCGAGTCCGAGGCGTAGACGACGATCCGGAGGCCGTCGTTGAGGTCCTTGGCGATGGGGATGGCGGTCGCCAGTGACGTGTCGGTGAGGACCAGGACGTCGGCGTCGACGATCCCGGCCTCCTCCAGTGCGGGACGGTTGGCGAGGTCCCCGGCGTCGGTCACGGCCACGTCCTCGGCTTCGAGGGCCGCGATCATCCCTTCTGCGCCCGGCCCGGCGATGACAGCACTCGTCATACCGCGTTCGAGGACCCCCGGGGGCTTGTGTCTTGTCTCGTGCCCATCACTCGTACTCGATGGTCGCCGGCGGCTTGTGGGTCACGTCGTACATGACGCGGGCGACGTTCTCGTTCTCGCCGGTGATCCGGCTCTGGATACGCTGGAGGGTCTCCCAGTCCAGTTCCTGTGCGCGGGCGGTCATGCCGTCCCGGCTCTCGACGGAACGGACGGCGACGACCCAGCCGTGGACGCGGTTGTCGCCTTTCACGCCCGTCGCTTTGCCGACGACCGCCGCCAGCGCCTGCCAGGGGTCGTACTCCTCCAGTTCCTCCTCGACGACGTGATTGGCCTCGCGGGCCACGTCGAGCTTCTCCTCGGTGACTTCCCCGAGGATCCGGATCGCCAGCCCCGGGCCGGGGAACGGCATCCGCTCGGAGATGATCTCCTCCAGGTCGAGTTCGCGCGCCACCTCGCGGACCTCGTCCTTGTAGAGGTCGCGCATCGGCTCGACGATGCCGTCGAAGTCGATGCGCTCCGGGAGGCCGCCGACGTTGTGGTGGGACTTGATGGTCCCCTCCGATTCGATCCGGTCGGGGTAGATGGTTCCCTGGACGAGGTAGTCGGCGTCGACCTCGCGGGCGACGGTCTCGAACTCCCGGATGAACCCCTCGCCGATGGCGTGGCGCTTCTCCTCGGGGTCGGTGATGCCGTCCAGGGCGTCGAGGAAGCGGTCCTGTGCCTCGACGATCCGCAGCGAGTCCATGTAGTCGAAGGTCTCGCGGATCTGCTCGGTCTCGCCTTTCCGCATCAGCCCGGTGTCGACGTAGACCGGCGTCAGCTGATCGCCGATGGCCTCGTAGGCCAGCGCGGCGGCCGTCGAGGAGTCGACGCCGCCCGAGAGCGCGATGACCGCGTTGGCGTCACCGACCTCGGTCGCGATCTCGTCGATCTTCTCGTCGATGAAGGAGTCGACGTCGACCATCAGACCTCCACCTCCCCTTCCTCGACCCGCGCACCGATCTCGTTGTCGAGTATCGCATCGAGCAGCCCGACGAACGGCGGCGACGCCCGGCCCGGCCGCGAGCGGAACTCTGGGTGGAACTGCGTCCCGACGTAGTAGGGGTGGTCCTCGAGTTCCAGGATCTCCATCCGGTTGTTCGTCCGCCCGGAGAAGATCAGGCCCGCGTTTTCGAGGTCGTCGATGTACTCGGGATTGACCTCGTAGCGGTGGCGGTGGCGTTCGGTGCAGGTCGTGTCGTCGTAGACCGCGTGGGCGAGGGTGCCGGGCTGGATGTCCGTCTCGTGGGCGCCCAGCCGCATCGTCCCGCCCATGTCCTCCAGATCGTACTGTTCGGGCAGGAGGTCGATGACGGGGTGGGGCGTGTCCTCGTCGATCTCGGCGGAGTGGGCGCCGGTCAGATCGAGGACGTTCCGCGCGTACTCGACGACGGCCATCTGGAAGCCGAGACAGAGGCCGAGATATGGGACGTCGTTCTCGCGGGCGTAGCGGCAGGCCTCGATCTTGCCGGCGATGCCCCGCGAGCCGAAGCCGCCGGGGACGACGACGCCGTCTACGTCGTCGAGCTCCCCCGAGTGCCCCTCCGCGAGGTCCTCCGAGTGGACCCAGGTGGTGGTCACGTCGACGCCAGTCTCCAGGCCCGCGTGTTTCAGCGATTCGTGAATGGAGATGTACGCGTCCTCGAGCCCGTACTTGCCAACCAGCGCGATCTCGACCTCGCCCTGGGTCTCCCGGGTGACGAGTTCCCGCCAGTGGTTGTGGCGCTCGTCCTCCGGCAGGGCCTCCCCTTCGAGCCCCAGCCGTTCCATGACGTACTGGTCGAGCCCCTCGTCCTCGACCATCAGCGGGACGTGGTAGATGTCCTCGACGTCCGGATTCGAGAAGACGGCGTCGGTCGGCACGTCACAGAACAGGGCGATCTTCTCTTTGGTCTCCGGGTCGAGCCGGTCCTCACAGCGCCCGACGAGGATGTCGGGCTGGAGCCCGATGGACCGCAGTTCCTTGACGGAGTGCTGGGTCGGCTTGGTCTTCTGTTCGCCGTTTTTCGAGTAGGGGACGAGCGTGACGTGGGTAAAGAGGATGTCCTCGTCGTCCTCCTCGTGGGCGAACTGGCGGAGCGCCTCCAGATACTGCATCCCCTCGATGTCGCCGACCGTGCCGCCGACCTCGACGATACAGATGTCGTGGCCCGCGGCGGCCTCGCGGATGCGGCGCTTGATGTCGTCGGTGACGTGGGGGATGATCTGGACGGTCTTGCCAAGGTAGTCGCCCGAGCGTTCGTTCTCGATGACGTGCTGGTAGACCTTCCCCGTCGTGATGTTGTGGTCGAAGGTCATGTCGATGTCGAGGAACCGCTCGTAGTTCCCCAGGTCGAGGTCGACCTCGCCACCGTCTTTCAGTACGTACACCTCCCCGTGCTGGTAGGGGTTCATCGTGCCCGCGTCGACGTTGAGATAGGGATCGATCTTGACCGCGGTCACGTCGAACCCGGCGTTCGAGAGGAGCCGTCCGGTACTCGCGGCCGTGATACCTTTCCCGAGTCCGGACATGACGCCCCCAGTTACGAAAATGAACTTCCGCCCCAGCGAGGGGTCGTAGTCCGTCGCTGATTCCGTCGGCATACCGACGGTGCGCGCGGGCCGGTCAAAACCGTTTCGGAGACACGGACGAGTGTGGACGCGTGTCAAGAACGAGCCGGGGTCCCCGTCGGACTCAACAGAGTCTTGCCGGCAGAAACGACGCCACCGCCGACGCCGCCCGGTCGACCTGCCCCGTGAAGAAGTGGTCGCCCGGCACCGACTCGACGGTGGCACCGCGTTCGCGCGCCCGCTCGACGACCGGCTCCCAGTCGACTGTCGTGTCCCGCTCGCCGTAAACCACGCCGAGCGGCGAGTCGATGTCGTCGAGCGCCGCGACCGTGTCGAACGCACCGACACTGGCTGGCGGCGCCAGCACTGCGACCGCGGCCGGCTCGGGGTCGGCATCGGCGGCCGCTAGCAGGCCTACGCCCGCGCCGAAACTGTACCCGAACAGGCCCACGGGGTCGTGGCGCTCGCGCGCGTAGGACAGCGCGTCGAGGACGTCCCCGCGCTCCGCGTCCCCCTCGTCCCACGGCCCGTAGTCGAACCGCAGACAGGCGATGTCGTCCTCGGCGAGTGTCTCGCCCACCGCACGCAGGCGTGCGTCCGACCGGGAGCCGCCCATCTGCGGGTGGGGTGGGCAGGCGACCACGCAGGCGTCTGCGTCGGGCGCGTCGACGGTCGCGCGCAGGTCCCGGTCGCCCGGAACCCGGATTCGTTCTCCCATGTCCTCGCGCTGGCGTGTCAGAGATTTAAGGGCGCTGATGCCCTACAACTCCGCATGGGAATCCTCTCGCGCGCCTCCTACATCGTCCGCTCGAAGATCAACGCCGTGTTGAATCGAGCGGAGGACCCCTCCGAGACCCTCGATTACTCCTACGAACAGCTCCGGGACGAACTCCAGAAGGTCAAACAGGGGATCGCCGACCTCACGACTCAGAAGAAACGCCTCGAAATCCAGCAGCGCCGGCTGGAGGAGAACGTCGAGAAACACAACGAGCAGGCCCGCGAGGCCGTCCGGCAGGACCGGGAGGACCTCGCACGCCGCGCGCTGGAGAAGAAAAAACAGAAGATGACCCAGATCGAGGAACTCGAAACGCAGATCCAGCAGCTCCAGCGCCAGCAGGACGACCTCGTCGACAAGAAAGACGAACTCCAGAGCCGCATCGAGCAGTTCCGGACCAAGAAGGAGACGATGAAGGCCCGCTACAAGGCCGCCGAGGCCTCCAACCGGGTGTCCGAGGCCATGACCGGTGCGGGCGACGAGATGGAGGACGTCGGCCGGTCCATCGAGCGCGCGGAGGAACGCACCGAGGAGATGGAGGCCCGCGCCGCCGCCATGGACGAACTCCAGGACTCGGGCGCGTTCGACGACGCCCTCTCCGACAAGGACGACATCGACCGCGAACTCGAAGAGCTACGGACGAGCGGCGAGGTCGACGCCGAACTCGACACGCTGAAACAGGAGATGGGAGCGGAGGACGCCGAGACGGCGGCGGAGGCGGGCGAGGGGGAGACGGCGGACGCCGACGCGGCCGAAACCGAGGCCGTCGGCTCGGAGGTCGACGTGAGCGACGTGGAACCGTCGGTCAGCGACGAGGAAGTCGACGCGGAACTCGAAGAGCTGAAAGAGGAAGAGAAGAGCTGAACCGGGGCCGGGCGGACCCCGACGCGACCACCCTCAGTCCAGGAAGTCAGGTTCCGTGCGCTGCTCGCCGACCTCGTCGGCGAGGTGGTCGCGGAACGCCTCGATGGACACGTCGTTTTTCTCCCGTTCTTTCCGGTCACGGACGGAGACCGTCCCCGATTCTTCCTCGTCGTCGCCGAGGATGAGCATGTAGGGGACACGGTCCTCGTGGCCCTGCCGAATCTTGCGTTTGACCGTCCAGGACCGCTCCTCGATGGTGACGCGGTAGTCGCCGAGTTCCCGCTTGATCTCCTCGGCGTAGGGGATGTTGTCGTCGCTGATGGGGAGGATGCGGAGCTGCTCGGGGGCGAGCCACGTCGGGAACTTCCCGTTGTAGTGCTCGGTGAGGACCATGAAGAACCGCTCGTAGGAGCCATAGAGCGCGCGGTGGATCATCACCGGGCGGTGGTCCTCGTTGTCCTCGCCGACGTAGGAGAGGTCGAACCGCTCGGGCATGTTGAAGTCGAGCTGCACGGTCGGCCCGTCCCAGTCCCGGCCGAGGGCGTCCTCGAAGGCGAAGTCGATCTTCGGGCCGTAGAAGGCGCCGTCACCTTCCTCGATCTCGTAGTCCATGTCCGCGTCCTCGAGGACCGCTTCCAGTTGCGACTCGGCGCGCTCCCAGATGTCGTCGCTCCCGACGGACTTCTCCGGGCGGGTGGCGAACTGGACGTTGTAGTCGAGGTCGAAGGTATCGAGCGTGTCGAGGATGATGTCGACGATGCTCGTCACCTCGCTCTCGATCTGGTCCGGGCGGACGAACAGGTGGCCGTCGTCGATGGTAAAGGCCCAGACCCGCGAGAGGCCCGACAGTTCCCCGCGCTGTTCCTTTCGGTAGACCTTCCCGTCCTCGAAGTACCGCACCGGGAGGTCGCGGTAGGACCACTGCTGCTGGTCGAAGATGGTCGCGTGCCCGGGACAGTTCATCGGCTTCAGGCCGTACTCCTCGTCGTTGACGTCCAGCAGGAACATGTCGTCCCGGTAGTTCTCGTAGTGGCCCGACTTCTTCCAGAGTTCGGTGCGGAAGACGTGGGGCGTCTCGACCTCGTTGTACCCGGCGTTCCGGTTCAGCCCGGCGACGTACTCGGAGAGTTCGTTCAGCACGGTCTTCCCGTTGGGGTGATACAGCGGGAGGCCGGGTCCCGTCGTCTCGTCGATGGAGAAGAGGTTCAGCTCCTGGCCGATCTTCCGGTGGTCTCGCTCCTTCGCTTTCCGGCGGTTCTCCAGGTACTCCTCGAGGTCGGACTCGTCTTCGAAGGCGGTGCCGTAGACGCGGGTCAGCATCTCGTTGTCCTCCTCGCCGCGCCAGTACGCGCCCGAAATCTCCAGCAGTTCGATGGCGCCAATCTCGCCCGTCGACTCGACGTGTGGCCCCTGACAGAGGTCGTAGAAGCCGTCCTGCTGGTAGAACTGGACGGGGTCCTCACCGGCGGCCTCCGTTTCGAGGATTTCCCGTTTGAAGCGGTTGTCCTCGTAGCGGTCGAGGGCCTCCTCGCGGGAGACCAGTTCGCGCTCGATGTCGTAGTCGGCCGCGATGATCTCCTCGGCCTCCTGTTTGATCTCCTCGAGGTCCTCCTCGTCGAGTTCGACGCCGGTGATGTCGTAGTAGAAGCCGTCGTCGGTCCAGGGGCCGATGGTGAGTTTCGCCCCGGGGTAGAGCCGCTGGAGCGCCTGTGCGAAGACGTGGGCCGCGGAGTGGCGGAGCACGTCGATGTACTCCTCGGACCCCTCGGTGACGATCTCGATCTCGACGTCCTCGTCGAGTTCGGCGTGCTTGTCGACGAGTTCGCCGTCGACGACGCCGGCGACCGTGTCGTCCCCGAGTCCCGGGCCGATCTCGTACGCGACGTCCTCGATGGTCGCCCCCTCGGGAACCGAGAGGGTCGACCCGTCGGGCAACGTGACCGTAACCTCGCTCATACACGTGGCAAGTCCAGGCCGCGGGATAAGTGTATTGAGAAGGCAGCGCGTGCCGCGGTGGCCGGGCGGGCGGTCGTCGGCCCGGCGTCGACGGCCGAGAATCACGGCTCGACGGTCGCGACACTGCACGGCGACGCCGCTGTCCGTCCGCGAGCATCGGCGGGAGCGAGGGCGGCGTCAGAGACGCGTCGGCTGTGCGCTGACCATGTTCCCCATCTTCTCGGCGAGCGTCCGGTAGGACTGTGCCGCGAGACACCCGTCGGCGTTCCGGACGATGGGCTCGTCACGCGCCGCCACCGGGTCCTCCGGGACGGCCGCCAGGACCGTGATGCCGAGGTCGTCCGAGACGGCCGGAATCTCGGTGTCCGGTTCGGCGCGAGTGACGACGGCCCCGACGACGCTCGTGTCGACGTGGTCGCCGAGTTCGATCATCTTCCGCGCGTCCGTGACCGACACCGCGTCGGGCGTCGTGGCGACGACGGCCCTGTCGGCGAGCCGCATCGGGACGACGGTCTCCTGGCACAGCCCCGAACCGGTGTCCACGACGATGATGTCGTACTGGCCGCGGAGTTCGTCGACCACCGGCCCCAGGTTCCCGGGGTCGGCGCTCGCGAACGCCTCCAGCCGGCTGGAGCCGGGCAGGACGGAGAGGCCGCTCGGGCCCTCGGTGATGGCTTCCCCGAGCGGCGCGACCCCGGCCAGTACGTCGTGGATCGTCGGCTGGTGCTCGACGCCGAGCGTCTCGTCGAGGTTCGTCATCCCCAGGTCGCCGTCGACGACGAGCGTCTCGTAGCCCGACTCCTGGAGTGCGATGCCGACGTTCGCCGTCGCGGACGTCTTACCGACACCTCCTTTTCCCCCCGCAATCGCGTATACATCCCCCATGTTCACCCTGAAACGAAGTCAGCCGGCCACAAATAATTTATGTGCTGACTGAACTCGCGGCGGTACCCACTGGCTGGATGTCGGTGGTCCGCGGCTCAGAGGTCGGCCGTCGCCTCGGCGTCCTCGGTCGCGACGAGGCGGTCCGCGAGTTTCGTCGCGAGGCGTCGGTAGGCCTGGGCCGCGTAGCTGTCCTCGGCGGTCAATACGAGCGGTTCCTCGCCCGCCGCCTCGGCGTCCTCGGGGACGACCGAGAGCACGTCCTGGTCGATGCGCTCGGAGACTGCCGAGACGTTCGTGTCCGCGGTCGCGCGCGTGAGGACCGTGCCGATGACCTCCCCATCGACCTTCCCGGCCAGTTCGGCGGCCTTGTTGGCGTCCGTGAGCGAGACCTCGTCGGGCGTCGAGACGAGGACGACCCCGTCGGCCAGCCCCATCGGGACGACCGTCTCGTGTGAGAGTCCGGCGCCAGTGTCGACGACGACCACCTCGTAGGACTCGGCGAGGCTGTGGACGACCGGCCGGAGGTTCGACGGGTCGCCCCGGGCGAACGCATCCAGACTCCGTTCGCCGGCCAGTACCGAGACGCCGTTCGGCCCCTCGACGGTCGCGTCGGCGATCGACGCCTCGCCCGCGAGCACGTCGTGGAACGACGGCTCGTGGTCGATGCCGAGCAGGTCGCCGATGTTCGTCATTCCGAGGTCGGCGTCGGCGATGACCGTGTCGTAGCCCGCCTCCTGGAGCGCGACGCCGGCGTTGATCGCCGTCGTCGTCTTGCCGACCCCACCTTTGCCCCCCGCTACCGTGAGCACGTCCCCCGGCATATAGTACCCGTAGTTACTCGTCCACGAACAAATAAATGATGGACCGAATACGCGGAAATTTATAGCCAGGGCTTTCTCCACCCGGGTCGAAGCCGAGCCATGCGACTCCGGGTTCGCCACGCCGCACGGGCCGGATACGAGGTCACGCGGCCCGAGGAGACGGCCCACGACGGACCGGCGAGCACGACCCTGTCAGACTGTCTCGTCGCCGTCCTCGGCGTCGAGGGGCCGGACGTCGGCGACGTGACCGGCACCGCTGCGGCCGCCGCCGAAATCGTCCGCTCGCGGGCCGACGACCTCGGCACGTCGCGGGTCCTGCTCGTCCCCGACCCGGCGTTCGCCGCCGACGACGTGGCCCCCGAACTGGCAGAGGCGGTCGCGACCGAGACGGCCGCGGCGCTCGCCCGGACCACGCCGGACGCGTTCGAAGTCGTCCGGGCACCGCTTGGCACCTACGTCGTCACCGACATCGAGACGAAGGCCCACCCCTTCGCGGACAGCACGCACACCGTCCGCCCGGACGCCGAAGCCCGCTCCGGCGCTCGCTCCGGGGACGCCGAGTGGCTCCTCGTCACCCCCGACGGCGACCGCCGGGATCCCGACGAGGCGTCGCTCCCGCCGCCGCTCGAACGGTGGCTGACGACGGCGCGGACGACCGACGCTTCGCGGACCGTCTCCGCGACCGAGCTCGACCGACTCGCGTCGGCAGGGCTGGCGGACGTCCCCTCGTCCGCCCCGGGCGCGCAGGGACGCTGGCTCCCGGAGGGTGCCGTCGTCCGCGAGACGATCACCGCCGACATCGCCGACCGGCTCGCCGCGGCGGGGGCGACCCCCGTCGTGACCCCGCCCGTGGCCGACCCGGGCGAGTCGATCGTCGGCGAGTACGCGGCGACGGCCCCGCGACAGTACACGGCCAGCAGCGGCGACGAGCGCGCGCTGGTCCCGCCGACCCCCGAAGTCGGCCTGCGCGCTGCACTCCGGGACGCGCTCGAAGCCGGCTCCGACCCCCCGATCTGCCTCGCCGAGACGCCGGGGTGGTCCGCTCGGCCCGACGGCGCCGGTGGGACCCGTCCCACGATGCTGACGGCCGCCGCGCCGGGCGACCCTGCGCTCACCTCCGTCCAGCGCGACACCGAACTGGCGGTGGCCGCCTGCGCGAACCTCGGCGTCGCCGACGGAGTCGTCTGTCGACTGGCGGCGGACGCACCGGTCGACGTCGAGTGGGTCGAGCGGCTCGCGTCGTCGCTCGACCGCACTCTCCTGGTCGAACGGTCGCCCGAGGAACAACCCGAGCGGGCGGTGGAAGTGATGATCGTCGCAACTGCGGGGCTCGACGCGCCGCTGGCACTCGGGCGGGTCCGTCTGGACACCGCCGGCGGGGAAACGCTCGTGGACGGGACCGCGGACGACGAGGAGTATCGAGTTGGCACCGCGGACGACGGCCACCCGTGGCTCGTGACGACCGAGCCGGTCGGGAGCGTCGAGGCGGCGACGGCGGCCGTCCTGGCGAACCGCCGGAACGATGCGAATCGACTCCAGCTCCCGGTCGCACTCGCCCCGACGCAGGTCCGCCTGCTCCCGCTCGAACCGGGCCACGGGAAGCGGTGTGTCGACCTCGCGACGACGCTCCGGGCAGCCGGGGTCCGGGCCGACGTGGACGACCGCGACCGCCCCGTCGCGGCACGACTCGACGCGGCCGCGGACGTGCCGTTCGCCGCCGTCGTCGGCGACCGCGAGGCCGAGAGCGGCCCGCTGAAAGTAACCGACGCCGTCGCCGGGAGCGAACGCGAGATGCCCGTCGAGGCACTCCGGGAGCGCGTCGCGGCGGCCGTCGATGGCTGGCCGCGGCCGCGGTCGCGGCTCCCCGTGCGGCTGTCCGAACGCACCTCGCTCCGTGCCGACGACGACGATGGCGACCACAGCGGCGCGGCCGGCGACGATTCGCAACGCTAATCGGGACGGTCGCGCAGGTGAGACGTAATGAACGACCTCGCGGACCTGGTGGACCGGTCGTTGTCCGCGGCGGCGCGCGACGAGTTCACGTCGCGGGTCGACGCACAGGCGGCCTTCCTCCGGGACGTCATCGAACGGGGGGAGCTGGACGCGGATGGGCTCGCCATCGGGCTCGAACTCGAAGTGTACGCCGTCGGCGACGAGGGCCGCCTCGCGCCGATTCCCGACGGCGTGTTCGGGGCCTGCAACAAGGAACTCGGCCTGCACAACGCCGAACTCAACACGGACCCCGACCCGTTCACGACCGAGGGCGTTCAAGCACAGGCCGAGGCGCTGCAGGACCAGTGGCGAGGCGCACGGGCGGCCGCGGCCGACGCCGGACTCGACCTCGTCCTCGATTCGATGTGGACGGTCCCGCCAGCCGAGGGGAGCGAGCCGTACCTCGCCGCCCTCGATGACTGCGACGGCGTGGCCGTGCCCTCGAACATGCGGCCGGACCCGCGGTACGCGGCTATCGACCGCGACTGCGTCGGCCACGCCGGCGGCGAGATCACCTTCGACGTGCCCGGCGCGACCGTCACCTTCCCCTCGATCCTCTTCGAGTCGCTGGCGACCTCCATCCAGCCCCACGTCCAGGTCCCGACCGCCGAGGCGTTCCCGGCCTACTACAACACCGCGATCCGGACGCTCGGGCCGGTGCTGGCGCTGGGGACCAACTCCCCGCTGCTCCCGCCGGACCTCTACGACGACCCCGACCCGGAGACCCTGCTCGTCGAGACCCACCACGAACTCCGCATTGCCGCCTTCGAGCAGTCGGTCAACCACACCGAGCACCGCAAGGTACGGGTGCCCGCGGACATCGAGACTGCCACGGATGTCGTCGACGGCGTCGTTGCGGACGACCTCGTGGCCCCCTTCCTCTCGGAGTGGCTCGACGACGACCGGACCGGCGCGGTCGAGCCCGGTACCGAACCGGCCTTCGCGGACAACGTCCCCGAGTTGGACCACAAACGCAGTACCTACTGGCGCTGGCTCCGCGCGGTCGCCGGGGGCGACCCCGTCGACGGCGTGACCGACGACCGCTCGCTCCGCATCGAGTACCGTCCCGTCCCGACACAGCCGTCCATCCGGGACATCGTCTCCTTCCAGTGTCTCGTCGGCGGCCTCGTCCACGGGTTGGTCACGGGCGACCACCCCATCACCGACCTCCCGTGGGCCGACGCCGAGCGCGCCTTTTACGAAGCGGTCGAGGACGGCTTCGACGGCGACCTCGTGTGGTACACCGCCGACTGCGAGCGCACGACCGACCCCGCGGTCGTCTACGACGAGGTGTTCGAGTACGCCCGTCGCGGACTGGCCGACCTCGGCATCGACGAGGCGACCGTCTCGCGGTACCTCGCCCCGCTCGAAACACGGTGGGCGGCACGGACCGCGCCGAGCGACTGGAAACTGGACCGGGTGCGCGCGGAACTGGATGCCGGCGCGGACCTCGACGAGGCGATCCGGGAGATGCAGGCGGCCTACGTCCGGCAGTCGCGGGCTCACGACACGTTCGCCGACTGGCTGTGAGCGGTCGCGATCGGACGGCGCTGGGCTTCGGTACGGACCAGTACCCATTTACTCGGACGGGGGACAAGACCCGGGCATGGTGCAGGGCATCGCCGCTGGTCCGTGGTCGGTCGTGCCGGCGCTGCTCGCGATTACGCTCGCCTGGCACACGCGCGACGCGCTGGTCGGTCTCTTCGTCGGAATCGCGACCGCGGGGGTCCTCCTCGGGGCGCTCCACCCACAGGCGGTCGGCGTGCCGCCCGACCTCGTGACGGCCGGAGGCGAACTCGGCGAGATCGGGCCACAGGAGGACGGCGACCCCTGGCCGATTGGCGTCGGCGGCGTCGTCCTCGGCGCGGTGTTCGGGCTGAAACTCGTGCCGGAGATCATGGCGACCGCGCCGATTTTCGGCCCGTGGTACGTCGAGAACGTCCTGCTCGCTATCTTCGCCATCGGCGGGCTGATCGGGCTGATGATCCGCGCGGGCGCCATCGAGGGCGTCCTGCAGGCGCTGTCGGCGCGGGTCGACTCCGCGGCCGACGCCGAGAAGGCCGCCTTCCTGGCCGGCATCGCCATCCACATCGACGACTACTTCAACTGTCTCGTGGTCGGCTCGATGATGCGCCCGCTGACGGACGCCTACGACGTGTCACGGGCGAAACTCGCCTACTACGTCGACTCCGCGGGGTCGCCGGCCGCCCGACTGGCCTTCTACTCGACGTGGGGCGCGGCGATGGTCGGGTTCATGGGCGGCGGCCTCGTGCAGGCCTACGAGCAGGGCATCCTGCCGGCCGGGATGACCGACGTCGTCGATACGGGTGGGAGCGAGGTGACGGCCGCGACCGGCGCGGTCTGGCCGCTCTTTTTCAACACGCTGTTCACCGGCTTCTACTCGTGGATCGCGCTGGCAATCGCGGCGCTGGTCGCCTGGCAGGTGGTCCCGAACATCGGCGAGATGGGGACCGAGGAGTCCCGCGCCCGGGCCGGCGGGGGCGTCCTCGGCGAGGACGCCGACCCGATGATCTCGGAAGAGATGGACGAGTACGAGACCTACGAGGGGGCGACGCCGGACTGGCGGAACTTCGCGATCCCGATCCTGACGATGATCGTCGTCGGCCTGAGTGCGATGTTCTGGCGGTCGAGTCCGGTGGTCTACGTCGACGGCAAGGAGGGCACGACACTGCTCGCGCTCTGGGGCTGGGAACTGGTCGCGCCCGCGAGCGGCCCGTGGGCGTTCAATATCGGCGGCGTCCGCCTCGGTATCGCCTCCTTTACCGCGCTCGTCCTCGCCTTTTTCCTGTATCGATGGAAGGGCGACATTCCCTCGAACGACGAGGCGACCGACGCCCTGCTGGTCGGATTCAAGGGTATTTTGCTGGCGGCGGTGATCCTCACGTTCGCCAGTTCGATCCAGAACGCGGTGACGCTGCTCGGCATCTCCTCGTTCGTGACAAACGTCTTCGGCGGCCTGCCCGCCTGGGTCATCCCCGTGGGCGTGTTCGCGGTCACGAGCTTCGTGAGCTTCGCCGACGGGTCCTCGTGGTCGACCTACGGAATCATGTTCCCCATCGCCATCCCGCTGGCGTTCGCGACCGGCGCGAACCTCCCGCTGGTCCTCGGGGCGGTGTTCAGCGGCGGCATCTTCGGCGATCACGCCTCGCCGATCAGCGACACGACGGTCCTCGCCTCCTCCACGAGCGGGAGCGACCACATGGTCCACATCCGCACGCAGATTCCCTACGCCCTCGTCACGGCCGCGATCTCGGCCGCGCTCTTTCTCGTCTTCGGCCTCCTGCTCCCGGAAGGGTTCCGAATCATCCCGTACTGACGCGGTGACTCAGCGAACGCTTGCGCCGGTCCCCGGCCGGTCCTGCCGGGCGAGTTCGATACGGCCGCCCGGCATCGGGACGCCGTCGACCGGGTCGTCGGCGAGCAACAGCGACCCGTCGAGGTCGACCCACTCACAGAGCGGCGCGAGGTGACAGCCGGCCGCGATCGAGGCGTTGCTCTCGGTCATACAACCGAGCATGACGTCGAGGCCGTGCGCCCTGGCCGTGTGAATCGCGCGTGTCGCCGGACGGATGCCGCCCGCCTTCGCGATCTTCACGACGACGATGTCCACCACGTCTGCCACGTCGGGAACGTCCGCGGCGACGAGACAGGACTCGTCGGCGGCCACCGGAATGGGGCTCGCGTCGGCCACCTGCGCCAGCAGTTCCGGGTCGTCGGCGGGCACTGGCTGTTCGACGAACGCCACGTCGTGGTCGGCGAGCACGCTCGTCATCTCGACGGCTTCCGCGACGCCCCAGGCGCCGTTGGCGTCGACGTGGAGCGTCGCGTCGGGGACCGCCGCCCGGACCGTCGAGACGACCTCCACGTCGCGGCTCGTCCCGAGTTTGAGCTTCAGCCGGTCGAACCCCGCAGTGGCGAGGTCCACAGCCCGCTCGCGCATCTCCTCGGTGCTCGCCAGCCCGACGGTGTGACACGACGGCGGTGCCTCCCCGGGGTCGAGCCCGAACTGGCGATACAGCGGGACGCCGAGTCGCTTCGCGGCGAGGTCGTGGACGGCGATGGAGACCGCCGCGCGGGCCGCCGGGTGTTCGCGCGGGCCGCCGGCCACCTCCCGGAGGCGGCGCTCGACCCGCTGTGCGTTGTGCGGGTCGCCGACCGACTCGACGGCCGCGAGCAGGTCCGGGAGAACGTCTTCCATCGAGACCCGCGTTTCGCCGTAGTACTCCGTCGGCGTCGCGCCGCCGATTCCCTCGCGTCCATCGCCGTCCTCGACCCGGACGACGGCGTTCTCCGAGACCTCCCGGGTCCCCCGAGAGATGGTGAAGGGAGCGTCCAGCGGCATCTCGTGCCACTCGTGTGTCGTCGTGAGTGCCATTCTGTGTGTTAGCGTATGGCGTCCAGCACCGTGTCGGTTCCGAATCGGACGGGGTCGGTGGCCGGTGCGTCGATGGCGTCGCCGAACGCCGAGACGGCGGCCTGTGCGGCCGCGTCGTCCGCGATGTGGCTGGTGTTCAGCGACCCGCCGGCGACCGACGCCGCGGCGACTGGGGCCGCGAGGTCCTCGTACAGCGCGACGTGCTGGCTCGGGTCGGGGATGGGGAAGGACTCGTAGCCGTGGACGGCCTCCCGGCCCGCCTCGTGACAGAGGACGAGCGCGTCGGGCATCGCCCCGTGGAGGATGCCACAGGTCACCGCCGAGTAGGCGGGGTGGGTGATTGCGCCCTGGCCCTCGACGACGAGCAGGTCGTGGTCGTCGCCGCGCTCGCGGACCATCTGCTCGACCGCGCCGGCGGTGAAGTCGCTGACCGTGCGGTCGACCGCGATACCCCACCCCTCGATCAGGATGCCGGTCTGGCCGGTCGGGACGACCGCGGCGTCGATGCCGCGCTCGCGGGCGCTCGCGGCGAGTTCCATCGTCGTCGTCATCTTCCCCGTCGAGCAGTCGGTGCCGACGGTCAGAACCACGTCGGCAGCCACTTCGTCGGCCCGACCCTCGGCGACGGTCAGGTCGTCGGGCGGGCGGCGCACGTCCCACAGCCGGCAGTCGTTCGCCTCGGCGAGCGCGGCGAACTCCTCGTCGTCCCCGAGGAAGTAGTGGAGGCCGGCGAACACGTCACAGCCGCGTTCGAGCGCGCCGGCCACGTCCGGGCGCCAGCTCTCGTCGAAGCCCCCGCCGATGGGCGCGATGCCGACGATCAGCGCATCGAGCGGTTCGTCCACGTCGTCGATCCCGGCGACGATGGGTGCGTCCTGGACTTCCGGCAGGTGGTCGGCGACGCGCTCGCCGGCCCGCGTCCGGTCGAGGACCGCCGCGACCTCGTGGTCGGCGTAGCGGAGGACTCCCACCGCGGTCTTGGCCCGGTCGGGGAACAGTTCGTGGGCGAGCAGGGCGACGCGCATACCGGCCAGTCGGACCCGGGGGGATTAAGCGCTCCCCCGGCGGCTCACACCGCCCGCAGGCGGACCGTCCAGAAGTCGTACACGGCGTCGTCCAGCGCGGCCTCGGGGTCGCCGGTGGCGTCGACCGTCGCCGTCGCGTCGGCCACGTCCGTGAACTCCGAGAGGACCGTGCGCTCGCCGACGACGAACAGCCGGTCCGCCGAGCGCTCCGCCAGTGCCTCCAGACAGCGCTCGACGTGGCTGTCGATCTGCTCGTCGCGCAGCCGCTCGAAGCGGGCCTGTGAGAACCCCCCCTTCGAGTGCTGGCTTTTGAGGTCGCTGTCGAATCCGACGAAACCGGTCCGCTCGCGCCCCTCGTACTCGGCCATCGCGAAGAGGTCCGAGCGCACGAGCGCGACCGCGTGTGAGCCCACGGGCTGGACCCAGTCGCGTTCGAGGGTCACCCCGTTGCCCCACGTCGCGAACGGCTCGGGGGGATTCGGGACGGAGAGGGTCGCGCTGAGGAGGCCGGCGTCGTCGGTTACGGCGAGACAGGGCGCCGCCTGCGCGACGAGGGACGCGCGGTCGCCGAACGCCTCCCGGACGGTGTCGGAGAGGTCGCCGTCCGGGACGTACGCCGTGAGGACGCCCTCCGGTCCCGTCTCGAACGAATCGAGTCGGTCGAGGACGGTGTCGAGCCGGTCACCGTGCAGGTCCTCCGTCCGGCGGAAGGTCAGGTCCGCGTCGGTGTCGTCCCCGCCGCCGACCTTTCCTTCGAGGTCGGCGATGCGGTCTTCGAGACGATTGACGCGCTCCTCCGCGTCCTGGCGGGCGCTGACGGCGTCGGCGCGGCGCTCCTGTTCGGCGTCGAGCTGTCGCTGTACGTGCTCTTTCTCCGCTTCCAGTTCGGCGATTCGCTCCTTCAACTCGGCGCGCCCGAGCAGCCTGTCGAGCATCACCGGAAGCGGGACGCGGAGGCGCTTAAATGGCGGGGCCGTCGAATCCCGGGGAATCGTCGCCTTCACCGCCGTCGCGGTCGATGCCGGGGACGGCGTCCATCCCGGCGGCCGGGTCGCCCCCGGTCAGCGAGAGGAGTTGCCGCGCCCGGTCGGCCTTCGCGAGCAGGACCTCCTTCAGCGTCGGCGGGTTGCGGACCCGCGTGTCCTCGAGCAGTCCGCGCGGCACGGTCAGTGTGTCGGGCGGCACGCCCTCGTCGCCGGTCACGGGGAAGTGACTCGAGCCGAGTTTCATCACGAGCGGCCGGTCGAGCCGGTCGATGCCCTCGTCGTCCGCGTACAACTGTTCGTTGACGCGCTCGTGCTGTTCGCGACAGAGCGCGGCCGTCTCTCGCTCGGCCGGCTCAACGTACAGGCGGCCGAGGTAGTACCCACGGGAGAATCGCTCGAACATGCTATACGGTGACACGTACCAAATGTCGACATAAAACTCTTGGCCGGCAGGCTTATCCCGGCGTGCTTTCACCGGATTCGACCCGTCGACACCGTCCGTGCCGCGCAGCGACCTGGCCGGGACGGTGGGGCCGGCGGCAGGAGGCGACACGGATTTGAGGCCGGCGCTGCCCCTTGGGGTATGGACCCGCGGGAGGGACGGCTACTGCCGAAACGCTGGGCGCAGTACTACCTGGGGAACGCGCCGAGTCTCGTCTGGTTGCTGTTCGCCAACGCCGCGGCGGTCCTGGTCGGCGTCCGCTACTACGTCGACACGATGCCGGGCGTCTCGACGTTTCTGTGGCCGCTGTACGCCGATTCGCCGACCGCGGTCTTTCTGATGGCGCTGTCGCTCGCCACCCTGTTGCCGTTCCTCGGCGAGGACCTCGCGGACGTGCCCCGGACCCGCGTCCTGGCGTACCTCCACACCATCGCGTTCGTCTGGTTGGTGAAGATGGGGCTGTGGACGTTCGTCGCGCTCAACCTCGGGTTCGGGGCGTACTTCCCGGACCCGTGGGGCTACTTCGGGATCATCGCCACCCATCTCGCGTTCGTCCTCGAAGCGTACGTGATTCCACACTACGCGGCGACGACCCGGGGCGCGCTCGCGGTCGCGTTAGTCGTGGCCTTCGCCAACGACCTGCTTGACTACGGGTTCGGACTGGCGCCGCCGCTGCGCTACGAACCGGGCCTCGCGCTCGCGTTCGCGACCGTCGCGGTGTCGGTGCTGTCGGTTGCACTGGCCGCTGTCGCGCTCGATCCGTTACCGGCTGAGAGCGAGTATTGAACGCTATTGGACGGTTAGCGGGTGTGTCGGTGCGTCGCTGAACGGAACGAACGAGCCTTCGCTTTTTTGTGTGTATCGATAATAGGGGGGAGTAAGATGAACGCTCGTCAGGCCTCGCTGGTGGCCCTGTTGGTCGCGGTCGCGGCTGCCGTCGCGGTCGCCCCGGCGGTCGGCGCCGCGGGGACGGCAACCGACGCGGTCCAGGAGAACGGCTCGGACAACGGGTCCGAGGCGTCCGGTGAGGCCAGCCTGGGCGCACAGCTGTCCGGGTTCATGCAGGCGAGTTCGAGTGCCGCCGACGGCTCCGTCGATTCGAGTATGTGGGCGGCCGAGTTCAACGGCACGAACGGGAGCGAGCGGGCCGAGCTGGTGACGAAGCGCGTCGACCGGCTCGACACTCGGCTCGACCGACTGGAAGACCGGATGGCCGCCGTCGAGGCGGCACACGACAACGGCTCGCTCCCCGAGCCCGCCTACCTCGCACAGGCGAGTAGCCTCTCCGAGCGGATCGATGCGCTCGAGACGGCGATCAATCAGACCGACACCGCGGCCAGGGCGACCGGGGTGAACGACTCGCGGCTCGAACGCCTCCGCCGGAACGCCTCCGAGCTGGAGGGGCGCGCCGTCGCCAGGACTGCCAGGAATCTCAGCGTGATGACGCCGCCCGGCCTCCAGGACCGTCCCGACAGGGGGCCGCCCGTCGATGTGGGCTCACCTGCGGACGCCGGACCTCCGGCCGATGCTGGGCCGCCGGACCGGAATGGCGACGAATCGGGCGAGAACGAGTCCGACAGCGATACTGGGCCGCCCGACGACCCCGGCCCACCAGTCGACACCGGTCCCTCCGACGACACTGACCGTGGGAACGAGTCCGATAACGACACGGGGCCGCCCGACGACGCCAGCCCGCCGGATGACGACCAGAGCGACGAGTCCGACGACTCGGGCCCTTCTGACGACAGCGGTGAATCGGACGAGAGCAACGACTCCGGCGGCGGGTCTGCCGGGGGCGCTGGCGGTTCGGACGGTGGTGGCGGCTCGGGCGGCGGTCCGTCCGGAAACCCCGGTCGGGGACGGTAGCGAGCCCGCCGCCGTCGTGGTGATACCCTTTTCTGCTCTCGTCACTAACGTCAGGTAAATGGATTCCGCCGAGTTGCTCGATTTACTGGGCAACGAAAACAGGAGACGGATTCTCCGCTTGCTCGCCCGCAAGCCCTGTTACGTCACCGAAATCAGCGAGTACCTCGGCGTGAGCCCCAAGGCGGTCATCGACCACCTGCGGAAACTGGAGGAGGCGGGGTTGATCGAGAGCCGGACCGACGATCAGCGCCGGAAGTACTACTTCATCTCACAGAACCTCCGGCTGGAGGTCAGCGTCAGTCCCTACGGGTTCGGCGCGAAAAGCGCCTATCCGGCGCGGAACCTGGACGTGACGACCTCCTGTCGCCACCTCACCATCGACGTGTCCCCGCGGGAGTCCTCTGACCTCTCCGACCTCGCGCGGGAACTGAAACGACTCGACCAGCTCGAAAACGAGCTATCGATGGCCCAGCGGTGGGTGCAGGGGCGGCTCGCGGACGTGATGGAGCGGATCGGTGACGGCTTCGGCGACGGGGAGACGCGCCTGTACGCCGAAATCCTGCGCGTGCTGACCGAGGAGCCGGCCGACCCGGAGACCATCGGCGAGCGGATCGAAGCGCCGTCGTCGGTGGTGCGGGACGCGCTCGTCGACCTCGCGGACCACGGCGTCGTGGCACGGACGAACGGCGAGTGGGAACTTCGCGAGTGACCGCCGGTCGTGCGGGGACGGGGACCGAGCGTCGGCCGGTCACAGGTCCCGGGTGAGGCCGGCCCGGAGGTCCCGGCCGAAGTAGTGGCCGGCGAGGGCGGCGATACCGCCGGCGGCGGCGCCGAGCGCGACGGGTGCGACGCCGCCGACGACCGCCACCAGGGCGTACTCGAAGACCGTTCCGACGCCGGCGACGAGCAGTCCCGCGAGCAGGAGTTCGAGGTACCGGCGGTGGCCGTGGCCCACGCCGACGGCGAAGCCAACGACGGCGATGCCGGCGATGCCCGCGCCCGGCAGACCCACGACGACGGTCCCGAGCACCAGGCCGACGGTCGCCAGCGCGAGGACGACGAGAAAGAGCCGGAGCGAGAAGAGTTCGCTGAAGGGCGTAGCCAGTCGCGCGCGGACGCTGTCGCCCGCAGTCGCGGCCTCCGGGTCGACCGGCTCCGTGACGCCGGTGTCGACGTCCGGCCCCATGGGATCGTCCCCGAGAAGCGGGTCCTCGGCCGGCGGGTCCCGGCTCTGGTCGTCGCGACGTTTCGCCATACTAACCGATTACGGCTCCCGCGGTATCGGTTTTGCGGACGACCGAGACGGCGGGGCCGACGGTGGCGACCGGACCGACGCTGGCGGGGCCTGCCCGCGGAAGAGATGGTTTCAAGTCCGGGCGGGCGGTAGCGGGGCGTATGCAACCAGGGGACCGGGTCCACGTCGACCGCGGGGACCAGACCTACGAGGGCGTACTCCTGCCCTCCTCGACCGAGGAGAACCTCGTCGTGAAGCTCCCGAGCGGCTACAACGTCGGGGTCGACCGCGACGCGGCGGCCGTCGACGTCCTCGAATCGGACGTCTACGACGTCGAGAGCGCACAGGACGCCGAAGGACGGTCGGAGATCGAGTTCGACGACGACCTGCCGACGGTCGCGCTCATCTCGACCGGCGGGACCATCGCCTCGACCGTCGACTACCGGACCGGCGCGGTGACGGCCCAGTTCGACGCCGAGGACGTGCTCCGGGCCGTCCCGGACCTCGCCGGCCGGGCCAACTACCGCGGCCGGGTCGTCGCCAACATCCTCAGCGAGAACATGACGCCCGAGGTGTGGCGGGACCTGGCCGAAGCGGTCCACGAGGAAATCGAAGCCGGCGCGGACGGCGTCGTCGTCATGCACGGGACCGACACGATGCAGTTCACCGCCTCGGCGCTCTCCTTCATGCTCGATACGCCAGTCCCCATCGTGTTCACGGGCAGTCAGCGCTCGGCCGACCGCCCCTCCTCCGACAACGTGATGAACGCCGTCTGTGCCGTCGAAGCGGCCAAAGCCGACTGCGCGGAGGTCATGATCTGTATGCACGCCGACACGGCCGACGAGACCTGCGCGCTCCACCGCGGGACCCGCGCCCGGAAGAACCACACCTCCCGCCGGGACGCCTTCGAGACCGTCGGGGCCGAACCGCTCGGCGAGGTGGACTACGAAGCCGAGGAGGTGACTTTCCGCCGGGAGTACGTCGAGCGCGGCGAGAACGACCTGGCGCTCGAACCGGACCTGGAGACCGAGGTCGAACTCGTGAAGTTCACGCCGGGCTGTGACCCGGCGATGCTCGACGCGGTCGGGGACAAGGACGGAATCGTCATCGAGGGGACGGGTCTGGGCCACGTCAACACCGACTGGATCTCAAACATCGAGTCGCTCACGGAGTCGGGAACGACGGTCGTGATGACGAGCCAGTGTATCGAGGGGCGGGTCTGTGACCGGGTCTACGACACCGGGCGGGACCTGCTTTCGGCCGGCGTCGTCGAGGGCGAGGACATCCTCCCCGGCACCGCGAAGGTGAAGCTCATGTGGGCGCTGGCGAACGCCGAGGACCCCGCAGAGGCCATGGGCACGTCGCTGGCCGGCGAGATTCAGGACCGGTCGGTCCCCTGGACCTGACATGGTTGGGTCGGTCCGCCAGGCGCGAGCGGCCGACGAGGAGTGGGTCGCCGACTTCGCCGCGGAGACGTGGACCGACCGCGAGGTCACCGACTACGTGCCCGACGTGTTCGCGGAGTGGGTCGCGACCGACGGCCCCGACCAGCGGACCTTCGTCTACGACGGCGACGAGGGCGTCGTCGGCGTCTGCCAGGGCACCCTTCTCACCGACGACGAGGCCTGGGCGCAGGGCATCCGGGTCGACCCCGCCGTTCGCGGCGCGGGCGTCGGGACGGCGCTGACCGAGGCCGTCTTCGACTGGGCGCGCGAGCGGGGCGCGACCGTCTGTCGAAACCTCGTGTTCTCCTGGAACGACGCCGGCCTCGGCCAGTCCCGCGCGACCGGGTTCACGCCAGTGACCGAGTTCCGCTTCGTCCATCCCGACCCCGACGCCGACGCGGAGACCGACGCCGGGGGCGCCGACGAACTGACCGTCGAGCACGACCCGGCCGGGGTCTGGCGGTGCTGGCAGGGTTCGCCGGCCGAGCGACAACTGCACGGCCTCGGCCTCGATCCGTCCGAGACGTGGGCGCTGTCGGAGGTCACTCGGGAGCGCGTCCACGAACTGGCCGACGAGGAGTGGGTCGCCGCTGTCGGGGACGGCGACGGGACCCGGGCCGCGACGGTGCGGGTCCGGACGGACGAGAGCGGTGACGGGACCCGCTACGCGGAGTACGGCTTCGCGACGTGGACCGACCTCCCGGCCGCGCGATCCCTGTTCGCGGCGATCCGCCGGGACGCCAGTCGACTGGGGGTCGACGGGACGCGCGTCCTCGTCCCGGAGACGCCCCGGCACGTCTCCGACGCGTCCGTCGCTCGCGTCGACGTTGGCGACCACCCCGAGTTCGTCTTCGCGGCGGACCTGACCGGCCGCTGACCGACGGCGAACTCGACCGAAGATTTATCAACAAACCGACCGGATTCGGGGGCATGCGAAAGGTGCTGTCGAGCGTCGGGATCGGGTCGGCGACGGTGGACACGGTTCTCGACGACACGGAGTTGCATCCGGGGGAGACGGTCGGTCTGTCCGTCGAGATCGAAGGTGGGTCGGCCGAACAGGAGATCGAGGGGCTCTACTTCGTGCTGGAGACGAAGTACGTGACCGAGGACGGCGGCACGGAGACCGCGGAAATCGAGCGGGCGGGCGCGACGGAGTCGTTCACCATCGAACCGGACGAGCGCCGGACGCTCCCGGCGAGCATGACCCTGCCGCGGGTGACGCCGCTGACGAAGGGGGGCGTGTCGGTCTCGCTGAAGACCGGGTGCAAGATCGACTGGGCGAAAGACCCCCAGGACCGCGACCACATCGACGTGGTCGGGACGCCGGCGATGCAGGCCGTCCTGACGGCCGTCGAGCGGATCGGCTTCGCCTTCAGCCACTCCGACTGCAAGGAGTCGTCGGTGTACAGCCCCGCGCCGTTCGTCCAGGAGTTCGAGTTCGAGCCGGCCAACTCCGAGTGGCGGCGGAAACTCGACGAACTGGAGGTGATCTTCGCGCCCCTCTCCGACGAACTCGAAGTCAGGGTCGAGGTCGACCGCCGGGAGACGA
The DNA here is from genome assembly GCF_023028345.1 of Halorientalis marina. Taxonomy (GTDB): domain Archaea; phylum Halobacteriota; class Halobacteria; order Halobacteriales; family Haloarculaceae; genus Halorientalis; species Halorientalis marina. The sequence continues at coordinate 2,883,392 of NZ_CP095487.1, read as the reverse complement.
CCTACACTGACCTCACCGGGAGCGAGGAGAGTCGCCAGTGGATCAGCGTCGACCACACCGACACGCGGAAGCTACAGCGCCGGATGCGGGCGCTGATCGACGACCACTTCTAGGGGTCATCGGCGGCCGTCGAGGACTCCGCCGCGGTTTCGGCGGGAGTGTTCTCGGTCGGTGTCTCGGCGGGAGGGCTCTCGGTCGGCGAGTCTTTCGGCTCGTCTCCGTCGTCGGGATGGCCCCGAAAGAAGCCGACGACGACGCGGACGGCGAGGACGACTGCCGAGAGCAGGAGGGTGATCACGAGGCCGACGAAGGTCATGAAAAACAGCGTGATCAGCGGGTTCGCGGCGAAGGAGAACTCCGCGGGACGGCCGACGACGGTCCACCAGAGGACGACCGGCGCGAGCACGAGCAGTTCGGCCAGCAGATTGCGCTTGATGCTCCAGGCCAGCCAGTTACGTCGCATGAACCAGCCGCCGGCGACGACGAACAGACACGCCGCCGGGAGGGCGAGCCAGATCAGGTTCGACGGGATCGACGGGCTGCCGAGGACGCCCGGACCGAACGCCACCGAGAGGAGGAAGTGAACGACGAGCAGCGCGAATCCGACGCCGTAGACGCCGCCGGCCCGACTCCCGAGGAGTCGCCGGAGCCGCGCCCAGTCGCTCGCGAGATACCCGTTCATACGCCGCCTTGTGTGTGAGAACGGATGTAGTTCACGCCACGCGCCGCCGGCCGACGCGGCTCCGGTCGGTCACGCCGTGGGTCGGGTCGGCGGCAGGGCTGTCGGCCGCGCCGTCGACGGGCCAGTCCCATCGGTCAGCGCCGGCCGCCGCTGACCGGCGGGAACAGGGCGAGTTCGTCGCCGGCTTCCAGTTCCGTGTCGTAGCCCTCGTCCTCGACGAACGGGTTGTCCCCGTTGTGGAGGACGCGGATGTGGCCGTGAATGTCCCCGTCCTCGTCGAGAATTTCGGCTTCGAGTTCGGGGTGCGCCTCCAGCAGCGCGTCGACGGCGTCACCGAACGTCGCCCCCGGTTCCACGTCCACCTCGACCTCGCTCCCGCCGGCCGTCTCCGCGAGGTTCGCGAAGAGTTTCCACTTCATGTGCGGGCGAGGGGGCGCCGCGACAAAGAGGGTTCCGGGGTCGACCGACTCAATCGTCGTCGTCCGCGGCGTCGGTCGGGCCCTCGACGGTCTCCTGTGGGACCGTTTCGGCGGCGCGTGCGGCGGCTTCGAGTTTGCGAAGTTCCTCCGGTCGAGCGACGGCGTAGAGGCAGTCCCCGGCCGTCAACAGTCGCTCGCGACCCGGCAGCGGCTGGACGCCGCCCTCGGCGGCCCGGAGGGCGACGATGGCGACGGCCAGCGACCCGAGCGGCTGGCCGACGAGCGGGCTCCCCTCGCCGATCTCGACGAGGGCCATCGTCTCCTCGGCGGCCCGGAGCAGCGAGGCGAATTCCCTGTCGGCCCGTGTCTCGACGGGTAGCGTGACCAGTCGGTAGCGGGTGTCGGGGTCGAGTTTGGGCGTGTCCGCGGCGTCGACCGCGAGCGTCACCACGTCACCGACCGTCCCGCGGAGTTCGGCGGTCGTCACCCGCTCCATCGGGTCGGTCCGCCACACCTGCACCACGTCGCCGGCGCTGGCCGCGAACGCCGGGTCGGCGCGGACGGCGACTGCGGCGGTCTCCGGCGGGAGCGTCGGGCCGATCCCGGCGGCCCGGGAGCCGACCGCGAGGTACTCGACGGTGCCGTCGGCCGCGACTTCGATGTCGACGTGTCCCACGCCGTAGTCGGCCTTGAGCCGCGTCACGAGTCGGGTTTCGAGATCGGCGACCGTCAACCGGCGGGGGAACAGGAAGGTCCGGCCGGCGAGCTTCGCCTTGGTCTCCTCGGACACGGGGTCGTAGCCGACGATGTCGCCGATCTCGTCGGGGATCTCGACGGAGATGACCCGCCCCACGGCCTCGACGACGCGGCTGACCTCCCCCTCGAACCCCTGCGCGCTCGCGGGACTGAAGAGGATGGCGCCGAAGCGGTCGCCGGCCCGGACGCCGACGGTCGCGGCGAACGTCGCGACCGCGAAGGCCGCGATGTTGAACAGTGCGAGCCGGGTCGAGAGGGGGTCCCCGTCGATGACCTGCCCCAGTGCGGTCGAAGTGTTCAGTACCGCGGCGACGCCGGCGAGGCCGACCAGCACGGGAAGCCCCTGCTGGACCCGCTCGCGGGCGTACCAGCGGAAGATCAGCGCGACGATGCCCGCGAGGGTACCCGCGAGCACCGCCAGGCCGACGACCTGTCCGATGGCCTGCACCTCGTTCGTCAGGCTGCCGAGCTGGAGAACGGTCACGCCACATCACCCGCGAAGGCGTCAAGTTGCTCCCGCGTCCCGACGGCGTACAGTTCGTCGCCGGCCGCGAGTTCCACCGTGCCGCGAGGCACGAGCTGCCAGCCCGTCGACTTCCTGACTGCCAGGACCGCCACGTCGTAGACGTCACGGACGCCGACGTTGCCCAGCGACTGGCCCTCGAGTGCGCCACCCGACGCGACCGTCAGCCGTCGAAACCGCCGGCCGGAGCGCCTGAGCAGGGAGATGAGTTCGTACTCCAGTCGCGTGCCGCGGGCCTCGACGACGACGCGGGCACGCGAGGCCCGGACGAGCGGCTCGGCGTCGGTCCTGGTCACCGCGGCCGTCACTCGCCCCTCGCCGCCGCTGGTCGTGGGCGCCCGGACCGCTGCCGGCTGCTCCTCGTCGTCGGCGTCCGGGTCCGGCCCCGGATCGAGTGCCGGCGCGGCCGGGCCGGTGACGGTCGCGCCGTCCGAGGGGTTCGAGTTCGCGCTGACGACGGTCCCGCGGACCTGCGCGTCGGCAGTCAGCAGCGTGATTTCGTCGCCCCGGGCCAGCCCCGTCGGGAGCAGTGCGTCGACGGAGACGGCACGCTTCCCGGCGGGGATGCGCTTCGAGAGCCCCGAGAACGGCGGCGCGGCGCTCACCGACGCCCGCCCCTGCTCGTCGATACCGACCGTCACGTCGCCGAGGTCGAACTCCGTCCGGAGCCGCTCGGCGAAGCGTTCTTCGAGCTCCGAGACCCGCAGGTCGGCTGGAAAGGTGTAGGACGCCTCGCGGATTTCGGCCCGGAGGTCGTCGGGGAGCGGCGGGTACCCCTCCATGTCGGCCACCTCGCCGACGACACGGATGCGGAGTTCGTCGCGCCCGCCGATGAGTTCGACCACGTCACGGGAGAGGGTCCGCTCGCGGAGCCCGGACAGCGAGAGCCGCTTGGGGAAGTTCGCCCCGAGCTGGTCGCCCTTGGCGTGGGCGTACAGCGAGATAGCGGTCACGACGAGGATGGCGGTCGTGACCGTCGGCGCGTTGGCCGACTGGGTGATGTTCGGGTCAGCCAGCGCGAGCAGGCCGCCGTTGACGCCCGCCAGCGCGACCGCGAGGACGACGACACCGAAGCCGGGGATCGACACCCCCGTGAAGTACTTGAAACCGAAACCGAGCGCCCAGGCCACCAGCGCGGGGATGATGCCCGTGAGGATACCGAGGTAGATACCGAGGAGGATTTCGACCGGAAGCGACGCCATGAACCGACACAGAACCCGGACTTATAAACTACTGTCGGCGGCTATCGCCCACGGGCGAAGGCGGGATTTATACACGGTCACGGCGGACACGGTTGCATGGCGTCACGGCGCGTGTTGGTACGGACGCAGGCGGCCGTTCTGTTGACGACGGCAGTGGCCCTGCTCTCGGTCGTGACCGGGATCGTGAACATCGCCGTCGCAGACGTGTCCGGACCGCTCTCGGCGTACATTCCGGAGTACATCGAACGGACCGCCGGGTTCACCGGCGCGCTCACCGGCTTTCTGATGCTCGGGAGCGCTTTCGGCCTCCGACGCGGCCTGCGAGCGGCCTGGTACTCGACGGTCGTCCTGTTGCCGGTGACGGCGTTACAGGGACTGATTCAGTCGAACGTCGCCTCCTACCCGCTCGTTGGCCTGTCGGTCCTCTCGCTCCCGGCGGTGCTGATAAACTACCACCGCTTCGACGGCCGGCTCAAGCTCTCGACGACGCAGATGGCTGCGGCCGCGGCGCTCATCGGGACGCAGATATACGGGACCGTCGGCACCTACACGCTCCGTGAACACTTCGCCAACGTCACGACGCTGACCGACGCCTTCTACTACACCATCGTCACCGCGAGTACGGTGGGCTACGGTGACGCCATCCCGGAGACCGGCGCCGGCGCCGGGCCACAGCAGGCCCGCCTGTTCGCCATGTCCGTCGTCGTCCTCGGGACGGCGAGTTTCGCGGTGGCGCTCGGGTCCCTGCTGGGGCCCGCCATCGAGGCCCGCCTCGCGACCGCACTCGGAACCATGACCGACCGACAACTGGAACTGCTCGAGGACCACGTCGTGGTCCTCGGCTACGGCGACCTGACGGAACCGATCATCGACGAACTCGCACGGGGCGACACCGACTTCGTCGTCATCACGCCGAACGCGGACACGGTCTCGAAGCTCCGGGCTCGCGACATCGACGCCATCAACGCCGAGCCGAGCGACGAGGAACCGCTCGAACGGGCCGGGATCGACCGGGCGCGGGCCGTCGTCGCCGCGACGAACGACGACGCCACCGACGCGCTGGCGATCCTCACGGCGAAGGCCATGGAGAAGGACATCCGGGTCGTCGCCGCGGCCACCCAGCGGGAGAACGTCGAGAAACTACGCCGGGCGGGTGCGGACACCGTCATCAGCCCGGCCGTGATCGGCGGCCACCTGATCGTCGAGTCCGCGCTCGGGTCCGACGACACCGAGTCCATCGCACAGGGCCTGCTCGACGATACCGACCACCGTACCGATCACTCGTAGTTCCGGTCGACGATCGCCACGTCGCAGTCGATGTCCTGGATCCGCTCGAAGGTCGGGGGCGAGACGAGCCGTGAGGCTGCCGAACGGTCCATAGAGGCACCCATGAACACGAGGTCGTAGTGTGGCCCGTGGTCCGCGAGGAACGACTCGATGGGCTGGCGGGCGACCCGCGACTCGATCGGCCCGTCGAACGGTTCGACGAGGTCGGCGAGCATCTCCTCGGCTTCCCGCCGCCCCCGACGCGGCTCGATGCAGTTACAGACGCTGACCTGGCCCGTCCGCCCGGTCAGGCGGAGTGCGAAATCGACCATCGCGTGTGCCACGTCGCCCGCGCGACGGACGGGAACCATGACCCGGCGCCACCGGGTCCGGTCCCCCGCCGACCGGTGGACGAGAACGTCGGTACTCCCACGGAACAGCGCCCGGACGAACGGCGACAGGCTCCCGTGACGCTCCTCGTAGGGCGCCGCGATCAGATCGCAGTTCACCTCGTGAGCGGTCCGGATTACCGTCGTCGCGGGCGAGCCGTCGGCCACCGCGATGACGACCTCGCAGGGAACTCCGACCTGTGTCTCGATGTCGCTGGCCCGCTCCTCGAGGCGTCTCGCCCGCGCTGCGATTCCATCGTCCCCGGTGACGGCGTCGGACACCGGTCGGTCGGCCGTCGCCGACCCCTCGGGATCCCCTCCCTCCGTGTTCGACCCGGTCGGCTCGCCGCCGTCGGCCGCCCGCAGTCGGTCGGCGTCCCGGTCCAGCAACTCGGATTCGGCGGCCGCCGTCTCTGCGTCCCCGACGAGGTCGAGCAGGACGACCTTTCCCGCGTCGTGTGCTGCTGCCAGGTGTGCGCCGAGCATCGCCGTGCGGTCCGCCCCCTCCGTGCGCATCGGGACGAGGACGTGGTCGTCGCCGTTCGTCGACTGGTAGAGGTACCGGTCGCGACGTTCGTAGAACCGCGACCGCCAGACGACGAAGATGGCGGCCACGATCGCGCTCGACAGGAACACGGAGACCACGTACGTCCAGCGGGACGTGGCCGTGAAGTCGGTGACCTGGACGAGCAGGGCCGCGGCGAACGCGGAGGCCTCCTCCATGTCGAGCCCCCAGGTGACCGCGCCGGTCAGGAACACTGCGAGCCCGACGGCGAACGGATCGACCGAGAACCCTCCGGACGAGGGCTGGTAGCGGAGCACGGCCGTGAGTTCGAGCGCCAACCAGCCACAGACCGCGCCCGCCGTCAGCCCGCCGACGAACCGCCGTGGTGAGGCGTACCGGCTCTCCGGCTGTGCGAACAGCGTGTACGCCCCGGACGCCAGCGGCGGAAAGAGGAGGAAGGGTAGTTCCTGAACGGCGTTCGATAGCGCCGTCACGAGGCCCAGCACGAGGGGCATCAGGAGGAGCACGGACAGATGCAACAGGTTCCGCGTGTGCTCGAGCCAGGCGCGAAACGCCCGGACTCGCCGGCGCTGGAACCGGCGCAACCGACCGATCAGCACCACAAGTCGCCGTCGCGTCCCGCCGAGCATACCCGCCGTTGACGGCGAACTCACAAAAGTCGCCTGCTGGGGTCAGAGCGTCGTCGTCGCGTCGAGTGCGATGTGGATCGCCCGCTCGACGTTGTCCTTCGCTTTCGCGGGCAGTTCGTCGTCTTCCGTCTCGCCCTTCTGTGTTCCCTCGACGAGGTTCCCGTCGACGGTACAGATCGCGCCGGCGGCCATCCCCTTCCGGCGCGCCAGCGAGAAGATCGCCGCGGCCTCCATCTCGACGGCGAGCAGGCCGGCGCGCTCCCAGTCGTCGACGTACTCGTCGGTTTCGGCGTAGAAGGCGTCGTCAGTCGCTATTGGGCCGACGTGGACCCGGCCTCCGGCGCCCTCGGGTTCGGCCTCCCCACTGGCGTCCGCGGCCGCTCGCGTCTCGTTTGCCTCGGCGGCCTCGACGAGGGCCGACAGCACCCCGTAGTCGGGAACGGCAGGATAGGTCGCCTTCTCGTAGCGCTTCGTCGTTCCCTCGTCTTTGGCTGCGCCGGTGGCGACCACCATGTCGCCGATCTCGATCCCGCGCTGGAGCGCCCCAGTCGTTCCGACGCGGATGAGCGTCTCCACGCCGACGCGCTCCAGTTCCTCGACCGCGACCGCCGCCGACGGGCTCCCGACCCCGGTCGAACAGATCGTCAGATCACGCCCCTCGTAGGTCGCGTTGACGACCTTGTACTCGCGGTTGTAGGTCAGTTCGGTCGATTCGTCACACATGCCCGCGATACGGTCGACGCGGCCCGGGTCGCCGGGGACGAGCGCCACGTCCGCCAGGTCGCCTTCGCTCACGAGCAGGTGCGGTTGCTTCGACATACACCTCCCTTGTGCGAGAGGCTACTAAGAGCGTCCGGTCACCGGACGGCCGCGATCACACCGGGGACGACGATGGCGAGTGTCACGCCGAACACCAGCGCGGACACGAGCCAGTCCCGGCGAACGGCCGGCAGGCGGTCGCGGGCCTCGCCACCGTACCGCGGGAGGACGACCCAGGCGAACAGTCCGTAGACGAACAGCGTCACGAGGCCCGCCGCGAGCAGGTGGGCCGCGATTTCGAGGCCCGCGACCCGGGCCACCGCCGGCAGGACCGCGGCCAGTCCGATCCCGACGAGTGCGTAGAGAACGGCGGCCATCGGCCCGACCGCGTGGTGGAGCACCGCGGCTTCCGTCCGGGAGACCTTCGACGGGACGGTCCCCTGGAGGACCGAGGCCGCGACCGTCGCGGGCGTCCAGCCGGTCGCGAGTCTCGTCAGGGGAACGTCCATCGCGACGGCGGCGAGCAGGCCCGAGACGACCGCGGCGGCGAGCCAGACGGTCGCCGGAACCGGCGTCGTGTGCCCGACGTGTGCGACGATCATCAGTCCGAATCACTGCGTGGCCCCGACTCCCCACGCGGTACAGGGAGCCGGCCGGTCAACTGTGAAAACGAGAGGTCGACCGAATCGAGGTAGAGCTTCGTCCGGTAGGCGGCGTAGCAGGGGAATCCGATGAGGAAGAAGACGAACGCCGTGAGGAACAGGCGCGGCACCGAGACTGGCAACAGGACCTGGGTCGTGATCGACTCGGTCAACAGGAGGCCGATGAGAAAGAGTCCGGCGAACACCGAGTGTCGGCCGAGGCTTCCGATGAACGCCCAGCGCGGACTCAGCGCCTCGACGGGCGGCTCCTCGCCCGGCGGCTGGCTCGCCTGTCCGCTCCCGGCCGTCGGTCCCGGAACCGATTCGACTTCGGGCACGTCGACCGGTTCGGCCGCGGAATCCGGAGCAGGAGCCGGTTCCGGCTCCGGTTCGGGCTCCGGCGGCGCCACGCGCCACCAGACACGGCCCACTCCCACGTCCTTCGACTCGATTTCCCCCCGTTCGACGAGATCCTCCAGCCGGTTCAGCGTCGCGCGCTTCCCGATCGGGAGTTCCGCTGCGACCTCCGCGGTCGTCAACACCGGATCGTCGGTCGCCTCGAAGACTCCGAGTATGTTCTCGTCGCGGGCCTTCTGGGCCGGCGCACGAGGATACTCGTCCGAATCGGAGTCTGAGGGCATATGAGTCCATTTTTCTCCCTTCCGCATATAGCTTTGGATTCCTATGACCGGGTTTCAGGACGCATTAACCCAAACTTCGCCCTTACGAAACAAGGTGCACAAGCAGTAACCTTTATACTCTCCTGCGTACATGGATGGAATAGGGACGCGGGGGCGTGGACGGTTCCGTTCGGTGTCCGTCCACCGCAGACCGCGTCCGACTCCCCTCACCCCCAACACCGAACCTCACTCTCGACGAACCCCAACACCACGGGTCGACCGATACCGACCCATCCTCACTCTCATCCCCATTTTCCGGACGACGCGGAGCGACGGCTCCGGCGTGACTGTCCTCCCGGGACACCGGCCGTGACACTCAGACGGGGCCGACGGCCGCGAAAAGCAGGAGGTTGTGGGCGCCGGGGCCGAGCCCGACGGCGGCGACCACACCGAGGGCCGTGTTCCCCCAGACCGGGTCGTCCTCGACGAAGTCGCCGAAGAGGTCGAGGACGACCACTGCGACGCTGAGTTTGACAAGCACGAACAGCCACCCCTCGCCGATGAGCGGTGCCGTCGGGAGTTCGCGGGCCAGGTCCATGATCGCACGCGGGAGCGGACTCCGCTCTCCCGTCCCGAGGAGGTCGACACCGACCGCCGTCGAAACGCCGTCGAGCGTGTGTCCGAAGACGACGAGCACGCCGAGTAGTCCGGCCCGGTCGACCGGTGTCGGCCGGACTCGTGCCATCGCCGCGTACACCAGGCCAGCGAGGAGGACGGCGACGACTAGGGCCGCCAGTGGGATGACCGGCGAGAAGGTCCCGGCCGTGACGCCTGTCCGGAGGACCAGACCGCTCGGGATCAGGGCGGCGACGGCACCCGCGACTGCCAGTCGGGCCGGCACCTCGCTACCGGCCAGCGAGAGCGCCAGCCACACGCCACCGGCTATCGTGAACGTCGTGACGTAAACCGCCGGTGCGCCGGCCAGTGGCGCGACGACCGCTGGCACGGCCTCGCGCTGATACAGCGCGTGGAGCGCGGCGCCGGCGACCATCCAGGGGGCGAACGCGGCGACGACTCGCTGTGTGACCGGCGGCCGACGGCTGTAGACCAGCCCGACGACGGCGCCGCCGGCGACGGCTAGTACGAACAGGTACGGCACCGGTGGGACGACGAGCCCGCTCGGAAGCAGTTGCAGGACGACGGTCCCGGGGGTCTGCGACATGTCCGTGGAGGGTCGCCGGGCGGCCGAAAGCGTTCCGATACACGCCATCGCGGCGACCGGGTTTATGTGGGAGTCGGCTGAATCCGGGGGCATGACGCTTCCGGGGCGGGTCGATCACACGGTGCTCGGGCCGACGACGACGGGCGAGGACGTGTTAACGCTGTTCGACGAGGCGATGGAGTACGGGACCAACGTCTGTATTCCACCGTGTTACGTCGATATGCGTGGGTACGCCACGGATGTACTGGTTGCTACCGTCGTCGGCTTCCCACACGGCCAACACCCCACGACCGTCAAGTGCGCCGAAGCGGAGCGCGCGTGGCTGGACGGGGCCGACGAGATCGATCTCGTCGCCAACGCCGGCTTGCTCCTCGGCAGCGAAGACGACCGCTACCGCGAGGACATCGAATCGGTCGTCGCCAGCGTTCCGCTCCCGGTGAAAGTCATCGTCGAGGCGCCGTCCCTGACCGACGACCAGCTCCACCGGGCCTGCGAACTGGCGGTCGAGGCCGGTGCCGACTACCTCAAGACCGCGACCGGCTTCGGCGACGGCGGCGCGACGGTCGCCGACGTCGAACTGATGAGCGACTACCTCCCGGTCAAAGCCAGCGGCGGAATCGGCTCGTGGGAAGACGCGAAATCGATGCTCGATGCGGGCGCCGAACGAATCGGTGCCAGTAGCGGCGACGTCATCGTCGCGGAGTGGCAGGACGCGACGGCTGACGACGGGGTCGACTACATGCGCGGTACCGACTCGGACGACGAGTCGGGCGCCGGGGACGACGAGGGAGACACCAACGTCGAGGGGGCAGGCAGTGACGGCGCGGACGATTCCGACGAGGAATGATCAGGGCCTCGGCGTGGCCGTCGTCGTTTCGTTCGCCGCTTCGACGACGTAGCGCTGGCCCGCCTGTGACCGCAGGAGGCGGTCGACGGGCGCGTAGTCGTCCCGGAGGACCGGGACATCGCCGACGGCCACGTCCGACTGGTAGCTCCTGATTTCGTTCGAGAGGTCGATCCCGATGTCACGGGCCCGGTTGCGCTCGCGGAGCTCCGATTCGGTCACCCGTCCGTCGTCGACGGTCGCAACGAGTTCGATGTTCTGAAGGGACTCGGTGTTGCTCGTCGGGAAACTGTACACCTGTGGGAACACCTCGCGCATCGTGCGGTACTGGGCGCGGTAGAACTCCGAGCCGGCCCCGCTCCGCGCGGAGATGACGTTGGCGACGAGCACGCCGTCCTCGCTCAGATGCGACCGCGCCTCGCGCATGAACTCGACCGTCGTCAGGTGGTGTGGCACCTGGTCCGACCGGTAGGCGTCGAGGACGATCACGTCGTAGGTCCGGTTGGTCTCCTGGAGGAACACGCGGCCGTCCCGCGTGTGGATGTTCAGCTTCTCGGATTCGGAGACGTTGAAATACTGCTGGGCGGCGTCGACCACGGCGGGGTCGATCTCGACGACGTCGACGGTCACGTCGTACTCGTGGGCGTAGCGCTTGGGGCCGGAAAAGCCGCCCCCGCCGACGAACAGCACCCGGTCCACGTCGGGGGAGTCACGGAACAGCAGCGGCATATGAAAGTAGCGGGTGTACCCGAAGACGTAGCGGGTGGGCTGGTCGAGGTCCATCGCACTGTGGCGGACGCCGTCGAGGTACAGCGTCCGGACGCCGTCGTCGTCGGCGACCCGGAGTTCCTGGTACGCCGTCTGTGTCTGGTAGACCGTGCGGTCGCCGACGGGGGTGTACGCCGCGAGCGAGAAGGCGAGCAACAGGAGGACGATCGCGGCGAAGACGCCGCTCCAGGTGGCGGTATCTTCCCGATCTGCCAGCGCGAGCGCGGCGACGACGAGGACGACGCCGAAGGCGAACTCGATCAGCGTCACGCCGACGTAGGGGATCAGCGCGAACGTCGTCGCGAACGCGCCGACGATGCTGCCGACGGTCCCGAGCGCGTAGACGTGGCCGGACGCGCCGCCCGTGCTCTCGGCCTCGACCAGTTCCGCGGCGTAGGGGCTGACGAACCCGAGCAGGACGGTCGGCGGCCCGAAGAGGACGGTGATCGGGACGAGCGGCGCGTACCGCTGTGGAATCGGTAGATCGGCGCTCGCCCGGATCACCCACTCGCCGCCGACGATAAGCGCGGCGACGAACAGCGCCGACCCGACGAAGACGGCGGCGATTGCTCGCCGTGATGCGCCCGTCGCCGCTCGCTTCCCGCCGGCCCAGTAGCCGACGCTGAGCGCGGTGAGGAACACCCCGATGATCGCTCCCCAGACGTAGATACTGCTCCCGTACGTGGGCGCGAGCAGGCGGCCGGCGACGATCTCCAGGCCCATGCTCGCGACGCCGGAGGCGAAGACGGCGAACCCGACCGGGGACACGTCGACCGCGGCTCGTGACCGTGACACGACACGCGTTAGCAGTGGGACGGATATAATCCTGCCGTGCTCGTCACGCCACTGCTCGGTCGGTCGCCCCGATTCGTCGCGTTTTTGCGCCCGGAGCGGCGAGAGTCTGTACGCGATGGCCCGCTATCACATCGAAACGTACGGGTGCACCTCGAACCGGGGTGAGACCCAGCAGATCGAGCGGTCGCTCCGCGAGGGGGGCCACCACCCCGCGGACGGCCCCGAGGAGGCCGACGTAGCCATCCTCAACACCTGCACGGTCCTGGAGAAGACCGAGCAGAACATGCTCAGGCGGGCCGAAGAACTCGACGAAGCCACGCCCGGCGACCTCGTCGTCACCGGCTGTATGGCCCTCGCACAGGGCGAGGAGTTCGAGCAGGCCGGCGTGGACGCAGAGGTTCTCCACTGGGACGACGTGCCCCAGCACGTCCTCAACGGCGAGTGTCCGACGGTGACGCCGGACACCGAACCGGTGCTGAACGGCGTCGTCGGCATCCTCCCCATCGCTCGCGGCTGTATGAGCGACTGCTCGTACTGCATCACCAAGCAGGCGACCGGCCGCATCGACAGCCCACCGGTCGAGGAGAACGTCGAGAAGGCTCGGGCGCTCGTCCACGCGGGCGCGAAGGAACTCCGCATCACCGGGCAGGACACCGGCGTCTACGGCTGGGACCGGAATCAGGGCGATAGCCTCCTCCCGGAACTGCTCGACCGCATCTGTGCCATCGACGGCGACTTCCGCGTCCGCGTTGGCATGGCTAACCCGAAGGGCGTCCACGGCGTCCGCGAAGAGCTGGCGGCGGTCTTCGCCGAGAACGAGGAACTCTACAACTTCCTGCACGCGCCGGTCCAGTCCGGGAGCGACGGCGTGCTCGCGGATATGCGCCGCCAGCACGCCGTGGAAGAGTACGTCGAGGTCGTCGAAACCTTCGACGAGCGCCTCGACTACTGGACGCTCTCGACGGACTTCATCGTCGGCTTCCCCACGGAGGACCCCGCGGACCACGCACAGAGCATGGCGCTCATGCGGGAGACTCGCCCCGAGAAGATCAACGTCACCCGCTTCTCGAAGCGGCCCGGCACCGATGCGGCCGACATGAAGGGGCTGGGCGGCCAGACGAAGAAGGACCGCTCGAAGGCGATGTCGGAGCTGAAGATGGACCTCGTGGGCGAGGCCTACGAGGAGATGATCGGGACCGAGCGGTCGGTCCTGCTCACCGAGGACGGCCGCGAGGAATCGCTGGTCGGCTACGACGAGGCCTACCGCCAGGTCGTCGTCGCCGACGGCGAGGCACGCGGCCTCGAAGTGGGCGACACCGTCGACGTGGAAATCACGAGCCACAACACGGTGTACGCCTTCGGCGAGCCGCTGTGAGCCGGGGCTTCGTCGCCATCACCGCCGCTGGGCCGAATTTTCAAGTCGTTCGCGTCCGTTCTCGGGGGTATGTGCCTGGCTGCGCTCATCGACGGCGACACCGGCCGTCCCCTGCGCGAACTGGTCCGCGAGGAGATCGTCGACGCCACGGCGACCGGCCTGCTGGCAGTGACGCTGGTCGTCGCCGTCCTCGGGGCCCAGGGCGCGGCGACAGGGACGCTCGTCGCGAGCGGCGCGGCGGCGTTCGCCCTCGGGTTCGGTGCACAGTTGCTCTTACTCGTGGTCGGTGCGACGCTGTTGCGGCGCCGGAACGGGACAGGGCCGGAGCCGGGACCCGCCTGACGGCGAGCCTCACTCACCGCCACCGTCGGGGTCGGTCGGCCCGCCGGCCAGCCGGTCGACCTCCGCGTCGGGCTTCCACTCCCCGAGTTCCTTCGGATCGACGTGGACGAACACGTCGTCGACCTCCGGGAGTTCGCGGATCGAATCGATAACATCCGTCTCGATATCGTGTGCCTCCCGGAGCGTGTGGTCGCCTTCGACCTCGATGTGGAGGGACACGTCGATCTCGGGGCCGACGTAGTGGGCGATCACGTCGTGGGCGCCCTCGACTTCGGGGTGGGCGAGCGCACGGCGGACGATGTCGGCCCGCAGTTCCTCCGGCGGTGCCGCGCCGACGAGGTAGTCGACGTTGTCCCGGACGACCTCGACGCCGGTGTAGAGGATGGCGAACCCGACGAGGACGGCGGCCAGCGGGTCGAGCAGGGGAAAGCCGGCGGCCGCACCGACCACGCCGGCCAGTGCCGCACTCGCGGTGAGGATGTCGTTGCGGTTGTCCAGCGCGACGGCGACCACCGCCGGCGAGTGGTGGTCGGTCCCGACGGCCAGACAGTAGCGGTAGAGCAGGTACTTGGCGACGGCCGCACCCGCGAGGACGGCGACGGCGGCGGGATTGCGCGTGACCGTGACCGACCCGGAGAGGATCGTCGTCCCGGCCTGCCAGAGGACGACCCCGCCGGCCGTGAAGATGCCGCCGGCGACGAACAGCCCCACGAACGGCTCGATCCGTTCGTGGCCGTGGGGGTGCTCGAAGTCCGGCGGCCGCGTGGTCAGGTAGATGCCCGCGACGATGACGAGGCTGTAGACCGTGTCGGCGAGGCTGTTGACCGCCTCGGATCCGACCGCGAGGCTCCCCGTCGCGAACCAGACGGCGCCCTTGGCGACGGCCAACAGGAGGTTGACCCCGAGGATCAACAGGCCGACTCGCCTGAGAGCGGACGCCCGGGCCATCGTCCGGGTTTGCACGCCGGGGGTCAAAAGTACCGGCATCCCCGACTCTGCACGGGCCCGCGGCCGTCAGTCGATCCGGACCGCGCGGTCGTCGCCGGTGACAGTCGTTCCGTCCTGCTCCGCGAACGCCTCGTGGAGTCGGTCGTACGTGTCCTCGACGGCCTCGATGATCACTTTCGTCTCGCCGATCACCGGCATGAAGTTCGTGTCGCCCTCCCAGCGGGGGACGACGTGGGTGTGGAGGTGGTCGTCGATGGAGCCGCCGGCCGCGCCGCCCCCGAGGTTCAGGCCCGCGTTGAAGCCGTTGGGCGCCATCGCCGCCTCCAGCGCGTCGAAGGTCCGCTGTTTCAGGCGGGCGTGGTCGAGCAGGACCTCGTCGTCGAGGTCCCCGTAGTCGCCGGTGTGCTCGTGGGGGATCACCATCGCGTGGCCGGGGTTGTACGGGTAGTTGTTCAGGATGACGAATGCGTGTTCGCCGCGCGCGACGATGTTGTTCGCGCGGTCGTCGTCGGCTTCGGGGAGTTCACAGAAGACACACTCCTCGATGTCGGGGTTCTTGTCCGGCCGTTCCACCCAGTCGATCCGCCACGGGGCGAACACCTGCTCCATGGGTCCCGGTCGGTCCCGGACCGGCATAACCACCACGGACGAACGTCCGGACCGCCGAGTCCGGGCGGCGATCCACGCTCCCCGAGTCCGAACCACGAGCCACTGCCAGTACTTATATCCATCGGCCGTTTTCCCGGGGCTGGTCCGAAAGACGCCATCAGACCGCGCCTTGAACGGTCTGGTGCGATCTCAGGTCCTCCTTCCGACGAACCGCATTAAGGCGGCGCAATTCACGGTTGAACGGAGTGGAACGGATTGGGGTTTTTATGCAGTTCTCGCCGCGAGCACGAGGTGTGATGTCAGCCACGAACGAAGGGCAAGACGAGATGGCGGAACGGTGTGACAACTGTGGCCGCGAGACTCCCCACACTGTGTCGGTGCAGATCATGACGGAGAGTTCCCGCCCCGAGAACGCCGAGTACTCGCGGGAACCCTACCGCGTGAGCGAGTGTCGCGTCTGTGGCACACAGACGGCACTCCGCATGAACAACGCCTAGGCTGGCATCCGCTCCCCAGGACGGGCACCCCCCGTTCTCACCCTCCCACTCCACCTCACACTGCCTCTCTGCAGTCGCGAGCAGGTGCGGTCGCCGCTTGCTTCTCTCGATCACTCACCGCGAGCGCGTCGTCACTTCACAGCCGTCTTCGGTCACGATGATGGTGTGTTCTTTCTGACTCACGAGACACCCGTCTTCCTCCTTGAGAACGGGGTAGCCGTGGAGGATGTCCTGCTGTTTCAGCCGCCGCAGGGCCATTTCGGGGCGGTTCACGTCGAGCCATCGGGTGGCGAAGGGAAGCGTCTTGAACTCCTCGGTGATCTGCTGGAGCGCCTTCCGGGCGTCGCGGTTGCGGACCGACCCCTCGTTTTCGAGGGCGAAAATCTCCTCGTCGGCCCCCTCGCTGACCTTCCCGCCGCCGTCGGTGGCGAACGGCTCGATAGCGACCACGTCGCCGGCTTCGAGTTCGACGCCCTGTTCGACGGCCCGGTTGGGGATGTTCGGCGGGATGTGTTGCTGGTACTGGCCGAGGCCGTGCCCGGTCAGGTTCACGACGGGGTTGAACCCGTAGCCGTCGATGACGTCCTCGACGACGGCGCCGATCTCGCCGGTCTCGACGCCCGGTTCGACGACGTCGAGGGCGGCGTCGAGCGCTTCCTCGCTGGCTTCGGCGAGTTCGGGATTGCCCGAGAGGTCGATGGTGACGGCGGTGTCGGCGAGCCAGCCGTCGATGCTGACGCCGATGTCGAGGTTGATCATCTCCTCGCCGAAGGTCTCGCTGTCGTCGACGCCCGGGGTGGCGTGGGCTGCCTCCTCGTCGATGCTGATGTTGACGGGGAAGGCCGGCTGCCCGCCCAGTTCGCGGATGCGGTCTTCGGCCCATTCGGCGATTTCGAGATGGCTCGCACCCACCTCCACCATCTCCGCGGCCTCGTCGCGGACTTCGGCGAGAATTTCGCCGGCCTCCCGGTGTTTCTCGTACTTCTCGGCGTCCAGATCGGCCTCGCTCATACCCCTCCGTTCGGCGAAGGGCGGCAAAGGACTTGTGTTCGGGGCGGGCAGCGGGTTCCACCCGTCGTCGAAGTGGGCACTGCCGCCCGCGCCCCTCAGTCCTCGCAGTAGACTCCCAGCGTCGAGGTCCCGCAATTCACGCTGATGCGATAGCGGACGACCGAACCGGGGTCACGAACCGACGCGTCGACGGTGATGCTCCCTCGCTCGCCCGGCTGGACGTCGCCTTCGCCGCCCTGCTGAGAGGTGAACGGTGCCTCCATCGACGACCCATCCTCGTAGATCGCGGTGATGTCGTAACTGTAGTACTGCGGCTCCATCACACGGTCGCCGGTGTTCTCGACGGTGATCGACACGCGCAACGAGTCGCCTTTCGACGCCGAGTGGTCGACCACGGTGAGACCGGACACCGCGTTGTTGCCGACACCCCCCGTGAGTCCCGCCGGTCGGGGCGTCGGGGTCGACTCGTCGCGGAACGAATCGTCCGCCGTCTCGGTCCGTGTTTCGTCGCTCGTGTCGGTGTCAGTCGGTTCGTCCGCAGTTTCGGCTTTGGCGTCGTCCTGGTCGTCACCGTTGCTCTCGTCGTCACCTTCGCCCCCGCCGTCGCCCTCCAGGGCGTCCTCGAACGCGGAGTCGTCGCCACCGCCCCCGCTGTCGTCCGTACACCCGGCCAGCCCCACGGTGACCCCCGTCGCGAACGTGAGTCCGCCCGTCCGTAACAGGTCTCGCCGGTGCATACGTGCGCGTGAGGTGAACCGACGTAATAAACAGTCTCGTCCCGCTATCGAATCTGAAAACTCCTGTCGCCCCGTTGGGGTATCGGTCCACCCCCCGGGGAGTCACCCGGGGCCCGTCGGTGGCACGTGGCCCGGGGAAGTCCTGCCAGCGAATAACCATCCCGAAAGTTGTATAGAGTTTCCGAGGAAGCGGTAGGCCTTTTAGCCCGTCGTGTGAAGGTCGACAATATGTCCTACGAGAAGGTCGATGTGCCCGCTGACGGCGAGAAAATAGAGGTGGTAGACGCGGAGAACGACCAACTCGACGTGCCTGACGAACCGATTATCCCGATCATCTACGGCGACGGAATCGGTACCGACGTCGGCCCGGCGGCTCAGAAGGTTCTCGAAGCCGCCGCGGCCGCGACAGGCCGCGATATCCATTGGATGCGAGTCTACGCTGGCGAGACCGCCCGCGAAATGTACGACGAGAACCTCCCGCAGGACACGCTCCAGGCGTTCCGGGAGTTCGCGGTGGGCATCAAGGGCCCGCTCACGACGCCCGTCGGTGCCGGCTTCCGGTCGCTGAACGTCGCGCTCCGAAAGCGACTCGACCTCTACTGCAACGTCCGTCCGACCTACCACATCGAGGGGGTCCCCTCCCCGGTCAAACGACCGGACCAGATGGACATGGTCACGTTCCGGGAGAACACCGAGGACGTCTACGCCGGCATCGAGTGGGAGGCCGGCACCGACGAGGTCGAGGAAGTCCGCGACTTCGTCGAGGGAGAGATGGGCTTCGACGAGACCATCCACGAGGGCGAGGTCGGTATCGGCGTCAAGCCGATCACCGAGTTCGGCACGAAGCGCCTCGTCCGCAAGGCCATCGACTACGCCCTGGAGAACGACCGCGACTCAGTGACGCTGGTCCACAAGGGTAACATCATGAAGTTCACCGAGGGCGCCTTCCGCGACTGGGGCTACGAGGTCGCCGAGGAGGAGTACGGCAGCGAGGTCATCACCGAGGACACCCTCTGGGAGGAGCGGGACGGCGAACAGCCCGAAAACGCCGTCGTCGTCAACGACCGCATCGCCGACAACATGCTCCAGCAGATCCTCACCCGCACCGAGAACTACGACATCCTCGCGATGCCGAACCTCAACGGCGACTACCTCTCGGACGCCTGTGGCGCCCAGATCGGCGGGCTCGGCATCGCACCGGGTGCGAACTTCGGGGACGGCCGCTGTCTCGCCGAACCCGTCCACGGCTCGGCGCCGAAGTACGCCGGCCAGGACAAGGTCAACCCCACTGCGATGATCCTCTCCGGAAAGCTGATGCTCGAGTACATGGGCTGGGAGGACGCCGGCCAGCTCGTCCGCGAGGGCGTCGCCGAGGCCATCCGCTCGAAGAAGGTCACCTACGACATCGAACGACAGATTCAGGGCGGCGAACGCCTCGCGACCAGCGAGTTCGCCCAGCGCGTCGCCGACAACATCCACGACCTGGCCTGACGCCTCTTTCACCCGTCCTCATCGCCGACGCCGTGCTGTTCTCTCGCTCGTTCGACCCACTCGGGTAGTGTCACCGTCGTCCGTCCGACCTTCTGGAACCGCACTTCGCGAACCACGCGGACCTGTTCCCCGACCCGGGGCGCCGTCCCGTCGAAGGCGTACCGGTAGGACTCGACGTAGCCCCGCCTGTCGAGACGGAGTGTCACCGAGGCGTTGCGCTGGCGGCCGACGTAGGGGCTACTCGGCGCGGACTCCGGGGCGGTGAGGCGCGTCGAATTGTACACGACACCGTCGGTCGCGTTGGCACGTCGGAGCGAGAACGCCCGCGCCAGGCGCTCGATGTAGTCCCGGTCGGAGGGCGAGCGGAGCGGACCGGTCGTCGTGTTCGGGTAGACCCGGAGGGTGGAGCCGTTGGCGCCGACACGGGAGACGACCGTCGACCCGTCGAACCAGTAGCTGACGACGGGTGCGATAGCGTTCGAGGGGAGCCCACGGGTCGTCCGCTCGCGCCGGAGCAGGTACCGCTCCGCGTTGCGTGTGACCTCACGCTGCCGCCTGTCTAGACGGACGGTCCGGTTCCCGGCGGTCACCCGTTCGCGGATCAGGACGGTGTAGTTCGTCCGGGAGAGCGCCGTCGCGTGCCCGGTCGCCAGCGTCTGTGGGTCCGGGACCGACCCCGTGTTGACGAAGGACTGCCCGGTCGGTCCCGGCGCCGGCGTCACCGTCGCGGTCCCGTCTGCACCCGCCCGGGCGCCGTCGTTACTCGTGATGCCGTTGCAACCGGCGGTGAGGGCGAGCACCGCGACCGCGAGCGCTGCGAGGCGGGTCACCAACTGCTCGTTCGGCCCACGCACAACTAACCGTTCCGTGGCTACGGACCTCACAATAGACGCACCGAACCCGCGCGGAACCTGCTCGGTACCCGGCAGTCCCTACTCCCAGTCCGGGTTCGGACGCGGCGGCGCGAAGATATCGACGCCTTCGACGGGGACTTCCCCTTCGTTCGCGGCGGCGTGGGGCTCGCTGCCGGGGATGGTGAAGGAATCGCCGGGGCCAACCGGGAGCGACTCGCCGGCCACCTCGAACGTGAGCGTTCCGGTGAAGACGAACCCCGTCTGTTCGTGGTGATGGCTGTGCTCCGGGACCTCGGCCCCGGGCTCGATGTGGAAGTGCTGGGCGCTCGTCTCCTGGCCGGCGGCCAGCTGGGTGAGGTGGACGCCGTCGACGACCTCGACCGTCTCGCGGTCGGCCTGTGTGACCGTCTTCATGGCTCGTCCCCTCGGCCGGCACGCACCTAAGCGTTCGGCCGCGGCCCGTCGCGACCCGGCACGCCCGCGGCCGCCCTGTCGGCAGGTTCTTGGGCGAACGGGCCCGACGTGGGAGTATGTACGCGGTGGTCGGGTGTAGCGAGTGCTCGGCGCTGTGGGTCGTCGAGGGCCGCCCCGAACGCAGCGAGTGCCCGCAGTGTGGGACGACTCGCCAGTACGCGAAACGCAAACAGTTCGTCACGACCGACGACCCGGACCAGGCCCGCGAGGCGCGGGCGGCCATGCTCGCCAAGCGCCAGGGCCACGCCGACGCCTTCGCGGAACTCGACTCGTTCGCGGAGATGGACCGCTACCTGGACGAGGCCGGGGTCGACGACGAGGAGTACCTGGGCGAGGCCGGCGTCGACACCGACGCGGTCTCCGCGGCGGCGTCCCGCGCCGAGAGCGGCGCCGGCAACAGCGCCGGCAGTCGGAAGGAGGTCGTCCTGTCCGCGCTTCGGGACCTCGACGAGCCGACCGAGAAAGCGGTCGTCGACTACGCCACGGAGCGGGGCGTCCCGGCCGAGTACGTCCGCGACGCGCTGGCGAAGCTGACCCGCCGCGGCCGCGCGACCGAGAGCGGGGGGACGTACCGACTGCTATGACCGGGCTCGAAGCGGTCGTCGGCGAGGACCCCGATTACGCGTCGATGGTCGTCGGCACGTTCGTCGGCGTCGCCGGCCTGCTCTTTCTCGCCGAACCGGTCGTCGACCCCGTCGCCGTCGGCGGTGCACGGGTCCGGATGATCGCCCTGTCCGTGATCGTTCTCGCCGTCGGGTTCGGCCTCGGTGCCGGCGTCTACCTCCGTCGCGGCGAGCGGCTGATCGGCATCGCTCACGCTATCGGCGCGGGTGGCTGGGGACTCGTCGCCCTCGCGCCCGCCGTCGGGAGCCCACTGGTCCTCTTTCTCGGGTTCGCGATCCTGATCGGCGGGGCACTCTTTCTCGTCGCACAGACCCGCCGCACGCCGTAACACGGCCGGCCCCCGCCGCGTGCCGTAGTCCGCTAAAAGACGTATCGGGCGTGAGAGTGCAGTAAAAGCATCTTATGGGCTTTTTCCTCCCTCAACAGTCGCGGGAATTTATCCGGTCGAGCGTCGGGACGTGTGGTATGAGTGAACAGTCGACGCTCGGGAGCCGGTGGTTGGGCGGGTTCCTGCTGGCGCTGGTCGTGGGCGCTGTCGTGGTACTGGTGGACGCAGGGCTGCAGCGGCCGGACCCGTTCGGCCTGCGGGTAACGCGGGTCGGGCAACTGCTCTTCGTGATCGCGTTCGTCGCCGGCAGCCTCCACTTCGCCCGCCGTGGACGTGACTGGCGGGCAGTCGGGTTCGTACTCATCGCGACCGGCTGGGCCCTGCTGTTTGCCGACTGGTTACTGGAGCAACTGGTCGGCCCGGGGTACGTCTTCGGCGTCCTCGCGATCCTGGTCACGGGCTGTGTGACCATCGTGTACGGCATCGTCCGGGACGAACTCCGGTCCGAACTCGACCTGGAAGCGGTGCTCGGCGACTGAGCCGCTCACCGCCCGAGTTCGTCGTGGGCCGAGGCGAGGTGGTCCGAGGCGAGCGCGCCGAGCAGGGAGAGTTCACCCGCGAGCGCGCCGGTGGCGATGACCTCCGCGAGCGCGTCGGCGTTGCTGCCTGCCGGGTCGCCGCCGCCGCGGACGCCCACTACGTCCAGCGCCTCCGCCTGCGTGGGGAGTGTCGTCCCGCCGCCGACCGTCCCCACCTCCAGCGAGGCCAGCGTGACGGAGGCGTACAGCCCCTCGTCGCGTTCCTCGACGGTCGTGATGGCGTTCGCTCCCTCGACGACCTGTGCGATGTCCTGCCCGAGCGCGAGGAAGGCCGCGGCGACGACGTTCGCGGCGTGGGCGTTGAACCCGAGACTGCCCGCCTTCGCGCTCCCGACGAGGTTCTTCCGGGTGTTGGCCTCCGCGATGGCGGCCGCCGTCGTCTTCAGCCGGGATTCGACCTCCTCGTGTGGCAGGAGCACGTCGGCGGCGACCGTCCGACCGCGCCCCTCGACGGCGTTGACGGCGGCCGGCTTCTTGTCCGTACAGAGGTTCCCCGAGAGCGCCACGAGGTCGGCCGGGGTCTCGGCCTCGACGACGGCACAGGCCTCCTCGGTGGCGATGGTAGCCATGTTCATCCCCATCGCGTCTTTCGTGTCGTAGCGGAAGCGGAGGAAGACGCTGTCGCCGACGACGTAGGGCGTCACGTCGGTCAGTTCGCCGTGGCTCGTCGTCGACTCGGCGGCCTCGGCCAGCGTGTCGACGTGCTCACGGGTCCAGGCCGCCACGGTCGCGGCCTCGCCAACGTCTTCGACGCGAAACACGGGTGCCCGCGTCATCCCGTTCTTGAGGACGCGCGCCGTCGCGCCGCCGGCCGCCCGGATGGCTCCACACCCGCGGTTGACGCTGGCGACCAGCGCCCCTTCGGAGGTGGACAGCGGCAGGTAGTGTTCGTCGTCGGCGGCCTCGCCGTCGACCGGGATGGGGCCGGCGACGCCCATCGGCACCTGCGCCGCGCCGATCATGTTCTCGATGTTCGGCTCGGCGTCGGCGGCGTCGAAGGTGAAATCGCCGACGGCGTCGAGATCGGCACCGGTCTCCGCGGCGAGTAACTGCCGACGGGCGGCGGCCGCCGTCTCGTGGTCGGCGTGGTCTTCCAGTTCGTACAGGCGGAGCTCGCCGTCGCGGACGCGCTCGGCGAGGTCGCTGGCGTCGGTCATGCCCGACACCGGGGCCCCCGGCCCCCTAACTGTTGCCGATTCGGGCGGCCCGGCGCTCGTCGCCGGCGGCCGAGTGCAGGCGCCGCCGTCCGTCAGGTCGGGCGGAGGACGGTCTCGCCGGCGGGCACGCGGAAACTGGCGAGTTCGCGGCGCGAGGCGGCCGCCGAATCGACGGTCTTGTCGACGGCGTAGGCCGTGTACGTGCAGGCCTCGGGCGTGAACTCCGCGACGGCGTAGCCGTGGTTGGTGCTGTTCAGAAACTGGATGTGGTCGTTGTTCGAGACCAGGACGCGCTCGGCGAGCGACGGCGGCACGCCGGCGTCCCGCTGTTCGATGGCCTCGGCGAGGTTGATGCTCGTGACCGCCGGCGTCATGAGTTCGACGCCGACCCGCGAGCCGCCGTCGCCGTACCGCGTCCGCATGTAGCCGGCCAGCGCGGTGTGGAGGTCGCCGGTCAACGCGACGAAGTTCTCCACGTCCGCCGCGTCGATGGCGTCCATCACCAGCCGGCGCTCGGTCTCGTACCCGTCCCAGGAGTCGGCGAGCTCGTACGTCTCCCGGCCCCGGAACTCCGTGTCCAGCCGCATGTTCAGGACCTCGTTCGCCCACGCGGTCCAGGTGGCGTCGTTTTCCGTCACCCGTTCGAGGAACCACTCGCGCTGGTCGGCCCCCAGCATCGTGTGGTCGAGGTCGGCCTCGCCGGGCGCGTCGAGGGCACCGGCCGGAACCGGCCCGCCGTCGTCGTCGTTCGGTTGCGACCGGAAGAGCCGCTCGTCGGTGACGACCAGTTCCAGCAGGTCGCCGAACCGGAACGAGCGGTAGAGCCGGAGTTGGTCCTGTACCCGGTCGGCGTCCGGGTCGTACTGCACCCGGACGGGCATGTACTCCCACCAGGCCCGGATGCCGTCGGCGAACAGCTGCGACATGAACTTGGGGTCGTCGCTGCGGGGGTGGTAGTTCGTCGCCGGCCGGTCGGCCTCGTAGTCCCAGTACCGGTTGTTGACGACCTCGTGGTCGTCCCAGGTGGCGATCAGAGCGGCACTCGCGAGCGCCGACTGCAGGAGCGGGTCGCTCCGGTAGGTCCGGTAGAGGTGCCGGAAGTCGGACAGTCCCCAGGCCAGGTCGTGGCCGCTCGGGAGGGCGATGTCGCGACCGTCGTACTCGGAGTCGCCGGCCCACTCGTAGATGAAATCGCCGAGGTGGACGAGCCAGTCGAGGTCGTCGTCGGCGACGTGGCCGAACGCGCCGTAGTAGCCGTTCATGTAGTCCTGGCAGGTGAGGACGCCAAAGCGCAGACTGTCGGGCGACGCCGTCGGCCGCGGCAGGGTCCGAAAGCGTCCCACGGGGCCGCGCGTGTCGCCGTAGACGAACCGGTAGGCGTACCCCCGGTCCGGGTCGAGCCGGCCGTCGAGGTCGACCGCGACCGTGTGGTCCCGGTCGGCGAGGCCGTCGGTCTCGACGCTCCAGATGCCCCCGAACCGCTCGAAACCGCTCTCCGCGACGACCTCGACCGAGAGCGGCGTCGTCGGGCTGTACGCGTCGGGGTCGATCCGGGTCCAGCAGATCGCCCCGCTGGTCGTCGGATCGCCGCTGGCGACGCCTTGCGGGAACACGTCGGCGGCCGCGTCGTCGGCCGCGCCCCGCTGTGGTCGCCCGGAGACGCGCTCGATGGGGAGCGCGCCGGGCACGTCGGCGCCGAGTTCGGACGCCAGGAGCGTCCCGAGCGTGAGCGAGCCGACGGAGTTCAGGACCTCCCGGCGGTCAAGGTCCGTCGTGCCGTCGTCGGTCATCGGTCGCCACCTCCAGCGGCGGTCGGCGTCGTCGGGAGGGCCATCGAGCGCACACAGGAACGGCGGCCGAAAATAGCCTGCGGTGGGTCCGGTGCCGGAGTCCCACCCGGGCGACCCCGCGCGACGGCGCATCCATCGCCAGGAACAGGTCTAACGCCAAACATTTTTGAGGCAACTCCGCGTGCGACCAGCCAATGTCGGAGTCACTGGCCGAACACCGGTCGGTCCTCGAACTGTCGCCCGCGGAGCGCGAAAGGCGGGGGATCGAGGCCGACGCGGTGCGCGACGCGCTCGTCGCCGTCGTCAACCGCGGCGACCGCGACGAGAAGACCTTCGAGGGACGGACCTTCCCCGAACTCGAACTGGACTATCTGGACGTCGGCGGGCAGAACAACCACCCCGTCGTGTTCCGCGACTGCACCTTCGAGGAGGGTATCAGCGTCGAACACGCGGACGTGATGGTGCCGCTGACGTTCACGGACTGCGAGATCGGTGGCATGGAGATCGAGGACGCCCACTTCGAGTACGACGTGGAGGTGACGGACTCCTCGATCACCGCCCCGGTCCACGCCGAGGAGTCGCGATTCGACCGCGACTGCGAGTTCACGCGCACCACCTTCGGGGCTGAGACGCGGCTCGAGGAGATCACCTGTGCCGAGGACACCAGTTTCGAGGGCGCCCGGTTCGAGGCGCGGGCCTCCTTCCGCGGCGGGACCTTCACCGGGAAGTCGAACGAGATGGACGACAACGCGAGCTTCGTCGACGCGATCTTCGCCGAGACGGCGGAGTTCGGTCGCGTGGAACTCGGGGCCTCGGACTTCAGCCGGGCCACGTTCGAGGGGACGGCCGAGTTCGAGGACGCCCGTTTCGACGGGGACGTCTGGTTCCGCCAGGCCACCTTCGCTGACGAGGCACACTTCTCGGAGGTCACCTTCGCCGAGGACGCTACCTTCGAGAGCGCGCGGTTCGAGGCGCCAGCGAACTTTCGGGGCACGGAGTTCCGGGGCGGCGCCCGCACGCTGGAGGACGACGTGCGCTTCGTCGACGCCACCTTCGCCGCCGACGTGGACTTCTCGCAGGCCGAAATCCGGTACTCGAACCTGGCCGACGCCACCTTCGAGGGGGACGCACACTTCCAGGAGACCTGGTTCAACGCCGACGCGGACTTCGTCGGCGCCACGTTCGAGGGGCAGGCGGATTTCGACGAGGTCCGGTTCGTCGAGGATACCGACTTCTCGGAGGTGACCTTCGAGGGACAGGCCGTGTTCCGCGGCGCCGAGTTCCGGGGGCACGCGAACCGCCTCGAAGACAACGCCTCCTTCGACAGCGCGGTCTTCCACGGCGACGCCAACTTCGCGGACGCGGAGTTCACCTCGGCGAACTTCATGCGCGTCGAGTTCGCCGGCACCATCGACTTCGAGGACGCCGAGTTCTCCGAGCGCATCGACGCGATGGTGCTGGCGACCGACGACGACCCGTACGTGAACTGCACCGACGCGACGATCCGTGGCGGGACGATCACCCAGCCGAAAGACGGGTGGGTCCGGTACGACCTCACCCGCGCGTCCATCGGCGACATCGACCTCCAGTCCGCCCGCGAGAGCGGGGGGAGCGACCAACTGCTCGACTACTTCCGATTCTGTAACACCGTCTTCGACGAGTTCGACGGCAACGAGTTCGACTTCTCGTCCCACACCGACTACCTCGACCGAAACGAGTGGACGCTTCACGTGTTCGACGACAGCGTCGACCGGACCTACGCCCTCGAGATGACGCCGGCGGTCATCGAGACGACCTACCTCAACGCAAAGAAGAGCGCTTCGGCGGCCGGGAACATGAAGGCCGCCGGCGAGTTCCGGATGAACCGCCAGCAGTACGCCCGGAGGAAGCACCTCGCCATCGCCGGCGACGGCAGTGCAGGCCTCGGCACCCGGTTTCGCAACGCCGTCCGTGCTATCGAGAACGGCTTCCTCGGAATCACCTGCGGCCACGGGATGCGGATCTTCCGGATCTTCGCCGTCTTCGCCATCGTACCGGCACTGCTGGCCCCGGTCTATGCCTTCGGCGGTCCCGCGTTCGCGCTGGAGGGTGTCAGCCAGCCCGAATCGGTCTCCGCCGCCTTCACCACGCCGGGCGGCCGGGCGCAGTTCTTCGAGATCCTCTCGTTCAGCTACATCACCTTCCTCACCATCGGCTACGGGTTCAACGGCCCGCAGGGCTGGGCCGCGCGCATCCTCGCCCCGTTCGAGGTCTACCTCTCGGTCATCCTCGGCGGCCTCGTGCTGTACGCCCTCATCAAGCGCTCCGAGATATGAACGCGCACGGGAAGGTTTTAGCCGTCGCTCTCGTATCACTCCGCTAAACAGTGAGTTCGAGTCCGGACGCCGGCGAGTTCGACACGACGGTCACCGGCGAACGCAAGTCCGTCGATGCCGGCACGGTCCAGCGCGGAATCGCCGTCGAGAGCGAGAGCAGTAGCGTCGAGTTCGTGCCCGGAAGCGACAGCGTCGCCCTCCTGCTCGCCGGCGACCACAACTCCGTCACCGCCCGTGGCGACGACGAGGAACTCGTCTTGCATTGCACCGGTAGTCACAACACCATCACCGTCGGCCGGGATATGCGAGTCCGCACGGAGACCGACCGGGGCACCTCCATCTCCATCGAGCGCGAGGACTTCGACGCCGGCGGCGAGCCCGAACTGGTCCGGCAGACGAAGTCGGAGGCCTACCGGCGCGTCGGCTGGTTCGGCTACGACCTCGTGAGTTACCAGACCGAACAGGCCGAACGCGAGTACTGTCACTACTGCGGGAACGACCGCGCGGACACCGTCGTCGAGCGCCGCGAGGAGCGGGTGCTGGCGCTGTTCGGCCTGCGGATCACCGTCCGTACCGTGGCCGCCTCCGACGAGTGCCCCAACTGCACGCCCGTCGAGGAGGCCGACGTGGAACTGTCGAGCGAGGAGCGCCGGGACATCTACCGGTAGCCGACCCGCCGTCTGCGGGGTCAGTCCGCCTCGTGCAGCCGCGTCTCGGTGTAGACCAGACAGTCGAACTCGGGGTACGTGTGGTAGGTCTCGTACCGGCGCGTCCCAACGTCGATGGCGGTGACGGCGCCGGGGTCGAAGACGTGCGCGAGGTCGGCGGCGTCCGGGTCGGGGACGGCATCGAGCGGGTGGGTCGCGACGGTCGTCTCGCAGGCGAGGTCGTCGCCGGCGAAGGTGAGCGTGCGCTCGCCGAACTCGCGGAGGTCGAGTTCGTGGACGGCGTCGTGTGCCAGCGGCTTACAGGAGACGATCTCGTGGAACCCCGCCGCGGGCGCGTGGACGTAGTGGGAGCTCCCGATGACGGCCACCTCGAAGCGCTCGCCGAGGAGGGTTCGCTCGGTCGCGGCGAACACCCGCAGGTCGGCCACCTCGGGCCGGTCGCGGCCGTAGCCGACGTGGAGGTGGTCGGGGACGGTGGCGCTCTCAGCGGTCCACGATGATGTCATAGTTCGGGTGGAAGATGCTGTTCGGTCGGACGCCACGGTACGTCGGGATCGGCCGCCAGGTCGCCGACCGGTAGCGGTCGGCGTGGCGGCGCAGGTACGGGTCCGAAACGCCCTGCAGGTCCGGCTCGGGCGTCGGCCCCGGCGAGAGGACGTAGAACTGCTCGGTCGCGACGGCGTCCCCGTCGCCGTTCAGGTCGTCGTACGCGTGATACCGGAGGTACGACTCGAAGCCGGCCTCGCGGACGGTCGTGAGGTAGGCCTTGCGGTGCTGTGGGTAGTCGTACCGGGAGTACGACCAGGTGGCGACCAGTCCTCCATCTGCCAGGTGGGCCCGGAGCTGGCGGTAGAACTCCGTCGAGTAGAGATGGAGGAGGTCGTCGGAGCGGGCGCCGGGGAGGTCGAGCAGGATCAGGTCGTACTCCCGGTCGGTGTCCCGGAGGTAGGTGTAGGCGTCGGTGGCGTGGACGGTCAGGTTCTCGTAGCGGTAGGCGTCGTCGTGGTACCGCTCGAAGTAGGGGTGGTCTTTCGTGTAGTTCATGAACTCCCGGTCGAGGTCGACCATGTCGACGGTGGCGTTGCGCTCGCGGAGCCGGTCGGCGGCGATCCAGTCCCCGCCGCCGACCAGGAGGACGCGTCGGTCGGAGAGGTCGCCCGCCATCGTCACGGACACGTCGACCAGCCCGCTGTGGTAGGAGTCGACCCAGCTCTCGCACAACTGGACCGCCGTGTCGAGCCGCAGGCAGGTCTGTGGGGACTGTCGCCCCTGGTAGATGGCAGAGCCGCCGGTCCACTCGCGCTCGTAGAAGACGACGTCCTGGTACCGGGTCGACGCGTGCCCGGTGATCCGCACCTCCATCTGCCGGTTCGGGTACTCCCCCTCGAACTGCTCTTCGAGGTAGAGGTTCCGCAGGTCCGTGGACACGTCCTCCTCGTAGACCAGCGCGCCCGCGTAGGCGCCGACCGCCAGCAGACAGATCGCCAGGAGCGCGTGACTCGTCGTCCCGAAGGTCACGTCGACTGGGGCTCCCGCGTTGTCCGTGGCCGCCCCGTCCGCGGTCGCTTCCGTCGCGCCGCCCTCGCGGTACAGCAGGTAAAAGGCGAGCGCGGCGACCGCGTTCAGCAGGCCGAGGACGAACACCGTCGGGATGAGACCGAGCGACGGGTAGAGGACGAGCGCGTAGGTGACGGTCCCGACGAGGCTGCCGAGGTAGTCCATTCCCAGTACTGCCGAGAAACTGCTCTCGTCGCCCTCGTTCCCGTCGTCGTCCGAGGCTCGAAAGGGGAGGCCGACGACGGCGCGCGCGACCCGACGGGAGCCCCGGCCGACCGCGGCGACGACGCCCACGGCCCGTCCGGACTCTCCCCGCTCGGCGTCGGCGAGGTCGGTCAGGAACGGAATTTCGAGGCCGGAGAGGAAGCCGACGACGACGATGGGGAGGTGCGAGACGTAGAGCGCGAGCCGTTCGAGCGCCGCCTCCGTCTCGGGGCCGCCGGTGATCGGGACGGCGTTGACCCCGACGATGAACACGAGGCCGAGCGGTCCGAGCACGGCGAGATAGACCTCCAGGCGGAAGAAATTGGAGGGGTGGTCGTCGAGATACCGGAAGCAGAAGGCGCCGACGCCGAGCGAGAACAGAAAGAGGCCGATGGTGACGGAGTAGCGGACGACGGTGCCGCCGAAGAGCACGGCCAGCAGTTCGGAGTAGACGAGTTCGTAGACGATGCTACAGAAGGCGACGACGAACGTGAGCGCGAAGACGGCACTGCGGCGGTCGAGCGGGCGGGGCACGGCGTCTACAGGCGCGGGGATATCTTCCAGGCACGGTCGACTTTCGGGCCGCCGCCTGCTCGTTCGATCATGTAGTCGACGGACTCCCAGCCGAAGGTGTGGTCGGTACCGGGGGCCTCGAGTCGGGCACCGGAGCGGTACCAGCCGCTCTGGGGGTCGGTCTCGTAGACGACCTGGTTCCCGTCGACGGACGACATCGTCTCGTCCCAGCCGCCCGGCGGTTTCCCGGGGCCGGGCTCGTTGCCGTCGTACTGGGCGTTCGAGCCGAGGTAGGCGACGCCGACGGCGGCGATGGCGGCGTCGTACCGGTCGACGTCGTCGTCGTGCTCCTCCCGCCAGTCGTCGTAGTCGTCACCGTCGCCCCCGTGCCACTTCGCGTAGCCGTGGGTGCTCCGGGGTGCCCTCGACGCACCGCCGTCCCCGCGGCCGGTGGCACCGACGGCGCCGCCCTTCGCGGCGCTGGCGAGGCCGACCGGCGAGAGGCCGCCGAGCAGCCCGGCGGCGTCCGGCGGCGCGAGCGCCCCGCTGTTTCCGATCTCGGCCCGGGACTGAATCCAGGGCTGGTCGGGCAGTTCCAGGACGATTCCCTGCTCTGACGCCTCGACGTCGGTGAAAACGGAGGACTTCCGTGGCGGCGGCGTCTGCCCGCCGCCACCGATCAGCGGGATGCTCGTACACCCCGCTAAACCGACGGTACCAGCGGTCAGACCGCTCGCGAGGAGGAATCGGCGGCGATCCATACGACCATGTCTACAGAACGACACCTAAGTATCTTTCTGGATGCAGCTCGCTGGGACAAACGCGCCCGCGTTACCGCGAAGGTGGCAACATATGCCTAAAAGTCCACCATAGGCGGACATTGAAGGCAAAATTTTTTCAATAGGCAGTACCGTAGGATAGCTAACCGAGGGTTGGTCTTACGTGCCAGAGATGGAAACCGCGCAGTTCGAGACGGACCTCAGCCTGTTCAAGTACGACAACCTGGAGCAGCTTCCACCTGCCTACCGGGACCTGGAGGAGGACGAACGCACCGAGCGCATCGAGGCGGCCCTCGACGAACTCGGTGACGACGTCGTCATCCTCGGCCACAACTACCAGCGCCGGGAGATCGTCAAACACGCCGACTTCGTCGGTGACTCCTACCAGCTGTCGAAAGAGGCCGCGAACGCCGACGCCGACTACGTGATCTTCGGCGGCGTGACGTTCATGGCCGAGTCCGCCGACATCATCACCGACGATTCCCAGTCGGTGATCCTCCCGAGCATGGAGGCGTCCTGTCCGATGGCGGGCATGGCCGAGGCCCTCCAGGTCGACGCCGCCTGGGCGGAACTCACCGGCGCGACCGACGAGAACATCATCCCCATCACCTACATGAACAGCTACGCCGACCTGAAGGCCTTCTGTGCCGAGCAGGGCGGCCTGGTCTGTACCTCCTCGAACGCCCACAGGGCCTTCGAGTACGCCTTCGAGAAGGGTGACAAGGTCCTCTTTCTCCCAGACAAGCACCTCGGGGAGAACACGGCCCACCGGCTGGGCATGGAAGACGAGATCGTCGAGTGGGACCCCTGGGACCCCGAGGGCGTCACCGCCGAGGCCGCCGTCGAGAACGACATCATCCTCTGGGAGGGCTACTGTCAGGTCCACGAGCGCTTCCGCGAGTCCCACATCGAGGACCTCCGCGAGGAGCGCCCGGACGCCAACGTGGTCGTCCACCCCGAATGTCGCCGCGAGGTCGTCGAGGCCGCCGACGTGGTCGGCTCCACCTCGACCATCACCGAGACCGTCGAGAGCGCCGACCCCGGCGACACGTGGGCCATCGGCACGGAGATCCACCTCGCCAAGCACCTCGACCGCTGGAACCCCGAGGTCGAGGTCCTGCCGCTCTGTGGCGACGCCTGCATGGACTGCAACGCCATGCGGCAGATCGACCCGAACTACCTGACGTGGGTGCTCGAAGAACTGACCGAGGGCCGCGAGCGCAACGTCATCGAGGTCGCACCGGAGGAGAAGGAACTCGCACAGGTCGCGCTCGACCGGATGCTGGAGATCTGACGAGGAATCGCGACAATGACAGACCACAACGAGACGGACGTACTCGTCGTCGGTTCCGGTATCGCCGGCCTCGCGGCCGCACTCGCCGCCGCACGCGAGGGCGCGAACGTGACCGTCGCCACGAAAGCCACTCGCCCCGAGGGGGCCTCCTCGTGGTGGGCACAGGGCGGCATCGCTATCGCTCGGGACGAACCCGAGGAGTTCAAACAGGACATCATCGACGCCTCCGCCGGCACCGCCGATCCCGAGGCCGTCGACGTACTCGTCGAGGACGCGAACGACGCGGTGCGTGACGTGCTGCTGGAGACGCTCGACGTAGAGTTCGATACCGGCACCGGCGCAGCGGACTTCGACTTCACGCGCGAGGCGGCCCACTCCTCGGACCGCATCCTGCACGTCGACGCCTCGACGGGCAAACACATCCACGTGCCCTTCCTGAACTACCTCGACGACCACGACGACGTGGAGATACGGGACGACACGGCCGCGCTCGAACTGATCCGCCACGAGGGGAAGGTCCACGGGGCCATCCTCGAATCCGGCGGGGAGTTCGAGCCGTGGTACGCCGGCGCGACCGTCCTCGCGACGGGCGGCATCGGCGACCTCTACCCGCGGACGACCAACCCCGCGGACTCGACCGGCGACGGCATCGCCATGGCCGCGCTCGCGGGCGCGGACGTGACCGACATGGAGTACGTCCAGTTCCACCCCACTGTTTGCGTGGCAAACGAGAGTCCGTTCCTCGTCAGCGAGGCCGTCCGCGGCGAGGGCGGCCTGCTCCGCAACGGCGACGGCGAGCGGTTCATGCCCGACTACCACGAGGACGCGGAACTCGCTCCGCGTGACGTCGTGGCCCGCGCCGTCAAGCGCGAGCGCGAGGAAACCGGCGAGGTCCTGTTGGACGTGAGTCCGCTCGACTTCGCGGGGCACTTCCCGGACCTCGTCGAGAAGTGCGAGGACCACGGCGTCGACTGGACCGAGGGCATCCCGGTCGCGCCGGCCGAACACTTCCTCTGTGGCGGCGTGACGGTCGACGACCGCGGCCGCTCCTCGCTCGACCGGCTCTACGCCGTCGGGGAGTGTTCCCGCACGGGCGTCCACGGCGCGAACCGGCTGGCCTCCACGTCCCTGCTCGAGGGCCTCGTCTGGGGCCTGCGGGCCGGCGCGGACGCGGCCGGCAACGACGTCGAGGTCATCGAGGCGCCCGAATTACTGGAGCGTGACCCCGAACTCCCGGCGAACTTCGCCCGGGAGAAGTTCGTCCGCCTGCGCCGCGTGATGGACGAGTACGTCGGCCTCGAACGCGACCCCGAGGACCTGCAGCGGGCGATGAGCGTCCTCCGTCGGCTCAAAGGCGAGGTCGACGCCTACGTCCGGACCCGGACCTCGCGGTCGCTGTACGAACTCCGGTCGGCGGCCGTCGTTGCCCTGCTCGTCGCCCGGCAGGCCGCGGAGAACGACGAGTCGGTGGGCTGTCACCACCTCGTCGGGGACGCCGCGACGGACGGGGGCGACGCCGCCGAACCGACGGCCGACGACTGACGATGCTCACCGACTCGAAAATCGAGGGCTGGCTCCGCGAGGACCTCGGCCACCACGACGTGACCAATCAGGTCCCCGGTGACACCGAGGGCCGACTCGTCGCCAGGGATGCGGGCGTCGCCGCCGGGCTCGACGCCGCCCTCGCCGTCTTCGAGTACCTCGATTGCGAGGCCGAGCGAGCGGTCGCGGAGGGCGACCGCATCGAGGCCGGCGACGCCGTGCTGACGGTCTCCGGGCCGGCCCGCGCGGTCCTGCGCGGCGAGCGCGTGGCGGTCAACGTCGCGGGCCACGCCTCGGGCGTGGCGACGAAGACACGCGAGGCCGTCGACGCGGCCAGAGCGGCGCTCGAAGACGCCGCGAGCGACCGAACCGGCGACGCCGGCGAGGGGGTCGACGACGTGCGAATCGCGGGCACCCGGAAGACGACACCCGGCCTCCGCGGAGTCGAGAAGCGGGCCATCGTCGCCGGCGGCGGTGACACCCATCGGCTCGACCTCTCCCACATGGTGATGGTCAAGGACAACCACGTCGCGGAGATGGGGCTGGAGGACGCCGTCGCGCACTTCCGGGAGCGGACCTCCTTCACGACGAAGATCGAGGTCGAGGTCGAACGGCCGGCGGACGCACCGCGTGCGGCGACGGCCGGCGCCGATATCGTCCTGCTGGACAACATGACGCCCGCGGAGACCGAAGACGCCGTCGACCGCCTGCGCGAGACCACCGCCGACCTCGGGCGCGAGGTACTGGCCGAGGCCTCCGGCGGGATCACCGTCGAGGACGTGCCCGACTACGCGCGGACGGGGGTCGACGTAATCTCGATGGGCGCGCTGACCCACTCGGCGCCGACGCTCGACCTCTCCTTCCGGACGGGGGCGGAGTGACCGGCAGCGCGTCTCAGAGGTCCGCGGCCAACTGGAGTTCGTCGACCGGCTCGTCGTCGATGAGGAAGTGTCTCGACCGGACGGCCTCGACGCGCCAGCCGTTGTCCTGGAGGAACGAGAGCGCGAGGTCGTTGGTCTCGGGGATGGAGTTGTAGACGCGGCGACAGCCCTGTGAGCGGGCCCAGCTCATACCGCGCTGGAGGAGGTGGCTGCCGATGCTGTACCGGCGGTACTCCTCGAGGACCCCGACGGTGAGTTCCGCCGCTCCGGCCAGCTTCGCCATTCGGGGCACGTCGAGGTGGCAAAAACCGACGACCTCACCGGCGACGGCGCCGACGAAAAAGAGGCGCGTCTCGGCGGCGTTGTGCCGCGTGAGAGCCTGTTCGTAGTCGAGCTGTTCCGCGACGCTCTCCGCGACCAGGTCCCGTTCCGCGTCCGCGACCGCACGGATCACGCCGAGGACGCCCGAGGTATCCTCCTGCCGGGCCGGCCGGATTTCGTACTGGAGACCGCCGGTCTCGTGTTCCTCGGCCTCGCCACAGTCGAGTTGGACCCGGAGCGTCCCGTCGACCTCCCGCAGGAGGCCGTCGCGTTTCAGCACGGCAACGTGGTGGCGGAACGTCTCGGGGTCGATCTCGACCGCCTCGGCCACATCACCGGGTGGGACCGCCCCACGGCGCTCCACGTATCGGTAGATGCGCCGTCTGTCGTCGGTTTCGATGTCGAGTGTACTCAACGGGGACATCGACCAGACCGACCTTACGGCGCCACGGATAAAGTCCTTGTCACCATTCTGGGATGTTCTCACACTCCGGGAACGCCCGCGGTCCTTGATATCATCTCTCCCCCTACCACCGAGTGAGGTGACCGATGAAGGGACGTGAACACAGCATCACCGGTGCGGCGCTGTAACTGCTCGGCACGGTCGTTATCGGTACGGAACTGCTCGGGCTCGCCGAGATGTTCGCGACGGTCGCGCTCCTGCTGGCCGTGCTGGCGATTGCCGGCGGGACGCTCCTCGTCGGGGCGTCGGCGTCCACCGGCCGAACCGGTCGCACAGCCTGCTCACCGCTCCGGGGGCACCACTCTCGCTCTCCTGCCAGCCCACCGAACCCCGTTACTCCGCGTCGGTGAGTAGCGACTCGCCGGTCATCGCGTCCGGTCGCTCGACGCCGAGCAGTTCGAGCAGCGTCGGCGCGATGTCGGCGAGCGTCCCGCCGTCCCTGGCGGCCCTGCCCCCTGCCATCCCGTCCGGGCCGAGGGAGACGAACGGGACCGGGTTGAGCGTGTGGGCCGTGTGTGGGTCGTCTTCCGTTCCCATGTCGTCGGCGTTCCCGTGGTCGGCGGTGATGACGACGTGGGCGCCGGCCGTCCGGAGCCGTTCGACCAGTCGGCCGAGCTGTTCGTCGACGGCTTCGACCGCCTCGACGGCGGCGTCGAAGTCGCCGGTGTGGCCGACCATATCCGGATTGGCGTAGTTGAGGACCATCGCATCCGGGTCGGCATCCTCGATCACCCCGAGGGCCGCGTCCGTCACGCCCGGCGCGCTCATTTCCGGCTGCTGGTCGTAGGTCGGAACGTCCGGACTGTCGACGATCCGGCGGGTCTCTCCCGGGAACTCGACCTCGCGGCCGCCGTTGAGGAAGTAGGTGACGTGGGCGTACTTCTCGGTCTCGGCGAGGCGCAACTGGGTGTGGTCGGTGTCGGCGAGCACCTCGCCCAGCACGTCGGCGGGCTGGCGGGGCGGGTAGGCCACCGGGAGGCCGAAGGTCTCGTCGTACTCGGTCATCGTCACCACGCGTGCGTCCGGCGGATTCGTCTCGATTCCCGCGGCGGCCCAGTCGTCCGGGCGGATGTCCGCGAGCATGCGCGTGAGCTGCCGGGCGCGGTCCGACCGGAAGTTGAAGAAGACGACCGCGTCGTCCCCCGTCAGCGCCGGTCCACCATCGACCAGCGTCGGCTCGACGAACTCGTCGGTGGTGTCCCGGGCGTAGGACTCGGTAACGGCGTCGACGGCCGTGGCGGCGGTGTGGTCGGCCTCGCGGTTCACGATGGCGTCGTAGGCGCGATTCGTCCGCCCCCAGTTCTCGTCGCGGTCCATCGCGTAGTAGCGGCCGGCGACGGTCGCAACCTGGCCCGTCCCGCGGTCTTCGGCGTGGGATTCCAGGGCGGCGAGGTACGCTTCGCCGCCGGTGGGGGAGGTGTCTCGGCCGTCGGTGAAGGCGTGGGTGACGGCCTCGCTTCCGCGGTCGGCGGCCACGTCGATCAGGGCGTGGCAGTGCTTCTGGTAGGAGTGGACGCCGCCGTCGCTGATCAGCCCCATGAGGTGGACGCGGCCGTCGTTCTCCTCGGCGTACTCGAAGGCCGAGGCGATGGCGGCGTTCTCGCCGAGGTCGCCGGCTTCGATATCGTCGGTGATGCGCGTGGCTTCCTGTTTGACGACGCGGCCCGCGCCGATGGTGAGGTGGCCGACCTCGCTGTTGCCCATCTGTCCTTCGGGGAGGCCGACCCGCCGCCCGTGCGTTTCGAGTGTGGTGGCGGCGCCGGCCTCGCGGTAGCGGTCGAAGTTCGGCGTCGCTGCTGCGCGGACGGCGTCCCGGGCCCGTTCGTCGGGATTGAGTCCCCAGCCGTCGAGGATAACCAGACCGACCTGCATACGCGAGCGGAGACGGGCGGGTGGGAAAGTGGTGTCGGAAGGGCGCAACCCCGTCTTCGACGCCGGCAGTGCGGGCGGGTGACCACTGGGGTTATGTACCGTGACAGTCAGGGTGGAGGTATGGAGACGACCATCGTGGACGAGGAGTTCGCCGATAAGTTGGTCACCACCGCGCGAACCGCCGCCGGTGACAGCCTCCGCTCGCTCACGTACTTCACGCGGTCGGACTTCGAGCAGCTCTACCTCCGCGAGGACCTGGAGCGGGACGCCGATCTCGACAGTTTCATCGGCCACGAGTGGCGCGGCTTCAAAAACACCACGAACGCCTACCGCGGGACCGAACTGGGGGAGTACAAGTACACCGTCCGCGTCTTCGAGAACGGCTTCCTCCTGCGCATCACCAGCGACCGCGACGGGGTGTTCATGACGACCGACGGCGCCACGATCCGCGACTTCAACACCTACGCGGACGCCGTCACGGAAGTACTGGACGACAAGACCGGCCGTCAGAACTGAGCAACGCCGGTCGTACCGGTAAAATCCGTTTTCTGTTTGCTTGCGTTTTTTACTCTCGAGTGACAAGCGTGTGTAGTTCGACCGAGCGATGTGGACACCATCATCATCTCGCCCTCCCGACAGCCGGGTACGGTACGCCGATCTCAGGATGCAGTTCGAGCGGACCGACTACGCGGACCATCTGGCCCTGTTCTACGACGACCGCGACCAGCAGTTGGCCGCGGTCGCCGCCTATATCGACCACGGCTTACAGCAAAACGAGCACTGTATCTACATCGCCGACGACAACGAGCCGACGGACGTGGCGTCGGTCCTCTCGACGTTCGGCGTCGACGTGGACGGGCGCCGCGCCGACGGCGACCTCAGGTTCGTCCCGGCGTCGGCGGCGTACACCGATGGTGGGTTCGACGGCGCGGAGACGCTCGAGTACCTCGCAGAGACCGCAGTCGACAGGGCCACGGAGTACGAGGGACTCCGGGTCGCCGGCGAGAACACGTGGTACTTCGACCTCGACGTCGAATTCGAGGAGATCATCGCGTTCGAGGCGGCCTTCGACGACCTCGTCGACGCCATCCCGTGCCGGACGCTCTGTCAGTACGACCTGTCCCGGTTCGAGTCCGCGGCCATCGCGAAGGTGCTCCGCACGCACGAGCACATCGTCTACGACGGCGTGGTGTGTGAGAACCCCGTCCACGAGCGGGATGCTGGCGGGTCGGCGCCGTCGACGACCGTGGAGACGATCCTCGACCAGGCCAAGCAACTCGCGCTCTCCCAGCGAGCGGTCTCGAACCACGAACAGCGGCTGACGGTCCTCAATCGCATCCTCCGGCACAACATCCGCAACGAGACGAGCGGTGCGCTGGGATACCTCGACTTCGTCGCGGAGGCCGTCGACGACGCCGAGGTGCGAGAGCACATCGACGCGGTTCGGACCCACATCACGTCGATCCACGAGCTCTCGGAGCGAGCCCGGGCGGTCGAAAAGCGCCTCGCGTCCGAGGCCTGCCTGACCACGGTCGAGGTCCCGTCGGTCGTCGACCGCGCCGTCGAGTCGGTGACCGAGCAGTATCCCGAGGCGACGGTGTCGGTCGCGTGTCCGGCGGACGCGACCGCCATCGGCACCGCCGACGTGGCGTTCGCCATCGAGTTGCTCCTGACCGAGGGACTCGAGCGTGCCTATCCCCAGTCGGCGTCGGTCCACCTGGACACCGCGGTCGATACGACGAAACGGACCGTGTCCATCGTCGTCGAGAGCGACGGCGACCCGGTCGGGGCAGACGAGTCGACGGCACTGAAAGAAGGGGTCGAGCGACCGCTGATCCACGCGAACGGGATGGAAATCTGGGCGGTGAAGTGGATCGTCGAGCGGTCGGCCGGCGTCGTCGACCTGCCGCCCGCGGACTGTGACCACTATCGGCTCGGGCTCGAGTTGCCGCTCGGCGAGGCCTGAGGCGCGTCGCCGCCCCACCGTTTTTGCCGGCGGCGTCCCTCCGGGGGCGTAATGACCCTCGACCCGGTCCACTTCGACGGCATCGCCCAGCTCGCGGGCCGCATCCGGAAGGGCGTCGACGCCACAGACCACCGGGACTTCGCGACCACCGTCTGGGAGGAGTTCCTCGACCCGCTCTACGCCGACGGAACGCCGGTGATCGAGCCCCTGGGCGACCAGCGGCGTCGACTGATCGACCTCGAAGAC
Organism: Halorientalis marina; assembly: GCF_023028345.1. GTDB lineage: Archaea > Halobacteriota > Halobacteria > Halobacteriales > Haloarculaceae > Halorientalis > Halorientalis marina. The sequence goes on along the minus strand of NZ_CP095487.1, from coordinate 2,843,894 downwards.
GCCGCCCTGATGGAGTCGCGGTTCCCCACCCAGCACGGCCTCGACTCCGGGACCATCAACCCCACGACGTTCAAGAACGGCCTCGTCATCGACGTGGCGCAGGCGGCGATGGCCGCCGTCCCCTCGGACCTGGAGTTACACCGCGGGCGGACCATCGTCAGCACGGTCCACTCGAACGACGCGACGGTCGCGGTCGGCGAGGACGACTGGGTCCCCTTCGACCGCGGGTACGGTCGCGGGCGCATCATGCAGGCGCCCCGCGTGGACCGCTACGAGCAGACGGTCGTCCACGCGCTCGCGCTCTACCTCGCCGAGAGTTCACACGCCACCCTCAACGCGGAGGTCGTCGAGGACCTCCTGATACTGGACGGGCCGATCTACCCCACCGGACTCCTGAAGTGGACCGACCAGGACCCGACGCTCGCGGAGTTGCTCGTGGAGGACGAGCGGCCACGCGACGTGGTCCAGAACTACGTCGACCTCGTCGAGACGTTCGTCGAGCGGGACGTGCCGGTGGCCGGGTTCGTCAAGTCCAGTAGCTCGAAGGCGCTGACCCGGGCGGTCCGCCGACAGACCAACGCCCCGTGGGTCAACGACGCGGCCTTCTTCGAGACGCTGCTCCGGCGAACCGACGACGACGGTGAGACACGGACCGACGCGCTCACGTTCACGAACTGGTTCCGGTCGCGGGCGGGCGCCGACCGCGTCCTCTCGACGCGAGGCGACTGCGAGATCGACATCGAGCGGGAACTCGACGACGAGGCGTACGAGGTCACCTTCTTCGTCGTCTACGACCCCCGCGAGGAACTGGTCTACCGCGTGGAGGCGCCCTCCGCCTTCACCGAGGACCCCGACCTCCGCGAGGACCTGACCATGCAGGTGCTCTCGGACGTGGCGGCTCGCAAGGGTCCGCCGATGGCCGTCGAGAAGGCGGACGAACTCGCCCGGATCAGCCGCCAGGAGAAGGGCGCGCTGGAGCGGCAACTGGAGGAGACCTTCGAGACCGGGCAACAGCGCGTCTACGACGACGTGCGCTGGGACAGCGTGGAGACGCCGTTTTAGGGCAGTTTCAGGTAGGTCGCGCCGTGTTGCTGGGCGCGGGCCACCTCGGCGACGCCCGAGGGGATGGTGGTCACGCCCTCCGCGAGGTCCTGGGAGTCGTGGCCGAACCGGTCGAGCGAATTGGCACAGGCGCCGATACCGACGCCAGCGTCCGCCATCTGGGTGATCTTTGCCGCCTCGGGGGCCGTCGCGAGCAGGAACCGGACGGCCCGCCCGTTGACGACGACCTGCATCTTCTCCGGCGGTGTCGACACCGATTCCTCCTGCACGAGGTTCACGAGGTTCCGGAGTGCCGTCTCGAAGTCCGCGCTCTCACCGCTCGTGACGTGGATGACGATGCTCTGACTGGTGCTCATACCACCTCCTGTGTCGGCAGCCCGATAAACTCCGGGTGGGTATCGGAGCGGAAGCCGGGGCCAGTGGGCGTGGTCGAGTCGCCAGTGTCCGCAACCGGACCATCGCGGACGCAGGGGCCGGTCAGTCGTCGGCGGCGACCGCCTGCGGTCCCGGCTCGGGGCGTTGCTCGCGGCGGTGGAGGTAGAGCGCGGCGAGGGTCGTGATCACTCCCGAGGCCACGGCGATGCCGAACGCGACGCGGTAGCCGGTCGTGGTGTACACCCGGGCGCCGTTGATGATTTCGCCGGTGTAGAAGGCGTCGAGGGCGCCGCCCATCACCGTCGGCATGATCGCTGCGCCGAAGTACCCGATGCTGTTGATGACGCCGGTGATCGTCCCGGCGACGGCGGGCTCGTGGCGCTCCTTCCCGACGGTGAACACGAGCGCGATGCCGCCGTTGGCGAAGAGGGCGAGAAAGAGGACGAGGCCCACGACCGGGAGCGGCGGGATGACGAGCAGGAGGGCCCAGACGAGCGTGAAGAGGACGCTCGACCCGACGACGAGTCCCGTCCGGCGTTCGAGCCGGTCGGAGAGCCAGCCGAAGACCGGCGAGCCCAGCACGAACCCGACGTTGCCGGCCAGCACGTACAGCGAGGCCGTCGCGACGGTTACGCTGTAGGTGTCGGCGACGAAGGGCACGCCCCAGAGCCCGAGGACGGTGAAGTTCGTCCCGAGCGTAAAAAAGAGGATAACGCCCATCAGCCAGGTCTCGCGCTCGCCGAGGACCGTCTTCGTGTTGGCGACGACTTCGGCGAGGGTCGCGGTCTCGCGTTCGGCTTCGCCGACGCTCTCGTGGCCCGCGCGGGCGGGCGTGTCCCGGACGAACGCGGCGACGCCGAGTCCGAGGACGCCGCTGGCGGCGCCGGCCGCGAGCAGGGAGACCCGCCAGCCGGCGCTCTCGATGGCGAGCGCGAGCGGCGTCGTCGCGAGGATGCCGCCCACGCCCGCGGCGGCGATGGTGTAGCCGGTCATCGTCGCGTACTGGTCGGCGCGGAACCAGGAGGCACAGAACCGCAGCGTGGCGATGTAGAGCACGCTCCCGCCGAGGCCGATGGCCGCGCGGGCGAGGAAGGCCGAGACCAGCGAGCCGCTGAGTGCGAACCAGGCGACGCCGCCGGTCAGCAGGAAGAGGCCGACCGTCCCGACCCGCCGTGGGCCGTAGCGGTCGACGATCAACCCTGCCGGCAACTGGAGGCCGGCGTAGATGTAGAAAAACGAGGCGTGGAGGAGGCCGAGTTCGGCGGCAGTGGCGTCGAACGTCCGCGAGAGGGTGTCGGCCAGCACGCCAGTCGCCGTCCGGTGGAAGTTCACGAGCAGGAACCCGGCCGCGAGGATGGTCCAGAGCGCGGCCCGCCGCTGACGCATGGAGAGCGCGACCATACCGCCCTCTGTCCCATCAGGGATAAATAGCTAGCGGGGGCTACCAGCGGTTTCGCCGGCGAAATAAACCGTCGACTACTGCGGTTCGGGTTCGGCCTGCACGACCTCGACCTCCACCTCGGCCGAGTCGAGACCGACGCGGGCGAACTGCGTGCGGATGTGTTCCTCGGCGGCGTCGATGGCGGTCTCGCGGGTCTCGAAGCCGTGGGGCATCGGGGACTCGAAGGCGACGTTGAGTTCGCGGCCGCCGATCTCGGTCGACTGGCCGCCGCTCTCGACCTCGTAGAAGGCGTCACAGACCCAGATGTAGGGGGCGTCCTCGTCGGGCGCGCCCTTGAACGTCGGCGGGGTCTCGCCGTGCTCGTAGAGGGTTCCCGTCAGCGCCGTCCCGCCGGCCGACCCGCGGATGAGCAACATACTCGACTCTACGCGACCGATTCCCAAAAACCCCGCGCCGGGGCGGGGGATCGCCGGCGTCGGGGACGCTCGCGCCGGCGACCACTTCCGCTTCGGTGGGGAAACGGGTTTCAACCGCGCGCCCGATGAGGCGGGTATGTCAGACCTGGGCGATTTCACCGACTTCGACGGCGACGACGACGGGGGTGCGGACGATGCGGCGGGGGCCGGTTCCGAGGACGGGACCGACGAGGCGGCGACCGGCGCAGCAGCCGACGACCCCGCGGAGACGGGGGAGTCGGTGACGCCCGGCGACGCGGACGACGAGTTCGAGCCAGTCGAGGTGATGCCACCGGGCAGCGACGAGGGGATCGGCGTCCTCTCGGCCTCGGACGGGCTCACCATCAGCGAGGACCCGGACGACACGCGCCTGCGGGCGTACGTCACCGTCCAGAACCGCTCGCAGGTCCGCATCGGGAAGTACCTGCTCGTCCCCTACCCCGACGACGAGCGCCTGTTCTGCCGGATCACGGCACTGGAGTACGCCCAGGAGTTCCGCACCGACGACGCGACCGAGATTCACGCTCGACGCGCGATGCGCTCACGGGGCATCGACGAGCAGGACTTCAAGTTCATGGCGACGCTGGAGCCCGTGGCGGTCCTCTACACGGAAGACGGCGACCTCAAGCGCCGGATGACCGACCGGGTGCCCAAGCCGGAGACCATCGTGCGGGCGGCCACGGACACGACGGAGATCAAGACCGGGCTGAAGATTCCCGAAGACGGTGTCTTCCTCGGCCACCTCGCGGTCGGCGGCGAGCGGGTCAAAACGGCCGCGGAGCCGCCGACCATCGACTACCGGCTCAAGGACGACTACGACGCGGGCGACCCGCTCGTCTTCCGGCACACGCTAGTCGCCGGCGGGACGGGGTCGGGGAAGACTCACGGCTCGAAGAACGTCCTCCGACAGTACCTCAGCGAGGAGCGGACCTACCCGGTCGAGTCCGGCAGCGACCGGGAGATTCAGGCCGCGGTCGTCCAGTTCGACCCCCAGGACGAGTACGCCCAGATGCACGACGACAACCCGGCGATGGACGAACGCGACGAGCGCCGCTGTGAGCGGGAGGGCATCGCCTACGGCGGCCACGACGACACGAAGGCGTTCGTCCCGAGAGTCGCCGGCTCGACCTACGCCGCCGACCACCACCGCGCCGAGCAGGTCCCATTCACGATTCCGTTTTCGATGGTTCGGGGCAACCCCTGGTTGGTCTCGGGAAGCGGCCTCAACGACAACCAGTACGCTGCGCTCAGGTACCTGCTGAACCGCTTTTTCGACAACTATGGCAACGAGGGGACGTACGACCAGTTCCAGTCGTTCCTGGACGACCCGGCGCTGAAGGAGGAACTCGACGAGAGCGGGCGGGTCCACGAGGCCACCTTCGACGCGGTGCGCCGGCGCGTACGCGGCTTCGGGAACGTCTTCGACCAGGACGCCCGCCCCATCACGGAGATGGTCCAGGAGTTCGTCCGTCCCGGTGGGCTGACGGTGGTCCCGACCTACCACATCAACGAGACGCGCACGGCGGAGACGGTCGTGCTGGCGCTTTCCAGCCTGCTCGTCGACGAGAAACTGTCGAACGACCCGCGCTACGACCGGATCAAGGAGACGCCGCTCGTGGTGGGCATGGACGAGGCCCACAACTTCCTGACCGACGCCGACAGCGTCCAGGCCCGGAAGGTCATCGGGAAGTTCACCGAGGCCGCAAAGCAGGGCCGCAAGGAACGGCTCGGCCTCTTTCTCATCACGCAGGATCCGCAGGACATCGCCGAACCGGTCTTCAAACAGATCAACACCACCGTCGTCCTGAACCTCGGCGACGAGGACGCCATCTCCGCGGTGAACATCCCGTCGAACCTCGAACAGAAGGTCCCCTACATGGAGAAAGGGCAGATGGTCGTCTACTCCCCGGACAACTCCGAACCGGTCGAACTGGTCGGCCTGCCGGTCTGTGTCACGAAACACGGTCGAGACTGACCGCCCGCGTGTGGACCCGGCCCGTAACCGGGAACTATTTATCACTGTTGCGTGCTAACGTGCATCATGGAAAGACGAATACTGGTCCCCGTCGACGGTTCCGAGCAGGCGATGGACGCCGCCTCGTTCGCGATGGCGGAGTACCCGGACGCGGAGTTGGTTCTGTTGCACGTCATCAATCCGACCGAGGCGGGCTACAGCGCGCAGGCGTCGATCCCGAGCTTCTCCGAGGAGTGGTACGACCGGGCGAAAGAACAGGCGGAGGAGCTGTTCGAGGAGATACGGGCCGAGGCGAACGAGTCCGCGGTGACCGTCTCCTCCGACATCGTGGTCGGCAAGCCCGCCCGGGCCATCGTCGAGTACGCCGACGACCACGACATCGACCAGATCGTGATGGGCAGTCACGGCCGCTCCGGCGTCACCCGAATCCTCCTCGGGTCGGTCGCCGAGTCGGTCGTCCGCGACTCGACGGTGCCCGTCACTGTCGCGCGCTGACGGCCCACCTCCGACGCGTCATGGTGCACCAAGGAGTACTGATTTTTTCACCCGAGCATATTGTTCCCGTATGACAAGTGAGCGCTGGAACGACCTGCTCGCTGCGCTCAGCGACCCGTACCGGCGGGAGTTGCTGGTGGCGTTACTGCAACACAATCCGCAGGACGACGACGACGTCGATCCGCTCGACCTGCTCGGTGCCGAGGAGGACCCCGACGTGCTCGAAACCGCACTGGTACACAAACACCTGCCGAAACTCAGGGAGATGGACATCGTCGAGTGGGACAGGGAAAGCGGCGAGATCAGCACCGGTCCCAACTGGGACGAGATCGCGCCGCTGCTCGAACTGATCGAGTCCCACCGCGACGAACTCCCGGAAGGGTGGCTGTAGCGGCGCGGGACGGTACGGTCGTGGAGCGCGGGGGTGGCGGGGCGAAGTGGAATGGTGCGGGGCGGTGGGGAGCGGTGCGGGGTGGTGCGGGGTGGTGCGGTGTGGGATGGCAGGCTCGTTGTACGCGCAGCGCAGCTTCGCTGCGCGAGCGCACGCGACGAGTGACCGGCGGGAACGAGGAGCGATTTTTGTACTAAATTTTTGCCCGACCCTGTGAGCGGCCGGCGCAGTGCGCCGGCCGCGAACACGGGAGGTGTAAAAATTTAGAAGATGTTCGCCTGCTGGTAGACGCTGATGCCGTCGCCGGTGATCTCGTAGGGCTTGGTCTCCCGGGAGTGGTTGGCGTTCCGTATCTTCTGGATTTCGACGGCGGTACGGGTCTCACGGGTCTCCTGGCGGACGTACCGGAGGAAGATGACGGCGTCGGTGAGGTACTCGATGATGCCGTGGCGGGAGGCGTAGGCGTTGTCCTCGCTGGCCTCGGAGGTGAGGAAGGTGGTGACGCCGGCCCGTTTCAGCGAGCGGGTAAAATCGAACACCTCGGTCCGCCGTTTGGCCTGGTTGTCGTACATCATCTCCAAAAGCGAGACGGAGTCGAGCACGAGGCGGTCGGCGCCGAAGTCGGTGATGAGCTGTGGGAGTTCCGCGCGGATGTTCTGGAGGCTGTTCGCCATCTCGACGGGGTCCAGGTCGATGACGGCCAGCAGGTCGCGGTCCTCGTACTCCTTGAAGTTCCAGTCACGCTCGGCGGCGGTGCCCATGATGGCATCGTAACTCTGTTCGAGCGTGATGAACACGGCCTTCTCCGGCTCGTCGAGCTGGAGGCCGTGGTGGAGAAACTGGAGGCCGAACGTGGTTTTGCCGGTCCCGGCGGACCCGATACAGGTGAGGAGGTGACGCTCGGGGACCCCGCCCTGAATCATGTCGTCCAGCCCCTCGATGCCGAGGTCGATCCGCGGGATGTCCGACTCGAAGTCCTCGTCGTCGAACTCGGAGTCGCCGCCACCCCCGCCACCGCCGCCGCCGAACGCGGAGGCGAAGTCGTCGTCGAACAGTTCGTCGTCGTCGTCGCCCGCGAACGACGCGTCCGCACTGCCGCCGAACGGACTCTCACCGCCGGCGTCGGTCTCGCCGTCACCGAACGGACTCTCACCGCCGGCGTCGGTCTCGCCGTCACCGAACGGACTCTCACCGCCGGCGTCGGTCTCGCCGCCGCCGAACGGACTCTCACCGCCGGCGTCGGTCTCGCCGCCGCCGAAGGGATCGGTGTCGCCGTCGGTCTCGCCACCGCCGAATGGACTGTCGCCCTCGTCGGTTTCGCCGTCACCGAACGGGCTGTCGTCGCTGTCGGCGCTATCGAACGCCGCCGCGTCGCCGTCCCCGAAGGGACTGTCCTCGGCTTCGCCGTCATCGAACGGACTGTCGGCATCGCTGTCGGTGTCGTCGGCCGTGGGTCCCTCTTCGGGGGCTGTGTCCTCGTCGGCGGCCGTGTCGTCGTCCTCGAACGCGGAATCGAACCAGTCGTCGTCGGAGTCGTCCCCGCTCATGGCGCGACCCCCGCGGTCGGCCGAGTAGCCATGTTCGAGCCTGGCACTGCGGACGGATTAAGCTTGGCTGTTTTTCGAGTTCCCGTACCGTCTGCGGGCGTCGGCGCCGACCGCGCGGGGTTTATGACCGTGGGGACGGAACGCCGGCACGATGGAAGTCGGGATCGTTGCCCAGCGGTCGAACCCACAAGCGGCGTCGCTGGCCCGGGAGATCGTCGCGCGTCTGGCCGAGGACGATATCGCGGCCGTCGTCGACGAGGTGACGGCCGACCGACTCGACGACGCGACCGGCGTCCCAGTCGAGCGGATGGCCGAGTGCGATCTCGTCGTGAGCATCGGCGGGGACGGAACCTTTCTCTATGCCGCCCGCGGCGCGGGGACGACGCCGATCATGGGCGTCAACCTCGGCGAGGTGGGGTTCCTGAACGCCGTGTCCCCGGCAGACGCCGTCTCGACGGTCGCGGCGGAGGTCGAGCGGCTCCGGGCGGGGACGGCCATCGGCACGCGGACGATGGACCGCGTCCGCGCCGAGAGTGAGAGTTGGACGCTCCCGCCGGCGATCAACGAAATCGCAATCCTGGGGCCACAGCGAGGCCACGGCAACGGGATCGACGTGACGGTGACCGTCGACGGCGAGGACTACACCGGCGGACACGTCGACGGGGTACTGGTCGCGACGCCGACGGGGAGTACTGCCTACAATCTCAGCGAGGGCGGGCCGCTGGTCCACCCGGACGTGGGCGGACTCGTCGTGACGAAGATGGCCGGCGAGGACGGGATGCCGCCGCTGATCGTCGACAGGGACGCGACGGTGACGGTGCGAATCGCCGACGCCGAGCGTGCGCACGTGGTGAGCGACGGGCGGGTGGAGGAAGCTGTGACGCCGCCGGAGCGGGTCCGGGTGGCGCGAGCGGGCGAGCCTGTTACCGTGGCCGGCCCGGCCCTGGACTTCTACGGCGGGCTCGGAAAACTGGACTGATCACTTGCGGGCGGTCATGTAGACCATCGGGCCGAGCACGAGCAGCGCGACGCCGAGGAACTTCCAGTAGGGCGCCTCCAGCAGGCTCTGGGGCGTCAGCATGAATATCAGCCCGAAACTGATGAACTGGATGGACATGACTTTCCGCGATTTCAGGGGCAGGGCTGCCAACATCGAGAGGATGAAAATCAACAGCAGTGCCTGCCCGACGTTGTACTGGAGCAGGAAGTTGTCGATGACCTGGAGCGGTAACCCGAGCATTCCTATGCGAAACTCACCCAGAAGCAGCCTAAAAACTTCCGTTACGGATCAGGGCCGGTGAGATCGAGTGGCCGAACCCAGATGTACCAGATCAGTAGCATGGTCGTCAGGTAGCCAACGGCCCAGACGACCGCGCCGACGTCCGTGTAGCCGGCCCGGGCGAGCGCGAAGTCGGCGAGCCCGGAACAGACGACGCCGCCGCCGAGCAGTGCGGCGAACTGCAGTCGGTCGTCGCTCAGATCCATCCGCGGCCACCTCTCGGGTCCATACCATCAGTGAGGCGCGCCGAGCGGGAGAAAGACACGGTTTCGAAGCGGCTGGCGGGCAAACTATAACCGGGCGCTCACTCTATGGGGGAGCATGGGACGCGATTCGGAGTCGGAGCCGACCCTCCTCGTCGTCGACGACGAAACGGAGGTCGCCGACGTGTACGCGCTCAAACTGGAGCGTGAGTACACCGTCCGGACGGCCTACGGGGGCGAGGAGGCGCTCGAGGCAGTCGACGAGGACGTCGACGTCGTTCTGTTGGACCGACGGATGCCGGACCTGTCCGGCGACGAGGTGCTCGAAACCATCCGGGAACGGGGGCTCGACTGCCGGGTGATCATGATCACGGCCGTCGATCCGGACTTCGACATCATCGACATGGATTTCGACGACTACCTCTGTAAACCGGTCGAGAGCGACGACCTCCTGACGGCCGTCGAACAACAGCTCACGGCCAGGGACTACGACGAGCGCCTCACCGAGTACTTCGAGCTGACCTCGAAAATCGCCCTCCTGAAAGCCGAGAAGACTCCCCAGGAACTCGATGCAAACGAGGACGTGGCCGCACTCGAAGACCGGATCGACGCGCTCAGCGAGGAGATCGACGAGACCCTCACCGAGTTCGAGGACTTCGAGATGGCCTTCCGCGAGATCGGTCGCCATCCCGGTCGCTGACGGCGCGGACGGCCCCGCGACTCGTGGCCCCGAACCGCACGCAACTTATAAACATCCCGGTAACCGACTTCAACTCGACCCGTGGGTTCGAGTGTCGATACGCGTCCGCTGGTGTTGATCGTCGACGACGAGCAGGATATCGCGGACGTCTACGCGGTCCAGCTCGAGGGGGCCTTCGAGACCAGGGTCGCCTACGGGGGCGAGGAGGCATTGGAGAAGGTCGACGAGACGGTCGACGCGGTACTGCTCGACCGGCGGATGCCGGACCTCCACGGCGACGAGGTCCTGCGGACCATCCGGGACCACGGGCTCACCTGTTCGGTCATCATGGTGACGGCCGTCGATCCCGACCTGAACATCCTCGAGATGGACTTCGACGACTACCTCTGTAAGCCGGTCGACGAAGAGACGCTCCACACGACGCTCGAACAGCACATCGACACGCCGGTCGCCGACGGCAAGATAGACGAGTTCTTCAGCAGCCTCTCGAAGCTCGAAGTCCTCACCGAGGAAAAAACCGAGGCCGAACTCAAACAGAGCGAGGAGTTCAAGCGGCTGGCCCAGCGCTCGAAGGAACTCGCCGACGAACTCCGCTCGGAGGTCGACGACTTCGAACAGCTCGTCGAGACGTACCGGAACGTCAGCCGCGGCTCGAACGAAGGGGGCGCGGGCTGGCTCTGACCGCGGCGCGGCGGCTGTCCGAAGAGAGAGAACGGACGGCCGCGGAAAATCGGCGGCCGTCCGAGCTGGCACGTGGTGCTTGCGGGACGGCAGTAGGGGGACGTGGGCAGCGTCCCCTGCCGGTGAGAACCGAATCGATGAACCACCCACCCACCGGCGGATAATTCTTCCAGACCAGAACAAGTGAAATTTTTCCCGGCAATGTCGGGCCATTTAAGTCAGCGTCGGCGGCCGATACGTCAATCACTATCGGTAATCCGGTTGCATAACGTAACTATATGTGTTCGGCGCCCCTCGGGACCTGGTATGACGGACGACAGCCCGGTTGCGGTCTGGTGTGCAGGCGAGGACTGGTGTTCGGTGACGGCGACGGCCAGTCTGATCGGCAAGAAGTGGCACCCGGTCATCGTCGACCGACTGTTACAGGAGGGTCCGCTGGGGTTCAACGCGCTGAAGGAGGCCGTCGACGGGATTTCGAGCAAGGTCCTCTCCGATAGCCTCGACGACCTGGAGGAGGCGAGCATCGTGACGCGGTCGGTCGTGAGCGAGAAACCGTTCCGGGTCGAGTACGCGCTGACCGAGCGCGGCGAGGAACTCGGGCCCGTCATCGAAGCGATGCGGGACTGGGGGGAGGACCACCTGCTCCCGACCGACGATAAAGAACGGTCGCTGGTGTAATTACTCCTCCTCGATCTCGGCCGGAACCCGGGTGCGCTCGTCGGCGGGGTCTGAGATCGTCCCGCCGTTCGCCGCGAGCGCCTCGACGCGGTCGGCGACGGTCGTGACCTCGTCGCCGTCGCTACAGGGGGCCACGTGGGCCAGTTCGCCGTCGCGGAACTCCGCGAGCGTCAGCGACGGCAACACGAGTGCCGTGTACTTGTCGCCGGTGACCCGCGAGTCGACGCGGCGCGTCTCGAAGAACGACGCCACCGAGCGACCCGTCTCGTCGGCCCACTCCCGGAACGACGCCACGCGGTCGAGGACGAACTGTCCGGCGCCGGTCCGCGCTGACACGGAGGAGAGCCCGACCTGCCGGCCCCACACGTCGACGGTGAACTCGTCGATACGGCCCGCGGATTCGAGGTCTTCGAGTCGGTCGATGACCGAGTTCTGCTGACGCCTGCCGGCTCGGGGGGCCAGCGAGCGCACGTATAGTTCCACTCGGATACCGCCCTGATCCCTGTCAGTGGTCATCGGTATCGTGTCCCTACGAATATGTTGTCGGGGCTTAAAGATTTCGTGCGCTCGTAGGAACCGACCGAAGGCGGTTAGATTACTTTTCGTAAGTACGGATAAATATACTGCAGTCGGTCGGTCAGAATAGACTCGGCTTCGGGCAATCGAGCGGCTCCGAGGACGGCGGTCCCGTTCGGGAGCGGTCGTGTCGATGCGACACACGACCGGGTCGCGGACCACGAACACTCATGCGACAGGCCGTGGTAGCTGGTACCGATGGGGAATCCGCTGTACGTTTCCGAGGGAGAACTGAGCGCCGACGAGGTCCTCGCCGTCCTCAACGAGGGCCGCCACGTGATCGTGGAAACGGAGTTTCTCGGATCCGAACACGAGGTGACGCTCCGCTGGGACGGCGAGACGTACTACTGCGATACGCCGACCCAGCTCCACAGACACGAGGCCGAAGCGGAGATGCGACGCTGCCTCGAACAGCAGGGCTACAGCGAGGAGGGCGCGACCGAGTGAGTCGGCCGAGCCGACCGTACCATGTGGCATGGTAACTATTATCAACAACGGGGTCGAAGCGCTGCGCGTAGGGTACTCACCCGACGGTCCGCCAATGTCAGGGAACATCCGCGACGAGGCGAGTGTACGGGACGACGAACGGTCGCGACAGGAAACCCGGTACGCGGCGCTCTCGACGCCGGAGGCCCACATCGTCTACGACCGCGAGAACCACCGCGCCTGGCTCGAATCCGACCTGTCCCTCGCCGTCGACACGATGCGATAGGTCGCGGTACCGGACCCCACCCCCGTCACTGACGCGGTGGCGCCTCCGCGAACCGGCCGTTTTCCGCACGACTGCTACTACGAGTGACGACCGAACCCATCGCCCTCCGTGCCTTTTCGGTGACGATAAAGAACTTATTCAGAATCGAGTAAACCCTTTATGCAATGCGCGCGTACGGTCCGGTATGGCAACGTCACGAGACTACCCGGACGACCTCCTTACGGACGGTGAGGTCGACGCGGGCGAGAACGTCATCGAGGTGACCGACCTCGCCGAGGGTGGGACCTTCGCGACGGTCGAGGCGACCAGCCCGACCGACGCGGAAGCGGCAGTCGGGGACGCCCATCGAGCACGGGAAGCGATGCGGGAGACGACGCTGGTCGAACGCGCCGAGTGGCTCGAAACCATCGCCGACGCTATCGAGGCACGCAAGGAACGGCTCGCGGACGTCATCGTGCGCGAGGCGGGCAAACCGATATCGAGCGCGCGCGGCGAAGTCGCCGCCGCCGCCGAGCGGTTCCGTCGCGCCGTCGAGGAGGTCCACGACCTTCAGGGCGAGTACGTCGAGGGCACGACCGCCGGCCACGAGGGCTGGAAAGCCATCGTCACGCCCGAACCCATCGGGACCGTCCTCTGTATCACTCCCTACAACTACCCCCTCTCGACGACCGCCCTCCAGGTCGCACCGGCGCTCGCCGCGGGCAACTGCGTCGTCCTCAAGCCCGCCTCGAAGACGCCGATCAGCGCCGCTATCCTCGCCAACTGCATCGACGAGGCCGACCTCCCCGAGGACGCCTTCCACTACGTCCCCGGCGAGGCCAGCGACATCGGCGACGTGCTGGCCGGCGACGACCGCATCGACGCCATCGCCATGACCGGGTCCTCCGGCGCCGGCAAGCACGTCGCCAAGGAGAGCGGCATGGTGAACCTCCACATGGAACTGGGCGGGAACGCCCCCGCCATCGTCTTTCCCGACGCCGATCTCACCGACGCCGTCGGCGCCTGTGCGAATGGCTCGTTCAAGTACGCCGGCCAGCGCTGTTCGGCCGTCTCGCGCGTGCTCGCACACGAGGACGTCCACGACGAGCTGGTCGAGAAGCTGGAAGCGGAGACGGACCAGTGGGTCGCCGGCGATCTCTTCGACGAGGAGACCACGCTCGGTCCGCTCATCTCCGAGGACCAGGCCGACTGGGTGCAGGAACTGGTCGACGACGCCGTCGAGACGGGCGCAGACCTGGTGCGGGGCGGTGACCGTGAGGGACGCTTCTTCGAGCCGACCCTGCTCGCGAACGTCCCGCACGACGCCCGTATCGTCCACGAGGAGCAGTTCGGCCCCGTCGCCGCCGTGACGACCTTCAGCGACGAGACGGAGGCGCTGGACATCGCCAACGGCGGCGACCTCGGGCTGGACGCGTCGGTGTTCACGAGCGACCACGACCGCGCGATGGGGCTGGCCGAGAAGATCCACGCCGGCGCGGTCCGCATCAACGGCGCGCCCTCCCACGGCCTCGGCGACATCCCCTTCGGCGGCGTGAAGGACTCCGGCATCGGTCGCGAGGGCATCGGCTACAGCATCGAGGCGTTCACCACGACCAAGAGCATCGTCCTGTAACGGAACAAACGTCTTCTATCCCGACTGCGAAGGGCCGGCAATCGTCGCGCGCCGGTCCCCCGGCGGGCAGGTATCCACCATGCGAAACGCCAAAATCGTCTGTACGATCGGCCCAGCGTCCGATTCGAGCGCACAGCTCCGCGCCCTCGCCGCGGCCGGCATGAACGTCGCGCGCATGAACGCCAGCCACGGCACCCCCGAGGGCCGCCGCGAGCTCGTCGACAGGATTCGCACCGTCGACAGCGAGACGGAGCATCCGCTCGCCATCATGCACGACATCCCCGGGCCGGAGGTCCGGACCGCCGACGTCGACCAACCGGTCCACGTCGCCGACGGCTCGACCGTGACCTTCGCCACCGGGAGCGAGGTGTCCCCCGAGCATATCGGCCTCTCGCTGTCCATCACCGCCGTCTCGCCCGGCGACCGCGTCCTCCTCGACGACGGCCGCATCGAGACCGTCGTCGAGGAAGTCGACGGGGAACTCGTCCACGCGCGCGTCGAGAGCGGGGGCGAACTCGGCAGCCGAAAGGGCGTCAACGTCCCCGGCGTCGACCTGGATCTCCCGGTCATCACCACCCAGGACCGCCGGGAACTCGAAGTCGCAGTCGAGAAGGAAGTCGACTTCGTGGCCGCGAGTTTCGTCCGGTCGGGCGAGGACGTCTACGAGATCGGCAGACACATCGACGAACTCGGCGGTGACATCCCGGTGGTCGCCAAGATCGAGCGCGCCGGCGCCGTCGAGAATCTCGACTCCATCATCGACGAGGCCTACGGCGTGATGGTCGCCCGCGGGGACCTCGGCGTCGAGTGCCCGATGGAGGAGGTCCCGCTCATCCAGAAGCGGATTATTCGCCGGTGTCACAAGGCCGGCGTGCCGGTCATCACCGCCACGGAGATGCTGGACTCGATGATACACGAGGCCCGGCCAACCCGTGCGGAGGCCTCGGACGTGGCGAACGCCGTCCTCGACGGAACCGATGCCGTGATGCTCTCCGGGGAGACCGCCATCGGCGACCATCCCGTCGCGGTCGTGGAGACGATGCATCGCATCGTCGAGGACGTGGAGGCCTCCGGCGAGTACGACGAACTCTCCGAACAGCGCGTGCCCGCCGCGGGCGACACGCGCACGGACGCGCTGGCTCGCTCGGCGCGCTTCCTCGCCCGTGACGTCGACGCCTCGGCGATCGTCGCCGCCTCCGAGTCCGGGTACACCGCGCTCAAGGCCGCGAAGTACCGCCCGGACGTGCCGGTCGTCGCCGCCACGCCCAGCGAGGAGACGCGCCGCCAGCTCGGCCTCTCCTGGGGGATCGAACCCCGCTACGTCCCCTACGACGACGACGGGGCCGACGCCGTCATCCAGACGGCCGTCCAGTCCGCGCTCGACGCCGGCGTCGCCGAGGCCGGCGAGACCGTCGTCGTCCTCGCCGGGATGATGACCGAACTCGACGGGTTCGACACCGCGAACACCCTGAAGGTCCACGTCGCCGCCGAGACGCTCGCTTCCGGACGCTCGGTCGTCAGCGGCTTCGTCTCCGGCCCCGTCGTCCGCGTCACCGACGGCGACCTCTCGACGGTGCCCAGCGGCGCCATTCTCGCCGTCCCCGAGGGCTTCGACGCGGAGTTCGAGGGCGACCTCTCGCGGATCGCCGGTATCGTCGACGCCCACCAGGGCGTCACCGGCTACGCCGCCATCGTCGCCCGCGAAATCGGGGTGCCGATGATCTCGGACGCCGTCCTCCCGCCGGACCTGGCCGAGGGCGCCGTCGTCACCCTCGACGCCGAGCGAGCGGTGGTCTACGAGGGCAGCGTCGGTGACCGCGGGACGCGCGTCGACTGACGCGGTCCCGGGGTGGACCCCGCGGTCGGTGTGCGAGGGTTCAAGAGGCGGAGGGTCCACGGACCGGGTATGTACGCTGGCGTGGACCTGGGTGCGACGAACACCCGGGCCGTCGTGGCGGACGTCGACGGGCGGATCCTGGGCCGGGACCGCCGGTCGACACCCCACGGCGAGGGCGGAATCGCGGTCACGGAGGCCGTTCTGGACGCCATCCGGACGGCCTGCGGGGCGGCCGACACGAACGCGAACCGGCTCCAGGCGGTCGGCATCGGGTCGATGGGGCCGCTCGACGCCGCCGCCGGCGTCGTCGACGACCCGCCGAACGTCCCCGGCGCGGACCGGGTGCCGCTCGTCGGCCCCGTCCGGAACCTCGCCGACACCGACCGTGTCTACCTCCACAACGACGCGAACGCGGCCGTCATCGCCGAGCGATTCTACGCCGACGCCGCCCCCGACGACATGGTGTACCTGACCATCTCCTCGGGGGTCGGCGCCGGCGTCTGCGTCGACGGCCGCGTCCTCTCGGGATGGGACGGCAACGCCGGCGAGATCGGCCACGTCACGCTCGATCCCCGTGGCGAGCTGACCTGTGGCTGTGGCATCCCCGGCCACTGGGAGGCCTACTGTGCGGGGAGCAACATCCCGGACTACGCGCGCCTGCTCCACGACCGCGAGGACCTGCCGACCGACCTCCCGCTCGACGAGACGGGCTTCGACGCGGCGGCCGTGTTCGCGGCCGCCGGGGACGACCCCCTCGCGGATCGCGTCATCGACCGCCTCGCGGACTGGAACAGCCAGGGCTTCGCGACTATCGTCCACGCCTACGCGCCGCTCGTGATCCGCGTCGGCGGCGGCGTGGCGCTCAACAATCCCGACCTCGTTCTCGACCCCGTTCGCGAGCGCCTGCCCGACCTGGTGATGACGAACGTCCCCGAGATCGAACTGACGGGGCTCGGCGAGGACGTGGTGGCGCGGGGAGCTGTGGCGAGTGCGATGACCGCTGGGACTGGGGACCGGGCGCGAATCGAACGATGAGCGCTCCTCGACAGTCCCAGCGAAGACGGCACCCGGCCCGAATCGACAGGTGAGCCCTAGTCCTCGTCTTCGAGGAAGCCGTGGTACGGACAGACGTACTCGTCGCGGATGATCTGCTCGTCGACGATGTCGAGGCCGAGGCCGTCGAGTTCCTCCGCGATCCGGTTGAGGTCGTCGTGGGTCCGCCCGATCGCGTTCACGTACACGTTCCGCTTGCCGGTCATGATCTCGCGGACGGCCGTGACGCCGTGGACCTCGCGGGCCTCGTTCGCGAGCCGGTCCCGTTCGGTGACCGGCGCCGTACAGATGATCTTGGTGTACAGCGGGTAGCCGGCCAGGTCGTAGTCGATGTCGATGTGGTACCCCCTGATGATTCCCTCGTCTTCGAGTTTGTTGATCCGCGTCCGGACCGTACTCGACGACAGCCCGAGCTTCTCCGCGATGTCGTTCGACGACGTCCGACGCGCGTCCTGCTGGAGGTAGTAGAGGATCGATCTGTCGGTCGCGTCCAGCTCCCCGTCTCTCATAGTAAGACGAGGTTGGTTACCGCAACTGTATTAATTCTCTCCCTCGACCAGTCTCCGGTCGAACTCGATATTTGCAGACGGATTCGCAAAATAACCCTACCAGTTTCGACGATTCGATGATCGAAGCGGCTAGTTTATAGTGTTCCGTCATCTATAGTCGATACGCACACGAACTCGGAGCGTCGGGGTCACCCCGGCCTCCACGGAAAGTCATGAAACTGGGACTGACTGGAATCGAAACGAGCGGACCGTCGGACGAACAGGCGGTACTGGTACTGGGCGGCAAACACGTCGGGGAATTGATAGCTCAGCGACTCCAGGCGGACGGCTACTCGGTCGGCCTGGTCGACGAGACACACGACTCGGAGGCGGTCCCGACGAACGCGGGGGACCCGAGTGACGTCCGGATCCTGGCGGAGGCCGGTGCCGCCGACGCGTCGGTCGTCGTCGTCGCGACGCCACGTGACAGCCGGAACCTCCTCATCGCCCAGCTCGTCCGTGCACACTTCGACGTCACGGACGTGTTCGTCCTGGTGAACAGCCCCGACCGCTCCGACCTCGTCGCCGACGTGGGCCACGAGCCGGTCTGTGCGACGACGGCCCTCTCCGAAGCGGTCGTGGCGGACCTCGAACCGACGGTTTCGGAGCTCGATACGGCATGAAGGAACTCGAACGCGACCTCGGCCTGCCGACGGTGTTCGCCATCAGTATCGGCGCGATGATCGGGAGCGGGATCTTCATCCTGCCGGCTCTCGCCCTCAAGATCGCCGGCCCCGCGGTCATCCTGGCGTACCTGCTCGCCGGGCTGCTCGTCGTCCCGGCGGCGCTCTCGAAGTCCGAGATGGCGACCGCGATGCCCGAGGCCGGGGGCACCTACATCTACATCGAGCGCGGGATGGGGCCGCTGCTCGGGACCATCGCCGGCGTCGGCACGTGGTTCTCGCTGTCGTTCAAGGGCGCGCTCGCGCTCGTCGGCGGCGTTCCCTACCTCCTTTTGCTGTTCGACCTCCCGCTGAAACCGGTCGCACTCGGGCTGGCCGCGGTTCTCATCCTGGTGAACGTCGTCGGGGCGAAACAGACCGGGCGGCTCCAGGTCGCTATCGTCGTCGTCATGCTCGCGGCGCTGGGCTGGTTCGCCGCCGGGAGCGCCCCGAGCGTCCAGTCGGCGAACTACGTCGACTTCTTCGGGGACGGGCTGGGCGGCCTCCTGGCGGCGACCGGCCTCGTGTTCGTCTCCTACGCGGGCGTGACGAAGATCGCGAGCGTCGCCGAGGAGATCGAGGACCCGGGGCGGAACATCCCGCTGGGCATCCTCGGCTCGCTCGCGTTCACGACGGCCCTGTACGTGGCAGTCGTCGCGGTGCTGGTCGGAGTCACTGACCCGGGGAGCGTCGCCGGCTCCCTGACCCCGGTCGCGGTCGCGGCCGAGCAGACGCTCGGCCAGGCCGGCGTCGTCATCGTCATCCTCGCGGCTATCCTCGCGCTCGTCTCGACGGCCAACGCCGGCATCCTCTCCTCGTCGCGGTACCCCTTCGCGATGAGCCGGGACCAGCTCGCGCCGCCGTCGTTCTCGTCCGTCAGCGAGCGGTTCGGGACGCCCGTGACCTCGATCACGCTCACCGGCGCCGTGCTGCTCGCGCTCATCGCGTTCGTGCCGATTCTGGAGATCGCGAAACTCGCCAGCGCGTTCCAGATTCTCGTGTTCGCACTCATCAACGTCGCCGTGATCGCGTTCCGCGAGGGCTCGACGGCGTACGAACCCGAGTTCACCTCCCCGCTGTATCCCTGGGTGCAGATTTTCGGCGTCGTCACGAGCGCCCTCCTCCTGACGCAGATGGGGACGGTCGCGCTCGTGGGCGCCGCGGTCATCGTGGTCGGAAGCGCCCTCTGGTACCTCGTCTACGTCCGGTCGCGCGTCGACCGGGAGGGCGCCGCGAAAGACGCCATCCGGCGGCAGGTCGGCCGGGACGCGCTCACCGACGTCGAGTCCTCGTCCGGCGACGACATGGACGAGGTGCTCGTCGCGCTGCCCAAGGACATCGGGGTGGACCGCGAGCGCTCGCTCGTCGCACTCGCCGCCGATCTCGTCCGCCCGCAGGACGGCCGGGTAGTCGTCGTGCGGTTCGAGGAAATTCCCGACCAGGCACCGCTGACCGAGAACGCAACCGTCCAGTCGCCCGCGGACGTCTCGTTCGAGAACCGCGTCGAAGGCCTCGCGGAGGAGTTCGCGGTCGCGGTCGAGGCCGACGAGATCGTCAGCCACGACACGAAACACGCCATCGTCAACTTCGCCGACGACCGCGGCGTCGACGCGATCCTCGCCGAACACGAACCGCTCCGGCTCCGCTCGCGGCTGCTCGGCGACCCCGTCGACTGGGTCGTCCGACACGCCCCGTGTGACGTGTTCCTCGTCGACAACGTCGGCTACGGCGCCCCGGACCGGATCGTCATCTCGGGCGAGAGCGGGCCGTTCTCGCCGCTCGGGGTGAGGGTCGCCGAGGCGGTCGCGACCGCGAACGACGGCCACGTCCTGCTCTGGTCGCCGACCGAGCACGCCGGCACCGAGAAACAGCGGGACACGATAGAGGCCTACCGCAGCGAGCTGTCCGGGATGCTCTCGGTCCCGGTGCGAACCGAGCCGGCTCGGACCGACGGCGGGTACCCGTCACGTGCCGACCTGTTCGTCCGCGTGGGGACCGACGACCGGCTCCGCGGCGCGCTGTTCGACGACCGACCGGCCCTCCCGAACCCGGGCTGTACCACCGTCACCGTCTATCCCCGGGCGACCCGACGCCCGTCGTTCACGCGCCGACTGCTCGAACGCGTCGTGTTCTGACGGAGGGCTCCCTTCGCTGCTCCGTCGCGACCAGGTGACACCGATGTCAGCGCCTATTCAAGACCCTCCGGCGCGTAGCAGTGGGTATGACAGCGCCGACGCCCACGCCGGGCATCCACCACGTCACCTGCATCGCGGGCGACCCCCAGCGGAACATGGACTTCTGGGTCGAGACGCTCGGACTCAGGCTGGTCAAGCGATCGATCAACCAGGACGACCCCAGCACGTACCACTTCTTCTTCGCCGACGCCGAGGGCACGCCCGGGACGAGCATGACCTTCTTCCCGTGGGAGGGACAGTCCCGCGGGAAGGTCGGGACCGGACAGGTCGCCCGGACCGCGTTCCGCGTCCCCGAGGGGAGCCTCGACTTCTGGGAGGACCGCTTCGACGACCACGGCGTCGAGTACGAGGACCGAATCGAACGGTTCGGGGAGACGGTGCTTCCTTTCCGCGACCCGGACGGCCTGCCCGTCGAACTCGTCGCGGTCGAGATTCCCGACGACGACCCCACCGTCCCGTGGACGGAGTGGGTCCCGGAATCGGCCGCGATCCGGGGCTTTCACTCGGTGACGCTCTGGCTGGCCGACCCCGAACCCAGCGAGGACCTGCTCCGGACGATGGGTATGGAGGAGGTCGGGACCGAGGCGGCACAGGGCGACACGCCGGGCGACGAGCGGACGCGCTTCGCCGCCGAGGGGCCCGTGGGGAAGTACGTCGACGTGCTGCCGACCGTCGAGGGCGGCCGGCAGGGCCACGGGACGGTCCACCACGTCGCCTTCCAGACGCCGACCGACGAGGTGCAAGAGGAGATGCGGGAGGCCGTCCGGTCTGCGGGGCTGCGCCCGACGAACCAGATCGACCGCCACTGGTTCCGGTCGGTCTACTTCCGGGAGTTCGGCGGCGTCCTCTTCGAACTCGCGACGAACGGGCCGGGCTACGACAGCGACGAACCACAGGCGGAACTCGGCGAGCGGCTGGTGCTCCCCGGGGAGTTCGAGGGACGACGCGAGGAAATCGAGGCCGGGCTGACGAACGTGACGGTGCCGCGCCCGGACGCGGCCGAAGCGGACGACTGAGCGAGGGGGCGCCGCTGTCGTGGGGGACCGTCAGCGCTCGCCCTGCTGGAGGTCGTGAAGGCGACGGAACACGCGGGTCGCGAAGCGGGGCTCGACGCGGCTCGGCGGGCGGCCGTGACCGTTCGTCGAGTCCTCGCGCACGCGCTCGACGATGTCCGCTTCGGCGAGTTCGTACACGAACCGCTTGACGGTTCCGGCCGACAGGTCGATGCGCGGCGATTCGACGATGGCGTCGGTGGTGCTGTCGACGGTCTCGCGGTCGGTCTCCGGGAGTTCGACGAGCGCCCGGAGGACCTGCTGGCGGTTCGGCGGGAGCGCGAGGACGCGCCCGAGCGAGGCACACGGGCGGGGGACGTCCACGATTCCGGTCGTGAGGTCCTCGTCGTGGATTCGCTGTCGCCCCGCTTCGCTCGCACAGTCGGCGGCCCCGAAGAGGGCTGCGAGGCCGTCGTGGGCGTTCCCCTCCGCCCAGTTCGCGATTTCGCGGCTCTGTTCGTGGCTGAGCGCGCGCTGGGCGAGGCCGTCCGAGGCCCGAGCGGTGAGGATGTCCACGAGCGCGTGGTCGCGGTAGGCCGGGACCTCGATGCGCTCGGGCGGCAGCTGGACCGACAGTTCGTCCGGCGGCGTGCGCCCGACTGCGATCCAGGCGACCGAGTCGGTGACGTGGTCGACCAGCTCCCTGACGTCGTCGAGGCCGGGGGCGTCGGGTTCGCCGACGTGGTCGACGACGACCACGAGCCGTTCCGCCAGCGGTCGTAACGCCGTCCGGAGCTTCGACCGGAGCGTGTCCGTGCTGACCCCCTTCTCCGGGACGCGCTCGTCGAGCAGGGCGTCGAGGACGGCGTGATAGAGCGCGAAGTCGCTCCGGGCCGCGCGGCTGTCGACGTAGACGAACGCGGGGACCTCGGTGGTGGCCGTCGCCGCCCGCGTCGAGGTGTGGATGACCGATCCCGAGCGCGAGAGCTGTGACTGGAGCCCGTCGAACAGGGCCGTGACGACCGCGGACTTGCCCGCACCCGCGGGGCCCCAGACGTAGGCGTTCGGCGGCAAATCACCGGTGAACACGGGGTCGAGGTAGTCGAGCAGTAGTTCGAGGACCGGCCCGCGGCCGATCGGTTCCTCGACGTGTGCGACCGGGCTGATCGCGTCGTAGTCGAGGAGCAGTCGGGCCTCCCCACCGCCCCGCTGTCGCCGTCTGATGCGTGCTTTCAGGTCCATCGTGGCGTGCGTACTGGTGTCGTGGGTGTGTTTGCAACACTGAGATAAAAACGACCCGAGATAGCGGCGGGCGCGTGGCCGGTCCGGGGCCGAGGGACGCCGCGTTGGGGCTGGAACCGGCCAGGCAGGGGACGGTCCTGCTGCCGGACCGTCCGTACTGGTGGGGGAGTCACGGCTCTGCCGCCAGCCGTCCCTCGTGGTCCTCGGTCACGGTTCCGTCGTCGGCTCGCGCGGCAGGGTGGGACTCTCTCCCGATGACTGGGACGGGGAGGACGACATCGGCCATCGGTCAGTCACCCCCCTCGTCGGCCCAGTCCAGCGAGCGCTCGACGGCGTCGTGCCAGCGTTCGTAGCGGCCATCGGCCTCCTCGCTGTCAATTTCGGGCGAGAACTCGCGGTCGACCTGCCAGTTCTCGCGGAGTTCGTCGAGGTTTCGCCAGTAGCCCGTCGCGAGGCCGGCCGCGTAGGCCGCCCCGAGTGCGGTGGTCTCGTCGACTTCGGGCCGGTGGATCTCCGTGCCGATGATGTCGCTCTGGAGCTGACAGAGGAAGTTGTTCTTGACCGCGCCGCCGTCGACCCGCATGCTCTCCATGTCGATGCCGGCGTCGGCCTCCATCGCTTCGGCCACGTCGCGGGTCTGGTAGGCGATGGACTCCAGAGTGGCACGCACGATGTGTGCCTTCCGGGTGCCACGCGTCATCCCCACGATGGTCCCGCGTGCACGGCCGTCCCAGTGGGGCGCGCCGAGGCCGGTGAAGGCCGGCACCATGTACACCCCCTCGGTGGAGTCGACCGAGCGGGCCAGTTCGGCGGTCTGTGCGGCGTTGTTGATGAGGTCGACGTCCTCTAGCCACTCGATCGCGGCGCCGGTGATGAAGATCGCCCCTTCCAGCGCGTACTGGACGGGTTCGCCCGTGCGCTGGAAGCCGATGGTCGTCAGGAGGCCGTGGTCGCTCGTGACGGCCTCGTTGCCGGTGTTCATCAGGAAAAAGGAGCCGGTGCCGTAGGTGTTCTTTGCCTGCCCCTGGTCGAAGCAGGTCTGGCCGAACAGCGCGGCCTGCTGGTCGCCGAGTGCGCCGGCGACCGGCACTTCGGCCCCGAGGAAGCCGTCGGAATCGGTATGCCCGTAGTAGTTCTCGTCGCTGGAGGGGCGGACTTCCGGGAGCATCTCCCGGGGGACACCGAACTCCGCTATGAGTTCGTCGTCCCACTGCAGGTCCCGGATGTTGTACAGCATCGTCCGGGAGGCGTTGGTCACGTCGGTGATGTGGTTGCCGGTGAGGTTGTAAATGAGCCACGTGTCGATGGTGCCCAGCAGCAACTCGCCGTCGCGGGCGCGGTCACGCAGGTCGTCCGGCCGTGATCTCTGGAGTTTCAGCGGTTCGGCGTTGTCGAGAATCCACTCGGCCTTCGTCGCCGAGAAGTAGGCGTCACACTCCAGGCCCGTCTTCTCGCGAATCCACTCGACCTTGTTTTCCTCCTGAATCCCTTCGACGCGGTCTGTCGTGCGCCGGTCCTGCCAGACGAGGGCGTTGTGGATCGGCTTGCCGGTTTCGGCCTCCCAGACGATGGTCGTCTCGCGCTGGTTGGTGATCCCGAGCGAGTCCAACTGCTTCGCGTCCAGGTTCGCCCCGTCGAGCGCCCTGGTGACGACCGCCTGGGTGTTCTCCCAGATCTCGACCGGGTCGTGCTCGACCCACCCCGGCTCGGGATAGATCTGTTCGTGTTTCTCGTATGCGTTCGCTACCACCTGGCCGCTGTGGTCGAAGACCATGAAGCGCGTGCCAGTCGTCCCCTGGTCGATCGCGCCTACGTACGTGTCTGTCATGCTGGGTTGACTACTCCGGCTCCGGAGACGGCGCCCCTAGCCAACGGGCCCGCGTTCCGTTCCCGCCCAATTCTTTATTGCCAATACCACTCTGATAGTAAAGATATCTGCCATGGGGCTTAAAAGTTGTGTCGTGTGTCGCCGGCACCGACGACAACCCGGCGTGTACACCCGGATCGTGTCCGGAGTTCGTCCGGGGAGCGCCGCGACAGTTGCCACTGCGCCCGGGAGTCCGGTCGGGTCTGCCCGAGCACGGGGTCCACCCACTGCACTCCCCGTGTCGCCCAGTGTCCTGGTATCGTGTCCACGCGCGAGGGACGGCGACACGCGACTGCGCGGCCGCTTGCCGCCCCTGCCGATGCGGCCCTCGGCGGCGTCGGGTCTCGGTGACGAACTCGGAACGGCTCGTCTCTCCGTCGGCGGTCATCCACGACCGTCCGAAACTTCACGGTTCGACCCAGTAAAGCCCACTGGCGTGTGGGCACACGGCACGCCCCGTGCTTTATCGGCGGAGCGGAGTGCTGCGGTAAAAATATGTGTTAGCAGCCCAATGTGGCGACAGTGAGATGGCTGCAACACCGAGCGTTCTCGTGATCGGCGGCGGGTCCACAGGGACCGGCATCGCCCGCGATTTGGCGATGCGCGGCCTGGACGTGACCCTCGTCGAGCAGGGGAACCTGACACACGGGACGACCGGTCGGATGCACGGGCTGCTCCACAGCGGGGGGCGCTACGCCGTCGCGGACCAGGCCAGCGCGACGGAGTGCATCGAGGAGAACCGGGTACTCCGTGATATCGCGAGCCATTGCGTCGAGATGACCGGCGGGCTGTTCGTCAAACGCCCCGAGGACACCGAGGAGTACTTCCAGAGGAAACTCGGGGGGTGTGCGGAGTGTGACATCCCGACCGAGGTGCTC
This sequence comes from Halorientalis marina, assembly GCF_023028345.1. GTDB lineage: Archaea > Halobacteriota > Halobacteria > Halobacteriales > Haloarculaceae > Halorientalis > Halorientalis marina. The sequence goes on along the minus strand of NZ_CP095487.1, from coordinate 2,818,477 downwards.
TCCGCGGAAGAGGCCCGCGCCCAGGAGCCGTACCTCGCATCGGACATCGACAAGGCGATTTCGGTGCCCGACGGCGCCATCGACCCCTTCCGGCTCTGCGTGGCGAACGCCGTCAGCGCCGAGAACCACGGCGCCCGCATCGAGACCCACGCCGAAGTGACCGACCTCCTCGTCGAGGCCGGCGAGGTCGTCGGCGCCGAGGTGAAACACAGCGACGGCCCGGGCAAGCGCTCCCATCACTCCCCGGGCACCGTCGAGGAGATCGGGGCCGACTACGTCGTCAACGCCACCGGCGCGTGGGCCGGTCGCATCGGCGAGATGGCCGGTCTCGACATCGAGGTCCGCCCCTCGAAGGGCGTCATGACCATCATGAACGTCCGCCAGGTCGACACGGTCATCAACCGCTGCAAGCCGAAGGGCAACGCCGACATCGTCGTCCCCCACGAGACGACCTGCATCCTCGGGACCACCGACGAGGAGGTCGAGGACCCGGAGGACTACCCCGAGGAGCAGTGGGAGGTCGACCTCATGATCGACGAACTGTCGAAGCTCGTCCCCGCCCTCCAGGAGGCCCGGACCATCCGCTCGTTCTGGGGCGTGCGCCCGCTGTACGAGCCGCCGGGGTCGGGCACCACGGACTCCGAGGACATCACTCGCGACTTCTTCCTCCTGGACCACGAGGAACGCGACGGACTGCCGGGGATGTCCTCCATCGTCGGCGGGAAGTTCACGACCTACCGGATGATGGCCGAGGACATCAGCGACCACGTCTGTGCCGAACTCGGCGTCTCCGCGACCTGTCGCACCGCCGACGTGCCCCTCCCCGGCTCGAAGAACTACCGCGTGCTGGAGGACGCCATGGACGACTACGGCCTCACGTCGCCCGTCGCCAAGCGCAGCGTCCAGCGCCTCGGCAGCCGCGCGCCGGACGTGCTCGACACCGACGGGCCGAACCCGGTCGTCTGTGGCTGTGAGGGCGTCACCCGCGCCGAAATCCAGGACGCCATCGAGGGGGCGGGGTCGGACCTCAACGCCGTCCGCATCCGCACCCGCGCGTCGATGGGGAACTGTCAGGGCGGCTTCTGCTGTCACACGGTGGCGAACGAACTCCACCCCGAGTACGAGGAGGGGCAGGTCCGCGCGGCGCTCGACGAACTCTACCAGGAACGCTGGAAGGGACAGGTCCACGCGCTGTGGGGCGAACAGCTCTCGCAGGCCATGCTCTCCTACGCCCTCCACGCGACGACGATGAACCGCGACGGCGATCCCGCAAAACGGGAGGAGCCCCTCGACTTCGCCGCGTTCGACGACGGCCGAGCCGACGCGACTGCCGGGGCCGACGCCCGGGCGGCCACGGATGGTGGGAACCGTCCGAAAGATGGGGGTGGCCCGGGTGGCGATTGAACAGGACGTGCTCGTCGTCGGCGGCGGCCTCGCGGGGATCACCGCCGCCATCGCGGCCGCCGAGACCGGTGCCGACGTGCGTCTCGCCTCCTACAAACAGCCCACGCTCCGACACGCCAGCGGCCTCGTCGACGTGCTCGGGTACACGCCCGACGGCGAGGGGCCGCTGGTCGATCCCTTCGAGGCCATCGACGACCTGCCCGAGGGACACCCCTACGAGCGCGCCGGCGCGGACGCCGTCCACGCCGGCCTCGACCTGTTCGACGACATCGCCGATACCTACGAAGGCAGCCACACGCCGAAGAACGCCCTCCTCCCGACCCACGGCGGGACGGTCAAACCGACCGCTCGTTACCCCGCCGGTGCCGCGGCGGGCGTCGCCAGCGACACGCGGGACACGCTGCTGGTCGGCTTCGAGCGACTCGTGGACTTCGACGCGCCGCTGGCGGCCGCCCACCTCGGCGCCGCCGGCGCTCCCTTCCGGGCGCGCGGCGTCACCGTCGAGTTCCCCATCGAACTCAGCGCGGACCCGAAGGTGACGCGGTTCGCACACCTGCTCGACCGCGACGAGGCCGTCGGCGGCCGGGGCCGGGGCGTCCGCCGGGCGCTCGCCGAACGCGTGAAGGGGCACCTCGACGGCGAGGATCGGGTCGGCTTCCCGGCGGTGCTGGGCGACGACCACCCCGCCGAGATACGGTCGGAACTCGAAGCCGAACTCGGCGCGGCGGTCTTCGAGGTGCCGATGGGGCCGCCGAGCCTCCCCGGGATTCGGCTCGAAGACCGGCTCTACGAGGCGCTGGACGACGCCGGCGTCTCCATCACGACCGGCAACCCCATCGTGGACTACGACGGGGACGGCACGGTCGAGACGGTGTACATGGACCGCAACGGCTCGCGGGTCCCCTACGTCGCCGGGGAGTTCGTCCTCGCGACCGGCGGGCTCGTCGGGAAAGGCATCGACTCTGACCGCGAGGGCGTCGAGGAACCGATCTTCGACTGTCACGTCCCGCACCCGAGCGACCGCTACGAGTGGTTCGAGGACGGCGCGTTCGACGACCACGCCTTCGCCCGCTTCGGCGTCGACCCCGACACCGAGATGCGGCCACGTGACGCCGACGGCGACGTACAGTTCGACAACCTCCGGGCCGCCGGGAGCGTGCTGGGCGGCTCCGACTTCGCCGCCGAGAAGTCGGGCAGCGGCGTCTCGCTGGCGACCGGCTACCGCGCCGGCCACCTCGCAGGACAACGAGCATGAGTGACGCAGAACCCCCACCAGACGACGCACCGTCCGCCCCCGAGGACGAGATACCCGACGACGAGTTCGAACCGGTCCAGGTCTTCCCCGACGACGACATGGACCTCCGTGCCGGCTCCGACTCCTGTTACAAGTGTTCGACCTGCGACACCAACTGCCCCGTCGCCGAGGTCGACGACGACTTCCCCGGGCCGAAGTTCCAGGGCCCCGAGCAGTGGCGCCTCAAGCAGAAGGAGGACCACGACATCGACGAGTCCATCATGGACTGCTCGAACTGCATGCGCTGTGACAACGCCTGTCCCGCGGACGTGCCCCTCAGCCAGATGCACAACGAGGCCCGCGCCCAGTACGTCGACCGCCAGATGTCCAAGACGTCGGTGGAGTACTGGCGCAACCGCCTGCTGGCGAACTACCGGATCGTCGCCCGCTTCGCCAGCAAGGTCCCGCGGCTCTCGAACTTCGTCCTCGGGAACAGCGTCGTCCAGACGATCAACGAGAAAGCCCTCGGCATCACCAGCGAACGGGAGTTCCCCGAGTTCGCCCACCGGACCTTCCGGGAGTGGTGGAACGAGCGCGGCGGCGCCCAGATCGAGAACGAGGACAAGCGCGTCGCGTACTTCCACGGCTGTTACGCCAACTACAACACCCCCGAGGTCGCGAAGGCGATGGTCCGGGTCTACGAGCACTTCGGCTACGAGATCGCGGTCCCCGACCAGGGCTGTTCGGGCACGCCGATGTTCGCGAACGGGATGCTCGACGACGCACGGCGCGACGCGAAGACCAACATCATGAACCTCTCGGACCTGGTCGAGGCGGGCTACGACGTGATCGCCTCCTGTACCTCGTGTTCGCTGTCGCTCCGCCAGGAGTACCCCGAACTATTTTCCTTCGAGGGCACCGCGGCCGTCTCGGCCGCCACCTCGGAGGCCATCGAGTACCTCCGCATTCACGAGGACCTCCAGGGCGCCGTCGCGGACGCCGAGGTCGACGGCGACGACCTGGCCTACCACGCGCCGTGTCACGCCCGCAATCAGGGGCTGGACCGCCAGGCCGTCGAACTGTTCGCCGACCTCGACGGCGTCGACGTGGAGGACGTGGGGGAGTCCTGTTCGGGCATCTCCGGCACCTACGGCTGGAAGGAAGAGAAGTACGAGAAGTCGATGGCTATCGGCGAGGAGATGTTCGAGCACATGGAAGACGCGGGCGGCGAGACGGGGATGACGGAGTGTCCCACCTGCGCGATGCAGATGGAACACGGCACCGGCTACGAGGTTCGTCACCCGCTGGAAGTGCTCGAAGACGCGCTGGTGGCGTGAGCGGTCACCACTCGAAGGCCAGCACGTCCCCTTCTTCGACGCCGTGGCGGGTCGTCCACTCGTAGTTGACCTCCAGCACGTACTGGCCCTGGCCGGGATACTCCTGTTCGTTGCCGTCCTCGTCGGGGCCGGGTTCGGGTGCGTGGTGGATCGTCGTGACGACGCCGTCGGCGTCGGCGTAGACGATGTCGATGCCGAAGGACATCCGCCGCATGACGAAGGTGTGGTCTCCCACCTCGTCGTAGACGAACAACATTCCGCGGTCCTCGGGGAGCGAGTCGGTGTAGCTGAGGCCGTCGAATCGCTTTTCAGGGGTGTCCGCGACGGCGGCGGTTACCATACCCAGGTGCTCTCCGTCCGGCGTCTCCGCACGGACGTCAGTCGTCTCGTAGTCGTGGCGAGGGTGGTGGGGGGCAGTCGTCGTCCGCGTCGCCGTCGAGTCGGTTTCGGTCGTCGGCCCGGTGTCGGTCGCCGTCGGGTCGGGTTCGGCCGTTGGCGTGTCCGCGGCGGTGGTCGCGGTGTCCGTGCCGGCCGCTTCGGTGGTGGCGGCTTCCGTCGCGGCCGTGTCGCCGTCCGTCTCGTCGCCCGCCGAACAGCCGGCGACGCCGACGGCGGCCAGCGCCGCGCCGACGCGCCTGAGGTGGGCACGCCGGGTCGAGTCTCGCGAGGTCACTGGTCGGCGTGACGACGGCCGGAACAAAAAACCCCATCCCAGCGCCCGCCGCCGGAGTCGCGGGGGTGCCCGTCAGTCGTCGTCGGCGGCTCCCGGGGTGGAGTCGCCGTCCGTGGCCGCGCCGCGGTTGGTCGTGGCCCGGTCGCCCTGCTCGACGTCGAAGTCGTCGAGCATGGCTTCGAGGTCCTGAGACCGGTCGGCGAGGCGGTCGATGGCGTCGGTCACCTCCGAGATGGAGGCGGTCTGCTCCTCGGCGGAGGCCGCGGCCGACTGCGCGCGTTCGGTGGTGCGCTCGCTGATCTCGCCGACGTCCTCGACCTGCGCGACCACCTCCTCGGTGGTGGCGGCCTGCTCGTCGGTGGCGTCGTTGATCGACTGGACGCTCGCGTTTGCGTCCTCGACGGACTCGACGATCGCTTCGAGCGTGTCGACGGTCCGGTCGACCGTCTCGATCCCCTCGGTCACCCGCTCGCGCATCCCCCGGACGTCCGCGACCGTCTCGGTGGTGGCGTCCTGCACGTCCGCGATTCGGGCCTCGATCTCCTCGGTGGCGTCCTGGGTCTCCTCGGCCAGCCCCTTGACCTCGTCGGCGACGACGGCGAAGCCCTCGCCGGCTTCGCCCGCGCGGGCGGCCTCGATGGCGGCGTTCAGCGCGAGGATGTTCGTCTGCTCCGCGATATCGTCTATGAGTTCCGCGATCTCGCCGATGGCTGCCATCTCCTCGTCGAGGCGTTCGACCTCGGTCACGACCGCCTCGGCCTTCTCCTCGATGGCGTCCATCTCCGTGACGGCCTCCGTGGCGGCCTCGTTGCCCTGCTCGCCGAGATCGGCGGCTTCGGCCATCGTCGACGCGACCTCGTCGGCCGAGGAGGCGACCTCCTCGATGGTCGCGGACATATCCGTGAGCTGTTCGGTCGCGTCGGCGAGCGTCCGGTCCTGCTCGTCCGCGTCCTCGGCGATCCGCTGGACGGCCTCGCTGACGTCCTCGCTGGCGGTCTGGACCTCCATCGCGCTGGCCGAGACCTGTTCACCGGAGGCGGCGACGGTCTCGGCGAAGTCCTGGATGTCGACGACCGTCCCCGCGAGGTCCGCGAGCATCTCGTTGAACGCCGCGGCGATTTCGGCCATCGCGTCGCTGTCGGCGTCCTCGTCGAGCCGTCGGGTGAGGTCGCCGTCCGCCGCCTCGGCCATCAACTCGCCGAACCGCTCGGCCTGGGATTCGAGCGAGGCCGCCAGCGTCTCGGCCTCCTCGCGAGCCTCCCGGGCGTCGCTTCTGGTCCGTTCGAGTTCCGAGACGAACTCCTCCAGGTCGGTCCGCATCGTCGCCAGCGACCGGCCGAGGTCGCCCGGCACCGCCTCGTCGAGGACGGCCGCGTCGAACTCCTGGCTGGCGAGGGCGTCGGCCTGCGCGGCGACGGTGTCCAGGTACGAGACGGTCTCGTCGAACGCCGAGAGGGCCTGTCCCACCTCGTCGACGCGGTCGGTGTCCGGGACCGAGACGGCGAGGTCACCCTCCGCGATGGACTCGGCGTTGTCCCGGAGGACGTTCAGGCTCTTGACGGTGTTACGGCCGATGGTCGCTCCGAGGAGGATGAACCCGAACAGCGCGACCCCGAAAAGCAAGAGGAGGTCGTTGCCGACTGCCGTTCGGAGGGCGTAGGCGTTCGACGTGGGGGCGTGTTTGAGCAAGACCCAGTCGGTCCCCCTGACGGGGGCGTAGGCGACCAGTTGGCTGGAGTTGTTCAGTTCGACGACGCCCTGCTCGCCGCGGAGCCCCGCCTGGAGCGGCGCCGCGTCGGAACCGAGTTCGTACTCCTGCAGTACCATCCTGTCCTCGCGGGCGAACGCGACGTACCCGTCACCGGCGACGACCTGCGTCGTGCTGTTGTTGACCGTCGTCCGGAACGCCTCGGCGCGGGTCGTCGGGTCGACGGTGAGCATCACCGCCTGCGACGTCCCCTCGATCCGGCTGACGAAGGCCATGCGCTCCTCGCCGCCCTCGAGGTACACCTTCGAGACCGCCACCGTCGACGGGTTCGACATGTCCAGTGAACTTACCATCCAGTCGATGTTCGCGTTCGAGAGGTTCCGACCTTCCATGTCCGTGTCGGTGCTCTCGAGGACCTCCCGCGAGTCGAGGTCGACGTAGTGAACCGCCCGCGTCTCCGCCGGCAACTGGGTGAGTTCGGCGTCGATCCGTTCAGAGATCGCCCCCCTGTCGCCGCTCCGGAACACGGCGTACGAGGAGAGCATCCGCGTCGACCGCTGGTTGCTCTCGAGCCAGGTCGCCAGTTCGCTGGCTTCGAGGCCAGCCGTCGTCTCCAGTTCGCCGTGAACGTCGGCCGTGAGATCGCCCGACACCCCCTGATAGGAGAACAGGCCGACCGCCAGGGTCACCGCCGCGACGAGCAGGACGACGACGGCGAACTTCGCCATGTAACTCCGCCGTATCGCGTCCGGGACGAACCGCCGGACCGTTTCACGCCACATCGGGGACCTCCGTGTCCGTGAGACACTCTCGAATGGTAATTGCAAACATGATAGATGGCTCCAGCGTTGTCTATTTCGGGAGATGATATTAACAATATAAAAGCCGTTCGGCCAGCAATCGGATTTGATAATGCCGCGCGCGGTGTGGGGTCTCCCTGCGCTCGTCGGGGTCGTCGACCGGCAGCGGTGATTCCCCTAGCCGGTGTTTTTCATTCCGGCAGCGATTCCCTGGACGGTCAATCGGAGCGTACGCCGTTCGGCGTCGGTCAGTTCGTCCGCTTCGAGGAGCCGTATCTGGAGGAGGTTCAGCGGGTCGACGTAGGGGTTCCGGCGTTCGAGGTGGTCGGCCATCCACTCGCGGGTGACGAGGTCGTCGCGGTTCGTGATCGACCGCACGAGTTCGACGGCGTCGGTGTACTCCTCGCGAATCCGGGGAAAGACCCGCTCGCGCAGGTCGGAGTCCGCCAGGTCCGCGTACTCGCTCGCGATCTCCATGTCGGTCCGGGCCAGCGCGAGCGCGGCGTTGTCCAGTATCGACCGGAAGAAGGGCCACGCGCGGTACATCTGCCGGAGGGTGTCCATCTCCCCATCGGCGTCCAGATACGCTCGGAGCCCGGTCGCCAGCGAGTACCAGCCGGTGATGATACAGCGGGCCTGGGTCCAGGAGAACACCCACGGGATCGCGCGCAGGTCCTCGACGGCCCGCTCTTCGGAGCGGGAGGCCGGCCGCGACCCGAGGTTGAGGTCCTCGATGACGGTGATCGGCGTCGTCTGCTCGAAATAGGCGACGAACCCCTCCGTGTCGAGGAGGTCCTGGTACTCGGCGCGGGCGGCGTCGGCGGCCGTCTCCATCGCCTCGGTCCACGCCTCGGGAACGCGCTCCGCGGGCTGGTTCATCGCCTCGTAGCGGGCGCGAATCTGGGCGTTCGTCATCTGTTCGAGGTTCCGTCCGGCGATGTCGTCGTTCGCGTACTTCTCGGCGATGGCCTCGCCCTGTTCGGTGAACTTGATCTCGCCGGTGACCGTCTCGTTTGGCAGGGCGAGCATGGCGGCGTTCATCGGGCCGCCGCCACGGGAGATGGAGCCGCCGCGGCCGTGGAACAGGCGCATCTCCACGTCGTAGTCGTCGCAGATTTCGGCCAGTCGCTTCTGGTTGCGGTGGAGGCTCCAGTTGGCCGCGAGGTAGCCGTTCTCCTTGTTCGAGTCCGAGTAGCCGAGCATGATCTCCTGACGGTTCCCGCGGGCGTCCAGCGCCGCGGCGTAGGCCTCGTTCTCGAACAGCGTGCCCATGATTCGCCGGGCGCCCGAGAGGGCGTACTCCGTTTCGAGGAGGGGAACCACGTCCAGCCCGCAGTAGCCCGGGAGGTCGACGATGCCGGCCTGGTCGGCGAGAAAGAGCACTTCGAGGACGTGACTGGGCTCTTCGCACATACTGATACAGTAGGTGTCGATGGCGTCGACGCCGTACTCGCGCTGCCAGTCCGCGAGTTCGTCGAACCGCCGGCAGACTTTGGCCGCGGTGTTGTCCAGTCCCTCGCGGTCGGCCACGTCGATGACCGGCCGGTCCTGCATGATCGCCTCGGTGAGGACCTCGACGCGTTCGTCTTCGTCCATTCCCGCGTAGTCGATGCCCTCGCGGGCGAGCGTCTCGGCGACGGTCGCGGTGTGCTGTTCCTGGTGGTCTCGGAGGTCGAGGCTGGCGAGCGTGAAGCCGAAGGCCTCGACTTTCCGGACGAGCGGGTCGACGTGCGCCCTGGCGATGGTGCCGGCGTCGTTCCGCCGGAGGCTCTCGGCCAGGGTCCGGAGGTCGGTTACGAGGTCGTCGGCGTCCTCGTAGCCGCCCGAACGCACGTCGTCCACCCGGAGGACGCGCTCGCGCATCAGTTTCAGCTTCTGTCGGTATGGCTCGTCGGGGTAGCGCTCACGGGCCGCGGCGGCGACGCCGGGCAGTCGCTCGCGGTCGGCCGCCAGCCGCTCCGCGAAGGCCTCGCCCACGTCGAGGCTCTGTCGGTCCTGGCTACAGATACCCGAAAGCGCCTTGAGTTCGTCGCGGTAGAGCGGGAGGACGGTCGCCCGCTGGCGTTCCAGGGTTTCTGCGGTCACCTCCGGGGTGACGTAGGGGTTGCCGTCGCGGTCGCTCCCGGCCCAGGACCGGAACTCGAACAGTTTCGGCACGTCGATGTCCGCCTCGTACCTCGCGTCGAGTTCGGCCTCGAGTTCGTCGTAGACCTCGCTGACCACGTCGAAGAGGACGTTCTCGATGTACCACTGGACGTTGAGCGCCTCGTCGGTGACCTCCGGGCGGCGCCGGCGGACCTGCGGGGTCTGCCACAGCCCCGTCACCTCGGCGCCGATGTCACGCTCGACGGCCGCGGTCTCGCGGTCGGTCAGCCGCACTTCGTCGAGCGTTTCGAGGTGGTCCGCGACCGAGCGAAGCTTCGCTTTGACCGTCTTCCGGCGCGCCTCCGTGGGGTGAGCGGTGAAGGTCGGCTGAATCAACACGTCGTCCAGAATCCCCTCGACGGTGGCGGCGTCGGCCTCGTCGGCGTCCAGTCGGCTGACCGCCGCGGCGATGCTGTCGGCCAACATACCGTTCTGCTCGCCCTCGCGGATCTGTCGGACGCGGTGGCGCTCCTCGGCGAGGTTGATCAGCTCGAAGTACGTCGTGAACGCCCGCGCGACCACGTCCTGGCGGTCCGGGCCGATGGCGTCTAGCACCTCGCGAAGCGGTGCCCGCGTCTCCGTGTCCCCCCGCCGGTAGTCGATGGCCGACGTGCGGAGCCGCTCGACCGTCTCCAGTGCCGCCGTCGAGGTCTGGGCCTCCAGTATCTCGCCCAGCAGCGTCGCCAGCTCGTCGACGTCCTGTCCCACGTCCCTGGCGTGTAAATCCATACCACACTTTGGCCGCCGCACCATCAAAACGCTGGCGAAATTCCACAGATATATACTCCGTTCTGAGTAAAAATATATGACGGTGGGTACCCCTCGGAGCGGTCGGCGGTACGATCCGGACCCGACTCGCCGACCTGTCCGTCCGTCGGCCTCTTTCCGCTTCGAAAGGCTACCGAATTTTAAGAGGAGACCCACGGTAATCACCCGCATGGGACTCCGGAGTTGGCTCGCGGGGCTGTTCGCGGTCGACGACGGCGGCGAGGGGGACGACCCCGACGAGGGGACGCTGGACCTCGTCGTCGACGTCGAGCGACGGGCGGGTGCGATCATGGAACACTACGGGCTGGACGGCGAGGACGCACGGACGGCCGCCGAAATTCTCGACGAGGAGGTCACACGCGAGGAGGGGTACGCCCGGACGATGATCGCCGACCGCGTGGCTCGTGAACTCGACGTGGACGAGGACCTGGCACGGACCATCGTCGACACCGAGGTCGCGTCGATCCGCAACCTCGCACGGGCCAGGAAGTTCGAGCAGCAGGCGGACGACGGTGCTCGCTTCCGGTGGGTCGACTCGGTCGGCACCGACGACAGTCCGGTCTGCGCGGACGTGCGGGCCGCCATCGACGACCGCGGCCCCGTCTCGCGGTCGGAACTGGAAGACGCGATCCGCGAGGCCGCGAGCGACCACGACGAGGGCACGCCCGAGCGTGCCGACGACCTGATCCCCCACGAGTCCTGCCGGCACACGGTCGTCCGGCACATGGAGGCCTGACGTCAGGACGCCTGTCGGAGCGGATCGGTGTCGGCCTGATCCGTGAGGCCGGTGATCTCGAACCGTGCACCACCGGTCTCGCTCTCGGTCACGTCGATCTCCCAGCCGTGTGCCTCCACGACCGTCTGGACGATTGCGAGGCCGAGCCCGGTCCCGCTCTCGGCCGTCGTGAACCCTCGCTCGAAGATGTCGTCCCGCTGTGCGTCCGGGACACCCGGTCCGTCGTCAGCCACGTAGAACCCGCCGTCGCAGCGTCCGACCGTGACGGTGACGGCGGGGTCGTCACCTCCGGCCTCGCCAGCGGACGCCGTCGCGTCGCTCGTCCCGTGCTCGACCGCGTTTCGGAACAGGTTTTCGAGGGCCTGCCGAAGCCGGCCGCGGTCCGCTTCGAACTGGAACGAATCCGTCACGTCGAGTGACGCCTCCCGGGCGTCGACGCTGCTCCAGGCGTCGGTCGCGACGGCGGACAGGTCGGTCGGTTCGGTCCCCTCGATGGTCCGGCCCTGCCGGGCCAGCGTCAGGACGTCCTCGATGATAGCTTCCATCCGCTCGTGGGCTCCCCGGACCGCCTCGAAGTGTTCGGGACTTTCCTCCCGTTCGGCGAGTTCGAGGCGGCCTTCGGCCACGTTGAGCGGGTTCCGGAGGTCGTGTGAGACGATGCTCGCGAACCCCTCCAGTTGCTCGTTCTGGCGTTCGAGTTCGTCGGTCCGCGCTTCGAGCGCCTGCTTCCGACGCTCCCGCTCGGTCGTGTCGTGGACGATACCGACCCGGCCAGTCACTTCGCCGTCGGTCCGGAGAGCGGAGATCGTCAGGTCGAAACAGCGCCGCTCGTCGAACGGGGTCTCCACCCAGACACCGGTGAACTCCCCCTCGACACCGGGTTCGAGGAACGGCGTCTCCTCCCGGACGAATATCTCGGGCGGCAACACCTCCGTGAGTTGCTTCCCGACGACACGGTTATCGCCCCGGGCGAGGATTCGCTTGCCCATCGGGTTGATGTCGACGACCCGGTTCCGGTGGTCGGCGACCAGTACACCGCTGCCCATCTCCTCGATGACGGTGTTCCTGGCGACCGGAGCGAGACTCCGCGACTGGAATCCGATCGCCGACAGCAACCGCGTGAGCGGGAGGAACCCGTAGGACCGGTAGCCGACGAACACGAGCACCGAGAGGCCGCCGAACAGGAGGTTCGCGAGCGGTGCGAGCGTCTGGTGCGGCGTCGGGCTCAGGCCGGCGACGCTCGCCATCTGACAGACCGTGAGCAGGACGCTGTAGCTGAGAAAGAAGAAGGTCCGCTTGCGGTAGACGTTTCGCGACCCGACGAACTTCTGTAAGAGGAGCCAGTCGCCGGCGAGCAGGACCGCGTAGTCGAAGGCGAGCAACGTCCAGACGGCGGGCCCGAGGCCGGTCTCGAACCGGAATCCGCCCGCGACCGCTCGCACCGTCGGGTCCACGTACACGAGCGCGCCCACGTCCCCCAGCGCGAGCGCGACGACCGTGACCGGAACGACGGCCAGTCCGGCGACGGTCCATCGGGTCACGTACGCCGGACGGCCGGTGTAGAGCAGTGCGAACAGGAGCAGCGACGGCCCGATGAGTCCGAGACCGACGATAGTCAGGTCGTACCCGAGCAGCGCGCCTGTCAGCGAATCGCTCGACACGACCAGTGCCTGTCCGAACGCCCACAGCGCTAGACTGCCCTCCACGGCTGCCAGGGGTACCACGCCGGACTTCGGCCGCTCCCTCCAGACGAAGTACGTTACCAGTAGTGATAAAGACCCAGAAACCACGAGGAGAGTTGGGAGGAGCGGCAACTGGGCCTTCATGGTAATTACAACTATCTGGCCTGTACGAAAAGGGTTCTCCCCAATTATAAAAACAAATAACTGCGGACTACGGCACCGTCACTCCTCGTCGTCGTACTCCTCGAGCGCCTCCTCGAACTCGGGGTCGAGTTCCCGGCGGTTCGCGCCGATGTCCTCGTTCATGCGCTTGATCCAGTAGAAGAAAATCAGCATGAGCGCGAGGACGACGAGGAGGACGGCCAGGATGGCCGCCAGCGCCTGGCCGGCGGGCCCGCCCGAGGCGGCACCGAAAATAAGTACCACCATCCCGAGGAGCACGAGGGCAACGACGGCCTTCGGGTCGGCCAGCCCCGACAACTTCTCCAGCATACCCGCCACTCCCGTTGGAGCGGGCTTGAACGTTGGGGCCCCGCCCGGTCCGTCCGCCGGTCGCGTGGGACCACATCGGCACGGGCGTCGAGGGGGAGTCCGACCCGAGCGTCGCGTTCAGAGCAGGTCGAGGTCGGTCAGCCGCCGTTCCAGCCGATCAGTCGCATCCGCGTCCATGCGGCGGAGCGGCGAGCGGAGCGGCCCCGGCTCGAAGTCGAGGTCGCGCAGGGAGAGCGCGGTCTTGACTCCCGCCATGTACGGCCCGTCTTTGATCGCGTCCCGGGCGTCGTAGACGGTGCTCTGGAGTTTACGGGCACGCGTCTCGTCGCCCGCGTCGTAGGCCTCGTACAGGTCGACGACCAGTTCCGGGAAGGCGTTGGCGACGGCACTGACCATGCCGGCACAGCCCGCGTCCAGCCCCGGCACGAGCAGCGAGTCCGAGCCGACGAGGTAGGTGAGTTCCGGCACGCGGTCGACGGCCCGTGCGAGCCAGGGGACGTCCTTGCTCGAATCCTTCAGGCCCGCGACGCCGTCGATGGCCGCGATCGCTTCGAGCGCGGACAGCGAGAGCGCGTTGCCCGTCCGCGAGGGGATGTGGTACACGTACACCGGCACGTCGACGGCCGCGGCGACCGCGCGGTAGTGGTCGACCGCTCCCCGGTCGTCCAGGGGATAGTAGAAGGGGGTGACGACGATGACGCCGTCGGCACCCGCCGCTTCGGCGTGATCGGCGTGGGCCACCGTCTCGCGCGTGCTCGGCGCGCCGACGCCCGGCACGACCGGCACCTCGTCGATGCCGTCACAGACCGCCTCGACGATTCCGCGGCGCTCCTCGCCAGTCAGCAGCGCGAACTCGCCGTTCGTCCCGAGTGGAAAGACGCCATGAACTCCCCCCTCGACGACGAACCGCGCGTGTGCGACCGTCGCCTCGTAGTTCACGTCCTCCGACTCCGTGAACGCGGTTATCGTCGGCGGGACCACGCCCGACAGCCCGAGCGGGTCCGTCGCCCCGACCGCTGTCGATCCCGTCATGAGCCACCCTGTGCCGCCCTTCGGGTAATACCTTCCGCTTGCTCGTGTCGCTTCTTCGAGTGTGAGTTAACTTTTTGTCACCGGCGGCCCTGACTAGACGTATGTGTCAGATAGAGATTAGTAGATCGCTCGCGGCGCGGGTCGGGACCCACGAGGCGCACGTCAGGGTCGTCGAGGGGAACACGGTCCGTGATATCATCGACCGACTCGCCGACGAATACGGGGCCCAGGTCCGCTCGGGGCTGCTCGACGGCGACCGGCTCCGGTCGGACGTGATCGCGAAACGCCACTCCGAGATGATGACCGAGTCCGTCACCGCCGACTCCGAGATCGAACCCGACGACGAACTCGAGTTCCACCTCACCTCCGAGCACGACAAAGTCACGAACGAAGCGACCTGACGCCGATGACGGCCGGTCTCTCCCCCCTTCTTCACTCCTGGATACTCGACAGCCTGCCGAGCGCGTAGATCGTCCGCAGCACCTCCGTGGCCTGACCCGGGTCGAAGACGAGTTCGTCCGTCCGGATGACGTGGTCGAGTACGTCCCGCGAGGCGTGTTCCGGCGCGGCCGCGAGGCCGTAGTCGTGCTCGGCGACCCACTCCATCACCCTGAGGTCGCTCTTGCTGTCGCCCATCACGACACAGAACGGGTCGTCGATGCCCAGCACGTCGAAGGCGGCCTCGACGCCGGCGACCTTGTTCAGTTCGAGACTGCCGATCTCGGCGGCGTCGGCCTCGTAGTAGGCCACGTCGATGCGCTCGAACACGCCGGCCACGTCGTCGGGCACGTCCGCCGGGTCCGCGTCGGGGATAGCCCCCTCCGTCTCCAGGACCGTCCGGATTTCGGGGTCCTGCTCGGCGTAGCAGGCCCGCGCCCACGCGCCGGCGGTCGCCGCGTCCTCGTCGCGGCCCAGTTCCGTCGCGACGGCGTCACCCAGCAGGTCGAGTTGGTAGACCAGCGCCTCGTCGATCACGGCGCGGGCCTGCTCGCTCCCCGTCTCGAAGTTGGGCTTCATCGTGACGTTGAACTCGTTGCCCTGGAGGTGACAGCCCCGCCGGAGGTCGTCGGGGGCCGCCGAGAGGACCCGCGAGCGGACGGCGTCGAACACCGACCGGATGCGTTCGTCGAGCCCCTCGAAGAGGAGCTGTTTGGTGTCGTTGCCATGACCCGGCGTGAACACGCCCGTCCCGGCCTCGTAGACGATGCTCAGCTCGCCGGAGTGGACGATCTCGTTGCCCAGCCCCTGAATCATGAACCCCTTGACGTTCTCCAGGGTCTGCCCGGTGCAGACGACGATGGGGACGCCCTCCTCGTGGAACTCGGTGAGGAGATGGAGCGTGTCGCGGGGAATCTCGTTGTCCGTCCGCCCCGCGGACCGGAGCGTCTCGTCCACGTCGAGGACGAGGCAGTTGACGGCGCGGTCGTACTTCGAGAGGAGGTCGAGCGCGGCGAAGGCCTGCTCGCGGGAGGCCATCGCGGCCAGCGAGGCGAACGTTTCGCCGGTCGCGGGGAACGCCTGCCGGATCTCGTCTTTCCCCTCCCCCAACTCCTCGCTGGCGTTTTGCCAGTGTTCCAGCGCGACCCGGGAGTCAACGGGCGGGAACAGATCGACGAAGTCCTGGTACGCTCTGAGTCGTTCCGTATCGAACTCCTCGTACAGGCGATACAGCTGATCGTACCGCTTCATACACCCCCTCCGCCCACTGCCGGCATAAGGGTGGTGGGGCCGGGCACCGCCGGTGGCGGTGCGCCCGGACCGAGGACCGTCACCGTGGGTGCTTTGTGAGTCGGCCACGAAGGGTCGGCGATGCCAGCAGGCGTCGTCATCGCGGGCGGGTACGCGACGCGATTCGGGGACGGGGACAAGGCCGTCGCCGACCTCGCCGGCGTCCCGATGCTCCGCCGGGTCGCCGACCGACTCGCGCCCGTCGTGGACCGACTGGTGGTCAACTGCCGGCGCGAGCAGGTCCCTCGCATCGAACCCGTGCTGGCGGATTACGACCACCCGGTCGACCTCGCCGAGGACCCCGAACCGGACCAGGGGCCGATGGCGGGCATCCGCACGGGTCTCCGGGCCGTCGACAGCGAGTACGCCGTCGTCGTCGCCTGTGACATGCCCTACGTCTCGCCGGCGCTGGTCGAGTACCTCTTCGAGCGGGCCGCCGGCTACGACGCCGCAGTCCCGAAGGTCGGGGACGGCTGGTACCAGACCACGCAGGCGGTCTACCGCGCCGAGGCGATGGCGGCCGCCTGCGACCGCGCGCTCGACCGCGGCGAGCACAAGATCCTCGCGCCCCTCGAGGACCTCGAATACGTCGTCGTCACCGAAGCGGAGGTCCACGAACACGCCGACACCGACACCTTCCGGAACATCAACACCCGCGATGAACTGCGCGAGGCCGAGACGGACTTCGAGTAGTCAGTACAGCACCGAAACGAGCGGATCGTCCGGCGCGGCGAGCCGAGTGAGCGCGACGCCGTCGATGCGGTCGTGGTCGACGAGCCGGTTCCCGATCCGGTTCGCCGCCGCCTCGTCCGCCGCGCCGTCCACCTTGTTGACGACGGGGACGACCGTTGCGCCCTCCGGGACGCCTTTCAGCCCACCCTCCGGACTCGTGAGGACCGTCGCCACGTCCCCGGCTTCGATCCGCTCGCCCGCGGAGAGGCCGGTCAGGTCGGCCACGCGCTCCGGGCGGTGGACGTGTTCGTCGGTGAGCGGCTGCCCCTCGACGTGAGCGCTCACGACCGGGATCACGGTGTCCGCCGTCCGCGGAATCCGTGGCTCGTTCTCGCCCGGTGCCTTGAACTCACGGGCGCGAGCACCGTCGGCCTTGACGAGCACCGCGTCGGCTTCGCTCCGCTGTGCGAGCAGGGCAACGGTCTCGGGGTCGTAACCGTGGTAGCGGTCGTCCTCGCGTTCCGGGACGAGTCCGAGCGGGAACCGCTCCGGGTCGTCGAACGCGTGCTCGAGTGTGGTGACGGGGTCGTCGGTCACGGTTACCTCGGCGACGTTCGGATCGAAGATCGGGATGCGAACGGTCGCGGTCACGACGGCGCGGTCGAGTCGCTCGGCGAGCGCGTACAGCGTCGATTTCTTCCCGCCCGCCCCGACGACCGCGACCAGCCCGTCCGCCGCAAGCGCGTCCACGAGGCCCATACTCGCCCGTCGGCCGCGAGACACAAATGTTCCCCGAGGCCGAGAGCGTGTGCTAGCGCTTGTCAAACCAGTGGCCCGGTAGTGGCCGCTGACCGCGACGGGGGCCGCCGCTACCCCGTCACTCCACCCACAGCGTCTTGCGGTTGACGAACTCCTTGATCCCGGGTTCGGCCAGCTCGCGGCCGTAGCCGGAGTCGCCGACGCCGCCGAAGGGCACCCGTGGGTCGGACTTGACGAGCTGATTGACGTAGACACAGCCGGCGTCGATGCGGCGGCCGACGCGGCGGCCGCGGTCGCGGTCCGCGGTCCAGACGCTCGCGCCGAGGCCGAATCGCGTGTCGTTGGCCGTCTCGACGGCGTCGTCCTCGTCCTCGACCTCCAGAACGGCCGCGACGGGGCCGAACGTCTCCTCGCCGGCGGCCGGACAGTCCGGGGGCACGTCGGTCAGGACCGTCGGCGGATAGAACGCTCCATCGCGGTCGAGCGGTTCGCCGCCGGTCACGACCGTCGCGCCCGCGTCGACGCTCGCCTCGACCTGCTCGTGGAGGTCGGCCATGAGGTCTTCGCGTGCCTGCGGGCCGATTTCGGTGTCCTCGTCCATCGGGTCGCCGACGGTCAGCGACTCGATCTCGTCGACGAGACGGTCGACGAACGCGTCGTACACCTCGGTGTGGACGAGGAAGCGCTTGGCGGCGATACAGGACTGGCCGCCGTTGAGGTTGCGCGCCCACGCGCCGATCTCGGCGGCGTCGTCGAGGTCGGCGTCGTCCAGCACGACGAAGGGGTCGCTCCCGCCGAGTTCCAGCACCGTCTTCTTCAGGTTCTCGCCGGCACTGCTGGCGACCGCCCGGCCCGCCGGACCGCTGCCGGTGAGCGTGGCCGCCCGCAGGCGCTCGTCCGCGAGCATATCGTCGACGAGATCCGATGGCGCGAGCAACGACTGGAAGACGTCCTCCGGGTAGCCGGCCTCGCGGAACACCTCCTCGATAGCCAGCGCACAGCCGGGGACGTTCGAGGCGTGTTTCAGCAGGCCGACGTTCCCCGCCGTCAGGTACGGGGCGGCAAAGCGGAACACCTGCCAGAACGGGAAGTTCCAGGGCATCACTGCCAGCACCGGACCGAGGGGGTCGTAGACGGTCTGGACGTCCGAGCCCGGCGGACTCGGGTGTCCCTCGGGCGTCAGATAGGAACTCGCGTGCTCGGCGTAGTGGTCACAGACCCAGGCGCACTTCTCGACCTCCGAGCGGGCCTGGGAGATGGGTTTCCCCATCTCGCGGGTCATCGTCTCGGCGTACTCCTCGGTGTTCTCCCGGAGCACGTCGGCCGCGGCGGCGAGCAGTTCCTCGCGCTCGCGGAGCGGGCGTTCGCGCCAGGACTCGAAGGCGTCCGTCGCCCGGTCGAGCGCCGCGTCGGCGTCGCTCCACGTCGCCGTCTCGTAGGTCGCGACCGTCTCGCCGGTCGCCGGATCGATGGCTTCCATACGCACCACCTACACGCCCGGCCCGATTAAGATTCGGGGCGAACCGGTTACCACACCGACCGTTCTCGGCCGCTCAGACCCGTTGCGTGCCGCCCTCGACGAGCCGTTCGAGCTGTTCGGGCGGCACCGCACCGCGGGCCGCGTGGCCGTCGTAGACGAACGTCGGCACGCCGGTGATCCCGTGTTGCTGTGCCGCACGGAACTGCTCGGTGACGCGCTCTTGGGCCTCGTCGTCGTCGATCACTTCGCGGACCTCCTCGGGGTCGATCCCGGTGTCCGCGGCGAGGTCGGCCAGCACGTCAGCGTCGCCGATGTCGCGACCGTCGACCCACAGCGCCTCGAAGATCGCTTCGTCGAAGTCGAGCCACTGGTCGGGGGACGTCTCCTGTACGTGATACGAGACGACCTGGGCGGGCAGCGAGTCGATCTCACGGGAGAGGTCGAGGGTCATCTCCACGTCGTAGCGGTCCTGGAGTTTCCGGACGTTCTCCTTTGCCTGCTCGTAGTAGGACTCGTCTTTCCCGTCGTCGACGGAGTGGTCGATCTCGCCGTCGGGACCGCGTTTCCCCGAGCGGAGGTCGAAGGGGTGCCACTCGATCTCCAGGGGTTCCTCGCGGGTTTCCTGATACTGCCGCAGGGACTCGCGGCCGAGGTAACAGAACGGGCAGACGTAGTCGGAGTAGATACCGATCGTCTCGGAAGCGCTCATACCCGACGGAGGGGTCTCGGACTGATAAGCGGGGCGGTCGGCCCACTCACAGCGCACGAGCGGCCGGTGCCGGCCCGATCCAGTGGCGGCCCGCCTACTCGCGGACTTCGGCGACTGTGTCGGACTGGAGCCACGCCGTCGGCTCGTCTCGGTCGTAGAGTACCGTCTCTCCCTCGTCGGTCTCGAAACTCCCGTACTTCTCCGCCCGTTCGGCTCCGGTCCGGTCGACGCTTTGTTCTGCCATTGTTCGGTCACGAGCGCGGAGCACCCGGGGCCGCCGGGCACCCGTCGCGTCTCACCGAAAACCGGTCGGTTGACGAATATAAGCGTTGGCCTGAATGTGATAGTGTATGCCATTAGCATACTAGCGAATATAAGGGGTACGTGAACGCGGCACGAACGGGCGGGGTCGCCGGCATTTTAGTGCCCGACGGCCGGAGTGCGTCGTATGACAACGCGACAGCCAGCGCCGGACCACCGACCCGTCGCGCTCACCATCGCGGGGAGTGACTCCGGCGGCGGGGCCGGCATCCAGGCCGACCTGAAGACGATGGAGGCCTGTGGCGTCTTCGGGACGAGCGCCATCACGAGCGTCACCGCGCAGAACACCCGCGGCGTCGACGGGAATCACCTGCTACCGACGTCGGAAATCGAGGCACAGATCGACGCCGTCCGCGAGGACTTCGATCTGCGTGCGGTCAAGACGGGGATGCTCGCGACCGCGGAGATCGTCGAGACCGTCACGGCCTACGCCGACGATCTGCCGCCGCTCGTCGTCGACCCCGTCATGGTCGCGGCCTCCGGCGACCGCCTGCTCGAACCCGAGGCGGAGGACGCCTACGAGGCGCTGATCGCCGAATCGACGGTCGTCACACCCAACGCGGACGAGGCCGCCGTCCTGACGGACGTCGACCCCGACAGCGAGGCCGACGCCGAGGCCGCCGGCGCGGCACTCGTCGAGATGGGAGCCGACGCGGCCCTCGTGAAGGGCGGCCACATGGGAACCGAGGACGTGGTCGACGTGCTGGTGACAGCGGACGATGTCGAGACGTTCCGGCACCCCCGCGTCGCGACCGACGCGACCCACGGCTCCGGCTGTACGCTCTCTAGTGCCATCGCCGCCCATCTCGCGACCGGCGCGGACCGCTCCGAGGCCGTGAGCGCCGGCATCGACCTGCTCGCCCGTGCCGTCCGGTATCCCCTCGATGTCGGGCGGGGCCCCGGCGCGGTCCACCACACGGTCGAGGCCCGGGAACTGGCCGACCGCGACCGGACCGCCGAACGCGTCGAGTACGTCCTCGACCGCCTCGGGGGTGCCAGCGCGGATGCGCGCCCACTCGTCCCCGACTGTGGCGCGACCGTCGTCGGTGCCACCCGCTACGCCGAGCGACCGGACGAGGTGGCTGCCGTCGAAGGAAAGATATCGCGAACCCGGACTGGCATCCGGTCGAACCGCGGCGTCCGCTTCGGCGTCTCCGACGGAGCGGCGACGGTCCTGCTCGCGGCCCGCGAGGCAGACGCCGACCTCCGGTACGCCTTCACCTGTCGGTACGACGCGGACGTGGCTGCGGCGCTGGAGACCGTCGGCGGGTCGGTCGTCGAACTCGACCGCTCGGCGGACGCCCACGCCTGGCCGCCCACCGAGTCCGCGGTCCGGGACGCCGTCACCGGGGCCGAGGGGATGCTCGCCGCCCTCGTCGACCCCGGCGCGCAGGGCGTCCCGCCCCGGACGGTGCTGTTCGGGACCGACGCCGAGCGACTCTCGGACCGCGCGCTCGAACTGCTAACCGAACTCGGCGACTAATCCGACCCGGTGCCCGCGTCGATTTCGTCGAAAACCGCCGCGACGCGGCGCTCGATCTCGTCGCGGATCTCCCGGACGCGGTCCGGGTCCTTGCCGTCGGGGTCGTCCAGCGCCCAGTCCCGAACGTCCGTGTCCGCGTCGAGGGAAAGCGTCGAACAACCCATCGTCGCCACCAGGTCACAGGCCGACAGCTCCGCGTCAGTGACCGCCCGCGGTTCCCGGTCCGAGAGGTCGAACCCCCGTTCGTCCATGACCTCGATCACTTCCCCGTGGACGCGGTCTGCCGGGTCGGTCCCGCCGGTCACGATCTCCACCGCGTCGTCGAGGCCGCGCTCCCGCCGTTCGCGCTCGGCGAAGGCCGTCGACATCTGACTCCGCCCGGCGTTTTGCACGCAGACGAACGCGACGCGGAACGGGTCCTCGCTCACGCCGACCAACCCCGCGTGTCGTCGAGGGCGGCGAGCAGTCGTTCGGCCCGCTCGGTCGCGCGGTAGTAGCGCCACTTCCCCTCCTTCCGGCGGTCGACCAGTCCCGCCTCGGCTAGGTCGGTCAGCGCGTGGCTGATCGCGCTGTCGCTCACGTCCAGTGTCGGCGCGAGCTCACAGACACACAGTTCCTCCCCCGCCGCGACGAGGATCCGGGTCAGCCGGTAGCGCGTGTCGTCCCCCAGCGTCGCCAGCGTCTCCACGTCCGTCGCGGCGTGGGCGAGCGGTGCGTCCGCGGCCAGCGCGTCCAGTTCGGTCATTCGCTGTTCCACGTCCGACGCACGGCACTCCCCGAGTTCGTCCTCGAGCAGGCGTTCGAGCCGCCCCGTCGCGTCGCTCATAGCTGAACGTTTGCACAGCTGTTCAAATAACTGCCGGTGTGGACTCGCGACTCACATCTCGCGACCCACCTCTCGTAACTCTCCGTCAGTCGCTCTCCTCGTCGTAGATCGACGTGTCGGGGTGGAAGTTCCGCCACCCTTTCCAGAACATCGGGCCGGTGTCGGTCGCGCTGTCGAGCCGTCGCCCCTCGTGGGGTCCGTCGACCGCGCGGCCGGTGGCCCGTTCCCAGCGGGAGCCGCCCGCGCGGAGGTGGGCCGCATCGTCGGTCTCGAACCGGAGCGTCGAGCCCTCGACCCGGCGGTCGTACGCGACGAGCGTGTCCCCCGGCGTGGTGGTGACGACGACCGGCAGGTCGCCGACGCGGTCGTTGACGACGCCCTCCTCGACCACGACGTCGAACGGGTACGCGCGGGCCTGCCCGTCGCGTTCGACGCCAACGACGAACCGACGCTCTGCGGGCTGGCCCCTCGCTCCGCCGGTCCGACCGATGAGCTGGTCGCCCTCGTAGGTGTACTTCGGCGTGAAGTAGTCGTACGTCGCGTCGCGACCGCTGACCGTGTTCGAGCGCGGCGGCGGCAGGAGGACCCGCGTCTCCGGGTGGGTGTCCTGCCACTCGCCCCAGCTCGTCAGCGACGACGGGACGAGCGACAGCCGCTCGCCGGCCCGTGGCCCCCGGATCGCCGCTCCCAGGATCTGACTCCACAGACTCTCCGTCGCGCGGTCGTACATGACCAGGTCGTCCCGCCAGAGCCGTCCCGAGACGCCGAAGACCGTCTCCTCGCCGTCGACGCGGCGCTCGGCCGTCACGCCGCTGCCACAGAGCGGACAGTAGGTGACCAGCAGCGGGCCCGCGAAGGTGTCGTTGACGACCTCGTGCCAGTCGAGAACCCGGAGCGGGTACGCGCGATCCGCCCCCTCGCGCTCGACGCCGAGGACCGGCGCGTCGGCCGGCAGGAGCGGTCCGCCGTCGTACGGCGAGGAGTCGGGAACAGTCAGTCCCGACCAGTCCTCGGCGAAGACCGGATCGACGATGGCGGGGATCGCGTCCCGCGGGAGCGGTTGGTCGAGTTCCGACCGTGGCACCGGTATCTCGACCGACCCGACCTGCCCGCGCTGGGGCGTCGGCGTCGGCGAGAGCGTGAACGCCTCGCGCGTCGCGTTCGTCGAGGACGACCCGCTACAGCCCGCGAGGCCGGCGACGCCGGCACCCAGCGCGGCGAGCAGTCGGCGTCGGTTCATCACCGGCCGTAGGTCCCCGCCCCGCAAAACCCGCCCGGGAGCCTGCGAACTCCTCGCACGACCGCTCCAGCCGCGTCGACCCCGGTGCGAGACGCCGGTTCCACCGCCTCACTGCGGCCGCTGTGGCAGGTGAATCCGCGACTCGCTGGGCTGGACGACGACGCCGTCGGATTCCCGGGAATCGAGGTAGAACGGGTTCGAGACGCTCACTTTCAGCCCGAGGGTGTCCCCGGCAGAGACGAACCGCTGGAGCGCCGGGTACTCGAACTGAATGCGCTGTTGGCCCTCGTCGGGAATCCGGTAGACCTCGCCCACGTCGTTGATCTTTTCCCCGTTGTGGAGGAGATTGAAGAAGAGGCGTGCCTCCGTCTTCTTCACGTCGAAGGTGAGGTCGAACGACGGCACGCCGACGACCTCGATGTCCTCGCCGACCGACCAGGAGTAGGTCACCGACTCGTCGTAGAACCAGCTCCACCGCTCGATGCGGTCGTCGCCGTCGCGGTCGGCGTCGCCCAGTTCGTAGGTCGCGTCCGAGACGCCGGCCGGCGGGAACTGCGGGTCCGTCCGGAACTCGTCGCTGCTCTTGAGCCACGAGGCCGTCTGTGGCACGTCACGGGACTCCCCCCGGAGGTGGATGTCCATCCAGTCGACCGCGCGCTGGTTCATGTAGTTCCGGGCGTCGAGCGGCACCGCGATCTCCTCGACGGCGTGACCGCCCTCGTAGAAAGCCAGCCGGGAGTCGACGCCCTCGTCCTGGAGGCGGTTGTAGGTCCACAGCGCCTCGTTGGGCTTGAACAGCGTGTCGTCCCAGCCCTGAACGAGGTAGGTCGGCGTATCGAAGTCGTCCTTGCAAGCGACCGACCGCGACTCGAAGGCCTCGACCGCGTCCTCGGGCACCTCGTTGTTCCACAGCGACTCCTCGTACCACTCGTAGAGGTCCTCCGTCACCCGGGTCTCCTCGTCGCCGTCGACGGTCCCGAGCGTCCCGAGGCCGAGCAGGATGGTCAGCCACCCGCTCTTGACGACGCCGTTCGGCGCCAGCGAGTAGTTCAGGTCGTTCCAGGTGATCCGCGGGACGATGGCGTCGACGCGGTCGTCGGCCGCCGCGACCTGGAACTGGATACCGCCGGCGTAGGAGATGCCGTCCATCCCGACCTTCGGATTCCCGCTGCCTTCGAGGGCAATCTCGTCGCGGCCCGCGAGCCAGTCGATCAGCGCCTGGCCGTCCCTGGTCTCTTTCGGCCCGTCGAGGCCGACGACACCGTCCGAGCCGCCGAACCCGCGCGAGTCGTAGGTCAACACCGCGTACCCGTTTTTCGCGTAGGTGAGTGCCTTCCCCGCAGTCAGTGGCGACTGTCGGAAGGCCCCCCAGCCGTGGGTCATCAACACCGCCGGGAACGGCCCGCTCCCGTCGGGCGTGTACAGCGTCGCCTCCAGGTCGGTGCCGTCCCACGAACTGATGGTGTAGTCCTCGGTCGAGACGCCGAACCCACTCCGCCCCGCCGCGGCAGTGCCGGACCCGAGCGTCAGCCCCCCGACCAGTACCCCCGTCGAGCGAAGGAAGTTTCGCCTGTTTACTGACCCCATCCCTGTGCTACCGATCCCCGAGTTATCCCCTGTCATGCTACCGCTTCTTCCCTGTCGTCGTCGCTGTCCCTATATTAACTGCCTCTCATTGCTGGAAATATATAAGGAATCGCGGTCCTGTCGGTCGGCCGACGTGAGCGGTTCCGGCGAAACGCCGTGTCGAACGGGTCAGCCCCGGCGACGCCGCGCCAGCAGTCGCGCCGCAGTCAGCGCCGCGAGGGCGGCGACCGTCCCCGCGACTGCGAAACCGGGCCCGTCGGCGGTCGAGGTTCCCCCATCGGCCCCGTCTTCGTTCCCGCTTCCGTCGCCGGCCGTCGTCGTCGGTTCAGGGGCCACGTCGACCGTCGCCGAGGCGTTTCCGGCCGAGAGGCTGCGTGTGCCGGCGTCGAGGGTCGTCGTTACTCTGACCTCCCGCGTACTTTCGGCATCGAGGCGGACCGTCCGGGTCGTCAGCTCCCGTCCGTCGCTCGCGAACGTCAGCGTCGCCCAGCCGGGGACCGACGCGTCGTTGCGCACCGTGGCGACGACGGCGACTGACGAACCGGCGGTCGGTGACGCCGGCGCCGTCCGGACCTCGGTGACGGTCGCCTGAGCGGGGTCGACGGTCGACAGGCCCACGGCGGTCCCGTCGACGGTCACGACGCGCTGGCCGGGGCTGTCGACGGTGTACTCGACGGTCCCGGTGGTCGTGTTCCGTCCCGCGACCGTCCCGGAGAGCGTCGCTATCGTGGTGCCGTTCACGCGCACCGGGAAGTCGTACGCGCCGCTCGTGCCGCCGCGGTTGGTGATGGACACGTCGAACGCGACCGTCTCGTTGGGAACCAGCGTCGGCGGACGCTCCATCGAGCGGTTCCGGTAGGGGCCGCTGACCCGGTAGTCCGTCGCCGGGGTGGGGACGGTCGTCCGGATCAGCGGCGGTGTCGGGCCGAACGCCACGCGGTGCTGGGTTCGTTCCCACATCGACGGTGACCGATCGGTGGAGACGAGGGCGTCGAGCCGGGCCGCGACCGTCTCGTTCGCCACCGTCGCCATCGCAGTGCGGAGGCGGTCGCGGTCGACTGCCCCCTCGGCACTGTTCAACTGCGCGAAGACGTTCTCGAAGGAATTGGTCCGGCCCGTCGCGAGCCTGAGCCGGCGGTCGAGTTCGCCCGTGACCAGCGCCCCCTTCTCGTAGTCAGCGTGCCGTGCCCACGTGTCCGGTTCCGCGAGGACGGTTCGCTCGTAGCGGTCGCCTGTGCCACGGGCCAGTTCGCGGCTGAACGGCCCGAATCCGGTGTTCCCGGCCTCCAGCGTCAGGAGCGCGGCGTAGTAGTTGGCCGTCGCCTCCGTGAGCCAGCGCGCGCTCGGGTCCGCCTGCCCGGCGAACGCCTGCCGCGTGTGGACGTACTCGTGGAGCCAGACGTTCTCCGGGGTGTCCAGCGTCTCGACGTCGCGCACCCAGAAGTCGGTGTCGCCGGTCTGGAGGCCGCGGGCGCCCCAGCCCACGGCAGCGGTCGGTGCCGCGATGCCGAACACCTGGTCGTCGCGGTCGCCGACCCGGAGTTCGTCGGAGGCGTTCGCCAGCGACGCGAGCACCGCGTCGGGGCCGGCTGCCATCTCCGCAGTCGCCGGGACGATCAGGCGGAACCGCTGTCCGTGTGCGCGCCGCGTGTGTGAGTCGTAGGGGCCGAGATAGACCATCGTGTCGCCCACCGCACCGCTCCCCGCGGTCACCACGGTCCGGTCGACGGTGACGTCCCCGCTTCCCCGGAACTGCCCGCTGAGGCCGAATCCGGGCTTGCGGACGATTGCCCACGGCCCCGCGTCGACGAAACTGTACTGCCCCTCGCCGGTCAGTGGCCCCTCGGCGCGGTTCGACCGGTTCACCACGAGGTCGTAGGTCAGCGAGGGGGCGTCCCCGCCCGTCCACTCGTAGCCCTCGTCGGTCCGCTCGAAGCCGTCGACCCCCGTCACGCTCGCGTCCTCCGGGAGCGTGATCCGCATACTCGTCACCTGGACCGGGATGTCGAACCGGAGCGTGGCCCGGACCGACCCCGGGCGGTCCGGCGTCAGCGCGAGCGTCGTCGTCGTGTCGATGGTCGTATCGGTCTGGACGCGCCCCGCCTCGACGCTGCCGTTCGTCGTCGTGGTCGCCGCCGTCGCGTTCCCTTCGAGGGGCGCGGCCGCGGCGGATGGCGCGATGGTCGCCGCGAGGAGGGTGACCGTCACGAGGGCGACGAAAGTCGCGACCGCTCGCCGACTAAAACCGACACGCATTGTGGTCGCGAGGTCCCGGCCGGGCAAAAGCCCCTCGGCCGTCACGGTCGGGGTCTGCCCCGCCGGTCCACTGCCCCGTCGCCCCGGACCCGCAGGCTTTTATTCGGTATCGCACACAGGGAGGGACATGACCGAGGCGACGGGCATCGTGGGGGAGTTCCTGGCCCTCAAAGCCGAGACGGACGCGGACCTGCTGGCAATGCAGTGTGGCGACTTCTACGAGTTCTTCGACGACGACGCCGAGACCGTCGCCGAGGAACTCGACCTCAAGGTCTCACAGAAGTCCTCGCACGGGTCCTCCTACCCGATGGCCGGCGTCCCCGTCGACGACCTCACGCCCTACCTGAAGGCGCTCGTCGAGCGCGGGTATCGTGTCGCCGTCGCCGACCAGCACGAGACCGCGGACGGCCACGCCCGGGAGATCACGAGAGTCGTGACGCCCGGGACGCTCGTCGACACCGGCCGCGAGAACGCCCAGTACCTCGCGGCCGTCGTTCGCGACAGCGAGGGACGGAGTCCCTCGGGCAACCGGACGCAGTCCGGTGACGGGGACGCCTACGGCCTCGCCTTTGCCGACATCACCACCGGGCAGTTCCAGGTGACGAGCCTCGACGGCCCCGACGCCGCGGCCGACCTCGTGACCGAACTCTACCGGTTCGACCCCGTGGAAATCCTGCCCGGCCCCGACGTGCGGACCGACGACGACCTCCTCGAAGGGGTCCGCGAGCGCACGGACGCGACGATGACGCTCCACGCGACCAACGCGTTCGCGCCGGGACGAGCGCGCCACACCGTCCGCGAGCAGTTCGGCACCGAGACCGTCGAGAGCGTCGGCATCGCCGACGACGACGCGGCCGTCCGCGCCGCCGGCGCCGTCCTCTCCTACGTCGAGGAGACCGGGCAGGGGGCGCTTGCCTCCATC
This sequence comes from Halorientalis marina, assembly GCF_023028345.1. Lineage (GTDB taxonomy): Archaea > Halobacteriota > Halobacteria > Halobacteriales > Haloarculaceae > Halorientalis > Halorientalis marina. The sequence goes on along the minus strand of NZ_CP095487.1, from coordinate 2,790,483 downwards.
ACGCGACTGCGTGCCTACGGCGCGACCGACCACGTCGCCCTCGACGCGACCACCCAGCGCAACCTCGAACTCACCGAGACCATGCAGGGCGACCGCGACGGCTCCCTGTTTTCGACCATCGACCACACCGTCACCAGCGCCGGCGGGCGCCTCCTGCGGGAGTGGCTGTCCCGGCCGCGGCGCGTTCGCGGCGAGCTCACCCGGCGACAGTCCGCCGTCGCCGCCCTCGCCGAGGCCGCGATGGCCCGCGAGGACCTCCGCGAGACCCTCGACGGCGCGTACGACCTCGAACGCCTCGCGAGCATGGCCGCTACCGGTAGCGCCGACGCCGGCGACCTCCTGCGGATCGCGGACACGCTCGCGCTGCTGCCCGCCGTCGACGACCTCGTCGAGAGCACCGACCGCCTCGCCGAGTCGCCGCTCGCCGACATCGTCGCCGGCGCGGACCGCGAGGCCGCCGCCGACCTCGCTGCCGACCTCGACGCGGCCATCGTCGACGACCCGCCCGACACCGTCACGCAGGGCGGCCTCTTCCGCCGCGGCTACGACGACGAACTCGACGAGGTGATCGCGGCCCACGAGGAAGCCGAGGAGTGGATCGAGACGCTGGACGAGCGGGAGAAGCGACGCCACGGTCTCACGCACCTCCAGGTCGACCGCAACAAGACCGACGGCTACTACATCCAGGTGGGCAAGAGCGAGGCCGACGACGTGCCCGACGAATACGAGGGGATCAAGACGCTGAAAAACTCCGAACGGTTCACGATCCCCGAACTGGAAGAGAAGGAACGCGAGATCCTCCGCCTGGAAGAACGGCGCGGCGAGATGGAGTACGACCGCTTCCGGGACCTCCGCGAGCGCGTCGGCGAGCGGGCCGACCTCCTCCAGACCGTCGGCCGGGCGCTGGCCGAACTCGACGCCCTGGCGAGCCTCGCGACCCACGCCGTCCGCAACGACTGGGCCCGGCCCGAACTCCACGACGGGCAGGCGCTCTCCGTCCGGCAGGGTCGCCACCCCGTCGTCGAGCAGACGACGGAGTTCGTCCCCAACGACCTCCACATGGACGAGGACCGCCGGTTCCTCATCGTCACGGGGCCGAACATGAGCGGGAAGTCGACCTACATGCGCCAGGCGGCGCTCATCACCCTGCTCGCCCAGGTCGGGAGTTTCGTGCCCGCCGAGTCCGCCAGGGTGGGGCTGGTCGACGGCATCTACACCCGCGTCGGCGCGCTCGACGAACTCGCACAGGGCCGGTCGACGTTCATGGTCGAGATGCAGGAGCTCTCGAACATCCTCCACTCCGCCAGCGAGGAGTCGCTGGTCATCCTTGACGAGGTGGGCCGCGGGACCGCGACCTACGACGGCATCAGCATCGCCTGGGCGGCCACCGAGTACCTGGTCAACCAGGTCAGGGCCAAGACCCTCTTTGCCACCCACTACCACGAACTCACGGCACTGGGCGACGAACTCCCGACGGTCGAGAACGTCCACGTGGCGGTCGCCGGCGAGCCGGACTCGCCGGCTGGCAGCGGGACTTCGTCCCACGCTGCCGACGAGAGCGACGGCGACGTGACCTTCCTCCGGACCGTCCGGGAAGGGCCGACGGACCGCTCCTACGGGATTCACGTCGCGGACCTCGCAGGGGTACCAGAGCCGGTCGTGGACCGTTCCCGGAACGTGCTCGAACGCCTCCGCGAGGACGAGGCCATCGAGGTCCGCGGCGGCGAGCAGGAGAGCGGCGAGACGACGCAGGTGGTCTTCGACCTCGATTCGGGACAGTTCGAACGCTCCGGGGGCGGTGGCGAGGAGCGAGTCGCGACCGACGGGAGCCCCGACCGGGACCCCGAACGAGGTGACATCGACCCGGACGCCGAGGCCGTCGTCGAGGAACTCCGGGACCTGGACGTGAACGAAACGCCACCCGTCGAGCTGATGGCAACAGTCCAGGCGTGGCAGGAGCGACTCGAAGGGCACGACTCGTAGCCTCGCGCGGACGGGCGATTTCCACGGCGATCCCCGCTCGCACAAGGGTTACTTTTCCGCTCCGGCAAGAGGACGTATCGATGATGTCAGCTGTGCCCACAGCGGTCCCCGGGATCGGCGCCGTCCTGTCGACCATTCCGGTCGTCGGTATCGAACTGGGGCGGACGGAAGTCACCGTGATCGGTATCGGCATGATCCTGCTGCTCCTCGTGGGGTCGGGCTTCTTTTCCTCGTCGGAGATCGCGCTGTTCTCCCTGCCGGCCCACCAGGTGGACGCGATGGTCGAGCAGGGCCTGCGCGGTGCGCGGGCGGTCAAGTCCCTGAAGGACGACCCTCACCGCCTGCTCGTGACGATCCTCGTCGGGAACAACATGGTCAACATCACGATGTCATCCGTCTCGACGACCATCGTCGGCTTCTACTTCGACGCCGGCACGGCGGTCGTCGTCTCGTCGCTCGGTATCACGTCGATGGTGCTGATATTCGGCGAGAGCGCGCCGAAGTCCTACGCCGTCGAGAACACCGAACTGCACGCACGGCGGGTCGCCCGCGGGCTGAAAGTCGTCGAGAAGGTGCTCTGGCCGCTCATCACCCTGTTTTACTACCTGACGAGCGTCGTAAACAGACTCACCGGTGGCAGCCCCTCGATCGAGTCGACGTACGTCACCCGTGACGAGATTCGGAACATGATCGAAACGGGCGAGCGCGAGGGTATCCTCGACGAGGACGAACGCGAGATGCTCCAGCGGACCCTGCGGTTCACGGACGCGACGGTAAAGGAGGTGATGACCCCGCGCCTCGACGTGGTGGCCGTCCCCGTGGACGCGACCGTCGAGGAGGCGATCAAGCAGTGTATCCAGTCGGGCCACGCCCGACTGCCGGCCTACGAGGGGTCCCTGGACAACGTGACCGGCGTGTTCGACATCCGCGAACTGCGGGAATCCGACTACGGCGAGTTCGCCGACCTCGACGTGGCGGACGTGATCACCCCGACACTGCACATCCCCGAGTCCAAGAACGTCGACGACCTCCTCTCGGAGATGCGGGAAAACAGGCTGCACATGGTCGTCGTCATCGACGAGTTCGGCACCACCGAGGGGCTGGTCACGATGGAGGACGTGCTCGAGGAGATCGTCGGCGAGATACTGGTGGGCGGCGAGGAACACCCGATCGAGTTCGTCGACGAAACCACCGCACTCGTGGACGGCTCGGTCAACATCCACGAGGTCAACGAGGCGCTCGACATCGTCCTGCCGGAAGGCGAGGAGTTCGAGACCATCGCGGGCTTCGTCTTCAACCGCGCGGGCCGCCTCGTCGAGCAGGGCGAGGCGTTCGAGTACGAGAACGTGGCCCTGCGGGCCGAACGGGTCGAGGACACCCGCATCCAGAAAGTCAGGGTGGTCGTCGACCGCGACGACCCGGCCGACGCGGAGTCAGCGACCGCCGGAGACGACCCGGAGTGAGACGACGACTCGTACCTATTAGTCGACGGTGACCGTACCGACTCGTATGTACGAGACCATCCTCCTGCCCTACGACGGGAGCGAGGGCGCGTCCGAGGTGCTCCATCACGCCAGCGAGATCGCTCACTGGGCCGACGCGACCATCCGCGTGCTGTACGTCGCCGACACGACGCGTGACAGCGTCACCGTCGTCGAGGGACACGCCGTCGACGTGCTCGAACGGGAGGGCGAGGACATCGTCGACGAGGCCGCGAAGACGCTCGACACGCTCGGGGTCTCCCACGAGACCGACGTGGTCCAGGGCAATCCGGCCCCGACGATCGTCGAGTACGCCGAGCAGTACGAGCAGGACCTGATCGTGATGCCGACCCACGGCCGCGAGGGAATCTCCCGATACCTCATGGGGAGCGTGTCCGAGAAGGTCGTCCGCCTCTCCCCGGTCCCCGTGCTCACCGTCCGGATGCGACCCGACGAGACGCTCGTGTTCCCCTACGAGCGGATCCTCGTCCCGACCGACGGGAGCGCCGCCGCGACCCACGCCGCAGAGCGGACGCTCTCGCTGGCGGCGACGCTCGGCGCGACCGTTCACGCCATCTCCGTCGTCGACGACTCCGCACTCGGGCCCGACGTTCGGTCGACGAAAGCCGGCAAGGAGAACGAACGGGCCGCCACCGACGCCGTCGAGACCGTCGCCTCGGCGGCCGAGGAACGCGGGATCGAGAAGGTCGTCAGTCACGTCGAACACGGGGCGCCCGTCGAGGCGATCCTCGACTGCATCGAATCGAACGACGTCCACGCCGTCGGGATGGGGACGACTGGACGGCGTGGTACCGACCGCATCCTGCTGGGGAGCGTCGCGGAGAAGACGGTCCGCTCCGCACCGGTTCCCGTCCTCACGATCACGGAATCGGCGTAGGTGCCCACGGAGCCGTGGGTGCAGGAGCGTCCGCGCGTTCGTGCTGCGGTCGAACGACGGTCGGTCCACCCGGCCGTTCCTGGCCGGTCGGAACGAGGGCCGACGTATAAACGGGCCGGAAGCCAACACCCTGTATGGAATCGATTTCGCTCTCCCGGACCATCGACGCACCACCCGACGAGGTTCGGCCACTCATCGAGGACGCCGAGCCGTTCATGCGCGCGGCGAAGTTCGACGCGGTGACCCTCGACGGTGACCGGCTGACCATCGAGAACGGGTTCGCCATCGCGCGGATCGAACTCGACCTCCGAATCGTGGACGAGTCCGACACCGTGCTGGCCTACGAACAGGTCGACGGCATCTTCGAGGAGATGTGGACCGGCTACGAGATCGAGGCGACGGAGGCGGGGACGACGGTCACCGCGCGCACGGACTTCGAACTGGACGTGGGTCTCGTCGGCGGCGTGCTGGACGCGACGGTCATCAAACGCCAGCGGACACGCGAACTCGAGGCGCAGTTCGACTACCTCGAACGGGAGACGAGCGCATGAGCGGCCCCGCGTCGGAGTGCCCTGCGGCCCGTCGACGGGGACTCCGCTCACGCCTCCGGGAGGCGGGCGATTGCGACGATCCCGGCGACCGCGAGCGCCCCGGCGAAGACGAACGCAGCGGTCCAGGAGACCGCGTCGACGAGCCAGCCGGCGGCCACCGGCGCGAAAAGCGACCCCGCGATCGAGAGCGTCATCAGGACCGCGAGGCTCGTCCCGCCCGACTCCGGTGGTGACACCTCCTCGACGTAGACGTAGAAGACGCCGGTCCCGAGCTGTGAGCCGACGCCGGCCAGCAGGAGCGCCGCCGCGAACCCGACGACCGAGGTCGCGAGTACGGCGACGAGCAGTGCCGGAAGGACGAGCAGGAACGCCGCGACGATCACCGGGCGGCGGCGACCGCCGATGCGGTCCGAGAGCCAGCCGCCGCCCGGCCGCGCCGCCAGCCCCATCGCGGGGAGCAGGGCCGCGAGCGTCCCCGCCGTGCCGATGTCGACGCCGATCACCTCGGTCGCGTAGGTCGGCATCCAGGAGTTGAAGAACACGAACAGGGAGTAGGCACAGAAACTGCTCAGCGCGATGGCGAGCACGCGCCGGTCGCCGAGCGCGGTGCCGAACTGCGACAGCGAGAGCGACGTCTCGTTCCGGATCGGTTCGTCCAGCGCCCAGGCAAACAGCGGGAGTCCGACGACGGTGATGGCGGCGTAGGCGGCGACGACGCCCTCCCAGCCGACGACCGCTTCGAGCGGCGGGCCGACGGCCTGCGCGACCGTCACGCCGGCGGGCGCGCTCGTGACGAACAGGCTCGTCCCGAGCGCCCGTCGATCGAGCGGGAACGACTGGCCGACGATGTTGGCGTTGGCCGTCCAGAGGAACACCGCGGTCGCACCGCCGACGAACCGCGTCGCCAGGAAGGTCGGGTAGGTCGGTGCGAACGGGCCCGCCGCTGCGGCACCGAGGAAGACGACCACGCCGGCCCAGACGAGCCGGCGATTGTCGTACCGGTCCATCAGGAAGCCGCTGGGAACCTGACAGACCGCCCAGCCGAGGAAGACGACGCTGATCGCCAGTCCGGCGGCGGCCTTGTCGATGCCGAACGCCGCGGTGAACGGCGGCATGATGCTCGCCGGGGCGAACAGGTAGGCGTTGAAGCCGGTCGCGACGAGGAAACAGCCCGTGAGGACGAGCCACGGGTGCGCCGCCGGGTCCGACCGTGTCGACATGGGCGGAGATGGACCATCGCGAAGATAGGCCTGACGGTCCCGAACAGTCGAATTACGACTCGACTGTCACGTTACGCGGGTTTCGACCCGCACGCTAAAAGCGGTGGACAGGGGGACGCCGACCGATCACTCGTATTTCGGTCCCTCGTGGCTGGAGCCGTTCGCGTCGGGGTCGTAGATGGACTCGTCTTCGGTCCCGTTGACGTCGACCTCGGCGAGGAGGCCCTTGCGGGCGACCCGGCTGAGGGCGTGGTCGACCATCTTGATGCGCTCGGGGACCGGCGTCTCCATCTCGCCGATCATACAGCTCCCCGGCGGCACCTTCATCGTCTGGACGTTCTTGTCGGCGTAGGCCTCGAAGTCGCCGTCCTCGGGGAGGCCGCCGTCGCGGTAGGCCCGGCTCCAGACGTTCCCGATGGGGTGGAAGTTACTGGAGTAGTTGGGGCCGCCCGTGACCATGAACACCCTGACGCGGTCGCCCTGGTCGACGTTGACCGGGCCCTGGTTGGCAGCCGCGTAGGCGTACTTCTCCCCGTTGAGGAGGACGTAGGTCGGGTTCTCGTTCGCCATGGCGTCCATGTCGAAGGCGTGGTGACCCTCCGCGCCCGTGTCGGCGTCCGTGTACAGCTCGTGCTGGCCGAAGTACAGCTCCTGATCGACCTCCGGCAGGCCGCCCTCGGGTTCGACCACGATCATCCCGAACATACCCGCGCTGATGTGCATGTCGAGGTTCGGCACGGCGCAGTGGTAGATGAACGCCCCGGGGTACTGCGGACTGAAGGACATGGAGTTCCCATCGCCCGGCGCGGCCGTGGTCGCGACGGAGCCCCCGCCCGTCCCGTAGATGGCGTGGAAGTCCACGTTGTGCGGGCGCATGTTGTCCGGGAGGTTCTCCATCGTGAAGTTGATCGTGTCACCGACCCGTGCCCGGACCATCGGGCCGGGGATCTCCCCGTCGAAGGTCATGTAGTCGAACGTGACGCCGGGTTCGACCTCCGCGGTGACCTCCTTTGCCTCCAGGGTCACGTCTATCTCGGTCGGCTGGTCCCGGCCGATGGGGTCCGGCAGCTCGGTCGGATCGGCCGCCACCGTCTCCGCGTCGGTCGACTGTGCTGGCTCACTGGTCTGGGTCGTCGTCGCCGCCGCGTCCGTCGACGTGGCCGTCTCCACGTCCTCGGCCGTCGGCGGTGACGAACCCGAACAGCCCGCGATTGTCACGGCACCGCCGAGCCCAAGCGCCTGAAGCACCCGCCGTCGCTGCGTTTTGAACATCGTGGGTCACCTCTTACACCTACACGTTCCGGCCGGACAGGGATAAACCGAGAAGTCCGTTCTCAGACCCTAAGAAGCGTTCTCAGAGGGTTAGAACCGAATCGCGATTTCCCGAATTGGTTCGGATACTTTATACCAGCGTACCGGTTCGCCGTGGCGTCCACGGGGTCGGTAGCCCGCTCACAGACAGAACATGAAGGGGTAGATGAGCGCGACGCGGTCGCCCTCGGAGAGCTCGGTGTCGAGGCCGTCGAGGTTCTCGTTGAAACGGCCGTTCACACACACTCGGGCGTACGCTCGCGTCTGTTCGCCCTCGGGGTTCTTCGACCAGGTTCCGGGGAGGTCGTCCTCGTCGACCGGCGCCCAGCCCCGGGTCGTCGCCTCGGCCTCCGTCTCCGCGATGAGCATGTCCGCCACGTCGTACTCCGCGAAGAACGCGTCGAGGAACTCCCGCAGGGTGTCGCCCTCGAAGGTGTACTCGAAACGGTGATCGCCGATTTCCGTCCGCACGTGCCCGGTACACTTCACCGTCACCGTCGTCTCTGCCGCCGTCGCCGGTGCTGCCTCCGCGTCGGGGCTGCTCCGTTCTGTGGTCTCCATGCCAACCGATAGTCGTTCCCACACCGAAAACGAAGTCCCGAATATGTTCGCGACGGGGCTTTCGGTGGTGCTCGGCGTAGTCGTGCACATGACAGTCTCACACGACGAGGTCGAACCGATCACGGAATCGGTCCACGACAACTCCTGGTCCGCGAACCTGGAGAAACCGCACCACGGCGATGACCGCGCACTGGTCCGCGAGCAGGCAATCGAGGCGGTCGAACACACCGCGCCCGGCAACCACGTCAACCTCGTGACCCACGGCGACCACGGCCACCCGGAGGAGTACCTCTACGAGACGCTGGCGGATGCCTTCGACGACGTTGAGTACGAGTACGTCGAGCAGTGCGGCTGTGGCGGGCACGTCACGCGCGTCCACGTCTAGGACTCGCTCTCGTCCGGTACCGTAACGGCTCCTTCTCGTCCCGTCGCGATTCCCAGCAGGGACTGCGGCGCGTGCCGACGAATCGTGAGCGCGAGGTTGGTGATAGCTACCGAGACGCCCACGAGGAGGAGGCTCCCGCCGACGGAGGCGAGCCGGCCCGGGAGCGGTCCGAGGCCGCCGGCAATGAGCAGCAGGGCGCCGGCGACGAGACAGGCGAAGTCCGCCGCGGCGAGGCGGTCGTCGTAGAGGTCGTCGATCATCGGCACGTCCTCGTAGCCCAGGAGGTCGCTGTACCGTCGCTCCCAGATGATGAACGGGACGATGTGGTACAGCGTGCCGAGGACGACGAAGCCGACGCCGGCGGCCAGCAGGAACGCGCCGCTCCCCGCCCCGAAGGTGGCGTCGAGCGCGAGCGGGTCGAGTAGCCACGCCGGGAGCGTCCAGGCCGCCCACGCGAGCAGGGCGACGACGGCGACGGTGTACCGCGAGAGCATCGGCGACCACTCGACGCGGGTGGCGAGCAACTGACGGCCGACGACGCCGGCGACGGCGGCCAGCGACAGACAGACGGCGACGGCGCCGGCGCGGACGACGGGTGCCGAGCCCACGACCCGGCCCGCCGCGAGAACGAGGGTGCCCACGGGGTACCAGACCCGCTCGACCGTCCGGAGGGCGTCGTCGAGGCGGTCGAACTCGGTCTGGGTGAACATCGTCACGAGCTGGTAGATCGCGCCGATGATGGTCGTCAGAACGACGCCGAAGACCGCGAGCGTCGCGTGGCCTGTCACGACGCGCGGACGAGCCAGCCCGAGGTCGGCGTACACTGGCTGGACGAAATCGACCGCCAGCGAGAGGCCGAGCACTGTCACGCCGACGAGGAAGGCGAGCGCGTACGCGAAGTGGCGTTCGGTCACGTCCCAGGGGCGCGCGCTCGCCAGCGTCCGGCCGAGGTTGTACGCGAAGGTCCAGAACCCGGCGAGCATGACCGCGCCGGCGACCGGCAGAGCGGCGAGCGTGCCGGCCAGCCACGCCCCGACGAACCCGAGGAGGCCGACGACGACCAGCCGCAGTTGCCAGCGCGCCAGCCGCCGGGAGTACAGCGCGACGCCCGACCAGACGGGGACGAACTGCGTCATCGCGCCCATGATGGTGACACAGACCCACCCGGCGAGCAGGAGGTGGACGCCCGCGACGCGGCCGGGGAGCCACCCCGTCAGCGCCCCCAGACCGACGACGCCACCGACTGCCAACAGCCCGAGGCCGACCAGGAAGTGCCGGAGCGGGATCGCCATCGGCGGCTGGCTGCCCGTGTCGATGTTGCCGGGAACGACGCTCATGATACCGGAGCCTACGGTCCGGCGGTTTCTCGGCCTGGCGCCGAACACGTTCGGCGTTCGAGTCTATCGTTTTCAGGCGGCAGGAATCCTGAACGGGGGTATATGCACACGCGACGGAGCGACGAACGCACATGAGCGAGTACAACAGGCGGACGGTGGTTCGTGGACTCGGCGCGCTGACGGTGGCGGGTGCGCTCGCCGGCTGTAGCGGCGGGGGCGGGAACTCGACGCCGGAGAGCGGCGGCAACGGCGGCGGTGACACCACGGAGAGCGGCGGCAACGGCGGCGGTGACACCACGGAGAGCGGCGGCAACGGTGGCGACACCACCGAGAGCGGCGGCGGGAGCATGGAAGTCCCATCCGCGGTCAGCGACTACCTCTCCGATACGAGCAATTTCGACGGCTCGCTGGCGGACATGACCGGCCAGGACAGCGTGACCGTCGAGGTCGGCGCCAGCGGGAACAACGGTAACTTCGCGTACGCGCCGCCGGCCATCGCCGTCGACTCGGGCACGACCGTCACCTGGGAGTGGACCGGGCAGGGCAGTCAACACAACGTCGTCGCCGAGAGCGGCGGTGACTTCGAGAGCGAACTCACCGCCGAGTCCGGCTTCACCTTCGAGCAGACCTTCGACTCCACCGGCGCCGTCACCTACTACTGCACCCCACACGAGGCCCTCGGGATGAAAGGTGCCGTCGTCGTCAGGTAGGCCATGCGACCCACAGCCAACCGGACCGAACGGCCGGTCGTGTTCATCTGGGAGGTCACGCAGGCCTGTGACCTGGCCTGCGAACACTGCCGGGCGGACGCGGAGCCCGCCCGCCACCCCGACGAACTGACGACGGCCGAGGGGAAAGCCCTCCTGGCGGACGTCAGCGAGTTCGGCGAGAACCAGCTGGTCGTCCTCTCGGGCGGTGACCCCTGCAAGCGGCCCGACCTCACCGACCTCGTGGCCCACGGCGACGACCTCGGGCTCTCGATGTCGCTGACCCCGAGCGGCACGTCCTCGCTCACTCGGGCGACGCTCGACGACCTCGCGGACGCCGGCCTGCGGCGGATCGCGCTCTCGCTCGACGGCGGCGACGCCGCGGCCCACGACAGTTTCCGCGGCGAGGGCGGGAGCTTCGACGAGACGCTGCGGGCGGCGGAGGCGGCCACGGACGCCGGCCTCCCGCTCCAGATAAACACGACCGTCTGTGCGGAGACGGTCACACAACTGCCGGCGATCCGCGAGCGGGTCCGCGAGCTGGGGGCCGTCCTCTGGAGCGTGTTCTTCCTCGTCCCGGTCGGCCGCGGCCGCGTCCTCGATCCGGTCGCGCCCGAACGGACCGACGACGTGATGGCCTGGCTCGCCGACGTCGCCGACGAGGAACCCTTCGGCGTCAAGACGACCGAGGCGCCCCACTATCGGCGCGTGAAGCTCCAGCAGGGGGACGACGACCCCGGTGGGGACGCACTGAAGCGGCGCGGCGGCGTCATCGCCGGCGACGGCTTCGCGTTCGTCAGCCACACCGGCGACATCTACCCCTCCGGCTTCCTCCCGAAGTCGGCCGGGAACGTCCGCGAGGAGGACGTCGTGAACGTGTACCGCGACCACGAGCTGTTCGAGCGGCTCCGCGACCGCGACGAACTCGGCGGGAAGTGCGGCGCCTGCGAGTTCCGCCACGTCTGCGGCGGGAGCCGCTCGCGGGCCTACGCCCACACCGGCGACCCGCTCGCGGCCGACCCGCTCTGCCCGTACGTGCCCGACGGGTACGAGGCCGACGACGGGGGCGTCGACGCGGACTGACGCGTTCGTTCTCGCCGAAACAGTTCAGATGTCCTCTTCGAGTTCGGCGACGAACTCGGAGATGATGGCGCTCTCGGCGCGGTGGAGCGTCTCGCTGACGGTCGATTTCGCCATGTCGAGGTGGTCGGCGATGTCGGTCAGTGAGCACTCCCGCGGCGTGTCGTAGTACCCGCGTTCGACAGCCGTCAACACGAGGTCGCGCTGGCTGTCGGTCAGTAACTGCTCGGTCGACTTGACGCCCCGACGGATGTACTCGACGTCGAAGCGCATCCCGAACTGTTCGAGTTGCGTACCGAAATCGGAGAGCCGGTCCTGCGTGGCAGTGACCTCGACGGTCGCCTCGCCGTCCACGATCTCGATGGGCGGCTCCAGCGGCACGCCGGACTCCTGGACCGAAAACAGGAGCAGCGGCTCGCTCGTCTCGAACTCGATCACCATCCGGTCGTCGGACTCGGCGAGCACGTCCACCGTCAGGACCGCGTCCCGTGCGTTCATTTCCTCGATCACCGCACCGAGGTCCGGCCCGATCAACTCCACGAGGCCGACACCCGTCTCCGCCATCGGGAGCGCCGCCAGGACCCGGAAGGTCACCGACGGCTGTGCCCGCGACAGCGCGCCGATCCAGGCCGACTCCGGCAGCGACACGCGCAGTTTCGCTCGTGGCATCGATCTATCCAACAGGCGCCACGGCAAGGTGCGTGGTCGCGAACATGTTCGACCTCACGTCCGAACGCGTTCGGGGAAACGTTTGGGGTCGTCTCGACCGAACCCACCGGTATGTCCTCGACGGCCGACCACGAACGGCAGGCGCTCGACGCGGTGGAGCTGTCGGTCGACGGCCCGACCGAGCGGATGGACGTGCGGGACCTCGGGCCGCCGAAACCGCTGAAGAACACGCTCGAACGGCTGGTCGAACTCGACGACGACACGGTGCTCGTCCAGGTCAACGACCGGGCACCGCAACACCTCTACCCGAAACTGGACGACCGGGGCTACGAGTACGAGACGGTGGCGGTCGACGACGCCGTCGTGACCGTCATCCGGTGAGGGCGGCGGCGAGAACGAGGGGGGTCGAAGGTCGGACAGCCACCGGCCGCGCCGTGACCGTCCCGCTTTTCAGTCGCTCCGTTCCGCCAGCACCAGCAGTGCATCGGCGTCGGTGACTGCCTTCGGCGAGATCTCGCTCCGGCCGTCGAAGTGGGCCACGTCGCCGGCTTCGAGGTCGTGCGTCTCGTCGTCGAGGTCGAGTTCGACCCGGCCCGAGCGCAGGGAGAACACGATCTCGCGCTCGGGGTGGGTGTGCGGGTCGACGCGCTCGCCCGCGTCGAGCGAGAGTTTGATGACTCGCGGTTCGGCGTCGGGGAACGCCACCGCGTGCGGTGCCGCGTCCAGGTCGTCGAAGGCGACCCGGTTCATCGCTTGGGGAACTCCGCGACGAACCGTTCCTCGCCCTCCTGTTCCACGCTGTAGCCGTCCGCGTCGAAGGCGTCGACCTCGGCGTCCATCTCGTAGTAGAGCGGCTTCGGGTCGTGGTCGTTGATCAACACGAGCGTCTCGCCGGTGTCCATGTCCGCAAAGGAGTTCATAATCCTCGGGTGGCGCTCCTTGGGCGGCAGGTCACGGACGTCGAGTTCAGGCATACACCGACCGTTCACACTCCACGCTCCTCGAACCTTCCCCGAATATGTTCGCCTGGGGTCGTCGGCTCCGTCAGGGTTCGAAGGTTCCCTCGCGGAGGCCGCGCCGCACCGGGTCGTGTTCGGCGTCGGTCGGTGGCGGTGCGGTGACGAGGACGGCTTCCAGTCGTTCGTCGCCGGCCTTCACGCCGCGGTCGGTCCCGGCGGGGACGGTGACGACCGACCCGGACTCGACGGGGTGGTCGGTGTCGCCGTCGCGGACGATTCCCTCGCCCGACTGGACGACGACGGTCACGTCGCTGTCGGGGGCGTGGACCGGGATGAACTGCCCCGGCTCGAAGTAGCCACAGACGGTCTTCGATTGCTCCGTGCGATGCACCTCGCGGGCGACGAATTGCCCGTCGTCGTAGGTCCGCTCGGCGTCCACATCGGTGGCTGGCATACGTGGTCGGAGGCCGCGCCCGCGTCAACCCCTTGCCCCGAACTTGTTCGTGACCGGTGCTTTTCGGTCGGGCCGTGTTACGCCGGCACATGGCAACGGCGAGCGAAGCGATCTCGCGGTGGACACGCGGATTCGTCGCCACAGGAGTGCTGTGGTTCGTCGTCTGGCAGGCCGCCGTCGTCGCCGGCCTCGGCCGTCGGGTCACGGTCGCCCTCGCCCTCTACGGCTTCGTCCTCCACGTCGTCTTCGGGAAGGCCTACTCGCTCGTGCCCTCGTACTTCGACCGCGACCTGCGCCCGGCACGGGGGCCGACGGTCCACCTTCCCTGTGCGCTCGTCGGCACCGCCGCCCTCGCCGCGGGCGCACTCGCCGGCGTGCCCCCGGTCGTCCGGACGGTCGGTGCCCTCCTGTGGGCCGCCGGCGTCGCCGTCTTTCTCCTCACTGTCGGCTGGACGGTCCGTGACAACCTCATCGGGGCGGAGACCGGGACCGGTGACCACAACGCCCATCGCCGGCCCGTCGACCGCGTCGCGAACCTGGGGGTCCCGGTCGTCCTCCTCTATCTCGCGGTCGGCGCGTACGTGACCGTCGCTGCGACGACGCCGCTGCCCGCCCCCGTCGACGGCTATCCGCCGCGAGTCTCGCACCTGCTCGCGGCCGGCGTCGCCGCGCTCCTGCTGGTCGCCGTCGGCTTCCGCCTCCTGCCGCGTTTTCTCGTCGCCACGGTCCCGACCGCGCTCGCGGTCGTCGCCGTCCCCGCCGCCGCGCTCGGCCCCGTGCTGATCGCGGTCGGCCTCCCCGCCGGCCCCGTCCTGCACGCCGGCGCGGGCCTGGAGACCCTCGGCATCGGCGCCTTCGCCGTCGCCTACTGGGTCGCCTTCGCCCGGAGCGACCGCTCGCGGATCGGCTTCTACGGCGTCCTCGCCGGGACCCTCGCGGGCGTCGCCGTCGTCGGCCTCGGCCTGACCTTCGCCGTCGCCGGCCCCCGCCCGGGTCTCGTCGCGCTGCACTACCGGCTGGCACTGCTCGGCTTCCTCGGCCTCTCCATCGTCGGCGTCACCTACCAGTTCTACCCGCCCTCCGTTTGTCGGTTCCCGCTCGCCGGCGACCGGTTCGCGGCCGCCGTCCTCGTGGCCGTCGTCCTCGGCCTCGCCCTGGAAGCCCTCTCGCTCGCTCTCGGCCGCCCGCCGCTGTCGCTCGCCGGCCGGGCGCTCGCCGCCCTCGCCGCCGTCGGCTACGCGTACCTGCTGCTCGGCCTGTTCGTCCAGCGGTGGCGGGACTGACGCGGGGACGAGTGCCTCCGGTCAGAACGGTGCGTCGGGTTCCTTGTCGTAGCCCCGTTCGGTGGGGACGCCGGCCTCGGGGCCGCTCGGCCGCGGGTCCGGGACCTCGCCGCTGTCCTCGAAGCTCTCCTGGAGCGCCCGGAGTTCGCCGTTGATGCGGTGGCTCTCGTGGTGCATCGGGTCGACACGAACCCACACGGCGTCGTAGTCGTGACGCTCGCGCAGGCCGTTCCACGCGCGGAAGGCGCCCTTCGTCAGCGTGTCGCTCTGCGGGCAGAACTCCGTCGTCGGCGTGAACTCCGCGAGCAGGACGCCCTCCTCGTCGGCCGCCTCGGCGTAGCGAAAGCCCGCGTCCGGGTGGCGCTGGTCGAGGTTCAGGCGCGCGAGGTTGTACCCGAAGGTGATGTCGTAGACGCCCCGCTCCTCGAACAGTTCGCGAGTCAGTTCGTGGAAGTCGAGGTGGTCGTCGCCGGCCAGAATTTCGTTCCCACGAAGGAATTCACCGGGTTCGGGGACGTGCTCGGGGACGAACTCGTCGTAGTCGTCGAAGCCCTCGTCGTCGTTACCGCGGATCGACGGGATGTTCATGTGAGTCGGTACGGCCTCACCCCGCCAGTCAGTCCTGCCGAACGTGTTCGCACTCACCCGGGCGTGCCCGTCAGGTCGCGCACCAGGCCCGAGTCGTGGAGACTCCCGGCCACGTCCGGGTCCGCAACGCTCGCGACAGTTTCCCGGATACCCTCCCAGGACCCGGACCACCCTCAACATTCAAATCAGTGGGCACTGATAGCGAATGTCATGCACGTCGACGACCTCGGCGACGACCCGCTGACCGGGAACGCGGCGGGTCTCCACGACCGCACCGCGGAGTTACACGGCGACCACACCGCCATCGAGGCGGGTGGCGAGGAGATCACGCACGCGGAACTGAACGCGCGGGCGGCGGCCTTCGCGGGCGGCCTCCACGACCTCGGCCTCGACGAGGACGACCGGATCGTCCTCTATCACCCGAACAGGCCCGAGTACATCGTCAGCGTCCTCGGTGGGCTGAAGGCCGGAACGCCGATCTCGTTCATGAACCCCCAGTACAAGCCACGGGAGATGGTCTACCAGCTGGAGGACACGGACGCCGACGCCGTTATCACCCACTGGATGCTCCGGAACAACGTCAGCGAGGCCCTGGACGAGGCCGACGTGGACCCGCTCGTCGTCACCTCCGGCGACCGCGAGGAAGTCCCCGAGGGGGATACCCACTTCGAGGACGTGGCCGGGGAGCCGACCCGCGTCGAGCGCGCGGCCGACGACGTCGCGCTCCAGCCCTACACCTCGGGGACGACCGGCCGACCCAAGGGCGTCCTGCTCACCCACAAGAACGTCCGAACGCAGGGCATCGACGGCCTGAACGGCGAACTCCCGCCCGAGGAGACCAAGAGCCTCGTCCAACTGCCCCTCTATCACATCACGGGGTTCACCCACTGCACGTGGGTTCCGCTGGTGTACGGCGGAACGGTCTACCTCCGGAGTCCGGCTCGCTGGCAGGCGGAGACGGCGATGCAGACCATCGAGGACCTCGGCATCACCCACTTCGTCGGCGTCACCGCGATGTACGTCGACATGGTCAACGACGAGAGCTTCGGGGAGTACGACCTGACGAGCCTGGAGATCGCCGGCGAGGGCGGGGCGAAGATGGCCGTCGCCGTCCAGCGTGAGTTCGAGTCGACCGCCGGCGTCGACATCACGGAGGGGTACGGTCTGACCGAGACGAACGGTGCGACCCACTCCGAACAGGAGGCGGTCTTCGGCGCCCGCGAGGGGACCGTCGGCCAGCCGCTCCGCATCACCGACTCGAAGATCGTCGACGAGCACGGCGAGGAGGTCCAGCCCGGCGAGGAGGGCGAACTGCTCGTCCGCGGCCCGCAGGTGATGAAGGGCTACCACGATATGCCCGACGCGACCGCGCGGGCGTTCACCGAACGCGGCTACTTCCGCACCGGCGACATCGCTCGCCGAGACGCCGACAACTACTACGAGATCGTCGACCGGAAGAAACACGTCATCGTCTCCGCGGGCTACAACATCTACCCCAGCGAGATCGAGGAGCTGCTGACCGAACACGACGCCGTCGCGGAAGCTGCCGTCGTGGGCATCCCCGACGAGCGCCGCAACGAAGTCCCGAAGGCCTTCGTCGTCCCCGTGCCCGACGCAGAACCCGGAGAGGACGTGACCGCCGAGGACATCACGCAGTTCGCCCTTGACCGCATCGCCGAGTACAAACACCCCCGCGAGGTGGAGTTCATCGACGACCTGCCCCGCACCGCTAGCGGGAAGATTCAGAAGTTCAAGCTCACCGAGGAGTAAATTTTACTCCTCGCTGCCTTTTGCCGGTTTGACGCCGTTGGTACACATTCCCGACGAATTTGGTACGGAGTTCGGACAACCCTCTTGATGGTGTCCCCGAGTCACACTGTCATGGTCGCGAACAGGTTCGGTCGCGACGGCAACGGGACAGTGGAGGGAGCAACATGGAACACGTACTGACGGCGATTCGGCTGGTACTGATCGGCGCGGGACTGTCACTGCTGAGCATGGCGGTCTGGGTCCGGCGGACGGAGAGCGGCAGCGCGACGCGGCCGTTCGTCCGCCTGCTCGCCGTCGTCGGTCTCCTCGCGGTCGCCGACGGGGTCGTCGCGCCGAACATCGCGGGGCTCTCGCTCGTGTGGGCGCTCGCGTACACGCTCATCCCGGTCGCGTTCGTGGCCTTCGTCGTGGAGTACTACGGCCTGCCGTACCTCGCGACGACGGGACAGCGACTGGCCTTCCTCGCCCCGGTCGCGGCCGGCATCGCCGGGAGCGCCTTCGTCGTCTTCTCCCCTGCGATGGCGACGGCGAGCGTGATGGGCGGCGGGGCGATGGCCGGCTCGCCGACCTACCCGGGGTTCGTCTACGAGGCCGCCAGCCTGGCCGACAGCCTCGCCATCTTCTACGCCGCGGGCCTCGTCGTCGCGGCGACGGGGCTCCTCCTGCGGACCTGCCGACGCTACGCGCACCTCGATACGACGCTCGGGGTCGCGCTGTCGTTCGTGGCCCTCTGGCCGTGGCTCTGTTACCTCGCGACCGCGGCGGTCTTCGACGCCGTCCCGGCGACGGCGTTCCTCGGCGCGACGGCGGGCGGCTACGCCATCAGCGCCCTCTCCGCGGGGTTCGTCGTCTCGACCGGGCGGCTGTTCGAGGCGACGCCCGCGGCCGGCACCCTCGGCCCGGAGACGGTCCTCGACGACCTCGCCGACCCCGTGTTCGTCGTCGACCGCCAGGACCGGGTCGTCCGGCTCAACGACAGCGCCGCCGAGACGTTCGATACGTCGCCCGAGGCGGCCGTGACCGAACCGTTCGCGGCGGTCGTGGGCGCCGACGTCGACGAGTTCGTTGGCGGTGGCTGTCTCGAACTGGCAGTCGGCGGCGGGACCCGTCACTTCGAGGGCGCGGTCGCACCCGTCGAGGACCGCCACGGCCGGACGCCCGGCCGCGCCGTCGTGGTCCGGGACGTGACTCGCCGGCGCCTCCGCGGGCAGCGGCTGACCGTCCTCAACCGCGTCCTCCGGCACAACCTCCGCAACCGGATGACGAGCATCATCGGCCGCGCCGAACTGCTGACCGACGCCGACCGGGACGAGGACGAACTCGCCGAGGGCATCCTGACGACCGCCGACGACCTCGTGACCCTCGGGGAGCGCGCCCGCGAGGTCGAGCAGATCATGTCCGTGACGCCACGCGCCGGCGAGGCGACGCGCCTCGCGACGGTCGTCGAGTCCGTTATCGAGACCGTCGGCGCCGCGTTCCCGGCCGTCGCTATCCGGACCGACGTGGACCCGACGCTGACGGTACCCGTCGACGAGCGCATCCTGGAACCGGTCCTGCGGAACCTCGTCGAGAACGCGGCCGAACACAACGACGCCGAGACGCCGACCGTCGACGTGACGGCCGACGTGGACCCGGACCGGCCGGACGCCGTCGCCGTGACCGTCGCGGACAACGGCCCCGGTATCCCCGAACGGGAGCGGGCCGTCATCCGGGACGGCGAGGAGTCGCCGCTGGAACACGGGAGCGGCCTGGGCCTCTGGGCGGTCTACTGGGGCGTCACGAGAACCGGCGGCGACCTCTCGTTCGTGGCCGAGGAGCCCGGGGGCGCACGCGTCGTCGTGCGTCTCCCGCGTGGGGCCTCGGAAGTCGCGACCGCCGATCCCTCGGCGGTCGCAGAGGCGGACTGAGAGAGCGGTCTCAGTCGTGCGCTCCCGCACTCGCTCCCGGTCGCGGCCGCGGCGGGCGCTCGCGCGTCTCGCCGGTCGCGTTCTCGATGTCGCTCACCTCGACGGTGATCGCCATCGAGTCGGGCACGGTGTAGGGGATGCCCCGCTCGTCGACGACCCAGTCGATGCCGAACGTGACCGTGTTGGTCGTGTTCGCGTCGGGGTCGATCTCCCGGGGTTCGGCACCCACGCCGAGCGTGCCGAGCGTGATCGTGCCGTTGGCCGTGTCGCCGCCGAGGGAACTCGCCCCGGCTTCCGCGTAGTCCGGTCCGCGGCCCGCGCTCCCGCTCGACCGCGTGCCGTTGATCTCGACGCCGAGGTTCAGATCGACCAGCGGCTGGCCGCTCACGTTGGCGCTCATCGACGCCGCGGCGACCCCGTGGGTCACGCCCGAGACGGTGATGTTGCGCTCGGTCTCGTTACCGACCGACACCTCGACGGGTTCGTCGCCGATGGAGACCGAGAGCGGCCGGCGCTCGGTCGTCCCGACGACGACCCGCGTCGTCTCGGAGTCGCCGACCTCGCTGGTGTCGGCACCGCCGATTCGCACGTCGTACATTCCGGGGTCGAGGGCGGTGACCGACGCGTCCACCTCCATCTCCTCGCCCGATTCGATCAGCGCGACCGGGACGCCGTTCACCGTCGTCGTCCCGGTGAAGCCGTCGGCGCCGCCGAGGAACTCCTCTAGCGTCGACTCGGACACCGCGTCGCCGCGGAACCGACTGACGCTGACCTGCGCGACGTAGTCACGCCGCGAGGAGTCCCACGTCAGGGTCGCCGTCTCCTCGCCGGCCGCGCGGTCGACGAACTGCCCCTCCTCGGAGCCGCGACTGTAACTGTAGATGTCGTGGCTCTGCAGCTCGAAGCTCGCGTCCTCGCGACCGCTCGTGGTGACGACCGACCCGCTCTCGACGAGGACCGGCTCGTCGTCGATCTCGACGACGTATCGCCCCTCCGCGAGCGACGCCGTCTCGACGATCGCTCGGCCGTTGCGGTCGAGCGTCACGTGCCGGGCGACGTGGGGCTCGAAGTCGTCGTACTCGCCGGGCAGCGAGACGATTTCGACCGTCTCCCCGGCCCGTCGCGGGCTCTGAAGCAGGAGGTTCTGCCCGCGGTAGCTGGTGTCGCCGGAGTCGATGCCGGCGTCGGCTTCCAGTTCGGCGCTCGCGTCCGGGTCGGGGCTCGGAAGCGCGACCGTACGGACACCGCTCTCCAGGGTCCGCCGACTCCGCTCCGTCAGGCCCGCGAGCGTGAGCCGGTCACCGGGGCCGGGCGTGACGGTGGCCTGCAGGAAGCCGGGCACGCTGGTCCGGTACTGGACGGCCCCGTCGAAGCCGACGCCGGTGAGCGTCGTCTCGGTCGGCCCCGTCCGGGCGAACGCCTCGCCGCCGACGAGGACGAACCCGTCGTCCGTCCGTAGCACGTCGCTGATACGGTTCTCGCTGGTGCTCCCGACGACGCGGGTCCAGCGAACCGTGTCGTCGGGGCCGACGCCGACGGCGACCGGGCTGGTCGTGCCGCCGAAGCCGCTGCCGGACCCGACCAGGACGACGCCCCCGTCCGGCGTCGGGACGGCGTCGGCGACGTCTCCGATTTCGGTGCTCGGGAACGTCGTGTTGGACTGGACCGTCCCGGCCTCGTCGATCCGCATGAGCCACGGTGACTCGAAGTCGACCGTCCCCGAGAGGAGGTAACCGTCGTCGACCGCGTCGACGGAGACCCGGTCGGGTCTGACGTCGTAGCTCTCGGTCCAGTCCCGGTCACCGTCCGGGCCGTACCGGAACAGTTCGAGTCCGTCCCGCGTCCGGTTGGCGACGATGATACCGCTGTCGGTAGCCGTCAGCGGCTGTCGGTTGTTCAGTGTCCCGGA
The DNA here is from genome assembly GCF_023028345.1 of Halorientalis marina. Lineage (GTDB taxonomy): Archaea > Halobacteriota > Halobacteria > Halobacteriales > Haloarculaceae > Halorientalis > Halorientalis marina. The sequence continues at coordinate 2,769,430 of NZ_CP095487.1, read as the reverse complement.
CGGCAACGGCTCGCGCCACTGGACCGTCCCGCCGGCACTGACCCGCATGAGCGTCGCGTTCGGTGGCGAGTAACCCCCCGAGCGGTTGTACGAGATCTGGACGCCGTACACACCGCCGTTGGGTCCGGGCTCGACGGCCATGAACACGCTCGTGGTGTTGGAGCCGCCGACGGGGAACGTCCGCGTCCACGCCGACGAACCGTCGGGTGCCTGCTTGATCAGCGTCGCGCTCCCGCCGGCACCGCCCGTCGCCGGACTGAAGTTGCCGGAGATACCGGCGAGGTACAGCGAGCCGTCATCGGCCCGCGTGAGCGCGACGAATCCGGTGTTGTTGAACGTCTGATTCGAGTCGGACTGGGCGACAGTCCGAACGTCCGATGCAGTCGTGGCCGTCCCGTCGGCTGCTGCTGGCGCCGCCATGGCGGCGGCCCCGAGACAGAGCAGGGCGACGAGACAGCAGTAGGGGACCAATCGCTGTCTCCGCATGCGTGCAATCGGTTAGCGGTCTCCCATATCTAGCTTGTGATTTCGTCACGTAGGCGGCGCTACCGGGCGCAGCGACGCCGACCGCCGCGAACGGTCGGGGTGACGGTGAGCGGTCAGTGGCCGCCGATCACGAGATCGAGTACCCGCCGTCGATCACGAGCGCGTGGCCGGTGATCCAGTCGGCCTCGTCGGAGGCGAGAAACAGCATCGCGTTCGCCACGTCCTCCGGTTCGCCGAGCCGGCGGAGCGGATACTGCTTCGCCATCTCCGCTTTCGTCTCCTCCCAGTTGCCCTGGCCGAAGTCCTCGCGGGGCATCGGCGTGTCGGTCACGCCGGGACAGACCGCGTTCGCGCGGACGCCGTGGGGGCCGAGTTCGGCCGCGATGGAGCGTGTGAAGTTCACGACCGCACCCTTCGAGAGCGAGTACGCCGACAGTTTCGGCGCGCCGATGACGCCCGCCAGCGACGCGGTGTTGACGATGGCACCCGAGCCCTGTTCCTTGAGGTGGGGGATGGCGGCGCGACAGCCGTTCCAGACCCCCTTGACGTTGATGTCGATGACACGGTCGCGGAGGTCGTCCTCGATGGTCTCCATGTCGGTGCGGCCGTGGCTGATGCCGGCGTTGTTCAGCACGATGTCGAGCCCGTGCTCCTCGACGGTCGCGTCGACGGCCGCGGCGAACGCCTCGCGGTCGCGCACGTCGAGTTCGTGGGTCGTCACCTCGCCGCCAGCGTCGGCGACGCGGTCGGCCGTCTCGTCGAGGCCGTCCGTGTCGATGTCCGCCGCGACGATGGTCGCTCCTTCCGCCGCGAACCGTTCGGCGGCGGCCCGGCCGAGGCCGGACCCCGCGCCGGTGATGAACGCCGTCTCGTTTTCGAGTCGCATACCGGCCCCTGTGGCGGGGGGCATATAACTTTCACCGCGGCGTCGGCACCCTCAAGTGCGTAAGCCCCCCAGGGGCGAGCAATGAGCGAGGACGGTCGGATCAGGGAACTCGACCAGCAGACCGTCGAGCGCATCGCCGCGGGGGAGGTGGTCGAGCGGCCAGCCTCGGTCGTCAAGGAACTCGTCGAGAACAGTCTCGACGCCGACGCCGACCGCGTCGCGGTGGCCGTCGAGGCCGGCGGCAAGGAGGCCATCCGCATCACCGACGACGGGGTCGGCATGACCGAATCCGAGGTCCGGCGGGCCGTCGAGGAACACACCACCTCGAAGATACGGAATATCGGCGACCTCGAATCCGGCGTGGGCACGCTTGGCTTCCGCGGCGAGGCCCTGCACGCCATCGGTGCGGTCTCGCGGCTGACGATCACGACGCGACCCCGCGACGATGCGACGGCCGGAACCGACGGGACCGACGGCGGAGCGACCCACGGCACCGAACTCCGCGTCGAGGGCGGCGAGGTGACGAGCGTCGAACCCGCGGGCCGTCCGCCGGGCACGACTATCGAGGTCGCGGACCTCTTCTACAACGTCCCCGCCAGGCGGAAGTACCTCAAGCAGGACGGGACGGAGTTCGCCCACGTCAACGACATCGTGACGAGCTACGCCCTCGCGAACCCGGACGTGGCCGTCTCGCTGGACCACGACGGCCGCGAGACCTTCGCCACGACCGGGCAGGGCGACCTGCAGAGCGCTGTCATGGCCGTCTACGGCCGTGACGTGGCGAAAGCGATGATCGAGGTGGGTACCGACGAGCAAGGAACCGACGAGCAGGGGGGCGGCGAACTCCCCGACGGCCCGCTCGACGGCGTTTCGGGCCTGGTCAGCCACCCCGAGACCAACCGCGCGAGCAACGAATACGTCACGACCTACGTCAACGGCCGATACGTGCGCTCGTCGACGGTCCGGGACGCCGTCGTCGACGCCTACGGCGGCCAGCTCGCGGCCGACCGCTATCCCTTCGCCGTCTGCTTCCTCGACATCCCCGGCGACACCGTGGACGTGAACGTCCATCCCCGGAAGATGGAGGTCCGCTTCGCCGACCCGGAGGGCGTCCGCGAGCAGGTCAGGTCCGCCGTGGAGGACGCGCTCCTCCGCGAGGGGCTGGTCCGCTCGTCGGCCCCACGCGGCCGCTCCGCGCTGGACCAGACCGAAATCACGCCGACTCGTGACGACCCGGGGGCCTCGGGGCGGTCCGCCGACGACGCGGCGGCGGCCGACGAGGGCCGCGCCGGTGACGCGGCGGCGGACGAACGGCAGGCCGGTGACGCGACGGCGGACGAACGGCAGGCCGGTGACGCGACGGGACGCGCCGCGGAGACGCCGCCAGCGCCACCGACCGACGAGGGCGACCCCATCGGCCCCGACGACATCCGGGAGACGGGACCGGCCGGGGACCGACAGCCCGATTCGGCGGCGTCGACGAGCGGTGCTGACGACGCGGCGACGCACACGAGCGACGCGGAACCGGACGCGGGCGGTGCGGGGCGGACCAGCGAGGACACGGCCGACGCGGGCACGGCTCCCGACGGCGCGGCGGACCCGCACACGCGCCGGTTCCGGACGGGGACGGAGCAGGCGCGGCTCGGGACGGGCGCAGCGGAAACGGATGGGGCCGCCGGCGAGCGGGAGTCGTTCGAGCGACTGCCGACGATGCGCGTGCTGGGCCAGTTGGACGACACCTACGTCGTGGCCGAGACGGCCGACGGGCTCGTGTTGATCGACCAGCACGCGGCCGACGAGCGGATCAACTACGAGCGCCTCCGCGAGCGGTTCGCCGGCGAGACGGCCGCGCAGGCGCTCGCAGAGCCGGTCGAACTCTCCCTGACCGCGCGGGAAGCGGCGCTGTTCGAGGAGTACGAGGACGCCCTGGCACGGCTCGGCTTCCGGGCCGAGCGGACCGACGACCGGACCGTCGCGGTGCGGACGGTTCCCGAACTCGTCGCGGAGGCGGCGGGGCCGGACCTCGTCCGGGACGTCCTCTCGGCGTTCGTCACGGGGGAGGCGGCGGCCGCGGAGACGGTCGACGCGGTCGCGGACGACCTGCTCGCGGACATGGCCTGCTACCCCTCAATCACGGGCAACACGTCGCTGACGGAGGGGACGGTCGTCGATCTGCTCGCCAGCCTCGACGAGTGTGCGAACCCCTGGGCCTGTCCGCACGGCCGTCCGGTCGTGATCGAGTTCGACCGCGACGAGATCGAGGCCCGCTTCGAGCGGGACTACCCCGGCCACGGAGGGAGCAACTGACGGCAGCAACCGGCCGCAAGCGTGCGGTTCCCGGTGGTGTTCGCGGGCTGAAACGACCGGACCAACTAAACCCCCGCCGTACGAGGCCGCGTGTATGACGGATCTGGTGACGTTCGGCGAGACAGCACTGCGGTTGTCACCGCCGCGGGACAGCCGGCTGGAGACGGTCGACACGTTCGACGCCTGGGCCGCAGGGGCTGCGAGCAGCGTCGCCGTGGCGGCGAGTCGACTCGGGACGGACACGACTTGGACCTCGAAGATGGCCGACACCCCGCTGGGCAGGCGCGTCGTCGGCGAGCTCCGGAGCCACGGCCTGACGACCGCCGTGACGTGGACGGAAGGTGGCGACTACCGCCAGGGGCTGACCTTCTACGAGGGCGGCGAGACACCCCGCGAGAACGTGGTCATCGACGACCGCCACGGAACGGCCATCGAGACGGTCGAGCCGGGTGATCTCCCGATGGAGCGCATCCAGGACGCCGAAGCGGTGTTCCTGAGCGGCGAGACGCTGGCGCTGTCCGAGACCGTCGTGGACACGGCAAACGCCGTCCTCAGAGCGTCCGGCGGCACCTCCGTCCTCGGGATGGACTACCGGCCCGACCTCTGGGACAGGGACGAGGCACGCGAGACGCTCGAAGCGGTGTTCCCGGCCGTCGACGTGCTGGTCGTGAACGACGACGACGCCGGCAGGGTCCTGAAAAAGCAGGGCAAGCCCCGGGAGATCGCCCACGCGGTCGCCTCGGAGTACGACTTCGAGACGGTCGTCATCACGCGGGGCGAACACGGGGCGCTCGCGTGGCACGACGCGACGATTCACGAGCGCGAGGCCGTCGAGACGACGGGCGTCGACCGGACCGGGCAACACGACGCCTTCACCGGGGCATTCCTCGGCCGCCGTCTCGCCGGCGAGAGTATCGGGACGGCGCTGTCACACGGCGTCGCGGCGGCCGCACTCGCGCGGACGATTCCCGGGCCGGTCCCGACGATCAGTCCCGACGAGGTCGAGTCCACGGCGGCCGACATCGGCGGGAGTTCCCCCGGCGCCCCGAGCGGCGGCATCCGGTAGTCGACGGATACCGGCGTAGTCGTTTCTTACTGCCTGCGGACTGCCGACAGAGGTTTATCACTGCTTGCCGAGTTATCACTGTATGAGACGGACAACCGTCGTGTGTGTCGCGGTCGTCGTGGCGGTCGCGGCGGTACCGATGCCGACCGCAGCACAGAGCGAGCAGGTAACTCTCACGGTGACGGTGGCTAACCAGGCGGACGAGCGCGTCGGCGGGGCGACGATCAGGGCCTCCTGGGACGGTGGGAACACCACGGAGACGACGCGCTCGAACGGGCAGGCACTCATCGACGTGCCGCGGGGGGCGGAAGTGGAACTCGATGTCACGAGCGACCAGTACGTCAGGAACCAGCCCTACGTCATCGAGAGCGCCGAGGGCCAGCGCGTCGAGATCGGCGTCGCACAGAAGGGTTCGGCGACGGTCACCGTCTTCGATACGGACGGCGACCGGCTAAGCAACGCCGTCGTTCGCCTGTGGCAGAGCGGGACACCGGTCGTCAACGCCCGGACCGACGAGAACGGGATGCTGGAGACGCCCACCGTCGAACAGGGCGAGTACCGCCTCGTCGTCTTCCGTGAAGGGTACTTCCGGAACCGGACGGACCTGCAGGTCGACGGCGATGTCAGCGAGTCGATGCAGATCGAGTCCGGGTCGGTCTCGGTGACCTTCGACGTGACCGACGACCGCTTCGATTCGCCACGGCCGGTACAGGACGCACGCATCTCCATCGAGGGGATCACGAGCGGGCTCTCGACCCTGCAGAACGGCGAGACCTCGACCACCGTGCCGGTCAACGACAACTACGACGTGACCGTCACCAAGGAGAACTACACCGAGGCGTCCCGGACGGTCAGGGTCGACGAACAGCCCAAAACGGTGAACTTCTCGATCAATCGCGCTCCGGAACTCAACATCACGCCCTCGGCCGACCGCGTGGTCACCGGCGAACCGGTCAGTGTCCGCATCACGAACGAGTACGGGAACCCCATCTCGGACGTGAGCGTGACGCTCGACGGGAACACGGTCGGTGAGACGGACGGCGAGGGACGGCTCACGTTCACGGTCGAAGGGGAGGGCGAACACACCATCGCGGCCTCCCACGAGGGTATGAGCACCGAGTACACGATTCAGGGCTTCAGCGGGACGACGGCGACCGCGACCGAGACGAGTACGGCCGCGGAGACGACCGAACCCTCTAACGGCTTCGGTCCCGGGTTCGGCCTCCCGGCGCTCCTGGCGGCAGTGCTCGCGCTCGCCCTCATCGCGCGCCGTCGGGACTGACTCGGGGGGCCGCCGGGCTGACGCACGAAGCCGACGGCCCGACGCGCCCGTCTCGATAGCACTCCGGAGCGCTCCGGAGTCGCCGGAAGCCCGATTTAATTGCGACCGCTCACAAGGGGGGCGTATGGCCGACGCCGACGCGACGGCCGAGGAGGCGACCGCCGACGCCGCGCCGAGCGCACGCGCGACGCTCCGGCAGTTCTTCGCGCTCGAACGCGACGTGCTCGTCCTCTCGCTGTCGATGTTCGCCTTCTCGCTGGGCTTCCAGATGACGGGGCGGTACCTCCCGCGGTACATGAGCCTGCTCGGCGCCGGCGGCGTCGCAATCGGCCTCTACGGGAGCGTCGGCAACCTCGTCAGCGCCGTCTACCCCTATCCCGGCGGCGCGCTCTCCGACCGCATCGGCTCCCGGATCGCCCTGACGGCCTTTGGGCTGGCCTCGACGGTCGGCTTCCTCGTCTGGCTGTTCGCCCCCGTCTTCGGCGTCGTGACCCTGCCCGGGTTCACCGTCGGCCCGGTCGACGTCGACGGCGTCGTCCTCCCCATCGGCGTCTTCCTGGGCCTCTTTCTCGCCCAGGCCTGGAAGTCGTTCGGGCTGGGTGCGACCTTCGCTATCGTCAAACAGAGCGTCGTCCCCTCGCGGCTGGCGACCGGTTTCGCCAGCACCGAGACCGTTCGCCGGCTGGCCTTCCTCGTCGGCCCCCTGCTCGCCGCGGCGCTGATCGCCGCCTTCGGGTTCGCGCAGGGCTTCGAGTACGTCCTCGCGGTCGCGGCCGTCTTCGGCCTCGTCGCGACCGTCGCCCAGCATCTCCTCTACGACGCGAGCGACGACACCGTCGGTGACTCCTTCGAAGGTGTCGGCCAGGTCGTCGCGGACCTGCGGGCGATGCCCGACGAACTCCCGCCCCTGCTCGTGGGGGACACGCTCGTCCGCTTCGCGAACGGGATGGTCTACGTCTTCTTCGTCATCGTCGTCACCGAGTTCCTGGCAGTGGGAGTGACCCTCCCGGTCGTGGGCCGGCTCTCGCCCGACGCTTTCTTCGGCGTCCTGCTGGGCGTCGAGATGGTGATCGCGCTGGCGAGCATGGTCCCCGTCGCGAAACTGGCCGAGCGCGTGGGGCTGAAGCCCGTCGTCGCCATCGGGTTCGCCGTCTACGCCGTCTTCCCGGTCCTGCTGATCAACGCTCCCGCGGACCCGCTCGTCGTCGCCGCGCTCTTTGCCTTCTCGGGACTGCGCTTCGCTGGCCTCCCCGCCCACAAAGCCTTGATCGTCGGCCCGGCAGAGCGCGACGCCGGCGGGCGCGTCACCGGCGCGTACTACCTCCTCAGAAACACCGTCACGATACCGAGCGCGCTGCTCGGTGGGTGGCTCTACGACGCGTATTCGCCGGAACTGGCGTTCGGACTGGCGACCGCCGTGGGTGTGGTGGGCGTCGTCGTCTTCCTCGCGTTCGGAGAAGAGTTTGCGGCGTATCAGTGAGCGGGGGCGACCGAATTACCCGCCGCCGGCGGCCCGGTAGCCGCCGTCGATGACGAGCCCTTCGCCGGTGATCCAGGAGGCGTCGTCGGAGGCGAGAAAGCAGATGGCGTCGGCGATCTCCTCGGCCTCGCCGAGGCGGCCCAGCGGGTAGCCGGAGACGAGGTCCTCGCGGGCCTGCTCGGGGTCGTCGTAGGCCGCGAGCATCGTCTGGACCATCTGGGTGTCGGTGAAGCCGGGACAGACCGTGTTCGCCCGGACGTCGTAGTGGCCGACCTCGGCGGCGATGGCGCGGGTCATGTTCAGGACCGCGCCCTTGGTCAGCGAGTAGGCGGCCTGTCGCGGCAGGCCGAAGATCGACGCGAGCGAGCCGACGTTGACGATGGCGCCGGACTCCTGTTCTTTCATGACCGGCAGGGCGGCCTTACAGCCGTTCCAGACGCCCTTGATGTTCACGTCGATGACGTAGTCCCGGGTCGTCTCGGTCACGTCGTCCATGAACTGTGGCGGGTGGCCCGTTCCCGCGTTGTTGATCATGACGTCGAGGCCGGACTCCTCGGCGACGGCCTGGACCATCGCGTCGAACTCCTCGGCTTCGGTCACGTCGAGGCGGTGGGCCTCGCCGCTCCCGTTGTCGAGGTCCTCGATCTGCGCGACGGTCTCCTCCGCCCCCTCCTCGTCGATGTCGGTGACGATCACGTGGCCGCCCTCCTCGGCGCACTGGAGCGCGGTCGCCCGGCCGATGCCGGACCCCGCTCCCGTGACGAACACTGTCTTGTCTTCGAATCGCATACCCGGACAGAGCGACCCCGGCATCTTAAATCCACCAGAAGTGTCTACCAGAGTTAGCGAACGAGGGAGTATAGCTACCGAAGTTAGGGAGATCTGGTGGAATACCGTACAGCTGAAATTCGGTGTCGGGTCTGACGGGGCCGCCGCGGTCGCGGCGCGAGCCCCAAACCGCTTTTATTACGGCGTGTCAAGGACGGGGATATGAAGAACATCGACGATCTGATGACGAGCGCCGCGGAGCTGGCGGACCGCGGGCTCTCGAAGGGGGAGATCGCGGACGAGCTGAACGTTTCTCGCGAGACTGCCAGTTGGCTGGTCGAGCGCAGCGGGAAGAGCACGGCGGCAGTCGCCCAGGAGGGTCCCGGCGGCCCGGAGGACATCCACGTCGACTGGAACGCCATCGGCCGTGACTCGAATCGGCTCGGCCACGTCGGCTCGGCGATGGCCGACCTCCTCTCGAAACAGGGCGAGGAGGTGGACCTCACCATCGGAATCGAGAAGGCCGGCGCGCCGCTGGCGACGACGGTCGCGCGCGAACTCGACACCGACCTCGGGACCTACGCCCCTCGAAAACACCAGTGGGACGACGACGACATGGACGACCTCGGCGGGACCTTCTCGCGGAACTTCGCCCAGATTCGCGACCGCGAGTGCTACGTCGTCGACGACACCATCACCAGCGGGACGACGATGACCGAGACGGTCCAGGCCATCCGCGACCAGGGCGGCGAGCCCGTGGCCTGTGTCGTCCTCGTCGACAAACAGGGGACCGACGAGATCGAGGGCGTCCCCGTCTACTCGCTCGTGCAGGTCATCCGCGTCGGCAACGACGACTGAGACAGTCAGCCGCGTCGGCAACGACGACTGAGACGGTCACCCGCGTCCGTCCCCAGCGGGAGGACGCTCCGAATGAAAGCACTCATTGCGCTCGTCACGCCACACGTCCCTAATGAGCGAGGACGCGGGATTGCACGCAGCACTCGAACGTGTCGCCGAGCGGTTCGACTTCGGGGAGTACGAAGCGAAAGCCTACCTCACGATCCTCAAACACGGCCAGTTGACCGCCTCGGAGATCGCCGAGCGCACCGACATCCCACAGCCGCGCGTCTACGACACCGTCCGCAGTCTCGCGGACAACGGGTTAGTCGAACTCCAGGAGACCCGGCCGATGCGCGTCCTCGCCGTCGACCCCCGGGAGGGGTTCGACGACCTCCAGTCCTCGCTCGACTCGCTCGTCGAGGACCTCACCGACACCTACACGGCACCTGCCCGCGACGCCGAGGCCGTCTCGCTCATCAAGTCCCGCTCGACCATCCTCCGCTATCTGGAGGAGGTCATCACCTCCGCCGAGTACGAACTCCTCCTCTCGCTGTCGCCCGACCTCCTCGACCGATTCGAGGACGAACTCGTCGAACAGCACGAGTCCGGCGTCGCAATCGAACTCCTGCTCTCGCCCGCCCGCGAGGTTCCCGACCCCGAGGAGTTCGACTACCTGAACGTCGCCTCGACGGTCCGGGCCCGCAGGGGAATCACCACCCCCATCGTCGCCGTCGGTGACGGCGAGTTCTCCGTCTACGCCACCCAGGAAGCCCTCCAGGGCGACCGCGACCGCTACGGCGTCATCTTCAACCGCTCCGAACTGGGCTTTCTCGTGTCCGGCTTCCTCAACACCGTCCTCTGGACGACGGCCGAGCCCATCGTCGAGAACGCCACCGACCGCCCGTTCCCCCGGCGGTACGCCACCATTCGCCGGTGCATTTCCGACCTCCAGCGCGCCGACGGCGAGGACTTCTACGCCGCCATCGAGGGCCGGGACGTGGTCTCCGGCGAACGCGAACTCGTCGAGGGGCGCATCGACGGAGGCCACCTTCGGCAGCGCCCGGCAGAAAGCGACCCTGCTCGTCGAGACCGACGACGGCGTCGTCGAGGTGGGCGGCCAGGTCGCCGCCCTCGAAGACGTGGAGGCCCACGAAATCCGCATCGGCGAGGGGAGCGTTCCGAGCGGGTGACTGCGGGGGTGGTGCGGCCGCCCCGGCGGTCCCCTCCTTTCCCCCACACTCTCAATCGTGGCCGTCCCGTTCTCCCGGCTCGCTCCCCTCGCCCGACCCTCCCCGGCGGCCCTGGTGTCCCTCCGTGGGCCCGTCCTGTGGCTCCCGTCCCGGTGGCCGGCGGTCGCGCCGCTGTCCCGGCTCCCCCCGCTCGGGGCCCCGGCCGGATTGCTGTCGCTCGCGTCCCTGCGTCGGCTGTGTGGGCTGTCCCTGCCCGTCCCCCGGTCGCTGGGTCGGGGGAACGTCGGCGTCGTCCTCGGGCGCGACGCCGGGCACGTCGACCCGGTCGAGCACGTCCCGGACGATGCGGCGGGCGTTGACGCCTTCGACGCTCGATTCGGTGGTGAGGATGAGCCGGTGAGCCATCGTCGGTTCGGCGATGGCCTTCACGTCGTCGGGGGTGACGTACTCCCGGCCGACGATGACGGCGCGGGCGCGTGCCGCCTCGAAGACGCGCTGGATGCCACGCGGGGAGACGCCGACTTTCGTGCGTGCGTCGGTCCGGGTGGCCCGCGCCAGTTCGACGATGTACCGTCGGACCGTCTCGTCGACGCGGACTTCCTCGGCGGCCTCCTGGAGCGACAGTACCGTCTCCGCGTCCGCGACGGCCTCGACGGAGGGGGCCAGCGTCCGGCGGTCCGCCCGCCGGGCGAGCAGTTCCATCTCGCCGTCCAGGTCGGCGTACCCGAGCGAGGTCTTGACGATGAAGCGGTCCCGCTGGGCCTCCGGGAGGCGGAAGGTCCCCTCCTGTTCGACGGGGTTCTGGGTGGCGACGACGAGGAACGGCTCGGGGAGGGCGTAGGTCTCGCCGTCGACGCTGACCTGCCCTTCCTCCATCGCCTCCAGCAGCGCGGCCTGTGTCTTCGGCGGCGCGCGGTTGATCTCGTCGGCGAGGACGACGTTCGCGAACACCGGCCCTTCGGAGAACCGGAACTCGCCTTCGTGTTCGTCGTAGACGTTCGAGCCGGTGATGTCGGAGGGCAGGAGGTCCGGCGTGAACTGGACGCGGTTGAACCCGAGACCCAGCGCCTCTGCGAGCAGGCGCGCGGTCACGGTCTTGCCGGTGCCCGGTACGTCCTCGACGAGGACGTGCCCGCGGGCGAGGACGGCGGTGAGTATCGTCTCCAGGACGGCGCGGTCGACGACGGCGGCCGAGCCGATGCGGTCCATCACCGCGTCGCAGGTCGCTTCGGCGTCGGCCGGCGGTGCCGCGGACGGCGTCTCGGCCATGTCGGAGGTGTCGTGGCCGAGCACAAAGAACGTCGGGTATCCGACACCACCCTCAGCCCCGCAGCGGGACGAGCAGGGCGAGGACGCCCCCGACCGCGAGCACGAGCGCCCGCAGGGCCGGCGCACCCGGCGCGACCGCGCGGACGACGAGCCACACGCCGACGAGCGACAGCACGGCAACGAGCGCGACGCCGACCGACAGCACCCCGTGGAGCAGCTCCAGGCGCCGCGTCTCTGGGACGTGCCCCAGCTCCGCGGTCAGCCCCGTCCCGAACTCCGAGACGTCCCAGGCGAGCAGGGCGGCCGCGGCAGTCGCGAACACGAGCGGGGCCGGCGCGCCGCCGAGCCCGGCGCCCAGCGTCGCAACGAGCAGGCCCCCGCTCGTGAGCGCCGGCGCGCCCGCCCGGTCCGGGAGCAGGCCGACGGCCGTCAGGATCGGTGCGAGCGAGAACACGAGCAGGAACACCGCGAGGCCGAGCAGGACGAGCCCGAGCGCCAGTCCCAGCAGGGAACCGAACGTCCGCCCCCCGCCGACGCCGTCCGTAGCGACGAGCGCCGCGACGACCAGCGGGAGCGCGATGCAGACGACGACGAAACAGCCGAACACCGGCCCGAGCCGCCCCGCGTCGTCGGGTCCGAACCCGGCGGCGAGCCGGCGGACGACCCACGCGACTGCGGCGGCGACGAGCGCGAGCACGCCCACGACGACGATCGGGGCCCGCAGGAACGGGCTCGACAGAAGCGCCGCGACCGGCCCCGGAATCGCGGCGTAGACCGGGTCGACGATACCGGCAATCTCGAGCGTTCCGAGACAGATCCAGCTGCCGAAGCCGCCGAAGACGCCCAGCCGAGCCCGGGATTGCCACTCTCGCAGGGCCGCTTCGACGGCCGGCCGGCGGTCCCGCGGCGCGAGCTGTCTGACGGGGAGCCGCGGCAGTGACATCCTGACCGCCAGGCTCGTCAGGCCCACGAGCAAGGCCAGTCCCGACAGCGACGGGCCGGCCGGCGGCACGAGCGCGTAGCCGGCGATCTCGAACCAGAAGATCGCACCGAAGGCAAGCCCGCCGACGATAGACAGCACGACGATGGGCGCGATCAGCGCCCCCCAGCCCTGCTTGGCCGCGCGCCGGAGGCTCCCCTCGCGAACCGCGTTCGCCCATCCGCCCGCAGTCCCGAGCAGGGCAACGGCGACGCCGGTCACGACGATTGCCGGCCCGGGCCCGGCCCCGCTCGCGACGAGCGTCGTCCCGATCCCGGCCAGCGTCAGGAGGCCGCCCGGCAGGAAACAGAGGTGACCGAAGAAGTACGCGCTCACGGTGTCGCGCTGGAACAGCGCCATCCCCGCCCCGACGAGGCCCACCCCGAGCGCGAGCGTCCGCAGTGGGCCAAAGAGGTTCCCGACTGCGCCCAGGACGAGCGCGACGCCGATGACCAGCGCGGTCGACACCGCGAGGCTCGTCTCGCGGGCACGCCCCTCGTCGCCGACCGCCGACGGCCGGTCCAGACGCGGGCCGATGGGCATCAGTCGTCACCTCCGGCCCGCGGCCCCGGCGTCGAGCCGAGGCGGTCGGCGGCCGCGAAAGCGTGGGAGAGCGCGACCGGCAACGGCGTCCCTCGCCGCCAGTCGACCGTCCGTGCGCCCGCGGCCTGACAGCCGACGAGCCGCGCGCGCCGTTCGACCGCCGCGAACTGCCCGCTGACGGTGTTGTCCGTCAACACGTCCGGCGAGAGGACGCTACAGGAGTAGCCCGCGCCGCGCCACCGCTCGACGGCCGCCCGGCTCCCCTCGTCGAGCAACGGCGAGAAGAAGGCGATCTGTGCGTCCGGCGGCGCGAGTTGCACGAGGCGCCCGACCTGGTGATGGCCGATGTCCTCGGGGAACCGCGTCTCGGTCGCCCGCCCGAAGACCCGCTCGGCCCGCGAGCGGTGGTCCCGGCCCGCGCCCGGCGGAACCCAGTGCAACCCCGCCGGCCCGGGGCCGTCGTCGCCGACGACCGCGACGCCGACCTCGTGGCCCGCCGCGAGCAGGTCCGAGAGAGCGTGCGTGGCGGCGTACGCGCTCAGCTCCACTGCCGTCGGGTGGCCGGGACCGGCGACGACCCGTGCGGCCGGCCGTGCGTCGACGACGAGGACGATCGTCGCGGCGAGGCGCTTCCGGTAGTCGACCGTCGCGAGTTCACCCCGCTTGGCGTAGTGGCGCCAGTCGATCCGGTCGGCGGGGTCCTCCGGCTGGTACTCCCGCGTCGAGTGGAACTCCATCCCGTGGCCGGGGTCGTCGGCCGACATCGTCCCGACGTAGCGGTCGCCCTGCTCCTCCAGGGGCGGTGCCTCGGCCGCCAGCTGACAGTCGAGCAGGTCGTCGCCCGCGACGCTCGCTGGGACGGTCGCGACCGCGCCGGCACCGAGGCTCCGGAGCCGGACCCGCGGCGGCCCGAACCGGTACTCGCCGCGACGGGCCGGGACCGTGTACTCGATCTCGACGGACTCGCCGGGGTCGAGCGCCCCCGCCCCGCGCGGCGACCCCTCGGCCACCGCCAGCTCGTCGGGCACGGCGTCCACCACCCGCACGTCCGGGAGCGTCTCCGACCCCTCGTTTTCCACCGTGAGCGTCACCGCGACGGGATACCCGGGCGGGACGGGCGTCGGCTCGATGTGCCGCGTCACGGCGAGCGACTCCGGGGCGGCGACCGACGAGAGCGACCCGTAGACGACGTACACGAGCGGGACGGCCGCGGCCAGGAGCAAGACCGGCCGCTGGGCCGCCGCCCCCGTCGCCGCGAGGACCGCTGCCGCCGCGACGGCGCCGCCCCAGCGACTGACGCGCTCGGTCATCGATCTCCCTCCGGGCTTTCACGGTCGGGTTCGCCCGCCGGCGCGCCGTCACGGCGCGACTCCTCGCCGTCCGACGAGTCAGTCGTCACGCCGACCGCGAGGTCGAGGTCGCCGTCAGCGGTCCGCTGGAGGTCGTCGACGCTCGGCGTGACGACGGGGATCGTCCGCGGCGCGCGTTCGCCGGGCACCGCGGGGAGGGTCTCGTCGGCCACGCGTGCGATCTCGTCGACGGTCACGCGCACTCGCTCGCGCAGGACGCGCTCGGGGAACAGCCACGCGTAGATCCGCTCGCGTAACGACAGCGGCGGCCCCGTGACCGTGCCGGAGACGACCGACGCCGCCACCCGGTCGTCGGTCCAGCCCCCCTCGTCGACGACCGCCTCCGCCGCCGTCCGGTCCCGGTGCTCGTGGACGAGGACGTCGAGCAGGACGCCCCGGAGGGTCGGGCGCACCCACTCCTCGCCGGCAGCGACCGTCCTGTCCTCCCGCGCGACCGCGCCGCCCTCGTCGAGCACCCACGAGAGCCCCTGCCCCGAGAGCACGTCGTCGGTCGCCGCGTACTCCGGGGTCGCCGCGACGACCGGGTCGTCCGCCTCCCGGGACACCTCGTCGTTCCGTCGCCGTTGGCCGGCGCTGTCGGCCTCCTCGCTCGATCGGTTCGCGTCCGCGGTCGTCCCTGCGCCCGTGCTCCCGTCGTCGCCGTCGTCCCGACGAATCTGCCAGGCGGCGATGCCGAAGCCGACGACCGCGATCAACACCAGGGCGGTTTCCGCCGACGAGTCAGCGCCGCCGGTCACGCCGCCGAACGCGCCCGTCGCCAGCCCGGCGACAGCCCCGAGGACGAGGGCCAGCCCGACGACGAGCCAGGCGGCGTCCCACGACCGCACGCTCATCGCTCCCGTCCCTCCCGCCCGGCGTGTGAGCCGCCGGTGACCGACGGCGCGCCCTCGGCCCGCCGGTGCGCGGCGAGCGCGTCGAACGCTTCTCGGGCCCGTGTGGTGCGCTCCTCGGTCCGCTCCGCGCCGCCGTACTCGACCTCGCGGAACGCGGTCGCGAGGTCGGTCGCCGACTCCCGCGGGTATCCCTCCGCCGTCGCGGCCCGGACCACCTCCCCCGGCGTCCGCTTGCGCCAGCGGTCGGGCGTCACCCAACGTGCGAACGTCCGCCAGCGTTCCCGGAGCGTCGTCGGGTCGCCCTCGGCGTCCGGCACCGCCGCGGCCGCTCCCCTCGTGACGGTCTCGGCACCGTCGTCGCCGGCCCGCCGGAACGCCCGTAGCCGCGACGGCAGGGCACGGAGCCACCCGACCAGGGCCGCGAGACCGCCACGGATGGCCCCCGGGAGCGCCCGCAATCGGGCGACGACCGCTCGCGGCGACGCACGCACGTCCCGCCAGAACGCGCGCAGGCGCCCCTCCGCGTCGTCGAAGACGCCGGTCAGCCAGGTCGCGACCGCCAGCGCCCGCCGGACGACACGGTTCAGGAGTCGCCGTGTCCGCGACCCGACTGCGTCCGCGCTCGGCGTGTTCGCGGTTCCGGAGACGCGCCGCGCGAGTCCGACGGCGACGGCCCCGAGAGCGGCCAGGACGAAGCCGACGACCGCGACCGTCCCTGCGTACAGGCGGGCCATCGAGACCGTCGCCGTCTGGTCGACCGCTCGGACGCGGATGGTCGCCGTCGGGTCGGTCGGGAGCGTGACGCGCCGCTTCCCGTCCGGTCCCGTCTCCCCGACGGACTCGCCGGCGACGGCCACGCGCGCTCCGTCGACCGTCTCCGAGCCGAGCGTGACGTTGAGGACCGCGGGCTGGCCGGGAAGCGCCAGGACCGTCGCCGGCGAGACCGTCACGTCGAGCAGGGCGACGTCGACCCGCGTCCGGCCGCTGTAGTCGCCGCGTTCGACCCCGAGGGTGAACCGCGCGGTGCCGTCGTCCGGGACGGTGAGTTCGTACCGGCCGGCGTCGTCCGTCTCGCCGACCTGCTGGCCGTCGACCGTCACTGTCGCGTCCGGGACCGGTCGGCCACCGATCCGCGCCAGGACGGTGACCGTCTCACCCGGGAACGGCCGGCCGCTCACCGCGACGTCGATACGACCGTCGGTCTGGACGGTTTGTGTCACGTTCGTCGGTCCCGACGCCGCGGCGGCCCCGGCAGGGCCGACGGCCCCGGGGTCCGATCCGGCGACGGGAGAGGCCGCCCCCGTCACTCCGCTCGCCACGGCGGGACCAGCGTCGAGTCCCCGGCGGTCGAAGCTCGAATCCCCGCTCCCGGCCGTACAGTCGACACCGTCAGGGACCCGTGCCCTGATTTCGACCGGCCGTTCGTAGGGGACGCGACCGGCGACGCGGCCCGATTCGTTGGTCCGCCCGATGGCGCGGTCGTTGAGCCAGACGCGTGCGCCCTCGACCGGGCCCGACTCGCTCACGACGACGACGGGGACCGTCTCGCCCGGGACCGGTTCGCCGAGCAGCGACACTGCACAGCCCGGTTCCCCGTCGTCACTGTCGCCGAACAGTTCGAGCAGTGCCGAGAGATCGAACTCCGGCCCCGACGCGAAGCCACCGCCGCCGTCGGGGCCGAGCGCCGTCGCCCCGACGACCAGCCCGAGCACGCAGAGCGCGACCAGGAGCGTCTGTCGGCCACCGTCGCTCGCTCCGGCACGCTCGCTCACGACCACCGCCTCCACTGGCGCCTGCGGACCCCCCTGCACCGCGCCCCGGTGGCACGTCCGTACACGATGTCAAGAGGTACTCCTGACGGACTGTAAACGCTTCTGGTCGGAACGCCGACGGAAAAAACCGGACGGCCCTAGAGCAGTTCGTCGAACTCGTAGGCTTCGATCTCGACGCCCTCGTCCGTGACCTCGGTGATGTGGATGCCGTTGCCGGAGCCGGTGTCACGCTCGGCGGCCGCGTTGACCGCTTCGGCGGCGACGGTGCGGGCCTCGTCCACCGTGAGGTCGTCCTCGTAGAGGCTCTCGAGGGTCCCGTAGGCGACCGTCAGGCCGGAACCGGTGACGGTGTAGTCGTCGTCCATGACCCCGCCGGCGGGGTCGATGCTGAAGACGTGGGTACCGTCCTCGTCGACGCCGCCCAGGATGGGGTTGATGGCGAAGAACGGACCGCCGCGGGCGAAGTTGCCCGCCAGCGTCGCCAGCGCGGGGATCGAGATGTCCTCGCCGCGCCGCGTCTCGTAGAGGTTCACTTCCGCCCGAAGCGAGCGGATGAACGACTGCGCGCCCCCGACGGAGCCGACGAGCGTCAGCGCCGCGGTCGGGTGGATCTGCTCGACCTTCTGGACGTTCTTGTTGGAGACGAAGCGGCCGCCGAGGGAGGCTCGGCGGTCGGTACCGATGACGACGCCGTGTTCGGTCGCGATGCCGACGGTCGTCGTCCCGGTCTTGTTCACGCTCTCTTCGTCGCGATTCGAGGCGGGCAGCGAGCCGAGTTCCGGCTCGTAGGGGTTCTGCAGCGCCTCGTCGGTGCTCGGCGGGCCGCTCGTGGGGTCCATACCGTGGTTGAAGTCGTTCATTCGTCGTCACCTCCGAGGTCGATCTCGGAGAGGTAGGTTTCGATTTCGTCGTCGTCGTGTCGGCGGAACTGCTCGGTCTCGACGTCGACCGTCCCGAGGGTGACGCCCTCGGCGTCGAGGTCGCCGTCGTTGATCTCGGCGATGCCACGGAGCGCGAGGTCGATCCCCGCGTCGAGGTCGAGGTCCTCCTCGTACTCCGCCTCGAAGAAGTCGATGAGGTCCTCGCGGCCGCCGCCGACGGCGAGTGCCTTCCACTCGTAGGGCGTCCCCGAGGGGTCGGTCTCGAACAGGCGCGGCTCGCCGTTCTGGATGCCGCCGACGATCAGCGCGACGCCGAACGGGCGCGCACCGCCCGTCTGCGTGTACTGCTGGATCTGGTCGGTGATGTCCTTCGTCAGCGACTCGACGCCGATGGGCTCCTCGAAACGGAGCTGGTTCACCTGGGCGTCGCGACGGGCGAAGTCGATCAGCTGTCGGGCGTCGGCCACGTGGCCGGCGCTGGCGATCCCGATGTGGTCGTCGATCTTGTGCAACTTTTCGACGCTGTCACGCTCCAGGAGCGGCGAGCGGACCCGCGTGTCCGCCGCGAGTACGACGCCGTCGGCGGTCCGGATGCCGACGCTCGCAGTGCCGCGCTTGACGGCCTCGCGTGCGTACTCGACCTGGTAGAGGCGCCCGTCCGGGGAGAAGATCGTGATCCCACGGTCGTACGCCTGCTGTTGTGATTGTCCCTGCATGATTGAGATCGAAAGCCGGGATTGGCCTTCACCTCCGGTTAGTGCCTCCCGTATATAAACCCTCCTTTGGGCGCAAAGGGGGCCGTTACCGCGGCGTCGGACCGCAGTCCGGGGGTTGTCACCGATTCCGGGCACCCGGTCGGTGCGGGCGCGACCGCAACGCGGAGGTGCGTCGGCGTCGTACCGGCAGCCGATGCCCGAAGGAACGTACACGCTCCTTGTGAAACTGCCGACGACGGCAACCGTCGCCGTCGGTGCGCTCGGCGAGCAGTCCTTCCCCGCCGGCTGGTACGCCTACACCGGGTCCGCGTTCGGCCCCGGCGGCTTCGCCCGCGTCGACCGCCACCACGAGATGGCCGCCGGCGAGCGCGACGCCCGCCACTGGCACGTCGACTACCTCCTCGGGGACACGGACGCCGAAATCCGGTCGGTCGTGCGCACCCCCGACCGCGACATCGAGTGTGCCGTCGCCGACGCCGTCGAGGGCCGCCCCGTGGTCCACGGCTTCGGGTCCTCCGACTGTGACTGCCCGACGCACCTCCACCACGCCGCCGACCGCGCGACGCTCGTCGACTCCGTCAAACGCGCTCATCGCACCGTGTAAGTCACATTCATGTACTCTCACGGCCACTTCGCCGTCTCGGTCGCCGTCGCACTCGCCGTGCTGGCCGTCGCCCCGCCGACGGTCCTCGGCCTCCCCGCCGCCCTGCTCGTGCCCTACGCCGCCGTCGTCGGCGTCGGGATCGACCTCGACCACTTCCCCATCGCCTGGCACAACACCGGCGAACCGCGCGCGCTTCGGGCCGTCCTCGCGGACCCCCGGCTCCTCCTGCGGCAGGGGGAGATCTTCCGCCCCGGCGAAGTCACGAGCCACGAGCGCCTCCTCACCCACACCGTCATCGCCGGAATCGCGACGCCCGCGACCTGGTTCCTCGCGCCGCCGCTCGGCCTCACTACCGGCCTCGTCCTCTACGCACACGTCCTGTCCGACCTCGGCTGGCGCGTCTACCGCGAACGGACCGGCGCCGTCGAGCGCCGTTCGTGAGGTGCACCCGTCACGCCCCCGGGTGCTCGTGCCCGGGCCCACAACCCCTATCCGAGCGCTCGTCGAACGACGTGGTATGTGCTTCCCCACCACCCAGGAGTGTACCGAGGACGGCTGTGACCGCGTCGCCATGACCGGCGCACGGGTGTGTTTCGGGCACGCCTCCGTCGAACAGGTCGTCGGCTGACGCGACCGCTCGCCGCCCGGCCAGCGGCCGCGTGTCAACGGACGGCAGAGCCGTGGCGAACCGTGAAACGTTTACCGCCCGCCCGTCCAGCCTCGACTGTCACGGGGCGGCAGGTTTCAGCGGCAGGGTCCGGACTCGGGCCCGTGGAACGCCCCACGCGTTCCAGGTTGCGACCGTCTCGTGACAGGTAACCCCCTCCCCCCAACCGGTTACCGCTTTTACCCCTCTCCTCTCCCCTCTTTCCGGTTCCGGACGGAACAGCAAGTGTTACGCTCGCGTGGCACCAGCCGAGAAACGAGGCTCGACGGACCAGCCCATGCCCAGCGATACACCACCGACCGACGGGTCCGGGTCGCCGACCGACGAAACGAACGACGCCGAACCGCCGACCGACGAGGCCGCCTCGTCGGACGCGACCGCGAGCGACAGCACCGTCTTCGACAGAGAGACGCTCTCGGACCTGCTCGTGAACGCCGTCCCCATCGGCATCATCCTCGCGTTCGTCCTCATGTTCGGCCTCGCGTCGCCGAGCGAGTCGGGCGGCGACCCGCTCGTCCTCTTCCACGCCGCGCTCGTCGCGGGCGTCGTCGTCGTCAGCTACGTCGCCGCACGCGTCATCTCCGGCACCGGCGCGCCACTGACCGGGAGCGTATCGCCCCCGGACGACGCCGAGGAGTCCGTCGAGGACGACTGAGACGCGGCCGCGTCAGGTCCCGTCGGCCGTCGGTCCCGCCGGCCGCTGGTACGTCACCGTAATGCGCCTGCTCGCCAGCACCGTCCCCTCGATTTCCTCGACGACGGTGTCGTGCGCCGCGCCGGGGGCGGCGTCGAGTTCCGAGCGGAGCGCGTAGACCTGAAAGCGCAACTCCACGGTGGCCCCGGGCGGCGGACACGGCGCGCTGTATCCAGCTTCCGCCCCCTCACGCCGCCCCTGTCGCGCGCCGCCGAGCGAGTCCACCGTCTCCGTCCGCGGAACTCCCTCGGGGATACGCTCGGTGTCGGCGGGCACGTTCCACAGCGACCAGAACACGGGCTCGTTGATGGGGCCGAGGTCGGCCTCGGCGGTCACGGCGAGCGCCACTGTCGGTTCGGGGACGCGCTCGACGGAAAGCGGCGGCGACCGTCCCTCCCCGTCGCAGGTGTACGGCGTCGGGAGCGTCCCATTGTCCGACATGGTCGGACTCGACGCGCGGAAGGCCGGCGTCGACCGTCCCGATTCGCCGGTACAGCCGGCGGCTCCCGCGGCGAGTCCGGCCCCGAGAGCGGCCAGCAGGCGGCGGCGTCGCATACCCCGCTTCGGGGCGGGACGTACTTCCGGGCTGTGGTTCCGCGCGGGTGCGCCGGGGCGCTCGGTCGCCGTCGTCGTCCGTCCTCGTAGCGTTCGGCTGCCGGTCGTGGCTGTCGCTGGGTCTCGACGTGACGTGTTCCGAAAACGGAGGGAGTTCGTGGCCCCCGATGAGAGGTGGGCCAAACCGGATTCGAACCGGAGCCAGACGGTCGCTCGCTCCGCTCCTCGTTTTGCATCACGGAAAACGTGGGCCAAACCGGATTTGAACCGGTGACCTCCCGGTTATCAGCCGAGCGCTCAACCTGACTGAGCTATTGGCCCAGGTGAGCGCACTCGGTAGTTTCCGCGTGGGTATGTTAAGGGCTTCGTTTCGGGTCACGGGACCGCGGGACGGCCCGCCGGCCGCGCGCCGCTGTGTGGCACACTGTCTTCCGTCACCGCCCCTCGTCCTCGTCGTCGAAGTCCACGTCGTGGACCTCGTCGTCGTCCACGTCGAACCCCTGCGGGCCGCTCTGCCCGCCGCCGCTCCCGCCACTCCCGGCGCCGGGACCGCGGCGCTCGCCGGCGGCGTCGGCGTTCTCGCCGCCGGGGAAGCCACCGACGTAGACGTTGCCGGTAACGAAGCCGTCGGCCTTGGCGTCGGCGTAGGGTTTGATGACGAACTTCTTGACGCCGAGCCTGATGGGGTATCGCGTGAACGGCACCACGATCAGCAGGCCGACGAGGTCGGTCACGAGGCCGGGCGTGAGCATCAGCGCGCCCGCGACGAGCAAGAGCCCGCCGTCGACGAGTTCGTTCGTCGGTAACTCCCCCTGTGTCGTCTTCGCCTGGATCTTCCGCAGCGTGTGTCGCCCCTCCGCCCGGACCAGCAGCAGGCCGATCAGCGCCGTGAGGACGACGGCCAGCACCGTCGGCACCGGCCCGAAGACCGCCGCCACCGCCACCAGCAGCATGATGTCGAGCAACGGGATGAGCAGCAACACCGCGATGACGCGGAGCATACCCCCTCTTGTCACCCGCCACTCAAAATAGCCCCGTTTGTCCCGCTCGCCCAGCGCGTGTGGGTCGTCCCGGCGACCGCTGACGCAGGATACTTCACCGGGGGAATCCGACGGGGGGTATGGACGATTCCGCGGCGCGCACGAACGTCGAGTGGCGCGAGTGGGGCGAGGACGCCCTCGCGGTCGCCGACCGCGCGGGCAAGCCGGTCCTGCTCTCGCTGTCGGCGCCGTGGTGTGCCCACTGCCACGAGATGGACGCGACCACCTACACCGAACCCCGGATCGCGGCCAACGTCAACGACGGGTTCGTGCCCGTCCGCGTCGACGTCGACCGCCACCCGCGGGTCCGCGAACGCTACAACATGGGCGGGTTCCCCTCCACCGTCTTCTGCACTCCCGACGGCGAGATCATCACCGGCGCGGGCTATCTCGGCGTCGACGGCTTCCGCGGCATCCTCGATACGGTCCGCGAGAAGTGGGACGCGGAAGGCGAGAGTGCGGGGCGTGTCCCCCGTTCGCTCCGGGACGGCCAGCCGCCGGGCGGCGACGTGGTCCCCCGCATCGAGGAGCACATGGTCGAGCAACTGCTCGGCGCGTTCGACGAGGAGTTCGGTGGCTGGGGGTCGGACGCGAAGTTTCCCTTCCCCCGGACCGTCGAGTTCGCCCTGGTCCGGGCGCGCGACCAGGCCACTCGCACCCTCGAAGCCATCCAGACACACCTGCTCGACACCTACGAGGGCGGCTTCTACCGCTTCGCCTCGAACCGCGACTGGGCCCAGCCGCATCGGGAGAAACTGCTCGACGAGAACGCCGGTCTCGTCCGCGCGTTCGCCCGCGCCTACCGTTACACCGGCGAGGAGAGCTACCGGGACACCGCCGCACAGACGGTCGAGTACCTGACGACGACGCTGTGGACCGGCGACGCCTTCGCCGCGAGCCAGGTCGGCGACGACGAGTACGCCGGCCTCGGCCCGACCGAGCGCGAGGACGCCGACGCGCCCCACGTCGACGAGACGGTCCTCGCGGACCGGAACGGCCTCGCCGCGGGCGCCCTCCTCGGCTTCCACGCCTACACTGACGACGAGCGCGCCCGCCGGTACGCCGAGCGCGCGCTCGACCACGTCCTCGACGACCTCGTGGACGACGGCGTCGTCACCCACTACCGGACCGCCGACGAGGTCGGCACCACCGGCCTCCTGCTGGACCAGGCCCGCGTCCTCGAGGGGCTGACGACCGGCTGGCAGGTCACCGGCGAGTACGGCGAGGCCGCCCGCGCCGTCGCCGACGAGACCATCGACCGACTGCGGACGGACACCGGTGCGTTCCGTGACGGACCCACCGAGGGACCCGGCCTCTGTGACCAGCCCCTCTACCCCCTCGACACCAACGTCGAACTCGCGGATGCCCTCATCGACATCGCGGCGCTCACCGGCGAGGACCGGTACCGCGAGGTCGCCGAGGACGCCGTCGCTGCCTTCGCCGGCGCGGCCGAGCGCATGGGTGTCGAGGTGGCCGGCTACGCCGCCGTGGCCTCCCGCCTGCTCGCCCCGCGTGCCTTCCGCCTCGGGACGCCGGCGGGCAGCGACCTCCACCGCGCCGCCCTGCGAATAGCGGACCACGAAGCCGTCGTCGTCCCCGACGCGGACGTGCCCGAGGGCGTCGCTCACGTCGTCGAGGACGGCGAGCGCGTGGGTCGCGCCGAAACACCCGACGAGTTGGCGTCGGTCGCGACCGACGCGTAACAGGCCCCGATTCCGCACCAGCGGCAGGATACGCTGGTAAACTGCCGATGCGTTTATGAGTCCCCCATCCGACCGCTAGAGGTAATGGCAAGTCTGAGAGACCTGGGGTTGTCGGAATACGAGGCTCGCGCGTACCGCGCGCTGCTCAAGACGGGGCCGACCACCGCGAAGGAGCTGTCACGCGTCAGCGACGTGCCCATGGGCCGCATCTACGACGTGCTCAACAGCATCGAGACCTACAATCTCGTCCGGAGTCAGAGCGCCTCCCGGCCGAAGAAGTACGTCGCCGTCGAGCCACAGACCGCCCTCGACCGCCTGCTCGAGGACAAGAAACGCGAACTCGAGGAGAAGGCGAACCAGTACGAGACCATCGTCGACGACCTCGTGGGCGAACTGGAGACCGCCGAACCCGTCGAGGAGACCTTCTGGACCGCCGCCGTCGGCCCCGAGGAGACCGTCGACCTCCTCGTCGAGCGGCTGGCCGCCGCCGACGACCGCATCATCATGGTCGCCGCGACCCTCTCCCAGCAGTTCGACATCGACATGGTCGGCGACCTCATCGTCGAGGAACTCTCGAACGCCTTGGAGCGGGACGTGACCGTCTCGCTTTTGATGCGGCCGGAACTCGTCGACTCCCTCCCCGAGAGCGTCGGCGACCGCTACCGCTTGCAACTGGCCGAACACGACCAGTTCTCCGTCCGGACCTCCGCGAACGTCTCCGGGACCTTCGAGCTCATCGATAACTCGGAGGTCTGTATCGAGGTGCCTCACCCGCTCAACGCGAAAGACACCTTCGCCATGATCGACCTCAAAGACCGGGAGTTCGCCGCCAACGTCCGCTCGGAGTTCGACCCGCGGTGGGAGGACGCGGAGCCTTTGAACCTCTAAATTTTCACTTCGTCGGGTGCGCGCGAAGCGCGCACCACTCTCTGTTCACGGGCGCTTCGCGACCGTTCGCATGGTATGGGGGACCTCCGGTCCCGCACTGGTCGCAAAAATTTAGTACAAAAACGACCTCCGCGTTCGCCGCTCCGCGGCTCACGCGGAGTGAACCGCGGCGTGGAGCGCCGCGGATGCTCCTGCCGTCCCGCTACCGCACCGCCTCCGCTCCCGCAGCGCCCCCGCCTCCGCCACCTGACCGCCACCAGACTCATCCGCCACCGCACCGCCACCTCCGACACGGTCTCCAGGCCCACAGCACCGCCCCCACCCTCATGTGGCCGGGCGTCGACGTGGCTCTCGTGCAGAACCGATCCGGGGAGGCCATCTGACTCGTGCTCCCGCGCGCGACCACGCTGTCTGACGCGGGTCCGAGCAATCGGCGGGCGCTCGCCGCCGTCGTCGCCGTCGTCTTCATCGATCTCGTTGGCTTCGGCATCGTCATCCCCATCCTCCCTTTCTACGTCCGCTCGTTCGGCGTCTCCGACGTGTTCATCGGCCTCCTGGCCGCATCCTACTCGCTCATGCAGTTCGTCTCCGCGCCCTACCTGGGCCGCCTCTCCGACGAACGTGGCCGTCGCCCGGTCATCATGCTCTCGTTGGCCGGCAGTGCCGTCGCGTGGGTCCTGTTCGGCCTCGGCGCCGAGCTCCAGTCGCTGTTCGGCCTCGTCGGCGGTCTCGGCGCCGTCTTCGCCGCCCGTATGCTCGCCGGCGCGATGGGGGGCAACATCGCCGCCGCACAGGCCTACATCGCCGACGTGACGCCCCGTGAGGAGCGTGCGGCCGCGCTCGGCCTCATCGGCGCCGCCTTCGGCCTCGGGTTCGTCTTCGGCCCCGCACTGGGTGCCGTCTTCGCCAGCGACTCCGTTGTCGCCGCCGCCGACGCCCTCCTTCCCGGCGTCGTCCCGACCACGCGGTTCTCGGTCCCGAGCTTCGCCGCTGCGGGATTCAGCCTCCTCGGTCTGCTCGCCGCCGCCGTCGCGCTCCCCGAACCCGAGCGAAAGCGCGGCCCTGCAGCAGTCCAGGGCATCGTCGCCCAGTTCCGCGGCGCGCTCGCCGACAGCGCCCTCCGACCGCTCGTCGCCGTCTTCCTCCTCTGGTCGCTCGCCTTCTCCGGCGTCCAGGTGGCATTCATCCCCTTCGTCGCCGACGTGTACGGGTACGACGCCAGCGGGGCCGGACTTCTCCTCACCTACATCGGCGTCCTGGGGGTTCTCAATCAGGGCATCGTCGTCCGCGCGCTCACGCGGCGCGTCTCCGACGCGCGGATCGCGCTGAGCGGCGCAGTCCTCCTCGTGGCCGCGCTCGCCGCACTGCCGTTCACGCCGCTGCTCGGCCGCGTGCTCTTCCCGGCGGTCGGGCCGCTTTCCGGGGCCGTCGTCGCCCTGCTCGTCGTCCTCGCTGGCCTCTCGACGGGGAACGGCTGGCTCAGCGTCGGTGCCTCGGCGCTCGTCTCGGCGTCGGCCGACGACGCCAACCAGGGCAGCGCCTTCGGCGTCACGCAGGGCGCCGGCTCGCTCGGCCGGACCGTCGGCCCGCCGCTGATGACCGCGCTCTACGTCGCCGCCGTGGCAGCGCCCTTCCTGCTCGGGGCCGCGCTCACCGCCGTCGTCGTGGGGATCCTCACCGCCGTCATCCGCGGCGTGGTTCCGACGCAGCGGTAGTCGACAGTCAGGTCACGTTCAGGATCCGGTCGACGCTGGGCATCTCCTCGACGGCGATGTCGGACTCCCGGAGCCGTTCGTCGGCCGCCGCCTTCTTCTCCTCGCGGGTCTCGTCGTCGTTCTCGGTCTCGGCCGTCGCCCCGTCGCGGAGGAGCACGCTCGCGTCCTCGATGGTTTCCGAGACCCGCTCCATCTCCGCGATGACGTCCTCGAAGGAGTCCGCGCGGTCGATGGACTCGAACTCGCCGTTCACGTCCTCGAACGCGGCGACCGTGTTCTCGAACAGCCCCTTCGCCCGCGACCACTCCTCCGCGTCCCACGCCCCGACCGCACCCCCGAAGCGGTCCAGCGCCGTCTCCAGCGTGTCGAACAGGTCCGGCAGGTCCGACAGCGTCTCCAGTTCCGCGTCGAACTGGTCGATCTTGTCGTCGTACGTTTCCTCGCCGATGGGCCCGAACGCGGCCATCGCCGCCGCGTCGGTCTCGTCCTGCAGGTCGGAGAACAGGTCCTCGGCCTCGTCGCGCCGCGCCTCCATGCGGTCGACCTGTCGCCCCATGAAACTGAACTTCTCGTCGTACCACCACTGTCTGGCCGTCGTCGTCGCGTCGTGGGCCTTTCCGAGCGGTGACTGTGTCCGCGCCGCGAGTTCGAGGAACGTCGCGACCTCGCGGAGGTCGTCGGCCGTCGCCAGTTGCTCCTCCGCCGCGATGTCGGGCACACCGTCCAGGTCCGAGCGCGCGTCGCCGACCGGGTTGGTCACCGCAGGCCACTCGAACTCGGTCGCCGCCGCCGACACGTCCAGTAGCGTCGTGGCGTCCTCGCTCTGCTCCGTGTAGCCGTCCAGCGCGGCCTGCAGGTCCGCCCTGGCCCCTTCGATCCGCTCGGCTGCCTCCTGTTCGGCCGGACTCGGCTCGGGCGTCGCCGTCTCCGTGGGCGTGTCCGTCTCCGTCTCGGTCGGTGTCTCCGTTTCCGTTTCCGTTGGCGTCTCCGTCTCGGTCGCCGTCGGCACGCTGGTCGGCGTGGCCGTCGGCGTGCTTGTCTCCGTACGGGTCGTGAAGGGCGTCCGCGTCGGTTCGTCGGTCGGCGTGGTCGTCTCCGGTGTCTGGCACCCGGCGATACCGAGCGAGAGAGCGAGGGACGCGATCAGTCTCCGGCGGCGCATGCCCCGCCTTACTGGCATTGTGGCAATAACCTTTCCGCACCACCTTTTTGCCCGGGCGGTCGCTCCCGGGGGTCGCGACCGCCCGGCGAAAAACGTGGGCGAAAAAGCCGCCGCCCGACGGGAAACGCGAGTGGAAACGCCGCCGCCCGGCGAACGACCTGGGCGAAAACGCCGACCGCGCTACCGCCGGCACGGACGACCGCTCAGTCGTCGGCGGCTGCCGGACCGTCGCCGTTGACTTCGCCCTCGAGGTCGCCGAACTCCGCGACGCGCTCCGCGTGGGCGTTGTGCTGGTGGATCGACTCGTCGTTGGACTGTTTCATCGTGACGACCGCGTCGTCGGGGAGGTCCGGGAAGGCGTCGACGACCCCTTCGGCCATCGCGCGGACGCAGTCCTCGACGAACTTGGCGTCCTTGTGTGACTCGTAGGTCATGTGGTCCTCGTCCGGTCGTTTGGCGAGGTTGTAGATGCGGGCGCTCATCGAGTCCCGCGCGACCTCGATGAGTTCGTTGAGGTCCACCTCCGGCGCCCCCTCGCTCTCGACGGTCAGCGTGGCGTGGCCCCGCTGGGAGTGGCCCGGCTGGGGCACTTCCTCGAGGAACTGGTCGATGACCTCGTCCTCGACGTCCAGGCCGCGAAGGGTCTCGCGGGCACGTGACGTGGACATCCCCTGCGAGCAGGGACAGACCGTCATCCCGGTGACGCGAGCGCCGATCTCCTCGTGGGTTCCCTCTTCGGTCGCCGTCGCCGAGGCGATGATGTCGGCCGTCGACTGGGTGGCTTTGTCGCTCGCGGGCGTCTGCTCGCGGGTGACGTACTCGGCTTCCATCCGCACTTCCGCCTTGGTCGTGTAGTCGTGCTTTTCGAGCAGCCGCTCCGCTGCGCCCCCACAGACGTCCTCGACGCGGTAGGCCTCCTGCGAGACCGCGGCCTCCAGCGTCTCGTCGATGACCTCCATGTTCCGGGACATGTCCGCCCCCTTCCGCCAGGACGGCAGGTCGACGAACACCTCGAACTCCGCCATGAGTACGATGGGCCGGTCGTCCGCTCGACCGAGCTTGACCAGTTTCTCGACACCGGTGACACCGACGCGGTTCAGCCCGACGGAGACTTCCGGACTCGACGCCTGGACGTCCGGCAGTTGCTGACTCATTGAACCTTCGTAAGGGCCGAACGACCGTTAGTGCTTTCGAAAGGTCCCGGGGGGGAACTGGCTCATGACGACCCGCCCTCGGAACTCGCGTTTGCGGCTCCCGCTCCCGTCTCGTCGGCGACGGCCTCGGCCCGCCCCGCGCCGGCTGCGCCCTCGTCCGTGCGGGCCTCTGCCCGCCGTTCGTCCGTGTCGGTGTCGCCCCCGTCGGCCGCGGGCAATCGGATCGTCAACACGCTCCCGCGGGGGTCGTTCTCGCCGATCTCGATCTCGCCGCCCGACTTCGTCACGATCCAGTTGATCATCCACAGTCCCAGACCGCTGACGTGGTCCAGTTGCGTCTCGCGGCCGCGCAACAGCACCGCCTGCTCTTCGGCATGGATGCCGGGGCCGTTGTCGGCGACCGTGATCGAGACGGTGTCGCCCTCGTGGGTGACGCTGACCGCGACTTCCATCAGCGGGGCCGGATTGTCGTTGTGCTGCACGGCGTTCTCGACGGCGTTTCGGACTGCCGCGTCGAGCAACTCGACCGCATGGACCGGCGCGCTGGCCGGGAGGTCGGTCCCGATGTCGAGGTCCGGGTGGTCGGCCGCCACGTCGGTCACGACTTCGTCGACGACCGCGGCGGCGCTGACGGTGGCGGTGTCGACGTGTTCCTCGTCGAGTGCCTGCTCGATCTGCCGGGCCTTCTCGCTGAGGTCGACCATGTCGGAGACGTGGTCCTGGATCGACGCGAGCCACTCCGCGTCCGGGTGTTTCTGCTGGCCGAGTTCCGCGTAGCCGAGGACGACGTTCGCCTCGTTGCGCAGGTCGTGACGCAGCGTGCGGTTGAGGACGTTCAGGCGTTGTTCGCGCTGTCGTCGCTCGGTCACGTCGCGCAGGCTGACGAGCCGACCGGACAGGACGCCGCTCCCCCGATGGAGGTCGGTGACGCGCACGTCGTAGTACCGGAGCGTCCCGTCCCGGCGAAGCGATACCTCCGTTCGGCACGGTTCGTCGCCACCGTCGCCGTCGAGTTCGTCCAGCTCCGTCGCCAGGTCGGGGGCGACCGCCGAGAGCCCTTCGCCGACGAGCACCCGGCGCTCACCGCCGACGAGTCCGAGGGCCCGCTGATTGCAGTCGACGATCTGCCCCCGCTCGTCGAGGACGAACACGCCCTCGCCGAGGCTGTCCATGAGTTCCTCGCGCGCCAGTTCGCGGGCGACCGGGACCAACTGGAGGAGACGGTGGCGGTAGATGGCGACGAGGAAGGCCACGACCGTGACGGAGAAGGCGAGCGGCGTCGTGTCGACCGGGCCCTGCAGGACGCCGAAGATGTACAGGGCGTTGCTCGCCCACGGGGTGAACACGCCGATCAGGATCGCGGCCGCCTGCCAACTGTACACGTCCTCGGAGATGACGAGCGTCCGCAGCAGGTAGTAGCTCGCGACGGCGACGAGGACGTAGGAGTAGGCGCCGTGAACCCAGAACCAGGGGCCCCACTCGACCGTCAGCGTGACCAGCGACCCGCTCTGCGTGATTTCACGGCTGGCAAAAAAGAGGCCGTGCAGCGGGTTCGTCCAGACGACGACCTGCGTGACCGCGGGGACGACGAGCAGCGGCAGGGGACCGTGCCGCGTCAGCGGCGTCCGACGACCGGTGTAGGCTTCGGCGAAGTAGACCAGTAGAACGGGAACCAGTGCGATGGGGAGGTACGTGAGGTTCCCGAACACGACCTGGCCGAGGAAGTCCGTCCGGGCGATGTGGACAGCGCCTCCGAGCGTCCAGACGGCGACGGCGGCGGCCAACAGGAAAAGCGGCCCGGAGCCCGCGATTTCGCGGTTCCGGTAGGCCGTGACCCCGATCCAGGCCATGGCAAGGCAGACGACAGTGTGCAGTAGGAGAAACGGTGGGAATTGCCAGGCCATGGCGGCCCTCAGGGTTGTGACGTGGAGTCGATGGAGTCGAAGTCGGGTTCGGGCATCCGGAACAGACCGCCGAACTCCTCGTCTTCGAGCCCGGTCACGGCCTCGTCGAGGTCACCCTCGAGTTCCTCGATCCGATCGGTCAGGTCGTGGTACTCCTCGTTCGTCTCCAGGGCCGACTGGCTCTTCGAGGTCTCCAGGGCCGCCCGCTTCGAGACGAGCGAGAAGTACTCCTGGAAGGTGTCGTCGTACGTCGAGTAGGTCAACAGTCGGTCGACGGTCTCGAACAGTTCGTCACGCGAGACCGGCTTGACGACGTAGTCGTCGAACCCCATATCGAGGATGTCGAAATCGGGGTCGACGGCGGTCACCATCGCGACCCGCACGTCGTACTCCTCCTCCCGGATGTGTGAGAGCACCTCGTCGCCCGACATCCCCGGCATACGCCTGTCCAGCAACACCGCGTCGATGTCTCCGTCGAGTTTCTCGAGCGCCTCCGATCCATCGTATGCCGTCCGGACGACGTACTCGGATTCGAGGTGTGCGGCATACACGTCCGTGACAGCGGACTCGTCGTCGACGATGAGGATTGTTGTCTCGCCCAAGCCTGGTCACTCGACTGCAACTACGTACGAACACCGTCAAAAACCTTGGCGCTCCCTCATCAAATTTGAGAACAACCTCGCAGGGAATCGGCCAGCAAGACACACCACGACCGCCACCTCACTGCTCCCGGGCTACGACGGGACCGGCCGCTCGGCGACCATCACGATACGAATTTTGATACCGTCCCGCACGCCGTCGACGCCCGTCGTCTCACTCGTCGGAGGGTTCGTCGGCGAGCGGGGTGGGTTCGTGGAGTTCGCGGAAGACGGCGGCGAAGTCCTCGTTGTCGAACCGATCGACGGTCTCGTCGAGTTCCTCTCGGAGCCGCTCCCGGCGGTCCTTCAGCTCCTCGAACTCCTCGCGGGCCACCAGTTCGGCGTTGTTCTTGTTCGCCAGCAGGGTCGCGTACTTCGTCGACACCCGGTAGTACGCCTGGAGTTTCTGTTCGTACTCCGCGCAGGTGAGCAGGCGTTCGATGGAGTCGAACAGGTCCTCCCGCGAGACCGGCTTGATGACGTAGTCGTCGAACGGCATCTCGATGATGTCGAAATCGGGGTCGACGGCGGTCACCATCGCGACCCGGCAGTCGTACCCCTCCTCTCGAATCCGGTCGAGCACGTCGTCGCCGGAGATGCCGGGCATCCGCCGGTCCAGCAGGACGATGTCGATCCTCGCCGAGAGCTTCTCCAGGGCCTCCTCGCCGCTGTAGGCGGTGTCGACGTCGTACTCGTCCGCGAGCTGTGCGGCGTAGGCGTCCGCGACGTCGGCTTCGTCGTCCACCACCAGGACGGTCGGGAGGTCTCCTGGGCTCATCCAGGTCGTCAATGGTGCGAACAGACGCAAAAGACTTCCGGGCGTTTCGACCGCGGAGAACAGTTCCACCCCGGGATTGGCGGCGCTATCGCACCCTCCGTACGCCGTTCGCGCGCAGTCGCGTCGTCACTCGCCGACGAGGTCGTCGTACCGCGCGCCGGTCCGTTTCCCACGTTTTTCCGCTCGGGTGGCCTGCGGCCACCGCTCGCGCAAAAACGTGGTTCCCGTGAGTGACCGCAGGGAATGAACGGGTGCTCGGAAGACGAACGGGGAGGGACCGGAGGTCCCTCCTGCAGCCGGCCGCAGGCCGGCGACGCAGTGAGTCTTCCGGTGGCGAAAAAGGCTGCTCGCTCACACCGTTCGCTCGCAATCGCGTCGTCACTCGCCGACGAGGTCGTCGTACCGCGCGCCCGTCTGTTTCAGCGTCTCCGTCGAGTAGAGCCGTTCGTGCTCGACCGGCAGGTACTCGGCGGCGAGTTCGTCCACCTTCTCGTCGACCGCGTCGGCCTCGCGGCCGTGGATCATCGTGAAGAGGTTGTACGGCCAGTCCCGCTCCGGCCGTCGCGGCCGGTGGTAACAGAGCGTCACGTAGGGCAACTCCCCGACGGCCTCCCCACGCTCGTCGAGTTCGTCGTCGGGCACGTCCCAGACCACCATGCAGTTGGCGTCGAAGCCGGTGACGACGTGGTTGACCACACAGCCGATCCGCTTGATACAGCCGTCGGCACGCAGGTCCTCGATGGCCGCGAGCACGTCGTCCACGTCCGCGTCGACGGCGGCGGCGATGTCCCGGTACGGTGTCGCCGAGAGCGGAAAGCCGTCCTGGATTTCGAGCAGGAGCCGGCGATCGAGTGCCGAGAGGTCCGCCGCCGCGTCCTCGCTGATCCGGGTCGCGGAGGCTTCGGTACCGGCGACGCTCTCCCGGGCGAACCTATCGGTGTTGACCACCGGAAATTCGAGATCGATGTAAAAGTCCGTCAGCATCGGGAGGACGAGCACCTCCAGCCCCGTCTCGGCCTCGATGTCCTCGATGATCGCGTCGCGTTTCTCGCGGGAACTGGCGGTGACGACGAACCACATGTTCCACTCGTGGTCGCGCCGGTAGTTGTGGTTCACCTGCTGGATGTCGTTGATCGTCTCGGCGACCTCGTCGAAGCGGTCGGCGGGCGCTTCGACCGCCGCGAGCGTCGAGGAGCCGATAACGGGGGGGTTCAGGACGGCCCCGAACCGGCGGAAGACGCCCGCCTCGCGGAGCCGTTCGACGCGGTCGAGCGCGTCGGTCTCGTCGATGCCGAGGTCGTCGGCGACGACGCGGAAGGGCCGTTCGGCGACCGGAAAGCCGCTCTGGTAGCCGTCGATGAGTCGCGCGTCCACGTCGTCGATGGCCTCGCGCCAGTCCGTCGACCGGAGACTCATTGTCCGAATGTAGGGGGCTGTCGGTGTAATACTGTCGCTTCCCGCCGGGCACGTCCGCAACGCACATACCGCTGGCGGGCGCGCATCGAGGCGATGGTCAGATATTTCGAGGACATCGAAATCGGTGAAACCCACGAACACGGCAGTTACGACGTCACCGAGGAGGAGATCATCGAGTTCGCAGAACAGTACGACCCCCAGCCGTTCCACACCGACCCCGAGGCCGCGAAGGAGACCTCTTTCGGCGGCCTCGCGGCCAGCGGTTGGCACACCGCCGCCATGTGCATGCGCCTGCTCGTCGAGGCGATGGACGACGCCGAGTGGGCCTCACAGGGCGCACGCGGCGTCGACGAACTCCGGTGGATCAGGCCGGTCCGACCGGGCGACTCCATCTCCGCGGAGTACGAGGTCGTCGAGAAACGCGACGGCGACCGGCCGGGTATCGGCGAGGTCGACAGCCGCCTCACGGGCTACCGCGACGGCGACGAGGCGGTCATCTCCTGGATCGGGCTGGGAATGGTCGAAAAGCGGGACGGAAACTGACCGCCCGTCGTTCCCACGCGGTGGGAAACCGGGCGGCAAACGCAGGCTATTTCGCGGTCGCGCCCCCACGACCCCGTATGGCACAAGCGACCCAGGAGTTCGGCGACTGGCCGCTCAAGCGGCTGATGACCGAGGTGGTCGGCTCCGGCCACAAGTCCGCAGACGACATGGACCGCGATCAGGCCCGCGAGGCCTTCCAGCGCATCCTCGCCGGCCAACCGGACCACACGACGCTCGGGGCGTTCTGGCTCGCCAACCGCTGGAAGCGCAACAACCCCGAGGAACTGGCGGCCTACGTCGACGTGATGCGCGAGGAGAGCGTCGAGACGGCAGCACCCGACGCCGACCCCGTCGATTGCGGGGCCAACTACGACGGCAAAGGGGAGTCGGCTATCCTCGGCGTCGCCGCCGGCGTCGTCGCCGCCGCGGCCGGCACGCCCGTCGTCGTCCACTCCGGTGACCGCGTCCCCACCCAGAAACAGGACGCCTACAAGCACGTGCTGGACGAACTCGGCGTTCGGACCGAACTGGAGCCCACGGAGAGCGCCGACATGGTCGACGAGGTCGGCTTCGGCTTCTACTACCAGCCCAACTTCAACCCCGGCATCGAGGACCTCTGGGAGCGCCGGGACATGATGGGGGTCCGCACCTTCGTCAACACCGTCGAGACGCTGGCGAACCCCGCGAACGCCGACGTCCACCTCGGTTCCTTCTACCACCTGCCCTTCGCCCTCAAGATGGTGAACACCCTCCGCGAGGCAGAGCAGCAGTCCGTCTCGCGGGTCCTGATGTTCCAGGGGCTGGAGGGCTACGACGACATTCGCCCCGGGTCGACGGTCGTGGCCGAGTGGAGCGCCGGGATGGACGAGGTCGACGACTTCGAGATCGAGACTGCCAACTACGGCATGGACTTCGAGAGCGAGGACCTGGCAGTCGACGATATCGCAACCGACTCGGCGTCGATCACCGAGGCGGTCCTGGCCGGCGAGCGCGACGACCAGTTCGCCGACGCCGTCGCCCTCAACGCCGCCCTGCGGATGTACGCCCGGGAGGACGTGGACACGCTCGACGAGGGACTCGAACTGGCCCGTGAGACGGTCGCCAGCGGCGACGCCGCGGCCACGCTCGACGCGCTCCAGTCGTTCTGACTGCCCCCCTCGCCGCCAGTCTTATCGGCGTCCATCGCATCGGTCGGGCCATGACTGACGAGCGAGCCGGCGGTCTCTCGACTGGGGTGTCGCTCCTGGATCGGGCGCTCGGCGGTGGGGTGCCGCCGCGTCACCTCGTCGCGCTCACCGCGGCGCCGCGCGCCCAGAGCGAGCCGCTCCTGTACGCGATGGCCGCCGCGAACCCGACGCGCTACCTCTCGGCGCTCCGCCCCGCGGCGGAGGTCGAGGACGCCATCCGGGCCAGCGTCGACACGACCGACGCCGCCATCGACGTTCGCGCCGTGAACGGCGACGCCGTGCTCTCGAACCCCACGGAGTTCCTGGAGGGGCTCGACCAGCACTCCGTCGTCGTCGTCGACCCCACGACGGAACTCGAACAGGGCGACCGCGAGCGCTACCGGGCGTTTCTCGACACCTGCAAGCGCGCGCTCCGGACGACCGACAGCGTCGGCCTGCTCCACTGCCACGAGAACACGCCTTCCGTTCTCCGGCGGGACATGACGCTCGCCCGCGCCGACCAGGTGTGGGACGTCCGCGTCGACGCCGTCGACGGTCAGATCGAGACCTGTCTGGGCGTCACGAAGTGCCGCGGGGGGACTCCCTTCGGCCTCCTCGACCTTTCCTTCGACGGCGGCGTGAGCGCCGAGCCCCACCAGTAACGCACCGGTGAGTGTCCGGCGAGGGACCGGCAGGTGGTTGGCGTGTGGGGACCGCGAGTGGTTCGCGGTCCGCCCCGCGCAATACCAGACTTTTTCCCCGACCGCGCCGATTTCGTGGCATGAGCAACCCGAAAGTGACGCTGCACACCTCCGAGGGTGACATCGTCGCCGAACTGTTCGCGGACCGAGCACCGAACACCGTCGAGAACTTCCTGAACCTCGCCGAACACGACCCGGCGGCCGACGCCGACCCGGGCGTGGAGACGGTGACGTGGGAGGACCCCGAGAGCGACGAGATTCGCGGCGACTCGCTGTACGAGGGCGTCGAGTTCCACCGCGTCATCGAGGGGTTCATGATCCAGGGCGGGGACCCGACCGGCACCGGCCGCGGTGGCCCCGGCTACGAGTTCGAAGACGAGTTCCACCCCGACCTGCGCCACGACGGACCCGGGAAGCTCTCCATGGCTAACAGCGGCCCCGACACCAACGGTTCGCAGTTCTTCATCACACTCGATGCGCAGCCACACCTCGACGACAAACACGCCGTCTTCGGCGAGGTCGTTGACGGCATGGACGTCGTCGAGACGATCGGAAACATCCCGACCGACGGCCGCGACAACCCCGAGACCGACGTGGTCATCGAGTCCGTCACCGTCGAGCGATAGCCGCCGGCGTCGGCCCTCGGCCGGGAACGACAGCGCAAAGAACCGTCGGCCACGAGTGGGCGTATGGCCGACGAGGACGAGCCCATCGACCCGAGCGAGGTGGGCGAGGCGGACGCCCCGCCCGTCGAGGAAGCGCCCTACAAACTCATTTTCGAGGCGAACAAGTGCTTCGGGGCCGGGAAGTGTGCGGAAGTCTCCGACAACTGGGAGCTGAGCATCCAGACCGGGATCGCACAGCCGAACGTCTACTTCTTCGGCGAGGACGACCTGGACCACAACGTCCGGGCCGCCGAGGTGTGCCCGGCCAAGAAAGACCGGGGCGTCATCCACGTCATCGACCGGCGGACGGACGAGGAGATCGCGCCCGACCCCAACGGCGACGGGACGGTCTCGGTAGACTGGTAACCGAAACCGACTTGCGGCGGGCAGTCACCCCGCTGGCGAGGTTTTTGTACGGAAACGAAGCATCGGACGATGAGCATGAATACTGGACGCCAACACCAGCACCGGGGCCGGACGACCGAAGCTGTGGTCGTCGCGGCGTTGCTCGAACGCGGCTTCAGCGTGTCCGTCCCGCCATACGGAAGCGAACGGTACGATCTGGTTCTGGATACGGAAGACGAACTGGAACGGGTTCAAGTGAAGACGGCGTACGAACACGGTGAAACCGAGGCGACGGTCGTCGCGGAGTTCCAGACGACCGTCTACGGAAGCGACGGAACGCCACGTCGGACGTACTACGACGGGGACGAAATCGACGCTTACCTGATACACTGTCCGGACCGCGCAGTGACACTGTACGTGCCGTACTCGGCGGCACCGAAGACACAGATGAACTTCAGTTTCAGGGACAGGTCGACGTACGGGGAACACAACCGAAAAACAGTAAACTTCGCGGCGGAGTACGTGATAGACGAGCAGTTGTGAGGGGGTAGCCAAGTGGTCAACGGCGCGGGTCTTAAGAACCCGTCTCGAAGGAGTTCCGGGGTTCGAACCCCCGTCCCCTCATTTCTCCGCCGGTGACACAACGCGCTTTTGCCGCTCACCGTCCTACTGGACGGCAATGACCGACGAGATTCCGGAGCGTGCGGAACGGACCTTCGAGCGCCACGACGCATTCGAGCGTGACGACGGCGCGTTCAACGTGACGACGACGAAGTTCGGCGGCCGCGTGACCGCCGAGGGGACCGACGACTGGGCCATCGAGTACACGCTGACGGTCCGTGCACCGATGCTCTCGGCGGCCGTCGCGGGTGAGGCGGTCGGCGACGCGGTCGAGGACGGTTGGTTCGACACCTACGGCCGCCGGCTCGAAGACGCGCCCAAGGCGACCCGCCTCGACGTGGAACTCGACGACCTGACGCTCCGGCGCGACGACGGTGAGGCCGTCGCCGTGTTCACCTTCACCCACGGGAACGCCGACCAGGCGCCGGTCCTCGCGAAGACGTTCGCGGAGTACCTCGAAGGCACGTACGTCGAGGGGATCGTCCCCGGCTACGAGTACGAGGGTGTCGTCGGGGACCTCATCGGCGACGCCCGCTCGCAGGGCGGCAGCGGTGGCGGGAACAGCATGCCGATGTGAGCCGTCGCGACGGGTGGGAGAAAACACTTACCGGGAATCCACGAACGGACGGCCATGGTCCCCTGCACGCGTCGACGACTCCTCCGGAGCGGAGCGGTCACCGGCGGCGTCGCGCTCGCCGGCTGTTTCAGTTTCGGTGGCGGGTACGAGTGTGAAACCGGTCGAACCAGCTACACCGCGGACGCCTCGCTGTCTGGGAGCGCGTCGTGGCCGACCTACCGCTACGATGCCGGAAACACCGGCTACAATCCCGACGCGACGGTCCCCGACGAGGTCGCGGTCCGCTGGCGGTACACCGCCTGCGCGGAGACCGAGTCCGGTGTCGCGGTCGCGGACGGCCGCGTCTACCCCGGTGCGGCGGTCCTCGACGGGCGGGCCGGGACCCGCATGGCCGGCGAGTGGCACGGCTATCAGACGACGCCGACGCTCGTCGACGGGACGCGCTACGTCGGCACACACGAACTGGAAGCGTTGGACGCGGCCAGCGAGGACGACCGCTGGACGTTCGACCCCGACGGCGAGTCAGGCGGTCTCTCGGCGCCGAAAGCCTGGAACGACTTCGTCTTCGTCGCCGGGAACTTCGACGCCCCGATACTGTACGCAGTCGACGCGACCGACGGGACCGAACGCTGGCGATTCGAGCCGGACGCCGAGGTCCGCACGACGCCAGCAGTGGCCGACGACACGGTCGTCGTCGTCGACGATGGCGGGACCGTCCACGGCCTCGACGCAGCCACCGGCGAACCACGCTGGAGCCACGACGAATCCGACCACTGGCGGGGCCCGCCGGTCGCGACCGACGGGACGGTGTACGTGACCTCCCACGACAGCGGCGTGCTCGCGCTCGATGTGGCCGACGGGCGTGAACGGTGGCGGTTCGCGGAGGCGAGCGGTGTCGCGGCACCGGTGGCGGTCGCGGACGGAACGGTCGTCGCCGCAGGGTCGGAGGGCCAACTCCTCGCGCTCGCCGCTGCCGACGGCACCGTCCGCTGGGAGACCTCGGTCGGCGGCGGACTCGGTCCGCCGACCGTGGCCGGCGAGACCGTCCTCGTCGGGGAACGTCGGGGAACACGGGTCGCCGCTCACTCGCTGGCGGACGGGCGGGAACGCTGGCGGTTCGAGACGCGCGAACTCCTGTTCGGGGACTACACGCGAGTCGGAACCCCAGTGGGACCGACGGCCGTCGACGAGACGGTGTTCGTTCCGACCGCGGCGAGCGACTGCTACGCGCTCAGTGCGCCGGTCGAATCCGCGACCGGGACGGCGGAGTAAGGCGCATCCGCCGAGCGCTGCTCGAACGGCGAAGCCGTGAGAGCGAAGCGAGGCGGTTCACTCGACGCGAGGCTCGCAGAGCCTCGCGTCGAGGGAGTTTTTGTACTAAATTTTTGCGAGGGGGGGTTCGCCGAGGGCGAATCCCCCCGAAGTAAAAATTCAGTTTCTAGTCCATCGCGATGTAGGTCTGGGTGTCCTCGACGCCGTCGATCCCCTGGATACCGGTGGCGGCGACGTCTTTGACGGCGGCAGGGGAGTCGACGTCGACCTTGGCGATGAGGTCCACGTCGCCGGCGACGATGGACGCCTCCACCACGCCCTCGAGGGCCCCGATTTCGCTCCGGAGGCGGTCAGCGTCGCCGGTGTGAGCCTTGACCATGACGTAGGCGACGACCATCTCAGACACCTCCCGTCGCGGCCGCGCGGCTGGCGGTTTCGCCGACGACGATGCGGCGGACGTCGTCGAGGACGCCGAAGTCTGCGAGGACGACGAGCTGGTCGCCGAGTTCGAGCGACACGTCGCCGGTAGGGACGCCGTACTTCTCGCCGCTCTTCCGGAAGGCGAGCAGGCGGGACTTGGCGGGCAGTTCGAGTTCCGAGAGGGTGTAGCCGCGCATCGGCGACTCGTCGGTGACGGTGAGTTCGACCATCTGGAGGTTGCGCTCGATGTCGGCGACGGCGCGGATGTTGCCCCCGAGCAGCGCGTTCTTGGCGGCGATGGCCCCGAGGCGTTCGGGGTAGACGACCTCGTCCACGTCGGAGGCGTACTTCTTGTATATCTCCTCGCGGTACTCCTCGTCGATGCGGAGGACGGTCCGACAGCCGTGGTGTTTGGCGATCATGCAGGCCACGAAGTTGCTGTTGAGGTCGCCGGTCAGCGCGCCGAGGGCGTCCACCTCGCCGAGGTCGGCATCCTCGAGAACCGCCTCGGTCGAGCCGTCACCCTCGAGCACCTGGAATCCCTCTTTCCGGGCCCGCTCGGCTTTCTTCACGTCGCGCTCGATGATCGACACGTCGTGGCCCTCGTCGGCCAGTACGCGTGCGGTCCGGAGGCCGACGCGCCCGGCGCCCACGATAACAAATCTCATGTGTCACATTCACCCACGGTACGGCTTAAAGCTATGTGTCCCGGATGGGTGCAATCGCTCCGACCCCCTGCGAAACTGGGGTGGCGCGGACGACGGGACCGGGTAAAGGCTTTTGTCATGAGATGGTGTACCACACTGCACGAATGGTGCGGGCCTACATCATGGTGAAGACGGCGGCGGGGAAATCCGAGGACCTGCTGGAGCGAACGCGAGGGCTGGACGGTATCGAGGAGGCACACATCGTCGCCGGCAAATACGACATCATCGTCGAAGTGACTGCCGAGGAGGTCTACGACGTGTTGCACTCGGTCGCGACGAGTATCCGCGACCTCGACGGCGTGGCTGACACGCGGACATACATCACGCTCGAGTGAGCGGCCAGCAGGGCGCTCCAGGCCGACCCCGAAGCCAGCCGACAGCCCAAAGGGTCCCCGGCCCCAACGGTGCGTATGGTCAGCGTGGCCGACATCGTCGGACTGCTCGTCATCCTCGGGGTCAACAGCGCGGTCGCGGCGCTCATGACGCGCTTCTTCCGCGTCCGACTGAAGACGCGGTGGGGGAGCGTCATCTATACGGTCCTGTTGACGCCCCTCGTACTGCTCGTGCTGACGCTGATTTTCGGGGGCGTTCTCGGCCTCGGGCCGGACCTCGGCGGCGAGATGACGCTTATCGGGGTCACCATCGTCCTGCCGACGACGCTCGGCGTCGCCTTCGACTACTTCTGGATGCCCTCGCCCGACGAAGTGGACGTGCCACAGCGGCAGTCGACCCAGCGAAGTCGGCGGGAACTCTGATCAGTCGCCGTCCAACAGTTTCCTGACGGCCGCCTCGGCCTCGCTCGCGACTGTCTCCGGGGGCTGGGTGGCGTCGATGCGGACGAAACGCTCGGCGTCGTCCGCCAGCAGGCGCTCGTAGTTCTCGCGGACGCTCGCGAGGTACTCGGCTTTCTCGAACTTGTTCGTCGCGCCCGCACGCTCGGCCCCGACCTCGGGCGGGACGTCGAGGTAGAGGGTCAGGTCGGGGACGCGCGTGAACGGCTCGTGAATCCGCCGGACGTAGTCCAGGGGGTCGTCGACGACGCCGTCGAGCGTCGCCCCCTGGTAGGCGTACCGGGAGTCGGCGTAGCGGTCGGAGACGACGAGGTCGCCGTCCGCGAGCGCGGGCCGGACCACCCGCGAGAGGTGGTCGGCGTGGTCGGCCGTGTAGAGGAACAGTTCGGCGAGCGGGTCGGCGTCGTCGTCCTCGATGGAGCGGTAGACGGCGTCGCCGTACCACGAATCGGTCGGCTCGCGCGTGAACGTCGCCGGCACGTCGAGGGCCGCTTCGAGGTGTCCCCGGACCGTCGTTTTCCCGCTGCCGTCCAGTCCCTCGAGCGTCACGAGCATACCGGCCATGCACGGGCGGGGAAGGTAAACGCGCCGGGTCGCCGTCGGCACCCACAGTGACTCCCGGACGGTCCCACTGCGGTACCCAACCAGTCACGCGGTATTTTTAAACGGATTCCCGGCGTATCGAGAGACGGTATGAACGTACTCGTCGTCGGCGGGAGTGGCTTCATCGGGACACATCTGAGCAGGGAACTGATCGACCGGGGACACGACGTGACTGTGCTCTCGCGGAGCCCCGACCCGGAGGACCTCCCGTCGAGTGTCGACACCGTGATGGGTGACGTGACTGCCTACGACTCCATCGAGGGGGCCTTCGAAGGGCAGGACGCGGTCATCTATCTCGTCGCGCTCTCCCCGCTGTTCAAGCCCAAGGGGGGCGACGACCGGCACTTCGAGGTCCACACGGACGGGGCGCGCAACACGGTGCAGGCGGCGGAGGAACACGGCGTCGAGCGCATCGTCCACATGAGCGCGCTGGGCGCGGACGCGGACGGTCCCACAAGCTACCTCCAGTCGAAGGGGCAGGCCGAGGAAATTGTCAGCGAATCGACGCTGGATGCCGTAATCTTCCGCCCCTCGGTGGTCTTCGGCGAGGGCGGCGAGTTCGTCTCGTTCACGAAGCGGCTCAAGAAGATGTTCGCGCCGGGCCTGCCGCTGTACCCGCTCCCGGGCGGTGGGACGGAGACGCGCTTCCAGCCCATCTGGGTCGGTGACCTGGTCCCCATCCTGGCCGACGCGACCGAGGACGACGACTACGTCGGCGAGACCTACGAGATCGGCGGGCCCGAGGTACTCACGCTCCGGGAGATCACGGACCTGGTCTACGACGCGGAGGGGAAGTCCATCAGGATCGTCGCCCTCCCGATGGGGCTGGCCGGCATCGGTCTCAAGACGCTCGGGGTCGTCCCCGGCTTCCCGATGGGGGGCGACCAGTACCGGTCGCTCCGGATCGACAACACGACGACGCACAACGATATCGACGCGTTCGAGGTCGACTCGGCCGAACTCACCTCCCTGTCGTCGTACCTCGCTGCGGGTGCCTGACCCGGCAGACCGCCACGCCTCGCGTGCATACATTAGTAATCCCTCCTTTCGAGGGGGCGTAATACGGCATTGATTCGGCCGCTGTCTTCCGATTCTCGTTTATCACGACGTTCTTATTGCTGATATTTGGGCATAAAACTTATAGATGCCATGCGACTGTTTCCTGGCATACGGAATAGCTATGAAACTCGCGATGATCGGCTTCGGCCAGGCGGGCGGCAAAATCGTCGACAAGTTCCTGGAGTACGACGAGCGGACGGGCTCTAGGATCGTGCGGTCGGCGGTGGCAGTCAACACCGCGAAGGCCGACTTACTGGGACTGGAACGAGTACCGGAGGAGAACCGCGTGCTGATCGGGCAGGCACGGGTGAAGGGCCACGGCGTTGGGGCCGACAACGAACTCGGCGCGGAAATCGCCGAGGAGGACATCGACGAAATTCAGGGGGCCATCGACAACATCCCCGTCCACGAGGTCGACGCCTTCCTCATCATCGCCGGTCTGGGCGGTGGGACCGGGTCGGGCGGGTCGCCGGTCCTCGCGAAGCACCTCAAGCGCATCT
Organism: Halorientalis marina; assembly: GCF_023028345.1. Lineage (GTDB taxonomy): Archaea > Halobacteriota > Halobacteria > Halobacteriales > Haloarculaceae > Halorientalis > Halorientalis marina. The sequence goes on along the minus strand of NZ_CP095487.1, from coordinate 2,725,874 downwards.
ACACCGAGCCGGTCTACGGCATGGGTATCCTCCCCGCGGGCGACGAGGGAGGTATCTACACGCTGAACGCAGCCCGGTCCTTCCAGACGTTCGTCCGCGAGGTCGACAACCTCCTCGTGTTCGACAACGACGCCTGGCGGAAGTCCGGCGAGTCCGTCGAGGGGGGCTACGCGGCCATCAACGACGAAATCGTCAAGCGCTTCAGCATCCTGTTCGGCGCGGGCGAGGTCGAACAGGGCGGCGCGGTCGCCGAGAGCGTCGTCGACTCCTCGGAGATCATCAACACGCTCGCGGGCGGTGGCGTCTCGACGGTCGGCTACGCCGCGGAGGAGGTCGAACAGGAGGGCGATGGCGGCCTCCTCTCCCGGTTCAAGGGCGACGAGGACGACGGCATGGACACCGCGAACACCACCAACCGGATCACGAGCCTCGTCCGGAAGGCCGCGCTCGGGCGGCTGACGCTGCCCTGTGAGATCGACGGCGCGGAGCGGGCCCTGCTGGTGATGAGCGGTCCGCCCCAGCACCTCAATCGGAAGGGAATCGAACGGGGGCGCAAATGGCTCGAAGAGCAGACCGGCAGCATGGAAGTGCGCGGTGGGGACTACCCCGTCCCCGATTCGGGCTACGTCGCCGGCGTCATCCTGCTGTCCGGCGTCCACGACGTGCCCCGGATCAAGGAGCTCCAGCAGGTGGCTATCGAGGCCCAGGAGAACATCGACGAAATCCGGCAGGAAAGCAAAGCGAATTTAGAGGAGTTGGTCGAGGACGAGGATGATGAGTTGGATCCGCTCTTCTGAACGGACGGTCGCGCTCGCGCTGGTCGGTGTCCTCCTTCTGGGGGCCGTCGGAACAGCCGCCGCACTCACGATTACGGCTTCGGACGTCCCCGAGGAGTCCGAGGTCGGCAACGAGGTCCAGTCCCGGTTCACCATCGACGACGCGTTCACCGAGAACTCCCAGTACACGCTCCGCCTGGAGACGGAACTGAACAACGTCAGCTGGACCGTCGAGAAGTACGACCAGGGCAGTCGCGTCGAGCAGTGGCAGGGCGGTGGTCAGGAGTTCCAGCAGCAGGTCTCCAGTGACCCGACCGGCGACGAAATCCGCATCCAGATCGTCGGCGACACGCCCGGCATCGACGAGTACAACTACTCGAACCCCGAGAACTTCACGGTCGTCGCCATCCGGTCCCAGACCGGTGACAACGTCCAGACGCTGAAGACCTACGAGGTCCACCACTTCACCGAGCAGAGCCAGGCCGCGCGCGACGCCATCGACGAGGCACAGCAGGCCATCGACGAGGCGGGCGGTGACTCCGAAGCCGAGAGCGAACTCGACCAGGCGATCTCCGCGTACGACAGCGGGAACTTCGGCAACGCCGAGTCCATCGCCAACGACGCGCGCGACACCGCGAACCAGAAAGAACAGTCCCAGCAGACCACGCAGATGCTGCTGTTCGCCGGGCTCGGCGTCCTGGTGCTCGCCCTCGTCGTCGGCGGCGTCTGGTACTACCGGAACCAGCAGGACGACTACGACAAACTCCGCTGACCGCCTGCTCGTCTCCCTTCCATTTTCGAGGCACAATCCGTGGGTTTAGTAGCGACCGCGAGCACGGACCGGTATGCGCGTCGTCGTCCCGTTCGCGACCGAAACACCGAAAACGCGGCTCGCTGAGGCGCTCACCGCGGCGGAGCGCGCGGCGTTCGCCCGCGCGATGCTCCGTGACGTGCTCGGTGCCGTCCGCGCCGCCGGTCATCGTCCCGACGTGCTGGCGACCGGGCCAGTCGACGTGGACGCCCCGGTGACGGTCGACGAGCGGCCGCTGACCGACGCCGTCAACGCCGTCCTGAGCGAACGGGTCGACGACGGAACGGCGCTCGCGGTCGTCATGGCCGACCTCGCGCTGGCAACGCCCGCGGCGCTGGAGCGACTGTTCGCGGCCTCGGGCGACGTGGTACTCGTTCCGGGACGGGGCGGCGGCACGAACGCCTTCCTGACCCGCCATCCCGAGTTCCGCGTGGACTACCACGGCGCGTCCATCAGGGACCACCGCCAGGCGGCGGCCGACGCGGGCGCGACGCTGACCGAACTCGACTCCTTTCGCCTGTCGACGGACGTCGACGAGCCCGCCGACCTCGTCGAGGTGCTACTCCACGCCGACGGCGCGGCCCGCGACTGGCTCGCGGATGCGGGCTTCTCGCTGGCCGTCGACGAGGGCCGTGTCGGCGTGACCCGCTAGGTCTCGTCTTTCCTGACCGTCTCCTCGACGATGTCCTGGTCCGGGTCGGCCTCGGTGAAGTTGATCAGGTCCGCGAGCGCCTCCTGTCCCTCGTCGGATTCGATGGCCTCGCCGACGTGCTCCCGCTCCTCGAAGTACAGTTCCGCGATGCCGTCGAAGTCCACGGCGTCCGGTTCGACCGGCACCGACGTGGTGTACTTCACGAGGTTCGGGATCGACTCGACGATGGGGACGTGTTCCTCGTCCCAGTGCTCGTGAAAGTCCGCCTCGTCCATCCCCTCTTTCCGGTCGATGTGTACGATGAGTTTGTACATCGGTAACGAACGGTAGTCGGACCCGGGGCCCATAGTTCTCCCGGGGACGACCGCGCGCCCCTGCTCCGGAGGGCTTCCCCGAAGGAGTGGCCGCTGTCGCAAGGCGTTTGCCCGTGGAGCGACCAGCACCGCCAATGATTCCCGGGACCGAGGCGTACGGCGTCGACCTCTCCATCGGGGAGGCCGAGATCGAGCGCCTGCTCTCGACCCGGCCCGCCGACGTCGAGGCCGCCGCGGAACTCTCCTACTGTCGGAACGTCTTCGTCCCGCTGACGACGGCCTGCCGATACACCTGCACCTACTGCACCTACTACGACCCGCCCGGCGAGGCCGACCTCATGTCGCCCCGCGAGATCCGCGAGACGGTCCGCCGCGGGGCCGACGCGGGCTGTACGGAGGCGCTGTTCACGTTCGGCGACGACCCCGACGACCGCTACACCGAGGTCCACGACCAGCTGGCCGAGTGGGGCCACGACTCGATACATAGCTACCTCCGGGAGGCCTGCGAGATCGCGCTGGACGAGGGCCTGCTCCCCCACGCCAACCCCGGCGACCAGACCCGCGAGCAGATGGCGACGGTCGCGGACGTGAACGCCTCGATGGGCGTCATGCTCGAAACGACCGCCGACGTGCAGGCCCACGGCGGTCCGCGGGCGAAGAACCCGGGCCAGCGCCTCAACACTATCCGCACGGCCGGCGAACTCGGCGTGCCGTTCACGACGGGTATCCTCGTCGGCATCGGCGAGGAACCGCGCCACCGCGCCGAGAGCCTGCTCGCCATCCGCGAGTTGCACGAACGCTACGGCCACGTCCAGGAGATTATCGTCCAGCCGGTGGCGGAAAACGAGCGGTGGCAGGACGGCGAGCCCTCGGTCGAGACCCTCCGGCACGCGGTCGCGATGGCCCGGGCCGCGATGCCCGCCGAGGTGTCGATCCAGGTGCCGCCGAACCTCGCGCCCGCTCGCGAAGTCGTCGACTGCGGCATCGACGACCTGGGCGGCGTCTCGCCGGTCACCGTCGACCACATCAACCCGGACTACGAGTGGCCCGCGCTCCGGGAACTGGCGGACATCGCCGCGGATGCGGGCGTCCCGCTGACCGAGCGCCTGCCGGTCTACGAACTGTTCGTCGACGAGACGTGGCTCTCCGACCGGATTCTGTCCGCGCTTCGTGGCCCCGGCGACGCCGGCGAGCGCTACCGGTCCGTGCTCGACGGCGCGGTTCCCTGAGTCATACTGCCGGACAGGATTTTCGCAAGCCATATGTCCTGAACGGTCGTCATCCACGCAATTTCGCCCCGAGCGGCCAGTTGGCGTCCACGTACTTCTGTCCGGCAGTATCAGGACTCGCCAAGGAGTTCGGCGAACACGCGGGCCTCGACCTTCCGGAGGTGTTCGCCGACGGTCGCGGAGGTACAGCCGATCCGGTCGGCGATTTCCTCGTGCGTGGTCTGTCTGGGGTCCTCGTAGTAGCCCGCCTCGAAGGCCACTTCGAGGATCTCCCGCTGGCGCTCGGTCAGTTCGCCGAGCAACTGGCCCACGTCGGGGCGGTAACTGCCGGTCCGGAGGACGTGCGTGTCGACGAAGTCGGGCATGGCGTCGAGTTCGGCCCGGAACTGTTCCTCGCGGCCGACGAAGGTCACCTTGTAGGTCCAGTCGTCGCGGATGTCGACGGGCATCTCGAGGATGACCTCGGACTCGCGCTGGGTTTCGAGGAAGGTCCGTAGTGGGGCCGGCGGCTCGAAGTGGACGTAGGAGTACCAGGTGTCCCCGCCCGACACGGTGTAGTCGTAGATCCGGTCGTCGCCGTCGAGGATGTCCCGGTACCGCTCCTTGTCGCCACGGAGCTCGGCCAGGACGATTCCGGTCCCGTCCTCAAGCAACTCGACGCGGTGGAAGGCGACCCGCGTCAGCGCCGTCGACTCTGCGACGGGCCGTTCCGTCGGATGGAGCGGCCCTCCACCGGTTTCGACCAACACCGTCACGTACCGCATACCTATCGATTCCGCGGGCATCCGTCATACCGTTTCGGTCTCCCTTCGGAGGTGAGTTCACTCGGTCGCCGTCGCCGAAACGGTCCACAGATTCAATTGACGTGGCGTCCGAGGGAGGGACGAGAACAGTCGATGGGTTGGCAGTACACGCCGGTGACCCCGCTGTTGCTGGTCTCGTTCGCGCTCTCGCTGTCACTGACAGGGTTCCTATTGTTCATGGTCGACCGGGATGGACGGGAATCCGTCGTCTTCGGCCTCGTCGGGATGGTTGCGGGCGCGGCGTGGTGGTCGGCCACGTCGCTGCTGAAGCTCTCCCGGACCGAGTTGTCGGTGGCGGTGCTCGCGGAACAGCTAGAGTACGTCGGTGCGACGGCCATCGTCCTCGGCTGGTTCGTGTTCACCTTCGCCTACACGGACCGCGACGAGTGGCTCACCCCACGCGTGTTCGGCGGTGTCGCTGGCCTGTTACTCGTCGGCACCCTCCTCGGGCTGACGAACAGTAGTCACGGCCTCCTGTGGACGGGAACACACCGGGTCGACGCCGGCTCGTTTCTCGCCACCCAGATCACGCGCCAGCCGCTGTTTTTCCTCTTCGTAGCCGTCAACTACCTCGTCATCCTCGCGGGGATGTACGTGCTCGCGCGCCTGATCCTGGGGTCACAACAGGTCTATCGCGGCCAGGCCGCTGCACTCGTCGGGAGCGCTGCCGTGCCGATGCTCGTGAACGTCACGACGGTGCTGGAACTCGGCCCCTGGCCGCCCGTCGAACTCTCGCCGGTCGCGTTCACTGTGTCGGGTGCGCTCCTCGCGTTCGCAATCACGCGCTACGAGTTGCTCGACCTGGAACCGGTCGCCCGCCGGCGGGTCGTCCAGCACATGCGCGACGGCTTCGTCGTCCTCGACAGGGCGGACCGCGTCGTCGACCTCAACCCCGCGGCCAGTGATCTCCTCGACGTGGACCCGGACAGGGCCGTCGGGCGCGAACTGCCCGACCTCGTCCCCGAGGTCGAACAGCTCGTGGCCGACGGTGGGGCCGGCACCCGGACCGAGGTGTCGTTCGACACCGACGACCAGCAGTACGTCCAGGCACGCCTCACCACGCTCGATCCCACGGACGAGCGCGGCGGACAGTTGCTCCTCCTGCAGGACGTGACCGACCGCCGGGAGGTCGAGCGGCGACACCAGCGCCTCGTCGAGAAAGCGTCCGACGTGGTGTTCGTTCTCGACGCGGACGGGACGATCACGTTCGCCTCGCCAGCCATCGAGAACGTCCTCGGTGCATCGCCGGAGTTCGTGATCGGTGAGGACGCACTCGATTTCATCCATCCCGAGGATCGGGAGCGGATCGTCGATATTTTCGAGTGCGGCCTCGCCGAACCGGACGAGACCCACCGGTTCGAGTTCCGCGTGCAGGCGTGGGACGGCGAGTGGCATCACCTGGAGGGAATCGGCCGCAATCTGCTGGACGATCCCGTCGTCGAGGGGATCGTCGTCAACGCCCGCGACATCACCGAGCGCAAGGAACACGAGCGGCAACTCGAACGACAGAACGAGCGACTCGAACGGTTCGCAAGCGTCGTCTCTCACGACCTGCGCAACCCCCTGGAAGTCGCCCGCGGGCACCTCGAACTCGCACGCGAGGATGGCCGAGAGGAATCGCTGGCGAAGGTCGCCGAGGCCCACGACCGCGTCGAGGACATCGTCGAAAACGTCCTGACGCTCGCCCGAGAGGGGCGCCACGTCACCGAGACCGAACCGGTCGATATCGAGACCGTAACCCGCGAGGCGTGGCGCGCCGTCGAAACCGGCACCGCGACGCTGACCGTCGCCGACCCGCCGACCGTCGCCGCCGACCGTGACCGCCTCCGGCGACTCCTCGAGAACCTCCTCCGAAATGCGGTCGTTCACGCCGAGGAGCCAACCGTCCGCGTCGGTGCCCTCGACGGCGGCTTTTTCCTCGAAGACGACGGTCCCGGTCTGCCGGAGGCGTCCGACGAGGACCTCTTCGAGTTCGGGTACACGACCAGCGACGACGGCACCGGGATCGGCCTCGCGATCGTCGGCGACATCGCCGAAGCACACGGCTGGACGGTCGAGACCGCCGAGAGCGCGTCCGGTGGCGCACGTTTCGAGTTTACCGGCCTGGACGCCGCGGACGGGGCCGACTGATTCACTCCACGAGCGGCGTCCCGTCGGCCGTCGGGCCGAGTTCCGGGCCGTGTGGGCGGTCGGCGGGGTCGACCGTCCTGATCGTCCGGTAGTCCGTCGAACGTTCGGCCGGGACCCGGCCGACCGCGGAAATCATGTCGACGTACTCCGCGACCGAGCGGTACTCGCCGAACTCGCCGCCGGCGCGTTTGGTGATCTCCTCCGAGAGAATGGTGCCCATGAAGTCGTCGGCGCCACAGGTGAGCATCTTCAGCCCCTGTGCGTCGCCGTACTTCACCCACGAGGACTGGATATGCTCGATGTTGTCGAGGTAGAGCCGTGAGACGGCGATCATGAGTTCGTCCTCGTCGGTCGTCGCGCCGCCGTCGACCATCCCACGGTCGTGCAGGGGCGTGTCGTGGTGGACGAAAGAGAGGGGGACGAACTCCGTGATCGCGCCGGTCCGGTCCTGTAACTCCCGGACGCGGTCCAGATGGAGCGCGCGGTGGGCCTCGTTCTCGACGTGGCCGTACATGATGGTCGACGTGAGGTCGAGCCCGACGTTCGCGGCGGCCTCCATCGCTTCGAGCCACTCCGCGGTATCGATTTTGGCGGGACAGATGACTTCGCGCACCTCGTCGACGAGGATTTCGGCGGCCGTGCCCGGCACGCTGTCGAGGCCGGCGTCCTGTAGCCGGCCGTACACCTCCTCGTAGGACCAGTCGGTGCCTCGGCGGGCGTGGTAGGCCTCCTCGGGCGTCATCGAGTGGACGTGGACGCCGCCGACGCTCATCGCCCGCAGTTGCTCGCAGTAGGTCCCCGGGTTGGTGTCGTACTCGCCTGGTGGCCGGTAGTTCAGGTCCTCGCGGTCGCTCGTTTCGAGGCGTTCGCGGTGCTCGGCGTCGAGCGCGAACGCGGGGTGCAGTCCCGAGACCGACGTGACCTCGTAGATGCCGCGGTCGACGGCTCGTTCGACGATTTCGCGTGACTCGGCGGGTGTCTTCGTGAAGCCGGGGTGGTCGGCTTCGTGACTGGAGCGGAACTGCTCGGAGCGGTCCTTGAAGTTACAGAACAGGCAGCCGGTGTTACAGGCCGTCGTGACGTTGTTGTTGAGGTTGGCGACGAAGGTGACGACCTCGCCGACCTCCTCGGCGCGGCGGCGGTCGGCGGCCTCCAGGACGCGCTCCTTGCGCCGGCGGTCGATCCCCTCGCTGTCGCTGCCCGTGGTGAGGAGTTCGACGGCATCGGCGACGGCGAGGCGGTCGCCAGCCCGGGCCTTCGCCAGCGCGTTCTCGAAGGACTGGTCGGTCTCCGGGCGGTGGTCGAAGTCGAACTCGCCCCGCGGGACGTTAACCGACGGCTCGCGCGGGTCTGCCATTGTCCACCACTGTCCCTCGACGGTCATAAACGGCGCGGAAACCGCAACATACGGCCGGTAGTTCGCGGCGGGGCCACCGTCGCGTTCACTCCAGTGCCGGCACGGTCACCGTCGCGACGGTCCCCCGTGGCTCGCGGGTCTCGTAGGTGAGGTTCCCCTGCGAGAGGTCGACGATCCAGTCGACCAACCAGAGTCCGACGCCGCTGCCGTGTTCGAGCTGTGTCTCCTCGCGCCGTTCCAGCACTTCCAGTTCCGCGTGGGAGACGCCGGGACCGTTGTCCGCGACCTTCAGCGCGGCCATCGACCCCTGGCGCTCGACCGACACCTTCACCTGCGGGTCGTCGCTGTCGTTGTGTTCGGCGGCGTTCTCGATGACGTTCTCGACGGCCACCGGCAACGCCCAGTGAGCCTCCACCCGCAGGGACGCCGGCAGGTCCACCTCGAACGTCGTCCCGGGGAACGTCGCCCGCGCCTCGTCGGCGATGTACGACTCGACGACTTCGACCAGGTCGAGTTCGCTCCGGTCGCGGTCACCCTCGAGTAGACGCTCGACGGTTCGGGCCTTCTCGCTGGCGTCGAGCAGCGTCTCGCTTTTCTCGACGATGGTCCCGGCACGCTCCTTCGCCAGGCCCGACCCCTCCTCTTCGAGCATCTTGGCGTTGGCCTTGATCACGGTGAGTTCGTTGCGGACGTTGTGTCGGAGGACCCGCGAGAGGACCTGCTTGAGCAGGTCGAGTTCCTGCTGTTTTTGCCGGAGGTCGGTCACGTCGTAGAAGAGGACGGTCCAGCCGAGGTGGTTGTCCGAGGTGTCGGTGAGCCGCGAGACGCGCACGACGAAGGTCCGCGCCTCGCCGCCGACGGTCGTCGTGAACTCGTGGCCGTCGAGCATCTCGCCGACCGAGCCGGGGTCACGGAGGGAGCCCCCGCCCGCCGTCGTCCCCGCGCCGTCGGTCCGGAGGTTCGGGAGCGTGTCGGCCACCTCGACCGTCGTCACGACCTCTCGGCCGACCACGTCGTCGGAGACGCCCATCACCGACTTCGCCAGCCGGTTCAGGTCGATCACCCGGCCGTCGGTGCCGTAGACGAGCACGCCGCCGTCGATGGCTTCGAGCAGGCCGTCCTCGGGGAGCGAGACGGCGTCGAAGGCGCCGAACTGGAGGAGCGCGATCACGACGAACGTGTTGCCGACGACGTAGGCGACCGGCTGCGGGTCGAACGCGACCCCGAGCAAGGCGAAGGCCGCGACCGTCGCGAGCGCGGCCGCCGGCGCGGTCGCGAGCAGGGCGTTCCGTGCCCGGTAGACCCGCTGTTCGCCCCGGGCCGCGAACGCGACCAGAAGCGCCAGTGTTGCCGCCACGACGAGCGCGCTGTACCCGATCTCCAGCACGTCGACGACGCCGAAGGAGAACCGGATGGGCACGAGGAGGCCGACCGGCTCGGCGATAGTCGCGCTCTGCCAGTACAGCGAGTGCAGCCCCTCTACCCACGGCGACTCGTTGGTCAGCCGGAGCAGGTCGAAGACGGCGAGCGGGAGGGCGACGAGCGCGAGCGACCGCCAGGCAGACAGCCGTTCGTGGCCGGTCCACCGGACGACGAAGACGAACCAGCAAAAGAGGACGATGGTGGACATCGTCTGGACGCCCTTCCAGACGAGTATCTTGAACGGGAGCGACGGGACGACGAGCAGACCGACGTACAGGAGCGTCGTCCCGGTGGCGACGGTCGCTCCCAGCAGGAGGAACTCGCTGCCACGCACCGACCGGTCGTCCCAGTAGACGTACGCGAACGCGGCCAGCGTCACCGCGACCAGCGCGTACCCGCCCAACCAGAGAGCCGTCAACACCATCGCGGACTGCTCGGGAGTCGACCACCACCGACCTTTACTTTTGCCGCCACTTTCTCAAAACTGATTCCGGTCGGTCGACAGTGGAAACGTCTTAGTGCTGGGGCCGGAACGCTCGCACGATGACGAGACGTGACACGCCGCCGACCGGCCTGTGGAGGTGGGGTCGATGACCTCGGTCAAGGAGTTCCGGGTCGCGGAACCGGCCACCGCCGACGCCCTCGGCCGCGGTGCCTTCGTGTTCACCGACGACTACTCCGTGTTCGACTGGGGGAAGATGCCAGACGCGATTCCAGACAAGGGCGCGAGCCTCTGTGCCATGGGCGCGTTCAACTTCGAACTGCTGGAGGCCGCGGGCATCCCCACCCACTACCGCGGGGTCGTCGCCGACGGCGAGACGGTGCCGCTAGAGGCGGCCGACGAGCCGCCCACCGAGATGGCTATCGACCTCACGCAGGTCCCCGACCTGCCCCACGACGGCCGCGACTACGACTACGAGGCCTACTTCGACGCGGCCGGCGACAACTATCTGATCCCCCTCGAAGTCGTCTTCCGCAACACCGTCCCGGTCGGCTCCAGCCTCCGCTCGCGGGCCGAGCCCGCCGACTTCGGCCTCGACTTCGAGGCGTGGCCCGACGAGGTCGTCGACCTCCCGGAGCCGGTCGTCGAGTTCTCCACGAAACTGGAGGAGAGCGACCGCTACCTCGGCCGGACCGAGGCCGACCGCATCGCCGGCGAGCCGACCGTCGCGGCCCTCGAGGACGTGGCGCTGGCCGTCAACGAGATCGTCACCGAACGCGCTCGCGAGGCCGGCTTCGTCCACGAGGACGGCAAGATCGAGTGCTTCTACTACGACGGCGAGATTCACGTCGCCGACGTGGTCGGGACCTTCGACGAGAACCGCTTCTCCTACGACGGCCAGGAGGTCTCGAAGGAAGTCATCCGGCAGTACCACAAGCGCACCCAACCGGAGTGGGTCGATGCCGTCGCCGACGCCAAAGAGCGAGCGAAAGCCGAGGACGTCGCCGACTGGAAGTCACTCTGTGACCGCTCGCCCGATTCCCTGTCCGAGGACGTGCTCGGGGTCGCCCGCGACCTCTACACCGCCGGCGCCAACGCCTACCTCGGACGCGAACTGTTCGCGGCGCCGACTATCGACGACGCTGTCGACGCGGTACGAGAACTGTGACGCTGGCTGTTCCGGATCGAAACTGACGGCGGAATCAGGCGGTCGTGGTCTGCGCCTCGGCCCGGCCCCCGAACAGTGACAGGCCCCAGCCGAGGAGACAGAGGACGGCACCGATGACGGTCACCAGCGCCCACAGCGGATCGTTGTAGGAGATGAAGTAGGTGTCCACCGCGAGGAAGGCGCCGAGTCCGGCACCGACCGGCGCCAGTTTGGGCTTCGAGAGGACGATCAGCCCGGCGGCGAAGATGCCGATTGCCATGTTCATCTGGTAGAGGACCGGCAGGATGAAGCCGAAGTTCGCCTCGGTCGCCAGGTACGCCGCCGTCACCAGCCCCCCGATCACCAGGAACACACCGCCCGCATCGATGAGATTGCGCCCGTTCATCTTGATTTATTCTGTGCTGACATCCGTAATAAACTTAACGAGCCGTCAACCGCCGGTCCCTTTTGTACCCTCCGCGACGGATGAGCCGGCGGCCGCAGTCACCCTCAGTCGGCTTCGGTTTCGCTCTCGCTGTCGCCGTCGCGGTCGGCGACGATTTCGCCGAGGCCGTCGATGGGGCGGTCGGGGTTCTCCTCGTCGAGCGCGTCGGGTGCGCCCAGTTGTACCTCGTCGGTGTCGAGGTCGTCCCGGAGGCGGGTCCGCCCGCGGTGGACGGAGACGGCGTCGTTGAGGTGGAGGTCGATAGCCTCGAGCAGCGCGTCGGCTTCCAGGGGCTGGCCGATGCGCTGGAGGTCCTCCTCGGCGGCGTCGTCGGGGACGTTGAACGACCGCTGGGTGATGATGGGCCCCTGGTCGAGGTCGGTCGTGACGTAGTGGGCGGTCACGCCGGCGATGCGGACGCCTTCCTCGATGGCCTGCATGTACGCGGAGGCACCGGGGAAGGCGGGGAGGAGGGAGGGGTGGACGTTGATGATGCGGCTCTCGTAGCGAAAGACCACGTCGGGGCTGAGGATGCGCATATACCGCGCGAGGACGACGAGGTCGGCGTCGTACTCCGAGAGGAGGTCGAGCAACTGCTCCTCGTCGGGATTGCCCTTCTCGTCGCCGATGTCGTGGAAGGGCACGTCGTACTTCGCGGCGAGGGGCTGGAGGTCGGAGTGGTTGCCGATGACGACGCCGATGTCGGCACCGAGGTCGCCGTTGGCCCAGGCCTCGAAGAGGGCCTCCAGACAGTGGGACTCCTTGGTGACGAGGACGGCGATGGACTGCGTCTCGCGGTCGGCGGGGAACCGGACCTGGATGTCGACCCCGAGCTCGTCGCCGAGGTCGTTGAGGTCCTCGCGGAGTTTCTCCTCGGTGCAGACCATTCCGTCCGTGTCGACGTGCATGGTCATGCGGAAGACGCCCTCCCGGACGGCCTGGTCGAGGTCCTCGATGTTGACTCCGCGCTCGAACAAAAGCGTCGTGACGTTCGCGATGAGTCCGGTGTCGTCCTCGCCGACGACCGTGACCTCGGTCAGTTTGTGCTTCGCACGTGTCACGGACGCCACCTCCGCCCTGCGCTGTCGGTCATCGTGGAATGGGTCAGCCGCCACGGGCGAAAAAGCTTGTTTTTCGGCTTACGGAGTCGCGCCACAGAAATTTGTAGCAGGGGACCGAAGACGGCGATAGAGCCGATGAGTCAGACTACGGTGCTGTGCGCCGACGAGGACGACGCGACACGTGCGGAGACCGTCAGTGCCATCTCGGCGGCCGGGATGGACGCTGTCGGCGTCTCCGACGTGGCGACCGCGACGGCACGGATCGAGGACGGCGACATCGACTGTGTCGTCACCGAGTACGACTTCTCGGACGGAACCGGATTGGACCTGCTCGCCACGGTCCGTGCGACGGCACCCGATACGCCGTGTATCCTCTACACCGACCGCCACCCCGCGGACATCGAAACCGACGAGTTCCAGGGCGTCGTCGCCGAGTACCTGCCGAAAGGGAGCGAGGGCGCGGCCGCACGGCTCGCGGAACTGATAGAGGAGATGCTCACCCTCCGCAGCCAGGTCGGGTATCCGTTGCCCGACGACGAGGACGAGCGGCTGGCCGCCCTCGACCGATACGACCTCGCCGACGAGGAGATCGGACCGGCCTTCGACCGGCTGACCGAACTCGCACGCACCCACTTCGAGGTGGACGTGGCCTTCATCGGAATCGTCGGCGAACACGAAGAGCGGTTCCTCTCCTGTCGCGGCGACGACTACGAGCAGCTCGACCGCGAGAACACGATGTGTACCCACGCCATCCTCGAAGAGGACGTCATGCTCGTCTCGGACGTCCAGGCCGACCCCCGCTTCGAACACAACGAGGCGCTCGACGAACTGAACATCCGGTCGTACGCCGGTGCGCCGATGCGGACGCCGGACGGCGCGGCCATCGGGAGCTTCTGTCTCACACACGACGAGCCGCGGACGTTCAGCGAGGCGGACGCCCGGTACCTGCGACTGCTCGCAGACGAGGTGATGGACCAGCTGGAGCTCCGTCGACGGCTCGCCGAGGCCGAGGCTGGTGTCGAGTCGGGAGACGAGTCAGTGGTTGCCGGCACCACGACGGAGGACCGACCATGAGTCAGGGCGCGAAACCGGGGTACGAGTTCGAGGGCGTACCGATAGAACCGGTCGAGCCGGGGACGAGCCTGCTCGTCGCCGGTCCAGCGCTGGCCGGCACCGAGGCGTTGGGGTTGCGGATGCTCGCCGGCGGTGAACGCCGACGCGACGGGACGCTGTTCGTCGCCGTCGACGACAGCGGCGAGGAACTGCTCACCGCCTACGAGAGGGCAGGCGGCACGTTCGCCCGCGAGCGGATGGCAGTCATTGAGTGCGGGACGGCGGCCGAGAGCGACGACGAGAACATCCGAAAAGTCCGGAGTCCGAGCGACCTCACCGGCATCGGCATCGAGTTCTCATCGCTGTACGAAGGGCTGTTCGGCGAGGGGATCGAGCGGGTCCGTACCGGGGTGTTCTCGATCACCACGCTGTTGATGTACGCCGACGAGATTCAGCCGGTCTTTCGGTTCCTGCACACCCTGACCGGCCGCGTCCGGACCGCCGACGGCATCGCCGTCTGCGTCGTCGACCCGACTTCGGTCGACGAGCGGACGCTCAGTTCCATCACGCAGCCCTTCGACGGGCGGGTCGACCTCCGGGAGGCCGACGGCGCGACGGAACTGCGCGTGCGTGGACTCGCCGACCAGGACAGCGAGTGGCGCCCGCTCTGAGATGCGATACGCGACGTTCACTATCGTCGCCGAGGAGGGGTTCACGAGCGTCGGCCGGACCATCGCTAGCCACCCCGACGTGATCCACGAGGGTATCCAGCACATCACGATGCTCGACGACGGGACCGTGTTGATGCTCACCAGGCTCCGGGGCGACCTCGGACGCGCTCGCTCCATCCTCGAGGAACGCGCCGACGTGCGTCAGTGTGAGGTGTTCGGCCGGGAGGAGGGATACGCCTACATCCACGGGGACGCGAACGAGACCGTCCGGCAGTTGCTCACCATCGAGCGGGAACACCAGGTGTTGATCGACACGCCCATCGAGTTCACGAACCGGACGGCCGGCGACACCGAGGAACTGCGCGTCACGCTCCTCGGGGACGACCGGACGCTCCAGCGGGCCGTCGCCGATGCCCCCGACACGGTCGAGGTCCGCCTCGAAGAGACCGGCGACTACAAGCCCGATCTCGACGAGGCGGCGGCGCTGTTGACCGACCGCCAGCGCGAGGTGCTCTCGGTCGCCGTCGAGAACGGCTACTACGAGATCCCTCGCGAGACGACCTACGAGGAGATCGCGGCGGAACTCGGCGTCAGCGCCGGCACCGTCTCCGAGCACCTCCAGAAGGTGGAAGCGACCGTCCTCTCGACGCTCGTGTGAGGGGGGCTGGACCCGACTGCTACGCCGGCTCAGTCGGCGGCCTGCTCGCCCGCGCCGTCGAGTTTCACGAGTTCGTCGACGGGTGGTACCTCCGCGTCGCGGTCGGTCAGGATTTCGATGCGGCGAGTGAGTTTGTCGGAGGCGTACCCGACGAGTGGCGTCGAATCCGTGGCCTCGGTCTGGTTCGCCTGGACGGTGTCCGAGACCAGCGGCAACAGCGACTGGAGCGTCTCCTGGACGACGCCGTCGTCGACGCCCTCCTCGTGGATGAGATGACGGACCTTCTGCATCCCGAAGCCGACGTGACGGCCCTCGTCACTGCGGATTTTGCTGATTCCCTCGACGAGGCCGGGGAGGTGTGGCGTCTCGATGTCGTCGTCGTACACGTCCGATTCCCCCTCGCCGAACCGGGCGGTCAGCCCGTAGTAGCCCGTCTGTGCGAGGACTGACTCGACGACGAGGTGGTAGTGACAGTAGGCCTGCGCGCGGTTCTCGGGCGTGTCCTCGTCGAGCAGGCGGTGCATGGCCTCCTCGGTGCGGTCGAACAGGTCGACGTAGCCGTCGGAGAAAAAGCCCTGATACGTCGGCATTCGCACCTCGTAGCCACGCTCCTCCGCGACGGGATTGATGACCTCTCGCCAGTAGCGGTCGAAAAACTGGGTGTGTTTGGCCTCCTCGTAGATCTGGCTGGAGATGAACATCTGGTCGTTGATGTCCTCGAGCACCAGCGCCAGCGGCATCAGGTCCTCCGTCACCGCCTCCTCCCCCGCGCCGAACAGCGCGACGGAGCCACGGAAGGCGTCGAACTGCTCCTCGCTGGCGGCCTGGCCCTCCTGGGCGAGCAGGTTCTCCCTGTCGGTCTCCAGCAGTTCCTGTGGGATGTCCTCGTAGGGGTCCCAGTGACGGTAGACGGCGTTTTTGAAGTAACCCTGCGCGAACGAGTCCGGGTCCAGCCGCATCTCGCGGCTCGTGTCCTCCACTTGCGTCATACCTTCACGAATACGGAGGCTGGTGCATACCGCTATCGCCACATATGCTAGGTGACTTTATACACTAAACGTGGCACGAGCCCGGCCGCGGCCGTCGATCCGGGGGCGGTTGTCCGGAAGTCACAAGCGTTTTCGTCCGCCGTGACCGCAGTTCGCGTGATGACTGCTTACACCGCGACAGTGACCGTCCGGCTGAAACACGGGGTGCTGGACCCCGAGGCCGAGACGACCGAGCGCGCGCTCGAACGGCTGGGATTCGAGCTGGAGGACCTGCGCTCCGCGGACCGGTTCGAGGTCGATCTGGACGCCGAGAGCGCCGAGGCCGCGGCCGACCGCGCCGAGGAGATGGCCGAACGCCTGCTCGCGAACCCGACCATCCACGACTACGAGGTCGAGGTCGCCGAGCGCGCGACCGCGGACGCATGATCGCTGCTCCCATGTCTGGAACTCCCTGTTCCCACCTCGCGGGGTGGGTGGCATGACAGTCGCCGTCATCCGGTTCGGCGGCTCGAACTGCGACCGCGACGCCGTGCAGGCACTCGCCGAGATCGGCATCGACGCCGAGCTCGTCTGGCACGAGGACGGCCTCCCCGCGGAGATCGAGGGCGTCGTCCTCCCCGGCGGCTTCTCCTACGGCGACTACCTCCGGGCCGGCGCGATGGCCGCTCGCTCGCCCATCATGAACGAAGTGCGCGAGGCCGCCGCGGACGGGACGCCGGTGCTGGGCGTCTGCAACGGCGCCCAGATCGGCTCCGAGGCGGGCCTCACCCCGGGCGCGTTCACCACGAACCGGAGCGCCCGCTTCCAGTGTGAGCACGTCCACTGCCGCGTCGAGAACGCCGACACGCCCTGGACCGCCGCGTACGACGAGGGCGACGTCATCGAACTCCCCATCGCCCACGGCGAGGGCCGCTTCGAGGTCCCCGACGACCGCCTCGACGAACTCGAAGCCGCCGACCGCGTGCTCTTCCGGTACTGCGACGCCGACGGCGCGGTCACCGAGGCGGCCAACCCCAACGGCTCGAAACACAACGTCGCGGGCGTCACCGGCGAGCACGACTCCGTCGCCGTATTGATGCCCCACCCCGAGCGCGCGACGCTCGCGGACGTCGGCCCCACCGACGGCCGGGGCATCCTCCGTGGCTTCGCCGAGTAGCCGGCGATCTCGGACGGCGTCAGGGTGACGGGGATTCCCGCTCGGCGGGAGCGAGGGTGGTACTGAAACTGCTACGGGACGTAGTGTCTCGTATGACGGCGACCAGCGAGACCGAGACGGTCCGTGTGTGGCTCGTCGAGCGCACGTACGGCGACGACGAGCAGAACATGATCATCCTGACCTACGCGACGCCGGACGGCCGCCGCGACTACCGGAAGGAACGCGCCCTGACGACGTTCACCGGGCCGGGACGGGCGACGACGGTCTCGGTCGAAGTCGAGCCGTCCGATCTCGGGACCGTCGACGACCCGGAGACGCGGGACCGCTACGCACGCGAGGTCGAGCGGACGATGTCGACGCACGACCCCGACGACACGCTGTAGCCTACTCCGAGGGGGACCCCGCGAGGGAAGCCCGTCGCCGGCCGAGGCGCTCGAGCCCGCCGCGGAAGGCCAACCAGACGGCGGCCGCGATACCAAGCACCAGCAGCGCGTCGGCCAGCGGCGCCATGACCGGCCCCGACGGTGCCCAGAGGTCGACGCCGCCGTAGGGCGGGAGCAGGGCCGGTGCGAGGCGCACGCCAGCGCCCACGCCGAAGACCACGGCCAGCCCCGTCAGCAGGTCACGCCCCCGCGCCCCCGCCCCGACGACGATGAGGACCGCCAGGAGCAACGCCGTCTCGAACAGCCACTCGGTCGGAGCCTCCTCGACCGGGAGGCCAACAGTGAAAAACGAAACGCGAATAGTTGAGGCCCCCGCCGCGCCCGTCAGGAAGTCGTGCAGGACGCCGGCACCGACGGTTGCGGCGACGCCGACTACCCCCGCCAGGGCCGCCGCGACGACGCCGCGACCGACCGTCAGTCCCGGCGCGACACGGGTGCCGGACACGACGGCGAACAGCGGATGGGTGGGGGTCCCGAGCGCCGACCGGAGCCGATCGTATCCGCCCTCGTGGGCGAGCCAGTAGGCCACGGCGATAGCGACGAAGCGGCCGACAGCCGGGAGGGGGGCAACGAGGACGTGCGGCCCGAGGGTGCCAAAGCCCGCCGCCACCCGGGTGACGGCGGGGAGGAGGTCGACGGCGTAGACGAGCGCGGCACCGTTCGTGAGCGTGCGGCGGTTCGCGCCGCCGCCGACGACGAACAGCACCGCCAGCAGGAAGCACGCGTACCAGACGAGCGAGACGGCGCCGTCGGCCAGAAACCCGGCCAGCACCGTCCCGGACGCGGCGAGTTCGCGGGTCAGGAGGGACTGCGTCCATATCACCGCGGTCGAGAGCACGGCCACCGCCAGCCCGGCGAGGACGGCGGCGGCGAGTGCTCGGCGGCGGCTGTAGTCGGGTTCGGGGACCGACACGTCTGATTGCGTGACACGCCCGAGAATAAATCTTCCGTCACAAAACCGATCCGTGGCGGCTCGGAACCGAGTCCCACACCCAACACCCCTGCCCGACTGCCGGGTACGAGGCCCTCAGTCAGGGGCAGTCACCGCAGAGTCGGTCGCGAGCCAGCGGCCCTCGACCGCCGGATCGCGGACGATCAGCCACCCCTCACGGTCGACGACCGTTTCGAGTCGTTCTTCCATACCTTCCCCAGAGCGGCCGACAGGCGGCCACTCACCGTCAAACAGTCCATGCACCGACATAGGTATGATCCGTTTACTGCCGGTGTACCGACCGATTGAGGGTCGGTAGAAACCTGCTACTGGTCCGGAACTCGCCGCCACTACGCTTATTCCGGTGCCGGGCGCAGTCGAAGGCAGGTGATCCCTCCGTGGCGAACATCCTCACGTCGGCCGCGCTCCTGTTCGTGGGCCTCGTGCTGACCCTGACCGGCATCTTCGTCTACCGCACAGGCCTGAAACTGTTCGGCTTCCTGCTCGGGGCCGGTCTCGGCTTCTTCGCGACCAGCGCCGCGGGCCTGACCGGCATCCCGCAGGTCGCAATCCTGCTCCTGCTCGGCGTCGTCGGCCTCTGGGTCGCCCGGAAGGTCTACCTCGTGATGATCGTCGTCCCCGGCGCGGTCACGGGCTTCGGCGCCGGCCTCTGGTACGCCGATACGTCGCTGGACCCCATCTCGAACCTCTTCGCCGTCGACGTACTCGGGGCGGTGCTGGGCGGGATGGTCATCGGCGCCGTCGCCGCCTTCCTCCTCCAGAAGGTCGTCGTCGTGTTCGTCAGCGCGGCCTGGGGTGCCTTCTTCACGTGGGCCGCGATGGAGACGGACTTCGTGGTCGAGTCACTGGCCGAACTGACCGTCCCGACGCCGCCGTCGTGGGCCCTGATTCAGGTCGGCGTCGGCATCGTCGCCCAGATCGGCATCTGGTACGTGACGAAACGCTACGACGACGACGAACTCCGCGCGAAAGTGATGGGCCTGTTCGGCCGCGGCGGCGGGACCGGGCAGGCCGGCGGCGAGGTCTGAGTCCTATCGCGCCAGCGGCTGATTGTACCCCGTCTCCCGCTCCAGCACGACCTCCCAGGTCCGCTCGCACTCGCAGGACACCTGCTCGAACACCGACGGGTCCTGCCGGAGGTCGAAGTCCTTGATGGCGTTCTGGACCGTATCGTCGCACTCGCCGCAGTTGTGGGCGCCGCGGTCGCTCCCGTGACCGACGGGGTCCGAAATCACGATTGCGTCGGCATCAGCGGTCGATTCCAGCACCTCGGCGACCGACCAGAGCCACGGCGGGCGGTAGCCCCCGTCGTGGAACAGGTCTTCGACCATCGTGTGGCGCTGGACGTTCACCGGGTTCATCGACACCGTGTGACAACCGTCGACGGCCGCACAGCGGCGTACGGAGGATTTCATGTCGTCGACGGCCTCGGACTCCGAGAGGAACGGGGGCTTCATGAGCAGGTACGCCTTCACGCCGGCACCGCAGTCGCGGGCGTCGGCACAGGCCCGCTCGAACTCGGCGAACTCGAAGTATTTGTTCACGCAGTCCCGGCGCACGCGGTCGGTGGCCGTCTCTAGCCCGACCGCGATGTCGGTCTCCAGGCCCTGCTCGGTGAAGTCCTCGATCTTCTCGCGCTCGACGAAATCGGGGAGGGACTCGACGACGATGCGGTCGCGGTCGGCGAACGTTTCGGCGATGGCCCGGCGGGTCTCGGCCGGCACCTCGCGCTCGTCGAGGAAGGATCCGGAGGTGTAGATTTTGATGAGACCACACTCATCGTCGGCGTTCTCCTCCTCGTGATCGAGACACTGCTCGACCTGCGCCATGAGGTCCTCGTGGGCGACCGAACCCCCTTCGACGGACTCGGCGACGTAGCCACACATGGTACAGCCGCCGGCCCGTGCCCACCGACAGCCGCCGGTGTTGAGGATGATGGTGAGCGACTGGTAGACCCCGTCCGGGGTGTTGTCCTCGTCGATCCAGACGCGGGTGGGCTCGCGCGGGTCGTAGGTCTCGTCCTTCCGGGAGCGGATCTCCCGCATCGCCTGGTTGTGGGCGTCCATGCCCTTCCCCTGCTCGTAGACTTCGGGGCTCGGCTTGCTCATTACACCTCCGTACCCGTTCGAGGAGTATAGGCCCACCGTCACGAACCGGCCCCGGTTTCGGCCGCTACCGGACCGAACCGCACCCGCTCCCGTAGCGGCCGCCAGCAGACGGCCACCACCGCCGCGCCCGTCGCGTTCGCCACCGCGTCCCAGAGGCTAAACGTCCGGTAGGCGAGCGGTAGCTGCACGAGTTCGACGCCGACGCCGAACACGGTGGCCGCGAGGAAGGCGAAGACGGCGACCCGGCCCGCCTCTCGCTCGGCCAGCGCGTACGCGAGCGCCAGCGCCAGCACCGCGTATCCGGAGCCGTGCAGGTACTTGTCGGCGCCGACGAGACCGAACGGCCCCGCCACGGGCTCGACACCGGTCGGCCGCGCCACCGACGCCGCGAGGATTACCCCGGCCACGGCGGCGACGGCGACCCAGCGGACGTTCGACGGCGCCAGCGGCACCCGAACGCGTCCCATACCGCGACTGTCGCCGCGAGCCACCTATGTCTTTCCTGCTCACGAGCGAAACCGACGGAAGGCGACTGGGTACGTATATATGGCCGGAGCAGAGAGGCCATTCATATTCATGAACGGATGATAGTTTCCCGAACTGTGTCACCGGCGGAGACGTAACCGTTCCTGGTTACTGCCGTCAGACAACGATTAACAGGGTACAGTCCGTATGTAAGTATGGCACGTTAAACTATGACAGAACTTGGAGGCTTTCAGGATCACGTTGCGCGCGTGGATTTGAGCGCGGGCGACGTACAGTACGAGGGTATTGACGACGAGGACGCGAAGAAGTACATCGGGGCACGTGGGCTGGGTGTCAAGTACGTCTTCGACCAGGGGCCGGACGTGGACCCGCTGGGACCGGACAACCTCCTTTCGTTCGCGAACGGACCGCTCACGGGAACTCAGACCACGATGAGCGGCCGGATCGCCGTCTGCACGAAATCTCCCATCGCCGGGCAGGTCACGGACTCCCACCACGGCGGGTGGTCAGGGGCCCGGCTGAAGTGGGCCGGCTTCGACGCGCTGAACTTCGTCGGCCAGGCCGACGATCCGGTCTACGCGTACGTCGAGGACGGCGAGGTCGAACTGCGGGACGCCTCCCACCTCTGGGGGAAAGGCGTCCACGAGACCCGTGAGATCGTCGAGGACGAGGTCGAGGGGTCCTACGGCAAGAACCTCTCCTTCATGGGCATCGGGCAGGCCGGCGAGAACGAGGTCAAGTACTCGTGTATCGTCAACGAGGACGACCGCGCCTCCGGCCGGGGCGGTACCGGCTGTGTCATGGGCAGCAAGAACCTGAAGGCCGTCGTCGTGAAATCGGGGACGAAGATGCCCCAGCCCGCGGACAAGGAGACGTTCATGGAGGGCCACAAGCAGGCCATGCAGACCATCCAGGAGTCCGACGTGACCGCGCCCAACGAGGGCGGGCTGTCGATGTACGGGACGAACGTCCTGCACAACGTCACCGAGGAGATGGACGGTCTACCCACGAAAAACGGCAAGTACACCTCGACGGAGGCGATGTCCGACGCCGAGGGTGATGGCGAGCGGATCATCGACGCCGAGAAGGTATCCGGCGAGAACGTCCGGGAGAACATCCTCGTCGACGAGCCGACCTGTCACTCCTGTCCGGTCGCCTGCAAGAAGGAAGTGGAAGTGCAGGCGATGCACAAAGGCGAGGAGATGAACGTCCGGATGGAGTCCTACGAGTACGAGTCCGCGTGGGCGCTGGGACCCAACTCCGGCCACGACGACCGCGACCGCATCGCGGTCATGCTGGACAAGTGTAACGACCTCGGGATTGACACCATCGACACGGGCAACACCATCGCGATGGCGATGGAGATGACCGAACAGGGCAAATTCGACGGGCTGGGCGACGGCATCGAGTGGGGCGACTCCGAGGAGATGATCGACCTCATCGAGAAGATCGGCCATCGCGAGGGCGACCTCGCGGACCACCTCGCCGAGGGCCCGAATCACCTCGCCGAGGAGTTCGACGCCCACGACAACTCCCTCGCGGTCAAGGGCCAGACGATGGCCGCCTACGACCCGCGCTGTATGAAGGGGATGGGCATCGGCTACGCCACCTCGAACCGCGGGGCCTGCCACCTGCGGGGCTACACCCCTGCGGCCGAGATTCTGGGTATCCCCGAGGAAGTCGACCCCTACGAATGGCGCGGCAAGGGCGAACTGTGTGCCACGTTCCAGGACATGCACGCCATCTCGGATAGCTTCGACATCTGCAAGTTCAACGCCTTCGCGGAAGGCATCGAGGAGTACGTCCTCCAGTACAACGGCATGACTGGGCTGGACGTCTCCGAGGAGGAACTCATGCAGGCCGGCGAGCGCGTCTACAACCTGGAGCGGTACTACAACAACCTCGCCGGCTTCGACGGCGAGGACGACACCCTCCCGGACCGCTTCGTCGAGGGCGCCGACGGGGCAATCCCCGGCCAGGGCGCCAGCGAGGGCGAACTCTGCGAGCTCGACCAGATGCTCGAAGAGTACTACGAGGTCCGCGGCTGGGTCGACGGCGTCGTTCCCGACGAGAAACTCGACGAACTCGGCATCGACGTCGGGCCCGGAACCGGCGTCTCCGCCGACGAAGGCGGCGCCGCCGCGCCGAGCGACGACTAAGACCGACACTCACCGTTTCTTTTTGTGGCCGGCGGACTCGGCGCTTCGCAACCGGAAGCCGCAGGGGTCGACACTCCGTGTGAAAACGCGAACCGATCAGGCTCGCCGCCGGGCGAGCAGCGCCAGGCCGGCGACTGCGAGCAGTGCCAGGCCGGCGGTGAAGCCGGGGCCGCCCGAGGAGGAGGTGTCGGTCGCGGTCGGCGTGTCGTCGCTGCCGTCGCCACCGTCGTCGTTGCTGCCGTCAGAGCCGTCCGCCGGCGGGATGGTGTTGCCGCTCGGCGCCGAGCCGTCGTCGTTCGAGCCGGTTTCGGGGGCGACGGTCGTGTCGGTCGGCGTCGCCGAGTCGTCGGTCGTCGTCGGCGCCGGCGTGGTAGTCGTCGGTGCCGGCGTCGTCGTGGTGGGTTCCGGTGTCGGCGTCGCCGTCGCCGTCGCGGTCGGGCGCGGCGTGCCGCCGCTGACGATCAGTTCGCCGCTCGATGCGGTGGGGCTGGTCCCGTTGCTGTTGTCGTCGCGGAAGCCGTCGACGGTCACGCTGATCTCCGAGTCGCCTCCGTAGGTGTCGTTCATGAACACCGTCCCGAGATCGACCCGGCGGTCGCCCGGCCCGACCCGGTTCCCGAAGTCGGCCCCGCGGAGCGTGATCGAACTCGACGTCTGCGAGACGACGCTGAACCCTTCGCCGCGGATCTGGCCCGGCTGTGCGCCGGTGATGTTCGCGACCCGTGGGTTCTCCAGTTCGATCGTGACCTGGTACTCCTGGAGCCCGTCCGGGGCCTCGTCGAGTTCGATCCCGACGCTGGCCGCCGACCCGGCGGACACCTGATCCGACCCGGCCGAGACCGTCGGCTGCTCCTGCGTGTTCGCCAGCCCGACGCCCGCGAACACCGAGACACTCAGCAACACCGCCAAACCGATCGCAGTGGTCCGTCCGTTCATGTGTAGTTCGTGATGCCCGCGCCGGCGGTCGGGGGTCCGTGACCGCCCGCGGCCTCGTCACTCTACCCGCCGTAGCGAGCCCCTGCCCTAAGACCCTTTGTATGACGCTCGATGCTGCCGGGGACACAACCGGGCGCACGGCCGTGCGCACGATACGGTCCGCGATACGGTTCGTCGCCCCGCCGAACGTATCGGAACGGTTGTTATCCGTTGGGACTATGACGACCGTGAGCGAGCCACGCTGGACCGACAGCCTCATTTCCGGCCCGGTCGCCTCACCGGTATGTCCGAGCCACTCGCCGATGTCGCCCTCACTCACGAGGACGTCGTCGTCAACGGGGTCCGGCTCCACTGTGTGACTGCCGGCCCCGAGGACGGCGACACAGTCGTCCTCCTGCACGGCTTCCCCGAGTTCTGGTACTCCTGGCGCTACCAGATCCCCGCGCTCGTCGACGCCGGCTACTCCGTCGTCGCACCCGATCTCCGGGGGTACAACACCTCCGAGAAGCCACAGGGGGTCGACGCCTACGCCGTCGAGGAACTGATCGGCGACGTGGTCGGCCTGATCCATCGCTACGGCGACCGCGGCGATGACGGGCCACAGGCCCACGTCGTCGCCCACGACTGGGGCGGCGCCATCTCGTGGGCACTGGGGATGTTCCACCCCGAGGTTATCGACCGCCTCGTCGTGATGAACGCGCCCCACCCCGCCGCCTTCGCCCGGGAGTTCGACCTCGCCCAACTCAAGCGGTCCTGGTACGTGCTCTTCTTCCAGCTCCCGTGGCTGCCCGAGACGCTGTCGACGATGGATGACAGCCGCGCCATCGCCGAGGCGTTCCGCGGCCAGCCCACCGACCCGTCCGCGTTCACCGAGGACGACATCCAGCGGTACCGTGACGCCTTCAGCCAGCCGGGCGCCGCACGCGCCGCGATCAACTACTACCGGGCGTACTTCCGGTCCATCGCCCGCCCGATGGCGAAAAACGCCCTCCCGGTCGTCGGCCGCTTCTTCGATCTCCCCGGCACCGAGGAGATCACCGTCCCGACCTTGCTTCTGTGGGGCGAACAGGACGACGCGCTCGGCGTCGGCATCTCCGAGGGGCTCGACGAGTGGGTGCCCGACATCCGGGTCGAGCGGTTCCCCGAGGCGAGCCACTGGGTGCAGTGTGACGCCCGCGAGGCGGTCAACGAGGAACTGCTCGCCTTCCTCGCGTAGTCACGCGGGGCGGCCGATCAGGACGCAGTCCCTGATTTCGAGGGCGGTCTCGAACTCCGAGAGGCGGTCGTCGCGGCGGCCACGCCGGGTCAACTGTTCGTGGTGTGCCCGCCGCACGGCGTCGGTCTCGCGGCGGTCGAACCCGAGCCGGTCACCGATCGTCTCCCAGTGGTCGTCGGGGACGAAGAAAGCGGCGGCGTCGGCGTCCTCGAAGGCGACCTCGTACTGGCGGGCGTAGTCGTCGAACCGCGGTTCGAGGTCGGCCTGGACGAGGTCGACGAGGTCGGGCAACCGCTGTGGGCCGACGCTGGCTTTCGCCGCCGTCAGCAGGAGTATCTGCCCGTCGATGGGCTCGCCCGCCATCAGCCGCCCGCGCGCATCGCCTTCTGGGCGAACTGCTCGATCAGCGGGTCGAGTGCCGCGGGCTCGCCCTCGAAGGCGATGGAGACCTCCGTGAGTTGCATCGTCCCGCCGGCGATGTCGACCTTCCCGGCGGAGAGGGTCGCCGTCCAGTCGTCGGCGGCGACGCGGGCCTCCTCGCTCCCCTCCTGCTCCCCGGCGACGAGTTCGCCGCCGAGGTTCTCCAGATAGTGGACCGCGAGCCGTTTCGAGATGCCACGGAAGGAACGTTCCCGCCGGTCGTGGCCGTCCTCCCCGGTGTCGCTCGACGCGTCCTCGGCCCCGCCCGCGACCGGCGGGAAGACCGCGAGCGTGTCGCCATCTTCCATCGGTGTCGCCGCCCCGTCCATGTGGATGACGCCGCGACCGTTCTTCAGTATCGAGAGCTGTTCGCGGATTTCGCCGTCCTCGTCGAGCAGGCGGTCCTCCATGTCCGGGTACTCGCCTTCGAGGGCCGCGAGGACGTCGCCGACCGTCGAGGCGTCCGAAAACTCCCGCTCGACGAGCTTCTGACCGACGATAGCACGAAATGTCGCGAAGAACTTCAGTTCGAGACGCATACCCACCCACAGGCGTGCGAGTGGCTTAAATCCGTGGCGGATTCCACGACGGGCGTCAGTGCAGGTCGCTGAGGCGGATGCCGTCGTCGACGACGCGGTGGGTGCGTTCGCGGTCCAGTCGGTCGGCCAGGTCGTCGTGGTCGGACAGTTGCCCGATCATGTCGGCCATGAGGTTCCGCCAGGCGATGGCGTAGATGGGCGACTGTCCCCAGGCCCGGAGTTCGGGGACGAACTCGTCGTACTCTTCCAGTCGGTCGTCCATCTCCTCGATGGCGTCGAGGACGTACCCCGCGGCCTCGTTCTCGTCGTCGGCTGCCTCGATTGCGCGGTTGATGCGGTCCTCCCAGCCCTCGACGGCCCGTTCCATGTCCTTGGCGGCCGCCCCGCCGTCGTCCGGGAGGGAGTCGAGGATCGGTGCCGGGATCGTGAGCGTCACGTCGTCCATGTCCCCGCCTGGGGCGGCCCGAGTATAAACCTCCCGGCAGTTCGACCCCCGGCGGTCCGCCCGCGGGCAACGGCCTCCAGAGCTTCATACGCCAACGACCGGATTCCCTGACATGACGACCGACAATCGTACCGTTACCGGATTCGAGTCTCGGGAGTTGCTCCCGGTCGCGGGACTCGGACTCGGCCTCGCCGTCCTCGGGGCCGTCGCCCAGCGGGCGGAGACGACCGGCCTCGGGGGTCGGATCGTGCTCGGCCTCGTGCCCGTCGCCTCCATCCCCCCAGTTGCTCCTGCTCGGCGGCCTCTTCGTCGGCGCGGGTGGCTACGCGCTCGGCGTCCTCTGGGAGGACCTGCCCCCCGCGTAACCGACCGAATCACCTGATATCGGTCGCGAGTGGCCCCGTATTCGGCCTTCTTACCGCTCCTCGACGTGGCGGACCTCGCTCGCGATGCCGCGGGTCGACTCGACCATCTCCGGCCCGCTCATCGCGGCCCGGCCGACGCCGAACGCCGACGGCCCCTCGACGACGATCTCGTCGCCCGGTCGGATCGACTCGCTGGCGTCGACGACGCCCGGCGCGAGGACGCTCCCGTGGGGCACGAAGTCGTCGATTTCGACGGTTCTGGTCGGCACGTCGCTGTCCACCCAGCGGCGACCGCCGGCGAGCGTCAGCGAGAGGGCCCCGTACTGGGGGACCATCGCCGCCAGTTGCTCGCCGTCGGCGTCGGTCACGCGGAGTTTCGGGTAGCGCGCCTCCGTCCGGATGTCGTCGAACAGTTCGTCGCCGGCACCGCGGCCGTCCGCGCGCTCGCCGGCCCACTCGCCCGCGCCGAACTGGTAGTCAGCGATGGCCCGGACCGTGTTGTGCTCGCGCTCGCGCTTGGGGTACTTCAGTTCGCCCTCCAGCTCGCCCGCGAGCGCGGCCAGCGAGTCCGCCGTCGTCGGGTGGTCCTCGACGGTGAAGACGGGGTCGACGCCGAGGTCAGCGGTGGCGCGCTCGACGATCTCGCGGTAGCCCTCGGGGGGGACGTGTGCGACGACTTTCGGGTAGTCGTTCCGGCGGAGGTAGGCTTCGAGCACGTCGCTGACGAACTCGATTTCGGTGGCGCTCCACTCGCCGGTGACCACGGAGTCGTAGTGCTGGGCGGGGTAGGTGGTCTCGAGTTCCTGCGGGACGACGCCGATGGGCGAGGTCATCGAGACGACGTGGCCGCGCCAGCCGATGGCCTCGTGGTACTGGCGGTGGCTCTGGGACTCGCTGTACGGTTTGGCCGCCGAGCAGGGCACGAGTACCAGCGGATTCGAGAAGCGGTTGCGGTAGCGCGTCGTGACCCGCTCGGCGAAGCGCTGGATCTCGGCGCGACGGATGGTGTCGTCGGTCGCAGCCGTGATCTCGGCGCTCCGGAGGACCGGCGTGCGCTCCTCGACGTAGGCGTACTCCTGGTCGAGGCGGCGGAAGGTCGCCGTGAGCCACTGGTCGTGGCGGGCCTGCCCCTCGACGTAATCGCGGAGGCGGCCGTCGCGAATCCGACGCCGGACCCGCCGGAGTTCGGCTTCGAGGGCGTTGACGTTGTGGTCGGCACAGGCCTCGCGGTCGAACTCCTCGCGGGGGACCTGGCAGGCGGGGCAGGCACAGGGGAGTTCGTCGAGGTCCTCGAGGAAGTACTCGTCGTCGGTCGTCTGGTAGAAGCCCTGGGTGCCGCGGACGACGGCGCGGTCGGTGTCCACGAGGTCGACGCCGGCGTAGACGAGCGTGGCGACGTTCGCGGGCGTGGCGACGCCCGGGAGATAGAGGGCGGTGTCGGCGGGGACGGCCCGGCGCGTCTCGAGGACGGCGTCGACGAACGCGGCGGCGTGGCCGACGTAGCCGGCGGCGTTGGCGAGGACGTACGCGTCGGTGCCGTGGTCCGTGGCGGTGTCCGGGGAGACGACGGCGGCGCTCGGATAGTCCACGTCGGGGTACTCGACCGCGAAGGCGTCGGCCACCTCGTCGGGCGTCCCCGCCGGGAGGCCGCGGTGGGGCAGGACGGTCAGCGTCGCCTCGTCGCCCTCGGGCACGTCGCGGTCGTCGGGCCAGAGGCTGCCCGCGTCCGAAACGGTGTCGTCCCCCAGCGCGGGCGTGGTGAGGGGGTCCGCGAGGCGGAGTTCGCCCAACCGGGCGGCCCCGTCGCGCTCGTGGACCTCGAAGTAGTCGGTCATGGCTCCCCGTCCGAGTGGCGTGGGGAACTATCTTTCCTTCTCACCGGTCCCGATGGGGGCGAGGCCGCGGACCTCGAAGCGGGCGCCGCCGTCCTCGCCGCCGGTCGCCGTCACCGTCCAGCCGTGGGCGCGGAACACCTCCCGGACGATATTCAGGCCGAATCCAGTCCCCTCCTGCCGCGTCGAGAAACCCGGCTCGAAGACGCGGTCGCGTTCCGCGGTCGGGATGCCCGGGCCGTCGTCCGCGACGTAGAACCCCGCGCCGTCAGCCAGGGGGGCGACCTCGACCGTCGCCTCGTCGCCGGCGTGCTGGACCGCGTTGCGAAAGAGGTTCTGGAAGGCCTGTTCCAGCCGGGTCCGGTCGCCCCGAACTCGGAGGTCGAGGCGGTTTACCAGGGCCGCGTCGGCGGTCGTGACGCTCGCCCAGGCGCCGTCGACGACCGAGTCGAGGGAGACCGTCTCGGTCGCCTCGATGTCCCGACCCTGCCGAGCGAGGGCGAGCAGGTCGTCGATGAGCCGTTCCATCCGGTCGAGCGCGTCCGCGACGGCGGCCAGATGCTCGTCGTCGTCCCCCGCACGCCCCATCTCGAGTCGGGTGTTCGCGACCGACAGCGGATTGCGGAGGTCGTGGGAGACGACGCTGGCGAACTCGTCGAGCCGTTCGTTCTTCCGTGCCAGTTCCCGCTCGCGATCGCGGCGCTCAGTCACGTCGACGTAGACCGCGATCCCGTCGAACTCATCGTCGTCCTCGACGGTGATGCTCCTGATCCAGAGGTCGCGCACGCCGTCGGTCGTCTCCCGTCGGATTTCGGCGTCGAGCGCCTCGCCGGCCTGCACCAGTTCGTCGAGCCGTTCGGCCTCGTCGCGTTTCTCCGCCGGGACGATGAGGTCGTTGATGCTCTCGCCGACCGCCCGCTCGGCGTCGTGGCCGAACGTCACCACGAAGGCCTCGTTGACGTCCTTGATTATCGGTTCGCCGTCGACGTACTCGTAGGCGACCGTCGCCTCCGGGAAGTTCTCGAACAGCGCCGAGAACCGGTCCCGCTCCTGGCGGAGCGCCTCACGGCTCTCGTACTCGTCGGTGATGTCCTGAATCGCGCCTCGCAACCGAACGAGGTCGCCGTCCTCGTACTGCGGTTCCCCGCCGACTCGGACCCAGCGCTGTTCGCCGTCGACGACCACTCTGACCTGCGTCTCGTACGGTTCGCCCTCGTCGAGTGCCCGCTGGTACAGCCGACGCATCGTCTCGCGGTCTTCGGGGTGGTAGATGTCCAGGGTCTCCTCCGGCGTCGGGTCCTCGTCCAGCCCGATGCCGAGAATCCGCTTCGCCTCCGAGGAGAGCCAGCTCCTGTCAGTGCCGAGGTCGTACTCCCAGGCGCCGACGCTCGCGATGTTCTGTGTCTTGCTGAAGAGGTCGTTCTGTCGTTTGAGTTCCCGCTCGCGCTCCTTGCGCTCGGTCACGTCCCGGGAGTTGACGACGTATCCCTCGATGGGCGTGTCGATCCGGTCACTGACGATCGACTCGAACCAGTGCCAGTCGCCGTCGGCGGCCTTGACGCGGTGTTCGACGGTCGCGAGTTCCCGGTCGGGGTCATCGACGACGGCCTCGAACGCCGCGACCACGTCCGCGCGGTCGTCGGGGTGGAGGTACTCGCTCGCGGTCGTCCCGACGACGACCTGCTGGTCGTGGCCCAGAAGCTTCTTCAGCGCCGGGCTCTGGTACCGCACCGTCTGGTCCGCGTCGAGGACCGTGATGAGGTCCGTCGACCGCTCGATGAGCGTCCGGTAGCCCTGCCGCAGTTCGTCGAGTCGCTTTCCGCTCCGGTACTGCGCGACCGCGTTCTCGATCCTGTTTGCCAGGACGGTGTACTGTTCGGTCCCCGTCTCCTTCTGGAGGTAGTCCGTCACTCCCGCCGAGATCGCCTCGCTCGCGATCTCCTCACTCCCATGGCCGGTAAAGAGGATGAAAGGGACGTCCGCGTCGCGTTCTCGGACGGCCGCGAGGAACTCCAGCCCGTCCATGCCCGGCATTTCGTAGTCGCTGACGATACAGTGGATCGGCTTCGCGTCCAGCACGTCCAGACCCGCCGTAGCGCTCGCGGCCGTGTGGACCGCCAGTGCGTCGTCCGCCGCTTCGAGCGCGTCCGCCGCCAGCTCCCGGAGCGCCTTCTGGTCGTCGACGTGGAGCACGCGCACGGCCTCGTCGGCGTCGTGTGCGAGCGGGTCGACCGGGACTGGCTCGCTCATGGCACGTCAACTCGTGCCGGGGAATTAGCTTTTGGGGGGTATAACGCGAGTCGATACGCCGCTCGCCCGTCGCTCAGCGCCAGCCGCTGACGGTGATGGCGACGACCACTGCTGCGAGGGCCACGAAGAGGTACGTTACCCGGGAGTCGGCGATCGCGCTGTCCCGCTCTGGAGTCACGAGGGCGTAGACGCTCGCCCCGAGGACGAACACCGAAGCGATGGCGGTTCCGACGACCGGGAGCGTGACTTCTCCGCGCAGTGCCGCGAGGATGGAGTCGACCAGAAAGACCGCGCTGTAGACGGCGAACGAGCCGTAAAACAGGGTTCGTCGATCCATCGTCACTCGCTCGACGACCCGTCTCCGGCAGCCTCGCCGCGGTCCGATTCTCCCCCGTCGGTGGCCCCGTCCGTATCGCCCGCCGCCGACTCGCCCGGCGTCTCGTACTCGCCGCTCGCGTCCCGGCACTCCACCGCGTCCGGCACCCGGTCGAGGGCCGACGCCGGCCAGCCGTCGTGGACGAGCGTGAACGAGACCTCGGGATTGTTGTCGACCAGTCGCGCCACGCCGTCGGCGGCCCGCTCGTATGCGCGCCGGTCGAGTTTCTCCGGTACCTCGGCGTTCAGCGGGTAGGCGTCCGAGAGGTCCCGCGGGAACGGGCCGAAAGGCGGCTGGACGCGCCAGGACTCGTCGTAGGCGTCCGAGGGGCCCCACTGGGTCAGCAACACGTCGTCGCCCTCGGGGGTGAGCCGGGCCAGTCGGTCGTGGTGGCGCAGGACCTCCGGGCGGTCCGCGCTCTCCGCGGAGAGGTAGAAGAAGGCGTCCTTCGAGACGGGGTCGGTCGCCTCCAGTTGGCGGGTGTGGTCGCCCATCGCTCGGAGCCCGTCGAGCATCGCCGGGTGGCCACGCGCCCGCGTCTCGACGAGTTCGAGCAGGTCCCCTCGCCTGAGCGCCTGCTTGACCGTCCGCATCTCCTCGAACGTGACGTGGAGGTTGTGCTCGGCCAGCAGCCGCTCGCGCTCGCCGTCCGGTTCCCTCTCGAGTTCGGCGGGCGTCAGGTCGGCACAGACCGGACAGGAGCAGGGGAAGTAGTCGAGGTCGTCGAGGTGTTCGGTGCCCCGCACCGTGAGGTAGCGGTCGTCGCGGGCGTAGAGCGCGTAGGCGGCCGAGTCGAACAGGTCACAGCCCAGGGCGACGGCCAGCGCAAACATCATGGGGTGACCCGCGCCGAACAGGTGGACCGGCGCATCCGCGCCCAGCCCCCGTTTCGCCGCCGTGACGACCTCGACCACGTCCGCGAAGCGGTAGTCGTTCAACAGCGGCACGACCGCGCCGATTGGGAACACGTCCAGTCCCGTGTCGAAGGCATCCCGGGCCGCGCGTTCGCGGAGGTCGGGGAACGTCGCCCCCTGGACCGGAGCGTTGAGTAACATCTCGCCCGTCTCGAGGCCCGCGGCCAGTTCGATGCGGTCCTGTGTGGTCGCCAGCTCCCGCTCCGCGCGCTCGCGGTCGACGTCGGGGGGCGTCGGGATGTCGACGGGCGTCCCCACGTCGGCGCCGATGTCGTGCTGGAACCCCACGATCTCACGCGTGTCGACGTCGATCTCGCCGTACTCGGCGAGCTGGAAGGAGCCGGAGTCGGTGACGATGGCCCCCTCGAAGTCGTAGAGGTCGTGCAACCCCTCCTCGAGCGCCCGCTCGCGGTAGTCCTCGGAGCCGTAGAGGACGTAGCTGTTGGTGATGAGTATCTCGGCGCCGAACTCCGCGGCCATCCGCGCGGGTTCGACGGTCCGCAGGTGTGGATTGACGACCGGCATGAGGGCCGGCGTCTCGACCGTCACGCCCGCACGGGGGACCGTCAGCTCGCCGAGTCGGCCCGCGGCGTCGTAGTCGCGGACCTCGAAATGCTCGCCCATTGCTCCCCGGTTGCCACGGCCCGGGCCTAAGCGTTCCGCTCGGTCGCCGCTGGGCCGCGGCCTCACTCGCGCAGGAACACGAACCCGAGGACGATGGCGAGCAGGAGCGCGATCAGCAGGACCGGCATCGCCTGCTGGGCGGGCCCGCTCGGGCCACTCTCCGTCGGACTCGGTTCCGCCGCGGCCTGTGCACCCTGGTCGGCGGCGGTGTCGACCGCCCCGCTCGCGGCGGCCGTCTCCGTCGCTGGCTGGGTCGTCGTCGTGCCCCCGTCGACGTTCGCCTCCACCTCGGCCTCACCGTCCGGGGCCTCGACCGCGTCGGTGTCGTCAGTCGGAACCGCCGTCGTTGCGGTCGGCGTGGGCGTGGCGGTCGGCGTCGGAGTCGCCGTCGGTTCGGGAGTCGCGGTCGGCGTCGGCGTGGGCGTGGCGGTCGGCGTCTCGACCGTCACAGAGGCCGTGTCGCTGTACTGCTCGGGATTTTCGACCTGGTTGTTGCTCCGGTCGTCGGCCTCTGCCAGTACCGCCGTGTAGGTCCCGGCCTCGTCGGCCGGGACCGCGAACGCGGTGTCGTAGACGTGCCCGGCCGCGCCCACGTCGTCGGTCAACCGGTTCCGGCCGATCCGGTCGCCGTCCTCGTCGGTGAGGATGACGTCACCGCCGCCGAGCTGTTCGTCGAACTCGACCGTCACGACCACGTCACTCGACGCCTCGTCGTACGTCGCGGTGAATGAGATCACTTCGGGCGGTGTTCCGTCGCCGCTGTCCGACGGTTCGTCGGGTTCGGGCACCGGCCGCTCCTCACAGTGGTCGACGGATTCGGACCCGAATCCGCCGAAGGACGTTCTAAATTCGTGCCGACACTCCTCCGGTGGGATCGGTTCCTCCTGCACGGCCGCCCCGTCCGCGGGCGCCGCGCTCGCCGTCCCGGTCAGCGCCATCGCCGCGAGGACGACGGCAACCGCGACCACTGCGGCTCGTGTAAGTGCCTGTGAACTAATAATTCCGATCCCTCCACCCCGGAGAGACGACGTCCAATCACTCGTCTTCGGTATCGTTTCCGCGCTCATCGCCGTTGATTACTGAAGTAAGTCACATGTAATTGCTATCTAGATAGTTTGGTTGAACCAAACAGCAAGCTAATCCGAATAGGAAAAGTCAATAAACCAATCGCTGGACGGGAGCGTGCTAACTGCCCGTTACATTCTGAGAATCACGACCAGCATCCCGACGAGCAGGAAGACGAAGGCGGCGCCCATTCCGGAGAATCCGGCCGAACCGGACCCGGCCCCGCCCCAACCAGCCGTCCCGCCGCCGCTCGTGGCGCCGATGTCGGACCCGCCCGCGACGCTATCGACGACGCCGCCGATGCCGCCCGTCGCCAGTGCGGCGACGACGAGTCCGACGACAGTCAGCAGGAAGATCGCCCACCGTTTGCTGCTGCTCGATCCGTGACCGCCTGACGCGAAGATGTTCCCCTCTAGCATACCGCATCCCCCGTGGTACGAACGATACTCGTTTACACCATAATAAATCAACCGACAGAGATACAGAAATGAACGATAGGGGATGGGGGAGTGTCGGTCGCGGGGCGGTCGCGACACGATCGGTGGTCGGGCCGTCGTCAGGGGGCGGGATCAGGCGAACGCGTGATAGTAGAGCACGCCCAGCGCGGTGCGGCCGTCGCGGAGGTCGCCGGTCTCGACGGCGTCGAGGAGGTCGTCGAGGGTGGTCGTGTCGACGCGGATGCTCTCGTTGTCGTCGAGGTCCTGCTCGCCGGTCGGTTCACAGTCGTAGGCGGCGAAGTAGTGGAAGACGGCGTCGGCGATGCCGTTCGCGGGCTCGACGGTGGTCAGGTGATCGACCTCGCCGGCGACGTAGCCCGTCTCCTCCTCGAGTTCGCGGCGGGCCGCGGCTTCGAGGTCCGCGTCGTCGCCTTCGAGGCCGCCGGCGGGGAGGCCGCGGTTGACGCGCTTGACCGCCTGGCGCCACTCCTCGATGACGACGACCTCGCCGTCGGCCGTGACCGGGACGACGACGACGCTGGCGCTATCCGAGAGGTAGTCGAAGTCGCTCTCGGTGCCGTCGGGGAGGCGGATCTGCTCGCGTTGCACGTCGAACCCCGGGCAGATGTACGCCGTCTCGCCGTACAGCGTCTCCCAGGCCAGTTCGTCGCCGGCGTCAGTCTCGTCGTCGGCCGTCCCGCGCTCGGCCCCGTCGGAGTCGCGTTCACTCATCGTCGCCCCCAAAACGCCCTGTCCTCAAAAGCGGTCGTAAACGCCCGACAATCCGAAGTCGGTTTGCACGTGCCCGCCGTTTTCCGCCGGCCCGTTCATTCGCTGTCGGGGTCGTACTGGCGGCCGATGTCGAACTTCGGTGCACCGACGCCGAGCACCCGGGCAGGGCCGTCGGCCCCGTCGGGGTTGTGGGGTCGGATCGGGCTCTCCGGTTCGACGACGAACGTTTCGTCGGCACCGACGACGGACGTCCCCTCGGGCGTCTCGACGTGCAGTTCGCCGGCCAGGACGTAGAACAACTCCTCCCGCCGTTCGTGGTAGTGATACGTCGTCGACAGTTGCTCGCCGGGCGCGAGTTCGTAGACCGCCGCCGCGAGCTGTGCGAGGTCCGCAGCCTCGGCGAACGACCGGCGGTCACACGGGTGGTCCGGCGACGGCGACATCTCCTCCGGGTCGAGGTGGTGATAGCCCATGATCGGACGAAAACCCTGGAGCCCCTTCAAGACCGTCGTGCGGTTCCCGCCTGGGGTATCATCTTGCCGGTTCCGACGCCGGCGGCGCGGTCCCGTCACCGACGACGTGGCCGCGTCGGTCGGTGTGCACCCGCGTCAGTCGCTCGTCAGTCACCTGTCCGACAGATGCCCGTCTCAGCAGGAGTTACTGGGGTCACGAGAGCGGCTCCCTTGCAAAATGTTGACACGCGCGTTTCCTCCGAGACCGGACGACGAAGACGGGACGACTCGGCTCCGGAGGCGAACTGTGAGACATATCATCACGATTCTCGACCGAGAATCAAGAGCGTTAATATGTGTGAGATGTTCCTGACGAGTAACAGTCCCCACAGATGCTAACCGAGCCCGTCATCTACGTCGGCATCCTCGTCGGTACCGTCCTGCTGAGCTATTTCGTCCTCGGGTTCGTCGCGTACGTCTTCTACCGCCCGAAGACCGCCGACGAACGTGCCGAAGACGTGACCTTCGCTATCCCGACCATCGGGTCGGAGGACGTCCGAGACTCGCTTCTCACGTGTCTCGAACACCACAAGAACCTCTTCGAGGAGTACGAGATCTACGTCCTCACCGACGAAGGGGCGGACCTGGAGGACGAACTGGTCGGCTACGAGGGCGTGAAGACGCTCGTCGTTCCCGACGACTACGACTGTGATGCCGTCGCCAAGGGGCGTGCCATCCAGTACTTCATCGAAACCGTCGTCTCGGAGAACCCCGAGGGCTGGTACTCCTTCATCGACGACGACAACCTCGTCCTCGACGACCAGTTCCTCTACGAGATTCCCTACTACGAGGCCCGCGGCTACGGGGCGATGAACTCCGTGCTCACGCCGCGGAAGGGCGACTCCTCGCTCACGTTCGTCATGGACCACATCCGCCTGCTCGACGACCTGACCGTCTTCCGGGCCTTCACGGGCCTGTTCAAGCGGCCCTACATCGGCTTTCACGGCGAACTGCTGACGGCGAAAGGCGAGGTCCTGGTCGAGGTTGGCTTCGACCGCGAGTCCATCGTCGAGGACTACGCCTTCGCCGCCGAACTCATCAAACACGGCATCCCGACCTGGCAGTCCGGCACTCACGTCTCCATCCTCTCGCCCCACAGCGTCCGCGACCTCCTCCAACAGCGCTCGCGCTGGTTCATCGGGACCTGGAACCTCCTCCGGACGACCTCGCCGGTCACGAAGCTCGTCACCGGGGTCCGCCTGCTCTCCTGGACCGTCGCCCTGCTGGCCGGCCCCATCGCTTTCGCCGTCGGGCAGGCCAGCGGCGAACTCGGCATCCCGCTCGTGTTCCGCGCGGCCCCGTTCGTCGCCGGCATCGTCTACGGCGGCACCTACGCGTACGGCGCACTCCGCCTCTCCGGGTGGAACCGGCTCCCGATGGTCATCTCGATCCCGCTCTGTGTCGTTTTCGAGTCGCTGTCGCCCGTCTATGCCGTCCTCTTTGCCGACCGCGACTTCACGGTCATCAGCAAGTGACTCTCTTGCTCTCTCTGATACGACACATCTCGGATACGTTTGGCCGAAACGGGGACCGGATTTTAGTGCTGGAGTCGCTAAGGCTGTTGCAATTCACATGGAGTCGGGTCGGGTGGTGTTGGTCGTCGGTGTCGAAGAGTCCTCGACCGCAGGCCTGGAATCGGACGACTGGACCGTCGAACGGGTGGGAACGGTCGCGGCCGCCAGCGACACGTTCGACCGTGTCGACTGCGTCGTAACGGCCGCGGACCTCCCGGACGGGAGCGGCCTGTCGCTCTGTGAACGCATCCGTGAGCGACGGCCCGCTCTCCCCGTCGTCTTCGTGCCGGCGACCAGTGACGACGAACTCGCCCGCGACGCCGTCCGTGCGGGGGTCACGGAGTACCTGCCGGTCTCGGTCATCTCCGGTCCCGACGACCTGCGGGGGGCGGTCGCCGCGGCCCTCGATGCCGACCCCGAGACGACCGGTGGTCCCGGGGGCGCCGATACCGGTGCCGTACAGGTGTCCGCGGACCGGACGGACGAACTCGAACGCTACGAGACCATCGTCGAGGCGGTCGACGACCTCGTGTTCGCCTTCGACGAGAAGGGCCGGTTCACGTTCGCCAACGAGGCTCACGAGTCGATGACTGGCAATCCCGCCGAGGACCTCATCGGGAAACACCCCGCCATCCAGGTGCCCGACGAGGACGTGGCAAAGACCGAGCGGATCGTCCGGGAGTTGCTCGCCGCCGACGACCGCGACCACGCGACCTTCGAGATGGACGTGATTCGAACGGACGGCGAGCGCGTCCCGTGTGAGACACACATCGCCCTGATGACCGACGAGGACGGCGAGTTCCAGGGCACTGCGGGCATCGTCCGGGACGTTTCCGACCGGAAGGAACAGGAGGGCCTCTTTTCGACGCTGGTCGAGGAGGCCAACGACGGCATCATCATCACCAGCGAGGGCGGCATCCAGTTCTGTAACGAACAGATGGCGAAGATGCTCGGGGCGACTCGCGAGGAACTGACCGGCCAGGGCGTCCACCGGTTCGTCGCCGACGAGGACCGGGAGACCGTCGAGGAGATGTTCTGGCAACGCTACCGGGGCGAGTCCGACTCGGCACGGTACGAGATCGACCTGTGTACGACCGATGGCGAGCGGGTCCCCGTCGAGGTGAACACGTCCCTCGTCAGCTACCAGGGGTCGACCGGCGACCTCGCCATCGTCCGCGACATCACCGACCGCCGTGAGCGTGAACAGGAACTTGAACTCTACGAGAAGATGCTCAACGCCGTCCCCGACCTCGTCTACGCCATCGACGAGGCGGGGCGGTTCATCGCTATCAACGAGGCCGGCCGGGAACTCACCGGCTGGAACCCCGACGAGGCCATCGGGGAACACGTCAGTATCGGTATGAGCGAGGCGGACGTCGCGGCCGGCCAGCGATACGTCGAGCAACTACTCGCCGACGACGACCGGGAGAAGGCCATCTACGAGATGGAACTGCACCGCACCGACGGCGAGACGATTCCCGCCGAGAATCACGTGGCGCTACTGACCGACGACGAGGGGACCTTCCGCGGGTCGGTCGGCGTCGTCCGTGACATCTCCGACCGCCATCGCCGCGAGCGACGGCTCACCGTCCTCAACCGGGCGCTCAGACACGACCTGCGAAACAGCATGCACGTCGTCCTCGCGAACGCCGAGTTGCTGACCGCCGAAATCGACGACCCGGACCTGCGGGACCGCCTCGATACGATTCGGCACCGTGCCGAGGAAGTGAACGGCCTCAGCGAGAAGGCGCGCGAAATCGAACAGACCCTCGGGACCCACGAGACCGAACGCCGGGCGGTCGATCTCGCCCCCCTGCTCGACACGCAAGTCGAGACGTTCCGCGACCGGTACCCGTCGGCGACGGTCGAGGCGGACTTCCCCGACCACGCGTGGGTCGAGGCGACCGAACTCATCGACTCGGCCGTTGGCAACCTCGTCGAGAACAGCATCCAGCACAACGGGACCGACCCCACCGTCACCGTCTCACTCTCCGTCGACGACGACCGGGTGCGAGTCACCGTCGCCGACGACGGCCCGGGTATCCCGGAGAAGGAGCGCCGTATCGTCAAGCAGGGCAGCGAGACCCCGCTGGACCACGCCAGCGGCCTCGGTCTCTGGCTCGTCGCCTGGATCACGCGCGACTCGGGCGGCACGATCCGCTTCGAGGACCACGACGACTGGGGCAGCGTCGTCCACCTCGACCTCGACCGCTGTGACGCCCCGGAACGGGCGGACGCCCATCAGGCGACCGACGGCCGGGCCCTCGACGACGGGGCCGGTGCGCTCGGGAGCGACGAACCCGCCGACGGCCGGACCGACCCCGGAACGCGAACGGACCACGACTGAGGCGGCGTCGACGGCCGAATTCTAGAGACAGTTTGTGCGGAGGTCCCATCGAATTCGGAGAACGACTTTAGGGCTCCTTCGTCCACTCCCTCCTATGACGACGCGACGCGACTATCTGTTCGGCCTTGGAACCGCGACTACGGCCGCTCTCGCCGGCTGTGCGGGCGTGCTCGGCGGGGACGGTTCGTCGACCGACGACGACGGCGGCCAGTCACTGGCGGACCACCCCGCGACGGCCGGGCTGGACGCACAGCCTCGACACGGGCCGACCCCGTCGGAAGCGACTGGCGTCATCGTCGCCTTCGAGGACCCGTCCTGCCCGCGTTGCCGGACCTTCGAGCAGAACACGGTTCCGGAGGTGCGGTCGAAGCTCGTCGACCCCGGCGACGCGGCCTTCGTCTTCCGGGGCTATCCGGTCGTGTACGACTGGGGCGAGCCGGCGGCACGCGCCCTCGAAGCCGTGTACGCCGAGAGCGCTGCCGCCCACTGGCAGCTGGCGGCACACTACTTCGCGCAACAGGACGACTTCCGGGGAGCTGGCCGTGAACAGGTGTACCCGCGGACCAGGCAGTTTCTCGACGCGAACACGGAGCTCGACGGCGAGGCCGTCGTCGCCGCCGCCGAGAACGGGACAGTCGATGACGCGGTCGGGACGGACCTCGACGCCGGTGAGGCCGCGTCCATTTCGGCGACGCCGACCGTCCTGCTCTTCCGTGACGGCCAGTACCGGACGCGATACACTGGGAGTGTGAGTTTCTCGGACATCGAGACGGCACTGGGTCTCTGATGCGACGACCGAACCTCCCCACTCGCACCCGGGACTGGCGGCTGATGGGCCGCACCGCACGATTGGTCCTCGGGGTCCCGACCTACGCGCTCGTGGCCGTCCTCGCCGCGGGCGCTGGACTGACGCTGTTCGTCGCGACACAGAACAGCCGGCCGATCATCGATCTGGTGCTGGGCGGGCCGCTCCCCCTCGGCGACCGGCTGTCGGTCCTGCTGGGGTTGTACCCGTTCCTCGGGTCGATATACGGGCCGATAACCGGGACGCTCCTGCTCGTGCTCGCCGCGCTGATCGGCGTCGACGTGGCGCTGGTCTGCTACCACCTCCGGGAACACGGGCTCTCGGCCCGCGAGGGAGGAAGCGGGATCGCCGGCCTCGTCCTCGGGACGCTCGGTGCAGGCTGTGCAGCCTGTGGGACGGCTATCCTCGCCGGCCTCCTCTCCCTTTTCGGCGCGACCGGGCTCGTGACGCTGCTCCCGCTGGAAGGCGGGGAACTCTCGCTCGTCGCAATCGTCGTCGTCGTCCTCTCTATCCACTGGTTGGCCGACGGAATGCGCGGCGGCGAGATCGACGGCTGCCCGGTTGACCCCTGACGCGGCCAGCCCGTCCCGAACCGTCCGCTCACCCCGCTCCTGCCCTCGTATTTAAACGGGACGACGCCGTACGGGGGAGTGAGACCTGCCCATGACCGACGCAGAGGGCGAGGGGGCGACGCCGGACGGGTCGGGGCGCGCCGAGCGGGTTGTCGACCCCGACCCGTTGTTCGAGATTCCGACCCGCCCGCGGCGACGCTACCCCAGCGGGGGCGGCGTCGAGTACGAGGGCGAGACGGTGTTCACGCTGTCTCCGGAGTCGGATACGGACGACGAGACGCTGACGGCACTCGTCGAGCGGGTCCTCGCTGACGCGCCGTACACCTACGGGGACTGGTTCGACCTGCCGATGCCGCTGTATCTCGTCCACGACGGCGAGACCGGCGACGTGTTCCGCGTCGGCGTCCGCGACGGCGAAATCGAGTTCCACGTCCTCCCCGCGACCGAGGCGGCCGGGCTCCGACGCCTCTACGAGCGACTGCGCTCCGCCGACGGCGACCGCTCGTTCGACGTGGACTGTCGTATCACGGGCGCGTGACGGTCCCGGGGCGACCGCCGTCGCGTGTCACTGCTGGGGCGTCGTCTGCCGGGGGGTCGCCAGCGGGAGTTCGACGGTGAACGCGGCCCCTTCGGGGTCGTTGTCGCCGATTGAGACCGAGCCGCCGTAGTGGTCGACGAGCGTGTCGACGAGATAGAGGCCGACGCCGGTCCCGGGGCTGTCGAGTCCCTTGACGCCGCGGCCGAACAGCTCCTCGCGCCGGTCCGGTGGGATCCCCGGGCCGTTGTCCGCGACGGTGATGCGGACCGCCTCGCTCGTCTTCTCGACGCCGACGGTCACGCGGCACGCTTCCTCGTCGTTGTGCTGGACGGCGTTGTTGAACAGGTTCGTGAACACCGACGACAGCATCTCGTTCGCCTCGACGGTACACCTGTCGGGCAACTCGCCGTCGAGCTCGAAGTCGGCGTCGTCGAACCGCTCGCGCGCCTGCGAGAGCTGTGTCTCGAGGATTCCCACCGCGTCGGTCGGCGTCGTCTCGATGGTTTCGCCCGCCAGGACGGAGGCCATCAGGGTCCGCACGTTCTCCGTGAGTTCGACCACGTGTTCGCTGCTCTGCATGATCTTCTCCAGATGTTCCCGGCCGGCCGGATCGACGTGGTCCGCGAGCAGTTCGCTCCGCCCCTCGATGACCGCCATGTCGTTGCGGATGTCGTGGCGGACGATCCGATTCAGGATCGACAACTCCTCCTCGCGGCG
Organism: Halorientalis marina; assembly: GCF_023028345.1. Classification (GTDB taxonomy): domain Archaea; phylum Halobacteriota; class Halobacteria; order Halobacteriales; family Haloarculaceae; genus Halorientalis; species Halorientalis marina. Next base: position 2,683,454 of record NZ_CP095487.1, on the reverse strand, counting down.
CTTCAGCGGGGTGACGTCACGGAGAACGAGCAGGCGCCCGCCCCGGGCCCCGGTGCTGTCGTACAGCGGGTCCACGCGGAAGTCGAAGTGGTGTTGCTCTCCCGCGACCGTCATCGTCACCTCGCTGCTCTCGCCCGAGTCGACCCCCTCGGCGGCCTGCCGTAACTGCTCCGACTCGAACACCTCGCTAATCGGCCGCCGGATCGGATCCGACTCGTCGACGAGCCGTTTGCCGGCGTCGTTGGCGTCGACGACGTAGCCCCGCCGGTCCACGACGAACACGGCGTCGCGCATGTTCTCGATGATCTCACGGCGAGCGACGGGCACGATGTCGAGCAACTCGAACCGGGCGACGCCGAAGAGAAAGCCGGCGACTTTGACCGTGCTCGTGAGCGGGAGCGGATCGATCGGCACCAGTCCGAGCCACCAGACCATCTCCCCGAAGAGGACGAGCGTGATCGTTCCGACGAGGATCGCGGCCTGCCGTCGGAAGGCCCGCTGACGGCGCGAGAGCTGGAGGAGGACGTAGATCCCGATACAGAGGTAGCCGACCATGGCGGCGGCCCACACCCAGTACGCCGGGCCGAACTGCGGAACGAGCAGGTTCGCCGCGGCGTCGATGGTGTAGTCGTAGGCCAGGCCGTGGGCGTCGTTGGTCCAGACCAGCCCGATCATGGCGGCGGGGGTGGCGACGATTCCGAGCGCGACCGGCTTCGTCACGTACCGCTCGTGGTTGGTGTACTCGACGGCCATCAGCATGTAGCCGGCCGCCATCATCGGGATCGGAACGAACCGCAGGTTCCACCAGAACTCCTTGGCGCCGGGGGTCGTCGAGACGAGCTGGAAGACGTAGATCACCGAGATCAGCACGATCCCGGCGGCATCGAGGAGGAAACCCCGCGCCCCGCGCCGGTCGCGATACGACCACAGCCGCACGAAGAGGGCGCCGCTGATGACCGCGGCAGCCACGTACGGCAGGACGTATGGTGTCGGTTCGATCTGCATCCGCGTCCCTCGTGTGTGAGCGGGTCGCGCAGGCTGGCAGCGTCACGAGCTACCGGACCGCTCGGTCAGTACAACCTTCGAGACTGCCCCTTTCTATACCCACTCCCCTCAGTATCAACGGTGATAATATTTCCGGCTGTTTCGGGCCACTGATACCACGGGGTCGCCGTCGGCACCGGAACCGACTTCCCCGACACTCGCGTTTGCGGGGGCATGACGGTCTCGCGCGAGGTGGAACTGGCGGGCCACATCATCGACTCGGGGACGATGGGGGCCTGTTTCGGCATCGTCATGGACATGGGGGGGACCTTCGAGGTCGAAGCGTTCGACATCGGGCGCCACGAGACCGACGAGTCCTACGCCCGACTGGTCGTCTCGGCCGACACCGAGGAGCAACTCCAGCAAATCGTCCACGAACTCCACCAGAACGGCGCCAACCCCGCCGACCCGAGCGACGCGACGCTCGAACAGGCACCCGAAGACCGGGTGGTGCCCCACGGCTTCTACTCGACCACCAACCACCCGACCGAAGTCCGCTACGACGGCGAGTGGCTGCCCGTCGACCGCATCGAGATGGACTGTGCCGTGGTGGTCGAACCGGCCGGGGACGCGGAGAGTGACGGAACCGACGGCGCGGATGGCGACGGCACCGACGACGAAACCGACGCGGACAGTGACCCGACTGACGCCGACGAGGACCGCCCCCGGGCGTACACGAAGGTCCTCAACGCTATCGAGGCGGGCGACCTCGTCGTCACTGGCGAGGCGGGCATCCGCGTCCACCCGCCCGAACGACCCCGTGACGGGGGCGGTGCGTTCGGGTTCATGCAGGGCGGTGTCTCCGCCGAGCGGCCCTCGGAGACGACCATCGGGAACGTCGCCGACGCGATCAGGGAGACGAAAGCCGACGACGGGACGGTACTCGCGGTGCCCGGCCCGGCGGTCGTCCACTCCGGCGCCCGCGAGGACCTCGCCCGCCTCGTCCGCGAGGGCTACGTCGACGCCATCTCGACGGGCAACGGCTTCGCCGTCCACGACATCGAGCGGGACCTCTACGGCACATCTCTGGGGATGGACACAGAGAGCCTGGACCACCCACGGAAGGGCCACAAACACCACATCTACGCGATCAGCGAGGTGATCCGCGCCGGCGGTATCGAGGCCGCCGTCGAGTCCGGCGTCGTCGAGTCCGGCGTCATGTACGAGTGCATCGAACACGACCGCCCCTTCGTCCTCGCCGGGTCGATCCGCGACGACGGCCCGCTCCCCGACACCATCACCGACGCCATCGAGGCCCAGAACGCCATCCGCGAACAGGCTCACGACGCCGACCTCGTGCTCATGCTCTCGACGCTCCTGCATTCCGTCGCCGTCGGCAACTGTCTCCCGTCGACGACGCCGACGGTCTGTGTCGACATCGATCCCGCCACGGTCACGCAACTGCTCGACCGCGGGAGCGCGCAGGCTGTCGGGATGGTGACCGACATCGGGACCTTCCTGCCGATGTTGGCGGACAAACTGCTGGCGTCGCCGTGAGGGGCGCGGTTTTTTCGCCCACGTTTTTCGACGAGGGGTCGCGACCGAAGGGAGCACGCCGAGGAGAAAAAGGTGGATGTGGGACCTTCCTGCCGATGTTGGCGGACAAACTGCTGGCGTCGCCGTGAGGGGTGCGGTTTTTTCGCCCACGTTTTTGCCGCGAGTGGTGGCCGGAGGCCACCCGAGCGGGAAAAAGGTGGATGTGGGACCTTCCTGCCGATGTTGGCGGACAAACTCGTCTCCTGACCCGTCAGTTCCCTTTCCTGCTCCGTTCCTCCAGGTACCCGAGCAGGCCGACAAGGTTGACGACGGGCATGGCGCTGGCGTGGAGCCAGATGCCACTCACGTCCTCGCGGCGTCGGCTGTCGAGGTAGACGTAGGTCGGAATCAGCAACTCGACGGCGAAAAAGACGAGCCCGGCCAGTCGGAGTCCGCGCGAGAAGCCGTCGAGTAGCGTCGTGTAGTCCGCGAGACTCGCCGCGAGGAGGACGAACGAGCCGACGAGGGCGGCGATCTCGTAGACGAACCAGATTCGGAGGACGCCGTCGGCGTCGTCACTCATCGGTCGGCGCAACGACCGGAGCGGTCATGAATGTACGTCCGAGCGGCGGGCCCCCACTCAGGCCGCTTCGACGCCGCGCGACGCCGCGAGCAGGTCGGTGGCGCGGTCGATGGCGCCGCGAACGTCGTCGTGGGCGTCCGCGCGCAGGTCCCGCAACTGTCGCTCGACGGTCTCGACGGCCGACGGGTCGGGCCGGCCCGCGTCGGCGAGTTCACCCACCTGGTGTGCGAGGTCGGCGAGCCGCTTCGCACGCTCGGTCTCGAAGGTAAGCTTCGCGGCGAGCAGTAGCTGTTCGTTCGCCTTGTGCAATCCACCCTTGTGTGTACGAGTTCCCCTCACCGTACGTCGGTTTCCGCGCCGACACGAGTAATAGTTTCCGGGTTCGTTCAGACGCCCTCGACCGTCTCGCGGTAGGCGCTGATCGCGTCCTTGGCCGCGTCGATGTCGTCGACGACCTCGGTGGCAACGTCGTCTTTCAGGTCCGAGAGCGCGTTCTGGATGCGGGCCATCCGACCGTGGTCCGGGCCGCGCTCGGCCGTCGCCAGGTCGTCGAGCTGGTCGGCGAGGTCGGCCAGTCGGTCGGTCGCGTCGGCGTCCCCTGCGTTCTCGCTCGCGGTCTCTAGACGTGTCGCCGCCTCTTGCAGTTTCTCGCGAACCATGTTCCAAGCTACGACGAACTCCCTGGAAAACGTTTCCGGTACTCGCGAGTCGCCGGCCCTGCGAGCGGGGGTGATTTCGCCCCAACCAGTTGGGCACCTCCCTTTTATGTCTCAGCGCCATATTAGTATGTATAACAAGGCTCGTGCGTGTGCAGTCGTGTCGGCTCCCCGCAGCCCGTCTATTGGGTGCATTCACGTGACAACACCGGAATCCGAATGGTAACGAACGAATCCCTCGCCGAAAGCAAATCGATACACAGGCGTACCGGCAAGACGTTCTACTTCGCGACGCGCGTGCTCCCCCCGCGCGTCCGGCACAAGACCTACGTCCTGTACGCGTTCTTCCGCATCGCGGACGAGGTCGTGGACAACGAGGACCGCGACCTGACGCCCGAACAACAGCACGAGGAACTCGTGCGCATCCGCGAGGCCGCGCTCGGCCGCCGCGAGACCGACGACCCCGTCCTCTCCGCCTTCGACGAGGTCCGCCGCGAGACGGCGATCACCGACGACGACGTGGAGCTGTTCGTCGACGCGATGCTCACCGACATCGAGAAGTCCCGCTACGAGACCTACGACGAACTCGAATCCTACATGGAGGGGTCCGCGGCCGCGGTCGGCTACATGATGACCGCGATCATGGACACGGAAGACCCCGAGGTGGCACGGCCGCACGCCTGCGCGCTGGGCGAGGCCTTCCAGCTGTCGAACTTCCTGCGGGACGTGCGGGAAGACGTCGTCGACCGCGACCGCATCTACCTCCCAGCCGAAACCCTGGAGGCCTACGGCGCGAGCCACGAGACCGTCGAGGACCTGGAGATGACCGACGGGTTCCGCTCGGCGATGGTCCACGAGATGCGCCGCGCGGAGGACCTCTACCGCGAGGGCGTCGCCGGCATCAAGTACCTCCCCGAGGACTGCCAGTTCGCCGTGTTGCTCGCCGCCGTCCTCTACGCCGACCACCACCGCCTCATCCGCGAGCGGGACTACGACGTGCTCTCGGAGACGCCGAGCATCTCGACGACCAGGAAGGCCTGGCTCGTCGCCAAGACCCGCTGGCACTGGATGTGGAACAAGGACCCCGAGGCGGTCTTCGAGCGCGTCTCCACTATCGGTGAGGCACCCGGAACCTCCCCCGATTTCGAGCCGCCGGACACGCTGCCGACGCAGTGACTCGCCCGCTTCTCAGGATCGCGACTCCCCGAGCCACGGCACCGTCCGCCACACCCGGAAGTCGAAGCGGTCGATCCGGACCAGGCCGAGGAAGAAGAGCCCACCGAGCGCGACGGGAATCCAGTTGAAGAAGTACGCGTTGATGGCGCCCCAGAGGATGACGAAGCTTACCAGGTCGTCGAGCATGAACTCACAGCGCTGGACGCGTTCGACGAGCGCCGCGCGGTCGAAGGCCACGTCGAACAGGACGACGGCGACGGTCGCCGAGAGCACCCAGCCGGCGTAGTTCGTCCACGGGACGGCGTAGTAGGCGCCGCCGGCGTCGTACGCCCAGAAACCCAGTGCCACCGCACCGGGGTCGAGGACGAGGTCCACCGCGAGCACGGCGGCGATGACCACGGGGAGGCGGACGAACCACGCTCGCGCCCGGCGGCCGAGCAGGAGCAGACAGAGCAGGTAGCTGTTGAGCACCAGCGGGAAAAAGAAGACGGGCAGGCCGAGCGGGACCTTCCCGAACAGCATCGGCCCGAGGTCGACGCCGTACGTGAAGGCGCCGTAGGGCCACCCGGTCGTCGTGCCGACGTACTCGATGCCGTAGGAGTAGACCGTGAGCAGGCCGAGTGCGAGGACGGCCCGCCGGTCGACGAGGGGCGCGACGCCGGCGACGAGCGGCAACCGCATCACGAGCGTCCCGAAGAGGATGAGGTAGGGGTTGAAGTTGAGGGAGCCGGGCAGCAGCGTCTCGGCGCTGGCGACGAGCAGCACGGCGCCCATCGCGGGGAAGACGACGGCGATGAGAAAGCGGTTCTCGCGGACGAGGTCGTCGAGTCGTGCCTCGACTCGCTCCCGCGTGACGGTCTCAACCGCCATAGCCGAACACGAGCACCCAGAGGCCACCGAGGGTCATCGTCATGCCGATTAGCGTGTTGATGGCGGGGTACCACCAGTAGGCGTCGTCCACGTCGATGCTCGACCCGGCGATGCCGAACACGAGGACGGGATAGAGCAGGAGGAGGGCACCGAAGGCGACGTGGACCGTCGTGAACGCCGCGGCGGCGGCCAGCCAGCAGACCGCACAGTAGACGTACGTCCGCTTTTTGCCGAGGACGGTCGCCGTCGTTCTGATGCCGGCCTCGCGGTCGGGCTCGATGTCGGGGATGGCCGAGAAGGTGTGCATCCCCATCGTCCAGAGCCACCCGCCGACGATAGCCATGGTGGGCGGGAGTTCGCCGGCGACGGCCGTGAACGCGATGACGCCGGGGAGGATGTACAGCCCGTTCGAGAAGGAATCGAGGAAGGGCTTGGTCTTGAACCGCAGGGGCGGGGCGCTGTACTCGACGGCCAGCAGGTACCAGGCGGCCAGCACCTGCGCGGCGATTGGCGGGACGAGAAAGATGAACAGTCCCCCGGTGACGCCGCTGAAGATGACGACGAGCATCACCCAGATGTCGTCGCGAAAGCGGACCTCCTTGTCCTCCTTCTTGGGGTTTACCTCGTCGATGTCGGCGTCGAAGGCGTCGTTGATGCCGTAGAGAAAGACGTTCGCGGGGACGGTGAAGAAGGCGAGAAGGGCGATATTCAGCGGCGTGAACAGTTCCCCGAGCGACCCGGCGGCGTAGGTGGCGCCGACGATGACCGGGCCGCCGAGGTAGAGCCAGAAACGGGGCCGGGAGAGCCAGAACAGGTAGCCCAGCCGCGTCTCCTTCGTCGGGAGGTAGCTGGCGAACCGTTCCACCCGGTCGGGGACGTTCGTGCTCTCGCTCATGTCTGGTCGTCGATGACGGCGTCTGCGGTGTGTTCCCCGCTGATGAGACACATCGGCACGCCGATGCCGGGGGTCGTGAACGACCCGGTGTAGTAGAGGCCGTCGACGGCCGAAGAGCGGTGGTTCGGGCGCAGGATGGCGGTCTGTTTCAGCGTGTGGGCCAGCCCCAGCGCCGTCCCCTGGATGGAGTTGTATCGCGCGGCGAAGTCCGAGACGCAGAAGTCCTCCTCGAAGACGATGCGGTCCCGGAGTTCGACGCCGGTGTTTTCGGCGATGTCGTCGAGGACTTTCTCGCGGTACTCGGCGCGGATCTCCTCGCCGTCGTCCAGGCCCGGCGCGATGGGGACGAGGACGAAGAGGTTGCTGTAGGAATCGGTGTCCCCGTCCGGCACGACGGTCTCGTCGGTCTTCGACGGGACACAGAGGTAGTAGGCGGGGTTGTCCGGCCACTGCGGGTCGTCGAATATCTGGCTGAAGTGCTGGTCCCAGTCCTCGGGCAGGACGAGGGTGTGGTGGGCGAGTTCGTCCACGTCCCCCTCGACGCCCCAGTACATGAGGAACGCGGACGGGGCGTAGGTCTTGCTGTCGAAGTAGTCGTCGCTGTACTGCCGTTCGTGTTCCGGGAGCAGTTCCCGCTCGGTGTGAGCGTAGTCGGCGTCGCTGACCACGAGGTCGGGGTTGTACTCGGTGCCGTCCTCGGTGGCGAGGAGAAACCCGTTCTTCCGGCGGGTGATCTCCGCGACCGGCGCGTCGGTGACGTACTCGACGCCGAGTTCGTCGCCGAGGTCGACCATGGCGTCGACGACCGAGCCGATGCCGCGTTCGGGGTAGTGGACGCCGAGGTTGAAGTCGACGTGGCCCATCATGTTGTACAGCGCGGGCGTGTTCCGCGGCGAGCCACCGAGGAAGACCAGCGTGTACTGCATGATCTGCTGGAGTTTCGGGTGCTCGAAGTAGTCCTCGACGTGGCCCTGCATGTTCCCGATGAGTTTCAGGCCGATGGGCGCGGCCTTCATGACGTCGAGGTCGATCCAGTCACGGAGCCGCGGGCGGTCCGTGTAGACGAAGTTCTCCATCGCGATCTCGTAGTTTTGCTCGCTCACCTCCAGGTACTCGTCGAAGGCTTCGCCCGCGCCGTCCTCGTAGGACTCGAAGATCTCCTTGACCTGACCGCGGTCGGCGGGCACGTCCACCTGATCGCCGTCCTTGAAGAAGATGCGGTAGTGGGGATCGAGCCGTTCCAGCTCGTAGTAGTCTTCCGGGGCCGTCCCGAAGTGGCCGAAGAAGCGCTCGAACACGTCGGGCATCAGGTACCACGACGGTCCCATGTCGAACCGGAACCCCTCTGCTTCGAGCCGGCTGGCCCGTCCCCCCATCTGTTCGTTCTTCTCGATGATCCGTACGTCGGCCCCCGCGTCGGCCAGGTAGCAGGCCGTCGACAGTCCCCCGAACCCCCCGCCGACCACGTCGATCGCCGTACCGTCGAGCGAACTCATTACGTACAAATCCGGGTCGAATCGATATAAAAGGGACGGACCATCAGTTGGGTACGTCTCCGCCTGTGCTGGTTTCCGGAGGGGCAAGGGGTTAGAACGGGCGGGCCGACAGTGACGACATGGACGGGACCACCGCCGTAGTGACCGGTGCGAGTCGCGGACTCGGCGCCGCCCTTGCCCGCCTGTTCGCCGGGGACGGGGCACACGTCGTCTGCTGTGCCCGCGACGACGAGGCACTCGATAGGACCGCAGAAACGATTCGCGCCGATGGGGGAACCGTGACGGCGATGCGGGCGGACGTGCGCGACGAGTTCGACGTGGAGCGGCTGATGGAGACCGCGGCCCGCGAGGGGGGCGAGATAGACCTCGTCGTCGCCAACGCCGGCGTCTACCACGGCGAAGCGGGTGAGACGCCACTTCCGGCCGAATCTTACGCCGCGTTCGACGACCATTTCCGGACGAACGCACGCGGGGTCTTCACGACGGTCCGCGAGGCCGTCCCTCACCTCGCCGACGACGGACGCGTCCTCGTTCCCTCCGGCGCGGTCGCGCGGGAGGCGATGGGCGGGTTCGGTTCCTACGCGGTCTCGAAGGCGGCCGCGGAGGCCGTCGCCCGCGGGTTCGCCGCCGATCTCGACCAGGCCGTCGCCGTCGTCGACCCGGGGCAGGTCGCGACCGACCTCACCGGTGGAACGGGCCGCGACCCGGACGACGTGGCCCCGATGTTCCGCTGGGCCGCCGACGCTCCTGCCGAGACGGTCGACGGCGAGATCGTGGATCTCAAGGCCTGGAAGCAGGCGACGCGCTGACTCCTCGGGCCCGCCTCCGTACTCCCCGCCCCCGCCGCACCCGCTTTCGCTCCAGCGTCCCCGTGCCCCCGCCCGCGACCGGTGGCTTTATTATCCGAAATCCACGATTTCTGCATAAGGTATTAACGTGGCTACTGAAGTTAATAACACTGGCCGGGGTATTTCGACCGTGGGGGTGGGGAGCGTCGTCGTGCTCGTGTCCCTCTCGGCCGTCGCGGTGTGGGCGGACCTCTGGAAGGTGCTGACGATCTCGTGGGTCGCGTTCGCGGCGATGGCTGGGGCGATCCCGCTCGGGACGCGCGCGGCCGCGGCGACGGACGCGAAGCGACTCGTGTGGGGGTACGGACTGGCGAGCGGCGCGATGATCACGAGCGCGGCGCTCTTTCTCGTCCCGCAGGCCATCGGGTTCGACGCCCGGGTCGGCGGCGCGGGCATCGCGGCCGGCATCCTCGTCGGCTTCGGCGCGCACGTGATCGGCCACCGGCTCTCGCACGTCGGCGCGGGTTTCGACGATACCGCCGTCCAGTTGGCCGCCCACGCACTGCCCGCGGGCGCGATCATCGGCCTCGTCTACGGGGCGCTCCCGGAACTGGGACTCCTGCTCGGGGTCTCCATCGTCTCACACAAGGGTCCCGCCGGTTACGCCGCGGCCCGGCGGCTCGCGGGCGCGGACCAGTCGCCGTCGGTCATCCTCCTGCCCGCGGCCGGCGTGGGTCTGACCGCCATCCCGACGGCACTCGTCTCGCTCCCGAACATCCCCGCACTCAACGCCGTCGTGTTCGGCTTCGCCGCCGGCGTGTTCCTCCACATCGCCATGGACTTCCTGCCCCGCTGTGAGGTCGGCGGCGAAGTCGGCGAGGTCGCCTCGGTCACCCCCGACGCCCACGAACTCCTCGACCGCCTCCGCGTTCACGCCGTCGTCAGCACGTCGACCGGCGCGCTCGCCGTCTTCATAGCGTGGCTCGCCGTCGGTCCACTGGCCTGACAAACAGTCATCTTTCCCGTGACCCAGTCGCCGGATTCGAAATTCTGATCGAAACAGTGAATCGAACGACCTCTGTTCGGCACAGAATACAACGAACGGAGTAAACGTCATCGTATATTTTGTCGAACGTAACCCTATTTGGCAAAATATAAGGACAATATGCCTATCTGAGGCGAATTAGTGGACGTTCAGGGGAAGACTTTAGTAATACCGGCCTGATTGTACAGGTACACCATGACGGAATGCAACGACTGTGGTGCGGACGTAATCCACGTATGGCGGCACCGTGCGTTCGAGACCGAGACGCGCCGTGAGGTACGCTGGGTCTGTGCGAACTGTCATCCCGAACTCCCGGACACGCTCGGGGAGTCGACGACCGAGACGACCGAGACGGTCGACGGGGCGGAGACGACGACCACGACCGACGACGGCGAGACGGTCGTCATGACCGACGGCGGTTCCTCGGCCTGTCCGGACTGTGGCGCCGCGACGGTCAACGGCCAGGGCCTGTTCAGTTGTCTCGACTGCACCTGGACCGGCCCCTGCTGATACCCCCTCCCTCAACACCACACCATCTCGTGTCCGGTCCGAACCCGGTCCCGCCTCCCTCTGGGCTGGGCCCACGGACCACTGCCGAACCCCCGGCCGGTCGGCCTCCCCCTCGCCGCCGGCCACCTCACTCTCGTTTCTCACTCGCCCAGTCTCGACAGTCCTGATCGCCGGCGGCCAGCGCCCCCGTGACCGACCACGAGGGATAAAAGGCGGGCCGCCGAACCGGGGAACATGGAGAGTCTCAATCGCATGGCGACGGACCTCGTCGACGAGGCCATCGACTTCGCCGACGAGCTGAACGTCGCCGTCTCGCCGCTCTCGAACGAGGCGACGGTCGTGGACTTCGGCGTCCAGGTACCCGGCGGCATCGAAGCCGGCCTCCTGCTCGCCGAGATCCAGACCGCGGGCCTGACGACGGTGGGAACGACGCTCTCGGAGGTCGACGGCGCGCCGCTGACCCACGTCGAACTGTCGACCGACCACCCCGCACTCGCGCTGCTCTGCGGACAGAAAGCCGGCTGGGAGGTCAGCGTCGACGGTTTCGAGGGCCTGGGCAGCGGCCCGGCCCGCGCGCTCGTCGCCGAGGAGGAAATCTTCCAGCGGATGGGCTACCGCGACGACTTCGACTTCGCCGTCCTCGCCGTCGAGACCGACGACGTCCCCGACGAGACCGTCGCCGAACACGTCGCGGACCTCGCCGACGTGCCCGAGAGCGCCGTCTTCCTCCTCCCCTTCTCCACCGCCAGCATCACCGGGAGCGTCCAGATGGCCGCTCGCGCCGCCGAACTCGCCACGTTCCGGCTCACCGAACTCGGGTACGATCCGCTCGACGTCCTCTCGGTCTCGGGGACCGCGCCCGTCGCACCCGTCGCCGACGACGAGGAGACGGCCATCGCTCGCACCAACGACGCGCTGGCCTACGGCGGGCAGGTCCACCTCGTCGTCGACAGCGACTTCGACCGCTTCGACGAGGTCCCCTCCTCGGCGACCGAGGAGTACGGGACGCCCTTCGCCGAGGTGTTCGAGGCGGCCGACTGGGACTTCTACGAGGTGCCCGAGTCCGTCTTCGCCCCGGCCCAGGTCACCGTCGACGTGGTCGGCGGCCCCACCTCCGTCCACGGCGACGTGAACGAGTCCTTGCTCGCCGAGAGCTTCGACCTGTGAGGTACAAGGTCGTCCCGGACCCGCCGGCCGACCGCGACGGCCTGGCGAAGGCACAGCGGGCCGTCCCGCGCGTCCCGAGCCCCGAGGACGACTGCTGTGCGCGCCTGCGGGACCGCCTCGACCTCGCGAGCCGTGACGACGGCCGCGAGTGGCTGACCTTCCTCGACGCGGTCGGTCTCGCCACCGAAACCGCCCGTGGCTTCCGCCGCACCGACCGCGACCCCGACGACGACGCGGTCGCCGCCGCGTTCCGCGAGCGCGTATTCGGCGCGCAGGAACTGCTCGACGCCCTCGACGCGGCCAGCAACGGCTCCGACTCGGTCGACGACGACTCCGACTCGGCCGACGACGCTTCTGAGACGACCGACGACTCACTCGCCGTCGCCGACGCCTTCGACGCTCTCCGGCCCGCAGTTCCGACCTGGGAACGCAACCGGCACGACGACTGGGAGCGGGTCTGGACCGACCGGGCCCGGCGACTCCTCGACTGGGCGGTGCTGTTCGGCCTGGCGACGCGGGACGGCGACTACTATCGGCCCGCGTGACCGACCGCGCCGCGCGACTCCCCGCCGCGCGGCCCCGCCCCACTCCCCGCCCGATTGCTTATGCGCTCCGGCGTCGTATCCCGATCCATGCGCGAGCACGCCGACGGACGGATCGAGGCGGTCTGTTTCGACCTCGACGATACGCTCTGTACCTACCGACAGAGCGGCGCGGACCTCCTCGATACGGCCTTCGCCGAGGTCGGCGTCGACCCTTTCTTCACCGTCGAGGACTACCACGCACGCTACTCGGAGTTCGTCGCCGAGAGCGACGACGTGACGGACCTGCGGTCGAACTGCTTCGCGGCCCTCGCCCGCGACCGCGGGCAGGACCCGTCGACAGGCCGCGCGGTCGCACGGGCCTACGCCGCCGAACGGGACCACCGCGCCGTCGATCCGACGCCGGGTGCCATCGAAGCCGTCGAGCGACTCGGCGAGGACCACGCCGTCGCGCTGGTGACCAACGGCGACCCCGGGATGCAGGGGGCGAAACTCGACGCGCTCGGCCTCGCCGACGCCTTCGAGGCGGTCGTCCACGCCGGCTACGACACGCCGCCCAAGCCGGAACCAGACCCGTTCCACCACGTCCTCGCCGACCTCGACGTGGCACCCGGGCGGGCGGTCCACGTCGGCAACTCCCTGCACTCGGACGTCCCCGGCGCGAAGCGGGCGGGCCTGCGGGCCGCGTGGTACACCGGCGGCGAGGTCGGCGGCGGGACCGACCCCGACCCCGTCCCGGACTACCGGCTCGATTCGATGCACGACCTCGCCGAGCCGCCGTGGGTGCGGCGGTAACTGCGGCGGACCCGGTTCTTTTCACGCCGCCGTCCGTAGGCCGTCGCGATGAGCGCCGGGTCGGTCGAGGCGGTGTTTCTCGACCTCGACGGGACGATCTGCGAGTACCGGGAGCCGACGAGCGACCTGCTCGCGCGCTCGTTCGCCGAACTCGGACTCGACCCCGTCTTCACCGCCGAGGAGTACCGCGAAGAGCTGTTCTCACAGATCGTCACCGACGAGACGATGACCGAACGCCGCGAGGCCGCCTTCCGGAACCTCGTGGCCGCTGCCGGCGAGGACCCGGTCGTCGGCCGCCGCCTCGCCGCCGTCTACGCCGGGCTGCGCGACCACCGCGACGTGCGACCGCTCCCGGGCGCTATCGAGGCCGTCGAGTCGCTCGCCGACCGGTACCGGCTCGCCCTGGTCACCAACGGCGGCCCCGAGACCCAGGACGGCAAACTCGACGCCCTCGGCATCGCCGATGCCTTCGAGACGGTCGTCTACGCCGGCTACGAGACCGCGCCCAAGCCCGAACCCAATCCCTTCCTGAAGGCTCTCTCCGACCTCGACGTCCCGCCCCGGCGGACCGTCCACGTGGGCAACTCCATCCGCGCGGACGTGTGGGGCGCCGACGCCGCCGGCCTCCGCGTCGCCCTCCTCGCGGACGGTGACGACGACCCCGTCACCGCCCCCGACTACCGGCTCGATTCGATGCACGACCTCACCGACCCGCCCTGGACCTCGTCAGGACGGTGAGGCCGACGCCGCCCTCGCATCCCGTTCGCCCGCCCCGTACTCGCGGTCGAGCCACGCCGCCCAGGTCGTCGTTCCGACCCGCCGGTCCGGGCAGGTCGCCCTCCCCGCGCGGAACCCCGACGCGACCTTCCCGGGCAGTGGAAGCCGGACGATGGGCCGCCGCAAGCCCCGCGCCTCGCGGTACGCTTTCGCCATCTCGCCGAGGGTCAGGACCTCGGGGCCGCCGACGGCAGGTACTCGGCCCGACGGCTCGGGCGTCGCGTGCGCGGCGACTTCGTCCGCGGCCTCGCCCACGTCGATGGGCTGGCTCTCCAGTTTCGTCGGGAGCGGCCAGAGCGGGAGCCGCGCGACCCCGGAGAGCAGTTCGTCGACGAACTCGTGGAACTGCGTCGCGCGAACGACGGATTCGGGCACGTCGCTCGCCACCACGGCCTCCTCCGCGGCCGACTTGTGCTCGTAGTAGGCGAACGGAATGTCGCCGACGCCGACGATGGAGGGGTAGACGAAGTTCGAGACGCCGGCGTCGGCGGCCGCGGCGAGCAACCGTTTCGTCCCCTCCACGTCGACCGCTTCGGTGTCGCCCTGTGGTGCGGTCGCGGCGTGGACGACCACCTCGGCGCCGTCCACGGCCGCCTCGATACCGGTCCCCTCGACGAGATCCAGTTCGATCCACTCGATACCGTCACCGTCGCCCTCCGCCGGCGGCGAGCGACTCGCCGCCCGGACCTCGTGCCCTGCGTCGAGCAGTCGCGGTCGCAGTGCGGTTCCGAGCGTCCCGGTCGCGCCGGTCAGCAGCGTCACTGTCATACTCACAGATCGTCGCCGAACGCCCGAGTGCCTGCTGCGGCACTGGCCCGGGGGGTTTAAGTGCTGGCCGTGGAAGCCCCCGACGATGAAGCACGTCCGCGTGCGCATCACCGCCGACGGGCGGGAAGCGGAGATCCACCCGATGTACGACGTGCTGGCGAACGCCCCCTTCGTCGAGCGGGCGACGGCGATGCAGGTGAACTTCACCGGCGAGGAACTCGGCATCCTCCACTACGTCGAGGGCGACATCGACGCCTTCGACGCGGCCGCGGCCGAGGTCGACGCGGTCGTCGACTACGAACTCCAACCCGCCGGCGAGGACGCCTTCTACGCCTACGTCCACGACGAGACGACCGGCGACCTCCGGGCCATGTTCGACCCGCTCACCGACCGGGCGCTGGTGATCGTCCCGCCCATCGTCTACCACGAGGACGGGACGGTCACGCTGTCGGTGTTCGGCCCCGACGCGGCGATCCAGGACGCCTTCGAGTCGATCGGCCCGCCGGTCCGGGTCGAGATCGAGGAGGTCGGCGGCCTGGGCGCGCTGGCGGCACTGGCCGAGACGCGCCTGAGCGCCCGCCAGCGCAAGGCCGCCGCGGCCGCCCTCGATCTGGGGTACTACGACGTGCCCCGGACGGCCAGCCACGAGGACGTGGCCGACGCCATCGGCTGTGCGCCCAGCACGGCCGCCGAACACCTGCGAAAGGCAGAATCGAAGCTCCTGCGGTCGGTCCTGCGCGAGTAGCTACTCCGCGGGCGTCACGTCGGTCACGGTGCCGACGCCCTTCGAGCGGCCCTCGCGGAAGACGAACTTCTGGCCCTCCTCGACGTAGTAGGGGCGGAACTTGAACCGGACTCGGGACTGGCCGTTGTCCCCGGGGAGCAGTTGACCGCCCTCGGGGTAGAACGCCGCGGCTTCGCTGACGGTTTCGAGGTGGACGACCGGCTCGTAGCCGTTCCCGATGCGGGTGGGATGGTTGAGGACGACGACCTCGGCCTCGAACTCCCGGACGGGCGTGGGGTCGGCGTCGGCGGGGAGCAGGACCATCCCGCGCTCGATCTCGCGTTCCTCGACGCCCTTGAGCGCGATGCCGACGATGCGGCCGGCCTCGGCGCGGTCGACGCGGTGGTAGTGCATCTCGATGGACCGGACCTCGACCTCGCGGAAGCGGCCGTCGGGCATCGGTCCGAGCAGGAGTTCGTCGCCGGCCTCGACAGTCCCGGAGCGGATGGTGCCCGACGTGACTGCGCCGACGCCGGTGACGTTGTACGTCCGGTCGACGTACATCGTGAACTCGCGGTTCGCGGCCTCGCTCCCGGCCGTTTTGGGCAGGCGCTCGAACAGTTCGTCGAGTTCCCCGAGTCCTTCTTTCGTCACGGCGCTCGTCGTGACGATGGGGACGACGGTCTCGCTGATCTCCTCGATGGCGGCGTCGACGCCGTGGCGTTCGACGCGCAGGGGCGTCTTGTCGACCTCCCGGAGGAGTCGCTCGACCTCGCGCTCGACCTCGCGGATGCGCTCCTCGTCGACGAGGTCGGCCTTCGTGATGGCGACCATCGTGGGCAGGTCGGTCGCGAGCAGAATGCCCAGATGCTCGCGAGTGGTCTTGGTGGGGCCGTCGTCGGCGGCGACGGTGAGGAGGCCGTAGTCGAGTTTCTGCCCGACCAGGCCGCGGATGGTGGTTCGGAGCCAGGGCTCGTGGCCGACGGTGTCGACGAAGCTCACGAGGCGGTCGGCCTCCGCGACGACGCTCGCCCGGTCGGACTTCCGGTGCGGGTTGTCCATCCGGACGGGCCCGTCGTCGGTGAACCCGTAGACGCCGTAGGAGAGGTCCGCCGAGAGGCCGCGCTCGACCTCGTGGGGCTGGACATCGAGGAAGCCACGCGTGCCGCCCTCGCCGTCGTCGGCCTCGCCGGTGACGAGCGAGCCGACGAGCGTGGACTTCCCGTGGTCGACGTGGCCGGCGGTCCCGACGACGATGTGCTCGTCGTCTTCCATCACCGATCCCTCGCGGACGGTCGCGACGCCGACGATGCCGTCGCCGTCGCCGACGCCCCACGTCTCCACGTCCTCGATGTGGGCGTCTGCCTCCTCGGCCAGGAGGCTCAGTACGTCCATCGACTCGGAGAAGTCGTCGGGCGCGATCCCGGCGATGCCGCCGTCGTCGGTGACGCCGACGACGTAGGTCGCCTCGCCGTCGCCCGAGAGCACGCGGTGCCGGAGCTGGGCGGCGAGACTCTCGAACCGCCCCTCGGTCGCGTGTAGGTCTTTCGTGAGCCGCTCTTTGAACTCGACGCTGCCACCCTCCTCCTCGCCACGCTCGATGGCGTGCCGGAGGGCGGCCCGGTCGGGGCTCATGCCAATCGATAACACCGCACTCTATAAAAGGCTTCTCGGATGACGTGATTGTTTCACACAGTAGCGCTCCCGAGCCGTCCCGTATCGACACCGACCGATTCGGCGGGCCACCGTCGGCACTCGACGGCTGGTTCTCGGAACGATCTCACTCCCCGCGGATCGCCTCGGTGGCGGCGAGGAAGCCGTCGACGTAGCGCTCGTCGAGCACGGTATCGGCCGCCTCCTTCGCGGTCTCGTCGGCGTTCCCGACCGCGTAGGACTCGCCGGCGACCGCGAACATGGCCGCGTCGTTCTCCGAGTCCCCGACGGCCGCGAACGCCGACGGCTCGCGGTCCAGCGCCTCGGCGACGGCGAGCAATCCCTGACCCTTGTCCACGTCCGGCGCTTTGACGTGGTAGGCAAAGCCCGTGTCCACGACTGCGAGGCCCTCTTTCTCGGCGACCCGCTCGAGGACGTCGAACGGCTGGTCTCGGCTGACCGCGAGTTCGGTCTCGCGCCAGCGGTTCACGAAGTCCGGCTCGCCCCAGCCGAGGCCGTGGCCGGCCGCCGCGTAGGCGTCCGCGACCGCGCGGGCCCCCTCGGGATCGCCGGTGAAGACCACCTCGTCGCCCTCGATGGCGACCACGCCGCCGTTCTCCGCGATGACGGTGATGGGAATCCCGAGGAACTCACACAGCGCGACGGGATAGGGGAAGGCCTTCCCGGTCGCGACGACGACCGGCGCGTCCCACTCGCGCAGCACCGGGAACACCCGGGGGTCGACCCGGCGCCGGTCGTCGGTCAGCGTCCCGTCGATGTCGACGGCCAGCGGCGGCGTCACTGCAGGCCCCCCGCAGTCGTGGCCGCGCGCCGCCGAGCGTCTGCCTCGTCCATACTCGTCGTTGCCGCTCGTGTCGCATAAGTAGCCGCGGTCCGTGGTCGGGGTATGGACGTGCCTCCCATCGAGGGGTGCCCCGACACCTACCTCGTCGACAACGAGATGTTCGGGATGGAGGAGGCGCTCGCCTCCTACGTCCTCGACGCCGACCGGCCGGCCCTGCTCGACGCCGGCACCGAGACCAGCGCCGACCGCATTCTCGACGCGCTGGCCGCGGTCGGCGTCGACAGAGCGGACGTGGCCTACGTGTTCGTCAGCCACGTCCACCTCGACCACGCCGCCGGTGCCGAGCGACTGCTCGACGCCTGTCCGAACGCCACCGCCGTCGTTCACGAACGCGGCCTGCCCTACCTCACAGACCCCGAGAAACTCGACCGCCTGCTGGCGAGCGTCTCGGCGGCCATCGGCTTCGAGGACCCGTACGGCAGCCCCGACCCGCTCCCGCGCGAGCGGTGTGCAGCCGTCGCCGGCGGCGAGACGTTCGACCTCGGCGACCGCGTCCTCGAAATCACGGACGCGCCGGGCCACGCCCCGCACCACTACGTCGCGCTCGACCCGGAGAGCCGGATGCTCTTCAGCGCCGACGCCGTCGGCGCGTTCCACCCCGAGGAGAAGCGCGTCGCGCCCTCGACCCCCCCGCCGAGTTTCGACCTGGAGGCCAACCTGGAAACCATCGACCGCCTGCGCGAACTCGACCCCTCGCGGCTCCTCTTCACCCACTTCGGGCCGGGCGAGGACGCGATGGCGGAACTCGACGCCTACGAGCGGGTGCTCCCGCAGTGGATCGACGACGTGGCGGCCGCTCGCGAGGCGGTCGGTGACGACATCGACGATCTCGTGGCGGAACTCGAGGGCGACTGGGAGATGTACACGCTGGAGCGGGACGTCGCTGGCGCGCTCGGCTACCTCGACCGCCGCGAAGAATAGCCGACTGGCGGTCGCTCGTCAGGTCAGCCGCTCGTACGCGCGGTTCACCTTCTTGAACGCCTCCTCGTCGCCGCCGTCGGTGTCGGGGTGGACCTCCTTGACTTTCTCGCGGTAGGCCCGCTTGACCGCGTCCTCGTCCGCGTCGGGGCTGAGCCCGAGCGCGCGGTAGGCTTCCGTCCGTCCCATCGTCGGCGTCGTCGACGGTGCCGTCCGGCGCTGCTGGCGCGCTCCGCCAGGCCCTCGCCCGCCACCGCTGCCGTTCGCGCGCGCTCGCTGGCGGCCGCCGCGACCGTCGCGGTCACCGGGTGGCGTCCAGTCCTCCCGCGGTCCGGCCCCGAACCCGCCCGTCTCCCGGGTGCGGGTCCGCGTCCGCCGCCGGCCACGGTTCTGGCGGCCCTGCTGTTCGACCGACCGGTACACCTTCGCCGCGAGGCGGCCGCTGGCCTGGTACCACATGAACCCCGCGGCCACGCCGAGCATGATCGAGAGGATGACGAGCGCGTACACCCCGTAGACGAACGCCACGACCGTCACGGCCACCGCTGAGAGGCCGAGCGCGCCCGCGACACCCGAGATGAGCCGCTCGTGATGCACGAGCACCACTTCGGGCCAAAGCACCGTAAGCCTCTCGCCATCGGCCGGCAACTACCGCACCTGCCACTTCCCTCGACAGACTGAAACCCCTCCGGCGTGCTAGATCATCACATGAGCGTCTCCGGCATCTGTGAAATCTGTGGCACTGGCGAGGTCCGCCACACCTGCTTGCGCTGTGCCCAGCTGGTCTGTGACGAGCACTTCGACGAGGACACCGGCCTCTGTGTCGAGTGCCTCTCCGACGTTGGCGGCGGACAGGGACAGAACCCGAATCGGGTCCCCGACGACGCACCCGACGGCGTCGACACCTACGAGTATTAAAACGCCGTCACCGATACTGGTTCAGCCGCTGTTTCAGCTCCTTCGCCGCCTGCCCGCTGGCCTTGTGGAAGTCCTCGCCCCGGTCCTCTCCCGCGAAGATGATGCCACGCGAGGAGTTCACGAGGCCGACTCCAATACCGGACTTCGTCCGGTCTGCCGACGAGCTCCGCTCGTCCAGCTCGGCGAGGCCGTGCTCGACCGCGGCCTCGGCGTCGCCGCCCTGTGCGCCCACGCCGGGGACGAGGAAGGGGATGTCCGGGACGATGTCGCGGACTTCTTCGAGTTCTTCCGGTGCCGTGGCGCCGACCACGAGGCCGACGTTGCCGTTGCGGTTCCAGGTGTCGGCGAGTGCGGCCACGCGCTCGTAGACCGGTTCGCCGGAGGCCAGTTCGAGGTCCTGGATGTCCGCGCCGCCGGGGTTCGAGGTGCGACAGAGGAGAAAGATGCCCTTGTCGTCGCGTTCCAGGAACGGCTCCAGCGAGTCCCGGCCCATGTAGGGGTTGGCCGTGATCGCGTCGGCGTGATCGAGGAGGGTCGCGTACTGCCGGGCCGTGTTGCCGATATCGCCGCGCTTCGCGTCGAGGAGGACGGGCACGTCCTTCCCGTGTGCGTACGCGATGGTCTCGCGCAGGGCGCGCCAGCCGTCCGCGTCCTCGTAGAAGGCGACGTTGGGCTTGTAGCAGGCGGCGTGTTCGTGCGTGGCGTCGATGATGCGGCGGTTGAACGCCCACCGCGGGAGGTCGTGGTCGTCGAGGTGGGCCGGGAGCCGGTCCGGGTCCGGGTCCAGCCCCACGGAGACCACGCTGTCGACGCGCTCGATGCGCTCGGCGAGCCGCTCGAAGAACGTCATTGTCGACCCCACCACCGGCGACCACAAGGGCCTGTCGGAGCGGCCGTCGGCGGCGCCCTCACACCGCGGCCCAGGACCGTCGGTTCCAAATCCCTCCGTCGACAAGGGAGCACGAATGCCACCCCGAGCGGTCGTCTTCGATCTCGACTACACCCTCGCCGTGACCGCCCGCGACCGCCAGCGGTTGCTCGACGAGGCCACCGAACGCGCCGGCGTTCGGGCCATCGGCCGCGAGGAGTACCTCGACACTCACGACGAGACCGACGCCGACGAGACACGCGCACCCATCTTCGACCGCCTGCTCGACGACCCCGGCGCCGACCCCGAGGCCGTGGCGACGGCCTACCGCGAGGCCATCTCCGACGCGCTCGAACCGATCCCCGGCGCGGAGGGGCTCCTCCGGGACCTCCGCGCGGACTACCGCCTCGGCCTGCTCACCGACGGGCCCGAGAAGGCGCAGGCGACGAAGATCGACGACCTCGGCTGGCGGGACCTGTTCGACGCCATCGTCATCACCGGCCTGCTCCCCGCCGGAAAACCCGATCCGCGGACGTTCGAGCGTATCTGTGAGAACCTCGACGTCGACCCCGCCGAGGCGGTCTACATCGGCGACCGCCCGGCGAAGGACGTGGCCGGCGCGACCGCGGTCGGCATGGCCGCTATCCAGGTGACGTTCCCGGGCGGTCCCGAGGCCCACCCCGATGCGGTCGCGACGATTCCCCGCGACGAACTGGTGGAGCGACTTCCGGGCGTCCTGGCGGAACTCTGAGGGACTACTCGACCCGGTCGTCCGCGACGGCCACCAGCACGTCCACTGCGCGCTTGACCGCGGCCCCGGACTCGACGAACACGAGCGCCCGCGGCGGCTCGACGGCCTTCGGGCGGACCCGGAGGTCGGCGTCTTCTGCCGCCGAGACCGCGGCGTCGACGCCCTGCTGGAACTCCAGATACGCGCGGTCGGGCTGGACGAAGACGGCGGCGAGTCGGTCGCCGTCGCGGTCGATTCCGTAGGCGAACGCGCCGTCGTCGGTCGGGGTCACGTCCGGGTCGGCGTCCGCGACGGCCATCGCGGCCAGCGGCCCGGTATCGCGGCCGGTCACCTCCGAGGCGAGCAGTTCGGCGATCCGGTGGCCGTCCTCGATACGTTCCTCGACCATCAGAGTTCACCCAGTGCCCGCTCCGCGAGTTCCTCGACGGCCAATCCCTCGCGGCGCGCGTAGACGACCGCGGCGGCCTCGATCGTCACGCCGAGGTCGGACTGGAGGGCGTTGATGCCCGCGACGGCCTCCTGTTTCGGGACGCCGGCGTCGACGATGCGGTCGAGGACGCGCTCGAACGTCGAGCGTTGCTGGAGAATGGACTCGTCGGGGACGAATCCATCCGGGACCTCGACCTCGTCGACGGCGAACTCGACGACGATTTCACCGCTCTCGCGGGTGCAGAGCCCCTCGCTGGCGGCCACGTCGACCAACCGCTTGGCCTGGTCGGGCGTGAACCAGTCGCGGTCCAGCGAGAGCGCGACGACGAACTCGCTCTCGCCCATCCGGTCTCGCCCCTCCTGTCGGAAGGGCACGGCGACTGCCGTCCGCAGGCTCATGCCTTCCGGGCGGCCCGCCAGCCGCCTAAAGTTGCCGGTCCGATGTAGTCGCCGGGTGCCAGCGACTCGCCGTCGCCGCGGCCGAGCCCTTCCGGCCACGAGTCGAGAGGTTCAAGTGCCAGCCCGTAAACGTTCGGGTATGAAATACCAGGGACGCTCCCCGCGCAAACGGACTGGCGGCCGACTCCGGCCGAACCACAAGAAGAAGAAACACGAACTCGGCGAGGAGTCGACCGAGACGCAGGTCGGCGACCCCAAGCTCAAGGCCGTCGACACGCGCGGTAACACGACGAAGGTCCGCGCAATCACGACCGACATCGCGAGCGTCGCCATCGACGGCGAGACCCGCGAGGCCGAGATCGAGAACGTCGCCGAGAACGACGCAAACCCCAACTACGCACGCCGGAACATCATCACGAAAGGCGCAGTCATCGAGACCAGCGAGGGCCGCGCCCGCGTGACCTCCCGCCCCGGCCAGGACGGCCAGGTCAACGCCGTCCTCGTCGAGTAACGCCGCTTTCTCTCCGCACGAATCCCGGTTCACGACGGCGAACGCCACTATCGCGCCGATTCTCGACGGATCTCCGCACCGTCGCCACTCACCGTCGTTCCGAAGACCACCGGTGAACAACCATCCGGCCACAGCGTGTACCAAGCGCCGAAACCGACACCGGTGGTCGATCAGGCTCGGACGTGCGGATCCGTCATCCGGCACGCACTCGACTGGTAGCACGAGTGTCGAACATAAATCTAACTATAGGTTCCGAAACCCGAACCGCGACGCGGGCGGTCGAGGCTGTGGCGCGGTCGCGAGCAGGAGCGGTTGCGGTCAGGGGTGCGGGGCGGCCTTCTGGAGCGCGCTCTCGGCGATGTTGCCGCCGTAGTCGGCGGTCCGCGACAGCGAGTCGACGACCAGTCCCAGGACCTGTGCGGTCTCGGAACTCATCCCGCGGATGAGTTCGTCAACCTCGCGCGCCCGGTCGTCGATGGGGCGGATGGAGGCACGGGCGTCGTTAGCCAGTCGCGTCGCTTCCTCGGCCTCGTCCTCGAGCAGGGCGTCCATCGCGGTCTCGGGCACGTCGATGGCCGCCTCGCGGAGGTCGTACAGCCCGTCGGCGATGTCGCCCTCGATGGGACCGATTTCGAGCGCGAGGTCGGCGATTTTGGCCGCGTGGTCGGCGATCCGCTCCAGCTGGCGGGCACTGGACTGGTAGTCGAAACAGGTCTCACGGTCGAGCCCGATGTCGGAGGCCGCGGTGGGATCCCGGAGGACGGTCCGGAACACCCGGGAGATCATGTACCAGAGCCGGTCCACGTCGTCGTCGCGCTCTTTCACGTCGTGGGCGAGTTCGTCGTCGTTCTCGACCAGCGCCTCGATGGCATCGGAGAGCATCGTGACCGAGACCAGTCGCATCCGCGTGATCGCGTTGTGGATCGACAGCTCCGCGGAGTCGAGCAGGTCCTGGAGGACGACCCGGTCGCTGGTCTCCTCGATGACTTCCAGGCCGACGAGTCCCTGCGTGGCCTGGCGGATCGTCCGGCGCTGCTGTGCGCTGACACGCGGTGTCTCCAGGGTGATGATGTCGAACCCGCTGACGTACATCGTCATCACGGCGCGGGTCAACTGGTCGCCCTCGAGGCCGCTCACGTCGAGCGTGCCCTCGACCCTGTCTTCATCCCGTTTGGGCGTGAGCAGCAGGGAGTCCCCCTCCGCGTGGAACTCGACGACGCTTCCGGCGCTCACGTCGTTTTCGGTCGCCCAGTCTTTCGGCAACGACACCGTGTAGGTCGACCCGCCCGTGACCTGCACTTTGCGCGTCTCCATGGCGACACGTCTTGGGGCCGAGACAATAAAACCAGTTGTATCTATATACTTCACTAGGGTCGGATCGGGCGGTTCAGATCCGTACACTGGTGCCACCGGCTTCCGCCGCCACGGGTCGCGAAAGTCGGTCAGAACGGCAGTCGTGTCCGGTACTGCCGCGAATTGGAACGCAATAGCACGACGGACCCCACCGTAGGAGTGTGTATCGGTACGTTCCAGTACGTCCCTCTCTGACTGTTATATATAACTGTGGGTGAAATATATAAAAAACAGCAGCCTATTTTTCTCCTGCCCCGAGTCGATCCGTTCGATGACACGGAAAACGGTGCGACGGCGTGAGGTCCTGATCGGAGCAGGCGCATCCAATGGAGCACTGCTCGCCGGGTGTCTCGGCGGCGGGAGCGCGTCGGCTGGCGGCGGATCGTCGACGCTGAAGGCCGGCGGCTCCTCGACGGTGTATCCGATCACGAGCGACGGCTCGTCGGTGTGGAACTCGAACCCGCCGGCCGACGACGAGGAGTACTGGGGGCCGGGGCGGTACGGCATCTCGACCGACAAGCCGATGCGGACTACTGGGCGGGCCTCTACGGGTTCGAGGCCGGGAGCGGCGGCGAACCGCCGTTCCGCGTCACCGTCGGACTCAGCCACTCCGGGACCGGCCTGGAGAAAGTCGAGAGCGGGCAGATCGACATCGCCGACTCCAGCGCGCCGGCCGCCGCCGAGTTCCCCGACGCGGGTCAGGATCGACTCGACAACTTCGTCGACCACGTCGTGGGCGTGGACGGACAACCCATCGTCGTCAGCCGCGAGGTGTACGACGCGGGCGTGACCGGACTCACCGGCGAACAGATCCCCGCCATCTACCAGGGCGAGATCACGCGCTGGTCCCAGCTCGACGCCTGCGACGGCCCGGACAAGGAGATCCAGGCCGTCGGCCGCGCGGAGGGGTCGGGGACCGACACCGCCTTCCGCGCGAACCTCCTCGGCGACCCGGACGCCCCGATGTCCGGCGTCGACGTGCGGAAAGGACAGAACCAGCAGGTCAAGACGCTCGTGAGCAACTCGGACAACGCCATCGCCTACCTCGCGCTCGCGTTCGTCGAGGCCGACGGTGGCGTCCCCTCCATCGCCGTCGAGATCGACGGCACGACCTACGAGTACGGGGAGAACCTCGGCGCGAAGGGATACCCACTCTCGCGTGACCTCCACTGCTACACCTGGGAGGACACCTCCATGAAGGAGGCCGCCTTCATCAGCATGCTGCTCAGCGACTTCGGCCAGCAGAACTTCGTGGCCGCGAACGACTACTTCACGCTCCCGCCCGAACGGCGGCAGACACAGCGCGACAAACTCCCGGATCGGGTCTGAGATGGGTCCGGCGCGCGGCGCCGCCCCCTCGCGTCGCTTTGTGAATGTATCACTATATAGTTGTAATAGTAGAGTATTTAGTCAAACTACGGATACAGACGGCACGATGCGGGACACCTCTGTCGACCGACGCACCGTGCTGGCCGGGACCGCGGGGCTCGCCGCGTCGCTGACGGGTTGTATCAGCGTGAGTTCGACCCCGCCCGGTCAGGGCGGTGGCACGGACGGGACGAACGGGTCCGGCAACCTCCTGAAGGCCGGCGGCTCCTCGACGGTCTTCCCGATCGTGAACCGCGCCGCGTCGTACTGGAACGGGAACTACCCCGCGTCGGACGCGGAGTACTGGGGACCGACCCAGTACGACATCTCGACGGACAAACGGCTCGCCGACTACTGGGGTAGTTTCTACGGGTTCGAGGCCGACGGCAACGAGACGCCGCCGTTCAACGTCACGGTCGGACTGAGCCACTCCGGCACCGGGCTGGAGAAACTGGAAGGCGGACAGGTCGACCTCGGGAACGCGAGCGCGCCAGCCGACGCCGAGTTCCCTGAGAAGAGCCAGGAGGAACTCGGCAAGTTCGTCGATCACGTCGTGGGCGTGGACGCACAGCCCATCGTCGTCAGCCGCGAGGTGTACGACGCGGGCGTGACCGGACTCACGGCCGAACAGGTCCGAGCCATCTACCAGGGCGAGATCACGCGCTGGTCGGAGATCGACGCCTACGACGGCCCTGACAAGGAGATCCAGGCCGTCGGCCGCTCGGAAGGGTCCGGGACCGACACCGCCTTCCGCGTGAACATGCTCGGGGACTCGGACGCCGAGATGGTCGTCGACGCCCGCAAGGGACAGAACCAGCAGGTCAAGAACCTCGTCAGCAACTCGGACAACGCCATCGCGTACATGGCGCTGGCGTTCACGACCGACGACGTGCCCGCGATCAGTCTCACCTTCGAGGGCACCGAGTACACGCCCGGCGAGAACCTGGCCGACCCGAGCTACCCGCTCTCGCGTGATCTCCACTGTTACACCTACGAGGGCACCTCGGACCGCGAGGCCGCCTTCCTCCGGATGATCATGAGCGACTTCGGCCAGCAGAAGTTCGTCGCGCCGGCCGGGTACTCGATGCTGACGGACGAACGACAGGAAGAACAGCTGAACGCCCTCCCCGACACCGACCAATGAGCGTCGTCAACAAGCTCCAGCATCTCGAACCCGGAACCAAACGGGTCAGCGGCGCCGGGGGCGTGGCCATCCTCCTGACGTTCGCGGCCTTCCTCGCGCTCCCACAACTGACGATCTTTCCGCTCCTCGGCTTCTTCGGCGTCGTCACGTACGGCTGGCTCACACACCGCGAGGGGACCGTCCAGTTTCTCACCTTTCTCACCACCGTCTCGACGGCCCTCATCCTCGCGCTCATCTCGGTCTATCTCCTCGTCAGCGCGTTCCCAGTGTTCCGACTGCTCGGCCTCGAAGTCCTGATCGGGACCCAGGAACCGCTCTGGAGTTCCGCGGCGGACGCCTACTCCCTCGTCCCGATGATGTGGGGGACCTTCGTGACGACGCTCATCGCCATGCTCATCGCCGGGCCGCTCGGGATCGCCGGCGCGGTCTTCCTCAGCGAGATCGCGCCCTCCTGGGCGCGCGAGATCACGAAACCGGCCATCGAGATCCTCGCCGGTATCCCCTCCATCGTCTACGGCTTCCTCGGGTTCGTCCTCCTGAACGACTACCTGATGCAGGAACTCGCGGTCCCGAACTACGGGAGTTTCTTCGCCGTCGGACTGGTCATCGGGCTGATGGCGCTGCCGACGGTCGTCTCGGTCGCGGAGGACGCGCTGGCGAGCATCCCCGACGAGATGAAAGACGGGGCGCACGCCCTCGGTGCGACCGACTGGCAGACCACGACCAGCGTGACCATCCCGGCGGCGTTCTCCGGCGTCTCGGCGGCCGTCCTGCTCGGCGTCGGCCGGGTCGTCGGTGAGACGATGGCGGCGACGGTCATCCTCGGGAACATCACGTCGCTCCCCGATCCGCTGACCGACGTGTTCGCGAACAAGGTCACGCTCACCAGCCTGATCGCGAGCCAGTACGGCAACGCCAGCGGCCTCCAGATGTCGGCCCTGTTCGCCGCCGGCGTCGTCCTCTTCGTAACGGTCATGTTCCTCAGCATCGGGTCGCAGATCATCGAGGCACACATGAAACGGAAACTGGGAGGCAACCAATGAGCACGGAGTCACGGACGCGCGCGCTCGTGGCGACCGAGTCCTCGCGGCTCGAAGCCGTCGCCGGCGTCCTCGCGCTGCTGGCGACGCTCACCGTCGTTTTCGGCTTCCTCGGCATCGCGCTGGTCGTCCCGGTCACGTCGACGGTGGCCGGCGTCCAGGTAGCGACCCTCGTCGGCGGCGCGATCGCGCTCGTCGGCGTCGCACTCCTCGGGATCGGCGCGGCGTCGACCGCCGGAATGGTCGACACCGAACCGAGTCCGACGCCGGGGCTGGTCTCCGGGATCGCGTACGGCTTCCTCGCGTTCGTCGTCGTCGGCCTGCTCGCCTCGCAGACGCTCGGGCTCTCGACGCTCTGGCCGGTCGTCGCACTGCTCGCCGCCGGCGGCGTCGCGTTCGGCGCCGCCGCGGTCCGCGAGGACCTCGCCACGACCGTTCCGACCGGCGTGTTCCTCCTCTTCTCGGGCGGGGTCGTCCTCGCCGGCATCATCGCGCCCGGCTTCCGCTGGCAGCCACAGGGGTTCTCGGCGGCCTTCTCCGGGGAGATCGCCGTCCCCATGATCGCCATCGTCGCCGGCCTCGTCGGCGTCTGGACCGCCGCCCGCGCCTACGGCGGCTTCGGCGCTCGCGGCCGACAGAAGGGTGCTTACGCCCTCATCGGCGCCAACGCCGTCGCGATGCTCACCCTCCTCGTCCTGCTCGTCGCCTTCGTCGTCGTGAAGGGCTTCGCCCCGATGACGAACGGCATCCAGTGGGGGCTCTATCTGGGCTTCTACGAGTACTTCCACGTCTACGTCCCGTTCGTCGACAAGTACGTCATCTTCAGCGGGCCGAAGCTCTGGTTCTACTGGCCGTTCGTGATGGAGCCGTACCACCCGCTGGGCCGGGCCATCAGCGGCATCCTGCCGGCCATCGTCGGCACGGTCTGGCTGGTCATCGGCGCGGTGCTTTTCGCCGTCCCGCTCGGCGTCGGCGCGGCCGTGTTCCTGACCGAATACGCCGAACGCGGACGGTTCACGCAACTCATCGAGGTCTCGACCAACGGTCTCTGGAGCACGCCGAGCATCGTCTACGGCCTGTTCGGCCTCGCCTTCCTCGTGCCACGACTCGGGAACTCCAACTCCCTGCTCGCCGGCCAGCTCGTGCTCGGGTTCATGTTGCTCCCGCTGGTCGTCATCACCAGCCGGGAGGCGCTCAAGAGCGTGCCCGACGACTATCGGGACGCGAGCGCCGCGCTCGGCGTCGGCAAGTGGGAGACGATCAGGAGCGTCGTCCTGCCCGCGGCGATGCCGGGCGTCATCACCGGCGTCATCCTCGGCGTCGGCCGTATCGCCGGCGAGACCGCGCCGATCCTGCTCGTCACCGGGCGAACGCCGTTCCCCACCTCGACGCCGAACGTGCTGGGATCGTTCCAGTTCACTGCGACCCCGCCGTTCGTCACCAACCCCACGCTGCTGGAGGCGTCGAGCGCCCTCCCCTACCAGCTATTCGCGATCATCTCGGCCGGGGTCGGCGAGAACCTGCAGTTCGCGTGGGGCACCGCGCTCGTGTTGTTGCTCGTCGTGTTGAGTTTCTACGCGGTCGGCATCGCCTCGCGGATCTACTTCAGGAGGAAACTACACCAATGAGCGAAACACGGAGTTCGGACGACGGAACCGCTATCCAGACAGACACCGGCACACGGACGACGACGGCAGGCGAGTCCGACGAGCGCGTCCGCGAGGAGTGGACCGACTACGGGTTCGCCGGCCAGCCGAAAGTCGCCGTGGAGGACCTCGACGTCCACTACGGGGACGACCACGCGCTCAAGAGCGTCTCGATGGGCATCCCCGAGAACAGCGTCACCGCGCTCATCGGCCCCTCGGGTTGTGGGAAGTCCACGTTCCTGCGGTGTCTCAACCGGATGAACGACCGCATCAACAGCGCGGAGGTCGACGGTTCGGTTCGCATCGACGGCCAGGAGATCTACCAGGAGGGGGTGAACCTCGTCGAACTCCGCAAACGCGTCGGCCAGGTGTTTCAGGCACCCAACCCCTTCCCCAAGTCGATCCGCGACAACATCGCCTACGGCCCGCGCAAGCACGGCGACATCGACCGCGGCCTGATCGCCCGGCTGCTGGGCCGCGACGACAAGGAGGAGGAGGACGAACTCGTCGAGCGCTGCCTCAAGCAGGCCGCCCTCTGGGACGAGGTGAACGACCGCCTCGACGACAACGCCCTCGGCCTCTCCGGCGGCCAGCAACAGCGGCTCTGCATCGCCCGCTGTCTCGCCGTCGATCCCGAGGTCATCCTGATGGACGAGCCCGCGTCGGCGCTCGACCCCGTCGCGACCTCGAAGATCGAGGACCTCATCGAGGAACTCTCCCAGCAGTACACCGTCGTCGTCGTCACGCACAACATGCAACAGGCCGCGCGCATCTCGGACCAGACCGCCGTGTTCCTCACCGGCGGCGAACTCGTCGAGTACGACGACACCGACAAGATCTTCGAGAACCCCGAGAGCCAGCGCGTCGAGGACTACATCACCGGCAAGTTCGGGTGACGACGCCCCACTTAACAGCACACACGTCGACCACACTATCATGCCACGAGAAGATTACCAGGACCAACTCGAATCGCTCGAGGACGACGTCCTCTACATGAGCGAGGTCGTCCTCGAACGGTTCCGGATGGGACTCGACGCCCTCGAACGGAAAGACGAGGAACTCGCCCACGAGGTCATCGAGGGCGACCACGAGATCAACGAACTCTACCTCGAGCTGGAGGGGGACTGCATCGACCTGCTCGCGCTCCAGCAGCCCGTCGCCTCCGATCTCCGCTTCATCGCCGCCTCTTTCAAGATCATCACCGACCTCGAACGAGTCGCCGACCTCGCGACCAACCTCGGGGAGTACACCCTCGACGCCAAGCGGGACATGTACCCCGACGTGGACATTCAGGCCATCGGCGACACCACCCTGGAGATGGTCGAGGACGCAATGGCCGCCTACGCCGCCCGCGACGCCGCGGCCTGTCACGACATCGCCGAGCGCGACGACGCCGTCGACGACCGGTGTCGCGACGCCTCCGACACCGTCGTCCGCGACCTCATCGAGTCGGAACTCGACGCCGACAGCGACGACACGGACGTCGAAGACCTCATGAACGAGGTGTCCCGGCTCCTGCTGACTATCCGTGACCTGGAGCGCGTCGGCGACCACGCCGTCAACATGGCCGCCCGGACGCTGTACATGGTCGAGAACGACGACGCCCTGATCTACTAAATTTTTACTTCGTCGGGTGGCGCGCTCCGCGCGCCACCACTCCTCGCAAAAATTTAGTATAAAAACGACCTCCGCGCTCGGTTTCCGACCTCGCGCGGAGTGAACCGCCTCGGCCCGTTCGGGCCTCGGCGGATGCTCGTTCCCGCCCGCCGCTCCACCCACCAACGGCACACCTGCCCTCCCCCGGGTCGTGCGGCCGCGAGGATGCGGACACGCGCTCCCGGCCCGCCGGCCGTTCCCTTCGCTCGTATCCGTCACCGTACCCGCCGACCGCTCACTCCTCCAGCATCGCCACGGGCCGCACCCATCCGGCGCTGGCACCCTCGACGACGATGGGGAAGGTCACGAGCGGAATTCCGGTCCGTCTGGGGAGTTCGTCGAGGTTCGCCATCTTCTCGATCTGGCAGTACTCGGCCTCGCGGCCGGCGAAGTGCGCGGGCCAGAGTTCGTCGCTGTTCCCCGACTCGACGAACCGCTCGCCCATCTCCCCGAACGGCTTGTCGAAGCCGTAGGCGTCCGTCCCGATCACCGTGATGCCTTGCTCGACCAGGTGTTTCGTGGCGTCGGCGCCCATCCCGGGGAACTCCACGAGATACTCCGGCGAGCCCCACAGTTCGTCCGCGCCGGTCTCGATGAGGACGATCTCGCCCGGCGAGAGGTCGTGGTCGAGGTCGTCCAGTTGCGCGTCGATCTCGTCGGGTGTAATCTCGGTGCGGGGCTCCTTCCACGTGAAGTCGAGCACGACGGCCTCGCCACAGCACCACTCCAGTGGCACCTCGTCGATGGTCTTCGACGGCTCGCCGCCGGACTCGGGACCGTAGTGCCAGGGGGCGTCGAGGTGGGTCCCGGTGTGGACGATGGCCCGGACCTCCTCCCACGCGAGGCCGATGCCGTCGGGGAAATCGTCGGCGTCCACGTCCTCGACGCCGAGGTCGTGGAGGTTGCCGACGAGCCGCTCGGCCCCCTCGCGGTGGTCGAAGTACTCCACCTCGGGCGGGAACGGCTCGCTCTCGGCGCCGGGTTCGATGCCGATGCTCAGGTCCACGAGGTCCGCGCTCGTCGGGTCGATCATATCCGAGCCACCGCGGCGCTAGCTCTTGAAACTCGGGGGCCTACGGGGTGTCCTCGACGCTCTCCAGGCCGTCCCCGACGATCTTGAACCGCGCGCTGTCGCCGGCGGGCTTGGACTGGTGTTTCTCCAACGTCGCGCGACGGTTGCCCCCGCGGAACCGCTCGATGCGCAGTACGGCGCCGGACCAGTGGGTGAGCGTGTGGCCGCCGAGCGGCCGCGCGCGGTCGCTGTCGGGGTCGGTGAACACCTGGTTCGTGATGACGACCGCGAGGTCGTGTTTGCGGGCCAGCGACAGGAGGTGGGTGACCTGCCGGGCGACCGTCCGGAGGGCGTCGCCGGCCTCCTCGTCCTCCGAGCGGCGGATGCGGTAGAACCCGGTCGCCGAATCGAGGACGATCACCTCCACCTGGTCGGCGAACTCCGCGGCGTCCTGGACGGCTTCGCCCTGCTCGTCGAAGTCCAGCACCTCGGAGATGATGATGTTCGACGCGAGGTCGTCCACGTCGTCGGTCCGGGCCGAAGCGAGTTGTTCGAGCCGGTCGACGGACAATCCCTCGGTGTCGATAAAGAGAGCGCCGTCGCCGCGGGCGGCCACTTCCACGGCCGCCGAGAGCGCCAGGTTCGTCTTGCCGGCGGCCGGCGGCCCGTAGAGCTGGGTCACGACGCCGCGCTCGAAGCCGCCGCCCAGCAGCTCGTCGACGGCGGTACAGCCCGTCTGAATCGGCTCCATCATCCCGCGGTTGTGCGCCTCCGGACAAGAACGTTCGCACTCGCCGCCGGTCCGGTCCCCGACCCGCGTTCCGCGTCCACCCAACTCAAGTCCCCGCGCCGCCAAGGCCGGCTGTGATCGTCGTCGCGACCGAGGACTTCGAGGTCTACCACGGCGTGGTCAACGAACTCCGCGACCGCGGCGTGGAGTTCACCACCGTCGAACCCGACGAGAAACTCCCCGAGGGAGCCGCGGTCCTCGTCACCGGCCCGGACGCCGACCCGGACGCGCCGATTCCCGTGATCCGCGCCGACCCCGACGACCCCCGCCGCGCGGTCGACGAGGCGCTCGCGACTCTCCGCGGCGATGGGGGCAGAACGGTCGTCGGCGTCGACCCCGGTGAACGGCCCGGCATCGCCGTCCTCGTCGACGACGTGGTGGTCGCCGCCTTCCAGGTTCCCGAATCGGAGGCCGCCTCGGTCGTCGGCCGCGAGGTGGCCGACGCCACGGACCCGCTGGTCCGCATCGGCGACGGCGCCCGCCTCGTCGGCGCTCGCGTCATCGACGATATCGAGGGCCCGGTCGAACTCGTCGACGAGACGGGGACGACGCCCTACCTCGGCAGCGGCGCCAGGGGCATGGGCGACGTGCTCGCGGCCGTCAACATCGCCCGCACGGAGGGCGAGCGAGTCGAATCCCGCGAAATCGAGCCAACCGACGGCGAGATCAAGCGGATCAAGGACCGCTCGCGAAACGCCTCGGAGACCAACCGGGCTATCGACGACGCGCTCGCGCGCCGGGTCGCGACCGGCGACCTCTCCATCGAGGAGGCACTGGCTCGACACCGCGAGCGCGAGTCGGACGCGGACACAGCGGGACCGTCCGACGCGGAGGAGTGAGTCCGCTCGTCGTCAGTGCGGTTCGTCCCGGACCGCTGCCTCGGCGACCCGGACGACTTCCCGTACCGGGCGGTCCGTCTCACGGGCGACCGCGAGCGCGTCGTCGTACTCCGCGCTCACGTCGTAGACTGCCCCCGACTCGTCGCTGGCGACCTTTACGTCGACCGAATACTCGGCTCCGTCGAGGGAAATTTCGGCAGTGACGACCTCTCGGGCGGCGATCCAGCGGTGGCCCGCGCCGTGTTCGCGGACGCCGAGGGTGCCCGTCTCCTCGGCCAGTCGCCGCGCGACGCGCTCGGCGTCCGCGGGCTCGACGACGACCTTCACGAGATGGCCGGGCCGGGATTTCTTCATCGTCAGCGGGACGACGGACACGTCGAGCGCGCCCGCATCCGCCAGCGTCGCCTGCAGTCCGCCGAGGACTTCCGGCGTGGCGTCGTCCAGGTTCGTCTCCAGGACGGTGATCTCGTCGCGCCGGAGGCCCCCGCTCCCGTCGCCGACGATGGCCCGGAGGACGTTCGGGTGGTCGGGCAGGTCGTACCCGCCGGCGCCGTAGCCCGACCCGGAGATGTCGAGCGTCGGGAGTGTGCCGACGCCGTCGGCGACCACCGCGAGGATCGCCGCGCCGGTCGGTGTGAGCAGTTCCCGGTC
The DNA here is from genome assembly GCF_023028345.1 of Halorientalis marina. GTDB lineage: Archaea > Halobacteriota > Halobacteria > Halobacteriales > Haloarculaceae > Halorientalis > Halorientalis marina. The sequence continues at coordinate 2,649,331 of NZ_CP095487.1, read as the reverse complement.
CACCGGCCCGCCACGGAGCGACCAGTCGGCTCGCTCGGCGATTTCGACGACGGCCGGCACCGGGACCGGATAGGTGCCGTGGCTCGTCTCGACGCTCCCGCCGCCGGTCGCGAGCGGCGTCGTGACGACTCGCGCGGGGTCGAGGTCGGAAAGCAGGAGGGCACAGCCGACCACGTCCGCGATGGCGTCGTCGGCCCCGACCTCGTGGAACGCCGTCTCGGCGAGTTCCGTCCCGTGGACCGCCGCCTCGGCCTCCCCGAGCGTCTCGAAGACCGCGAGTGCCTGCTCCTCGACGGCCGCCGGCAGGCTTAGCGACTCGACGATCTCGACCACTTCCTCGTAGGTCCGCGTCGGCCCGTGCCCTTCCGCGTGCGTGTGGTCGTGGCCGTCTGCGTGGTCGTGGTCCGATTCGCCGCCGTGTTCGTGGCTGTGGCCCGACTTGCCGTCGTCGCGGTCGACATCGCGTCCGCCGTCGAGGAGGACGTCGACGGCCGTGGCGTCGATACCGCCCTTGTCGACGGTCCGGACGGCGTACCGAACGTCGAGGGCGTCGGCGTCCTCGACGGGAGCGAGGGCGTCCCGGTCGGCGCCGGCGGCGAGCAGAGCGCCCAGGAGCATATCGCCGCTGGCACCCATCCGGCCGTCGAACGCGAGCGTGTGCATACCTCAACGAGCGTGGCCGACGAGGAAAAAGTCGTCCGGTCGCCGCGGTCAGTCGCCGGTCTCGACCCCGGCGATCTCGAACCGGGCGCCGCCGCTCTCGCTCTCGGTCACGGTCACCGACCAGCCGTGAGCGTCCGCGATCTCCGCGACGATGGGGAGGCCGAAGCCGGTGCCGTCCGGCGCCGTGGAGTAGCCCGACTCGAAGACACGGTCGCGGTCCGCCTCGGGGATCCCCGGCCCGTCGTCCGCGATGAAAAAGCCCATGCGTCCTTCGTCGTCGAGGGGCCCGACGGTGACCGTCACGTCCGGGCCCGCGTCGCCACCGTCCTGGCTGTCCGTCGACCCGTGTTCGACGGCGTCCTCAGTTTGCTGCGCGCTCGTGGAGCCATGCTCCACTGCGTTGGTGATCAGGTTCTCGAGCAGCTGTTGCAGGCGACCCCTGTCGGCCTGGACGGTCAGGTCCGTCTCGACCTGGAGGGTCGCATTGGCGGTCGCGACGGTGGCCCAGCAGTCCCGGACCACCGCGTCGAGCGCCACGGGCTCGAGCTCCCGGACCGCCTCGCCCTCCTGTGCGAGGGTGAGCAGGTCGTCGATCAGCGTCTCCATCCGGTCGTGGGCGCGGTCGATGTGGTCGAGGTGGTCGCTGTCACAGTCTTCCTGCACAAATTCGAGGCGGCCCCGGGCGACGTTCAGCGGGTTCCGGAGGTCGTGGCTGACGACGCCGACGAACGCCTCCAAGCGCTCGTTTTGCTGCCGGAGTTGCCGCTCGCGTTCCTTGCGCTCGGTGATGTCACGCAGGACACCGACGGTCCCTCGAAACTCACCGTCGTCCATCGGGAGGAGGGCGATGTGGTTCTCGTTGGGGATGCGGTCGCCGTCTCGCGTGACCACCTCCATCTCGAAGGAGCCTCGCTCCCGGTCGGGGTCCGACAGCAGGTCCTCGATCAGGCGTTCGCCCTGTTCGATGTCGTCCGCGTCCATCAGGACCGAGACGTGTTCGCCGATCAGTTCGTCCGGGTCGTAGCCGGTCGTCGTCCTGTCCTTGCCGGCCGGCGGGATTACCGAGGTGAAATAGCCCGCGGCATCGATAGTGTACACCTCGTCGGGGATCGCCGTGACGATGGTTTCGTACTGTTCGAGTTCGCGCTCGCGGTCCCGGCGCTCGCTGATGTCGCGGACGACGCCGACGGTGCCCCGAAACTCCCCGTCCTCTCGCGGGAGGAGCGTGAGGTTCGCCTCGATAGGGATCCGCTCCCCGTCCGCAGTGTGGAGCGTCGCCTCGACCGTCCGAACCCCTCCATCGGTGTCGGCCGAGAGCAGGTCCGCGATGGCGCGCTCGAACCGCTCGACGTCCTCGTCGTCGAGGAACTGAGAGGGTGCGCCCTCGCGCCACTCCTCCTCTTCGTAGCCGGACAGGGCCGCCATGTACTCGTTGATGTCGATGTACTCCCCCTCCTCGTCGACGGCGTAGACCCCGTCACCCATCGCGTCGACGATGCGTTTGTACTGCTCGCGTTCACGTTCCCGCTGTCGGCGGGCCGTGATATCCCGCGTGAACCCGACGATTCGCTCCACGTCGTCGCCGGCCATGATCGGCTCGGCCTGGACCCACACCCACCGCTCCGTCCCGTCCGCGCCTTCGAGGCGGAACTCCAGGTCGAGTGACTCGCCGTCGCCCGCCCGTTCGACCGCCGCTTCGACCCGCTCGCGGTCCTCGGGATGGACCGCGTCGAGGAAGCTCGTCGGTTCCGCGTGGAGCGACTCCCGCGACTGTTCCCAGATCTCCTCGTACGCGGAGTTGACGAACACCAGGTCGTCCCACTCCCCGTCGTAGATCCAGAGGACGTCCTTCGCGTTCGCGGCGAGTTCCCGGAGCCGCCGCTGGGCCCGCTCGGCGGCGCGGCTGGCACGGTAGCCCGCGACCGCGTTCTCGATCCGGTTCGCCAGCAGTTCGTACTGCTCGCTGCCCGACCCCTTCCGGAGGTAGTCCGACACACCGGCCGTGATCGCGTCGCTCGCGATCTCCTCGCTACCCTTGCCGGTGAACAGGATGAACGGGAGGTCCGGGTGTGACTCCCGGATCCGCCTCAGTAGCTCCAGCCCGTCCATCCCGGGCATGTCCTGGTCGCTGACGATACAGTCGACCGACTCCGTCTCCAGACGGGACAACCCAGCCTCGCTGCTCTCCGCGGTCACCACCTCCAGCCGGTCGTCCATCCGCTCGAGGAACTCCGCGGTCAACTCCCGGAACTCCGCGTCGTCGTCGACGTGGAGTACGCGAATCGACGACGCCTCGACTGCCATATTCTCTAATACGACAGACAGTTCAAACCACTTTCGGGTGTTTCACGGTCTCGACGCTCTCGAGAACGTCCTCGGCTGGAACCGAAATCCGGTTGCCGGTGGCTGCCAAACCGCCGGCATATGACGGAGTCGTCGGGGACGCGAGCGACCCTGTGGCTCGTCGTGGCGGCGGCGACGCTGACGGTGATGGCCGGAGCGATCCTCGGACCGGTCGTCCCCGCGATCCGGGACGGTCTCGGGGTCTCGGAGTCGGCCGCCGGCCTCATCATCACCACACACGGCCTCCTGATCGTCGTCGTCAGCCCGGTCGCGGGCGCGCTGATCGACCGGCTCGGCCCGCGCCGACCGTTCGTCGGCGGTCTCCTCCTCTACGCCGCCGGCGGCGGCGCGGGCCTGGTCGTCGACTCGTTTCTTCCACTGCTGCTCTCCCGGGCGGTGCTTGGCGTCGGCGTCGCCTTCGTCTACACCGGGGTCACGGTCCTGATCTACCAGCGGTTCGAGGGCCCGGAGATGGACCGGGCGCTCGGCCTGCGGAGCAGCGCCAACAGCGCCGGTGCGGCCGTCTGGCCGCTGGTCGGCGGCGCGCTCGGCACCGTCTCCTGGCAGCTCCCGTTCGGTGTCTACCTCGTCGCGCTCCCCCTCGGACTGCTCGCGCTCGTCACGATTCCCGAGACTGCTCCCTCGTCGGCCGCCGCCGACGGCAGCGGTGACGGCCGGGACGGCGACCCGTCGGACGAGCCACCGGCGGACGGCTCGGGTACGGATGCCGGCGGATTCGCCGGCGTCGTTGCCGTTCTCGGTCGTCGCCCCGAACTCCTCGCGGTCTACCTGCTGTACTTCGGTGCGAACGCGCTCCTGTACAGTATCGTCGTCTTTTACCCACAGCTGCTCGACGCGCTCGGGACGACCTCCTCGTTCTCCATAAGCCTCTATCTCGCCGCGAACGGCGCGGCGGGCGGGGTCTCGGCCGCCCTCTACGACCGGCTTCTGCGACGGGCCAGCCGGCACGCGCTCACCGGGCTGGCATTCCTGCTGTGGATCGTCGGGTTCGCGACCGCCACGGTCGCCGACTCCGCGCTGACGGCGGTGCCGCCGGTCGTCGCCTTCGGCCTCGGCCTCGGGCTCGTCTTCCCGTCGGCGTTCGCCTGGATCGAGGCGCTCGCGCCTCAGGACCGGCAGGGCCAGTACAGCTCGTATCTCGCCTCCGCGGGGTACGTCGGCCAGTTCGCCGCACCCATCGTCTTCGGCCCGCTGGTGGCACCGTTTGGCGTCCGTGGCGTGTTCGGTGCTGCCGCCACTGTCGCCACCGTCGCCGTCGCCGCGCTCGTCGGTGGGCTACTCGGTCGTCGGTGACCGCCAGCGAATCGCAGGACGTGGGGCGGTCTCCCGGGGGCGTTTTCGCTGGCCCAAACGGGGCCCGGTTTAATATACGGGCATCCTGTTCAATCCATTCAATGGTTGACACGGAGGACCTGCTGGGCAGGGAGGCCGAGTATTCGGACTCGGTGACCGGAACCGGTACGATACCGGAACTGTTCGCATCGGTCGCCGAACGGCACGCGGACGACCCGGCCCAGCGGTACAAGGGCGGTGTCTACGACCGGTCGCTGGCTCCCGCGGTCGTACCCGAAGCCCCCGACGGCGAGTACGCGACGCTCACCTACGAGGAGATGCACGACGTGGTGAAGGCACTCGCCGCCGGGTTCCGTGACATCGGCGTCGAGCCGGACGACCGGATCGGCATCTTCGCCAACACTCGGATGGAGTGGGCACAGACCGACTTCGCCCTGCTGGCCGCGGGCGGCATCGTGACGACGCTGTTCACCGAGTCCTCGGCCAGCCAGGTCGAGTACCTGCTCGCGGACTCCGGGGCCGTCGGCATCGTCGTCGAGAATCAGGAACTGCTCGAACGGGTCCTCGAAGTCAAAGACGACGTGGAAGTGGAGTTCGTCGTCCTGATGGACGACGAGCCGGTGGCGGCGAACCACGACAGCATCTACACGCTGGCCGACCTCTACGAACGCGGGCAGGCGCTGATCTCCGAGACGCGGTACATGTCGTTCCTCGACGAGCGCGGGCCCGACGACCTCGCGAGTCTCATCTACACCTCGGGGACGACGGGCGACCCGAAGGGTGTCAAATTGACCCACCACAACTTCCGGGAGAACGTCAGTCAGGTGCGGAAACGCTACAGTCCACGTCCGGACAAGGACGACGACGTGCCGACGCTCGATGCGGACTCGCTGACCCTCTCTTTCCTTCCCCTCGCACACAGTTTCGAGCGGACGGCGGGCCACTTCACGATGTTCGCGGCCGGTGCGACCGTGGCGTACGCGGAAAGTACGGACACCATCCAGGCGGACATGCAGGCGGTCGCACCGACGACGATGACGAGCGTTCCACGGGTCTACGAGCGGATGTTCGACGCGATGCGCGAGCGGGCGGGCTCCGGGCGGAGTCGCCGCACCTTCGAGTGGGCGATGGACGTCGCCCGCGCGTGCGGCCGCTCGGACAGTCCCGGCCTCGGACTGCGGCTGAAACGGAGCCTGGCGAACCGGCTGGTCTACAGCAAGGTCAAATCACGCATGGGCGGCAACATCGAGATGGTCGTCAGCGGCGGCGGCACGCTCGATACGGAGCTGACGGAACTGTTCCACGGCATGGGCATCAAGCTCTGTGAGGGCTACGGCCTCACCGAGGCCGCGCCGGTCGTGACGGGGAATCCGGCGGAGGATATGCGCCCCGGCCAACTGGGACCGCCACTGCCCGGAATCGAGACGAAACTGGACGAGAGTGTCGTCGAGGAGGACATCCGCGAACTGGCCGACGGGCCGGTCGGCGAACTCCTCGTCACGGGACCGAACGTGACCGAGGGGTACTGGCAGGACCCGGACCGCACCGCCGCCGCGTTCGAGGGAACGCGGGAGACGCTGACGAACGGTGACGAGCGGTGGCTGCGGACCGGCGACATCGTCGAGGAGTCCGACGACGGCTACCTCGTCTACCACGACCGGATCAAGGAGATCATCGTCCTCACGACGGGACGGAACGTCGCGCCCCGGCCCATCGAGGAGGCATTTGCGACGAAGGAGTCAATCGACCAGATCATGGTCATCGGTGACGACCGGACGTTCATCTCGGCGCTGATCGTTCCGAACGCCGAGGCGATAAAACGGTGGGGCGAACGCGAGGGTCACGACCTCCCCATGCGGATCGTCGATCTCATCGAACACGAGACGGTCCACGCCTTCGTCCAGCGTGCTATCGACGAGGTCAACGAGGACCTCGCCGAACACGAGCGCATCCAGGAGTTCGAGTTACTGCCGATGGAGTGGACGCCCGGGAACGATATGCTGACGGCCTCGCTGAAGAAAAAGCGCCGGAACATCCGCGAGAAGTTCAGCGACCGCATCGCCGACATCTACGGCGAGAAGACGCCGGCGAAGTGAGGCGACAGCAGGCCGCGCAGTGCGAGCACCGCCAGGATACCGGTGGCCAGCGCGAGCGCGAGGCTGTCGGTCCGCCACGCGACGACGACCGCCACGGCGCCCGCCCCCCACTCCGGCGGCCCGGCGCCGGCCAGTTCCGGCCCGAGGAGCGCGACGACGATGGCACCCGGGGTGGCTTCGAGCCCCGCCCGCGCCCGCTCCGGGAGGTCAACGCCGCCCAGGAGCCACAGGCCGGCGGCCTTCGTCGCGTAGGTCACGGCCGCCATCGCGGCCACGACGCCGACGACGACCGGGTCGAGGGCGAGGTCAGCGACCATCACGAGCCACCTCCGCGAGACCGCCGGCGAGCCCGCCGAGCAGGATGTAGGATTTCCCGGCGAGCACCGCGTCCGCGGTCAGTGCGACGGCGAGGGCGACACCCCACGGGAGCAGGTCGCCGGTCCCGTCCCAGAGGTCGACGGCGATGACGAGAAAGACCGCCGTCAGGACGAAATCCAGCCCGTAGCGAGCGGGGTCGCCGACGGCGGCGCCGGCGAGGCTCCCGGCGACGGTGGCGGCGACCCAGAACGCCCATATCGCCAGGCCGCTCCCGAGCAGGAACGCACCGCGCCCGCTCCCGGACCGCAGGTCGCGGACGGTCAGCGCCCAGTTCTCGTCGGCGGTGAAGAAGGCGCTCGCGTACCGTTGGGCCAGCGACAGCTCCCCGAGCCACGGGCGGAGCGTCGCGCCCAGCAGCACGTATCGGAGATTGACGACGAGGGTGGCCCCGACGACGGTCGCCGCCGGCACCGGAGCGGCCCAGAGGTCGACGGCGACCAGCTGTGCGGCACCCGCCAGCACCGTCGCACTCATCAGTGTGGCTTCCGCGACGCTCAGCCCCGCCTGGTTCGCGAGGACGCCGAATACCAGGCCGTACGCGCCGACGCCGAGCGCGACCGGGAGGCAGGTCACGAAGCCGGCCCGGAAACCGGTGAACGTGACGGGCCGTTCGGGCGCCGTCGCGTCCGACTCGTCGTCGGTGGTCTCGATTCGGGGTTCCGTAGCGACACCGTTCTCCGCAGTGGTCGGGTGCACCCCCGACCCGTCTGGCGGACCAGTCATCGGAGCAGTTCGAAGGACTGCCAGCTCCCTAAATACCCGGCGAAGAAATCTTCTCTCAGCTGTCCGACGGGTCCCCGAGGCGGGCCTCCTCGAACACGAGTTCGAGGACTCGCTCGCCACGGTCGGTCAGCGTGTAGCCGTCGGGCCCGTCGGCGACGAGACCGTCGAGCTGGCGGAGGTGGTAGTTGAACTGGCCGTTGTCGTCGACGTCCGTGTCGGCCCGGAGGTCGCTGTACGACGCCGGTTCCGTCCGGTCGAGGGTCGCGAGGATGTCGAGGCGAGCGCCGTGGGAGAGGGCGGCGACGGTGTCGGCGACCCGGTCGAGTTGCGCGGGCGTCGGTTCCGCCTCCGCGGTCCCCCAGCCGTCGTCGGCAAGCCAGGTGGGTATCGCCATCGTTATTCACGCTTGCACTCGTTCGATGAAAAACGTGACTTCACGTACCGCGAGAGACGTGCGTATCGTCTCCCCGACCGCGCCCCGGCATGCAAAAAGCATATCTCCGGGCGTACCCGAGTGTGACACATCCCCACAGGTATGAACGAAGTTCAACTGGAGGTGGCGAAGGCGTACCCGAACGATTCGGGTCGTGGAATCGCTCGCCTCGATCCCGACACCCTCTTGCACCTGAAGCTCTCTCCGGGTGACATCATCGAGATCGAGGGTGCCGACACGACGGCCGCGAAGGTCTGGCGGGCGGACCGGCAGGACTGGAACACCGACACCGTCCGGATCGACGGCTTCACGCGTCAGAACGCCGACGTCGGTATCGGCGAGCGCGTCACCATTCGCAAGGCAGAGGCACAGAAAGCGGACTCGCTGGTGCTCGCACCGCCCGAGGAGGCGTCGGTGCAGTTCGGCAGCGACGCCGCCGGCATGGTCAAACGGCAGATTCTGAAGCGCCCGGTCGTCGAGCGCGACATCGTTCCCGTGATGTCCTCGACCAACCATCCGTTCATGCGCTCGCCCGGCCAGGCTATTCCACTCATCGCCGTCGAGACCGAACCGGAGGGCGTCGTCCTCATCACCGAGGACACCGAGGTCGAACTCCGGGAGGAACCCATCTCCGGCTTCGAGAAGACCGGCGGTGGGATCACCTACGAGGACATCGGCGGCCTGCAAAAGGAGATCCAGCGGGTCCGGGAGATGGTCGAACTCCCGATGAAACACCCCCAGATCTTCAAGAAACTCGGCATCGAGCCGCCACAGGGGGTGCTGCTCCACGGGCCGCCCGGCACCGGGAAGACCCTGCTCGCCAAGGCCGTCGCCAACGAGACCTCGGCTAGCTTCTTCTCCATCGCCGGCCCCGAGATCATCTCCAAGTACTACGGCGAGTCCGAACAGCAACTCAGGGAGATCTTCGAGGACGCGAGCGAGGAAGCGCCAAGCATCATCTTCATCGACGAACTGGACTCCATCGCGCCCAAGCGCGAGGACGTGACCGGCGAGGTCGAACGCCGCGTCGTCGCGCAACTGCTGACGATGATGGACGGTCTCGAAAGCCGGGGCCAGGTCATCGTCATCGCGGCGACGAACCGCGTCGACTCGGTCGACCCCGCGCTCCGTCGCCCGGGTCGCTTCGACCGCGAGATCGAGATCGGCGTCCCCGACGAGGTGGGTCGCGAGGAGATTCTCCAGATCCACACCCGCGGGATGCCCCTCTCGGACGACGTGAACCTGGCGAACCTGGCGACCGAGACCCACGGGTTCGTCGGTGCCGACATCGAGAGCCTCACGAAAGAGGCCGCGATGAAGGCCCTGCGGCGCTACCTCCCCGAGATCGACCTCGACGAGGAGGACATCCCGCCGAGCCTCATCGACCGGATGATAATCAAACGGGACGACTTCCGCGGGGCCCTCAACGAGGTGAGTCCGTCGGCGATGCGGGAGGTCCTCGTGGAGCTCCCGAAGATCACCTGGGAGGACGTGGGCGGGCTCACGAGCGCCAAGGAAAAAGTCCAGGAGTCGGTCGAGTGGCCGATGAACTCCCCGGAGAAGTTCCAGCGCATGGGTATCCAGCCGCCCGCGGGCGTCCTGCTCTACGGGCCGCCCGGCACCGGGAAGACGCTGATGGCGAAGGCCGTCGCCAACGAGACCGACGCCAACTTCATCAGCGTCCGCGGGCCCCAGTTGCTCTCGAAGTGGGTCGGCGAATCGGAGAAGGCGATCCGGCAGACCTTCCGGAAGGCCCGGCAGGTCTCGCCGACGATCATCTTCTTCGACGAACTCGACTCGCTCGCGCCGGGCCGGGGCGGTGAGGTCGGTTCGAACGTCTCGGAGCGGGTCGTCAACCAACTGCTGACGGAACTCGACGGGCTCGAGGAGATGGAGAACGTGATGGTCATCGGCGCGACCAACCGGCCGGACATGATCGACCCGGCGCTCATCCGCTCGGGCCGGTTCGACCGGCTCACCTACATCGGCGAACCGGACGTGGAGGGGCGCGAACAGATCCTCCGCATCCACACCGAGGACATGCCGCTGTCGCCGGACGTGAGCCTGCGGGAACTCGCCGAGATCAGCGAGGGCTACGTCGGGTCCGACCTCGAATCCATCGCCCGCGAGGCGGCAATCCAGGCGCTCCGGGAGGACGACGACGCCGAGGCCGTCGAGATGCGCCACTTCCGGTCGGCGATGGAAGCCGTCCGCCCGACCGTCACCGACGACATCCGCGACTACTTCGAGCAGATGGAAGACGAGTTCAAAGGCGGCGGCGCCGAACCCCAGCGGACCGGCAGCGGCCGGATCGGGTTCCAGTAACGGCGCTGCGCGGCTTTCGTGATTTAATCGGCAACGCGTAAGCGACCGTATCAGAGTGATCGGTCCCTTCGTCAGTCCGCCGGCCGGTCCGACTGAACTCGAAGCGGCCGAGACCGGACGCCCCTTCTCAGCGCTGCTCGACGGAGAGCGTGTAGAGGCCAGTGTCGCTGCCGCCGAAGGTGGTGGCCCAGATGGTGTAGGTCCCGGTCTGTTCGAGTTCGGCCTGGAGCCGGCTGTTGAGGCCGCTGCCGCCGTCGTCGTCCTCGGCGACGACGGTCCCGTCCGGTGTCTCGAGCACCAGGAAGGTATCGAGTTCTTCTGACTCCATCGAGATGACGGCGGTGGTACCGCTCTCGGCTTCGAGAGCGACGGGCTCGGCGAGCTTGTCGTATCTGGGGTCCGCTCCGTCCCCGTTGTCGATGAAGCCCTCACGGGATTCGCCGAAGGAGATCGATTCGAGGTCTCGCCCCTCGGGGATGTCCGCCGCCGCCACCGAGAGTATGTAGCTGCCGGTGTCGGTACCGCTGAAGCTCCCGGCCCAGATGGTGTAGGTCCCGGTCTGTTCGAGTTCGGCCAGAATGCGGCTGTCGAGACCGCTGGCGCCGTCGTCGTTCTCGGCGACGATGGTGCCGTCGGGGGCCTCCAGGATCAGATAGGTGTCGAAATCCGCTTCCATCGTGATGTTGGCCTGCATCCCGGACTCCGCCTCGAGCGCGACGGGTTCGGCGAGGTCGCCGTCGACCGGGTCGGTCCCGTCGGCCGTGTCGATGTAGCCCTCGCGGGTCTCGCCGAAGTCGATCGATTCGAGGTCCGGTTGCTCGCTCGGGTCGGACTCCTCGACGGAGAGCGTGTACCGTCCCGTGTCGGTACCGCTGAAGCTCCCGGCCCAGATGGTGTAGGTCCCGGTCTGTGGGAGTCGGGTTCGGATACGGCTGTTGAGGCCGGTGCCGCCGTCGTCGTCCTCGGCGACGACCGAGCCGTCCGGCCCCTCGAGGATGAGGTACGTGTCGAATTCCGCCTGCATCGTGATCTGTGCGGTGATCCCGCTCTCGGCGTCGAGACGGACGCCTTCGGCGAGGTCACCGTCGGCCGGGTCCGACCCGTCCCCGGCGTCGACGAAGCCCTCGCGGGTCTCGCCGAAGGCGATCGATTCGAGATCGGGGCGGTTCGAGACGTCGATCTCCGACACGGAGAGCGTGTACGCGCCGACTTCGTCCCCCTCGAAGGTGCCGGCCCAGATGGTGTAGGTCCCGGTCTGCTCGAGTTCGGCCTGGAGCCGGCTGTTGAATCCCCTGGCACCGTCGTCGTTCTCTTCGACGATCGACCCGTCGGGAGCCTCCAGGATGAGGTATGTGTCGAGGTCCGACGACTCCATCGTGATCTCGGCGACGGTGCCGCCCTCCGCAGCGAGGGCGACGGGTTCGGCGAGGTCGCCGTCGACGGGATCGTTCTCGTCCTCGCTGTCGATGTACCCATCGCGCGTCTCGCCGAAGGAGATCGTTCGGATGCCGTTTTCCTCGGCTGGCGTGGCCGTCGGGGTATCGGTCGACTCCGTTACCTCCTCGTCCTCGTCATCGTCTTCGTCTTCGTCGGCATCGTCGCCGCCACTGTCAGTGATCTGAGAACAGCCAGCCGTTCCGAGACTGAACGCGGCAAGCCCGCCTGCGGCGATGAGCCGACGCCGGGAGACGTCCCGACCCGACCGACTCTCTTCCTGCTGTTCGTCGTCCGACATAATACCAGGACAGTTCCGGCCGAGTGGATTAAACGCTTCGTTCGTGTCGGCGGTCGGAACCGTCGGTGTCGCCGACACGGGTGTGGCCCGGGTCGCGCGTGTGAGCTGGCTTACAGTTCGCCGAGTTTCCGGAGCAACTGGCCGCGGTACTCCTCGTCGGCGCGGACGCCCTTGAGTTCGAGGACGTTCCGTTCGAGTTTGTCCTTGGCGACGTTGAACGACTGCTCGGCACCGTAGCCCTCGCCGGAGCCGGCGAGCTGGCCCTTCGTCGTGCGCAGGCGGATCTGACACTGGATCAGGGGCGTCCCGCGGAGCTTCTCCTTGTGCTCGTGGAACCGGACGTGCGCGTGGCGCACCTGCATGTCCTGGTACTTGTCGACGACCTGCTCGATCTCGGTCCGGATCGTCTCCCGCGAGATCGTATCGAGGAGTTTGATGTTGGTGATCTGGACGTCCATGTACTCCTCTTCGGTGTAGGTGAGCGCCCGGAGCACGTCGGTCTTCGTGAGGATGCCGGCGACGGTCCCGTCGTCGTCCTCGGGGGTGACGACCAGGCCGTTGTAGTCGTTTTCGAGCATCCGCTCGACGCTCGTTTTTACCGACTCCGAGAGGGAGGTCGTCGAGACGGGGCTGACCATCACGTCGTAGACCGGGATGTCGAGAACGCGCTCGTTGTCACCCGCTCGCTCGCCCACGGTGGTCTTGTCGCCCTCGCGGACGACCACATCCACGATGTCGTGGGTGGTGAGGATACCGGAGAGGTAGCCGTCCTCGTCGAGCACCGGGAGCCGGGAGATGCTGTGTTCTCGCAGGAGATTGATCGCCTGCCCGATCCGGGTGTCCTCCGAGATGGTGACGACGTTCTCCGTGTAGATGTCCCCGACGGTCAGCGCGTCGAGGTGTTCGAGGACGGCTTCCAGGATCTCGTTCGTCGTCACGATCCCCCAGAGGCGGCCGGCCTCGAACACGGGCGCGATCTTCGTCCCGCCCTCGACCAGGACGCGCGCGACCTCGCGGACGTCGTCGGTCCGCTCGACTTTCGGCGCGTCGACCATCAGCCGCGAGGCCTTCGTGTCGTCCTCGACGTGTGACCGGACGAGCTGGCGCTTTCCGATCACGCCCGCGTAGTCCCCGTCCTCCGTGACGATGATGCCGCGGGGGTTCTTCCGCTCGAAGATCGAACGAACCTTGGAGAGCCGTTCGCCGTCATCCACCTCTATGTAATCACTCGTAGCGATATCAGCAATATCCATCGTATCTACCTGGTTTGGTACCCCGACTAATCAAACTTAGCAGTTCCGTCTCCGACCGCTTCCGCCTCTGCCTCGGACCTGCCTCACCCCTCTCCCTGTGCCGCGAAACCGGCCCGCCTGCCCCGCCCGGACCCACAGTGGCCCAACCGCGACTGAAACCCGTCGTTCCCCCACGGGTACAGTTCCAGTCTCACTCCCTCGCATTGACCGTGGGACATTATATCGAAGGGGGAGGTATCATGTGGTATTGTTCCGATTAAAGGAACGTTTTAGACTGTTGCGTTACTACATACACATGGGAGGGGAAATCCTATGAGCGCAAATACGACTGATCCACTTCGACTCGAACTTTACGTCCGGACGCTGTCGCCGCCGGGTGCGCGGTCGCGCCAGGAGGCGGTCGTCGACCGCCTCCAGCGCCTCGAGGACGACGACCACGTGGACGACGTCTTCCTGAAGGTCTGGGGCAAGGGGATCGATCCCACGACCAGTGCAGCCGAGACGGAACAGGGTCAGCTCATCCTCAATCGCATCGCCGAGTTCCAGCAGTGGGCACTCGCGAACAACACCACACTCGATTCGTTCTACCAGGCTCGCCAGCAGTCCTCCTCGATCACCGGTGAGGAACACCGGACCATCGTCCTCCCGAAGATGGGACTGGCCGAATACCACGGGGACGAACTCAAGCAGGTCGCCCCCGTCGCCACCGGCGACGAAACCTACACCGTCAGCGACCACCTCGACGAACTCGAACGCCGACTCACCCGCGAGACGACCGCGCAGGCCACCGCCGTCACGCCCGTCGCGGAGGAGTAACGGGGTTCAGTTCTCGCTTTCGGACTCAGCCGCCGGCAAGCCGCTGAGCCGTCAATCCCGGTTCGATTACTCGCTTCCGACCGTCGGCGGCCGTCCCTGTCCGGTCTTGCGGGCTACCCAGTCCCCCGTCCGTGCGCCGAGGAGTCCGACCAGTGCGCCGAGTCCGGCAGCGATCGCCACAAACACCGTCACGTATAACAGGGCGACCGCGAACGCCGTCACCCGGAACCAGACCGGTCCCTCCAGCGCGGGCGCGATGCCCAGCAACTCGAGCAGGACCCACCCCGCCGGCAGCGATCCGACCACCCCGGCACGGAGACCGACGCTCCGTGTCCCTGCGCGGTCGCCCTCGTAGAGGTAGCCCGCGAGCGCGCCGCCCAGAAAGATCGGGATCGGGCTGACTCCGTCGGCCGCGGTCAGATAGACGAGCACCGTGAACGGTACCGAGGCGAGGCCCCCGAGGAGGGCGTACCGCCAGCGGTCGTCGAGCCTCATATCCGACCCGTGGCCCGCCACCGGCTTGAACCCGCACGGCCGGCTGCACAGCGAGCAACACTGCCGACGGTTTAAGTGAGTTACCGCGGGTCAGCCCACAGCTCGTACAGCCCCGTCGGTTCGTGAACTTTCGCCACGTAGTCGGCAGCCAGCAGAACGTTCGGACGGTTGTGGAGGTGCTGTCGGGAGTAGTTAGTCTCGTCGGCGAGATACCCAACCGTACACCGGCCCTCCGATAGACGGTCGAGAATTGCGTGGTCGGCGTCGGTGAGGTCGACAGGCACACCCGCCGACTCGACGGTGGCGGTAATCAGCCTTGCCGTTGCATTGACTGGAGGGTTTACGACTCCAGTTGTCCAGCAGTAGACTCCAATACGAGAGTTTACGTACTGAAACGCGAGGAGCGTGGATCGTGGTCTCGGAAGAGTGGCCGCCTGCTGGGACAGGCGACCGCGCTTCTCGGAGGAGAAGCATGTTCGAAAACGGTACGAGTAGCCAAAACTCTGACTCACGACTCGCAACTGATGGTGGCGAGAACCGACCATACCGAAGCGCGAAATTTCTCCGCGAACAGTACGTCGAACGCCGGAAGTCTTCGAACGAGATCGCCGATTCTTGTGATGTCTCTCCCAGTACTGTACGCCGGTGGCTCGATAGACACGATATCGACCGGACACCGCGATACAAGCAACGTGACTGGCTCTACGAACAGTACGTTACTGAGGGCAGGTATCAGGAAGCTATTGCAGAGGAGTGCGGCGTTGCGAAAACGACCATCTGCCACTGGCTCGCACGACACGAGATTACTGACGGCGGCTCACTCCAGCGGGCCGAGTGCGCGGAGTGTGGTGACGCGTTCCGGTACTACCCGTCCGTACGGGACGGTGCGTTCTGCTCGACCCGCTGTGCCAATAAACAGCGACGGCGGCAGGTCGAAGTTATCTGCCCCTTCTGTGACGAACCGTTCGAGCGCCGTGAATCGCTCGATACCCAGTACTGTTCTATGGAATGTTGGGGCCAGGACCAGCGTACTGGCGCCGACTACCGGCGGTATTACTCGACGTACTGGCTCGCACAGCGTGAACAGGTGCTTGAACGGGACGGATACGAGTGTGCAATATGTAGAATCAGTGATGGTTCACACAGAGACCGATTCGGACGTGGATTGGAAGTCCACCACATCGTCCCCGTCCGAATGTTTGCGGCCTGGGACAAGCCTCCGAAAGACGCTCACAGTATTGGAAACCTGATAACACTCTGCCGAACGCACCACCCGGATGCACCAGGGCGAACAGTTGAGCCCGACGAAAAGTGGTCAGAACCATCGAAAATAGCACTCAAGGAACGCATAAAGTAATCCATCTACCAACACCCGAAAATGTCAGAAAACCGGTCGGATGGGTTCGGACGGATTTGAACCGTCGGCCTCCTCCATGTCAAGGAGGTGTCGTAACCGATCTAGACCACGAACCCGTCCTGCCTGCACCTCACCGTAATCCGGGATGGCAATTGAAGGTTTCGGATTCCGAACCCGCTGCCGTCCGGCACTCGTTGTCGTCCCCCGAACGAACCCCGTCCGCGGCCCGCACGGACCCGACACGCTTAAGTCGGTGAACGGATTTGTACATTACAACTCGAAAAAGTCCATTGGTGTCCACAATGCAGGAACACATCGAACGCGTGACGGAGGGCGAAGACCTGACCATCGCCGAGGCCGAGGAGGCGGCGACGCTGGTCTTCGAGGAGGCGACGGAGGCACAGATCGGCGCCCTGCTCGCGGCGTTGCGGGCGAAAGGCGAGACGGAGGCGGAGATCGCGGGCTTCGCACAGGGGATGCGCGAGGCCGCGCGGACGATCACGCCCGACCGCCAGCCGCTGGTCGACACCTGCGGGACGGGCGGGGACGACTACGACACGATCAACGTCTCGACGACGAGCGCCATCGTCGCCAGCGGCGCGGGCGTGCCGGTCGCCAAGCACGGCAACTACTCGGTGTCGTCCTCGTCCGGGAGCGCCGACGTGCTGGAGGTGGCGGGCGTGACGGTCGACGCTGAGCCGCCAGCGGTCGAGCAGGCCATCGAGGACCGCGGCATCGGCTTCATGCTCGCGCCCGTCTTCCACCCGGCGATGAAGGCCGTCATCGGCCCGCGCCAGGAACTCGGGATGCGGACGATCTTCAACATCCTCGGACCGCTGACGAATCCCGCCGGCGCCGACGCGCAGGTGCTCGGCGTCTACGACCCCGAACTCGTGCCGCTGATCGGACGTGCACTCGCACATATGCCGGTCGACCACGCGCTGGTCGTCCACGGCTCCGGACTCGACGAGATCGCGATCCACGACGAGACGACCGTCGCCGAGGTCCGTGGCGACGAGATCGAGGAGTACACGCTCACGCCAGCCGACCTCGGGCTGGAGCAGGCGGGTATCGAGGCCGTGGCCGGCGGCTCCCCCGAGGAGAACGCCGCGGACCTGACCGGCATCGTCGAGGGCACCGTCTCCGGTCCGAAGCGCGACATCATCCTCGCGAACGCCGGCGCAGCCATCTACGTCTCGGGCGAGGCCGACTCCCTGGAGGCAGGTGTCGAGCGCGCCCGCGAGGCTATCGACTCGGGCGCGGCGGCGGAGAGACTCGAGGAACTCCGCGCGGTCGAAGCCGAGAGCGAGGCATGACCCGAGCCAAAATCTGCGGGCTCACGCGCGAGGCCGACATCGACGCGGTCGTCGACGCGGGCGCGGACGCCGTCGGCGTCACCGCCGCGGTCACCGTGGAGACGCCCCGCGAAGTGGCCGTCGAGCGCGCCCGCGACCTCGTCGCCGCGGTCCCGCCGTTCGTGACGAGCGTCCTCGTGACCATGCCGGAGACGGTCGAACGCGCGGTCGAACTCGTCGAGACCGTCGAGCCCGACGCCGTCCAGCTCCACGGCGCGCTCGACCCCGACGGAATCGCCGCCGTCGCCGAGGAGGCCTCCACGAAAGTCCTCGCCGCCGTCGATGCCGAGGCGGACGACATCGCCGACTACGCCGGGGCCGCCGACGCCGTCCTCGTTGACTCCGTGGACGAGCAGGGCGGTGGCGGAACGGGCGAGACCCACGACTGGGAGCGGACCCGCGAGATCGTCGCGGACCTCGACGTTCCGGTCGTCCTCGCGGGCGGGCTGACGCCGGCGAACGTGACCGAGGCGGTCGAGACGGTCCGGCCGTTCGCCGTCGACGTAGCCAGCGGCGTGGAGGCCGAGGGCGGCGTGAAAGACCAGGAGGCCGTCCGGCAGTTCGTCGAGCAGGCCACGAGCGCCAGGGTGACGGCATGACGGCCCTCGAACTTTCGCGGGGGTCGTTCGTCGAGCGGGCCAGCGGCGACGACGAGGGACCGGTCGTCGTCCGCGTCGCGGCGGAACTGGACGTGGACGTGGAGCCGCTGGCGGCCTACGCGGCACTGACGGGTCGGACGACCGACGCCGACCCCGCGCCGTACGCCTTCCTGCTCGAGAGCGCGGAAAAGATCGCCTCCAGCGACCCCGACGGGGCCTTCGCCCCGTCGCCGGCCGAGGCCCACGCCCGCTACTCCTTCGTCGGTTACGACCCCGAGGCCGTGGTGACGCTCGACCCCGGCGAGACGGACGTGACGGTCTTCGACGACCGCTACGCGGACTACGTGCGACCCGACGACGCCGTGACGGGCGAGGGTGCTGTGGCGGACGACGACGGCGCCGCGGCGGGGGCTGACGGGTCGGCGACGCCGGACGCGGTCGACCGCCTCCGCGCGGCCATGCCCGAGGCGGACCTGCGGGGCTTCGACGGGAACGACCGCCAGCACCTCGAGGGCGGCCTCGTGGGCTTTCTCTCCTACGACGCCGTCTACGATATGTGGCTCGACGAGGTCGACCTGGACCACCCCGAGTCGCGGTTCCCGGACGCCCAGTTCGTCCTCAACACGAAGACGCTCGTCTTCGACGACATCGAGGACACCGTCTCGCTCGTGTTCACCCCGCTGCTCGGCCCCGACGACGACGCCGGTGCGCGGTACGACGAACTCGCCGCCGAGGCCGAGCGCGTCGCCGACCTGCTCGCCGGCGACGCCGCCGTCGAGACCGGCGGCTTCGAATACGGGGGCGAGACGGCCGGCCCGCGCGAGGAGTACGAGGCGGCCGTCAGGACGGCCAAAGAGCACGTCCTCGACGGCGACATCTACCAGGGCGTCATCTCCCGGCAGCGGGAACTGACCGGCGACGTGGACCCGCTGGCCTTCTACGAGGCCCTGCGCGCGGTCAACCCCTCGCCGTACATGTACCTGCTCGGCTACGACGGGCTGACGGTCGTCGGCGCGAGCCCCGAGACGCTCGTCTCGGTCCGGGGCGACCGAATCACGAGCAACCCCATCGCGGGCACCTGCGACCGCGGGAACTCCCCGGTCGAGGACCGCCGGCTCGCGGGCGAGATGCTCGCCGACGGCAAGGAGCGGGCCGAACACACGATGCTCGTCGACCTCGCACGCAACGACGTGCGCCGCGTGGCCGAACCCGGCAGCGTCCGCGTCGAGGAGTTCATGAACGTCCTGAAGTACTCTCACGTCCAGCACATCGAGTCGACGGTCGTCGGGACGCTGGCCGACGACGCGGACGTCTCCGAACAGCGTTCGGGGGCCAGTGCGTCGGAGTCGTACGACGCCTTCGACGCGACCCGGGCGGCCTTCCCCGCGGGGACGCTCTCCGGCGCACCAAAGATTCGCGCCATGGAAATCATCGACGACCTCGAACCCGCGCCGCGGGGTCCATACGGCGGCGGCGTGGGTTACTACTCCTGGACCGGCGACGCCGACTTCGCCATCGTCATCCGCACCGCGACGGTCGAGGACGGGGCCGGCCCCTACACCGCCGACCGCGACGACGACCGCGACCGAATTACCGTCCAGGCCGGCGCGGGCATCGTCGCCGACAGCGACCCGACGAGCGAGTACGTCGAGACCGAACAGAAGATGAACGGCGTACTGACCGCGCTCGACCGAATCGCCGACGCGACCGTCGAGGCGGACGTGACGCCAGAGGGGGAGGGTGACGACGCGCCCGGGCACGACGACGCCGAGGAGGTGGCGCGATGAGCGCCGAAGCCGAGGTCGCCGACCGGGACGGCGACCGCAAGCGCGTCCTCTTCGTCGACAACTTCGACTCCTTCACCTACAATCTCGTCGAGTACGTCAGCGAACACGCCGAGACGGAGGTCGTCCGCAACACGGCGAGTCTCGACGACGTCCGGGCGTTCGACCCGGACGCCATCGTCATCAGTCCCGGTCCGGGACACCCCAAGAACGACCGCGACGTGGGTGTGACTGTGGACGTCCTCCGTGAGGTGAGCCCGGAGGTGCCGACGCTCGGTGTCTGCCTGGGGCTAGAGGCAGCGGTCTACGCCTACGGCGGGTCGGTCGGACGCGCGCCCGAACCCATCCACGGCAAGGCCTTCCCCATCGAACACGACGGCCAGGGTGTCTACGAGGGCCTCGAACAGGGGTTCCAGGGGGGACGCTACCACTCGCTGATCGCCAGCGAGGTGCCCGACTGCTTCGAGGTGACCGCGACCACCGAGACCGACGGCGGCACGGAACTGGTGATGGGCGTCCGCCACGAGGAGTACCCCATCGAGTGCGTCCAGTTCCACCCCGAGTCGGTCCTCACGGCGGTCGGACACGACGTGATCGCGAACTTCCTCGACGGCGTGGAGGCCTGATTACGCGACCGGCGTCGCAGTCAGTACGTCCGTCAGGCCGACCAGTCCCAGCAGCCACAGCGCGCCGACGACGACGAGCGCGATGACGACCAGTTTCCAGGCGAGGCTCAACAGGACCCGGCCGACCAGCAGGACGACCAGGAGTGCGATCAGGCCGAGCAGGAGGGCGGGCGGCGAACCGATACCGAGTGCCATACCGCTGGTCACGATGCCGAGCCTGTTAACGGTGCTGGCCGGCTCTCCCCCACTTTCGTGTCGAGATTCGAACGTGCTCGCAACCGGTGAGTCCCGGCCGACTGCCCTGCCGCCGCGCTCCCCCTGTCCTCGCACCCGAAGACGGCCCGTCAGTTCGGTCACCTGCACCGTCCGCCCGGGTACCTGTCAATCGGCCTGCATCGAAATCGGGCCTCTCCACGGGAACTTCGAACCCCCCTCTAATTTCCACTGGAAACTCCACCCCCGTCTTTCGGTTCCCGGCCCCCGAATTTCACTTTCACTCCGGTCTACCAGTCATTAAGAAGGCCCGTGTCCTTGCTAGTGCCCGTAGACACGACACCCGTGATGGCACGTTCACGGGGCGAGATTCACAGAAAAGCGACATCTGTATCGGCTGCCGAAAACCCCCCAAACGCAAGGGTTAATTGGGATCGACGTTTACAGAAATTCCGTCATAGATGACAGGTCAGCAGGCACGAGGTCGACGGGGAATCGCGCGCGAAACAGCCGGGAGGGACCGATGAGTGGGAGCGGTCTCTCTGCGGACGAACTGACGCTCCCGATCAAGCGGGTCGAGGGCAACACCCTCGAGGAGCGGCTGACGGGCAACGCCTACGACAACATCCTGCCGGCTCGCTACCTCCGGAAGGACGCGAACGGCGACCTGATCGAGGAACAGGAGGACCTCTTCGAGCGGGTCGCGAAGAACATCGCGCTGGCCGAGGCCGTCTTCGAGGCCGAGAAGCAAGACGAGGAGATCACCGTCACGCCCGACCAGCTCAAGCCCGACCACCCGCGCCGGGACGAGCTGGCCGCCGAGGTGTTCGGCAAAGGGACCACCGCCGACGACGATGTCGAGACCTCGCTCTCGGTGTACAACGTCAACAAGTTCGCCTACGAGACGCTGGTCCCCGACCTCCCCGACGGGGTCCGCGACCACGTCGAGGACACGGCCGCCGAGTTCCAGGAACTGATGGAGCGGCTCTCTTTCATGCCCAACTCCCCGACGCTGATGAACGCGGGGGACGAACTCCAGCAGCTCTCGGCCTGTTTCGTCGACTCGCCGGAGGACGACATCGACGACATCCACGAGACCGCAAAGGAGGCCGCACAGGTCTTCCAGTCCGGCGGCGGCATGGGCTACGCCTTCTGGCGGCTCCGGCCCTACGGCGACGCCGTCGGCTCGACCGGCGGCATCGCTTCCGGCCCCATCACCTTCATGCGGACCTACGACCAGATGTGCGAGACCATCGCCCAGGGCGGCGCCCGGCGGGGCGCCCAGATGGGCGTCATGCGCGTCTCCCACCCCGACGTCATCCAGTTCATCCACGCCAAGAACAAGGACGTCTCGCTGGCCGAGACCCTGCGCCTGAACGACCCCGACGACTTCACGCACAACTCCTTCGCCGACGCGCTGGAGGAGGCCCGCGAACTCATCGACGACGACGGCAAAGTACCGAAGCACCTCCGTAACGCCGTCGAGGGGCACCTCTCGAATTTCAACATCTCCGTGGGCATCACCGACCGCTTCATGGAGGCGGTGAAGAACGGCGAGGACTACACCTTCACCAACCCGCGGACCGGCGACCCCCACGTCGCCACCGCGGAGACCAAGGAACTGTACGATATGTTCGACCTCGGCGAGCACGTCGAGGTCGGCGAAGTGCTCTCGGTGCCCGCCGAGAAACTCTGGGAACACATCGTCGAGGGCGCCCACGAGAACGGCGAACCGGGCGTCATCTACCTCGAACGGGTCAACAAGGAGCATTCGTTCGATATAGATAAGCATCCTGAACATAGAATATTAGCGACAAATCCCTGTGGAGAGCAGCCGCTCGAGGAGTACGAGGCCTGTAACCTCGGACACATCAATCTCTCCACCATCGCGGACCTGGACGCGCCGGACTGGCGGGTCTGGTACGACGAGCACGGCGACGAGTACACGGACATCGAGGCCGCGGTCGACGCCTTCCTCGAGGACGCCGTCGACTTCGAGGAGTTCGACTACCGCATCGAGATGGGGACGCGCTTCCTCGAGAACGTGGTCACCATGTCGGACTTCCCGGTGCCCGAAATCGAACAGAAGGTCCGGGAGATGCGCAAAATCGGGCTCGGCGTCATGGGGCTGGCACAGCTGTACATCCAGCTCGGCATCGAGTACGGCTCCGACGCGGGCAACGAGGTCGCCCGCCAGCTGATGCGCCACATCAACCACGGCTCGAAGTGGGCGTCCCACGAACTCGCCGAGGACCGCGGGACGTTCGACGAGTGGGGCAAGTCCAAGTACGCGAACCCCACCGAGTACCGCGAGTGGTTCGAGAAACAGACCGGCGAGGACGCCGACGACTGGGCGGAGGGCTTCCCCATCCGAAATCACAACACGACGACCATCGCGCCGACCGGCACCACGTCGATGGTCGGCAACACCACCGGCGGCTGTGAGCCGATCTACAACGTCGCCTACTACAAGAACGTCTCCGACGACGTCCAGGGCGACGAGATGCTCGTCGAGTTCGACGACTACTTCCTCCGGACGCTGGAGGACAACGACATCGACGTCGAGGCCGTCAAGGAAGAGGCTCAGGAACAGATGGCCACCAACGAGTTCGACGGGCTCGAAGGGCTCGACACCGTCCCGGACGCCATCGGCGAACTGTTCGTGACGACCGGCTCGCTCTCCGCGAAGCAACACGCCGGCGTCCAGGTCGCCTGTCAGGAAGGCGTCGACTCCGCCATCTCGAAGACCGTCAACGCGCCCAACGACTCCACGGTCGAGGACGCCAAGGAGGTCTTCGAGTACATCTACGAGCACGGCGGGAAAGGCGTCACCTATTACCGCGACGGCACCCGCTCGAAGCAGGTGCTCACGACGCGCGCCAAGAACACCGAGTTCGCG
The DNA here is from genome assembly GCF_023028345.1 of Halorientalis marina. Lineage (GTDB taxonomy): Archaea > Halobacteriota > Halobacteria > Halobacteriales > Haloarculaceae > Halorientalis > Halorientalis marina. Next base: position 2,625,924 of record NZ_CP095487.1, on the reverse strand, counting down.
GAGATGGACGAGGACGAGGCCGTCGACGTGCTCACCGAGCAGATCGAGGACATCTTCGGGAGCGTCGACGCCTTCCTCGACCGCGAGGAAGTCCGGGCGTCGCTGGCGGCCGACCCCACCGACATCTTCGACATCGACATCGACGCGGACATGTACGCGGACAAGCGCGCACGGCCCGACGCCCTGCGCGGTGTCTCCCAGCGCATCGACACCGGCTACGGGAAGATCTACGTCACCATCAACGAGGACCCCGAGACGAAAGAGCCGTTCGAGCTGTTCGCCAACATCGGCCACTCCGGCGGCTTCACCAACTCCTTCACCGAGGCGCTGGCGAAGGTCATCTCGACGGCCCTCCGGTCGGGCGTCGATCCGATGGAGATCGTCGACGAACTCCAGGGCACGCGGTCGCCGAAGGTCGCCTGGGACAAGGGCGAGCAGATTCAGTCCATCCCGGACGCCATTGGCACCGCGATGCGTCGCTACCTGGAGGACGAGGTCGACAAACCCTACCCCAAACAGAAGACGCTGGAGGAGACCGTCGACGAGACTACCGACGAAACCCCAGTTGAGGGGGCCGAGACCGCCAGCGACCCCAACGCCGAGGTCGCCACCGATACCGGATCGGGTGCGCCCGAACCGGACGGCGGTCCGGAATCGCTCGCCGATTCCGGAGCACACCAGAGCCCGCCGGGCTCTGGGGATGGTGCCACGGCCGCGGCGAAAAGCGGCGAGGACGCCACCCAGGACCTCATCTCGGCGGGCGAAAGCCCCGAGTGTCCCGAGTGTGGTGCCATGACGCTGTACTACTCCGAGGGCTGCAAGACCTGCGAGTCCTGTGGCTGGTCGGAGTGCTGAACTGAGAACTGCGGTCTGAGCGTGTGACACTGCGGGGAATCGAGTGCTCTGCGGTCTTTCTCTTCGATTCGGGGCTTCGGACAGCGCTGCCTGCACGGGACGAGGGAGCCTCCGGAGACGGTTCGACCGCTGCTGTCTTCGAGTTCGCACCGTCGGCGCACCCGCTGACGGGGTCGCGAAGTGTCAGTTCGGGACTTTCAACCCTAGTTATATGTTATCATGGGCCATATATTCCCCCACTCGAGCTCCCAGAAAGAACGCGCCACCATCACGACCCCGCGCCCACACAATGACACACAGTATCTGCACATCGGAAGGTGGGGAGTTGCGCTATTTTCAGCGCCTGTGGCGAACGCTGTTGGCTCCCAATCTCGATCCCAGGACCAAACTCGAACAACTGTTCGAACAGGAGACCGCCGAATTTGGCCTGGACCACGCGTTTCTGTCCCACATCGACCTGGAAAACGAGACGGAACGCTTCGAAGTCACACACGGTTCCCACGCGGCTCTCGAACCAGGGGCCACCGTCCCACTCTCCAAGACCTACTGCCGGAAAACCATCGCAGATCCGGAGGGGACGGTGGCCGTCAGTGACGCGGTCGCTGAAGGGTGGGAGGACGACCCAGCATACGAAGCCTTCGAGTTAGGGAGTTACCTCGGGACGACGGTCTCCGTCGAGGACCACCTCTACGGGACGTTATGTTTCGTTGGTGCCGCTGCCCGTGACGAACCGATCTGCGACGAAGAGAAAGCCATCGTGGAGATGCACAGCCAGTGGGTCGCGTACACGCTGGACCGCTTTGCCAGGCCGCCGTTTCGGGAGACGCGTCCCGATGTGATCGGGGGACGGCCCGTTTCCTCGGACGAAATCGACTCGATGATGGACGCACTCAGAGTCCGGACGAGGCGTGTCATTCTCATGTCGCTGTCGGGAGACACCACCGAGATCAGTGTCGAGGCCCTCGAACGGCACTTGAACCTCGAGAACGCTCGAATGCGACTGCATCATAGTGACTTACCCAGACTGGCGAGCGCCGGCTACATCGAGTGGGACGACGAGTCCGATACTATCTCCACCGGGCCGAAGTTCTCGGAGGTGGAGCCGCTCGTGCAACTGCTGACGGAATACGATTCGGCAGTCCCCGAGTAGACGTTTCGAGGTGGGGCACTACTGGAGCGTCACGTACGTCAGGAAGGCGATGGCGAGAAACTCCAGGCCACGGAGGACGGCGACGAACTGCTGGGCGGTCGGGCTCCCGGAGTAGAGCATCCCCATGGAAAAAAAGAAGTAGATCGCGGCGGCGTTTTCGATGAGCAGGATGCTCACGAACGCGAGCAGGCCGAGGATGAGCGGCGTCTTGAAGGTTCGGTAGTTGCGCAGCCAGACCGTCGCCAGGACGCCCAGCAGGAGGACGTTCAGGGCGGCGAAGGCGGTGGCGACCGTGATCCAGGTACTCATTGCCATGTGGGGTCACTCCATCTGATCGGTGATCGTCTCGAAGGTCTCGCGGTGGTGCTCGAAGCGGTCCGTGAGGAAGTACATCGCGCCGTAGTCGTCGCCGCCCTTCTCGATGACGTCGTGGTCGAGGAGCATATCGAGGTGGTGGCGAACGGTGTTGTAGTCGACGTCGAGCGCTTCGGAGAGCTGGTTGGCGTTGCGCGGGCGGTCGTCGAGCGCGCGGATGATGCGCGCTCTGTTCTCGCCGCCGCGCGTGCCGGCCAGCAGGTACCACAGGGCCTTCTCCATCGACGATAGGGCGGGATTTGCACGGTCTCGGTTTATCTCTGCTGGTTCAGTTGATCGTCTTCGACACCCAGCCCGAGGGGCCGCTCGGGAACGGGTCGGCCTCCTCGCGGGACTGGAGCCGTCCGTTCCCGTCGGTGGCCCGGGCGACGACCTCGTGGCTGGACCCCGGGTGGTCGTACTCGTAGCGCCACTGGCGCCACACGTCGATGCCGTCGAGCGGGGGCGTCAGGTCGGCCTCGTTCCAGGTCGAGCCGCCGTCGGTGGAGACTTCGACTTGCTGGATGCCGCGGGTCCCGGCGTAGGCGTGCCCGCCGACGGTCACGCGGCCGTCCTGCTGGCTGTCGTGGTGAATCTTCGCGACGGTGTTGACCGGGCCGGTGCCGTGCCAGCCGCGCTGTTCCCAGTAACCGTCGGCCTCGCGCTCGAGGATCTCGATCTCGTCGATCCACTTGACGCTGATTTCGCCCCAGTGACCGGGGACGAGCGCCCGCACGGGGTAGCCGTGGGCGCGGGGGAGCTGGTTGCCGTTCATCCCGTAGGCGAGCAGCGCATCTTCGAGCGCGGCCATGGGGAACTCCTCGAAGTAGTCGTCCTCGGCGCGGAGCATGACACACTCACAGCCGCTCTGTGGACCGGCACGTTCGACGAGGTCCATGATCGGCGTCCCGGTCCAGAGCGCCGTGTCCATCTTGTGGCCGTTGAGTTGCTCGCCGACACAACGGAGCGTCTCGAAGCGGTCGGTGGCGGGCATCGACCGCAGTTCCTCGTAGCCGACCGAGACCTCGGTCTCGACGGCGCCGGTGACCGACAGCGACCACTCGGACTCGTCGACGGTCGGGTCGACGGCGTTGATGTCGACCTGGTAGAAGTCGCCGCCCTCGACCTCGGTGACGAGGCCGTCCATCCCGCCGAGGTCGAAGGCCTCCTCTCGTCCCTGCTGGAGCAGCGCCTGCCGACTCGAGGCGTCGGTGCCGTTCGCGCCCGAGTCGCCGAGCGCCGGCGAAGACCCGACTGCGCCCTTTCCCGGCGTTCGCTGTTGGCCGAGCACGTAGCTCGTGGCGCCGATGCCGAGCACGGAGAGGCCGGCACCGACGACCTCGCGGCGGCCGTCGACGGTCCGGCTCTCCGATCCGACCTCGACCGTCCGGACGACGACCGCGAGCGCCACCACCGCAGCGGCGCCGCCGGCCGCGCCCAGCGAGAGCAAGACACTTCCGGTCAGCAGGACGCTCAGCGCCCAGGTGCCGACGCCGGTCAGGACCGCCGGGACCGCGCGGTTGTTGAGGTGGCGCCCGAGCACGAGCCCGCTCGCCGCGAGGACGCCGACGACGGTGGCGACGAGAGCGACAGCCGACAGCAGGTTCAGCTGTTGGCCGAGGCTCCCGAGGACGGTGATCGCGTAGCGGATCACCACGTCCGGCAACTGCCGGGAGAGGAAGCCGGCGACGGGCGCGGCGACGAACGACGGCGTGAACCCGGCGGCCGCGTACGACCCGGCGACGGCGGCGATCCCGGCGAACAGCCCGACGGCTGCCGTCGGGAGCGCCGCGAGCGTCCGGGTCGTGAGTGTGTCGGCATTCATCGTTTACTCCAGGGACTGGAACGGTTTACGCCCTCCGCCGGACGATCAGCAGGCCGACCGCGGCCAGCGCGACCAGACCGATTGCGACGGTGAAGCCCGGCCCCGCACCGCTCGTCGTGCCCGTCCCGCCGTCGTTCACCGTCGTCTCCTCGTTCATGTCGGTTTCCTCGTCCATCTGGGTTTCTTCACCCATGTCGGTTTCCTCGCTCATCTGAGTCTCTTCACCCATGTCAGTCTCCTGCATCGAATTGCCGTCCATGGTCGTCTCCATTGAATCGTCCATCGACCCGTCGTTCATGCTCTCGTTCGTGGAGTCGTCGTCCATCGTGGTCTCCATCGAGCCGTCACTCATCGTGGTCTCCATCGAGCCGTCGTCCATCGTGGTCTCCATGGAGTCGTCCATCGATCCGTCACTCATCGTCGTCTCGTTGCCGCTCGTGTCGTCGCCCTCGGTCATCTCCTGTGCGGTGACCGGTGCGGCGACGAGCGTCGCCGCGACGGCTGCGAGCAGTACCACCAGTAGCGTGCGTGTCGCGTTCATCGCACTCGGGACGACCACTGACCCACATAAACCGATTTTCCGAACTCCGGATAGGTTCCGGACAAACTCCGTTCGGTATGGTTCTAGAATTCGACCGGAGTTGCCAAGGGTGTGGGGCCCCGAGTGTGGTGCATGAGCGACGCGCGCGGCGATGCGGACGGCTCCGACGAAACGGAGGCGGCCACGGCTGGGGCGGCGAGCGACGGGGCTACCGAGTCCAGGGCCGCCGACGGTGACGCGGCCAGCGACACGGCCTCGGACACGGGTGGGCGTCCCTGTCCTCATTGCGACCGCCCGATGATTCACCGCCACTGCAAGTACGTCTGTCCCGAACACGGCGTCGTCTACGACTGTTCGGACACGTTCTACTGAGTCCCCGATTACACGAACTGATACTTTCCGGTACGGGATTTATTGAGTTTCGGCGACACCGAACTCTATGAGCAGTACAGGCAGGGAACCGATCCGGGTGTTGCACGTGGACGACGATCCCGACCTGGCCGAGACGGCGGCCCTCTTTCTCGAGGAGGAACACGACCGGTTCGAGGTGGTCACCGAGACCAGTGCGGACGATGGCCTGCACCGACTCGCCGCCGCCGACGTCGACTGTGTCGTCAGCGACTACGATATGCCCGGAAAGGACGGCCTCGATTTCCTGGAGGCCGTCCGATCTGCACACTCGGACCTCCCGTTCGTGCTCTTCACCGGCAAGGGCAGCGAGGAGATCGCGAGCGAGGCCATCTCGGCGGGCGTGACCGAGTACCTCCAGAAGGGCACCGGTACCGACCAGTACACGGTTCTCGCGAACCGCATCGAGCGGGCGGTCGCGGAGAATCGCGCCAAACAGGCCCTGGAGGAGAGCGAGCGGATGTTCTCGACGCTCGTCTCCAACCTCCCGGGGATGGTCTACCGGGCGTGCAACGAACCCGACTGGCCCATGGAGTTCGTCAGCGACGGCTGTCGAGACCTCACCGGCTACGACCCCGAACTGCTGGAGGACGGCAGCGTCCGGTGGGGGCCGGATGTGCTCCACGAGGACGACGCCGGGACGATGTGGGACGACGTCCAGGCGGCACTCGACGCCCGCGAACCGTTCGAGGTCACCTACCGCATCCGGACGGCGGACGACGAGGTGAAGTGGGTCTGGGAGCAGGGCCGGGGCGTCTACGACGGCGACGACCTCGTCGCCCTGGAGGGCTTCATCACCGACATCACCGAGCGGAAGCGCGCCCAGCGGTCCCGTCGGAAGTACGAGCGCATCGTCGAGACGATGGACGACGCCGCGTTCATCCTCGACATCGACGGCGAGTTCGAGTTCGTCAACGACGCCTTCCTGGAGGCCACCGGATTCGACCGCGAGACGGTCGTCGGCGCCGGAACCGGGCTGTTCGCCGACCAGACGGACACCGGCACCCACGCGGAGTTCGAGCGACTCATCGACGAACTCGGCCGGGGCGACCGGAGTCGGGCCAGCATCGAGTACGACCAGGTCGTCGACGACACTACCCGGACCATCGACCTCCGCCTGGTTCGGTTCGAGGACGACGGGGCGTTCGGTGGCATCATCGGGGTCGCGCGGGACGTCACGACGCGGCGCGAACGCGAACGGGAACTGGAGCGCTACCGGACTCTCGTCGAGACGGTCGGGGACCCGATGTACGTCGCCGACGAGTCCGGGTACCTCGAGATGGTCAACGAGGCGTTCGTGGAGCACGCCGAGTACTCCCGAGAGCGGATCGAGGGGACACACATGACCGAAGCGATGGACGACGTGGACTTCGAGCGCGGCAGTGCGATCCTGCACGACCTGGTGGCGTCGGACGAGCGGGACTGGGGTCGCTTCGAGTTCTCCCTCGGACTCGACGGCGAGACCCGCCGCTACGAGACGAACATGACGCCGCTGGTGGCCGACGACGGGACGCTCGACGGGTCCGTTGGTGTCATCCGCGAGGTGACCGAACGCAAAGAGCGGGAACTGGAACTCAGACAGTACCGGACGATCATGCAGGCCGCGGGCGATCCCGTGTACGCGCTGGACGACCGGGGCCACCTCACGATGGTCAACGAGGCGATGGCGGACGTGGTCGGCGCGGACTCGACGGACGAGGTGACCGGAACACACGTGAGCGACCTGCTCGTGTCCGAGACCGTCGAGCGCGGCCGCGAGGAGATCAGGGCGCTCCTGGACGACGACCGCGACCGCGCTATCTTCGAGGCCTCGGCCACCCCCGACGACCGCGTGTTCGAGATCGACATCGCACTCTTGACCGACCGGTCCGGACGGCTGGAGGGGACCGTGGGTGTCCTCCGGGACATCACCGAGCACAAGGAACGCGAGCTGGAACTGGAGCGCTACGAACTGCTCGTCGAGAACGTGGGGGACCCGATGTACGCCCTGGAGCCCGACGGGACGATCTCGATGGCTAACGAGGCGATGGCCGACCACCTCGACTGCCCCCGCGAGGAGATCGTCGGCGAGCCCGTCTCGACGTTCATGCCGGCGGAAGACGTCGAAACGGGCTCCGGCCTCGTCGCCGACCTCGTCGCCGACGACGACCGGAAGTGGGCCACCTTCGAGATGGAGGCCATCGCGCCCGACGGCGAGCGGACTATCAACGAGGACAAGATCGGCGTCCTGACTGACGGCGACGGGAACTACACCGGGTCGGTGGGCGTCATCCGGGACATCTCCGAACGGAAGGAACGCGAGCGGGAACTGGAGCGCTACGAGACGATCATCCAGGCCGTCGGCGACCCCGTGTACGCCCTCGACGGGGACGGCGACATCACGTTCATCAACGACGCTATCGAGGACCTCACCGGGCGCTCACCCGACGAACTGGTCGGGAAACACATCTCCGAGATCATCGACGACGAGGACGCGGCGAGGGGCCGGGAACTCAACCGCGAACTCCTGCGGAGCGACTGCTCGAACGCGACGTTCGAGATGGACCTCCTCGCCGAGACCGGCGAGCGGACGCCCTGCGAGAACCACATGGCACTGCTCCCCTTCGACGAGGACGGGAACTTCCGGGGTACCGCCGGTGTCGTCCGGGACATCACCGAGCGAAAACAGCGCGAACGCCGGCTCGAACAGTTCGCCAGCGTCGTCTCTCACGACCTTCGGAACCCGCTGAACGTCATCGAGGGCCGCATCGAGATGGCCCGCGAGACCGGCGACGGGTCGAACCTCGACCACGCGCTCGACTCCGTCTCCCGGATGCGCCGGCTCGTCGAGGACCTCCTCACGCTCGCCCGGGAGGGCCGGGCCGTCAGCGAGACCGAGCCGACCGACCTCGCCGGGGTCGCCGACAGCGCGTGGCGTGGTGTCGACACCGTCGACGCGACCCTCGTCCTGAACGACCCCGGGACGGTAGTCGCCGACGGCGACCGGCTCCAGGCCCTGTTCGAGAACCTCTACCGGAACGCGGTCGAGCACGGCGGCCGGGACGTGACCGTCACCGTGGATTCGCTCGCGGACGACGCCGGTTTCTACGTCGCCGACGACGGTCCGGGGGTGCCGCCGGAGCAACGCGACCGGATACTCGAACACGGCTACTCCACGAGCCGGGAGGGGACCGGGTTCGGCCTCTCTATCGTCGAGAACATCGTCTCCGCACACGACTGGGAACTCACGATCACAGAGAGCGAGGACGGCGGGGCCCGGTTCGAGATCGTCGTCTGAGGTGTCAAACGGGGTCGCCGCGCCCGCGCAGGTGTCGGTAGGCCGGGCCCGCGACGAGCAGGACCGCGAGCGCCGCCGCCCCGACGACCAGCGGGAGTCCCGCGTCGGCGCCCCGGAGCGAGAGCGACCGCATCGAACTCCCGGCGACGACGGCGGCGACGACCCACGGGAGTTCGCCGAGCGCGGTCCCGAGGAGGAACGACCGCGGGGACACGTCCGCCATGCCTGCCGCGTAGGAGACTGGGTCGACCGGAAGCGGCGCGAGATGGCCCGCCGCGACCCCGCGGACGCCGCCGGTCACGTCGACCAGTCGTTCCCCACGTCGGCAGAGTACCCCGCCGAACCCGCCACTGCGGGCGTAGTGACCCGCGAGGAAGGGCGGGACACAGGTCCCGACGGAACCGACGAGCGCGACGGGGACGCCGACTGCCGGGCCGTAGACGAACCCGACCAGCAGGGAGACGGCGCTGATCGGCCAGAAGACGAGCGGGCGCAGGAGATAGACCGCGACGAGCGCCGACGCGAACAGGGCCGGGCGGGCCGACAGCGTCGTCAGTCCGTCGAGGACCGCCGCGGGCGAGAGCAGGACCGCCCCAGCGGCCGCGACGCCGCCGACGACTCCGGCACCGAGCAGGCCGCGTCGTGTCGACTCGCGCATCTATCCACCGTCAGCGTCCGGGCCGGGAAACCTCTTGTGGTCGTCAGGCTTACGCTCGCGGCGCTCGCATCGTCGCCCGTGCCAGCCGACGACCCCGTGGAACTGGGCCTCGAACTGCTCGCCTGCCTCGAACACGAGCAGTTGAGCGTCGCCGCCGCCATGGACCGGATCGAGACGATCACCACCGACCCGGCGATCCAGCGCGAGATACTGGACACCGCCGAGGCACGCGGCATCGTCGACCGCGAGGACGGCGTCGTCGCCCCCCGGACTCGCGACTACGTCAGTTTCGAGGCGGACGTGATCACCAAGGAGGGGGAGTTCACCTGCCAGCGCTGTGGCGCCGGCCTCTCGACCGGCTACTTCATCGATTTCGACGCCGGCGAACACGGCCCCTTCGGGTCGTCGTGTATCAGGAAAGTCACTGGCCGCGAGTGAGTCCGGCGGGGCTGGAGGGGCCGGCGAGCGTGGTTAGCGGCCCTTTCGGAGCTCCTCGATGAGCTTCTCGATGGTCTGCTGTTGCTTCCGGATGAGCTCGTGCTGTTCGTCGACCGCGGCCGTGAGTTCGTCCAGTTGTTCGCGCATCGCGGCGATCTCCGCGGCGTCGACCGACTCGGCCGCCGAAGCGTCGGGCGACGCCGTGGACCTCGTCGTCGCACTCGTCCCGGCCGAGCGACTCCCGGCGCGACCGTTCCCGCCCTGGTCCGAGTCGCTGGCGGCGTCCGAACCGGTCGTCGCCGTCGTCGTTTCGTCGGTCGTCGTCCCCCCGGTCTGCGCGTCGCTCCCGTCGTCCTCGCCCGTGGTGAGCGGGTCGATCCCGCCGCCGAGGTCGATGTCGTCGCCGCCGGCGTCGGTTCCGCCCGGGTCCGCTTGGGCCGTCCCTGCGTCGTCGTCGGCCCCGATCCGGTCGTTGAGCGCATCGAGCGAGTCGACGCCGTAGTAGTCGAAGACGGCGTTTTCGACGACCTGCTGGACCTTCCGGGCGCGGTCGTTGGGCGTCTTGATGCGCTGTGGACGGCCGTCGACTTCGAGGACGACCTCGGTGGCGACGCTGGCGCGCTCGAACTCCAGGCCGGTCAGGGCGTCGAAGTCGTAGACCTCGTGGTCGTCGGACCAGACCGACGAGCCGATGTGTTTGACGACGCGGGCCTCGGTGACGAACAGGGCGAGTTCGGAGAAGCGGAACGCGCCGACGACCGACTCGTCGGCCTCGGCGACTTCGGCGCCGCGGAGGACGCCGGTCATGAACAGTTCGAGTGCCTGCTGGTCCCGATTCGCCGGGACGCTGAACGAGCGTGTCCCGTCGACGTACTCGACGACGAACTTCGTCTTGCGGCGGCCTTCCTTGACGTCGAGGCGCTCGATCTCGTGTGGGTACTCCTCGACTTTCTCGTCGCTCAACAGCCCCTCGGCCCGGTAGAGGAGCGTTCGGGTCGGCGTGAGACAGACCAGGTCCTCGTCACCGAGGTTGACGCCGGCCTCGATCTCCTCGCCCCCGAGCGACTGCCGGACGAGGTTCGGGATCTCCATACCCCAGGTGTACCTCGCGGGCGGCTTAAATCCGCGGGTGAATCGCGGGCGCCGAGCGGCGAGACGACCGCAAGCGGCACTGCGCCGACTGTCACTCCCTCCCGTGGTTCCAGAAGATGGGAAGGTTAAAGACGGCCACTCCTCAAGAATCGAGTGCGCCCGGGTGGCTTAGCTGGACATAGCGCCGCACTCATAGGGTTGTCGAGACTCACGCGGCGACGCTCCCGGTCCCGCGAGGCCCGTCGAGCCTCGAACCTGGGACATGCGGAGATCGAGGGTTCGGAGCCCTCCCCGGGCATTTTCCGTTACGTCGCGAACCTCGTGTGAGCGACAGCCACGGAAAATGCTCGCGGGTCGCGGAGAACCCGTAGGTATCACACGAGCGACCAGCGGGAGCGAGTGTGATGGAGGAAAATCTCCGATTTTCCGTGGTTCGGAGCCCTCCCCGGGCATGCTCACGAACCTCGTGTGAGTGACACCGCCGTCGACGGACAGCTTTCCGTTTTCGACGGCTCCTTTCACTTTCCGACGCCAGGGTGGCCGACCGTCGACTGCAACCCCGTTGTGCGAGCCGAAACTGACCGTTCCGACGAACCAGACAAAGAAAAATACATACTTGTTCTAATACCGCAGATAGGGATATGATTGTACACAATATAAGGTATCTAGGAGACGTACACACAGAAGTTTTTAGTATAGGTGGAAGTATGGTAATAACATGAGCGTTGAAGAAACGCCCCCCGAAACGGTATCGACGATCGAACCAGACGGTCCCCGCTACGGTATGTCGGCGAGCTACATGTCCTGTCGCCACTGTGCGGAGGGAAGCCTCGTCTACGATCCAGAAATCAAGGACAGTCGGTGTCGCGCCTGCGGCGCGATAGACCAGTAGGCCGATCAGATTCCCGGGACGCCGATCACGTCGAAGGCGCCGACACCGGCCGAGGCGAGGATCGACATGACCGCCAGTGACGCGATCCAGGCAACCAGCGCGATGCCGGCCGCCGTGAGCCATCCCCCGCGGTACCGCCACTTGATGACGGCCAGGTAGGCCAGCAGGCCGACGAACGGGCCGACGAGGGGAATCCACCCCAGCAGGGCCGCGGCGATGGCCCAGACCAGCGCCCCCACGAGCGCCGTGACGACGGCGTGACCGTAGTCGTCCTCGTCGGCCAGCACGCTCGCGCCGACGTAGACCCCCAGCCCACCGACGAGCAGGCTGACGACGAAGGTGACGAGCGAGCCACTCACCGGAACCGACTGTGCAGGTATCGCTGCCATACCCGAGGCGTCGACGACCGTTCGCTTAGCTCTGGTGGCTACCGATGGACCGTGACGGCCACATCGGATGCCAGCCATCCATCGCCGCTCCCCGATTCCGCCAGCACGAGTTTGTCCCCGCTCCTGTGGGCGGTCACGCGCGGTCCGTGCGCCGCCTGTCCACCCGCTCTGTCCCCCTCGATGCGTCCTCGTTCGGTGTCGTCGCTCGCCGCCATCTCGTTCCCACGCAGTGACCGGAGGCACCTGGCTGTGGTGCGAACGTATCGTGGTCGGTTTAAGTCGACCCTCGTCGCTTTTATCGGTCCCGTCCACAGCAGGGGTATGGACAAGCAGGCGGTTCGCGAGCGGATCTGGGACGCCCTCGAGGACAGCGGTGACGCACGGTTCCCGTTCCCACCCCACGGGCGGATCCCGAACTTCGCCGGGGCCGAGCCCGGGGCCGAGCGGCTGGCCGCAACCGACGCGTGGGCGGCGGCCGACGCCATCAAGGCCAACCCTGACTCGCCACAACGACCGATCAGAAAGCGGGCGCTGGCCGCGGGCAAGGTCGTCTACATGGCCGTCCCGCGACTGCGGGACGCGGACGCGTTTCGCCGGCTCGACCCGGCCGAGATCGACGACATAGACCACGCCACCACGCTCTCCGGGTCAGAGGAACTCGGCGAACAGGTCGGTCCCGAGGCCGTCGACGGCATCGACCTCGTGGTCTCCGGGAGCGTCGCCGTCACCGAGGACGGCGCCCGGATCGGGAAGGGCGAGGGGTACAGCGACCTCGAATACGCGGTGCTGACCGAACTCGGGCTGGTCGACGCGGAAACGCCGGTCGCGACGACGGTCCACGAGCTGCAGGTCGTCGACGACGACCTCCCGACGGCCGCGCACGACGTGCCGATGGACCTCGTCGTGACGCCGGAGCGGACCGTCGAGACGGGTGCGTCCGGCAGTCCTGTCGGGATCGACTGGGACCTGCTCGACGAGGACCGAATCGCCGAGATTCCGGTTCTCGACCGGCTCCGGGATCAGTAGTCGCGCTCGCCGACCGGCTGACGGGTGGACCGACCGAAGGGACTGCCGGTGGCGGCGGGGAGGTTATAAGGCTGGCACACGGACTGCCGATGGATGGAAGTCACCGAGTCAATCGCGCGCGCGGCGCTCGACACGTTGTCGAGTCAGATCGCCGTCCTCGACGACGAGGGCGTGATTCGGTTCACGAACCGGTCGTGGCGGACAGTCGGCGACGACGGATCGAGTGTTCCCGCGGGCGATATGCACGGTGTCAATTACTTCGATGCGGTCGATCCGCGGGCGGACGATTACGCCGCGGACGCGGTCAGGGGCATCCGGGCAGTCATCGAGGGCGACCGGACGGAGTTCTCCCTCGAGTACCCGTGTCACACCGACGAGGAGAAGCGGTGGTACCTGATGCGTGCGACCCCCTTCACTATCGGCTCGGACGAGTTCGTGACGGTCGCACACATCGATATCACCGACCGGCGGCTGGCGGAACTGGAAGCGCAGGCCCACGCCGAGCGGGCCGAGGAGGGGCGGCAGGACCTCGAACACCTCATCGACCGGATCAACGGGCTCGTTCAGAACATCACCACCCTGTTGGTGGAGGCGACGAGCCGAACGGAGGTCGAACGCGGCGTCTGTGACCGGATCGCGGCGACGGACTCCTACGCCTTCGCCTGGATCGGCACCGCCGACCCGTCCAGCGACCGGATCGAGCCGACGGCGTCGGCCGGACGTGAGGCCCTCACCGTCGACCCGGTTGCGGGCGCCGACGACCCCATCGTCCGCGCGATGGCAGACCGCGAGGTTCGGGTCGTAACCGGCGAGGAACGACCGTTCGACGAACTCTCGGACGCGACCGGGGTCGCGACCCGCGTCGTCGTCCCGCTCGTGCGGCCGGACACCTGCTACGGCGTGCTCGTCGCGTACGCCGCGGGGCAGGACGGCATCGACGAGCGCGAGCGCATCGTTCTGGCGGCGCTGGGACGGGCCATCGCCAATGCCATCAACGCCCTGGAGAGCAAGCGCACCCTCACCGCCGACTCCGTGGTCGAACTCCAGTTCACCGTCGAGGACGAGCGCCTGCTCGAGTGCCGGCTCACCGCCGACGCCGACGCGACGCTGACCTACTCGGGGTCGGTCTACCAGTCCGACGGCACGCTCCGGATGTTCTACACCGTCGAAGGCGAGGACGCGGCGGCGGTCCTCGACACCGCCGAGTCCCACTCCGACGTCGGCGAACTCCACTGCCTGTCCGAGTACGAGGACGAACTCCTCCTGCAGATGACCGTCGACGACACGCTGGTCGCCGCCCTCGCCGACCGCGGCGGGGCCACCCAGGAGATTACGAGCGAGCGCGGCGTCGCGCGGTTCACCGTCGAGACGTCACAGGACACGGACGCCCGTGACCTCTTCGAACTCGCCGACAGCCGGTACGACCGGACGGAACTGGTCGGCTATCACGAACACGAACGCCCGTTTCAGACCCGCCAGGAGTTCCGGGCCGACCTCACCGAGCGGCTCACCGACCGACAGCTCACGGCCCTCCGGACCGCCTACCACAGCGGCTTCTTCGACTGGCCGCGGGCCGTCGACGGCGACGAACTCGCCGAGATGATGGACATCGCCCGCTCGACGTTCCACCAGCACCTCCGGGTCGCCGAACGCAAGGTCCTCGAAGCCTTCTTCGAGCGGTCCTGACCGCCACCGCCGCGGGCGGTGTGTCACTCGATCACACATGGTATCAAACGTAACAATTTGGCCAGTACATACTAAGTAAATCAGTCCTCAGAACGGGTGTACATGGCATCGGACAGCGGATTCTCCGGGGGCATCGACCGGAATATCGAGGACGATATCGCTGAGGACATCGACCGGAACGCGGGGTACGACCACGAGGCGGCGAGCGAGATACAGACGGCAATCGCCGAACTGGAAGACTCCTCGGTCGATATCGCGGAGGAGACGAAGGACATCTCCCGGCAGAGCCGCGAGCAGTACGAGGCGATGACCGAAGTGGCCGACGAGGTGTCGACGCTGTCTGCGTCCGTCGAGGAGATCGCCTCTACCTCCGAGGAAGTCGCGGCCGCGAGCAAGCAGGCGACGGAACTGGCCGACGAGGGTCAGGAGTCAGCAGAGGAGGTCATCGACTCGATGGAGGAGATTCAGGACGCGGCCGACAGCGTCGCCGAGGACGTCCGGGCCATCCAGCAGAGCGTCCAGCAGATCGACGAGATCGTCGATATCATCAACGACATCGCGGACCAGACGAACATCCTCGCGCTGAACGCCTCCATCGAGGCCGCCCGCGCGGGCGAGGCGGGCAGCGGCTTCGCGGTCGTCGCCGACGAGGTCAAGGACCTCGCCGAGGAGTCCCAGAGCCAGGCCGGCGAGATCGAGTCGATGATCGCCGAGATTCAACACAAGACCGAGCGGGCCGTCGACAGCCTGGAGGACAACGACGAGCGCATCGACCAGGGGATCGACATCGTCGACGAGGCGATGGGCTCCCTCCGGGAGATCAGCGAGACGGTCCGCGAAGTGAACAACGGCATCGAGGAGGTCGCGGCGGCCACCGACCAGCAGGCCGCCTCCACCGAGGAGGTCGCCAGCATGGTCGACCAGTCCGTCACCAACGCCGAGGAGATCGCCGACGCCGTCGACGAGATCACCGACGAGGCCGACGACCAGACCAACCGCATCGTCGACATCAACCAGGCCGTCGACGACCTCATCGAGGATCTCGCGGGCGCGTCCCGCGCCGACTGACGCTTCGCCCGCCTCCCCGCCGTCCCGTAGCCGGTACGGTCAAGTCCGTCCCGCTCCCACCGTCCGCCATGGGTCCCGAGTCCGACGACCCCACCGTCGTCTCGACCATCGCCGTGCGCGCCGAGGACGTGGTCTCGGCCGTCGAGGCCACGGTCCGGAGCGACCGCGAGCCCGTCCTGCGGATCACGCCGCCGTTCAGCGGCCGCATGCGCGCTCGCATCCACGTCCCCGTCGACGAGGGGTACGCGGCGGACCCCGCGCCGATCCACGTCGACCCCGACACCCTGCTCGACGAGGGCGCACCGCCCATCCCCACGCCGGCGACCACGGAGGACGAACTCCGGGCCGACCCCGACGAGACCTACTCCCGGGACCGCCACCACGACTACCACGCCGAGCGCGTCGCCGAGTGGCGGGCCGAACTCCCCGACCACATCCTCGACACCGTCACACTCGGGACGCCCGCGGGCCCACACGAGGTCACCGTCGCGGTCCTCGGCTGAACCCCGCCACCCTTAATCCCTCGCTACTCCTTCAGTGCGTATGGACGAGAGCCAGTCGATCCTCAGCCACGGCGAACGCGAGATCGCGGCGATGCTCCGCGCTGGCCGGTCGGTCGAGGAAATCGCCGCCGAACGCGACGATCCCGTTCCCGTCGTCGAGAAGGCCATCGACCGTATCCGGGACAAGACCCGGCGGGCGCTCGTGACCCTCCTCCAGAGCCCCCACACCGACGCCGTCGCCGCCGACCTCGACGCCGAGGAGCGGTCCCGGCTTCGGACGGCGCTCGACCGCGCCGAATAAGCACCGTTTTCGCCGACAAACGACGGTGCGAGAACGCGTCATAAAACGTTTCGGCGGACGAGAGTCGACGGTAAAAGGTCCCTGACCCGCCCCCGTCGCCGTGAAACGAATTGAAAGCTCGGCCGGTTATATGTCACTACCGCTCGTGCTACCGTGTGAACCGATGTCCCCGCAAAGTCCCTCTCGTACCGAACTGTCGGGCGCCCTCGATAGCGACCTCCTCCCGTCGCTGAGCCGGTACGGCGCCGGCCTGAAGACCGGCATCACCAGCGTCGCGTTCTGGACGGCAATCATCCTCCCGTTCCTCCACGTTCCGCTGCTTTTGTCGGGACTCCAGCGCTCGTCGGTCCAGTTGGCCTTCGTCACCCTCGTCGCACTGAACGTCGTGGCCGTCCTCCTCGGGCAGCCCCACCGCCGGTCCGACTGACGCGGGTCCGCGCGCCCTCACTCCCCTCCGCCACCGTCGCCCCCGCCGTCGCCGAACACCGTCGCATCGAGCCGTGGCACCGCCGTCCGTAACGCCCGGCGCTTGACCAGCGCGAACCCGACGACGATCACGAGAAAGCCGACGACGGTGAACGCGTCGACGACTTCCCCGAGGAAGAGAAAGCCCGTCAGCGCCGCGAACACCGGGGCGACGTAGGAGACGAGGTTGATCTCGATGGAACCCAGCCGATCGAGGAGATCGAAGTAGAGCAGGAAGCCGACGGCGCTGGCCGCGACCGAGAGGTACGCGAGCGCGGCGACCCCCTCGACCGTCCACTGAATCGCACCGACCGACTCGGCGGGCAGCGCCGCGCTCGCGGCGTGCATGAGGACGGCCCCACCGACCATCGACCAGGCCTCCATCGTCTCGATTGGCAGGCCGGCGTCGAGGCGCTGTGTCAGCACGCTCCCCAGCGCGAACGACACCGTCGCGACGAACACCAGCCCCTTCGCGAGGACGCCGGCGGCCAGGAGGTTCGTCGGGTCCGGCCGTGCGATGACGACGACGCCACAGAGACCCAGGAGCAGGCCGAGGACGCCGACCGGCGTCAGCCGTTCCTCGGGAAGCAGCGCCCGCGCGAACCCGGTCGTCAGCACCGGCGAGAGGCTCACGATGACCGCGGCCGCGGCGCTGGTCGTCCCCTGCTCGCCGACGAACAGGAACGCGTGGTAGCTGGCGATCAACAGCGTCGCACCGACGGCGACGGCGCTCCACTCGCGACGCGTCCGCGGCCGCCAGCGGTCCGTCGCGGCCGCCGCGTAGCCGAGCATGAACAGCCCGGCGATATCGTAGCGGATCGCGGCGAACAGCACCGGCGGGAAGTACGCGAGGCCGGCCTTGATCGCCATGAACGCTGAGCCCCACAGCGCCGCGAGACAGAGAAACGACACGCCGTCACGATAGCTGGTCACGCCCGTCCGTACGTGGCCGCAGCCGTGTAGCTTTCGCTGTGCGGTCGAGAAAAGAGGAGAGGCGTGTCAGGGCGGCTGGACGACGTTACTCGTGGCGGCGAGCGGCCAGCAGCGCAGCTGCCAGCAGCGCGAGCAGGGCGATGCCGACCGTGAGGCCGGGCCCGGTCGTCGTCGTGGTTTCCTCCTCGTCGTCTTCCGGCGCGGTCGTCGTGTTCGCCGTGATTACCGTCGTGGTCGTCGTCGGCGGCGGCGATGTCGTCGTCGGCGGCGCGGTCGTCGTCGGCGTCGGCGTGCGGATCTGGATCGTCGCCGAGGCGTTCACCGCCGAGCCGTTGCTCTCGTAGGCCGGGTCGATGCCTTCCGAGAACTCGCCGTCGTCGTTGTCGTCGAAGTGCGGCACGGCGTATAGCGTCTCGCCGTCCTCGAGGTCGGCGTTGATCGAGATCCCGATGTTCTCGACCGTCCCGTTGTCGAGGAGGTCGCTGGTGCCGACGACGTCACCGGTGGGTGAGTCGCGGTGGATGGCGACGAAGCCGCCGTCGCTCGTGTCGACGGAATCGACCGTCACCTGCGTCCCGAAGGTGCTCTGTTCCTCGAACTCGATGGAAGCCGTCCGCGGCGGGAGGATGATCCCCGTCGTCGTGCCGTCGAAGCGCGAGGCTTCCGCCTCCCAGGAGGTGTTCCCGGGCTGGTCGGAGAAGTCGACCAGCGTCGAGAAGTTCCCGCCCTCGGAAACCGTCACCGTCGGATCCTTGAGGAACGGCGCGTCGTCCTCGGTGCCGCGCAGGCGGAGGCGAATTTCCGTGTTCGGCGCGACGGAGGTCTCGCCGGCGATCAACTGCTCGGGTTCGGCCCGGACCTCGATCACGTCGTCGTTGTTGGTCTCGAACTCCAGTTCACGCTCGACCATGTCGAACGTGTCCGTCACGGTGATCTTCTCGTCCTCGTCGGGAATCCCGCTCTCCGGACCGATGGTGTAGTTCGTCTCGTAGCTGTCGGTCCCGACCCCGAGGTCGTTGTCGTTGTCGCCACGGTCCATGTTCATCTGGTCCGTGTCGAAGAGCAGGTAGACCGAGCTGTTCCCGTTGTCCGGGATGACCGTCAGGCCGCCCCTGTCGGACGTGTCCTGGATGTCGAGGTGTTTCGGCTCCCGGTTGGCGTCGGGGTCTTCCTGCTCCATCCGGAAGGTGAAAGCGTTGGCCTCGACGACGTCGTCGCTGTCGTCGACCAGGTTCGCGAGCCCTTCACCGTAGTCGTCGCCGTCCGTCTCGGCTTCGAGTGCGCCGATGAGGCTACTCGATTCGACCTGATAGACCAGCGTATCGCCCTGTGCGATCTGGTCTGCCTCCGAAAGCAGTTCGTCCTCGTCGCGTGCCTCGAAGAACTCCTCCTGGTCGTCGATCTCGTTGAACGTGCGTTCGGGCGCTGTCCACGACTGGAGGTCGTCGTCGCCGGCTTCCTGGATGTTCATCGCGGCGACGGCCAGCTCCGTGTCGCCGACCGAGACGTTCACGTCGTAGAACGACGCGGCCAGCGGCGGCGAGCCGATCCCGTCACCGAGGCGGCTGACCGAGAGGATCTCGTCGTCGTCGTCGGCCAGCGAGTAGGCTCGCGCGATGTCCGGGTCACCGTCGTCGAGGTCGGTCGGGTCACCCTCTTCGAGGCTCTGCCGACCGGCGAGGTACGTGTTCACGCGGAGCGTCACGCGGTCGTCGTCGTCGTCGTCCTCGACCTCGACGGTCTCGTTGTACACCTGGCCGTCGTAGCCGAGGTTGATCTTCGCGGTGTCGGAGTTCTCCAGTTCGATGGGAATCTCGGCGACCCCACCCTGTGCCGTCTCGTAGACGCCGTCACCGAGGAACGACGCTTCGGCGTCCTCCGCCTGGCTGACAGTGATGGTCGCGTCGTCGTTGGCTGCCGTGTCGTTGACCTGGAACTCGAAGGTGTAGTCGTCGGACTCGATGTCCGAGAAGTCCAGGTCGCGCGTGTCGGAGGTGCCAGTGACTCGAATCGTGATCTCCTCGTCGTCGTCATCGTCGGGATTGTCGACGACCGTGAAGTTCGTGAAGATACCCTCCAACTCGTCACTGTCGAGACCGTCACTGGAGACCACCACGTCGTAGCCGCCCCGGTTCGAGTCAAGCGTGAACTCCGCGAGGTCTTCGGTAATCGTCTCCTCGTCGAACTCGGCCGAGAGGCTCTGGATCGTGATCTCCGCGCTCGCGTCGTCAGGGTTCGCGTTCTCGTCGACCGCCTCACCGTCCGAGTCGAACTCGACCGCGTCCCCGTTCTTGACGACGACGTAGTCACCTTCGAGTTCCTGACCGCCGCCGACACTCGCGGTGTCGATGACCGCTTCACCGTTCTCGTCGAGCGTGATATCCGAAATGAAACTCTCGATATCACCGTCGTCGACCTCACGGAGCTGGTACTCCGCGTTCGGATCGTCGGCGTTCTTGAGGAACAGCTTCTGTCCCTGCCAGTACGGGCCGCCGTTGGAGGTCCACGTCTCGTCCGCTTCGCTGAGGCGCACGCGGTCGCTACTGCCGACGATGGAGTACGTCTCGGAGAAGCTGTCGATGCTGTCGTCGTTCGTGTCGAGGTAATCGACCGACGCCGAGTGACTGCCCGACTGGTCGTTGTCGACGTTGTCGATGTCGACGTTCACGGTGTCACCAGGAGCGACCGTCTGGGCGCTACTCAGCGTGATGTCCACCGTTTCGCTGCCAGTCGATACCGACCCGACGCTGCCGACACTGACCGACACGTCACCGCTGTCAACGTCGCTCGCGTCGGCGCCGCTCCCGAGGTCGACGTTGATGTCCTCTAGATCACCCGAAGATTCGAGGGTAGCGTCGAGCTCGTAGGTTACGTCTGTCGCACCGTTCTGGTCGTCACTGAGTGTGACGCTCGTCGAGTTCGCTGCAGCCGCGGTTCCGGCGAACGCCACGGTCGTACCCACCGCGGATACCACCAGTAACGCCGTCAGGAACAAGCTGCGGAGTTTGTCTCGTGTCTGTGTCATGGTTTGCGGGGAGTGCCCTTCTGTTCCCACCGTTCACCCGTTTGCGGGCGTCAGCCCAACCGAACGGAGGGCATCTCGTACCCTGGGCGAGGGCTCCACTGAGTGGATGTATGGCCTGTAATAAATCCCTTCTGGAAACTAAAAACGGAGTCGTGCCGTCGTGAGACAGCCGAAAGTGCCGTCTCTGGCCCTCCTTACTCTGCAATTTTCGCCGTGCCGCTCGTGGACACCTCGCTCCGGGCGTCGACCCTCGTCAGCCCCGCGTCAGACTCGCGTCGGACCACATCTTTAAATTCCCGCCCCGCCAACTGCGTGTATGGCCGCTTACGGCCGGCCGTCCCTTCGGGACTTGTTCGACGAGTCGCCGACGCCACACATCGCACACCCCCCTCGCACCCACCACCGCGATTATTATCTCGCCACCGACGGTTCCTACAGAGCCGTCAGTGGCGGGTGCGAACCGGGCGAACCGTCCGGTGGTCTCGGGGTCGTTATCGAGACACGCGACGGCGAGCGCGTCGCGCGCCTCTCCGTCGAGGACCACGCGCCCGACAACAACGTCGCCGAGTACCGGGCCCTGCATCTCGGCCTCGACGTGCTCGCCGACCGCGCGCCCGACGACGCGCGTGTCGGACTCCTCATCGACCACGACGACCTCGCCGGGAACGTCAATCAGGCCATCCTCGCCTCGCGTGGCCCCACCTGGGAGTCGCGCGTCTCCGTCCCCGGCGGGACGGGCAACCACTGGCGCGGCATCCGCGCCCGTATCCGCGGCCTCGGGAACGTCCGCGCCGCGCGCATCCCCAGCGACGTGAACCCTGCACACCCACTCGCCAACGCGCCCGACCAGTACGCACACGTCAACCGCGAGCCCGAACGGTGCGTGTTGCCCAGCGACCTCGCCGACACCTCCGAGCAAGTCCCGCCACCGTCGCGGTCCGACCGTGGGGCCTCGGATTGACCGGTGGATCCGGCACCGGTCCCCCGGGCCGACGGCGGCCGGCCGCCGACACCACCAGATTTACTGGGTACCGCCCCTTATAAGTGAGAGTCCGCCGTCTTGACAGCGACGAGATCGACAACATCCTCGTCAGGAGAGGCATCGGTGTTATCGCGATGGTCGACGACGGATAGCCGTACGCGATCCCGATGTCGTTCGGATACGACGCCGACCGGATGGTGTTCCCGATGCAGTGGGGCGGCGGTCAGCAGAGTCGGAAAGGCCAGGCCGTCGATTCGAACCCCAACGTTTGTCTCACCGTGTACGAGCAGGACAGCGACGACGCGGCGATCTGGCGAAGCGTCGTCGTGATGGGCGAACTGTACGAGATACCCGACGATCAAACCGAGCGGGCGTACGCGAGTCTGGCCGCGAACGCGGAGTCCCTCCCGATTTCGGCGTCTGGGGTGTTCCGCTCGAAGATGTCGAATTCCGGCTGTTCGGG
This sequence comes from Halorientalis marina, assembly GCF_023028345.1. Classification (GTDB taxonomy): domain Archaea; phylum Halobacteriota; class Halobacteria; order Halobacteriales; family Haloarculaceae; genus Halorientalis; species Halorientalis marina. The sequence goes on along the minus strand of NZ_CP095487.1, from coordinate 2,603,593 downwards.
TTGAGCAACGCCGACTACACCGGGCGCGAGTTCGCGGCGGAATACGAGGGCTGGGACTGACCGGGTCGCGTTCGAGACGCCGGTATCCGCTCAGTCTGTGTAGTCCGACTCCGCCTGCACACGTCCGCACGAGCGACTGAAAACACGAACGGTGAGCACCGTCGACCGGCGAGTATCCCACTCGTGGTCGGCCGGGCCGCTACTCCTCGTTTTGAGCGTCCACCACCGCGACGCTGGCGAGGTTCACGATGTCTTTGACCTCGTCGCCGCGCTGGAGGACGTGGACGGGTTTGTCCATGCCGACGAGCATCGGACCGATGGCTTCGGCACCGCCGAGGCGCTGGAGGAGTTTGTAGCCGATGTTGCCGGCTTCGAGGTTCGGGAACACGAGGACGTTCGCGGCCTCTTCCAGTTGGGAGAACTCGTAGGTGCCGTTGAGGATGTCGTCGACGACGGCGGTATCGGCCTGCATCTCGCCGTCGACCGGGAAGTCGACCTCTGGGTCGTCGTGGAGCATCTCGGTGGCCCGCCGGACTTTCCGCGTGCCCTCGTTGTCCACCGAACCGAAGTTGGAGTAGGAGAGCATCGCCGCGCGCGGTTCGATGTTGAACCGACGGGCGAGGTTGGCGGTGTGTTTGGTGACCTCCGAGAGCACCTCCTCGTCCGGGTCCTGATTGACCGTCGTGTCCACGCAGAAGACGACCCGGTTCTTGAACGTGAGCATGTAGACGCCGGCCGCGTAGTTGGCGTCGGCGGCAGTGCCGACGATCTGCAGCGGCGGTTTCAGCGCCGACGGGTAGTTGTGCATCAGCCCCGTCAGCATCGCGTCGGCGTCACCCATCTCGACCATGACGCTCCCGAGGTAGTTGCCGTCCTGGATCAGTTCCTCGGCTTCGCGACGCGTGATCCCTTTCCGCTTGCGCAGGTCGTACAGCCGCTCGGCGTAGGGATCGAGGTTCCCCTCGTTGGGGTCGACGATCTCGGGGTCGAAATCCAGCGCGAGCGTCTCCATGATCGCCCAGATTCGCTCGCGGTCGCCGATGAGGATCGGCTCGGCGATGCCCTGATCGACGAGCTGGTGGGCCGCCCGGATCATCTTCTCGTCGTCGCCCTCCGCGAGGACGACACGTTTGGGCTCGCTCTTTGCCTTGTTGAGGACGACCCGCATCATCTCGCGGGACTTCCCGAGGCGGGCCTCTAGCTCCTCGACGTACTCCGCGGTGTCGATCTCGCGGCGGGCCGCGCCGCTGTCCATCGCCGCCTGCGCGACCGAGGGCGCGACCTCGAAGAGGACGCGCGGGTCCAGCGGCTTCGGGATGATGTACTCCGGCCCGAACTGGAGCGGCTGATCGCCGTACGCTTTCACCACCGCGTCGGGCACGTCCTGCCGGGCGAGGTCGGCCAGCGCTTCGGCTGCGGCGACTTTCATCTCCTCGTTGATCTCGGTCGCGCGGGCGTCCAGCGACCCCCGGAAGATGAACGGGAACCCGAGCACGTTGTTGACCTGATTGGGGTAATCGGAGCGCCCCGTCGCCATGATGACGGTGTCGTCGCGGGCCTGCTTGGCTTCCTCGTAGCCGATCTCGGGGTCGGGATTTGCCATCGCGAAGATGATGGGGTCGTCGGCCATCCGCCGGACCATGTCCCCGTCGACGATGCCACCGACCGAGAGGCCGACGAACACGTCCGCGCCGTCCATCGCCGTCGCGAGGTCGCCCTCGGGCACGTCGCGGGCGAACTCCTTTTTGAAGTCGTTCACGTCCTCGTTCTCCGCGCGGGTCTCAGTGATGATCCCCGATGAGTCACACATCGTGACGTTCTCGCGGCTGACGCCGAGGGAGACGTAGAAGCGGGCCGAGGCGATGGCGCTCGCGCCCGCACCGGAGAAGACGATCTCCAGCTCCGAGAGGTCTTTCCCCGCGATATCGGCCGCGTTCAGCAGTGCCGCCCCGGAGATGATGGCGGTGCCGTGCTGGTCGTCGTGGAAGACCGGGATGTCCATCTGCTCGCGGAGTTTCTCCTCGACCTCGAAACACTCCGGGGCCTTGATGTCCTCCAGGTTGATGCCCCCGAACGTCGGTTCCATCGCCGAGATCGACCGGATCATCTCCGTCGTGTTCTCCTCGTCGAGTTCGATGTCGAAGACGTCGATGTCGGCGAACCGCTTGAACAATACTCCCTTCCCTTCCATCACTGGCTTCGAGGCCTGTGCGCCGATGTCACCGAGTCCCAGGACGGCCGTCCCGTCGGAAACGACACCGACGAGGTTCCCCTTCGCCGTGTAGGAGTAGGCGTCGTTGGGGTTGTCGCGGATCGCCCGACAGGGCGCCGCGACCCCCGGCGAGTAGGCGAGGCTCAGATCCCGTTGTGTGTTGGTCGGCTTCGTCGTCGAGATCTCGATCTTCCCAGGCGGATCCTCCCGGTGATAGTCGAGCGAATCCTCGTCTAGTCCCATGCTCTTATGCCCCCCGCCCACGGTAAAAAGGTAACCGAAACCGACATTCGACGATTGCCGTTAGTCGGCTTCGGACGCCCGCATTCGGCTCCGCTGAGCGAGCTCGGCGCTCGCAGTTTCCGCTCCTCCCAGCGTCGTTCTCGCCCGCCGGGAACGAAAAGGCGGGTTCAAGTACCCGGAGTCCCGAGGCCGAGATATGCGATTCGGCTTCCGCCACCTCGCGGCCACGACCACCGGCCTCACTTTCGGACTGATCCTCCTCGGGGTGTACACGGGGGCGATCGGTGCTGGCCTCGCCTGCGAGGCCCGCTGGCCGCTCTGTGACGGCTGGATGGGCCTGTTCCCCGCGACGTGGCCGAGTTTCGTCGAGTGGTTCCACCGCTTCGTCGCCATGATCACCGGCTTCGCCATCCTCGGGACGGCCGCTGCCGCCTGGCGCGGTGGCTACGAGAAGCGGGTCCGCTACGGGTCCGTCGTCGCGCTCGCCGTCCTCCCCGTCCAGGTCCTGCTCGGTGCCAACACCATCTGGTTCTACGGCCCGACCGCGCAGGTCCTCCACCACACTGCCGCGCTGACAATCCTCGTCTCGCTGGTCGCGACCACCGTCTGGGCCTTCGAGTCCGCGCCCGCGGAGACCGCCGCCGATGCGGCTGACGCCGACGCCGACACGAGTTCCGGCCCGGTCCGGCTCTAATCGCGGCCCTGGAACCCGCGGCTCACATGAAGTCGCCCAGTCCCGACTGCTGGTCCTCCGCGGCGGCGTCGGCTTCGTCGTCGGCGTCCCCGTCTGCCTCCTCCTGCGCCGCACCGTCGTCCGACCCGTTCGCGTCGTCCGATTCCGTCCCCGCGCTCGCCGCGAGCGTCGCCTGTCCGTCGCCGTCCGAATCGTTCGCGTCGTCCCCGTCACCGCCCGAATCGCCCGCGTCGTCCCCGTCGCCGTCCGCATCCGCCACCGCGTCCCCGCCGTCGCTCTCGTCCGTCTCGCTGCTCGCGCGCCCGCCCTCGAACGCGCCGCCGGAGGCCTCGACGGCCGCCTCCTCGCGGAGCCGTTCGGCGTCCTCGACGATGGACTGGACCTTGTTCGTGTCCTCGCCGGACCCTGTGATGAGGGAGACGTGGTCGGCGTCGAGGTCGTAGCGAGCGGCCATCGCGACCGTCAGCTCGCGGTTCTTGCAGTGGTGGGTCATCGTCGCGAGGTAGGGCATGACCTCGCGGCGAGCCGTGCTCATGCTCACGCCGCCCTCCGCGGCGATCTTGCGAGCCACGTAGTCGCGCGTGTTCCGCGTCCCCCGCGAGCGCCCGAGTTTCGACCAGTAGCTCGGCGGGCCGTACCGCGTCCAGCCGCCCTTCTTGCCTTCGCGGGCGGCCGCCACGCCCGCGGTCATGTTGTCCGTGGCGTACCGCCAGTAGGTGTAGTCCTGTGTCGCCCGCACGCGCCCGAGCCAGCGGTCGGCGTTGGCGAGGAAGTCGTAGGCCCGCGCCAGTTCCCCCCCTTCGTAATCCTTGGGCATGTTGTCCTCGATCCAGTTGATGAGGTCGTCGGGCGTCTCGTCCACGTCGTAGGCCGTCTCCAGGGCCTCCTGTGCGCCCGCCTCTTTGATGACCGTATCGAGGTAGTCGAACACGCCGTGGGTGCGGTCGCGCTCGCCCGTCGCCACGTCCTCCTCGCGGAGTTCGTCCCGGCCCTCGGCGAGGGCCTGCAGGTCGTTGACCGCCCCGCGGAGGTCGCCGCTGTTGGTCTCGGCGATGGCCTCCAGCGCCGCGTCCTCGAAGGCGATGTCCTCCTGCCGACAGAGGTCACGGAGAACGGGAACGATGGAGCGTTTGCCCACGTCGCGGAACTCGATTTCCTGGCACGCGTTCCGGACGCCGTTGGACATCTCGTAGTAGTCGTTGGCGATGAGGACCATCGGCTGGTCGGACTCCTTGACGATGGACGTGACGGCCTTCGAGCCGCCGCGGTCGACGTTGCCGTGGAAGTTGTCGGCCTCGTCGACGATGATGAGCTGGTGGCCGCTCCCGCCGAGCGTGGCGTTTTTCGACGCGCGTCCGGCCAGCCGCTCGATGTCGTCTTTCGTCCGGGAGTCGCTGGCGTTGAGTTCGATGTGGTCCCACCCCATGTCGCTGGCGAGTGCGTGGGCCGCGGAGGTCTTCCCGATACCCGGACTGCCGTGGACGATGACCGCCTCGCGGTGCTGGTCCCAGGTGTCGGCCCACTCCCTGAGCGCGTCGCGGGCCTTGTCATTGCCCCGGACCTCCGCGAGGGTACTCGGTCGGTACTTCTCCGTCCAGTCTGCCATTACCGATGGCAGGCGTGGGCCGCGTTTAGTGGTTGCGGAGCGGCCACTCCGTGACGTCACTACGAGTCAACCGATTCGCCTTTTCCATCGGCACGTCCCCTCCAGTGGAATCGCCACGGAAAGTCTCGCGTAGCTTTTAGTGGGCCGGCGCCTGCAGGCGTGGTATGGCACGAGGGCCCCGTCGGGAACTGGCCGAGAAGATCGCCGGCGAGATCACGCTCAGCGACGACCCGGGGGCGACCCTCCGGAAGTGGCGGACGGACTTCGACGTGTCCCAGACCGAACTGGCCGACTCCCTCGACGTCTCCTCGTCCGTCATCTCCGACTACGAGAGCGGGCGGCGACAGAGCCCCGGTATCGGCGTGGTCAACCGCATCGTCCAGGCCCTGCTCGACATCGACGAGCGCCGCGGCGGGGGCCGCATCCGCCAGCACGCCCGCGTCCTCTCGGCGGGGTTCGACAGCGACATCGTCCACGCGCTCCGGGAGTACCCGGCCACCATCCCGCTGGAGCGGTACTACGACGCCATCGGCGCCGTCGAGATTGTCGGGGGGACACAGGACACCGTCGCGGGCCACACCGTCATCGACAGCATCGAGGCGATCACGCGCCTCTCCAGCGAGGAGTTCTACCGGCTCTACGGCCAGTCGACGAACCGGGCGCTGGTGTTCACGAGCGTCACCCGCGGGGAGTCGCCGCTGGTCGCCATGCGCGTCGTCACGCCGACGCCCAACGCCGTCGTCCTCCACGGCCTCGACGAGGACGACGTCTGGGAACACGCCGCTGACCTCGCCCGTATCGACGGCTTCTCGCTCGCGGTCGCCGACGGCGACCTCTCGACGATGCTCGACGGGCTCGACGACCTGCCCTGACGGGACTGCTGGCGCCTCGTCCCCGTCAGCCCGACCCGCACACTTCGTGCTGGTAGTAGCCCGACCCTGCGAGTCCGTTCGCGTTAATCTCGCTCGCGGTCGCGTCCGAGAGGAACGCATCGCGGGGATGCGCGGTCGGCGTCAGCCACCCCTCGTCGGTGTGGAGACTGCCGTCCACCTCGCCGACCACGTTGTGGAGCAGTTCGTGCGTGATGACGTGGACGCGTGGCGAGACCTCGCGGTCGAAGTCCGCCTTCTCGGTCAGTTCGACGTAGTTCTCGTTGCGCTCCGTGTCGACGTAGGCGGCGTAGCCGGGCGCGCTCCCCCGACCGGCGAGCGTCTCTCCCTGCACCTGTCCGACGACGACCTGGTGGTACCGACAGGACCGTTCGCCGAGGAACTGCGGGGTGTAGAACCGCGTGATCTCGTCGTCCCCGCTGCCCGCGTACGTCGTGTCCCCGTCGATCAGGCCGCCCTGGGGTCGCTGATCGTCGATGTGGAGCGTGATCCCCTGTGAGCCGTCGGGGTTGTCGACGGGCATCGACGCCCAGACCTCCCGCAACTGCCGCTTCTCGGTGGCCGAAAGCGGTGCCGTGCCGCTCCCGTAGTTGATCTGGACGTACAGGTCCATTCGCTGTGGGTTCGCGTCCGGGAGCTGGACCCCGTCTGGCGTCTCGCCGGCGCGTTCCCAGCTGTCCTTCAGGCGGTCGCCGTCCGTATCGGGCGTCGGTCGCTCGTACTCGGCGCCCCGGTACTCGTCGTGCTGATCGACGGAAGCGTCCGCCGAGAGGATCTGGAGGGCGTCCCGCTCGGTCTCGCTCAGGATGTCGCCGGTCCCGTTGCCGGCCACGACGTCGCTCGTGTTCGCGACGCCGCTGCTATCGCTGAGGTCGCCGATGACGTACGGGAGCGCCCAGACTGAGCCGATGAGAAAACAGATGGTGAACCCGAACGCGAAGGCGGCCTTTCCGATGGGCGTACTAGGTGTCACCTTGTCGAACGCCCACCGCGTGCGCGGGCCGGCGCGCCGCGAGATCGCGTAGAGGACGCGCGCGGTCGACAGCCCGATCAGGATCGTCACGGTCGCCGTCACGAGGAAGATAACGCCCAGAAAGACCGGCTGTGGGAGCGTGACGCTCGCCCACGTCACCGCGTCGACGAGGACCGCGAGCCCAGGGTCGAGCAGGAACGCCAGTTCCGCCGGAAAGACCAGAGACGAGAGGGCGAAGACGAGGAGGACCCCGACCGATACCTTCTCTACGAGACGAGCCATGACCCACAGTTTCGTGCCCCCGGTTTTGAATCTCCCGGCGAAATCACTATTTTTGATAACAACCTGCCGTTACACGGACTGACCGGCACCGCTAGGTCGCCGCAGTCAGGCGGTTTCCCGCTCGCCCGGGCTCGTTCGGCGAGGTTCGTACGTACGAGAATCCTACTCGACGTAGCGGTACTTTCGCTCGCCCATCCGGCCCCAGCCGTCGAAGGCGAACTCCGAGTCGGGCGTGGTGAACTCCTCGGCCTCGGTCTCCTTGTCGTGGTTGTGGACGTCGTGGACGTGTTCGTACTCCTCGAAAGTGAGCGAGTACCGGTCTTCCAGTCGCGACTCGATCTCCAGGGCCTCGATCTCCTCGCGCCAGCCGGGTTGGATCGTCTCCGCGTGAATCTCGGCCTGTGCGCCGCTCCCGTAGGAGCCGACGAGCAGGCGCTTGCCGGTCAGGTCATGGCCCTCCTTTGCCAACTGCCAGAGCCCGCTGGCGCGGGCGACGTGGACCGAACCGGTGTACCAGTTGCCTACCTCGCGGGCGATGGCGAGCGTCGGCTCGATGGTGTCCTCGTACCAGTCCAGGTACGCCTGCGTGTCCTTCAGTTTGTCAGTGTACTCCTTGATCGCGTCGAGATACGCCTCGTCGCTCTCGACCTCCTCACGCCGGGGCTGGCGCCCGATCTCCGCGGCGAGTTCGTCCTCGATCTCCGTGTCGCGGATGGCGTGTCGGAAGCCGAGCAGTGCGGCCTTCCGGACCATCCCCGGGAAGGGCGTGTGGAAGGGAATGAGCTCGAAATCGTCGGGGTGAATCGCGCCCGCGACGGACTCGAAGTCCTCCAGCGCCTCCCGCATCCGGGCGAGGTAGACCTGTACCGAACGCTTGCCGTCGACGCTCGGGAACTGCTGGTTCGGCTTGAGGAAGTCCGTCTCGTCGGCGCTGCCGTAGCCCTGCTCGGCCGATAGCTCCACGAGGTCGGGGTCCTCGCTCACGAGCATCGCCACCGCGCCCGCGCCCTGGGTGGCTTCGCCCGGGTCGCCGCGGGCGTACAGCGCCGTGTCGGTGGCGACGACCAGCGCCGACCGCCCACGATTTCGCCCCGCGCGAATCCAGTTGTACGCGTCGTCGACGCTCTGAGTGCCCGCCACGCACGCGAACTTCCGTTCGCCCTTGTTCGCGTGGTGGAAGTCCCCGTCGAGGACCTCCTCCAGACAGCCCGCGATGTACGTCGAGACGGGTTTGGAGTTGTCGAACGCGCTCTCGGTCGCCACGTCGATGCGGCCGATGTCGTCGGGTTCCAGCCCCTTTCGCTCCATCAGCCGATGGGCCGCGTTCGCGCCCATCGTCACGATGTCCTCGTAGGCGTCCGGGAACGAACTCCGCAGGAGGCCCAGCCCCTTCGTGTACTTTCCGGGGTCCTCCCCCATCGCGGGCGCGAACGTCTCCGCGAGGTCGAGTTCGAGGTTCCCGGTCCAGATCTCGATCGCATCGATACCTACCGACTTCATACCCTCGATTCCGGCGACCAGCTATAAGTCATTGTCGTCTAAACCATCGACGATCGTCGAAATTCTCGTTTCGATTCGCCTGTACGAGTGGGCCCGTTCCCGACGGGGGTCGGGGCCGGACTGATCGTGCATCTTGGCGTTGACGGGAAGGATGGGACATGGTAGTGCACTCTTTTCCGTACTCACCGACTCGCCGACGACGGCGACCTGCCGGTCGGTTCTCTGAACCTTTCCACCGGCTTGGACTTGACGCCCGTCGTTCGCCCCGTGGCAACGCTCCGATCCGACACGTCAGGCGCGGTGGATGCAGTGTGCCTCCACATGAGGAGACGGGAACCTGGGTCCGGCCAATAGTTCTAACGACTGAGGTCCATCAGACATCTACCGTCGCTTGGTCCGAGCCGGTGTTACCGTCGGTGTCAGAGACCGTTATTTCGACGGTGAAGGTCTCTTCAGGATCGTTGTTCCCCCGCAGCGATACCGTCGTCATGTAATCGGTGAGAGAGGCGCTGTCGCCGCTGATATCGTCTGCTGTATCGGTGTAGACGGGATTGCCGTCCTCGTCGCGGACCTCGATGTCGACACTCGTCAGTTCGTTCCCGTCACCCACTGGATCGGAGAAGTCGGCGTCGAGCTGAATTTTTCTGGAGTTCCCCGTTTCTCCGGCGTCGGTGATGGTCACCGACGGATTGTCAGCTCCGCCTCCGTTCCCACCGTCACCGCTGCCGGGTTCGCCCGGCCCGACCTCCGTCCCGAGGGCGGTAATCGTCGGATTGTCGATGAGCCATTCGTCATTGGCGTTGTCCGCACCGATCTGCCGGAACCGGAGCGAGAAATTGTCGTGGATCGCGTCCGACCCAAGTCGCGCGGTGCGCACTTCCCCTGGATTCGTACCGGTCAACGGAAGACTGTCTGCCGTCACCCACGACCCGCTCCCGGTAAGGTACTCGACCCTAAGCCCGCCGTTGCCGTCGCCGATGTCCCCGACGTCACTTTCCTTGACCCAGTACTGGAGGACGACCGACTCGCCGCCGGTCGTGTCGTAGCCGGTGGTCACGATCCCACCGTCGTTCCCTCCTTCAAGCACGACCGCGAACGATCCGCTATTGCTATTCTGGGAGGACTGCTCTGGGTCGTCACCCTCGAAGTTCCCGAACACGCCGTAATCGCCTAGGCCTGACTCGAAGTCGACTGCTGAGGGTGTCGAGACCACGAGTGTGTCGCTCGTCCCACCGCTTTGAGTTACGAGCGTCGTGTTCCCGGTCGACGGTCGGAACTGGACGGTTGTTCCCGCGACGCCGCTTTGGGTCGCGTTCAGCCGTTCGAGCACTCTAACGAGATTCGAGTCGCCAGTCCCGAACCCGACTGGTGCGGCTACCTGTGCGGGGTCAGTCGTCGCCTGAAGCGTCACGTTGCACGGGAACGAATCGCAGACCTCGGCGCTTGAGCCGGTCGGCCCTGGTACGGACGTGGTATCCGTCCAAAACAAGTCGTAGGAGGCTTGGTTCGTACTGCCCGATCGGGGGGTGACAGTGTACTCGACACTCAAGTCTCCTGGTTCGCCGCCGTCGAACGACGACTGGTTGAGCGCCGACTGCGGTCTGGTGATGCTCACGTTCACGAAATCGCGCGTATCGGAGTTGACGCTCGCGCCCTTTGTACGGTACACGAATTCGGCCCGTCCATCGTCGTCGGTCGTCGCGTTTATTTCTGCAAGACTGGCTACGCTGTCGTCCGTGTCCGTACTCGCGTTCACTGTCACGCCGCTTATTGGGTTGTTGTACCGGTCGCGGACCTCCACGACGAGACGATCACTGCCGCCCTCGGTGACCGTGCCGCCCCCTTCGATGTCGGTCACGTACGCTGCCTCTCGCCCCCGTACCCGTGAGCCGACGCCGACCTTGGCCATCCGGAGATCATACTCAGTGTCCGCCGGTAGAGTGATTTCCAGTAGACCGAACTCTCCGGGCGCACCGTTCGGATCGACCGTCACGTCGCTCCGCTCGATGTCGGGTTCGGGAGTGAGTAACTGTCTCCATTCTGACTCAGACAGGCGGGTCGGTGCGGTAAGTGTGAGCGGGTGGCTCTCGTTCATGACGCTTACGACTCGGTCGGAACTGCTGACAGGCCGAACGTTGACGGTGTAACTGCTGGTCTGTGCCCGACTCAGTGAGCCGTTCAACGACACCAATGTGATCGTCCGCTCATCGATCAGCAATTGGTCTCCCACTGTGACGCTCCGATCACGCCGGTGATTGAACAATACCGTGTGTGCATAACTCGTCGTTGGGGCACTCTCGTAGACGTTGTAGTTCGACACGTAATCCAGCGCTCCAGTGTCGTAGGTGCGTGCCGTACCGTTCCAAAAATCGCCGGTTTCGCCGTCAGCAGTCGCGTTTCGGACAGTCAGGTTCAGCGATTCGTTCCCGATCCCAACTGTTCTCAACGAACCGGTCGCGGGCCCCGGGTTTTGTGCGATGAGTCGACTGGGATACCTCGTTCCCAGACTCACCGCGACCGACCGACCATTATCCCCGCCCACGCTCGAAACGATCGCGTTCCGGACCTCCTGAAGCTCTTGTTGCGCCTGCTGATTGTGGTTAAACTCGACCCGTTCGTTCTGTGTGGGAACGACGAACGCCTGATAGCTCGCGAACGCGACCACTAGAATTCCGAACAGCAACACAGCGCCGATCTGGATGGCCTGGCCGCGCTCGTCGAACCCGGAGAGCATTCAAAAAGGCTTGGATACCTGCGTTGAAATATATAGCGGCCGACTTACTCGTGGATATCCGCGCCCGCGGTCGGATCGTTCACCATCGGTCGGCCGTGCTCGGGACGCCCCGGCCCGCCGCCCCCGTCACCGCCAGGCCGCCGCTACTCTTCGCCCTCTTCGACGACTTCGGGGTCGCGCATCGCGGTCTGGAGGGAATCGAGCCCGTTGACCCACTCCGCCACCAGCCCGAACTCCAGTTCCTCGGCCAGCTCCATCGAGAGCTCGTCGCCGTCGATGATGCGCGTCCCCGCCTGGGCGCAGTAACCGAGTGCCGCGTCGGGGTCCTCCTCGGCCTCCGCGTCGGCCGCGGCCTGGATGTACTCCTCGATGGTCCCGTCCTCGGCGACGCCGCCGGCGACGTACTCCTCGGCCGCGTAGAAGACACAGACGAGCGAGGTCTGGACGCCGTCGACGAGCATCAGTTTCTCCTCGTCGTCGATGTTCACCTCGTCGAGGACGATCTCGCGCACGTCCGTCAGCTCCTCGAGGGTCTCCTCCTCGTCGAGCTGCTCGTCGTCGTAGGCCGTGAGAATCTTCGCGATTGCGATGGCCGTGTCGTCCTGTAAGTTGAGTAAGAGCCGCGCGGAGTCCTCGTCCTCGGGGTCGATCTCCTCTTCGCTGATGCGCTCGATCCAGTTCTGCCAGCGTTCCTCGGTGTAGAATTGCCCCGGCGGTTCGCTCTCGCTCATACCTCCCCCTATGTACGGCCGGGGTTATGACTTTCCCTCTCCTCGGCGACGGGAACCGAGCCCGGTCAGTCGTCGACGTCCGCGTACAGCCGCAAGAGCCCGCAGTTCGGGCACATCTTCGTGTTCACGTCCAGTCGCTCTTTGTCCTCGAGGGACATCGTGTCGACGACGCCCAGGGACTGCAGGAGTTCCTCCTGGTAGTTCGTCACCTCCACGTAGCCACCCCCCTCCGCGGTGTTGAACTCGACGGCCTCCAGTTTCACCCCGCAGTCCGGGCACCGTCTGCGCTCCATACACGTCTCTTCACGCTCGGTCAGAATGAGTGTTATGACCGAACAGCCAGCCGTCCGACGGGCGGCACGCGCTCGTCAGTCCCGTAGATAGCTACTCCAGCGTCGCCTCGGTGTCGATACCGTACACTCGGGCCGGCGTCTCGACGTGGGCGCGCTCGACGGCCTCCTCGTACCCTTCCTCTAGCAGCCAGCGGACGCGGCGCGGGACCGTCTTCGGGCCCAGCACGGCGCCGGGGCGGTCCGGGTCGTCGATGAAGTCCGTCTCCATCAGGAACGGGTCGTCGCGCTCGGCGGCCGCCGCGAGGTCGTCCTCGTTGCTCAGGACGCTCGCTATCGGCCCCTCGACGTGGCTCCCCGAGTAGTGTTTGACGACGCGCTCGCGCGGGAGGCCGCGGTCCTCGGCCCACTCCGCGACTTCGGTGAAGTCCTCGCCGCCCTCGGTGTGAAGCTGGACAGCGGAACCGACCTCCGCGCCGAGCTCGAAGGCGTGTTTCATCACGTCGTTGGCGGCCGTCCACACGTCGTCGTCGACGTCGTAGTGCGGGCGGCCGGATTTCAGCGCCAGCGCCGGCCCGTCGGCGACGTATTCGGCGGCCACGTCGAGGCCGGCCTGCATCAGGTCGCGGGCCTCCTCGACGGCGAAACCGCGGTCTAGCAACTGCGAGATCAGCGCCGGGTGGACGCCGAGGACGGGCCAGGCCCGCCCGTCGAGGACCTCGGTGGCGTCCTCGACGGCCGCGACGGTCAGGTCGAACACCTCCCGGAAGTCATCCTTCGCCTCGACGTCGACCCCGAGCAGCCACGAGGGCTTGTTGAGCACGAGGAGATGCGTCCCGCCCAGCGACGCGAAGTCCTCGACGGCCGCGGTGTTGCGACCGTTCACCGGGTCGAGATGGAGGTGATTGTCTAGCACCGGCCGGTCGAGTTCGTCCATACGGCAAGGCCCGACTGCCGGCGGCAAAAACCGTTCGTCTCCGTGGCTGTCGGTGCCCCAGTCCGCAAGCACCGCTTCCTCGTCGACGGAGCGCCGTCCCCCGGAACGGATTTGTGTCCGCCGTGAGGTAGGTTCGGACATGAGCGAGGTCGCCGCGTCGGTGTCGCTGCTCGATGTCGGGATCATCGTCGTCACGACCGGAGCCATCTGGATCGGGAGCGGGTGGCTGGAGACGACGAGCGAACGGCTCGCGGCCATTTACGGCCTCCCGGAAGTCGTGCAGGGGGCCATCATCGCGGCCGTCGGCTCCAGTTTCCCCGAACTCGCGTCGGTGGTGTTCGCGGCGGTGTTGACCCAGCAGATCGAACTCGGCGTCGGGGCCATCGTCGGGTCTGCCATCTTCAACATCCTCGTGGTGCCCGCGCTCTCGGGGATCGCGGCCGAGGACGACATCGAGGCCAATCGGACGCTGGTCTACAAGGAAGCCCAGTTCTACATGCTCGCGGTCTCGGTCCTCGTCATCACCTTCGCGCTCGCGGTGATCTACTACCCCGATACCTCGCCGGGAGCCGCCGACCTCGCGGGGTTCATCACGCGCCCGCTCGCGGCCATCCCGCTCGCGCTCTACGGCCTCTATCTCTTCATCCAGGTGCAGGACACGGGTGACTACGAGGCTGGGGACCCGCCGACGGATGTCGACCCGCGGCGACAGTGGGGCTTTCTGATCGCCGGATTGATCGTCATCCTGGTCGCCGTCGAGCGCCTGGTCCACTCCGTCGATCTGATCGGCCAGGCGCTGGGCGTGCCGGGGTTCATCATGGGCGTCACGATCATCGCGGGGGCGACCAGCCTCCCGGACGCGCTGGTGAGCATCCGCGCGGCCCGCGACGAACGCGGTGTCGCCTCGGTCGCGAACGTCCTCGGGTCGAACACCTTCGATCTGCTCGTGGCGATTCCCATCGGCGTGCTCATCGTCGGGCGCGCTTCTATCGACTTCGCGATGGCGGTCCCGATGTTCGCGAGCCTCACCGCAGCGACGATCCTGCTGTTTACCGTCCTGCGGACGGACCTCGCACTGACCTCCCTCGAAGCGTACGTGCTCCTCGTCGCGTACGTCGGATTCGTCGCGTGGGTCCTCCTCGAAGCGTCCGGCGTTATCGTGGGTATCCTGCCGGCGTGACTCAATCCAGCGTCACGGCATCGTGGGCGGCCGTCCGGAGCGCGTCGGAGCGGCCGTACTCTCCGGGTGCGATGGCGAAGGTCCGCACGTTCCGCCGCGCAGCGAGCTCCACGACCGGCTTGAAGTCGGTGTCGCGGGACGCGATCGCCAACACGTCGAGGCCGTCGTCGGCGACGAGCGCGGTCGCGTCGACTGCGAGTTTCACGTCGACGTCGCCACTCGTCGTGATCACCTCGAAACCGTTGGCCTCGGCCGCCTGTACGAGCCCCGGCGAGGCGTGTTCGTCGAGGTACAACCGCGTGACCGCCAGTCGGCCCTTCTCGCCGGCGACCGCCCGGAGGTCCGCGAGGTCGACGTCGAACTCCGACCGGAGGACGTTCGGCCCGTCGACGAAGAGTCCGACTCGCTCGTCCGTTCGCCCGCCGACCAACCGACCGAGCCATCCCATACTCCCCACTCACGGCCCGGGGACTTAATCGGTCCGCGTACTCCCCGCAGCCGTCGCTGACCGAACGACGAACGGGAGAAACGAACGGCCGATCAGGAGAGGTCGGGTACGAGCGGTGCCTCGGACTCCGCGCCGTCCGCCTCGTGACTCTCGGCGGCGACGGGCTCGCCACCGTCCGCGCGGACGCTCGTGGTTGGCATCTCGGGCACCATCGGTTCGATCTCGGCAGACCGGTTCATTCTCATCCCTACCTGCGGCGTCCATAGATATAAACCTTCATGATTTATCCTGATATAACGAACGGGCACCGCCAGGTCGATATACATCTAATATACGGGTTACCACGGACGAATTTTACCACTAATGCTGACAAATGCCGATAAAAAATTGCGAACGTACGATTCGTCCACGGGCCTGCCGCGTATGCCCAAGCTATATTAGTGGATAATATAACTGTATTGTATGCCGAAGACGCAACTGGAGCGTGCACGCGACGGCGAGATCACGGCGGCGATGGAACGAGTCGCGAAGCGTGAGAACCGCGACGCGGCGTTCGTCCGCGACCAGGTCGCCACCGGGCAGGCGGTCATCCCGGCGAACCACGGCCACGAGTCGCTCGATCCGATGATCATCGGCCGGGAGTTCGCGACGAAGGTCAACGCGAACATCGGCAACAGCGAGACCACGAGCGATCTCGACGGGGAACTCGAGAAGCTCCACACTGCCGTCCACTACGGCGCCGACACCGTGATGGACCTCTCGACGGGCGAGCGCCTCGACGCGATACGGGAGGCCAACGTCGAACACTCCCCGGTTCCGGTCGGGACGGTTCCGATCTACGAGGCGGTCAAACGCGCCGGCGACCCGGCCGACATCACGCACGAACTACTGCTCGAGGTGATCGAGAAGCAGGCCCGGCAGGGCGTCGATTACATGACCATTCACGCGGGCGTGCGCATGGCGCACCTCCCGCTGACCGACGGTCGCAAAACCGGCATCGTCTCCCGTGGCGGCTCGATCCTCGCGCAGTGGATCGAGGAGAACGGGATGGAGAACCCCCTCTATACGAAGTTCGAGGAGATCTGTGAGATCTTCCGCGAACACGACGTCACGTTCAGCCTCGGGGACGGCCTCCGGCCCGGCTGTCTCGCCGACGCGAGCGACGAGGCACAGTTCGCCGAACTCGAAACCCTGGGCGAACTCACCGACGTCGCGTGGGACCACGGCGTGCAGGTGATGGTCGAGGGACCGGGCCACGTCCCGATGGACGAGGTGGCCGACAACGTCGAGCGCCAGCAGGACGTCTGTGACGGCGCACCCTTCTACCTGCTCGGCCCGCTCGTGACCGACGTGGCACCGGGGTACGACCACATCACGAGCGCGATTGGCGCGACCGAGGCCGCCCGCGCCGGCGCTGCGATGCTCTGTTACGTCACCCCGAAAGAACACCTCGGCCTCCCCGAAGAGGGGGACGTGCGCGACGGGCTGGCGGCGTACCGCATCGCGGCCCACGCGGGCGACGTGGCTGCCGGGAAACCGGGCGCCCGCGACTGGGACGACGCCCTCTCGGAGGCCCGCTACGAGTTCGACTGGCGCCGCCAGTTCGAGCTGGCCCTCGATTCCGAGCGGGCCCGCGAGTACCACGACCAGAGCCTCCCCGGTGACAACTACAAGGACGCCCGCTTCTGCTCGATGTGTGGGGCTGACTTCTGCTCGATGCGGATCGACCAGGACGCCAGGGACGCCGACGGCGAGGGCGAGATGGGCGACCGCGACCGCCAGCGGACCGATCTCGACGAGTCGGCGGCCGCCGAGGTCAATCTGCCGCCGGCGGGGACACACGACACGAGCGCCGTGCCGGACCTGCCGGCGGCCCTGAAATCGGACGGCGACGACGCCGCCGAGGCGAACGAGGCCGACGACTGACCGACAGCGGAAGAGTTAGGTCGCTGGCAGGGGGTCGAACACGTATGCCACTGCGGACGCCGCCCCTGCGCGAGCGCCACGCCGACCGCGGTGCGAGCTTCACCGAGTTCGGCGGCTGGGATATGCCCGTCGAGTTCGACTCCATCCGGACCGAACACGCCGCTGTCCGGGAGTCGGCCGGCATCTTCGACGTGTCACACATGGGCGAGACCGCCGTCGCCGGCCCCGACGCCGAACGGCTGACCCAGCGCCTCACCACCAACGACGTGACCGCGCTCGACCCGGGCGAGGCCCAGTACGCGATGCTGACCGACGATGACGGCATCATCGTCGACGACACTGTCGTCTATCGGCTCCCCGAGGCGCGGGACCACGAGCTCCTCTTCGTCCCCAACGCCGGCCACGACGCCGAGGCCCACGACC
Organism: Halorientalis marina; assembly: GCF_023028345.1. Lineage (GTDB taxonomy): Archaea > Halobacteriota > Halobacteria > Halobacteriales > Haloarculaceae > Halorientalis > Halorientalis marina. The sequence continues at coordinate 2,586,524 of NZ_CP095487.1, read as the reverse complement.
GCTGGACGACCTACCGCGACGAGTGGGGGCTGGACGCGACCGTCTACAACGCCACCGAGGACTACGCCATGTTCGCCCTCCAGGGCCCCGACGCCGAGGCCCTGCTCGCCGAGGCTGTGGCCGGCGACGCGGCCGAGGACGGGCGCTCCGACGGCGACGCTGCCACCGTCCGAGACCTCCCGCGGTTCGGCATCACGGAACTGGCCGTCGCCGGCGTCGACTCGCTCGTCGCCCGCACCGGCTACACCGGCGAGGACGGCTTCGAGTTGCTCGTCCCGTGGGACGACGCCGGGACCGTCTGGGACGCGTTCGCCGATTCGGGAGACGAGGACGCCGACGACTCGGGCGTCCAGCCCTGCGGCCTCGGCGCCCGGGACACCCTCCGCATCGAGATGGGCTATCTCCTCTCGGGGCAGGACTTCGACCCCGAGGACGAACCCCGGAACCCCTACGAGGCCGGCGTCGGTTTCACGGTGAAACTCGACACGGAGTTCCTGGGTCGGGACGCGCTGGAACGGGTCCAGGCGGAAGGGGTCGACGAGAAACTCGTCGGGATTCGACTCATCGACCGCGGCGTCCCACGGCACGGGTACGACGTGACGAACACCGACGGCAAGGTCATCGGAACCGTCACGAGCGGGACGATGAGTCCGACGCTGGAGGAACCCATCGGCCTCGCCTACCTCCCCGTCGCGTACGCTGACCCGGGGACGAACGTGCGAGTAATGGTCAGGGGCGAGTCGAAAAAGGCACAAACACGGACGTTGCCCTTTCTGGATAGATGAACTTCGCAATCCCCGAGGACTGTCGGTACCTGGCGACCCACGAGTGGGCGAGACCCGAGGACGGGACCGTTCGGGTGGGTATCAGCGACTTCGCACAGGACGAACTCGGCGACGTGGTCTTCGTCGAACTCCCCGACGAGGGCACCGAGATCACCGCCGACGAGGAGTTCGGCGTCATCGAGAGCATCAAGGCCGTCTCGGACCTGTACGCGCCGGTCTCGGGCACCGTCACGGCCGTCAACGACGACCTCTTCGACGCGCCGGAACTGGTCAACGAGGACCCCTTCGGCGACGGCTGGATGCTCGAATTCGACCCCGCCGACGAGAGCGAACTCGACGACCTGCTCTCGCCCGACGAGTACGAGGACCAGATCGCCTGAGCGGTTCTCGGCGTGGGGGAACGTCGGCCGTGACTTAAGTACCCCGCTGTGGTAGTATCACCCATGTACGACAGCATCCTGATTCCGACCGACGGGAGCGAGCGAAGCCGCCGCGCGGCCGCCCACGGGATTTCCCTCGCCGCTACCTACGGCGCGACCGTCCACGCGCTCAACGTCATCGACACCGGCGCGCTGGAAATCGGTGATTTCACCAACCTCGCACAGGTTCACGAAGCCCTCGAGACACAGGGGGAGGCCGCGACCGGCGCGATCGCGGAACTGGCGGCCGTCCACGACCTCGACACCGTCTCGGCCGTCCGCGACGGTACGCCCGCCCGCACCATTCTCCGGTACGCCGAGGAGGAGGACGTCGACCTCGTGTCGATGGGGACCCACGGCCGCACCGGCCTCCGGCGGACCCTGCTCGGCTCGGTCACCGAGCGGGTCGTACGGAAGGCCGAGCGACCGGTCCTGACCGCCCATCCCGGCGAGGAGGAACCGGACACGGACTACGACCGCATCCTCGTCGCGACCGACGGCGGCCCCGAGTCGCGTGCGGCCGCCCGCGCTGCCATCGACTTCGCGGCGCGCGTCGACGCCGAGGTAGTCGCCTTCTCGGTGATCGACACGACGATCACGCGGGAGAGCGCGTTCGTCAACGCCCTCGAGGGGAACAGCCACGACGCGGTTCGACGCGTCGCCGACGAGGCCGCCGAGCGGGACGTGGCAGTCGAGACGGCCGTCAGGGAGGGGTCCCCGGCCGAGGGCATCGTCGACTACGCCGAGGATCACCGGATCGACTTCGTCGTGATGGGGACCCACGGTCGGACGGGCCTCGACCGGTTCCTCACCAGTAGCGTCGCCGAGCGGGTGATCCGTCACGCCGAGATGCCGGTCCTGACCGTCCGGGGTGACGTGGTCGAACCCCTGGAGGAGGCGGCCGACACCGAGGAGTGAGGGCGCCGAGTCGCGGCGACCGTCGGTACTCCGTCGACCGTACCGGGAGAATCTTAAACACCGCGCCGTTACGCTTCTCCATCATGTCCGTTTGCGGGACGGCAAGACGTTTCCTGGGGCAGCGACCATGACAGGCAGTCCGTACGCGCCACACACCGACGCGGAGACGGCGGCGATGCTGGACGCGGTCGGCGTCGACAGCGAAGCGGACCTGTTCGACGTACCCGAATCGGTCCGGTTCGACGGCGAGTTCGGCATCGACGCCCGGAGCGAACGCGAGGCCCGCGCCGAAGTCCGGGACCTCCTCGGGCGCAACGACGACCTCACCGAGTTCATGGGCCGGGGCCACTACGACCACTACGTCCCCTCGCCCGTCGACCACCTCTCGCTTCGCTCGGAGTTTCTCACGTCGTACACGCAGTACCAGCCCGAGGTCGCACAGGGCTTTCTCCAGGCGCTCTTCGAGTACCAGTCCATGCTCGTCGAGTTGACGGGCCTGGCGGTAGCGAACTGCTCGATGTACGACGCCGCGACGGCGCTGGGCGAGGCCGCGACGCTCTCCCAGCGCGTCCGCTCGATCTCCGGCGACCGGATTCTCGTTCCCGAACTGCTCGCCGAGGGCCGCCGGGGTGTCCTCGACAACTACACCGCTGGTATCGACGTGACCGTCGAGACCTACCCGATGGCCGACGGCACCGTCGACGCCGACGCCCTCGCCGACGCGATGGCCGACGACGTGGCGATGGTCTACGCCGAGAGCCCGACGGTTCGGGGCACCATCGAGGAACGCCTCGGCGAAGTCGGTGCCCTCGCCGACGAGCACGAGGCGCTGTTCTGTCTCGGCTCCGACCCGGTCGCGCTCGCCCTGCTCGAAGAGCCGGCGAGCGTCGGCGCTGACGTGGTCGTCGGCGACGCCGCCTCGCTCGGCCTCGGGACGGCCTACGGAATGGGACTGGGGATGTTCGCCTGCCGCGAGGAGTTCCTCCGGCAGGTCCCCGGACGGCTCGTCGGCGCGGCCGAAGACGAGACCGGGCGGCGGACCTACACGCTCACGCTCCAGACCCGCGAACAGCACATCCGCAAGGAGCGGGCGACCTCGAACATCTGCACCAATCAGGCGTGGGTCGCGCTCCGGGCGGCCATCCACGCGGCCACGCTCGGCCCCGACGGGCTCGTTTCCCTCGCCGAGGACTGCGTGACCCTGCCCCGCGACCTCGCCGCGCGGCTGGACGACATCTCTGGCATCACGGCACCGGTCCACGACCGCCACCACTTCCGGGAGTTCTGCGCTCGAACCGACCGGCCCGCGTCGGCGGTGGCCGCCGCCCTCCGCGACGCGGGCTTCGCCGTCCACGTCGTCTCCGAGCACCTGCTTGGAATCGCTGTCACCGAGACGACCGCCGACGAGACCGACGAGTTCGTCGCCGCGGTTCGGGAGGTGGCGCAGTGAGCGACGACAACGGAGCGGCGGACGGCGCTCCTGCCGGCGACGACGCGGACCGACCGGACGACGACCCCCTCACCTACGACCAGGCGCGCTGGACTGCCGACGACGACCGGTACGAACCCCTGCTCTCCGAGAAGCGGACGAGCGAGGTCGAAATCGGCGATGGCGCGCCGCTTCCCGACGACCTGACGCGGGACTCGCTGGCGCTTCCCGACCCCAGCGAACCGGAGCTGGCCCGTCACTACACGCGGCTCTCCGAGATGAACTACGGCGTCGAGAACGGCCCGTTCCCGCTGGGGTCGTGCACGATGAAGTACAATCCGAAGTTCACCGAGGACGTGGCCGCACTCCCGTCGGCCGCGGTCCACCCCGACCGCCACCCCGACAGTGCTCAGGGCACGCTGGCGCTGCTGGCCCGCCTCCAGGACTACCTCGGCCGGATCGGTGGGATGGACGCGGTGACGCTCCAGCCGCCCGCCGGCGCCGCCGGGGAGTTCACCGGTATCCTGATCGCCGAGGCCTACCACGAGGCAAACGGCGAGGACCGCTCGGAGGTGATCGTGCCCGACAGCGCCCACGGGACGAACTTCGCGAGCGCGGCGCTCGCTGGCTTCGACGTGCTCGAACTCCCCTCCGCCGAGGACGGCCGCGTCGACCTCGACGCGCTCGAGGCCGCCGTCGGCGACGACACCGCGGCGCTGATGCTCACCAACCCCAACACGCTCGGCCTCTTCGAGCGCGATATCGAGGCAATCGCGGACATCGTCCACGACGCGGGCGGGCTGCTCTACTACGACGGCGCGAACCTCAACGCCCTGCTCGGCCGCGCTCGCCCGGGTGACATGGGGTTCGACGTCATGCACTACAACGTCCACAAGACGTTCGCCACGCCCCACGGGGGCGGCGGCCCCGGCGCGGGCCCGGTCGGCGTCACCGCCGAGCTCGAACCGTTCCTCCCGACCCCACACGTGCGGCGAGACGGAGGGTCCGGGCAGTACGAACTCGCCGAACCCGAGCAGTCGGTCGGGAAGGTCCACGGCTTCGCGGGCAACTGGCTCGTCCTCGTGAAAGCGTTCGCCTACATCGCCCGCCTGGGCGACGAGGGGCTGGCCGACGCCAGCGCGAAGGCCGTCCTCAACGCGAACTACCTCGCCGAGCAGATCGAGTACGAGATTCCTTTCGGCCCGTTCCACCACGAGTTCGTCGCGAGCGCGGGCGAGCAGGACGCCGCCGACGTGGCGAAGCGGATGCTCGACTACGGCGTCCACCCGCCGACGACGAAGTGGCCCGAGATTGTGAGCGAGGCGCTGATGACCGAGCCGACCGAAATCGAGACCAGGCGGACGCTCGACCAGCTCGCGGCCGCGTTCGACGCCGTCGCCGACGAGGACGACGCGACCGTCGAGGCCGCGCCCGAACGGACCAGCGCCCGGCGGATCGACCAGGTCGCCGCCGCTCGGTCGCCGCGACTGTCCTGGCAGGCCCTCGACGACGAGTAGCTGGACGGGCTACGCCGTCAGCTCCTCGGCGTCCGCCGCGATTCGCTCGCGGACGGCCGCCATCCGCTCGTCGTCGTACCCGGTGTGGTACTCCTTCGGCACGCCCGCCGCGGAGAGGTCGAAGTGGTGATCCGGGCGCTCGCCGTGGCCGTCGAGATACCGTTTCGCACACTGGAGGGGACAGCCGTCGATGACGACGGTCGGCCGTCCCGAAGTCGCGGTCTCGACGAGCGGGTCGACGTCGCCGCCGACGCCGGCGATGCAGGACATCTCCGCGACCCCGTCCCTGTCCAGCGACACGGCGATGTCGTTCGCCATCTGTGCTGCGCTCGAACACCCCGAAGGGGAGTACACCAGCGGGAGTTCGTCGTCCTCCGTCATTTCTTCGGAAGCGTGGCGACGTACTCGTTCGGCCCGACCTCGTCGACCTGGTACCCCTCCGCGTCGAAGGCCGGGACCTCCGCGCTCAGCTGGTGGTACAGCGGCGTCGGCTCGTGGTCGTTGACCAGCGTCAGCGCCTCGCCGCTGTCCAGTTCCTCGAACGCCTCGAAAATCTTCGGATGCCGTTCCGGCGGCGGTACCTCGCGTAAGTCGAGTTGCTGTGCTGCCATGTCGCTCGAACCTCGTGCCCGCGGCCCCGTCGTCGTTGTTCCGAAGGTGTTCGACTTCGCCGCCGAACCGTGCGGCCGGCCATTTGATATCGCGATACGTAGTTTATAGATGTGCTAACCGACGCTCACGGACGGTGGTTCGGGGTGTCAGCCGTCGCTCGCGCGGCCGCTCGCGGGTCGGTCCCGGGAGTGAGGTCGGGAAGCCGCACTGTGCGGTTCTTCGGTGGTCACGTTCGCTCGTCGGCGGCCTGGCAGCGAAACGGCTCGGCCCCCGGGGAACGGTCAGCGCTTGGGGCCCGGGCTCACGACACACTGGTAACCCAGCGGACGAACGGGTCGCGAGCCCGACCAGCCGGCAGGGGGACGCGTCGAAAAGGGGACTTCGGCAGTCGGCGGGGGGTCAGGCTTCGGCGCCGGTGTCGACGGTGCTCCCGATCCGGACGAACCCGTAGTCGCAGTCCGGGCAGTGCCACTTCACTTTCTCGCCGAGGTGGAGTTCCGTGCTCGCGGCGCGGTAGAACGTCTTCGTTTCGCCACACTCCGGACAGTTCCGTTCGAGTTCCATGCTCATACCCATCCGTTCCCCCGCCCGGTAGTTCAGTCTCCCGGTTTTTCACCGATAAACGACGACGTGCTATATCGAACTGCCGAGTAATCCGGTCGAGACGGTCCACCGATCTGGCCCCATCGTCGCCGAAACCAACCGTTTGCGCCCCGGACCGAAAGCGAGCGCACGGTATCAGGAACAAGAATTTGCACGAACCATTCATAAAAACCCGCGGCCTAGCCGTGGTAATGAAGAACACGGACGCCGTCGATCAGGAGACGATTCGCGTTCTCTATGTCAACGACGACACCGATTTCGCCGAGTTGACCCAGACGAAACTCCTGACCATCTCTCCTGACTTCGATGTCACGACTGCCGCGACGGCGGACGCCGCGCTCGACCAGCAGGACATCTCGGCCATCGACTGCGTCGTCACCTCCTATTCACTGTCGGACGGAACGGGAATCGATCTCCTGAAGCGGGTCAGGTCCGAACGCGACGCGCTGCCGACGATCCTGTTCACTGGCCGGGGGAGCGAACAGATCGCCAGCGAAGCGATGCAGGCCGACGTCTCCGATTACATCCCGATCCGGCCGGACCAGAACAACTTCGAGTTGCTCGCACGCCGCATTCGGACGCTGGTCGAGGCAGCGCGAAAGGAGGACATGGCCGAGCGGATGTCCGACCGCCTCCAGCGGACGCTCGAACGAGCGACCGACGCGATCTACGCCGTCGACGACGAGTGGCGCATCGAGTACGTGAACGAAAAGATGGCCGAGCGCGTCGAGCGCGAACCCGAGACGTTGGTCGGTGCAACGCTCTGGGACGAGTTCCCGTCGGTAGTCGGTACGGAACTCGAAGATCGATACCGCGCCGCCATGGAATCCGGCGAACCGACGTCGTTCGATCAGTATCTGGGCGACCCCTTCGACTACTGGGTGGAAATACGTGTGTTCCCCGACGATGACGGCCTGACCGTCTTCTCCCGTGAAGTCACGGCGGAACGGGAGCGCGAACTGGAGTTACAGCGGCGCGAAACCATCCTGCAGAACATTCGCGATCTCGTGTTCGTCCTCGACGATGCGGGCACCATCGAGTTCGCAAACGGGGCTGCGAAGCAGTTGATCGCCGGTGAGCGGTCGGCGCAGATCGCGGGACAGCAGTTCGAAACTGTCGTCGGTGACCGCGTTAGCGACGCCGACGGGGAGCGGTTCTCGGCGGCGGTCGAATCGACGCTCGACGACGGAGAGGGCGACAGCGGCCGCACTAGCCTGTACGACGCGGACCTCCAACTCGATGTCGCGGCCGGGAACGAGAGCCGGTCAGTCGACGTCCGTGTCACGCCGTTCGGGAGGGACACGAGCGATCAAGCGCTCGTCGTTGCGCGAGACGTCACGGACCAAAGCGCGGTCGAGAGACAGGCGGAACGAGAGCGGGATGCACTCCGGGAACTGCAGACCGTCATGTCGGAAAGCGGTCTTTCAGCCGAGACCCGGATTAGGGAACTGCTGGCAGTCGGTTGTCGGACCCTCGACCTCGAAATCGGAATCGTCTCGCAAATCCGGGACGACGAATACACGATCGGGGCGGTTCACGCACCGGAGTCCGATATCGAATCCGGGGACCAGTTCGATCTCGAAGCGACGTACTGCGAGGCGGTCGTGAACGAAGATGCCGTCTGCGCGTTCACGGACGCGGTTTCCGATGGTAAAGAGACCCATCCCGCCTACCGTGAGTTCGAGCTGGAATCGTACATCGGCGTGCCACTCGTCGTCGATGGCGACCGCTACGGGACGGTCAACTTCTCGAGTCCGACGACGCGCGTCGCCCCGTTCGGCACGTTCGAGCGAACCTTCGTCGAACTGCTGACGGAACTGGTGAGTGCCGAGATATCGCGCGGACGCGACCGGGCCGAACTCGAACGCCAGGAAGCCCTGTTCGAGTTGGCCCAGGACATCGCGGACATCGGTGTCTGGGAGTACGCCCCATCGACGGGGGACCTCGAATGGTCGAACGGTGTCCGTCGAATCCACGGCGTCGACGAGGAATACGAGCCGTCGCTGGACGATGCGCTCGACTTCTACCACCCCGCCGACAGGGAACCGATCACGACAGCAGTCAATCGGGCACTCGAGGACGGGGAACCCTACGACCTCGATCTCCGAATCCAACGGACCGACGGTGCGGTGCGTGACGTGCGGGCCTGGGGAGACCGCGTCGATAGTGACCGGGACGATGGCCCCGTGCTCCGAGGCGTGTTCCAGGACGTCACGGAACGAAAAGCCCGGGAACGCGAGTATCGCGAACTGGCGGAGGAGTACGAAGCGCTGCTCGACACGTCCGGGGATGCGATATTCCTGCTCGACGTCGAGACGACCGATGGCGATCCGGGATTCGAGTTCGCTCGACTCAGCCCCGGCTACGAGACACAGACCGGACTCACGACCGAGGAGGTCCGGGGGCTGACCCCACGGGACGTCTTCGGCGACGAACGGGGAGCGGAACTCGAGGCGAACTACACCCGCTGTGTCGAGCGGCGGGCGCCGATCTCGTATCGCGAAGAGCTAAACGTAGCCGACGACGCTCGGTTCTGGGAGACGAGCCTCGCGCCGGTCACCGTCGACGGCGAAATCGTCCGGATCGTCGGCATCGCTCGGAACGTTACCGAACAGGTCGAACGGGAGCGCGACCTGGAGACGACGAACCAGCGACTGGAAGCGTTCATCGAAGCGACGCCACTCACCGTCATGGAAATCGACGCTGCGGGGACCGTCACTCGCTGGAACGACGAGGCCGAGAATATGTTCGGCTGGTCCAGGGAGGAGGTACTCGGCGAGCCCAATCCGATAGTTTCGGACGAGCACCAGGCCGAGTTCGCGTCTCACCGGGAACGTGCCCTCAGCGGCGAGCGGATTCGAGGCAAAGAGATACGCCGGGAGACGAAAGACGGCGAGGAACTGGATCTGCTCCTGTCGGTCGCCCCGATTGCCGACCCCGACGGGGAGACAGATACCATCCTCGCCGTTCTGGAGGATATCACCGAACAGAAACAGCTGGAAAAAAAGCTCCGCTCACTGCAGGAGACTGCCCAGCGGCTCAGCGGCGCACAGGCAGGCGACGAGATCGGGGACATCGCCGCCGAAGCGGTCGTCGAGATTCTCGGCTTCGATCTCACCGGGGTCTGGGAGTACGCCGATCAACCCGACGCGCTCGTCCCACTGACGACGAGTCCAGCCACGACGGAGGTACTCGGCGAGTTGCCCCGGGTAGCGTCCGGGGAGAGTCCCGCCTGGAACGCGTTCGAGGCGGGGGATCTGCGCATCTACGACGACCTCCAGGCCGAAGGGGTCCTCGGTGAATCCGATACGAACCTCGAGCACGGCCTGTTCGTCCCACTGGGGGAGTTCGGAATGATCGGCGTCGGAACGCCCCAACACGAGCCGTTCTCGGAGACGGACCTGGACCTGTTCCAGATACTCGGTGCGACCGTCGAGGCGGCGTTCGCACGTGCGAGTCGTGAAGTAGAGCTGCAGCGTCAGAACGAGCGACTCGACGAGTTCGCCAGTGTCGTCGCCCACGACCTCCGGAATCCCCTGTCCGTTGCGATCGGCTTTCTGGAAGTCGTCGAAGAGACCGGCGATCTCCAGTACGTCGACCGCATCGAGTCGGCACACGACCGGATGGAGCGGCTCATCGGCGACCTTCTCACGCTCGCGCGTGGCGAGACGACGATCTCGGAGACGGAGGAAATCAACCTCGAAACCGTTACGACCGAGGCGTGGGGGTACGTCGACACTGCCGAAGCGACGTTGACAGTGGACGACACGGTCTCGACAGTGGCCGGTGACGGCAGCCGGCTGGCACAGCTCTTCGAGAACCTCTTCAGAAACGCGATCGAACACGGGGGCTCCGGCGTCGAAGTCCGCGTCGGTCTCCTGGACGCGGGTGACGGCTTCTACGTCGAAGACGACGGGCGGGGAATCCAACCCGAAAAGCGTGACGAGGTGTTCGACCACGGGGTCACGTCCAGAGAGGGCGGAACGGGATTCGGACTCTCGATCGTGGCGGACATCGCCAAAGCCCACGGCTGGACCGTCCGTGTGACGGATAGCTCCGAAGGCGGAGCACGGTTCGAGTTCACGGCGGCCGAGTGAGCGGTACCCTCTCAGGCCGCCCTCCACCACTGCATCCCTCTCGAATCGGGACGCTCAGCTACGGGGTGTGCGGTCGGCACGGGCGGTCCCCGTTCGAAGCAGGTGGAGGCGGCCGGACACGAGTCCCACGAACAGGCCGGTGAAGTGGGCGACGAGGGCGACGCCGGGGGAACCGGTCGCGACCGTCACCAGGACCGCGAGCAGTGCGAACAGGACGAACTGGACGTTCGGGGACAGCGAGACGCCCCGTACCACGGCGTCGGTGAGCCGATTGCTCGTGAGGAGATAGCCGATGACGGCGAAGACGGCACCGCTCGCGCCCAGCACGCCGGCTGGTGTGCCGACCAGCCCGCCGAGCGTAACCTCGGCGACGCCGGCGAGCAGCCCCGAGCCGACGAAGAAGGCGTGATAGCGCAGCCGCGTCGTCGCGCGTTCGAGCACGAATCCGGGTACCAGGAGCGCGAGCGCGTTCGCGACGAGGTGGCTGACCCCGGCGTGGGCGTAGACGCTCGTCACGAGCGTCCACGGGTGCTCGGCCAGCGGCGCCGAGAGGACGAACAGCACGCTCCAGGTGCCCCCGAGACCGAGCAGCGCGAGGAGACCGACGACCGTCTCCAGCAGGAAGACGACGGCGAACAGCGCGAGCGTCGTCAGCGTGGGACTGCGGACGGAGACCATACCCACGTGTCGGTGGGCCGCGACCAAAGGTGGTTCGCACGAGCCCGTCGGGTGGCTATAAGACGCTGGCTCCCTAGCCTCCGATATGAAGATTTACACCGGGCGCGGTGACGAGGGGATGACCGACCTTCGGACGATGGACCGCGTCTCGAAGGCGAGCCCCCGAATCGAGGCGTACGGGACCGTCGACGAAGTGAACGCGCTCGTCGGCGTCGTCCGACCTACCGGCTACGACGACATCGACGACCAGCTTCGCGAGATACAGAACCACCTCCACATCGTCCAGGCCGACTTCGCCAACCCCGAGCCCGACGCCGACGACCCGCAAGTCACCGACGAACACGTCGATCAGCTGGAGGCGTGGATGGACGGCTACGAGGACGAACTCGACCCACTGGAGTCGTTCCTCCTCCCGAGCGGGAGCGAGCCGGGCACGAAACTCCACCACGCGCGTGCGGTCTGTCGGCGGGCCGAGCGTCGCGCCGTCTCCTTCGCCTCCGAGGAAGCCGGCGTCAACGACGCCGCCATCGTCTACCTGAACCGCCTCTCGGACTGTCTGTTCACTATCGCGCGGGTCGTGAACAAACGCGAAGGCGTCCGTGAGGAGAGCCCGAGCTACTGAACCGCCTGTTTTTCACCCTCTTCGGGCAGTTCGCGGCGCACCCAGTCCGTATCGAGCAGGTACTCCGACAGTGGCGTCGGCACGAAGTCGTACGTGCGTTCGAGGTCGCGGACCGCTCCCTCGTGGGTCGCCGCGTTGTACCACTCGAAGAGGTCGGCGTACGCGTCGCCGACCTCGGCTCGGGCCACGTCGATTGGGATGTGGACCGGTTCGACCGCCCGGCCGAGGACGCGCCCGACGGTGTCGGCAATGGCAGCCAGTGTGAGTCGCTCGCCGACGAGTGGGATCGACGCGCCTTCGTAGGTATCCGGTTCGAGCAGCGCCCGAACGACCAGTCGCCCGATGTCGAAGGTATCCGCGAGTGGGAGGCTCCGGCCGGGCGCGAGCGGGAGCGCGAGCGTCCCGTCGAGGATGTCCTCGCGCCGGAGCGCGAAGTTCTGGACGAAGTACCCGGGCCGGATCACGGTGGCCGGGAGGCCGAGCCGGTCGATGTGGCGTTCGATCCGGGCTTTCGTCTCGATCATCGGGACGTCCGGGCGCTCCCCAGCGCCGGCGACGGAGCCGAAGACGAACCGGTCGACGCCGGCGTCGGCCGCCGCGTTCGCGAGATTGATGCCCTGTGTTATTTCGCCGTCGGAGCCGGCCTCCCAGTAGTCGGTCATGCCGTAGACGGCGTCGACTGGCTCCATCGCGGAGACGAGCGTCGACGGTTCCCACAGGTTCCCCCTGACGATACGGACACCGCGTTCGGCGAGGTGCCGTGCCGCCCGCGACGACGGGTCGCGGGTCAGCCCGTACACCTCGAAGTCGTGGTCGTCGTCGAGCAGTCGGCGCGCGACCGCTCCCCCCTGGGTTCCGGTCGCGCCGACGACGAGCACCCCCCGAGTGCTCATATGGATTCGCTATACCGGAGAGGAGTTTATAATATCCCCGCCCATACAGGGTCCCTTTTATGAACTCGGCTCGTAGACGAGCAGTCCACCCCGTTCACGGGCGGTCACGGCGCCGCGGGCTTCCAGCACGTCGAGGTGGCCGACGGCCTCGCTCATGCCGGCGAAGTACTCGGTGATCGGGAGGTCGCCGAACAGCCCTTCCATTACGTCTACGGGTGTCGTCGGGCCGTCGACGAGCGCCCGGACGTTTTCGGTTCGTTCCTCGTGCGCGGCGAGGATGTCCGAGACGCGCTCGCTCGGCGCAGTCACGGGGTCGCGGTGGCCGGTGAGCAGGCGGTCGAACTCGCGGTCGCGGAGCCGTTCGAGCGAGCGATTGAACGCCGGGAGGACCGGCGGCCGGTCGCCGCCCGCCTCGGGCGGGGGCAGCAGGAAGGGGTTGGGGGTAATCTCCGCGAGGACGTGGTCGCCGACGATGGCGTGGCGGTCCCCCTCGGCCTCGTAGTCGAAGATCGCTTCCCCTTCGGCGTGCCCGCTCACGACGAGCACGTCCAGGGTCGTGTTCTGGACGACGAGCGTATCGCCGTCGCGGACCGCGCGGTCGGTCTCGACGTCCGGGGCGTAGCGGATGTACGCTTCGGGCAGGTCCGTCACGGTGTCGGCGGTCCGTTCGGCCATGCCACAGCGTTCGAAGAAATCGGTGAAGAACGCGGCCTCGTGGTCGTAGCGGCCGCGGAAGTCCCGCATGATCGCCGCTGCTGGTTCGCTGGCGACGACCGTCGCACCCGCGTCGGACAGTCGCGCTGCCAGCCCGAAGTGGTCGGGATGGGGGTGCGTGACGAGGACGCGATCGATGTCGCCGGGGGCGAGTTCCCGCTCTTCGAGCGCGTCGAGGAGCGCCGACCAGGCCTCCTCGCTGTCCGGGCCGGGGTCGACGAGCGTCCGACCGGCGAGGTACGCGTTGACCGGCCCGACCTGGAACGGCGTCGGAATCGAGAGTCGGGTGAACATGGTACTCCGTAGCACTGCCGCTCACTACTAGTTTGTGTCGAACCGGACGACGGGGAACCGATGCCCACGGTCACCGACGCCGTCGTCTGACGTGCATGGTTGGGACAGACACGGGCCGACGACCTCCGTCGGCCTGGTTTTAGGTTCACCTAAAAGATACTAAAACGTTGTGGTTCCCCGCCCGAATGACCGTTCGTGGCGTTCCCGGTCTCCACGACTCCCGCCGTCGTCGGTCGATTCGACGAGCAGTCCGCCACAAGGGTTTTATTTGTTGTCGACGTAAGGTCACATATGAACAGATACTTCGAAGACGCACGATACTACGCGAAGCGAGCGGGAGAGACGACGATGCGTGGTGTTCGGGAGGAGCTGGCGCCCGTCACCGAGCGGATCGAGCGCCTGACCGGTGAGGACGAGGACCCGGAGCCGACTCGGGGCGAGGCGGTTCGGGCGAAGGCGGAGAAGGCTGTGATGAGAGCGCGGGCGGAGGCACGCCGCGCGGTGGCCGAGGGCCGGGAGAAACTGGCGGCGGTTCGGTCGGCGTAGCGGGGGTCGAAAGCAACCCTTAAGTCGCGGGCACGGATACCATCACCCGCCCGGGTTGGTGATCTAGTCCGGTTATGATACCTCCTTCACACGGAGGAAGCCGGCGGTTCAAATCCGCCCCAACCCACTCGCAGCCTTCCTGATTCTGAAGGAGACGAGGGAGTGCCGAGCTTCACGACGATTCGGTGGCGTACTCGGGGTCGACGAAAATCGTGACTTCGGTGCCGTAGCGACGGAGCTGGTAGGTCCGGGTCTCGTAGTCGGGGACGGCCGCGCTGACGTTTTCCAGTTCGGAGCGGCGGGTGATGACGACCGGCGGGGCGTCGCCGTCCTCGGCTATCTCGCCGACCGTCCGGGCACAATCGACGGTCGCGTCGTGGACCTGGAAGTACCACGGGAGCGGGAGCGACTGGAACCAGTTAGCACACGCGGGCTGGTACTCTGAGTCGGGATTCGCACCGTCCGAGACGAAGTAGGAACCATAGAGCAGCACGTCGGTGCCGTCGGTGTCAGCGGCGGCGGCACCCATCTCCCGCAGGGCCGGTTTCATGTCGTCGCCGGGCTGGGCGTACTGGACCATGTTCTCGTCGTCGAGGGGCGACGCGTAGGCGGAGCTGACGCCGAGAAACGCCATCTGGGAGACGGTCAGCACCACGACGAAGACGGCGACGGCGAGACTCACGGAATCCTCGCGGGCGAGGGCGTCTCGCCCCCAGCGGAGCACGGTGGCGAGGGCAACGGCGGCGGGAATCGTGAGCGGGACGACGACGTTCACGGCGAGCCAGGGGCCGTAGATGTCCGTCCCGAGGGGGTAGCCGACGAAACTGACGGCGCCCCAGTAGCTCGCGAACATCACGAGGTTGCGGGGGTTCGCGGACGCGAACCGCTCTTTCAGGAACCCGGCGACGGCGAATCCGACGAGCACTGCCGCGTAGGTCGCGAGCGTCCCGACCAGTCGCTCGCTGAAGCCGACGTACTTGTCGACGAGCGAGGACCGGTGGCCGGATTCGGTCGCGCCGCCGAACCAGTAGCCGTACCCCTCCTCGAGGTCGGCGACCGTGGCGTCGACGACCTCCGGGAACAGCCCGGGGTTTCCGACGGCGTTGTACAGGCCCACGCCACCGGGCGAGCCGGCGCGTGGCGCGTAGAAAAACAGGATCACGGCGGCGAAGAGGAGGACAATCACGACGACGTGGCCGAGAAACCGCGGCAGGTCGCGGCGGAGCTCGCGACGGCGAACGTTGCGGTCCCACCAGTCCCGGAGTACCTCGGTGCCGGTGGCGGCCGACCGCGGGCGGAAGAGTTCGTGGTCGAGCAGGAGGCCGCTCGCACCGAGCCAGACGAGGACGTAGACGGCGGCGTTCTCCTTCGCGGTGAACGCGAGCGCGAGGAGGACGCTGAAGGCGTAGAGATAGCGGGCGCGGCGCGTGTCCCAGTACCGGACGGCGAAGCCGAAGGCGGCGAACGCGAAGACGGCGACGGGGACGGTACTACGGAAAAAGCGTGAGTAGTACAGGAGGATGGGATTGCCGGCGAGAAAGAGCGCGGCAACGACCAGCTCCGTCCCGTCGAGGTGCTCCCGAAAGAGGAGGACGACGAGTGGGAGGGCGGCGCCGACGACTGCGACGACCAGCCGGAGGGTGAAGTCGTTCGCGCCGAACAGGGAGAACACGAGGTGGTCGACGTGCTGGACGAACGGGCCGTGAATGATGTAGCGGTAGTGGAAGTCGCCGGTCTCGACGTATCGACCGATCCAGTAGCCGACCCGTCCCTCGTCGAAGTGCGCGACGCGGGCCCCGAGCGCGACGAGACGCGCGAGGAGACCGGCGACCACGAGCCCCCAGACCGCCGCGGTCACGCGGTCGAGACCGACCGCGGATAGCCGGTCGTCGACGGTCTCGGTCCACGCTTGGATGCCGGCCATATCTCGTGGTTTCCGGCCAGCGAAGATAGGCTTTCGATGTCCATCGCCGTGACGAGTCGTGAAATAGCACAAGTATTATCATTACAGTAAGCAAACAGGCAGACAGATACGGCCGGCGACGGCCACGATAGCACATGGAGTACGAAATCAGCGGTGAGAACGGGTTCGCGGATGTCGAGGTGCAACTGGACACGAACGAACAGATCGTCGCGGAACCGGGTGCGATGATCAGTTACACGCCGGGGATTCAGATGTCGACCGACACCGGCGGCGGTGGGCTGCTGGATTCGGCCAAGCGCGCGGCCCTCGGCGGGGAATCGCTGTTCATGAACACGTTCACGGCTCAGCAGCCGGGAACGGTCACGCTCGCGCCGCCCGCGCCGGGCGCCGTCCAGGACCGGTTCCTCAACAACCAGACGATGTACGCCCAGTCCGGGGCCTTCCTCGCCGCCGAGCCGAACGTCGAAGTCGACACCGAGTTCCAGGGCGCCTCGAAGTTCTTCCGCAGCGGGAGCACCTTCCTGCTGAAGCTCTCGGGGACCGGCCACGTGTTCTTCGACAGCTACGGGGAGATGGAACGGGTCGAACTCGAACAGGGCGAGCAGTTCAACGTCGACAGCGACCACGTCGTCGCGTTCGACTCGACGGTCCAGTACACGACCAACCGCGTCGGTGGCATGAAGAGCCGGGCTTTCGGCGACGAGGGGAAAGTCCAGCAGTTCGCCGGCCCGGGCGTCGTCTGGTACCAGAACCGTGACTTCGAGAGCCTCGCGGAGAAGATCGCCGAAGAACTGCCCGGCGGTGGCGGGGGCGACGACGATGGCGGCGACGTCGGCGTCAGCGACTTCCTGTAAGCTCGCGTCCGACGTCTCGGCTCGGCCTCACTGGCCCATGTTCTCGTCGATGAGGTCCTCGAGTTCGTCGATGGTCCGCTCGAAGGAGACGGTCACGTCCGTCCCGTTTTGCGAGACTTCCAGGTCTCCGAGGAGCGCCGCCGCGGTCTCGTCGTAGGTGTTCTCCTCGGCGTAGCTGATCGCGCCCTCGACGATGTCCGTGAGGTTCTCGGCGGTGTCCGTGTCCTCGGCGGTCATCGTCACCTCGACGCCGCGAGTGTCCCCCTCGGCGTAGACCGCACCGGCGACCGTCGTCACGTCTTCGAGGACGCCGAGATCGACCTCGTCCTCGCCGCGACCGTACGATTCGGGGACGCTGTCGTGCTCTCCGGGATCGGGCATGATGCTCGCGTACCGGACCGGCGCGGAGCGCGTGTTCGAGTAGGCGCCGTCCAGTTCGTCCTCGATGCCGTCGTCCTCGCCCTGGTCGGCGTCGATGGCGTCCTCCACCGCGTCCTCCTGCCCGATGACCATCCGGTCGTCGCCGAGGACGCCGATGTACGACCCGTAGTCCTCGTCGGGTTCGTAGAACGGTTGGCCCGAGTGCTCCTCCTCGTCGAACTCGTAGTTGTTGTCCTCTTCGATGCTGTCGACCACGTCGTCGACGTCCCAGTCGGCGTCGACGATGACCGCCGTGTACTCGTTGTCGACGAGGCTGTACTCCCCGCCGTACTCGGCGAAGGCGACGATCTCGTGGGCCCCCTCGGGGTCGAGGTCCGACTCGTCTTCGAACTCCTCCAGTGCCTCCTCGTAGTCCTCCGGGCCGTCGTACCACTCGGACTCGCTCCGGGCGCTCAGGTACGCGTCCGTCACCGTCCGGACGCCCTCGTCCTCCCGGATCGCGTCGATGTCGGCGTACACGACCCCGTTCGTGTCCTCGGGGACGGCACTCAGCGACCCGCCGCCACCGATGAGCGGAACCGAGTCGAGACATCCCGCCGTACTGCCCGCCGCCACAACCGTCGCGAGACCGGCCGTCGCCTGGAGAAACGACCGCCGGCTTCGGTCTGACTTGCCCATACGTCGTGTATTCATTGCCCAATGTTATTCCTTTGGTTAATATCCGGGAGCTGAACCGAGTGTTCCCGGAGAAATACCCCTCTGCACGCCGGGTTTTTGTTGTCGCCCCGTCTATGCAGCCGCCGATGACAGCGACACCGTCGTCGGTTCGGCTCCGCCCGGTCGCCGGCGACTGGACCGGCCGCGTTCGCCGCTACCTCGCGGCGACCGACTGGGCGGCCACGCCCGTCGTCGACGTGGTGACCTACGCCCCGGCGACGACACGAGGGCTGGAGGGCGGGCACATGCGAACCGAGTGTTATCGGTACGCCTCTCCGCCCCACCCGTCGACGTACGCAACCGGCGAGCGGGCCTGTCGGGTCGAGCGTATCACACGGCCGCTGTACGAGCGGTTCGCCGACCGGTGACACGGGCAGTCACGCCCGGTGGCGGCCGCGTGCCCGCTCGACGAGGCGCTCGACCCGCTCGTCGGTATCGGGATGTGTCGAGAAGATTCGGCCCAGCGTTCCCTCCTCGTCGCCGCGGGTGTAAAGCGGCGAGAGCAGGCTCCAGTCCGGGTCCGAGACGCGGTCGATCTTCGAGAGCGCGCGGGCGAGCGCCAGCGGCTTCCCGGTCACGGTCGCCGCGCGGTCGTCGGCCGCGAACTCGCGTCGCCGGGAGTGTGCCCGGATCAACAGCGTCAGGACGACGAGCACGAGGAGAACGGCGGACCCCACCAGCTCCCGAAACCGGCCAACGGAGCCGTCCGTCCACCGCGTCGGCCGGCCGCGAATCCAGGCCAGCCCGCGTTCGAGCCCGGTGGCGAAAAGCAGGAGCGGCAACAGCGCGAGCGTCAGGAACCCGACGACGGTCCGCATGGCGCTGTAGGCCAGGGTCTGGACGAGACTGTCCCGGCTCTCCAGGTGGGCACACTCGTGGGCGACGATGGTCTCCAGTTCGTCGGGCGAGAGCAGCGTGAACAGCGAGCGGTCGACGGCGACGATCCCACTCCCGCGGCCGCCGAGCGCTATCGCGTTCGGGAGCGCCATCTCCGCGACCAGCAGGCGTGGCGGCTCGATAGCCATCCGCGACGCGACGGCGTCGACACGCCGGTACAGCTCCGGCGCGTCCCGTCGGGGAATCTCGACTGCGTCCACGCTCGCGAGCAACTCCGACCGCCCGAACTGGTAGCTCAGGAAGCCAAAGACGACCGTCAGCCCGGCGACGATGAGGAGGCTCGTCCCCAGCGGCGGCCGGTTCGCCCACAGCGTCGCGAGCAGGACGTAGGCCAGTCCGGCGACCACCGCGTAGAACACCAGCACGGAGACCCCGACTGCCGCCATGAGCGTTCGCAGGGCGAGGCGGCTCATCCGGTCGGCGGTAGGGTACCGTCCTGCAAAACCGTATCGGCTCCCGGCAGGTGTCGTGGCGACCGTGCCCGCTGCTGTGGCCCGGTTCTCATCCGACCGTGGCCCGCTCAGGCCGGCGCTTCGAGTTCGGCCTCGCCGGTGTACTCCCACTCGTCGAGGTCGGCACGGGCGAGCAGGTCCGCGATGGCGTCGGCGCCGGCCGTGATCGCGCTCGCGTCGCTATCGGCGTCGACGGACACTGTCACCGCTGTTTGGAGGTGGAACCGGTAGGGGTCGAAGGGTGCCGCGGGGAAGTCGTAGACGGACGCGTCGGTGACCTCGGTGTCGACCAGTTCGCCGTCGTCCGCGTCCCTGATCGCGGCCAGAACCGTCTCGGCAGCCTCGTCCTCGGCCGCGCCCTGGCTGGCTGCCTTCGCCGTCCCGACGGCCTCGATCTCGCGTCGCACCTGATAGCTCATTGAACCTCCTTCGGAGGCCGAGACGTAAATACCTGTAGTGCCGGGGCTGGCGTCCGGGCGGTCACTTGTCGGTCACGGTCACGAGCTTTTCACGCAACCGATCGGCTGTCGTCCGGTGGCTCGCGGCCGACCCCGACCGGAACTCGCCGGCCACCGACGCAGCGCTCTCGGCGTGGCCGAGTGCGACCTTGTAGGCTTCCGCGGCGGCCGCGTCGTCCTCGCCGGCCCAGTCGTCGCCCCGGGACTCGGCACGGTCGAGGACCCGCTCGTGGGAATCGAGGAGGTTCCCGGCCGCCCACTCGACCTGCCAGCGGAGGGCGTCGTAGTCCCCATCGAACCCGTCGTGTCTGTGGACGAGTACGAGGGCGTCGTGACACTTCCGGAGCGCGTCCTGCCACGCCTCGACGGCCTCGACCGGGTCCGACGCCGCTTTCGCGGTCTCGCAGGCGTCCATCGCGCTGACGAGTGGTCCGGTCTTGATCCGCGAGAGGGCGCCACGAACCTCCTCTTTTCTCTCCGTGAACTCCTCGACGCGCTGCGGGGCGGCGTCGGCGGCCAGCGACGCGGCGCGGTCGTACCCCTCGAGCGCGGACTGGTAGGCGTCGAACGCCCGCCCGAACTCGTCTGCCTCACGCGCCCGGTCTGCCGTCTCGACGTACTGCGCCGCCCGGACCTCGTAGCCCCTGATGCGCGTGAGCGTCAGCCGCGACTCCACCTGCTCGATACGCCGGTGCATCGCGTGGGTTCCCGAGCGAAAGCGGTCGGCCACGTCCCGGGCCTCCTCGATCAACTCCCGCGTCCGTCGGTAGGCGTCCGCGGCCGCCCGCGGTTCCCCCGCTTCGAGGTGGTCGTCGACGGTCGAGAGGTGCTCTTTGGCCTTGCTGAGCCGCCTGTCGACCGCGACCCAGTGGTTGATCGCACGGGTGATCGTCGCCGCCACCTCGTCGAGGTCCTCGCGCCCGCCAACGAGGAAGTGGTAGCGGTCGCTGGTCCGTGCGGTGACCGTGAGCCGACTCTTGAGGACGCCCTTGTTCGTCTCGACCGACCGGATTTCGGTGTACGGCAGCGAGACGCTGCGGTTTGGGTTCCCGCTCTCGTCGCTGTTGCCGCCGACGATCAACAGGACCCGTTCGTCGGTGATCGCCGCGACCGCCGCGCAGCTATCGCCCGGGGCCACCGTCTTGGACTCGTCGTCCCGTTCGTGTCTGATACCCTTGTCACTGGTCAGTATCGTCCGGGGGGTTTCGCTCCCCTCGAATCGCTCCTCCAGTCGTTTTCCCCGTAGATACTGCCCCTCCCGCTCGCTACCCACCGTCGGCGCTGGTACGTCGGTTGCGTTCATGCTACCCCCAATGCCCGTGGTTGCCACCCACTTGTTGCTCCTCCATAATGAATTGATTGCACCGACACCTCCCACTCGAAGGCGGACATCAAGCCCGGTCGCCGCCGCTCACACCGAACGCGCCTGCCTCGATGCCCTCCCTGACGGTCCGGTCGATAGTCCCCCGCAGCTCCGCCACGGTGGCCGCGTCGTCGTCCGTCCCGTCGGCCACGAGGTCGTGGAGTTCGATCGAGCATTCCGCGAGGCGACGGGCCCGGTCCGTCCCCGGCCAGGACGGCAGGGCGAGTTCCGAGACGACGGACTTCGAGAGGCTCGCCTTCCCGCCCGAGGCGAGGGTTCGGAGCGTCCGCTGGTACGGCGTCGAGTTCAACAGCGCACACAGAAAGTGGGCCTCCTGCCGGTCGTCGGTCGCGACGAACATGTAGTGATCGCCGGGAACGACCGTCTTCTCGCCGAGGTCCGGGTCCGGCCGCGTCGACGCCACCGCGAAGTCCGGCTTGAACCCCAGTCGGCACCAGACCACTTTGTAGGGTGCCCAGGTGTACGGTCCGAGTCCGAACTGGGTGTAGAAGGGACCACGGTCGAGCCACGCCGACGCGCGGTCCAGCAACGTCTCCCGGTGGGTCGCGAGGTAGTCGTACGTGTTCGGATAGTTCTCCTCGAGGTCGGCCTCGTTGTCCTCGCCCGCCAGGTCCGCCGGCACGAGCCGCAGGTCGTGGCCCGACAGCCCGAACTTCCGGACGTGGCGCGAGCGGAGATAGGGGAAGACCCGCCCCGTCTCGACCGCGGCGAGGTCGTCCCTGTCGAGCCCGAAGACCGCCGCCGCGTCGTCTTTCAGCCCGTGGCGAATCTCGTGGCTACAGTCCCCCTGGGCCTCCCTCGCGAGGTCTGCCCGCACCCACGCCGTCGTCCGGTCCGCCCCCTCCAGGGGCACCAGTTCCGTCTCGACGGTCGCCGTCGTCTCCCGCAGGCTGGCCGCCGAAACGAAGGCGGCCTCCCCGCCTTCACGGCCCCGCCACACCGTCGTCGGGACCGGAGTCACGGGGTCGGCGTCCGCGGTGAACGTGTACAGCGCCGCGTCCGCGCCGGCATCCGGGAACGGGTCGAGGGCGGCGAAGTCGTGGACGTGGCGCAGTCGCAGGGACCGTTCCCCCACCTGCAGGCGCCGGAGGACCGCCCCGGCCGGCCCGCGGACGAGGTCCCGCTTTAGAACGAACGCCGCGTCGCCACCCCGTCGCAGGTACCGGTGGATGCAGGTGAACGCGTAGGGCACCGACACGTCGTCGTTGCTGTGGCCGAGTCGCGCCTCGATTCCCTCGTGTGGCTGCAACCCCAGTTCCGAGACGTACTCGCGCCGCCAGGCGTCCTTGACCGCGTCCGGCAGCCGCTCCCAGGGAATCCACGGTGGATTTCCCACGAGGGCATCGAACGTCGTGTCGGCGCGCTCGCCCGCGAAGGTGATGTCGTCCTCGCGCGTGAGGCCGAGGGCGTCGGTCAGGAACACCGGGATCGAGAGTCGGTCCCGGTCGCTCGCGTCGAGCAGGTCCGACAGCGCGGACAGATATGCGAGCTTCGCGGTCGTGACTGCCACCGGATTCAGGTCGATTCCCACGACGGAATTGACAATCCTGTCGACGGTTTCGGCCGGTGGTGCGTCGATAGCGGCCCGCTTTGCGTCGATGGCCGCCGCGAGGAAGGCACCGGCACCACAACCGGGGTCGAGGATTCGCGCGGCGGTGAGGTCGACGTCGAGCGACGCGACGGCCAGTTCCGCGACCCCGGGCGGCGTGTAGTACTCCCCGAGCACGAGCCGGACCGCTCGCGGCACGACGGCCCGGTACAGTTCGCCGAGTGCCGCGGGATCGAGCGAGTCGAGCGTCGACGACGCGACGCCATCTCGAACCCCCACCGCGCCGGCCTCCAGTACTGCGTCGTGTACCGCGGTCAGGGACGTGCCGAGCGCTGTCGTGTTCGTCGCAGGGTCGCGGTTCGCGACGGTAACACCGATATATCCTTCGAGGGAATCGAACAGCGTCTCGACGAGGAAGTCGTAGTAGCAGGTGGCGACGAACGCTCGGTCGATGCCGTCGAGAGCGTCGACCGCGGCGGATGCGGGCCGTTCGACGGCGACGGCTTCGAGGGAGGAACCGGTCGTCTCGCGGACGAACTGGTGCCAGGCGTCGCGGGCCCCTCTGACCCGCTCGTCGCCCGCCGCCAGCCGTTCCGCGACGCGAGTCGTGTACGTCCGCCGGGGCTCGCCGGCGGGGTCGAGTCCGTCGAAATACTCCTCCATCCGGGTCGTCCCGCGGTTCGGTCGGGGTGTACAAATACCCGGTGGACGGCGGGGAGAATCGCGGCCGAGCGGCGTGGTCGCTCAGTCGGCCGTCGGCGGCTGGCCCGCCGGGTCGAAGTCGTCCACGCCTTCCGTTTCGAGGATCGAGGCGAGGTGGTCGCCGTCGATCAGTTTCACGCGCGTCTCCGCGGCCGCGTCGCGAGCGCCGTCGGTGAACCCGCCGGTCGTGACGAACGCGACCACGTCGGCGTCGTAGTCGGTCTCCACCGCCGCTGCGACGTTCGTGACCCGCTCGGCGTCGAAGCGCGCATCCGTCGGTGCCCCGTCCGTGACGAGCAGTTGCGTCTCCGGGACCGGGTGGGACCGCTCCGCGATCACGCCCACCCGCTCGTCGCGTTCGTCGTCGAGGACCGTCGCTTCCCAGCCCATCTCGCGCCAGGCTGACGCGACGACGGCCCTGAACGTCTCGGCGTCCGCCCGGCACAGTCGCTCACGGACCGACCCGGACAGGCTGTCCCCGTCCTCGTCGGCCCCTGCATCGCTCGTCGCTATGGCCCGGTTCGTGTCCCCGACGAAGACGAACTCGTTCGCCGCGGCGTTCTCGCGCGCTTGCTCGATCCGCTCGTCCAGCGTGTCCATCCGGTCGCGCAGTCCGTCCACGAGGCTCGGCCGGAGTTCCTCGGCGACGGAGGCCGCCGCCGCCAGTTGATCGCGGGCCGCGGCGTACTCGCGGCGTGCTCGTTCGTACTCTCCGCCCTCGGCGAGGTCGTCGGCGGTCAGTTCGTGGCGGTCGGCCAGCTCGCGCCGCGTCTCGTCGATCCGGTCGACGATCCCCTCGATTTCGACACGGATGTCATCGCTGTCGC
This sequence comes from Halorientalis marina, assembly GCF_023028345.1. GTDB lineage: Archaea > Halobacteriota > Halobacteria > Halobacteriales > Haloarculaceae > Halorientalis > Halorientalis marina. The sequence continues at coordinate 2,562,252 of NZ_CP095487.1, read as the reverse complement.
CCGCGAACCGCCCGTCGTCGGTCCCCCAGTCGAGGACCAGCGTCGTCTGATACCGCTCCAGGGCCTCCTCCCAGGTCTCCACCGCGACCGCCGGGTCGTCGAGTTCGGCCGCGCGGTTCCGCGTCTCCTCCGCGCGGCGGAGCGGCGACTTCGAGAGGGCGTCCAGGTCGTGACGGATGTCGTCGATCTCGGCGACGATCTCCTCGCCCTCCGGGAACCCCTGGTCGCGGGCGATATCGAGGGCGGATCGGTACTCCTCACGGGCGGCCTCGTAGGATTCGTAGGCCTGATTGTACAGTTCCGTCCGCCACTGGCGCTCGGCCTCGTGTTCGTGTGCCACAGCCCAGGTCCGGTGGGTCTCCATCCGGGCGGCGTCCAGTCGCTCCTCCGCGTCGGTGATGCGCTCCCAGACCGCGTCGGCCCTGTTCGTCGTCAGCTCCGTCGCCATCCGCCGGGCTTCGTCGACGTGCTCGCGCGCTCGTGCCCCCGTCTCGACCGCCGCCTCGAACGACCGGTCCTCGACCTGGGCCGAAATCTCCGTCACGTACTCCTCGGCCCGGCCCAGTTGGTTCTCGACGCGCGACCAGACGACCGCCGCCTTGTCCAGGTAGTCCGCCGCGGGCTGGAGGTCGACCGACGACTTGACGTAGAACCGCCACCGCCGGCCCGAGGTCGTCCACACGTCGAGTTGCTTGGTCAACACCCCGCGGCCCGTCTTCACGTCCTCGATTTCGGTGTAGGGCACCGCGAACATCGCGTCACCGTCGGTCTCCGTGCAGTCTCCGACGACGAACATGACACGCGTGTCCGTCACCGCCGCGATGGCCTGGTACCGATCCCCGGGCGTGTACGCCGTCGCGTCGTCGTCGGACTCCTCCCTGACCCCCTTCTTCGAGTTCGACAACAGAAAGGCGACCCGCTCGGTCTCGTTCAGGTACTCGATGAGCGGCCGGTCACGGAGGTAGCCACTCGTGAATACCCCACCGCTGCCCGTCCCCGTCAACAGTTCGTCGTCGTCGATTCCGTTTTCTTCGCCGGAAGCCAGCATGGTGGGTATCGACTGTCGTTCGTTCTCGTCGGTAATCAGTCATCCGCTCACTCAGGCGACACGCCGCCGTTGGATTAACGAACTCGAAGCGAGAAAACTCGGAGGCGACGCCGCGACGGCCGCTGACCTATCGACCGTCTGTCCGGAATCAGTCCTCGCTCAGTTTCGCGGCGATGCGCTGGGCGCCGATGGTCGCGGCGGTGTCCGGGTTCTCGGCCGAGACGGCCTCCACGTCGCGGTTCAGTTCCTCGCTCAGGCGCTCCTCGAACTCGTCGACGATGCCGGGAATGCAGGCCATCCCGCCCGTGAGGACGATGGGCTGGTCGAGCGCCAGTTGGTAGACTTTCATGTAGTCGTTCGCCAGTTCCGGGAGGAAACTGTTCGCGACCTCGTCGACGGCCTCGTCGAGGTACTCGTTACACGCGTCCATGACGCTGCGCTCGATGGTGAACTCGTGGGAGCCGCCGCCGGGCTGCTGGATGACGTCGGTGAACGGCTCGAAGTCCACGAAGTCGGCGTGTTCCTCCTTGTACTCGCGGGCGGTCGTCTTGTCGATGTTGACCCGACCCTGGGTCTCCTCCTCGACGTGGTTGGTGATGGTCCGGTCGACCTCGTTGCCCGTCACGGCGCCGGTCGCGAAGGGGGCCAGCTGTTCCCCGCGACGGTACGCCGAGGCTTCGAGGTTCGTCGACCCCATGTTCACCGAGACGAAGATCTCGTTGATCGCTTCGAGCCCGTCGCCCATCGCGGGAATCGCGCCACACAGCGACTCGGGGTAGCTCTCGACGTGTTCCTGGCCGATGGGGCTGTCCTCGATCACCGCCTGCAGGTTCGCCAGGCCCTGTTCGTTGTCTATCGTCGGAATCGCGTAGACGACGACGCTGTTCTCGGGCACGTCGTTCTCCTCGATGAGCGCGTCGAAGAACTTCTTGGTCAGTTCCGCGCGGTCGTCGTCTTCGGGCAGTCCCGACCGGAGCATGAACTGCGCCCGGTCGGGGTACTCCGTCGCCGCCTGGTCGCCGTAGAGGACGCGCTCCTCGCCGGTGAGTGCGTCCTCGTAGGTCGCCAGACAGGTCAGCGTCCGGATGATCTCCATGTCGTCGCCGTCCGGAAGCGCGATCACGGTCCGCGTACTACCGAGTTTGACCCCGATTGGGACGGGCTCGTCGCCGTCGTCGCTCATACGAGGCCCGGCTACTCACGGCTGTGGTTTATACTTGGCCCCGGTGTCACACCCGAAAAGTCCCCACCCGTAACGCGTCACTGCATCGAGACGAGTCGCGCGATGTAGACCAGACTGAGCTTGTGGTCGTCGATATCGGACTCCGCCGGCTCGGCCCCCGCCGGGTTCTCCAGCCCGAGCAGGTAGTCGTTCAGCGACGACTCCACCGTCTCGGTGAGCCAGCCGACCTCCTCGTAGTACTGGAGCGCCTCGTTCGCGCCCTTGTACCCGAAACTGTCGAGCAGGAACTCGAGCCACTCGAAGACGACGAACTCGGCGGCGTAGCTCTCCGGCAGCGCCGAGAGGTACGGCTTGCTCAGGTCGTCCGCCCCCGCCTCCAGTGGCATCAGTTCGCGGTACAGCCCCGACTGGAACCGCTCGCGCGTCGCGGCGTCGGCCTCGCTCTCCATCGAGCCCGCGATGCCCGTCGGCGCGGCCCCCTCCTCGTCGCCCTCGGTCGTCGGGCCGCGCGGGCCGGCGTCCCGTTCCCGTGCCATCTTTCGCAGTTCGTCCAGGTCGTAATCGCGGGGGTTCAACGTCATAGGTGGGTTGATGGCGTTGATTTGCCACCACAGTGTGATAAACCTTACACCCGTCCCGACGCCCTCTGTCGGTCACGGACCCCGCTCGCGCGGCCCGTGTCCGCCGCCCGTCCGCCAGGTGTCGGACGACGGGTGTCGCCCGCCCCTTACCCGGACCAGTCGTAGTGTCGATCCGCGAGCCGCTGTGCCTCCGACCGGATGTCCGAGAGGTGATAGACGATGTCGGTCAGGGTGACGATACCGACGATATCCAGTCCGTCCACGACCGGGAACTTCTTGACACCGTCGTCGGCCATCCGCCGGGCGACGGCCTGGACGGTTCGGTCCGGCTCGGTCGTCAGGATCGCCCCCTCGCAGAACCGTCCGAGGTCGATCCCATCCAGCGGCGCGCCGGACTCGTGGGCGGCTTCGAGCGCGTCGGTCTCCGTGACGATGCCGGTCGGCTGGTCGTCTGCGAGGACGATCACGCTCCCCACGTCGTTCGCCAGTAGTTCGCCGACCGCCTCGTGCAGGGTCGCGTCACGGGGGACCGTCACGATTCCAGTCGACATCACGTCCCGGACGAGCATGCTTCATCCTCGGTCCCCTCGTACAAAACGCTCCCTCCGCCGAACGCTTTTTGTCACCGCGCGAGAGGCGTCGACATGGTTCGGGACGTGACCGCTCGTGTCGAACGGCGACGAGTCACCGACGGCGCTGGGGGTTCGCCGTGATCGCCGCGGCCGTCTTCGGAACCGACGGGATCAGCGAGTACGACGATCTCGACGCGGCAAAGGCCGCTCACGGGACCACCTGGGTTCGGGCGTCCGACGCCAGCGACGACGAAATCGACCGCGTCGCCGACGCCTTCGGCATCCACGCCCTAGCCGTCGAGGACGTGACGAACAACGTCCGGCCGAAGACGGAGGAGTACGACGGGTACACGTTCACGCTCGTCAAGACCGCCGAACTGGCCGGCGGCGACCAGGTCTTCGAGGAGGAGGTCCGCGACCACCCGGTCGGCGTCTTCGTCGGCGACGACTGGCTCGTGACCCTCGGCCCCGTCGGGACCCCGGCAGTCGAGCGCGTCTGGCAATCGGTCGTCCGCGGCGACGAACGCCTCCTCCAGCGGGGTCCCGACTTCACCGCCTACCGCGTCATCGACACCATCGTCGACGGCTACTACGACCTGCTCGACGACATCGAAAGTCAGATCGAGCGCGTCGAGGAGGACGTGACGACCACCACCGACATCGACACGCTGGAGGCCATCAACGCCCTCCGGCGGGACCTGCTCGCCTTCCGGAAGATCGCCTGGCCCGCACGCGAGGCCGTCGGCGTCCTCGCCCGCGGCGACCCCCGGCAGATCGGCGAGGACACCGAGAAGTACTTCCGGGACGTGTACGATCACCTCGTCGGGATCGTCGACCTCACCGAGACCTACCGGGACCTGACCCGTGGCACCCGCGACATCTACCTCAACACCGTCTCCCAGTCGACGAACGAGGTGATGAAAGTGCTGACCGTCATCGCCACCGTCTTCCTTCCGCTAACCTTCATCGTCGGCGTCTACGGCATGAACTTCGCCGACTCGCCGTACAACATGCCGGAACTCACCTGGCGGTACGGCTACCCCGCCGTCTGGGTGGTGATGCTCCTCGTCACCGCCGGGATGCTCCTCTTTTTCCGCCGCCGCGACTACATCTGAGCGATCAGCGGGACGAGCAGCACGCCCATCAGGGTCGCCCGCCGCGCTCCGAACCGCGGCGGAATCAGACCGACCGCCGTCGAAATCCCGAAGACCGCGACGCCCACCGGCCCGGCGAAGACGTAGGACAGCACCACGAGGACGGCGAGGACTGACAGCGAGAGCGCGGTATAGTCCACGGCACCCACCACCCGGAGGTATCGGTCGCCGACGACGAGCACGAGGAGAAACCCCGCCCCGGCCGCCAGCGCGATACTGGCGAGCATGATCGGGAGATTTAGCGGGACGCCCGCCTCGTCCACGGCGACCAGCACGCCCGTCCGCGGCGACCCCAGTGCGACCAGCGCGAACAGCGCGAAGATCGAATTGGCCGTGTTCACGCCACTGGTCGTCACGACGAATCCGCGGGCGCCGAAGCGGCCCGGCACCGCGAGCAGGGCACCGGTCGCCGCGATGGCGCTAGAGACTCCCGGGACGTAGCCGACGATGGCACCCGCGACGGTCCCCAGCGATGCCAGGGCGCCGACCGACGCCCGCGACTCCGTGACAGTCGGGTCGTCCTGTTCGGGGATGCCCGCGCCGCCGATGGCCTCTATCAGCACCGGCGCGCCGAACAGCCCCGCGAACAGCGGCGCGAGCATCCCACCCGCGTCGACGATGCCGTTCGCCGGGCCGTCGAGTGCGACGAGCCCGAGGAGCCCGCTCGCGCCGACCGAGAGCGCCGCCCCGAGTTTCCGACGGTAGCTGGGCTCGGTCGTCACGAGCCCGACGACGATGGCGGACAGAACCGCCGGGAGGTGTGCCGACAGCGTCGGGTAGACGCCCGTCATCAGTCGCGTCACGGGAATCGCGAGCGGGACCGCGAGCGCGACCGCCAGCCCGCTTCCCAGGGCTGACAGCCGGAGTGCCTCGCGCCCGCGGCCAGCGAGCACGAGTTCGTGTCCCGGCAGCGCGGAGGCCGCCATCGCCGGGTCCGGGACCCCGAGTGCCAGCGTCGGCACTACGTCGAGGAAGGTGTGGACCGTGCCCGCGGCGAGCATCGCCGCGCCGACGAGCCGCGGCGGCCCCGGAACCGCGCCCGCGGACGCGGCCAGCAACAGCGCCATGTTGTTCGCGTGCAGGCCGGGCAGGAGCCCGCTCACCGTGCCCAGCAGGACGCCGCCGCAGACGAACGCGAGCACGGCGGCTGTCGAGCCCGGTGCGACCACGATCTCGACTCCGAACGGCGCGACGACCCCCATCGCGCCGAGGTGGTCCCGTCCCCGGGTATAAGCGTTCGGTCAGTCGGACGTCGTCGCGGCCTCCACGCGTTCGACCCCGAGGACTTCGAACCGTGCGCCCCCATCGGTGCTGTCGGTCACCGCGACGTCCCAGCCGTGAGCGTTCGCGATGTCGGTGACGATAGCCAGCCCGAAACCCGTCCCGGACTCGCTCGTCGTGTACCCGCGGTCGAGGACCGCCTCTTTCTCCGCGTCCGGGATACCGGGCCCGTCGTCGGCCACGTAGAACCCCTGGTCGTCGTCCCGGCCGACGTCCCCCACGGTGACCGTCACGCTCGCTGTATCCGTCGAACCGTGTTCGACGGCGTCACCAGAACGCGAAGCGTTCTGGTTGCCCGTGGAGCCGTGCTCCACGGCGTTCCGAAAGAGGTTCTCGAAGACGTTGAGGAGCCTGTCCCGGTCGGCTTCGACGGTCGCCGTGCAGTCGATTTCCGCGGTCGCGTCGCCGGTTTCGACGTTCTCCCAGGCCGTCCGAGCCACCGACCCGACGGAGACGGGCGCGGTCTCGGTGATGGCCTTTCCCTGTCGTGCGAGCGTGAGGGCGTCGTCGATGATCGCTTCCATCCGCCCGTGCGCGTCCTTGATCGCTTCGAGGTCGCTTCTCGGAACCGTCAGTTCCTCGCCCTCGTCAGCGAGCAGGAGTTCGAGCCGTCCGCCCGCGACGTTCAGCGGGTTCCGGAGGTCGTGGGAGACGATGCTCGCGAACTCGTCCAAGCGCTCGTTCTGGTGTTCGAGCTGTGTGGTCTTCCCCTCCAGTGCCTCGGTCTGTCGCTGGAGGCGCTCCTCGCGTTCCTTCTGGTCGGTGATGTCGTGCATCAGGACGACGTGGGCCGTCTCGGCGCCGTCGTCCCCGTCACCGTCGAGCGCGGAGAAGGTGATGTCGTAACAGCGCTCGCCGTCGTGGGTCTCCACCCAGATCTCGGCGTTGAGTTCGTGGACCGGCTCCTCGCCTCGCAGGACCGGGAGCAACTCCCCGGCGTCGAGGACCAGCGACGGGCGCGTGATCTCCGTGATCTCCCGGCCGACCGGGCGTTCGAGCCCGAGCATTCGCTTCGCGGTCGCGTTGATGTCGACCACGCGGTCCTCGGCGTCGAGGACGACGATTCCGTTGTCGACCTCCTGCATCACGAAGTCACGGGCGAGTGGTACCGTGCTGTCGACCCGTGACCGGACCGGTGCCAGGACCCGACCTATCGGCAACCGCTGGACGAGCCGGGCGCTCGACGTGCCCAGCAGGAGCAGCACGCCCATCACCAGGTACGAGGTCGGCAACAGCGTGAAGTGCGGGAGCGGACTGATCCGGGCGAACGACCCGAGCGAAATCACTAGAAGGACGAACGCCGTCAGGAAGATGACGAGGCTGAGCCGTCGGTAGACGTTTCGCGACCGGCGGAACTTCCTGAGCAGCAGTCCGAGATACGTCGCCGCGATCAGATACGACAGAAACGAAACGGCGTAGAGCCCGAGGCCGAGGTCGTAGCCCAGCGCCACGTACTCGCCGCCGGTCTCCAGGGACGGGTCGACGAGCACGAGTCCGTGCACGCCGTTGGTAACGCTCAGAAGCAGCGCCGCGACCGGGAAGGCGAGCAGTGCCCGCCGTCGCCAGGGCGTGATCCGCGCGCTCAGCCCGCAGAAGTGGACGGTGAAGAGGAACGTCGTCACGACCAAAAACGGGATGGTCGGGACGAACAACAGGAGCGCCCAGAGTTTCGCCGTGTAGGTGGTGAACGAGAGCGCGAGCAGGTTCGTGAGCGCCCAGAGCCCGATGGAGACCTGAATGAACGTGGCCCAGGTCTCCGCCGGCCCCTCCCGCTGGTACCACGCGATGGCCGCACCCGCTGCACAGAGACCGACCACTAACACGAGCGGGAGCGTGTACGGCGTCGACTGGACTCCCGGGAGCATTTCGGTAGTGAACGGTTTTCACTCCCGTTCGTATTAAGCCACTCCCTCCGAGTTCACAGTTGATACTGGCGCAGCTCCGCCGACGGCAGCAGCTCTCGATTCGATCGCGCTCGAAAAAATCGGTGTCGAGTGGCGTCCGGCGTCGAGCGGTCAGCCGAAGAGCTCGCCGAGGCCTTCGCCGTCTGCGTCCTCGTCCTCGTCGTCGTCGCCGCCCTCGTCGGCTTCGGCTTCCTCGTCGCCGCCTTCGTCGTCGACCTCGTCGGCCTCTTCGAGCTCGCCGTCGCTGCTGCCGCCCGCGGGGGCAGCGGCACCGCCGCCGGCCGGCACGGCCGCGGCCTGCTCGACGGCTTCCTCGATGTCGATGTCCTCCAGCGCGGCCACGAGTGCCTTGACGCGGGATTCCTCGACGTCGACGCCCGCCGCGTCGAGTACGTCCGTCAGGTTGTTTTCGTTGATCTCTGCACCGGTCTCGTTCAGGATGAGTGCTGCGTAAACGTATTCCATAGTTGGTAATCGTGAAGGTGGGTCTTAATTGTTAGCCGAACATCTCGCCCATGGCATCGCCGGCGCCGTCGTCGTCATCGTCGTCGTCGGCGTCGTCGGCGTCAGCCTCGGGCTCGTCCGCTTCGTCGTCCGATTCTTCGTCCGCCTCGGCCGCCTCGTCGCTCTCCTCGGCCGCGTCGTCGGCCGGTTCGGGCGCGTCGACGTCCTGGAGTTCCTCGGGGAGCGCCTCGGGGTCGTCGATCTGCCCGACGAGCGCACGGACCTGGCCGTCCGCCTTGCTCAGGAGGTCCGGCATGAGGTCCTCGTCCTCGATAGCCGCCTGGAGGCCGAGGGATTTGGCCTCGCCGGCACCCTTCGACAGGAGCGCACCCGCCGTCTGTGCGGTCGGGTACACGGCGTTGACCGAGAGGTTCTGTGCCCGACTCGTCGCCGCTTCGATGTCCGCCTGGTACTCCTCGACGTCCAGTTCGAGTTCCTCGGGCTCGAAGAGCACGCCGTCGGCGAAGACGGCGCGCAGGTCGAGGCCGACCTCCTTGGGCTCGATGCCCAGTTCCGAGAGGACGTTGGCGAGCTGGTCGTCGACCGTCTCGCCAGCCGAGAGAACCGTCGAGTCCTCGAGGACCTGAATCGACCCCTCTTGAATGCGGGCCTCGGCGCCGACCGCCTGCAGTTCGCCGACGAACTGCCCGGGGTCCATGCCCGTGTCGCCCTCCGGGACCACGACGTCGTTGGGCGCGACCTCGCCCGCGTTGATCGGCGCGGAGGTCTTCGAGGATTCGAGCTCTTTGTACAGCCCGAAGGGGTTGTCGTCGGTCCCGATGATGCCGACCTGCCCCGAGATGTACTCGCCGAGGTCCTCGAGACCTGCGTCGACCTCGTCGAGGGCGCGTTTCAGCAGCGTGTTGCGGCTGACGCGCACCTCGGCGGTGCCGTGGAGACCACGGCGCATGTCCTGGAGCTGCCGGCTCGGAATGCCGGCGATGTCGACGATCCCGACGCTGTCGTAGCTCTCGATGGTCGCGACGAGGTCGTCGACCTCCTCCTTTTTCCACTGCGGGATGGTCTCGGTTTTGCGCTCTTCAGTGCTCATGGTCAGGCGACCTCCACTGCCGGCCCCATCGTCGTCTTGACGTACATCGAGTCGATGTTGAGGGGACCCTTCTCGAGTTCCGCGTGCAGGCGCCGGATGATGACGTCGACGTTGTCGGCGATCTCCTCGGCGTTCATGTCCTCGGCGCCGACGCGCGTGTGGAAGGTGCGCCGTTCCTTGCTCCGGAGCTGCACCGTGTTTTTCATGCGCTCGACGACCTCGACCACGTCGTCGTCGGGGTCGAGGGGCGTCGGCATCTTCCCGCGCGGGCCAAGCACCGTCCCGAGATAGCGACCGATCTCCTGCATCATGGACTGTTCGGCGATGAAGAAGTCGGTCTCGTCGGCGAGGTCCTTGGCTTCGTCGTCGTCGTCACCGAGGTCCTCGAGGTCGTTGCCATCGAGGACCTGGTCGGCGACGTCTTCGGCCCGGATGGCCGTTTCGCCTTCGGCGAAGACGACGATAGAAGTCTCCTGCCCGGTTCCTTCCGGCAGGACGACTCCCGTGTCGACGCGGTTCGACGGTTCGTTGAGGTCAATGTCGCGCAGATTGATCGCGAGGTCCACCGTCTCACGGAAGTTCCGTGGGGGGGCTTCCTCGAGTGCGCGAGTTACTGCTTGCTCTAAATCCTGATCTGCCATCGTTCACCTCCGTAGTACGCGTAACGCTCCTACGGCGTGAAACAGGCTACGCCTGTTCGCCTCGAACAAATCGGATGCCGAACTTAAACCCGTCGAACCGACCCCGCGTCGGGCGACGGTTCCTGACGGGAGAGAGAAACGCCCACTCGGGGGCTCAGGCCGAGGCTTCCTCGGCGAACTCACCGTCGGACTCCAGTCGTCGCCCGACGCGGTGTCGGCTCTAGCGACTACGCCGTCGCTTCCTCGGCGAAGCGGTCGTCGTACTCGCCGGCGTCGATCTTCGCTTTGAACTCGCGCGGGTTCTCGCCCTCGATGGTCACGCCCAGGGAGGTACAGGTCCCGACGACCTCCTTGGCGGCGTTTTTCAGGTCGTAGGAGAGCAGGTCGGGGTGTTTCTGCTCGGCGATCTGTTTGACCTGGTCGACGCTGAGGTCGGCCACGAACTCCTCGTGGGGTTCGCCGCTCCCGGTCTCGAAGCCGGCCTCGTCCTTGACGAGTTCGGCCGTCGGCGGGACGCCCACCTCGATGCTGAAGGAGCCGTCGTCCTCGTAATCGATGGTGACAGGGACTTCCGTCCCGTCGAACGCCGCGGTCTGGTCGTTGATCTGCTCGACGACTGCCTGCACGTCCACGGGCGTCGGGCCGAGTTCCGGACCGAGCGGCGGTCCGGGGTTGGCCTGCCCGCCGGGGACGAGTACCTCGATGGTTCCAGCCATACCTCACGGTTCACGCCGGGGCGCCTTTAAGAGTTGCTTTCCGCGTCCGGAATGTGTGCCGGCCACACACCGCGACGGCGGTAGCCAGGGGCCGTGCGGTCGTGCCGACGAGGCCGGCTACTCGGTGCGACTACTGCACGGAGATTCCGTTGCGGGCGAGGAACGCGCTCGCCTGCTTGATCTCGACGGGGCTGCCGACGATCCGTACGCGGGACTCCTCGCTGCGGAAGGTCAGCACGAACCGCTCCTCTAGTTCGTCCCGGAGTCCCTCGAGTGCGGACTTCGGGAGCAGGATCTGCGTGCTGTCGCGCAGGTTCGCCGCGTCTGGCATCACCGAAACGGTTGGTTGCTCTTCCTATAGGTCTGTCGAAACCCCGGCCCGTGTGTGAGTCGCTCAGACCGCACTCCACCTTCTTCTTCTCCGCCTCGGAGTACCTGCATCACTTCGTCGACGCGCCCGGGTTCGACGGCAACGATGTACTCTCCGCCCGGGGCGAGGGAGGCAGAGATTCGCTCCGGGGGACGCCGTGTCCGTTCATCCCACGCGAATCGACTCCACGCGAAGCGACTACCGGGGATGACATGATTCCCGGGCACCGTCGGATTCTGTGGCACTGGGCATAGGGCCGGGGCACGGAGTGGGGGACGCGACCGGCAACGAAAGCCCTAATGAGGGCCGAGGGCGGATGGACCGGTAATGGGGCTCGAGGAGGAAATCCGGGAGATCGAAGAGGAGATCGCCGACACGCCCTACAACAAGTCGACCGAGGAGCACATCGGCCGCCTCAAGGCCAAACTCGCGCAGAAAAAGGAGAAGCTGGAGAAACAGCAGTCCTCCGGCGGAGGCGGCTACGGCTACGGCGTCGAGAAACACGGCGACGCCACCGTTGCCCTCGTGGGCTTCCCGAGTGCCGGCAAATCCACCCTCCTCAACGCTCTCACCAACGCCGACAGCGAGGTCGGCTCCTACGAGTTCACGACCCTCGACGTGAATCCCGGGATGCTGAAGTACAACGGTGCGAACATTCAGATCCTCGACGTCCCGGGACTCATCGAGGGGGCCGCCGGCGGTCGCGGGGGCGGCAAAGAGGTCCTCTCGGTCGTCAGAACCGCCGACCTCGTGGTCTTCATCCTCGACGTGTTCGAGATCGACGACTACGCGCGCCTGCGCGAAGAGCTATACAAGAACAAGGTGCGACTGGACACGGACCCGCCACGGATCACTGTTCGCAAAAAGGGGAAAGACGGCCTCCGGGTGGATTCGAGCGTCGATCTCGACCTCGACGACGGCACCATCAAGGAGGTCCTGCGGGAGAACGGCTTCATCAACGCCGACATCACCATCGGCGAGCAGGTGGACCTCGACCGACTGATCGACGGCGTGATGGACAACCGCGAGTACTTGCCCTCCGTCGTCACCGTCAACAAGGTCGACCTGATCGACCCCGACTACCTTCCGACCGTCGAGGAGAACCTCCGCGGACACGACATCGATCCCGACGAGGCCGTCTTCATCTCCGCCGAGGAGGAGAAGGGCCTCGACGCCCTGAAGGAACGCCTCTGGGACGAACTGGGGCTGATGAGAATCTACATGGACAAACCCGGTCGCGGCGTCGACTACGACGAACCGCTGATCCTCTGGGAGGGTGACACCGTCGAGGACGCCTGCCGGAAACTCGGCGGGAACTTCGAGGACCGGTTCCGCTTCGCCCGCGTCACCGGCCCGAGTGCCAAACACGACGAACAACAGGTCGGGACGGACCACGAACTCGCCGACGAGGACGTGCTCCGCATCGTGAGACGCAAGTAATGCCACGAGCATCGGACCACGACGGCGAGGCCGCCGACGCGCCCGACCGGACCGCCGACGCGGACGGTGTGGTCCCCGAAGCGGTCCGCCAGTCCCGGCGACTCCCGATACTGCTTGCCCTGGGGATCGCCCCGTGGACGCTCGTCTCGGCCAACGGTGCGATCACGGTCGTCCTACCCTTTGGTCTGCTCAACTTCGACCCGGTCCAGTTGGCGACGATCTACGACTACTACTTCCGGTTCACTGCCGGCCTGCCGCGCTTCCTCCTGGCCTGGGGCAGTAGCGTCCTGCTGTACCTGCTGGCGGTCGGGAGCGCGCTACTCGGGGTGGTCTGGCGGGAGGACGGACGCGTGACGGCGACGCTGCTCGTGCTCGCCGGCGTCACACACTTCTGGGTGTCGCTCGGGTTCCTGCGCCGGCGTGGCTACTTCTCGGTGCCGGTCGGGACCCTGCTCTGCCTGCTCGTCGCCTGGACGTACTACCGGGGGGACCTGCAGTCGCTCGTGTGGCCGGCCGTCGAGTGAGCGCCGGTAGCCTTACGACGCCACCGACCCAGCAACCGGATATGCACGCGACGCTCGACCACACGATGATGCGCGTCGAGGACCTGGACACCGCACTGGACTGGTACACCACACACCTCGACTACGAGGAGAAAGGACGCTGGGAGGCCGAGACGTTCACCAACGTCTTCCTCGGCCCCGAGGAGATTCACGAGGAGGGCGCCCTGCTGGAACTCACGTACAACCACGACGGGCGCACGTACGAGATGGGCGACGCGTGGGGCCACATCGCCGTCCGCTGTGACGACGTCTACGACGCCTACGCGGAACTGATGGACAGCGGCGTCGAGGACTACCGCGACCCGGACTCCTGTGGCGGCAGCTACGCGTTCGTGAAAGACCCCGACGGCCACGAGATCGAGGTCGTCGAGCGCGACCACGGGTCGAAGTGGAGCCTCGACCACACGATGCTCCGCGTCGAGGACTCCGACGAGACCATCGGCTGGCTGACCCGGAAACTGGAGTACGGCCTGTTCCGCCGCGAGGAGTTCGACGACTTCGCGCTCTACTTCATGAAACCCGACGAGGCCGCCGACGAGGCGATGTCGCTGGAACTGACCGACAACCTCGACGACCGGACCTACGACCTCGGCGACGCCTGGGGCCACGTCGCGGTCCGAGCCGACGACCTCCAGGGGTTCTGGGGGACGCTGATGGATCGCCACGCTCCCGATTACCGCGACCCCGAGAGCTGTGGCAACCGCTACGCGTTCACGAAGGGGCCCGACGGCCACGAGATCGAGATCGTCGAGCGCTGAACTGAGGGGTTGAACCGTCTCACGACCGGCGTCAGAGATACTCGGTCAGTTCGCCGACGGCTCGGTCGAGGGGTTCGGAGCGAACCCGACAGACGTAGTCGGTCATCAGGACGGGCGTGAGCGACGCGATCGCGTGTGGCACTATCGCGCTCTCCCGCGGTGCTTTTCGATCCCGGAAATCGCTCTCGTCGAGCGGGATGCGCTCGTCGTACCAGGTCCGTGTCGTCAGGCCCATGACGACGTACTGTTCCTTGTCGAACGGGTGGGTTTCGTCGTTGACGACCACCCAGGGACGGGTCGCATCGTCGTCGGACTTGAAGGGATCGGGCGCGAGGACGACGTGTCCGCGTTCGAGGTCGTCGAAGTGGGACCGTGTCGGTCACTCGTCGCGGTCCTCGTCGGTTCGCGCCGCGGCGAGCCACTCCTCCCTGTCCTCCGGGCCGAGTTCCTCGTCGAGAAACGCCGCCGTGGAGTGGAAGACGGTCGCCTCGCTGATCGCGTCGAGGTCGCCGACGGCCCAGTACGGTTCTCGGTGTCGAACCAGCCCCCGTTCTTCGAGCCGGTTCAGAACGGGATGGATCGAGTTCTCGTCCACGTCGGCCGCGTCGGCGATCTCGACGGCCTTGTACGCCTTGTCCCGATTGTCCGCGAGGAATCGCAGTACCCGCTCCGCGTTCGTTCGCCTCGCGTCCGGGTCCCGTGACTCGAACTCGTCGATGCTGATCGGCATTCCGTACCTACCAATTCGGCACTCCAATTTATAAATGTATGTCTGTATCCTCGTATTTCGGTCGGTTTCTCGCCGCGAAGACCGTCCGGAACGCAGGGGGTCACGAGTTCGATCACTTTGCCAGGCGTGTGTGCGTCGGTACACGCGATTCTTCCGTCGACCTCGCTTCGCTCCGCGCCCGAGGCAATTCTCGCCTCGAATCCTCTAAATTTCGAAACAATTGTCAGACGGCTGTAAGCCGGCAGACGGACGGCCTCACATACGAGGCCAAACGGTCGTCGCATCCGCCGAAACACCCGATTTCGGGGTATGTGTCGTGGTGTCACCGGCCGTACCTGACCACAAAGCATTTATATGGATGGCCCAACCTTCTGACCGTACCCCTACCCATGGTGACAGTAGCGAGTACGCCGGACCGGTCTCCACGCGGCTGCTGTGCGAGCCGCGACCGGTCCGTGCTGAAAGGTGCTGGAACCGCCCCAGAAGCTAACCAAACCAAATATGACAGGAACACGAGATAAACTTCGCAGTCTCTTCCTGACTGCGCTGATGATCGGCTCGGTATTCGCCGGCTCAGTCGCATTCGCAGGAACGGCTGCAGCTTCCGCAAACTCGTCCATTACGGCGAGTCCCGCCACGCCGGGGTCGTCCTCGACCCACGACGTGCGGGCCGCAGTGGAATCGAACGACGCAACTAACTCATTACAGGACATCGAAATCGACTACAGCGTCGCGTCGGAATCTGCCGACGTGAGCAACGTTGTGCAGGCCGACGTTGTGACCTTCGGCGTTGACACTGACAATGACGGCACTGTCGATAACAGTGCAACTGTCTCCGGTGTCAGTGCCAGTAATAACGGTGAGACGCTGACGATTTCGTCCGACGGGAACACGAACCTGAACTCGGGCGACGACGTTCTCGTTACGGTTAACAACGTCCAGAACCCGGCCAACGGTGGCTCCTACACCACTGAGGTCGCGATCAACACGCAGAGCACGGACAACCCGTCCACTGCAACGCTGTCGATCAACCCGACCTCTAGCATCGCGCTGCAGCAGGACAACGACCCTGACGACGATCCGCAGGACCAGTGGGACGCGCGGCTGACGTCCAGCGGCGGTCCGTACTGGCAGGGTTCCGACCTGGTCATCAAGGTCAGCAGCCAGCAGAACTCCCAGCTCCAGCTCCGTGAGGCGGACGACACCGACAACGGCGAAGAAGTCGGTAGCTTCGTGTCCGACCTCTCGATGGACGGCAACGGTGAGGCCATCGTCGACACCAGCAACCGTGAGGGCGACTACGTCGTCACGCAGCCTGGTGGATCGGCCTCCGGTGTCTACAACTTCGAGAGCGGTATCGCGCAGGACGACGGCACAACAGTGTCGGACTCCGGCGGTTCGTCTGTCGACGCGTTCGACGGCAACGGACTGGTGCGAGCCGGCAGTATTGACAATACCGCAACCGAAGGTGCCATCGAAGCCGCTTCCTTCGAGGTCACCGTTCAGTCCCTGAGCGCGAGCTTCAAGGACACGGAGATCAGCCAGGAGCGGACCTTCATCGAGCTGAACTCCAACCGCGCGGGCTACGTGACCACCGTCACGGCTGACGGTCTCGACGGTGACGAGCTCGAGAACCTCTTCGCGGCTGAAATCGACACTGACGGCGACGACATCGGCGAGCACTCGCCGGAGTCGAACAGCGACGGTATCGGTGTCGACGACAGCTCGATCGCTCGGTACGACGGTGCTGCGTTCACCAGCACGGCCGAGCTCCAGCTGACGGGCAACAGCAGCCCGAACATCGACGACGACACTATCGCGTTCCGCACGCAGAAGGAGAACGCGAACATCAGCCTCAACTTCAGTGAAGTCGAGACTGGTGACTACACGCTGAACTTCGAGGTCGCCGACACGGACGCCTCCGCGTCCGACTCGATCTCGAACACCGAAGAGGAGGACGTCAACGCGGAGATCCTCCAGCCGATCGCCCGCGCTGGCGAGGGTGACAACGCTGCGATCCCGATCCAGCTCGAGAACACCGACACGGCAACGGTCAACGTCGGTTACAACGACGTGAACTTCAACCTCACCTTCGACATCGAGGACGGTAACGACGACGACGTCGTCACCGCTGGCATCGACCTGTACACGGTCGGCCGCGGTGACCTCGGTGCCGTTCCGGGTGACGTTGACGCAGAGACTGCACTCTCCATCAGCAACGGCTCCGTTAACGGTAATGATGCCCAGGAGCACACTCTGGAAGAGCTAGTCAAGTTCGCCAACGCGAACAACATCGATCTGACTGAGGGTCCGTACGCTCAGTTGGTCGAAGACGCTGACGGCGACGGAGACATTGACCTAGACAACAACGACTTCCCGAGTCGGACTTACGACGACCGTCTCCGTCAGAGCACCGAGCAGACCTACTACTCGGTCAACGCGCTTGCCGTGACGCCGACGTCGGTCGAACCGGCCGACGACGACGACACGATCAGCAACGTCAACCTGACCGCTATTCCGGGAAGCTCAGGTAGTGGCGGCGACATCTTCATCGACGACCCGCCGCTGGACAACGCCGACTACGACATCAACGTCACGGACGGCGGCATCACCGGGCAGGAGCTCGCCGTCGGTACCATGGACGTCACCGAGACGGTCAACGACGGCCTCCGCACCTGGACGATGTCCCGTAACAACTACAACGATCTCGACAGCGACGTCGAAGACGCTCGCTCCGAGATCTACGCGTCCATCGGTGACACGCTCACCGAGGACGACACCATCGCCGAGCGCGACGTGATGGTGTTCCAGTACCGCGGTACCGGCTTCTTCGGTGGCCTCGCGGCCGCCAAGGACGACGGTGAGGACTACGACGAAGCGTTCGTCGAACTGATGCGCGGCGACATCAGCGGCCAGTCCGCTGTGAGTGGTGAGAACTACAACTACGCTGGCGCTGAAGACGGTCTCGAGGTCACTGACGCCTACGTCGGTGACTTCGACTTCCGCGTCGAACAGCAGAACCCGGTTGCGAACCGGAACGGCAAGAGCCTGGACCTCGCGGAAACCGCGCTGCAGAACAACGGGATGCGCGTCGTTCCGGACCAGGCGAACTCCTCGCTGTTCATCTTCATCGATGAGCAGGAGGCCAACATGGACCGTAACGAGGCTCAGGACCGCGCTGCGGCCAATCAGGCCGTCTTCGGAGCTCTCGATGATGTCGACGACGTCGGTCGTACCGACCTCTCCATGCAGGATGGTGAGGAGTACACGGCCAACCTCAGCATCGCCGACGGTGCGCTGAACAACGACGGCGTCATCGTCGCTGACAGCGACTTCACCGTCGTCGAGAAGGAACTGACCTACGACACGAACGCGCAGGACATCATCCAGGTGTCCGCGCAGTCCGGTCAGACCATCTCGGGCTCGACCACCGTCGCACCCGGTACGGAACTCGACCTCCGTATCCGCTCGACGGGCGAGAGTCCGTTCCTGCGCAGCCCGCAGCCCGTCGTGCAGGCGGACGGTAGCTTCAACGCGTCGGTCGACTTCTCGACCGTCGCCGAGAACACGTCCTTCACGGCGAGCGCACGCGGCTTCGACGACGAGGACACTCCCGGCGTTGTTGGGGAGGCCCCCGTCGCGCAGGTCCGCATCGATGACCAGAGCGGCGACGGCACGACCGTCACCGTTCGCTCCGTGACCATGTCCGAGGGTGGCTTCGTCGCCATCCACTCGGTCACCGAGGACGGCGGTGTCGGTCCTGTCATCGGTAACAGTGAGTACCTGTCGGAAGGCCAGTCCACGGGCGTCGAGGTCACCCTCGACGAACCGCTGAGCGACGGCCAGCAGGTGATCGCGATGCCGCACCTGGACACCAACGGGAACCAGCAGTATGACTTCCCGCAGGCCGACAGCCCGTACACGGCGAACGGCTCCGCGGTGACGGACTCGGCGCAGTACACGATCGCTACGCCGACGCCGACCACCGACACGACGACTGAGCCGCCGACGACGACGACCGAGCCGCCGACCACGACGGAAGAGCCTGACACTGCCGAGCCGACCGACGAGCCCGGCACCACGGCTCCGCCCGAGACGACGACGACCGGCGGTCCCGGCTTCACGGCTGGCATCGCTCTCGTCGCACTCGCCGCAGCGGCCCTCCTGGCCCTGCGCCGTCGTGACTAAACACCCGGAGTAACCTCCGGCCTTCGACGAATCCTCATTTCTTTCGCACACGACCCGAACAGCGACAGCGCCATGCGCGTCCGGACGTGCATCCCGCGCGCGATTAACGACAAGACATATATCGGAAATCGCCCAACACCCGATAGATGCTAGACCAGGTGTTGGGCACGCTGGAGTGGCTGACCGGGTTCTCCGACCCGCTCGCCTGGCTCGTGATCGCGGCGTTCTCGCTCGCCTCCGTCCTGGCCTGGTACGACCGCGACCTCGATTCGACCCGGTGGGTCGCGGTCGCGGCCTGGGTCCTCTTCGCCGCTTTCTGGCTGACGCTCATCTATCACTTCGCGTTCGTCCAGAAGAGCATCGTCGAGGGTATCGGGACGCTGGTGGCGGTCCCGGGCGCGCTGTACGTCGCGTACCTGCTCGCGAACGGCCGCCAGTCGCTGCACGTCCTGACCCGCGCCGTCGCGATCATGGGGATCGTCTTCCTCCCCTTCGAGGCGCTCGCACTCTTCCGGCGCCCGCTGGTCGAGGCAGTGACGAGTCAGACGCAGTTCCTGATGAACCTGATCGGCTACGACCCGCAGGTGGTCAACGGCGACTTCGTCAACGGTGTCGTCGACTCCCCGCAGGGCCGGGTCGACCCCTACCGGAACACGTTCCTGTGGGTGCTCCCGGACGGCCACCAGGTGACCTACACGATCAAAATCGCCTGTACGGGGATCGGAAGCATGGCGATCTTCGCGGGCCTGATCGGTGCCGTTCGGGCACCGTGGCGACGGAAGGCCGCCGCGCTCGGCCTCTCGATCCCGATCATCTACGCGCTGAACCTGGTTCGGAACGTCTTCATCGGCCTCTCCTTTGGCAGGCAGTACCTCCACGTCTTCCCGGACGCCGTCATGACGCTGTTCGGCAGTGCCGACCCGTACAAGGTCTCCTTTTTCCTCGCGGACCGGGTGCTGGCACAGAGCCTCTCGGTCGTGGCGCTTGTGGCCATCACCTGGCTCGTCGTCCGGGAGCTCCCCGAGGTACTGGTCGTCATCGAAGACCTGCTGTTCATGGCGACCGGCAGCGAGTGGGACCTGCAGGGCGCGCTGGGCGTCCAACCGGTCCGCACCGACGGGCAGTGACCCGACGGCTCAGTCCGTCAGTTCCGCCAGGGGGTCGGCAGGCGCGTCCGCGAGCGCGGCGAGCGCGTCGCGTTCGAGGAGATGGAGGTCGCCGGGGACGACGAGGAGGTGCAGCGGCGGGCCGAACTCCCGGGTCGCGAGCGCTGAGAGCCGGTCGGCGGTGACCGTCGACTCGGGGCTCCCGGCCCGGCAGACCGCGACCGCGAGCGTGTCCTCGTAGTCGTCGGCGAGGAGGGCGGCGGCGGTACTGGCGCTCATGTAGTCGTCGTCGGCGGCCTTGATATCGAGATAGACGAGGGTGTGGAGGCCACGCTCGCGATTTTCGTCGAGCGTGTCGACGACGCTGTCGGGGACGCCGTCGCCGCCGTGGGCGCGCTCGAAGGGGAGCGTCGTGGCCTTCCCGAAGCGGTAGTTCTGGAGGCCGCTGAGCGAACTCGCGGCGGTCTGTGCGGTCGTCCCGTGGACGACCCGCGTCTCGATGCCGCGCTCGTGGGCGCGCAGGCGGAGGTCAACGTGGGTGGTCGAAATCATCGGGTCGCCGGCGGTACAGAAGACGGCGTCGCCCGCCGTGGCCGCATCGAGGATCGGCGCCGGGTCCTGCTCGACGCCGGCGCGGTCCCTGACCTCGATGGTCGCGTCGTGGTAGCGTTCCAGATCGGGTACGTCCGCGCCGACGAGGTGGCTGGTGTAGAACTCCGCGAAGACCCGGTCCGCGGCCTCGATGGCCTCGCGGCCGGCGACGGTGACCGACCGCTCGTCGTAGAGGCCGAGGCCGACGAAGGTGAGCATACCACCGCTCGGGGGCCGGGCGGATTAAACGGTCCGGATCGGCGAAGCGTCACGCTTAGTGCCCGGCGTCGTCGAGAACTGACCATGTCGGTGCCCTGCGTTCGCGTCGACCGCGAGACCGGTGAGGAGACACGCCGTCGGCTCGCGGACCGCGATCTCGTCGACGACGGCCACGAGATCGTCGTCGAGGAGGGCTCGCTGTACATCCCCGTGACCGATCCCGACGCCGTCCCCGAGGAGTTCGAGGTCGTCTCCCGCGGGGCACCGGACCGTGACACCCAGGACATGCCTGCCGACCTGGTCGACTTCGACCCCTCCTACGAGCGCGTCGGCGACGTCGTGGTGATCGACGAGGACGACGACGAGCGTGCACGGGCCCTCGCGGACGCCATCGTCGCGTCGGCCCTGCCGGTGACGACCGTCCTCGACCGCGCCTCGAAAGTCAAGGGCGAACGCAGGGTCCGCGACTGGGCCGTCCTCGCCGGCGGCGACACCGAGACTGTCCACCGCGAGTACGGGTGTGAGTTCGCGGTCGACCTCGCAGAGGTGTACTTCACGCCACGGCTCGCCACCGAGCGCCACCGCGTGACCGAGCAGGTGGCCGACGGGGAGCGGGCGTTCGATATGTTCGCGGGCGTGGGTCCCTTTGCCGTCCCGTTCGCGAAGCGAGGCGCGGCGGTCGTCGGCACCGACCTGAACGAACGGGCCATCGAGTATCTCCGCGAGAACGCCCGCCGGAACGGCGTCGCCGACCGCGTGACGGCGATCCACGGCGACGTGCGCGAGGTCAGCGACGACTACACCGACTGGGCCGACCGGATCGTGATGAACCTGCCCCACACCGCAGACGAGTTCCTCGACACCGCGGTTCGGCTGGCCGGCGACGAGACGGTCGTCCACTATTACGATATCCAGCACGAGGACGACCCCTACGGCCCGGGCGAGCGGGCGATCCGCGCGGCCGCCGAGCCCGAGTACGAGGTGGCCGTCGAGACGCGCCGAACGGTGCGCTCCTACGCCCCACACGAACTGAACGTGGTTCTGGATGTCCGATTGACCCGGACCTGAGCCGTGTCGATTCGCAACCCTTATTGCGGTTATGTGATGATGTGAGGATGCGTACTGACGGCCGTTGCCGGTGTAGCTCAGACTGGCAGAGCGAATCCTTCGTAAGGATTAGGCCGAGGGTTCAAATCCCTCCACCGGCTTTCTGCTGCGAACGGACGTGAGCAGCGAACGCCAAAGGGATTTGAAATAGACCGGACGAGCACAGCGAGTCCGGGCGTGGTTCACAATCCACTCCACCGGCTCTCACTCCGTTTTCACGTCTCCAGGACTTCGACGAGGTTCCCTTCCGGGTCGCGGACGAACAGGATTCGGGTCCCGCTCTCGGTGGTCTGTGGCTCGCTCAGCGTCTCGACGTCGTCGGGCAGGCCCTCGTAGAACGTATCGAGGTCGTCGACGGCGAGGCCGAGGTGGACGGCGCCGGGTTCGTTGAGGCTGGCGTCGGCCCGGGCCGGTGCTTCGGGGTCGTACTCGACGAGTTCGACGCGGACGTCGTCGGCGTCGAGGTGGGCGAAGCGGCCGGTGGCACCGGGGACGGCGACGCCGGTGGCGAACGCCTCCCCGCCGACGGAGAAGCGGTCGAGGACGGCGAGGTCGAGCGTGTCCCGATAGAACGCAACGGCGCGGTCGAGGTCGCTGACGGTGATACCGACGTGGTGGGCGGCGAGCGATTGCATGGTCACTGACGGGTCCTGCGGGGGGAAAACGACACCGGCTCGGGCTGATATGGTGACCCTGCTCACGAGGCGGGGCAGGCCTGCGCTGCGTGCGGCTTGGGGCCGTTCTAGCATCAATGCTTAACAGTTCACTCCTGCAAGGCGAACGTATGAGCGATGTCGATGTCGACCCGATTCGGGTGTTACACGTCGACGACGACCCGGAAATCGTCGACCTGGCGACGACCTTTCTTGAGCGGGAGGACGACCGGCTGTCCATCGAGCCGGCCGGGAGCGCGGGCGAAGCCCTCGACCGTCTCCGAGCGGGGTCGATCCACTGTCTCATCAGCGACTATCAGCTCCCGGACATGGACTGTCGGTCGTTCGTGGAGGCCGTCCACGAGGAAAATCCCGACATTCCGTTCGTTCTCTTCACCGGCCGCGACCGGACGCAACTCGACGACGACCTCTTCGAGAACGGGGTCACCGCCTATCTCCAGAAAGGGTCGGGCGTCGACCAGTACGGGGACCTGGCCGAGGCGATCCTCACCGCCGTCGGGGACGACAGCGTCCGGACCGACGGCGGCCGCGTCCCGGCGGACGACGGTCTCGGCGGCGACATCGACCGGCCCGACGCCGGGGCGGGCCTGGCGGGGCTGATCGAGGACGACCCAGAAGCGGTGCTCTCGGGCGCGCTCGATTCCCTCCAGGACGGGTTCTTCCTGCTCGACGCGGACGGCGACCTGGTCTACTGGAACCAGTTTATCCTCGACCGGACGGGCTACGACGACGCCGAAATGGCGGCGATGTCGCCGGCCGACCTGTTCGTCGAGCGGGACCGCAGCCGCGTCGTCGACGCCATCGAGCGGACCAGACGGGAGGGAGATACGGTGGCGGAAGCGACCGTGGAGGCGGCCGATGGCGAGGAGATTCCGGTCGAGTTCCGCGGTTCGCAACTTACCGACGCCGACGGGGACACGGTCGGGATCGCCGGCGTCGCTCGTGACGTGTCCGAACGGGTCGCCTACGAGCGTGAACTGGCACGGCAGAACGAACGGCTCGAGGAGCTGATCGGTGCGGTGTCACACGACCTTCGGAACCCGCTGAACGTCATCACCGGCCGGCTCCAGCTCGCTCGCGAGACCGGTGACGAGACACACTTCGACGCGCTCCGGCGCGCGACCGACCGGGTCGCGACCCTCATCGACGACCTGGTCGACCTCGCCCGCCAGGGAAACACCGTCGGCGAGCGAACGGCCATCGACCTGTCCGCGTTCGCGTCCGGGACCTGGGACCGGATGGAGACCGGTGAGGCGACGCTCTCGGTGGCGACCAACCGTGAACTCGCGGCCGACAAGGCCCGCCTCCGTCGGGTGTTCGAGAACCTCTTTCGCAACTCGATCGAACACGCCGGCCCAGACGTGACGGTGACCGTCGGTGACCACGACGACGGCTTTTACGTTGCCGACGACGGTCCGGGCGTCCCGCCCGAGGACCGCGAACAACTGTGGGAGTACGGCGAATCGACGACCGAGGAGGGGACCGGACTGGGGCTGGCGATCGTCCGGCGGATCGCGGAAGCACACGGCTGGCGGACGGAGATGGCCGAGAGCGAGGCCGGCGGGCTTCGAATCGACTTCCGCGGTGTCGACGGTTCGGGCCCGCCTGGGAGTTAGTCACTCCCCATCGTCGACTTCCCGGATAACCCCGACCGAACCACGGAAGTTACCGTCGTCGTCGACGAGGACGGCGACGGTGTCTTCGAGGCGGTTGAAGTTCCCTTCGACGTTCTGGACGGTGAACTCGAAGCGTCCCCAGTTGTCCTCGCCGTCGAGGAGTTCGAGGATGAGTTCCGTCCCTTCGCGGATGTCCGCCTCGCTCATGAACGTCGAGACGTGGGCGCCCTCGACGAACTCGCGGTCGAGGCCGGTCCGTTCGAGGAACGCGTCGTTGACCATCGTGAAGTACCCCCCCGTGTCGAGGGCGTACATCGCCTCGCCGACGTTGTTGACGAGGGTTCGGTAGCCTTCGAGGTCCCGCTCGCGCTCCTTGCGCTCGGTGATGTCGCGGGTGGTGACGACGAACCCGCGGACGATGGGGTCGTCGAGGAGGTTCCGGCCGCGGACCTCGACGGTCCGCCAGCTCCCGTCGGCGTCCTCGATGCGGAACTCGACCTGGGGGATGTAGTCGGAGTCGATGACGGCGTCGTAGAACTCCTCGCGGATGGCCTGCCAGTCGTCCGGGTGGACCTTCGAGAAGGGGACGACGTCGTCGATTTCGCCGGGTTCGTACCCCAGGACCTCCGTGACCGTCGGGTTCTGGTAGGTGACGGTCCCGCCCGGGCTGAAGACGGTGGTGATCTCGGGGCTGTCGGCGGCGATCCGGCGCGTGCGCTCGCGGTGGAGCGCCTGCATCCGCTCGGCCCGGTGTTCGTCGACCAGTTCGAGCGCCCGTGCCGTGAGGGTGTCGACCGCCCCGACGTCGGTCGCTGGCACGTACTCGGTGACGCCGGCGGTGATCGCCTCGCTCGCCAGGCTCTCGTCACCGTCCTCCGCGAAGAGCACGACGGGGAGGTGGTCGTGTGCCGCTCGGATCGCCGCGATTGCGTCGACCGCCGGCGGGTCGCTGTTCCCGTGCGTACACACGACACAGTCGAAGGGGTCCTCTGAGTCGACGAGCGGCGACCGCAACCGTGGATCGACTCGCTTTTGGGTTTCGGCGAGTCGGTCGAGCGCCGTCTCCAAGTCCGGGAGCGTCACGAACTCGACCGGTCTGTCGGCTCGCTCGAACCCCTTCCGCACCAACTCGGCGGCGTCTTCGTCGCCCCCGACGTGGCACACTCGCGGGTCGCCACGGCCGACCAGTTCCATTGGTCCATTTCTAAAGTCGTTCCATGATAAGTGTTGGCAACGTCTGTTCGCCAGGCGAACAGTTTAAATCCTCCTTCCGTGCTTGCCCGTTTTTTTCAGGCCATCGGCAGTGCTACCGAAGTCGCTCTATCGGTGATTTCGGACGGGGTGGCACGGGGAGAAGGCCGAACGCGTCGACTGTCAGGCCGCGCCGACGTAGAGAACGACGACGAGGAAGACCCAGACCACGTCGACGAAGTGCCAGTACATCGAGGCGGTGCTGACGGCGGTGTGCCGTTCCGCGGAGAACTGCCCGAGCAGGCCGCGCACGAAGACGATGCCGAGCATGACCGCACCCATCGTGACGTGGAGGCCGTGGAGACCGGTCAGCCCGTAGAAGGCGCTGTTGTAGATACCGCCGGTGAGGGAGAAGCCCTCGTGGACGAGGAACTCGTAGTACTCCAGGGCCTGCCCGCCGATGAACACCACGCCGAGCAGTAGCGTCACGCCGAGCAGACGCAGGAAGCGCTTGCGGTTGTCCTTCATGAGCGCGACGTGTGCGAAGTGGAGCGTGAAGCTACTGACGATCAGGATGGCGGTGTTGACGATAACGAGCGAACTGACGAGCGGCGGGAGTTCCGCCCCCGTCGGCGGCCAGGTGCCGGCCCGGATGAAAAAGTAATACACGAACCCGGCACCGAACGTCGCGATCTCGGAGCCGAGAAACGCGATCATGCCGAGCTTGAGCGTGCTGCCGCCGTGTGCTTCGGTCCCGTGCTCCCAGAAGTTGACCACGAACGCGTGGTAGAGCCAGCCGTACAGCCCGGCAAGGAACAGCACTGCGCTGGCGATGAACGCGTACGGGCCGATCATCGGCCCGATGATCGCGCCCTCGCCGCGTCCGAGGACGTACAGTGCCGCCGCGACGTACAGTCCGCTAGCACCGAGCGCGGTCAGGAACGGCCACCAGCTCGCTTCGCCGAAGCCACGGGGCCAGTCCTCGACCGCGGGCAGGTGGTGATCGTCGTGCCCGCCGTGATCGTCCGAACTCTCGTCTACAGTACCCATATCCCGCCGTTACCGTTCGATTACTAAAAGTCTGCCCAACTGCGGTCGGCGACGCTCCCACGGCCGTCGGTTTCGAGAACACGTTCGCCTCGCAGCGCGTCGCTTTCGGAAACTACACGGGGCCGAACCCCCAACCGGCGACGATGGCAGACTCCGGCGCCCACGCTCACGAGGACCGAGGCACGGGCGACGCCGCGGGACTCGTCGGTCGGCGGCTCCTCCCGTGGCTGGTCTCCGCCGTACTCGCGGCCGTCTGGATGGTCGGGGTCGCGAGCGCCCACGGCGGGAGCCTCGGCGCCGAGTCCCGAGAGTCACTGGCCGTCCCGACCTGGCTCTTTCTCGCTACCGGCGGCGGTGCGGTCGGCGCCTCCTTCCTCCTCGCGAGTTTCGTCACCGACCGGTCGTTCGTCCGGTCGATCCACGCCTGGCGCCGACAGGGGACCGTCCCGGCCCGTCGTGTCGTGGCCGGTCTCGTCCGTGCCGTCGGCGTCGTCGGCCTCGTCGCAGTCCTCGTCGTCGGCTTCACCGGCCCGAGCGCGGCGCTGGGCAACGCCGCCATCCTCGTCGTCTGGGTCGGCTGGTGGGCCGGGTTCACGATGACGACCTACCTCGTCGGGAACTGGTGGCCGGTCCTCAATCCCTGGCGGACGCTCGCAGACCGCCTGCCCTCCATCGACCGCGCCTACCCCGACCGGCTCGGGGCGTGGCCCGCCGTCGTCGGCCTCCTCGCGCTCATCTGGCTCGAAGTCGTCAGCCCGCTCGCGGACGAGCCGCGACTGCTCGCCGGCGTCATCGTCGGGTACACCGTCCTGACACTCGCCGGGGCCGTCGTCGTCGGCCCCGACACCTGGTTCCGCACCGTCGACCCCGTCGCCCGCGTGTTTCGGTACTACGGCCGCCTCGCGCCCGTCAGGTACGACGCGTCCGAGCGCCGGCTCGAATGGCGACTGCCGGGGAGCGACCTCACCGAGGCGCGCCTCGTCGACGGCCCCGACGAGGTGGCCTTCGTCGTCGCCATCGTGTGGGTGACGACCTACGACGGCCTCGTCGCGACGCCGCTGTGGGCCGGCATCGCTCGCCCCCTCGTCGACGCCGGGCTCCCACCCGCCGTCCTCTACCCCCTCGCGCTCGTCGCCGGCTACCTCGCCTTTCTCGGGGCCTACCGGCTCGCGGCCCGGTACAGCCGCCGGACCGCCGACTCGTTTCGCGCGCCCGCCCTCCTGGCCGAACGGTTCGCCCCGTCCCTGCTCGCCATCGCGGCCGGCTACCACCTCGCACACTACCTGGGCTACTTCCTGACGCTCCTGCCGGCCGCGTTGGTGGTCCTGCCGACCCCCTTCTCGCCGCCGGCGACGGTCCCCGTCGCACAGCTCCCCGGCTGGTTCGGCGGCCTGAACATGGCCTTCGTCCTGCTCGGGCACCTGCTCGCCGTCTGGGTCGCCCACGCGACCGCGTTCGACCTCTTTCCCGGCCGGCTCCAGGCGATCCGGAGCCAGTACCCCTTCGTGCTCGTCATGGTCGCCTACACGATGGTCTCGCTGTGGATCGTCTCGCAACCGTCCATCCAACCACCGTACATATGACCACGTCAGAACGACCCCCGGAACAGCGGCCCGCAGTGCCCGACGGCTACGTCGACCCCGACGGCGACGACCACGTCGCCTGCGAGTACTGCGGCGCGCCGTTCGCCGACGAGGAACTGCTCGCACTCCACCGCGGTCTCGACCACGAGGGCCGACTCACGGAGACCGAGCGCGAGGCCTTCGAGTCGGCATACGGGGACGAGGCCGAGGACATCAGGCTCTTCCGGCTGAAGGCGCTCGCCGTCCTCGTCGCGCTGTACTTTTTCCTGCTCATGACCTACTCGGTGTTCGCCTGACCGGAGCACGTTTCAAGTAGGCCGGGGGCGAACCACCCTGTCCATGCGTTCCCGGGTGACCGTCTCGCGGGAGCGGGCCTACACGCTCGTCGTCGGGACGGTCCTGACCCTCGTCGGCTGCTGGTTGCTCTGGGAGATGCACGACGACTTCGGGCTCGTGTTCACCGGGTTCGTGAGCCTCCCGTTCGTCGGCGTCGGCCTCCACTACCTCATGGGTGAGTCGCCGTTCTAGGCCTCGCGTTCGACGACGAAGCGTGTGAACTCCCGGAGGTTCTCCGCGGTCGACGGTTCGAGGTCGAGCGAATCGATGTGGCCGCGAGCGCGAGCGGACAGTTCGAGCGCGCGCTCACGGGCGTACTCGATGCTCCCCGTCTCCTGGAGGATGTCGACGACTTCCAGGATTTCCTCGGTCGTGTTCTCCTCGGTCCAGAGAATCTCTTCGAGCCGTGCCACGTCCGCCGCCGGCGCGTTCTCGGCGGCGTGGATGATCATCAGCGTCTTCTTGCCCTCGCGGATGTCGTTGCCGAACTCCTTGCCGAACTCGCCCGTGCGTGACTCCTCGGGGTCGTCGCTGCCCTCGATTTCGGCGGCCAGATCGAGCGTGTGTTCGATGTCGAGGATGTCGTCGCCGATCTGGAAGGCGACGCTCATGAACTGGGCGTACTGGGCGACTTCCTCCTCGACGGCTGCCGACTGGCCGGTGACGATGGCGGCGAGCCGTGCGACGATCCGGCCCAGACAGCCGGTCTTGCAGGCGCACATCTCCAGGTACTCGGACTCGCCGACGCGGATCGCCTGCTCGTTGTGCCAGTGGATGTCCATCCCCTGGCCGAGGTGCGTCCGGTTCAGTTCGTGCATCAGCATCTCGTAGGCGGCGAGTCGGGTCTCCGCGTTCAGGTCGGCGGGGTTGCGCGTGATGACCTTCAGCGGCAGGAAGTACATTGCGTTGCCGGCGTTCAGCGCGATGTCGGTGCCGTGCTGGAGGTGCAGGGCCGGTTCGCCACGGCGCATCGCGGCACCGTCCTCCACGTCGTCGACGATGATGGTTCCGTTGTGGAGCACCTCCGGGATACAGGCGTAAGGGAGGTACTCCTCGGGGTCCTCGCCGAAGGCCTCGACGAGGAGGAGGAAGACGACGGCCCGCCAGCGTTTGCCGCCGCGGTCCAGCAGTTCCCAGATGGGGTCCGCCAGTGCCTCCTGGACCGCGGTCGGGTCGTACTCGTAGGTCGCCTCGCCGAAGTAGTCCGTCAGGTACTGGTCGTCGATCTCCCGGGGCAACAGCTCTGCGATGGCCTCGTCAACGACAGGCCGCCACTCGGCCAGTACGTCCCGCATACCTGAACCCCTCACTACCGGGCACCAAAAATTTGCTCATGCGGGGCCGCCAGCGGCCGTGGACGAAACCCCTTTGCACGCGCCGCCCGCCCCACGGGCATGGACACGGCCTGGATCGGGCACACGTTCACCAGCGACGCCGGGTGGGACCACCTCGAACGCCTCGTCGACCTCGGGGACCGAATGGCCGGCAGCGACGGCGAACGCCGCGCGGCCGAACTGACCCGCGACGCGCTTGCCGACGCCGGCGCCCGGGACGCGCACCTGACGGAGTTCGACATCCAGGGCTGGACGCGTGGGACCAGCCGCATCGACGCCGCCGGGACCACGGGCGACTGCATCGCGCTCCCCCGAAGCCCCGCCGAGACCGCCACCGGCCCGCTGGTCGATCTCGGCGACGGACTCCCGGACGACTTCGAGGCGGCGGACATCGAGGGGGCAGTCGCCATGGTCAGCGACGGCGTCCCCGACTGGTTCGACCGGAGCATCCACCGCCGCGAGAAGTACTACCGCGCGGTCGAGGGCGGGGCCGATGCCTTCGTCTTCCGGAGCGACACCGACGGCTGTCTCGCGCCGACCGGCAGCGTCGGCACCGACGACGCCCCCATCGGCGCGATTCCCTCCGTCGGCGTCTCGAAGGAGGTCGGCCACCGGCTCGGCCGCCGTTTCGAGGGCGACGACGTGACCGTGACGGTCGAGGCCGAGATCGGGCCGGCGACCTCTCAGAACGTCCACGCGGACCTCGGCCCGGACACCGAGGAGGCCCTCCTGCTCACGAGCCACGTCGACGCCCACGACATCGCGGAGGGCGCGATGGACAACGGCGCGGGGACGGCGATGGTCGTCGAGGTCGCGACCGCGCTCGCCCGCCGCGACCTCGACACGCGCGTCCACGTCGTCTGCTTCGGCGCCGAGGAGGTCGGTCTCGTCGGCTCGAATCACCACGCCGCCCGGACGGACCGCGACGCGATCCGGGCCGTCGTCAACAACGACGGCGTCGTTCGGGGGCGGACCCTCGGCGTGACGACCCACGGGTTCGACGCCCTCGGCGACGCCGTGCGGACGGTTGCCGACCGCTTCGACCACCCGGTCACCGTCGACCCGCGGATGGGACCCCACAGCGACCACTGGTCGTACACGAAACGCGGCGTTCCGGGCGCGTACGTCCACAGCGACAGCGGGCCGGGCCGCGGCTGGGGGCACACGCGCGCGGACACACTCGACAAACTCGACGTCCGAGACCTCCGCGAACAGGCCATCCTCGTGACCGACCTCGTCGTCGAACTCGCCCGCACCGACCGCTCGATCCCCCACGCCGACACCGACGCTATCGCGGCCGCGCTCGAACGGCAAGGGGAGGCAGCCGCGATGAAACTGACCGGCGACTGGCCGTTCCGGTCGTGAGTCCCCACGCTTTTGCCGACCCGGTGCCAGGACCCGTGTGATGAGTGAGTCTGCCGCGGGCACGGTCGTCGGTGTCGTCGGCGAGGACAGCGACACCGTCCGTGCCGCCGTCGAGGCCGCCGGGGCCGAGGTCGTGACCGGGCCACCCGAGACCGTTCGCGAAGCCGATCCGGAGCGCCTCGTCGCCGTCGGCCCCCGGTCGCTCTCGGTGCTCGTCGCCGCAGACGTTCCGACCGCGCCGGTCCTCCCCGTGGACGCCGGGCCGGGAGTTCCGTCGGTCCCGCTCGCCGACGGCGAGGCCGGTGTCGAGGCCTTCCTCGCCGGCGCGAACGGGACGGTCACGGAGCCGGTCCTCGACGTGGCGGTCGACGGGCAGCATCGCACGCGCGCGCTGGCGGACGTGATGCTCGTGACGGCCGAACCGGCCCGCATCTCCGGGTACGCCGTCGCGACCGGCGAGCGAGCAGTCGCCGACTTCCGTGCCGACGGGGTCGTGGTCGCCACCCCGCTTGGCAGTCACGGGTACACGAGCCGCGTCGATGGGCCGACTGTCGCGCCCGGAACGGGCGTCGCCGCCGTCGTTCCCGTCGCGCCGTTCGCGACCGATCCCGACCACTGGGTACTACCCCTCTCCGATGTGGAACTCCGCGTCGTCCGCGACGAACACGCGGTCGAACTCCACGCCGACCACCGGACCGTCGGCACCATCCCGCCGGGAGCCCCCGTCTCGCTCTCCGTCGCCGATCACCTCACGCTCGCGACGGTGCCGGGGAGCCAGTCGGTGTTCGACGCCGACGGCGACACCTGATCGCGGCGGCGATTGGAAAAACTCTAATGGTGCAGGTACGGACGTTCGTGTATGGCAGCACCATCGGTCACGTTCTTCGGACCACTCGACACGGTCCTGGGGCCGTACATGGGGTACGTCTTGCTGGCCCTCGCCGTGGTCAACATCGCAACGCGGGCGTTCCAGCACCGCCAGCACGTCAAGCAGGCCGAGGAGGGTGCGGAGGCGCTGAGCCGGCACCCCATCCACGTCGCCTCCAACGTCCTGCTCGTGCTCGCGTCGTTCTACTACGTGAGCCTCCACCAGCACTCCGGCATCGTCGCCTCGTCGCTCATCGTCGGCCTGTTCATCACCGACTTCTTCGAGTTCGAGGCACGCAAGGTGGAAGCCCGCCGCGGGATCGACCTCGAACGACCGAAAGGCGCCATCGCCGCCTCGGCGTTCGTCCTGATGTACGTCGCGTACATCACCCTGTTTTTCATCGTCAAGCCCATCTGGTCGTCCATCGTCTGACGACCGCACTCCGTTCTCGGCTTCCTTCCCCAACGAGCAGCCGTCCCTGTGTCCCGCCTCCGGAACCACGATGCCGCGGTACCGACACTGGGGCTGCCAGCTCGGTCCCGACTCGTCGCCCGTTTCTTCCGCCCTCGAACCGCGACTGAGCGCTCGTCGGCGGTGGAGAGAAGACGGTCGACGACTGCTGCCTCGCTCTCACGACGGACACCCCCCCGAGGCGGGGCGCCAACGAGCCGCGAACTCGACGGCAGGCGCCAACCCCGTGGACCGGCCGGGAGCACCGCCATACTGTCGCCGGCGAGCGTACCGTCGGCTCACCGGCAGTGAAAGCGCGAAAAGCGAGTGTGGTTGATTAGCTGTTCCGATCGGACCAGGCGTCGCGGGCTTCGTCGACGGCAGGGATGATGACCCAGAAGGTGAGCGCGCCGATGAGCGCGAACCAGAACAGCGCGTCCTTCAGCAGCAGACCGAGCTGTCCGTACACCTCGACGTTCTCGGGGTCCGGTGCGATCAACTGGGTATCCTCGAAGCCTGCCGTGTTGTACCAGCCCGCCAGGACCATCCAGCCCAGCCCGGCCGTCATCAGGATGCCGAGGCCCTTGGCGAATTCGTCAGCCATTATCGGAATCTTCGTCGGTGTCGTCTTTAGACTTTCCCATTCCGTCCGCACGGAAGCGCGTCGAGAACGCGTACGCCGCCGCGCCCGCGACGATCAGAGCGATCCCGACCAGCGCGAGCAGCGGGTCGATCTCCGAGAAACTCGCCCGTGCCCGGTTCGTCGCCGTGTCCAGCACGACGAACCCGCCGACGACCGTCACCACCGCGAACAGCGTCGTGAACACCGTCACCGCTTTGTAGACTCGCATCGGGACGACCACGTCACGCGTCTTCCCGTCGTCGTCTCCGTTGCCCTCGGCCTCGTTCTCGCCGCTCGTTCCTACCGGCTCGGCGGCGGCAGTCCGTGCGTCACCGGCCGCCCCGCCGGCGTCCGGTGCCGGTGCTGCTATCGAGTCACCGGTCGCGGTCGTGCCCTCGTCGGCGGCTGACCGGTCTTCGGCCCCGTCCGAGTCGGACGGCTCTTTCGTTGTGTGGTCGTCGGTCATTGAGAAGTAGCACTGCGACGAAACGGTGGGCGCGCGTTACTTCGGCGGCCGGAGCCGGTAGTACCGGCGGTTGAGGGTGAACATGTATCCCTCGCGCATCGACTTGAGGATGGCGTAGCTGATGAACCCTGCCACGAATGGCAACAGGAAGGTCAGGTCGAGCAGCAGCGCCGACCCCATCGGCATCAGGTTCTTCACCGACAGCACTGCGATGGTGAACGCGAACACGACGCCGAAGACGCCGACCGACGCCCAGAAGGGCTGTTCGACCGGCCGCCGGGCCGCACCCTTGTTCAGGAAGGGCACGATGGCGATGATGCCGACGATCACCAGGTTCGCCAGGACACCGTAGGTCTGGTCGGCCATGAGCTTCGCGCCGCCCAGCAGGCTCAGCTCGGGGTTCAGCGGACCGAGCTTGAGCAGGCCAAAGGACCAGTAGAGGTACCAGTCCGGCAGGATGACCGCCGGGGTCTTCGAGGCGTTCGCCGGCGCGCCCAGGTGGGGCGGCAGCGTCGCCGACAGGAAGATGATCATCCCGACGAAGAAACTCGACAGCGCGAGGTTGCGGATCATCTCGTGGGGCCAGGCCGGGAAGCCAAGCACGTCGCGCTCGACGTAGCTGGACTCCTGGCGCAGGTCCTGGTCCTCGCGGCGTGCGCGCTCGAAGTACTCGTAGGTCAGCCGGGAGAGCCCCTGGGTGCGCTCCTTGCGCTCGCTCCAGGTCGGGGTCTCGTCGTCCGGCGGGACGATGCCCGTCCCGCCGTCGGTGACTTCCTCGCCACCGTCAGAGCGTAGCTCTGACGAGGCCCCGCTCGCTTCGCTCGCGGGACCACCGTCGGTCGCCGTCTCGGAGTTGGTGTTGTCCTCGGTCATTGTGTTAGTGTGGTTCCGCGATGCCCTGCATCCAGACGATGCCGATGTGGACCGCGATCAGCAGAGTCACGATAAAGGGCAGGAAGAACACGTGCAGGATGTACATCCGCTGCAGCGTGGCCTGCGTCAGCGTGAACCCGCCGAACATCAGCTGGGCGACCCACTCGCCGGCCAGCGGGATGGAGAGGGCCATGTTGACGCCGATGGTGCCGGCCCAGTAGGCCAGCTGGTCCCACGGGAGCAGGTACCCCGTGTATCCGAAGACCATCGTCAGGCTGATCAGCACGATGCCGATGATCCAGTTCAGCTCACGGGGTTCCTTGTACGCGCCCGTGAAGTAGACCCGCAGCATGTGCAGGAACACGGCCGCCGTCATCACCTGTGCCGACCACCGGTGGATCGACCGGAGCATGAACCCGAAGTTGAGCTGGGTCATGATCAGCTCCAGCTGTTCGTAGGCGACCGTCGGGTTCCCCGACGCCCCGGCTGCCGCCGGAGCGTAGTAGAACCCGAGCAAAGCGCCGGATATTGCCGCGACGATGTACGCTAATGTCGAGAACGACCCCAGCGCGTACAGCGGGTACCAGTACCAGAACTTGTTGTCGAGCCCGTACTGCTCAGTGTGGCTCTTCGGCATCTGCATGTTGACCTTGTAGTACAGGTCCTCCAGCAGCTCCAGGTAGTCGACCAACCGAAACCGCTTGTCGAGCCACATCAGGATGCCGAGGTACCGCTCCTCGACGACCGTCAGGTCGCGGGTCTCCATCCACCCTTCGTGATCGTGTTCGTCTTTCTTTTCGAGACTCATTGTATCACTCCTCCGGCCGCGGTAGTGCGACGAAGGACTTGCTCACCGGACTGAACGGGTCGTACACCGACTGGTGGCACTGACAGTACACTTCATTCTCCGCGTCGAACTTAGCACTTCCCTCGTACGCCTTGAACTGGGGCACACAGCAGAAGTGCGTACACTTGTTCATCCAGGCGATGAAGTCCTGTTCGGTCGCCGCCTCGTAGAAGTTCCGCACGCTGTCAGGGACGTCGCTGTATCTGCCTTCGCCGTTGATAACCTTCGAGACCTCCGGACTCCGGACGACCTGGACGGGGATGTTCGAGGCGTCCTCGGCGTCGGACCGCCAGTTCGTGATTGCCGGCTTGCCCAGCCCGGACTGACCGATGCCGTTACCCCAGTCCTGGTAGTCGTCGAAGTCCTCGACGAACATCTTGTCTCCGGGCTCTTTGGCCTCGGACTGCCAGCTGAGACCAGCCGGCGGGCCGGACGCGGCACGGAAGAAGTTCGTCACGTCGGCCTCGGGTTCGGGCTGGATGCCCGTGTAGTTCTGAATCCCGCAGTACTGGAACCACGTCGAGGAGTAGGTCGTCCCGCCGATATCGCTCTCCGCGAGCTTGACGGTCCGACCCTGCTGTTCCACCTCTTTCACCTCGGGCCAGACGCCCTTGAGTGCGCCCTCGGAGTCGATGGTGATCGGGACGATCGGCATCCCGCGCGGTGCGGGCCCGGCGGTGTTTTCGACGCCCATGAACTGCGTGATCCCGCCACCGACACCGGAGGGTCTGGTCACTGTGTCGAGCGCCGCGGCACCACCGGTGCCGACGCCCGCCAACGCTGCACTGCCGACGACGCCTTTCACGAAGCGTCGCCGGCCGGTTTCGCTCGGGTATTTGTCTTCATCAAGTGGCATATTATTTCTTGTAGTAGGGGTACAGCGCCCGCTTGACGCCGTCCCAGGGGTCTTCGACGAACTTCTGTCCTTCCACGTCGTCCTCGCGGATGTAGAGGTCCTCCCACTTCCGGCGGCGTTTCTTGACGATCATCACGTCAGGGAGGAACTCCTTGCGGTACAGGAGCATGATGAACGCCAGGTCGATGAAGATCGCGGCCAGCAGGCCGCCCAGGAACATGTTACCCAGTTCCGTCAGGCCCCAGCCGGAGATCAGTCCGTACGTGAACAGCCCGACGAACACGACCTCGATGACCGTCAGGAGGACGATCGCCAGTGCCGCCGCCGTGCTCTCACGCGGCGGCTCGTAGCGGTGGATGTCCCCGTAACTGCTGCCTTCCGAGGACATCAGTCGTTCCCTCCTTTGCTGTGGGCCGACTCGCCGTACTTCAGCAGGAAGAACGTGAAGATCAGGGAGACGACCATCATCAGGACCGTCGCGATCCCGACGTAGTGGGCCTGGAAGGGCACGCCCATGTGTTCGGGGTTCAGCGGCGTGTTCTGGTTACCGCCGGCCGCGACCGTCTCGAAGTCCGCGCCGGGCTGGCCGACGACGATCGAGCCTTTCATCCCGAGGCTCTTGTGCGGCGCACAGTAGTAGTTGAAGACGCCGCCCTCCTCGAAGGTGTGCTCGAAGTTGACGCCGGCCGACGCGACCGCCGACCCTGAGTCGAACGCACCGTTCTCGGCGATAACGTTGTGGCCGCCACCTTCGCCGGTCCACTCGAACTTGACCGTCGTTCCCTTCGAGACGTGGACAGCCGGCGGACCGAACCCGTAGGGCTGGCCGCCGTTGTCGACGCCGACCTCGACCGTCACCTCGTCCTGGCCGGTCATATCCTGGACGTTGCCGTTGTAGTTCCCGACACCGTCGAGGTAGCCGCCGAGGTCCGGCTTTCCACCGCCGCCGCCACCACCACCACCGCCGCCGCTCTCGGCGGCTGCGGCGGTGCCTGTGCTGGCTGACACGGCGGCGGTCCCGCCGGCAGCCCCGCCGGCTGTCCGGAGAAAGTCCCGCCTGTTCATATACATCCGAAACTCAGGACTGCCTTTTGATAAACCCACCGAATACGCCGGCAGGAACGGCACTGTACTCCCGAACCGCCGTTTGCGGCTCCGGCCGCTCGGCCGCTCGTCCGGGGCCCGGACGCACCCTCGAACTCAGCCCTCGCGGTCCGCGATATCCCCCTCGTCGCCGCCTGCTGCATCGTCCGTCTCGGCGGCCGCATCGTCTTCGTTTTCGTCCACCGCCGACTCTCCCGAGGTCACCGGCTGGCCGGAGTCGCCGCCGTCCGCATCCGCGGCCGCGTCCCCGACGAAGCGGCCGTCCTCGATGGGGACGAAGTCCGGGCGTTCGCCCGATTCCAGCCCGATCGCACGCAGGCGATTGCGGTACTCCTCCGCGCGAAAGCGGTCCGAGAGCCTGGCGTTCGCGACGACGGTAAAGAGGATCAGTCCGATGGTCAGGAAGCCGAGCCCGCCGATCAGGCCCACGATGTTCAGGTCCGTCACGACGAACGCGCCGATCAGCCCGATCCCGGCGAGCAACTGGATGCCGCCGATCACCTGTAACATGAGGTTCCCGAGTTCGCCGCTCCCCTCGGGCACCTCCTGCGGTTCGGGAAGGAGATCGCCGTCGGGCATCTCGGGGGCGTCGTAGGACTCCATCGAACACAGCGCGACGCTCGGTTTCACGTCCCTGAGGACGGTCCCGCGCCCCTCGATACTGCCGTCAGGGTAGACGACCGCGTATCCCTCGTCGGAGTAGGCGACGATCCGGCCGTCGACGCGCTCGATCCGCGCGAACACGTCCCGGTCGAGCACGCGCCGTTTGAGGTCCGCCTCCACCCGCCCGAGGAGTTCGTCGCCCGTGATCCAGGTGTCGGGGTCGAACGCGGCCTCCCACTCGTCGGCGCTCATCTCCTCCATCTGGTCGGGGCCGAAGTTCTCGAAGTCGTACTTCGCCTCGACCTCCGCACGCAGTTCTTCAGTGGTGACTTCCTCGGCCTCGCCGGGGGCCGGCGTTTCCGCTGTCTCGGCGGTCGCGCCCGCCTCGGTCCCGTCGGGGCTCGCGTCCTCGCGCTCCGTGGACTCGGTCGCCGCGCCCTCGCGTCGATCCGCGGCCGCGTCCTCGTCGGAGGCGTCAACCATTGTGCCCCTATAGGGTCGCAGGTCCCGTTAGGGTGACGGTTGCGGTCGCCGCTGAGGGATGGGTCCGTCACCGCCTTCCGGCACCCTCAAGCCTGCCCTGTCCCTAGCGCGATCATGCTCGGCCTCTCGGAGGGCGCGACCGCGACCGTCGTCGTCCTGGCTGTCACCCTGAGTTTCCCCTGTTTCCTGTACGGCGCGTGGATCATGATCGACGCCGAGAAGGTCACCTGGGGCGTGCTCACACACCACCTGAAGTTCATCCTCACCGGGCTGACCCTGACGACCGTTCCCATGGTGACGTGGATGATCCCGCGACTGACCCAGCAACTCTCCGGCGCCGCCGCGCTTCACGCCTTCCTCGGCCTCCAGGCGTACGCGATGCTCGCCTTCGGCGGCACCGGTATCGTCCGCATCTTCCGCGCCAAGTGGGAACACGACCTCTACTACGACTACGACGAGGACGTGTTGCTCGACGAGATCGGGTCCGAGCGGATGCAGTTCTGGCGCCGTCGCCTCCGCATCGGCGTCTTCGGTTACACCTTCTTCTGGATTCTCGCCTACCTCGTCGGGGTCGTCCGCTACTTCCTGAAATACCGGCCGATCTGAGGGCGGCGAGTACTCACGGCGCTCGCCACACCCCTTACACCCTCACCAGGCCTCGCCGCTCGCCAGGTCGGTGCCGTGGTCCAGTTTCGAGGAGGGACACAGGTCCTCGACCACGCACTCCCCGCAGTCGGGGTTGCGCGCCGAACAGACCGCGCGGCCGTGACTGATCATGAGGTGGGTGAAGTCCTGCCACTCCGACTCGGGGACGACCGGCATCAGGTCCTCTTCGATGGCCTCGGGCCGCTTTTCCTCGGTGATGCCGAGCCGCCGGGTCAGCCGCTGGACGTGCGTGTCGACGACGATCCCCTCGACCACGTCGTGGCCGTGCTGGAGGACCACGTTCGCGGTCTTTCGGCCGACGCCGGGGAGGTCAGTGAGTTCGCTCATCGTGTCCGGGACCTCCCCGTCGTGGTCCTCGATCATCTTCGTACAGGCCTCCCTGATGTAGCCGGCCTTGTTGTTGTAGTAGGTCACCGAGTTCAGGTCCTCGGCGAGTTCGTCCTGGTCGACGGCCGCGTAGTCCTCTGGGCCGTCGTACTTCTCGAAGAGGTCCGCAGTGACCGTGTTGACCCGTTCGTCGGTACACTGCGCCGAGAGGATCACCGCGATCAGAAGCTCCAACCGGTTCGAGAACTCCAGCGAGATGGTCGTGTCCGGGTACTCCTCGTGCAGCCGGTCGACGACGTCGGCGACCTGGTCCTCACGCGAGTCGCGTGGCGTGCCCATACCCGTACCCCGGCCGGCGACGCCTTGGACGTGTCGACTCGTCCGAAAAGCTTTGATACTTGCTAATAGTATTACAGGAAGTGCCCCTCCGAACCTACCTCCGTGGTCGCCTGCCCCCGGAGCGCCTGGAGCGGGTCGTCGAGACGGTAGCCGCCCGCCACGACTGCGACCCGGCCCGCGTCGAGCCGCTGGAGGCCGACAACTGGCTGTCGACCCCGCTGGTCGTCGACGACGAGCTGTTCGTCAAGGTCGTCTCGGAGCAAAACGCGCTCGTCCACGGGTTGCTGACGGCCAGCCGGAACCTCGGTGCCCTCGCCAGCGGTACGCAGGGGTTTTTCGAGCACGTGCGGACGCCGGCGGCGATGGCCGACCGCGAACTCGCCGCGACCGAACGGATTCGCGACCTGGGCCTCAACGCGCCCGAACCCGTCGAGGCGTTCTCCGTGGACGGCCTCGGCGTCGCGGTCTTCGAGTACCTTCCAGCGTTCGACACGCTCGGGGAACTCGACCCGGACTGCGTGCGGATGCTCGCACCGGAGCTGTTCGCCGCTCTCGCGACGATGCACGACGCCGGCATCGCGCATGGCGA
Source organism: Halorientalis marina (assembly GCF_023028345.1). Classification (GTDB taxonomy): domain Archaea; phylum Halobacteriota; class Halobacteria; order Halobacteriales; family Haloarculaceae; genus Halorientalis; species Halorientalis marina. The sequence goes on along the minus strand of NZ_CP095487.1, from coordinate 2,522,303 downwards.
CCTCCGCGAGGAGAACGTCCTCGTCGCCGACGCCACCCTCTATTTCATCGACGCGACGACCCTCCGGGAGGCGCGACTGGCCGACGCCCGCGCCTACGACCTCGCCTGCGGGCTGGCCGCGCTCGCGCCGCTCGTCGGCGCACGGACCGCCGTGACCGCCGCCCGTACCGCGTACCCGCCCGCCGACCTGCTCGCCGCCCGCGAGTTCCTCGATTTCGTCCGTGTCAGGCCCGACCACCGCTTCGACGCGGCCGCGGTCAAGGGCGAAATCGACACCGATGCAGCCTGATCACTCGCAGGGCAAGGGCCCCGGTTTCGTCGCGCCCCCGACCAGTACGACCCCAAACATACGCCCCTGACCGTGGATCGAACAGTAGTACTCGTAGGCCCCGGCCGACTCGAAGGTGTAGCTCGTCGTCTCGCCGCCGGTTCCACCGCTACACCCTGCGATGGCACCCAGGAGTGCTGCCCCGCCGAGCCGGATGACCTGCCGCCTGTCCTGTTGCATACGATGTTGGTTCGTGCCACTGCGGTACGAAATCGACCGTTCACCGTGTGATGGAGACGGCGGTCGGGACTGGAAGCAGTAGCGAGTGGGAGTATGCGGTGCCGTGAGCCGACGTTCCTCACGGCACCGACGGGCCGGAGGTGGCTGTCCGGACAGCCTCCTCGGGCGAGCGACGGCGGTGGCCGAGCAGCGAGGCGGGTGCGTCCTGATGTGCCGGCTGCGACGTGAAAAGCGCCTGTGCCGGCATCACCCTATTGCGGACGCCGACTCAAGAAAGGTTCGGTCGGAACATTCGGGTTCTACGAGCGTCTGTCCGCCAGCGCGGGGAACGTCTCCCGCACTTCGGTCACGCGCTCGGGGTCGGCCGTCGCGGTGACCAGCGCCGGATCGTCGCCGGAACTCGCCAGGACCGTCCCCCACGGGTCGTAGGCCGTCGACCGCCCGAGCAACGTCGCTTCGTCGAACGCCCCGCTCCCGTTGACCGTCGCGACGTAACACTGGTTCTCCACGGCCCGCGCACGCGGGAGCAGGGTCCAGTGTTCGACTCGCGGGTACGGCCAGGCGCTCGGCACGACCACGAGGGTCGCGCCCGCATCGACCAGCCGCCGGTACTGCTCGGGGAACCGCAGGTCGTAACAGGTCGTCACCCCCACGGTGAACCCCCCGAACTCGAAAAGGCCGGGTGAGTCCCCGGGCGTCAGTAGCTCCGCTTCGGCGGAGTCGTAGCCGAACAGGTGTCGCTTCCGGTACACCGCCAACCGGTCGCCGCTCGGGCCGAAGACGACGCTCGTGTTGGCGAGTCCCCCCTCTGCCGGCACGTCCGTGTCCGTCTCCGTGGCCGTGGCGTCGAGGTCCTCGACGATGCTCCCGGCGACGACGGCGACGCCGTGCTCGGCGGCCGCATCCGCGATCCGGCGGAGCGTCGGCCCGCCGAGCGGCTCTGCGGTCCGGGCGTAGGCGTCGAACGCGAAGTAGCCGACCGTGAACAACTCGGGGAGGGCAACGAGGTCGGCGCCATCCGCGGCGGCTCGGGTGATGGCGTCGACTGCCCGGTCGACGTTCGCCTCCACGTCGGCGGGCGCAATCGAGAGCTGTGCGAGCGCGAGCTTCATCGGGCTTCGAGGCCGAGGTCTTCGAGCATCGCGTTCTCGACGTTCTTGAGTTCGGCGTCCATGTTGCGCTTGAAGAACCGCTCGACGCCCGGGAGCTTGCCGTCGACGACGAAACTGTTGGTCACGCGCGTCCCGCCGTCGACGGCTTCGAGGGTGTGCTCGCCGACGACGCGCATCACCTTGGACTTCCCGACGAACTTCACGTGGGTCGGCGGCTCGAACTCGATGTCCTCGGTCTCGACCTTGACGTGGCGGTTGATGACGGGGATGGGGAGCTTGACGAACCAGGTGGCAGAGTGCTCGTCGTGTTGTTCGAAGTCGTCCACGACGCTGATGGGGCGGGCTCGTTTCTCCGGGTCCGCGATGAACGCCCACACGCGGTCGGGCTCGGCCGGCAACTCGAACGTCCGCTCGACCCGGACTGTCATATCTACCCCTTCGTGACCCGCATCAAAAAAGCGTCCGGCTCGGTTCGACGCGCGCAGCGCGCGTCAACTGCGCGTCACGCGCCAGGTCGTCGACCGGGCGCGGCCCCACTTCTCGATCTCGACGTCGTCGGATTTCTCGGCCAGTCGGGGCAGGCGGGCGCCGACCTGTTTTGCCGAGAGCCCGATCTGTTCGGCGATATTTCGCGCGCGGACGTACGCCTCGTCCCCGGCGACCTGGTCCCGGAGGTGGTCGAGAATCCGCTCCTCCTCTTCACTGAAATCGGCCATAGTTGTCATAGGTGGTCCGAAGTTAAAACGGTTCGTTTATGGCAAATCTAACGACTCGACTGTCCGTCGGTCCCCCGCGGCGGTCGGTGGCCGATCACGAAAAGGCGTGGATGGCCGCGACCGAGAGCCCGCCGAACAGCATGGCGAGGGCGAAACCCCAGCCCGCGGTCAACTGGTCGGCCGCGGCGACGTACATGACGACCGCGCCCGCGACGCCGAGGAGCCCGAACAGCAACCCGAGACCGAGCGACTTGTCCGTCCACGAAGCGGTGTCTGCCATTGGCCCACGCTATCCACACTGCCTACTTAGTTCATTCGAACCGACCGGACCGTCGGCGAGATCGAACTCCCCGTCGAATCCCTCGATTACGAGGAGCGCGTCGAGACGGATGTCTTCGGTACAGAAAACGAGGCGAACGCCTCCGTTGACGGTTCCGGCGATGGGGACACGGAACCGGTGATGCGGAAACCCCGGACGGGACCACGACCGACGAGCGCGATTCGACGACCGGGACGCCGACGCCCATCCCGGTGCCCACCCCGACGCCCACCGACACCCCAACCGACGGGCCGCTCGGCCCGGACCGACCGACCCGGACCGACGACGCCGGCCTCATCGGATGATTGCCGGACGACTTCGTTTCGTCGACCGGCAGGGTGGATCGAACACCGGCAATTTCTGCCCTGACTTAAAGCACCCTCTCAGTCCGGAAGTAGGGTTAAAGTGCGGGGTCCGGAACGTGGGGTTGCATGACACGGAGTGGTCGCGCTCCTGATCGCGTTCTTCCCCTCTGAGGGGAACAACAACAACGCATCTGGGGTGAGGGTAATGACGAACGGAGAATCGATCGAAGTAACAATCGACGGACGGACGGTATCGCTGTCCCGCGAGCAGGCACGTGACCTGCAGGACGCGCTGGGCGACGCGATGACCCACAAGCGCGAGTTCCTGCACACGGCCGGGGAGCACCGTGAAGACGGCAAGTACGTCGTCTCACGCCGCAGTGCCGACTCGGCGGGAAACACCAAGGTGTTCGACGACTTCGAGCAGGTGCAACGCCTGTTCGAGCGCCTCCCGGATGAGTTCACCGCGGACGAGGTCAGTCGGACGGGGATCACCGGTTCGCGCCGGCACATGCTCGTCCGGCACTTCGCGGAACATCCGGCCTTCGACTGTACCATCGCGCGCCGCAACCCGCTCACGGTCGAAAAGACCGACGGCGGCGCGGGCGCCGAGGGGGACGTGGACCCGGCCGCTGCCGACTGACCCGGGTCCGACCGGTACCGCAGTTCTCGCGCCGCGGCGATGGCCGCTCGCCCGGCGCAGTGCCGCTGTCTCCGTGAGCTACTGGATCTCCGTGTGGACGGACTCCTCGTTGAGCGCGAGGTTCGTCGCGATCTCGGCGTTGCGGACCGCGTACTGTGCGGTCTGCTGGAGGCTGACCAGTACCTCGCGGACACGGAGCAGTTCCTCGTTTTCCATCTCGGGGAGGTCGCTGAGGATCTCCTGTTCGGTGTCGCCGATCTCCGCGAACTTCTCGCGGACGGCGATGGCGGTGTCGTAGTCCCGCTCGACCGCCGCTTCGACCGCCATCTCGGTGATCTCGTTGACCTGGTCCGTGAACTCGCGGATGCGCCGCATCGTCGAGGACTCCACGTTCAGGGTGTGGCCCTCGGTTTCGAGGACGATCTCGGCGATGTCCTCGGCGTTGTCGGCGGTCAGTTCGAGGTTCTTCGCGATGGAGCGGTAGCCGATGAGCGGGAAGCCGTTGTCCAGTCCGACGGCCCGCGCGAGGTTCGGGTTCTGGTAGGCGGTGAAGATCAGTCGCAGGAGGAGAACGAATATCTTGTTGGCCTGTCGCTCCCGGTTGAGTGCGCGCTGTGCGAGGTCGGGATTGCCGTGGGCCAGCGCCTTCACGGCCTCGTTGCGCATCGTCGACCCGGTCGATTCGAGGCGTTCGAGCAGGTTGTCGAGCGTGAAGTCCTCGGGGTCGACCGAACAGCGGATGGCGATGCGCTCGGGCGTCTCCTCGATGACCCCCAGACCCATCAACTGCGTCTCCGCGTTGTAGACGGCGTTGATGTGTTCGCTCTTGAGCGTCCCGTCCTCGCCGGCCTCGACGTGGATAATGCGCCGGCCGAGGACGTACTGTGCGACGATGGCGCGCTCGACCGAAGCCGCATCGAGGTCCTCCGCGTAGATGATCGCTTCGGACTCTTCGGTCTGTACCGATTCGGGCATCACCGTCAGCGTCCCTTTGCCGCCGATCCGTAGCGACACTTCGTCTCCTTTCTCGACGTTGTGCTCGGAGGCCCACTCCGCGGGAAGGGTCATCGCGAGCGTCGACGGACCGAGTCGTTGCACCTTCCGGGTTTCCATATGCCCTTTTTCAGACTCGCGCTCCCTTAATCCTGTCTATACACCATATAACTTGCGTGAGAATATTATACCACGTTCGTCAGATAACCGCCCCACGCGGCCGGTCCCCCGGTCACGTCCCAGCCCCTCAGACCACTTTCATCAGTCGGCGCTCGTAGCGGCCGACCCGTACCTGGAGCCAGCCACGCAGTTCCTCGTCCAGGTCGGGGTCGCCTGTATCGACCCGGAGCGTCCCCAGGTCGTCGAGCTTCCGCTTCGAGGCCACGACCTCGACCTCGCACTGGCGAACGACCGCCGGGGAGAGCTGCTGGTTCCCGCGGCCGAAGACGAACCCCTGGCCGCCGATGGGCGAGACGACGATGACGTTCTCGTCGCCGAGCGCCGCCAGGATGTCCGATTCCGCTGCGTCCGCGACCAGGACCTCGCCGTCGCGCCACACGTCGACGCCCAGCGCGGTCCCCGAAAAGCCCAGCGCCTCCTTGACCGCCCCGACGGTGCTCCCCGGCCCGAGGACGTACGTCACACCGTCACGGGCCTCGCGGGCGACGCCCTCCGCGAGGCTCTCGACGGTGCCCCCGCCCAACTGCTTGCTCGACTGGCGTTCGTCGGCCACGGGGACGTTCACGACCCCCCGGAGTTCGGTGTGGACCTCCCCCTCGCGGTACTGGTCCTCGTCGATGTCGTTGACCTCGGCGCGTTCGGTCTCCTCGAACCGCACTGCGATGCCGCCCGCGGCCCGCGGCGTGACGCCGAACACTTCCGAGTAGACCTTCACGCCCGCGGGGACGCCGATGACGGGCGTTTCGTCGTCGAGTTCGTCGAGCGTCTCGGTCACGTCAACGGCCGTTCCGTCCCCGCCGACGAAGAGGATCACGTCCACGCCGCGGTCGACGAACGCACGAACCGCCGCGCGCGTGTCCGCAGCCGTCGTCTCGCCGCTGTCGGGGCCGCCGACGACCGTCGGCTCGAACCCCGCCTCGCGTGCCTCCTCGGCACCCATCCGGCCGCCGTACGCGAGAACTCCGGTTTCGGGCGCGAGTTCGTGGACGCGCCGAAGCGCTGTCACTGCCCGCTCGGGCGCTCGCGGTTCCGCACCGCGGGCGCGGGCCTCCTCGACTTTCCCGTCGGTACCTTTGAGTCCGACGCGACCGCCCATCCCGGCGATTGGATTGACGACGACCCCGACCGTTCGCATTGGTCGGTGGTACTCGCGGCACACTCAAAAGCCGTCCGGGACCGCCGTGTGGCGGGACCGGCGGAGCGCTCGCGAGCGCAGTCCGGGACGCTTATGCCACAGCGGGGGGAACGCCGGTGTATGAGCGTCGTACTCGCCGAGGCAGCGGGCAACGCGACCGGTGCAGGTGTGCAGACGGGCGTCATCAACAACGCCGGCGCGCTGATCGGGCTGGTCAGCCTGATCCTCGTCGCCGCCTGGATCGCCTACTTCTACCGCTGAAGCGTCACTCTTCGGGCGCTTCGACTCGTTCCCGGAGCCACGCCGCCGCGTCCGCGACGACCGACTCGTCGGTCCCCTCTACCTTGATTCGGACGGTCTCGCCGGGATAGCTCCCCACCTTGACGCCGAACTCCTCGCGCAGGTCCCGCAGTCGGTCGAGCATCGCGCTCTCCGGTTCGTCGACCGCGACCGTCTCCGTGTACCGTCTGGTCCCCTCGAACCGGTCCGCGATTCCCTCGAACATCGCCTTCATCTCGTCGGGAACGCCGGGGAGGACGTACACCGAGTCCAGCACACAGCCGGGAGCGACGCCCGCCTCGTTGTGTAGCGGGTCCGCGCCCTCCGGGATGTGTGCGGTCCCCTCGGTGAGGTCCTCGCGGGCGTATCCCCCTTCGGATTCGAGCCACTCGAGGACGGCTTCGCTCCGGACAAGCTCGCGGCCGAACGCGGCTGCGACGCCGGCCATCGTCACGTCGTCGTGGGTCGGGCCGAGGCCGCCGGTGACGATCACCGCGTCGTAGTCCGCCCGGTACTCGTTGACGACGCGGGCGATGTCCCCGACCCTGTCGGGGACGACCGTCGTCCGCTCGATGGTCACGCCCCGGTCGGCCAGGCGTTCGCCGAGCCACGCGGCGTTCGTGTTGACCGTGTCCCCCGAGAGCAACTCGTCCCCGACCGTGACCAGCGCGACGCGCATACCCCCCGTACGCGTTCGGTGCCTAAAAGTCCCACAACTGTCGACCGGGACGGTCGTCGCCACACGCCGACCGCCCGGTCAGAACGCGTCCAGTTCCGGCTCCGCCGTCCGGACCTCGTCCATGTCGAGGTGGTCGAGCAGGTGGACGAAGGCACCGGGGTCGGGAATCAGGAAGATGCGGACCTGGAAGGCGCGATCCGGGTCGGACACGTCCACCTGGGAGTCAAGCACGACTGCCAGCGACTCGTGGCTGATGTGCGAGAGGTGCTCGGTCATCAGGTCGCGACCGCGCCCCGACTGCAGTTCCGGCGTTCCCATGTCGATGGACCGACGGAGCGTGTTGGCGATCCCGTCGATGAATCCCGAGGTGAAGATGTTACACATCTCCTGGAGTGCGCTCTCGTGAAACTGCGTGAGCTCGCCCTCGACCTCGTTGCCGGTCATGTGGGCGGCGATGTTGCGCGCCGTCTCCCGGCCGAAGGTCATGATGAAGGAGCCGTAGGGTGGCTCGGTGAGCTGGACGCTCGCGGAGTAGAGGTACTCGTCCCCGATGTCGTCGGGAATGTCCCCCGGATCGACCATCGAGAGGCTCTTGACGGCCACGTCCGCGGAGACGCCGGCGAGCGATTCGAGCGACTCCGCGACGTTCCCCGCGCCGTTCTCCATCAGGACGTTGATGACGCGCAGTTTCCGGATGTCGATCAGCAGGGGCATCGACCCGTTCGAGGGGACGCGGGCTGTTAGTGATTGCGGGCGCTACGAGCGCCGAAGCCGCACGAGCCGCTGCGGGGTCCTGCGTCGCCCCTCAGCCCATCCCCGGCGGCGGGCCGTCGTCGAACTCGTCGTCGTCGGTGTCGACGTCGAGCCCCACCTCCTCGCGCCGAGATTCGAGGGCACGAATCTGCCGGAGGTAGTAGAGCGCTCCGCCCCCGCCCGCGACGACCAGGAGGGCGAACAGGCCACCGAATATCAGCAGGTCACGCGCCAGGTAGTATCTGATCGAGAGCGACTGCGAGGTGACGTCGTCCCAGGTGAGCGTGACCTGGCCGTCCTCGCGGGCCGCCTCGTAGCCCCGCGGGCGCACCTGCGAGAGGATCGGCAGTCCGACGCGGGCACCCTCCGGGAGCGTCACCTCGTAGGTGCCGTCGACGAACGTCGGCGTCGCGAACTGTTTGCCCTGCCGGGGCTCGGCGAACGCGATCTGCCCGTAGCGTGCCGGCAGTTCGACGGTCGTTCGCTTCCGCTGGTAGGTGATGTTGTCCGCGGAGACGTTCGTCACCGTCCCGTTGCGGAACCGGAACTTCACGCCCTCGAGTTCGAGGTTGCTCTCGGTGCCGAGCGCGTCGCGGCCGTAGAACTCGATCTCGGACTGGTTGTGGACGCGCCAGACCGACCGGTACTCGGATCCGTTCAGCACGATACTGACGTTCCGGTCGGTCTCCCAGTCGTACGTGACGTTACGGTTGATCTTCTCGGGATCGGGGTCGCCCGGGCCGAGGACGGACCCACACCCGGCGAGGGCGACGACCAGGAGCAGCGCGCCGGCGGCGAGGTGCCTTCGTTTCATCTCAGGGAACGACTGCGAGCAGTTCCGATGGGAGGTACTCGCCGATGCTGGCGAGCAGTCCCGGCGGGTCGGTACCCTCCTTGCAGACGATGCTCCCCTCCAGCAGACCGAGCCGTTCGACGGTCACGATGTCGTCGGCGTGGCCGGCGCGGTTGACCGTCGCCCGTATCTCCGACCGGGTCGCGCTGTTGACGTTCACGCGACCCTCGCCACGCCGCCAGTCGTAGAGGCGGTCGCGCTCGTCGTCGGCAAGCCGCGGCGTATCGCCCCACACGAACCGAAGCGGGACGTGCTGGACCAGGCCGAACCGCTGGCGAATCTGCGTGGGCGTCCCCTGTCCCAGCCCGATTTCGGCGGCCGGAATCCGGACGCGCTGGCCGGCGTCCAGCACGAACCCCTCGTCGTCCCAGGATTCGAGCGTCCCGACGTAGGTTTCGCCGGCCTCGAACGTCGGCGTGATCGCGCCCCAGCGCTCTTCGAGGAGGTTCCGGGCCGCCGTCGCGTCAGGGCCGTCGACGGTGACGGTGGGGAACCCGTCGTCGCGCAATCCGATCTGGAAGTCAACGTCCAGATCGCCCACGTCGTCGGCGACCATCGACCGGAGGCCGTCGAGTGTACGGTCGCGGGCGTCGCCCTCGACGTACACTTTCGAAGCGAGGATGACCATCAGGCTTCGGTCTCTCGGTCCACGTTCAGTTCGTCGCGGAGGTCCGCGATGCGGTCGTCCATGGCGTCGACGAGTCCCGTGTTCTCCATGGCGTCGACCGGCGAGCCACACTCCGGACACTCGAACCCGAAGTCCATCGCCTCGTCGAACTCGAAGCGGATGCCACACACCTCACAGAGGTAGAACTCGTTGTTCGTCTCGTACTCCTCGCGTTCCTCCAGGGCGTCCAGCAGGCGATACATCTCCTCTTCCAGTTTCTCCGGGATCTTGTCGTACTCGAAGGTCCACAGGTACGTGAGCCACCCGGAGTCCTCGTCGCGGAGCCGTCGGTATTTCGCCAGATCGTTCTCGTAGAGGATGAACAGGGCCCGTCGCACGTCGTTGAGTTCGAGCCCGAGCTCCTCGGCGAGCTCCTCGTCGGTCACCTCGCCGTCCGGCGGCGCGGCGGCGACCGGCATCCCCTTCGGACCGACCAGCTCGTGGAGGTACTTCTGTATCACCGGGTCCTCCAGGAGTTCCTCAAAAGCCATTGCCTGTTGGTCCGGGCGTGAGTCGTTTAAACCCACCGGATGCGACCCCGCACACGCCACAAGGGATTAGTTTCACCCGGCCGGACTGTCGGCGAAACGCCGCCCATGAACGACCCTCCCCCCGCCACCGAGAGCCGGCCGTCTGCCGACGGACGGACCGGGAACGCCGACCAGGAGTTCTCACGCCGGCAGGTGCTCGCGGCCGCCGGCGCTAGCGGTGTCGCGGGCACGGGCCTCGGCGCGTTCGCCGGCGCCGGGTTCGATGTCTCGTTCGCCGCGGCCCGGGAGGACTGTGACTCGCCTCCGCTCTCCGTCCCCGACGACGGCTGGCCGATGCCGGGCTACGACCTCGCCAACACCGGCCACGCGCCGGCGGACGTAGCACCCGCGAGTCTCGACCCGTCGTGGACCGTCGACCGCGACCGAACCCGTTTCGGGCACCCGCTGGTCGCCAACGGGACCATCCTGCTCCCCGAGGTCGACGAGCAGGTAAACTCGCGCAGCCGCATCCGTGCGTTCTCGCTGGCGACGGGCGAGGAGCGCTGGCGGACGGCCGAACTCTGCTGTGGGTCGAGTCCGCACGGCGTCGTCGTCGCCGGTGACCTGGCGTTCGTCCGGAGCGAGGCCGGCGTCGCGGCGGTCGCGCTCGCCGACGGGAGCACGGTCTGGCGGGAGACGGTCGAGTCCGGCGCCTTCGGGTCGGTCCCGCTCGTCGCCGACGGGCAGGTCTTCCTGCGCCGGCGCGGCGAGGACTCGTTCACCGTCTACGCGATGGACGCGCGGTCCGGCGACCCCTGCGGGGAGACGACGGTCGAGGTCGACCCGCGTCACCGACCGGCGCTGTCGAACACCCACCGGTTCCACGGCACGGACAAGGGCCTGATTGCGCTCGCCCGCGACGACTGGTCGGTCGACTGGCGACAGTCGCTCCCCCGGACGCCGTACACGGCTCCCAGATACCGCGACGGTCGGGTCTACGTCTCTGGGTTCGCCGGCTTCCTCCACGCGTTAGACGCCGACTCCGGCACCGTGCAGTGGACCGTCGAGTTCGACCACTACGTCCCGGGAGGCCGCGCCGACGGCGAGGAGTACGCCCGGCCGACCCCGGAGTTCGGCGCCGTCACCGCCGACACAGTGGTCGTCCGCGAGGAGGTCTACAGCGACTACTCCGACCATGTCAAGGCCTTCGATGTCGCCAGCGGGGACCTGCTGTGGGACCGCGCACCGCCGGCCGAAACGGGGTCATCCTACGCCAACCCCGTCGTCGCCGGCGACACCGTGTTTACCGTCGAGTTCGACTACGAACGGGACGCGTACCGCCTCCTCGAACTCGACCTCGCGACCGGTGACCGCCGGAACGCGGCACCCGTCCGGATCCGGGGTGGTCCCGAACTCGTCGTCGCGGACGGCCGGGTCGTCGCGGTCGCCGAGACCGGCGTCCAGACCTTCGGTGCCTGATCGGCGACCGAAAGCTTAGGGGGGCCACGACCGACATCACCCCGTATGGGGTCCGCCCTGCCCACCTCCCTCCGGAAGGGGTCCATCCCGCGGTACCTCCTGCTCGCCGTCGGTATGATCGCCCTCTTCCGGTTCGGCTTCGACCAGACCTGGCTACAGGCACTGTTCGTCACCACGGTCGTCCTGCTCGCGGAGGTCACCGACCTCTCGCGCGCGTTCGGGGATATCGACCCTCGGCACGCTAGGGCCGCTCTCGGGGGTGTCCTCCTCGCTATCGGTGCGCTGGCGGTGGCTCGCGACAATCAAGTACTCGCGGCCGTCGGTGGCGCTGTCGGCGGCTGGATCGTTCTCGACGCCGTTCACAGCCTTCGATCCGGTATCCGACCGACCGGGACGGACGATGACCTCGACGGCCGGGACGTGATGCTCTCCGTGCAACTGTCCTCACTGCTCGCCGACGAACTGTCCGAGGAGCCGAAGACCGTCCCGGAACTCGCCGAGGCCTGTGATATGACCGAATCGCGGGTCCGCGACACGCTCGACCTGCTGGCTCAGAGCGGAACCGTTCACCGCGAGGGCGACGCGTGGGTCCTCGACGAGTCGAAAGTCGGCCCGTGGGCGTTCGTCCGGGACAACACCCGCCGGGTCGTCGCCCGGTTCGTCCGCCCGTTCCGGTTGTTCCTGCCCGCTTAGCGCTCCGCGTCGCTGTCACCCTCGGCATCGACCACCTTCTTGCCGGTCGCCTGCGGGACGACCGTCTTCTCGGCGTCTTCCCACTCGCGGTCGAGTTCCTGGCCCTCGAACAGGCGGTCGAGAAAGACTGCGAGCGACGCGATTTCGGAGTGTGGCTGGCTGGTCACGGCCACGTTCCAGTCCGCGCGCTCGTACACCTCGAAGGGAACCTTCTCGGCGCCGACGACGACCAGAACGGGATCGCGTCGCTCCCGGTGGCGCTCGCGGATGTCCGCTTCGACGTCCTGGACCGCCTCGCCGTACATCGTGAGGTGGACGACGGCTCCCTCCCAGTCCCGGAGTAGCGGGCGCCACTCGTCGGTGGTCTCGGTCTCGAAGGGGCCGCCGAAGCGGTCGGTGATGTCGCAAACGGTGTCGGCCCGGCCCGCCGCGTCGCCGGCGAGGACGACCCGGTCGGCGCCGAGCGCCCGCGCGGTCAGGCCGACGTGAGTCGTCATCCGCTCGTCGCGGCCCGGCCGGTGTCCGAGCCGGAGAACCGCGACCTCGGGGGTGGAGTGCATACGAGGGAGACGGCGCCCGCGCGGTTAGGTCGTTACGGTCGGCGACGTGTGGCCCGTGCGCCCTTACGACTGCGACCGGGCGTCCTCGATGGCACTCCCGATGGCGTCAGCGGTCGGCTCGACGGCCTTGCCGTCGACGAAGACCGCGGGTGTCCCCTCGACGCCCTCGTTTTGCCCCATCACTCTGTCGGCCTCGACGGTGTCGCGGTGGGCCTCTTCGACCGCAGCCTCGCGGACTGCATCGCCGTCGAGGTCGAGTTCGTTCCCGATCGCCTCGAAGGTGGGTGGGCCGAGTTCGGACTGATTGCGAAAGAGGAGCCGCTCGTACTCCCAGAAGGTGCCGTCGCCGCCGCGTTTCTGGGCCTCTCGGGCCGCACAGGCCGCCTGCCAGGAGAGCGGGTCCGCGACCGGAATCGGGAAGTCGTGGAACTCGTAGCGGACGACCCCGGGCTCGAAGTACTCCTCTGCAAGCTCCGGGACGACCGACAGCGAGTAGTCCCGGCAGTGGGGACACGCGAAGTCCTCGAACGCCATCACCGTCACGTCGGCGTCCGGGTCGCCACGCACTGGCGCCGGGAGCCGGCCGTTGTCCTGGAGACAGCCGGCCACGCCGGCAGCAGCGGTTGCGGCGACGCCCGCCAGCATCGCGCGCCGGCTCGTCGTGCGCTGGGCCGCGCCATGACCGCGGTTCATATGACGGACTATTTGGGGGGAGTACTTAATCACATCCCTGTCATCGACCGCTCCGAGGGGGACCAACCCCGCCGTATGTGCCAACCGGAACGTATTTGCACAGACCACTGACAGTTACCGGCATGGAACTCAGTGGGAAGCGGTTGCTGGTAACGGGTGGTGCGGGCTTCGTCGGCTCACACCTCTGTGAGCGTCTCCGGGCGGACAACGAGGTCCGCGTCGTCGACGACTGCTCGAACGGCGACCCCGAATGGCTCCCGGACGACGTGACGCTCATCGAGGGCGACCTCACGGACCCGTCGGTCGCCGAGGATGCCGTCACTGCTGACCTCGACGCGGTCTTTCACTTCGCGGCGGACAAGAACGCCGCTCGCGACGACGTGGCGCAGTACCGGTTCAACAACCACCTGACGGAGAACGTGCTCGAGCGGATGGACGAGGTCGGCGTCGACAACATCGCTTTCACGTCCTCTTCGACGGTCTACGGCGAGGCACCGCGGCCGACGCCGGAGGACTTCGCGCCCCTCGAACCCATCAGCATCTACGGCGCGAGCAAACTCGGGGAGGAGTCACTCATCTCCGTTTACGCGAAGAGCCACGACATGACCGCGTGGGTGTTCCGCTTCGCCAACATCGTCGGCCCACGGCTCCAGAAGGGTGCCGTCATCCCCGATTTCATCCACAAGCTTCGCGAGAACCCCGACACGCTCGAAATCCTCGGCGACGGCCGCCAGGAGAAGTCCTACATGCACATCGAGGAGTGTATCGACGCGATGTGTCACGTCGTCGAACACGCCCCCGACGATTTCAACGTCTACAACCTCGGGACGCGCACGACCACGTCGGTCACGACCATCGCCGATATCGTGAGCGACGAGATGGGGCTCGATCCGGAGTACGAGTACACCGGCGGCGACCGCGGCTGGGTCGGCGACGTGCCGCGGATGCGCCTCTCCATCGAGAAACTCTCGGCACTGGGCTGGGAGCCCGAACAGTCCAGCGACGACGCGGTTCGGAAGGCTACGCGCGTGCTGCTCGACGAGCACTGACCGGCACACCGGCCGTCCGCACGGCGGGCCGACCCGACCGTGCCGGAATCGCTGGAACGGCAGGCCTTTGACGCCGTCGCCGCTAGCGGCGCGCGTGCAGATCGTCGGCTACGACACCGGCGCGGACGACGCCGCCGACGAGTCGGCGCTCCGGCTCGCGACCGCGGACGGCCTCGACAGCCAATCGCTCGTGGCGGGCACGGACCTCGCGTACACGCTCGGCGAGCGCCGCTGTGCGGGGACGGTCGAGGACGGCCGTCACTTCGCCTGTGACCGGTCGACAGCCCCCTACTGTGACGACCACCGGAGCCGGTGGGCCTGTGCGCGCTGTGTCGGGGACTGTGACCTGCCCCTCCCCTCCTGCCGGGAGGAGCACGCGGTCTATCTCGCGGCGTTCGCCCCGGCGACGTTCAAGGTCGGCGTCACGCGTTCCTGGCGGCTGGAGACGCGCCTGCGCGAGCAGGGCGCCGACCGTGCGGCCCACCTGCGGACCGTCGCGGACGGCCGCATCGCCAGGCAGATCGAGGCGGAGATCGCGACCGACGTGACGGACCGGGTGCGCGTCCCGACGAAGATCGCGGGGCTCCACCGGGCGGTCGACGACGACGCCTGGGCCGACTTCCTGGCGGACTACGAGCCGCTCTCGACCGACGACTTCGAATACGGTCTCGACCTGACGGACCGGCCGGTCGCCGAGACGGTGCTGACGGGGACCGTCCGCGGGACCAAGGGTCGGGTGCTGGTGCTCGACAACGGGGGAAGCACGTACGCGGTCGATATGCGCGACCTGGTCGGGTACGAGGTCACGGCGGGCGGGACCGACCGAGAACTCCAGTCCAGCCTCGGTGCCTTCGGGTGATGGGGAACGTTCACGCCGCGACGTATTGCACACAAGACATTTACTTCGGGCTGGTGACCTGTCTCTATGCAGCGCGAACTGGCGCTCGGTGCCGCCGCCGTCGCCGTGGTCCTCGTCACCGTACTCGTCGCGGTCCTCGCGCCAGGCTCCGTGGCCGAGCCCTCGGAGGACGTACGCCGCGACGCCCTGTCCCTCCGTGAGATGTCCGTCGCCGCCGGACAGGTCGGCGGCGAGAACGTCGCCCTCCAGGTGGAAGCGCGCGTCCAGCACCGCGGCGGCCCCTCCGAGAACGTCACCGTGGAGTTCCGCGCGGTGAGTACCGAGTCCGGGCTGGTCGCGACGACCGAACGCGTCGACGTGGGCACGGTCACCGGCGAGCGGGAGGTGGCGGTGCCGGCGTCGCTCTCGGTCCCCCGAGCGGGTGGCTATCGCCTCGTCGCCGTCGTCTACCGCGAGGGTGAGCGCCTCTCGGAAGGCCAAACGACCGTCAGCGGCGTCGAATCGTTGACTCCCGAGTACGCCGAATCGGCCGTCGACTTCCATCGATTCGAGACTGGCGTCGACCGCGTACCGACGATCCAGTACGCCGTCCAGTCCGCCACCGAGGACCGCGCGACGATGAACGTCTCGACGTATCTCACCAATGCCGGGGCCGAGCCCTCGGAGGACGTGCGCCTCGAAATCCAGGCGCGCCAGGCCGACTCGAATATCGTCGCAGCCGAGCGGACGGTTCGGGTCGGCAAAATCGGCTCCGGACAGACTGCGCGGCCGTCGACGACGCTGACGGTCCCGTCCGAGTACAACTACTACCTCGACGCGGTGCTCTGGAAGGACGGGACCATCGTCGCGACCGCCACGTCCGCGGCCAACCTGAACCCGACGGAGACTATCTCGGTGAACGAGACGCGCCGCGAGGTCGGCCTCCAGGTCGAGGAGTTCGAGCGTGACCGCGGTGGCGACGAGGGCGACCGGCCGCGGCCGGACGAGGCCGAGCGAACGACCGCGGCCGGCCCCGGCTTCGGCGTCGGTGTCGCGCTCGCCGCGCTCCTGCTCGCTCTGCTCGCCCGCAGAGGTGGGTCACATGACTGATGCCAACGACACGACATCGGACGCGGAGTCCTCGGACGACGAACCGGACGAACCGAACACCGAACCACGAACCCGCGCGGGGAAACAGCGGACCGAGTCCGGCGGCCGCGCCGACGGCGGCGCCCTGGACCTCGACGACGGGCGGTCGCCCGCGACGTACCTCTACTGGGGGGCGTTCGCGGTCTTGCTCCTGCTCGCACTGATCGCCGTCGTCCGGTTCTACATGTCGGCGTCGCGGGCGATCTCGATCTGGATCGCGCCGGACTACGAGCCGGTCTTCCAGTCTGCGTTCAACCTCGCGGTCCTCTTTGCCTGCGGTGCCGGTCTCTCGGTCCTCGTCCGCCGTCGGCGTTAGGGGACACGACAACCCTTTTCCATCGTGACTCCGAACCTCGCCCCATGGCAGACGAACCTGACGAATCCGAAGACCAGGCGAACGAGGCCGAGAGCGAGGCCGACGAAGGAGAGAGCGAAGGGACGTCCTTCCGCGAGCGCGTCGAGGAGATCCGCCAGCAGCGCGCCGAGGAAGGCGAGGGCGAGGGCGACGGCGAGGGTATGTCCCGCGAGGAGAAACTCGAAGAGATGATGGGCGGCGGTGGCGGCCCCGGCGGCATGGGTGGCGGCAATCCCTTCGCCCAGATGATGGGCGGCATGATGGGCGGCGGTGGCGGCCCCGGCGGTCCCGGCGGCATGGGTCCGGGCGGCGGTGGCGGCCCCGGCGGTATGGGCCCCGGCGGCGGTCCGGGCGGTCGTGGCGAGGAGGAGTCCGGCGGCAACGAGGAACTCACCCGTGAGATGCGGAAACTGCGCGACGAGGTCCACGACGTGCGACGGACCCTCGAACGCATCGCCGAAGCTATCGAGAACTCCTAGTCCTCGATCCCTTTTCCGAGCCACGCGGCCACACGGGCCGCGACGAACGACGCCGAGCGGCGCGTCTCCCGCTCAGGTCACCATCTCGTAGACCGCGGCGAGTTTGTCGATGGCGTGGCTCGCGTCGATCCGCTCGCGCCGGTCGAGGCAGTTCTCACTGAGGGACTCGCGCTCGTCGAGGGTCCGCTCGATGACCGCCCGGAAGGCGTCGGCGTCGCCCGGTGGGGCGCGGTAGCCGGTGACGCCGTTCTCGACGGTGTCGGAGAGCGCGCCGGCGTCGACGGCCGCGACGGGCGTCCCGCAGGCGTTCGCCTCCAGCGCGACGAGGCCCTGCGTCTCGACGGAGGAGGGGAACGCGAAGGTATTTAGCGCGGCGTAGAAGGCCGGCAGTTCCTCGCGAGGCAGAAAGCCCAGAAAACGGATGTCCGCGTCGACTTCGGCGGCGGCGGCCTCCAGTGACTCGCGGGCGGGGCCGTCGCCGCCGAAGACGACCGTCGCGTCGAGTCCGTCGGCGGCCTCGACGAGCAGGTCGAGGTCCTTCTCGTAGCCGTGGCGACCGGTGTAGCCGACCAGGGGCCCGTCGCCGAGGTCGTACTTCTCGCGGAAGTCGGCGGTGTCGACGGGGCGGAAGCGGTCGGTGTCGACGCCGTTCGGGACGACCTCGATGGGAGCGCGGACGCCAATCTCGCGGAGGTGGTGCCGTGCGGGCTCGCTCGGGACGACGACCATCTCGGCGCGGTTCATGTACCACTTCTCGTAGGCCCGGGCCGCACGCTCGACGGGCGGACGGAGCCACCCCTCGGCGATGTAGTCGGCGTACTCTGCCGTTGGCGTGTGGTAGGAGGCGACGAGCGGTCGGTTGTACTTCCGGGCGCAGTGGAGGCCGGCCAACCCCATCAGGAAGGGAGTGTGTGCGTGAATCACGTCGGGAATAGCCTCGGCAACGGCGTCGGGGATCGACGGGCGTGCGGCGTGATAGCCGTCGTACCACGGGAAGTCGATACTGGGGACGGGGTGTTCGTTCGACCCCGGCTCGTAGTCCTCGGAGCCCGGGTAGACGACGGACATCGAGCCGCCGCGGTCGGCCCAGTGCTGGCACCACGTCTGGATCGTGTAGGTGACGCCGTTGACCGTCGGCAGGTACGTGTCCGTGAAGACGGCCGCACTGGGGAGCATCTGCCTCCCCCTGGTTCACCGACCCGTTTAGGGATTGTGGTCCGTGAGGAGGCCGCAAACTGGCCGGAAGCGGCGGGGTCCTCCACTCGCGAGCGCGCGACCAGTACCACGACGTTCTGCCCACGCTCCAGGGGTCACCGGCCCGCCGTTCCGCCCGAGAGCAGGTCCCGGTAAACCTCGCTCAGACGCTCGCCGACGCGGTCCAGGCCGTGTTCTTCGGCCGTCTCGCGGGCGTTCTCGCCCAACCGCTCCCGGAGGTCGGGGTCGTCGGCGAGTTCGTCGAGGGCGTCCCGGAACTCCGCCCGGGTCTCGCATTTCAGGCAGTCCTCGCCGTGGGTGTAGAACTCCTCGAAGACGGGAATGTCACGGAGGACGACCGCCTTCCGGCAGGCCATCGCCTCCAGCACCGCGATCCCCTGGTTCTCTGCCTTCGTGGGAAAGAGATAGACGTCGCCGGCACCGAACGCACCACGGATGTCGTCGACCCAGCCGGTGAACGTGACGTTGTCCGGGGGGTCGGTCGTCCACTTCCGGACCGTGCTGGAGGCCTGTGGCCCCGAGTCGTAGGGGCCGAACCACGCGAACTCGTAGTCGGTCTCCTGGGCCAGTCGACAGAAGGTGGTCAGCCCCTTCCGCTCGAAGACGTTGCCGACGGCGAACACGACCATGCCGTCGAGGTCGAAGCGGTCGCGGTACTCCTCGCGGCGAGCCTCGTAGCCGGCCAGCGCGTCGATGTCGACGCCGTTGCTGATCGGTTCGATGGGCGCGTCGACGGGGTAGGATTCGAGGACGCGTTTCGTGTACTGGCTCGGACAGCAAACGAGGTCGGCCCGGGAGTAGAACCACCGGAGGTACCGCCGCAGGGGGTCCGCCAGCCGGTTCGAGCCGCGGAAACTGCCCGCGAAGTCCTCTGCGGTGACGTGGGAGTGGAGGACCAGCGGGATGTCGTGGTGGTTCGCGAAGTGAGCGACGGCGGCCGATCCCGGCCCGATCATGTTGCAGTGGGCGAGATCGAAGTCGGCGAAGGCGCCGCGGCCGGTCAGCGTCCCGCCGACGGCGCCGGGGAGGGAGCCGCCGGCCCACGGCGACGTGACGACCTCGACCTCGGTGTCGGCGAGCGCCCGCCGCTGCTGGTCGACGGCCGTCCCGATTCCGCTGCGGTCGAGTTGGCCCTCGAGTTCGAGGTAGTTGCAGACGCGCACACCTGAGGCGAGCGCGGCGCCCGGCAAAACCCTGCCGGAAGTCGGTCGGGCCCGGAGCGCAACCTATAGGCCGGTCCGGCGGCCACGGTACGTCGATGGCCGATCAGGACCGCCTCGCGGCCGAGCGCATCGCCCGCCTGCACGACCTCGCGCGGGCGGCGACGGCCGACGGGCAGTTCGACCGCGCCCGCGCCTACGTCAGGCGCGCCCGTCGCGTGGCCGAGCGGAACCGGCTGTCGCTCCCGCGAGACTTCCGGCGGTTCACCTGCGACGCCTGTGACGCCTACCTCCGGCCCGGCGTGAACGCCCGCGTCCGGACGCGGTCGGGACACGTCGTCGTTACCTGTGACTGCGGGGCCCAGTCGCGGTACCCCTACGAGTGATCGGCCAGCACGACCAGTCGCAACGCAAGGCCTATCTTCTCCATTGGTCTGGTGCGTGACAAGGGATGGGAAAGCGAGTCTATCTCGTCGCGATGGTCGCCGTCGGGCTCATCATCTCGACGGTCGTGTTCGGCGTCGCGCTGGCGCTGCTCACGCCGTCACAGGGGGGTCCACCCGGCCTGCCGAGCGCGAGCGAGGCGACGGAGGAGTACCGGTCGCTGTCGGGACTGGCCGCGACACGGGTCACGACCGTCGAGTACGCGAACGGGACCGAGCGGACGACACGCGCCAGGGTCCGTCTCCGCCCGGCCGGGGACACGGTATCCGTCCGCTGGGAGGTACCAGCCGAGGTGGCCGGCACTGTCGTCGCCCGGAACGGGAGCGGCACGCTGACGTACGACCCGGACCGCGGGACCGCCATGCGGACGGGGCGGACGCGGACCGCCGCCGCTCGCGTCGCGTACGCGAACTTCCTCGACAGCGTCTTCACCGACGACACGAGCGGGACCGGCGAGGTCGCCCCGACCGGCGTCTCGCCAGTGCCTGTCCTGCCCGGCACCGATGGCGAGGCCGCCGGTCGACTGACCTTCGATTCGGTCCACAGCGTCTCCTACCGGGGCAACGAGACCGTCGACGGCCACGACACTATCGTCCTCGACCTGCGCCGTGGGGAGGGGAACCACACCGTGACCGTCTGGCTCGAACGCCGGCACTTCGTCCCCGTGAAAGCCCGTTCGGTGACCGGGAGCGGCGCCGACCGCCGGATCACGACCGTCCGCCACACGAACCTGCGGTTCGAGCCGCGGTACGACGACGGGTTCGCCTTCGAACCGCCCGCGGGGACCGCGGTGGCGGCCCGGGAGGAGACGGCTACCGTCGAGACCTTCGACGACATCTCGGTCGCGAACGCGAGCACGCCCTTTACCGTCCCCGACCCGGCCCCGCCCGGCGACCTCCGATTCGGCCGGGCGCAGTTCGTCCGCGACGATACCCGGCCCGTGCTCACCATGCAGTATCGGCCACAGACGGTCACGAACGAGTCCGCGATCCTGATCGTGAGCAAAGCGCCCGTCGAACCGGGGACGACGCTCGGTCGCGAAGGACTCAACGATAGCCTCATCACCGTCGCCGGTCAGCGGGCGGTGTTCAGCCCGGACGCCGGCGGCCGGTACGACCTGCGGACCGTTCGCTGGCGGTGTGACGGCTACGCCTACAGTGTCACCGGGAGCGCCAACCGGACGACAGCGGTGACGATGGCCGAACGGGTCGGGTGCGAGTGACCGAGCCGTAGTTTTTACCACCTCCCAGCGAGAAAGCGGTAGAGATGACTACAGAGGACAGGACAGGCCGGATTCACGACCTGGACGTGACACTTTGGGTCGGGAAACACGGTCTCGACCCGGCCGTCGACGAACTCGCCGAGCAGCTGTCGAACGAGGACCTCGTGAAGGTGAAGTTCCTCCGAGCGGCCCGCGGTGGGACCACGACCGACGAACTGGCCGCGGAACTGGCCGACCGCGTCGACTCCGACCTCGTCGAGACGCGGGGGCACACGGCGGTGATCGCACGGTGAGCGTCGTTCTCCAGTTGTCAGGTGGTCTCGCGCGGACGCTCGCGGAGAACGGCGTCCCCTACGCCAACGCAATCAGTTCGGCCCTGCGCTTTCTCGTCGCGTTTACGACCATCTACCTGGCCGGGCGTATCGTCATCCTCCCGCTGATCGGGCGCACTCTCGACCGCCGTGGCCTCGACGCACACGCGAAGAAGCCACTTCAGAAGCTCGTGAGCGTCCTGATCGTCTTCTTCGCCATCTCCTTCGCGTTCGGGTTCGCCGGCTACGGGAACTTCCTCCAGTCGCTGGCGACCATCGCCGCCGCCGCGACGCTGGCTATCGGCTTCGCCATGCAGGACGTCATCTCGAACTTCGTCGCCGGCATCTTCATCTTCACCGACCGGCCGTTCCGTATCGGCGACTGGATCGAGTGGGACGGCAACTCCGGCGTCGTCGAGGACATCTCCCTGCGAGTCACCCGCGTCCGGACCTTCGACAACGAACTCCTGACGGTCCCGAACTCACAGCTCACGGACGGGGTCATCAAGAACCCGGTCGCGAAGGACCAGCTCCGCCTGCAGTTCCTCTTCGGCATCGGCTACGACGACGACATCGACAAGGCGACCGAAATTATCATCGAGGAAGCCGAAAACAACGAGGACATCCTCGACGACCCGGCGCCGTCCGTCCGCCTGACCGAACTGGGAGACTCCTCCGTCGGCCTCAAGTCGCGCATCTGGATTTCGAACCCCTCGCGGGCGGACTTCGTGAAAACCCGCGGCGAGTACGTCCAGGCCGTCAAACAGCGGTTCGACGAGGAGGGAATCAACATTCCCTACCCGAACCGTACCATCGGCGGCGACCTCGAAATCGCCAACATCGAGGGCGTCATCGAACCCGCGGACGACTAGACAACCACTTTTTATCGCTCGGGTTTCCTCGGCGCTCTTCGAGCGCCTGCGGGAACCACTCGCGATAAAAACGTGGGGAAAAAGGCCGACTGCTCGGCTTCGCCTCGCAGTCGGTGAACCGCCCTCACTGCGTTCGCGCGGATGCTGGTCATCAGTTGCTCGATGTGTCTGCCAACCTACCGCTGTAGCTTCTACCAGTTCGCGTTGATGCTATCAGAGCGCTGCTGCATACAGAGGATGGATTCGGCACGGCACAATTGCTTAGGGAGGCGACCGACTGCCATATCATATGAGCGGTGACTCACCGCGAACGCTGGTCTCACGGGCTTCGGTTATCTGGGGGGTGGTCGGGGGGATCGTCCACGCAGGTGTGGCGACTCTGCTCTGGAATTATTGGTTTGACAATCTGGGGGAGATGCTCACGGTCAAACCACTCAATGGATCGTATATCATTCTTGGAATGTTTCTTCTCGGATTCGTCCCAGTCCTGTTCTACGTCGGTGAGGGGGTCATTGCACCTGGTATCGTCGTCGCTGTCTGCCTGCTGGTTTCAGTCGTCGGCTCGTGGCTGACGACCCCAGTTCGTGCACCTGCTGCTGTTCCGACACCATTCGCGTTGTATATTCTCTTCTGGGTCGGCGTCGTCGTTCTCGCGGGGTTGGCAGGTGGCGTGGAGTATCGGCGGATCCATCGGGCTACTGGGTGACCTGCGTCAAACCAATCACTCGCTCGCCGGCCTTCGCAGATTCGATGACCGATACGCGCGTTGCATTCAACACTCGCCACTCTGACGGATTTCAGACATGGGATGTGAGCGACCGCAAGACTCAGAACTTGCAGTCAGCAGTTGGCCATCGTTGGTTTCACACCGTTCCGGATGAATCAGCCGGTCAGTAGAACTGCCTATTTCGCACTCACTTCCTGATTGTCGAGAACAGATGAGGCAAGGTAGCTCAGGCAGAAATAGGACAGCAAGAGGACGATAATCGTCGTCAGTACGGTCATTACCGAGGAGTACCCGAACAGGTGTTCCCAGAGTTCGCTCAGTTCCCAAGAAATGAACAGTCCAACTCCACCAGCAACTCCGACGAGGAGAAACCACACCCATACTGAGTTGAAACTAGTTACGGTACTCCACGTTTCCTTGAGGGACTCTATAGGGGACACAAGCAAAAAACGACATGCAAAGGCAAAATATTTGTCTCATCCAGAAGTCACAGATGTAAGCGGTTGTGCACGATTTCGACAATATTATATGGGGATGGAATCTACTGTATGACATGACGCCCCTCCAGATGTTCGGAGCCAACCCACTAGGGAGTTTAGTGCTGGCACTTGTGATCCCGCTCTTAGTCGTTGTTTTCGGGACGTACGTGGGAGTCCTCATGGCGCTTCAGTCGTTCTTCGGTGAGTCGTCTTGGCAGGACGTCTCGACCGCTGAGAAGGAGTGAGACGTTTGCCTGCCAATCTCTGGTGCAGTTAGGATGAGCAACGGACCACGGTAGTTGGTGAAAGGTGCGTCTTCTGTACTGACCGGCTCTCTGCGCCGAGAACCGGACACTCGCTCTGCTCAGTGTGCGTGCGCACTGAGCAAATCTACGTCTGTTCACTCGGATAATCAAACGTTAGATCACTGTGAAATTGTGGGCATGTTATCTGTGTCCTGGCCGATGAACGAATATGAAGAATGTGGGGGCAGACAATCTCATTTGACGATATGGTGGACGCATTGGCCGACGTTCAGCGACGGAAGCTATTGGTTGCGTTGTTAGAGCACAATCCTCAAGACGATTCAGCAGTCGTCATTGCTGACTCCGAAAGCGAATCTGACGCGGTCGAGCGTCTCGTGTCGATGCAACACGTTCACCTGCCGAAGCTGACCGATTACGGGTTTATCGAGTGGGACGAGGACACACACGAAGTGATGAAGGGGCCGAACTTCGATGAAATCAGGCCACTGCTCGAACTACTGGATGACCACGAAGATGAACTCCCAGACGATTGGCTGTGACGTGCAATCGACACACCACTCAATGAATACCGAGAGCAAAGACGTTCTCCGACCGATACGCGCCCTGTATCGAGCGATTCAGAAGTGCCGAAAACTGGTGTGTGTGAACCGTTGTATGACACCGTTTCAGACACTGAAAACTATCAATAGAGTCTTGGCAGCAACGGTTGTCTGATCTCGTAGTGGCACTTCTCTCGTCATCCCTGATCTTTTCTCTGTACGTTACGCTGTTTGCCCTCGCGGCGCTCGCCTGTTTCGGTAGTCTCACTCGTCTCCAGCGCATTAGCGATGCAGACACGCGCCGGGGCCTGTTGGCGCTTCTCCTCACGAGTGGTGGATGGGCAACCGCACATGTCGGGCTACTCATATCGCCGACGCGGCAACTCAAACTCGGCTGGTATGTCCTCGGCCTGATTTTAGGCCTTGCAGCTGTGGGCGCGTGGCTATACTTCTGCTCGGCGTATACGAACCGCACATATCATCGCAACCCGACCTACCGCAAGCTCGCCGTCGGTGTCTTCGTCGCCCTCGTCGCTGTGAAAGTCACGAACCCCCTCCATCACGGGTATTTCACAGCGACTCCCCTCACTACGCCATTCTCCCATCTAGCCGTTGCCACAGGCCCGCTGCATTGGGCCGCAATGGGGCTGTCCTACGCGCTCGCCTTCATCGGCTACTTCATGCTCCTGGAATTGTTCACCGCGATCGACCTCGATACGCGCCCACTCGTGGTGCTGGTCGGGATTACTGGCCTCCCGGTCGCAGCGGACCTAATCGGCTATACAACGCCCGCCCTCATCGACATCACGTATGAACCCCTCGGAGTGGCCATCTTCGCCGTCGGCGTCATGTTCGTCTATCTCGACCGGTTTGAAGCTATTCAACTCGCTGCAGAACGGGACACTCCTGTGATTGCACTTGATGCGGACGGCCATATTCGGGACACGAATCGGGCTGCCCGTCAGCTCTTCACGAATCTCGCCACTGCACGCGGTGCACCACTCGATTCGATACTCCCGTCAGTGGCAGAGCGCCTCGATAGTGAAACCCCAATCCTGGAGAGACTGCACGATGGGGGAACGGGTTATTTCCGACTGACGGACACACCCTACGGAACGGCGAAACGGGGACTTGGTAGCACCCTAACGTTCACGGATGTGACCGAGCGCGAGCAGTATCGGCAAGAACTAGAACGCCAAAACGAACGTCTCGATCGGTTTGCCAGTCTCGTGAGCCACGATATGCGGAATCCGCTCAACGTGGCTCAGGGCCGGTTCGAACTCCTCCGCGAAGACCTGGAGGTAGACGACGACAACGTCGCGGCAATCGACCGGGCACTCACACGAATGGAGACGCTGATCGGTGAGATCCTCACGCTCGCACGAGATGGTCAGCAGATCGAACACTGGGATGCAGTACGGCTTTCGACGATTGTCCAGGACTGTTGGGCAATGGTTGCGACTGGCGATGCCGAGTTGACGCTCGACGATGACCTCACCTTCGAGGCGAACCCCGATCGGGTGAAGCGACTGTTCGAGAACCTCTTTCGGAACGCGATTGACCATGGAAGCCCGGACGTGACCGTCACCGTCGGGAAGCTAAGTGACCAGCCAGGATTTTACGTTGCTGACGATGGACCAGGAATCCCACCAGCAGAGCGGTCGGATGCCTTCGAAGCGGGCTACACGACTAGCGAGGCTGGTACCGGGTTTGGGCTGGCCATCGTCGCCGAGATCGTCGCTGCACACAGATGGGATATTCACGTCACCGAGAGTGAGGATGGTGGGGCACGATTCGAGATTACGGGTGTAACCATCGTCGAATGAGACTGTAGGGGCTCTGTTGAAATCCTCTTCTTCAGACATATTTTCTCCTGTAACGGCTGTTCGCTGAAGACTCCGTGTTGGCCTGCTGCTGTCTGTTTCGGTAGGATTATGAAGATACTATTAGAATTCCTATTGATGCCCTCCAAAACGAACGAACTACTCGGATCAATCCGACATCTCCTCATCGCTTGCGTCTTTTTACTCGGACTCGGGGTCGCAACGCTTGGTGATATTGCTATTGCGATTCGAGGGTATGAAACGGCAATATCAACCACCGCTCGCATGATCGGAAGTGCAATTGTGTTTGGAACACTCGTGCTGGTTTTAATCACGGTATTTCAAACAGATGGAGAGATACATTCAGGGAACTGACTGTGCTACGAAATTTGAGAGTTCCCTGTATTGAGCGATCTGTGCTTCACCTGTCTTGGCCACTCAGAGTGATCGCTCGATGTTGTGACTGAGACAGGAATAGTGAGTTCACGGGATTGCTTCCACCATCGTCGTGAGCGAACGAACGCACCGTACTTCCGCTTGAGTGTTGAGTTGACAGTCTCGGATTGACTCCGCTGACCGCAGAGAGACAAAGAGGGACTGAAGCCAAGAGTGCCCTTTTATTTCAGTGAGTTGAATGAGGCGTATGAGATCGACTCGATCACGGCGACGCTTCCTCGCTGGAATTGGGTTAGCCGGCCTTGTCGGGATCGCTGGTTGTGTCGATGGGGGCCGGAGTAGCCGGGGTGCAACTGATGTCATCATTCACAACGTTGCAGAAGTATCGCGGACAGTCGAGGTGACGGTAACGCAGCGCGGTGAGACGTCACCGAATATAGAGACCAGTTTCGACATGAATCCGCATTCGAGACAGAAGATCAACAACGAGGTGATAATGGACAGTGACTACGACGTAGAAGTCACGTATACCGACGAGACCAGAGAATCACCGTACTCAGAAACACAGGAATGGAACGACGCCGGCCAACCGCTTCAGATTCTCCTGACCGACCAGATCGTATTTGCCGTTCAGATAGGGTAACTCGATAGCGACCTGCTCATCCCGCCGTCCGCTCACGTGAGCCGGGTGCTCTGTATGAGTCGCTCCGTGGGAGATTCATACTCTGTACTGAGTGCCGATGTGCTCGTAGATCGAACGCCCGAACCGCTCGGTCCACCTGCTGGACGAACACCGGTCCGACAAGCATCCGCGCCGCGAAGCGGCCCGGTTCACCGGACGCGAGTGCAACGAGCGTCCGGCCTTTTTCGCCCACGTTTTTGCCGCGAGTGGGAGCCTGCGGCTCCCCGAGCTGGAAAAAGGTGGGATGAATGGACGGACAGCGAGATTGCCCGGCGTTCGGACACGGGTAGGCCCGCGCACCTCCTCCACCCCGCGACCCTACGAGCGACGGGTGTCCAGGGATCCGCTGCTCGCTTCCGCGCCTGACGGGGTGTCCCTGGCTAACCACGACCGAGCGTCCCTGCAGACGTCGCGTCGTGGACCGCCGCCCCCGCAGGACGAGGCTTCGACGTTGGCTTGCGGGGCCCGTGGCCGTCTGACCGGACGCCCCCGGGTTCGGTTCCCGCTCAAGACCGTAGTGCGGGCGAGGAGCAGGGCCTAACTGCCCAACCTAGTCCACCTCCATCTACCTCGCTCCCCCATAAGGGCCTTTCGGAACCGTGCCCCGTCTCCCGGTTCGACCGCGCGCGCCCCGTTCCGCGTCCGTCTCAGAGCACGTTCAGTGCGCGGGCGAACCAGAGCGCACTCACTGGAAGGAGGGCGGCGGCCGCGACGACGGCCCAGCGGTGGGCGGTGGCGATGACGAGTACGTCCACGCGCACGGTCAGTGCCCACGCGACGACGATCAACAGCGTGAACAGGCCGAGCGCGAGGGCGGCGCCGGCAGCGAGTCCGGGGTCGGTGCGTCCCTCGCGACCCGCGGCGAACACGATCAGGACGACGAGTGCGAACAGCCCTGCGAGCAGTGGATTGAGGGCGCCGGAACTGTAGTACAGCCCCACGTCGCCCGCCGACTCGGCGAGAACGTACGGCGCGGCGAGGGCGGCGAGAACCGCCAGACTTGCCACGATACCGACCGTCGGGGCGAGCCGCAGGTCGTTCATGCTCGGCCGTCGGAGTGCCCGCGACTTAACCGCGGCGTTCCCGCGTTCACGGCGCTCACGGCAGTCCATCGGTGCCGCCTTGGTCGTGCCGGAGCCGAAACGGCCACGTGGGTCCGGGAGCAACGGGTGCGTATGGTCGGACTCGGGAACACCAAACAGAAGATTCAGACGATGATCGACCAGGCCGAGAAGGCCTACACGAAGATGAACGAGGTCCGCGACGACGTGGACGAACTCCGCAACCGCGTCGAACACACGAGCGACCAGGTCGACGCCGTCTCTCACGAACTCGCCGAACAGCGCGCCGTCATCGAAGCCCTGGCCGAGAAGGAAGGCATCGACGTCGATCAGGCCATCGCCGACGCCGTCATCGACGACGCCGAGAGCAGTGGCGAAGGGGGCCAGTCGGGTGCCGAGGGGTCCGCCGACGCCGCCACTGACGAGACAGCCACCTCGAACGATTAGGCCAGCAATCGCTGGTGTTCGACCTTGAGACACCTGTCCTGGACGACCCGACGGCCGTCTTCCTCGGCGCGGGCCGCCGCCTCGTCGTCACGGATGTCGAGTTGCATCCAGATCACCTGCACGTCGTCGCGGTCGAGTGCGGCGTCGACGATCCCGGCGACCTCCTCGCTCGGCCGGAACACGTCGACGATGTCGATCTCCGTCTCGACCTCGTCGAGCGAGTCGTAGGCCTCCGTCCCCAGCACCTCGTCGGCGTACGGGTTGACCGGGACGATCTCGTAGCCCTGGCGCTCCATGTACCGGGGAATGTCGTGGGCGGCCTTCCCCGGCGTCGTCGACGCACCGACGACCGCGATGGTGTTCAGGCCCAGCACGTCGCGCAGTCCGTCGTCGCTCTCGATTGGCATACGGACACTGTGGTCGGCCGAGCGGAAAAGCGTAGCGTCGGTGCCAGCGTCCGAGCGTGACGCCCTCGGGAGGAACGGCGTCGCTGTCCTACGGTTCTGCGGCGCTGGTGTCGACGCCGGGGAGCTGGAGGGTGACGTTACGGTCCTCGTCGGTTCTGACGATGCCGTCGAACAGCTGTTTGAGCGTGTTCATCGTCTCCTCGTCGTGGGCCGTCGACTCGATAGTGTGGATGCCGACGGCGTCGGCGTTCTCGATGCGGCTCGTGAACACGTGCATGAACCGGAAGACCGTCTGGAGGTTCGAGTACATCAGCAGCGTCGACAGCGAGTCGAACATGACACGGTTCTTCTCGATCCCACGGTTGCGGTAGAACTCCTCGACGAACTCGGAGAACTTGATCCCGATGCCGGTCATGTCCACGGGCGAGGAGGCGTACTTGATCATCTCCGAGTCCCGGACGTTCCGGCCCTGGTGTTTGGTCACGCAGTCGACGATCCCGAGGTCCGTCGACTCCGGGTCGTCGAGGATGGTCCTGAAGTCGTCGATGATCCGCTGGGAGTTGTCACGGGTCGTCACGACGATCACGCCCTCGCCGGCATTCGAGCCGCGTTCCAGGGCGTCGACCGCCAGCCGTCGCTTCCCGCTCAGCGGCGGCCCGGCGATGAGGATGTTCGAACCGGGAGCGACCGTCGCGTCACCGAAATCGGGACCCAAATCATACATGGGAGGAGTTTACTGGTGTCTCCACGACGGGTGGGACGCACCGTCGTCGTTGCTTCCGAATTTTGTCCCACGGTACATATATTCTTTCGTGTCGTTCGTCCGGTGGACGCCCGTTCACCGACGATTCGCGGCGGTTCGTCAGACGAGCGTCGTCGCCCGACCCACCACGAACGCCGCCGCCGCGAGGAACATCCCGTACTTCAACCGCGCCTGTCCAGCGGCCGGGTCCGACAGGCTCTCGTAGCCCGCATACAGCATCACGAGGTCCGCGGGGACGACGACTGCCAGGTAAGCGACCCCGAACACGTCAGTGAAATAGGGGAGCGGACTCGCGACCGCCGCCACGACGAGCAGTCCGACCGCCACCGCGAGCGACCGCTGTTCCCCGATGGCTATCGGGAGCGTGTTCAGCCCCTCCTCGCGGTCGCCGGCCACGTCCTCCACGTCCTTGATTATCTCACGGGACAGCGTCGACAGCGCCGCGAGAAGGAAGAGTACGACCGTCGGGCCGACCTCGCCGACCGCCGCCCCGCCGAACAGGAACGTACTCCCGCCGAGGTAGGCAACGAGTGCGTTCCCCACGCCAGGCAGGCCCTTGAACAGCTCCGTGTAGGTCACGAGTGCGAGCAGGTTCACCACCGCGATGGCGATAGCCAGCACCGGGAGGACGGCGAGGACGAGCGCGACCGCCAACAGAAAGAGGCCGACGCTGAACCACAGCGCCGCACGCGGTGTGACCGCACCGCGCGGAATCGGCCGATCCGGATCGTTGATGCGGTCGATCTCCCGGTCGAAGTAGTCGTTGATCGCGTTGCCGGCACTCGTCGCCAACACGGTGGCGACGAAGGCTGCGGTGACGTTCAACCAGACGCCAACTGCTGTGCCCGCAGTGAGTTTGACGGCGACGAACGACCCGATGAACGTGAGGACGCCGGCCGCGATGCTGTTCACCGGCCGGGTCAACTCTGCGAGTCCGCGTCCGCGCTCGGCGAGCCCCATCGGTGAATTCTCCCGCGGTGGCGTGCATAAAGACCCCGGAACCGACCGCCCGGAACCGAGTCGTTTAACACCGAACGTCGTGTACCGCGGCGTGCCGGGCGCTTAGCTCAGTCTGGACAGAGTACTTGGCTTCGGACCAAGCTGTCGCGGGTTCAAATCCTGCAGCGCCCATACATCTGCTATGCGATAACCGCCCGAAAGCGTAGAAACCACCGGTCGAACGGGCCTGCTTATGCTTTCGTTCGATGGGCGACCGAGGGAATGTTCCGACTGGAATTCACGTACAACGAAACCCGTCGCTTTCCAGAAAATCAACCACCCCTCGACTAGTCTGCCACGCAATCTGCGTCAATCCCACGCATCGAGTTCTTCACGGCCCGCAAATTCGTCACGGCTCGGATAGGTGTCGACCATCCGTATCAACGCGGAGGCGACGCGGTAGGCGGGCATCGTGTCGTCGTAGAGGAGGACGACGCCAGCGTGGGCATCACTCGGGAGCGCTCCGAAATCTTTCACATCACTCGTGACTATCACGCGGTCGTGCTCACGAGCGTAGGGGAGGACATCATCTTCGTCGTCCGCTCCCTGTCCGAGCGTGTCTCGAACGTGCTCGGCGTCCAGTTCTTCTTTTTCGAGATACGTGGCTACTTTCGGGTCGATATTTTCGTCGAGCAGGAACTGCCACGCCGCCATGTCAGGCGCTGTCCGGTTCGACGCCGTCAGGACGCTCGATCGACTCCCGAACCGTATCAATCACGTCCTCGCGTTCAGCTTCGACGTCGCTCATCTCTCGCGGGTGATCGTGATAGTACGCGAGCGCGTGGTAGACGTCGGCTACGTCCACGTCGTATCGATCCGCGACAGTTTCGGCATCGATACCGCGTTCTTCGACGAGTGCGTACACCTGACGGACACTGACGCGATGTCCAGCGATGTGTGGCTCGCTCATAAGATCGTGAGCGACACGGCGAGTGTCCCGTTCGGCCATACCCCTCATTACCGCCCGGTGTCGCAAAAGCGTTCGCCCATGCACCGTTGCCGGGATTGTAACGGGGTCGAAGATTCGAACGAGGTCGCAAACCACCGTTCTCAGACTGCCGAATACAGCCGCCTCACGCCTGAAAGGTCGAGTCGTTCGATAGTCGAAGCGGAGCCTGCAGCGCCCATGTCTTCGAGAGGTCTAACCGCCCGACAGCGACGGGATAAAGATCGAACGAACGCGTGGTCATTTCGTTCGTCTGTCGAACTGGGTGTGTGGAGACTCAGATCCTATATTCTTCTAACCAGGGTAGTCTCCTCAGAGTCACCCGCACCTGACCTATTTGGCGTGCTGAATATAGAAGATGTAGTCAGCAATCAGCCGGTATCTGGGAGCTTACGGAGATCATTCCTCAACTTCTTCCTCACTCTCTTCCTGAACCCATCTCTGCATGGTTAACCAATCACTTACTTCATTGGGTAGGTGTGCAAAATGAGGGGCAACGGACTGTTGACTCATACCCGGCCGCCGTCCCATCGAAATCGTCATCAACCAGATTGTGGGTAACTACCGAACAATATCGATATCCATCAGTTGGTGGATTGGCTGTTTATCGAAGTCGTTCTTGTTTCTGGTCGCGAGCGTTGCGCCCAAGTCGCGAGCGATTGCGGCGATCAGGAGGTCACCGGCTCCGAGTGACGTCCCAGACGAACGCAAGAGGTTCTCGATGTCACTGGCCTCCAGCGCGGCGTCGGCATCCAGCGGTTGGACTGCGTCAACCCGCTTCTCCACCTGCCGGCGTTCCTTCCGACGTCGTGACTGTGAGCCGTAGTACGTGAGGTACTCGTACAGCCCAATCGATGGCACGATCCACTGCTCGTCCGCCCGTTGTGAGAGGTACGATTTCACCGTGGAAGCCGTGTTCGAACGGGCGAATTCTACCAGCACATCCGTGTCAAGAACGATCATCGGTCCGGCCCTTCCTCTGTTTGAGCGACTCGTTCAACTCTTCGCGCTTCTCCTGGACGTGCTCTTCCAGTTTCTCGGCCTCGTCCTCGTCGAGCCACCCGCCCATCTCCTCGACATCTTTCTCTGTTCGAGCGAGGCGGTCCAGCAGGTCGTCAAACGACTCTCCCTCCCGCTTCCTTGCCTCCAGTTTCCGTTTTGTCTCTTCGGAAATACGTATCGAACTGCTCATGACGAATACAACGTATTCACCACAAGTAGATGTTACGCTGGAGTCCAACGAACCTGGACACAGAATCGCTCTGTAAGATATGCGCCCTGTATCTCGCACCCGCATTCAGAATAGTCTGAATTCTGTTAAACCTCCTTGTGTGAGATGCCCGGATTCGCCTGTATCAGGGCCTAAAGGTGGATTCGTCCGTTCATCGAACGCACGCCTGCAGCGCCCATACATTTGGAACGGAGTAATCGCCAGACTGAGGTGCGATTATCAGTCGAACGGGTCTGATTTTGCTTTCGTTCGATGGGCGATTGGGCAAGTGGATGTCACCGGGATTCGCGTACAGCCAAACTCGTCGGAAATCAGAAAATCAATCACCGAATGATGCTGTGCCCACCATTACATCGTTCCTGAACTTATCGCTGGATACGTCAATTTAAAGATCTCCAAGCCGTAGCAGACGCGTCGATTACCTCTAGTGCATCCTGACTACCATCTGCTTCCCCTTTCTCGAAATCCTCCTCTGTCTGCCCCATTTGGTTGGTCACGTGGGCGAAGCAAACGACTGGCTGCTCTCGAACGTTGGCGAACGTGTAGAGTGCTGCTGCCTCCATTTCGACAGCAAGAATCTCGTCTGATCGGGCACGGTCGATTGCAGTCTCCGTTTCCCGAAACGGTGCGTCCGTTGTCCACGTTGCTCCCGTGTATACAGGTCGAGACACGGTTTCGCACTCCTCCACCACCGAAGCACGAAGCTCGTCATCGAGAGTTGCATAGCGACTCGTCGAATCGTAATGGTGACTCGTTCCTTCGTCGCGGAGCGCACGCTCGATGAGAACGAAGTAGGGCGGATCGTCCTTGGGTACGATCTGTCCTGAGGAAGTGACGCTTATGAGAAACTGGCAGCCTGCGGCGAACAATTGCTCTGCAAGCAGCACGGCGAACGGTGCCCCGACAGCACACCCGACAATTCCGAACTCCTCGCCGTTTCGTTCGAACCGATAGAGGTCAGTGTGATAACCGGGCCACGCTTCATCTTTGTGTGCTTCGCCGGTGGCCGACAACTGGCGGACGATATCTCCATCTGGATCGAGGATACAGATTTCCGGGACTGAGCGTTCTGGGAGATCCTTCTGGCGTCGGGCGTTCTCCAGCAGTGCTTCTGGCGAGAATACAGATGATTCGTCGAATTCTTTCGCCTCGAAAAGCGGAGACGAGTCCGGATCAGCCGAGTCAGTCATGTAGTTCGTGTTCACGGAACCCGGACAAGGATATTGTGGTCACTTGGGCAGCGTCCCGACTACCGCTGAGATAGCGGCTTTCGATGAATCTGCGCTCTCGAAGACTTGCTCGTCGGAGATACCCAAGAAGAACTCCTGGTCGCCCACAATGTATTCGAGTATCGTGTCCGCCAACGCCTCAGAGTCCCGTGATCCATCCGCTGGAAGTAGGAACCTTCTCGCCGGAGATTCGATTGAACGTACTCGGAACGTGTGTTCAACATAAGTGCAACGGGAGTCCCTCCAGGAGCGAGTACGCGAGTCGCTTCCGCGAGGACTGCATCGATATCGGGAATGAATTCGAGTGTCGAGACGGAGACGACAGCATCAACGGACGCAGTTGCGATAGGGAGCGCGGTCGCATCACCGAGAACGAACGGTGCAGAAACTCGATCCTGTGCTGCCTGGATCATCGCCTCCGAGCGATCCACCCCGATCATTTCGTGATCGGGAAAACGTTCTTCGAGCGAGCCGATGCCGCATCCAACGTCCAAAATTCGGTCGTCCGCGCTGACGTGCTGTTTCACGTACGCGGCCTCACGGTTCATGACCGCCGTCCCGAACTCGCTCTCACAGAACCGAATGAAACTCTCGACGTCGCTCATATCGTTACGAATGCTGGCACCTAATCGGCAGCCTGTTCCCCCTGTCGCGTCTCCTCGACCTGCAGCGGGTCGGCCGTCGATGTCGCGGTGACCAGGCGCAAGAACTGTCCCGCGTTCGTGAGGAGTTTGTTCTCCGCTTTCCGGAGGTGTTCTTCGTACGTCGAGCGAGCGACGGCCGTCTGGTCGGCCAGGTCCCGGAGTGAGGTTTTCCGCGGTTGCTCGTAGTACCCACTTTCCAGTGCCAATTGGAGCGCCGCTAACTGCCGGTCAGTGATGTCCTCGAACAGTTGATTCGCCGGAGCCAGCATGCTGTGGGGAATCTGTTTCTCCGAAATCGAGGTTTTCGAGAGCAGTTCGATCTCTCTGTCAGCTCGCAGATCGTCGAGCAACTCTCGAATGTCTTCACCGTCGAACGCGACCACCGTGTAGTGCTCCCAGCCCTGGCGGTAGATCGTCGGCGGCTGATACAGACAGTCGTGTTCCTCGAAGCGGTCGATGATCGACTGTTCAAGTGAACACAGGCAGGACTGCGTGACAACGTGATACCCGTCTTCATCCTCCGACTCGTGTAGAACGGTTCCGAGTTGATCGATGTCGTCAAGCAACTCGTCAGTCGGTGTCGCCTCCGATGTGATTTCCAGCACCTGGCAGTCGCTTAGCGGCCACTCACGTATTGTCAAGTCCGGGTGCCGTTCCGAAATCTCCCGGTATGGACACTCGTGTTTGACGCGGATCGAGGCCTCGTACAGACTCATACGGACGACTTCGAACTGGCCAAAATTAACAGTGCCGGTCATGTCCGGCAGCGCCTATATTCAAATATACCTGCTATTCAGGAATACCGATGCAGGAGATACCGCCGGAGGAACTCAGCGAACAGTTACAAAACGGTGACGAGGACCCGCTCGTCCTCGATATTCGCCACGAAGAGGATTTCGAGGAGTGGCACATTCCGGGTAGTATCAACGTCGATGTCTACGACGAACTAACTGCAGGGTCCGAACAGGCCAAGGAAGCCCTCTCGGATCTCCCCCGTACCGAACGGATCGTCACTGTCTGTGCTGCCGGTGTCGTCTCGGAGACCGCGACGGAAGTTCTCCAAGAGTTGGACTACGACGCGGCGACGCTCATCGACGGGATGAACGGTTGGAGCCGTGTCCACCGACACGCAGCAGTGCCAACCGACCTCGATGGCACGCTCGTTCAGGTCGCGCGGCCGGGGAAGGGCTGCCTCTCACACGTCCTCATTTCCGACGGTGAAGCCGCAGTTTTCGACCCGTCACAGTATCTCGACGAGTACGAGGCGATTCTCGACGAATACGACGCCGAACTCGTCGGGGTCTCCGACACCCATGCCCACGCCGACCACGTCTCCGGCGCTGCGGAACTCGCCGACCGACACGGCGTCCCCTACTTCCTCCACCCGAACGACGCGCTCGCAATCGACGCGACGCCGGTCGAGGACGGACAGACCGTGACGGTCGGCAGCCTCGATATCGAGGTCATCCACACACCGGGCCACAGCGAAGGGAGCGTCTCGTTCGATATCGACGGTGCTGCGCTGATCACGGGCGATACGCTCTTCCACGAGAGCGTGGGGCGCGTCGAACTCGGCGTCGAAGCGGGAATCGAAGACTCCGACGTCGAACAGAACGCCGCGACGCTGTACGAGAGCCTCCAGCGGCTGCTGGACAGACCGGACGATGCAGTTGTCCTACCAGCACACGATCCTGGCTCGCCGGAACCGCCTGTGACCGCGACCCTCGCGGAAGTCAGAGAGGGGAACGAGGATCTCGGCCGCGGCCGCGAGGAGTTCGTCGCGGAGCTCGCGTCGGATATCCCGGATCATCCCCCGAACTTCGAGCGCGTCAAGCGAACGAACGTCGGTCAGGAGTCGGTTCCTGCCGACGAGCTGGCCGAACTGGAACTGGGCCCCAACAACTGCGCCGCTGAATGAATCCATGAGTACGGGAACTAAACTCAAACAGGGAATCCGCGAGCACCTCGGACAGTTCTCACTGCACGTCCTGCTGGTGTTCGCCACCGGTCTAACCATCGGGTCCGAACGGACCGTCGTCCCCGTTCTGGGGGAAGAGGTACTCGGCGTCACGTCGTTCCTCGTTATCGGTTCGTTCGTCGTCTCGTTCGGAATCGTGAAGTCGATCCTCAACCTCTACGCTGGTAAATGGGGGGAGGAGTACGGCCGCAAGCCAGTTCTCGTCGCCGGGTGGGCGACGGCACTCCCCCTGCCGCTCATTCTCATCTTCGCTCCCAGCTGGGGCTGGATCACCGTCGGGAACGTCCTGCTGGGTATCAATCAGGCGCTGACCTGGAGCATGGCGATCAACGCGAAGATAGACCTCGCGGGGCCCGATCAGCGTGGCCTCGCGGTCGGCATCGACGAGTCGTTCGGATACACTGGCGTCGCTGTCGGTGCCTGGCTCACCGGCGTCATCGCTGGGCAGTGGAGTCTCCGTCCCGAGCCGTTCTACTTCCTCGCAGCGGTCGTCGTGCTGGCGTTTCTCGTCTCGATTTTCCTGATCAAAGAGACCGTCCAGTACGCCCAGGCCGAAGGTGACGACGACCACCACGACGCCCACCTGCCGTTCAACGAAGTGCTGAAGCGGGCGACCTACGGTGACAGGACGCTGTTCGCCGCGGCGCAGGCCGGTCACATCGAGAACTTCGTGGACACGCTGTTCTGGATCGCCGTCCCGCTGTATCTAGTGAGCCAGGGTCTTGGTATCGCGGCCGTCGGTGTCGTCGTCGGCGTCCACAGCGCGATGTACTTCCTCCAGATTGCGACTGGTGGACTCGCCGACCGCATCGGTCGCCGTCCGCCCGTTATCTGGGGGATGTTTCTCGCAGGAGCTGGCGTCCTCGGAATGGTGCTCGTCGGGGGATACCTGGCGTGGGCCGTCCTGGCCGCTATCTCCGGTCTCGGGATGGCGTTGCTGTATCCGAACCTGATGACTGTGCCGAGCGACGCCGCTCACCCGACGTGGCGGTCGTCGGGAATGGGCGTCTACCGGATGTGGCGCGATTCCGGCTACGCCGTCGGCGCGATCCTGATCGGACTCTCGATGGAGTTCGTGAACGCCGAAGCTGCATTCTACATGACTGGACTCCTGATGTTCGTCTCCGGCGCAGTCGTGTATGTCTGGATGGAAGAGACTCACCCGGACTTCGGGACACACGAGCCCCCCGCACCTGCCACGGCGCAGTCGACCCAGACAGTTCCGCAGGACTGAACGGGGCGGTTTTTCATACGGTTCGGCTTCGTACCTTGTCCCAGTCCCACCGCCACCTGCGGAGTACCTGGGGCCGTCCTCAGGCGTTACAGATTCCGTGGAGGTCGTCGAGCGAGTCGATATCCCAGGTCGGCCACACGTTGAGATACCAGTCGCGGCGGTGGGGCCGGCGGATGAACGCCGAGTCGATGCCAGCGTTCTCGGCGGCCTTGATGTCTGACTCGTTGTCGCCGACGAACAACGCGGATTCGGCTTCGAGGTCGGCGAGGGCACGTTCGAGGTAGTGGGAGTTCGGTTTTCTGAGATCGAGGCTCTCGATGGTCGCCTCACGGCCGTACGCGGTGTCGAACAACTCCGAGATATCGAAGTGATCGAGAAGAAAGTCGACCGTCTCCTGCTGGTTCGAACTGACGACCCCCATCGAGATGTCGAGTTCGGTGAGCGTCTCGACGTCTCCGTAGGGGGTCTTTCGTCCTGCGCGGGCTTCTTCCTGCTGGGCCCCCGACAGCGTCCGGTCGCGAGTGCGCCAGAACGACTCCGGTTCGAGGCCGTATCTGTCACAGACAGCGGCGACCTGCTCTGGGGTTGCTCCAATAGTCATGTCTTCGACGTGATCGGGGTCCGGGTCGGTCACACCAAACTGCTCGAACGTCTCCTCAGTAGCGTCCTGAAGAACCTCGAAACGCGTTCGACCGACGAGGACACCGTCGTTGTCGAAAACGACGGTATCGTAAGTCATGTCCCCACTTGGGGAGTCGGATTTATAAGGGTTTCAGTCGCCGTGTGGTCGGACTGTGTCACTGGTGGGGCGGGCTCCGACCGATTACCGGAGAAACGAATAGAGGAGCACGCCGAGTCCACAGGCCAGCGCGACGGACTCGACGATGTGGACCTGCGTCAGCGCCAGGTCCGTGTGCTGATACAGGAATCCTTCCACGAGGATGCCCAGCGTGATGAGCGCGAATCCGACTGTGGCGTTGCGGAGGTATTGGGCTTTCTCGCGGCGGTAGGCGCGAAAACTAATCGCCGTCGTAGCAACGCCGAGCAGGAGCAGAACGACCCGGACGGCGACCAACACCGTCGCCCAGTGGTCGGTCACGACTCGCCCTCCCTGTTGACGGACTGTCCCAGTCTGCCGCAGAGCGAGTACAGGATCACGATCATGGCGGCTGCGACGATGGCTTTCTGGATGGTACCCGACAGGAATTTCGAAAGTCCCACGACATCGAACAGGATGCCCTCGATGACGGCACCGATGCTGATGAACAGGAAGCCGATGGCGACGTACAGCATCGGCTCACTGCCGTACGCCCTGTACCCTCTGTAGGCCTGGTACGCTATCAACAGTCCCAGTCCGACCGTGACGAGTTTCCCGATGACGAGTCCGATGTGCATGATTATCTCTCCCGGATGTCGTTCCAGATGCGCGAGAACCGCTGGGCGGCGTCTTCGCGAACGTGCAGGCTGACGTCGATGGTGCCGTCGCCGATTTCGGGAACGAGGCGTGGCGACGAGGCTTCGTCAACGGTGAACTGCTCGGCCTCGTGTTGTTCATCACCGCAATCGTGGTCGGTGCCGGCCGCGTGTGGGGTCTCGATCAGTACCTCGAACGAACCACGCTCGTCGAATCGAACCCGTGGCTGCGGTACCTGCTCGGATAGGAGACGACCGATGACAGCACGTGAGACAGGGTACGAACGCGGGGACGAACTGCTGCTTGCGATCGGACTCGTCCTCCTCTTCAAACTCCTCCGGGGGCGTATCGCCGACCGGGCAGCGGCGATGCCGGACGAACAGCGTCTCCTCCACTGGAAGGCCTGGAAACTCCTGTGGTTCCTGATCGCGATGCTCATCGTCTTCGCCCTCCTCTCGCTGGTCGGGATCTACGACATTTCCGTCCTCGCCGTCCTCAACGCCTATCTGAGCATTCTGATCCGGGTCGCGTTCGCCCTCTTCCTGGTCGCCAACGTCGGTGCGGTCGAGCAGTTGCCCGTCCTCGACGGACAGGGCGGTGGCGGTTCGACGACCGCGGGCCGGCACCGGTCTCGAACTGACCACTGTCCGGGTCACGGGCTGGCAGGACCGTCGCTCGCGTCCCGCAGGAAACGGGCGGGACACGCCCGCGAGTATGAATAGTTATTACTCGTCCGGCACCGAGTTAATACATGGGAGTCGTCAGTATCTCGATGCCGGACGAACTGGAGGAACGGGTCGACGAATTTGGCGAGGAACACGGCTACACCGGCCGGAGCGAGGTTGTCCGGGAGGCCGTCCGGAACCTTCTCGGGGAGTTCGAGGACAAGCGCCTGGAGGACCGGGAGCTGATGGCTATCGTCACCGTCCTCTTCGACTTCGAGACGACGAGCGTCGAGGAGAAGATGATGCATCTCCGGCACGATTACGAGGACCTCGTCGTCTCGAACTTCCACAGCCACGTCGGGAACCACTACTGCATGGAGCTGTTCGTCCTCGAGGGGCAACTCGAGGACATCTCGACGTTCGTTGGCAAGATACGGGCCACGAAAGACACCGTCTCCGTGGACTACTCGGTCCACCCGGTCGACGACATCAGTCCGCTGTCCTGACTCCGGTCTCCGCCGACACCGTTCACTCCCCGTCCTCGACGGCGTGATGTGGACCGACCGGCCCGTGCTCCGGGCACGCGCCGACGATTTTCGTCGCGTTCAGACAGCAGGCCCGGCGCCCGGTCGCCACGAGGTCCTGGCGCAACTCCGCCCCACAGAGTCGACAGCACAACGTCTCGTCGGCCATATCCGCACTTCGGCCGCCAGCGCCTTAGCTTCGAGGCCGCCACTGTGGCGGGGCGTTCACACGACCGCCAGCTTTATTAGTAGGTGTAAAGTACACTTTACTGTAAAGCGAGCTTTACAATAGCTCGCGTTCCCACACCCATGACAACCACTGAACGCATCCGGATCGGATCGCCGCGGACGACATACGTGTCGCTATGGATCGTCGCGGCGCTCGGATTCACGGGACTGCTCCTGCTTGGTCGACAGCTCGCCGCGGTCGGGGTGTTCGCCCTCGCCGCTCTCGCTGCGGTCGCGTACCAGCGGGTCGGCGACGTCCGATTCGACGAACGCGACGACGAAGTGCTGCGCACGGCTGGTGCCAACACGATCGGCACGGTCGGTATCGCGTCGGCGGTCGTGTTCCCGTCGCTCGTCGTCGCGAACGCGCTCGGCTACTACGAGTGGACGCCGTTCATGGCGGGCGTCGGGGTGACGATCGCCGCCATCTACCTCCTCTGGCTGGGCACCCTCCTCGTCGCCCGAGCGAACCGCTGACGATGGACAACGACCTACGCGAACGGCGCGAGGCCGCCGACATGAGCCAGGCGGACCTCGCGGAGGCCGTCGGCGTCACGCGACAGACGATAAACAGTATCGAGCGCGGCCGCTACGACCCGTCCCTCGAACTCGCCTTCCGCCTCGCGCGCTTTTTCGAGGCCAGCATCGAGGAGCTCTTCGACCCCGACCTCGAGGACTGAGGGCGGTCACTCGATCGGTCGCCGCTCCGGATACCCCGCCGGGACGGTGAATCCACGTTCCCGCAGGCGTGAGTGCCCGATGACGAGCCGATCGACCCACTGCCGCCCGCGCTCGGTCAGCGCCGTGGCCGCGTACCTGATCGGGGTCCCCGGGAGTCGCTCGCCGTCGACCTCGACGGCGACCGAGCCGTAGTGGTCGGCCATATCAGGGTCCGAGAAATCGATGCGGGGCGGCAGATCGACGGTCGGCAGGCCCCGCTCGACGGCCATGCTCTCGTAGACGAACGCACAGTCGAGGCTCCCGCCGTCGACGAGGTTCGTGATCTCCGTCTCCGGGTGGATCGAACTCCGACGCAGGACCGCCTGCCCGTCGACGTCGGACGCCTCGGCGAGACGGAGCGCCATGACGGTGCGGTAGCCGAGCGGGTCGACTGCGGGGTCGGTCCGGCCGACCCGGATGTCCTCGGCGCCGAGCGCGCTCGCCCAGTCCGACTGCAGTCGATCCGCGTACGCCGAGTCGCGGTCGTACGTGAGCGCGAGCGCGTTCGTCGCGAACAGCCGCGCTGAATC
The DNA here is from genome assembly GCF_023028345.1 of Halorientalis marina. Taxonomy (GTDB): domain Archaea; phylum Halobacteriota; class Halobacteria; order Halobacteriales; family Haloarculaceae; genus Halorientalis; species Halorientalis marina. The sequence continues at coordinate 2,480,240 of NZ_CP095487.1, read as the reverse complement.
GGCGATCCCCGCCAGCAGGCGCGGGTCGGCGACCGCGACGGCGTCCGGCTCCCGGGCGCCGTCACGGACCAACTGCCGGACGGCCGCGCTCCCGTGTGCCTCCACCGCCGCGTCGCCGACCGCTTCGGCGACCCCCAGGAGGCTCCCCGCGACGAGGGTCGACACGCGACCGTCGCTCCCGCCAGCGTTGAGACTGAGCGCCGTGACGCCGACGCCACCCGCTGCGGCGCCGCCGAGCAGCCCCGAAACCACCTGTCGTCTCGTGACCATTGTAACCGTTTCTGGTGTCGTAATAGAATACATGAAGTAAAATAGGTTTCCCCAGCCGGATTCGACGGGCGCGAGAGCGGTACGATGGGTGGACTTTTCACGCACGGGCGACGTAGGTTCGGACAATGACGAGACCACGCCTTCGAGAAGCGAATCGGGAGGTGCTGGACGCCATCGCGACGCCGCCGGACACGGGGGTCGAGGGCGACCTCGACCGGATCGCCTCACACATCTACTTCCTCGCGGAGGAGAAACCGATGGCGCCGGACCACGGCCGGCTGTCGCTGCTCCGGTACAAACTGCGCGAACTCGAGGAGCGCGCCCACGGCGACCGGGTCGTCGGCATCAGGCGCGCCCGGGAACTCCTCGCCGACTTCCAGCGCAACAGACGGGCCGAAACGCGGGCGACGACCGAGGGGTGACTCCCGTGGCCGACCACGCAGTCGAGCCGACGCCGACCGTCGACCACGACGCACCCGGCCACGTCACCGTCGTCGGCGAGGACATCGCGGTCGTGGCGCTCCCCGAACGCGGCGACACCGACGACGACCCGCTCCCGACGACGACGCTCGAAACCGGCTTCTCCTGTGACACCGGGACGAGCGCCGCCGGGGAGTGGTACGGGGTCCCGGTGACTGCCCTCCTCGACCGGGCGCCGATGCCCGACGACACCACCCATCTCGTCTTCCGCGCACGGGACGGCTTCCAGGTCTGTGTCCCCGTCTCGGTCGCCATCGAGGGCCTCGTCGCGACGCGGCTCGACGGCGAAGCGATCCCGGACGCGGAGACGCGCGTCGTCGCGCCCGCGCTGGAGAGCACGCGCAGCCTCCGCGACGTGACCGTGCTCCGTGCCGTCCACCTCGACCCCGGCGAGGACCGGGCCGACTACGAGTCGCTCTGAGCCGTCGGCGCCTGACTGGCCCGCGGTCCCGTCCGGAGCATACGTTATGTAGGACCCGGTCGACATAGCACCCGAGGGATTACCGTGACTGACTCCGATTTCGATCTGAGCGCGCCCGAGATCACACGCGACGATCTGCTCGTTCTCGACGATCCCCGGTTCACCGGGGACAACGTCGCCATCGTCACTGGTGCCGGCTCCGGCATCGGCCGTGCGACGGCCGTCGCCCTCGCCGCCAACGGCCTCACCGTCGTCGGCGCCGACATCGACGAGGCGGGGATGGCCGAGACCGGCGACGTCGCCGCCGACTGTGACGCGGCCGGCGAGTTCGTCCCCGTCGGCTGTGACCTCACCGACGAAGGGGACGTGGACGCGATGGTCGAGGAAGCCGCCGACGAGGGACGGATTCGCTACGTCGCCAACATCGCCGGGATGCAACACATCGCCTCCATCCCGAACTTCCCCATGGAGAAGTACGACCTCCTGCTCGACGTGATGCTCCGTGCCCCCTTCTACGTCGCCAAGAAGACCATGCCCCACATCCGGGCGACCGACGACGGCGTGGGTGCCATCGGGAACATGTCCTCCATCCACGGCCAGTACGCGACGAAGGACAAGCCGGCCTACATCACCGCGAAACACGGCCTGACGGGGCTGACCCGCTCCATCGCCGCGGAGGGCGAGGGAACCCTGCGCGGTTTCTCGGTCAGCGTCGGCTACGTGTTGACGCCGCTGATGGTCAACCAGATCGAGGACACCGCCCAGGAACGCGGCATCTCCGAGCAGGAAGTCGTCGAGGACGTGATGCTCGGCCAGGCCCGCACGAAGGAGATGATGACTCCCGCCGAGGTCGCGAACCTCTTCGCCTTCGGCTTCTCGAGCCACGGCAAACACCTCAACGGCGCGGATATGCTCTGGGACGGCGGCTACACGAACACCTACGATTGACATCCTCCCCGCCCTGAAGGGCGAGGATTTCTCCTCGATTCTCCGTAAGAGACGAGCGGAGAGCGGCGTAACTGACGACGGCAGCCGGGGCCATCGTCGGCCACGTCGACCGAGAGCGCCGTTCGGCCACGTTGCCCGGGAGTGTCGCTCGGCCACGTTGCCCGGGAGTGTCGCTCGGCCACGTTGCCCGGGAACGTCGCTCGGGGCGTCGGCGGGCGCGACCGAGGGGATGAGTATTTGTGGCTTCGCGGTAGAAACTCGGACCATGTCGAACGACGACAATCCGGTGAGTCAGGCGTTCGAGTTGCAGCGAGAGGCGATCGAGCGGAGCCAGGAGGCGTTCAAGGAGGGCCTGGAGTTCCAGCAGCGGCTCAACGAGGCGATGCTCCGTGGCGTCGAGGGCGGGAGCGAGGCCGGCGAGCGCAGCCGGGAGATGACACAGGAAGCGTTGCACAACACGCTCGACGCCATCGAGCGGATGGTGCCGGGCGACGAGGCGGCGTTCGAGCAGGTGCGGGAGTCCATCGACGAGGCCTTCGCTGCGGCCGACGAGGCCGCGGGCGAGGCGAGCGAGCGCGCCGTCGAGGTGACCGAAGAGGGCGTCGAGAACTTCGAGGAACGGTCCGAGGAGTACCTCGACACCGTCGAGGGCCAGCTCGACCAGCTCCTGTCGGCCCACGAGAACCTGGAGGAACAGACCGTCTCCTTCGTCGACGAGACGGAAGAACAGCTCCAGGAACTCCAGGAGGGTGCGCCGGGCGACGTGACCGAACAGATCGAGGCCATCCAGGAGCGGATGCAGGAACTCCGCGAGGGGATGCGGGACTAGTCGGGCCGCCGCACGGACCGAGAGACGCCGTCTCGACACGACGGTTCCGTCGAGGACTACGCTTATGTGGCCGGCACTGGAGGTATTGAGTATGGCAGACGAGACGCCAGTCAGTGAAGTCATGAGTTCTCCGGTGAAGACAGTCGACTCGGACACCACGATCGACGAGGTGGCTCGTGTGTTCGCCGAGGAAGGGGTCGGGTCGCTCGTCATCGGCGAAACCCCACTCCGGGGAATCATCACCGAGTACGACGTGGTCAAAAGCGTCGGCCAGGGGAAAGACCCGCAGACGACGACCGTCAGCGACCTGATGTCCGAGCCGGTCGTCACCATCCGCCCGACCGATACCGTCGAGGAAGCGGGCGACCGCATGGGCAAAAACGGCGTGAAGAAACTGCCCGTCACCGACGACGGGGAGCCGATCGGAATCATCACCACGACGGATCTCGCGCACTTCCTCCCCCACCACCGCATCGAGACCGCGGCCCACCCCGAAGAGGACGTCGACGACGGGGAGTTCGAGTAGATGCTCGACGGCGAGCGGATCGTCGTGACTGGCGCCAGTCGTGGGCTCGGTCGCTCGATGTCCGAACGGTTCGTCCGCGAGGGGGCGTCGGTCACGCTCGTCGCCCGCAGCCGCGAGACGCTCGACGAGATCGCCGCCGACCTCGCCGACGAACCCGGCGAAACCCTCGTGGCGACGGCGGACGTGCGCGACGAGGACGCGGTCGAGGCCGTCGTCGACGAGACTGTCGATGCTTTCGGCGGCGTCGACACGCTCGTCAACAACGCCGGAATCGGCCTCCTCAGTCTCGGCGACGGCGGGAAGCGCCTCGCCGACGTGACACCGGAGGAGTGGACGCGAATCATGGAGACGAACCTCACCGGCGTCTACCTCTTCACCCGCGCCGTTCTACCCCACATGGTCGAACAGGGTCGCGGGAACGTCCTCAACGTCTCCTCGGGGTTCGGACGCCGACCTGCCCCGAACTACACGCCCTACGTCGCCTCGAAGTACGGGCTGGAGGGCATGACCGGCTCCGTCGCCATGGAGTACGAGGACGACGGCGTCAACGTCAACGCCGTCGACCCCGGCGGCCGCGTGAACACCGGCTTCTGGGACCACCTCCCCGACGACGAGCGCCAGGAAATCCTCCAGCCGGACGTGATGGACGACGCCGCCGTCCTGCTCGCCGCACAGGGGGCAAACGGGGTCACTGGCGAGTCGCTCCCCGCCGACGAGTGGGAGTCGCGGCTCGACTGACCCGCCGGAGCCTCGCGTTCGAGGCACCACCCCTACGTTCCCGTTCAGTGAGTATTAGTCACACACGGGAGCAGGTGGATGCGCGCCTGCGACTACTACCGGAACCGGTTGTCCGACCGCGACCTTCCAGCCGCGTTCGTCGACCTCGACGTACTTGCCCGGAACGCCGACGCGGTGGCGGAGCGGGCGGGCGGGCTTCCGGTCAGTATCGCCTCGAAGTCGATTCGCTGTCCGGCGGTTATGGAGCGATTGCTCGACCGGGACGCCTTCAGCGGCGTCATGTGTTATCACGGCCGGGAAGCAGCGTTTCTCGCCGCGGCGGGGTTCGAGGATTTGCTCGTGGCGTACCCGGTCTGTGACCGCACGGAGATCGAGGCCGTCTGCGAGGCCGTCGTGGCCGGGACGACGATCACGCTGATGGTCGACTCGGCGGCGCACGTCGAGCGGGCAGCGACGGTGGCGGCCGCGGCCGTGACCGAGTGGCGCAACTGGGCCGGCGGCGCGTCCTGTCGCCCCCGGCCACGCGCCGGCGTCGGAGGCACAGTTCCGCGAGATCGTCGCCGACCTGCCGCCGTCGACGCGCTCGCTTCGCGTCGCCGGCTCCGGCCACTCGCTCCCGCCAGTCGTCCCGACCGGAGACGTGCTGGTGTCGCTGAGAACTACACTGGAATCGTCGACGTCGACGCCGACCAGCGTCGCGCCACGGTCCGGGCGGGCACGACGCTCGGTGACCTGACGGACGAACTCGCGGCCCACGGTCTGTCGATGGAGAACCTCGGCGACATCGACGCACAGACGGTCGCGGGCGCGCTCAGCACCGGGACCCACGGCACCGGGATCGACCTCGGCGTCCTCTCGCCGCAGGTGGCGGGCCTGCGACTGGTCACCGCCGACGGCGAGATTGTCGAACTCGGCCCCGAGGACGGCGACGCCTTCCGGGCGGCACAGGTCTCGCTGGGCGCACTCGGCGTGATCTCGACGGTGACGCTCGATCTCGTCCCGGCCTACGACCTCCGGTTCCACGCCCGGCCGATGCCCCTGGGCGAGTGTCTCGCCGACCTCGAACGCCTCCGGAGCGAGAACCGTCACTTCGAGTTCTTCCGGTTCCCGCACACGGACACGGCGTTCGTCAAGACGATGAACCGGACTGACGACCCTCACACGGGGCACGGCGGCGACTCCGACAGCAGACTGAAGAACCTCGCCTGGGAGGCGATGTGTCGGCTGTCGACGGCCGTCCCCGCGACGACGCCCGCGATGAGCACACTCGCCGCGTGGACGTTCTCCGAGGAGCGCTCGGTCGCGCCGAGCCACGAGCAGTTCGCCCACGACCGCGCCGTCAGGTTCGAGGAGAGCGAGTGGAGCGTCCCGGCCGACGACGGCGCCGCGGTCGTGCGTGCCATCCGCTCGTGGATCGAGGAGAGCGGCGAGGACGTGTGTTTCCCCGTGGAGTTCCGCTACGTCGCTGGCGACGATATCCCGCTCAGTCCGGCATACGGCCGCGATTCGGCCTTCGTCGCCGTCCACAAGTACCACCCAAACCCTACCGAACGTATTTCGAGGCGGTGGCGTCCATCTGTGGCCGCAACGAGGGGCGGCCACACTGGGGGCAACGCCACGACTGCGACGCCGCTACTCTCGCCGCTCGCTACCCCGAGTGGGACCGGTTCCAGGCAGTCCGACGCGAGTTCGACCCGGAGGGACTGTTTCTGAACGACCACCTGCGTGAACTGTTCGGCGAGCGCGTGCCCGCCTGACCGCGAACCAGAGCCATTATCACACCCTTCTGACAAGACGCGAGGAACGCGTATGTCAGACGGTTCGAGAACGGAAGAACAGTCACAGAGTGTCGTTCGCCCGGAGCCGTTCAGTCGCGGCTCCCGTCAGTCGTCGCCGTCCCAGTCCATCCGACACTGCTCGTCACAGAAGTGAGCCGACTGCACGTCGCCGTCCTCGATCCACGTAATGACGCGGTGACTCGTCGACTCAACGATGGACGCACCGCAGGTCGCACACGACGGCGCGTCCGCCTCGTCTACGCCCTCGCCGATATCCGATGTTGGATCAACCATTGGATGTACCTCCGGAACCGTCCTACTTAATCCCACATATCACAGATGACCGGTTCCGAACCGAAATCGAAACCCCGCGTCAGTACGGGCGCTCGTAGTCCGGGTCGAACATCGTCGCCGACATCGCCGCCGGGTCGCCCTCGGTCAGGTTGTACTCCGAGAAGTCCTCGAGCCCCTCTTCGAGGAGGATCTCCTCGTCGTAGACCGCCTCGCCCGTGAAGTCCCCGGGGTCGCGCTTGAGGATGGCGAGGACGGTGTGTGAGAGGATTTCCGGCTTGCGCCAGTCGTCCTCCGTGCCCATCCCGAAGTAGCGGGTGGCACGGGTGTCGATGGCCGTCGCCGGCCAGAAGGAGTTACAGCCGATGTCGTAGCCGCCCAGTTCGGTCGCGAGCGAGCGCGTGATGAAGGACATCCCCATCTTCGACCAGGAGTACGCGGCCTTGCCCGCGGCGCTTTCCATCTTGACCGGCGGCGCGTTGGTCAGTATCCAGGCGTCCTCCTCGACGTCTTTGAGGTGGTCGATGAAGCCACGGGAGACGAGGTAGGTCCCGCGGACGTTGACCTCGTTCATGAGGTCGAAGCGGTCGGCCGGCATCTCCTCGACGCTCGCGACCTGGATGGCGCTGGCGTTGTTGATGACGATGTTGATCTCGCCCATCTCGTCGATGGCCTCCTCGATGGCCGCGTCGACGCTGTCCTCGTCGCGGACGTTCAGCTGGATCGCGTGAGTGTCGACGCCCTTCTCCGCGCACTCCTCGGCGGTCTTGTGTATCGTCCCTTCCAGGTCGGAGTCGGAGTCGTCGACGGTCTTGCCCGTCGAGACGATGTCACAGCCCTGCTCCGCCAGGTCGAGGGCGATCCGTTTTCCGATTCCGCGTGTCGTGCCCGTGATGAACGCTGCCGAGTCACTGAGGTCTGGCTTGTCAATCATCCGTAGTACTTCCTCTCTCCCGATCCACTAATAACTCCTGCAACGGCTGACGATAGGGTTCGCAGTGGTTTCACCGGGGCGCCGGCGAAGCGGTGGTTCAAAGGGGGCCTCGGTCGAACCAGGTGGTATGAACAGGGTCGTCGCGAACCTGAAACGCCTGTTCGTCTGGGCGGTGGCCGCCGGCCTCTCTGCCGCGTCGGTCGCCACCGTCTGGGTGAAAGGATCGGGGCAGACGCTCCGGGAAGCCGCCCTCGCGCTCCTCTGAGCGAGGCCCGCTCCCGTCCCCGATATCGCCTCAGCGGTCCCGGGTGACGGTTTCGCCCGGCGTCGTCGTCGCGCCGCCCGAGAGGACGACGCCGGCGTTCAGGCTGGTGTTGATCGCCGTCTTCGCGCCGTCGCCGACGACTACGCCGAACTTCCGGCGACCGGTCGAGACCCGCTCGCCTTTGACCGTAATTCGCACTGATTCGTCGTCGTGTCTGAGATTGGCGACCTGCGTCCCCGCGCCGAGGTTCGCGTCCATGCCGAGGACGCTGTCGCCCACGTAGGAGAGGTGGGGGACGTTCGATCCGCGCCGGATGACCGTGTTCTTGATCTCGACGCTGTGGCCCACCTCGACGTCCGCGCCGACGAGTGTCGCACCGCGGACGTACGCGTTCGGGCCGACGTGGGCACCGCTCCGTATCATGACCGGTCCCTCGACCACGACGCCGGGTTCGACCGTCGCACCGTCCTCGACCACGACCTGTCCGCGGAGATCGGCGTCGCCCTTTACCGTCCCGTCGATACGGCGGTCGAGGTCGCCGAGTTTCCACTCGTTGGCTTCGAGCAGTTCCCACGGGCGGCCCACGCCCATCCAGCGGTCGATCTCAACGGTCCGGACCGCGAACTCCTCGATCACCCGGTCGAGTACGTCCGTGATCTCTTCCTCGCCGCGCTCACTCGTCGGCACGTCCAGCCACTCGCGGGCCGCCGCGGGGAAGACGTACGCGCCGACGTTCACGTGGTTCGACGGCGGGTCCGCCGGCTTCTCGACGATGTCGACCACCGTCCCGTCCTCGATGGCGAACACGCCGTAGGGCGTCGGGTCCGCAACCTCGTAGGTGCCCACCGCCGGCCCGCCGGAAAAGAGGTCGGCCAGGCCTGCGGGGTCGTAGAGGTCGTCGCCGTTGAGGACCGCGAACTCGCCTTCGAGGTGGTCTCGGGCGGCTTTGACGGCGTTTGCGGTCCCCAGCTGTTCCTCCTGCCGGGCGTAGGAGACGGGGACGCCGCGGTACTCATCACCGAAGTACTCGCGGACTCTTTCGGCCTCGTAGCCGACGACGAGGACCAGTTCGTCGACGCCGGCCTCGACGGCGGCGTCGGCCGTGTGTGCCATCAGCGGCCGGTCCGCAACCGGGAGCATCGGCTTGGGTGTCGACTCGGTCAGCGGTCGCATCCGGGTCCCTTCCCCCGCGGCCAGGATCACAGCCTGCATATCCGCGTCGTCCACGCCGACCCAGATAGACCTACCGACGGCGCCCGCTCAGGACTCCAGCCGCGAGCGCAACTCCGACTCGTCCACCCGGAACTTGAACGCCGGCCGCCCGTCGACGAAGACGTAGGGGACCCGGTCGCCGTACTCCGCCGCCAGGTCCGGGTCCGCGTCCACGTCCACCTCCTCGATTTCGACCGTCGCCTCGACCGCCGCCGCGACCGCCTCGACCGTCTCCAGTGCCTCCTCGCACAGGTGGCACTGCTCCCGTGAGTAGACCGTCACCTCGTGGGCCATATCCGCGACTTCGGCGCCCGCGATGCTATGTGTTCCGTCTCGTCCCCGGCCGCCGAGACGACGCGCCGCTGATGCGTCTCGTCGGGTGTCGGCTGGGAGTGGAAGGGGCGGGATTCGAACCACGCCAGCGTGCTTCCTCGCGGTGCTCGGACTCCACGCTGTCTCCTTCGAATCCCGGACACACACCGACACAGGCGATACCGCTCGACACAGACGTGTCTCGCGGTGCATCCTGTGTCGGAGTGGAAGGGGCGGGATTCGAACCACGCGAAGCCCATATGCGGGAAGACTGATGGCCGTGTCTGGCGGTGACCATCAGCGCTCTACCACTGAGCCACCCTTCCGATGAACGGTGTTGTCGCCGGCTATCAGTACGGTTTCGAGCGGTATTAACCCTATGGTAGGGACAACCACAACACCGTCTGAACGGCGACAGGTCCACGTATCTGACCGCCGTACACGGTAGTATGTGTGGTCGCACCTCGCTGTTCGCACCGGCGCCGGACCTGGCCGACCGCTTCGACGTCGCCGTCCCCGATACCTACCGGCCTCGCTACAACATCGCACCGACCGAGTCCGTCGAGGTGATCACCGGCGACGACCCCGACTCGATCCAGCGGTTCCACTGGGGACTCCGACCGTCCTGGGCGGACGCCGGCGAGGGTGGGCATATCAACGCCCGTGCCGAGACCGTCGCGGAGAAGCCCGCCTTCGCCGACGCCTGGGAGTCCCGACCCTGTCTCGTCCTCTCCTCGGGGTTCTACGAGTGGAAAGATGTCGAACGCGGTGGGAAACGCCCCTATCGTGTCTATCGCGAGGGGGATGTTGCCTTCGCCATGGCCGGTGTCCACGAACGCTGGGAGCCCGACGACGGGGGTGACCCGCTCGATACCGTCACGATTCTCACGACCGAACCGAACGACCTGATCGAGCCGCTCCACCACCGCATGGCCGTCGTGCTCCCCGCAGACGAGGAAGATCAGTGGCTCACCGGCGGTCCCGAGGAGCGCGCCGACCTCTGTCGACCCTACCCGGACGACGACCTCGACGCCTATCCCATCTCGACGGCTGTGAACGACCCGAGCAACGACTCGCCGGGAATCATCGAACCCGACGAGACCGAACAGTCGGGGCTCGGCGAGTTCGTCTGAGCCTGGTCGACCGGGCTTCACTGTCGTTCGAGCGATTACGAAGAACGCATCCGCCGAGCGCTGCTCGAACGGCGGAGCCGTGAGAGCGGAGCGAGGTGGTTCACGGGACCGAGCGAAGCGAGGTCCCGCTTTTTCGCCCACGTTTTTGCCGCGAGTGGTTCGCGCGAAGCGCGAACCCGAGCGGGAAAAAGGTGGTTTAGTAGGAGCGTTCCTTCGGCTCGTAGCTCTTGTTCTCGCCGTCGAGCAGGACGGGCTTGTAGTAGAGGTCGGGACTGCCCTCGTTCCACTGGAGCATGGTGTGTTTGATCCACTCGTCGTCCTTGCGCTCCTGGTGCTCCTTGCGCCAGTGGGCGCCGCGGAACTCCTCGCGGGCGAGCGCGCCGAGCGTGATACACTCGGCGAGGTCGATGATGTTCCGCGTCTCGATGGTGTGGATGATGTCGGTGTTGAAGGTCCGCGAGGGGTCCCGGACGTAGACGTCCTGGTAGCGCTCGCGGGCGACCCGGAGGTCCTCGAGGGCCTCCTTCAGCGCGCCCTCTTCGCGGAACACGTTGACGTTCTCGGTCATCGTCTCCTGCACGTCGGCGCGGATTTCGGCGTGGTTGACGCCCTCGTCACGTTCGAGGAGTTCCTCGATGCGCTGTTTCTCGGCAGTGACGTGGTGCTCGATGACCTCGTCGGCCTCGACGAGGGCACCGCCATCCGTTGCATGGCGAGGCCCCGAGTCGTCGACATCGGGACCACCGTCGGCGGCCACGTCCTCGTCGCCGGCGTCGACCGCGCCGGGCGAGACGGGGGTGTCGATCTCGTCTTTCTCGACGCTGGCGGAGGGGCCGGTCTCGATCTGGGCCGTCTCCATGTCGCGGTCGGCGGCGTGCCAGCCGGCACGGGCGCCGAACACGAGCAGTTCCGGCAGGGCGTTGCCGCCGAGGCGGTTGGCGCCGTGCATCGACACGCAGGCGCACTCGCCGGCGGCGTAGAGGCCGTCGATGCAGGTCTCGCCGTTCTCGTCGACCTCGATGCCGCCCATCGCGTAGTGCTGGCCGGGCTTGACCGGCATCGGCTCGTCGAGGCCGTCGACGCCCTCGAAGTCCTCCGCGAGGTGGAGGATGTTCTCCAGGCGGTCGAGGATGCGCTCCTCGCCGAGGTGGCGCATGTCGAGGTGGACGTACTCGTCCTCGATGCCGCGGCCCTCGTTGACCTCGGTGAGTTCGGCGCGGGAGACCACGTCACGCGAGGCGAGTTCGCCCTCGTTGTTGGCGTACCCGTGCTCGAACATGAACCGCTCGCCGTCCTCGTTGTAGAGGATGCCACCTTCGCCGCGGACACCCTCGGAGATGAGGACTCCCGTCGAGGGGAGCGTGGTCGGATGGAACTGGATCATCTCCATGTCCTCGACCGGGACGCCGGCGCGGTAGGCCATCGCCGGCCCGTCGCCGGTGTTGGCGACGGCGTTGGTCGTGTGGTCGAAGACCTGCCCGAGGCCGCCGGTGGCGAGGATGACGCCGCCGTCGGCGCGGAACCCCTCGATCTCGCCGGTCTTGATGTCGAAGGCCACGACGCCGTGGCACTGTCGCTCCTCGGGGTCGTCGTGGTCAGTGACTGCCAGGTTGCTCACGTACCATTCGTCGTAGACCTCGATGCCACGCTTGACACACTGCTCGTACATGGTGTGGAGCAGGTGGTGGCCGGTCTCGGCGCCGGCGTAGGTGGTCCGGGGGAAGGAGAGGCCGCCGAACGGTCGCTGGGAGACGCGGCCGTCGTCCTCGCGGGAGAACGGCATCCCCCAGTGTTCGAGCTGGATGACCTCGTCCGGCGCGTCCTGTGCGAACGTCTCGATGGCCGGCGCGTCGCCCAGGAAGTCCGACCCCTTCATCGTGTCGTAGGCGTGGTCCTCCCAGGAGTCCGCGTCACGGAGCGCGGCGTTGATGCCACCCTCCGCGGCACCGGTGTGGCTCCGGACGGGATGGAGTTTCGTCACGATAGCCACGTCGGCGCCCTCCTCGTGGGCCGCGATGGCCGCACGCAGGCCGGCTCCGCCACCGCCGATGACCAGAACGTCGTGTTCGTACATTGTTAGTCGGGGATATCTGCGCTTAGGGTTAGCAACCCTTGAATATGCTGGTCGTGGACGAGCGACCGCGCCCTCATACGAGAGACTGTCGTCTCGCTGTCAGCTCGTGTCGGTGGGTACGCCCGAGAATCGGAACACGTTCGGGTCGAACCGGGCGAGCTACTCGTAGAGCGTGTACTCGTCGGTGAGGTCGTCGACGCGCGCGGCGGCTTCGGCTTTCACGTCCGCGTCGTCGGGGGCGTCCACCACGTCGGCGATGACGTCGGCGACTTCGCGCGTCGCTGCCTCGTCGAAGCCGCGGGTGGTCAGGCCCGGCGTGCCCGCGCGGATGCCCGAGGGGTTGAACGCCGACCGTGTCTCGCCGGGAACGGTGTTGGCGTTCAGGACGACGCCGACCTCCTCCAGTGCGGCTTCGACTTCCTTGCCGGTGGTGTCCGGGTGCGAGGGGCGCAGGTCGATCAGGACGAGATGGTTGTCGGTGCCGCCGGAAACCAGTTCGAGGCCGCGCTCCCGGAACTGGTCGGCCAGCGCTTTCGCGTTGTCGACCGTCTGTGCCGCGTAGGCCTCGAACGCGGGTTCGAGGGCCTCCCTGAAGCCCACGGCCTTGCCCGCGATGTTGTGCATGAGCGGGCCACCCTGCCCGCCGGGGAACACGGCCGCGTTGACGTCGTCGGCGTACTCCTCGTCACACATGATGATGCCGCCGCGGCCGGCGCGGATGGTCTTGTGGGTCGAACCGGTCACGAAGTCGGCGACGCCGACCGGCGACTCGTGGACGCCGGCGGCGACGAGGCCGGTGATGTGGGCGATGTCCGCGAGGTGGTAGGCGTCGACTGCCTCGGCGGCCTCCTGGATGGCGCCGAAGTCGACCTCGCGCGGGTACGCGGAGTAGCCCGACACGATGATGTCGGGGTCGAACTCCTCGGCCTGTTCGCGGAGTTCGTCGTAGTCGATGTAGCCCGTGTCGGGGTCGACCTCGTACTGTTCGACCTCGTAGAACTGCCCGGTGAAGTTCGCCGGGTGGCCGTGCGAGAGGTGGCCGCCGTGTTCGAGGTCGAGCGAGAGAATCTTGTCACCGGGGTCGAGGACGGCGTAGTAGACGCCCTGGTTCGCCTGAGTCCCGGAGTGAGGCTGGACGTTGACGTGCTCCGCGCCCCACAGCTCTTTCGCGCGGTCGATGGCGAGCTGTTCGACTTCGTCGGCGTACTCACAGCCCGCGTAGTAGCGCTCGCCGGGGTAGCCTTCCGCGTACTTGTTGGTGAGGGCGCTGCCCTGTGCCTCGAGGACCGCTTCGCTGACGTGGTTCTCGCTGGCGATCATCGCGAGCGTGTCCCGCTGTCGCTCGACTTCGCCCACCAGCGCGTCGGCGACCTCGGGGTCGACCTCCCGAACGTGCTCGTAACTCATGGGCGACCCTCAGACCTGCCCGGACAATAATCTACCTCTCCGCGACGGCCGTGTGGTCGTCTGCCATCCCGACGGCGGTCAGCACCACGCCAGCTCCGCCCCCTGGGAGATAAAATTTACAACTTTGATCGAACAAAAATCGCCGGATAGCGACGGGGATATAATAGACCGTGCTCACCCGACCGAAGTATAATAACCCAGTAGGTCGATACAACTGACGTACATGTTGGCCTGGGTGGCGGCCAATGGGGGGGTGAGAGCCATCGGTGAGGCGGGCGCGGTGTCGATCCGAACCACGGACTGGCGTTCGTGCTCGGCAGCACCTGCGCTGTCGAAAGCGGCCGACGAGACCGTGACCGGGTCGGTCACCGGACTGTCGATACCGGCACCGACGGCACGGCTCACGGACGCGAAGCGCCGGGAGTACGATCTGACCGGTGGCGCGGTCGTGAGCGACGGCTCCTACCGACTGTCCTGTCGGCTGACGCCGGGCACCGAACCGTCCGTCGACGCCGGAATCGAGGCGACGTTCCGATTCGAGGGCCCGGCCAAGGTCGCGTCCGACGGGGAGACGGTGTGCATCGAGTTCCCGGTGCAGACGCCTGTCACGATGGGTTTCTCGGAACGGCTGAACGACCCCGCGACGGTCACGGTTCCGGCGACGCCGGAGGGGGTCGCGACGGCAGTGACACACCTCGCGGCCGCCCACCGGACCACGGGGCCGGGGCGGTCTCACCCGTCGCTCCGGGACCATCCGCCGGTGGTCGAGACCGGCGCGGAGCCGTCGATTCCGGACGCGGTTGCGGCGGCGACGCCGGAGACGGGGATCGAACTCCGGGTGCCGGCGTCGCTCGACTACCTGTTCGTCGCGGCGCCGCTCGCGTACTACCTCGGGGCCGAGGTGACCGTCGCCGACGCCGAGACGCCGGTGCTCGTGGCTCCCGAGGCAGGCGTTCGGTACCGGTTCAGGGAACTGCCGACCTTCCAGCACGGCGTGGCGCGCCTGCTCCGACAGGTCTTCTTCTTCGATACGCTCGTGCGCGACGTGGGCGGCGGTGACGGTCACCAGTCGGCGCGGGCGTTCGGGCTGGATCCAGTTCGCGTCCGTGAACTGACGCCGGCCGAGCGGCTGGCACGGTACTTCAACGTCTCCGAGGGGGACGTGGACGCTGCGCTGCCCGAGTGGCACTTCTCGACGTACGCAGCCCCGGAACCGGGGAACGTCGGTGCCCTCCCGTACCTGCTCGACGCACTCAGTCTGGTCTACCTTCCGGAGTCCTCGGAACTGCGGGGGACGGAACTGCTCGAACGGACGCTCGACGACTTCTACCGCACCGAGGGCGAGGTCGCGGTGACGGACGCGACGACCGTCGTCAGTCCGGAACTGCGGGCGGGCCGGATTCACGCCTGGCTCGCACCGGGGGCACCAATCGACGCGTTCAAGACGACGACGGCGGCCTACCGGAACCGCGGGCGGTACCGCGACCGGGGGACGCCGCTGTCCGTCGAGGTGGTTCTGAACGACGACGCGATGGCCGCGGAACACGCCGCCGTCGCGGATATCTACCGCGACCGTGCGGCCGACCTCCCGCTGTCGGTCACGGTTCGGGAACACCTCACCCGGGAGGAACTCGCCGATACCTTCGCAGCGCCCAACGACTTCGTCCACTACATCGGCCACTGCGACGAGACGGGACTGAAGTGCGCCGACGGCCACCTCTCGACGGCGACGCTGAACGACGTGCGAACGCGAACCTTCTTCCTCAACGCCTGTGGCTCCTATCAGGAGGGGGCGTCGCTCGTCGAGGGCGGCAGCGTCGGTGGGGCAGTGACGCTGACGAAGGTGCTCGACCGGCAGGCCGCGACCGTCGGGACGGCGTTCGCGCGGCTACTGGTCAACGGCTTCGGGCTGGAGCCGGCCATGCAGCTCTCCAGACGCCGGATTATGATGGGGAAAGACTACGTCGTGGTCGGCGACGGAACGTACACGCTCGCGCCGACGCCGGGCACGCCGGTCGTCGGCTGGCTGGAGGACACCCCTGACGGCTTCGAGTTGACCTGCGAGTCGCTGACCGGGCGGCGAAACGGGACGACCTACGAACCGCCGTTCGGTGACGACCCCGTGCTGGCCGGCCAGGCCTCGCGGGCGACGCTCGACCGCGACCGGCTCCGGGACGTGCTCGCGGACGCGTCGCTCCCGATCATCTACGAAAACGAGTTCCACTGGTCCGCCGACCTGGCCGCCCGCTTCTGACGCCCGCGGCCGACAACACTAAGTTCGGGAGTCCCTGACACACCTGGCGAATCCACCCATCCGTCGATCCACAGTCCGCGCGTAGCGGCCCCGCCTCCCGCCCTGAAGTTTTCATATTTGAAAACGACGAGGAAGACATATATTTAACCACGGTGAATTGCGGGTGTTTCCCGGAAGATTGCGTAATTCAACTCGTTATCAGCGATAAAATTAAATACGGTAAAACAATATATACTCAACTAGGACGATGAGTGAAACGTTACTGACGGACGGCATCGCGGATCTCCTCACGACGGTGATGGAGGAGCCAACCACGGAGCTGTACGTGGTCGGGCCGTCCCCCGAGACGATAGAAGAGCTCGTATCGGTCGCGACCGATCTGGAACCGGCGCCGACGATCAAACTCCTCGTATCGGAGCGCCCGCTGAAGGGCGTGATGGAGGATTTCATCGTCGCGAGTCGCGCGGCGAACCTGATCGAGGACGGGAGCCTGGAACTCCGAACGACCGAGGAGGCGCCGGCGAACTCCCTGCTGGTCACGGACGACGCGGTCGTCTCCGTGGTCGGTGCCTGTGAGCAGGTCGCTGGCCTCCAATCTGACGACGAGGAGTTCGTCGCGAACGCCCACCGCCAGTACGAGAGCGCGTGGGCGGACGCCGACGAGTACACGCTCCGGACGCCACCGCTCACGACGGTCCGCGACACGCTCGGAGCCGACATCGACGAGGCGACCGCCGACGACTTCGACGAGGTGCTCGCCTCTCTTCAGACGGCGCGCGGGAACGGCGACGGCCTCGACGAAGTGACCATCAGCCTCCTGGTCGCCGCCAAAAACGGCGAGTTGCTCTACGACATCAGCAAGTGGGGCGAGGATATCGGCCTCGCATCGAAGGCCACGTTCTCGCGAACCAAGACCAAACTGGAGGACATGGGCCTGATCGACACCGAGAAGGTCCCCATCGACGTGGGCCGGCCCCGCCTGCGCCTGATGCTTGGCGACGAGCGCCTCGAAGACGCCGAGGCCGACCAGTTGGCGAACGTCGCACAGAGCATCCTCTCGAGCTAACCCCCGCGCTTTTTCTCTCTCCGTCTCCACGGGCCGCCAATGGCAGTTGCCCTCGTCGGGTCCGGGCCAGCACGCGATGCGGTCGCGGCGGCCCTCGACGACGTCGGTGCCGGCGTCGCGGATGTCGACCCCGGTGGTATCGCTCAGGCCGACCTCGCCGTCGTGGTCGGACAGGCCGGCGACGTGGCCTTCGAGACCGCGAACGCGACGGCCCTCGAACACGACGTGCCCTGGCTCGCCGTCGAGATCGGCGGCCTCGGCGGCTACCCCGTCGTCGAGGGTGCCGTCGCCGGCTTCGGCCCCGAGACCGGCTGTTACGCCTGTCTCTCCGAACGCGTCCGGGCGAACGCCGACCCCGAGCAGTCACCACAGGCCGCGCCGGACCCCGAGACCGCCCGGTTCGCCGGCGCCATCGCCGGCCGCGAGGGTGCCCGCCTCCTCGCCGGCAAGGACTCGACGGCCCTCGGCGGCGTCGTCGAGATCCCACACGCCGAACGACGCTTCCTCCCGGCACCTGGCTGTGAGTGCGGGACGGACCGCGACCGCACGCTTTCGCTCACGAGCGTCGACCGCAACCTGGAGGAGTCGCTGGCCCGCGCCGAGGGTGGCCTCGACGACCGCGTCGGCATCGTCAGCGAGGTCGGGGAGGCAGAGTCCTTCCCCGTCCCCTACTACCTCGCCCAGCAGGCCGACACGAGCGGCTTCAGCGACGCGACGGCCGCCCGCCAGGCCGCCGGGGTCGACGCCGACTGGAACGCCGCGTTCATGAAAGCGCTCGGTGAGGGGCTGGAGCGGTACTGCGCCGGCGTCTACCGAACCGCCGAGTTCGAGACGGCGCCCGCCGGCGAGGTCACAGCCCCCGTCGAACCGTCCGCGTTCGTCGCGCCCGACCCCGACGACGATGCCGTCGACCTCGAGGGGTCGGCCGACGCGCCCATCGAGTGGGTCCCCGGGACCGACCTCGCCACTGGCGAGACGGTGTCCCTCCCCGCGGAGTTCGTCCACTTCCCGCCTCCGAGCGAGCGGTTCCGGCCGGCGGTCACCACCGGCCTCGGCCTCGGCAACGGGGGCGTGGAGGCTGTTTTGAGTGGCCTCTACGAGGTCATCGAGCGTGACGCGACGATGCTGGCCTGGTACTCGTCGTTCGAGCCGCTCGGCCTGGACGTCACCGACGACCGGTTCGACACCCTCGTTCGCCGCGCCCGCTCGGAGAACCTCCGGGTCGACCCGCTTCTCTTGACTCAGGACGTGGACGTGCCGGTCGTCGCCGTCGCCGTCCACCGCGAGGCCTGGCCCCGCTTTGCCCTCGGGTCGAGCGCCCACCTGGACGCCGCGCGCGCGGCGACTGACGCTCTCGCAGAGGCCCTCCAGAACTGGCTCGAACTCCGTGGGATGGGCATGGAGGGTGCCGAGGACGTGGAAGGGGCCATCGGGGAGTACGCGAACTTCCCCGAGAGCGCACAGGCGTTCGTTAGCACCGACAGCGGCGTCCCCGCCGGGAGCGTCGGTCCCGACTCGGTGCCGACAGGAGCCGACCACCTCGACGCCGTCGTCGACCGCGTCACCGACGCCGGCCTCGACGCCCACGCCGCACGCACCACGACCCCCGATGTCGAACGGTTGGGCTTCGAGGCCGTTCGCGTCCTGGTCCCCGAGGCACAGCCGCTCTTCTTCGACGCGCACTACTTCGGCGACCGTGCCACCGACGTGCCGACCGGAATGGGGTTCGAGCCGCGTCTCGACCGCGACCACCACCCCTTCCCCTGACGTGCCGAGCCAAAAATCACCTGTCTTGTCGGCCGAGACGAAGATTTATAGCGACGCCTGTGAATAACTTGCACGGGGTTGCTTACCGTCAGGTCAGCGACCCGTTTCCAATGACAACCGAATACGAACTCCCGTGTGCCGAGTGTGGTGGGGACCTCGTCAGGGGCGAGGTCGCGCGCGCTGGGACGACGGTGTCCGTCGCGGAGTGTCCCGATTGCGGCGGCAAATACTACCCGGAGTCGGCGCTCGAACGGCTCTAGATGCCGAAGGTCGCCCGGACCATGTCCCGCGTCCCGGGCCCGAGCCCGACTGCCACGATAGCGGTCAGCAAGAGCAGGGCGTAGCGCGGGCTCTCCTCGAAGATCTCCTCGTCGAAGATCCAGACCACAGCTAGTGCGACGACCATCTTCACCACGAGGAAGGGCCACGACGACCCCGTGACTGCGATGATCGACTCCGGCAGGATCGACTCCGTCACGTCGATGATGAATCGGTTTGCGGGGTGTTTGGCACTGTAAACGAGGTCGACGCCGAGCGCGCCCAGCCAGTCGGCCGCGATGACGTTCGCCACGCCGTCGATGGCGTGGCCCCACAGCACCACCAGCCCGATCAGCCCCGTGCCGGCGTTGATGTGGGGTGCGAACCGCTCGACGCCCAGCCAGATGCCGCCCGAAACCAGCGAGGCGATCACGACCACCGACAGGAGAATCTGGGGGTAGAGGGAGACGTAGTCGGCAGTGACGCCGAGAAAGAGCAGGTACCCAAAGGACAGCACCAGGAACACGCCCCCGAAGACCGCCATCAGCCGCTGGTATTCGTCGACGACCCCCTCGCGTCCCAGGCGGTAGGCCACGATGAGCGACCCCAGCGTGAGCAAGAAGACGGTGAAGTAGATCAGCGGGCTGATGATGAGGGTGTTGAGTGGGTAGCTGATCGCCTGCTCGACCCCCTGTGGGACGGCGTCGTTCGCGTCCTCGATTACGCGGAGGACGCCCCCGAACAGCATGAAGGGCACGAGGGCGTAGAAGAGGTCTCGCTCGCTGTAGATGTCGAGGTACCGCAGGAGTTGGAGCACGCCGACCAGCATGAACAGGAGGATGACCATGTACCCGATCTCGGAGACGACGGTGTAGCCGGGTTCGGCGACGATGGCACCCGACGACTCCGCGACCCGGCAGGCGCCCCGCTGGTAGAGCAACTCGGTGGTCCCGCCGCCGGTCACCGCACAGGCGGCGTTGTGCGCGTCGGCGTAGATCGGCCCCCAGAAGTAGTGCCAGACGAACCCGTCGTAGACGCGTGTTGGGAACACTAGCGATCCCACGAGAAGGAGGGCGGTGGCCGCCAGGGCGGTGCCGAGCCACGTGCGACCCGAGTCGAGTCGCGCGATCACGTCCATGTCCGCATTCGTGCGACCCGCCCGTTTGGGTTTTCCGGTCCCGTGTGCGGGCTACACACCGCCGCTGGGGCGTCGCCGACCGCCTCGCGTCACTCCCAGTCGTCCGCGGCCGCCCGGGCGACCGCCAGCACGTCCTCGTGACAGCGGCCGTTCGAGGCCACCAGCGCGTCGCTGTCGTGACGCCACTCCGCCCCGTCGAGGTCGGTCACCCGTCCCCCGGCCTCCCGGATGAGGTGGACGCCGGCCAGCGAGTCCCACGGGTTCGGCTGACCCGTCGTGATCGCCGCGTCGAGCGACCCCGCCGCGACGAACGCCAGCGCCGTCTGCATGCTCCCGAACCGGCGCATATCCCCGACTCGCTCGACGATTGCCGACGCGAGTCGCGAGTAGTCCGCCCGGTCGCCGTGTGCTCCCCAGCCCAGCACCGCGGCCGCGAACGTCTCCACGTCATCGCGGTCGCTCACGCCGACCCGGTCTCCATTCAGCCGCGTTCCGTCGGCTCCTGCGGCGTACGTGTCCTCGGCCGCCGGCGCGACCGACGCGGCCGCCACGGGCCGCCCGTCCTCGACCGCCGCGACGCTCGTCGTCCACGTCCGGATACCCCGGAGGAAGTTCGCCGTCCCGTCGATAGGGTCGACCGCCCACGCTCGACCGGCCGCCGGGACCGCCCCTTCGGCCCCCGCTTCCTCCGCGACGATGGCTGCGTCGCTCTCGGCCTCCAGCGTCTCGATGACACGCTCTTGGGCCGCCCTGTCGGCTTCGCTCACCAGATCGTTCTTGTGTGCTTTCGTCTCGATGCCGACCGTCCGGCGGAACGAGTCCATGGCGACCGCACTGCCACGCTTCGCCGCACGCTTCGCGAGCGCCTGCGCGTCGTCCATACCGTTTGGACGGCCGCCGACCGAAAGAACTCCCCGGTCCCGGGTCAGGTGACGATGTCGTTCATCGTCCGCATACCGCGGACGATCTCGTTGGACTCGATGTGTTGTTGGGCGGCCCGCCGTGCTTCGTAGAAGACCAGGCGTTCGTCGTTGAGCTGAGCCTGTGCCGCCCGCCGCAGGTCTGACGTCGCCTGTTCGAGCGTCTGGGCGACCCCGACGATCTCCCTGACCTTCGATTCGACTTCCCGGGACCCGCTGGTCAGTCGGAAGGACGTGCGCGCGATTGCGAAGTCGGCGCTCGCACCGGAGAACCGGCGCTCGGCCTCCTCGTATCGCTCGTCCAGAAACGCCGGCACGCCAGCCTGGAGTTCGGTGACGCCGTTTTTCATGTCCCGAAGACCGCTCCGGGATTCGTCGAGCGCCGCGATTTCGCTGTCCAACTGCTGGACCTTCTCTCTGAAGATAGCCTCCGAGAGCGTCCCATAGGCGCCGAAGGCGTCCTCTTCGACCTCGCTTTCGATGACCTGGTAGGCGTCTCTCGCTTCGCGGATCGCGCTTCTCGCCTGCCGGTTCCCCTGATCGACGAGCCGCAGACTCTCGTTGTACAGCCGCTCGGACATGAACTCGACTTCCTCGAAGGCGTCACCCAGCGCCTTCTGACACCGTGCCGCGTACCGGATGAACACGGAGACGTGTGCCAGCCCGATGATGTTCATCTTCTGCCCGTCCGTCGCCGACTCGACTGCCTCGTCGAGCGTCGACTCCGCCTCGCTGACTCGATCCTCGACCGTGAGGTTATTGAACGAAGTGTGTGAAGCGTTGACGTCCGTGATCGAAGCGTTCGTTCCCGCGTACTCCCTGTAGGCGGCGAGGGCGTCGTCGAGCTGGTTCCGAGCCTCCCCGATCAACTCGGCCGCCTCCTGGTTCGCCTGGGTCGGCGTCCCGTCGTCACGGCCCCCGTCGACGCCGAACGGGTCGCGGATGTCGGCGTCGCCTCCCCCCACGCCGCGAATTTCGGAATCCACCTCGGTGTTGATTCGGTACTCGTTTTGTGCTCCACCCGGCGGTTCGGGAAGCGTCCGCTCCGGGCGCGCCGTGAAGTCCGGCCCGTCCTCGTCCCCCCAGTCCTCGGGCCCGCGGTCACCGCTCCCCCCACCGTTACGGCCACCCGTCAGCGCCCCACACCCAGCCGATAGCAGGGTCCCGGCCGTCGCAAGGAATGCGCGACGTCGCATATGTATAGCTCGTCTTCTCCTCACTGCTCGATATGTTTTAAAAATCCCCCGGTTAGAGACGGTGCTTTTTATCATCCGTCGTCGGGCCAGTGGCTGATTCAGCACTCGATTGCGCTGCTGGTCGTCGATCGTCAGTAGAGTTTGCGAGGGAAGACCGCTCCGAACGGACTTCCGCGCACTGTTTGCGATGGGCCGTAGCGGCCAACAGTGCGAGGGAAGGGATTTGAACCCTTGGACCCCTACGGGAGCGGATCTTGAGTCCGCCGCCGTTTCCAGGCTTGGCTACCCTCGCACGCAGTCACGACTGCGAGAGGCGGCGAGTAAAGCGTTGCGAACCCGCGATCACCAGAACTTGAGGTTGCTCTTCACCGCTTCGCGTTTCAGCTCCTGGATGTGCTCGGTGAGGGGGATGTCCTTCGGGCACACCTCGGTACAGGAGAACTGGGTCTGACAGCGCCAGACACCGTGTTCCTGCTCGATGATCTTCAGGCGCTGCTCCTTCCGGTTCTCGCCCTCGCGTTCGTCCATCGCGAACCGGTAGGCCTTGTTGATAGCTGCCGGGCCGAGGTACTCGTTGTCGCCCGCGGCGATGTTACACGAGGACATACACGCGCCACACCAGATACAGCGCGTGGACATCTTGACCTTCTCGCGGTTCTCCCGGCTCTGTCGCTGTTCCTCGTCGTCGGCCGGCAGTTCCTCCGCGTCGAAGAACGGTTCGACCGCTTCCATCTGGTCGTAGAAGTGCTCCATGTCCACGACGAGGTCCTTGACGACCTCCTGGTGGGGGAGCGGCTCGATCCGGATCGGGGTGTCGAGCTCGGCGATCTGTGTCTTACAGCCGAGTCGCTGCTGGCCGTTGACGAAGAGCGCGTCCGAGCCACAGATGGCCTGGCGACAGGAGTGCCGGAAGGTCAGGCTCGAATCGTAGTGGTCCCGCGCGTAGATGAGCGCGTCGAGCACCGTCATCCCCTTGAAGAAGGGGACGTGGAAGGTGTCGAACCGGGGCTCCTGTTTGCCCTCGACCTCGGGGTCGTAGCGGAAGACCTTGATCTCGATGGCGTCCTCGGCGTCGTCGAGTTCCTCTTTCGCCTTCCGCTCCATGTCCCTGCGGGCGGCGTCCTGGCGTTTCTTCTCCAGGCGTCGCTCCTGGTGGGGCTTGCCCTGTGATTCGGTCTCTGTCTCCGCCTCGTCGGTCTCTTGCTCCTGGATTCCGGTACTCATGGTTAGATTCCTGCCATCGCGATTGCGGTCCGCACGCCTTGGGCGATCAGGATGACGCTCGCGAGCACGAGCGTCCACTTGACCGCCTGTTTCTTGGTGCCCGTCAGGCCCTGGTTGATGAAGGCGTTGTACACGCCGTTGACGCCGTGGAAGGTGGCGGTCACGAGGAAAGCCACCATCGTCCCGAAGTAGCCGATCTGGCTCATCCGGGCGTTGGTGCCCATGAACGTGATCTCGGCGGCGTGGTTCACGAAGTGCAACAGCATGAAGTGGAACGCGAGCACGCCGATGAGGAAGACGGCGGTGAGCCGCTGGAGGAACCAGCGGAGGTTGCCGCGCTCGAAGGAGGAGTAGTGCTCGGCCATCTCAGAACGCCCCCGAGACGAACGTCGGCACGCTGGCGGCCACGATTGCGCCCGAGAGCACCAGCGACGCGTAGAAGCTTTTGTCCTGTACTTCGAGGCCGACACCGAGGTCCACGAACAACAGCCTGATTCCGTTCAGAATGTGGAACACCGCGACGGCGAGCAGACCCACCTCGAGGACCCGGACGATGGCAAGCGCCTCCAGCCCGCGGATCGTCTGGGTGTAGGTCGTCGCCCCCTGGGTCGCGGTCGAGAGCACCGCGATGTGGGTAAAGAGGTAGCCGACGAGGACCCAGCCGGTGAACTTGTGGAAGATCCAGGCCCACATACCGGCCTTGAACTCCCGCCACCGGCCGAAGTCCTCGACGGTGCCCCGGTCGTACGACTGGCTCATAACACTCTGACCCAGGGACCAGGGGTGTTTAGACCTTTCTACCTCGCCCCGTCGAAACACCCGCGGAGAACCGTCCGACGGCCGCGTCCCGAACGTGTTGGGACCGGCATCGGTGGGCGGCCAGGAGCGGGGGGTTCGAGGTCGCGCTCCACGGGGTCGGTCGTCCTGACACCAACGTTATACACGTCCGTCGGGAAGGGGGTGGGTATGCAGACACGCACGCTCGCGGCCCTCGCGGTGGCACTCGTGACCCTCTCGGCAGGCTGCGGGTTCCTGCTGGGCAACGAAGCGCTGGAGTTCGCCGCGAACCCTGCGACGGTCGCCGACGACGCGACCACCGAGACCGGGTACGAGGAGACGAACGTGACCGCGGTGAACCTCACCCAGAACGTCACCGTCGCCGACCAGACCCGGACGGTCCGACTGGTCAACCACCGGGCCACGTACGAGCGTCAGGTCGACCTCACCGGCCTCGACACGGACCAGCGCGCCGCACTCCTGATGACGCTCTCCAGTCCCGAGATCGACGTAGCAGGCCAGACGCTCAACCCGCTCTCCGGCGTCGACGAGCGCGACATCGTCCAGCGGTTCGACACGGGCTACGAGGGGCTACAGGTCGGCCAGCAGGTCGACAACCGGAGCGTCCGGGCGCTCGGCGCGAACCGCTCGGTCGAGCAGTTCGAGGGGACCGCGACCCTCGGCGGTGCCGAACTCGACGTCTACGTCCACGCGACGACGTTCAAACACGGCGACGACTTCGTCACTGCCGTCGCCATCTACCCGCGGGCCGTCGACGGCGAGGACGAGCGCGTCGTGACGCTACTCGAGGGACTGGAACACGAGCGCGGCGAGGGCTCGGAGTAGCCTCAGTCCGACTGTTCTCTCTCGACGGCCCGGAGCGTCCGGTCGTCGAGCCGCACGAGGTGACAGAGCGGGTTCCCGGGATAGACCAGCGGATTCTCCAGTACGCCCACGATGACGCCGGTGAACGGTGCCGTAACCGCGTCCGTCTCCGCCTTGAACGGGTTGGTGATGGTACAGATGGTATCGCCCTCGTGGACGAGCGATCCCTGGCCGTGGTGGATATCGACGAGGCCGCCCGCGTCCGCTCGGAGCCAGGTCTTCTCGTCGTCGCCGTCGATGATCGTCCGCCAGCCGGGCCAGCGGACCGACTCCGTGGGGCTGAGGCCGTACTCGGCGAGGACGCTGACGACGCCGTCGAACGCCCGGTCGATCAGGTCGCGCTGGAACCGATGGGCCTCCCCCATCTCGACGGTGACCGTCGGGACACCGGCGTCGGTCGCCTCGCGGCGGAGCGATCCGCTCGGCCCCTCGCTGGAGATGACGAGGTTCGAGGCGAACGCCCGTGCGGCCCGCGCCACCTCGTCGTCAGCCATGTCCGCTCGGACGTGGAGCATATTCGTCCGCCCCCGCGTCGAGGTGTGGAAGTCGATGCCAACGTCGCACGGCTCGATGAAGTTCTCGAAGATGCGGGCGGCGATGCGTTTCGCGTTGGTCGACTCGTCCGAGCCCGGAAACGAGCGGTTCAGGTCCCGGTCGTAGATCGGCAGGTACCGCTGCTGGGTCATAAAGGCCGGGACGTTCAGTACGGGGAGACAGACGAGCGTCCCGACGAGGTCCTCGTGGTCCCACTCCTGGGCCACCTCACGAACGACCTCGACACCGTTGAGTTCGTCGCCGTGGACGGCCGCCGAGAGATAGACCGTCGGGCCCGACCGCTCCCCGTTGATGATCGTCACCGGGATGCGGATGGGGTCACCGAAGTACGTCTCGCTGACCGGAAACCGAATGTCGACCGTCTCCCCCGGACCCACCGTCCCGCCGCTGTAGGTGAATGACCCGGAATCGCCCATACCAACCGGTCCGGCCGGACGATATAAAAACCGTCCACTCAGTTCGGGGGCCGAAACCGTCCGCGAACTGGGGGATGGCGCCAGGGCTTTCCCCTCGGGCGTGGCAATTGATAGCATGACAGCGACCGATGCGCCGACCGTCGGCGTCCTCAGCCTCCACACGAGCAAGGAGACGAAGGCGATCTGCAACGCTGCCGCCGACCTCGGGGCCGACACCGAGTGGCTCCGCGCGGAGAACACGGCTATCGACATCGCGGACGGGGTGGTGACCCTCGAACCGGACGTGGACGTGATCGTCAATCGCCTGCTGCTCTCCACCGACGAGTACCCGGCAGAGGGGCTGGGACTCGCCCGCGCCGTCGAGGGAATCGTCCCGACCCTCAACGACCCGAGTGCGGTACTGACGCGGCGATGCACAAGTTCGCGACCGCGGTCGCGCTGGCCCGCGAGGGCGTGCCCGTGCCCGACGCCCTGCTCGCGCTCTCGGGCGACCGACTGAACGCCGACCGCGACCGGTTCGGGGGCGAGGCGGTGTACAAGACGGCCATCGGCACGCACGGGGGCGGGACCTGGAAGGTGGACCTCGATTCCCCGGTCAACCCCCGCGTCGGCTCACGGCAGGCGTTCCTCCAGGCGTATCTCGAACGCGACGCCGACCGGCACAGCGACCTTCGGGTCTACGTGGTCGACGACCGGGTCGTCGGTGCGATGCACAGGCACGCACCGGAGGGCGAGTGGCGTACCAACGTCGCGCTCGGCGGCGAGGTGACGGACGCCGGTGACTCACTCCCCGCGGATGTCGCCGAAATCGCCCGTACCGCGACCGATGTGGTCGGGCTGGACTACGCCGGCGTCGACATCATCGAAGGATCGGACGGCTGGGCCGTTCTCGAAATCAACCCGACGGCCGGATTCAAGGGGCTGTTCGAGGCCACGGGGACCAGTCCGGCCCCACACATCGCGGCGCTGGCAATCGAGCGAGCCGGCGGCAGCGTCGATCCGGAGACAGTGACGAAACTCGCGGCCACCCTCGACGACTCCCGGCCGGCCTGTATGCCCCGACCCACGGACCAGGGGCCGACCGAGCCGCTCGTCGTCGGCTACATCGAGGAAGTCGTCGTCAGCGGGACACGGGGCTCGAAGACCGTCGCGGCCAAGTCCGACACGGGCGCGACCCGCACGAGCATCGACGCACGGCTCGCCGCCGAGATCGGCACCGGCCCGATCAAGGACACCGTTCGAGTGAAATCCGGGAGCGTCAAGACGGGGAAATCGAGGCCGGTCGTCGATCTGGTCGTCGGCGTCGGTGGGACACAGCACACCGTCACCGCCAGCGTGGAGGACCGGAGCCACATGGAGTACTCCCTCCTGCTCGGGCGGGATATCCTCGAACACTACCTCGTCGACATCACTCGCCGCGCGGACGACGACACCGACGCGACGGAGACCGAGGAGTAGTACCGGCAGACCACTTTCGCCGGCCGCTATCCGGACTAAGATACCGGGAGACCCGTGAGCGAACGCTCTCGTGACGGCTCCGCGGTTGCAGATCGCGCTTCACTTCCGCCGTGCTCTCCCGTTCGGTCCGGCGGCGGTCCGTCCGTTCCACGCTCTCGTCGGTCAGCCCGACGGTCACTCGTCCGCCGCGCGCCACAGGTACAGGCTGGCGTAGCTCCGGTAGGGTGCCCACCGCTCGGCGCGGTCGACCATCTCCGCCCGGGTCAGGTCCGCGTCGAGGACCGTCTCCATCCCGTTCCGGATGCCGAGATCGCCGACGGGGAACACGTCCTCCCGGCCGAGCGCGAAGAGCAGTTGCATGTTCGCCGTCCACTCGCCGACGCCGGTCACGTCGGTCAACGCCGCGCGCACCGCATCGTCGCTCATACCCTCGAAGGCGGCCCGGTTCCACCCGCGCTCGACGAAGGCCGCCGCGATGTTGTTCACGTACCGGGTCTTCTGCGTCGAGAGACCGACATCGCGGAGCACCTCGTCGTCGGCCGCCAGGATGCCCTCCGGCGTCACGGTGACGGCGTCGAAGAGGCGCTCGCGCGTGGCGGCGGCCGACGCCATCGACACCTGCTGTCTGAGGATCGAGGTGACGAACCGCTCGAAGAAGTCCTCGGCCGGTTCGATCTCCAGGGGGCCGTGGGCCACGACGAGCGGCCCGAGGTACTCGTCTGCGCGTAACTGCTCGTGTGGTTCTGACACGTGTGCGGTAAAGACCTGTCCTCGCTTAGCCGTTACGCGTCGGTTTGCTCGGGTGGGTCCTCGTTGAGTCGCTCTTCGGGAGGGCGAGTGTCGTTCTGCGCGGACTCCCGGAAGTACCCCTCCGCCAGTGCCGCCTCCGCCTGGCGCAACCGGTAGGAGACGGTCGACTGCGGGATGTTCAGGCGGTCCGCGAGCTCGCTCACGGTGACCTCTCGCGGCGTCTCGTAGTAGCCGTACTCGATTGCGGCCCGGAGCGTGTCCCGTTCTTTGCTGGAGAGGGAGACGGTCGCCAGCGAATCGAAGTCCCAGCGGTTCACCTCGCCGAGGTGTCCGATGTGCAGCGTGATGCCGTCCCGGAGGTGTTCGCCGACGGCCTCGTAGAACACGTCGACGTTGGCTTCGGAGCGCATGAGCAAGCGCCACTCCTGGCACTCCTCGCGACGCTGAGCCTGGAACACGTGCCCGAGGTCGAGGTGCCTCGCAGCCAGCGCAACGACCGAGTTACATGTGTGGAGTCGTTCGACGAAACTGTACGTGACCAGGCTGGATGGCGACCGTTCCAGCAGTTCGTGGTGTCGGTCCGCGCCACACGCCGTCGCCGTCATCTCGGCCTGCGGCGTGTCAGTTCCGCAGCGGACGCGTTCGACTCGTTCGAGCGCGTCGTCGGGGCCCACGAACCGTTCGACGTTCCAGAACCGGTCCCGGCGCACCGCGCTCCCTATCGAGTCCGCCCTGAGCTGTGGGAACTCGAGGCAGACGTCCATGAGCGGGTCGACGCCCGACTTGAACTCGAGTGCGAACGTTAATTCACGCACTCCTTCGCACCTCGTTTCCAGCCGAGGGTGGGATGGCCTCTGGTGCGGCTACGTTACGAGCGGCTCCGCCCCGAATCCGTTCTCCTGACCCTGCCCGGGGTTGCCAGACCATTGTCCTCCTGTCCAATCCAGACGCAGGATAAAATGTATTGTGCCGGTTCCTCCCCGTTGGTTCCCTCCTGCCGGGGTCGGCCCGGGTGGTAGCGGGGGACGAGACGGACACCGCGACCGGTTTGGTGCTCACCAATTCAGGTTATTTATTGGTGCCGCTCCCTGAACCGGTGTAGATGGTTGAACGACGCACGTTCATCCGGATGACGGGGGCCCTGGCGACGGGGACGCTCGTCGCCGGCTGCACTGGTGGCGGAAACGGAGACGGTAGCGCAGACACGACGACTGAGGGTGAGGCCACGACGACGGCCGCGCCCACGACGACCCAGTCCAGCACCGTTGAGGTCGCGGTCGGACCCGAGAAGCGGCTTCGCTTCGACCCCGAGGAGATCGAGATCAGTACCGGGACGACCGTCGTCTGGACGTTCGAGAGCACCGGCCACAACGTGACGAGCAAACCCGGTGCGTCCGACAAGTGCCGGAATCCCGAGGGTGCGGAACCGTTCGCGTCGTACGAGGGGTCGAGCCACTTCACGATCAACGAACCCGGGACGACGTACGAACACGAGTTCACCGTCCCGGGCGAGTACGTTTACGTCTGTGCGCCCCACGAGGGACAGGGCATGGTCGGCGACATCACTGTGACCGGGTAGGACCGGTCTAGTTAGTCCTCACCAAACGACCATTGATGTTCCTTACCGTGGTTACCTGAGGGCATGTCACGGCAGCAGCTGGACGACAGTGACGAGGGAAGCGGATCGCGTCGCGAACGGTTCATCCAACGACGCAAGTTCCTGATGGCGACCGGATCGCTCGCGGGCGTCGGCGTGCTCGCAGGATGCGGGAGCGGTGGCGACACGGACACAGCGACGGGCGAGCCGACCGATACCGCCACCCAGGAACCGACGGCCGAGCCGACCGACACGGCCACACCGACACCGGACGAACCGGCACAGCAGGAGCCCTCGCTGGCGGAACGGTACCCCGGGCTTCGGATCCTCTCGCCGGAACCGGAGAACGGCGAGGCAGCCGAACGAGCGACGTACACGGACTACGTCACGACGCGGGAGGAACACTACATCAGGAATCACTACCCGACGCCGGATATCGAGGAGTCCGAGTGGTCCGTGTCTCTGACCGGCCTCGTCGACGACGAGGTCGACCTGTCGATGGAGGAGATCAAACACTCCTTCGCGACGGATTCGGTCACCCACACGATGCAGTGTGCCGGTAACGGTCGGTCGTACTTCGATCCGCAGGTCGGGGGCAACCAGTGGAGCTTCGGCGCCGTCGGGAACACCGTCTGGACGGGGACGCCGGTCTCGGATATCCTCGAGTACTACGGGGCCGAGACGAGCGAGGACTACTTCCTCACGGTGATGGGCGGCGAACACCCCGAGGGCGAGGACGTGTTCACGCGGTCCATCCCGATGGAGAAGGTGATGGACGACGTGTTGCTGGCGTACAACATGAACGGCTCACCGGTGTCGCCGGACCACGGATTCCCGGTCCGACTGCTCGTCCCGGGCTGGTACGGCTGCAACAACGTCAAGTGGGTCAACCGGATGCACGTCATGGAGACGATGGTCATCGGGAACGAGTGGGAAGAAGAAGGCGCGCCCGAGAACGGCCAGCGGACCTACACGCACTGGCAACAGTACTCCTACCGCGTCGTGCCCGAAGAGGACGACGGCGCGACGCACTACGAGGACATCCCGGTGTACGACACGCGCGACCAGATGGAGCAGACTGACCAGATCGACAACGCCTACATGTACGATCAGGTCGAGAAGTCACTTATCGGGTACCCCGGCGAGGGCCAGACGGTCTCGCCGTCGCCCGCGGGCACCATCGAGGTGATCGGTGTCGCCTGGGCCGGTGACGACGCGGTCGAGACGGTCGAAGTGTCGACCGACGGTGGCAACTCCTGGGGCGAAGCCGAATTCTTCGGACCGGTCGACGAGGCTTCGGGCTGGCGTCAGTTCCGGTACGTCTGGGAGGACCCGTCTGCGGGCGAGCACGTGCTCGCCTCGCGTGCGACCGACGAACGCGGTTACACACAGCCGGCGACGATCTCGGCCCCCGACGATCAGCTCCGTGGCGTCGAGAGCGACCAGTTCCCCTGGAACACGGGCGGCTACGGCAACAACGCGTACATGTCCCACGCCCTCTCCTGTACGGTCCAGCGATGACGGTCGAACCCGGACAGATCGCCATCGTCCACCTGACGGGGCGGCTCGTCGACGGCCCCGATGCGGGCGAGGTGTTCGAGACCACGGACGTCGACGTCGCCCTCGAGACGGAGGTCTATCACGGACACCGGGATTTCAAACCGCTGGAATTTCGAGTCGGTGAGGGACATGTCATCGAGGGCATCGACCGCACTGTCCAAGAGATGGAACAGGGCGAGACCCGGACCGTCGTCCTCGACCCGGACGAGGCCTACGGTGAGCGCGACGAGGGCGACGTGGTGACCGTCCCGCGTTCGGACCTCGAAGCGCGGAGCGACACGACCGCAGAAGTGGGCGAACTCGTCCACAGTCAAACGGGCGACGCCGGCTGGATCACCGAGGTCACCGACGACGAGGTGACCATCGATTTCAACCACGAACTCGCCGGCGAGCGTGTCGAGTTCGAAATCCGACTGCTGGAAGTCCACGCCAACGAGACAGGAAACGACGTGGACGCTTCGGCGGACGGCGCGGCCTGATCAGCAGTCCGCGAGCCAGTGTGGCTGTTCGGTGTCGGCCGCTCGGCCGCCTTCCGGGGCGGGTTCGGCCTCGGCCTCCGCAGGTCCGGACTCGACGATTTCCGCGGGGTTGCCGGCGACGGTCACGTCCTCGGGGACGTCCGTCGAGAGGACGGCCCCTGCGCCCACCGTCGCGCCCTCACCCACGGTGATGTCGCCGAGGAGCGTCGCGTTGGCGCCGACGGTCACGCAGTCCTCGATGGTGGGGTGGCGTTTCTCCCGGTGCATCGACTTCCCGCCGAGCGTGACGCCGTGGTAGATGAGCACGTCGTCGCCGATTTCGGCGGTCTCGCCGATCACGATGCCGTCGCCGTGGTCGACGAACAGTCGTTTTCCGATCGTCGCGGCCGGGTGAATTTCGACGCCGGTCAGGACGCTCGCGAACTCCGAGAGCGCCCGGGCCGCGAGCCGGTGGTCTGCGGTCCAGAGCGCGTGGGCGATCCGGTAGAGCCAGACCGCGTGGACGCCCGGATAGAGCAGGGCGACCTCCAGGGCGCTCTTGGCCGCGGGGTCTTTCGCGAGTGCTGTACGTACGTCCTCTGTCAGGTGCGTGCGGACGGTGTCGAGTCGGTCGAACATCGTTGTGTGTGGTCGAAACGGTCGAATGCGGGCCTGTCCTCGATGTCGGTCGGGTTCACGGGGCGGCTCAGAAACAGCGACACGGACCACGCCCGGTCGGGCGTGGCTGGCGAACGGGACGGAGCGCCGACACCGAGCGACGAGCGTGCATACTACTCCGTCGGTTCGCCGCGACTGTAAAAACTGTTGCCGAACGCGGTCAGAAGCCTTTGCCCAGCAGTTCGCGGGCGATGATGTTCTTCTGGATCTCGGTGGTGCCCTCGTAGATCTGGGTGATCTTCGCGTCGCGGTAGAACCGTTCCACGTCGAAGTCGTCGACGTAGCCGGCGCCGCCGTGAATCTGGACGGCTTCGTTCGCCACGTCAACCGCGACACGGGAGGCGTACTCCTTTGCCATCGAGGCCAGCGTCGTCAGCTGTTCGTCCCTGTTGTCCACGCTCCAGGCCGATTTGTACGTGAGATTGCGGGCGGCTTCGAGGTCGGTGAACATCGTCGCGAGTTTGTGCTGGATGGCCTGGAACTTGGCGATGGGCTGACCGAACTGCTCGCGCTCCTGGGCGTATTCGAGGGCGCGATCGGCGGCCCCCTTCGCGATGCCGACGCCCTGGGCTGCCACCTGGGTCCGGGTCTCGTCGAAAAACTGCATCTGCTGGAGGAAACCCATACCGCGGTTGCCGACGAGGTTCTCCTCGGGGACGCGCACGTCGTCGAAGATCAGTTCCGCCGTGTCCGAGGCACGAATCCCCAACTTCCCGGTGATCTTGTCGGCCTCGAAGCCGTCGCGGTCGGACTCGACGATGATCTGGGAGAAGCCGTTGTAGCGGCCCTCGGCCTCGGGGTCGGTTCGGCAGAGGACGACGAAGAAATCACCCACGGAACCGTTCGTGATCCACATCTTGTTCCCGTTGATGACCCACTCGTCGCCGTCCTTCTCGGCGCGGGTCGAGACGGAGGAGACGTCCGAGCCGGTGTCGGGTTCGGAGATTGCGGAGCCACAGATCTTCTCCCCCTTCGCGAGCGGCGGGAGATACTCCTCTTTCTGTTCCTCGGTCCCGAACTCGAGGATCGCCTCGCTGCCGAAAGCGGTCCCGAGTATCGCGCCGGCACACCCCGGGTCGGCGGCGTACAGCTCCTCGACGATGACCGCCCCTTCCAGCGAGTCGTAGCCGGCGCCGCCGTACTCCACCGGGATCTGAATCCCCGTCAACCCCATCTCCGCCCCCTTCTCGATGAGTTCGTGTGGCGTCTTCTCTTCGCGGTCGTGCTCGGAGGCGACCGGCTCGATCTCGTTCTCGGCGAACTTCTGCAGTTCGCTCCGTATCTGCTCGATCTCGTCGGAGAGCTCGAAGTCCATCTATGTGACCTCTCCACACACTGGTTTCCAATCCATTACGAAAGTTACGCTCCCGGTTACGATATTAACGGACGGGCCGAGAGAATTAACAGGTGTGGCCGGCCGCCCGAGAATCGCCGTTTCCCGGTTGCGCCGCTGTCTGTCGATGCGGCGAAAAAACGGTGTGTTCGCGGCCTCAGAAGCCCTTGCCCAGCAGTTCGCGGGCGATGATGTTCTTCTGAATTTCGGTGGTACCCTCGTAGATCTGGAGGATTTTGGCGTCGCGGTAGAACCGTTCCACGTCGAAGTCGTTGACGTAGCCGGAGCCGCCGTGAATCTGGACGGCCTCGTTGGCCACGTCGACGGCGACCCGCGAGGAGTACTCCTTGGCCATGGAGGCGAGTTTCGTGATGTCCTCGCCCTGGTCGACCTGCCACGCGGACTTGTGCGTCAGGTTCCGGGCGGCCTCCGTCCGGGTGAACATGTCCGAGAGCTTGTGCTGGATGGCCTGGAACTCGGCGATGGGCTGACCGAACTGCTCGCGCTCTTGTGCGTACTCCAGGGCGCGTTCGGCCGCGCCGCGGGCCAGTCCGATACCCTGGGCGGCGACGCCCGTCCGGGTGTCGTCGAAGAACTGCATCTGCTGGAGGAAACCCATACCGCGGTTGCCCACGAGGTTCTCCTCGGGGACGCGCACGTCGTCGAAGATCAGTTCCGCCGTGTCCGAGGCGCGGATGCCGAGTTTGCCCGTGATCTTGTCGGCCTTGAAGCCGTCGCGGTCCGATTCGACGACGATCTGGCTGAAGCCGTTGTACCGGCCCTCGGCGTCGGGGTCGGTCTGACAGAGGACGACGAAGTGGTCGCCGACCGTCCCGTTCGTGATCCACATCTTGTTCCCGTTGATGACCCACTCGTCGCCGTCCTTCTCGGCGCGGGTCGAGACGGAGGACACGTCGGAGCCGGTGTCCGGTTCCGAAATCGCGGCGCCCATGACGGCGTCGCCCGTCGCGACCGGCTCGAGGAATCGCTCTTTCTGCTCCTCGGTCCCGAACTCCATCAGGGCGTCGGAGCCGAAGGAAGCCGACTGAATACAGAGCGCGATCCCGGGGTCGATAGCGAACAGCTCCTCGGAGATAGCCACGACCTCCAGCGTCGAGTAGCCAGCGCCCCCGTACTCGATGGGGATCTGTGCCCCCGTCAGCCCCATCTCGGCGGCCTTGTCCATGATCTCGTGGGGGTACTTCTCCTCCACGTCGTACTCGGTTGCCACCGGTTTGATCTCGTTTTCCCCGAACTTCCGCACCTCTTCCCTGATCTGCTCGATCTCTGCTGGCAGCTCGAAGTCCATGCTGTGAGTGACCGTTGGGAATTTTCCTTTAAGTTTTCTTTGCAACCTGCTCGCCGAATTGTAAACGGAAAACGCCGCACGCGGAGTTTTTTCGGGGGGTTCCTGCGAGCCCCCGCTCGCACGACCCGACTGGTGACGGTCGATACGTACACCGGGGGTCGGTGTGGACGGTAGGACCGGTATCGCGACTCACCGTCGAGAGAAAGAAGGAAAGTCCGGCGTCGACAGCCGCGGCCTCAGAAGCCTTTGCCCAGCAGTTCGCGGGCGATGATGTTCTTCTGGATCTCGGTGGTGCCCTCGTAGATCTGGGTGATCTTCGAGTCGCGGTAGAACCGCTCGACCGGGAAGTCGTCGACGTAGCCGGCGCCGCCGTGAATCTGGACGGCTTCGTTCGCCACGTCCACGGCAACGCGGGAGGCGTACTCCTTGGACATCGAGGCGAGCTTCGTGATGTCCTCGCCCTGGTCGACCTGCCAGGCCGCCTTGTAGGTGAGGTTCCGGGCGGCCTCGGTCTTGGTGAACATGTCCGAGAGCTTGTGCTGGATGGCCTGGAACTCGGCGATTGGCTGGCCGAACTGCTCGCGCTCCTGGGCGTACTCCAGGGCGGCCTCGGCCGCGCCCTTCGCGATCCCGACGCCCTGTGCGGCGACGCCGACGCGGGTGGCGTCGAAAAACTGCATCTGCTGGAGGAAGCCCATACCGCGGTTGCCGACGAGGTTCTCCTCGGGGACGCGCACGTCGTCGAAGATCAGTTCCGCCGTGTCCGAGGCGCGGATGCCGAGTTTGCCCGTGATCTTGTCGGCCTTGAAGCCGTCGCGGTCGGACTCGACGATGATCTGGGAGAAGCCGTTGTAGCGGCCCTCGGCGTCGGGGTCGGTCTTACAGAGGACGACGAAGAAGTCGCCGACCGTCCCGTTCGAGATCCACATCTTGTTGCCGTTGATGACGAACTCGTCGCCGTCCTTCTCGGCGCGGGTCGAGACGGAGGAGACGTCCGAGCCGGTGTCGGGCTCCGAAATCGCGGCGCCGGAGATCTTCTCGCCCTTGGCGACCGGTTCGAGGAACTCCTCTTTCTGTTCCTCGGTCCCGAACTCCTCGATGGCCTCGGTCCCGAACGACGAGGCGAGGATACAGAAGGCGATCCCGGGGTCGATGGCGAACATCTCCTCGGCGATGATCGAGGATTCCAGGACGGAGTAGCCGGCACCGCCGTACTCGACGGGGATGGACGCGCCGACCAGTCCCATCTCGGTGGCCTTGTCGACGACCTCGTGTGGGTACTTCTCTTCGCGGTCGTACTCGTTCGCGACCGGCTCGATCTCGTTTTCACCGAACTTCCGGACCTCGTTCCGGATCTGTTCGATTTCCGCTGGCAGTTCGAAATCCATACGCTCCACTGTCGGGACCAGGAACATAACGTTTTGTAATCCCCGAGAAACTGAGAGTCCGTTGTCGCCGGGACTGGCCGCCGGACCAGCCTGAACAAACTCCTCTTCTGTTGTCCCGTGTGAAGATAAACGTTGAAACCCCCCGGTCGAGGAATATAGAGTGTTCAACTCATGGAACTCGACGACATAGACACCGTTGCGGTGCTTGGTGCCGGCAATATGGGGCACGGGATCGCAGAGGTCGCCTCGCTCGCGGGCTACGAGGTCCGTCTGCGCGACATCAAAGAGGAGTTCGTCCAGAGCGGCTACGACGACATCGTCTGGAGCCTGGAGAAACTCGCCGAGCAGGACCAGATCTCCGAGGAGGAGGCCGACGCCGCAGAAGAGCGTATCACGCCGCTGGTCGACATGGAGGAAGCCGTCGGCAGTGCAGACGTCATCATCGAGGCCGTCCCGGAGAAGATGGACATCAAGAAGGACGTCTACGCCGAGGTCGAGGAGTACGCGCCCGACCACGCCATCTTCGCGACGAACACGTCCTCGTTGTCGATTACCGAACTGTCCGAGGTCAGCGAGCGACCGGAGCAGTTCTGCGGAATGCACTTTTTCAACCCGCCGATCCGGATGCAGCTCGTCGAGGTCATCTACGGCGAGCACACGGCCGACGAGACCATCGAGGTCGTCGAGGCCCTCGCCGAGGACTTCGGCAAGACGCCGGTCCGCGTCCGCAAGGACTCGCCGGGCTTCATCGTCAACCGCATCCTCGTCCCGCTGATGAACGAGGCCTGCTGGATCGTCTCCGAGGACGTCGCCACCATCGAGGAGGTCGACTCCACGACGAAGTACGACATGGGCCTGCCGATGGGCGCCTTCGAGCTCGGCGACCAGGTCGGTAACGACATCACCTACCACGTGCTCGAATACATGCACGAGGTCGAGGGCGACGCCTACGAACCGGCACCGCTCCTCGAGGAGACCGTCGAGAACGAGCACCTCGGCAAGAAGACCGGCAAGGGCTTCTACGACTACGAGGACGGCGACGGTGCGGACATCCCGACCGACCAGGTCCGCGAGGACGTCAAAGAGCGCCTGCTCGCCGCGATGGCGAAGGAGGTCGCCTACCTCGTCGGGGACGACGTGGCCCCGCCCGAGGACGTCGACGAAGCGACGATGCTCGGCGCCGGCTTCCCGGACGGCCCCGCCCGCATCTGTGACGACTACGGCCTCGAAACGCTCGCCGATACCCTCGACGACCTCCACGAGGAGACCGGCTCGCCGCGCTACGACGCCCACGACTACCTCTACGAGGCCGCCGAGGCCGGCGGCTTCTACGGCAGCGAGGACGAAGACGAGGGGCCGTCCTTCGAGTCCATCGCCTTCGAGCGCCGCGACATCGACGTGCCGGAGGGCCACAGCGAGAAGCAGGTCGCTCACATCGAGATCGACCGTGCCCACCGGATGAACACCATCAACATCGACATCCTCGACGAACTGCAGGACGCTGTAGACATCGTCGAGGACGACGATACCATCCGCGCGGTCCTCGTGACCGGCGACGGTGACCAGGCCTTCTCCGCGGGCGCGGACGTGCAAGCGATGGCGACCAGCGCCGAACCGCTCAGCGCCATCGACCTCTCCCGGAAGGGCCAGGAGACCTTCGGCAAACTCGAAGAACTCTCCGTCCCGGTCGTCGCCGGTATCGACGGCTACTGTTACGGCGGCGGCATGGAGCTGTCGATGTGCTGTGACATCCGCATCGCCACGGAGCGCTCCGAGTTCGGCCAGCCCGAACTCAACCTCGGCCTGATCCCCGGCTGGGGCGGCACCCAGCGACTCGCCAACATCGTCGGCGAGGGCGTCGCCAAGGAGATCATCCTCACGGCCGACCAGGACTACACCGCCGAGGACATGCAGGACTACGGCTTCGTCTCCGAGGTCGTCGAGAACGACGAGATCGAGGAGGCCGCACTCGACATGGCCGAGGAACTCGCCCAGGGCCCGCCGGTCGCCCAGAAGTTCACGAAGCGCGCGATGCTCAAGGGCCGCGACGACACCGAGGCCGGCCTGGAGATCGAGGCACAGGGCTTTGGCCACCTCATCGGCACCGACGACATCATGGAGGGTATGACGGCCTTCATGGGTGACGGTGAGCCGGACTTCGAGGGCAAGTAACGCTCCTCCTCGCGGATTTTCTTTCGGGCGTAGATTTATGAGTGAGAGCGGTGCCACTGTCGCCCGTGACGAAGCGGTACCGTTCCGGCTGGTGGCTAGCGATCAAGTATCACGACGAGGATCTCACGCAGCGGGAGATCGCAGCCGAGTGTGCGATCTCCCCGCGGTGTATTCGGTCGTATATGGACGAGTACGGTATCGAGACGCGGGACGTGGAAGGGGAGCACCACGGCCTGTACGGCAAAAAGCGCGACGAAGACGTGGAGGAAGCGATCTCGGCGTCGCTGGAGGGCCGGGAGTTCTCGGACGAGACGAACGAGAAGCGCGCGGACGCACAGCGTGGGCGGTCACCCTCGGCCGAAGTTCGGCAGAAAATCTCGGACGCGCTCGAAGGGACCACGAAATCGGCGGCGACGCGACGACGGATGAGCGAGGCGACTGCGGGCGAGCAGAACCCGAACTGGCGTGGTGGGTACAGCCGACGGTACGGTGCGGGCTGGTCCGTCGCGCGTGAGACGGTGCACGAACGCGACGAGGTGTGCCAGCGCTGTGGCGCGGACGGGACGGACCGACGACTGGAGGTTCACCACATCGTCCCAGTTCGGCGGTTTCGGACGGCTAGTAACGCCGAAATATCCGATGCCCACGATCCAGGGAACCTCGTCTTGCTGTGCCATCATTGCCATCCGAAGGCTGACCACGGACTGATCTCGTTCGATTCGAGCCTCGACGATCCGCTCGACTGACCCTGTGACCGCTCCTCACTGCCGTACCGAAAAGCAGGGTTTATTACCGGACGCCCCACAGTCGAGAGTGCGCACCGTTGGTGTAGTCCGGCCAATCATCTTGGCCTTTCGGCCGCGAGTTCGGAGTCTTCCGACGCGGGAAGACAGCCGAGGACCTGGGTTCAAATCCCAGACGGTGCACTTCTCCGACGCCGAGTCAGTGCTAACACACGTCCATCTCTATTTATATCATCAACAGTCGTATGTATGGTGTTATGAACGACCGAAACACACCGTTCGAGGGGTTCGACCGTCTGTTCGAGACCGTGATGCGTTCGATGAGTGCGATGCCGGCGGCCGGGACCGAAGCGGGTGTCCGCTCGGGCCGGCTCCGGATGGAGCAGACCGACGAGGGGTACGTCGTGGTGGCCGACCTCCCGGGCTTCGAGCGCGAGGACATCGACCTCCGGTTCGGGGACGGCGTCCTGACCGTCGAGGCGGATTCCGAGACCGAAACCGGTGGTGTGACTCGGAGCCGTCGCGTAACCGAGGGAATCAGAGTGCCGGGAGACGTGGACGTGGCCGACGTAGAGGCCTCCTACCGGAACGGTGTCATCGAGATCACCGTCCCGGTGACGGACGGCGGCGACGAGTCACACCACATCCCGATCAGGTGACGGCGTAGCGTGCTCGGACCCCGGCGTTGCCCCGGTAACCATCTGCTACCACTATTTTCCACGAGGGTATTTGTGGGACGGCGAGGCGGCGCTGGTCGGCGCACACGATTTCGGGTCTTGCCAACGACCCACGGGTATTTATCTTCGCACGTAATACAACGGCTCATATGACTCCACCGGACGCTACATCGTGGCGAGAAGCCGAGGAGGAGTACACGGACGAGGTCATCGGGACGAACACGTTACCGGAGCTGTTCGAGCAGAGTTTCGAGCGGTACAGCGACACGGACGCCCATATGTACAAGGGTGGTATCTATCCCCGTTCGATCACGCCGGGCATCCTTCCGGAGCCCGAACCTGGCTCGTACCACTCACTCACGTACGACAGGCTGTCCGATATCGTGCGGAACCTCGCGGCCGGGTTCCGTGAGCTCGGTGTCGAATCGAACGAGCGGGTGGGGATTTTCTCGAACACGCGGATGGAGTGGGCACAGTGCGACCTCGCCCTCCTCGCGTCCGGCGCCGTCGTCACGACGGTGTACACGGAATCCTCGCCGAAGCAGATCAAGTACCTGCTGAACGATCCGGGGGCGATGGGTGTCGTCGTCGAAAACGAGTACCTCCTCGACCGGATCATCAAGGTCGAGGACGACCTGAGTCTGGAGTTCGTCGTCGTTCTCGACGAACTCAACAAGTACGACGACGTGGACCAGATTCACTCGCTGGCCGACGTCTACGAGATGGGTGAGGCGAACTTCGACGAAGACGAGTACCAGTCCTGGATCGACGACCGGAGTACCCACGACCTGGCGAGTCTCATCTACACCTCGGGGACGACGGGCAAGCCGAAGGGGGTCAAGCTCACCCACTACAACTTCCGGGCGAACATCAATCAGCTCCGCAAACGGTCCGGGCCCCGGCCGGACAAGGCCGACAGCGTCCCGGAAATCGACGAGGGGAGTCGGTCGATATCGTTCCTGCCGCTGGCGCACGTCTTCGAGCGGACGGTCGGGTCCTTCTTCATGCTCGCCAGTGGCGCAACCATCGGATATGCCGAGGCGCCGGACACGGTGAGCGAGGACATCCGGAAGATCAAGCCGGCGGGGGGAGCGAGCGTCCCCCGCGTCTACGAGCGAATATTCGACGAGATGCGCGACCAGGCACAGGGGTCGGACCTCAAAGAGCGCATCTTCGAGTGGGCGGTCGAAGTCGCTCGCGAGGCGGGTCGCACCGATAATCCGGGGTTCGGCCTGAAAGTGAAACACGGCATCGCGAATCAGCTCGTGTACAAACAGGTCAAAGACCAGCTCGGCGGGAACGTCGAGTACCTCGTCAGCGGCGGCGGCAGTCTCGACAAGGGGCTGGCACAGCTGTTCAACGGCATGAACGTTCCCATCTACGAGGGATACGGCCTGACGGAGGCCGCCCCCGTCGTTACGTCGATGCCGCCCGAGAACCTCAAAGCGGGGACGCTCGGCACGCCGATGCCGGACATCGAGACGGACATCGACGAGTCGCAGGTCTCACAGGACCAGTTCGAGGACGCCGAGGGGACCGTCGGCGAACTCCTCATCAAGGGACCGAACGTGACCGAGGGCTACTGGGAAAAGCCGGGCAAGACGGAGGAGGTGTTCACCACCGAGGGCTGGTTCAGGACCGGCGACATCGTCGAGCAACTGCCGGACGGCTACCTGAAGTACCACGACCGGCTGAAGAACTTGATCGTCCTCGACACGGGGAAAAACGTCGCCCCGGAGCCCATCGAGAGCGAGTTCTCCACCTCTTCACGCATCGAGCAGATCATGGTGATGGGCGACAACGAGAAGTTCATCTCCGCGCTGATCGTCCCGAACTTCAACGCTATCGGGCGGTGGGCAAACAACCGCAACGTCGATTTGCCCGGCACTAAAGCGGAGATCTGCGAGGAAGAGCGCGTCCGCGAGTGGATCAACGAGGATATTCAGCTCGTCAACCGCAATCTCGAGAAACACGAGACCATCAAGCAGTTCGAGCTGGTCGCCCAGGAGTGGACGCCCGAAAACGACATGTTGACCCCCTCGCTCAAGAAGAAGCGCCGGAACATCCGCTCGGAGTTCGAGGAGAAGTACGACCGCATCTACAGCGGCGAGGCGGAACCGGCCGCCGCGGACGACTGACCTACCGCATCAACGCCGAGAGGACGCGCGATTCCGCTTTTCGCAGGTGTTCGTCGACGGTGCTCGGCGCACAGCCAAGCGAGTCCGCGATGTCCTCGTGAGTCGCCTCGCGGGGAATCTCGTAGTAGCCCTCCCGAATCGCCGTCTCGAAGACCTCGTGCTGGCGCTCGGTGAGAATCGAGAGGATGTCCTCGCGGTCCGGCGAGTACTGGCCGGCCTGTTCGACGGCGAAGCGGACGCCGTCGGGCGTCTCGCCGAGCGCCTGCCGGAGCATCTCGTGGGTGCCGACGACGGTGGTGCGGAGCCCGCCGTTGTCGGTGTACTTCAGCGGCGTGTCGATGATGAGTGCGTACTTCTGTGCGAGGGCCATCAGGCCGCCGGCGGGCTGTCCGGGCGGGACGTGGAGGTAGAGGTGGAACGCGTCGTCCTGGACGTCGAGGATGTCCCAGGCCAGGACGGCGTCGCTGTCGTCGATGGCCGCCGTGAGCGACTCGTGGTCCCCGTAGAGCCGGTAGAGAAGCACCCCCGTCCCGTCCCCCAGAGCGTTGACGTGCATCAGCGAGTCCCTGGTCACCCCCGGGTGGTCCGCGATCACCTTGTCGGCCGGGTGGATAGCCCCGTCTTCCGGTGAGATTGTGAAATCGAAATACCTCATGTAACGATCCTACGTACCAATGTCATCGTCCCTTTCGGACACTGGGCATTATTTGTTTCGGCAGAGCGGTCAGTGCCGCCAGTCCGCGCCCGCCGGCAGCGAGCAGTCGTCGGCTCACGCCGTTACCGAGACCGTTCGCGTCCGCGGCCCGTCACACTCCACGAGGAGGATGGACTGCCAGGTACCGAGGTCGAGACTCCCGTCCGTTACGGGAACCGTCACCGACCGCCCCAGCAACATCGACCGGAGGTGCGCGTCGGCGTTGTCGTCGATCTCGTCGTGTGCCCAGCCCGACTCCGGGACCAGCTCGGTCAGGGCTCGCTCGATGTCCTCGCGTAGCCGCGGTTCCGCCTCGTTGATACTGAGTCCCGCCGTCGTGTGTTCGACGAAGACGGTACAGGTCCCGGTCGCAGTCTCGGGGACGGCTGCCTCGACCCGGTCGGTCAGTTCTACA
Source organism: Halorientalis marina (assembly GCF_023028345.1). Taxonomy (GTDB): domain Archaea; phylum Halobacteriota; class Halobacteria; order Halobacteriales; family Haloarculaceae; genus Halorientalis; species Halorientalis marina. The sequence continues at coordinate 2,436,796 of NZ_CP095487.1, read as the reverse complement.
GTGGTCACTCGCTCGTCAGTCGAGACCTCGATGGAACGCCGGTGTGACATACGTCGTGCTACGGCCCCGTTCCCGAAAATCACTGGGGGGCTCGTACTGCCGGAGAGACTGACGCGACCGCCACCTGGCCGCTCGGGGCGCAATCCTGCGGATACCCGTTCTGGAGACACGGCTCGCGAAACTGCCGTCCGACAGTATCAGTCGTCCGCCGTCGGTGGCCCCGAGCTCTGGGCACGCAGTCCCTCGAAGAGGCTGCGGTCCTGCGAGAAGACGTGATACGCCGCGGACCCGCTGAGCAGGAGGAGATAGACTGCCGCGACGGCGGGAGCGCCGAGCGCGCCCAGAAGCGGCGTGCCGATGCTGGCTGCCAGGACGGTCCCGAACCCGAGGACGCCCAGCACCAGATAGTACTCCGCCCAGGTGATGCCGTATCGTGGGACGACTTCCATGTAGGTCGTGATCTCCGCGGCTCGGTCCCGGAGGCTCACCTCCTTGGTATCGGTGTCGTAATCGACGATTCGGAGGTCGTCGAGTTTCGGCAGGTGGGTCTGGTGGAGCGAGACGTAGACGCTCCGCCGTTTGTCCCGCGGGGCCGGTGCTTCGCCAGTCTCCCGGGTCGCGACCTCCTCCGAGAGGTCGCGGACGCTCATCGATCCGCCGACCTCGCGGAGGCACCTGATCGCCAGTCTGCGGCGGTCGTTCCGGAGGATGTCGTGAATCTGTCCAGCGTCCAGGTCCTCAGTCTCCTCTTTCTGGACGCTCATGGATCACCTCCCCACGCTCGCTCGTCTGTCGTCGGTCGTCTCCGTGCATAGCTCCTCGAACTCTCACAACCTACACCGTTCTCGCGCGTGTTAATACCTTCTAACAACTCATTACGCCATACGACGGACAGTTTAATATGCCCCGACTGTCGATTATCACGTGTTTAAATCGGCGGACGGGGCAGGGAAGCGGGAGGACGGACTGCTCGGTCCCGTTTAGTGAGTTTTTGGGGTCCGCCGGGGCCGGCCACTCGGGGCTCCGTGGCATCCCCTCCTGAGTGGTCCACGTCTACAACTCCCGTCGAAACGACCTCGGCAGCGAAGTCCACGTTGGAGTATCGGTACTGATCGACTCACGACTCCTCGTCACGGGTATTCCTCCGTTTGAACCACGCTTAACCAACGACCCATCGGTTCGAAGCGACTCCCGTACCTGTCTGAACCGATCATTTAACATCCGACAATCGGGAAATGTATAAGTGCAATCAGGTGTAGGGTGAAAGTAACGCATCCGGATCGAGATACCGTCGTAAGGGGGGTGAGGATTCGTTCGACCGTGGGGGGTGCGTTGCCAACCCTTTGGGGAGTAGCTACGAGTATGTCAGACGACGGACTGAACATGTCACGACGCAAAGTACTGGGCGGTATCACCACAGTCGGCGCGGCGAGCGCGGCCGCGGGGGCCGGGACGTTCGCGCTGTTCTCGGACACGAGCCGGACAAACGAAAAGACAATCAGTACTGGGACGGTGAGTTTCCAGGACGGAAATCCTACAGAACTGAATATCAGTGCAGATAAGGCTGGTGCGAGCGGGGAGATTGAAGGAAGTACAAAATTCACTTATGATGGTAGTATAGACGGTGCGGCGTTCGTAGTTGGGATGGATGTGAACGGTACTGATAATAGTAACAACCTCGCGAAAGCGATCAATCTTGATGCGGGCTATGACGAAAACAGTAACGTTGCCACTGGAATTACAATTACCAAAGTAAATGACAGTGGGTCCGAGGAGAAATATTCCGACGTCGTAGATTTTGACGGTGAGCAGACGTTGCAGGGCCGTCAGGAAAACCTGTATGTTGATCAGGAGACGATAACACTGAATGAACTCGCGAACAACGTCTTGACTGGCAACGAAACTATCCAACCAGAGGACAGTGACAGTGCTGATAGTGATGTGACCGATGACGTTAGTGCCTTGAGGTACTACGAGGGGCTTTCAAGCGGTGAATCGGTAACTGTGAGTATTCAGGGTAGTTGGAGTGACCTCTCGAACGATTACCAGGGGAAAGAGATCGGCGTCACGGTGTACGGGAAAGTCGTAGAACCAAGCTCGAACTGAATATCGGGAGTACCCCACTAAATTGGGGTTCGATTTCATACGATGAACCTACATACTGCCGGTACCGTGCTCGCGCTGGTTGCAATAGCGCCGTTTCTCGTCTTCGCGGTGCCGAGCGCGGTCGGCGCGAGCCATAGCTACGTCGTTCTCAGCTCGAGCATGTCGCCGACCATCCACGCCGGCGACGTGGTTTTCGTCGAGGACGTCGAGCCGGAGGGTATCGAAGAGGGCGACGTCGTCACGTTCGACCCCGAGCGGGGGACGCTCGCCGAGCGCGAGAAGGCGATCACGCATCGAGTGATCGAGGTCCAACAGCGGTCGGACGGGCGGTACTTCGTGACGAAAGGCGATGCCAACGACTCGCCGGATGCGACCCCGGTCGCGGCGGAGAACGTGGTCGGGCGCGTGACGTTCCAGCTCCCGCTGATCGGCCACGCCATCGTCTTCGTCGGGACCGACCTCGGCATCCTCCTGCTCGTGGTGTTGCCGGCGGGACTGCTGGCCGTGACCGAACTCAGGGACCTGCTGCGGGCGGCGACCGACGAATCGACGGAGTGACAACGAGTGTGGGAAAGAACGGGGGACTCGGGGTGATCGACGACCGATTCCAGAAGCTCGGGGCGCTGTACGCGGTCTCGGTGCTCCTGTTAGTGACTGTAACGGGTGGAACGTTCGCAGTCGGCTCGTTCCACGACCGGGCGAGCACGAGCGGCTCCTTCTCGACGGCCGCGGACTTCACCGCGGACCTCGGAACCGTCGGGAACGAGGAAATGGACCCCGGCACCCTCCGGGCGGAGGGCACACACCACGACATCCGGATCACGTTCGACGTGCGGGACGTACCGAACGTGTCGGAGAACGACTCGCGGATCACGTTCCGCTTTACCGACCACGGTGATCCGGTCAGGGCCGCCGACATCGAGTGTGACAGCGAGCCGTACGAACGCGACGGCACCTGTACTGTCACGTTCGAGAAGCGCGACCTGCTGATGGAGACGGCGGGAACCGGGAACCGCTCGTTCGCCGTCCGGGGCTGGTGGAACTACGGCCGGGATTTCGTCTTCCGTGGTACCATCCCGGTCAGGGATGACGGGTTCGTGACCGACTCGATGCGGGAGGACAAGACTGAGAGCGGGAACGCGGCCACCGACGAGACGACGACCGGAAACGCCGGACTGGTGGCTGGAAACGCCGGATCGGTGGCTGGAAACGCCGGGGCGACGGCCGGGAATACCGGGACCTGTGCCGGTAATGCCAGCAACGCCGGCTGTTCGGGCGATTCAGCTGTCGTTAAGCACGTGGCACTCCCGTCAGCGACGGTGGGTCGGCGCGGTACTGGCCGGCCCTGATCAGGCCAACCACTCGTCGGGCTTCGTGTCGTAGTCGATATCGGTCGCTTCGAGGTGTTCGACGGCTTCCCAGTCGAGGTCCTCCACGCTCACCTCGTCGCCGTCGTAGCGGATGAGTTTGCCCCGTTCGTCCGGCTCGGGCTCGCGGTCCCGTCGCTTCGCCACCTCGATGTCGTGTTCGTCGAGCTCCTTGACGATGGTCTTGAGGTTCACCGGGCGGCCCCAGAGGTCGAATACGCGTTCGAGCACCTGCTTTGCCTGTCCGATGTCGAGCATGACACCGTTGTACTTGTGGGCCAAGAGGAGCTCGTTGCGGTTGTTGTAGTTCCCGTCCTCGACGACGATGGTCGGCTTGCCGAAGTTGGTGAACCGCAACATCAGTTTCTTCTTCACGTCCTCGTAGTCCGTCGAGGTCACCCGGTAGTCGCCGGTCGACTGGGTGAACTCGTAGGTGAAATACTCGTTGTCGTCGACGAACTCCTGGGTCAGGAACTCGTCCAGGAAGGTCACGTCGTTGTGACTCTCCCGTATTTCCCGCATCCGGTCCCAGCCGCGGGCGTAGTCGATGTCTTCGAGCGCCTCCGCGACGCTCTCGTAGCGGGCGTCGTCGAACATGTACCGCGAGAGCTGTTCGAGTTCCTCCTGTCCGATGCGGCTCACGAACCCGCGGCTCCGGGGCTCGACCAGCGAGTAGTGGCGCTCCGCGAGCCCCTCGTAGGTCAGCACCTTCCAGGGGTACGTCTGGACGTCGATCTCGCCGGCGCGAGCGGCGCCGAGCGCCTCGGCGTCGATTCGTGGGTCCTCGGGGTCGAGGTCGTCGAGGTGGCCGGGAATGTCCTGGAGTCGTTCGTCGGGCGCGATGAGGGCCTGGACCTGCTCGAAGTCGACGCGGTCCTGGAGGTTCCGCCAGGTGATGTCCTCGACGCGGAGCAGGCGCTCGATGACCTCCCGCCTGTTTTCGGTGTTCTCGATGTACTGCCAGAGTTCGAGGCCGAGCTTGTAGGGGTTGAGGCCGGGCGAGCCGAGGACCTGTGCCATGTGGTCGGCGTAGTTGATGAACTCGTCGGCGGCCGCGAACGCCTCCTTGGTCATCATCACCGACTCCCAGTAGGCGGCCCACCCCTCGTTCATGACCTTCGTCATCTTCTGGGGTGCGAAGTAGTAGGCCTCGCGGCGCAGGATTTCCAGGATTTCCCGCTGCCAGTCGCTCATCGCGACGGCTTTCATCGCGTCGGAGTCGTACTGCATCCCGTGTTTCCGGAGGAAGCCGAGGACGTCCTTCTCGGGTTCGGCGGGGAACGTGACGTCCCCGTCGTCGTCCCGCTGTGCGTCCAACCACTCCTCACTGAACACCTGGCCGCGGACTTCCTCGGAGAGGTTCAGATCCTCCAGCCGGTCCTCCAGGTCCTCGAGGTCCTCGTCGTTGTCCACGAACTCGTCGCGGTACTCCGTCTCGACGGGCCGGAAGGGGGCGTGCTGGTCGATGTTGTCCTCCAGACAGAGAATCGAGTCGATCCACTTCTCGACCTCGGCGCGGTCGATGTCGGGATCGAGCATATACTCCTGTACCGTATCCGAGTGCCGGGAGAGCATCGCCGCGGCGTCGGGGTCGTCCGCGAACATCCCGAACCACTCGTTGTTCTGGAAGAAGTCCGCGTGGGCCTCGACGTGGGTGATGACCGCCTTCTGGTCGGCCAGCGTGTTCGACTCCTGGAGGAAGGCGTGGGAGGGGTCGTCGTTGTTGACGATCTCGAAGGCCTTTCCGCCGAGGAACTGACTCTGTTTCTGCTGCTGGTCGTACTGCATCCCCCAGCGCCAGTGCGGGTAGCGCTGCTGGAAGCCCCCGTACGCGATGAGCTCGTTCATCTCGTCGTAGTCGACGATCCAGTAGTTCACCGGGTAGGGCTCCAGTCCGAGCTTGTGTGCGAGGTTCGAGGCCTCCTCGACCGGCTCCTCGAGGCCCTCGGCGATGCGTTTGGCTTCGTGTCGCTCAGTCATCGTTCTCCTCCGTACTCAGGATGGTGTAGATGGCGTCGATCACGTCCGCCGGCCCGGAGACGTACGCGACCGCGACGTTCTCGCTCTCCCGGAAGTGCCGCTCCACTTCCTCGGCGTGGGTCGCGTTGATCGCGTTGCCGCTGGGCTGTGTCTCGACGTAGGCGTGGAGGTTGGCGGGAATCTCCTCCATCATGGGAATGACCCGCTCCTCGGTGTCGTTGCTCGAGTTCTCCGAGTCCCCGGCCGCGAACACGTAGCGGTTCCAGTCGCTCCAGGGGTACTCCTCCTCCAGAATCGCGGCGGCAAGTTCGTACGCGCTGGAGATGCGCGTGCCGCCGCCGCTCCGGATGCCGAAGAACTCGTCGCGGTCGACCTCCCACGCGTCCGCGTCGTGGGCGATGTAGACGAACTCCGCGTTGTCGTACTTCCCGGTGAGATACCAGTCGAGCGGCGTGAACGTCCGCTCGACGAGTTCCCGTTTCTTCTCGCGCATCGACCCGGAGACGTCCCGGATGTTCACGACGACGACGTTCTTCTCGCGCTCCTCGACGACCTCGGGGTAGCGGTAGCGTTCGTCCTCCCGGCGGAAGGGGATCTGGTCGACGCCCTCCCGACGAATGCGCGTGGCCGTCGACTCGCGCTCGACGTTCGCCTCCATCTCGTCCATCGAGGCCCAGGTCGTTTTCTCGTCGTCCGGAATCTCGGCGTACGCCTCCTCGATCCAGGACCGGGAGACGGGGACGTTCTCCTCGCGTGCCCACTCGAAGACCGAGGCCGGTCCCATGCCGTCGATCTTCAGGGCCTCGCGGACGTAGTCACGGTCGAAGTCCATCGCGAGCTTCCGCTTGAGCCCCTTCTTGAACAGCGTCTCGAAATCGAGCGTCGAGGTGGGCCCGGAGCGGGTGATGTCCGTGAAGTCGCCTTCCTTCTCCTCGACGACCTCCTTCCCCTTCGGTTCGAGGTCGAGCCCGAGTTCCTCGTCGAGCTCCTGGGCGAACTCCTCTGGGTCCATCTCGTAGTACTCGTGTTCGCCGCCCTCCTCGCCGGGTTCGCCGTCCTCGTCGCCGTCGCCGGGCTGGGGCTGTGGCTCGCCGACGGGCTGTCCTTCCTCGGCGTCGCCCTGCCCGACCCCGCCCATGTCGCGCTGGTCGTAGGCGAACTCGGGGAGGTCGACGATCTTGATGGGGATCTTCACCTCGTCCGGCCGGGACTGTCCGAGGTCGCCGTACTGGATGAACTCCGCGAGGTCCTGTCGGCGCTCCTCGCCGACCTCACGGTAGCGTTCGAGGTCGTCCTCTAGTCCCATTTGTAACTCACCTGGTTCATGACGTGCCGACTCGTGAGTTCGGCAGAGGCCGCGGTGTAGTCGAACATCTCACACATGTTCTCGATGGTCGTCTCCTTGACCGACGCCGTCTCCGTCCCCGACGGCGGTTCGTCCCACTGCCTGGGGTCGAAGTCCTCGAAGGTGCGTCGCACGTCCTCCCAGTCGTGGGAGCCGAGCACCGACTCGATGACCGGAATCTGCTTGACGTTCACGTCGGAGATGCGGAACTCGTCGTCCCGGTTGCGCCAGGCGTGGCGGTTGAGTGCGGTGATGATCTTGTCCGTGCGGAAGGCCTCGACGGCCTCGCTCGGCTCGTCGCCGTCGTAGCTGTCCTCCCCGAACCGCCCGAGGTGCTCGATCTCGAACACCTTCATCTTCAGCGGGTCCGGGTCGACGAGTTCGCCGCGCTCGTTCTCGATCTGCTCGTCGGCCTCCCACGCGTAGACGTGCTCGATGTACTCCTCGACCGTCGCCTCGTCGACCCGCTTGTCGCGCATGATCGCGCGCAACACGTCGTCTTCCTGCTGGCCGAACACGTGGTTTTTCACGGCGACCACCTGGTTCTCGAACTCGACGCGCTCGCTGCTGGAGAAGACCGGCGCGTCGCCGAGACCCTCGGCCATCGCGTTGAGGATATCCCGGGGCATGACGACGTGTTCGACGGGCAGGTCCGTGTGGTATCGGTCCTGCTCGACGTGGAGGAGGTCGGCGATCACGTCCCGCGTGTACGTCACGGGGATGCCGCCCTCGCCGTCGTCGGCGTCGTCGTTCCAGTCGAAATCGTCCATCTCGATTCGCTCGTCGCCCTCCTGGAGGTAGCCGCGGTCGAAGAGCAAAGCCTTGTCGACGAGGTCGAGGCCGCCGGGCACGTCCTCCCCGTCCAGCCGCGTGACGACGGCGTACAGCGCCGCCGCCTCGACGGCGTGGGGCGCGAGTTCCTTCTCGTTGACCGCCGTCTCGCTGTCGCGGACGTGGATGTGCAGCGGCTCCCTGATCCACCCCTCCAGTTCCTCCCAGGAGCGGGCGGTCCAGACCTCCGTCTCGTTCGTCAACTCCCGCCGGAGTAACTGGGCCTCCAGCGAGAGGTTCGTGAGGTAGGTGAACTCGTGTTTGTCGAGCCGTCGCTTCAGCGCCTTCAGCGGGTCCTGCCCCTCGCGGTCGGCGTGCTGATTGAGCCGCGCCTCCAGGTCCGGGTTCGAGATGATGATCATCTGGGTATCGATGTCCATCCCGATGCCCTTGTCCAACTTCACGCGACCCTCGTCGGGCACGTTCAGCAGCTTCTGGAGGAGGTCGGCGTGCTGTGCGGCGTCCTCGACGACGGTCAGCAGGCCGTTGCCCTGCGAGAGGACGCCGTCGTAGGAGAACGCCTGCGGATTTTTGCGGCCCCGGGAGTCCAGTTCCCGGAGCATCCCGGCCATCCACGAGCCGACGAGTCGCTCCTTGGGCGAGCCGTCGTCCTCGCTGTGGAGGACCCCGATGCCGCGGCCCACGTCGACGACGAAGTTCTTGACCCGGAGGTGTTTGGGGGCGGTGACCGCCGAGAAGAGGTCCTCGATGCCCTCACGGCGGTACTGTTCCTCGAGGAACTCGTAGGCCTCCCGGCAGAAGGGGTCGAGGTCGCTCTCGACGCGGATGTCGACGTGGTCGTCGTTGACGTCGTTGATCCGCCGGAGCAGGTCCCGCCGGACCTCCTCGGGGAAGACCGTGAGCGGGTGGGACTGGACGGGACTCTCGTACCAGTCGTCCTCGTCGGTCACGGGTTCGTCGCCGTAGGTCATCGCGCCCGATCCCTCGCCCGCGCCGGCGATGTTCCACTCGACGGTGTAGCGGCGGCCGGCGTCGGTCTTCGAGAACTCCCGGAGTCCGTTGATGAGACACCGCTTGAGTTCGGACTTGCCGGTGGCGGTCGGCCCGTCGAGCCAGATGATCTTCTCGCCTTTGCCCCGCGAGGCCGCGATGGAGCGGAGGTCGTCGACGAAGGTGTTGAGCGTGTCCGTGTTGCCCAGAATCGCGTGCTCGCCGTCGTTGTGCGGGTCGTCGAAGAAGCGGTAGCGCTCCTTCTCCTCGCCCTCCTCGATGACCGTCCTCGTTCCGGCGGCCTCGATGGCCGAGAGGAGGTACTTCGAGGCGTGGGCGGCGATTCCCGGCTTTTCGAGGACGAGGTCGACGTACTCCCCGAGGCTCATCGGGGCCTCGTAAGTCTCCTCCAGCGCGCGGTCGGCCGCGTCGATGAACTCGTTGCCGTCCATTACTCTTCCATCTCTGCTTTGGCGACCTCGGCGCCGGCGAACTCCAGCACCTCCTTGGCTCCTTCCTCGGAGTAGCCCTGCTCGATGAGCGCGTCGATCCACTGGTTGCGCTCGTCGTCGTCCATCTCGCCGCTGGAGACCAGCGCCGAGAAGTTGATGTTGTGCTTCTTGTCCTCCCAGAGCTTGCGCTCCAGGGCGCGGCGCAGGCGGTCGTTGTCCTGCGGATTGAACGTGTCTCCCTCGCGGGCGCGCCGGGAGACCCAGTTCGAGACCTCCTGGCGGAAGTCGTCCTTGCGGTCCTCCGGAACGTTCAGTTTCTCCTCGACCGAGCGCAGGAACGTCTCGTCGGGCTCCTGCTCGCGGCCGGTGATCTCGTCCTCGACGGTGTCGTCGTCGATGTAGGCCATGACGTGGTCCATGTACTTCTCGCCCTGGCGCTGGATCTCGTCGATGTCGTAGGCCAGCGCGTGGCGCACGTCCTCGATGGCCCGGTCCTTGTACTCCTCCCGGACGAGTTCGAGGTAGCGGTAGTAGGTCTCGAACCGGTCTTCCGGGATGGAGCCGTGGTTCTCGAGGTTCTCCTCGAAGTGGTTGAAGACGGTCAGCGGCGAGAGGAAGTCACGGCTCCGGTGCATGGAGTCCATGATGGCCTCGGCGATCTCGTCGCCGATGAACCGGGGCGAGATACCTTCCATCCCTTCGCCGATTTCGGCCATCTCTTCGGCCTCCTCGCGGAGTTTCTTCACGTCGACGTCCTCGGCCTCGTCGATCTCGCCGTTGTAGGCCTTGGACTTCTGGAGGAGGTCCACGGTGCCGGAGTCGGGCTCTTCGATGCGGGTGAGGACGCCGAAGAGGCCCGCCATCTGGAGGGTGTGGGGCTCGACCTGGATGTCCGGCAGGTCGGCGTTGCGGAGCATTTTCTCGTAGATGCGGGCTTCCTCCTCGTACTGGAGGACGTACGGGAAGTCGATCCGCTTGGTGCGGTCGTTGAACGCCTCCATCTTCTCGTCGCCTTTCTTGTCCTTGTACTCGGGCATGTTCGTCCGCCCGACGATGACCTGGTCGATGTCGATCCGGGGGTTGTTCTTGGGCTTGATCGTCTGTTCCTGGGTGGCGTGCAGGAAGTCATAGAGGAACTCCCGCTGGAGTTTCAGTAGCTCCTCGCCCGAGAAGATGCCGCGGTTGGCGTTACAGAAGGCCCCGGCGTAATCGAACGCCCGCGGGTCGGACTCGCCGTAGATGGCGATCTTCGAGTAGTTGACGTCCCCGGTGAGTTCGGTCTCGTCCTGGTTTTTCTTGTCCTTGGGCTCGAAGGTCTCGATGGCCTGCCGCTTGTTCTCGTTCGCCACGAGTCGGATGATCTCGACGTGGTTCTCCAGGACGGCCTGGAGGTCGTCGTCGTAGTGGCCCAACAGCCGGTCCATGTAGAACTCGCTGGCGGGGTCGAGCGCCTGTTCGTTGCGGATGGTGTAGGGGGCGTCGAGTTCCGCGTTGATGTCATCGATGACGGACTGGCGCTGTTCCTGCGGGAGGAGCACGAGCGGGTCCTGATTCATCGGGGACCGGACGGTGTCGTCCGCGGGGTCCTGATCGGGGATGATGTCACAGAGGTTCGTCCAGCGGAACGTGTACAGTCGGCCCTCGTCGGTGTGGGTGTAGTGTTCGTAGTAGCGCCGGATCTGCCGGTCGAAATCGGACTTCCCGGATCCGACCGGGCCCAGCAGGAGTTTGATGCGTTTCTCCGGCCCCAGCCCGCGGGCGCCGGACTTGACCTTGTTGACGAACTCGTGGATGGCCTCGTGGATGACCCGGCCGTAGAAGGTGTTCTCCCCCTCCTGGAGCGGGTCCTCGGAGGCGAGTTGATACTCCACGACACCGGCGTCTTCGTCGTACTCGGTGCCGTAGTAGTCGAACATGTCGGCAACGCGCTGGTGGGCGTTGCGAGCGATGCGCGGGTGGTCGTAGAGTTGGTCGAGATACCAGTCGAACGTCCGCGTCTCGCGGAGGTCCGCGGGGATCGAGTCCCGGTACGCCTGACTCAGCTCTGCGAGGGTGTCCTTTTCTGTCATGCTATCGTTGGTCTGTCGAGGCCGGAGTCGAGGGCGTCCCCGCTCCGACCGACGCGGGCTCGCGCCCGCGGTACTCGGTGGTGCCACCCGCTCCGCCGCCACGTCGCATCGGCACACCGCCGGCTCCACGCGCCCACGCGGACGCCGCGAGCCCGGGTCGGTGTCGAGCCGTCGTGTGTGCCATGAATATACATACCAACCTCACTTCCCGAGGACCCGTTGGCGAGTGAGCCTGAATAAACCACGGGACGCCGGTGGCGAGGACGGAGTGTCAGTGGCGGTCGGATATGGGTGGGGTAACCACCGATACTATTTATTATATGAGGACTGGTCGTACATAAGACTTCCTCCGATACCGCACGACGGGGGGCGCGGTAGTCGACACCTTCGCCTTCGAACTCCGGGACGGGGCCGCCGGGACCCTCCCGACTGGACGGCCGGTGACCGGACGGAACGAGGGGTTTAAATATTCCAGTTCCACGTCGGTCGTTTTGGACGGGTTTCGAGGGGGCGCCGGTGGCCCACCGCCGTCCGCCCCGAGACCACGACGTTCATGCCGGTCGTTGCACAAGCAGTGGCATGGCATTCGACGACCTCCCGGCGGGGTGGCAGGTCTGGAACAGCGAGGAGACGCGATCCATCCTCGCCTATCGCCCCGACGTGTTCGACAGCGAGTCGTTCCCAGCGCCCTGTCTACCGACGATCTATCTCAGTAAGGGACGGCGCGGCCGGCGCCCCGGTCAGCACCGACCGGCCCCGGAGGACCCCTGGTACGTCACGCTCTTTCTCGAACCCGACGTGAACCGCGACCCGGAGACGTTCGACTCCCGTGAGGCCGCCGTCGCCGGCGTACGGGACCTCGCTGCACGATTCGCCGCCGGCGAACTCGACTATCGCGCCCTCTACCAGGTCCCCCGCGAGGACTACCTCGACGAGCTCGACGAGCTGACGGGTCGGGGGACTTAACCGACCGGCAGGAGTACGGTCACGTATGGCGACGGTCACGCTCATCGGGACCCGGCTGGCCGAGGCGGGAACCGAGTTCGTCTATCAGGGGGAAGCGAGCGCCTGCGAGGGGTGTCCCTACCGGGACCAGTGTCTCAACCTCACTGTGGGCCGGCGCTACCGCGTGACAGAGGTCCGGGAGGGCGGGAGCACCCTCGACTGCGGCGTCCACGATACCGGCGTCACCGCCGTCGAGGTCGAACCCGCGCCGGTGCTGGCAAACGTCGACGCACAGTCCGCCTACGCCGGGAGCAAGGTCGCCCTCGAAGGCTCCTGTCCGTACACTGGCTGTCCCTCACACGAGTTCTGTGAGCCGGCGGGCGCCGAGTTCGACACCGAGTACCGCATCGACGACGTTCTCGGTGACCCACCGCACGACTACTGTATGCTGGACCGCGACCTGACGCTCGTGGAGTTCGCACCGCCCGAGGACGACTGACCGCACATCCGCGCCGACGCACGACGACATGGACATCGACGGCATCCGTCCGTACCGGGACGACGACGTCCTCACCAGCCCGCCGGCCGGCAAGACCATCCGATTCGACGGGAGACCCGACGACCCCGAGACCGACGCCCTCCAGTTCGATATGTGGCTGGCCGCGGACGGCTCGCGCGGCCCGATGTCTCACGTCCACCCGCGCCAGGACGAGGTGTTACGGGTCGTCGACGGTCGCCTCGGCATCGCTCACGAGGGCGACCGCCGCGTTCTCGGCCCGGACGAGGCGGTCACGATTCCGGCCGGCGACCGCCACCGTTTCTGGAACGCCGGCGACGACCGCCTCCATCTCCGGGGTGCGGTCGACCCTGGCCTCCGGACCGAGGCGTTCATGCGCATCACATACGGCATAGCCCGGGACGGCGCAGCCGTCACTCCCTCGGGGATGCCGCTCAACCTCTTGCGCCTCGCGGTCGTCCTCGACGAGTACGACGATATGCTCCTCCTGGCCGCGCTCCCCGGGTGGCTCCAGTTGCTCGGCGTCCGGGCGCTGGCGCCGCTCGGCCGGGCCCTCGGCTACGAGAACAGCTACCCGGAGTACCTGCCGCCGTAGCCACGCGAAGCGGGTCGCCGGCGGACGGCGCCCCGTGTCCGTCAGCCGTCGAGCGTCCCCACTTTATCCGCGGCGTAGCCGAACACGTCCTCGTAGCCGTACGGCGACATGAGGACGGGGTAGAACGACTCCTCGGCGACGTACTCCTCGTCGTCGGCAGCGGCGTAGACCTCGCCGGTCGTCACCCGCGTGAAGTTCGACGCGAACACCTCGTAGGCCTGTGCGGCGGCCTTCGGGACCGGTTCGGTCAGCCGGTAGACCGGCAGGTCCTGCCGGCGCTCCGTCCGTTCGGGGAGCGCGCCGGTCGCGCCGAGGAACTCCCTGGCGACCCTGAGGGCGTTCTCGGCCGCGGCGTCGCTGCCCTGATAGCCACACTCGACTTCGACCACTCGGCTCGTCACCTCGAACATCCGCCCCTCGGTGAAGTTGCAGGTCTCGACGATGCTGTCGACCGAGAGGTGGGGGCAGACCCTGCGTTCGTACTCGCCGACGCGGCTGACGAGCGCGAACCGGCCGCCGTAGGACTGTGTGGAGTGCATGGCGAGTACCTGACAGTCCGCGATCTCGCGGCCGAGTTCGTGGGCCAGCCGGCTCTCGTGGGTGCCGCCGTCGGGGTCGCCGGGGAAGGCACGGTTCAGGTCCTCTTCGACGTAGCGGGTGTCGGCGTCGATGGCTTCCTCGTTCGCGATGACGAACTTCACCGCGCGGTCGAGCGACGGTTCCTCGTCCAGCAACCGTTCGACGGCGTGGACGCCACACGGTTCGTCGCCGTGGATACCCCCGACGACCGCGATCTGTGCGGGCCCGTCACCCAGCGTCTCGACGCGCATTCGTTGTGTCCACAGTACCGCTCGGGACTTATTACTCGGTTGATTTCGACCGTAGGGCGATTGGCGGTCAGTGCTCGAGCGACTCGGCGTAGGCGAAGTCCGCGTCACGGGCCTCGGGCCGCTCGCCATCGAGAACGATCCGCCAGCCGTGGAGTTCGGTGGGGTCGTTCAGAGCGTTGGTCAGGGTCGTCCGCACGTCGAGCAGGTCGACCCCGTAGAAGTCGTTCGGGACGCCACGCAGGTACTGGAGGGCGGTCCGAAAGAGCGACCGCATCCCGTCGTCGTCGCCGGACTGCGTCCGGCTGCCAGAGGCGCTTCGCGCCTCGCTGTCCTCGAAATCGAAGTGCTTGTACGCGCCCGCGGCCACCTGGACCATCCCGTGGAGGAACTTGCTCTCCTGGCGGCCGCTGCCGTAGTTGTACCACTCGTCTTCGAAACAGTCGTGTGATTCGTGGAACTCGCCGCTGTTGAACAGGCGGACACCGTGAACCGTCGCGCGCCGGAGGGTGGCGTGTTCCCACTGCTCCCGGTCGGGGTGCCAGCCGGTCGGGTTGCCGGCAGGGGGCGCCACCGAGTCGTCGCGCGTGTGGTCGTCCATCGACTGGTCGTTGTGTGGCTGCCGTCGTCAATCCGTCGAAAAATGAGACACCCCGGCGGTTCCAACAGGGGCGGGGAACCGGTGGGTGCCGTTCTGGCGCGATGGCTCGGATCGGACCGGGGGGCGGTGGGTCCCCGGCCCGGGGCGAATCGGCGGCAGGTGTGACAGTGGTGCAGTCCGGACGGGCGATCCGGACGGCAGCTATCGGGTCTGGGACCCTGCCGACAGGGCGGCTGTCGGCACCTGAACGTACAGCGGGGGATGTAAAAACCGCGGCGAAGGGTCAAACCCTCGTTTAACCGAGCGGCCGGCCGAAGCTTTTGGTCATCGACACCGAACGCGACGCCATGCCACCGACCCGTCGGCGCACCGTTCTGGGCGCGCTCGCTACCCTGCTCGTCGCCGGCTGTTCGAGCCCCGGCGGGGGGACCGAAACCGGCGAGGGCGGAACGGTGACCGGGGACCTCGACCTCCGTGAGGCCAACGTCGTCGGCGTCGCGTACCGGACGGACGGCGGCGAGTACGAGTTCGACGTGACACTCCACCACGACGACGAGGGCGAGGACGGCTACGCCGACTGGTGGCAGATCGAACGGCTCGACGGCACGCAGCTCGCCCGCCGCGACCTCGCACACCCACACGCCACCCAGCCGTTCACGCGGTCGACACGCGTCTCGGTGCCCGAGGACGTGTCCTGTGTCGTCGTTCGCGGTCACGACCGGACCCACGGCTACGGCGGGGTCGCGATGGTCGTGAACCTCGACTCCGGTCGAATCACCGAACTCAGACAGGGAAGCGAGAAGGCGTCGGTCTCGGCGTCCGACTGTCCGTGACCCGACGGCCGGCGTCAGGGGTCGACCGTGACGACGGTGTCGGACTGCATCCAGGCCCGTTCGTTGTCGGTCTGCGTGAGCATGACGACGGTCTCGTCGCCCAGGTGGATCGATTCGAGCGTGACCGTCGGCTCGTCGACGCGCCCGTCGGCGGGGTCGCTCATGGTTCGACGAACGTCCCGCTCGCCGGGTCGAACCGCTCGCCGTCGATGTAGACCGTCCCGTCACCGTGGACCTGGACGCCGTTGCCGTCGAGCGTGAAGCCGACGTAAACGTCGTGGTTCGCGTCGTCGCGCCCGAGGAGGGCATCGAGTGCGTCCGGGTCGACTCCGTCGTACAGCGGCGTCTCCAACTCCATCGGGTCACACCCTCGTTTCGCTGCAATCGCCCTGAGGGCGGCACTACTCGGCGCCTGCACCTGTTCGTCCCCTGCGTTCGTCCGAGGCATCCCTACATCCCGTTCAACCGTTCTCCGAATGATTCTGATGTCGGTCTTGATGGACTCCCCCGCGAGAGCACAGCTATCATGATAGAACCGCCCCGCCGTTCACCGGTTCCCGAAGACGGTTTCGAGGAGTTTCCGCTGTGCCACCCGGAGGTGGTGGTTGAAAGTCGGCTGTGTGATGTCGAGCGAGGCCGCGATCTCGCGGCCGGTCTGTTCCTTGGGCGACTCGAAGAAGCCGCTCATGAACGCCGTTTTCAGCACCTCGAACTGCCGGTCGGTGAGGCGCTCGTCGAGTTTGCTCACCAGGCTCTCGGTCGTGAGTTCCGGCGTCGGGTTGTCCCGGCGGGCGAGGAGGTCGACTCCTGGGTACCGGGACTCCAGCTTCTCGATCAGGGGGCGGACGTCCGATTCGGAGGTGAGGCCGACGACGATCCGCGTCCGGTCCCCGTCGACCTCGATAGTCCGCGGACGTGCCCCCCACTCCAGCAGGGCTCCCGGCACGGTCTCGCCGGAGACCATCGCCCGGAACCTGCTCCCCTCGCTCCCCTCCGCCAGGAGCGAGACGTCGTCGACGGCGACGAGGTCCGACGCAGCCGAGAGGACCCGCTCGGAGTCGGGCGTGTCGGCGGTGAAAAAGACCGTCGTCGTCCCGCCCGCGCCCGGCACGAGTTCGGTGATCGAAAGCCGACACCCCACCTGTCTGGCGAGGCGGCCGAAGACGCCTTCGTCCTCGAGTTCCAGTTCGAGTTCGACCGCGCGGTCGGTCAGAAGGTCCTCGCGGGCTTTGATGGCGTTGATGGCGTGGCCGAGGGTCTCCCCGAGTTCTTCGAGGACGGTCCGGGACATCTCGTCCAGCGCCGCGGGGTCGGTCGCGTAGACCGTGAGCGCCCCGTAGACGACTTCGCCGTAGATCAGCGGGACGCTCACGGCGGCACGGTAGTCCCGTTTCAGCGCCTCCTTCCGCCAGGACCCCGAGCGGAGGTCCTTCGCGGCGTCCCCGACGTGAGTCGCCGCGCCGGTCTGCAGCGTCCGAACTGCCGGGAGGGAGTTCGATTCGGCCATCGACAGCGAGACGGCGTCGAGGTAGCCGTGGTCGTCACCGGCCCAGGTCCGCGGTGCCACCGACTCGCCGGCCCAGTCCTGGGTCCCGATCCAGACGAACGCGAACTGTTCGTAGCCTGCGAGGTGCTCACACACCGCCTGCTCGATCTCCTCTCGGGTCGAGGCCTGGATGACCGACTGGTCGAGTTCACGGATGATGTCGTTGATGCGTTTGAGGTGGGTGAGCTGGCGGTTGCGCTCCTTCAGGGTCCGGTCCTGTTCGCGGAGTTCCTGCTCGCCCTCGACCCGGTCGAGGGTGGCCTCCGCCGTCGCCGCGAACAGGTCGAGCACCCGCCGTATATCGGGCCCGAACGCCCGTTCTTCTGACGAGAGGGCGGCGAATACGCCGTGATCGCCCAGCGGCACGACGAGCCCGCTCTCCGCGCCCGCGTCGTGGAACTCGGACGGTTCGCCACGGTCGTCGAACGCGAGCGTCTCGTCGTCGAGGAACGCGGTCCAGACTGCCGCGTCGCGTCGCTCGAGGTCGGGCGGCCACTCGCCGTACAGTTCCTCGAAGGTCGGCGTCGCGGCACTGACCCGCAGTCTGCCGATTTCGGGATCGAACAGGAAAATCCCGACGCCCGCATCGAGCACGTCGCCCGCGGCGTCGACCACCCGCTCGCTGACTTCCGCCTTCGTCTCCGCGTTTATCAACTCCCGCGTCGACGCCTGGAGCGTCGTGAGGATGCGCTCCCGTTTCTCGCGCTCGATGGACGCGATGGCGTGGCCGAGGGTCTCCCCGAGTTCTTCGAGGACGGTCCGCTCGCGCTCGTCGAACGCCGACCCCCGGTCGGCGAACACGTGCACGACCCCGTAGGTCGTGCCCTCGTAGACTATCGGGATGGCGGCGACGGACTCGACGTCGTAGCCCGCCCTCCGCCAGGTGCGGAGCGTCTCCGAGGCCGACGAATCGTACGCGACCGCGCTCTCGGCGGTTTCGACCGCTTCGATGGCTTCGGGGCTCCCCGGCGCGGGGAAGAGACTCTCGACGGTCGCCGCCTCGACCCCGGAACTGACGCGAGTAGTGTAGTGACCGTCGGCGTCGAACCCCCCCAGCGTCGCGCAGTGATAGGCGTCGGCGGTCGCGAGACGGTCACAGACCGCCTGTTCGGCCTCCGCCCTGGTCGTCGCGTCGAGCAGGGCCTGGTCGATGTCCCGGATGACGGCGCTGATCCGGTTCAACTCCTCCAGCCGGCGTCGCTGCCGGTCGATCTGTCGCTCGCGCTCCACGTGGTCCGACACGTCCCGGCCGACGCCGGTCAGTGCGATCACGTCGCCGTCCTCGCCGATCACCGGGCCACCGCTGTAGTCGTACGGAATCCGCTCGCCGTCCTTGGTGAGCAGCGCCGACTCGACGTGGCTCACCGAGCGGTCCTTGATGACGTCGGCGATGGCCTCCTCGATGGCCGGTTTGTCCTCGTCGGGGACGAAATCGAGCGGCCCCATCTCGGCGATCTCCGCGTCGGTGTAGCCCGTCGCCTCGGCGAGCCGGTCGTTCCAGCGCAGGAAGTTCCCCTCGTCGTCGAACGTGTATATCACGTCGGGCACGGCGTTGAAGATGCCCTCCAGGAGCGCGGCCTGTTCGCGGAGTTCGCTCTCGCGTTCCCGGTCTTCGGTGACGTCCTCCATCGTGAGGACGACTCGTTCGACGGCGTCGTCGCCGGCGAACAGCGGAGCGGCGTTGAACCGGACCCACACCCGCTCGTCGTCCGGTCGTTCGACCTGCGCCACCCAGTCGTACACCGGCTCGCCGGTCGCGAACACCTGCGACGGCGGGAACGTTTCGGTCGGGATCGGGTTCCCGTCCTCGTCGTAGACGGACCAGACCGGGTCGTCGTACTCCCGCTCCTGCAATCCCGTCTCCGGAACCCCGAGGATGTCGGCGGCCCGCTCGTTCGCCCGCCGGATCTCGCCGTCGGCACCGACGACGCCGATCCCGATGGGGCTCGTATTGAGCAGTTGCTCGCGGAGATCCCGCTCCTGCTGGAACTGTCGTTCGCGCTCTTTCCTGTCGGAGATGTCCCTGACGACGCCGACGGTGCCCACGAACTCGTCGTCGACGAACAGGGGGGCGATCCGGCTCTCGCAGGGCACCGTCGTCCCGTCCGCCCGCTCGACGGTCAGTTCCATCGTCACCACCGACTCGGTGTCTTCCTCGACGAGGTCCTGCACGAGCTGGCTCCCTTTGTGCAGGTCGTCCTCGTCGATGATCGTCGAGACGTGCTCGCCGAGCAGTTCGTCGCGGCTGTAGCCACTGATGTCCTCGATTGCGTCGTTCAGGGCGACGAAACAGCCGTCCCGGTCGAACTGGTAGATACCGTCACGAACCGTGTTGACGATGGTGTCGTACCGTTGCCAGGGTTCCGATGCCGCGCCGCGTTCGAGGACGGCAGCCGCGCCCGCGTCTTTCAGTCGTTCCGGATCGTCCTCGCTGATGACGATTACCGGCGTCCCCGGTGCCGTCTCGCGGGCCTGCTCGACGAACGCCGCGACCGACATATCCGGGAGCTGTGAACCGACGACGAGGAAGTCCGGGGGCGACGAAGCGAGCCGATCGAGCCCCTCCTGTCCGGTCGTGACGACGGACTCGGCCGTCCCGCCGTCCCCGGCAGCCGCGGTCGCGTGCTGTACCCCCCGCGTCGCGACGAGGAGGACGTCTGCAGTGGATTCCATCCCGACCCCTCGGTTGTCGAATACCTCGCTCCCGGGGGGCAAAAGCCCGTCGCTCGTCGGCCTCCGTCCGGTCCAATCACTCGGGTTCGGCCGCTAATCGGTGCCGTCGGCCGCTTCCCAGGCGTCGCGGCACTCCGGGGAACAGAAGACGAAGAGCTCGACGCTCTCCCCGTCGTGGCGCGCGGCCGTCGGGTACCACTCGCTGGCGTCGAACTCCTCGCCACACCTGGCGCAGGTCTTCGAGTTCGTCACGGTTCGTCGTCAGCCCTCGATCAGGACAACCGCCTCGCCGTCGATACAGGTCTCGCCGTCGCTCTCGATGACGGTCGTCAGCCGGAACTGGCTGTCCCCGAGGTCCTCGACGATCCGGCAGGTCGCGGTCAGCTCCGAGTCCAGTTCGACCGGGGCCAGAAACTCCATGTCCTGGGAGAGGTAGACGACCGTCCCCGGCAGGCGCGCGAGCGCGGCACTGATGAGGCCGCCGACGAGTGTCCCGTGCGCGATTCGACCGCCGAAACGCGTCTCACTCGCTGCCGCCTCGTCGAGGTGAATGGGGTTCGTATCCCCGCTGGCGGCCGCAAACCGACGGACGTCCGCATCGTCCACCGACTTCGTGAACCGTACCTCGTCGCCCACGCCGAGTTCCGTGGCGTCCTCGACAGTCAGTTCCGTTTCCCAGCCGGGGCGGTCCTCGCCGGCTGAAATGTCCTCGCCGGTTCGTCGCTCGTCGGTTCCGGTGTCGGTGCCGGTCGGTTGGGACGCCGTGCTGAAGGCGGACATAGTCGCCTGTGACAGCGCCAGTGCATTCTTGAACATTCGTGACTGTGGCCACAGCATCGTACTGAGGAAGGTTTCTCGCCGTTCACTACTCATGATCTACCACTCCGGGTCGGTCGCCGGCGGCTGACGGTCCCGTCGGTCGGACCGCCCTACCTCCGCCCGCAACACTCGCCGTGCCGACGCCCATCGTATTTCGGCAGAGTGGACCATCCAGCAAATGGCTGATTGCGATATGGATAGCTCGGTGGAAACACGGACACTATCATGATAGCATTCTCGGAACTATCGTGTCGTGGTCGTCGCGAATCCGTGCGTTCAAGACCGTCGCAGTCCCGGCTATGCCTAATGACCGACGTCATCGACGGAAATGCGGTCGCCGAATCGGTCCGGGACGACCTCGGCGGCTGTATCGACACGCTCGCCGCTGCCGGCGTCACGCCGACGCTCGCGACGGTACTGATGAGCGACGACCCGGCCAGCGAGACGTACGTCTCGATGAAACAGCAGGACTGCGAGGAGGTCGGCATCGAGGCCCGGGACATCGAACTCGATCCGGACGCCCCAGCCGACCGGCTCTTCGAGACCATCGACGACCTGAACGCCGACCCCGATGTGAACGGGATTCTCGTCCAGATGCCGGTGCCGGACCACGTCGACGACCGGCGGGTTCTCAGGCGGATCGACCCCATGAAGGACGTCGACGGCTTCCACCCGGAGAACGTCGGCCGTCTCGTCGCCGGCAACGCCCGGTACAAACCCTGTACGCCCCACGGCGTCCAGAAGGTCCTGGCGGCCGCGGACGTCGAGACCGAAGGCGCCGACGCAGTCGTTGTCGGCCGGTCGGACATCGTCGGGAAGCCGATGGCGAACCTCCTGTTCCAGAAGGCCGAGGGTGGCAACGCGACGGTCACGGTGTGTCACTCCCGGACGGCGGACCTCGCGGCCAAGACCGGCGCGGCGGATATCGTCGTGGCTGCCGCCGGCGTCCCCGAGATGATCGATGGATCGATGCTCTCCGAGGGTGTGACGGTCATCGACGTCGGGATCAACCGCGTGGAGGCAGACACCGAGAAGGGGTACGAACTGGTCGGCGACGTGGACTTCGAGAGCGCGAAGGCGAAAGCCGGTGCCATCACGCCCGTTCCCGGCGGCGTCGGGCCGATGACCCGTGCGATGCTCCTCTACAACACGGTCAAGGCTGCGGGACTGCAGGCGGACGTCGACGTCTCCCTCCCCTGAATGACCGACCCGACGTTCGAGGACCTGGCCCGTCGGCCCGGCGTCGAGCGCCGCGAGACCGTCCACGAGGTCGGTCCCGACGCGTTCGCCGACACGCGCACGGACATCGATGCGGGGTTGACCTGGGCGGTCGGCGGCGTCGTCACCGACGCGCACGGTCGTATCCTCCTCGTGAAGGAGGGGGGCCGCTGGCTCGCACCGGGCGGCGAGGTCGAGGCCGGTGAGTCCCACGCAGAGGCGCTCGTCCGCGAGGTCCGCGAGGAGACCGGCGTCGACGCCACGGTCGAGGACCCTGTCGCGGCGACCGAAGTCACGTTCGTCGACGCGGAGAGCGACGACGAGGTCAGTTTCTACTTCGCCCACTACACCGCAACCGCGACGACGACGGCGCTCACGGACGACCCTGGCCTCGCGGACGAGGGAATCGAGCGCGTCGTCTGGGCCGACGAGGTGCCCGCCGAGACCGTCGACCGCGACGTGATCGTCGCGAACTCTCCAGCCGAACCCTTATAAGCGGTGACGGGACCAGTCGCGGCCGTGCCCTGACGAGTCGCCCGGCACGGTCGGGGCGAAAGCCCGAGGCGCCGCGCCGCGTGTCCCCACGCCTCGGCTGTTCGCCAGCGTGCACGAACAGGCCCAGCCCCGTCAGCCCCTGCGTCATCAAATCACGCCACTGTCCCGGAGGTCGGCGAACGTTTCCTCGTCGAGCCCGACCTCACCGACGTAGACGTTTCTGTTGTGTTCGCCGTGTCGGGGTCCGAGGCCGTCGACGGAGCCGGGCGTCCGCGAGAACCTCGGAAACGTCGCGCTCGTCTTCGTCGGCCCGAGGTCCGCGTCGTCGACCTCGACGAACGCGCCACGGGCCTGGTAGTGGTCGTCCGCGAGGATGTCGCCGATGTCGTAGATCGGGGCGACGACGGCGTCGCCAGCGCGTAGCTCGTCGAGCACCTCGTCAGTCGTGCGCTCGGCGATCCAGGGGGCGATGTAGCCGTCGAGTTCCTCGGCGTGTTCGACACGAGCGGCGTTGTCCGCGAAGCGAGGGTCCGCGACCAGTTCCGGGTGGCCGATGATCGCCGCGAGGTTCTCGAAGATGGACTGCTGGGACGCCGAGAGCGCGACGTAGCCGTCGGCGGTCTCGTAGACGTTTCGGGGCGCGGCGTTCTCGTGGCGGTTCCCCAGGCGTTCCCCGGTCTCGCCAGTCCGGTCGTACTTCGTCACCGCTGCCGGGAAGAAGCGGAACAACGATTCGAGGAGGCTCACGTCGACGACCTGTCCCTCGCCGCTTCCGGTTACGTCTCGCTCGAAGAGCGCCATCAGCAGGGCCTGGACGGCGGTCATTCCAGCGGCCATATCGGCGAGTGCGATGGGCGGAAGGAGCGGTTCCCGGTCCGTGAAACCGTTGACGTGGGCGAACCCGGACAGCGCCTCGGCGGCAGTCCCGAAGCCCGGCCGTTCGGCCTTCGGGCCGGTCTGTCCGTACCCCGAAATGCGGACGACGATCAGTTCCTCGTTCGCCTCCCGGAGCCGGTCGGGGCCGAGATTCCAGCCTTCGAGCGTCCCGGGACGGAAGTTCTCGACTACTGCGTCGGCGTCCGCGAGCAGTTCCAGCGCGAGGGCCTTCCCTTCGTCGCGCTTGAGATCGAGCGTCACGCATCGTTTGTTGCGCCCGAGGGACTTCCACCAGAGACTCGTTCCGTCCTCGATCGGCGTCCAGTCCCGCACGGGGTCGTGTCCGTCGGGATGTTCAACGGCGACGACGTCGGCGCCGAAGTCGGCGAGTGTCATCGTCGCGTAGCCGCCAGCGATCATGCCCGAGAAGTCGACGATGCGGAGGCCGTCCAGCGGGCCCGCCGACTCGGCGTCGGTGGTCGTGTTCATGCAGGACACGTCTTCCAGGCGACGGGAGAAACTGCCGAATCGCTGGCGGTCCGTGGCCCGTCAGGGGCCGAGGCCATCGAGCATAGCCCGCGCCTCCGCCAACGCATTCTCGTCGTCGTCGATTACGCCGCGCCCGAGTGCCCTGGCCGTCTTGACGAGTGCCTCGGCGTCTGATACCGGGACGTCACCGTCGAGAGCCTGTATCCGCTTGCGGTGTTCGCCGAGCATCGAGAGAAGGTCGGCAACCGCTGGATCAGGGTCGCCCTCGAACGCGGTCCGCAGATCACGGCAGTAGTCGTCCACTGCGCGGGCGTAGGCGAGTCCGCGCGCCGTCCGCACCGACTCCGGGACTTCCTCGACCGACGGACGGTCGCCCTGGTCGGCACCGCGCAGTAGGCTCAGTAGGTAGTACTCCTCGTCGCTGTCCGCTCGCAGCGACTGGTCGAACAAACGGGCGGCGTGTCTGAGTTCGGTCGCCGCGAGGTACGTCTCGTCGAGCGGTTGCAGGTCGCCCGCGTCGATGAACCCCTGTCGGCGGACGTACTCCCCGGCGACCGTCGCCGCCTCGTCGGCCAGTTCCCACAGCGGTTCGTCGCCGACCCGCGACCTGATGCACGTGAGATCGAGCTCGATCGGTGCTGTCGTGTGTTCTTTCCGGTCGTCGACGCCGATGCTCTGGAGGCTCCCACACTCCGGACAGGCGACACTCCCGGTGTCGTAGTAGGACCACCGGGTTCCACACGCCTTGCACTCGCGGTCCCCGCGAATCTTCATACACCGGGTACCGGCTCCGCGGACTAAACTCGTCCGCACCGAGTCGAGTGTCAAAATACTTCCCGCACATCTCCTAACGTGTACCTATGCGAGACGAAGAGGAAATCCGCGAGCAGTACGAGTTCCTGAAAGAGCAACTCGACGACGAGAATATGAACCACCAGGGTGTCAGACAGATGTTCACGTACTACAAGCGGGCGCTGGGGTGGGCCCTCGAAGAGGAATACATCTGATCGTCCAGCAGTATCGGCCGTAATTCGATTACTCCTACCTATTTCCGCTCAGCAGTGAGCGTTCATCCACGAATCTCGAATCGCCAGACAGTGTTGGCGGTGCCGGTAAGTTTAAGTAATCCTGGCTGCTTGTTTCAGGTGACGCTTCGCTTGGAGGGCCGAAGCGTCAGCGGGGACCAATTCAGGGCGGCAAGCGATCACGCGGGTATTTTCACCCCGCGTGATCTGCTTTCCATTCGGAAACAACGATACTGAGTGACTACTCGATGGAGAGCGAACCGACCTCGCCGCTCGCGTTTTCGTCCCACTCGAGCTCGAACTCGATACTGAGCTCGCCGGTGCCGTCGGTCGGCCCCTCGCGTTCCACTTTCACCTCGAACTCCACCTGCGACGGGGGGTCGACCGTCACCGATTGGCTCCCGGCGTTTAGCGTGATCGACTCCGTCCCGTCGAGTTTGTCCGCGACGGTTCGGAGGTACGACGCGACCTCGTTTCTGCTCTGCATCCGCTCGGTCTCGAAGAGAACTTCTTCGGGCATACCTTGAATCAGGTACCCGAACGTAATAAAGGACGATTGTCACGGCGACACACCCGTCGCGCTGCCGCAGAATTGACAGCACGCTGTTGAATCATGTTCGACATCTAGGGACGCATTCTTGAACAGGTGATACGACCGGATCGAGGGGCTATCCGGCCCATCGGGGCGGAGGACGGGTGGAAAGTCGATATATTTATGAGATTCCGACAGTAACTAACATGTAGACATTACCGATGTACGACCTGACAGGGTTCCAGCGGGACTTGCTGTATGTCATCGCAGGGAGGGACGAGCCACACGGGCTCGCGATCAAGGAGGAACTGGAGGACTACTACGAGAAGGAGATTCACCACGGTCGACTCTACCCCAACCTCGATACGCTCGTCGACAAAGGGCTGGTCGAGAAGGGGCAACGTGACCGTCGGACGAACTTCTACAGTCTGACCCGGCGGGGTCGTCGTGAGATCGAGGCGCGCCGCGACTGGGAAGAACAGTACGTCGACCTGTAACGGTGCGCGCACGGCTGGCGACGGCGGTGGTGGGACTCGTCGTCAGTGTCGGCCTCAGTATCGCCGTGTGGCAGTACTTCGGGTTCCCGGTCTTTCTCGTTTTTCTTCCGTTCGTCCCCTTCCTGTTCAGGAACCGCGAGAGCCGCTCGGTCCGGCGGTGTCCCGCCTGTGGCTTCCGCACCCGGCAAGAGGCCTACGAGTACTGCCCGCGGGACGGCGAACGACTGGAGTGAGGTCAGTCCTCGGGCGTCGTGTCCTCTCCGGGCGGGCCGCCTGGGGCTGACTCACCCCCGCCCACCGCAACGTCGCCGTCGTCGGGCGGTGGCGGGGCTTTCTCGCCGATCAGTGTTCCCGGGTCGACCGCGACGGGCCGGACCTGATTTCTGGTCAACAGCTCCGGGAGGATAATCCGGGCGAAGTGCATGACGAGCACGAGGATCATTGGGCCGAGGAAGATGCCGTACCAGCCAAACAGCAGGGGACCGAGGATGTAGGCGAACATCACCATCCCGACGTGGAGGTTCCGGCCCGAGACGTACGGTCGGAGGAAGAAGTCCGGCACCGAGTCGACGATGACGAACGACACGACGAAAAAGAGAAAGACGAAGGAGAACCCCGTCCCGCTGAGCGCGGCCTTGAACCCGAGATATCCCAGGACCGGGACGTACACCAGTTTCATACCGACGACCGGGATCAGGCTCGCGGCCCCGGCGAGCAGTCCCGTGAGCGCGGGATACGGGATCGCCAGCCCGGCTGGCGCGGTCAGATTCAGCAGGCTGTAGGAGATCGAACCGATAGCACCGGTGATGATGGCGTTGAGGATGTTTCCGAAGAAGATGCTCCTGAAGTCGGCGTCCACGGCGCGCGCGTAGGACCGCAGAACGCCCTGTTCGTCGCCGTAGCGGAGCGCCCACCGCGAGAACTTCGGGCCGTCCCGGAGGAGGTAGAACGCGAGCGCGAACATGACGAACAGGTGCAGGAGGCCGGTGCCGAGAATGCCGAGATACCCGAGTGCTGCCGTCCCGGTGCGCTGGATCGCCTCGACGCCGCCGTTTTGCTTGAGGATCTCCGCGGGGTTTTCGACGATCTCCGAGATGTTCACGTACGGGGTGATGAGGCCTTCGAGCGGCCCCAGGTCGACCTGCTGGAGGTTCGCGGCCTCCTGTAACGCGATGGCGACGGTGTACCCCAGGAGGGCGATGGCCGGCACCGCCAGGACCAGCAGGGCGAGTAGCGCGGCGATCGTCCGGCGCGGGTCACGCCCGACGATGGTTCGTTTCGGGAGTCGACGGTAAATACGATTGAACGCCGGGCGCGTGGCGTAGTAAATGAAGATTCCGAACACGAAGGTCCCGATGAACGAGTAGACGACGAAACCCACGACCGCGAACAACACGGCCGCCGTCGCCCACCACGCGGCGCGGACGCGGTCGATCTCAGGCCGAGACATGTCACCACAATGTAAACGCCCCCATATTAAGACTCCGGGGTGCCGGCTGACGCTTCCGGAGCCGTCTGCCGCGTCGACGATTCCGAATCACATACCAGAACTGCCGTCAATTCGCCTCTCGCGGCCGAGTACGGGTGCGCCCGAATTATTTATATTGCTCTATAAAGTACTATATAGGATGGATCCGGCCGCGGCGACGGTCCCCGGATCGCTCGACGCGGCAGTGACACGGCTCGTACTCGCCGGCGCGCTGGGGCTCTTTTTGGGGCTCGAACGGGAGTGGTCACAGAAGTCCGCGGGTATCAGGACGTTCTCCCTGATCTCGCTCGCCGGCGCGGTGTTTACCGTCATCGGGAACGAGGCCCTGCTCGTCGTCGGGGCGCTTCTGGTCGTCGTCCAGGGAACACTGTTGGCTATCGAGGGGGTCCTGCAGGAGGGAGGGCTGTCGCTCACCACGTCCATCTCGATGCTCGTCGCCTACGGTGTCGGGGCGCTCGTGGCCGCCGGCCTGATTCTGGAAGGCGTCACGGTCACCGTCGGGTCCTCGTTGTTGTTGGTCCTCAAACGGGAACTCCACGACTTCGCCGGCGGGCTCACGCGGGCGGAGCTCCGGTCGGCAAGCGAGTTCGCCATCCTCGCGTTCGTGATCTACCCGCTCTTGCCCGCCGGGTCTGTCACCGCGGGCGCCGCAGCCGGTACCGTTTAGCTGGAACCCCGGGTCGTCTGGTTGCTGGTGGTGACGGTCGCCGGCATCGGCATCGTCAACTACGCTATCGTCCAGACCTACGGCGGTCGCGGCATCGCTGTCACGGGGTTTTTCGGTGGCCTCGCTTCCTCGACGGCCGTCGTCGGGACGATGCTCGATCACGTCCGTCAGCGCCCGTCCGCGACCAGCTACGCGGTCGCCGCGGTCCTGCTCGCGGACGCCGCGATGGCGCTCCGGAACCTCGTCATCGCGCTCGTGTTCACGTTCCGGACCGGCCTTCTGGTCGGGGCGGTCGTCCCGCTCGGCGCGGTCATCCTCGGGAGCGTCCTCGTCGCCGCCGCCACCGCCGACTGGTCGGAAACTGTCGACATGAACCTCGCCAGCCCCTTCTCCCTGCGGCGGGCGCTGACCTTCGGTGGCGTGTTCCTGCTGGTCGTCGTCGCCGGGAGTCTCGCACAGCAGGCCCTTGGCACCGCCGGGTTCTACGCGACGGCCGCGCTCTCCGGCCTCGTCTCCCGCGCCGGCGCGACCACCTCCGCGGTCCTGCTCTACCGGGCCGGCGATATCGCGTCGGCGGAGGCCGTCCTCGCCGTGTTGCTCGCGACCGGCGCGAGCATCGTCGTGAAAGCGGGGCTCACGGTTGCCAGCCCGAACCGGACGTTCGCTACGCGCGTCGCACTCTGGAGCGGCGCGCTGCTGGCAGGCTCGACGGTCGTCACGCTTCTCCTGCTCGCCTAGAACTGGTACCGGCGGTCGTCGTTTTGTTGTTGCTGTGGGAACTGCCCCCCGCCGGTCATCTCGTCGAAGGTCATGCCCGACAGATACTCGTCGTAGGTCACGTCGTACTGGCTCCGGAGGTGGAAATCGAGGTTGCCGGTCTCGACGGCCGTCTGGAAGAGCATGTGGATGCCGCGGCGGACGAGTTCGTCCGGGTCGTCCGGCTCCAGCACCGTCGACAGCATGGCGAGTTCGTTGCGCGTCTCCCGGTCGAGGTCGACGGCGAGTGACCCGTCCAGGTCGTCGAACGTCTCGCCGAGGTCGTCTTCGAGGGTCTCCAGGCTCATGCTCGTCCGGACGGGCGCGTCCCGAAAACGACTTTCGCCTCGTCGCCGGCCTACTCGGCGGCGGCGTCGAAGAACGCGACCTCCAGTTCGACCGCGCGCTCGAAGTGCCGGGCGACGCGGGCCTGGCGGCGCGGGGACAGGTCCGGCCCGACGGCGTCCAGTTCCTCCCGGAGGAAGGCGACGGTCTCGCGGAACCCCTCGCCGGCGTGGAGGTCGATCCACTCGTCGAAGTAGAACGCGTCCGGTCGGTCCCCGTCGGCCGCGCGCTCGCCCCACTCCAGGTACACCCACTCGACGGGCACCAGCACCGACAGCGTCTCGGCGTACCCACCTTCGCGGGCCGCTCGACCGAGGAGGTCCGCGAACTGCTCCGTGACCGGCCAGCGGTCCGGGTCGGTCCGCTCGGCCGCGGGCACGTCCAGCGCGTCGAAGGCCCGCTCGAAGTAGTCGGTCTCGTCGGTCCCGACGAGCGTCAGGAACTCCGCGAGCGTGACGGCCGCGTCCGTCGAGTGGGCCTGCCCCGCGGCGTGGCCGATCACGCTCGTCAGGGCCTCGACGAACTGGATGTCCTGCACCAGATACGTGGCGAAGGCGTCCTCGCTCAGGGTGCCGGCCGCGAGCCGGTCGGTGAAGTCGTGTTCGGTCGCGGCGGTCCAGTCCGGCTCGCTGCGCTCCCGG
Organism: Halorientalis marina; assembly: GCF_023028345.1. Taxonomy (GTDB): domain Archaea; phylum Halobacteriota; class Halobacteria; order Halobacteriales; family Haloarculaceae; genus Halorientalis; species Halorientalis marina. The sequence continues at coordinate 2,407,309 of NZ_CP095487.1, read as the reverse complement.
AGCCATCCCGTGAACCGCGCGTGCTCGGCCGCCTCGAAGGTGTCGGCGCTCATACCGGCCACACCTCCTGTCGCCAGGCCGCGTCCCAGAACATGTACTCGTACCGCGAGGAGGTGACGAACAGCCGCTCGTAGCGGTCGCGCTCGGCGGTGGAGGCGTCGGCCGCCAGGTCGTCCATGAGGTCCCGGCACCACGCCGCCAGGTCGGTGAAATCCTCGCTCGAGTACATCTCGATCCAGTCGGCGTACCCGTCGTGGTCCGGGAGACCCTGCTCCGCCAGCCGGTTCCCGGTCTCGTTGAAGCCCCACATACAGGGGAGCAGAGCGGCGACGAGGTCGCCGAACGTCCCAGTCGCGGCGACGCGCACGAGGAAGTCGGTGTAGGCTCGCGTCGTCGGCGACGGCTCCGTCGCCTCCAGCGCTTCCTCGCTGATGCCGAAGTCGGCGGCGTACGACCGGTGGAGGTCCATCTCGGTGTTGATGGTCTCGTCGAGCAACTCCGCGAACGTGCCGATCCGCTCCAGCGTCGGCGCTTTCGCCGCGCCGTGAGCGAACACGCGCCCGTACTCGACGAGATACACGTAGTCCTGTCGCACCCAGTAGCGGAACGGCTCCTCGTCCAGCGTCCCGTCGCCGATGCCCCGAACCATCGGGTGGTCGTGAATCGCCTCCCAGACCGGATCGGCGGTCTCCCGGAGGTCGTCGGTGAACGCCATACGTTGCCGTGGACGCGCCAGCGTGAAAAACCATCGGATAGTACAACTCGGTTGTCACAGGCGACCGGAACCGTCATCCACAAGCGACGGTCGTCCCTACCGTGGGCCGATGACCGACGAGGGGGCCGACCCGTTCGCCGCAGTCGACATCGATGCCGTCCGGGAGGCGCTGGTCGAGTGGTACGAGGACGACCACCGCGCGTTCCCGTGGCGGGAGACCGACGACCCCTACGAGATTCTGGTCTCGGAGGTCATGAGCCAGCAGACCCAGCTCGGGCGTGTCGTCGAGGCCTGGGAAGCCTTCCTCGACCGGTGGCCGACGGCCGCCGATCTCGCCGCCGCCGACCGTGCCGACGTGGTCGGGTTCTGGACGAGCCACAGCCTCGGGTACAACAACCGCGCGAAGTACCTCCACGAGGCCGCCCGGCAGGTCCAGGGGGAGTTCGACGGCACGTTCCCCCGCGACCCCGAGGGACTGTCGGAGTTGATGGGCGTCGGCCCCTACACCGCAAACGCCGTCGCCTCCTTCGCGTTCAATAACGGCGACGCCGTGGTGGATACGAACGTCAAACGCGTCCTCCACCGCGCCTTCGGCGTGCCCGACGACGACGCTGCCTTCGAGCGTGCCGCCGCGACACTCATGCCCGAGGGCCGGTCCCGCGTCTGGAACAACGCCATCATGGAACTCGGCGGGGTAGCCTGCGAGAAGACGCCGGCCTGCGACGAGGCGGGCTGTCCCTGGCGGCGGTGGTGTCGGGCCTACGAGACGGGGGATTTCACCGCCCCGGACGTGCCGACCCAGCCCGCCTTCGAGGGGAGTCGGCGACAGATGCGCGGCCGCGTCGTCGACGCGCTCTCGGACCGTGACGGACTCCGACTGGACGAACTCGGGCCGAAAGTCCGCGTCGACTACGTCCCCGACGGCGAGTACGGGCGCGAGTGGCTCCGGGGACTGCTCGCCGACCTCGCGGACGACGGCCTGGTCGAGATCGAGGGGCGCGACGAGGACGCGGTCGCGCGCCTCAAGCGGTAAGTGGGGACGTGCTCGGGGGAGAGACGAGGCGGGCCCTCGACGGACGGCCGGTCACTCCTCGTCGGACGGCTCCCCGTCGGTGGATTCCTCGTCGACCGTGATCGTCACGGGCTCGTGGTCCGCTGCGGTCGCCGCCTCTTCGCCCTCGCCCTCGTCGTCCCCGTTCTCGCCGTTGAGGTGGTCGTCGAGGTTGAAGACGGTGTTGAGCTCGGACTGCACGTCGCCGGCGATTCCGGAGACGAGGTCGCTCGGCGCGATCGCCGTGTACTCGTACGGGTTGTTGCCCGCGCCCCCGCTTTGCCGTTTCCGACGCTCGACTTTCTCCTCCTCGTGGAGTTCCGCCAGCGCCTCGCGGACGGTGCTCGGGTACAGCCCCGTCCCCTCGGCGATCTCGTCGCTCGTGCTGTGGGGGTTCTGTCGCAGATAGACGTAGATTCGCGCTCGCGTTTCCGTGTCGAGAATCCAGGACAAGAGGTCGACGATGCTCTCGTCGAACCGCTCGACCGCGCGGTCGGCCTCCTCGCCGAGGCGGTCTCGGACGCCCTCGTCGTCCTCGGCAATTTCCACCTCACTCGACTCCTCGTGCTCCTCACTCCCGTTGTCAGTAGACATACGTCCTCTCTAGAACGACGGAAGGATAGGCCCGGGTAAAAATCCTTGGCTACAGCCGAAGGGCGGCACAGACGGTGTCCATCCCCGCTTCCTCGTGGAGTCTGCGCTGCTTCTCGGCACCGCTCTCGGCGTCGTACACGTCCCGGATGCCGTCGACGCCCAGCCGCTCGCACTCACGGTCGACGAGTTCGCCCAGGTCCACGGTGTCGTCCATCTCGCGGTCGAGCAGGGCCGTCTCCTGCCCGTACCTGAGCGCGCGCCACTTGTTTTCGTCGAGCAGTTCCCGGCGGTGACGGCGCCCGCTCTCCCCGTCCTCGTAGCGAGCGCCGAGGTCGGTCACGAGCGCGTGGACGTACTCGACGAAGGCCAACACGCGGTCGGGGTCGGCCTGTCCGTCGGGGGTCCGCACCTCCACCGTCCCGAGTCCGGTGTGGGGGCGCACGTCGTACCAGAGTTCGCCCCGGTCGTCGATGGAGTCGTTCTCGACCATCGTCCGCTCGAAGTCGTCGAAGTCGTCGAAGTCGTCGAAAGCGGTCGGCACGCCCGTATTGGGCAGTGCCTCGAAAATCTTCGCCCGGGCGGACTGGAGGCCGGTGTCCATGCGGTTCCAGTACGGCGAGTTCGCCGACAGCGCGAGGACGACCGAGAGATGCCAGCGAATCTCGTTCGCGATCCAGACTGCCTTGTCCGCGTCGTCGACGCCGACGTGGACGTGCAGTCCCGCCGTCGTGTTGCGGTGCTGTGGGTACTGGATGCGGTCAAGTTGCGCCCGGTAGCGGGGCTTCTCGGCGTGTTCGAGCTCCTGCCACTTCGCGGCCGGGTGCAGGCCCGCCGCCGCGATGCCGTAGCCGTGTGTCTCGGCGTGGTCGACGAGCGCCTCCCGGACCGCGAGGAGCTGTTCGCGGGCCTCGTCGAGGTCGTCGGCGCTGATCGTCGGCGTCTGCGTCTCGATGACGCACTTGAACAGTTCGTGGTCGAGGCGCCCGTCGAGAATCTCGGGCGGCTCGCTCCCGTAGACGAGGGTGTCGGTGCCACTGGTCGGACGCCCGTCCTCGTCGACGACGTAAAATTCCTCCTCGATACCGAGAGTGCCCATCCGCGCGAACGCGTCGGCGGAACCCCGCTCGTCCATCGCCCGCCGGTTGGTCGTCCCCCGGCTAAAACGTTCCCCTTACCCCCAGGAATCCCGCTCGCGCCGCCACCGCATCGCCACCGCTCGACCCGCTTACCGCGGCCGGGCGACGACCCCGAGGTGGTCGGCGTGGTACGGCTCCAGCCGCTCGTGTTCCAGCACATCGTACCCATCGCGCAGCGTCGCGAGCGCGTCATCGAAGACTGCCGCCGGTTCGTCGGTCACGTCCTCGCTGCGGGCCTTGACCGCCAGCAACAGGCGGCCGTTCGCTCGCAGGAACTCGCGGTTCGCCAGCGCGACGTCCGCCTGCCCCCGGGTCGCCACGTCCTGGACGATGGCGTCGACCGGCTCGACGACGTGCGCGTAGGTCTCGGGTTTCCGTGCGTCCTTCAGCAGGGGGAACAGCCGCGGGCGCCCCTCCGCGACGGTCACGAGGTCCCGCATCGGCCGGGCCGCGAACTCCACGGCGTAGGTGGGCCCCGCGAAGTCCGCGACGTGGCTGGCCGTCGTCCCCGCCGCGGCACCGAGATAGAGCACCGTCTCCCCCCCGTCGAGACCGGTGTCCATTCCGCTCGCGAGCATCGCCCCGAGCTTCGACCGGTGTGGGTCCCAGCGGCGCCACCCCTCGTCCGTCGGCTCGCCGTAGACCGGCTCGCCCGCCGTCGCCAGCGCCGTCTCGCCGTCGAAGTCGCGGCGCTCGACGCCCGTCGGCAGGTCACGCATCGTCATCCCCTCCGTCGCCACGACTGTCGTCTTCCGCTGCCGTGTCTCCAGCTGCCGCCGACGCGTCGTCGTCGGCACGGGCCTGAATCGCCTCGATGCGCTCGTCGAGTTCGGCCTGCAGTTCCGGCCGCCGGTCGCCGCTGTAGTGGTCGACTCGTGCGGCGATGGTGAGTTTCCCGGCGAGCGCCCGGGCCGCGGAGCCGCGGTCCTCGCGGCGGGTGCCCCGGACCGCCTCGTGCGTGAAGATGACGCCGTGTTTCGGCGACGGCGCGGAGCCGCTGAGGTGTGCAAAGAGGGCGTCTTCGGCGCCGAGGACCTGGACGGTGCCGCTCGGTTTCTTCGCCAGGTCGCCGAGGCCCCCAGCCAGCGCGATCAGGCGGGCGGCCAGTACGGGTCCCGCGAGCATCGAGAGGTTCGGCGCCACGTCCGCCGCGGTCCGCTCGACGAACGCACGCAGGTCGTCGGCCTCCTCGTCCAGTGCGACGGCGCGACGGGCGAGGCTCACCAGTCGCCGGTCGGCGGCCGTCGAAGGGTCCCGTGCAGCGACGTCTCGGGCGTACGCGAGGCCGGTACCGCCGTCGGTCTCCCTGGAGCCACCCCACTCGGCGACGCGCTCGGCGAGTTCGTTCGCCTGTCGCCGGGCGTCGTCCATCGCGCGAATGGCGTGAACGAGCTGCTGGTCGAGTGCCCCCGCAGCCTCGGCGGCGGCCGCCCGGGCGGCGTCGACCGTCGTCGCGTGGAGCCGGTCGTAGTAGTCCTCGGTGTCGGTGGCGTAGCCCGCGTCGACGGCCGCGGCCGGCCAGTCGGCCGGCTCCTCGGCACGCGCGTCCCTGATGCGCCCCCTCGCGGCCGCGTCGTCGTCCGGGTCCAGGCCAGCGAACCAGGCGTCGTCGGTCATGTCTCCCGTGTTTCCTGCCACGGCGGTAAAGGTTCGCGGTCCGTGCCGGACCAGTACGCTCTTGTCGGGAGACCCCAATAACACCGATAAGGATGGCGAATGCAGACCTGGAGGCCGTCGACCCGCTTCACCGGTTCGTTTTGCTCTCGGTCATCGAGTTGCGACACCGCGAAGACGTCCCGGCACACTCCTTCGACGTGACTCGCGTCTGTGAGGACATGCTCGACGAGTTCGACGAACTGGCCGCGGTGCTCCCCGGGGGGATCACCCGCCAGCGGACGATCACGGCACTGACCGAACTCGAAGAAGCCGACCTGCTCGACAAACAGAAGACCAAGTCACCGACCGGGAAGGGGCGACCGGCCTACGCCCTCGACATCGACGAGGTCGGTGTCCTCGCGGCCCTCGAAGACGACGACCGGTTCGCCGACGCCGTCGAACACGTTCGCGAGACGCGGAGCTGACCGTCCCGCCTCAGACGGGGGGGCCGGCCAGGATCGCTCCCACCATCAGGAGGATGAGCGTCAGGTTCGTCGCGAAGTGGGCCACGTAGGCCGTCTGCAGGCCGCGGCGGTCCCTGATCAGTTTGTACACCAGCCCGACCGCGAAGATGGGGATGACGGCGAAAATCGGGATTCCCATCACGAGGTGCAGCGCGGCCCAGACGACGACCTCGCGGAGCGAGTCGCGGTAGTACGCTTCCTCGTAGAAGTTGAACAGCAGGAGTGCGAGGATCATGATGGGCACGAAGATCGAAAGCGTCAGCCCCGCGCCGAGTTCCTGCCCGACGCCGACGTCGCCACCGGAGCCCGGTGTGGGGCCACCGCCCGGCGAACCGCCACCACTGCCCCCGGCGGGCAGGAGGTCCGAGATCGGGGCCGCGATGATGTTCTGCCCGAGCCAGCCCCACTGGAGGACGGTGATCTCACGCGCGAGGAGCCAGGCTCCGATGGCGACGGCGAACAGCACCACGACGACGGCCGGGACGTAGAGCAGGCCGCGGACACCGGCCCGGAGGTCGCGGAGTCGGGCGGGGACCTCCCGGATGTTGATCGCGACCGGGATCACGACCAGCACGAGAAAGACCGCCAGTTCGAGCAGCATGTCGGTCGTGGCTTGGGTCCCAGACGCGTTCAATGTTCGGTCCGGGATTCGTAGCCGTCCGTGCCCACACCGCGCTCGCTCCGCGCCGAAACCCTGATGACGGCGAGCGCGGATGGGGCGGGTATGGTAGATGCGCGGATCGAGGGGATCGTCGACCGGGTCCGACGGCCGGAGTACACGGGCGAGAACCGCTGTGTTCCCTGTACCGCGGCGAATCTCGTCATCGCGGCCGTCGCGTCGCTGTTCGCGGGTTGGCTGGCGTCCGTCCCCGGCGGACTCGTGGTCGGCGGGGCGGTCGGCGGCGTCGTCTTCGCGGCGAGCGTGGCCGCCATCACGCTCCGTGGCTACCTCGTTCCCGGGACGCCCGAACTGACGAAACGGTACCTCCCCGACCGCGTACTCGCGGCGTTCGGGAAGGCGCCGAGGTCGGCCGGCGAGGGACCGGCCGAATCGGTCGACGTCGAGGCCGCGCTCTGGGAGGCCGGCGTTCTCGAAGAACAGCCCCACGGCGACCTCGGACTGACGGACGCGTTCGCGACCGAGTGGCGACGGCGAATCGAGGATCAGCGGGAAGCGGGCACGGAGCGCGAGATGCTCGCCGAAATCGTCGGCGTCGACCCCGAAACGATCACGTTCGAGGAGTTCGGCGAGGTATCGTTCGTCGCGAAACACGAGAACCGGCGACTGGGGCGCTGGGAATCGCGGGCCGCGTTCCTGGCCGACGCGGCCGGCGGCGACCTGCTCCCCGAGTATTACGACGGGTGGGCGTCGGCGAGTCCCGCCGCTCGCGGCCAGTTGCTCGCCGGCCTCCGCCTGTTCATCGAACGGTGTCCGGCCTGCGACGGCGACGTGCGTTTCGGGCAGGAGGTCGTCGAGTCCTGCTGTCGGCGCGTTCCCGTCGTCGCCGTGACCTGCGAGGACTGCGACGCGCGGCTGTTCGAGGTCGACGCCCCGGAGGAGATGCGCGAGGCCGCGTCGGCCTGACTCGACGGTCGCCGTGTCTCTCACGGTCGCTCTGGCGCCGCTGGCCGGTCGCGGTGTGTAACACCTGGAAGTTTTAACCGCCAGGACCGCGGGGTAACGGGCATGGAAGTCGCAGTTATCGGTGCCGGGACGATGGGAATCGGGATCGCCCACGTGTCCGCGGCGGCCGGCCACAGCGTCAATCTCCGCGACCTCGAACCGAACATCGTGATGGACGCCATCGACACGATCAGCACGCGACTCGGCTCGGGTGTGGACCGCGGCGCGCTCTCCCAGTCCCAGGCCGACACCGCACTCGACCAACTCGACGGGACGACGGACCTCGAATCGGCCGTCTCGAGCGCCGATCTCGTCGTCGAGGCCATCCCCGAGGACCTCGAGAACAAGCGGGAACTGCTCGCTGACATCGAGGAGTTCGTCGACGAGGAGGCGGTCATCGCCACCAACACCTCCTCGCTGTCGGTGACGGCCATCGCGACGGCGCTGAAACACCCCGAACGCGCCGTCGGGCTCCACTTCTTCAACCCCCCACACAAGATGAAGCTCGTCGAGGTCGTCCTCGCCGAGCAGACGAGCGACGAGACCGCCGAGTTCGCCGAGGAGTTCGTCGCGGACCTCGAGAAGACGGCCGTCGTCGTGCAGGACGCCCCCGGGTTCGCGTCCTCGCGGCTCGGGCTGGCGCTCGGCGTCGAGGCGATGCGGATGGTCGAACAGGGCGTCGCGAGCGTCGAGGACATCGACGCGTCGATGGAACTCGGCTACAACCATCCCGTGGGACCGCTCGAACTCACCGACCGTGTGGGACTGGACGTGCGCCTCGATATCCTGGAGTACCTCCACGAGGAACTCGGGGACCGCTTCGAGCCGCCCGAAATACTGCGCAGAAAGGTCGAACAGGGCAACATCGGGAAGAAGGTCGGCCGCGGCTTCTACGTCTGGGAGGGCGGCGAGCCGAAGGACGTGGCCGACGACGAGGACTACGACATCGAGGACGTCATCTGAATGAGCGGGGGCCGGGACGACAGGCGACCGCCCACGCTCGGTGACCTGCTCGACGATCTCGACGAACTCGAGGACACCGTCGACGACCCCGACGAGCGCGAGCGGGTGCGCGAAGCCATCGAGACGGCACAGTCCGTCGAGGAACCGGCCGTGTTCGGCCGCACCGTGGTCGGGTTCGACAGCGGGGACGCCGCCGAGTCACTGCTCGGGGCGCTCGTGTTCGGCATTCCGATGCTCGTCGAGGGTGGGACGCTGGAGGTCGGCGAGTTCCTCGCCACCCGCCCGCTCTTCCTGCTGGCGACCCTCGTCGGCGGGCTCGGCGTCGTCGCGAGCATCATCTACATCGCGGACTTTCAGGACGTGCGGGTGGCGAAGTGGTACCTCGGCGTCATCCCGCGCCGGTTCGCGGGCGTCATCGGCGTCTCCCTGCTGACCGCACTCGTCATGATGACGCTCTGGGGGCGCGTCGACTGGGCGGCACCGACGGTGGCGCTCTCGCAGGTGATCGTCGCTTTCGTCCCGATGGCGGTCGGGGCGGCACTGGGCGATCTGCTGCCGGGGTAGGGTCAGGGCGGACGTGGTTCAGCGGGAACTGGCGCCGTCGTTGACGAGGCGGTCGGCGCTCTCCCGTAACTCGTCGATGCGGTCGCGCTGTCGTTCGGCTTCGGACGTGACCTCGTCGACGCCCGCGGACACCTGCTCGACGTCCTCGACCGCCTCGTCGACCATGCTGGCTACTTCCTCCGTACTGGCCGCTTGATCGTCGGCCGCGTGGGCGACCTGCTCGATCCCCTCGGCGGCCTCTTCGACGGCATCCACGATTCCGGCGAGGTTGCCGATGACTTCCTCCACGCCGTCGATACCGTCAGCCAGCTGGTCGATGGTGGTTTCGAGGTTGGCGGCGGTGTCGCTCGTGTCCCGCTTGATGTCGTCGACCATCCCCTCGATCTCGCCGGCCTGTTCCTGTGAGGCTTCCGCGAGCTGTTTGACCTCGTCGGCGACGACGGCGAACCCTTCGCCGGCCTCACCCGCGCGGGCGGCCTCGATGGAGGCGTTCAACGCGAGGATGTTCGTCCGCTCGGCGATATCGTTGATCACGTCCACGACCGAATCGATCTCGTCGACGCGGTCGTGGAGGGTCTCTACGTCGGTCGCCACGTCTGCCGCCGACTCGCTGATTCGGTCCATCGTGTCGAGCGCGTCGTCGGCGGCTTCCTCGCCCTTCGCTGCGAGGTCCTCGGCCTCCGAACTCCGCTCGTTTACCTGATTGGCCGTCGAGGCGACTTCTTCGATGGTGGCCGAGAGGTCCGAGACTTCGTTCGCGATAGCCCGCATCTTCTCGGACTGGTCGTCGGTGATCTCGTTGATCTCCGTGGCGCTCTCCGTGACCCGCTCGGCGGCGTCACTCGCCTCGGTGAGCGGTTCCTGCATCTCGGACTCGACGCTCCGCGTGAGTTCGCGCTTGTGCTCTAACTCCGCTTCGACCTGTTCGCTGTAGGAGTCGATGTAGGTGTCCATCGCCACCTGCTGGTCGATGTTGATGAGTTTGAGTACGGAGAGTGCGGTCTCGACCAGTCGATCCAGCGCCGCCGCGCCGTCGAGATCACCGCCGTTGGCGGCGAGATCGGGTTTGATGTCCTCTGCCAGTGCGGTCAGGATTCCCTCGTAGTAGACGCTGTACGCACCGAGATACGTTTTGGGCCCGAGATCCAGCATGTCGTGTACCTTGCCGACCCGGGCCCGCCGGTCGAAGTACCCCTGTCCGTACTCGCCACTCCCCAGTTCCCGGAGGTACCGCGCCTGGTCGCTTTTGAGCGCCTCGATGCCTTTCGAGGAGCGGCCGAAAATAGCCTGGCTCTCCGCGTGGGACCGGAGATGTGCATAGAAGTTGTCGGTCAACTCCGGGGCGATCTCGTCGAACAGGTCCGCCTTCGCTTCCAGTCGACGGGCGTCGTCCTCGTCGAACTGTGTGAACGATTTTCGCCTCTCGATCTCCGCCGTGTCGATCCCCAGCCGGTCCGTCAGTCGCGCACCGTCTACGCCGCGCCTTTCGGTATCGGTGACTTTCTTATCGGGGTTGAGACTCATACACCGGAGTGGCATTGACCGGCTTTTAGCGCTTCGGTGGCGTTTTTTGTCGTGATAATCAGGAGAGTGGGCGTCGAATAAAAACGCGAGTCGTCGGCCCTCGGGACCGCGTCATCACGACCACGGGACCACCGGCGGCATAAGTTAAGGGTTAAATGTCACGCTGTGTTCGGTGAGGGTATGAGCGACAGTCAGCAGAAACGAAAACAGAAGTGTATCTCCTGTGGGATCAACATCTCCGGGACGGACGCGGCGGGGTTCAAGTGTCCGGACTGTGGGCAGCAGATCTACCGCTGTGCCAAGTGCCGCAAGCAGAGCAACCTCTACGAGTGTCCGGACTGTGGATTCACCGGGCCCTGAACCGCAAACCAAATCACACCACACCCCAACCACCAGCCATGGGAAAAGTCGCAGCCCAGATCAAAGTCATGCCGCAGAGCCCGGACATCGATCTCGACGCGCTCCAGGAGCGCCTCGAACAGTCGTTGCCCGAAGGAGCCAAGATTCAGGGGATCGAGCGTGACGACGTGGCCTTCGGCCTCGTCGCCCTGTACCCGACGGTGATCGTCCCGGACGACACCGGCGGCACCGACGCCGTCGAAGAGGCCTTCGGCGACGTCGAGGGCGTCGAGAGCGTCTCCGTCGAATCGGTCGGCCGCCTGTAGCGCCGCTCCCTGTTCGTTCTCGCTGTCACGACACCCCGGCAGTGCCATCGGTCTCCGCCCCTGTCCGGCCTCACTGGTTGTATATCTGTGCCACCATCGGCAGGGTCGCGAGGCAGGCCGCGAAGCCCAGAATCCCCGATACCGCCAGCATGGCGGCGTCGATCCCGGTCACGACCCCCACCGCGAGCACCTTCTCCCCAGGCGTCATCATGCCTACCAGTCAGTTGTCGGCCACAATCTATAAACGAATGCTTCGGCTCCGGCCGCCGAACGGCCACAAGAAATATATACTGCATTGGTCGGTCGCCCGTTCGGGTGTGCCCGTGGCGGCGTGGGACCGCCTTTCGGTGACGCGGCACCGCCGTTCGGCGTGGTGGGTTCGACCCGCGGGTTCGGAACGCACGTTTTATAAGCCCGACCACACAACCGAAAGCCACGAATGCCCAACTCACACGGACCCCACAAAGGGACGCGGCACAAACTCTCGAACAAGCCACGCGAGCGCGGGACCTCCCCGCCCCAGCAGTCGGTCGCGGAGTACGAGCCGGGTCAGAAGGTCCATCTCAAGATCGACCCGAGCATCAACGAAGGGCGGTTCCACCCCAAGTTCAACGGGCTGACCGGAACGGTCGCCGGACCTCAGGGTGAGGCATACAAAGTCGAGATCGACGACCAGGGGAAAGACAAGACGGTCATCACCCTGCCAGCACACCTGCAGTCCCAGGAATGACGATCTTCAAAGAGAAGGTCGGCGAGGAGTACCTGACGCTGGCGGAAGCGAAAGAGATCCTCGGCGACCTCGAGCAGGAGCGGGCGGCCGACGAGGAGCGCGAGATGCGCTACGAACTCGCCCGGGCCGTCGAACACGTCAACCGCTTCGCCGTCCTCGACCCCGAGGAATCCCAGGCGTTCGTCGACGAACTCCTCGACCTGGAGAAAGTCGACGAGCCGACCGCGTACAAGATCGCGAACACGCTCCCGCGGGACCGCGACGAACTCCGAGCGCTGTACGCTCAGGAGCGGTTCACGCTCTCCGGCGATGAACTCGACGACATCCTCGACGTCGTCGCGAAATACGCCTGACCGCGGCCGGGTCCGGGTTCGGCTGGGGCTTTTATGTATCCCGTAACCGTACGACGCAGCATGAGCGACTCCGAGAGCGGGGGCGGTGAGGGTGACGCCGGGAACGACGGCGGGGAGACGGCGGCTGTCCTCGATTTCCTCCCGCACGGGCGCACGGAGGACGACCGTCCGCAGTACGAGAAGTCCCCACTGGCCTACGTGGTGACCGAAACGGAATTTCGGCTGGCGGAACTCGAACTCGACACCGACTCCGACATCGCCATCGGCGACCGGATCGACCTCACGGACGACGAGGAGATCATCCGGATTCGCGACATCGACTACGACGACCTGCCAAGCGGGGCCCAGTCGGAGATCGACTACGTCGTCGAGGAGATCGTCGTCTCGAACGAAAAGCGGTTCGTCGACTTCTACAACGAGGCCCAGCCCATCACGCTCCGGCTCCACCAGCTGAACCTCCTGCCAGGAATCGGCAAGAAACTCCGCAACAACCTCCTCGACGAGCGTGACCGGCGGCCGTTCCAGAGCTTCACCGATCTCGAATCCCGCGTCAGCGGCCTCCACAACCCCAAGGAAGTGCTCGTCGAGCGCATCCTCGAAGAACTTCGCGAGGACGACCTGAAATACCGGACGTTCGTCGAGCGCGACGACGCGGAGTGACACGTTTTTAGCGGTCCGCGACCGACCACCGGACATGACTGGCCGACCCGCGGGCGAAGACGAGCCGGGCGATAGCGACGCGAGCCGCGACCCCGACGCCCTGCTCTCGCGGGCCGGCGTCCGGGCCGACACCGACCAGGACCAGCACTTCCTCGTCGACGACCGCGTGCTCGACCGACTCCCCGGGTACGCGACGGCGGTCGGCGCCGACACGAGCCACGTGCTGGAGATCGGTGCCGGCACGGGCGCGCTCACCGACCGCCTGCTCGCCGTCGCGGAGCACGTCACCGCCGTCGAGCGCGACCCGGAACTGGCCGCCTTCCTCCGCGAGGAGTTCGCCGACGAGATCGCGGCGGACCGACTGACGGTGATCGAGGGGGACGCCCTCGACGTTGCCCTGCCGGATTTCTCGCTCTCGGTCTCGAACCTGCCCTACGGTGCCTCTAGCGAGATCGCGTTCCGGCTGTTGCCCCGCGGGCGCCCGCTCGTGTTGATGTTCCAGCGGGAGTTCGCCGACCGGATGGCGGCCGACCCCGCGACCGACGAGTACGGTCGGCTCTCGGTGACGGCGGGGCACTACGCCGACGTGGAGGTCGTCGAACCGGTGCCGAAAGGCGCGTTCAGCCCGCCGCCGGCGGTCGAGAGCGCGGTCGTGCGGACCCGGCCGCGTGACCCCGACTACGAGGTGCCCGACGAAGATTTCTTCCTTGACTTCGTGACGGCGCTTTTCACCCAGCGCCGGAAGACGATGCGCAACGCCGTGCGGAACACCGCGCATATCTCGGGGCTCGAAGACCCGGATGCCGTCGTCGCGGCCGCCGACGACGAACTCATGGGTCGGCGTGCGGGCAAAGTCTCCCCGGCCGAGTTCGCCGACCTGGCAGGCCTCGCGTGGGAGGTGGGCGAGCCGACATGACCGGCCCGCTCGCGGCTGTGGTCGGACCGCTCGCCACCCCCGTCGCGTGGCTGTTCGCCCCGCTCCAGGCCGGGACCGGTTTCCAGCAGTACTTCACGACGACGACGGCCAAGATTGCTGCCAGCGCGGCCGCGGTCTTGCTTCTGGTGCTCGTGGCGCTGTTCGTTCAGGCGGCCGGACCGCGGCTCAAGCAGCGGGTCCCCGACGACGACGTGGAGGCGGTGCAGGCGGTCGTCTTCAGTATCACCGCCGGGCTGACCGGCTGGTTTCTGGTGGTCGTCTGGCAGGCGGCCGACGAGGTCGTCGGCCGATTCGAGGTCATCCAGCTCGGCCCGCGGCAGGGCGCGCTCGCGCTGGTCGCGTTCCTGACGCTGGTGATCGCCTACACGCTCACGCGGGTCAGCAAGGGGCTCCTGGAGGGGGCGGACAACGACGTGATCACCGCCCACCGCCGCGAGGCGATCCACCACCTGCTCCAGATCGCCATCTACGTCGTCGCGGGGCTGTTCGTGCTGGCGCTGGCGGGCGTCGATCCGGGCGATCTCATCGTCGGGGCAGGGGCCATCGGGCTGGTCGTCGGCCTCGCGGCCCGACAGACCGTCGGCGCGATCCTCGCCGGTTTCGTCATCCTGCTCGCGCGCCCGTTCGCGGTGGGGGACTGGGTCGTCGTGGACGGCGAGGAGGGCGTCGTGACCGACGTGACGCTGTTCAACACCGAGTTGCGGACCTGGGACGACGAGCACGTGGTCATCCCGAACGACCAGGTCTCCTCGAGCAACATCGTCAACCGATCACGCTCGGGCCGACTGCGGCTCTCGGTCGACGTGGGTGTCGACTACGGCGCCGACGTGACCCGCGCGGCGGAGATCGCCGAGCAGGCGATGGTCGACTGCGAGACCGAGTACCTGCTCGACGACCCGGTGCCGACCGTCGTCGGCAAGTCGTTCGACGACTCGGCGGTCCTGCTCGAGTGTCGCTTCTGGATCGGCGACCCGTCGGCGCCGGCCAAGTGGGAGACCCAGACCGCCGTGATACGGGCGATCAAACACGCCTTCGAGGCCGAGGGCGTCAAGATACCCTTCCCACAGCGGGAACTCACGGGACGGGCGGAGACGGACGGCCTCCGTCTCGCCGGCGGTCCCGTGGCGGTCGGGGACGAGGAGAGAGGTGACAGGACCGACCGCCCGCGGGCGGACGGGGAGGGAACGGACGAGAGCGACGACCGAGAGGGAGCGAACTGATGCCGGACCTGGCCGACTGGCGCGACGAGGACGAGGTGTACCAGCCGGCCGAGGACACGCGACTCCTCGCCGAGGCCACGCAGGACACCGTCGAAGCGGACGACCGCGTCCTCGACGTCGGGACCGGGTCGGGGTTCGTCGGCGCCGTCGCGGCCGAGGCAGGGGCCCGCGTCGTCGGCGTCGATATCAACCCCCACGCCTGCCGGCAGGCCCGCGGACAGGGCCTCCCCGTCGTCAGGGGCGACCTCACCGACCCGTTCCACGACGGGACGTTCGACACCGTCCTGTTCAATCCGCCGTACCTGCCGACGCCGCCCGAGGTCGAGGGCGACGACTGGCAGGAGCGGGCGCTCTCCGGCGGCGAGGACGGCCGGCGCGTGATCGAGCCGTTCCTCGACGACGTGGGCCGGGTCCTCGCGCCCGGGGGCGTCGTCCTCCTGCTCGTCTCATCGCTGTCGGGAATCGAGGCCGTCACGGACTCCGCAGCTGACCGCGGCCTCCGCTCCACGGAAGTCGCCGCGGAGAAACACTCCTTCGAGCGGCTCGTCGTCCTCCGACTCACGCCCGAGCCGTCCGGATGAGTGCCGAAGGATTACTCTCGGACATCAAACCGATTAGCAAATATTAAAGGACGTCATTTCGTAGGGTGGTACAATGCCAGAGGTAGTTACGACGACGCCGGGACTGTTCCCCCTGCCCGACTGGGCGAAGGCGGAACTCTCGGACCTGAAGGGACACCAGAAAGGCGACCTCATCAGCGGTGACGAGGGCGCCGAGATCACGGACGCCTACGAGCGCGCCCGCTCCGAAGTGATCGAGCGCCAGCAGGCGGCCGGCCTCGACCGGATCGTCGAGGGCCAGCTCCGCTGGGACGACATGATCGCTCATCCGCTGGCGGTCGCCGACGCCGTCGAGACGCGCGGGATCGTCCGGTACTACGACAACAACAACTTCTATCGCGAGCCGGTCGTGTCCGGTGCGCTCTCGCCGACCGGCGACATCGGCGCGGAACTCGACGCCGCAACCGAACAGGTCGACGCCGGCCTGCAGGCGGTCCTGCCGGGCCCGTACTCGCTCGCCGATCTCGCGACCGACGAGCACTACGGCGACGATGCGGCTTTCCTCGACGCCATCACCAAGTTCCTCGTCGGCGAACTCGATCAGTTCCCCGAGGTCGAGACGCTGTTCTTGCTGGAACCCTCCCTCGTCGAGAACCCGCCGGGCGACGGCGCGGACGAGCGGGCGAGCGAAGCCATCGACGCCGTCGCGACCGCGACCGACGCCGAGGTCGTCGCCCACACCTACTGGGGCGCCCTGGAGGAGAAGGTCCACGCACACCTGCTCGACGCGGACGTGGACGCCGTCGGCTACGACTTCGTGAGCGACCACGAGGAGAACCTCTACAACATCAACGAGTACGGAACGAAGTCGGATATCGCGCTCGGCCTCGTCGACGGGCAGAACACGCTCGTCGAGGAGCCGGCCACGGTGTCCGAGCGCGTCGAGTGGGTGCAGGAGCAGGTGCCCGCGACCGACTTCGAGACGGTCTACGCGACGATCAACACCGAGACGTT
Source organism: Halorientalis marina (assembly GCF_023028345.1). GTDB lineage: Archaea > Halobacteriota > Halobacteria > Halobacteriales > Haloarculaceae > Halorientalis > Halorientalis marina. The sequence goes on along the minus strand of NZ_CP095487.1, from coordinate 2,390,879 downwards.
CTACCTCCCGGTCAACAAGTTCGAGGCGAAACTCGACGCGCTCGCCGCGGTCGCCGGCGCGGAGGTGACTGCCTGATATGACGGACACGCGCGAACAGTTCCGACCCGAGGGACACGACAACGACCACTTCCTGCTGACGACCGTCGTCGGTTCGTACCCGAAGCCGACGTGGCTCAACCGGGCACAGGACCTGCTGGAGGACGACGAACACTCCTTCGACGCGGACGACTGGCAGGAGGCCGCCGACGACGCCGCCCGGCTCATCACGAACGAACACGAGCGCTCGGGGCTGGACGTGGTCGTCGACGGCGAGATGCGCCGCAACGAGATGGTGGAGTACTTCGCCCACCTCATCGACGGCTACGAGTTCAACGGCCGCGTCAAGGTCTGGGGGCACAACTACTTCGACAAGCCCTCCGTCGTCGACGACGTCGAGTACGGCGAGGAGTGGCTCGTCGACGAGTTCGAGTTCACCGACGCCGTCGCCGGCAAGCCGGTGAAGGTGCCAATCACCGGCCCCTACACGCTCGCGAACTGGTCGTTCAACGAGTGCTACGACGACGAGGAGGCGCTCGCCTACGACCTCGCGGACCTCGTGAACGCGGAGATCGAGAACCTGGTCGACGCCGGCGCGAAGTACATCCAGATCGACGAGCCCGCGCTGGCGACGACGCCGGACGACCACGCCATCGTCGGCGAGGCTCTGGAGCGCATCGTCGACGAGATTCCGAGCGACGTGCGCGTCGGCCTGCACGTCTGCTACGGCGACTACTCGCGTATCTACCCCGAAATCCTCGAGTACCCCGTCGACGAGTTCGATCTCGAACTCTGTAACGGCAACTACGAACAGCTCGACGTGTTCACCGAGACGGAGTTCACGAAGGACCTCGCGATGGGCGTCACCGACGCCCACGTCGCGGAGGTCGAGTCCGTCGCGGAGATCAAGCAGAACATCAAGAAGGGCTTCGAGATCGTCCCGCCCGAGCGACTGACGGTCTCGCCCGACTGCGGCCTGAAGCTTCTGCCCCGTGACGTGGCCTATGGCAAGATGGAGAACATGGTGCAGGCCGCCCGCGAGGTCGAGGCCGAACTCGACGCCGGCGAGATCAGCGTCGGCCACGCCGCACCGGCCGACGACTGAGCCGATTCGCGGTCCGACTTCTCCCGACCGTTACCCTCGCAGTGCCTCCACGGGGTGTTCGTTCGCCGCCTTCCAGGCCGGATAGAGCCCGCTCAGGACGCTCGTGACCAGCCCGAAGCCGACGCCGAGGACGACGAACTGGATGTTCTCGGGGATGAGGACTGCGGTCGGGTCCCCGAGCGCGAACTGTGCGACGAGCATCCCGACGCCGACGGCCAGGACGGCGCCGATAACGCCGCCGGCCAGTCCCAGCAGTGCGGCTTCCGTCAACATGATCTTCAGCACGTCTCGTTTCTGGAAGCCGACGGCCCGGAGGACGCCGATCTCCTCGCGACGCTCGACCGTGCTCATCAGCATGACGTTGAGAATGCTGACGCCGGCGACGAGCAGGGAGATCGACCCCAGCCCGATCAGGAAGGCGTTGATGAACCCGAAGAACTCGTTGATGTCCTCCGTGATGTCGGACAGTTCGCGGACGTTCACCTGCTCGCTCCGGCGGTCGTTGAGCGACTCGCGGAGCGCGACCGCGGTCGCGTTCGCCTCCGGTCCCGTGTCGGCGGTGATCACGACCTGTGAGATCTCGTCGCGGTTCCCGCGCGGCAGGACGACGGCGTTGTTGGGGTTGATGGGACTGAAGAAACTCCCGCTGCCCTCGACCGTGGCGCGAACGCGGTAGGAGGTCCCGTTCACCGTGATCGAGTTCCCCGGTTCGAGGTCGATCCGGTCGGCCAGGTCCGCGCCGACGAGTGCGCCACCCCGTAGCGGGTCCGGGATGTCCCCGTCGGTCGCCGTGTAACTGCTCGGGACCGACGAGAAGTAGTACACCTGGGTGGTCGTCTCCTCCCGTCCGAACTCGAGGTCCTCTATCCCCTCGACCATCGGCACCACCTCCTTCCCACGGGCCGTCCGTTCGATGTCCTGGAGCTGTCTGTCGGTGATGTGGTTCTCGTCGGCCTCCTGTGCGGGTGAGACGATCACCTGGTTGCCGATGTCGCCGAGGTTCTGGGTGGCCTGCTGGCGCAGGGTCGTCCCGAGCATTCCGAGCGACGCGATGGCGATGACGCCGATGACGATGCCCAGGGCGGCGAGGATCGACCGCACCTTCGTCCGCGTGAGGTTCCGCCGAGCCATCAACACCGCCGGCAGCAGGCGGCTCATTTCGTCATCACCCCGTCGACCAGTTCCACGGTGCGGTCCACGTACTCGTTGACGAGTTCGTCGTGCGTGACGGCGATGACCGCCACGTCCTCTCCCGTGATACGAGTGAACTCGTCGAGGATCTTCCGGCCGGTGTCCCGGTCCAGGTTCCCCGTCGGCTCGTCGGCCAGCACCACCCGCGGCTGATTGATCAACGCGCGGGCGATGGCGACGCGCTGTTTCTGACCGCCGCTGAGTTGGTCCGGACGGTGGTCCAGCCGGTCACCCAGGCCGACCCGCGTCAGGAGGTCTTTCGCCCGCGCACGGGTGTCGCTGTCACGGTCGAACATCTTCGGGACGGTGACGTTTTCGACCGCCGAGAGCGTCGGCAGGAGGTAGAACTGCTGGAAGACGAAGCCGATGGTCCGGTGGCGCTCGCGGGTCCGGCGCCGGTCCGAGAGGTCGGTCACGTCCTCGCCGTCGAGCAGGACCCGCCCCTCAGTGGGCACGTCGAGCAAACCGAGGATATTCAGCAGGGTGGACTTCCCGCTCCCGCTGGGGCCCATGATGGAGACGAAGTCCCCGGGCTCGACGGCGAAGTCGATCCCTTTCAGGGCCGTGAGGGTTCCCCCGCCGCTCTCGTAGCGTTTGACGACGCCCTGGGTCTCAAGTACCACCACGGTTCCTCCACCCGTAGACGATGGCACCGAGGACGCCGATGACGACGACTGCACCGATGGCAGGGACGAGCAGTCCGCCCGAGGAGCCGCCGTTCGGGCCGCGGTCGGCGGCCGGCGGCGGCCCGCCGTCACCGACCGCGGCCATCACGGTGCGGGTGTGGCGCTCGCCGTCGGCGAGGTAGGTCACTTCCAGCGGAATCTCCGAGACGTTCCCCTCGGTCCGGGCGAACACCTCGAACGTGACGAAGTCGCTGGCCGGGACGCGGCCGGCGAAGTACTCCCGCGGTGCAGCGGGCGTCACCCGCTCGGTGTCCTGGACGCGGACGGTGACGCTACTGGCCTCCGTCAAGCCGACGTTGCTCGCACTGCCGGTGATGGCGAGGCGACCACCCTCGGGCTGGACGGTCAGCCCGGTCAACTCGATCTCGCCGGGAGTCTGCGTCAGGCTGACGCCGTCGCTGGCGGTCCCGGACTCGTCGCCGATCTCGTAGGAGGCTCGCATCGTCACGTCCGCCACGCTCTCGTCCAGCGAGGCGTTGAGGCGGACCGACTCCGAGGACTGGGCCGGTATCTCCCCGAGATAGCGCTGTGGGATCGAGGCGTTCGTCGATTCCCCGAACACGGTGACGTTCTCTATCGGGACGTTCCCGCGGTTGAGGACGTCCACGCCGACGGTCGGGTCGTCGCTGTTACTGGTCGCGTCGAGGACGACGTTCCGTTCGAGCGGGTCGACCTGGACCGGGACGGTCGTCTCGGTCCGGCGTGTCTCCCCGCCGGGGACGTTGTACCGGAGCTGTGCGCGGACTCGATACGTGCCGGGCCTCGCTGCCTCGTAGCGGAACCGCGCGGTCGTCGTCTCGCCGCTCTCCAGCCGCGGTGTGACCGTCCGCGGATTGAACACAGTCAGGGCGTCTGACCCCGACAATGTGAGCGCGACGTTCTGGGCGTCGGTGTCGAGGCCGTTGGCGATTTCGACGGTGCCGCGTTTCTCGACGGACGCGACGGTGTCGTTCACGTCGATGTCGAGCTGGGGATGCGTTTCGGTGACTCTGATTATCACCGGGTAGGTCACGCGTATTCGCTGCTCCTGTTCGTTCACCACGTTTGCGACGACTCTGAGCCGCTTCGTTCCCGGTTCGTCGAACTGGACGCTCAGGGGGATGGTCGTGCTCGTACCCGGATTGAGCGCGCCGAGATTACGGAGCCTCGTGAGTTCTATTTGGCCTCCGTACTGCTGTCGCCGAACGTAGACCGAACTGATTTCGACGTTCGACTGGCTGCTTTCGAGGTTCTTGACTGTCGGCCTGATCGTCACGCTCTCGCCGGGGGCAACGTCATCGGGCGTCACCGAGACGTTCGTGATCGCCACCGACGAGGCCTGCTGTGTGGTTTCGTTCGCCTGCGCCCCGGCCACGGTGGCCGCGGGGAGCGACGAGAGAGCGATACTGACGACGACGAGGACTGCGAGCGTGCGTTGCATTGGTATCACAGGAGATTGAACAGTTGCCAGCCGGCCTGGAGAACGACCGGAATCGCGACGGTGATCGCCGCACCGCGGAGGTCCAGTCCGTGCGAGTGGCGGACCGCGAAGGTCCAGATGAACGCCTGCCAGGCCAGCACGACGAGGCCGACCAGGCTCGCGATCACGAACTCCGGTTGGTTCTGGAGGCTCCGCGTGAACGCCTGCATCTGCTGTGGGTCCGACGGCGGCGTCAGGTTCTGTGCGATGACGTAGTTGGTGGCGCCGCTGACGGCGACGCTGAGGATCGCCGGAACGTGTCCCCAGCCGACGTACGCGAGGAGTCTGCTGAGCGACCCCTCACCGCCGAAGGCGAGGACGGCGATGCCGTGGAACACCACCGCGTAAATCACCCAGAACAGGAACGTGCCGAGGAACGGACCGAGGAGGCCCGAGACCATCGCGATGCTCCCCGCCGGTCCCGCCTCCGCCGGGAGCGACTCCGCGATGACCTGTGTGATCGGAAACGACGCTGCTGCCGTAGCGAGTGCGACGACCAGCACGATCCCTGCCGGAGGCAGCAGGGACGGGTCGTCGCTCGCGCGGTCGAAGAACCCGTCGGGGTTCGTGAGTACGGTTACTGACGACATGGTTTCGGTTCGTGCGGCGAGGGCCCCGACAGCACCCACTCTCGGTGCTGGACCCCTCCCGCACCCCTGGTAGGCGTGCCTTCTCGGCGATTCCACATAACCACTCACCCCCGGTTTCCGACCCGGCAACGCTCCCGAACACTTAAATAACGGAACTGAACCGTCCCCACCCGACTCCTTTTGTCTGTGGCCGGCGTCGACTCTGCGTATGGACGGGGACGTACACCCCGAGGTCGCCGCCACGGCCGAGGCCATCGAGTCGATGGAGACCCGCGGGGCGGCGACCATCGCCGACGCCGTCGTGGACGCGCTCGCGACGCAGGCGACCGAGAGCGACGCAGACACGCCGGAAGCTCTCCGTGCCGAACTCCGGGCCGCCGCCCGTGAGCTGCACCGGACGCGCCCGACCGCCGTCTCCCTCCCAAACGCCCTGCGCTACGTCTTCAATCGCCTCGACGGGGAGTCCGTACTGGGGCTCCGGCAGTCGGTCGTCACCGCTGCCGAGACGTTTACGGCGCAACTCGACCGCGCACAGGCGGACCTCGGTCGCGTCGGCGCGAACCGGCTCCGGGACGGCGACACCGTGATGACACACTGCCACTCGACGGATGTGCTGGCCTGTATCGAGGCCGCCGTCGACCAGAGCAAGGAGCTCTCGGCTATCGTCAAGGAGACGCGGCCGCGCAACCAGGGCCACATCACGGCGGGCGAACTGCGGGACCTCGGCGTCCCCGTGACGCTGATCGTCGACAGCGCGGCCCGGCGGTTCCTCGACGAGGCCGACCACGTCCTCGTCGGCGCCGACAGCATCGCAGCGGATGGCTCCGTCGTCAACAAGATCGGCACGAGCGGGTTGGCAGTCTGTGCCCGCCAGCGGGACGTGCCGGTCGTGACCGCCGCACAGACGATCAAACTCAACCCAGATACGCTGACGGGCCACACGGTCGAGATCGAGACCCGCGACGAGGCGGAGGTTATCGACCCGGAGCGACGCGCCGATATCGGCGAGATAACTGTCGAGAACCCCGCGTTCGACGTGACCCCGCCCCGCTACGTGGACGCTATCGTGACCGAACACGGGCAGTTCCCGCCCGAGAGCATCGTGACGCTCATCCGCGACCTCTACGGCACCGGGACGGGGGCACCCTGGGACGAGGAGGCGTGACCGTGCCGACCGTCCTCTGTGCCGGCCACGTCAACTGGGACGTGACCCTGTGTCTCGACCGCTTGCCCGCCCCGGACGGCGAAGCACGCATCCTCGACCAGCAAAGCGCGGGCGGCGGGAGCGCGGCCAACGTCGCGACCGGCCTCGCGACACTCGGCGTCGAGACGGCCCTGTTCGGCAGCGTCGGCACCGACGAGAACGGCCACCTCGTCCGGCGGGCACTCGACGACGCCGGCGTCGACTGCGTCCCGCTGGTCACCGTCGACGCCGACACGACCGTCAAGTACCTGCTCGTCGGCACCGACGGCGAGGTGATGGTCCTCGGCAACGACGGCGCCAACGAGTCCTACGCCGCCACCGACCTCGCGGACGGGACGCTCTCGGCCACGGACCACCTCCACCTGACGAACCAGGACCCGGCAACGGCCCGACGACTGGCCGAGCGAGCGGTCGACGCCGGCGCGACGGTCAGCGTCGACCCCGGTCGCCGCGCCGGCGAGCGCGACTTCACCCCCACGCTGGCGCTGGCGGACGTGGTCTTCTACAACGAACGGGAGGCGCCGCGGGCCGCGGACCGACCGCCCCGCGACGACCCGCCGGGCTACATCCGCGTCGTCACCCGCGGCGCGGACGGTGCGGCCGTGGACACGCCCGACGGGAGCCACTGGTCCCGGGATGGCGTCGACGTGGACTCGGTCGACACGACGGGGGCCGGCGACGCATTCGCGGCGGGATTTCTCTCCGTCGTTCTCGGTACTGAGGACCCGGAATACGACCGGGCGCTGACAGTTGGGAACGCCTGTGGGGCGCTCGCGACCCGTGAACGGGGCGCTCGGGTCCGTCTCGACCCCGACGCTGTCCGGCGGCTGTCCGACGCGGACTGAGCGGGACGGAACACAACCCATTAGTGGCCGGTCTTTGACCGTTCAATCGAGATGCCCGCGGCGATGACTGCCAGACTGACCGAGTGCATCGAGGAGGCAGAGCATCCCGAGCGGGTACGTGTCCTGGGCACGCTCTGGGTCTGTTTTACCGCCGCGAGTATGCGCTACGACGTGCGCGAACTCCTCGCGCGCGCCGTGGCTTTCGGCCTCTGGCACCTCGCGTTCGCGCTCGTCGTCGCCTCGCGCGCCATCATTGCCTTTCTCGGCGCCATCGAATCAGACGGGGAGTGAGAACACCCCGGCCGTTCCGAGCAGGAGGACGACCCCCAGTGCAATCGGCGTCGCGTATATCGCGCCGGCGATCAGTAGGTCCACCCCGTCCTCGCGGAACCCCGAGACGTGCCCGCCGATAGCCGCCAGGATCGCCAGAATCGACAGGACCGTCCAGTGAGTCGCGAACCCGACCGTCCCGGTGAGCGCGAAGACCGCGACCAGCGCCCCCGCCGCGGCAACCGAGTACTGGAACCGGTGTTGCCGCCGGACACCCATCGCGACCGCGGCGACCAGCGGCGGCGTCCCGAGGACCACGATGACGAGCACCGTCACCGGTGCGAGGCCGGCCACCGATAGCGGCGCCGCCGCGCCGCCCCATCCGCCGGGGTCTATCATACCAGTCCCTCGGCCGCCCCGGCCAAATAACTCCCGTCGGTTTCACGGTCGAGGGCGGAGCGACGCGTGAACAGTGCGTCAGCTGGTCGTGTGAGAGAGCGACGCCAAAACCGGCGTCAGTGGTCGGTTCGGACGACGCCACGGCGACGCTCGCCAGTGGCGACCGACCGCCGCTCAGTGGCTGACGTCCTCACTCGAACGACGCCACGGCGACGGCACGCTCGCCGGTGGCGACCGACCGTCGCTCAGTGGCTTACGTCCTCGTAGACCCAGGGCTCGTCGGCGCGGTCCCAGTCGACGAGTTCGTCCTCGTCGAAGAACAGCTCGATCTCGCGCTCGTTCGCGCCGGGATCCTCGTGGTCGGAGCCGTGAATGACGTTCTGCCCGAGGTCCAGCCCGAGGTCACCGCGGATGGTGCCCGGCTGGGCCTCTTTGGGGTCGGTCGCGCCCATCATCCGACGGACCTGCTGGGTGGCGTCGGCGCCCTCCCAGACCATCGCCATGACGGGGCCGGAGGTGATGAACCCGACCAGTTCGTCGAAGAAGGGCTTGTCCTCGTGTTCGGCGTAGTGCTGGTGGGCGAGGTCCTCGTCGATCTGCATGAACTTCGCGCCGGCCAGCTTCAGCCCGCGTCCCTCCAGCCGGTCGATGATCTCGCCGATGAGACCGCGCTGGACGGCGTCGGGCTTCGCCATCACGAACGTTCGCTCGTCATGATGCGCCATTAAGCTTCAGCCTCCTCTTCCTCGTCCGCTTCGTCTTCGGTCTCGTCGTCCGTTGTCTCCGCCTCGACGGTCTCCTCGTCGGCCTCGTCGGCCTCGTCGGGTTCGGGGTCGGCGGCCGCTTCCTCGGCGCCCTCACCTTCGGGACCGGGCACGTCCTCGTCTTCCTCGACGGATTCGAGGTCGGGGGCGGCGTCGTCCGCGTCGACGTCCGGGCCCTGGTCTTCGAGGTCGGTTTCCTCGTGGTCGACCTCGGCGTCGGCGGCGGGCTCGGACGCCTCGTCGGCTGCTTCGTCCTCGGCTTCCTCGACCGCCGGGCCGCCGGCGGCGCGGCCCTCTTCCGTCCAGGAGAGGTCGCGCGGTTCGCGACCGAGGTCGGCGTTTTTCTCGCACTTCGAGGAGCAGTAGTACACGGTGGTACCGTCTTTGTGGACGAGCATCGTCCCGGTGCCGGGCTCGATGTCGTCGCCACAGAAGTCACACTCGCGGTTTCGTGGCATTATTGGCCTCCGATCTGGTCCGCTTCGCGAGCGGTCTCGCGGAGCTGAAGTACGTCACCTTCGCGGACGGGACCGAGGACGTTCCGGGTGATGATTCGCCCCTGGTTCTCACCTTCGCGGATGCGGCACTTGACCTGCATGGCCTCGCCGTGCATCCCGGTCCGGCCCACGACTTCGATGACCTCGGCGGGCGTGGAACCGCCGTCGTCGTCCGTTTCTTCTGCACTCATTGTTGATTACCGCAGTTCCTCGAGCTTCTCGGCGATGTCATCGACGTCGCCGCTGGCCTCGCCGGCCTGGACGATGGCGGCCGCCGCGCTGCCGACTTCGAGGCCGGCGGCGTGCCCGACGTCGTCCTGGGTCTCGACGAAGACGTACGGAACCTCCTTCTCGTCGGCCAGCTCGGGGAGATGCATGACGATCTCCTCGGGCTGGACGTCCTCGGCGATGAAGACGAGGTCGGCGTTGCCGCGCTCGACCGCTTTCGTCGTTTCGTTCGTTCCCTTCTTTACGCGTCCTGTGTCCCGGGCTACCTCGAGCGCCTCGAGGGCGTCGTCTGCGAGGTCGGCCGGCACGTCGAAATCAACGTACACTGGCATATGTATTGGTCACCTCCTGTGCGTGGGCTCGCGCTCCCCCGCCTGAGAGTCCTGAGAGGCTAGGAGCATCATCAACCCCGCACAGGCTGTATCCTGTCATTGACCTTCCCCTGCTAAAAGGGGTTTCGATGCCCGTTTCACCCTGTCAGAGCCACACATTCCGGATGTTCCCCACTCGCTTCACGGACGGTGACCGCTTACTCGCTGCTCGCCCTGGCACAGTCGTCGATCCGTGTCGTCGCTTCGTCGACGACATCGGCGACCACCGCGCCCGCAGGCCGCCGCTCGCCGGTGAGTCCCGCGCTCTGTCCGGCGTACAGCGCCATGTCTTCGACGTCGCCCGCCACCGTCGGCAGCGGCGGGTCGTCGTCGTAGCGCTCGACGGACTGGCCGCCGGGGTACGCCGCGACCGGGTCGCCCTCGCCCGGGCGCTCGCCGGGCCCCGGTTCGCCGGCCGCCTCCCACCGCTCGACGGTCCCGTTGCGGAGCGTCCGGTGTGGCTGGCCGGGCCAGCCGCCGTCGAACAACTCGGAATAGCGGGTCTCGTCGGCGTCCGCGTCGAGGACGCGGTGCTTGTACGCCTCGTGCGCGGCCGCCTCTTCCGTGGCGACGAACCGGGTCCCGAGCCAGACGCCGTCCCCGCCGAGCGCGAGCGTCGCCGCCAGCCCGCGCCCGTCAGCGATGCCGCCGGCGGAGACGACGGGGACGTCGGCACCCGCCTCGGCGACCACATCGACGACCCGGGGCACCAGCGGCATCGTCGCCACCTCGCTCTGGACGTGCCCGCCGGCCTCCCAGCCCTGTGCCACCAGCACGTCCGCGCCAGCGTCGAGGGCCCGTTCGGCCTCGTCGGCGCTCCCGACGGTCACCATCGCGACCGAACCCGAGTCCCGAACGCGGTCGACGTAGGGCCCCGCGTCGCCGAAGGAAAAGGAGACGGCGGCGACGCCCTCGCCGAGGACCGCATCGAGGTGTTCGTCGGTCGGCCGCTCGGTCGTCGCCTCGTCGAGGACGAGGTTCACGCCGAAGGGGTCGTCGGTCAGTTCCTGTGTCTCGCGGATGGCCGCACGTGTGCGGTCCAGATCGCGCCAGGTGACCGCGAGAGTGCCGAAGCCGCCGGCGTTCGAGACCGCGGCCGCCAGTTCGGGACAGGAGACGCTCCCGATCGGTGCCTGAATCACGGGGTGGGTGATGCCCAGGACGTCACAGAGCGGGGTGGAGAGCGACGACATGACCGACGCTTCGCCACGGCGTGACTAAACTATCCCGGACCGCCACGCACAAGCCCGCGGCCGGGCCAGTGGTAGTATGCTCGCGTCGCTCGCGTCACGACTCCGGACCGAGGCCCGGGAGTGTAACGAGCGGCGACTGCTCGTGCTCTCCGGTGTTCCGTCGGCGACGAGGGAGGCCGCCGCGACCGCGCTCGACGCCGCCGACGTGCCCCGCGGGGCGACCACGGTCGTCGGCCCCGGCTCTATCCTGGACTGCGAGCGCCTGCCAGTCCGTGACTCGGGCGCGCTCCTCGGTCGGACCCGGACCGCCGTCGTCTACGACGCCCACGCGGCCTGCGACCCGAACGCGCTCGGCCGGATGGTCGGCGCCGTCGACGGCGGTGGCCTCCTCGTTTTGCTGACGCCGCCCCTCGGCGAGTGGTCCGACCGCCGTGACGACTTCGACGAGGGACTCGCCGTCCCACCGGCGGACGTTTCCGCGGTGACGGGGAACTTCCGGTGGCGCCTCGTCGCGACCCTCCGGGCTCACCCCGGGATCGCCATCGTGGATGTCGACGAGGGGACCGTCGAACGTGACGGGCTCACCGATCCTGCGCCGCGACGCCCCCGGGGGCCGCCCGAACCCCCCACAGACCATCGGTTCCCGGCCGAGACCTACGAGGCCTGTCGCACGGCCGACCAGGTCAGCGCCGTCCACGCGCTCGAAGCGCTCGCGGCGTCCGACCATGCGCTCGTCGTCGAGGCCGACCGGGGGCGCGGGAAGTCGAGCGCCGCGGGGCTGGCGGCGGGCGCGCTCGCGGCCGACGGCGCCGACGTGCTGGTCGTCGCGCCGGCCTACCGCAACGCGGCCGAGGCCTTCGCGCGGGCCGCGGAACTTCTCGATACGACGGGTGACCTGACGGGGCGAGACTCGGACGCAGACCCGCGCCTGCTGGAGACGGCCACCGGCAGCGTCCGGTTCGAGCGGGCGGTCGATGCGACGGACCTGCCCGGCGACCCCGACGCCGTGATCGTCGACGAGGCGGCGGCGCTCCCGGTGTCCACGCTCGATTCCTTCCTCGCCGCGCCCGCGGTCGCCTTTGCCACCACCATCCACGGCTACGAGGGGGCCGGCCGGGGCTTCTCCGTCCGCTTCCGGGACCGCCTCGCCGAGAGCGAGCACGAGGTGGTCGAAGTGCCCCTGTCCGAGCCGATCCGGTACGCCGGCGGCGACCCGGTCGAGGTGTGGGCCTTCCGCGCGCTCCTGCTCGACGCCGGGCCGCCCGTCGACCCACTCGTCACGGACGCGCGGACCGACTCGGTGACCTACCGCGCGCTCGACCCTGCCGACCTGCTGGCCGACGAGCACCTGCTCCGCGAGGCGTTCGGCCTGCTCGTGCTGGCTCACTACCGGACGGAACCGGCCGATCTCGCGCGCCTGCTCGACGCCCCCAACGTCGCCGCCCGCGCGCTCGTCCACGACGGACACGTCGTCTCGGTCGCGCTGTTGGCCCGCGAGGGCGACCTCTCGGCGGCGACGCGGGCACACATGTACGACGGTGGCCGCGTCGCCGGGAACATGCTCCCCGACGTGCTCACGACACAGCTCCGCGACGAGGCCGCCGGCGCCCCGGTCGGCTGGCGCGTCCTCCGTATCGCGACCCACCACGCCGCCCGCTCGCGGGGTCTGGGTTCGCGTCTGCTCGACGACATCCGCACGGAGTTCGCGGACTCCGTGGACTGGCTCGGCGTCGGCTACGGAGCGACGCCCGACCTCCTGCGGTTCTGGGCCGCGAACGGCTACGAACCGGTACACCTTTCGACGACCCGCAACGACAGGAGCGGCGAGTACTCCGTACTCATGCTCGACCCCTGCTCGGCCGACGGCCGCGCCCTCGCCGACCGCCACGCCTCGCAGTTCCTCGCCCGCGTCGGCGGCGTTCTCGCGGACCCGCTGGCCGACTGCGACCCCGACGTGGCCCGTGCGACGCTGGCCGCGAGCGAGCGCGCCGTCGACCCCGACCTGCCCGACTGGGCCTGGCGCCAGGTCGCCAGCGCCGCCTTCGGCCCCGGCCTGTTCGACATGGCCCCCGGACCGTACCGCGACCTCGCCGTCGCCGCCTTCCCGGACGGTGTCGCCGCCGACCTGTCCGTCCGACAGCAGCGGCTGCTCGTCCTGAAGGCGCTCCAGGGACGGCCGTGGGACGCCGTTGCCGACCGGCTCGACTACCACTCCACGGCCGAGACGATGCGCGCGTTCGGCGACGTCATCGAGCCCCTCGTCGACCGCTTCGGGACCGAAGCCGCTCACGAGGAGGCTGATCGGTACCGATGATCGACCCCGTGGCGCTGGCGATTACGGAGTCGTCGGCTCTCGGCCTCGGCTTCTGGACGTGGGTGTCCATCGCGCTCGCCTTCCTGGGTGTCGTCGGCAGCGCCGTCCCGCTGATTCCGGGCTCCCTGCTCGCGCTCTCCGGGGTCTACCTCCACTGGTGGGCGACGGGCTACACCGACCCCACCCTCGTTCCGTTAGCGGCTCTCACGCTCCTCGGGCTGCTCATCCTCGCCATCGACTGGCTCGGCGGCGCGCTCTCGGCGAAGGTCAGCGGCGCCTCGAACCTCACGACTGCCCTCGCGGGCGTCGCCGGCTTCCTCCTGTTTTTCGTCGCCGGCCCGTTCGGCATCCTCTTCGGCGTCTCGGGTACCGTCTTCCTCTCGGAGTTTCGCCGCACCGGCGACGGCTCCGGGAGCGCGCGCACCGCCACCTACACGACTATCGCCATGCTCGCCTCGACCGTCGCACAGGTCGCGCTGACGGCGCTGCTGTTCCTGGGGCATCTGCTGGTGGTTCTGGTCTGACGGCGGGCAGAACACAAGAGTCGAGAGGGTGGCCGCCGATGGGTCGGTATGCCCACCTGTACGGAGGAGGGGTGTGACCGGCAGGCGACCGTGGAACTGCACATTCCCTGGGCGGCAAACAGGGTGGTCTGTCTGGCACACGCGCGGTCGTGGTCGCAGAAAGACGGGGTCGTCGCCGACCCGCTCGACGAGGCCGACGAGGAGTTACCCTAGGTCGATCTCCATCATCACTTCGTCGACGTACTCGCCGTCGATCTTGTAGTGATCGCGCCGGCGGGCCTCCTCCTCGAAATCGTGGCCCTTGAGGAACTCGATTGCGTTCTCGTTGGTCGAGGGGACGCTGTTGTATATCTTCTCGTGGCCCTGGCTGTTTGCCCACTCCAGGCCGCGCTGGAGGAGGTGGCTCCCGATACCGTGGCCGCGGTACTCCTCCAACACTCCGAGGGTCAACTCGGCGGTGTGGCTGAGTTTCTCCATCTCGGGGTGGGCGAGGTGGACCCAGCCGACGACGTCGTTGTCGACGCAGGCGACGAAGAAGATGCGTGACTCCAGTTCGTTGTGCCGGAGGAGCACTTCCTCGTGGTCGAGGAGATCCGCGACGCTCTCGGCGACGACGTACTTGCCGTTCTCGACCGCCGCCCGGATGGCACCGACCAGCCCCTGGATGTCCTCCTGACGGGCCTGCCGGATGGTGAACTCCACGTCGTCTTCTTCGTACTCCTCTTCCGCGGCCTCCTCGTAGGCGATACGCAGGTGACCGGCCGCCGTCTCCGTGAGGACGCCGTCGCGCTTCAGAATGGCCGCGTGGTGCCCGAACTCGCGTGGCTCCATGTGCAGCGCGTCCCGGGCCTGATCGGCCTTTACGTCGCCGTGACGCTCCACGTACTCGTAGAGGTCCTTTCGACCCGCGTGGTCGAACTCTATCTTGCCAGTCAGTTCCATGTTGGCTGTTACCGTGGCACGCTACTTAAGCGTTTGTCACGGCTAGCAGGCGGGAAAACCGCCAGAAAAGGCGGTGAAAGGCCGATATTAGCGATCCGGGGCGGTTCGATCCGTGCTGGTCAGTCGGGACTGCGAACTGTCACGACGGGAACAGGTGAGCGACGGACGACTTTCTCGGTCACACTGCCGATGAGATAGTGCTGGAGACCGGTTCGGCCGTGGGTCGCCATGACGATCATATCGACGTCGGATTCCTCGGCGTAGTCGACGATCACGTCGCGTGGGATTCCCTCGTCGGTGGCCGTCTCGACCGTGAGGTCGTCGGGAAGTGCGGCGACGGCCTCGGCCGCTGCCGTCTCCGCGCGGTCGTGTTCGGCCCGCAGCCAGGCGTCGGCCGAGATGCCACCCGTGGGACTCTCGAACCGGTTGCGCGTGTCCGCGACGGAGAGGACGTGGACGGTCGCGTCGAACCGGTCGGCGATGGTTGCGGCGTGCTCGGCGGCGGCCGCGACCGCATCACTGCCGTCCGTCGGGAGGAGGATGTCCTCGTACATACTAGACGACACCTGCAGCCATGGCGAAAAGAGCGGTGGCGACGATGGCGAAGAGGGCGCCGACGCCGGCTTTGATCGTCTCGGTGTCGAGTGCGGCCGCGACGTACGGTGCGACCTGTCCCCCCGTGACCGTCGCGGGGACGGTCCAGACGACCATGTTCCAGGGCGTCGACGCGATGTCGATGTTGTGTGCGCCCGGGACCAGACTGCCGCCGAAGACGTGGACCAGCGACGCGAGGACCGCAGTCGACGCCACGACGATGTGGTTCGTTCCGATGGCGACCCGGACCGGGATCTTCGAGCGCAGCATCGAAATGATCCCGAGTTCGCCGATCCCGAACCCGGCGAGACCCTGGAACGTACCGCCGATGCTGTAGTTGCCGAATCGCTCCAGGTAGCCACCGCGGTCGTAGGTGTAATCGTTGCCGTCGCGGTCGACTCTCGTGACGACCCCCTCGCCGTCGACCTCGACGCCCGCGGGGCCGAGTCGTCCGCTGTCGTCCGGGAGGTCGCGGCCACCGTCGGCTTCCGCCACGACGTCAGCGTCGGTGCTCGAATCCGATCCCGGCTCCTCGTGCCCCAGATCGGCTTTGAACAGGAGCACCGACGACGCTAGGAGGGCAAGCCCGAGCAGGGCGTGGAAGACCGCTTCGGGGATGAAAAACGAGAGGATCGCGCCCGCGACGACGAACGGGATCGCCCCGCCGACGAGCGTCAGCGCCAACCGCCGGTCGACGAGGTTGTACTGGACGAACGCGAGCGCGGAACTCGAGAGCCCGAACGACTCGCTGATCAGCCCGATCTTCACGATCGTCTCCGGTTTCATTGGGGAGGCAAGCAGGGGAAAGACGAAGATGAGAAACGGGACGAACAGCGCCGACCCGCTGATTCCGACGGTGTTGACGATTGTCGCCCCGAGGAGAAACGCCGGGAACAGCCACCAGAACTCCGTCCAGTAGGCGACACCGCCGGCGCCGCCGGTCGGTGCGTACAGAAACACCAGTGCGACGAACGCGAGTGGTGCGGTGAACACGAAAACGTGCTGATACCGGAGCAGCGTCTCGAGGAAGGTCCGATTCGACGACGTGGTCATTCGATTGCGCGCCGATTTGGAACCCGAACATAAGTATATTGCCTTCCCCGTGACACTTCGTGGGAGCTGTTCACACCTCACGGAAACGCCGTTTTCGCCAGCGAGAGAGCTACCTGTCGCTACCGCTTCGAGGGTAGCGGCGTACCTACCCGATCCTTGATTGTTTTACCCGATATTTATGATCCCGACAACCGTGGGTACTAGTATCATGAGTTTCGGAAAACCACCAGTCGACGGTGAGTCGGGTGACGACAGGGAACGGGACGCGACGGGTCGCTCCGGTCTGCTGGCCGCGTTCGAGCGCCACGTCGCCCGCTGGCAGCGGTTGCGTGTCGAGACCCGTTGCCAGGTGTTCGAGTCGAAGTCCTGAGCGGAAACTGTCGCAGACTGCTTCCCACCCCGCGAACGGGCTGCGATTGCTCCTATGCGCCCGCGCGGTTCGAGATGGTTCGCTGGATGAGGACGTGGAGGGCACCACCGATGCCGCCGATCACGAGGGGATAGAGAATCCCGACGACGACGAACCACTCGAGGAACTGTGGCGGTGTGAGTTGTGATTCGAGGGTGAGCTGTGACCCGACCTCGGCGACGACGAGCGGAAGCTCGCTGACCCCCAGTTCGGTCGCGATCTCCCCCCCGAAGTCGACGACGACGGCGGTCACGACGAGCGCGATCAGCGTGATGGGTGCGTAGCCGAACGCGAACGAACTCCCGGCACGGAGGCCGTCCACCCACTCTTCGGCACCCGAACGCCTGGCGCGGAGGTAGCCGACCGCGGCCACGAGCACCAGCGGGACGAGCATGACGAGAAACAGCGTCCCGTCCCCGTCGACGGCGAAGAGGTGGCCGGCGATGTAGGAAAAGCCCGTGGCGAGCGCGAGCGGGACCGGCTCCTGTACCGAGGAATCGACCGCCATGTAGGTCACGCCGAACGTGAGTAGGAACACGAACAGTGCGGTCAGGTTCCCCGAGACTCGCGCCCGGAGGCTTGCGTACTCGTCGAGGACGTACGTCACCAGTCCGCCGAACCCGCCACAGAGGACGGGATAGAGAATACCCGCGATGATGAGGACGCCGGCGTAGTTCGGCGGGAAGGTATCGGACCCGGGCGTGAGAAACGCCGTCCCGATGGCGACGGCCGGGAGATAGCCCACGACCACGGCGGCCCCGGCGAGCACCTGTTCCGGGAGTTCGATCCCCTCGTAGGAGTGCCAGCGGCCGAAGCGCGAGCCGGTGATGAACAGCATATATGGGATCGCCACGAACGCGATGCCGAGGGTGGCCGGGAACACCTCGTAGTTCGGGTCACTGCTGGTCAGCGTCGTGAAGTGAGCGTTGTAGAACGGCTCCGAGACTGCTTCGAGGTCGGCCGATCCGCCCGATGCCTCGATGACGATGGCTGCCACCGCCGCCGTGATCACGAACCCGACGACGTACACGAGAACGCCCGCGACGGCTCCCCCGGCAATCGGGAGGTCCGCAACGTACGCGTCGTAAAAATCCCTGAGACCGGTACCCGACCCGCCGCTCGGCTGCTGGTACTGCTGTTGCTGTTGTCCGCCACCGCCGACTGCCTGCTGGCCGCCCTGTACTGCCCCCTGGCCGCCACCGGCCTGGGGTCGGCCACCCTGTCCACCGGGACCGGCCTGGCCCGCCCCGCGAGTCGGCTGTGTCGGCTGGCCGCCGGCCCCTCCGGTCGGCTGTCCGCCGCCCGGTTGTCCACTGCCAGGCTGTCCGCCGCCCGATTGCCCTCCGGGCTGTCCACCCGGTTGTCCGCTCCCGGGCCGTCCGTCCGACTGTCCGTCACCGCCGTGCCCGCCGCCTGCCCCGTCGGCCAACCCCGCACCACAGGCCGGACAGGACGACCGATCGTCCGCGACCTCCGTGCCACACTGAGGACAATGCATACGTCGACCATCATAACACCGGACAAATAATCTTACTCCTCGGGATTTTCGAGATGGCCGACACGATGCGTGACCGTCCCCCGTTCCGTCACCGACTCTCGCCGCTGTCGGCGGGGACCTGCGTAAGCATCGCTGCGACGTCCCGGATGTTGTGGGTTTCGAGCAGGAGTTCGGCGGCCGCCCGGATGGCGAAGTCGGCGTCCAGTTCCACGCCGTAACACCGCGTGTAGAGTTCGAGGTAACCGTTCAGTGCTTCGTGGAGGGCGTCGAACTCGGCCTGTGAGAACTCGACGCCCCAGTCGTTCGCCCGGGCGTCGACGTAGACCATCACGACCGGGCCGAGTCCCTCCCGGAGGTAGCTCATCGCCTCGTCGGCGGCCGGCGGGTCGGTCGGCGCCTCGAACGCCTCGCGGTCCCGTCGGTACTGGGCCCGGAGGTCCTCGATGCGAGCGCCGTACTCGGCGTCGGTCGATTGCGGTGCCATCGTGATCAGCCCTGTTTGTACTCGACGCCCTTCCCGCCGGCGGGGTGGTCCCAGTCCGTGTCGGCGACGATGGCGCAGGTCCCACACTCGACGCAGGGCTGGGTGTCCAGGCTGACCAGGCGCTCCTCGTGGCCGTTGGTCTTCACCGTCTCGTCGCGGTAACAGCCGCCGCCGAAGTCCTTGGCGCTGACGGGACAGGCCGCCACCGCGGCGCCGCTGGCCGCGTAGGAGTTGTCCTGCAGTTCGATGTGCGGGTCGCCCACGTCGTAGGTCAGGTCGCCGATACGGTCGGCGAGGTCCGGCGGTTCGACCTCGCTCTCGTCGGTGATTCGCGTCCCGAGTTCCTCCGCGAGGACTTTCGGGACGGTCACGTACGGCAGTTTCGTGTCGGGCATAACCTGCATCACGAACGGGGAATTGAAGCCCAGCTCCAGCAGGCCGGCCTTGTCCGCGAGCTTCATGCCGGCCCGTCCCAGCGACGACTCGACCAGCCGCTCGCCGAGGTTCGTCACCGCCTCGTTCTCGCCGAGCAGTCGGCTCGCCTGGTAGGCCGGCGGCCTGAGCTTGTCCATCACGCCCTCGGCGCGGAGTTTCTCCTCGTAGTACTCGCCCGCCGCCTCGGGCTTGCCGCGCGACCGCGCCTCGACGAACGCCTCCGCGGCCAGCGCGCCCGCCGTCACGGCGTGGTTCATCCCCTTGATGATCGGGCCCTGTGCCTGCATCTGTCCGGCGGCGTCGCCCACGAGGACGAGTCGCCCCTCGTGTGGCGACGGATGCGCGACCTTCTTCGAGTCGGGCACGAGCTTCGCCGCGTACTCCCGTTCGTGGTACTCGTCGCCGATCCACTGCGCGAGCAGCGGGTGCGTGAGCAGGGCGTCCAGCAGTTCGTGGGGTTCGGCTTCCTCCTCCACCAGCGAGTCGAGGTGGAAGACCGTCCCGATGGACAGCGAGTCCTCGTTCGTGTACAACAAGCCGCCCCCGCGGACGCCCTCGAAGAGGTCGCCCGAGAACAGGTGGGCCTCCCCTTCGTCCTCGTCGATGCCGAACCGCTCCTCGACCGCGCCCTCCGGCATGTCGACGATGGCTTTCACGCCCTGGAACCACTCCTCGGGCTCCTCCCAGTCCATCAGCCCGGCGTCCCGTGCCAGTTCCGAATTGACGCCGTCGGCGGCGACGACGAGGTCGGCCTTGATGGGGTCGAGTTCGTCGCAGGTCACGCCGACGATCTCGCCGGCCTCCCGGAGCAGGCCGTTGACCCGGACCTCCGTCAGGAGGCCACCGCCGGTCTGCCGGGTCATCTCGTGGACGCGGTCCTCCAGCCAGCCGTCCATCTTCCGGCGCAACACGGAGTCACACCACTCCGTATCGTCGTGGTGGAGGTCGGTCATGTCGACCGTCTTCACCTGCCGGCCGGAGATGTTGTGCAGGTAGTACTCGTCGGCCGGCCGTTCCGTGGCCTCCTCGCGGAAGTCCGGGAACAGGCCGTCGATGGTATACGGCGCCGACTGCTCGGCGTAGATGAGGCCGCCGGAGACGTTCTTCGACCCCGCCTCGACCCCGCGTTCGAGCACGAGCGTCTCGACGCCGTTGTTCGCGAGCGTTGCCGCTGCCGCCGCGCCGCCGGGACCGGCCCCGACGACGACCGCCTCGTAGTGTTCGTAGTCGTCAGTCATCGGTTTCCTCCGCCTCCTCGGGTACCGTCCCGCCGTCGGCCACTGCTTTCAGCTCCAGTTCGCCCTGCTCCAGCGACTCCGTCAGCTCCGGGAGGATATCGAAGAGGTCCCCCTCGATGAAGTAGTCGGAGAAGTCCACGATGTCCGCCTCCGGGTCGGTGTTGATCGCGACGATGGTGTCCGACTCGTCCATCCCGACCTTGTGCTGGACCGCCCCGGAGATGCCCGCGGCGATGTACAGATCCGGCTCGACGACCTGCCCGGACTCGCCGATCTGGCGCTCCTCGGCCACGTAGTCCTCGACGTGGCCCTCGAACTGGTAGGAGGCCGTGATGACCCCCCGCGAGAGCCCGAGGTCGGCTTCCTCGAACTGGTCGACCAGGTCGAGGCCGAGTTCGATCCCCTCGGTCGGGTCGTCGCCGATACCGCGGCCCAGCGCGACGATGACCTCGTTGCCCGTGAGGTCGACGCCGCCCTCCAGTTGGTCGTAGTCGGTGACGTCGACCTGGAACCAGTCGTCGGGCAGGGGCAGTTCGTGTTCGACGATCTCGCCTTCGCGCCCGGTGTCGGGATCGGGCAGGTCGAAGCTCCCCGGGATGACCGAGGCTCCCTGCGGGTGGAACTCCCGGTCGGGCTTGTCCAGACAGAGGATCGTCGAGTACTCGAACCCGGAGAAGTCCGGGCGCTTCATGTGAAGCACGCGATCGAACTCCACCTTGTCGCCGGGCTTTCCGGTCTTGGCCGGGTTCGAGATCATCGCCTCGTCGATGTACAGATCCGAGCAGTCACTCGCCAGCCCGGAGTCGAGTTCGCCCTGGACGAGCGCCGAGAGGTCCCGGCCGTTGTTCGTCGCCGGGAAGACGGTGTACCGCGGTTCGTCGTAGTCCCGCCAGTCGTCCTCGTCTCGGTCCTCGCGGCCGTAGGGATGGCCTGCCGCGCGGCACATATCACAGAAAATCTCCGTGTACGGTTTGTGCCGGAACCGGGACAGGCGCTCGTCTTCCGTGTACAGCACACGGTCTGCGCCGTACTGGATACAGGTCTCGGCGTGGTCGGCCACGCCGTCGCCGATGAGCACCGCGATGACGTCTTCGCTTTCCCCGTAGTCGTCGTTGTACTCGTCCATCAGTTCCCGGGCCTTGCCGAGCATCTCCTTCGAGACGTCGATGAGTTGGCCCTGCTGGGTCTCGCAGTAGACCCACATGTCGCGGTAGTCGCCGTCCTCCAGCGCCTGGACCCACTGTTTGTCCGCTGTCGGGTGGTCGAGTTCGGGGTACTTCTCCTCGGGCGGGCGGAGGTCGATCTCCTGCTCGCTCTCGCCGTCAGACTCCTCGGTGCCGGCGACCGACTCGATGCGGTTCTCGATCTGGCTCTTCGCCGTCTTGCGGTCCTCGCCCTCCGTCTCGCGTTCCAGCATCTCCTCCAGAACGTCCACGTCGTCGACGTCCCGGACGAGGTTCGCGACCTCTGCGACGGTCAACTCGGAGAGGTCGACGTCGCTCGGGTCGGCGTCCTCGTCCTCGCCGGAGACTTTCTCGATGCGGTCCTCGATGAGCGTCTTGACCGGCGCTCGGTCTTCCCCCATCTCCTCGGCTTCGAGCATCTCCTCCAGCTCGTCGGGGTCGTCGATGTCCTTGATCTTCGGACCGAGCTCCGCGATGTCGTGGTCGTTGGGATCGAGTGCCATCGTCAGTCACCTCCCGCGTACGGTTTCATTTCATCGAACACGTCGGCCATCCCCTCGGCGTCGTCGGGCGTTACCATCGTGGCCTCCCGCTCCGACGGGGCCTTCGGGATCGGGTCGACGCCGGAGACGATGGTCGGCGAGCCGTCCAGCCCGATGTAGTCCGGGTCGAGATTGAGGGCTTCGTGATCCCACATCTCGAAGTGGTCCCAGTCGGTCGGTTCGGCGTCGCTTTCGTCGGCGAGGTACTCGCCGAACTCCGCGGCGCGCTCCTGGGTCTCCTCGCGGAGGTCCTTGTACCGGAGCCGGTGGTCGGCCTTGCGATAGGTCGGCTCGAACTCCGGGTCGGTCACGACCATGCAGGGCAGCGGCGCCTCGACGGTCTCGATCTCCTCGACGTCGCCCTCGACGAGCCGTTTGGCCCGGAGGACTCGCTCGTCGGTGTCGATGTCGAGGGCGACGACGTGCGTGACCAGCGGGAGGTCCAGGCACCACTCCGTCTGCGGGCCGGTGTGGCCGGTCTCCCCGTCCGCGGTTTTGAACCCCGCGAAGACCACGTCGGGTTCCTCCTCGAGGTGATCGATGCCAGTCGCGAGCGTCATCGCCGTTGCCCACGTGTCGGCCGCGCCCATCTCCCGGTCCGACAGCAGGTAGAGATCGTCGGCGTACACGTCTTCCATCCCCTCCTGAATGACTTCCGTGTACCCCGGCGGCCCCATGCTCATCAGCGACACCGTGCCCCCGTGACGGACCTTCGTCTGCAACGCCGCCTTCAGCGCGAACTTGTCGTTCGGATTCATCACCGTCGGGGTCTTCCCGCGCTCCAGGTGGCCGTCCTCGTCGAACGAGACCTGCCCCTCCCTGAAGTCCGGGACGCCCTTGGTCAACACTACTGTGTGCATAGATACCACTTCATTTGTGTGAACATCACTTACACCGAGTTCATCGTATTTTGTTATTGCGGTTATGAACTGTCGACTGTGGAGAAGGTCGAGGCTACGCGGCACTGACGAACGGGGCGAACCGGGGAAAGACGGCCTAGATGCGGCCGGCGCGGCCGGGGTCGACGTCGATGGCGTCGACCGGACAGACGTCGACACAGAGCATACAGTCGATGCACTGTTCCTCCTGTGCCGGGTCGGCCTTGATCTCGCTCTCGGGGTGGCCCGGCGTGTCGACCCACTCGAAGACGTCGACCGGGCAGTCCTCCAGGCAGGCACCGTCGGCGAGACAGATGTCGAAGTCCACCGCCACGTGGGTGCCGTGAATCCCTAGCTCCTCCGGTTCGTCGACCGGCCCCCACACCGCGTGGCCGTCGTGCTCCTCTACCTGTTCTCGATTCTTCTCGAACTCCGGATCGATCGCCATCTTAGTGAAGAAATCACATGATAGCCACTTAAGCTTTCCACCGAACCCGACCTCGGACCGTGGTCGATCCCGCGGCCTGCCGACAGCGGCCGTTACGCTTCGTCGCCGCCGCTCTCGTCGTCACCGCGTCCGAGTCTCCAGGCCACGCCGGCACCGGCGGCGAGGACGAGCGCCGCGCCGCCCGCGAGCGGCACCATCTCACCCACCCCGCCATCGGGGTCGGGCGTCGCGGCTTCCGTCTCCGCGGCCGTCGTGGTCGCCGTCGCCGCCGACCCGTCGCTCGCGCTCGCCGCCTCCCGATTCAGGTACGGGCGAATCGCCGTTTCCGTCGTCGCCTCGACCTGTAGCGTCCGGGATATCTCCCGCTGGAGATCGTCGACGGTGCCCCCCTCGATGGCGGCCCGGAGCGTCCACGTCCCGGTCGTCGGCGGGTGGAAGTAGCCGGTGTAGATGCCGTCGTCGGCGACCGGGTCGGGGCCGGTGCGGTCGTCCCGGAGCGTCACCCGTTCCGTCCGGTCGCCGTTCGTCGCGGTTAGCGTCGCGTCGGCACCCGTGTACCGACCCTCCCCGTCGGTCAGTTTCAGCTCTACGCGGTACATACCGGTCTGGTCGTAGTGGAGGTCCGAGATGAGGAGGCGGGCACGAACCGGCGATTCCGCGCTGACCTGGACGTTCGCGACCTCCGGTTGTGGGAGCTGTTCGCCAGTCACGGTGTAGCCCCACTCGCCCGTCGTCGGGTCCTCGATGGTCCAGACCTCGTTCGCCGCGCCGACCCGCCGCGTGACGCCCGCGTCCGACTGTGAGACCGCGGTGCCGTCCGGCCGCTCCGGCACGACCGTGATCTCGCTGCCCGGATAGATGAGCGAAAACTGCGCCGACTCGACGCTGCCGTCGACGACCGCAGTGCCGCTCGCGGTCTCGCCCTCCGCCAACCGATGGGCTCGGCGGGTCAGCGTCGCCCGCTGCTGGATCGACGTGGAGAAACTCTGGAACAGTTCGCGGACGTCACCCGGTTCCGGCCGGTACTGCATCTCCCCGCCGGTCTCCTCGGCGATGCGGCGCAACAGGGAGCGGTCGGCACCCGACCCCATCCCGATGGTGTAGACCGTGACGCCGAGGGACTTCAGGCGGGGCAACACCTCCTCCGGCGTCGGCGGCGTGTTCTGGACGCCGTCCGAGAGGAGGATGATCGACCGACGCCCCTCGGTTCCGTCGAGGAGCGTCACCGCCCGGAGCAGGCCGGCACCGACCGAGGTACTCCCCTCCGCGCGTATCCGTCCGATGGCGTCGTTGAGCCCGTTTCGCGACCCGGAGCCGAGCCGCGTGAGCGGGCTGACCACCCGGCTGTCGGAGGCGAAGGAGGTCACGCCCACGCGGTTGCCCGACTCGACGAAGTTGACCAGCGCCCGTGCGCTCTGTTTCGCCACCCGGAGTCGTGTCACGCCCGTCCGCGTATCCGTCGCGTCCATGCTCCCGGAGCGGTCGAGGACCGCAACGGTGTTCGACGCCGCCCGGTCCGCCTCGCCGTCGACCCGGGTGTCGCCCAGGAGGATCTCCTGGCTCGTCGTGTTCAGTTCGACGGCCGCGGGCTGGCTCTCGAAGTCCACCGACTCCGTCGTCCCGGTCTGGACGACGAGCGAACCCCCTTCGGCGCGGGGGAACTCCCCGTCCGCGTCGTACGACACCTCGACTCCCTCGGTCGTGAGGACGCGCTCGTCGTCGTGTTTGATACCGACGACCGTTACCGGCTGGCCCGCCTCGGTCGACGGCCGCAACGTCGACTGCGTCTCCCCTTCGGTCACCCCCTCGACCTCGAAGTACGCGCCCGCCGTCCCGTCGCCGCCGGCGTGACGCACCCGCCCGCTCACGTCGATGCGACCTCGCGGGCTCTCGATGGCCCCGGACTCGACCACCAGCCACAGCGTCGGCACGTAGTCGTACCGGCTGTAAAACAGCTGGTCCCGGTCGGTCAGGCCGACGACCCGGAGGAGGTCGTAGGACTCGAAAAAGGACGACGCCGAGTCAGCGTCCGACGCCAGCCCCGCGTAGTCGGGTTCGCCGCCCTCCAGCAGTGCCACCGGTTCGAGGAGGGACCGTAGCGTCGCACCGTCCCCGGGCCGGAACTCGCCGTAGTCGAACGACTCGGCGAACGCCGCCGCTTCTGCCTGGCTCTCGATGCGGTTCACGACGGTCCCGCCCAGTCGAGCGGTCTGGCCCACGACCGGATGGTCCGGGCTCGGGTACTCGATGAAATACTCCGCCAGCGCCGCGGCGGAGGCCTCCGTTCCGAGGTCGAGCGACCCGGAACCGGTCACCGCCGAGTCGGGGTCGACGTTGACGCCGTTCGAGCCGCCGTCGCCGGCCTCCTGTGCCGCGACGGTGCCGGTCGCCGCCAGCCCACCGGCCGCCGTCGCCGTGACCAGGAAGTCGCGTCTGTCCACGCGCCACTCACCCGTCCGCTGCCCATCGCCTGCCATGGGCATACTTCGAATTGCAGACAATCAAACTGTCGAGTTCCGGTCAGTTTCGCGCTCTCGGTCAGGGGTGTGCGAAGTACGCGACGGTCCGGTCGCCCTGGTCGTCGATGCGTGCGAAACCGATGCGCTCGAACTGGACCACTTCGTCGGGGTCGCGGTCCCCGATTCCCGGCTCGGCGTGGCCCTCCACGTCGCCGTCCATCGTCCGCAGGCGGAGCGGACGGTTCTCGTCGGCCGGTACCCAGTGGACCACGTCCACGTCGCCCGACCGAACCACCTCGATGTCGTCGTCGGTAAATTCGAGTCGGTCGCCGTCACGCCGGACCGGGCCGTATCCCTTGAGCCACACCCGCTCACCCGCTTCCGGCACGTCGTCCGGTTCCAGCAGGACGGCGTCACCGACCGGAATCTCGCGACGGCCACGGTCCTCGTGGTCGGGATGGACCGGCGGCGAACCGGCGTCGGGACCGCCCGAGAGCGGGAACCGGTCGCCGTCGCGGACGAAGAAGGCGCGGTCGGTCTCGTCGTCGATCAGGTCGCGGTTGGTGGCGTAGATAGACGAGAGCGCGAGGTCGACGTTGGAAGTGGAGGCACCGAGTTCGACCATCGCGTCGACGATGGCCTGGCCGCGGATGCCGCGCTTTCGCATACTCGCGATGGTCGGCGCCCGGGGGTCGTCCCATCCCGTCAGCTCGCCGGCCTCGATCTTCTCTTTGATGGTCGAGGTGCTCATCGACACGTCGTAGGCGTCGATCTGGACGTGGCCCCAGTGGATCACTTCGGGGTAGTCCCAGCCGAAGTAGTCGTAGACGAACTGCTGGCGCTTCGCGGAGTCCTGCAGGTCGATGCCGCGGATGATGTGTGTCACGCCGGTCAGGTGGTCGTCGACGCCGCTCTGGAAGTCGAGCATCGGCCAGCAGCGGTAGTCCGCGGCTTCCTCTCGGGGGTGTGGCGTATCGATCATCCGGAAGGCGACCCAGTCCCGGAGCGCGGGGTTCTTGTGCTCGATGTCGGTGCGTACCCTGAGGACCATCTCGCCGGCGCCGTACTCGCCGTCGATCATCGCCCCGAACTCCTCGTGGGTGGTCGCGGCGTCCTTGTCGCGGTGCGGGCAGGGCTCGCCCGCGTTCTTCATATCGGAGAACTCCCCCTGCGGACACGAGCACGTGTAAGCGCCGCCGGCGTCGATGAGGTCGCGGGCGTGCTCGTAGTACGTTTCGAGCCGGTCGCTGGCGAGGATCACGTCGTCGGGTTCGAAGCCGAGGTAGTCGATGGCGTCGAGGATCTCGTCGTAGGCGTCGAGGTCCGGCCGTTTGGTCTCGGGGTCGGTGTCGTCGAACCGGACCAGGAAGGACCCGTCGTACATCTCCTCGTAGGTGCCGATGACCGACGGCATCCGAGCGTGGCCGAGGTGCCACGGCCCGTTGGGATTGGGCGCCGCACGCATCCGCACCTCGTCGTACGCCTCGGCGTTGGGCAGGTCCGGGAGGGCCTGGTCGTCGCCCTCGTCCTCGGCGTCGAGTTCGGCCACGAGGGCCGGATCGAGTTCCTCCAGGCGCTCGCGTCGTTCTTCCGTCGACATCCCGCCGATCCGTCCGACCACCGGGCCGATGACTTCGGGAATCTCGTCGCCGTGTTCGCGGAACTCCGGGTTCTCCCCCATCAGCGGCCCCATGATGGCCCCCACCTGCGGATCGCTATCGTGTTTGAGCGCATTGAAGAGGGCGTTCTTCTCGGCCGCCTCTTTCACTCGCTCGCGTAGGTCCTCGTCCATTGGGCGTCGGTACTGGGTCCCGCCCCAAAACTGGTCCGCTTCGGACGCCGCCCCGCCTCAGAGCTCGACCGTCTCGCCGTCGGCCGGAATCGTCACGCCGTCGACGGCCGCCCGGAGGTCCTCGCGGTTCGACAGGCAGTGGTTGATGGAATCCATGTGGTCGGCGATCACGGGAACGCCGTCGCCGACGTGGTCGACGACCGCCTGCACGTCGTCACCGTCCATCGTGATCGGCTCGCCCTCGACGAACTGCGCCGCGCCGGCGTTGACCACCACCGCGTCCGGGTCGTACTCGTCGAGCGTCGTCGGCACCGCGTCGTACCAGACCGTATCGCCCGCGAGATAGAGGCGGGTGTCGGCGTCGAGGACGAACCCGGAGACCGGTGCCATCTGGTCGGCGAGGTCGCCGTGGCCGTGGCGGGCCGGCGTCCGTGCGACGTCGATACCCTCGAAGGTAACCCCGTCGTCGACCGGGCGAACGTCCTCGAAGCCTTCCTCGCGGAAGTCCTCGGCCTCGACCGGCTGGCAGAGGATGGGGGTGTCGTCCGGCACCCGCTCGCGAGCGGCGTCGTCGAAGTGGTCGCGGTGGCGGTGCGTGACGAGGACGGCGTCGTAATCGAGGGGCACGTCCGGCAGTTCGACGAGAGGGTTCTCTCGGTCGTTCGGGGAGTTCGGGATGGGTGGAATCTCGCCCGGCGCGCTGAGCATGGGGTCGACCAGGAGGGTGGTCTCGGCCGTCTCGACCAGCAGTGTCGCGTGCCGCAGGAGCGTGAGTCGTGCCATGACCGTACCGGGGGCGCCGGTGACAAAAAACCGCGGTCAGTACTCGCGCTCGACGAGGTAGTCGGCGATGCCGCCGAGCAGGTCGCGGGCCTCGTTGTCGGGGAGGATCTGGAGGTTGCGCTTCCCGCTGCGGATGAGGTCGTGGGCGGTCTCGCGGGCGTACTCGATGCTGCCGACGGCGCGCAACTCCGCGAGGGCCTCCTCGATGGCCGCCTCGTCGACGGCCTCCACCCCGTCGGCGTCCAGCAGGCCGTCCACGTCGACGCCGTTGTTCTCGGCGTGGAGCGTCACGAGCGTCTGTTTGCCCTCGACGAGGTCGCTCCCGCGCTGTTTCCCGAGCTTTTCGCTCGGCGTCGTCAGATCGAGCAGGTCGTCCTGGATCTGGAAGGCACGGCCCACGTCCAGCCCGTAGCCGTAGAGAGCGTCGACGGCGTCGTCGGCGCCGAGCAGGACGGCCGGAATCGACGCCGCGGCGGCGTACAGCACGGCCGTCTTCAGCTCGACCATGTCGAGGTACTCGTCGGGCTCGACGGCGTCGCGGGACTCGAAGTCGATATCGAAGGCCTGGCCCTCGCAGATCTTGGTGCAGGTCGTCGCGAGCTCCGACAGCGCCCGGACCGAACGGTCCGCGGGCGCGCCGGTCTCCAGCATCGACTCGAAGGCCTTCGAGTAGAGCGTGTCGCCGGCGAGGATGGCGGTTTCGAGGTCGTACTCCTGGTGGACGGCTGGCACGCCCCGGCGCATGTCGTCGTCGTCCATGATGTCGTCGTGGATCAGCGTGAACGACTGGATGATCTCGATGCTGACGGCGGCGGACATCACGTCGACCGGCGCGGGGTCGGCCGGGAACGACCGGTAGTCCTCGGCGAGCGGCTCCGTGTCGGCGAGCGCCTCGGCCGCGAGCAGGAGAATCGTCGGTCGCAGGCGCTTCCCGCCGGCGTCCAGCAGGTACCGGGACGCCTCGTAGAGCCGCTCCGGGCGGATGATCGGCAGTTCCTCGGTGATGGCGTCGTTGACTCGTTCGCGGCGGGCGTCGATGGCCCGCTCGACGGCCGCCGGGGCCGCGCCTGGCTCGGTCATTCCTCGACGAGCTGCACGAGGTTCCCGTTCCGGGTGACGTGGAGGTCACGACCCATCTTGTACCCCATGTTCTCCGCGAGGTCGACGTAGGGCGCGAACCCGCTCATGTCCTGGTGGGCGGGGATGACGTGCTGGGGCTGGAGGGCGTCGAGCATCTCGTAGTGACCCTCCTGGCGGAGGTGGCCCGAGACGTGGATGTCGTCGTAGATGCGGGCACCCTGCATACCCAAGAGCTTCTCGCTCTGGTAGCGCTGGCCCTCGTTGGTCGGCTCCGGAATCACGCGGGCGGAGAACAGCACTTTGTCACCGTCCTCCAGTTCGTAGGGCGTCTCGCCCCGGCCCATCCGCGTGAGCATCGCCCGCGGCTCTCCCTGGTGGCCCGTGACGATAGGCAGGTAGTCCTCTTTGCCCTCTTTCATGACCCGCTTGAACGTGCGGTCGACCGATTTCCGGTGGCCGTACATCCCGAGGTCCTCGGGGAAGTCCACGAAGTCCAGCCGTTCGGCGGTCCCGGAGTACTTCTCCATCGACCGACCGAGCAGCACCGGCTGGCGGCCGATGTCGTCGGCGAACTCGACGAGGCTCTTCACACGGGCGATGTGCGAGGAGAACGTCGTGGCGACGATGCCGCCGTCGTAGTCCTCGATACTGTACATAACGTCCTTGAGGTGACGGCGAGCGACGGCCTCGGAGGGCGTTCGGCCCTTCGAGCCGGCGTTGGTACAGTCCTCGATGTAACAGAGGACGCCGCCGTCCTCGCGGGCGATCTCGCGGAACCGCTGCATGTCGATGGGGTCGCCGATGACCGGCGAGTGGTCCATCCGCTTGTCCAGCCCGTAGACGATAGAGCCCTCGGGCGTGTGCAGGACGGGGTTGATGGCGTCGATGATGGAGTGGGTGACGTTCACGAACTCCAGTTCGTTGTGGTCGCCGATGCTCATCGTCGACCCCGCCTCCATCTTCTGGAGGTCGTTCTCGACGCCGAACTTCTCCTCGCCTTTGATCTGCTGTTTGACGAGTTCGATGGTGAACGGCGTCGCCACGATGGGTGCGTCGTAGCGGTGGGCGAGTTTGGAGATTGCGCCGATGTGATCGAGGTGGCCGTGGGTCGGCACGATGGCTTTCACGTCCCCCTCGAGTTCGGACATCACCCGGTCGTCCGGGATGGCGCCCATGTCGATCAGGTCGAGGCTGTGCATCCGCTCTGTCTCGACGTTGTCGTGGATGAGCACCTTCGACAGGTTCAGCCCCATGTCGAAGATGACGACGTCGTCACCGGCCCGTACTGCGGTCATCTGGCGGCCGACTTCCTCGTAGCCGCCGATCGTCGCGATTTCGATTTCCATGGTTGTGTCGCCGAGTCGACCCCCCAGGAAGACGGATCACTGCGACGACCGGCAAACACGTGCCGTCCAAATGGTCCGAAATCTAGCGACCGCCCCGCCGTCGTCACACCCTGACGATGCGATCCGAGGCCGTTGGAAGCCCCGGACACGCCGGTTGGCAGTCAATCCCGTTCGGACACACCGAACCGCTCGATGTGTTGCCGGCCGCCCCAACCGTCTCCGGGCGGCCGTGCGCTCGGTTACGCGGGCCTACGACACGCCAGTTAAAAAAGGTGGGGTTTGTCGCTCCGTCAGCAGCCTGGCTGGTTTTTAAATCCACTGGCCCATATTAGTCACTGATAATCGGCATACACGTTATTTACTGATGCAAGAGCGTACGTAGGTATGAGCGAAGCCATCGAAGGGAAGCCGTCCGTCGACTCCGAGTCACACGGCTTCGACCTCCAGTTGGTTCTCGACACGTTCGATATGCCAGCCTTCGCACTGGACGAGAACGGCGTCGTGATCGCGTGGGACGACCAGATAGCGGCCCTCCTGGGCGGGTCCAAAGAGGAGATCCTCGGCGTCGACAATCTCGGGCAGCAGTTCTACGGGTCCGACCAGCGAAACCTGACGCTGGCCGAGAAGGTGGTCGAAGAGCCCCGGAACGCACACAGAACTTTCTCGGACGTCGACCTGGCGAACGACCAGTACACGCTCCTGAGTGGCGACTACGTCTACGAGGACAAAAGCGTCATCGACGGGACCGAAATCTGGTTCATCTGTACGCCGGTCTACCGCGGCGACGAGTTCGTCGGCGTCATCGAGATCGTTCAGGACATCACCAGTTCAGCGCGCTACCAGGAGGAGCTCAGGCAACTGTTCACGGAACTCATCGACACCATCGCCCAGTACGAGGCAGGGAACTTCTCGGCCCGTGTCGAGTTCGACCGGGGAGACAGCCTCCTCGAAGACGACTTCCTCCGGATCGTCGCGAACTTGAACGAGATGGGCGAATCCATTCAGAACCTCGTCCGGGAGGTCCGCCAGGACTCACAGCAACTCCAGGAATCCGCCGACGACGTGGCGCGCAACTCCCAGGAGATCAACGACATCACGACCGAGCAGGCGACCAACATGGAGACCATCTCCTCGGAGGTGGCAAACCTCAGTGCGACCGTCGAGGAGATCGCCTCGACGACCGACAGCGTCGTCGAGACGAGCGACAGGGCCGCCGAACTCGCCGAGGCGGGTGACGAGGCGGCCAACGACGTCATCGGCGTGATGGAAGAGGTGTCGACGTCCGCCGACGCCGTCGCCGACGACGTGGACGCGCTGGCCGACCGCGTCGACGACATCGACGAGATCGTCGAGGTGATCAACGACATCGCCGAGCAGACGAACATCCTCGCGCTGAACGCCTCCATCGAGGCCGCCCGCGCGGGTGAGGCCGGCGAAGGGTTCGCCGTCGTCGCCGACGAGGTCAAGTCCCTCGCCGAGGAGTCACAGCAAAACGCCGGTCGGATCGAGGAGATGGTGTCGGAGATCCAGGCCGAAACCGACGATACGGTGGCGAACCTGACGGAGACGACCGACCAGATCGACGACGGAATCGCGCAGGTCGAGAGCGCGATGGACCGGTTCGACGCCATCGTCGAAGCCGTCAGCGAGGCCACCGAGGGTATCAGCCAGGTGTCCGATGCGACCGACGACCAGGCGGCCAGCGCCGAGGAGATCGCGAGCATGGTCGACGAGGCGGTCGATCAGGCCGAAACCATCTCCGGTGCCGTCGAGAACATCGTCGCGAACACCGAGAAGCAGGCCGCGATGGTCGACGAACTCAACGAGTCGGTGTCGGACCTGACCCACGAGGGTCGGTAACCCCCGCGTACCGCTCACTCGTACGGCGACTGCCGGAGCAGGTGCCCGCCGTCGACCGCGAAGTAGCTCCCGGTCACGTAGTTCGCCGCTGGACTCGCGAGAAAGAGCGTAATTGGCACGCAGTCGGCCGGCTGGCCGAACCGGTCCGCCGAGAGGTCCTCAAGGAGGACGTCCGGCAGGGCACCACCCGCCGCCTGGGTCACGCCTTCCGTCTCGATGATGCCCGGCGCGACCGTATTCGCCCGGATGCCGTATTTCGCCCACTCGCTCGCCAGCGACTGCATCAGATTGTGAACGCCGGCCTTCCCCGCCCCCGAGTGAGCGTGGTACGGGGCGCCGTCGACGGAGTTCGTCGCCCCCATCGAGATGATCGCCCCGCCGCCGTTGTCCATCATGTGCTCGCCGACCGAAAAGGAGCAGTAGGCCGTTCCGTCGAGGATCGTCCCGACGACGGCACGCCAGCCGTTCGCCGAGAGGTCCTCGGCCGGCGTCACGAAGTTCGCCCCCGCGTTGTTGACGAGGATCGTGATCTCGCCGAGTTCGTCGAGTACCGTCTCGGTCATCTCGTCGACCCGGTCCTCGTCTCTGACGTCGACGGTGGTCGCACAGGCGTCCTGGCCGCGCTCCCTGACGGCGTCCGCGACCGGTTCGAGGTGCTCCATCTCGCGGCTGGCGACGGCCACGTCCGCGCCGTGGTCCGCCATCGCCACCGCGATCTCCTCGCCGATTCCCGTCCCGCCCCCGGTTATCAGCGCCGTCTCGCCCGAAAGCAAGTCGTCCGCGAACAGTTCCGTACTCGGCGGCGTCGGCTCGAACCCTGTCATGTGGTCACTCCTGCCACACTGCGAGGAGGACGGTCAAATGCGTTTCCCCTCGGCGGCCATCGGACGAGTCACTCGGCGCCGAACTGATCGCGGAGGGACACCTTGTCGATCTTCCGGGTCGAGGTCTTCGGCAGTTCGTCGACGAACTCGATCCGGCGGGGGACCTTGTAGTCGGTCAGTTCCGCACGGCAGATCGACTCCACGTCGTCGGCCGTCACCGCGTCCTCGGAGCGGACGACGATGGCAGTAATCGTCTCCCCGAGACGTTCGTGTGGCGTGCCGATGACCGCCACCCCGGCGACGCCGTCGAGCCCGTAGACCACCTCCTCGACCTCGCGGGGATAGACGTTCTCCCCGCCGGTGATGATCATGTCGTCGATCCGGTCCTCGACGAACAGGTGGCCGTCCGCGTCCATCCGCCCGATGTCGCCCGACCGGAGCCACGTCTTCCCCTCCCGGTCGACCAGTGCTTCCTCGTTTTTCTCGGGCATCCGGAAGTAGCCGGGCGTGATCGTGTCGCCGTGCCAGAGGAACTCCCCTTTCTCGTTCGTCCCGACCTCCTCGCGGGTCTCCGGGTCCTCGATACGCACGTCGACGACTTCCTCGGCCGGCGGGCCGATACTGCCCGCTTTCCGCACCTCCTGGTCCGGCCGATTGATGGCCGCCAGCGGTGTCGTCTCGGTCATCCCGTACCCCTCCAGGAGCGTGCAGTCGAAGGTCTCCTCGACGGCCTCGATGCGCTCTTTCGGCATCGGCGACCCGCCGACGCCGATCACGTCCAGCGACGAGGTGTCGTACTCCGCGGCCAGCCCCGACTCCAGCAGGTCGATGACCATCGTCGGGATGAAGAAGGTGTAGGTGACGCCGCGTGCCGCGATGGTCTCGAGCGTCGTCTCGGGGTCCCACTCCGGGAGCAGGTGGTTCGTCGCCCCGGCGACGACGTACGGCGTGACCGTGATGTTCAGTCCGGAGACGTGAAAACAGGGACAGACCGTCAGCCCGATCTCTGCCGCCGACCAGTTCATGTACCGGATCAGCCCGCGCGCGTTCGCGTCGAGGTTGCCGTGCGTGTGTTTCACGCCCTTCGGCCGGCCCGTCGTCCCGCTCGTGTAGACAAGTTCCGCGAGTTCGCCGTCCTTCCGCGGATACACGTCGTAGGTGGGGCCGGCACCCTCGATCAGGGCCGCGTAGTCGTGGCCGCGCTCGCCGTCCCCCACGATCAGGTGCTCCAGTGCGTCGACGTCGAGGTCAGCGATGGCGTCCTCGAACTGGCCGGCCGTCACGACCGCCACGGCTCCCGAGTCCTCGAGGACGTACTCGATCTCGTGACCCTTGAACCGCATGTTGATCGGGAACGGGACCGCACCGCGTTTCATCGCGCCGAAGTACGCCGTCACGAACGTCACGCTGTTGGGCAGATACAGCGCGACGCGGTCGCCCGCCCCGATGCCGAGGTCCGCTAGCGCGTTCGCCACGGCGTTCGTCTCCCCCGCCAGTTCCCGGAAGGTGACCTCCCGCCGGTGGTCCGTCAGCGCGGTCCGGTCCGGTGCGTTCCGTGCAGCGACGTCGACGTAGTTCGCGAAGTTCATGGCACGGTAATCGGTATCAAATCACTTATTTTTGCCGGGGAACACGACCCGACAACAGCGTGTCCGTTCATGCCCATCGGAAACGATTAACACACCCGCTCCCGTCGGGGGTGTATGATCGACTTCTCGCTGACGGAGGAACAACGCGCGGTCAGGCAGACGGCCCGGGAGTTCGCCGAAAACGAGGTCGAGCCGGTCGCTCGCGAGCACGAGGAGAGCGGGGAGTGGCCCCGCGAAGTCTGGGAGAAGGCCGTCGACGCGGGTTTGATCGGTGTCTCGATCCCCGAGGAGTACGGCGGAGCCGGCATGGGACAGGTCGAGGCCTCGATCTTCGCCGAGGAGATAGCCTACGCCGACGCGGGAATGCTCGCGGCCATCGGCACCGAGTTCGGCACGCGGATGATCGCCGAGTACGGCACCGAGGAACAGAAGGAGTGGATTCTAGAGGGGGTCACCTCGGGCGACCTCATCGGCGCGCTCGGCAACACCGAACCGTCCCACGGGAGCGACGCCGCGAGCATCGAGACCACCGCGGAAAAAGGGGGTGACGAGTACGTCATCGACGGCGTCAAGACGTTCATCACCCACGGCACCATCGCCGACTACGTGCTGACGATGGCTCGCACCGGCGACGAGGGGCACGGCGGCATCTCGGCGTTCATCGTCGAGACCGACCGCGACGGCTTCGCGGTCGAGTCGGAAATCTCGAAGATGGGCTGGAACGCCTCCGAGACGGCCCAGCTCCGGTACGACGGCGTCCGCGTCCCCGAGGAGAACCTCGTCGGCTACGAGGACGCCGGCTTCTACCAGCTCATGGAGTTCTTCGAGGAGGAGCGGGTCGGTATCGCGGCCCAGGCGCTCGGCATCGCCCGTCGCTGTCTCGACGAGGCCGTCGCGTACGCGGGCGAGCGCGAACAGTTCGACCGGAAGATCGAGGAGTTCCAGGCCGTCCAGCACACACTCGCGGACATGGCCGTCCAGGTCGAGAACGCGAAACGGCTCACCTACGACGCCGCCGCCCGCATCGACCGCGGCGAGAAGCCGACGAAGCTCGCGAGCATGGCGAAACTCCACGCCTCGGAGGCCGCGGAGTCGGTCGCGAGCGACGCCATGCAACTCCACGGCGGCAACGGCTACACCCGCGAGTATCCCGTCGAGCGCCAGTACCGCCACGCGAAGATTTACCAGATCGGCGAGGGGACCAGCGAGATTCAGCGCAACATCATCGCCAAGGAGTTACTGGGCCTCTGAGAGAGCCAAAGAGCCTTTGACTACCTCGTCCGAAATCACACGAGTGGCACCGACCGTCTACGGACGGTGGCTCGGCCCAGTACTCGCCGGAAGCGGTGGCCTGCTCACCGCTGTTGCGGCCGCCGAGACGTGGGTACGGGTGGTCGGCCCGTACCCGGTCACCGTCCCGTTCGTGGCGGGCCTGGTGACGTGTCTCCCGTTCGCGGTCCTGCTCGTCGGCGGCGGCTACCGGCTCGGCCGGGGCGATCTCTCGGTCGAACGGTACCCACGAATCGCGGGCTGGACGGCCGCGGGGGCGGCCTTCTTCGGCGGGTTCTTCCTGCTCGTCGCGTGGTTCTTCTTCGAGGAACTGTGGAACGTCGTCGGCGTTGTCCGGTGGGGGGCGCTGGTCGGCGTCGGCGGCGGGTTCCTGATCGGTCTCACCAACGCCCGGAGCATCGACCGGGCGGTCACGGCGGAGCGCGCGGAGGTCCGCGCCGAGGAAGCGGAGGAGCGGCGTGAACTGCTCGAATACCTCAACGCACTCCTTCGTCACGAGGTCCTCAACTCCGTGACGGCCATCGACGGCCACGCGTCGATCCTCGAATCGGCCGTCGACAACGGTTCGGACCTCCAGGACCGCGTCGGCGTCATCCGCCGACAGACGAACGGGCTGACACGCGTCATCGAGGACGTGCGTTTCCTGCTCGACGTCACCGACGGCAAACGCGATCTCGAACCGGTCGACCTCGGTTACATCCTCCGCGACGAGGTCGAGCGTCTCCGGGACCGACACGCGGCCGCCGAGGTGGACCTCGACCTGTCGGACGAGACGACCGTCCGCGCCGACGACCTCGTCCGGCGGCTGTTCGCGAACCTGCTCGAGAACGCGGTCGAGCACAACGACAGCGAGCCGCCGCGCGTGTCCGTCACTGCCCGCTGTGACGGCGACTCCCTGACCGTCGACGTGGCCGACAACGGCCCCGGTCTCCCCGAGGACGTCCGGGAGAACGTACTCCGCCCGTCGGTCGACCTGCGGGCGGACCACGGGCTCGGGCTAGTTATCGTCGACCGCCTCGCGAAACGGTACGGGGGGCGGATGGAAATCGCGGAGACCGGGCCCGACGGGACCGTCATCACCGTCGCCCTCCCCCGGTCCGAAAAGCAGGCCACGACGGAGTCCACCGCCATCGGCGAGCGGTCACTGACTGACTGACGACCGGGCTCCGAACGCTACGGACCGACGCGGTCAGTCCTTCAGGTCGCTCTCGTCGAGCGGCTCCCAGTCGCCGGGCTCGTCCGTCGTGTCCTCGATGTCCTCGTCGTCGATGGGCTCGTCTAGCGGGACCGCCTCGTCGTCTTCCTCGTCCGCGTCCGTGATGGGTTCGTCCAGCGGGACC
The DNA here is from genome assembly GCF_023028345.1 of Halorientalis marina. Lineage (GTDB taxonomy): Archaea > Halobacteriota > Halobacteria > Halobacteriales > Haloarculaceae > Halorientalis > Halorientalis marina. The sequence continues at coordinate 2,353,134 of NZ_CP095487.1, read as the reverse complement.
GCCTCGTCGTCTTCGCCCTCGTCGGTGATCGGCTCGTCCAGGGGCGTACTCGACGACCTCCCGGGCGGGGTGTCCTCGGGTTCGTCTTCCGTCAGCGGCTCGTCGAGAGGGACGGTGTCCGCTGTCGAGTCTTCGGTCCGCTCGACGAACTCGTCGCTCGGCTCCGGTGGGTCGGCCGGTTCGTTCAGCGGGTCCGCGCCGTCCGCCGGCTCCTCGACCTCCGCGCTGTCGTCGCCGGCCGAATCGCGCCGCGGGTAGCCCCGTTCGTCGTACTCCTCGGCACCGACTGTGTCCGACTCCTCGGCTCCGCCCGACGCACCCGGCTCGTCCTCGGGACTGTCCGTGGACTCCCCCGCGCTCTCGCGCTCGAAGTCCCGTTGCCGGTCGGACTGTAGCCCCTCGGCGGCTGGTTCGTCGACACGCTCGCTTTCGTCGCCCCGCCCGACGCCCGACTCCGTGGGTGTCGACTCGTCGTGGTTCGGGTCGGTCGCGTCCGAGCTACCGACAGTCGGGTCCGTGCCGGACTCGATGTCCGCGTCGACGACGCCCGAGCGCTGGCCGGGGCCGCGCCCGCCACTGCCGGTTGACGGTTCGTCCGCGCCGACGCGCTCGTCGGCCGAGAGCGGGTCCGTCGCTGGTGTCCGTCCCGAATTGCCTTCCGTACTACCGGCCGCCACGTCGCCCCGGTCCGCGCGGACACCGTCCGGCTCGTCCGCGTCGGCACCGGTCCTCGACTGCTCGCTGGCCCGCATCTTCGAGAGCACGTCGTCGTCCTCGCTGGCCGAGGTGGCTGCTGCCGGCGGTTCGCGGGCCGTTCCCTGGTCCGCGTCGTCCCCGTCGTCCGAGCTGCCTGCGAAGGTGTCGTCGGCTTCGTCACCCTCGTCTTCTGCGTCAGCGACAGCGGACCCAGTCCTGTGTGTCGAGAGGCCGACACCCGTCGAGACGGCGTCGGCGATCAGTTTATAGAGGAGTCCGAAGGAAAACGCCAGCCAGAGCAGCGCGCCGATGGCGACGACCGCGAACCCGCCCAGCACCGTCTGCGATGCCGCGGCGAGATTGGGAGTCAGGACCAGCGTCCCGCCTCGCAGGGACAACACCGGGTCGCCCGCGATGGCGAGTCCGCCGACCACGACGGCGCCGCTCACGAGCAGGAGTCCCAGATAGAGGCCCAGGAACCTGAACCCGTATTTCAGTCCGTCCACAATTCTGACGGTTGTCATGTCCCGAGTTTTGGCAACCGGGGACAAATAGATTACGGCGATATCTGCCGGTCAGACCGGCGCTGCATGGCGATTACGTGTGAAGCCCCTGTCAGGAGCCGTCGGCGTCGGCCCCGCCCGCGACGACCGTTCCCGGACGCTCCCCCGACACGAACGCGGCGAGGTCGTCGGGGCCGAAGATGGCGGCCGGTGCGGAGAGGTCCAGCAGCGCCCGGACCTTCGCCGCCATGCCCCCGGTCACGTCCGTCGCGTCGCTCTCGCCGAGCGCGTCCGCCACGTCCGCGAAGGCGTCGATGCGGTCGACGACCGCGCCCGACTCGTCCAGCACGCCCGGTACACCCGAACAGAGCCCGACGCGGTCGGCGTCCAGCCCCCGCGCCAGCGAGACCACGAGTTCGTCGCCGGAGAGGATGGTCGCGCCGCGGCCCGCGTGTGCGACCACGTCGCCGTGCAGGACCGGTGTGAACCCCTCTCCGAGCAGGGTTTGGACGCCGTCGGTCGGCAGGGTGAGTGCCCCCGCCTCGTCCCGCGCGGCCAGCGAGAACGGGTGGACGGGGACCGCCGCGACCCCCTCGGCCGCCAGCGCGTCGACGATGGCCCCGTTCAGGCGCTTCATCGCTCCGTGGATGTCGCGGACGGCCACCGCGTCGTCGGTCCCCTCGGTCGTCGAGACGCCGTGGCGGTCCGCGTGGTGGTGGCCGAAGCTCCCGCCGCCATGGACGACCACCAGGTCGTCCGTCGCGTCGGCCAGTGCCGACGCCGCGGCCGCGACCGCTTCCTCGTCGACGGTCTCGGGGGCCTCCTTGTCCGTCACGACGCTCCCACCGAGTTTGAGCACCGTGGTCATTGCGTCCCGTCGCCCCCCGATTCCGTGTGAACGCCGTCGGTGTCCAACTCCGCCCGGAAGACCTCCTCACAGCCCGGCGTGTACTTCAGGGCCGTCTCGGCCCCCTCGGTCTCGTCGAGGGCGACGATACACCCGCCCCCGCCGGCGCCGGTCAGCTTCGCCCCCAGGGCGTCGGCCTCGCGGGCGGCCCACACCAGCTCGTCGAGCGACCGCGCGGAGACGCCCAGCGCCTCCAGCAGGCCGTGATTGAAGTCCATCAAGCGTCCGAGTTCCTCGAGGTCGCCGTCGGAAAGCGCCCGTTCGCCCGCCCGGACGACGTCGCCGATGCTCTCGACGGTCGCCGCCGCGAAGTCGTACTCCTCGCGGAGCGCCCGGACGCCCGCGACGAGTTCGCCCGTATCGCCCGCCCCGCCGTCGTAGCCGATGACGAACGGGAGGTTCGGTACCTCCTCGATTGCCCTGCAGTCGTCACGTTCGACGCGGACGGCACCGCCGACCGCGGAACAGAAGGTGTCCGCCCGCGAGGCCTGTCCGTCCTGGACTTCGTACTCCACCTGGTAGGCGCGCTCGGCCACCTCGCGGGGCGTCAGTTCGACGCCGAGTTCCCGCGTCGCGGCGTCGATTCCGGCGACGACGACCGCGGCCGACGAACCCAACCCCGCCCCGAGCGGAATCTCGCTCTCGATCGTGATTTCGAACCCCGCGTCCGGGCGGTCGGCCGCGTCGCGCGCCTGTGCGACGGCCCCGTCGATGTACCCCACCGCTGCCTCGACGAGCGACTCCGACACGTCCACGTCGGGCGCGTCCGCGACGCCGGAGTACTCCACGGTGAACCCGTCCAGCGTGAGGTCTTCCGCGTGGACTCGTAGGGCGTCGCCGTCGCGTTCCTCGACCCGCACCCGCGCCCGTCGCTCGATGGCACAGGGGACCGCTGGCTCGCCGTACACCACCGCGTGCTCCCCGAAGAGGTACACCTTCCCGGGAGCGCTCGAAACGACCATACCCGCCTTTCTCCCCCCTCCGGTAAGTGGATTTCCGAACGCTCCTACAGGACGTCTTCCTCGTAGACGTACTGGCCGATGGCCCCCCCGAGCGCGCCCAGCGCGACGCCGTACAGGAGGACGACGAAGAACACGAAGACGGCGACGAGGACGCCGGCCAGCCCGAACATCATTCCGGACCCCGACATCATTTCCGGGCCGGCGAACGGCAGGAACACGAAGACGCTCCCGATCAGGAAGATGATCCCGAGCAGCGGGATGGACGCGATAACACCGGAGAGCGCACCGGCTCTCATGCCATCGCGCCGGTTCAGGTAGCCGGCGATGGCCCCGCCGAGGATCGGCGAGATGACTGTAAACGAGGTCACGACGGTCACGACCGCACCGATGAGTGCGTTGAACCAGGTATCGCCTGCGCCCATACCCGTCGTTCATCGGGTGGTGTAATAAATGTCAGCCGCACGGAACCGCCCGCGTCGACACGGAAAACAGTCGCCGAATCAGAGTTCGCTCTCGAAGTCCTCGAGGGCGTAGGCCGGCTCGGCGCCGCGCCGGTCGAGCGTCTCGTTCGCCAGCAGCCAGTAGACGACCGACAGGGCCTTGCGACCCTTGTTGTTCGTCGGGACGACCAGATCGACGTTGCTGATCTGGTTGTTGGAGTCACACATCGCGATGACCGGGATGCCGACCGTGATGGCCTCCTTGACGGCCTGGGAGTCGCCGATGGGGTCGGTCACGACGACCACGTCGGGTTCGATGTAGCCGTCATAGTCGGGGTTGGTCAGCGTGCCCGGGATGAACCGCCCGGTGCGAGCGCGGGCGCCGATGGCGTCCGCGAACTGCTCGGCCGGGAACCGGCCGTACTGGCGGCTAGAGGCCACCAAAATCTGCTCGGGGTCGTAGTTGGCGAGGAAGTCCGCCGCCGTCCGAATCCGCTTGTCGGTCATCGAGACGTCCAGCACGTACAGCCCGTCGGTCCGGACGCGGTGGATGAACCGCTCCATGTCGTTGGTCTTCTGCTGGGTCCCGATGTGGACACCGGCCGCGAGGTACTCCTCGACCGGGATGAGAAGGTCGGCCTCCTCGTCCGGCATGACGTCCTCGTCGAGCCGTCCGTCCGCTTCCTCTTCCTCGACCTCCTCGGCCGCCGTGTCTTCCGCCGACTCGTCGTCGGGGGTCTGTTCCTCGGTGTCAGCCTCGGCGACCGGTTCGTCGGGGTCGGGCTCCGGGTCCGCGCCGGCGTCGTCTGCCGGTTCCGGGTCCACGTCCGACTCGGCCGCGTCGAGGCCTTCCTCTTCGTTTCCGCTCATGCGTTGTCCTCGATTCGGATGAGTTCGTTCAGCTTGGCAGTGCGCTCGCCCGCGACCGCGCCCGTCTTGATGAAGGGGGCGTCAGTCGCCACGGCGAGGTGTGCGATCGTCGTGTCCTCCGTCTCTCCGCTCCGGTGGGAGATCACCGAGTCGTACCCGTTCTCGGTCGCCAGCTCGACGGCGTCGAAGGCGTCGGTCAGCGTCCCGATCTGGTTGGGCTTGATGAGGATGCTGTTGGCCGCACCCTGCTCGATGCCTTCGGCCAGCCGGTCGGTGTTCGTCACGAACAGGTCGTCGCCACAGATCAGCGTCTCGCCCGCTCGCGGGCGCCGCCCGCTCGCGCTGTCCGGGGCGCTCCGCGCCCCGCTACCCACTCGGTCCGTGAGTTCCGCGAACGCCTCGTAGTCGTCCTCGTCGAGCGGGTCCTCGACGTAGACGAGGTCGTACTCCGCGACCAGGTCCGCGACGTAGTCGATCTGCTCGGCCGTGTCCCGTTCGTGGTCGCCGTAGCGGTAGACACCCGCGTCGGCGTCGTACAGCTCCGCACCGGCCACGTCCAGGCCCATGCGAATCTCGAAGCCGACCTCCTCCTCGACGGCCGTGATGGCCTCGTCGACCACCTCGAACGCCTCGGCGTCGTCGATCGAGGGTGCCCACGCGCCCTCGTCGCCCTTGCCGGCCGCGATGCCGCGGTCGGCCAGGATGTCGCCGACGGCGCCGTGGACCGCCGCGTTGGCGAAGACGGCCTCGGTGACGCTCGGCGCGCCGACCGGCGCCGCCAGGAACTCCTGGATGTGGGTCGCGTCCGCGGCGTGTTCGCCGCCGCCGACGACGTTGCCCAGCGGCACCGGGAAGTTCCGGCCCCGGAACGCGCCGCCGAGGTGCTGGTACAGCGGAACGCCGAGCACGTCGGCGCCGGCTTTCGCCGCCGCCATCGAGATGGCGACCGCGCTGTTGGCCCCGATCTCCGAGAAGTCGTCGGTACCGTCGGCGCCGCGTAGCGTCTCGTCGACGCCGCGCTGGTCGCCGGCGTAGACCTCGCCGACCAGCCGCGGGACGGCGATCTCGCGGGCCTTCGCGATGGCCTCGTTCGGCGGGAGTTCGATTGCCTCGTACTCGCCAGTCGACGCGCCGCTCGGTGCGGCCGCGCGGCCGAATCCGCCGTTCTCGGTCGTCACTTCCGCCTCGACCGTCGGGTTCCCCCGGGAGTCGAGGACGCGGCGGAGCCGGACGTCGGCGACGAGCGTCATTTGTCACCCCGGCGGACGGTGAACGGGAGGACGCCAGCGTCGAACTCCTCGGCCGCGATGAGGATCGGCTGGGTCTGCTCCGTGTCGATGAGCACCGGCGCCCCGTAGGCTACCTGCAGGGCTCGCGCCCCGATGATGCGAGCCTTCTCGTAGCGGTTGTCCTGTCCCGCCATGTTACTGGTAGGGTGCCACGATGTCGACGAGGTCCTTGTGCGAGACGAGCATCCGACGACAGCAGTGTCGGTCCACGCCCAGTTCGTCGAGGACCTTCTCGGGGTCTTCGTCTTCCTCCTTCGTGCGGGCCTTGAACTCCTCCCAATGCTCGCCGACGACTGTGCCACAGGTGAAACACCGGACCGGGACCATCATACTTGGATCACCTCAGCGGTACGATTTCTGGTAGCGTGCCCGTGCACCCGGGCCGCCCCATTTCTTGGGTTCGCTCTGACGCACGTCGTTCACGAGGAGCGACCGGTCGAACTCCATGAAAGCGTCGCGCAACTCCGCGTCGTTGGTGTGCTGGACCAGTCCGCGGGCGATGGCCGTCCGCACCGCGTCGGCCTGTCCGCTCGTGCCGCCACCCTCGACCTGCACGTCGATGTCGACCGCCTCGCGGAGGTCGTCGTCGCCGATGCGGAAGGGTTCGAGCATCTTCAGCCGCGACAGCTCCGGTTCCACCAGCTCGACCGGCTGGGAGTTGACCCGGACGCGGCCCTGGCCGTCCGTGACCGTCGCTCGCGCGATGGCCGTCTTCTTCTTGCCTGAGGTGTTCGTTACCATGTGACGTTCGCTCCGAGTTTCTCGCTGATCTCGCCCAGCTGGACGAATTTGATGTTCGAGAGTCGATCCAGCGACGTCCCCTCGAGAACCTCGCCGTCCTCGTCGATGGGGTTGCCGATGTAGACGCGGACGTTCTCGAACGCCTCGCGCCCACGCGGCTTCTTGTACGGCAGCATGCCGCGGATCGACCGCTTCATGATCCGATCCGGCTGCTTGGGGTAGGCCGGCCCGCGGTCCGAGCCGAGTTCGCGGCGCGTCCGGTACGTGTCGAGCACGTCCTCGCGCCGGCCCGTGATGACCGCCTGCTCGGCGTTGACCACGGCCACGCTGTCCCCGTCGAGTGCGCGCTCGGCGACCTCGCTGGCGACGCGACCCATGATACAGTCACGGGCGTCGACCACGAGGTCGGCCTCGAAGTCCATCGCGCTCATCGGATCACCCGCACGTTCTCGCCGTCGGGGTTCTGTTCGAGTGCCTGTTCGAGTCGGATGCTCTCACCGACCTGATCGATCTTCGTCCGGGCCGTGCCGGAGAAGTCCACGGCGGCAACGGTCACGTCCGTCTGCAGGACGCCGCTACCGAGGACCTTTCCGGGCACCACGACCGTCTCGTCCTCCCGGGCGTACCGCTCGATGCGGCCCAGGTTGACTTCGGCGTGTGTGCGACGCGGCTTCTCCAACCGCTCTGCCACGTCGCCCCAGACGGCACCGCCCGAGTCGCGGGCGGTGGATTTCAGGTCAGCGATGAGACTACTGAGTCTCGGGTTCGTCTTACTCATAACCTTCCTCCAGAGAAATGCAGGGTACAGGATTCGAACCGCCGGGAGACGGTCGCTCGACCGCTCCGGCCCCCGGGGTTCGAATCCGCTCTGCTCGCTTTTACGGCTCGCCGAGTCTGGCGAGCCGGAGAATGCAGGGAGCAGGATTTGAACCTGCGGACCCCTACGGGACAGCGCCCTGAACGCTGCGCCGTTGGCCAAACTTGGCTATCCCTGCTCGCGTTGTTCGATTCAAACTGCCCCTTCAAACCGCTTTCGGTTACCGGCCCGTCGGCACCGCCGCTCTCCAGGGGAACGCGGGCGTCATCTCGGGTCCGGTGGGCAGTGAACATTGCTACAGTTGGACTGCGTCTTTCAGTTCCGCGGCGCGGTCGTGCAGTGAGTCGACCGCTTTCGCCGTCAGTTCCTCGACGGTCAGCGAGCCGTCCGTCTCGACGTGGAACACGAAGGCGTTCGGCACGTCGTGGACCTCGACTTCCTTGCCGGGGTACCGGCTCGTGAGGTCGTGGTCGAACTCCTCGGTCGGGATCAGCTCGCCGTCCTCCTGAATGACCCCGCGCAGGATGTGTGGGTCCCGCTCGCCGAACTCGTCGGCGTCGCCGACCACCTCGACCTCCTGCAGGTGCCGGTAGCCGACCGCGACCCCGCCCTGATGTTTGGCGTGTTCGCGGCCGCGGTCCAGCACCGCCTCGGCCTCGACCTCCAGTCGCTGGGGCGTCTCGGAGCCTTCGAGATCTTTCAGCTCGATGACGGGGATGTTGTTGTCCGCCGGCTCGACCTGGTCGTCGGTACTGACCAGATCGCCGGAGTAGGCCGTGCCCGGCCCCTCCACGTCCAGTGCCAGCGTGACCGTCTCGCCGATCTCGTAGTCGTCGGGCGTCGTCAGCGGGACGAGCCCGAGCCGGTGTGCGATCTGCTCGTCGAACATGACCGACGAGTTCTCGATGACTCGCACCTCGTCGACCGAGAGCGTCGGCACGTCCGCGATCATCGCACGCCGGATGCCGTTGGCGAAGGCCGGGGTCACGCCGCGCACGAGGAACCGTGCCTCGCGTTCGTCCCCGTCGATGAACTCTACGTCGTAGTCACCTGCCATGTGTCAGAACCCGCTGTTTTTCGGCCCGCGGGTCCCGTCGTGCGGGATCGGTGTCACGTCCTCGATACGGCCGATCTCCAGGCCGGCACGGGCCAGGGCACGGATGGTCGCCTGCGCGCCCGGGCCGGGATTTTTCTGCTGGTTCCCGCCGGGGCCACGCACGCGGACGTGGACGCCTTCCACGCCCTGTGCCTTGACCTCCTCGGCGACGACCTCGGCCATCTGCATGGCGGCGTACGGCGACGCCTCGTCGCGGTTCTGCTTCACGACCGTCCCGCCGGAGGACTTCGCCAGCGTCTCCGCGCCGGTCTGGTCGGTGATGGTGATGATCGTGTTGTTGAACGATGCGTGCACGTGGGCGATGCCCCAGATGTCGTCCTTTTCTTCGGGCATGTTACTGTTCCTCCGCTCGTTCCGGGTGGAGTTCGTCCGTCAGCGGGCTCGCGCTGTCGAAGCCCACGCCGTCTTCCTCCGCGACCAGCACTTTCGCCGACGGCTCCGTCACGCGGCGGTCCCCCATGACGATGTGACCGTGGCTGATGAACTGTCGGGCCTGCTCCGGGGTGTTCGCGTACCCCTTGCGGTAGACGACCGTCTGGAGCCGACGCTCCAGCACGTCCGTCACGTCCAGCGACAGGATGTCGTCCAGGCCGTCCTCCTCGTTGAGGATGCCGAGTCGCTGGAGCCGGGTGAGGAACTCGTCGCTCTCCGCCTCGGCGGCCTCGGCGTCACCCTGCGCGCGGCCGAGCAGTTCCCGGGCCTCGCGCCGGTAGGAGCGCAGTTCCGACTGGGCGCGCCAGAGTTCTTCCTTGTTCTTGAGCCCGTACTGCCCGAGCAGGCCGGACTCTTCGGAGATGCGTTCGCCCTGGAAGGGGTGGTTCGGCGTCTCGTAGAGTTTGGTGTTGCTACCGAGTGCCATTATTCCTCACTGTCCTCTTCTTCGGCGGCCTCCTCGGCCTGTTCTTCCTTGATCGCCTCGACGTTGACGCCGATGGTCCCCTCGGTACGGCCCGTGGACTTCGTCCGCTGACCGCGGACCTTCTGTCCGCGTTTGTGGCGAACGCCACGGTAGGAGTCGATCATCTTCATCCGGTTGATGTCCTGGCGGCGCGTCAGGCCGAGGTCGTTCCCCGTCTCGTGGGTCGTCTCCCCGCTGAAGAAGTCCGACTGGTGGTTCGTCATCCAGTCCGGAACCTCGTCGGCGAAGCCCTCGACCAGGTCGACGATCGTGTCGATCTCGTCGTCCTCGAGCTTCCCGAAGACGGCCCGGCGGTCGATGCCGGCTTCCTCGGCGATGATCCGGGCGGCCCGCGTGCCGATCCCGTTCATGTCTGTCAGTGATCGCTCGACGGATTTCGTCCCGTCGAGGTCCGTCTGTCCGATGCGGACGAAATAGCGGAGGTCCTCGTCCTCCTCCGCGTCCTCGTCCGGTTGTTCTGGGTCTTCTGCACTCATGGATACGCGTTGTGTGAGCGTCGTGGCGGGGATTCGAACCCCGGAGGCTTGACGCCACAGAGTTAGCAACCCTGCGCCTTGGGCCAGACTTGGCTACCACGACCCGCTTGCATTCTGTTTCTCGACGCCCTCGTCACCCAACGGGTGACTCGGTCACCGTTGCCGGCGGCCTCTCGGACTCGGGGCCGGAGCCCCTGCACGAGCGTACTGTCACGTACCGCCGTCACCGTATAAAAACGCAACGAAAGGGCCCGCGTCCGTTTCGGGAGTTTCGCTCCCGTGTGACGGTGTCTCAGTCGCTCTCGGCCGTCTCACGTCCGCCCTCGCTCGTCGGTGGCGTGCCGATGTACTCCTCGTTGATCGTCCATTCGCCGTCCTCCTTGACCATGTACTCGCCGTAGTAGGGGACCCGATTGTGGACCACCTCGCGGAACGCGTCGCGGATTTCTGGCTTCGTCATCTCGCCCATCGACCGCAGGTCGTCGTTGCGGTTGAGACAGCCTTTGAGATGTCCCTCGTGTGTGACGCGCACGCGGTGGCAGTTCGCACAGAAATCCTCGTTTTCCACGGGATCGACGATCTCGACCATTCCGACGCCCGAGCCGTCCGGTTCGCCGTCGGTATCGAACCGGTCCGTAGCCGTCTCGTCGGTCGCCGCCGCCACTGCGTCGGCCTCGACGAAGTAGCGCCGCCGGTCGTGCATCGACCGCTGCTCGACGCGGAGGGCGATGTCTTCGAGCCAGCCGTGGACGCGTTCGATGTCGATGGCCCACTCCGGCCGCCCCGCGAGTTCGGGCATATACTCGATGAGCTGGAGCTGGAGCCCCTCGCGCTCGGCGACGTGCTGGACCATCTCCGGGACGTACCCCGCAGTGGCCTCGAACACGACCATATTGAGCTTCACGGGGTCGAGACCGGCGTCCAGCGCGGCCAGCACGCCGTCGATGACGGCCTCGTACTCGCCGCTTTTCGTCACCTCGGCGAAGGCCTCCGGGTCCAGGGCGTCCTGCGAGACGTTCACCCGGTCCAGACCCGCGTCGACCAGTTCGGCGGCGCGGTCGGGCAGGTAGGTCCCGTTGGTCGTCAGCGAGGTCTCCATCCCGTCGGGCGTCCGGCGGACGATCTCCGCGAGGTCGTCACGGAGCATCGGCTCGCCGCCGGTGAACTTCACTGCCTCCACGTCGAACTCGTGGGCCACCTCCAGGAAGCGGACGACGTCGTCGGTGTCCATCTCGTCGTCCTGTGGCTCCATCGGCCCCCGCGTGTCGCCCAGCCCCTCGTTGTGGCAGTAGACGCAGTCGAAATTACACCGATCCGTCAGGGAAACTCGGACGCCGCTGACCTCGCGCCCGAACTGGTCGACCAGCATATCCCAGAATCCCAAGCGCACGTGCTTAAACCCAGTGTCGAAAGGCCGGTCCATGTAACTGAAACTGGTTACTCTGCTCGCACAGCACGCGTCCCTGTCGGCCCGGTTCGGAACCGCTCGCGGTCGGTTTCGCCGAGAACGGGCGTTCGGGGCGGGTCCACAACCCTTATCGCCGCGGCGGGGCCTACGACGGGTATGGACGAAACCGACGTACGAGAGCGTTTGCGGGCGGTCGAGGACCCCGACCTCGGCGACGACGTCGTGTCGCTGGGGCTGGTCAACGACGTGACCGTCGAGGGGGACACGATCCACATCTCGCTCGCGCTCGGCGCACCCTATTCGCCGAACGAGACGGCCATCGCGAACGACGTGCGTTCGGTGCTCGACGACGTCGACTACGAGATCGACCTCTCGGCCGACATCGAAACGGGCGTGAGCGACGACGAGGCGATCCTCCCCGGCGTGGAGAACATCATCGCCGTCGCCTCCGGGAAGGGCGGCGTCGGGAAGAGTACCGTCGCGGTCAACCTCGCGGCCGGACTGGCGGAGATGGGTGCCCGCGTCGGCCTCTTCGACGCCGACGTGTACGGCCCGAACGTGCCGCGGATGGTCGACGCCGACGAGCGCCCGCAGGCGACGAAAGACGAGAATCTCGTCCCCGTCGAGAAGTTCGGGATTAAGCTCATGAGCATGGACTTCCTCGTCGGCGAGGACGACCCCGTCATCTGGCGAGGGCCGATGGTCCACAAGGTCCTCACCCAGCTCTGGGAGGACGTCGAGTGGGGGGCACTCGACTACATGATCGTCGACCTCCCGCCGGGGACGGGCGACACACAGCTCTCGATGCTCCAGACCGTCCCCGTCTCGGGGGCCGTCATCGTCACCACGCCACAGGAGGTCGCCATCGACGACGCCCGCAAAGGCCTGGAGATGTTCGGCAAACACGAGACGCCCGTGCTCGGCATCGTCGAGAACATGGCCGGCTTCCGGTGTCCCGACTGTGGCTCGGAACACGCCATCTTCGGCGAGGGCGGCGGCGAGGACTTCGCCGACGAGTCGGACATGCCCTTCCTCGGGTCGATTCCGCTGGACCCCCGCGTCCGCGAGGGCGGCGACGGCGGCCGGCCGACGGTCCTCGACGACGATTCCGAGACCGCCGACGCACTCACCGAGTTCGCCCGCGAGACGGCGAACATGCAGGGGATCGTCCACCGGCGCGGGCTCTCGGCGACGCGGAGCGAGCCGGCCCACGATCACGACCACGAACACGGGCACGACCACTGACGCGGTCGCCCCGCCGCGGCGCCGGCCCGGCTCCCGTTACTCCCTGATTCTGATGACGCCCTCCCGGAAGACCTCGCGGTTCGGAACGATGTACTCCTCGCCGTTTTCCTCGACGTAGGTGACGAACAGGTCGACTTCCTGGACGATGCCCGACCGGTCGCCGACGCGAATCTCGTCGCCGATGCTGTAGGGTTCTTCGAGCAGGAGGTAGACCCCTGCGGCGCCGGTCGCCAGCAGGTCCCGGAAGGCCAGGCCGCCGAGGAAGATCAGGGCGAAGGTGTAGGCCGCGAGCAGGACGATGAGCGCGCCGGTCGCGACGCCCAGTTGGCCGAGCGCGATGAGGGCGGCGATGTAGAAGATGCTGTACCGGACGACTATCGGGAGGAGACCGACCTCCGGGAGCTTGATGCTTCGCAGTTTCTCCCCGACGAGCAGGGCGGCCTTGTCGCCGACGAGCAGGCCCGCGATGATCGCCAGCGTGGCGATGAACACCTTCGGGAAGAAGGCGGCGAGAAAGGGGACGACTGCCTGGGTGTTCAGCAGCCCTGCGATAAACAGACCCGAGAGGGCGGCCGCCGTGTAGATGCCGATGGCGACCAGCTGCGAGAGGACGCCGACAGTCGATGTCCCAAGTCCCTGTGCAGTCCGCTCGAAGGTCGTCCCTTCGGCGGTCGAGTCGAGGCCGATGGCGAGCAGGAGCCGCCTGATGATACCGCCGACGGCGTATCCGAGCAACAGGCCAGCGACGAAGATCGCGCTCCCGAGCAGGAAGCGGGAACTGGTCAGAAACTCGTTGAGCCCGCCGTGGAACGACATCAGTACTCCTCCGGATCGAGTTCGATGATCAGTTCACCGCCCGAGAACGCCCGCACGAGGCCGTCGCTCTCCGAGAGGACGATAGCCACCGCGTTCGTGTCCCGCGTGACCGCCCCGGCCGCCATATGTCGCGCGCCCAGCCCCTTCGGGATGTCGACGCCTTCGGCGGAGGGTTCGAGGTAGCGGTACGCCGAGACGATCTTCCCCGAATCCGAGATGACGAAGGCCCCGTCCAGCCGCGAGAACTCCTTGAGCATCACGTTGACGATGGGGTCGCCGACGTGGACGTGGGACTTCTCGAAGGGGTTGTACGACAGCGGGCGGGACTTGTTCATCACCTTCCCGGCGTCGCCGACGACGAACAACGCCCCCACCGGCTTCCCCTTCTGTCCCTTCTTCCCGAGTTCGATGGCGACCTCCAGCACGTCCCTGATGACGGCGGGGTCGGCCCGGGAGTTGGTAAAGAGGCTGTAGACGCCGGACGGCTGGAACTGGTTCGCCCGGACGCGCGTGATGGTGTCGATCTCGTCTTCGAACGTCTTCGCCGCACACGCGATGACGGCCCCCTCGTCGATCAGTTCCATGTCGAGCGCGCCCTCGATCCCGTACCGGATGCGACTGGACACGTCGTTGAACTCCAGCGGCAATTCGACGTATACCTCGGCATCGAGGTCGTTCTCGTCCGAGATGACGACCACCGACGCGTCCTCGACGTCCTCGAATCGGTCGTAGAAGGAAGCGCTCGGCGAGAACAGAAAGATCGCGTCGACGTCCGACACGATATCGGCGAGCAGCTCGTCAAGATCGGTCATTACCGAATCAACCCGGCAGGCACGAAAAAGCTTTATGGCGGTGTCGTACGGCCGTCCGGCGCTCGTCATACCCGTGTCGGCCAATTATAGCCTTCGAAGGAAATATCGGCCCACGCACACCTATTTAGTCCCCCCACCCGTGGGGTGGGCCATGGCAGAAGACCCGGCAACTGCGATGTATCGCCACCGAACGGAGACGCTGTCCGTCGACGAGGGCTCGGGGGACCCCATCGTCTTCGCCCACGGGACGCTGATGGACCGGACGATGTTCACGCCGCAGATCGAGGCCCTGTCCGGGGACTACCGCACGATCGCGTACAACCTCCGGGCACGGACCGACAACTCCCACGACCCCTACGACCTCGACGACCTCGTCGAGGACTGCAAGGCGCTCCTCGAAGCAAAGGACATCGACTCGACGGTCCTCGCCGGGATGTCGATGGGCGGGTTCATGGCGCTGCGGTTCGCGCTGGAGTATCCGGATGCCCTCGACGGCATCGTCCTCATCGACAGCATGGCACAACCGCACGACGAGAGCGACCAAGACCAGTACGAGGAGATGATCGAGAACGCCCGCGACGCCGGGGACGTCCCCGAACCGATGGCCGACATCGTCGCGAACCTCCTCTTCGGCCGGACCTCGAACGAGGAGCGGACCGACCTCGTCGAGCACTGGAAGGACCGCTGGCTCACCTACCCCGGCAAGGCCGTCTACAACGAGACGAAGTCCTGGCTCCACCGGCCCGGCGTCGAGGACCGACTCGACGAGATCGAGGTCCCCGTCCTCATCGTCCACGGCGAGGAGGACATCTCCATCGAACCGGAGATGTCGGAACCGATGCTCGACCAGCTGCCGGACGCCCGCATGGAACTGATTCCGGAAGCGGGCCACTCCTCCAACACGGAGAACCCCGAACCGGTCAACGACGCCATCCGCGAGTTCCTGGCGGACGTGTACTGAGGGACGAGTGACGGGGCGACTCGTTTCTCAGAGCGCGTCGACGAACCGGTCGAACGCGCCGCTCTCGGCGTGGACGTGGGCGTAGGTCCCCAGCGTCTCGTACTCGGTGAGGCCGTCGTGGTCGCCGTCGATGCCGTCCCCGCGCACGGTCTCGAAGGCGAAGCGGGCGTCGCTGTCGACCGTCGCCTCGCTGTAGTGGAACTCGTGGCCGCGGACGGATGCCCCCGCGCCCGCCGTGAGCGTGTCCCCCGTCGCCCGGAGTTCGACGTGGTCGAGCGCCTGGTAGCGGTCGTGCATCTCGACCTCGGCGGGGAGCACGCCGGCCATCTCGCCGCGTTCGCCGTCGGCGGTCGTCAGCGACTCGGCCAGCGCCATCAGCCCGCCACACTCCCCCAGCACGGGCAGCCCCTCGGCCGCGCGGTCCCCGAGCGTGTCGAGCGCCGGACTGTCGGCCAGTTCCGGGACGTGGAGTTCCGGGTAGCCGCCGGGGAGGTAGACGCCGTCGCACTCGGGGAGGTCGTCCCCAGCCACGGGTGCGAAGGTGGCCACCTCGGCCCGCTCCCGGAGCCGTTCGAGCGTCGCCGGATACCGGAAGCAAAATGCCGCATCCTCCGCGACCGCGACGGTCGAATCCCGGGGTTTCGGGGACGTTGCCGGCCCGTCGGCCGCTGGCGGTTCCCGGGCCGTCGCCAGCAGTCGGTCGAGTTCGACGTGTTCGGCCGCGGCGGCCAGCGTCTCGTCGTCCAGGGGTGCCTCCTCGCCCATGTGGAGGCCGAGGTGTCGCTCCGGTATCTCCAGGTCCGGCGTCGGCGGAATCCGACCGAAGTAGGTCATGCCGTCGGGGAGGGCGTCCCGGATGCCCTCGGCGTGACGGCCGCCGTGGGCGCGTTGAGCGAGTACTCCCACGACCTCGATGTCACGGTCCGCGGTCGCGGCGTACTCCCGAAAGCCGAGCGCGGTCGCGGCGACGCTCTCCATGCCGGCCTTCGCGTCGACGACGAGGACGACCGGCAGGTCGAGCGCGTCGGCGACCATCGCCGTACTCGACCCGTCGCCGTCGTACAGACCCATGACCCCCTCGACGACACAGAAGTCGCCCTCGCCGCGGTGGTAGTTCCGCCGGATACCGTCATCGCCTTCGAGCCACGTGTCGAGCGTCCGCGAGGGGCGGTCCGCGACGACGGCGTGGTGGCTCGGGTCGATGAAGTCCGGTCCCGCTTTCGCGGGCTGAACGGAGTGGCCCGCGTCCGCGGCCGCCCGAAGAACCGCGAGCGTCGCGACGGTCTTGCCCACGCCCGAACTCGTGCCCGCGAGTACCAGTCCTCTCATCGGTCGCTCACGACCGCGAGGCCCCCTCGTCGGCGTCGGTCGCCCCCTCGCCGGGCGCGTCCTCGTCGAACAGTCGGTCGTAGACGGACAGCACTCGCTCGCGAACGTCGGCCATCGGGACGGCCGCGGCGGCTGCGAGTGCGAGCGCGCCACCCATACCCACCCCTTCCTTGGCTTCGCCGGCGACGAACCGGCTCAGGGCGGGATGGTCGACGCCGTCGAACCCCGGGTCGGTGACCGTCAAATCCACGTTGAGGTCGGCCGCGAGGTCACGGACGCTGGCGCTCTCGTCTGCCGCGAGGAAGGTCGTCGTCGCCGCGGGAAGGGTCGTCTCGACGCCGGTGTGCCGGACCAGCGCGGCGGCGGCGAGCAACTGCGTCCCGCCCGCCAGCGTGACCGCCGTGTCCGTCTCGGTACAGCCGACGACGAAACCCGCGACAGTGGCGAGGACCGGGTCGCCCATCCGCCGGACAGCGACTTTCGGCTCGCCCGCGGCGCCGCCGGGCGAGAGACTGCTGGCCGCCAATCCCTCGCTCACGACCTCCTCTTTCAGCGCCAGCGGGTTGTCGGGGAGCGACGAGGAGACCGCGCCGTCCTCACCGAGCGCACGCAGGACGCCCAGCGCGGTCGTCGTCCCGCCGGGAATCGTCTCGGCGACGTACACCTCGTCGTCGGGAATCGCGCGTCCGAACTCCCGGGCCGCGGCGAAGACGCCCGGCGCGGTCGGCACCGGGTCCTGCTCGCGGATGTCTCCACCGGCGCTCGCGCCGACCGTGACCGTCGGCGCACCGGTCGGCTCAGCGAGCCCGCCGTCGACGACGGTCACGTCGAACCCGACCAGCTCGCGGACGGCCCGCGTCACGACTGCCGGCGTCGGACACCCGCTCGGACTCACCGGGACCACCGGCGCGCGGATCGGCTCGCCGTACGTCACTATCTCCGCGTCCGCGCTCGGCGTGTGGACCATCACGTCGGGGTCGGCACCCGCCGCGCTGATTCCGTCGATGGCCGCCGTTCGCGTCGTTCCCGCCACGAGTATCAGTCGCATCCGACCACCGCCGTCGGTCGTCGTTCCATATTCGTGTGATTACTCCAAGCTAACTTTAATTCATGGTTCCGCCCGTCGGCGGATGGTTTAATAGGGACGCCGGTCAGTACGGGGAGTATGGACGACTACGACGAACTCGTCTCGTCGCTGACGCCCAGGCAGGAGAGCGATTCCGTGAAGATCTACCAGAACACCGTCGGACTGGCGTGTCCGGCCTGCGACGATTCGTTCGACAACCTCATCGTCTGCCAGGACGAGTTCAACACCCTCGGACTGGACTTCGCCATGGACATCTGCACCCACGTCCACGAGGGCGACGCACTGCTTTTCACCCACAAGCACTGACCCTGGCAGTCGCCGAGGCGCCGCTCAGTCCTCGATCATCCGACTGCCGCCCGGCGGCAGAAACTCCTGGACGCGGTCCGGCGAGGCCACCTTTCTGACGAACGATTCGTCGGCGAACCGCGATTTGAGTTCCCGGTAGCACTTCTTCGCCATGTCGTTCTGTGCGTAGCGCCCGGGTTCGAGCCGGATGCTCGTCTCCGTTCGTGGCTCGATAGCTGACGGCGGGCCGCCGATCACCCGCGTCTCCGGCTCGCAGGTGACCCCGACGGCGACTTCGGCGCGGACGTTCTCGAAGTAGGTCCGGTCGCCGCGGATGGCGAAGCCGCCCTTTTCGAGGTACTCGCCGGACTCGGGGGTCTTCGAGACCTGGTCGCGCTCGACCATGTACACGTCGTCGGCGAACTTCCCTTCCTTCCAGACCGACGAGTACGAGAGGGCGAACTGTGCGGCCTCGTCGAGTGTCGTCTCCGGGAAGTCCACGTCTTTGGCGGGTTCGCTCGGCCCCGTGGCCTTCAGGATCGTGACGGGGCCGCCGTGGGCCTGTGCGTGGAAGAAGCGGTCGTGGCGGTCGAGGTACTTCTCGACCAGCTCCTCGTTCTGGTCGGCGTTTCGCCCGCCGATGACCAGGAAGTCGTCGCTGGTGTGGAACCAGCGGTACTCCTCGAACCACGATTCGGACTGGCGGACGGGGATGGACGGCTTCGACAGCCAGTCGACGTCCTCGGCCTCGTCGCCCGCTCCCTCACCGTCGCCCTCGGCCGCTCCCCTCTCCTCGCTCTCGTCCTCTGCCTCCCACTCCTCGCGGCGCTCTTTCACGGCTTCGAGTTCCTCGCGGGTGTTCTCGATGGCCGCCTCGGCGCCCTCCTTCTTCTCCTCGACGCGTTTGGCCTCGTTGTAGTGGCGGTCGGCGTTCTTCTCGACGCCCATCGACGCGTCGACGGTCACGCGGTGGTCGCCGAGTTCGACCGTGACGGTCCCCTCGCTGCCGTCCACGTCGGCGACCGCCTCCGCCTCGGGGATGCCCTGTTCCGCGCCCTGCTCGAACTTCGCGGCGATGTCCGCCCAGGGAACGTCGTCCTCGCGAGCGCGCTGGACCGTCGAGAGGATATCGTCGACGAGATCGTACTCGGCGTAGAGGAGTTCCGCCTTCTCGCGTTCGGCCTCGGCCTGGGCCTCGAAATCCTCGATGGCACCACGCTGTTGCTCGATGATGCGCTCTTTTTTCTCGATCTCGCTCTCGAAGTCCGGGCGGTCGCGGCCACCGCCGCTGCCGCCCTCGCTCGCGTCACCGCTGGCTTTCCGCTCGTCGGCGCCGAAGTGCGTGAAGTAGTCGTCCAGCGCCGCTGTGAACGTCTCGAAGGGCTCGCTCGGGGCTGCACCGTGTTCTTCGAGGGGGAACGGCGTCACGTCCACGCGCGGACCGGGGTCGCCTTCCTCCGCCCCGTCGTCGTCGCCTTCGCCCCAGTCCTCGGGGTAGTACACCTGCGGGTCGAGGTCGCTGGCATCGATCCGGTCCCGCAGGCGCTCGATCTCGTGGAAGATCGCCTCGTAGTCGTCCTCGGTCGCCTCGTCGATGTCTTTCGTCTTTTCGATGCCGGCCCGGGTACACAGCTCCTCACCCCAGAGGCCGCCGAAGTCCAACTGCGTCGCGATGGTCCGCACGAGATCGGTGTCCGAATCGTCGAGTCGCGCCGCGACCGCCTCGTAGTCCGCGGACAGGGGGTCGAACCGCGCCGACGGGAACTCGTACTGGGAGCCGGGGGCGACGGTGCGGGACTTCAGTCGGACGGTGTCGAGACAGTCGACGACCTCGCCGGTCCCGTCGAGGACGGCGGCGTTCCCGTCGCCGAACAACTCGACGACGACCGTCGTCGAGTCGTCGCCGCGGTCGAACTCGATCTCCACGATGCGGTCGAACTCGTACTGGCGCACGTCCACGAGGTCCGCCCCCGAGAGGCGGTTGCGGAGCATCATCGCGAAGTTCGGGGGTCGGCCCGGCGCGTCGGGGACGTTGTCGGGGTCGGCGACGCGGAGGTGTTTGGTTTCGCCGGTGTCGACGAGCAGTTCGACGCGGCCGCGGTCGAAATCCCGCATCTTGAATCGGAGAAGTCCGTCGTCGTAGAGGTACGCCTTGTCGACTTTCGCACCCTCGTAGGCGCGCAGTTCGCCGACCAGCGCCGCCAGGTCCACGCTGGTCAGCTCCCGCTTGCGATCCATACTCCCACCTCCGCCGGGCGCACAAAGAGGGTGTCGTTCGGCGGTCGCGCGGCCGCCGGCTCACAGCTTCGCGACCAGCCGCTCCAGGGCGTCGGACCCGCCCGACGTGAGCGGTGTTCCGTGGCCCATGCAGGCCACCTCGAAGGCCGGCGCCCCGTCAGCGAAGCGACGGATGCTCTCCCGCACGTCCCGCATATCGTAGGAGTCGAGCCAGAACGGTGGCGTCAGTTCGCCTTCCTCCTCCCAGACGAGGTCGCCGAGGAAGGCCACGCCGCTGTTGTGAACGTAGACCGTGTGCCCGGGATTGTGGCCCGGCGTGTGATAGGCGGTGAACCGTCCGATGCCGTCGCCGTTGCGGACGTGCCGGACCTCGGCCGTGTCCGGGAGCGGAAAGAGTCGACGGACGATCCGGTGAAAGAGGCCCTTGTGGTGGAAGGCGTTGGGCTGGTTCTCACCGGCGACCAGCCGCCCGTCGGCCTCGCCGATGTAGACCGGGCCCGAGAGCTCCGCGGCGATGTCCCGCAGGCCGCCGGTGTGGTCGAGGTCGTAATGCGTGAGGAGCACGCGGTCGATGTCCGCGACCGCGTAGCCCGCCGCCGCGAGTTCCTCCCGCAACGAGTTCAGGTTCCAGAAAAGCCCCGTGTCGATCAGCGTCACGTCGCTGGCCGTTCCGTCGGTCGCGGACTCGTCTCCCTCGTCGGCGGTTTCGGCATCGGTCGACGGGACCTCTCTCCGTGCGTCGTCGATGAGAAAGCCGTTGGTAGCGAGCGGCGGCACGAGGCCCAGGTCGAGTAGCCACACCCCCTCTGCGAGCTGGTCGGCCATACTGCACGTTTCTCGTTCGAGGCGCTAAAACCGACCGGTCCGTCAGCCTGCCGGTACCTTCTTTTCGCGACCAGCGGAACCTCGTCCATGCGCCGCCTCCTGTTCGTGTTCGGGCTCTTCCTCCTCGCGATCCCGGCCGCCCTCGTTGCCAGCTTCGGGATTCCCGCCCCCAGAACCGCCGTACAGATCGCGCTCCTGGCCGTCGCTGGCGGCTTCGTCGTCGCCGGGGCACTCCGTGACGAGGTCAAGGTCGCCGGCGCGACAGTCCCCTGGTACACGCTCGTCGGGACCGCCTACGTCCTGGTCGGTCTCGGTCTCCGCCCCGGCGCGGCCGCCGCGCTCGACGGCGGTGCGGCGACGCCCGAAACAGCGGCCCGGATCGCCGCAGCTCTCGGCGGCCTCGTCCTGTGTTTCATCGGCTACGACTTCGCCCGCGGCGGCAAACACTTCGACGTGTCGCGGCTGGAGTGATGCCTCCCGGTCTGCCGCAGGATAGCCGCTTGCTCACGTACGGCCCAGTCCCACCTTTTGCGTCGTCGGGGTCGCTCCCGCTGGTCGCGACCCCCTCCGCGCAAAAGATGGGGCAAAACCACGCTCGCGTCGCTCGCGCTCAGGACAGCCGCTTGCTCACGTACGGTCCGTCCTGGTAGTACTCCAACTTCTTCCGGTAGTACTGCCGGACGCCGATGCCCGAGAGCACCGAAAGCTTCTCGAATCCCGCGTCCGCGGCCCGCCGCTCGGCCTCCGCGAGCAGGCGGCGGCCGTAGCCCCTGTGCTGTTGCTGGTCGTCGTCACTCTGCTGACCGACGCCGACCTGACTGCCGTAGACGTGGAGTTCGCGGACCAGCGCGGCGTTGTCCAGTTCCCGCCGTACTGGATCGTTCGGGAAGCGAAGCCGGCAGAACCCGACCAGCAGGTCGCGCTCGCGGTCCTCGAAGGAGATGAACTGCTCGGTGCCGCCGCCGGCCTCGTACTCGATGGTGTCGAGGGTCACGTCCCCCGGCTCCTCGTCGTTCATGCCGACCTCGCGACAGCGGATGCAGTCGCAGGTCCAGCCGTGCTCGTCCATCCGCTTGCGGGCCAGTTGCCGGAGGTTCGACTTCCAGACGCCGCCCTCGATGAAGTCGGCGGGGATGTCCCGCTGGACGCGCTGGAGGCGCGTGTACTCGGGAATCATCGACTTGATCTCGGCGACCAGTTCCGCGGCCCGCTCGTTGTCGAGCGGTTCGAACTCGTCTCGGTGCATCATGTCGTAGGTCGCGGTCCCCTCGACGACGAGCGTCGGGTAAATCTTCAGGTAGTCCGGCCGCCAGTCCGTGCGCTCGAAGATGCGCCGGAAGTCCTCCAGGCACATCTCCTCGCTCATGCCCGGCTGACCGGGCATCATGTGGAACCCGACTTTGAACCCGGCGTCCCGGAGACGGCGGTTGGCGTCGATGGCGTCCTGGACCCCGTGGCCGCGGTGCATCTCGCGGTTGATCCGCTCGAAGGTGGTCTGGACGCCCACCTCGACTTTCGTCCCCCCGAGGTTCAACATCCGGTCGATCTGTTCCGGGTCACACCAGTCGGGCTTGGTCTCGAACGTCGTCGCGACGTTGCGTACGTCCGCGGTCTCGTTCTCGGCGATGACGTCCTCCAGATAGCGGAATTCGTAATCCGCTTCGTCCTGCGCGAAACTCACACCCTCGGCGGGCTCGGGCTGGGCCGTCGCGTCGAAGTCGTTCAGCGCCTCGATGGCCCGCTTGACGAACCACTCTTGATAGTCGTGGCTCCGGGCGGTCATCGTCCCGCCCATCAGGATGAGTTCCACCTTGTCGACGGGGTGGCCGATCTCGCGCAACTGGTTCAGGCGCAGGCGGACCTGGCCGTAGGGGTCGTAGTCGTTCTGCTCGCCGCGGGCGGCCGCGGGCTCGTGGCCCGTGTAGCTCTGGGCGCTGGAGAACTCCGAGTCCGGCCCGCCGGGACAGTAGAGGCACTTCCCGTGTGGACACCGGTGGGGCGAGGTCATGATCGCCACCGGGGAGACGCCCGACGCGGTCCGCACGGGCTTGCGCTGGAGCACCTCTTCCAGTTCCTCCCGGCGTTCGAGGGGCGCGTAGTCCAGCAGCTCCGAGTTCTTGGGGACCTTCGGCGAGGAGTACTCCGAGCAGACGTCGAGCTTGGCGCTCTCGACATCGTCGCGTTCGAGGTCGCCCGCGAGGATGCGGTCGATCAGCTCCTCGCAGACCTGCTCGAAGGCCTCGGTCTCGGTCGGGTCCTCGCTCTCGGGTGTGTCCGTACTCATGGGCCGCTGTCGTTGCCCACACTCGTCGCGTGGCGCGAATAAGCGTGTCGCTGTCGGACCGGGGGCGGGCGGCGGCCGTTCTCAGAGCCGGTCGGCGACTGTCTCGACGACCGCTTCGAGGACGGCGTCACGCTCGCCGGAGAGGAACTCCAGCCGGCCGTCGCGGGCGCTCTTTGCGGCGAGGCCGGCCTCGGGGACTGCCTCGCCGGCCGCTTCGGCGATGGCGTGGACGTCGAGCGGGTCGTGACTGCGGAGGATGAGTTCGTCCGACTCCAGGCCCAGGACGGCGTCGACCTCGTCGCGGTGCTCGCGGAACAGCTCGTCGAGCAGGAGGCTCTTCGGCGGGAACTCGTAGCGGTGGGTGTAGGAATCCGTATCCAGGACTGCGAGGGTCGCGTCGCCGACCTCGCGGGTTTCGAGGTTGGCGTTCGCGGTGTCGACCTCCGCACTCAGTTTCGTGCGGAACTGCTCGCTGACGTGGCCCGCGAGGCCGCGCTCGGCCTCGTCCTCGGGGAACAGGAGATCGGTGATGAGTTCGCGCTTGTCCTCGTAGGACTGGTAGTAGGCTTCGAGTGCGATGGCCTCCCGAATCTCCCGGGTTTCGTCCGCGTCGTAGCCGGCTTCGGCGGCGGTCTCGACGTACACCTCGGGGGCGTCCTCCCAGAAACTCACGGCGGGGAGGTGTGCGAGGTCGTCGCGCGCGTCGTCGTCGACGTGGACGGCGACGTTGGCGGCCAGCGCGCTCGCGGTCGTCGTCGCGTCGGTGTCCGCGAGCGACGGCGAGACGATGGTTTCGACGGTCTCCGCGACCTCGTCGTCGGCCTCGGCGGCGTCGACGACGATCCGTTCGGCGCCGTAGACGTCCAGCAGGTCGAAGCCGTCGAGGGATTCACGGGTCGCGCCGGCGGCGGTGAACACGAACAGCGGGAGCTTCTCGTCGTGGCGTTCGCGGTTGTCGAGCATCCCCGTCACGTCCTTGGTCGCATCGCCCATGTCGTAGACGCCGTCTTCGAGCGGGCGGCGGTCGAAGTAGTGGTACTCCGCGTCGGCACCGCTGTGCTGTTCGCGGACCAGCGGGAGCGTCGCCCGCTCGATGGCGACGCCGGCCACGTAGCCGTCCGCAGTCGCGGTGTGGCGGACGACGACCGGTCGGTCCTCGAGTACCGCACGCCGGATCGCGGTCGCGGCCTCGCGGACCTCGTCGAGCACCGCGTCGACGGCGTCGTCGACGGCCAGCGGGTCGACGTCCTCGGGCGTCGCTCGCTCGGTCAGGGCATCGGCCATCCGCTGGGTGACTGCCTCCCGCTCCTCGTCTTCGAGGACGAGCAGCGCCTCCGTCTCGACCTGGAGTTCGCCCCGTCGCTCGCGGACTTCGCCGTCGAGGCGGACCACGTCGCCGTTCTCGACGCCGGGATAGGCGCGGACGCCCGCTTCCTCGAAGGCCGCGCAGTCGACTGCGCCGGACTCGTCACGAATCTCGAACACCGTCGGGCCGCTGGTCTGTCGGATGTCGATGATCTCGCCTTCGATACGAACGTCGTCGCCGACGAGATCGTCGAGCGTGCCGATTTCGACCTGGGTCAGTTCGACCTCCTCGGCCTCGGGTGACTCTTCGACGACTGCCTGTCCGGCGCTGCCGCCGGCCGAACCGCCGTCGCCGCTGCCGGCTTCGGTGGCTTCCGTCGTCACGTCGTCGTCCTCGCCGTCGGATTCCGTGGCGGCGTCCGTGCCACCGCCGTCCGTTGGTGTCCCGGTATCACCGGCCGAGCGGCGGTCGGCCGAGCCGGCAGAGTCGGGGACCTCGCCGACTTCGTGGCGGATCGGTTCGTCGTCGTCCTCGCCGTCGTTCTCGACTTCCTCCTTCAGCAGTTCGTGATCCTCGTCGGGGTCGTCGATGAGCGTGCCACGGAACTCCCGCTCGGCCTGGCGGATGGACCAACCGAGGTCGATGTTGCCGTTGTCGCGGACGTTCTTGACCTGGACGAACACGGTGTCACCGGCATCCCAGTCGAGCGATTCGAGACGCTGATCGAGCTCGCTTCGGTGGAGCAGGCCGGTCACGCGGTCGCCGATGTCGACGAACACGCCGAACTCGGCGTAGCCGTCGACCGTGCCGCGGTAGAACCGCCCCGGCGTCAGCTGGTCGGGCTGTGTCCCGCGGAACTCGAAGACCGCGTCTTGCTGATGCGTCTCGCAGATGTGACCGTCGACGTCCGTACCGCAAATGATACAGCTTCCCATTAGCGTCCACAAGCGGACCCGCCCTAAAACGGTTGTCGAATCGAAGCGCCCGCCGGTTACCTTCGACGGTCCCGTGATTCCCCCGGCACAGTGGTCCTGGGGCAGTCTCCGGGTGGGCCGGCCCGTCAGTCGTACACCTCGCTCCCGTCTTCGAGCGCCTCGATACCGCGGGCGACCTCGCTGGCCTGTTCGGGGAACAGCGCGATCTCGACCTCGTTCCCCTCGTCGTCCGCGAAGGTCAGTTTCACCCGCTCGTCGCCGAACTCCCTGACCTCCAGCCCGTCGATGTCGTAGAGCTTGACCGTCGCGGCCTTGTTCGTCGGCCCGACGTGCTTGAGCGACCCCTCCTTGAGTTCGACCATGAACTCCTCCAGGTTCAGCGTGAGCATGGTTGGCGATACGCCGCCCGCCCGCTAAAGACTCCCGCCGTCAGGCCGGCACGCCGCCGGCCGCGAACGCCATCAGCAACCCGTCCAGTAGCGAGCCGTAGCCGAGGTCCGCGAGCAGGGCGGCTCCCGCGCCGAACCCGCGGAAGCCGTAGCCGAAGACGATGGCCGCCGGGACCGCGACGAGCGGGACCGTCTTCGGGACGCTCGTCCCGTGGACGACGGACGTACCGACGACGAGCAGAACGACGCCGTAGAGAGCGCCGACGAACCGGACTGCCGGAACGGGGACGCCGACGATCACACAGGGCGCGGTGGCGTACGCGAGCACCTGGACGGTCTCGCTGACGCCGCCGCGGTCCGGCGCGGTCGCCATCAGGATGAGCGTCTGGAGCGCGGCGGTCAGGTGGAGGGTCGCGGGCATCACGAGGACGACCGCGAGCGCGAGAAAGAGCGCGGTCGATGCGGCGGGCTGTCCCCCGACGGTCGGGTAGATGCCGCCGACGAGCGCGAGCCGCGTCAGTTCCTCGACGAGGACGACGACGGCGGCGAACACCAGCCCCGGCGCCTGGTCGCCCGGCGCGACGCCGCCCCGGAAGAACCGGCGCGGTCGCACGAGGACCTCGGCCCAGGCGCGGAGGATGGCTACGGGGCCGCGGTCGCGCCCCCCGGTCGGATTCTCGACCCACTGCGTCACGGAAGACCCTAGGGCCGAGTCCGGTATGACCGTTGCGGGTTCGCTTTCCGGCCCGGAAACCGACGGCCACGATTTATACCAGATGACCGACAACGGGGCCAGTATGGTCCGCCGCCGACGGTTCCTGCTCGGCCTCGCGGCCGCCGCCACGGTCGCAGGCTGTACGGACGCATCGAACGAATCGACCGCCGCTCCCGACACCGGCGACGCCAGTCCGACGACCGGGACCGGCACGAACACCCCCAGCCCGACCCCCAGCGGCGACGACCTCGTCGCCGAAAACGGGAGATACACCGTCGACGTGGCCGCGGTCAGCGACGGCTCGGTGTCCGTCTCCGACACCGAAATCTCGTTCACGGCCCCGGTCGAGATGACCTGGGCGCTTCGCGGTATCCACGACGGCGTCCCCGTCAACGGCGGTGGCGAGAGTGGTGGCAGTTCTTCCCCGACGCCGACGCCCTCGGGACCCCCACTCGAAGTCGGACCGACGCTCGACCCGACGGACGGCGCCCAGCACGCGTTCGCGACGCCGGTCTACGACGAGGCGGCCGACCGGTTCGAGCTGTGGTTCTACGTCGACGAGACCTACCGGAACGCCCACGACAGTCACTACGTCGTCTGGGGCGGCGGGCGACAGATGGACCTCGACAGCCGCGAGGCCTCGTTCACCGAGCGCGCCGAGGGGGTCTACCGGGCGACGGTCACGTACGACGTGCCCGTGAGCGGGGACATGGAGTTCCCGTTCGGGTCGCTCCTCGACAGACCGTTCTCCGAGGTCACGCCCGTTCGCGGCCGCCCGGAATACACCGCAGTCGGCGTCTCACCGCAGACGACCGGCACGGTCGCCGAGACGCCACGGATCTCCTTCGCCTTCGAGTACGACGCGAACGCGGAGACGGTCACGATCACCCACCAGGCCGGCGACACCGCCGACGGCTCGAACCTGACGGTCCTCGTCGATGGGGAACCGGCGAACGCGACGTTCGAAGGCGAGATCGCTGCCGGCGACAGCGTCACCGTGGACGTCTCCGGCCTCGAGAGCGGTTCACAGGTCCGCGTCGTCTGGGACTCCGGCGACCGGTCCGCGACGCTCGGGCTGTTAACGCTCCCCTGAACCGGTGGCACCGGTCGGCCGCCGGCTGACGGGTCAGTCGTCCGCGCCGACGTTCTCCCGGCTCTCCAGACAGGGCGGGTCGGGTTCGATGTTCGCGTACTGGACGACCCGCTCGCCCAGGACGGCGACCCGCTCGGCCACCTCCTCGTCGGCCCAGGTCCAGTCGTCGGGCCCGCCGTCGAAGGCGTTCCGGGCCTTCGGGACGGCCGCCTGGTGGGGGAGAACCCAGGCGTTTAGCGCGCGACAGACCGAACGGAGGTGGTCGAGCGCTGTGATCGGGAAGGCGCCGCCCGCGACCGACAGGAGGCCGACCGTCGTCCCGTCGAACTCGTCGAACCCGCAGTAGTCGAGCGCGTTCTTCAGCGGTGTGGCGTAGGAGCCGTGGTAGACCGGCGTCCCGAGCAGGACGGCATCGGCCGCCCGGACCCGCTCGGTGAAGGCCGCGGCGTCGCCGGCGTCGCTGGCGTCGGCGTCGTAGACTGGCAGGTCCCACTCCCGGAGGTCGAGCAGTTCCGTGCCGCCGCCCGCGTCCTCGGCGGCGTCGAGGGCGTACGACAGTGCTTTGCGAGTGTGGCTGGCGTCCCGGAGGCTCCCGGGAATCGCGACGACGTGTGGGTGTGCCATGCCCGACTCGACGACGGGCGACCCCTTAGAAGTGGGAGCCAAACCGCGGTCGCCGCTGTGAATCCGACACCACTAAACCACGAGGGTTCCATCCCGGGAGATATGAAGGTCGCGCTGGGCGGGACGTTCGACCCCGTACACGACGGGCACCGCGCGCTGTTCGACCGCGCGTTCGAACTGGGTGACGTGACGGTCGGGCTGACGAGCGACGACCTCGCGCCGAAGACGCGCGACGAGGACCGCTACGTCCGTTCCTTCGCCGACCGACGGCGCGACCTCGAAAACGAACTCGCGGCGTTCGCCGACGAGTACGACCGGGACTACGAGATCCGCGAACTCGAGGAGCCAACCGGGATCGCGACCGAGGAGCAGTTCGACGTGCTCGTCGTCTCCCCCGAGACCGAGACCGGCGGCCGCCGCGTCAACGAAATCCGGCGCGAGCGCGGGATGGACCCCCTCGACATCGAGGTCGTCGACCACGTCTACGCCGAGGACGGCGATATCATCTCCTCGACGCGGATCGTCAGCGGTGAGATCGACGAACACGGCAATCTCACGCCGGACCGGGACGGGCGGTCGCGCCACCCCGATACCTGATTCTCGGCGTTCGCGCCCGGCCTCACCACTCCGGCGCGTCCAGCCCGGCGGTCTCGAGCAACTCCTTCCAGCGCTGCTGAATCGTCAGGCGAGCGACGCCCGTCGCCTCCGCGACCGCCGACTGCGAGCGCCGGTCGCCGGCGATCAGCGCCCCGACGTAGAGGCTCGTCGCGAGCGTCGCGCGCTTCGAGCGGTCCGCGTCCGGGACCGTCGAGAGGAACAGATCGGTCGCGCGACTCCGCGCGTCGTCGTCGAGGTCGAGGCGGTCGGCCGCCTCGTCGAGGTCACCGAGCCACTCCTCGTTCGCTACTTCGTCGCTCGCGCGGTACACACACGCCCTTCTCCCCGAATCGTTGTAAACCCTGCCGGTGCCCAGGACTCGCCACGACCGACGGCCCGTCGACGAGTCGCTTTTGCTCGTGGCACCCCCAGTCGAGGTATGGGAACCGTCACCCGGCTCTGGTTGGCCGCGGCCGAATCCGAACCCATGGCTCCCGTGGAGTCGGTCCGGGCCGTCGCCGACCGCGGGCTCGAAGGCGACCGCTACTACCGCGGCACTGGCTACTACTCGGGGTTCGACGAGTGCGAGGTCACGCTCGTCGACTCGGCTGCCCTGGCGACGATTCTCGACGAGACCGGCATCGACCTCACCGACGGCCGCCACCGCCGGAACGTCGTCACCGAGGGGGTCGAACTTCGCGACCTGCTCGATACCCGGTTCCGAATCGGGGACGCAGCACTCGTGGGGACGCGCCCGCGCCCACCCTGTGCGCACGTCGAAGACGTGGCCGACGAGGAGGGGGTCGCGGCGGCGCTCGGTGGCGACCGCGGCGGCATCTGTGCCCGCGTCGAGACTGGCGGCGAAATTACAGTCGGCGACGAGATAGGGATCGGCGAGTCCGTGACGACGGACCCTGACGACCTCGCGGCCGCCATCAGGGAGCGGTACGACTGAGACTCAGACCCGGGTCAGTTTGATCCAGACGTAGTAGCCGCCACCGACCAGCACGACGGCCAGCGCCGCGAGGACCGGCAGCGACGTGAGGCCGGCGAGGAGCCCGCCGCCACCGGCGGCGGGACCACCGCTCGGCGTGGCGGTGGCCGCTTCACCGCTGTCGGTTCCGCCCTCACTTCCGTCCGCGGTCGCCGTCCCGTCGCCCTCTGGTGTCCCCTCGGTCATCGGTGCGTCCGTGGTCGGCCGGTCGGGCGTGGCCGTCGTCGGACCGTCCGGGAGTGACGGGTCGACGGTGCCGTCGTCGGTGTCGTTCGCGACGTCCTCGTAGCCCGGCGGCGGGTCCTGAGTCTGCCGCCCGGCGCGCGTGTCGATGTAGAGGTGTTCCGTCGTCAGGTTCCGCTCCCCGTCGATAGCCGTGATCTGGACTTCGCTGACGCCCGGCGCGATGTCGAGCGACCGCTCGAACAGGAACGTCGACTCGTTGTCGAGCCGGTAGGACTCCACGTCGGTCAACTGTCGCCGGTCGAGGTTCTCGACTTCCACGATCACGCGTCGGAGGTCGCTGTTCGCGTCGGTCACGACCGCCGAGACGAACGCCGATTCGTTGCCCTCGATCCGTGTCGCGTTCCGGAGGAAGGAGACTGCTGGCGGTCGCTCGCGCTCGGGGTAGTAGTCCACCTCGAAGGTCCGAACCGTCTCCTGTCCGAGGTGGTCGACGGCCGTCACGGAGACGATGTTCCGCCCCGTCAGGAGTCGCACGCCCTGCTCGAACGACACCGACCGCCGTTCCCCGGAGTGTCTGTATCGCTCGCGCTCGACCGGCTCGTAGTGACGGCCGTACTCCTGGTACGGGGTCCGCCCCAGGTACAACACGTCGACGGAGACGTTCTGAACCCAGACGTTGTCCGAGACGGCCGCGCTGACGTTGTACCAGGGGGATTCGAGCGGCGTCTCGTCGATGCCGAGGTCGATAGACGGGCCGCGCTCGTCTATCACACGCGTGGTGAACGTCGTGATGTGGCGGTTCCCGAGCGTGTCCGTGGAGACGACGCGGACGTCCGTGCGCCCGTAGCGGAGGAGGACCTCCTTGTCGAACGATGGGTCGGGCCCGACGCTGAACGTCCGGTACACGTCACCTGAACCGGGGTGTGCGAACGACACCGTCGCGTCCCGGAAGCCGGTCAAATCCCGGAAGCGCCCGCTCCAGTTCGTCAGCGTCCTGTTCGTGACCACGTTCTCGTACTGGTAGGGGTCGGGGACGGTGTCAACCGGCGTTTCGAGGTCCATCGCCGGCGGGACTCGTTCGAGGTAGAGCAGGAAGCGCGTGGAGGTGAGCTGATCCTGGTCGTCCTCCGCGACGACCCTGATGGTGTTGTTGCCGGCGCCGATGGGGAGCGTGCGGTTGATCGTGACGCTGTCGCCGGGGTCGTCGGGGTCCACTACGATCTCGTCGCCGACCTGCACGAGGACGGTGTCCAGCGAGCGGCCGCTGTCGGCCTCGATCCGTGCACGGAGCACGGCCGTCGTCTCGTCCCTGAGGACGCGGAACTCGCCGTCCGAGACGGATTCACCGTTGACGCTGACGTTGACGGTCGGCGGTGTCGTGGCCGTTGCGTTGCCAGCCGTCCCGGTGTCGGCCGCTGTGGTCGTGGAGGCCGTCGCGTTGCTAGCCGGAGCCGTCGAGGTCGGTGCGGACTGTGGCGCGGCAGTCGCGGTCGAGACGACGGTACCGCCGGCGAGGGCGAGGAGGGCGATAGCGAGTGCGGCGACACCTCGTCTCATGAACTCGTCGTCGGTACGGAACCTCTACGTATGTCTCTTGTCCCGGTATCGACGGGCGAACCGCCGGCCGAGAGCGACACGTTCTTGTGCGCGTCTGCACGTATCGCCGGACGCGCGCGGGTTGCCGAGCCAGGCCAAAGGCGCAGCGCTTAGGACGCTGTCCCATAGGGGTCCGCCGGTTCGAATCCGGTCCCGCGCAGTGAGGAGCGAAGCGACGAACGAGCAGGGCCGATTGGAACCCTTGGAGTCGCAGCGCGAACGGACGTGAGCGACCGTCTCCCTCCGGTTCGAATCCGGTCCCGCGCATTCTGCTGCGAGCAAACCGCGAGCAGCAGAATCGCCAGCGGATTCGAGCCCTGGACACCGAGCGGAGCGAGGTTTCATCCGGTTCGAATCCGGTCCCGCGTTCTGATCGGGCGGTAGGGCACGAGTGGTGGATGCTCTCGCCATACCACACTGTGTAGCCCACCTCCGAGCGAGGGTGGTACCGGGACCGTCCAGCGTCGATTCGCGCTCGCATCGACCGAAAGTGGGATGCCCGGACACGGAAAGCCCGTCAAACCGTGGTGAGGGTCGTTCGAGGAAGAGCGACCCGGACCAGCAGCCCCGACGGACACGAGGATGCGAACATCCGTGTCAAGAAACAGCAAAATCTGCCTGCTTTTATCCACCTCCGGTCACAAGAGTGGCGCATGGTGGATGACGATGGGTCGCGTTACAATGTGAAGACCAGTGTCGACGATTACCTCCGGACGACACTTCTCACCGGAACTGCCATCGTGTTGCCGGTGTTGATAACCGCGTTTCTGTTTCTATTCATCGTCAAATTCCTTTCGGGCTTGTTGAATCCGCTCGTGATCCCGATTCAGGAGGGATTGGGGATGGGATCGCGCCTCGTCCCCCAGCTCATCTCCCTGATCGTGCTGGTCCTGACTATCTTTTTCGTCGGCGTGATCACCGAAAGTCGCTTCGGCGGTGACCGTCTGAAGGACGGCTTGGACGCCACGATTGCACACATCCCCGGAATCAGGTCTATCTACGGACCCCTCGATCAGATAAGCAAGATGCTGGTAGAGGGGGACACCCGGAACTTCCAGGAGGTCGTCCTCGTCGAATACCCGAAAGAGGGGACGTACTCACTCGCGTTCCAGACGTCGCATCCCCCGGAGAAGATCGAAACGGCGGCCGGAGAAGACGACATGATGACCGTCTTCATGCCGATGGGACCGAACCCGTTCATGGGTGGGTTCATCCTCCACCTCTCCGAGAGCGAGGTCCATTCGGTCGATCTCTCCGTGGAAGAGGGAATCTCCTCGATCGTCTCGTTCGGTGTCGCAGTCGAGAAGGACCCACACGACCCGGACGTTCCCCTGGACCTGCGTACTCCCGACCAGGACGACTCCTGAGGGGGTGCCTGCCGCTGGACTGCGTTTCGAATTTAGACTAGTCGTGCATCGCACAGGGCGCGACCGGGGGCTCTCGTATCTCGCTGTCGCCGGTTCGATGCAGGATACACACCCCGTATACGGGCGGCCGGTCGAAACTGAGACCGCCGTCGGGTTTCGCCGAGACAGGAACGACGGAGCTTTTAGTTCACGAACCTGTCTGCGATGCCGGCGGCCACTGGCACGCGCGGCGTCTCGCCGTTGTACGCTTTGTACATGAGGTAGAGCCAGATCACGAGCGACCCGACGCCTACGACCAGCCAGACGACGAGGAGCACGAGCGACAGGAGCCCACCGACGATGGCGCCGCCGATGCCCCCGGTGAACGCGATGGCGCTCACGATGCCGCCGATAACGCTGAGCACGATAGTCGCGACGAACAGTCCGCCGAAGACGACCATGCTCTGTGCCGCGTGGAAGCGGACGAACGGCCGGTCGCCGTCGACGACGAAGAACAACACGCCGGTCAGGACGCCGAGCAGGTACGAGAGCGCCCCCGCGACGTTCTCGTCGAGGCCCGTCCCGGACTCACGGTCGGCCACTTCGGTCCCGCCGGGTTCGTCCGCAGCCACTCCCTCACCAGCGACGGTTTCGTTTGCCATGATTATCAGTAATACTAACGCCGCTATAGTATATAAGTATATCTAGGTGTTCGGCGGCGGTGGC
This sequence comes from Halorientalis marina, assembly GCF_023028345.1. Taxonomy (GTDB): domain Archaea; phylum Halobacteriota; class Halobacteria; order Halobacteriales; family Haloarculaceae; genus Halorientalis; species Halorientalis marina. Next base: position 2,319,600 of record NZ_CP095487.1, on the reverse strand, counting down.
GGGTACAGGCCCCATTCGTGAGTCCTTCGAGGCGTAGCGGTGGCCTCGGGTCCGCCCGTTCGACGGCCGAAACCGGAGGACTCTTTCCCGACACCGTCCGACCGTGGGGTATGCGAATCGCCGACCGACACCAGGTCGAGGGGGGCCGCGAGCGGATCACGGTGGTCCCGGAGACGCTCGACGACCTCTGGCACCTGACCTACATCATCGAACCCGGCGACGAGGTCGGCGGCGACACGACCCGCCGCATCCAGCGCAACGACGACCAGATGCGCGACACGGGCGGCGAGCGCGAGCACATGTACGTCACGCTCGCCGTCGACGACGTGGAGTTCGCCCGTTTCGCCAACCGCCTGCGAGTCGGCGGCGAGATCGTCGACTGCTCCCGCGAGGACCAACTGGGCCACCACCACACCATCAACGTCGAGGAGCGCGAGGAACTGGAGATCACGAAGCACTGGAAATCCGACCAGCTGGACCGTCTGAACGAGGCCGTCGAGGCGACCGAGAACGCCGACGTGGCCGTCGCGACAGTCGAGGAGGGGCAGGCCCACGTCCACACGGTCGCGCAGTTCGGGACCGAGGAACGCGCCTCGATCACCGCGCCGACGGGGAAAGGCGAGTACGCACGCCCTCGCGAGGAACTGTTCCAGGAGTTGACGGACGTGCTCTCGCGGCTCGACGTGGACGCGATCATCCTCGCCGGGCCGGGGTTCACGAAGCAGGACGCGCTGGACTACATCGCCGACGAGGCGCCCGACCTGCCCGAGATGATCACGACCGTCGATACGAGCGCGGTCGGGGACCGCGGCGTCCACGAGGTGCTCAAACGCGGCGCGGTCGACGAGGTCCAGGCCGAGACACGCATCGCCGAGGAGGCGGACCTGATCGACGAACTCATGGCCGAAATCGGCGGCGGCGAGAAGGCAGTCTACGGCCCGGACGCGGTCGCGGAGGCGGCGGACTTCGGCGCGGTCGAGCACCTGCTCGTCCTCGACCAGGCCCTGCGGCGGGAGCGGGGCGACGGCGATTGGGACGTCGACGTCGACGACATCGTCGAGACGACCGAGCAGAAAGGCGGCGAGGTGACGGTGTTCTCGAGCGAGTTTGACCCCGGGCGACAGCTGGCGAACCTCGGGGAGATCGCCGCGATCCTTCGGTATCGCCTGGAGTGACCGGTCGACGGCGACCCGGGAGCCACCACCAGTCAGTCGACTTTCCAGTTCGTTTCCTCCACAACCGTTTTGTTGTGGTACCGTTATAGTCAGGTAGTTGACTGACACTCCGATGTCTTTCGAGGAGCAACCGGACTTCGCCCGACAGGTCGCCGACCTCAACAAGTACGGACAGACGCTGAACAACTGCGAGTCCGTCGAGGAGGTCGTCTCCCTGTCCATCGAGGCGCTCCAGTACCTCTTCGAGTTCCCGTACGCCACGTTCGTCGAGGTCGTCGACGGCGACCTCCGCGTCGTCCACAGCACCTACCCCGGCGTCTCGCCGGACGACGAACCGGGGGCGGTCGCGCGGGAGGCCTACGAGGCCAAGGAGACCGTCATGCTCACCGGCGACGAGGCCGGCACCGACGACGAGATCGACGTGGGCGCGACGCTGGCTGTCCCGGCGACCATCGTCGACGAGGTCGTCGCGATCATCATCACCCGGACCGTCGAGGAGGCGACGTTCGGGGACGAGGTCGTCCGGCCACTGGAGATACTGGCCTCCCACGCCGCGACCGCGATCAGCAACATCCGCTCCCGGAAACGCCTGGAGCGTGCCCGGCAGGACCTCGCCAAGCGAAAGGAGATGGTCGAACTCTACGACCGACTGCTGCGCCACGACCTCGGGAACGACCTCCAGGTCGTGGCGGCGTTCGCCGGGGAGATCGGCAAACGCGTCGAGGGCGAACCCGCGGAGTACGCCGAGCGCATCGAGACGACCGCCCGGAGTTCGGCTGACCTCATCGAGCGCGTCGGCGACCTCGTCTCCACGCTCGAACAGCAGGACGAACCCGACGCCCGGTCGCTCCGCGCGATCCTCGACGACGTCGTCACGACCGCTCGGGAGCAGTACGAGCCCCTCACGGTCGAGTACGACCCCGAGGCCTTCGAGTACCGCGTCTTCGGCGGTGACCTCCTCGACTCGGTGTTCACGAACGTCATCTCGAACGCCGCCGTCCACAACGACGGCGAGGTGCACGTCCGCGTCTCGGTCACCGAAAGCACCGACCGCGTGACGGTCCACATCGCCGACGACGGGAGCGGTATCCCCGATGCCATCACGGACCGGCTCTTCGAGATGGGGGCGAAAGGCCCCGATAGCGACGGGACCGGGTTCGGGCTCGGGTTCGCGAAGGCACTCACCGAGTCCTACGGCGGCGATATCAGCGTGCAGGAAAGCGAGTACGGCGGCGCAGAATTTCGGATTTCGCTCGAACGAGTCTGAAAACCCGTTCCGGACGGGCGAGGTGAGTTACTCCAGGTCGAATCGGTCGAGCGTCATGACCTTGCTCCAGGCGTCGACGAAGTCCTGGACGAACTCCTCCTCGCCGTCCTCGGCCGCGTAGACCTCCGAGAGGGCGCGGAGCCGTGAGTTCGAGCCGAAGACGAGATCGAAGCGAGTCGCCTCCCACGCGACGTCGCCGGTCTCGCGGTCGTAGCCCTCGTAGACGGTCGTGTTCCCGTCCTCGCCGGCTTCCTCCCACTCGTACCCCATGTCGAGCACGTTCACGAAGAAGTCGTTGTCCAGCGAGTCCGGATCGTCGGTGAGGACGCCGCGGTCGGAGTCGCCGTAGGTCGCGCCGAGCGTGCGCAGGCCGCCGACCAGCGCCGTCATCTCGTCGGGCGTGAGGTCGAGGAGGTCGGCCCTGTCGACCAGTTGCTCCTCGGGCTTGCGGTCGAGTTCCGCGAACTCCTCGCCGACGTAGTTCCGGAAGCCGTCGGCTGTCGGCTTGAGCGCCTCGAAGGACTCCTCGTCGGTCCACTCTTCCTCGGCGTCGACGCGACCCGGCTCGAACGGCACGTCGACGTCGTAGCCGGCCTCCGCCGCGGCCTGCTCGACGGCCGCGTGACCGCCAAGGACGATGAGGTCGGCCAGCGAGACGGCCGTCCCGTCCGAGCGCGAGTCGTTGAACTCCGCCTTGATGTCTTCGAGGGTCGAGAGCACCGTCTCCAGTTCGGCGGGCTCGTTGACCTCCCAGCTACGCTGGGGCTCGAACCGGATGCGAGCGCCGTTGGCGCCGCCGCGTTTGTCGCTGTCGCGGTAGGTCGAGGCGGCGGCCCAGGCGGTCTTGACCAGCTGCTGGGTCGTCAGGTCCGAGTCCAGCAGTTCCGTTTTGAGCTGTTCGGCCGCGTCGTCACCGATAGGCTCGAAGTCCCGCTCCGGGAGGGGGTCCTGCCAGATCATCGTCTCCTCGGGGACTTCCGGGCCGAGGAACCGCTCGGGCGGCCCCATGTCACGGTGGATGAGCTTGTACCAGGCCTTCGAGAAGGCGTCGAGGAACTCCATCGGATCGTTCTGGAACTCCTCGATGATCTCCCGATAATCGGGGTCCTTCTTGAGGGCGACGTCCGTCGTCAGCATCATCGGCGTCTGTTCGCCCTCGGGGTCGTGGGCGGCCGGCGCGTTCTCGACTTCGTCCTCGTCCACGGGCGTCCACTGCCAGGCGCCGCCGGGACCCTTCTCCGGTTCCCACTCGTGGTTGAGCAGGTTGTCGAGGTAGGAGGTGTCCCACATCGTCGGCGTGGAGTTCCAGGGGCCCTCGATGCCGCTGGTGATGGTGTCGTCGCCCATGCCGGAGCCGTAGTCGCTCTCCCAGCCGAGGCCCATGTCCTCGATGGGGGCGGCCGCGGGCTCCGGGCCGACGTGTTCGTCGGGGTCGTCGGCGCCGTGGACCTTCCCGAACGTGTGTCCGCCGGCGATGAGTGCGGCGGTCTCCTTGTCGTTCATCGCCATGCGGCTGAACGACGTCCGGATACGTTCGGCCGACCACTCGGGGTCCGGTTCGCCTTCCGGGCCCTCGGGGTTCACGTAGATGAGCCCCATCACCGTCGCGCCGAGGTGGTCCATCAGGTCGTCGGTCTCGTCGAAGCGGTCCCAGGACTCCATCTCGTGTTCTGGGCCCCAGTCGACGGACTCGTCGGGCTGGAACGCGTCCTCGCGGCCGCCGGCGAAGCCGAACGTCTCGAAGCCCATCGACTCCATCGCCACGTTCCCGGCCAGGACGATCAGGTCGGCCCACGAGAGGTTCTTCCCGTACTTCTGCTTGATCGGCCAGAGGAGGCGGCGAGCCTTGTCGAGGTTGGCGTTGTCGGGCCAACTGCCGAGGGGCTCGAACCGCTGGGTGCCGCCGGCCGCGCCACCGCGGCCGTCCGTCGTCCGGTACGTGCCGGCACTGTGCCAGGCCATCCGAATAAAGAGCGGCCCGTAGTGTCCGTAGTCCGCCGGCCACCAGTCCTTCGATTCCGTCATCAGGTCTTCGAGGTCGGCTTTCACCTGCTCGAAGTCGAGCTCCTGGAACGCGTCCGCGTAGTCGAAGTCCTCGTCCATCGGCCCCGTCTTCTGGGCGTTCTGGTCGAGAGCCGATAGATCGAGCAACTCCGGCCACCAGTCTTGGTTGGATTTACTCATCATCGGATACTGTCGCTTTGGGATATTAGGGTTGTCGGAGTCGGTAGGGAATCTTCGCTTCCGACCAAGAAATCTATGTGACGTCTTAACTGCCCCGAATCATCGGTCCTGTGTGGACCACGACGATCCCGTCGCTCCCGACGCACTTACTCGATTTCGACCGACAGGCCGTCGCTGGCGAACCGTACGTCCCCGTCGTAGTGGTCGGCGATGGAGTCGAGCATCTCCTCGTGGACGCCTTCGGTGTGTGGGTAGAGGTGTGTGAGGTAGACCCGGCCGACGTCGGCGTCGGCTTCGGCGAGCGCCCGGCCGAGCGAGGCCGGTGTCGGGTGGTTCGACACGTCCACGCCGTCCGGGAACGAGCAGTCGTGAGCGAGGACGGCGGTCTCGTCGAAGAAGTCGATCAGTTCGGGGAACGCCTCGGAGTCGCCGCTGTAACCGACGGTCGGCGGGTCCTGCCCTCCGTCACCGTCCCCGGGATGCGTGAGCCGGTAGGCGAGACAGTCCATCGAGTGTCTGGTCGCCATCGAGTCCCCCTCGAAGCCCGCCAGCGAGAACGAACTGCCGGGGTCGAGTTCGCGGAGCGTCAGGTCGAGGCGGCCTCGCATATACTCGTGGACGTCGAGCAGGTCCTCGACGAGGTCGGCGGTCCCGGGCGGCCCGGCTATCGTCAGCGTCTCCTCGCCTGCGAGCCAGCGGGCCTTCAGCAGGACCAGCAGGTCGGAGACGTGGTCGAGGTGGTGATGTGTGAGGAGGACGGTGTCGACACCCTCGTAGCCGACGTTCGTTCGCTCGAGGGCGTGGAGGACGCCGCTGCCGCAGTCGACGAGGAGGCTGTCGCCGCCCGTATTGAGGAGGAGGCCGGTCTGGACGCGCTCGCCGGTCGGCATCGCGCTCCCGGTGCCGAGGAAAGTGACGTGCATACAGGCGAGCCGACCGCCGTGGCCTTCAACCCTCGGTCACCCGTTCACGTCGCGAGCATCCCCCGCGGTCGGAACCGACTTTGGGAACCCGCCCTAACGCGTGGTCAGCATGGGTGGACGAGACCTGCTCGCCGAGCAGGACGTGGCCTTCGACCCCGCCACGGTCGACATCGACGACGCCGACGTGCTCGACCGCCTGGAGCCGGTAGTACAGGAGTGGTGGGTCGAACAGTTCGGCGAGTTCGTCCCCGGCAACGACGGCTTCTTCACGCCGCCACAGAAGGAGGCCATCCCGCTCATCCACGAGGGGACGAACGCGCTCGTGGCGTCGCCGACCGGCAGCGGGAAGACGCTCTCGGCATTTACCGCCGTCATCGACGAGCTGTTCCGCCGGGACCGCGAGAACGGTCTCGACAACAGCGTCTACTGCCTCTACGTCTCGCCGCTGAAGTCGCTGGCAAACGACATCCACCGGAACCTGGAGGTACCACTGGAGGGCATCACGGGGAAACTGGCCGACCGCGGCGAGGACGTGGAGCTCAGACACGCGATCCGCCACGGCGACACGAGCGACAGCGAGCGCCAGCGGATGCTCGACGAGACACCACATATCCTCAACACGACGCCGGAGACGCTCGCGATCCTCCTGAACTCCCCGAAATTCAAGGAGAAGCTCCGGACCGTCGAGTACGTCGTCGTCGACGAGATTCACAGTCTCGCGGCGAACAAGCGCGGGACTCACCTCTCGGTGTCGCTAGAGCGGCTGGAGGCGATGGCCGAGACCTCGCCGACCCGCATCGGCTGTTCGGCGACGGTCGAACCGCTCGATACGATGGCGGAGTTCCTCGTCGGCCGCGCGGAGCCGGGCGGCCCGCCGCGGGAGTACGAACTCGTCGACACGCGGTTCGTCCGGGAGTTCGACATCGAACTGGCCTGTCCGACGGACGACCTCATCAACACGCCGCGGGACCTCGTGAACGACCGCTTCTACGACCAGCTCCACTCGCTGGTGGGCGAGCACACCAACACGCTCGTGTTCACGAACACCCGGTCGGGCGCCGAGCGCGTCCTGCAGAACCTCCGGGAGCGCTACGACGGCTACGACGAGGACAACTCCGGCTGTCACCACGGGAGCCTCGCGAAAGACGAGCGCCAACGAATCGAGGAAGGGCTGAAGGAGGGGTCGCTGGACGTGGTGACGACCTCGACGAGTCTCGAACTGGGCATCGACATGCCTCATATCGACCTCGTGGTGCAGGTGGGGTCGCCCAAATCCGTCGCGTCGCTGCTGCAGCGCGTCGGCCGCGCGGGCCACCAGCTCGGCGAGACCGTCACGGGCCGCGTGATCGCGCTCGACCGGGACGAACTCGTCGAGTGTGCGGTGATGCTCAAGAAGGCCGAGGAGGGGTTCGTCGACCGCGTGTTCGTCCCGGAGAACGCCCAGGACGTGGCCGCCCAGCACGTCTACGGCATGGCGATCAACGCCGTGCGACCCGAATCCGAAGTCCGCGGCATCCTCCGGCGGGCCTACCCCTACCGGAACTACGACGACGACTGGGAGCAGTTGTTGCGATACCTCACCGCCGACTACGAGGGCCTGGAAGACAAGAACGTCTACGCGAAGGTCTGGCGTGATACGAACGACCCGCCGGACGGCGAGCACCACTACCCGGACTTTTCGGTCGGCGCGGACCTCCTCGGCAAGCGGGGCCGCCTCGCCCGGGTCATCTACATGACGAACATCGGCACCATCCCGGACTCGTTCACTTGCGACGTGATCACCCGGAGCGGCGACGAGTGGGTGGGGAACCTCGACGAGGAGTACCTCGACACGCTCGAACCGGGCGACGTGTTCGTCCTCGGCGGCTCGAACTTCGCGTTCCGGTACCGGCGGGGCTCGAAGGTGTACGTCGACCGGACGAGCGCGCGCCCGACGGTCCCCTCGTGGTTCTCGGAGCGCCTGCCGCTGTCCTACGACCTCGGGCGGGAGATACTGGCCTTCCAGCGGGACCTCCTCGACCGCTTCGATGCTGGCGGCCCGCCGGCGGTCCGGGCCTGGCTCCGGGAGTTGCCGCTGGACGACGACAGCGTGCGGGCGGTCACGCGGATGTTCACCGAGCAGATACGCTTCGCCGGCCCGGAGAGCGTCAGCACTGACGAGCGGCTGGTCGTCGAGGAGGAGCTGGACCGCGGCGAGTACGAACGCAGATACTACGTTCACTCGAACTACGGGCGGCGGTTCAACGACGGCTTCTCGCGGCTCCTGGCCTACCGCGTGGCACAGGAAGCGAACGCCAACGTCGGGGTGGCTGTCGCGGACCACGGCTTCACGCTCTCGATGCCGCTCAACCGGAAGGTCGACCTCGTCGGCGTCGTCGAGGATATCGACCCGTCGGCCGTCCGAGCGGACCTCAGGGCGTCACTGTCCGGGACTGACCTCCTCAAGCGGTACTTCCGCATCAACGCCACGCGGGCGCTGATGATCCTCAAACGCTACAAGGGGACCGAGAAGTCCGCGAGTCAACAACAGGTCTCGAGCGATATGCTGCTCGGGTTCGCCGAGGGCCTCGACGACTTCGCGGTCATCGAGGAGACCTACCGGGAACTCCTCGAGGACAAACTCAACGTCGGCGGCATCGAGTCGGTACTCTCGAAGGTCGAGACGGGCGACGTCACGGTGACGGCCCGCCGCGTCGAGACACCCTCGCCGCGCGCGTTCGGACTCGCGACGCTGATGGCGAGCGACGTGGTCCTCGCCGAGGACGAGAGCCGTGTCCTTCAGGAGTTCCACGAGCGCGTCCTCGACGAAATCGAGGACGAGGACGGCGCGGGCCCGGTCGTCTCCGGTAGCTGATTCGACGATTGCCGATCACTTACCAGTTTGTCGTTACATCGAACGCTAAACCCTCGAAACGAGCTGCTCGAAGCGTGGAAACGACGTTTTCGAGGCCGATAACGGGCCGGGAGACATATATTCGTCAATCGTCTACATCCGCCGAGCGGAACAGGCATGACACTCAGCAGTGGACTCAGACGGTTGGCGGACGTGGTCGACGAGCTAGAGCGGGCGGACGTCGAGGTACGGGACGCGACTATCGACTCCGACTCGGCTGGTGACCGAGTGGACGCGACGGTCGAACTCTCGATCGCGGTCGAACCGGCAGTACAGGGCACGGACATCACGGTCGACGGGACGCTCGAGGACCCAGAGGGGAGCGTTCCCGACCCCGACGGATCGGCGGAGGACGAGGCTGGCGCTGCCGATACGGGGACGGGATCGACCGACGTCGAACCCGCGCCGGACTCGGAACCGGCGGCGGTATCGGACGCCGAGACGAACGATGACGGCGTGGTCGAATGTCCCGAACCCGACTGTGCGGCGACCTTCGAGAGCGAACCGGGGATGAAGGTCCACCGGACGAAGGTCCACCGGAGCGCAGCCGAGAACGGCGAGGACGGCCCGCCGGCTTACAGGGATCCCGAGCAACTGACGAGCGTCTACGAGTCGGAGGACACGTTCCCGGCGATGCGGGACGCGCTCGACGCGGACGTGTCCGCACAGACCGTTCGCAGGCACATGATTCGCCACGGGATTCACGACCCCGTGACCGGGGAGGCGTCGGCCGACGAGTCCGCGGACGAGGAAACGCCGTCGGTCCTGACCGACGGGGCTGCCCTCCAGGACCTCGTCCCCGCCGATCTGTCGCTCCCGGACGACCTCCGACTGGGCGACCTTCGGGACTGCGTCGAGACGGCGGACACTCTCTACGACGTGCAACAACGGTTCGACCTCGACCGCGAATCGGCCCGGGAACTGCTCGCCGCCTTCGACCTGCTCGAACTCGTCCACGGCCGCGTCGCGACCAAACACGAGCGCGACCAGTCCAAAGACGAGATCGACCGCCGCATCCGAGCGAACATCGCCGACGCCCCCTCCGCCTGAGCTACGAACGTCGTTGGCCCGACAGGTTCTTTCAGTTACTATCGTTAAGGAAATCAGCGTCGGACGTTAGTTTCGTACATATTAAACCGGAACGAAGGGGTAGATTGATATGTTCTCACATACCGTATATCATCGAACGCAATGCCACGCGAGGAATCGGCGGACGGCCGGTACGTCGGTCGCGAGACCGGTGACGGCGACGTCGTCATCTACGATTCACGGAACGAGCAGGCCTGGATTCAGTCGGACACGACCGTCGACATGGACTGAGCGGGCCGGTCCTGCGCCACCGAAGCCACCCCTTTCTCCCTCTCACGGCTCGACGAGGAGCGTATCGAGCGCCTCGGGGACGACCAGCACGTCGCTGCCCGGCTCCACGGCCTCGGAGACCGTCGGCGCGGCGTCCATCTGACACTCCTCGACGACCTCGGGATGGTCGCTGTTCGTAACGGTGATTCCGTACTCGCGGAGGACGCGCGCGACGACGAAGGCCCGCTGTGCGCCGGGTTCGTAGCCCGCTCGCATCTCCTCGTAGAGCGTTTCCGTGTCGGTCGCTGTCGACAACCGCTCGTAGAAGCGCCGTTCGCCCGCCCCCTCACCGGCGCCCTCCGGCAGGCGAGCGGGGACGACGATGTCGCCGCCCGGCGCGAGCGGGTCCCGGTCTCCCAGCGCGACGTAGGTCGCGGCCCGCGTCGATTGGTAGAGGTTGGCATCTTTCGGCGCGCCGACGCCCGCGACCACGGTGTCGTACTCCCGGTCGACGGGCACGGAGAGCGCGTCGCGGGCCGTCGCCGCGAGGTCGCGGACGACGACGCGGGGCTGACCCGCGCTCGCACCGAAAAACCCCGCCGGGCCGTGGGTGACGTTGAGACAGAAGTCCAGTCCGACCTCGTCGCCGGCGCGGTCGACCGCGTCGCGGAAGGGGTTGCCGTCGACGCGGCCCAGCCTGACGCCCTCCCGGGACAGCATCTCGGGGCCGTGCGTGTAGCGGATCAGCGGCTCGCCGCCCGCGCCGATGGCGACCGTCTTCGCCCCGCCGGAAAAGCCCGCGTACTGGTGGGGTTCGACCATCCCCGTCGAGACGACGAGGTCGGCGTCGGCCACCCGCTCGTGGACCAGGACGGGGGTCCCGTCGACCCGACCGACCTCGACGGTCTCCTCGGGGTCGTGGTTCCGGGCGAGGTCGGCGTGCTCGCCGAGTCCCGCCGCGATTTCGTCGTCGGTCATCGGCCGGTGGAGGCCCAGCCCCAGCAGTACCGTCACCTGCTCGCGGGGGACGCCGGCGCGTTCGAGATCGGCCAGCAGGGCGTCGAGGAGCACGTCGTCCGGCGTCGCGCGGGTCACGTCGGTGACGACGACCGTCACGAGGTCGTCGGGGTCGGCGAGTTCGGCCAGCGCGGGACCGTGTGGGTCCGCGACCGCGCGCTCGGCCGCCGCGCCGACGTCGACGGACTCCCCACCAGGCGGTTCGGCCACCGTCACGTCGCAGTCGGGGAGCGAGACCGCGATCCGGTCGTCCCCGAGCGGGAGTTCGACCATGTGCCTCTTTCGGCCGCGCCCCGGGAGAGCGTATCGGTCCTGGGTCAAACGGATGTTTGAACCTCCGGAAGCCGTTCAAATCCCCGTCTCGAACCCATTGGCGAGATGGGACGATACGCGTTCACCCTCCTCGCCGTGGCGCTGTGTCTCGGTGCCGGCTGTCTGTCCGGCCCGCCCGCGACGGCGCCGCCCGGTGACAGGACGACCGAGGTCCGGACGACGACCGCCCCGACGACCACCGAACCGACCACGACGGCGGCACCGACGCCGGACCCGCTCGTGATGGACGAGATCGTCGAGGTGCAGTCCGACAGCGACGAGCCACACGAGGTCTCCGTCGCCGTCCTCGACCTGAACGACGGCTCGGCCGTTCGGACCGTGAACGAAACGCTCGAACCGGACGCGGAGTTCGACGTCCCGCGCGAGCGACCGAACGCGGAACACCGCCGGGTCGTCGTCCGCGTCGACGGGACCGTGGTCTTCGACCGGACCGTCTACACGGCCGAACAGTACTGGGTCACCGTCCACTCGGCGACGAACGCCTCCGTCAGCATGGCCGTCGCCTAGCCCGTTGCGTTGGCCCACGTCCGGTCGACCGAGTCGGTCATGAACCGATTACACTCGGCGTCGAGTGGACTCGTCACCGAGGAGGAACAGCCGTCGACCGCGCCGTTCTGGAGCCAGAGGATGCGCGTGCCGTGTGCGTCGGGCAGGAACCCCTCCGGCGATCCGCCGCTCGTCTCGACCTCGATCCGGTAGAGGACACCTGTCTCACAGCTCTCGTTCGCCGGGCCGTCGGCGTGGGACTCGACGTGGACCCGGAACGTGCTCAGGTCCGTCCCTGCGGGTGAGGTCCGCTCGACCCGCGCCGAGAGGTCGGCGTCGGTCCGGGCTGTTTCGACGAACGTGACCTTCTCGTAGTTGCCGCCGGTGAGAGAGGTCGACCCACGGGTCGCGATCTCGTCCGCACAGCCCGTCTCGATGCGTTCGAGGTTCGTCACGCTGGCTTCGGTCGGACCGGTGTGGTCGGAGAAGCCGGGGAGGTCGTTGACCGACGGCTGGGCGAGGCCGACGAACGCGGCCGCGATCACGACGAGTGCGAGTCCGACACGTCTGGAGGGGGTGGCGAAGGGGACCATACTCGCCGCTCGCGTCGCCACCCTGAAAAACTCACCGTGCCCACTCGACCATCCGGTCGTAGACGGGATCGGTCCCGAGCGCGTCCGCGTCACCGACGAGGACGAGCGACTTCTTCGCCCGCGTGAGCGCGACGTTGATCCGCCGGTAGTCCTCGAAGATGGGGCCGTCGAGGTCTTCCGTGGCGACGAACGAGACGACGATGACCTCCTTCGAGGAGCCCTGGAAGCGGTCGACGGTGTCGACGGTCACGCCGTCGGGTGCTCGTGAGCCGATCTCTGCGACCTGTGCGCGGTACGGGGCGATGACGCCGACGTCCTCGGGAGCGACCCCTGCGTCGAGGTACGACTGGACGGTCTCGACGACGGCCGCCGCTTCTTCGGGGTTCGTGTTGCCGTGGGCAGTCCCGTCGGGGTCGACGAACGCCACCGAGTCCCGGAGGTGAGCGGGGAGGGCGTCGAGCGTCACGCCGCCGAGGTCGTCGATCCGCTGCCCCGCGACCGCCGCCGTCGCCGGCCGCAATTGGCCGTCGTAGAACTCCCGGGACGCGAACGCCTGGATGCGCTGGGCCATCCGGTACTGGCGGTCGAGCATCACCGACGCTTCTGGGTGGTCGTCGATGAGGCGCTCGAACAGCGAGCGCGTGAGGTCGGCGGTCGCGTCGTCGTCCGGGTCCGCCTCCGCCTGGACGACCGGCGGGAGTTGCTGGTGGTCGCCGACGAGCACGAATCGGTCGGCGATATTGAGGGCGCCCAGCGTCCCCGGTTCGGTGAGCTGGCCCGCCTCGTCGACGATGGCAACGTCGAACTCCTGTTCGCGCATCACCGTCGACCCACAGGAGGCCGTCGTCGCCGCCACCACAGGCGTCTCCCGCAGTTCCGTCGCGAGTTCGTCCGGGTCGCCCCGTTCCGCCAGCCTGGCGTCGAGCATATCCGAGCGAACGCCCGTCTCGGTCCCGACCCGCAGGAAGTCCTCGAACCCCTGCTCGCGGAGGGCTTCGAGCGCGTTGTCGACAGCCCGATTGGTGAACGCCGTCAGGAGGACGCGCTCGCCCCGCTCGACCAGCGCCCGCACCGTCCGGGCGAGCGTGTAGGTCTTCCCCGTCCCGGGGGGGCCGTGAATCAGCGCGAAGTCCTCCGCACGAGTCGCTAGCGATACGGCCTCGTTCTGGGCGTCGTTGTTGTCGATGTAGACCGTGTCGTCCGTCCCGAACGCAGGGTCCCGCCGACCGAACAGCACGTCCTTCTGCTCCGGGGGCTGTTTGAGCACGGCGTCGTGGAGCGCGGTGAGCATCCGGTCGGCGCCGATCTCGGAGGGGTACACGTCCAGCCGCCGGAGGTCGACCGGCTCGTCCGACGTGACGACGATCTCGTCGCCTAACTGCTGTACGCGGGCCAGCTCCGCCGTCCCTCGGACCGGGTGGCCGTCGCTGGCGAGTACCACGTCACCCTCTCGTATCTTCGAGACGGCGCCGGTGCCGCGTGCCCGCAGTTCCCAGCGGCCCCCCTCGATCTGCTGGTGGCCGAGCGGTTCGAGGTCGATCAGCGCGCGGTCGTCGTTCGCCCGCTCCCGGCCGCTCTGTCGCCAGAGCTTCGCGTACTCGCGGTGGATCGCCCGCCGTTCGGCCTCGATGGCGCGGTAGAAGCGGTCGAAGTACTCGCGTTCCGCCTCGGGAACCGGACTGCCGACCTGTCCGGCCTTGGACTCCTGGTCGAGTCGCCCGGAGACGGCCATGCAGGTGTCCTGCTCGAAACAGTACTCGCACTTGGCGTCGGCCTCGTAGCCCGTCGGGACGCCCGAATCGAACTCCATCGCGGCGATTTCGTTGCGCTGGCGCAGGACGTACGCGAGGAAGCCGCCGCCGATGGAGAAGTCCTTGGCCGGCGAGAGGTCGCCGGTCTCCTCGGTCCGCTCGACGGCCGCGTTCTTGGTGTACAGCAGGGTCCCCGTGTCCGGCGGCGTATCGCCGTGTTCCCCGAGGACGAGGGCGTAACACGCCGCCTGCACTTTATCGTGGAAGCGGGGCTCTCGCTTCGTGTTCTTCCCGGTCTTGAGTTCGACCGGCGACCCGCGGCGGACGGCGTCGGCGCGGCCCTTGATTCCGTAGGTCTCGGAGACGAGCGTCTGCTCGGAGCGCCAGTCGCTCTCCGCGGGGCCGAAGTCCTCTTCCGAACTGTTCGCGGCTGCAGCCGCTCCGTCGCCTTCGGTCAGCGTCCCCTGGTTCAACCAGCCCTCGATGGCGCTGGCGTTCGCCCGCACCTCCTCGGCCACCTCGTCGGGATCGCGGCCGAGAATCCCGAGTTCGAGGCCGGCTTCGGCCACCTGGTCCGCGACGGCCTCGTCCAGGTCCCGGCCCCGCAGGAGGTCACCGAAGACCTCGTGGACGATGGTCCCCTTCACGACGGGGTATGCCAGCGGCACCCCGCCGAGTTTGTTGAGGTAGTACATCCGCGGGCACTGCACCCACGACCGCACGTCGGTCACGTCCACGAGGAAATCGGGTTCGACGACGACCATAGACTCGCGCTGGGTCGAGTACTGCACCTCCCCGCGGAACTCGTCGCGCTCGGGGTCGGTGACGAGCAGTTCCATCCCCGGTTCGAGCACGGCTGCCGTCTCGGTCCACTTCCCCCACAGCGTCACGGTCACGGGGTCGCCACGTCCCTCGTCGGGCCGCATACTGACCTCCGCCAGGTCGGTCTGCCCGTTGCTCGTCTCGACCGTCCGCTGGTCGTCCACGTCGACGACCGGGCCGCGCAAATGCACACCCACTCGCAGACGCGCCGGCGGAAAAACGCTGTCGGTGCCCGCGGACGTCGCCGGGTCGTGCTGTCGCTCTCACTCCCCCAGCGACGCTGGGTCCCTGAACGTGTCGTCGACCGGTGGCGCGCCGATTGCGAGCACGACCCCGCGGTCGTCGCCGACGTATTCGTGCCCGTGTCCGACCTCCGGTCCCGCCGCGTAGACGGTCCCCGGTCCGACTCGCTTCGTCTCCGTCTCCTCGGGTGGGCCGAGCGTCAGTTCGAACTCCCCTTCGAGGATGTAGAACACTTCTTCCTGTTCGAGGTGGGCGTGGTACGCCGTGCGGTCGCCGGGCTCGTAGTACCAGACGTTGAGGTGGGACTCCTCCAGCCCGAGCGCGGCGGTGAGCTGTTTGTGACCCTGTGGGAACTCGTCGAGGGCGTTCATGTCGATCGTTTCCACCTCGGCCACGTCGACGACCTCGTACTCCATAGGGACCGCTCGTGAGCCGTGCACAAAACTGTCGGTCCCGCGGCAACGCCGCGACTACCGTCCGTCCAGCCCGATCCGTCGACAACGCTTTCTCCGCCCGGCCCCGACGCCTCGACGACATGACCGACGGGGTCGAACGGAGCGACGGCACACTCGCTCGGTACAAGCGACCGCTCCTGTACGTGATGGGGCCACTCTACGTGGTTGCCGGTGTGTTGCACTTCCTCGTCCCGGAGACCTACGCCGGCGTCGTTCCGCCCGCGTTCCCCGAGCCAATCGCGCTCGCGTACCTCTCCGGGCTGGCGGAGATCGCGCTCGGTCTGGGCGTCCTCGTCCCGCGCACGCGTCGCCTGTCGGCCTGGGGCCTCGTTGCACTCCTGCTCGCTATCTTTCCGGCGAACGTCTACATGGCGACCAGTGACGTCGTCGTCGGCCAGGTAACCGGATCGACACGGGTGCTCGCCAGCCTGGCTGTCTGGGCACGTCTCCCGCTCCAGGCGGTCTTGGTCCTCTGGGCGTGGTGGTACACGCGTCCGGTGGAGGGGTCCGGGTGAGCGTGACCACCCACTACGTGGCAGGTACCATAGCCCTGTCACGATCGCCGGCGCGAGCCAACTAGCTTATACCGCGTGGGTTTCCATGGCCGGACACATGCGAACGAACGTGCTTCGCGCTGCCCTCCTCGCCGCCCTCCTCGTGCTCGCCGGCTGCAACGGGGGCGGCGGAACCACGACCACGGCGCCACAGCAGACGCTCGCGTCCGACCAGTCTCCCGAGCCCACCACCGACACCGGCGGGACGGCGACCCCGCCGGGTTCCGCCGGGTCGAGCGGCGTCGACCCGCGGACCGCCCAGGACCGGCGGTTCCTCGAACTCGCCGAGGCAAACGACGTGCCGGTCAGGGTCGCGGCTACCCGAAACGGGACGTTCAACGTCGTCTACGAGGTCCAGAACGACGGGTCGGGTGTGAGTCGCCGCGGATTCCGCGTCGCGCAGGCGTACGCGACGCTGGTCAACGACACCTGGCACTCGAACGCGTCGTGGAACGCGACCGCGATGGAGGCGACGGCGGTCACCGAGGACGGCACCCCGGTGTCGAGCTACCGGATGCCGGCCTACTGGGGCTACCGCCTCCGGACACAGGAGGTGTTCACCGACTCCTGGCTCGGGACCCGACTCGACGGTGCGAGCGCCCGCGTGTACGCGAACGGATCCATCGCGAACATCAGCGACAACCTCACCCAGTTCGGAGCGGGCCTCGGTAGCGTCCAGAACGGGACCGTCACGCAACTCACGCGCCGTGGCGGGACGGTCTTCGTGACCCTGGAGACCGAAACCGAGAACCGGACGCTGCTGGAGCAGCGGTTCGCGCGAACCGTCGTGACCTACGGTGCCTTCGCCTACCGCGACTGGGACCCGGAGCGGGTCGAACTGGAAGTGGTCCGTCCCGACGGCGACACCTACGGCTGGTACCACATCAAGCGCATCCGCGCGCTCAACGCCTACCGCAACCAGGCGACCCAGCCGATCATCTTCGCGCGCGAGACGTTCGAGCCGGAGAACGACGCCCTCGACGGTCGGAACGCCTCCGGCTGAGTACCGACACGTTCTTTCCGCTCCCACACCAATCGCTGTATAGCATGCGCGTCAGGGACTGGCAGGACATCCTCGAAGACGTCGTCGAGAGCGACGCGGACCCCGCCGGCTGGCGCGCGGTCGGCGGCGACCGCGCGAACGGGATCGGCGAGGACCTCTACATCGGCCACCCGAAGGCGGGGGTCTTCCAGCTGAAGACCTACGCAAAGAACCCCTTCCAGGTGGAGGGCGTCGGGGGCCAGGTCGCCCGCAAAATCGACGACGACCTCGACTCCCTCTTCCCCGAGGACGGGGACGGCCACTTCGGCGTCCAGTCGCCGGTGCCCGAGGACGAGGCCGAGGACACGGCCCGCGAACTCGGCGAGGTCGTGCAGGCCCACGCCGACGCACCGACGAGTCCGGACGACCTGTTCGAGGACGTGATGGAGACGCTGGACAGCCCCGCGTACGGGCCGGCGGAGATCGACCTGTACGACCGCCCGGAGCAGGTCGACGACCTCTCCGACACGTTCGAGGAGGCCGAGGAACTGCTGGACGCGGAGCTCGACGACCTCGTCGACGAGAGCGTCGACCGCGGCTTCCAGTGAGCAGCGCCGCCCGACGCGACCGGGGTGACGACGAACCGCATTCGGTAAGTTCCCCGGGAGCGTCCGGCCGCGTATGGACGCCGAGGCGACGATTCGGGAGTACTACGCCGCGCTCCGTGCCGGCGAGCCCCTCGCCCCCTTCTTCGCCCCCGATGCGGGCGTGAAGTTTGGGGTTTCCGAACGGCTCGTCGGGGCCGAGGAGATCGCGGCCGGGCTCCGAGCACAGACCGAGACGACCAGCGACTGGCGCGTCGAGAGCGACGCGCTGCGCGTGACGGCGCGGGACTGCCACGCCTGGTTCGCGGACGAGGTCCGGTTGGCCTGGACCGACACCGAGCGCGACCGCCGACTGGAGTTCGACACGCGCTGGAGCGGCACGCTCGAAGCCCGCGGCGCCGGGAGCGGCCAGGAATCGACGACGGAAAACCGCACGCCCGACCCCAGATTCGTCGGGATGCACGTCAGCACCGCACGGGCCATCTGATGGTCGGCCCGATCTCCGACGAGGAGCGCTCCTCGTTCGCGTTCCGCGTGAAAGTCGGCATCACCGTGCTGATCGGTGTTTCGGCGGGCCTGATCACGCTTCAGGGCGACCCGTCGCTCCCCATCATCGCCGGCGCGGTCGTCGGCGGCCTCGTGGTCGGCGGCCTCCTCGTCTGGTACCTCTTCCCCGAAGGGACCGCGATGACCGGGAACCAGGGCGGCCGCCGTCGCTGAGCGGTCCGTCTCTCGACGGCGCTACTGCACCCGCGCGAGCCACTGCTTCGGGTCGTCGAGTTCGGCGTCGGTCGGGAGGTTCTCCGGGCGGTCCCAGACGGCGCCTGCGGCCTCGACGCCGCGCTCCGCGGCGACGGCCTCGAAGAACTCCTTGCCGCGTTCGTACTGGCGGCGCTTCATCCCGAGGCCGAGCAGTCGCCGGACGAGTTTGGCGACCGGCCCCCGTCCGCTCCGGCGTTCGTCGAGCTTCCGGCGCAGGTCGGCGTACTCCCCGTCGAAGGCCTCGTCCATGAGTAACTCGGCGTAACCCTCGACCGCGGTCATCGTGGTGTCGAGGCTCGCGAGCGCGTCACGGTCGAGCCGACCGTCCGTCAGCGCGGCGATGGCCGTCTCCAGATCCGATTCGAGTTCGTCGGCGAGCCACGGCGCGGCGCCGAACTCGGCTGCGTGGGTCACCTCGTGGAAGGCGATCCAGCGGCGGAAGCGCGGCTCCTCGACGTTCAGCATCCCGGCCACCTTGCCGATGTTGGGGTGGACGAAGTAGAGCGCGTGGTCGTCGGTGTCGGCGAGCAAGAGCGGGTCGTACTGCCCGAGGACGTTGTTCCCGAGGAAGGCGAGCGCCAGCGACATCGAGCCGGTGTTGGCGACGCGGGCCAGCCCCGGCATGAGGCCGACCTGCTCCTCGAGGGGCGCCATAACCCGGCCGAAGGTGTCGATGTTAGCGTCGATCCAGTGGTGTCGGTTCTGTATCTCGACGGTCTCGGGCACGTCGAACTCGACGCCAGCGACTTCGCGGACGCGAGCGCGAGCGTCGCGAACGTCGGAAGCGTAGCCCTCCCGTTGTGCCGCCGAGAGGTCGAGGTCGCCCGGTTCCGTCGACGCTTTGGCGGCCTCGGCGACCGCGGTCCAGTCGACTGGGCCGTCCCCGGACGCCCCCGTCACTGCCCGCATACTGCGATAGAGACCCATACAGGTCGGAGGCGGGCGCCGCTCAAATGTCTTCTCCCTATTCGCCCACGTCTATCTCGGCGATCTCGGGTTCCTCGTCCTCGGCGACGGCTGTCTCGTCGCCGCCGCCACCGACGACGCGTCGCGCGACGACCGCCGCCACCGCGAGCGCCACGACGAGCAGGAGGAGTTTCCCGACGCTCGGCCCTGGTCGGCCGCCCGACGCCGCGGTCTCCTCCTCCGCGGCCGCACCCGACGGCGCGTCGCTCGTTTCGGTCGGTGGCTCGCTCTCGTCGTCCTCTTCGCTATCGCGCCCCAGCAGGCTCGCCAGCCCGCTCAGCGGCGCGTTCGCGATGGCTTCGGCGTTCGCGTCGAACGATGCGTCATCGACGTGGACCTCGAACAGCGTTATTTCGACCATGCAACAGCTTCGGCGCCCCGGTGTTTAGTGGTTCGGGGGAACGGACCCGGTACCGACGCCGACCCGTCTTCGCGGCACGGGACCACCTTCATGTCGCTGCCGCCGGACACTCCGGCATGGACGAGCGCGCACGAGAATTTCTGACCGAGTTGCTCGAAACGCAGGCACCGACGGGCTTCGAGGCGGCCGCCCAGCGGGTCTGGGTCGACTACGTGGCGTCGTTCGCCGACGAGGTCCGGACGGACGCCTACGGCAACGCCGTCGCGGTCCACGAGGGGGGCGACACGGAGGTCGCGGTGGTTGGTCACGGCGACGAGATCGGGTTCGTCGTCCGCCGTATCGACGACGACGGCTACCTCCACCTCGCGCGGGCCGGCGGCACCGACCGGACGGTCTCGCGGGGCCAGCACGTCACCGTCCTCGGCGACGAGGGGCCGGTCCACGGCGTCATCGGACAGACCGCCATCCACCTCCGGGACGGGGACGAGGACGAGGTCGCGGAGATCAGCGAACAGTACGTCGATATCGGGGTCGACGACCGGGACGCGGCTGCCGCCCTCGTGGACTTCGGCGACCCGATCGCGGTCGCGAGTACGGTCCACGACCTCCAGGGCTCGCGGCTGACGGGGCGAGCGATGGACAATCGGACGGGCGTCTGGACGGCCGCGGAGACGCTCCGCCGCGCGGCCGAGCGGGACGTCGACGCGACGGTGTACGCCGTGAGTACCGTCCAGGAGGAGGTCGGCGCGAACGGCGCGCAGATGGTGGGCTTCGACCTGGACCCGGACGCCGCCGTGGTGGTCGACGTGACTCACGCGACGGACACGCCCGGCCTGCCGGGGAAGATGGACACGGGCGTCGAACTCGGCGGCGGGCCGTCCGTGCGGCGCGGGCGCCCCGACCACCCCGAACTGGTCGCGGCGCTCCGGGCGGCGGCCGACGAGGGCGACATCGACGTCCAGATGGAGGCCGCGAGCAACAGCACGCTGACGGACGCGAACGCCATCTTCGTCCAGCAGGGCGGCATCCCCTCGGTCAACGTCGGGGTGCCGACGCGGTATATGCACACGCCGGTCGAGGTAATCGACACCGAGGACCTGACCGCGGGCGTCGACCTCGTGACGACGTTCGCGGACGGAGCGGCCGACCTGGCGCCGTTCGAGGTGTCGCTGTAGGTCTTAGCCCTGGCCCCGTCCCCCGAACCAGTCCGGGATCGCGAGACTGGAGCGGTACGTTTATAGGTGCGTCGATAGCTCTTTCGCCTATGACTGGACGACCGCTCGACGTGCTGGAGGAATCGCTCGGCGACGTGGTGACGGTGCAGTTGAAAGGCGGCGAAGTCTACGAGGGGGAACTCAGCGGCTACGACCAGCATATGAACCTGGTCATCGACGAGGGGGAAGACACAACGATTATACGCGGCGACAACGTCGTCTCGATTAGTCCATGACTGGCGCAGGAACTCCGAGCCAGGGCAAGAAGAACACGACCACCCACGTACCGTGTCGACGGTGCGGCGAGAAATCCTACCACACGAAAAAGAAGGTCTGCTCTTCGTGTGGCTTCGGGAAATCGGCGAAGCGTCGTGACTACGCCTGGCAGGACAAGGCCGGCGAATAGAATGCAAGAGAAGTGCGGCGTCGTCGGAATCTCTCTGGAGGACCGAGCCGCCGCCCGACCTCTCTACTACTCCCTTTATGCCCTCCAGCACCGCGGCCAGGAATCGGCCGGGATCGTCACCCACGATGGCTTCCAGCAACACTCCCACGTGGGGATGGGGCTCGTCGGTGACGCCTTCGGTCCCGAGGACCTCCAGCAGTTGAACGGCACGCAGGGCATCGGGCACGTCCGCTATCCGACCGCCGGCAGCGTCAACGCCCCCTGTGCACAGCCGTTCTCCGTGTCGTTCAAGAGCGGTTCGCTCGGCCTGAGCCACAACGGTAACCTCGTCAACGCCGACGAGGTGGGCGATCAGCTCGCGAATCTCGGCCACGCGTTCACTTCGGACGGCGACACGGAGGTCATCGCGCACGACCTGGCGCGGAACCTCCTCGAAGAGGACCTCGTGCGCGCGGTCAAACGCACGATGTCGCGCATCCACGGATCGTACTCGCTGACGATCATGCACGACGACACCGTGCTCGGCGTGCGCGACCCCGAGGGCAATCGGCCGCTCTGTATCGGCGAACTCGAAGACGGCTACGCCCTGGCCTCCGAATCGGCGGCCATCGACACGCTGGACGGCGAACTTATTCGGGACGTAAAGCCCGGCGAACTCGTCGTTCTCCACGCCGACGGGACCGGCTACGACACCTACCAGCTCGTCCAGGCCGAGAACACGGCCCACTGTTTCTTCGAGCACGTCTACTTCGCGCGGCCGGACTCGATCATCAACGAGGAACTCGTCTACGAGGTCCGGCGGGAACTCGGCCGACAGCTCTGGGACGAGAGCGGCATCGACAGTGACGTGGTGATGCCCGTTCCCGACTCCGGCCGGTCGTTCGCTTCGGGCTACGCCGAGGCGGCCAACGAGGACCCCAACGCCGACGGCGTGGAGTTCGCCGAGGGGCTGATGAAAAATCGGTACGTCGGCCGGACGTTCATCATGCCGACCCAGGACGAGCGCGAGCGGGCCGTCCGGATGAAGCTCAATCCCATCAAATCGACCGTCGAGGGCAAGACGGTCACGCTGATCGACGACTCCATCGTCCGCGGGACCACCTCGACCCAGCTCGTCGAGCTGATGCGCGACGCCGGCGCCGAGGCAGTTCACGTCCGGATCGGCGCACCACAGATTATCGCCCCGTGCTACATGGGGATCGACATGGCCTCCCGTGACGAACTGATCGCCGCCGACCGGAGCGTCGAGGAGATACGCGACGAGATCGAGGCCGACAGCCTCTCCTATCTCTCCATCGACGCCGTCGCGGCGGCCCTGAACCAGTCCAAGGCCGACCTCTGTCTCGGCTGTGTGACCGGCGAGTACCCCTACGACATCGAGGGCGAGACCACCGACCGCGAGGTGGACCGCCCGTCTATCGGCGACCCACAGCTCGCCGACGACTGAGCGCCCCCGTTTTCAGAAGAGCACGTACAGTAGCAGGTAGACGACGGTGCCGAGCGCGAAGGAGACGAGCCACAGCGCCGCGGCGACGCGGCCGATCCGGGGGTGGAGCGACTCCCGTATCTCGGCGACGGGACGGGTGAGCGCGACCAACAGGACGTAGTACAGAAGCGGGATGCAGACGATGGCGAGCAGAACGTGGACGACGAGCAGCGGGACGTAGACGAACTGATCGATTACGGCGGGGCCCTCGAAGGGGGTCGGCCCCTTCACCGCGACCTTGTAGAGATAGAGGACGAGAAAGCCGGCGAAGAGGCCGAGCGTGGTGAGCATGGCCCGGCGGTGGCGGGCCACGTTCCCGCGGCGGATCGCACGGACGCCGAGGACGATGGTGCCGATGGCGGTGACGCTGAGGACGGCGTTGACGTGGGGGATGGCGGCGAACACCCAGTCGGGCGCGTCGGGGAGGGCGGCGGCTGGAATGAGGTTCAGCGCCGCGCCGAACACGAGCGCGAGCGACACGACGGACAACAGGCCGGTCAGTTCCGGCACACGGTCCCGCGCCTGCAGTTGCATACTCGACGGTCGGGACTGGACGGATATGTTCGTTGCGTCATCGGTGCGACGGTACGGGAGATGGGAAATGACAGTCGGACGACGGCCGTTGGTCAGGGGTCGGGTCGACTGCCGAGCGTGAGCTGGACGGTGGTGCGGGAGCCGTCGCGGATCACCTCGACGGGAATGGTGTCGCCGGGGCTGGTCGAGAGCGCGAGGTACGTCGAGAGGACCTGCTGGGAGCGGATCGGCTCGCCGCCCATGCGGACGACCACGTCGCCGCCGACCGGTGCCTCGGTACCGTTGATGCGCTCCGTCCCGGTCGAGCCCTGGAGGACGCCGTCGGCGGGGCCGTCGTCGACGATCTCGTCCATGTAGACGCCACGTGCGTTCGAGAGGTCGTTCGCCTCGGCGATCAGCGGTGTCACGTCCGTCAGTCGAACACCCATGTAGGCGTGTTCGTACTCGCCGTCGCTGATGAGCGCGGGCACGACCCGGCGCATCAGCGCGGCCGAGATGGCGAAGCCGATGTTGTCCCCGGACCCGGAGTTGATGATGCCGGCGACGCGGCCGTCGAGGGTCATCAGCGGGCCGCCGCTGTTGCCGGGGTTGACCGCGGCGTCGGTCTGGATGGCGTCGGGGATGGAGAAGTTGTTGGCCGCCGGAAGGGTTCGGTCGACGCCGCTGACGATGCCCGAGGAGATCGACCCGGAGAGCCCCAGGGGGTTGCCGATGGCGACGACCTCCTGGCCGATGGCGACCTCGCCCTCGATAAGCTCGAGCGGCGTCGCGCGACTCGGTTTCTCGTCGATTTGCACCACTGCGAGGTCGCTGTAGACGTCCTTACCGACGACGTCGGCGGCTTGCCAGCTCCCGTCGGTGAACCGGACCTGCACCTCGCTGGCGTCGGCGACGACGTGTTCGTTCGTCACGATATGCTGGCCGTCGTAGACGAACCCGGACCCCTGTCCGCTCCGACCCCCCTCGGTGAAGACGCGGACGAGGACGACCGAGTCGATGGTGTCCCTGTACACGTCGGCGTACACGGACGGCGACTCCGGCGTGGAGTTGACGAGGTCCGTTCGCCCCTCGGGCCCGCTGTTCGGCGCGTTACAGCCGGCTACCCCGGCCGCCAGGCCCGCAGCGGCGAGGAATCGACGACGTGTCGGCCGCTCGAATCCCATACGAACCCCTACGGTTGCGGGAATAAATGGCCGACGGTATCACCGAGCTATCGACCGGACTCTGCATCGCGTCGCCACTCGTGGAAGTGAGGAAAGGTAAAGGGGTGGGGGTGGGGTGGGGGTATGGCACCGCTGTGCCAGCGATTAGAATGTGCGACTGGTGGTATAAAAAAGTACCCTTCGAATTATCAATTTAGATATTTGGATACCTCGCACACTCGACTCGTCTCGCTCGTCGTCGGTGCCAATGCCGAGTGGCCTTTCTTCACGACCGGGTTCGGTCGATAGTTACCTCCGGGAGAGAGGATGCGGACTGAGTGGCGGGGAACGCCCCCAACCTATTTCTTTGCTTACGGTCAACGTTGCGGTAACGATGGTTCGCGATACAGTTGTGTTGCCGGGGGCCACTCCGGGCGGGGTGAGGGATGAGTAGTGAATCGCCGGTGGTACTCGTCGTCGACGACAATCGAGCTATCGCGAACACGTACACTGCCTTTCTCTCCGACGAGTACACCGTGCGGACGGCCTACGACGGGAAGGAGGCGCTGGCGGAACTCGATCCATCGGTGGACGTGGTGCTACTCGACCGACGGATGCCGGAAGTCTCCGGCGACGCGGTGCTCGAAGAGATCGAGTCCCGGCAACTCGACTGTCGCGTCGTGATGCTCACCGCCGTCGATCCCGATTTCGACATCATCGATATGGGGTTCGACGAGTACCTCGTCAAACCTATCGAACGGGAGGAACTCAACGAAGTCGTCAGGGAGATGCTGGAACGGGCCACCTACGACGACGACTTCCGCCGCTTTCTCGCCCTGGTCTCGAAGAAAGCCACCCTCGAAGCGGAGAAATCCAGCGCCGAACTCGAAGCGAGCGACGAGTACGCCCGCATCCGCGACCGGATCGACGAACGCCGCGAACAGGTGGGCATCGACCTCTCCGAACTGGAGAACGACTTCGCTGCTGTCTCCGGCAGCGTCCGCCTCTCCGACAACGGCGGCGGTGACCAGGACATCCCCGACATTCCCGGTGCCGACGACGGCGAGAGCTGAGCGGTTCCGGGTGACTCTCTCCGGACTGCCAGTCGATCCCGTCACCCGATACCGGCGTCACGCGGACAGACGCTACTCGACCGGTGAGAGTTCCACGCGACCGTTCTCCTGTACGGTCACCGCGTATCCGGCGTACTCGAACGTCAGGCACCACTGTTCGTCCGCCGGGAACGAGTCCACCGTCCGGTCCAGGGCGTCGGGATCGACGGTCTCCGCCAGCGGAACCATTTCTATCGGATCGGTATCAGAAACCGTCGCCACGGCCCGGATGACGGTTTCGGCGAGCGATTCCTCGGGGTCGCGGTGGGTATAGTGTGTCTCGGCGGACGCGTCGTACTCGACGGCGATGTACCTGCGCTCCGTGCCCCTGTCCCGACTCGCCGTCATCGTGGTTCACCCCGTCCCATCGGCACGCGCGATGGCTCAGACCGAATGGGCCACGTTCCACGCCCCGCTGGAACGCTCTCCCGCCGACCGCTGAATCCGGACTGGGTGGCTGACGGGGACGCCCATCTCGAATTCCCCTCGGACTCCGACTGGGATACTTCCATGTATCATATACAGAAAGATGACGGGATACTGATTTTGGCGTATTACTTTGATTGACGGAGTGGACATTTTAATTGCCCCCGTCGTCTACGGCCCGCTAATGGGCGACTCTCAGTCCCCGTCCGGTTCACCCTCCGGCCCGGGGACCGTCGTCGAGACCACGTTCGAGGTATCAAACCAGGCGTATCCGTTCATCGGCGTGACCGAAGAGATGGACTGCCGGGCCGAACTCGAACGGATGCTGCCCCGCGGGGCAGACCGCTACGCCGAGTTCTTCACGTTCGTCGGCGTCGACCCCGCTCGTGTCCTCCAGTCCGCGGACGGTCGGGGAATGGTGGAGCCCCGGCTCGTCGCCGAGTACGAGAGTGGCGGCCTGTTCGAGTTCGTGGTCTCCGACTCCTGCCCCGCGTGGAAACTGGCACAACTCGGTGCCGTCCCCCAGACCGTCGTGGGCGAGGACGGCACGGGCCGCATCACCGCGGAGATTCCTCGGGACACGGACCCGTCGGCGGTCGTCTCGGAGTTCGTCGAGGCCTATCCCACGGCGGAACTCCTGGTGAAGCGGCGGTCCGACGAGATTACGCCGCTTTTCACGATGGAACAACTCGAACTGGCGGTCGAGGAGGCGCTCACGGACCGGCAGCAGGAACTCCTCCTCGGTGCGTACGAGGCCGGCTACTACGACCGGACCAGCGACGTCACCGGCGAGGAGATCGCCGCCGAGTTCGACATCAGTTCCACGACGCTCTCACAGCACCTCGCCGCTGCCGAGCGGAAACTCGTCTCCGTCTTCGTCGACGACGTTATCGACTCCCGCTCTACTTGAGGCTTCACGGCTCCCTTCACGTCTACACGGTCGCATAGCTCGTCGGTTTGCTTCGGAAGGATGTTGCGTGGGTGCAGTTCCGATGACACGGGTTCGCGGTGCTCACCGTGTCATCGACGTCACGCTCACTGTGTTCACGTGACCCTCAAGGGGAGTGCACCTGCACTCGCCTCGGCGGCTTCAGCCGCTTCGGTTCGCGGGCAACGCCCGCACTGAGTGCGTGGGGCCTGTTTTGAACTTCCGTTACTTCGCTTCGTCGTCGGCCTGCGGCCGACTGCCTGCGAGACCGGTGGTCTCGCATCGCTCGTGACAGCGTTCGCGGTCTGCTCTGCAGACCGCTCACTCCTGACCCCGACGGAACAGCGCTACTGCCGTCGCTCGTGGATTTGCTCCGGTAGGATGTTGCGTGGGTGCAGTCCCAAGGGGAATGCACCTGCACTCGCCTCGGCGGCGTCGCCGCCTCGGTTCGCGGGCAACGCCCGCACTGAGTGCGTGGGACCGGATTTGAACCGGCGGACCCCTACGGGACAGCGCCCTCAACGCTGCGCCGTTGGCCTGGCTTGGCTACCCACGCACTGCGTCTCTGTGTCCGCATTGAATCGATTTCCCTTGGTGGGTAAAAGGGCTTTCCTTTGGCGCCGACGGGGTCGGAAAACGGCCCACGGGTGGCAGCTCCCAGTCAGCTCCAACGGAAGCGGGTCTTTGAAATACCAGGCAGCTACTACCGGTCATATGCCCAAATACTCGACCGGCGGTGCGGGTGGCGGCGCCGGTGGCAGTTGCGAACTCTGTGGCGCGGACGTCGACGACCTGCGAACGGCCAACGTCGCCGGGGCACAGCTCGAGGTCTGCTCGGACTGTGCCCGCCACGACGAGACGGCTGGCGGGTCCAGCGACGAGAGTTCCGACCGGGACGAGACCGACCGCAAGCGCCGCGCGGCACAGAACACTGCCCGCGTCAACGACGCGCGGACCGGCGATTCGTCACACTGGGAGGAGGACGGCACGAACTACGAGGACGACCAGCTCCCCTATCTGGTGCCCGACTACGGGAAAGTGCTCACGGCGGCCCGACAGGACGAGGGGCTCCAGATCGAAGAGCTCGCGAACGAACTCGACATCGAGGAGTCGGACCTGCTCGCCATCGAACAGGGCCGCGCGACGCAGGCGGGCGTCGGCGGCTCCGTCGTCGCGAAGCTCGAAGACCACCTCGACATCGAACTCTCCGAATCCTCCTGACCGACGAAGTCCCTGCTCTTTTTGCCGCGGGCGAGCCGACATACGTCCATGGAACTCTCCGCCGAACAGGCGGCGATCCGCGACACAGTCCGGGAGTTCGCCGTCGAGGAGATCAGACCGACCGCTGCCGAAACCGACGCCGCGCAGTCGTTCCCCGAGGACGTCTGGGACGGCCTCGCCGAACTCGACCTGACGGGACTGACCGTCCCGGAGGAGTACGGCGGCTTCGACGCGGGCCGGCTCACCTACGCCATCGTGAACGAGGAGGTCGCCTACGGCGCGCTCTCGGTCGCGACGGCGCTGTCGGTGCACTGCCTCGCGACCTCCTGTATCCGCCAGTTCGGGAGCGAATCGCTCCGCGAGGAGTGGCTCCCGGAGATGGTCGACGGCCGGCCGGTCGGGGCGTTCGCGCTCTCGGAACCACACGCCGGCTCGAACCCCGCGGAGATGACGACCCACGCCCGCCGCGAGGGCGACGAGTACGTCATCGACGGCACGAAACAGTGGATCACGAACGGCGAGCGCTCCGGCGTCGTCGTCCTCTTCGCCAGGACTGACCCCGAGGACCCGGGCTCGGTCACGCAGTTTCTCGTCCCGAAGGACACGCCCGGACTGGAGGTGGGGAAAAAGGAGGACAAACTCGGCCTGCGTGCGAGCGACACGACGACGCTCGTCTTCGAGGGCGCGCGAATCCCCGCCGAGTACCGGCTGACCGAGGAGGGCCGGGGCCTCGCGGCAGCGCTGTCCATCCTGACCGGCGGCCGCATCGGCATCGCGGCCCAGTCCGTCGGGCTGGCGCAGGCGGCACTCGACGAGGCGACAGCTTACGCCGCCGAGCGCGAGCAGTTCGGTCAGCCGATCGCCGAGTTCCAGGCCATCCAGCACAAACTGGCGGAGATGGCGACGACGGTGAAGGCGGCGCGGCTGCTGACCCGGGACGCTGCGCGGCGGGACGACGCCGGCGAGAGCGTCCGGATGGCCGCGAGCATGGCGAAGTACTTCGCCAGCGAGGGCGCGGTGGACGTCACGAACGAGGCCGTCCAGATTCACGGCGGCTACGGCTACACCACGGACTTCGACGTGGAGCGGTTCTTCCGTGACGCGAAGATCACGACCATCTACGAGGGGACGACGGAGATTCAGAAGGGCGTCATCGCCGACGAACTCCTCGACGGCTAACAGGTGACCAGTAGGGCTAATTGGGACCCCGTCTTACCGATGGCCGTGACCGACTACGATGCGTACGTCTACGATCTCGACGGGACGCTCGTGGAGCTGGCCGTGGACTGGGACGAGGTAGCGACGGACGTGGCCGCCGTCCTGCGGGCCCGCGGGGTCGACGTGTCCGACGCGACCCTCTGGGATATGCTCGAACTGTCGGACGAGACCGGCTACCGGCGGCCGGTCGAGGAGGCTATCGCCGAGCACGAGCGCGAGGGCGCGCGAACGGCTCGCCGGCTCGCGCTGGCCGACGAACTCCCCCGGGACCGTCCCGTCGGGGTCTGCTCGCTGAACTGCGAGGCCGCCTGCCGGATCGCGCTGGAGCGGTACGGCCTCGACGGTTCCGTATCCGCTATCGTCGGCCGCGACTCCGTGGCGACGCAAAAGCCCGACCCGGAACCGTTGCTGGCGACCATCGAGGCACTCGGTGCGATGCCGGAACGGACGCTCTTCATCGGTGACTCGCCGCGGGACGAACGGACCGCGGAGCGCGCGGGGTCGGCTTTCGTCTACGCGACCGAGTGGCTCGACCGCTAACTCTCGCCGCGTGTCCCTTCGTCGCGTGCTCGGTCCGTGGTTTCGCGCTCGCTCTCACTGTCGGTCGTCGTGTCTTCGTCTCCGTCTCTCGCCCGTCGCGCGTAGAGGAAGACGGACAGTGCCGTCAGGAACCAGACGATAGCGCCGACGCGGACGGCGAAACTGACCCGTGCCTCCCAGGTGGGAAGCGGGGTGGTGGCCGAGAGGACGGCGACGACGGGCGCGCCGACGATGATGGTGCAGACGAACGTGACCTGCATCACCCAGCCGTAGTCGACGCCCGCTCCGTCGACCGGCCCCGCGGCTTCCTCGCCGTCGTCGACACGATGTGGCACGTCCGACGGTCGGGACGGCGTCGACAAGCCTCTTGCGAACGCGTCGGGCCGTTCGGATACGTTTACAGTACTGGGCTGTCAGGTGACCGGTATGCCCACGGTCGCGGAGATTCGCGAGATGGCGGGCGAGGAGCCGATCACGATGCTGACGGCCTACGACGCCGTCACGGCGGAAGTCGTGGACGAGGCCGGCGTCGATATCACCCTCGTCGGTGACAGCATGGGGAACGCGGTGCTGGGCTACGACTCGACGCTCCCGGTCACCGTCGACGAGGTGGCGAGCCGGACCGGGGCGGTCGCACGCGGCACCGAGGAGGCACTCGTCGTCGCCGATATGCCCTTCCTCTCGGTCGGTGTCGACGAGGCCGAGAGCATCGAACACTGCGGGCGGATGCTCAAGGAGGAGGGGGCCCAAGCGGTGAAAATCGAGAGCGGCCCCCACACCGTCGAACTGACCGAGCGGCTCGTGAACCTCGGGATTCCGGTGATGGCACACCTCGGGCTGACGCCGCAGTCGGTCAACCAGGTCGGCGGCTACACGAGACAGGGGACGAGCGAAGAGGCCGCCCGCGAAATCGTCGACCTGGCCGAGCGCCACGAGGCGGCCGGCGCGTTCTCGCTCGTCCTCGAACACGTCCCGGCGAACCTCGCCGAGGCCGTCACGGAGTCGCTCGACATCCCCACCATCGGTATCGGCGCCGGGCCTGACTGCGACGGGCAGGTGCTCGTCATCAACGACGTGGTGGGGCTGAGCGACTGGGTCCCGCCGTTCGCCGACGAGTTCGGGGACGTCCGAAGCGAGATGGAGGCCGCGGTCGACGAGTACCTCGACGCCGTCGAGGGCGGGCAGTTCCCGGCTGCGGAACACAGCCACCACGAGGACGACCTGGACGAACTGTACTGAGCGGTCGAGCGTGAGTCGCCGGGGAGAGCGACATCGCGGCCGACTCAGAGTCGGTTCAGGAAGATATCGAGCGCGCCGTTGAACGCGTCGGGCTGTTCGAGCATGGCGAGGTGGGCGGCGTCGGTGATCGTGACGACACCCGCATCGGGGATCTGTTCCGCGAGGTACTCGTGGAACTTCGGCGGCGTCAGCGAGTCGTGTTCGCCGACGACGGCGAGTGCCGGTGTCTCGAGTTCGTCGAGGCGGTCCCGCACGTCGAACGCGTGACAGGAGAGGAAATCCCGCTCGGTGACGGCCCGACCGACCGCACGCATCGCCTCGGTCGACTGGGCGACGGTCTCCTCGTCCGGGTCGTGAAAGAGGAAGTCCTCGCCGTGCAGGAAATCGATGGCGCGCTCGAAGTCATCGGCGAGCCACTCGCGGAGGTCACCGTGGACCGAGAGCTTCGCGCCCGTGCCCGCGAGGACGACCCCGACAGGGTCGATGCCGTCGGTGAGCAGGAGGTGGAGGAGGACGGCCCCGCCGAGCGAGTTCCCGACGAAGACCTGCGCGCCCGTGTCGCGGGCCACCGCTCGCACGTCCTCGGCGTAGGCGTCGAGCGTCTCGATTCCGGCCTCCGTGTCGATGTCGTCGGACTCGCCGTGCCCGCTGAGGTCGAGGGCGACGGCTGGGTAGTCGTTCTCCCGCCGCCCGTACTGCTCCGCCCAGATTTCGTGGGTCCCGCCGCTCCCGTGGACGAACAGTACCGGCGGGGCCTCGTTCCCGAAGTCGGTCCGTCGATACGCCGTCTCCCTTCCGTCGTGGTGTACCGTCTGCATACCCCCGCATTCCGGTGAGAGGCGGATAAACCCCGGGTGTGGCCCGTGCCCGCAAGGAGCAACCTCGAACCGCATTACGACCTGAAATCCACCGTACCGACGCCGTTTGCCGGTTTCTGGGCGATAGGTTTAAATAGTAGCACGACTAACTTGGAGTTAGTATGACTGAAAGACAGCAGTTCGTCGACGAGCAAGGGCCGGTGGCCCGTATGGAGTACGCGGACGACACGACCGTGCTCGCGGCGGACGTCGGTCCCGGCCGTGACGCGACCGTCGACCTCGTGGGCGACACCGCCATCGTGGTCGTCGGCGACGAGCAGTACGAGTTCGCGGTCCCCGACGGGGACGCGCAAGCGTTTATCAGAAACGGCGTGCTCACTGTCGAGGTGGAAGGATGAAACTCACCGTCAAGCCCCTGAAACAGAAGGACGCGGGCCGCGGCCTCGCCGCCGTCGACCGCGCAGCGATGCGCGAACTCGACCTCGAGAACGGCGATTACGTGGTCATCGAGGGCAAACAGAACGGCCGCGCAGTCGCGCGGGTCTGGCCCGGCTACCCCGAGGACGAGGGGCAGGGCGTCATCCGGATCGACGGCCAGCTCCGCCAGGAGGCCAACGTCGGTATCGACGATACCGTGACCATCGAGGCGGCAGACGTCCAGCCCGCCACGTCGGTCACCGTTGCACTGCCCCAGAACCTCCGCGTGCGGGGCAACGTCGGCCCCCACATTCGGAACAAACTCTCCGGGCAGGCCATCACGAAGGGACAGACCGTCCCCTTCTCGCTCGGTCTCGGCCCGCTCTCGTCGATGTCCGGGCAGAAGATTCCACTGAAGATCGCGGACACCGACCCCGAGGGGACGGTCGTCGTCACCGACTCGACGGACATCCAGGTGAGCGAGAAACCCGCAGAGCAGATCGCGGGCGAGGGCGCGGCCGGCGCGGCCAGCCCCGACACGCCGAACGTCACCTACGAGGACATCGGCGGCCTCGACGACGAGCTCGAGCAGGTCCGCGAGATGATCGAGCTGCCGATGCGCCACCCCGAGCTGTTCCAGCAGCTCGGCATCGAGCCGCCGAAAGGCGTCCTCCTCCACGGGCCGCCGGGCACCGGGAAGACGCTGATGGCGAAAGCCGTCGCCAACGAGATCGACGCCTACTTCACCAACATCTCGGGCCCCGAGATCATGTCGAAGTACTACGGGGAGTCCGAAGAGCAACTGCGTGAGGTCTTCGAGGAGGCCGAGGAGAACTCCCCGGCTATCGTCTTCATCGACGAGATCGACTCCATCGCTCCAAAGCGCGGCGAGACCTCCGGCGACGTGGAACGCCGCGTCGTCGCCCAACTGCTCTCGCTGATGGACGGCCTCGACGAACGCGGCGAGGTCGTCGTCATCGGCGCGACCAACAGGCTCGACGCACTGGACCCCGCGCTGCGCCGTGGCGGTCGCTTCGACCGCGAGATCGAGATCGGCGTCCCGGACAAGGACGGCCGCAAGGAAATCCTGCAGGTCCACACCCGCGGGATGCCGCTGGTCGACGAGATCGACCTCGAATCGTACGCCGAGAGCACGCACGGCTTCGTCGGCGCGGACCTCGAATCGCTGACCAAGGAGTCCGCGATGAACGCGCTCCGGCGCATCCGGCCCGAACTGGACCTCGAATCCGACGAGATCGACGCCGAGGTGCTGGAGCGCCTGACCGTCACCGAACGGGACTTCAAGGAGGCGCTGAAGGGCATCGAGCCCTCGGCGCTCCGCGAGGTCTTCGTCGAAGTCCCGGACATCTCCTGGGACCAGGTCGGCGGACTGGAAGGGACCAAAGAACGGCTCCGGGAGACCATCCAGTGGCCCCTGGAGTACCCCGAGGTGTTCGAGACGATGGACATGGAGTCGCCGCGGGGCGTCCTCCTCTACGGCCCGCCGGGGACGGGGAAGACCCTGCTCGCGAAGGCCGTCGCCAACGAGGCCCAGTCCAACTTCATCTCGGTGAAGGGACCGGAACTGCTGAACAAGTACGTCGGCGAGTCCGAGAAGGGCGTCCGTGAAGTGTTCGAGAAGGCACGGTCGAACGCACCGACCGTCGTCTTCTTCGACGAGATCGACTCCATCGCGGGCGAACGCGGCCGCAACGCCAGCGACTCCGGCGTCGGCGAGCGCGTGGTCTCGCAGCTACTCACGGAACTCGACGGCATCGAGGACCTGGAGGACGTGGTCGTCATCGCGACCTCGAACCGCCCGGACCTCATCGACTCCGCACTCCTGCGCCCCGGTCGCCTGGACCGGCACGTCCACGTGCCCGTGCCCGACGAGGAGGCCCGCCGCGCCATCCTCGAGGTCCACACCCGCAACAAGCCGCTCGCGGACGACGTGGATCTCGACAAGATCGCCCGCACGACCGAGGGCTACGTCGGTGCCGACCTCGAAGCGGTCGCCCGCGAAGCCTCGATGGCCGCCTCCCGGGAGTTCATCAACAGTGTCTCCCCGGAGGAGGTCGGCGAGAGCGTCGGGAACGTCCGCGTGACGATGGCCCACTTCGAGGACGCCCTCGAAGAGATCAACCCCAGCGTCACCGAAGAGACGCGGGAGGAGTACGAACAGATCGAGGAACGCTTCGAGCGCACCGAGGCCGGCGTCGACGAAGACCCGGTCAGCCGGACGTTCCAGTAGAAGTACCTTTTTTCGCCTCGGGTGCGCGAAGCGCACCGCTCGGCGAAAAAATCTACGCTAAAAAAGCGGAACTCGCGCTCCGCGCGAGTTCCGTGACTCTTACTTGTAACCGCACGGCACTGCACCGACTCAAACCCCGCTCCCGAAACCCGCCCGGTAATCAGTCGTCGTCGGCCGTCGGCGTCGCCGTGTCGGGTCCGCTCTCGGTGAAACCGGCCTCGCTGGCGACGGCCGCACGCGCGGGCTGGAAGACCCAGGCGGCCAGCAGGACGATGGGAATCATCGTGACCGCGACCACCGAGTAGCCGGTGTGGAGGTTCGGCAGGAACGGCGCCGAGTAGATCAGCGGGTAGACGATCCCGCCGACCGTACCGATTCCACCGACGACGCCGGCGACGGCCCCGGAACTGTTCGGGAACATCGCCGGCACCTGCGCGAAGATCGCGCCCTCCGAGAACGCACAGCCCATCCCGACGAGGAAGCCAGCGCCCACCGCGATCATGACCTGCCCCGAGAGACCGGCCAGCGTCATCCCGAGCATCGTCAGGACGACGAAACACAGCGACACGAACGTCCACTGCTCGCGGTACCGCCCCGTGAAGAACGGAATGATGTTCGTCTCCTTCCGCGCGACGAGGTCACTGACGTAGCCGCCGATGGGCCGCAGCAGGCCAGCGGCCACCGAGAACGTCGCGGCGAACGTACTCGCCAGCACGAGGTTCTGCGTGTTGAACCCCTCGCGGTAGTAGGTCGCCAGCCAGCCGTTCATCGACAGTTCCAA
This sequence comes from Halorientalis marina, assembly GCF_023028345.1. Taxonomy (GTDB): domain Archaea; phylum Halobacteriota; class Halobacteria; order Halobacteriales; family Haloarculaceae; genus Halorientalis; species Halorientalis marina. The sequence goes on along the minus strand of NZ_CP095487.1, from coordinate 2,284,196 downwards.
TCCGAACGTCATCACGTACGCCAGCGCCAGCACGACCGTCCCGTAGCGGGTCGCGGTGTAGAACCACCCTCTGAAACTGGCGCTCTCCTTGGTCGCCTGCCGCTTCGCTGACGATTTCGCTGCCTCACCGAGCGTGTAGTAAGCAATGGCGAGGAAGATGGCGACGACGCCCGTGTAAAAAAAGGCGGCCCGCCAGTTCGTCGAGAACAGCGGCCCGTTCCACCCGGTGCCGAACACCCGCGGGAGGATGAGGGCACCGCCGGCAGCGCCGGCGTTCCCGATGCCGGCGTAGATGCCCTCCGCGAGGCCCAGTTCTTCCTCTTCGAACCACTCCGAGACGTGCTGGATGCCGATGACGAACGTGATCCCTGCGGTGGCGACGATGAGCCGCTCGATGAAGAACACGGTGTAGCTCTGGGCGAACGCCGAGGCCATCGAGAAGACCCCGACGTACGTCAGGACGATGGCGAAGACGGTCGGTGCGCCGTATCTATCGGAGAGCCAGCCCGTCAGGATGCGGCCGAACGGCGCCAGCCAGATCGCCGCGCTCGCCAGGATGCCGATCTCGGCCAGCGACAGCCCGAACTCCTCGGCCATCGGCCCCGTGAACGGCGCAAACGAGAACCAGATCAGAAACGAGAAATTGAACCCGACTGTCGCCAGCACCAGCGTCCGCCACTTCGTCATCCGAATCATGCGTCCACCTCCGCCTCGCTCCGCCAATCGGGACGGTCACTGGCCCGGCTTCTGTCCACCGTTTCGCTACCATTCTGAATGCACGGCCACGTCATTACAGATAATATGGACGTGAGGGTTTCCAATAACCATATTCGTTTACGAAAACCAAAATTATTGCGGACGCGGTGGACGACCGACCAGTCCTTCGTCTGGTACCGTCTCCTTAAGGGTTTTGTACGTTTGCGTTTGCGCGGCTTTATTCTCCGATTGTGCAGTTTTGACTGGGAAGGTGCCGTCGCTCGAACCCCCATTTCGCGAAAATCCCTGTCAGTTCCCGCCGATCCGTGGGACCCGGTGCGCGGCGCGCTCTGTCGCTTATTCGTACCGGAGTGCCTCGATAGGGTCCACTCGCGTCGCGCTCCAGGCCGGGTAGACGCCGGCGAGGACGCCGACGAGGAGGCCGATTCCGATGGCGACGCCGACCCAGACCAGCGGGAGCGCGAGCGGGAGATCGGCGTAGACCGTCGCGGCGTACCCGCCGGCCACACCGAGCGGGACACCGACAACGGCACCGAGCAGGCCGAGCAGGACCGATTCGACGAGGAACAACTGGAGCACGTCGCGGTCGGTCGCGCCGACGGCCTTCATGATGCCGATCTGCTTGGTCCGCTCGCGCACGGAGACGAGCATGATGTTCGCGATACCGATGGCCCCGACGATGAGGGAGATGACGGCGATGCCGGTGACGAACTGTGTCAGGCGGTTCACGACGTTCCGGATGCGCTGGACGATGTCCTCGTTCGTCCGGGCGCCCACCGTGTAGGACTCCGGAGCGAGCCGTCGCGCGTCGCTGTCCGCGCTGTCGAGGTACTGCTGTGCGCGTTCCTTGACTGCCTGTGTCTCGGTGGGGTCCTCGGCGACGACGGTCACCTGGGGATAGACCCGCTGGGTGACGCCCTGTGTCGGGCTCTCGACGACGGTGTCGTAGGACTCGGTGCTGACGTAGAACCGCGGCTGTGCGCCGAACCCGGAGAGGGGGTTGACCGACGCGTTCGCGGCGAGAATCCCGACGACGGTGACGTTCGCCGAGGCGCCCTGCTGTCTCGTTACCGTCACGCGGTCACCGACCGAGAGGTTCTCGGCGAACAGCCGTGCGGCGGGTTCGTTGACCACCAGTTCGCTCTCGTTCGCGCCGAACGGCCCGCCCGCGACGAACGTCGTGCCCTCGAACAGTGCCGGCGAGGTGGCGACGAGTTCGTCACGTGCGATGGTCTGCCCGTTCGCTTCGAGCGCCGAGATGCCGACGGTCCCGCGGGGGATGACCCGCTCGACGCCCTCCAACCGTTGCAACTGGGAGACGTCCCACTCGGTGAACACGGGCTGTGAGAGCGCCGCTGGCGGCCCCCCTTCGTCCTCGGGTTCGGCGACGAGGAAGACCCGGTTCGCGGGCGAATCGCCGAACTGCCCGACGACTTCGGCCTTGACGCTCGCGCCGAGCGTGACGAACGTGATGACCGCGGCGATGCCGATGACGATGCCAAGCGTCGTCAGCGCCGACCGGAGCTTGTGGCCGCGGATGGTTCGGAGTGACATCCGCAGGCTCTCACCGAAATCCATCAGCGATCCCCCACCTGCTCCTCGCCCGCGGCGTCGGTGGTCGGCCCCGCGTCGGCGACGGACTCGATCTCCCTGACCGTCCCGTCCCTGATGTGGACGATGCGGTCGGCGCGCTCCGCGATGCGGCGCTCGTGGGTGACGAGCAGGATGGTGTTGCCCTCGGCGTGGAGCTCGCCGAACAGGTCCATGATGGTCGCGCCGGTCTCGGAGTCGACGTTCCCGGTCGGCTCGTCCGCGAGGACGATGGCGGGATCGGTCGCGAGCGCGCGGGCGATGGCGACCCGCTGGCGCTGACCGCCCGAGAGTTCCGCGGGCCGGTGGTCGGTACGGTCGGCGAGGCCGACACGACCCAGCAGGTCGCGGGCGTGGTCGAGCCGGTCGGCGCGGTCCCGGCCCTGGAACACCAGGGGGAGTGCGACGTTCTCCTCGGCGGTCAGCCGTGGCATGAGGTTGAACGTCTGGAAGACGAAGCCCACGGCACGCCCGCGGAGTGTGGCTCGCTCGCGACCCGAGAGCGTCGACACCTCGCGGCCCTCGACGCGAACGGCGCCGGCCGTCGGTGTGTCGAGACAGCCGACGAGATTGAGGAGCGTGCTCTTCCCGGAGCCGCTCGGCCCCATGACTGCCGTATATGACCCCTCGGGGAAGGTGAGGGAGACGTCTTCGAGGGCGTAGACCGGTTCGCCGCGACGGTAGACCCGGCTGACCCCGCGGAGCGAGACGGCTGTATCGTCCGCCTCGGGGCTTCGGACGTCCGTCCCGGCGCCGGCCACGTCCGCTCCAGCGGTCCTACCGCCGTCGTCCGCCGTGTCTGTCATTGTGGAAGCCAGGGGTTCCAGCGGAATGAACGTACCGCGATGGCAGTCCGGCCGACGGGGAAGGGTCGGTCGCCCGTCGACGGTCGACGCCAGTACAGGCCCGCCGGTGCTCACGACAGAACCGTTAAGGTCGCGCTTCCCTTGACTCTGGACGTGACAGACGCATCCGACAGCGGGCTTCGCGGCCTCGTCTCGGTTCGGCTGGTCGCCATCGTGAGCGTCCTCCTGCTCGCCGGCGTCGGCGTCGGCATGGCGTTCACCGCGCCAGCCGAACCGACTGCCGACGGGATCGTGACCGGCGTCGAAGAGCGGTACGACGATGCCGACAGCTACGTCGGGACGGTCGAAATCTCGGCCACCTACGAGAACGAGAGCGGGACCTACGACCGCTCCGCGACGGCACGCGTCCAGTCCCTCGCGCCGGACCGCCACCGCGTCGAGGTCCTCGCGCCCGAGCGGTACAACGGCACGGTCGCCGCGACGAACGGCTCCGCGGTCTGGGTCGCCCGCGGCGCGGGCACGGCCGCCGTCCAGCCGCTGAACGCCACCCAGCAGGACTGGCTCTCGCGGGCCAACGTCAGCGCCGCCGTCGATCGCCTCCGCGAGAACGCGACGGTCGAGAAGACCGGCACGGCGACCGTCGACGGCCACGAGACCTACGTCCTCGCGGTCACCCCGGACAACGAGAGCTACGACGCGAACGCCACGGTTTACGTCGACACGGACGACTACCGCGTCCGGAAGGTCGAGGCCGTCGCGTCCCACGACGGCGAGACGGTCCGTACGACGATGCACTTCCGTGACTTCACGTTCGGCGTCGACATCCACGAGAGCACGTTCCAGCCGCCGACCGACCGGAGCGTGGTCGTCGCCTCGCTCGACCGCACCAGCTACGACTCGCTCGACGCGGCGGCCGCCGACCTGAACTTCTCGGTCGCGACCCCGACGGTGCCGGCCGACTTCGCGGCGGATCGAGTCGTCGTCTCGCGCTACGGCGAGGACGCCACGCTGACCAGCACCTACACCAACGGCTCCGACACCATCGCCGTCATCCAGTCCGAACGCAACCCACTCTCGCGACTGGACACCGACGGCGAAACCGTCACCGTCGGCTCCGTCGAGGCGACGTACGTCGAGGTCCGTGACGCCGGCGTCGTCTTCTGGGAGGCCGACGGTCGGACCTACGCCGTCGCCGGCTCGGTGGACCGTTCGACCCTCGTCGGGGTCGCTGACTCGGTTGCCGAGTAGCGACGCCGAGCCCGCCTTTGCGCTCACTCGTAGACGAACGTGTTCAGTCGCCCGACAGCGTACCGATAACAGCCGAACGAGACGGCGAGGAGGACGGCGCTCCAGAGTCCGAGTCCGGCCAGTTGCGCGGTGAGCGCCGAGCCGCCGGTGACCGGGTCGCCGGCGAGCAGGACCGGGAGCAAGACGGCGAGGAAGCCGCCCACCGCGACGACGGTCGTCAGGAACGAGTGCCCGAGCAGGGCGACGGTCGTCGGCGTCGGCGCTTCGACCCCGCCGAAGGCACGGACGGTCTCGAAGCGTGGCGAGAACGCGCCGAGCGCCAAGGCGAGCGTACAGCTGAACGCCGTCAGGACGACCGTGGCGACGACGAGGAGGCCCACCGTCGCGGTGGGGAGTCTGCCGGGGAGACCGAACCCGACGACGCCGAGGACGGCGAGCGGGAGCCACACCAGCGCGCCGGCGAGGATTCGCGCCCGGACGAGCGTTCGCCCCGGCGAGGGCGTCGTCAACACGGCGGGGAGCATCGACCCCTCCATGCCGAGCGGGTTCAGGCCGAACGTGCCGCCGGCGACCATGGCGCCGAGGACGCCGACGAACGCCGGCGCGACCGCCCCGCCAGGGTCGGTGACCGCGATCTGGAGGATTGGGAAGGTCATGAAGAGGAAGTAGGTGAGGTGGACGAACTGCGAGGGCGCACGGAGGCCGCGGAGCCACTGCCACCATACCAGCCGCAGGGTCCGGGTGCGCGCGAGCAGGCCCGGGACAGTCGTCGTCCCGAACCGCGCTTCGCGCTCGCCCGAATCCGCGCCCGCGTCGGCGGCCGGGTCCCCGTACCAGACCCGAGGAGCGAGCCACCAGATCGCGCCGAATAGCGGCGGAATCGCCCCGAAGACCACGGCGGCCGCGAGGACCGACGCGGCCCCGGGCGTCGCGCCGAACGGCGGCACGGCGAGCAGGAAGTCGGCGTACGGGCCGACCGGAACCGCGCCGAGCGGTGCCAGCGCTCGGAGCGCCGACACCGGGTCCTCGGGGAGGAAGTAGGTGATCCCCAGGACGACGAAAATCATCAGCCCTCCGTTGAGCACTGCTTTCGAGAGGCCGCCAGCGCCGCCGACGCGCCGCAGGAGCAGTCGGCCGGCGTACCCGAGCGTGAAGCCACCGAGCAGGCCCACCGCCAGCACCGGGAGGGCACCGCTCAGGACAGTCGCCAGGAGGAGTGGCGTCCCCGCCCCGAGGGCGAACGCGGCGACCAGCAGTGCGAGGGGGGTGCCGAATATCGCGAGCACGCGGACGTACTCGGCGAGGACGAGTCCCGTCGCGACCGCCCGCGGCGAGACGGTCGTCAGGAGGAGGTCCGCGTGGTCGGCGTCACCGGAGCGGTCGATGACGCGGAGCGCGAGCAGGACCGACAGCGACCCGATCCAGGCCGTGATCTGTGCCCGGGCCAGCGGCACGACCGCGAACTCGACGCCCGTAGAGAACCGCCCGCCGGCGGTGTAGGCGCTCCCGAGAACGAGTACTGCGACCGGTGAGAGCATGGCGAGGACGAGCGCGAGCGCCGTCAGCTGCCGCGTGTCGGCGAATATCGCGCGGACGCTCCTGCGGACCTCGACGCGGGCGATCCGCACGGCCTGTCTCCCCTCCGTCGCCGGCCCGTGGGCCATCTCACTCACCCGTATCCGCGACGGCCGGCGGCTCCCACGCGCTCTCGTCGGTCACGTCGAGGAAGACGTCTTCGAGCGTCCGCTCCGTGCCGGCCGCGGCCCGGCGTTTCAGCTCCTCGGGCGCCCCCTCCGCGACGAGTCGACCCTCGTTCATCATCCCGACCGTGTCCGCCAGCTCCTCGACGACGGGGAGGATGTGTGTCGAGAGAAAGACCGTCCGCCCCTCCGCCGCGAGGTCGGCGATCAGGTCCCGGACTGTCCGCGCCGCCCGGGGGTCCAGCCCGCTCGTCGGTTCGTCGAGGAAGACCACGTCCGGGTCCTGCAGGACAGTGCCCGCCAGCGCGGTCTTCTGTCGCATCCCCTTCGAGTAGGTGCGGATGGCGTCGTCGGCGGCGTCGGTGAGAGCGAACCGCTCCAGGAGGGGTTCGATCCGCTCGCGCTCGCCCGCCGGCAGTCCCCGCAGGTCCGCGAGGTAGGCGAGTTGCTCCCGGGCCGTGAGTTCGTCGTACACCGGCGGTGTCTCGGGCAGGTATCCCACGCGGGACACGACTGCGTTGCGGTCGGTGATGGGGTCGCCCATCACCCACGCCTCACCGCTCGTGGGTTTCGAGAGCGTCGTCAACAGCCGCATCGTGGTGGTCTTTCCGGCACCGTTCGGGCCGAGAAAGCCGTAGACGGAGCCGGTGGGGATCGACAGCGAGAGGTCGGCGAGGGCGGTCGTCCCGCCGTAGGTCTTCGAGAGCGACGCCGTCTCAATCGCGAGCCCCGACATATCCTGAGTCTAACGGGCCCGAGACTCATCAATCACCCGTCCGGTTCGGCACTCGACCGCGCGGTCCCGCTCACTCGAGGCGTTCGGCCACGTCGCGTTCGACCAGCGGCGCCGCGTTCTCGGCCGGCAGGGTCACCACGTCCTCCCGCGAGAGGTCGTACTCGCGTTCGTCGACGCCGAAAATCTGCCCGACGTCGTCGGTGATTCGAACCGTCTCGCGGTCGACCGCCCGCGTCCCGCCGTCGTGGCGCGCCGGGTTCGACCGCTCGTCCTCGCCTGTCCCGTCCGTCGCGCCGGCGACCGGTCCCGTCTCGCCGTCGGTCCCGTCGCGCGGCGCGTCGGCTCGCTCCGCGTCTGCCCCGGTGGGCGACCCTCTCGCGGGGTCGTTCGGCTCCGGTTCGCCCGACCGCCCCGACGGACCCGTCGTGGAGTCGGTCTCGGCCGTCACGTCCGCGGTGCCCTCGGGCGGTGTCGGCGACGCGGCGTCCGCGGCGGCTTCGTCTTCCGGTCCCGACCCGGCCATCAGGTCGGCCGCGTCGACGCCGCCGTCGTCGGCCCGCGGTTCGGCGTCGGTCGGAGGCACTGGCTCCGCGTCCGCGGGCTCGCGGCCGTCGCGCGCCCCCGGCTCGGGCGTGCCGGATCGCGGCTCCGGGGCCGTCGTGTCGCTCGGCGGTTCCGTGTCGGTCGCCGTGCCGGATTCGGCTCTCGCCGGGGTCGCGGGCGGGTCCTCGCCGTCGACGACGCTCATGACGGTCTCGCGATTCCCCTCGATGGCCGCGACCATGCGCTCGAACAGTTCCCGTTCCTCGGCTGTCAGCCCCTCGTCCTGGGTGGGCATATCCGCGGCCGCGAAGGAAGCCATCTTGACGAGCTTCCCGACACGGCGCTCGTAGATGGCCTCGACGGTCTGTTCGGCCGTTTTGATGTCGTCGGTCAGCCGGTTCACTTCGGGCGCGTCGAACGGGTCGTCGGCCCGCTCGGCCGCGGCCTCGCGCTCGTCGCGGAGTTCCTGGACGAACTCGCCGACCTCGACGTAGAAGTCCTCGCGCAACTGCTGGAGGCTGTCGCTCTGCCGTTCGCGGTCCCGGATCGACTGGAGTTCGTCGAGATTCATCGGCTCACTCGGGCCCCTTCTCGGCGCGCCCCCTCGTCATCAGGAACACGCCGAGGTACTCTGGTACGGATTGCACTTCCTCCGGGAGTGTAAAACTATCGCCGTTCAGCTCGACCTCGCCGCCGTCGGTCACTTCCACCGTGATCTCGTGGCCGACGAACGTCTCGGGGACGGCGTCGACCAGCGGGTCGAAGGCCGCGAGTTCGTCCCGGTCGAGCCGTCGAACCGCGAGCCCGCTCCCGCCGTGGAGCGTCCCCGGCAGGCGAATCAGCCGGTTCGTGTCCGTCGTCACCGGCTCGTCGATGGGGGCGTTCTCTTTGGCGACGGTCTCGTGGACCAGCGTCTCCACGAGCGTCCGGATGCCGACCCCGCCGGCTTCGAGGTTGCCGGCCTCGATAGCCGCGCGGTTCTCCCGGATGGCGCCGTAGATGGTCGACGCGCGCCCCTCGCCGATGCCCTCCAGTTCCTGCAACCGTTCGATGGCCGCCTCGTCGTCCAGCGCCTCGATCTCCGAGACGAACTCCAGCAGACGCCGGTGGACGCGCCGCCCCCACCCGCCCTCGGTCGGGATGACCCGTGCCGTCGCGTTCCCGCGCATCTCCGTCGTCTGGAGCGTGTCGGCGTCGAGGCCGATCCCGCGCACGTAATCGACGATTTCCCGGCGGGATTCGCGGTCGAGTTCCTGGATCCCCTCGTCGCGGACGTGGACGTGGTAGCCGCGACCGCCCGAGAAGGCGACGGTCGTGTCCTCGAAGCCGAAGTCGTCGTCGAGGAAATCCAGCAGGCGCATCAGGGCGCCCTTGCACTTTTCGAGCATCTCGGCGTAGGAGTCCTCGCCGAGCGTGACGGAGGGGAGGTGGTCGGCGTCGAGGTCGAACACGAGGTCGGAGGACCGCCAGTTCTTCTCGCTCATGCTCTTCGCGCTCGGGGACTCGTAGCGGCCGGCCGAGAAGTAGACGTGGCGCGGTCGCTCGCGGGCGAGGAAGTCCTCCAGCGCGCCCAGATCGAGCAGGGACTCGTGGCGAACCATCGTCGTCCCCGGCCCCGAGGTCCAGGGGATGTAGCCCCACTCGCGCTCGTTTGCGTCGGGCGGCGGCGTGATCTCGGCGCGCCGGTAGTAGTCGCCGAACCGCCCCCGCAGGTAGGCCCGCGTTCGCTCCTCCATACTACACTGTCGGTGGACGACCGCACTCAAATGGATTGCGCTCGGGACCGATTTCGGGGCGTGCTGACACGGCGCCGGTCACCCCAGCAACCGGGAGAGCTTGTCGGTGATCCCGCTCCCGCCGGAGCCGAGTTTGAGGTAGTAGGCGTCGCCGCCGTCCTCGTAGTAGCTGTCGATCCGGCGCTCGATCTCGAAGCCGAGGTTCTCGTAGAAGCCGATGGCCTCCTCGTTGGTCGTCCGCGCGTGACAGGTGACCGAGGAGTAGTCCTCGGCGACGCGGGCGATGAGGCGTTTGCCGAACCCCTCCGAGCGATGTGCGGGCGCGACGGCGAGAAAGAGCACGTACCCGTCCCGGCGGACGGCGGCGAACCCGATCAGCTGGTCGTCCCCGACGGGGTCACGCTCCAGATAGCAGTAGACGGTCGAGCGACGGTACGCGTCCTTGAAGAAGCCGCGACGCTGCCGGAGGACGCCCTCCGCACGCCTGATCTTCTCTTTCAGAGACCAGGCCTGCTCCACGAAGTCGTCGTCCCCCGAATCGACGACCCGGCTCTCGATAGTGGCGCTCACTACCGCCGTGTTACGTGTTCAGAATCTTAACTCCACCGCCCGCGGCCACCGTCGCTGCTGTGTGAGTCGGGAGCGCGACTCGACGACACGGGAGTGCGACCGGGAACTGACTGCCGAACGACCGCCGACCGACCGACGACCGTGCCGCAACTATTTCGGTCACAGGGTGACAGGTACGCACATGCCCCTGCTGGTCCAGGACGGTCCCTCGCTGGGCGGGCGTCTCGCCGCCCGACTCCGGGACGCACTCATCACCGGCGCGGCCATCACGATCCCGCTGGTCGTGACGCTGATCGTCGTCGGGTTCGTGGTCAACTTCGTCTCGAACGCCCTCAATCCGCTCGTCACGGTCGTCTATCAGGGCCTCGGGCTCTCGACGCTCCCGCGGTACGGCGTCAAGGTCGCGGCCGGCATCACGCTGCTCGGGCTGATGATCGCCATCGGCCTCGTCGCCCAACGCCGCCCGGAAGACGACTCCTTCGAGAGCTCGTTCGACCAGATGATGGCCCGGATTCCCGGTGTCGGGTCCATCTACACCAGTTTCAACGAGATGAGCGAACTGTTGCTCGACTCCGACACCGACTCATTCCGGGACGTCAAACTCGTCGAGTTCCCCGTCGAGGGGTCCTACTCCATCGCATTTCTCACCGCCGACACGCCGGACCGGGTGGAGGACGCCGCCGGCCAGGAAGAGATGCAGACGGTGTTCCTCCCGATGGCGCCGAACCCGGTGATGGGTGGCTACGTGATCCACGTCCCCGCGGACCGGGTCGTCGACGTGGACATGACCGTTCAGGAGGGCATCCGCTCCATCGTCACCAGCGGTGTCGCTATCGACGACGGCGAGGCCCCCGCCCTCTCCGCCAGAGAAATGCAGGAACTGAGTGCCGATCCGCTGGTGAAAGAAGTGGCGGGCACGGAACCGCCGGGTGCGGGGGACCCGAGCGAGGGCGACGCCGACCAATCGGAGACGCGACAGGACCGATACGACGACGCCGTCGACCCCGAGCACGCGAGTCGGGCCGACGGGATCGCCCGCCGCGGGCGCACCGACCCGGACGACGGCACCGTCGCCGACGGCGCGCCGCGGACGCCACACGACCTCGAACGCGCCGGCGACGACACGCCCCGCGGTGACGGCCCGGAGTCGGCGGAGACGGAAACGGGGAAGGCGGCGGACGACGACAGGTCGGACACGACATGACCTTCCACCTCCGGGAACACACGGCCGACGTGGCCGTCGAGGCAACGGGCTCCGACCTCGATTCGGTGTTCGCGGCCGTCGCGGACGGCCTCGCGTCGGCCCACGTCGAATCGGTGCCGGACACGGGCGACCGCTTCTCGCTCTCCGTGACTGCCGAGGGGCGTGAGGCGCTCCTGTTCGACTACCTCGACCAACTCATCTACGAACGCGACGTGCGTGGCGTCCTCCCCGTCGACAACGACGCGACGGTGACCCGTGACGGCGACGAGTGGACCTGCGAGGCCAGCGCCCGCGGCGTCCCGCTGGCAGCCATCAGCGCCCGCGAGGTCAAGGCCGTCACCTACTCGGAGATGGACCTCTCCGAGACTGAGACGGGGTGGCACGCCTACGTCGTTCTCGACATGTGAGTGTCGCCAGGGTCGTCGGCTCCGACCACGCGATTTAGGTCCGTAGAACCGCTAGAAAACCCATGTTCAGTATTCGGCCGGGTGTGGTGGGGACTTTCTCCGGTTTCGAGGTCGCGTCGATTGTCGACGCCGTGGCACACATCCAGTACGTCACGGACGACGCCGGTGCCCCGGTCAGGGCAATCGAGTTCGCACTCCGCGTCCTCTCACAGCCCGCGAACGCCCTGCTGTTCGGTGGTGTCGCCGTACTCGGGACGCTCGGGCTGCTCGGTTACCTCTGGGTCCGGCCGACGATCCCCGACGTGGAAGTGCTCAAATCGACGCTCGACGGCTACCGGGACCTGGTCCCCTGGATGCTCAGGCTGGCGATGGGCCTCCCGCTGGTCGGTGCCGGCTTCGCCGATTACTACTTCAGCCCCGCCGTCCCGGGGTCGCCGCGCCTCCTGCTCATCGGACTCGGCTTCTGCATCCTCTTCGGCCTCGCGACCCGTCTCGCGGCCGGCGTCGGGCTCGTGGCCTACCTCGTCGGGCTCGCAGGGAACCCCGCGATGCTGCTCGCGATGGAGTACGTCCCCGGACTGCTGGCGATCCTCCTCGTCGGTCCCGGGCGACCCAGCGCCGACCACATGCTCGCTCGGATACTCGTCGCCGACGGGACGCTGCTTGGACGGTTCGGTCTCGTCTCGAAGCCGATGGGCATCGCCGAATCGGCCATCGCGCCGCTCGCAGCGTACGCCGCGACCGTCGCCCGCGTCGGCCTGGGCGTCGTCTTCGTCTATCTCGGTCTGTTCGAGAAGCTCGCGAACCCCGGCCGAGCCCTGCTCGTCGTCCAGAAATACGACCTGACGGCGATCGTTCCCGTCGATCCGGGCGCGTGGGTCCTCGGCGCCGGGCTCGCCGAGATCGCCCTGGGCACCCTCCTCATCGGCGGCCTGTTGACCCGGGCCGTCGCCGCGGGCGCGTTCGTCGTCTTCACGCTGACGATGTTCGGCCTGCCGGACGACCCCGTGCTGGCCCACGTCACCATGTTCGGCCTCGCGTCGGCCGTGTTCACGCTCGGCTCCGGCCCGCTGGCACTCGACCGGGTCCTCTCGGCGGCCGGCGACCGTCCCGACGCCGGCGACGAACTGGCCGCTGGCTCCGACGACTGACCCCCGGAGCGAAACCTATTCCGGCGTGCCCGTTCGATTCTCGGGTATGACTACCTACGATGCTAACGGCATCACCCTGGAGAAAGTCAGGGACTACGTCTGGGAGATTCCACAGGAAGGCGGCATGAACGCCCCCGCCCGCGTCCTCGCCAGCGAGGCGCTCCTGGAGGAGATTCAGGAGGACAAGACGCTCCAGCAACTGAAAAACAGCGCCCACCTCCCGGGCGTCCGCAAACACGCCCTCTGTATGCCCGACGGCCACCAGGGGTACGGCTTCCCCGTCGGCGGCGTCGCGGGCATCGACGCCGAAAACGGCTGTATTTCGCCGGGAGCGGTCGGCTACGACATCAATTGCGGGGTAAGAATGATGCGGACGAATTTGTCATACAGGGACGTTAAGGGTCGTGAAGAAGAATTAGTAACTAATCTATTTGACAACATTCCGTCCGGCCTCGGCGGGGGTGGCGTCGTCGAGACCGGCATGGACACCATCGAGGCCATCCTGGAGCGCGGGATGGACTGGGCCCTGGAGGAGGGGTGGGCCGTCGAGGACGACCTCGCCCACTGCGAGGACGAGGGCTACCGCCCGGAAGCGAACGCCGACCGCGTCTCGAAGAAAGCGAAAGACCGGGGGAAGAACCAGGTGGGGAGCCTCGGGAGCGGCAACCACTTCCTCGAAGTCCAGCGCGTGACGGACGTGTTCCGCGAGGACGTGGGCGAGGCGTTCGGTCTCGAAGAGGACCAGATCGTGGTACTCATCCACTGTGGCTCGCGGGGCCTGGGGCACCAGGTGTGTACGGACTACCTGCGGGAGATCGAGCAGGCCCATCAGGGACTGCTGAACCGCCTGCCCGACAAGGAGCTCGCGGCGGCACCGGCCGGCTCACAGTTGGCCGAGGACTACTACGAGGCGATGTGTGCGGCGATCAACTTCGCGTGGGTCAACCGCCAACTCATCATGCACCGGACGCGCGAGGTGTTCGAGCGCGTGTTCGACCGCGACTGGGAGGCGATGGACATGCACCTGCTGTACGACGTGGCTCACAACATCGCGAAGAAGGAGGTTCACGAGGTCGGGGTTGGCCCGGAGGGACAACCGACAGGCGACGGCGAAGCCGTAGACAGCGAGGAACGCGAACTGTTCGTCCACCGCAAGGGCGCGACGCGAGCCTTCCCCGCGGGGCGGCCCGAGGTGCCTGCCGCGTACAGCGACGTGGGCCAGCCGATCATCATCCCCGGGAGTATGGGGACGGGGAGCTACGTCCTGCGCGGCGGTGAGGAGTCGCTGGCGGAGACGTTCGGCTCGACCGCCCACGGTGCGGGCCGGCTGATGTCGCGGACACAGGCGAAAAACGAGTTCTGGGGCGAGGACGTCCAGGACGACCTGCGCGAGCAGAACGAGGTCTACGTCAAAGCTCAGTCCGGCGCGACCGTTGCCGAGGAGGCGCCCGGCGTCTACAAGGACGTGGACGAGGTGGTCCGGGTCTCCGACGCGCTGGGCATCGGCGACAAGGTCGCGCGGACGTTCCCCGTCTGTAATATCAAGGGCTAGCGGTCCTCGGGCCGTCCCGGACTGCGTGCAGACGATATCGAGGTGTCGGAAGCCGCAAAATCCAGGGTGTCCCGTGGCTTTTTGCTAGCAGGAGTGAATTTCCGGACGATGGTCACGGTGGAAGGGACTCGCGACCGGTTACGCTACTCGCTCGAGCAGGCACTCGAAGCGGCCGACGACGAACAGGCACGCTACCACATCAGGATCGCGGCCCAGCGCCTCGTCGTACTCCAGTGGCTCGGCGGACCCGAGGGGGAGCCGACAGTCGACGGCCTCCTCGACGAACCGGTGTCGGACGACGAGGCGACGCTCGACCGGACGCCGGAGTGCTCGACCGAGGAGTGACCCGGCAGCGCTTCGTCAGGGTCGGAAGTCGAACCGCGGGCGGTCGATGTCCGGGGTGCGGTGCTCGACGGGACTGCCGTCCTCGTATCTACGGAAACTGAGATAGAACGTCCGGCCACAGCCGTCTTTGGTCGGATCGGGGTCGTTCGCGCCGCCGTCACCGACGGGGCCGGGGTCGGGGCGTCCGTCGCCTCCCTCGGCGGCAGCGGTATCGGTCGAACCGGCGCCCTCGCTCCCGCCGTCGCCGAGGCAGACGAACTCGATGCCGTCGGCGGATTCGAAGTCGCCGGTGGTGTCGGCGTACGTCCAGCCGTCCAGGGGCTCCCGCGTGACACACTCGTCGTCGAGGTACCCCTCGCGGTCGACGCTCGTGACGGCTCCGCAGTACGGGCAGTGATACGACACTTCGACCATACGGTCCGTTGGGGACCGAGGGGTATAGCTCCCGTGACCGACCCCGTTGCCCATCCCAGAAGGTACTTCCTGCGAGGCCCCGAGAGTGGAGATATGATAGACGAGACGGTCGAGGAGATCGAGCAGATGCAGACCCACTCCTCGTCGGTCGTGGCGGTGAAGGCGGCCGAGGCGCTCCGGGAACTCGCCGACGCGGAGTTCCCGACGGTCGAGGAGTTCGTCCAGTCGCTCGAACGCAACAGCAGCGCACTCAGGCGTGCGAACCCGTCGCACGCCTCCCTGCACAACGCACAGCGTGACATCGTCGAGTCGGTCACCGACGCCGACCCCGACTCGGTCGCGGCGGCACAGGCGGAACTACGCGCCGCCATCGACAGGGTGGTCGAACGCGTCCAGCAGGGCAAGAGTCGCGCCGCGGAGAACGCCGTCTCGCTGTTTTCCGACGGCACGACGGTCCTGACCCACGACTACTCCTCGACGGTGCTGGAGGCAATCGAACGCGCGGCACAGGAGGGTACGCACCTCGAAGTCTACGTCACGGAGGCCCGCCCACGGTACCTCGGCCGGAAGACGGCGCGTGTGCTCTCGGGAATCGACCGCATCGAGACACACCTCGTCGTCGACAGCGCCGCTGGACACTTCCTCCCGGAGTGTGACCGCGTGGTGACGGGCATGGACTGCATCGTCGAGGACACGCTGTACAACCGCATCGGCACCTACCCTATCGCGACGACGGCCAACGACGTGGGCGTCCCGGTCACCGTCGTCGGAAACGGCGCGAAGGTCATCGAGTCGGGCTTCGCCTTCGAGAACGAGATTCGGTCGCCCAGCGAGGTGATGCGGGAGCCGGCGGAAGGGTTCACAGTCGAGAATCCTGCCTACGACGCGACGCCGACCCGACTGCTTGACTCGGTCGTCACCGACGAGGGGACCGTCGAGTACTGACTAACAGCGGGCGTTTCGCGGCCAGTGCGCGAGCAGTGCGACCGAGGACCGATAGAGGTCGCGCCAGGTCTCCCAGGGCGTCCGGCTTCCGGCGTCGGCCCACTCTCCCTGGGTGCCCGCGGCCGTGCCCGCGTTTCTCGACCGGTTCGGCAGAGGACGCTCCGTCACGGCCGTCGAACACTCCGGGCAGACGATGGCACGCCGGCCCGCGACGTAGTCGTCTTTCGTCTTCCAGTCGCCCGCGGCGTGGCCCTCGTGTCCACAGTCCGGACAGAACAGCACAGCCTTCGGCCGCTCCGGGGGCGGTTCCTGCTGGTGTGACGCTTCGGGGAGGGTTGCGGACGTTTCAACGGGATTCATACATAACGGTAGGTGTTCGACGGTAAAAGACCTGTTGGGTATCTGTTCCTATCTTTCGGGAACGACTCCTCCGCCGAGGCACGTGATACATAAATAACCGTATTTAGCCGGCTCAAAACCCGGTTTTCCACTTGCGTCCCGTGCAGTCAAACGACCGCCACTATCGTGACCGAAATCCGAAATATCCGGGCGCTCGCCCGGTCGCCTGTGGCTCGTCCCGGCTGCGCGTTCCCAACCCTTTTTTAAACGGCGGAGCGAGGGAGTAGCAAGATGGTTTCGCCCGGTGCCGGTGTGTCGGTCGTGTTGCAGGCTGGGACCCCGACCCCGACCCCGACGACGGGGACCGAACAATCGACCGTCGCGGAGGCAGTTCCCGGGACCGGGCTGTTGCCGGGATGGATACCGAGCTGGGCGCTCGACCTGGGTGCGACGGCCCTCGTGATACTGCTGGCGTGGGTGGTTTCGCAGTTGCTCGTCCAGTTGATCAGCCGCCGTGTCGCCCGCCGTTTCCGGCGGCCGAGCCTGACTCGGACCGTTCTCCGTGGTGTCCGGACTGGCGTCTACATCTTCGCGATCCTGACGATCATGCGTATCTACGGCCTCGGACTGGGTAACATCGCGCTCTCGGTCGGTGTGTTCACGGCCGTGCTGGGTGTGATCCTCGCGCCCGTCGTCGGCAGCATCATCAGCGGGGTGTTCCTGCTGGCCGACCAGCCCTACGAGATCGGCGACATGATCGAGATCGTCGACAGTGACACCCGGGGCTTCGTCGACGACATCACGCTCCGGTACACGAAGATATTCACGATGGACAACACGTTCGTCGTCATCCCGAACGGCGAAATCCGGAAACGGGACATCGCGAACTACTCCGCCGAGGATCCACGCACGCGACTCGTACTCGACGTGGTCGTCACCTACGAGGGCGACCTGGAGGAGGCGCGCAAACTCATCGAGAAGGCCGCGCGGGAGGTCGATGTCGTCATCGATGGCGGGCCGGACATTCGCGTCGGCAACGCCCGTTATCCGGCCGCCCCCACCTGTTACATCGACACGTTCGGCGACCACGGCGTCCACCTCCGGCTTCGCTACTGGGTCAAGGAGCCGTACAAACTGCTCGCGGCGCGGTCGAACGTCCAGACGAACGTCTGGAACAAGCTCGCGGACGCGGACGTGGAAATCGCCTACCCGCACCAGCACGTGGTCTTCGACGAGACGAGCGGACAGATGCAGGTCGGCGTCCAGCGACGCGAGGGCCGGATCGACGACGTCCCGCCCGAGGCCGGCGACGAGGACGGAGATATGGATCGGCGGCGCTGAATCGAGAGTCCGCCGGTCAGGCGGAGGCAGTGACGACTTTCGCGTCGACTTCCCCGTCGAGGTACTGTTCGATATCGGGGTCGTCCGCGATGCGGCGAATCATCCGCCGCCAACGGGGCGCCTGCTTCCGGCCGATCACGACGATGTCCGCGTCCTGTTCGACCACCTCGTCGAGGATGGTCTCCTCGACGAGCAGTCCCCGCCGGACGACGTATCTCGTGTCCGGGAGGTCGTCGATTGCCTCCTCGACGGCCGACCTGAGGTCGGCACGTGAGATGCGGTCGTTCTCGTGGTAGAGATTGACGTGGAGAACGGTCAATTCTGCGTTTTCCTCCTCCGCGATGGACACAGCCTTCCGGAGCGTCGCTTCGGAGTGAGAAGAGAGCGGATAGCGAACGGGGACGACGACCTGCGTCATTAGTTGCACCAACGCTACCCTTCGGTGTCAATGTTACTATTGGCGTCCCCCACTGGAAGGGTGGCCGGCTCGATGCGGCCCTCGATCTCCGGGTCGATGCCTTCTTCGCGGGCGTATGCCGCCAACACCTCGTACTGCGTGTCGAGCGTGTCGACGCGATGCGCCTCGGCGAGCGACGGGAACTCGTGGTCGGTGTGCAGGACGTAATCGGACGTCGCGACGGTGTAGGTCGCATCGGGGTCGAGCGGCCCGCCGTCGTAGCGGACGGTCACCTCACCGTCGGTCGTCTGTGTGAGCGAGAGGCCGCTGACGTGGGCGTGCCAGCTATCGGAGAGCGCGGGGAGTCGCCGCCCGTCCGCCTGGCGGCACGCGGCCAGTAGCTCCGCGCCCGTGACCTCGGCGACGGCCACAGGCTCGTCGAAGGGGATCACGCCCACGAGGTCGGCGACGGTCACCGCCCCCGAGAGCGGCGGCCCCTCGCGGATGCCGCCGCTGTTCTGGAGGCCCACGTCGGCCCCGGCCGCCCAGCGGTAGGCGTCCGCGACGAAGTTCCCGATTCGACACTCCCCGCTGCGGGTCCTGGCGAGGTCGCGCTCGATGGGGCGGTCGACGTGTCCGACGACAGCGTCGAGGCCGGTGGTTTCGCGCCGATCACGGAGGGCCGACGTCACCGCCTCGTCGAGCGGTCCGTCGGCGACGGCGTGGCGCTCCACCGCGCCGCTTCCCAGGTCGACTTCGAACACCCGGTGGCCGTTCGCGCCGGGGCGGGTACAGAGCGTGCCGTCGATGCGGGTCACACGCTCGTCGTGGACGTGGCCGCCGAGAATGGCGTCGGCGTCGGTCGCGCGGGCCAGTTCGTCGTCGCCGTTCCCGAGGTGCGAGCAGACGACGACGGCGTCGACGCCGCGCTCGCGCAACCGCCCGACCTCGCGCTCGGCGGCGGCGACGGGGTCGGTAAACCTCAGGTCGGTCGCGCCGGGACACATCGATGCCGTTCGCGGCTCGGTGACGCCAGTGAAGCCGACCCGTGCCCCGTCGGTTTCGACGACGGTCGCGGGGACCACGCCAGCGTCCGCGCCGAAGACCTCGCCTTCGTAGCGAACGTTGGCGCTGAGCCATGTCTGGGGGGACTCACGGACGATTTCGCGAGTCGCGTCGAGGCCGTAGTCGAAGTCGTGGTTGCCGAAGGTGTCCACGTCGGGCTCGACGGCGGCGAAGAAATCGAGCGCCTGTCGCCCCTCGGTGACCATCGAGAGGATTCCCGGCGCGGTGTTGTCGCCGGTGCCGACGACGACGGCGTCCGACCCGTCGCGGTCGGCGAGGCGGCCGGCGAGTCGCCCCGCTCGCTCGGGCGTGTCGTAGACGTTTTCGAGGTCGGAATAGTGGAGGAGACGGACGGCCATCGCCCGAACGTAGGCCGTCTGCGCGCAAATCCCCTTCGGCTCGTGGGCGGGTCTGTGGCCCGGGCCCGCCAGCGATCCGAACGCCAGGTCGCCTGTCCGAGTTCGAGAGCCAGGGATTTAGGCAAGGGACGCCGTATCGTGCGTATGGACGCCGCGACGACCGACAACGGGCAAACGCTGTACATCGACCGCACTGACGGCAAGAAGGGCTCGAAAGCACCGTTCTACGTCGTCTACGCCGGGGAAGAGGCCGAAAACCGCTGGGGCTACTACTGCGGACACTGCGAGACGTTCGACACCGCCATGGATTCCATGGGCAGGGTCCAGTGCAACCGCTGTGCGAACATTACGAAAGCCGACGAGTGGGACGCCGCCCACGAGTGACACGCCGGGCCGTCCGCGTTCTCCGAATGCTCCCCAACGAGTTAGTTGTCTATCACGTAGATAGGCTTAAGACCGCGGGGGTGATACACAGTACCAGATGGCGACTGTTACCACGCCACTCGCTGAACAGGCGGAGTCGATTTTTACCAACCTCGGGTACTCGGTCTCGAACGAAGGGCCGAAATTACGAGCCGAACGGAAGTGGCGCGTCGTCCACGTACGGGTGGGGGAGGACCCCGCCGGCGAGACGGACGGCGAACTCCAGTGTTTCGTCACGTGGGACGACCGTGCTGGCGAGGTGTACGACACGCTGGTGACCCGTGACCCCGAGTACGAGTGGGCCGTCCTCGGCGTCTCCGAGGACGGCGAGTACGAGTGTTACCGCCAACGAGGGACAGCGCCGAACTGAGCAGTCGCCGATTCACTCCGCCAGTCGTCGACGGGCCGCCGCCAGCCCCGCGTCCGCGTCGACTTCCGCGCCGACCGTCTCGAGCGCGTCGCCGAGGGCCGCGACGAGCGTCAGGACGTTGCCCGGTTGCGCGCTGTGGCCCATACAGCCGATTCGCAGGACGTCGCCCGCGAGATCGCCCAGCCCGCCCGCGACCTCGATGCCGTGCTCGTCGAGCAGGTGCGAGATCACGGCGTCGTCGTCGACGCCGGCCGGCAGGCGGACGGCGTTGAGGCTCGGGAGCCACCAGTCCTCTTCGGGGTTGAGCGCCAGCCCCATCGACTCGACGCCGGCCTTGAGCGCGCCCGCGACCCGGCGGTGGCGCTCCCAGCGCGCCTCGATGCCCTCCTCGGCGACCAGCCTGAGTGCCTCCCGCAGGGCGTAGACGTTCGTGATCGGCGCGGTGTGGTGGTACGCTCGCTTCTCGCCCCAGTAGTCCTGCAACTGCGAGAGGTCGAGATACCACGACCGGACCGGCGACTCGCGGGCGAGCACCTTCTCCATGGCGCGGTCCGAGAGGGTGAGCGGGCTCGCCCCCGGCGGACAGGAGAGACACTTCTGGGCCGCGCTGTAGGCGGCGTCGATGCCCCACTCGTCGACGCGAAACTCCACGCCGCCCAGCGAGGTCACGCAGTCCGCGATGACCAGCGCGTCGTGCTCGTGGGCGATGGCGGTCAGTTCGGGCACGTTCGGCTGTCGCGTCCCCGTGCTCGTCTCCGCGTGGACGAAGCCGAACACGTCCGGGTCGTGCTCGGCGAACGCCGCGGCCACGTCGTCGGGGTCGAGCGGCTCACCCCACGGCGCGTCGACGAAGACCGGGTCCCCGCCGGCGCGCTCGACCATCGACGCCATCCGTTCGCCGAAGTAGCCGTTGCCGGGGACGAGGACGGTCTCGCCCGGCTCAGTCAGGTTCCCGACCGCGGCCTCCATCGACGCTGAGCCGGTTCCGCTGACCGGGATCGTCCACTCGTTGTCGGTGCGAAAGACGTAGCGCAGGAGGTCCTGTACCTCGTCCATGAGGTCGACGAAGGTCGGATCGAGATGGCCGACCAGCGGCGTACTCATCGACCGGAGCACGCGCGGGTGGACTTCGCTCGGGCCCGGCCCCATCAGCAACCTGTCCGGCGGCTGTAACTCTCCAACCTTCGGTCTGTTCATACCGGTACTGTCCAGCACCTCCCTCAAAAGTCGTTCGAGTTAGCAGATCACATACGCCACGCGATAGCGCCCCACTCGCGAGCGACTTATATCGCCAGGCCGCCAACACGAAGCGTGTTCGTCGGTCACGGACTGCTCGCGTTCGCCCTGGTGGTCCTCGCGGCTCGTCGAGCGGCGTGGCCGCGCGACCGTATCCTCGCCGTCGGCGCGCTCGCGTTCGCGTTCGGCACCCTGCCCGACATCGACATCGTCTACGCCGTGTTCGGCCTCTTCGGCGACCTCAGCGGCCCCTTCGCGGCCGCGAGTGCGTTCTGGGAGGCCAGTACGGTCGTTCACCGGACGGTCACACACTCCCTCGTCGTCGGCGCCCTCGCGGCCGTCGCGTTCGCCTGCTGGCACGGGGCACGAACGCGGACGTGGGCGACGTCCCGGCGACTCGGCAGTGGCGCCGTCGCGGGCACTGCCCTCGTCGCCCTCGTCGTCGTTGCGTTCGTCGCCTCCGGACCGCTCGCTGGGGCGGTGATTTCAGTCTTCTGTCTCGCCGGCGTCGGCCTCACGTCAGTCGCCGACCGACGCCTCCCGTGGCTGACGCCGCGGACCGTCGCCGCTGTGGCACTCGTTGGCCTGCTCACGCACCCGTTCGGCGACCTGCTCACCGGGGAGCCGCCCGCGATGCTCTACCCGTTCGCGGTGACGCTCGTCCCCGAGCGGCTGGTCGTCCACCCCGACAGGACGCTGCACCTCCTGGCCGCGTTCGGTCTGGAACTGTCGGCGATCTGGGCGGCCGTCGCAGCGTACCTCTCGCTCTCGAACCGTCGGATCCGCGCGTACGTCCAGCCGCGTGCCGGGCTCGGACTCGGCTACGCCAGTGCCGTGCTCCTGGTCCCCGCGCCGACAGTCGACGCGTCGTACCAGTTCGTGTTCAGCATCCTCGCCGTCGGCGTCCTCGGCGTTATCGAACTCCGCCGTGGCGCGTTCGGCCGCCCGCTA
This sequence comes from Halorientalis marina, assembly GCF_023028345.1. GTDB lineage: Archaea > Halobacteriota > Halobacteria > Halobacteriales > Haloarculaceae > Halorientalis > Halorientalis marina. The sequence goes on along the minus strand of NZ_CP095487.1, from coordinate 2,262,051 downwards.
CTGGGGGACGGCGGCTCGCCGTCCCGTGCCGACGGCGGGCGGTTCGTCGGCCTCGCCGACCCGATGACGACCGTCGTGACTGCGCTCACAGCCGTCACCCTCGCCGCCGGCGGGTACGCTATCGCGTACATCTTCCTCTAGCAGGGAGCCGTCACCGTTTCATCCCTGGCCGGCTAACTGATGCGTATGGAACGTGAGGGGTTGGAGCGGATCATCAGGAGTCGGCGTACGAACGCCGTTCTGTCGTGGCTGCTTGTCGGCCTGGTCGCCCTCGTGAGTCTCGCGAGCATCGTCCGCGGCGAACTGCTGTGGGCGCTCTTCTCGGCGACGCTGGTGGCTCTCGCGGTGCATCCGGCACTCGTGCTCGGGACGCCGGAAGCGATGCCGCCGTGGGAGGTCGTCCTCTTCGCCGCTTTGCCGACGCTCGCACACCTGTTCGCGACGACGCTGGTCGGCGGGCAGATCACGACGTACCTCTCGGTGGCGGCGCTGGCCCTGCTGGTCGCGGTCGACCTCGACGCGTTCACGCCGGTCGACATGAACGACAGTTTCGCCGTGCTGTTCGTCGTGATCACGACGATGGCGACTGCAGGCGTCTGGGCCGTCGTCCGCTGGCTGGCGGACCTGTACCTGGCGACTGGGTTCATCGAGAGCGAACACGCGCTGATGGTGGAGTTCGTCGCGTCGGCTATCGCGGGCGTCGTCGCGGGGATCGTGTTCGTCTTCTACTTCCGACAGCGTGCGAAGCCGGACCTGCGCGTCCCCGAGGAGGTCGAACTGCCGTGAGAATCCGTGACTACGTGGGGATTTCGTCGGCCTGGCAGCGCCGCATCGCCTACGGGATGGAACTCGTCCTCGTCGGCCTCCTCTTTATCGGCATCGAACGCGGGAGCACCGGCATCATCGTCAACACCGGTGTCGGTCTCCTCGTCACACAGCTCCCGCCGATACTCAGACGGGACTTCGACGTTCCCATGGACCCTGCGCTGACACTGTGGATCACCTCTGCTGTCTTCCTCCACGCCCTCGGGACGGTGGGCCTCCCCGGGAGTGAGGCGAACTTCTACCGCACGATTCCGTGGTGGGACAACGTGACGCACGCCCTCTCGTCGTCCGTCGTCGCCGCCGCGGGGTACGCCACCGCCCGCTCGTTCGACGAACACGCGGAGGGCGTCTCGCTTCCGCCGCGGTTCATGTTCGTGTTCATCCTCCTGTTCGTCCTCGCCTTCGGGGTCCTGTGGGAGGTCATCGAGTTCGTCCTCGCCGAAGCCGCCGCGCTCCTCGGCACGGGGGCCATCCTCACGCAGTACGGCCTCGAGGACACGATGGTCGACCTCATCTTCGACACCGTCGGTGCCGTCATCGTCGCCATCTGGGGGACCGCCCACCTCTCCGACGTCGTCGACGCCATCGGCGAGTACGTCACGAACCGCCGAACTGCGGACTGAAACCGTCAGCGCGGGCGGAGTTTTATATTCCCTTGCGATGGAGTACCACGGGCAATGGTATTCAAGAAAATCACGCTGATCGGAACGAGCACGGAGAGCTTCGACGATGCGGTCGACGACGCGCTGGAGCGCGCGGAGGCGACGCTGGACAACGTCTACTGGGCCGAGGTCGACGAGATGGGAGTCGAGATAGCCAACGCGGAGAACCGCGAGTACCAGGCGGAAGTGGAGGTCGCCTTCGAACTGGCCGACTGAGCGACTCCCGGCTTTTATGCGTGCCGGACAACGGGCGGGTCTCCGACGCCGACGGTAACGGCTACCGCCCGCCCTGTCCGCCCTGCTGACCACCTTGTCCGCCCTGCTGACCACCTTGTCCGCCCTGCTGACCACCGTGTCCGCCCTGCTGACCACCGTGTCCGCCCTGCTGACCACCGTGTCCGCCCTGCTGACCACCGTGTCCGCCCTGCTGACCACCGCGGTGACTGCCGTGGCCGCTCCCAGCACCCCGCTGGTCGCCCTGGCCGTGCTGTCCACCGTGTTGGCCTGTTCCGGCCTGCTGCCCTCTGTGCTGGCTCCGCTGTCGACGCTGTCCGCCGGCCTGATTCCGCTGACCACGCGGCCCGCCCCCGGCGGCCGGGCCGGGGCCGCCGGTACCGGACGGGGTTGCCTTCTGTCGGGCTATCTCTCCTATCACGGGGTACTCGTACCACCGGTGGTTGTACGCCTGGTACATCGAGAATAGCCAGACGCCGAACGCCGTGAGGCCCACGAGCGGCCACAGTAGGGCGACGAGGAGGCCGAGTCCGATGGCGCCCAGGACGATAGAGAAGATCGTGAGCGCGAAGTAGACGGCGACGAACGCGATACTGAGCAGGATGCTCTGGATCGCGTGGAAGCGAACGAACTCGTCGCGATCCTCGATCAGGTAGAACACGATGCCCGTCACCCACCCGAGGAGGTAGGCCAGCGCGCCGCTGAGGTTCGAGTCGAGCCCCGTCGAGACATCCGACACGCCGCCGCCCTGCTGGACACCCGCCCGCTGTCCGCCGGGCTGTCCGGCCGCCCGCTGTCCGCCACCCTGAGCTGCCTGTCCGGGCTGTCCGCTTTGCCCGCCGTGTCCCTGTTGGCTGCCCCGACCGGGCTGACCCGGCTGCCCACCCTGGCCGGGTTGTCCGCCCTGCCCACCTTGTCCCGGTTGTCCGCCCTGCGGTTGCCCGTCGGAGTTCACCACGGTATCCGAGTCGTCCTGTGCCGTCGACTCGCCGCCGGAGCCGTTTTCGCTGCCGTCGTGGGTGGTGTCGTCGGTTGGATCGTCTGTCATGTGTACTCCTCACGGATCGGTTTCGCTCGACCAGCGGCGGTCACCGTCCGCGCCGACGGTCGGACACGGCCGGACCGATCCGGGCCACCCGTGTCACTGCCGTTCAGAGGGATGGCAATCGTATGAATATGGAGCCTAGATACGTAGCTGTGGCTGCGTGGTGATCGTGACGACGGAAAGTCGGCTTCGCTCCGGACGCGACGACGGGGAGGCGGGACCGGAATCAGGTCCGGAAGGACTCGCCACAGCCACACTCGGAGACCACGTTGGGGTTCTCGACGTGGAACCCCTCGCCTTGGAGGCCGTCCTCGAACTCGAGGCGACTCCCCTCGATGTAGTTCATGCTCGCCGGGTCGACGAACACCCGGAGGCCGTGGTGTTCGAACACGGTGTCGTCCTCCTCGGGCTCGAAGTCGAAGCGCATCCCGTAGGAGAGGCCCGCACAGCCGCCTTGCTGGACGAACAGCCGAAGGCCGGCCTCGTCAGTGTCCATGCCCTCGCCCTCCAGGAGCCGAAGCGCCTCGTCGGCGGCCCCCTCCGTGACGCTGATGACGTCGTTCTCGACCGCGGTCGCAGTGCTCATACACGTCACCACGGTACCGGTCCTGTTAACAGTGTTGCCATCCCGACCCCCCGCTGCTAGCGACGAACGGTTACGGACGGCCCTGCCGGCCGACTCGTTCTCGACCCCACGGACTCACTCGTCGAACCGTTTCCGAACGCTCTCGGCGTGGGCCTCCAGGCCTTCCGCCTCCGCGAGCGTCGTAATCGTCTCCGCGAGGTCGTCGAGTGCCGCTTCATCGAGGCGCTGGACGGTCGTCGACCGGAGGAAAGTGTCGACCGAGAGGCCGCCGTACCGCTTCGCGCCGCCGCCGGTCGGGAGGACGTGGTTCGGACCGCTGGCGTAGTCGCCCGCAGCGACCGGCGAGTGCGGGCCGAGGAAGACACTGCCCGCGCTGTCGATGCGGTCGAGCAGTTCCTCGTCGTTCTCCGCGACGATGGCTAGGTGTTCGGCGGCGTACTCCTCGACGAACAGCACCGCCTCCGGCATCGACCGCGCGAGGAACACGCCGCTTTCGTCGTTCTCCAGCGCGCCCTCGATGATGTCCGCCCGCTCGCGCTCGGGGGCCTGTCGCTCGACGGCGTCGGCGACCGCCGCCGCGAGAGCGGCGTCGTCCGTCACCGCCACGACCGACGCCTGCGTATCGTGTTCGGCCTGGGCAACCAGGTCGGCGGCAACGAGTTCCGGGTCCGCTGTCTCGTCGGCGAGGACCGCGATCTCGCTGGGGCCGGCGAGGAAGTCGATCTCGACCTCGCCGCGGACCTCGGCCTTGGCGGCGGTGACCCAGCGGTTGCCGGGACCGACGACCGTCTGCACGCGGTCGACGGTTTCGGTCCCGTGGGCGAGCGCGCCGATGGCCTGGGCGCCCCCGACCTGGTAGACGGCGTCGGCCCCTGCGATGTGGACGGCCGCGAGCGTGACGGGATTGATTTCGTCGGCCGGCGGCGTCGCGACCGCGACGTGTTCCACGCCGGCGACCTTGGCGGGGATGACGCCCATCAGCGCGCTGGAGGGGTACGCGGCGGTCCCGCCGGGGACGTAGACGCCGGCGCGTTCGACGGGGCGGTACCGGCGGCCGAGTTCGCGCCCCTCGAAGTCCTCGCGCCAGTCCGCCGGGGCGCTCCGCTCGTGGAAGGCTCTGACGTTGTCGGCTGCCGTCTCGATTGCCTCGCGCACGTCGTCGTCGAGCTCCTCGACGGCGTCCGCGGCGGCGTCTGTCACGTCGAGGTTCCCCACCGCTACGTCGTCGAACTCGCTCGTGAACTCGCGGACGGCCACGTCGCCCTCCTCGCGGACGCGGCCGACGATCTCGCGAACGTCCTCGCGTATCTCCTCGATATCGGCGTCCCGGTCGAACACGGCGGCGCGCTCGTCCGGCGGGAGGTCACCGATCTCGCGGACGGAACAGTTCATGCCCGCTGGTTCGCGGGCGAGGAAAAAACGGGTGTCGGTTCCGGGCTCCCCAGTCGTGGCTCCCCATCGCCGTCACCCCGTCAACCCCACTGCTCGACGACCGTCGGCATCACGCCGGTGTCGGGCCGGTAGTAGGAGTCGTGGTTGTCCGGCGAAACCTCGATGTCCTCGTAGTTCCCCGGCGCGGTCCCCTCACAGCCCGCGGTCCCGACGGGCGTGTCGAACTCGGCCCACCGATAGTCCCACTCGAAGTCGTCGTCGTCCGGCCAGTAGTAGTTCCGGAAGGTCCCGGTGTGCTCTGCGATGGGGCTGCCGTACTCCCCGTCCGTGGCGACCTCGTCGTCGTCGATGGCACCCCCCAGCGGCGCGGTCGACGTGACGGTGGTGTCGTAGCCACGGTCGTAGAAGAACTCCAGTGTCTCCGCGAGCGTCTTCGCGGCGAGGCAGTACCCCACGAGCCGGACGTCCGTGTCCGGGCTCGCGTCCGTGTAGTCGCGGATGAAGGTACCGAGTTTGTCGGCGTTGCGGTCCGCGATGGTCCGGGCGTCGTCCCACTGGTCTTCGCCCCAGTCGGAGTCCCAGGAGAAGCCCACGACGGGCTGCTCGTAGCCGTTCGCCCGGAGCGCCGCCGTCACGTCACTGAAGTCACGGCGAGCCTCCGCGGGCGTCCGCTGGAAGCCGTGAACGAACACCACGAGTTCGTCCGGCGACGAGTCGTCCGTCAGGCCGGGAATCTCCCCCGTGGTGTCGTAGTTCGTCCGTGTGTTCCCGTCTATCAGCTCCGGGTCGCCGAACGTCTGGAGCCCGAAGTGCCCGCGCGTGACGACGACACCCGAGTACGAGCCGGGTGCCGCCGACGCCGCGCCAGTCGCGAACGGAAGTGCTGTACACGCTGCTGTCGTCTTGAGAAAGGTTCGTCTCGTTGGCATCGCGAGTCCCCCCGACGGTCTCACCAGTTTCCTTCGTGTTAATAATTGTGGAAACAACGGGAAATTGGCATCCGGTTTCCCCCTCGACACTGTCCATTGCCGTCAGACGGGTGTCTGCCGGGGGATTTTGTCCGTTGCCGGCCGAGTGCCGTTATGGTACCCGGGTTCGACATGGCCGCGACGAAGGTCTGGCACTGTAGCCAGTGTGGGTCCCGCAACGTCACGGCCGCCTCGGACACCTTCAGCGACCAGTGCCGGTACTGCACGGAGTACAACGAGGTCGACTGGAGCGAGACGGCCGACCTGTCCCTCTCGGAAGCCAGGCGGGCGGCCCGGCGCGCCGAGGCGGAGTGACCGCTCGGCTACGAGTATATCCGCGAGACCATGTGTAGCACCGAGAAGAAGATCGCGACCCCGAGAAGCAGCAGGGAGCCGAACATCGCGGGCACCGTCGGCCACGAACTGAGAAGCAGGTAGACCGTCACGAACGCACTGACGAGAAAGACGAAGTGGAAGACGATCCAGGGGCCGACCCCTTTCGCCAACCGGGCGAACCGGCTCGACTCGCCGTTGCGCCCGACCCCGGCGTCGCGTCCCGTCGGGCTGTACACGTTCGACGCCGCGTGCTGTTTCTGCCAGTCTTCCGCGCGTGTCCCACGGCTGCTGCCCGAAGCCGTCGCCGTCGCGTCGCCCGACGTGGACCAGCCGTCCTCGCCCATCCACGCCGCCCTGTCTCCCGTGCCGTGTCCGGTCGACGCGTCGCTCGCCGCCGAGCGCGGATCCGACCGTCGGTCGCCTGTCGCGTTCCGTGTCCGATCCCCCGTTTCGCGAGTGGTACCGTCGCCCGAGCGGTCGGCGTTCGAGCCGGACCCGGAGCGGTCCCGCGTTCCGCGTCCCGACCGACGTCGCTCGGCTCCCGTCGACTCGCCGCCGCCGTTCGCCCGCCCGGACCGGCCGGAGCGGTTCCGGCGGTCCGTGCCGTCCCCCCTGCGGGTTCGTCCCGCGTTCGTATCCGGCGCCGACCACGCCGTGCTATCGAGGTGGCGTCGCACGTAGGCGTCGTGACCCATGCGGTCGTACCGCTTCCGGTCGCCGTCGTCGACGAGCACGTCACGCGCCTCCGTGATCCGCTGGAACCGCTCCGCGGCGTCGCTCTCGTCGCTCACGTCCGGGTGGTGAGTCTTCACCTTCTCCCGGTACGCCGCCCTGATCGTCGCCGTGTCGGCGTCCGGAGACACCCCGAGAACGCTGTAGAACGTCTCTCCCATGCGGGTCTATACCACGTCGTGGTTGTGGCCGCTGGTGTTTAAGTGTTGTAGCCGGGTCAGCCGCCCGAACCGGGCACGGGCAGCGACGGGAGCCGAACCTGTCAGGGCGCCGAGCGGAGTTGTTTTGGTCCGTCACACGCTACTGGTAGTATGGGCGAGCCACCGGAGACTCCCGAGTTACGCTCGGGGGTGGCCCGTGAACGGGCACGAACGCTGCGGGCGTCGCTCGACCGTGAGCAGCGTGACCGCGCCGAGGGGACGCTGACCGACTTGCTCGAACTGCTCGGAACGGCTCACGCGATGGCGGTGCTCCGGACCTTCGCGGCGGCCGAGGGGTCGCTCCGCTTCGGCGAAATCGAGGACGCACTCGACATCGCGCCGAACACCCTCTCGGCGCGCCTCTCCGATCTGACCGACGCCGGCCTGCTCGACCGCGAGGCCTACGACGAGAACCCGCCCCGGGTGGAGTACCGGCCCACGGACGCCGCGGACGACCTCTTTCCCGTCTTCGACCACCTCTACGCGTGGGCGGTCGCACACGACCTGTGAGCGTCGACCGCCAGTGGGGCTGTCACTTCAGCCCCCGACTGGCGAGGTGGTACTCGAAGACGGTCTCCATGCCGTCGACGAGGCGGTCCAGGTCCACGGTCTCGGCGTCGAACTCCCGCTCTTCGAGGGCACGGTACTGTGACTGCCACCGCTTCCGGAACCGTTGTTCCACGTCGTGGGCCTTGATCCGTTCGACGACCTCCTCATCGTCGGCCGATTCCAGTTCGGCGGGCGTGACGATTCCCTCCTCTACCGCGAAGACGACGATTCCAGCAGTGTAGTCGCCCTCGCCGATCTCGCGTTCCCACGTCGTGAGCCAGTTCCCGATGCGGGCCATCTCCTGGAGGTCCCACAGGAGATCGCGGACGCGACCGAAGTCAGCGCTCGCGAACGATGGCGAGTACATCAGGTCTACGTCCGCGTAAGGGAACATTACCATGTTGTGCGCGCCGTAGCGTCGTGCCCCAGTCAGGTTCGCGACCCGCGGGTTCTCGTTGACGACCGCGCTGTAAGCGATGGCGTTCATCGTCTGTTCGAGGTCGTACTCGAACACGTCACGGAAGTCGTCGGTCCGCGGCGCGTCCGCGATGCCGTCACTGAACTGCCGCCACAGCCGGTCGACGAACGCGAGCGTGTCGCTGTCGACTGCCGGGCCATCCGCAGCGGCCGGGTCGTCGTGCCCGCCGCGCCGGAGTCGCTGTGCCGCCTCGAAGGTCTCCCGGTCACCGTCGTGTTCGACTACGTCGTCGAGAACCGTCACGTACATCGTCAACAACGTCTTCTGCGTCCTGACCCGGGCGGTGTGTTCCGGCGCGACGGACGAGAGCCTGAACGACGGGAACAGCGAGTAAATCCACTTCCAGAGAAACCGGTCACGATGTCCCAGCAGGCGGTCGTACTCGTCGATGAGCGTCTTCACCGTCGGCGGGAGTTCCGTCGCTCTGATCTCGTCCGCGTACGTCGTCTCGTCTCCGTGCGTCGTGGCTTCTTCAATCGACATGGTTGGGTTCGTCGGTCGGCGACCCGTCGGGGGTGACCCCTTCTCGTCGTCCGCGACCAGTCATCCGGCCGCGTTCCCGGCAGGCGGCCGCATCGTGCCGGGTAGGACACGACTACGGCCGAACCGGGCCGCGAACGCGGGCGACGCGTCACGACCGCATTCCGGAATGAAGTACCTACCGATAAAACGGTTATTTCGAGGTGGAACCACGATAGCTGTGACTCCTAACACTATCTTTCACTTTGGTATCGTCGTGTGTACCAGGTCGGGTCCGATCTCTCACTGGCCGCACGAAGCACTGGGCTGCACGTATGAATGTGATTACCGGGTTTGCGCCGGCAGTAGGAAGGGTATACTAAGAGCGTCGATTCGGGGTCGTGGGTGATTCAGAAGTCGCCGACGACGAGCCGCCAGGGAGATCCTGACCCGCGGAGAACGGCGGGGTTCGGCCCCGTCGGTGGGGAGGCACCCTCCGTGGTTTCCTGTTCGGTGACGAAGACGGTCCGGGACTCGTCGACGGCGACTCGATAGCCGTCGAAGGTGAACGAGACCCGGCGTTCACCGTCGGTCGTGTCGCGGTCCGCAAAGACCGTGTCGAGGGCGTGTGGGTCGATCACGTCGTAGAGACACGCGTCCATCGTGACCGGATCGACGCCCTGTTCGTTCGCGACGGCCCTGACGACCGCCTCGCTCACTGTCTCGCCAACTTCCACGTCGTACGTTTCTGGTGCTTTGACCATCCCTGTTGACCTCGTCGTTGCTTGTCCGGCCCCTCCCATAGGACTCATCGCTATACCTATACCCCTCCTGACCAGCGGAGCTTATACATATAATCAGTCGCCGTAGAGCAATTGGAGGTGCTTCCGGAGCGCCACCCGGAGGTGTCGATTGACGGTCGGCTGTGACACGTCGAAGGAGTCGGCCACCTCCTGCCCGGTCGTGGTGCGCGGCCACTCGAAGTAGCCGCTGAAATACGCCGCCCGGAGCACGTCGCGCTGTCGCTCCGTGAGCCGGTCGGCGAGCGCCGCCCGGAGCCCGTCGGTCCCGTGAGTGGGGTCCGTTCGAGTTCGGCGACTCCGAAGCTCGGCGTCCCCGTGAGCACGGGCGAGCGCGTCGACGAACTCGCGGACGCTCGCGGTCGTCGGCAGTTCCGCCTCCAGGGTGGCAGTCGAGCCGGTAACCGTGAGCGCGGTCAGGCGCCCACCGCAGTCGACGACCGTCCCGGCGACCGTCGGCGCCGTCAGAACCACCTCGAACAGGTCGACGCCCACGTCGCCGAGCGAGCGGACGGACTCGATGCCCGTGATGCCGTCCGCGACCGACTCCACAGCCGGGTCGTCGCCGTCGCCCCTCACGAAGGCCCACCGTTCGTCACCCCGCGTGACCGTCCCCTCGACCGTCAGGTTCGCGTTCGTCCCCGCTGCGAGCCGCGAGAGCGGGTCGTCGGGAGCGGTCACTTCCAGTCCCACGTCGATGACGCTGTCGGCGGCGAGCCACTCCCGCGTCTCGACGGCCCGGAAGGCGTTGCCGATGGTCTCGCCGAGTTCGGCGAACACCGACTGCATCGACTCGTCGAACGTCGACGGGTCCGTCCCAAACACCGTCAACACGCCGTAGAGACCTTCCTCGGCGGGCAGCGGGACGCTGATGACCGACCCGAATCCGCGCCTGACGGCCGCCATCCGCCACGTCTCGTTGCGGAGGTCCGTCGCCACCGAGGAGACCGTCACCACCTCCCCGGAGCGTGCCGACCGGACGCTCGGTGGTTCGTCACCGGTCGATAACGACAGGTCCATGTCGTCGAGGTACCCGGTCGCGTCGCCGGCCCAGGCGTACGGCGTGAGGTCGCCGTCCTCGACGCGCCCGACCCAGGCCGCGGCGAAAGCGCCGGATTCGACCAGTTCCTCACAGACCGCGGCTTCGATTTCGGTCCGGGAGTCGGCATCGACCATGGCGCCGTCGATGCGCCGGATGATCTCGTTCGTCCGTTTGAGCTGTCGCAATCGCTCGTTTCGCTCCCGACGCTCGCGGTCGCGGACCCGGAGTTGCTCCTCGCGGGCGACACGCTTGAGGCCCGATTCGGCGCTCGCCACGAGCAGATCGACGAGCTCGGCGGTCCCGGCGCCCGCCCAGTCTTCGTCGGTCATCGCGACGACGAATACGCCGTACTCGTCGAGCGGGATGAACGTCGCGTTCGTCGCCGGAACGGTCGTCCGCGGCGTCAGCTCGATGGGCTCGCCGCTCCGGTCGGTCAGTCGTTCGCCGTCGCCGAACGCGGTCCAGAGCGGGCCGTCGTCGGGCGCCACCGGCGAGTGGTCCGTGGTAGTGTCGCCTACATTAGCCGTCGCTGCCGGCCGCAATCGGTTCGACTCGGCGTCGTAGAGGTACATCGCGGCCATCGACACGTCGAGCACGTCCCGCGCCGTCTCGACGATTTGCTCCGCGACGGCGTCCCTGGATTCGACGTGGAGCAGTTCCCGCGTCGAGTCGTGCAGTGCCGTCAGCGTCTCCTGGTAGCGGACGCGGTTCGAGATGTCACGCAGGACGCCGACCTGTCCCCAGCTCCCGTCGGCGAACTGGTAGACGGAGAACCGTGTCTCGATGGGCAGCACGGTCCCGTCCGCCCGCTCGATTTCGGTCGTGATGGTCGCCGCGCTGCTGTCGCTCTCGATCAGGCTGTCGCTCACTGCCGCGGCCTTCCGGAGCGTCTCCTCGCTCGCGAGTTTGCTCGCGTTGGCGCCGACCAGTTCCTCGCGGTCGTAGCCAGTCATCGCCTCCACCGCGTCGTTGACCATCGTGATGTCGAACGTGTCGTCGAGGACGTACACGCCGTCGTCGATGGTCTGGACGATGCGCTCGAACTGCTCACGTCGGCGCTCGGCCGCCACGTGACCCGTTACGTCGTGGATGACTGCGGCGTAGGCGGTCCGTCCGTCGACCGTCACGGTGTCCACATCGAACGTCAGACTGTTTCCATCGCGATCCATCCAGACCCCGTGGTCCGAGTCGGACCCGATACCGCCGACGTCGGCCAGGTCCTGTAGCTCGTCAACGCGTACCGTCGGCCAGATCCGTTCGACCAACTGTCCGCACACCGCCGAACCGTACTCGAAGCGCGTTTCGACTGCCTCGTTCGCGCGGACTATCCGCCCGTCCGCGTCGAAGACGACGACCGGTGTCGGGACCCCGCGCGCGAAGTCGGCAAACGTCTCCCGCAATGCACTGTCCTTAGCGCCGTCGTTCGGTCCGGTCTCTTCCGACGACCCATCGGTACCGTCCCCACCACCCGCTGGTGGTTCCCCGTCGGCGACGCGATCCATGTGTTCCCGTTCCCACATCCAACTGAAAAGCGTACTTTCGAGATGTTTGCCGGTCGATTGTGAACCACGGCGGCCACAGAGCTGTTCGCCAGTAGCGCGGCCACTCGGAACACCGCCGGGCGCGGACTTCCCAGCGGACTCGGTGACTGTGAGAATCGCGGCTAACGCACCGCTATACTACGGTCACCCTCCCGCCGGATTCTGCCTCCCGAGCGGCTATCCAATCTCCTCCAACGAGATGATGATTTCCAGTATCGACGGGGCCGGACTCGGCGGCAGGTCGTCGAACGCTGACGGGGTGTCCACTACGAAGACGGGCCATACGGTCGGGACGTGGGTCGCGTCGATGGTCGGCGGTGGTGTGATCAGCTTCGCTCTCTTCCACGCGCTCGCCGCACTCCCGGGCCGGGGATGATCAGACGTTCTGGAGTGTGACGAGTTCTTCGACCGCTGCGGTCTGTTTCATGTCCGACCACGTCTCGAAGTCGGTCGCCCGCGCCACGAACGTATCGCGCTCGTCCGCCGAGAGTCGCTGGACGCCCCCGATACTGTCATCGCTGGACGGGCTGGCTGCACAGAACTCGGCCACCGATTCGAACTGCGTGTGGCGACGGATGAACGACTCTGTGGCGACGTGCTCGCGGGAACTCGACACCCACGTCTCGAGGGTAAGTGCCCGCTCGATCGCCGTGGTCAGACTGCCCTGTAGTGAGTCCGGGGTCTTGACTCCGGAGTCAAGAACCATACGTGGCCTCCGTCTCTCCAGCCACGTAAGTCCGGTGGCGGGGAATCATAGACCCCAGAAGAACACGATGCCGAGCGTCGTGACGCCAGTCAGGATCAATTGGAGGGGTGCACCGACGCGTGCGAAATCAGTGAACTTGTACCCGCCCGGTCCGTAGACCATCAGGTTCGTCTGGTAGCCGACGGGGGTCAAAAGGGGCGTGCTGGCGGCGAAGGTCACGGCCATCGCGAACGCGAACGGGTTGGCACCGAGTTGGCCGGCGACCTCGACCCCGATTGGCAACATCAACACGACGCTCGCGGAGTTGCTGATCATCTCGGTGATCACCGCGGTCCCCAGGTAGAACAGTCCGAGGACCACGATGACGGGGAGGAGGACGCCCGCGGAAACGACGAGGTCGGCGATGACGTCCGACGTGCCGGATGCCTCGACCGCGATGCCGAGCGGAATGACGCCCGCCACCATGAAGATCACTTCCCAGTCGATCGCACCGTACGCTTCCTCCGGTGTGAGGATGCCGGTAAAGAACATCGCTGCGACCCCCGTCAGCGCACTTATTACGAGCGTGAAAACCTCGAATGCCGCGAGGCCGAGGACGCCGGCGAGGATTCCGAGTGCGACGGGAATCTTCGACCGGTCGAAGTCCTCCCACCGATCGTCAGTGGAGACGGCGACGTTCGCGTCCCGTGCGATGTGATCGAGCACCTGGTCGGCCGCCTGGACCAGGATGACGTCGCCGGCTTGCAACCGGACCTCCCGGAGGCGCTGGCGGATTACCTCGTCGCCGCGCCGGATCGCCAGGACCGTCACGTCGTAGTCGCGCTCGAAGTCCGTGACACCGCTGCGCCGACTCGACCAGGGCCCGGGCAACAGCACGACTTCGGTGAGTTCGATCTTCTCGTCCTCGCCCTCCTCCTCGTTAGTCTCGTCGCCGTCCGTCTCCGTACTTTCGCTGGCCGTCTCGTCCGCGGCGGACGTGCCACTGGACTCGGCGTCGATACCCCCCCAGTCGTGACGCTGCGGCGAGAAGCCGGGCGGGAGGGGCTCTTCGTCCTCCGCCGCCGATTCCATGACCTCCGGGAGGAGTTGGAGGTGCTCCTGCTCGAGGACTTCCTGGAGAGTCTCCTGGTCGGCTCTGACGGAGAGGACGTCGCCGGACTGAATCCGTTCCGAGCCGAGTCCCCGTGTCAGCGTCCGGTTGCCACGGACGATCTGGAAGACGTCGACGTCGAGGTCCCGGTCGTGCAGTTCGGTGACCCGGGACCCGACGAGCGGCGAGTCTTCCATGACGACCACGTCGGTGAGGTAATCGGCCATGCCGAACGAGTCGGTGGGGGACTCCGCCGGCTGTATCCGTGCCGGGGTGAGGTATCGGCCGACGGTGAGGAGGTACACGATTCCCACGAGCAAGACGACGGCGCCCAGTTGGGTGAACTCGAGCAGCGAGAACGGTTGCGCGTCGGGACCGCCCACCTGGACCCACACCTCGCTCGCGAGGAGATTCGTTATCGTCCCGATGACGGTGAGCATGCCGCCGAGCATCGACGCGAAGGACAGCGGAATCAGGAGTTTCGAGGGCGACCGCTTCGTTTTTCGAGCGAGGTTCATTACCGCCGGTATCAACACTGCTACGATGGAGACGTTGCTGACGACCCCGGCCGTCGGCCCGGAGAGCGTGACCGTCGCGAGCAGTTGTCGGAACTCGTTGTCCCCGGCGAAGGCGACCAGTTTCCGCGTGAGTATCTGGATAACGCCGGTCCGTCGGACGCCCTCGCTCAACACGAACATCGCCAGCACCGTGAGCGTCGCCGGATTCGAGAACCCCGAAACGGCCTCCGCCGGTGACACGCCGGTCCACTCCCCCAGAATTGCGAGGACAACGACGAGCGCGACTGCGGTGGCGTCGATCGGGACCGGCTGGGTGAAGAAGAGGACGAAGACGGCGGCGACGATGACGAGGACAACGACCACGTCGAACGAGACCGGCAGTTCGACGGGCAGTTGCTGGAGCGGGACCCCGTCACCCCACAACAAATGACCGGACGGAGGACTCATCTGCTCACCCTTCTCCGGCGGTTGTTCGACTGATCACATAGGATTTATGCTATGCCGAGCACGGACAGTCACCCCCGCTGGTATGAGCTGTCAACCCGGAACACGACCGCGTGAGAACCTCGTTCGGGAGGGACGTACGGGTGGGTGTATGCCGGACGAGATCGAATCGAATTTTGACATGTCGTCGTCTGGATCACCCTGTCTCCCCACTGTCTACGTCGGGGGTAAACGAACTCCGTTCGACGTAGAGGTACTCGATGAGAAAGACTACCGCGAAGATTCCCACGATCCAGAGCAGGATCTCCACGTCGGTCCGATAGAGGTGATAGAGAACGACCGGAAGTGCAACTCCGGTGCCGACCAGACCGAGCAGCGGAATGAAGCGGTTCGACCCCGTCTCGTCGGCGAGCACGATGTTCGTGTAATTCGTGACAGCAAACGAGATCAGAAACGCCACTGATCCGAACTCGGTAATCTGTTTGAGCGTGCCAAGGGCTGCGAATGCTGCCGTCAGACTACCGATAATCAGCAACGAGTAGACGGGGATTCCGTCCCGGTTCCGGAACGAGAACACGCGCGGGAGTGCACCTTCTGTCGCGATCTTGTGGACGAGCCGCGAGGTACCGAACAGGGTCGCGTTGATTCCCGACGAGGTACTTTTCATTGCCGAAAGGATGACGAGAACGAATCCAGCACCGCCGAGAGCGGGGATGTTGGAGACGGCCTCGGCGAGTGCGACCTCCTGATGGGCGAGCAGTTGCTCCGGCGTGAGATGGAGCGTTGCCATGAACGACACCGAGACGTAGATCAGAATCGCAATCGCGATGGCGACGTACATCCCGATTGGTAACACCCGTTCCACGTTCTCGATGTCTTCGTAGTCATAGACGAGGAGTTGAAACCCCTCGTAGGAGACGAAGATGATGGCGAATCCGGCGATGGGGCTGACGACGCCTTTGCTGAAGAAGTCGAGTGCTGTCACACTCCCATCGTAAAAAACCACTCCGAGGGTCGCGAGCGACAGCAAGACGACGATCTTGATGTACACTGCGATATCTTCGAACAGGCCGGTCTCGTGGACGCCCCGGAGGTTGAGACCGACGAACGCAGCGACGACCACGGTCGAGATAAGCGGTCGCAGGAGTTGCGGGAGTGCGATCCCTGCGATGGCTCGCGCGGCAGTAAGCGTGTACGCACCGAATGCGAACGCGTACATCGCAATCACACCCACGTATCCGACGACGAGAACCCATCCGACGTATGCGGCGACGGTCGGACTGGCGACGATGTGCTCGACGAAGGAAAAGACGCCACCGTGTTCGCCGAAGTGCAGCGTGAGTTCGAGATAGGAATAGGCGGTAAGGAGGGTGATGATTCCCGCAACGAGATACGACAATGGGACTGCATTACCGGCTTGCTGCATTGCGACGCCGAGGACGGCGTAAATCCCACCGGAAACCATTCCGCCCACACCCATCGCGACGACCTCGGCGAGGCCGAGTTTCCCGGGACGGCTGCGAGTCAGGAGAGAGCGGAGTGATTTCATAGCGGTCACGACCCCGCTCGAGACGGACAGTTGGCTCGTAACGAGCGTACTAGCGGAAAGCTTGTGAAGCAGTCAGTGGTACTGCACATGGCGTTCTGCATCAACATACAGCAATATGCTTCGACTTGTGCATTCCGCTTCGTATGCAGCATGCAGTTCCGACCTGGTGGATTCGAGTACTCCCGGCAACCCTCGTCCCGGGTTCGTCGTCATCGATCAGGTCCCAAACCCGGCGACAAGGAGGCGTCGATACGGAAGATTCTCGTTCGACGATGGGCAGTGGCTGAAGTACTGTGACGTCTCTGTAAATGTGGGTGGTGGAATACGTGAAATGGACACCCGGAACACTATCGGGCGAAGATCTACTAGTAGCGGTAATGGAACGGTAAAATCGCGTGATCGGTCGCTAACTCACTCATCTTCGAGCGCGTCGAAGATTTCGCGGTGTTCGTCGCGATCTGCCTCTGCTGCTCGGCGGACCAGTTCACTTCGGATGTCCGCCATTATCTCGTCGAGCGGCGTTCCGTCGCTCGCGTCTCCTTCCGTCGCCATATCTGTTATTTTGCTCCGCTGGTTGGTTAATCGTTCGGGTCCGAGGATTCGTCCGATAGCTGGTCGAGGCCGTGCTGGACAAGATCCGCTCGCCACTCCGAAATTGCGTCCGCCAGATCAATCTCGGTTGTGTGCGTTCTGAGGTAATCAGGCGTCTGCTCCTCGTCGACAGTCTCCTCGCCCGTGGCGAAGCGCTTGAGAATCGATCTGATTTCGTTGTCGTACTCGAATCGGTAGCCGTTGAGAAGGTAGAACACGGAGACGGTGTTAAGAGCGGTCCGTTTGTTCCCGTCGACGAACGGGTGGTTGGCAACGAGCAACCGGAGCAGTGGAACGCCTTCTCGTGGATCGTCTCCGAGACCGATCCGAATTCCCCCTCCTGTACGTAGTCGAGCGCGAATTCGACATCCCCGCGATTCCTGATGCCAGCACTTGTATCGGGATACTCCGAGACGATATCCTCGTGAATCGCGAGCATGTCCTCGACCGCTGGATACCAGAACTGGTCCGCCATTCGTGTAGCTACCCACTCCGAACTGTGGTAGTAGTTTCTATCGTGGGGCTGAAATGTGCACCTGGAAACACTCCGGCCGAGGATCTGATTCAGATAGATGGGAAGACACTCATTTATGGCTTAACCTGACGAATTCGGGGGAACTGTGACTGATTTGACCGCACAACCAGATTATGTAGCTGGTGATACATTTTGCGAGCAGTGATAGATATAGAGCATGAGTCCAGCAGAGCACCGTCGTTTCTTCCGGATAACTGCTGCTGGGTCAACTTCTCAGTGTGCGTATTAATCAGGCGAGAATTATCGGGGCCAATAGCGTCATCCCGAGATAGAAGTGGGGCCGTCACTCGTGGACAGAATCAATCCACTCCCGACAGCGGTGAGTCCAATTGGAATGAGGATTGCCGGAAGCGGAATACTACACTCATTCGCTCCATCGGGTGTATACAGAAGGTTCGAATTCTGTACCCCGATAATGCCGACTCCCTGCCCCTCTCCCTCTGGGACACCGACATCAGTACAGCCACCGAACAGCATCCCGGGAAAGGTACCAATCTGTGCAAGAATAATACTCAATCCGACAATAAACAAAACGCTACCCAGGAGTTTTTTTTTGATTCTGGCATGGCAGACATCACTACTGGATTTTCACTGGCCGGTGATAACAACAAGGAAAGCTCAAAGAGTTTTAATACCCATCTCAGACACTATACCGACTGATTCGAGTCAGTGAAATCGTGTGCCGAGTTGATGACCGATATGTGCCCTCTATTCAGCAATCCAAACGTGATGAATTTTGAACACGCCACACAAGGGAACGCGGTCGTTATGGATTATTTGAGAATGATATGTGTAACTTCTGGAAATGTGCACCCGGAACACTAACGACCGACATCATCCGGGGCGGTGTGCCCTGTCAGCCGGGAAACCCTCGTGCCGGGTGGACGGTTCCGCCAGGAACCGTCGAACGGGTCCGCTGAGCGGACCGGTCAGCAGTGTCGCGTGCCCGGGTTCTCCGCGCTGTCATCGCACCCTATCGGGACCGCTCGGGCGGGGACTGAAGGCACGCAACGGGGAGTAACGGACCGCCGGAGAAAAGCGTGTCGCGGCGTCCGCCACGCGTCTCGCTCAGAGCGTGTAGTCGGACTCTCGCAACTGGCAGTAGCGGCCGCCTCGCAGGAACAGCTTCCGTCCGTAGTACTCCGCGAGGAGTCGCAGGCCGGTCGCGCCCGCGGTGACGGCCTTCGTCGGGCGGTAGCGGCCGTCGTCCATCATGCTGCTGACGGCGCCGAACGTGCGGTTCCAGTCGTCGGGATGCCAGTCTCGAACCATGTCCGCGAGTGAGACGTTCCGACGGACCTCGTCGCCGATGGCACGCTGCCAGGCGCCGTTGTACTCGGTCAGTCGGCCCTTGCCGGCCAGTTCGCCGGCGATTTTCCCCGTGCGGACGGCGACGTGGTCGCCCCCTTCGTGGAACGCGGAGGTCGCCCCCATCGCGCCGCCGACGACGGCGATGCCGGCCTCGGTGGGGGACTCGACCGGCCGGGTCGAGGAGATGGGATACGCCTCGGTGCCATGGCTCTTCCCGCGGTCTTCGACGAGCGGGAAGTCCTCGTCCACGTCGTACTCGGGGTACTCGCGTTCGAGCAGTCGGCGGATGTAGGTCGCACCCGACGGAATCTGCTCGTCGGTGGGGTCGAGGAGTGCGTACTCGGCACGCTCCTCGATGTCGGCGAGGTCGAGACCGATGGGCATCGTCAGGCCGATCCGCGCGACGTTGTCGTCGTTCGGGAAGACCCACGGATAGGCCGTGTGGCCGGGCATCACGCCCCACCAGAACTTCAGGAGGCCGTCGTCGAGCAGTTCCTCGGGGACCCGCCGGTGTTCCTGGTACGCGATGTGGTTCGCCGTGTTCGGTCCGAGGTACTCACCGACCGAGTCGCCGGTCGGCATGAACTGGTCGAGCGCGCCCGTCGTGACCGTCCGCTGTGGGCCGTCCGCGAGAATGCAGTAGCGAGCCGTGACGTTCTCGCCGTCGGCGAGTTCGACCTCGTGGGTGTGGCCGCCGGTCATGTCGGTCGTGACGGACTTGACGGAGACGCCGATACGGAACTCCGCGCCGGCGTCCGCGGCGCGCTCGTGGAGCCAGTCGTCGAACCGCGCCCGGTGGAAAGCGAAGCCGAAGTCCGGGTACGACGACGGCAGGCCGGTACTCCTGATGGTGACCGACTCGTCGGGACCGTAGAACGTCGCACCCTCGAGCGGCGAGAGGATCACGTCGTCGGGAATCTCGTTGGGTCGGAAGTCCATGATGTCGACCCAGTAGTCGAGCATCCCCGCTGCGTCGGTCGAATCCGGGCCGAGCCCCTCGCGGTCGGCACGCGGAACGCCCTTCTCGAAGACGACGGTGTCGGCGCCCTGCGCGGCCGCCTCCCGGGCCGCCGCGGCTCCGGCGGGGCCACCGCCGACGATTGCCACGTCCACCTGTTCCATACCCGTACCTGCGCCGTCGGGGATTAAATTCCTCCCCTTCGAAGGCCACGAATCTACCCGGTCGACTCGGTCACGCGAGGCGCTCTACGAGGGCGGAACGCGGGTTCGGTGTGTCCCCGGACTACGCGAGTCCAAACGAGTTCGTGCCCCCGTCCGTTCCACAGGTCTCGAAGGCCTCGCCCCAGTCCATATCGGCGGTCGCGTGGGCGGCGGAGACGCGCGCTCTGGTCTCGTCCAGTTGGCGACAGAGCTCCGTGTACTCCGGATCGTCCGTGAGGGCACCGGGATGGCGCTCGGTCTCCAGGGTCGCCTTGATCGACGCCAGCGCGAACAGTTCCTCCATCTCCTCGTGGAACGCCGTCCTGGCGAGCATCCGCTCCACCACGGCCCGCAGACGCGGCCCCCGGATCGGCTTGCTGACGTAGTCGTCGATGTCCATGCCGACGATGTCCGTCCCCGGCTCGACGGCAGTGACCATCACGACGTGACAGTCCGAGACACGGCGACGGATCGCCGCGGCCGTCCGCGCCCCGGACAGGCCCCTCATCCGCCGGTCCAGCAGCACCACGTCGACGGCGGGGTCGAGTTCCCGTAGCGCCTCCCGACCACACCCGGCCGTCCGGACCCGGTACTCACCGGCGAGCCAGTTCTTGTACATCTCCCGACAATTCTCTTCGTCCTCGACGATCAGGATCGTGGGTTCCCCCCGCATCTGTGCTGTCCACTCCTTCAGATAGGATCCCCTTCAACCGACACCACCGTTCCCGACCGTTCGCCACCTTTTATTCGGTTCACCGACACTGCAATTACGTCACTGAAACCGTATCATAATCGAACTGCACTATTCTGCTGTGGCTCGGCCATATTGCTCTGCCACCGACCTCCTGGTGCAGGTTGTGCCGGCATCGGCGTGGACGGGCACCTCCCCTTCAGCTTATTTGTCTGGTATCGTATGGGACGGCAGCCTTTTGACACCGGGCGCCGCGGAGTAGGATATGCGACAGGGTCACACCGTTCCGACGGAGGGGTGGGCGTGACGGCGTCCGTCGACATCGTCGTCCTCGGGCAGAAGTTCCACGGGCTCGCGCCGGAGTCCTACGCGGCCGCGCTCCGCGAACGAGTGCCCGACCACGACGTGCGCGTGGCGCGAACGCCGGCACGCGAGCGCTCGCTCGCCGAGCAGGCCACAGTCCTGACCGGGGCCGACGTCGACCCGGAACTGCTCGACCACGCCGAGAGCCTCCGTCTGTTCGCCTGTGCGTACGCCGGCTACGACCACCTCCCGATGGACGCGCTCGCGGACCGCGACGTGGCGGTCACCACGGCCTCCGGCGTCCACGGCCCGAACGTCGCCGAGCAGGCAATCGGGTTCACGCTCGCGTTCGCCCGCCGCCTGCAGGAGGGATGGCGACGGAAACACCGCCGCGAGTGGCGCTCCTATCCGACGTTCGACCTCGCCGGCAGCACCGTCACGGTGGTCGGACTGGGTGCGATCGGCGAGGCCATCGCCACCAGGCTCGACGGGTTCGACGTGGACACCATCGGCGTCCGCCACTCGCCGGCGAAGGGTGGGCCGACCGACAAGGTCCTCGGCTACGACGACTTCGACGAGGCGCTGGCCCGGAGCGACTACCTCCTGCTCACCTGCCCGCTCACCGATACCACCCGCGGCCTCGTCGACGAGACGGCGCTCGGTATCCTCCCGCCCGAGGCCGTCGTCGTCAACGTCGCCCGCGGCGAAGTCGTCGACACCGACGCGCTCGTCGCGGCCCTCCGTGGCGCTCGTATTCGCGGCGCAGCCCTCGACGTGACCGATCCCGAACCGCTCCCCGAGGACCACCCGCTGTGGACCTTCGAGAACGTCATGATCACGCCGCACAACGCTGGCTTCACGCCGGAGTACCACGAGCGCCTGGCCGACATCGTCGCCGAGAACGTCGAGAAACTGGTCGCCGGCGACGACGACCTGCGGAATCTGGTCGGCTAGTCGTCCAACGGCTCGATGAGTTCCACGACGTGGCCGTCCGGGTCCTTGACGAAGGCCGTTCGCGCGCCGGCTTCGGGCTGGTCGCCCGGTTCCTGGACGACGCCGTGGTGGTCGATTTCCTCGAACGTCTCGTCGACGCTCTCGACGCCGAGGGCGAGGTGGTCCCAGCCGTCGCCCATGTCGAACTCGTCGTCGCCGTCGGTGTCCGAGAGCTGGATTTCGACGCCTGACTCGTCGGCGACGTAGACGTTGCGCGTGTCGCCGCTCGTGAACTCCCAGGAGCGCTCGAAGCCCAGTTGCTCGACGTACCAGTCCGCGAGTTCGTCCGCGTCCGAGACGTTCATGCAGGTGTGCAGGATGTCCATCGCAATAGAGTGTCCACGGACACGAATAAAGGAGTTGTTACTGCGGCCGGTGTCCTCCGACGTCCGCTACTCGATGTCGAACGCCCGCCCGCTCCACTCGTCGATGTCGAGTTCGAAGGGCGTGACCGTCGAGGAGTCACCCCATCGAACCGGATTGGGGGCCGACGTGGTGTTCTGTGCGAGCACCGCGAGCGCCGGCTCGGCGTCCCCGTAGTCGATGTCGACGAGCTCTCCTTTGACGATCGCGCTTCGCCACAGCTCGCCCGGCTCCGTCTCCTCGTAGACGGTGAACGCGACGTTGCGGTCCCGCTGGAGACACCGTTTCTTGTGACTCGTGTCGTCGCCCTCGAGTTGCACCACGAACAGGTCCTGCTCGTCCTGGTAGCCGTACGCCACCGGAAACGGGTGCGGAGTTTGGCCGTTCCAGTCGTTGACAGCCAGGACTCCGGTGCCGTTGCTCAGGAGGAGGTCGACGACCTCGTCGTCAGTGAGTTGCCTCATTGGTCCGAGCTATCGCGTTGCAGAACAAGATAGTTACGTTGGGCCGGCGCGGGAGCACCGAACCCGGGACCGTCACGCATAAATCCAACGAGCATCGCTGGTCGTTTTCAGTAGCTGGGAACGCGATCACCCTCTTATAGACGGACTCGCCGAACTACGTATATGGGTCAGTCCGCCCAGGATATATTTGCGGAGTGGGACGACGACCGGTACAGTGTCGACATCGACCGCTTCGACGAACAACACAAGCGGCTGTTCGGGCTGCTGAACGACCTCCACACGGCGATGAACGAGGGACACTCCGAGGAGAAAGTCGGCGACATCCTTCGCGAACTCGAACGGTACACGGACTATCACTTCGGCGACGAGGAGGAGTTCATGCAGGACTGCGGCTACGCGATGGACTGTGCTGACTGTTTCTACAACCACCGCGAAGCCCACGAGGAGTTCGCCGAGCGCGTGAGCGAACTCCGCGAGAAACACGAGAACGGCGAGTACATCACGATGGAAGTCCTGACGTTCGTCAGGGACTGGCTGGACTCCCACATCGCTGCCAGCGACGTGGACCAGAACTACAGCGACTACTACCTGGAGGAAGTCGAGGACTACGAGTACAACCCGGGCCAGCTGAAGAGCTACCGCAACGAGGGCGGGGACAGCGTCACCGAACGGGCACCCGACCAGTCGGAGTCGACCCCGGCGGAGTACTCGCTCACCGTCGCGAGCGAGACCGTCGACGGAGGCGACCTCGTCGTTCCCGACGAGTCGATGGCGTCCTGGTTCGAGGGAGTCGCCGAGACACACGGCGACCGGACGGCCGCACTCGTCGAGGTAGAGGGACAGTACGCGGCACGGACGTTCGCGGACCTCTACGACCGGGCTCGCGACGTCGCGGGCGGCCTGCTCGCGGACGCGTTCAAGCCCGGTGACCGCGTCGCTATCGTCGCCGCCTCGAACTACGAGTGGTCGGTCGTCGACCTCGCCTGTCACCTCGCGGGCTTCGTCTCCGTGCCGATCTACCCGTCGCTCTCGGACGAGCGTATCGTCGAGATCATCGAGGATGCAGCCGTCGACGGTCTCGTCTCGGAGGTCGGGACGGCCGTCGAAATCGAGGAGGCCGCCGAAACGGTCGTTCAGATCGAGAGCCTCCCGACCCAGGAGCCGCGAACGCTCCCCGGGTTCGAGGCCGCTCCCGACGACGTGGCGACGATCGTCTTCGACGCCGGCCGGACCGACGACCACCCGGGCTGTACGCTCACTCACCGGAACCTCCTGGCTGCGGTCGCCACCCTCGGCGAGGAACTGCCGCTCGGCGCGGGGCGGACCGGGACCTGCTTCCTGCCGCTCTCGCACGTCTACCAGCGCGTGTTGACCTACTACCTCTGGGCGTCGGGCAGCGCCGTCGCCTACATGGACACCGGGAACTTCCCCCGGAACCTGGCCGTGGTCGAACCCGACGTGCTGGTCGGCACGCCCAAACTGTATCAGGAACTCTACGGCACCCTCCAGGACCGGATCGGCGATCTCGGGTGGATGAAGCGGAAGCTCGCCGGTCGCGTCACCGCGTACGGACGAGGCATCGTCGACGGGAGCGGCACGCCGCTGAAGTACCGCGCGGCGAAGCGGCTCGTGTTCGGCCCGCTCCGCGAGCAGTTCGGGCTGGATTCGCTCGACTACGCCCTCTCCGGTGCCGGTCGCCTCGACGACCACCTGGTGTACTTCTTCCGCGGCTTCGGCGTCCCGGTCACCGAACTCCACGGCCCCATCGAGGCCGCCGGCGTCGCGACACTGAACCCCGCCACGGCGTACGAACCCGGCGCCGTCGGGCGGCCGGTGGCGGGCACCGAGCTCGCCGTCTCCGAGGACGGTGACGTCGTGATGCAAGGGCCAAGCGTCATGGAGGGGTACCTCGACGAGGGGGCAACGGCGTACGCGCTCCGCGACGACTGGCTCCTGACCGGCGATTCGGGCCGGTTCGACGCGGACGGGTACCTCCGACGCGAGACGGACGAGTAAGACGCGGCGAGCAACAGCGGTAGTCGCGGGCCCGTTTCAGAGGTACCCTTCTTCGAGCAGGAGTTCCCCGTTCAGAAGCGATGCGCCGGCCGCGCCCCGCAGGGTGTTGTGGGCGAGACAGTTGAACTGGACGCCGTCGGTGGTCTCTCGGAGGCCGCCGGCCGAGACCTGCATCCCGTTTTCGGCCATCCGGTCCATCCGTGGCTGTGGTCGGTCGGGTTCCTCGAAGACCTTGATGAGCTGGTCGGGCGACGAGTGGAGGTCGAGACTCGGGTACTCGCCCATTGCCTCGGCGGCGGCTTCCGGAGTCACGTCCGCCTCGGTGTCGGTCCAGACGTTCTCCAGGTGGCCGTCGAGGGTCGGAATGCGGTTGCAGGAGGCAGCAACGTCGGCGTCGTGCCACTGGACCTCGGCGCCGTCGAACTCGCCGAGCAGTTTCTGACTCTCGGTCTCCATCTTCTGCTCCTCGCCGCCGATGTGCGGGATGGCGTTGTCGATGATCTCCATCGAGGTGACGCCGGAGTAGCCGGCGCCGGAGACGGCCTGGAGCGTCGAGACGCGCACGTCGGTCAGGCCGAACTCGTCGTTCAGCGCGGCCAGCGGCGGGACCATCGTGATGGTCGAGCAGTTCGGGTTCTTGACGAGGGCGCCGTCCCAGCCGCGCTCGTCGCGCTGGACCTCGATGAGGCCGAGGTGGTCGGCGTTGACCTCGGGGATGGTCAGCGGGATATCGTCGTCGGTGCGGAAGTTCGAGGAGTTCGAGGACACGACGTATCCGGCTTCCACGAACGCCGGTTCGACGGCCTCGCCGACCGAGGAGGGCAGCGAGGAAAAGAGGAGGTCCACGTCCGAGGGCACGTCCTCGGGGTCGGTCTCGTGGACAGTCATCTCGGCCACGTCGGCCGGAATGGGGCTCTCGACGCGCCACTTAGCGGCCTCGCGGTAGCTCTTTCCCTCCGAGTCCGAACTCGCGGTGACGGTAGCCAGCTCGAAGTCGGGGTGTGGGTCGATCAGCTGAATGAGTCGCTGTCCGACGGCGCCTGTCGCGCCGAGAACGCCGACACGTACTGTCATAGGTACCTCCCGATAGGTGTGGCGCCGTGCAAAACAGTTTGGATATGCCTGCTGTCTACCCGGCGGCGGTCCGTCGGTTCGTCGGGTGTCGACGAACGCCGTCGCTCGACGGGGTGGAGTGCGACGGGAGAAGAGAGATTACGCTGGCTGGGCGGCGCCTTTCTTGCGGGTGATGTAGCCCGCGATGCGGTTGCGGACGCCCTTGGACTCGATGTCGGTCAGTTCGGTGACGACGTCCTTGTTGTGCTCGAAGTCGTGTCCGAACGCGTCCGGGTATCGCTCCAGCAGTATCTTGCCCGTCTTCTTCACGTAGGCCGGTTTGATCGCCATGTTGTCCCTATATGCATGGCAGTCACTGAAAAAGGGTTCGAAAGGCAGGGACCGAGGTTGACTGCGGACTCGCGACGGGTCGTCGCCTCGGCACCGTCAGACCTCGGCGTCGACCGCGTCGCGCACGACCTCGAACGCGGCCCGCTCGCGCTCGCCGCCACAGCGCTCGACCACCTCCGCGAAGTACCGCAGGCGGCCCAGCAGTGCCTCGCGGTCGTAGGCGTCGACGTCCAGCCGCGAGGCCGCGACGGTTGCCTCGACGACGGCGTAGTAGCCCCGGTTCGTGGTCGGCACGCACTCGTGCTCGACGGCGGTCTCGACCGGTTCCAGGCCCCACTCGACCCACTGTGTGCCACCGTCCTCGCCCTCCTCTCGGCGGTCGACCGTGACCCGCGCCCAGGCGTCGGCGCTGTCGAGGACGGGGTCGGCCTCCTCACGGACCGTCAGCGCCGCCTCGGCGAAGTCCAGGGCGTCGACGGTGAACTGGACGTACCCCTCGCCGCGCTCGCCGAAGTTCCGCCACGTCCGGGTCCGGCCCCAGGTGGTGGCGGTGACGGCCTGTTCCTCCGTGTCGGGCGCGTGCAAACCGAGCGCAGCGACGTTCCAGCGGTCGTTCGGCCCCAGGGTCGTCACGACGGATTCGGTGACGCCCCGGAGGGAAACGGGCCAGTCAGACATCGACCTCCACCTCGGGGTCCCGTTCGAGCCGGTGCCGGAGCCCGGCCCCGGCGGCCCCGACCAGCGTCGCGGGGAGCGCGTACAGCAGCGCGGTCCCCATCAACCCGAGCAGGAGGAAGTTCAGCGGCGCGTCGGCGGTGACAAAGAGCGCCCCCTGCGCGATGGCGGTGGCGACGAAGCCGACGCGGAATCCGGTGTCGGCGGCACGGCGGAGCGATCCCCCGTCGAGCCAGCCGGCGAGCGCCACGCCGGGATAGAGGCCGAGCGCGCCCGGGCGGAGGAGGGTCGAGAGGGTCGCCGAAGACTCGATTCCCGTCGCCAGCGCCACGGCACCGTAGCCGAGCACCGCGACGGCGACGCCGGCGCCCACCGCGAGCGCGCCGCCTTCCTGCCACACCGGCAGGCGGTCGTCGTCGCTCACAGCTCTAGTCCCCGCCGGAGCGCGACGAACAGCCCGGCAGCCACGAGGTCCGCCGTCGTGCCGGGATTGACTCCTTCGGCGACGAGCTCGTCCGCGAGCGCCCACGGGTCCCGCTCGCCGTCGAGCGCGTCCGCCGCCTGTGCGGTCACGCGCTCGGCCGTCGCCTCCCCGTGATTGACGGCGACGAACGTGTCCGGCTCGTCGGCCAGCAGTTCGAGAAATACTCGCGCCGCGCGGTCGGGAACCGGGCCCTCCGTGTCGCGCAGGCGGTCGGCGGCGTGGAACGAGCGTTCGAACCCGCCGACCCACTCGCGGGCCAGCCCGTCCCTGTCAGCGCTTCGCTCCATCACGTCGAACAGCGTCAACCCACGCTCGCGGAGGGCGGGGACGGCCGCCGCACCGCGGCGCACGTCCAGCGGCTCCATCCCGTCGGGCGGGTCCTCGACCGCCACGTCGACGTGCTCGAACGCGCGGTAGAAGTCCGCGGCGTCCTCGACCGTCGTCGCCGTCGCGACTGCCTCCACGCCCGCGGGTGAGAGGTCGCCGTCGGCTGCGGCCCGGACCAGCGGGACCACGGCGAGCAAGGCCCCGAACTGCGTGTTACCGCCCGCCTGCTGGCTCATCCCGGCGACGGCACGCTCGAACGCGTTTCCGACGTTCGCCCGGTCGTCACCGTCGCGCTCACCGTCGCTCCCGGCCGCCAGCCGGAGACCGGGGAGCGCGCCGACCGCTCCGGTCACGAAGTGCTCGAAGCGGAGGTCGTCGTGGTCGTGCGCCCGGTCGACGTTCCCCGGCTTCGGCGTCCCCGTGACTTCGAGCAGGAGCGCCAGCTGTCCGTCCCGAGCGAGGCTTCGTTCCGGCGGCGGGCGGACGCCGGTCGCGTCCCGTGTGGCCCCGTCATCCTCCGCGTCCGTCCCGTCGCTCACGACTCGACCACCGTCCCGAACCAGGCGTCGGTCGCCTCGCGCACCCGTTCGAGGACCGCGGGGTCGTCGCTCG
Source organism: Halorientalis marina (assembly GCF_023028345.1). Lineage (GTDB taxonomy): Archaea > Halobacteriota > Halobacteria > Halobacteriales > Haloarculaceae > Halorientalis > Halorientalis marina. The sequence continues at coordinate 2,233,965 of NZ_CP095487.1, read as the reverse complement.
GGCGGCCGACGCTGACCGCATCGGCGCCGTACTCCAGGTACTCCCGGACGGTCGCCGCGTCGCGGACGCCGTTGTTCGCGATCACGAACGCGCCGGGGGCCGCCTCGACGACGCCGTTGACCGTCGCTTCCGAGTCCATCGCGTCGACGTGGAGGACGTCCGCGCCCGCCGCGTCGAGCCGTCCCGAAAGCGCCGGCAGGTCCACGCCGTCGACCTCCGTGCGGAGCTTCACGCTCACCGTCGCGCCCGTCGCGGCGGCCGCCCGGACCTGCTCGGCCAGTCGCTCGCCGGCCCGCAGGAGCGACTCTCCGGCCCCGGCCGCACACATCTCGTCCTGGCGGCAGTGGGCGTTGATTTCGAGGACGGCTCCGCGGTCGCGACAGACTCGCGCGACGCGCCGGAGCGGGTCGAGCGTCGTCGTCCGGACGTTGAAGCCCGCCCGGAGCGGCAGGTCCGACACGGCCGCGAGCTGGTCGTCGACGAACGCCACGGGGTCGTCGGGGAGGAACTCCTCGCGGTCCCGGTCGACCATCGACCGGGCGGCTTCTCTCGTGGGTTCGTCCAGCGCGATCCCGCCGAGGAACGCCGCGCCGGCGTACTCGGCCCCCTGCTCGGCCCACGCGGCGTCCGCCTCCCCGCTCAGGCTCGCGAGCGCGACCCGCGGCCGGAAGTCGACGCCGCTCACGCCACCACCTCCAGCGCCTCCTCGACGGCCCGCGCGACTCGCTCGGCGTCGTCGGGTGTATCCAGCGTCGTGTCGGTTCTGACGACGGGCCGGTCGAGGTCGGTCCCGTCGGCGTCGTCGAGGACGAACGCGTCGGCGAAGGGGTACGCTTCGGCGACGCCGGCCGTCGACGGGTCGTAGCCCACGGCGTCCATGAGTTTCGCTGCCGGCCCCGAGAACACCTCGTCCTCGACGAACGGGGAGACTGCGACCACCGGCGTCTCCCGGAGGGCCGGCTCGATACCCTCGACGGCAATCAGCGGTCCGATGCTCGTGACGGGATTTGAGGGACCGATCACGACCGGCTCGGACAGCGCGGTCAGGACGGCGTCGGTCGCCGTCGCCGTCGAGGCGCCGCGGAACTCCACGTCCTCGACCGCCGGCTCGCCGTCGTTCGCGACCCAGAACTCCTGGAAGTGCATCGGACCGTCGGGCGTGTGGACGATGCTCGCCACGGGGTCGTCGCTCATGGGCAGCAGGTCCCAGGGGAGGTCGAACGCGTCGGCGAGGGTCCGGGTGACCTCGGTCAGCGTAGCGCCCTCGTCGAGGAGACTCGTTCGCGTGATGTGGACCGCGCGGTCGCGGTCGCCGATGAGCATGAACTCGGCGACCCCGGAGAAGCGCCGCCAGTCCGCGATGTCGCGGCCGGCGGTCTGTCGCTCGTCGGGGAGATAGCGCGGCCCGCTCGCCAACCCGGCGTCGTCGGCGAGGGCCCGCAGTTCGTCGTGGGTCGTCGTCGGGTCGTCGGCGATGCCCCACCAGGTGTCGAGATCGAGGACGTCGCCGCCGAGAAAGAGCACGGTGTCCAGGTCGGGGCAGACGAGGTGGCCGCCGAGTTCCACGTCGTCGCCCGTGTTCGCGACGACCGTGGTCTCGGCGGGCGGGAAGACGGCGTCGGCTCCCCGGAGGAGTTTCGGCGTGCCCGTCCCGCCGGAGAGCAACGTCACCATATCGGGGACCGGGGAGCGCGGGGCTAAACCCTTTCGCCAGCGGCGACTGCTGTTGCCCCACTCACCTCAGCCGCTGGTGGCGTTCCGGGCGTCGGCGACCCAGGCCGGTTCCGAGACCGTCGTCGAGCCGACGCCGCCCCAGGCCACCGAGACGGCGTAGCTCCGCTCCCGGCCGTCGACCGTGCCGCTGGCCCGGTACTCGAAGGCGACGATTCGACCGTCCTCACGGACCGCGAGGCGACTGTTCACGGCAGTCACGTTCTCCGGTGGAATCACGCCGAGGCCGTGCTCGGCCGGGGTGAGTTCGTCGGTCCCGTCGACGGCGTAGGTGAACACCGTCTCGCCGTCTCGCGTCTCGGCACCCTGGTACGTGTAGTTCAGCCCTCGAAGGAGGCGGTCGATTGGCGGGCGCGCGTAGAAGGCCGGGTTCGTCACGTTCTCCGACGCACTGCGGTAGCGCGGCCCGTCGCCGGTCCCGAACCGCTCGTAGCCCACCGTCGCGTTCCCGTATGCGACTGTCTCACCCTGGAGGCTGACGTTCTGGAAGACCAGCGCCCGGTCGCCGTCGAGGTCGACCGCGGCGGAAACGTTCGTCACCTGCGCGAGGCGGCCCGCAGCGCCCGCGCGAAGCGTCGAGTTCTGCTGGTAGGCGAAGGTTCCGCCGTCCGCGAGTGCGGCCTCGTGTTCGTCGAGGACCGTCGACGGCGAGAGCGGCGGGCGGTAGATCGGGTCCGGCGTGCCGCCGTTCGCGGTCGTGGCCGTCGAGTTCGCGTCGGGCGGCCCGTCGGTCGTCGCGGGGCCGGTCGCACCGTTACACCCGGCGAGCACGAGGAGACAGGCGAGCGCGAGGTATCCGAGCGTCCGGCGTGTCATCGTCGGAGTGGATTCGTGGCCGCCAGTTCAACGTTGCGGGTCGCGGTCGAGAAGCAGTGACGACCGAGACGGGTTACAGCGTGGCGACAGTATTTGTACCGGCCGGCCCAACCCGCGGGCAATGACTACCATCAAGGACAGCGTCCACGACCACGTCGCGGTCGAGGGCGTCGCCCGGGACCTGCTGGACACGCCGCCCCTCCAGCGGCTCCGGCACGTCAAACAGCTCGGCACGGTGACGCTCGTCTACCCCTCCGCGAACCACACGCGCTTCGAGCACAGCCTCGGCGTCCACCACCTCGCGGACGAGGCCCTCTCGCATCTCGGCATCGAGGGAAAGCAGGCAGAACGCGTCCGCGCGGCAGCGCTGCTCCACGACGTGGGTCACGGCCCCTACAGCCACAACCTCGAGCACCTGCTCTACCGCGAGACCGGCAAGTGGCACGACGACGTCCACGGACTCCTCGGGGAGGGGGCGGTCGCGCGGGTCCTGTCCGACCACGGCCTGAACCCCGACACCGTCGCCGATCTGGTCGCGGGCGACGGGAAGCTCGGCCAGCTCGTCTCCGGCGAACTCGACGTGGACCGCATGGATTACCTCGTCCGTGACGCCCACCACACCGGCGTCCCCTACGGCACCATCGACCACGAGCGGCTCGTCCGAGAGCTTCGCTTTGTCGACGACGAGCTCGTTCTCGCCGAGGGGAACGTCCAGACGGCAGAGAGCCTTCTCGTCGCGCGGGCGCTGATGACGCCGACGGTCTACGGTCACCACACCGCTCGCATCGCCAAGTCGATGCTCCGCCGGGCGGCCGAGCGCCTGCTCGACACGGGGGTGACCGACGCGGAGACGATGCGACGCTGGGACGACCACGACCTGATCGCCGCCCTGCGCGCCGCGGACGCGACCGCGGAGACGGCCGCCCGGCTGGACCGCCGTGACCTCTTCAAACGCGCCGTCTGGGCGGAGATGGGCGACGTGCCCGAGTCGCTCATCGACGCCGATCACGACCAGGTCCGGGAGGCCGAGCGCGAGGTGGCCGACGACGCCGAGGTCGACCCCGCAGACGTGGTCCTCGACGTGCCCGGCCGCCCGGAGATGGCCGAATCGACCAGCCGCGTCGTCGTCAACGGCGAGGGGCGGCCCCTCGGCGACCAGTCGACGCTCGTGTCGGCACTCCGGGCGGTCCAGCGCGACCAGTGGCGCCTCGGCGTCTACGCGCCAGCCGACGCCAGCGAGCGCGTCGGCCACGCGGCGAGCCGGGTCCTCGGCCTCGACATCGACGGGAGCCTCGTGAGCGACACGCGGCCCGGCGTCCACGCCACGCTCGACGACTTCGGGGGCCAGTCGTGATCCTCGAAGGCACCGTCCTCCGCGGCCCCGACTTCGAACCGGTCGAGGGCCGCGTCGTCGTCGAGGACGGCGAGATCGCGGCGATCGAGGAGGGAGAGGCCCGCAGCGACGACATCGTTCTCCCCGCCTTCGTGAACGCCCACACCCACCTCGGCGACTCCATCGCCAAGGAGGCGGGCGGCGGGCTCTCGCTCGACGACCTCGTCGCGCCCCCGGACGGCCTGAAACACCGCCTGCTCCGGGAAGCCAGCCGCGAGGAGACGGTCGAGGCGATGCACCGCTCGCTCCGGTACATGCAGTCGGGCGGGACCGCACACTGCATCGAGTTCCGGGAGGGGGGCGTCGAGGGCGTCTCCGCGATCCGGGAGGCGGCCGACGGTCTCGACGTCGAGCCCGTGGTCCTCGGCCGGGAGGAGATCGAGGCGATGGAGGCGAGCGACGGCTTCGGCGCGAGCGGCGCGCGCGACGCCGACTTCGATCACGAGCGGACCGCGACGCGGGACGCGGGCAAACTCTTCGGCATCCACGCGGGCGAGCGCGACAGCCACGACGTGAACGCCGCGCTCGACCTCGATCCGGACTTCCTCGTCCACATGGTCCACACCGAACCGCTCCACCGCGAGCGGGTCGCGGACTGGGAAATCCCCATCGTTGTCTGCCCGCGCTCGAACCTCGTCACCGGCGTCGGCGTCCCCGACATGGACGAACTCGCCGAACACACGACGCTCGCGCTCGGGACGGACAACGTGATGCTCAACAGTCCCTCCATGTTCCGCGAGATGGAGTTCGCGGCCAAGCTCTCCGACCGGTCCGCGGCGGACGTCCTCCGCATGGCGACGAAACACGGCGCGGACATCGCCGGCCTGAACTGCGGCGTGGTCGAACCCGGCCGCGACGCGAAACTGCTCGTCCTCGACGGTGACTCGGACAACCTCGACGGCGCACGGGACACCGTCAGGGCGGTCGTCCGCCGGGCCGGCGTCGCGGACGTGCGCGACGTGGTGCTCGGGTCGGCGGACGGCTAGAGACAGCCGACGCTCGCCGAGAGCACGCGCTTCCCGCCTGCCGCCTGACTCGCGTTCTCGTCGTCCACGGCGGGGAAGGAGTCGTCGTACCCCGCCCAGCCGTGACACGAGGCGATGGCGCGCCAGTCGTCGAAGTCGGCGGCCCCCTCGGAGCCGTCGGAGAACCGGAAGCGGTCGCCGGGTGCGCGGTAGTTCATCGCGCTCGGGTAGGCCTCGAAGGGAATCCGACGGCTATCGATGCCGGGGTGGCGCCACGGCCCCAGTCCGGCGACGTGTCCGAGTTCGTGCATAACGACGTTGTCCTGCACGCCGGGCGCGGCGGGGTTCTCGCTGACGAAGAAGTCCCCGAGGGCGTACCCCTGGAGGTCGCGGACGGAGGCGTTCGGGTACTCCAGGGAGTCGACGACGAGCCCGTAGAAGTGCCCACGCCGGTCCAGTTGGGAGTAGCGCCGCCGGTAGTCGAAGATGTCGTCCAGTTCCCCGGGCCGGTTCGCGGCGAGGATGGGTTCCTGTGCCGGGACTTCCTCGTCGACCCGGAGGTGGAGGTCGATGCCGTCCTCGCCGTCGGGATTCGAGATCGGCGCCGACGCGAACCGCTCCTCGATGCGGTCCAGCATCGCCTCCTCCGGCCGCTCGCCCGCCATGTAGTCGATTTCGACGAAGATGTCCCGGTGGAGCGGGTCCGCACCCGGCAGTGTCTCCGTCGCCAGCATCTCCGCCCCGTCCCCGAGGCCGTCGTCGTCGGTGTCCGCTATCGTCGGGTCGGTCCCCAGTTCGAGTTCGCGGCCGTCGTCCAGCCCGTCGGAATCTGTGTCCGCCACGGAGGCGTTCGTCCCCAGTTCCCGCTCCCGGCTGTCGTTCAGGCCGTCCCCGTCAGTGTCGACCGGCCCCGTCGGCGTGGCGGTAGCGGTCGCCGTGGGCGCCGGCGTGTCGGTCTGGGCCCGCTCCGTGGTCGCGTCCGGAGCCGACTCGGACGCCTGCTCGGTCGTCGCCGTCGCGTCCACTGGGCCCGATCCGGACGGGGACCCTCCGCAACCGGCCAACAGGAGGAGGGCCACGAGTCCGACTGCCAGCGTTCTCGGCGTCACTTCTCGACCGTTGTACCCCCAGTGGCCTAAAGCGAAGGGTTATACCCGTCGCCACGCAAGTATGATATACGGTAACAATGTACAGTAACATCCTGGTGCCGACTGATGGCTCGGCGGGGATGGAGCGCGTCGTGGAGCACGCGCTGAAGACGGCGCGCCGGCACGACGGTACCGTGCACGCGCTCTACGTCGTCGATTCGGGCAGCGTGACGGGAGTGCCGATGGAGGCGAGTTGGAGCGGGATCGCGGAGACCCTGGAGCGAGAGGGCGAACTCGCCCTGAAGCGGGTCGAGCGGCTGGTGGACGACGATCTGGGGTTCGAGCGTGCGATCAGGGAGGGCGACCCGAGCAGGGAAATCGTCGCCTACACCGTCGACAACGACATCGACCAGGTGGTGATGGGCACCCACGGGCGGGGCGGCCTCGACAGACTCCTCCTCGGGAGCGTCGCCGAGCGCGTCGTCCGGGCAGCGTCGATCCCGGTCACGACGGTCCGCCTGGACACGAGCGAACGGGCCGCCGGCGATTCCCTGATGGGACGCGACACGGACCGTGGCCCCGACGAGCGGCGCGACGATCACACCCCCGAGCCCGAACCCGGCGCGCGCTGACTGGCCGCTCAGGCCGGGCGGAGGTGTTCGCAGTCCCCCGCCGAGACCCGTCGCCGCTCGCCGTCGTCGGTCTCGACGACGAGGGTGCCGGGAAACTCCACGTCGACTGCCTCGCCGACGACTTCGCCGCCGGGCGTCTCGACCCGGACCCGCTGGCCGAGCGTCGCCGCGTGTTCCCGCCAGGCCGGAAGCACGGCGTCGCGGTCGGTCCGGAGCGCGTCGAACTCCTCCAGGACGCGCTGTGTGAACGGCCGCCGGTCCACGTTGCCACACTCCTCGCGGAGGCTCGTCGCGCCCTCGACGAGGTCGGCCACGTCCACGTTAGCGTTGATGCCGATCCCGACGACGACCCACGAGACGCGGTCCGCCTCGCCCTCCATTTCGGTGAGGATGCCCACGAGCTTCCGGTCGCCGTCCTCGCCGGGCACGAGCACGTCGTTGGGCCACTTGATGCGTGCGTCGACCCCCGCCTCGCGTGCCGCGCGCGTGACGGCCACCGCCGCCGCGAGGGTGAAAATCGGGGCCTGCGCCGGCGGAACGTCCGGCCGGAAGACGACCGACAGCCAGATACCGCCGCTCGGGGCCGCCCACGCTCGGTCGAGTCGCCCCTTGCCGCCGGTCTGCTCGTCCGCGAGGACGACCACGTCAGCCGCGCCGTTTCCCGCGAGTTCGCGCGCTCTCGCGTTCGTGCTCCCGATGCTCTCGTGGTACTCGACCTCGAATGGGGCATCGAGGCCGTACTCGACCGCCGCACCCCCGAACTCGGGGACGCCGGTGAGTTCGTAGCCCGCATCACCGCTCTCGATGTCGAAGCCCGCCTCGCGGAGCGCCTCGACGTGTTTCCAGACCGCGGACCGCGACACGTCGAGCCGGTCGGCAAGGGCCGGCCCCGAGACCGGGCCGGCGGCGATGGTGTCGAGTATCCGGTGGCGCGTCTCCTGCATACGCACGCTTCGACCGGCGGCGTCGTAAAACGACCGGCCCGAGCGGCCCGCACCTCATCGCACCACGAGCCTTTGTTTGCCCGGACCACGGATTTAATCGGGGAGGCCCGCCATCGAGGGCCATGCGCTACTTCGAGGACATCCCCGTCGGCGAGGAAGTCGAGTTCGGCGAGTGGACGCTCACCGAGGACGAAATCATCGAGTTCGCCGAGCAGTGGGACCCCCAGCCCATCCACGTCGACCCCGAGGCCGCGGCGGAGTCGGTCCACGGCGGCATCATCGCCAGCGGCCTCCACACCGTCGCCATCGCCATGCGACTGTGGGTGCTGGAGTGGTTGCAGGACGTGTCGAACCTCGGCGCGCGCGGCCTCTCGGAACTCACCTGGCACGACCCGGTTCGACCGGGCGAGACGCTCACCGTCACCGGGTGTGCCACCGAGAAGACAGTCCCCGACGAATCGAGAGACCACGGCTGGGTCAGCTACGAACTCGCGGTCTACGACGCGGACGGCGACCGGCGGATGACGATGGTCAGCGACATGGCCGTGGTCCGCCGCGACGCTTGAATCCGGCGACGACTGCCCCGCCTACTCCAGCGCGATCAGCACGTCGCCCATGTCGACGGAGTCGCCCTCGCCGATGGCGACCTCCGAGACGGTGCCGCCGCGGGGCGCGACCACGTCGTTTTCCATCTTCATCGCCTCCAGCACGCAGATCACGTCGCCGGCGGCCACTTCGTCGCCCTCGGCGACGTTGACCTCGAGAATCGTCCCCTGCATCTCGGCCGTGACGGTTTCGCCCTCGACGGCAGCAGCGGCGTCGCCGCCACCGCCGCCGCTTCCGCCTCCGCCGCCACCGCCGCCGCCACCACCGGCGGGGCGCTGGCCCCCACCGCCGCCGTTGCTCGCGCTGGTCTGGATCGGCGGCGCGCCGCGTTCTTCGAGTTCCACCTGGAAGCGCTTGCCGTTGACCTCGACGGTGAACTCGCGTTCGACGACCTCGTCGCCGTCGCTTTCCGTCGTCGTGTCGCCGCCCCACTTCTCCTGGGCCTCGTCGATGCGCTCGGGGTCGAGTTCGTCGTCGAGGTACTTCGTGTGGTGCTTGCCGTTCACGAACGCCTCGTCGGTAAGCATCAACCGGTGGAACGGGATGATCGTCGGGATGCCCTCGATGTCGTACTCGGCGAGCGCGCGCTGCGAGCGGGCGATACACTCCTCGCGGTCCGAGGCGTAGACGATGAGCTTCGCGATCATCGAGTCGTAGTCGGTCACGAGGTCGTCGCCCTGTCGGAGCGCGTCGTCCATCCGCACGCCGATGCCCCCTGGCGGGTCGTAGATTTCGAGTTCGCCGCCGGTGGCCGGCGCGAAGTCGTCGGCCGCGTTCTCGGCGTTGATGCGGAACTCCATCGCGTGGCCGTCGATCTCCACGTCGTCCTGCGCGAAGGTGATCTCCTCGCCCGCGGCGACCCGGAGCTGCCACTTCACGATGTCGATGCCCGTGATCTCCTCCGTCACCGTGTGTTCGACCTGGATGCGCGTGTTCACTTCGAGGAAGTAGAAGCTCGCGTCCGCCCCCAGCGGCTCGTCGGGGTCACGCTCGGGGTCCTCCTCGACGAGGAACTCGACGGTCCCCGCGTTGTAGTAGTTCGCGGCGTCGACACCGCGGCGGGCGGCTTCCCCGATCCGCTCGCGAAGTTCGTCGTTCAGCGCCGGGCTCGGTCCCTCCTCGATGACCTTCTGGTGGCGGCGCTGGAGCGAACAGTCACGCTCGCCCAGGTGTCGAACGTTGCCGTGGTGGTCGGCGATGATCTGCACCTCGATATGCCGGGGGTCTTCGAGGTACCGTTCGAGGAAGACGGAGTCGTTGTCGAAGTAGGCCTCGCCCTCGCGCTTGGCGCTCTCGAGTTGCTCCTCGATCTCGCTTTCCTCGCGGACGATCTTCATCCCGCGGCCGCCGCCGCCTCCTTCGGCCTTTATGGCGATGGGGTAGCCGTGTTCGTCCGCGAACTCCCGGACGGCCTCGGGCTCCTCGATGGGCTCGGTCCCGGGGACGATGGGCACGTCGGCGTCGCTCATCACGTTCCTGGCCTTGGTCTTCTCGCCGAGGCGCTCCATCGCGTCGCCGGCGGGACCGACCCACGTCACGTCGTCGGCCTCCTCGACCTTTCGGGCGAAGGTGGCGTTCTCCGCGAGGAAGCCGTAGCCGGGGTGGATGGCGTCGGCGTCGGCCTTCTGCGCGGCGTCGATGACGGCGTCGTGGTCGAGGTAGGAGTCGGCGGCCCGCGCGGGACCGACGTTGTAGGCCTCGTCGGCGTAGCGAACGTGGCCGGAGTGCTTGTCGGCCTCGGAGTAGACGGCGACAGTCTCGATACCCAGTTCCTCACAGGCTCGCATGACCCTGACCGCGATCTCCCCGCGGTTGGCGACGAGCACCTTGTCGAACATATCCACCTGTACCGAGAGTCGGGGCATAAAAGTATGCGCAACCGGCAGAGCGCGGATCGGGGGATCTGGAGCAGGTGCTATCGCCCTAGAGCCGGTCGGCCCGGCCAGCGGTCGCCCAGGCATCGTCCGGTGCGCCGTCCGGGACGCGGACGTAACGGCGCTGACTCCGGCCCACGCGCCCGGAGAACGCCCAGCGGCGCCCCGCCCAGGGTTGCCCGTCGTCCTCGCTCGCTGCCGCGGCGGCCGCGGCGGCCTCCTGGTCCCTGATGTGTGCGCCGATGGCGACTGCGATGGCCGCCGCCTCGGACTCGTCTGCGGTCTCGACTGCCGCGGCGACGGCCGCGAACAGGTCCCCATCGACAGTTGCCGACGGTGCTGTGTCGCTGTCAGTCATCTCAGAGCGGGATGTTGCCGTGTTTGCGGTCCGGGTGGTCCTTCCGTTTGCTGCTGACGACCTCCAGGTCGCTGATGAGGCGTTTGCGGGTCTCTTGTGGTTCGAGTACGTCGTCGACGAAGCCACGCTCCGCGGCCGTGTAGGGGTTCGCGAAGGCGTCGCGGTACTCGTCGATGAGTTCCTGCCGCCGGGCCTCCACGTCCTCGGCGTCTTCGAGTTCGTCGTCGTAGAGGACGTTCACCGCGCCCTGTGGCCCCATCACCGCGATTTCGGCCGTCGGCCAGGCGTAGTTCATGTCCGCGCCGACGTGTTTCGAGGCCATCACGTCGTAGGCCCCGCCGTAGGCCTTCCGCGTGATGACAGTCAACAGCGGGACCGTCGCCTCCGAGAAGGCGTAGAGCAGTTTCGCGCCGTGTTTGATGATGCCGTTGTGCTCCTGGTCGGTGCCGGGCATGAACCCGGGCACGTCGACGAGCGTCAGGATCGGGATGTTGAACGCGTCACAGAAGCGGACGAACCGCGCGCCCTTCATCGAGGCGTCGATGTCGAGCGTCCCCGCGTTGTATTTGGGGTTGTTGCCGACGATACCGATGGGTCGTCCGTCGAGGCGCGCGAACCCGGTCGTCAGGTTCCGGGCGTACCCCTCTGCCACCTCGAAGAAGGAGTTCTCGTCGACGATGCGCTCGGTCACGTCCCGCATGTCGTAGGGCTTCTGTGGCACCTCGGGGACGATGTCGAGCAGGTCTTCCGGCTCCCGGTCTGGGTCGTCCCACGGCTCGACCCGCGGCGGGTCCTCGACGTTGTTCTGCGGGAGGAACGAGAGGAGGTACTTGATGTCGTCCAGGGCCTCCTCCTCGGCAGCGGCGGTGAACTGGGAGACGCCGGACTCGGTGGCGTGGGTCTGGGCGCCGCCGAGTTCCTCGAACCCGACTTCCTCGCCCGTGACCGTCTCGATGACGTCCGGGCCCGTGATGAACATGTGGCTCGTGTCCTGGACCATGAAGATGAAGTCCGTGATCGCCGGGGAGTAGACCGCGCCGCCGGCGCAGGGACCCATGATGGCCGAAATCTGGGGCACGACCCCCGACGCCAGCTGATTGCGGTGGAAGATGTCCGCATAGCCCGCGAGCGAGTCGATGCCCTCCTGGATGCGCGCGCCCGCGGAGTCGTTGAGGCCGATGATGGGACAGCCGGTCTCGACTGCCTTGTCCATGACTTTGCAGACCTTCTGGGCGAACACCTCGCCCAGCGAGCCGCCCATGACGGTGAAGTCGTGGGCGAAGACGAACACCTTTCGGCCGTCGACCTCGCCGTAGCCCGTCACGACGCCGTCGCCGGGCATCTCCCGCTCGTCCATGTCGAAGTTGGTCGAGCGGTGCTCCCGGAGCATGTCCACCTCGTTGAACGTCCCGTCGTCGAGGAAGTAGTCGATGCGCTCCCGGGCCGTCTTCTTGCCGCGGTCGTGCTGGGCCTCGATGCGGTCCTCGCCGCCGCCTTTCGCGGCTTCGGCTTTCTTCTCCCGCAGCTCTTCCACGCGCTCCTCCATCGTCATACCGTATCACCGCGGCTACGCGGATGGCCGTCCATGGACGAGGAACACGAAGTACCGCGAAAAAGGTTTTCCGAACTGGGCCGGCTTCCACCACGCCGCTTACACGTCTGCAGGGGTACCAAACCGATTCGTCGGGAGTCCCCCGCGGCCGGAGTGCCAAGGCTTACGCCACAGGTCACGATTGACGAACCATGACCGACGCCACGCCACCGGAGCGATTGCGAACGCTTCTGGACCAGCACGACCCGCTCGCGATGCCGACCGTCTTCGACGGCCTCTCGGCACGGTTGGCCGAGCAGGCGGGGTTCGAGGCGGTCTTCACGTCCGGGTTCGGCATCGCCGCCTCGACGCTCGGGATGCCCGACATGGGTCTCCTGACGATGCGCGAGAACGTCGACCGCGTCGACGCCATCGACAACGCCGTGGACGTGCCGGTGATCGCCGACATGGACACCGGGTACGGGTCGGCGCTGAACGTCCGCCGCACCGTTACGGAAGCCATCGACGCCGGCGTCGCGGGCCTCATCATCGAGGACCAGGAGTGGCCCAAGAAGTGCGGCCACATGGACGAGAAACGCGTCGTCACGCCGGCGGAGGGCCGGAGACGGATCGCGGCGGCGGCCGACGTCCGGGACGAGACCGGTCGGAACGTCGTCATCGTCGGCCGGACGGATGCCCGCGAACCGCACGGCCTCGACGAGGCTATCGAGCGCGGCCGCGCCTACGCCGCGGCCGGCGCGGACGTGGTGTTCGTCGAAGCCCCCGCGTCCCGCGCAGAACTGGAGCGTATCGCGACCGAAATCGACGCGCGCACGTTCGCGAACGTCGTGGCCGACGGGAAGACCCCGGAACTCGGTGCCGACGAACTCGGCGACATCGGGTTCGACGTCGTCGCACACACCCTCCCGGCACTGTTCGCGGCGACCGAGGCCATGCGCGACGCCTACGAGACGCTCGCTGCCGAGGGAACGAGCGAATCGCTCTCCGGTGTCTCCTTCGAGGCGTTCGAGGAGATCGTCGGCGCGCCGGCACTGCGCGAGCAGGAACTGCGGTACGCCGAGGACGGCCGTTCCTCGGTCCCGGACGACGGGAGTTAGCCCCCAGAATAATAAAGACGGGGTGTGCTGTAGTACGCAGGTATGTACGAAATCCTGGCAGCCATCGACGAGAACGAAGCACGCGCCCGGTCACAGGCGGAATCCATCGTCGGCATGCCGATGACGGACGAGGACGTCCGCGTCACGCTCCTCCACGACTTCACCGAGAACCCCTCCGGTGCCTCCGTCACACAGGTCGCCTCCGTCCGGCGCGCGAAAGATATCCTCGAAGACGAAGGCATCGAGGTCGTCCTCGAGGAGTCGAGCGGCCGGCCGGTGGAGGCCATCCTGGAGATCTCCGAGGAGATCGACGCCGACATGATCGTCATCGCGGGCCGCAAGCGGACGCCGACCGGGAAGGTCCTGTTCGGCAGCGTCACCCAGGGCGTCATCCTCGACACCGACCGTCCGGTGCTGGTCTGCTCCGCCAAGGAGGACTGAGGCCACACGCGCGCCGGGCTTATCGGGACGCACGACCAACGGCCAGTGTGCGCGGTGGCATACTCGTCGTGGCGCTCGTGGCGCTGCTCGCCGGCTGTAGCGGTTTCTCTGGCGGGAGCGAGGCGACGCCCACGCTGACACCGGGGAACGCCCCGACACCGACGAAAGCGTACCCGCCCGGCGTCGACGACAGCGGCGTCGTCGCACCCGGCGCGCTCGCCGAGGCACACACCGCCCGCGACGACGGGCGTTCGTACACGCTGGTCTCGAACCGGACCGTCAGATACGCCAACGGAACGGTGCGCTCCGATCTCTCGGTACGCATCGAACTCGCGACCAATCGCTCATTCTTCGCGACAGTCTCGACCGACGGAGCCCACGGGCCGCTCCTCCTCGGCGAGCCGCCCGCGTCAGCGGCCTACTGGTCGAACGGGTCCACGTACGCCCGGGCGCTCACGCGTGACGGCGGGACGACCTACAATACGTTCACGCCACCGGACCAGTACACGGGGACCTGGCGATACTGGACCCAGACCGTCGCCTTCGGCGGCCGCTCGGGGTACTCGGGACGGACGATCCGTGAGGTCTTCACGTCGATCCCCACCGAGGTCGTCGGTCGAGAGACGCGAACGGGGACGACCGTCGTCGTACTCGCCGGGACGGCGGCGGAGACGACCGACTTCACCGCCCCCGAGATCGACACCGTCGAGAACCTCTCGCTCCGGGCAGCCGTCGACACCGAGGGGCTGGTTCGGCTGGTCCGGTACCGCTTCGACGGGACCGTCGACGGCGAACCAGTCGTCGTCGAGCGGACCATCAGGTACGAGGATGTCGGTTCGACGAGCGTCGAGAAGCCGCAGTGGCTGGACCGCGCGGTCGGTCAGTGACCGGCCGCCGTGATGGTCTCGTCGACGAGGTCGACCAGGTCCTCTGCCGCGCAGTACCCTTCGCGTTCCTCGACGCGGTCGCCGTCGACGAACAACAGCGTCGTCGGCGCCACCGTGATCTCGAACTCCCGGCGGAACTCCGGCACTTCGTCGCCGTCGAGGCCCGCGAAAGCCACGTCGTCGGCCACCGACTCGCGGACCGCGTCCAGTTCTGCCTTCATCGCGTCGCAGGGGTCACAGCCCTGCTGGAAGACGAACAGGACGGCGTGATCGTGGTCGTCGAGGAAGGCGCGGTACTCGTCGTCGCCGAGGTCCGGAAGCGACGGGGGAACCGGCGATGCCTCGCCGACGGCCGCGACCATCTCGGCGAGTTGCAGTTCCAGATCGGTCGGGAGGTCGACGTCGAGGGCCCCACGGAGCGCGAGGAACGAGGCGATCTCCCAGCGCGTCAGTTCGAGGTCCTGGATTCGCTTCTCGGCCCTCGCCGGGGTGAGGCCGAACAGCGACGCGACCGTCTCCCGGAACTCCTCGTCGGAGCTGTCCTTGTAGCTGTCCACGTACACCGCGCGCTCGTCCTCGAACGCCGACGTCGCGTCGACGGTCCCGTCGTCGCGCTCGACGATGACGCCGCGGTCGACGAGGAACTCGAACCGCGCTTCCGGGTCGTCCGTCAGTTCCCGAATGCGCTCGTCGCTGAGGGGGTCCGTGTTCGCGTTCGCCACGGTTCACACCCCCAGATACCGCTGTCTCGTCTCGTCGTCCTCGCGGAGCTCGTCGGCCGTTCCGTCGAAGACGATCCCTCCCTGGTCGACGATGTAACTCCGGTCCGAGATACTCAGCGCCGCGGCCGCGTTCTGCTCGACCAGCAGGATCGTCGTCCCTTCGTCGTTGATACGCCGGATCGCGTCCTCCACGTCCTCGATGATCTGTGGTGCGAGCCCCTCGTAGGGCTCGTCGAGCATGAGCAGGTCCGGGTTCTGCCGGAGCGCCCGCGCGATGGCGAGCATCTGCTGTTCACCGCCCGAGAGGGTCCCCGCGTCCTGTCCGCGTCGCTCGTCGAGGCGCGGGAAGGCGTCGTACAGTTCACCGAGCGGGCGCGTGTCGCGCACCTCGCCGAGGTTGCGCCCGAACAGGTTCGAAGAGTTGCGGGACACCTGCGCCAGGTGGAGGTTCTCTTCGACGGTCAGGTTGGGGAAGACGCGGCGTTCCTCCGGGACGACCGCGATGCCCTTCATCGCGATGTCCTCCGTGTCGAGGGCGGTGATGTCGTCCCCGTTGAATCTGACGCTCCCCTGCCGGATGTTCGGTGGGCGCGCCCCCGAAATGGAGCGCAGGGTGGTCGTCTTTCCGGCCCCGTTCCGGCCGAGGAGCGCACAGATTTCGCCGGTCTGGACTTCCAGCGAGAGGCTCCTGAGGATGTGGCTCTCGCCGTAGTAGGCGTCGACGTTCTCGACCGAGAGCAGCGACGCGTCGCCGCTCGCGGTGCTCGTTGCTGCCGTGGTCTCGTCGTCAGTGCTCATAGCTCGACACCTCCGAGGTACGCCTCCTGCACGTCGGGGTCGCCCTGTACCTCCTCGGGCGTCCCGTCGGCGATAATCTCGCCGCGGTTCAGGACCGCGATGCGGTCCGCGACGCGGAAGATGATCTCCATGTCGTGCTCGACGAGCACGATGGTCAGGCCGAGTTCCTCCTGCACGTCCTCGATGAGGTCGACCGTCTCGTCGGTCTCCTCCGGGGACATCCCGGCCGTCGGCTCGTCCATGAACATGAGGTCCGGCTCAGCCGTGAGCGCGATAGCGATTTCGAGCCGTCGCTTGTCACCGTAGGGGAGGTCCGCTGCCTGCATGTCGGCCGAGCCGAGGATGTTGACCGCGTCGAGCATCTCCGCTGCCTTGTCGCTCACGTCGCCGTAGCCGTTGCGGTGTTTGAGGAAGTTGACGCTGAACGACCCGTGTGCGGTCGCGAACGCCGCTACTTCGACGTTCTCCCGGACGGTCATGCCCGGGAAGATCGAAGCCGTCTGGAACGACTTGGAGACGCCGCGCTGGACGATCTGGTGGGGTTCCAGCCCGGTGATATCCTCGCCCGCGAACTCGATGCTTCCCTCGGTGGGTTCGAGCATTCCCGTCACGAGGTTGATGAACGTCGACTTGCCGGCCCCGTTGGGGCCGATGACGGCACGCGTCTCCCCTTCCTCGACGGTGAGATCGACCTTGTCGACCGCCGTGAGGCCCGCGAACCGCTTGGTGAGTCCGTCGGTCTGCAGGATGGACATCAGTCGTCACCTCCCCGGCCCTGGGTTCCGTCCTCGACGTCCACGTCGCCCCTGGCCGCAGGCGTGTCGGTCGCGTCGAAGACGGAGCGTTCGACGGCGTGCACCAGTCTGACCAGTCCGGCACGAATGCCGGCCCAGAGACCCTCCGGGAACAGCCAGACGATGATGACGAAGGTCCCGCCGAGGACCAGCCGCCACAGCGAGCCGACCGAGCCGATGACCGGGAGCGAGATGCCCGAGATGACGTTGCTGATGTACTCGAAGACGAGGGCGCCGAGCAGCGGACCGGCGAGCGTGCCGACGCCGCCGACGACGTTCATGATGACGAAGTCGCCGGACGTGATCCAGTACAGCGCCGTGTTCGGGTGGATGTACGCTTCGTGGATCGAGAACAGCGCTCCCGCGACACCCGCGAAGGCGCCGCTGATGATGAACGCCATCAGCTTGTAGCGAAAGACGTTGAACCCGACGAACTCGACGCGTTGCTCGTTCTCACCCAGGGCCTCGAAGACGAGGCCGTACGGCGAGTTGATGATGCGGTAGGCGACCGCGACGGCGATCACCGTGATCGCCGCGATGAACACGTATATCCAGTTCGCCGCGATTACCGGCGACGGCAGTTCCAGGTGGATGACGCCGAGCAGTTGGCTCACCTCGAAGCCCGTCTGCCCGGTCCCGAAGCCGTTGTCACCGCCGGTCATCCACGAGCCCGGTGCGAGCGCGAAGAAGTACAGCATCTGCCCGAACGTGAGCGTCAGGACGGCGAAGTAGACGCCCGACCGCCGGATGGAGAGGAAGCCGATGGGCCAGGCGAGCAGTGTCGCCATGATCGCGCCGACGAGTACCATCAGTACCGGCGACCCGATTCCAGGCATGGTGACGGTCGTCCCGACCCCCGGAATCGTGATCGGCGCCTCCGACGCGAGTAACGCCGACGCGTACGCGGCCATCCCGAAGAAGGCCGCGTGGCCGAACGAGAGCAGACCGACGTAGCCGAGCAGGAGGTTGTAACCGACGACCGCGATAGCGAAGATGAGCACCAGCGACGCCAGTCCCTGGTAGCCGCCGACGCTGGTCCCGATGAGGTTGGCGATGACGCCGAGGATTTCGACGAGGAAGACCGGCAGGAAGAGCAGCG
Organism: Halorientalis marina; assembly: GCF_023028345.1. Taxonomy (GTDB): domain Archaea; phylum Halobacteriota; class Halobacteria; order Halobacteriales; family Haloarculaceae; genus Halorientalis; species Halorientalis marina. Next base: position 2,216,168 of record NZ_CP095487.1, on the reverse strand, counting down.
AGATGCCGATTCCGGCGATGACGACCCACTCCTTGTCCTTGTGCTGTCGAATCTTGTCGATGGGGTTCGATCCTGACCCGCTACTGCCGTCGTCGGTGACCACCGTGCCGCCGTCGGTCCGTGGTTCGTCCTCGGACACGTCAGTTCACCCCCGTACTCCCGAGAATCCCTTCGGGGCGAACCAGCAGGACGACCGCCGCGACGGCGTAGAGGACGATCTGCGCCCACTGGGAGGCGATGACCGTCATCGCCGAGACGGTGATTCCGAGGATGATGCCGCCGACGATGGCCCCGAGGACGTTCCCCGCACCACCGACGACGATGGTGAGGAAGGCCGGGATCAGCGCCCGTTCGGTCCCGATCTGGGGGCTGATGGTCTGGAACGTGATGCCGATGAACCCAGCCAGCGCGGCCAGCGCCGCGCCGAGCGCGAACACGATGCTGTACGAGCGGGTGATCTTGATGCCGAGCAGGCGGACCATCTCGGAGTCGACGGTCCCGGCCTGGACGACCAGCCCGAAGTCGGTCCGCTCGATGATGAAGTACGTGATGCCGATGATCGCCAGCACGATGCCGATGATCCAGAGCCGCCAGGCGGAGTACTGCCCGACCAGCGGGAGGCTCACCGTGCCACCGACGCTGAGACCGAGGATGTCCGACGGCGCCGTGGGCTGGAACGTCGCCCCGCTCATGATCTGTTTGATGACCTCCTGGACGACCAGCGCGAGACCGAACGTGACGAGCAGTTGGTCGGTTTCGGGTCTATCGTAGAACGGTGCCGCGACCCACCGTTCCATCGCGATACCGACGAGGATGCCGATGATCGGAACGACGATGATCGCAGTGATGAACCCGCCGTCGACCCCGACGACCGTGAAGCCGTTGTCGTAGAGGACGCCACCCGAGAGCTCCGTCGTCCTGAAGACGATCAGGCCCGTGTACGCGCCGATGAGGTACAGCGCACCGTGGGCGAGGTTCAGGAAGTCCATCGTGCCGAGGATTATCGTCAGTCCGATACCTAGAAGCGCGAAGATAGCGCCCTGTTGGAGGCCGTTGAGGAGTATCTCTGCGACCGTGTTCGCTATTGCCATATTTGTGTGCGTTGATTGAATCGTATCCGCAGTCGTCTGCCCTGGCCGGTGCCACCTGAGAGAGCGGTGACGCCCGTGTTCAGCCGACGAAACCGTTACTCGTCACCGTACTCGCCGAGTTCACACTCCGCGGCCGGGCCGGCGTCGCAGGCGTAGCCGAGCTGGTCCTGCGAGGTCTGGTTGACGATGTTCAGCAGCTTCTGGTCGGTCTGTTCCTCCTGGGAGGCGCCCTGCACGACCAGCACGTCGCGCTGTGCCTGGTGGTCGCACTTCCGCATGGTTTCCGAGCCGAGACCCGCGTTCTCGTACTGGACCCCTTCGAGCTGACGGATGACCTCCGGCGGGTAGAAGGTCTCCGCGCGCTCGACCGCGGCCGCGTACTGCAGGGTCTGGACGTACGCCAGCCGGGCGGCGTACGACGGCACCTTGTCGTACTCGCTCTGGAACGACTCGACGAACGTCTGCGAGACGGAGTCCTCGAGCTGCCAGTTCCAGTCGGCCGTCCCGAACACGCCCTGGATCGAGTCGCTGGCCGCCTGTGCCATCAGCCGGTTGTACAGCGGCACCACCAGTTCCATGTCCTCGTCCATGCCCTGCTCGATGGCCTGGGGCAGCGAGTTCGCCGCGTCCAGCCCGTAGTGGACGAGCAAGAGCGCGTCCACCTCGTCTCGCGGCACGTCCGAGAGGAACGACTGGTAGTCCGATGTCCCCAGCGGCGTCGCCACGGAGTCGACCTCGTTCCAGCCGGCCTCCTCCAGGAACTGCGTCATCGACGACTGGACGGTCTCGCCCCAGGTGTAGTCCGCGTACAGCTGGTAGAAGTTCAGGTCGTCCCCGTACTCCTCGGAGAGCACCGGCGCGAGCGACTGCCCGGTCATGTACGCGTTGAACATCTCACGCGTCGAGTACCGGACACACGCGCTCCCGGTCGTGTCGTTGGAGTGGGTCAGGCAGGCCTGGAACTGGACTTTCTCCTGCTGACACAGCTCCTGGACTGCAATCGCCACTGCCGACGAGGACCCGCCGGAGATCATGACCGCGTTGTCCCGGTCGATCATCCGTGAGGCGGCCTGTCGCGCCGTGTCCGGGTCCGTCGCGGTGTCACCCTCGACGGACTCGACGGTCTTGTCCAGTACGCCGTTCCCCGACAGGTCCGACCAGCTGTCGACCCAGCCACCGCCGTTGTTCAGGTGTTTCTGCGCGAGGTTGTACCCGCGAAGCTCGTCTTCCCCCTCCTGGGAGTACGACCCCGACTGGGGAACGTTGTACCCGAACGTCACCGTATCACCATCCACCGGGTAGTTCCCCAGTGGGGGGTACTCGCTGCCGCCGCCGCCGCCGGAACAACCGGCCAGTCCCGTGAGACCAGCCACACCTGCGGCACCGGCTCCTTTCAGTAGCGTACGCCTGTCCACACGTTTGCCATCCCGTGTCATGTCCACTGGAATAGATAGACCTATCCCGTATAACCGTGCGTGCTAAATATTTACAATTGTCCGTCCCGCGCAGCGACTCGATGGCTCTCCGAACGACACACGAAGCGGTCGAATCGACCGCCAATTCCCTCGAAGGAACTATTTGGGTTAATATTTTAGAACCGGCACCGCAGTAGCCACGCGGTGAAAAAACGGGTGTGCTGGGGCGCGGCGCTCTCAGTCGTTGCTGACTTTGCTCTGGATTTCGCTGACGATATCCGGGTTCCGAAGCGTGCTGGTGTTCCCGAGTTCCTCACCGTTGGCGATGTTCTCGAGCAGGCGGCGCATGATCTTGCCGGAGCGCGTCTTGGGCAGGTCCTCGGTGAAGACGACCTCCTCTGGCCGCGCGATAGGGCCAATGGCGTCCTCGACGCCTTCGATGATGCGCTCGCGGAGGTCCTCGCCGCCCTCGTAGCCGTCCTCCGTGATGACGTATGCGTAGACGGCCTCGCCCTTGATGTCGTGTTTGCCGCCGACGATGGCGGCCTCGGCGACACCCTCGACGCCGACGACGGCCGATTCGAGTTCCATCGTCCCGAGGCGGTGGCCGGAAACGTTGATGACGTCGTCCACGCGCCCGAGGACGGTGATGTATCCGTCCTCGTCGATCTTCGCGCCGTCCTCGGGGAAGTAGACCCACTCGTCCTCGTCCGGGTCGGAGTACTCCTGCCAGTACTCCTCGATGAACCGCTCGTCGTTCTTGTACAGCGTCCGGAGCATTCCGGGCCAGGGCTTGTCGACGACGAGGTAGCCCGCCTCACCGGGGTCGACCTCGTCCCCGTTCCCGTCGACGACTTTGGCGCTGACGCCGGGCAGGGCTGGGCCGGCGGAACCGGGTTTCATCTCCGCGACACCGGGGATGGTCGTGACCATCATGCCGCCGGTTTCGGTCTGCCACCAGGTGTCGACGACGGGACACTCCTCGTTCCCGATGTGGGTGTAGTACCACTTCCAGGCGCGGGGATTGATCGGTTCACCGACCGTCCCGAGCAGGCGGAGACTGGACAGATCGTGTTTCTCGGGGTACTCCTCGCCCCACTTCATGAACGCCCGAATCGCCGTCGGCGCAGTGTACAGCTGGGTCACGTCGTAGTCGTCGACGATCTGCCAGAGGCGGTCCTTCTCCGGGTAGTCAGGGGTCCCCTCGTACATCACGGAGGTCGTGCCGAGCGCGAGAGGGCCGTAGACGATGTAGGAGTGGCCGGTGATCCAGCCGATGTCCGCCGAACACCAGTAGGTGTCCTCCGGCTTGATATCCAGGACGGACTGAGAGGTCCAGGAGACCCACGAGAGGTAGCCGCCGGTGGTGTGTTTGACGCCTTTCGGCTCGCCGGTCGTTCCCGAGGTGTACATCAGGAAGAGCATGTCCTCGGCGTCGCGGGTGACCGGTTCGACGGACGCGCCGGCCTGGGCCTCGACGAGGTCGTCCCAGTCGTGCTGGCTATCGCCGAGGTCGTGGTCGAGGTCGTCACCGAGGCGGTCGACGACGACCGTGGTCACGTCCTGTTCCACGTCTTCTAGGCCCTCGTCGGCCTTGTTCTTGTGGTTCAGCGGGTCGCCGCGGCGGTAGTAGCCGTCGCAGGTGACGAGATACTCCGAATCGGCGGAGTTCATCCGGGTGGCGAGGGCGTCGGCGGAGAAGCCGGCGAAGACGACCGAGTGGGGCGCGCCGATGCGGGCGCAGGCGAGCATCGCAATCGGGAGTTCCGGGATCATCGGCATATACATCGTGACGACGTCGTCCTCCTCGACGCCCATCTCCCGGAGGGCCGCGGCGAACTCGTTGACCTCGTCGTGGAGTTCCTGGTAGGTGTACGACCGTGTCTCCCCGAGTTCGCCGATCCACTCGATAGCGGTTTCGTCGCCTCGTTCGTCGAGGTGCCGGTCCAGGCAGTTGGCCGACGCGTTCAGTTTGCCGTCCGTGAACCACTCGTAGAACGGCTCGTCGCTGTCGTCAAGCACCTGATCGTACTCCTCTTCCCAGGTGAGCAGGTCCGCGGCCTGCTCCCAGCACTCGGGCCAGTTCTCCTCGAACTCCTCGTAGATGTCCTCGTCGGCCACGTTCGCCTGCTCGACGAACGACGCTGGTGGGTCGAAACTCTCACCCTCTGCCAGCCGCGCCTCGAGTTCTACCTCGGACTCGCCTTGGTCTGACATGTGCGGGTCTAGCATCACGAACGTCGCTGTTAAGAGGCGGTTCTAATTATCACAAGTCCACGGACAAAGCCAGGTCGACCGGCCGACGGCAGCCGGTTTCCTTCAAGGGAATGGCGGGTGACCGCGGCCCGCTCAGTCGTCGGCCCACGGCGTCTCGTCGCCGAGCAACTGCTGGTCTTGCTCCTCGAAGAACGTCACCAGCAGTTTCTGGAGCCCCCGCCGGAGGTGGTTGTGGAGCGTCGGCGAGGTGATCCCCATCGAGTCGGCGAGTTCCTCGGCAGTGCTCCCGCGGGGCCACTCGAAGTAGCCCGCGTGGTGGGCCGCCTGGATGACCGCGGCCTGCTTCTCGGTGAGCGCGTTCTGGAGCGACGAGCGGAACGCCGCGCCCGTCTCGACGGATTTCTCGCGTTCGCGTTTCGTCAGCAGTTCGGTGTCCGGGAACGCGTCGGTCAGCGTGTAGACGGTCTCGCGCACGTCGGCGTCGGAGGGCATCGCCCCCACGAACGTCTGGACGCCGTCCTCGACGGTCATCTCCCGGACGGTCCCGCCCTGCTCGGTCAGACACTTCGACACCTCGCTGTCGGTGACGACGAACTCCAGCAACGCCTCGTCGCCGTAGTCACGGACGAGACGCACGTCCGCGATGCAGTCCCGGTCGTCGGCCCACTGGCGGACCGCCTCGTCGTCCGCGTCCTCGAGAACGACGAAGTACAGCAGTGACCCCTCCTCGCCGGGGACGACGCCTTCGAGCGTGAACGTACAGCCGAGTTCCTGAGAGGCGGCGACGAAAAACGAGGCATCGTCGGTGCTCTTGAACTCCAGTTCGACGACCGTGTCGGCGAGCAGGAGCTTTCGCCGTTCCGCGGCGGTCAGCGCCCCGCCGATCCGCTTGCCGAGGTCTTCGAGGAGGTCACACTCGCGGTCGCCGAACGCCTCCGGATCCGCCGCTCCGACGCTCACGACGCCGTACGTCGTGTCACCGTCCGTGACGGGGACGACGGCCGCGGCCCGGTATCCTTCCTCCCGGGCGTGGTCGGCCCACGTCTCGAACTCGGGGTCGTCGGTCACTTCGGTGGTCGCGACGACGGACTCCGTTTCGAGCGCGGTCGTCACCGCCCCCGACGCCGTGGCGAAGCGGTCGACCGCCGCGTCGTCGATACCGGCCCGCGCACATGTGTGGAGTTCCTGCCCCGAGCGCTTCCCCGCCACCGCGAACTCGTAGGCCTCGCCGTCGGCGAGGCGCTGACAGGACCGCTGTTCGATCTCCTCGCGCATCGACGACTCGACCAGTTCCTCGCCGACGGCCCGATACCGGTCGAGGACCGCGTCGAAGCGCGCGTCGACGGTGCGTTTCCCGTCGTCCAGCGGCCGTTCCCCGGCGACGGCGACGTACCGGCGCGTCCCGTCCTGGCTGGTGATGGGTGCGATAGTCTGGTGGACCCGGTACTCCTCGCCGCCGTCGCGGACTGCGGTCACGTCGTGCTCGGAGACCTCCCCGTCTTCGAGGTCCTCCCAGCAGGTCGTCGGGTCCCCCTCGTCGCCGCCGACGAGGGCCTGTGGGGAGCGGCCGATAGCGTCACCGGCGGCGTACCCCGTCATCTCCTCGAAGCGGCGGTTGACGTACTCGATGACGCCCTCGTCGTCGGTGATGTAGACGGCGTGACCACACCCCTCGATAGCCGTCGCGAGCGCTCGCCGGTCGAGTCCGTGGCCGCCTCGTGCCGAGAGGCTGGTTCCCTCGAAGGCCGCGATTATATCGTTCCGGTCCGGATCGGACAGGTACGGTTCCAGGCTCGCGAGCCGTTCCCAACCGCCGACGAGCTGGACGACTTTCGGGTGGACGCCTTCTTCGTCGAGCAACTGTCGCGCGAAATAGCGGCGTAGACTCCGCGAGGAGACCGTCTCGAAGCGTTCGTTCCCGGTCCGGTCGGCCGTGCGGGTGACGATCTCCGAGACGAGCATCTGGATACGCCGCGGCGTGACCGGGAGCACTCGCTCGTCGTCGGCGATGTCCTCCGCCTGGACGTACTTTCGCAGGTCGTTCTCCACGTCGTCGGGCAGGTACGCCCGGCGGTCGGTGCCGCCGTCTTCGCTCGGCACGTCGACGAAGTGGTGAAACCGTCCGCCCCGTTCGTGTGTCGTCACGTCCGCCGGACGGAGACGCGTCATCTCCGCCGGTCGCAACCCAACCTCCGCTCCCAGCCGCAGGACCAGTTCCTGCCGGTACGTCTCGACACCCATCCTGAGCTGGCGGTAGTGTCGATCCGTCAGCCTGAGTGCCGCGTCGTCGGCCGCCTCCTCGAGGAGCATGGTTTCGTTCCCGTACACACATACGAAACTTCAATCTATCGCCACTGTACTGATCGACTCCTGATAGAACCAGTCTGGACCGCACATCAGCGGGCGGATGTGAATCACTATCAGTGGCTTCTCGTCCGCTACCGTTTCGAGGAAATATCGCAAACCGAAATCGACTCAGCGCTCGCTATCGATCGCGGATTCGAGTTCGCCGACCACCTCGGGGTTGCGGAGGGCGCTCGTGTCACCGAGATCGTCCCCACGGGTGACGGACGCCAGCATCCGGCGCATGATTTTCCCGGAGCGCGTCTTGGGCAGGTCCGGCGTGAACACGATGATATCGGGCGCGGCGAGCGGACTCACCTGCTCGGAGACGGCCTCGATCACGTCCTCCCTGAGTTCCTCGCCGTACCCCTCGGCCGTACTGACGTACGCGTACACCGTCGCCGCACCCCGCCCATCCGATTCCTCCGGCCCGCTGACCACAGCCGCCTCGGTGACGCCCTCCGTGTCCGTGATGGCCGTCTCGATGTCGGCCGTCCCGAACAGGTGGCCGGAGACGTCGATGAGGTCGTCTACACGACCCAACACCGTGATGTAGCCGTTCTCGTCGACCGTACCGGCGTCTTCGGAAAAGTACACCCAGTCGAAGCCCTCGAGCGAGGGATATCCCTCGTTTCGCTCGACGAACCAGCCCTCGTTCTCGACCATCGACAGCGGCATCCCGGGCCAGGGCCTGTCGACGACGAGGTAGCCCGCCTCGTTCGAGGATATGGGTTCACCGGTCCCGTCGACGACTTTGGCGCTGACGCCGGGCAGCGGTGGCCCGGCGGAACCGGGTTTCATCTCCGCGACGCCCGGGAGCGTCGTGACCATCATGCCGCCGGTTTCGGTCTGCCACCAGGTGTCGACGACGGGACACTCTCCGTTTCCGATGTGTTCGTGGTACCACCTCCAGGCGCGGGGATTGATCGGTTCACCGACCGTCCCGAGCAGGCGGAGACTGGACAGATCGTGTTTCTCGGGGTACTCCTCGCCCCACTTCATAAACGCCCGGATGGCAGTGGGGGCGGTGTAAAACACGTCGACTGCGTTGCGCTCGATGAGTTCCCAGACGCGGTCCTTCTCCGGGTAGTCGGGGGTCCCCTCATACATCACGGAGGTCGTGCCGAGCGCGAGGGGGCCGTAGACGATGTAGGAGTGGCCGGTGATCCAGCCGATGTCCGCCGAACACCAGTAGGTGTCCTCCGGCTTGATATCCAGGACGGACTGTGCCGTCCACGCGACGTGCGAGAGATAGCCACCCGTCGTGTGACGCACGCCAGTCGGCTCGCCCGTCGTGCCGGACGTGTAGATGAGGAACAGTTCGTCGTTCGCGTCGCGAGGGACCGGTTCCACCGTCGCGTTGCGGTGGCGCGCTATCAGGTCACTGTAATCGTACTCGCTGTCACCCAGCGGGGTCCCGTCCCCGAGCCGTTCCACGACCACTGCGGCAGCGACGTCGTGATCGAGCTTCAGTCGCGCGTTGTCGGCTTTGCTCTTCTGGTGGACCGGCGTCCCGCGGCGGTAGTAGCCGTCGCAGGTGACGAGATACTCCGAGTCGGCGGAGTTCATTCGAGTGGCGAGGGCGTCGGCGGAGAAGCCGGCGAAGACGACCGAGTGGGGCGCGCCGATGCGGGCGCAGGCGAGCATCGCAATCGGGAGTTCCGGGATCATCGGCATGTACAACGTGACGACGTCGTCTTCCTCGACGCCCAGTTCCCGGAGGGACGCGGCGAACTCCTCGACTTCGCGTTTGAGCGCGAGATAGGTGTACGAGCGGGTTCCGTTCTGTCGCCCGGACCACTTGATAGCCACCTTGTTTTTCCGTCCGGCCTCGACGTGGCGGTCGAGACAGTTCACCGATGCGTTCAATTGCCCACCCTCGAACCAGCGGCGCGTCTCGCCGTCCCGTGCGAGCACCTGCTCGTAGTCCGACTCCCAGTCGAGGAGGTCGCCCGCTCGCGCCCAGCACTCGGGCCAGTTCTCCTCGAACTCCTCGTAGATATCCTCGTCGGCCACGTTCGCCTGCTCGACGAACGACGCCGGCGGACTGACGGGAGCGCTGGCTGGCGGGTGGTTCTCCAGCTGCGACTCGTGGTCCGGGGCCATTCGATTCGAAGCTACAGTGGTCCTCGGTTAAACGTTCCCTCTAGTTACTGGGAATACCTGACACAGTGTTTTAGACCGTCGCCGCCCAGGGACGGCTGTGGAGAACGTCACCGACCGCCAGTCCAACCCCTTCGGGATGTCACCCCCTTGCGAGCGGTTCGTCCCGGGCTACGGCGACGCCAACGCCCACTTCCACGTCGTCGGCGACCACCCGACCGTCCACGGCGGCATCCGATCCGGCGTTCCGTTCACAGACACGGATGTCGGAGAGCGGCTCCAGCGCGCACTCGCTGCCGGGGGTCTGCTGTCCGACACCGGTACACCGCCCGTCGTCGACCGGACGTTCCTCTCGTACCTCTGCCTGTGCGTTCCCGACGGAACCGAACCGACCGCCACCGAGTACGCGGAGACCGAGCCGTTCTTCGACGCCGAACTACGTGCCATCACCGCCCACGTGCTCCTGCCGGTCGGGGACCGTCCCATCCAGCACGTCCTCGAAACGTACACCGCTCGTCGCCCACCGGCGACCCCCGGAGACCTGCACGCGACCGAACTCCAGGGTAGCGGCTTCCTCGTCGTCCCTATCGACGACCCGTCGGATTGGACCCGTGAGGACGAACTGACTCTCGTGGACACCCTTCAGGACGTGCAGTCGTCAGACTACCGCCGTGAGGCCGACCTCGGGCGGTTCACTGCCGACGACACTCCCTACTTCGTCCGATAACGGACCGCCGCTCCCCGCACCCCGTCCTGTCGTCGAACCGAACGTTTATAACCAACACCGCGGCAACCTCGGCGTGGGAAATGACAGACAGTGTGGGGATTGGACTTCTGATTTCGATGGTCGCAATGGGTCTTACGACCTCGGCGGTGTCGATGGCGGCGGCGACACCGCGGTCTGAGGCTGTGACAACGGGAGGGAACCAGCCTCCGTTGGCGGACGCGGGTCTCGATCAGCAGGTCGAGTACGGCGCGACGGTCAGGCTCGACGCGACCGGATCGCGCGACCCCGACGGCGACGTGAGAGCCTACGAGTGGCGCATAGAGCGGCCCAACGGGACGACGGTCGAACCGGACTGTCGGTCCTGTGGGCGGACCAGTTTCCGACCGCGGGCGGTCGGCACCTACGAGGTGACGGTAACAGTCACCGACGACGACGGGGTGAGTCGGTCGGACACGCTCTACGTCGAAGTCGACGGTGGGACCGGCCCGTCGGTGTCGCTGTCGGGACCGCAGGACCCGCCGACCGCGACGGACCAGCTGTACACGGCTCGGGTCGAAGCGGGGACCGTGCCCATCGACCAGCTGACCTGGATCGTCGACGGCGAAACCGTCGCCGAGACGACCGCAACAGCCGGCAACGAATCACGGACATTCCGATTCGGGGACACCTCTGAGACGGTCGTGACGGTCCGCGTGACCGACAGGGCAAACCAGACCGCCACGGCCAACCGAACCATCGAACCACGCCTGAACCGCGGGGTTCGGCCCTCGCGCGTCGGGGACGACGGCCCACCGCCGGTCGGTACATACATTCCGGCGAAAGACGTCTGGATTCGCAGCGGCGCTATCGAAACCGAAGAAGAGGCCATCGCGTTCGCTATCGAAGGGAGTCAGGCTCTTGACGAGAGCGAAAAAGGTGGATACCACGTTGATCGGAGCTTGGATGAAGGGGATGGAGGAAGTAGCGACGGTGATGATGGTGGTGGGGGCAATAATTTAAATCGGCAAGCATCATCTAAAAATGAGAATAATAATTATAATAGTATTAATTCAGTAATAGACAAAGCAAAAAGTGTGTTAGAAAATGAATAGAGTCCACTTCTCGGTAGCCGTCTGCATACTGATGATAATCTCTGGTTGTAGCGGGTCACAACTTCCTGAAAAGACATCAGAACAGCAGATCCAACCGGAAACAGCAACCGTCGGAACCACTACTACTGCTACTACTACCTCAACATCAGTAACTGACCAGTCTACGTCAACACCGAACAGAGAGAACAATGGTTCGGTAAAAGACACCAACGATTCCGACGATTACACACAACAATTCTACAACATCATAACAAATGATTCTGCTCGTCTCAGTCAATTAAATAATCCATACGAGCCTGGTCGTTATGACAGAGTTGATATCAATATCACCGAGGTCCGAATCCGAGAAGTCCCGCCTGACGATCAAAATATTCTCATTGTGTCCCAGAATCTGGAAAATTTGTCTACCCAACCTCTCAGGAATAGTCTAGGTAAGATCAGTATCGCTTTTGCAACAGTCCTGAAACGGGAGGCAGTCTATAACGAAGGAGACTGGAATATTTCTCAGGTACGAGTACTTACCCGGTATAATGAATCTCTGTTGTTCAAACATCGTATTGAATATAATTGGGCCGGTGCCTGGGTATTTCAGTTGAAAGACTGGACCACTAGCGGCTATGTACGAGGTTCCGTAGGTACTTCATCAGCTGTTCACCGTCCAAACGAAGGTACATTCTCCTCTCCATATGCTGAAACCCTTGAGTCCAACCTCGAGGTAGAGACCATTGACACCAACATCACTGGCGTCCACGTCAACCAGTCGGGGAGACAAGTGTTTCTCACCTACACGACGACGACGCCCCCGACGGACACGCATCTGTACGATCATATGGACGAGTATCACTTGATACTCGACGAATACGGGAAACTCGCTGCCGACGAGGACTTCGGCTCGCGCAATTGGACGAGACTATCCATCGAGGAGGTCTACGAAACGCCGAACGGGACGTACGATACACGGCGGATGTACACTGTCAACTCCACCTACGCGGAGCGGGTCTACAACGACGAGGTGACGAGACCGGAGATCGCGCAGTATCTTATCGATAACGCAACGCTCGAGCAGGACGCCTACTACGAGTAACTCAGACTTCTTCTGCTGGAACCCCGGCGACCGTCGTCTCAGGGTCGACGTCCTCGGTCACGAGCGAGTTCGCGGCGACCTGTGCACCCTCGCCGATCTCGACGCCGGGGAGGACGATTGCGCCGGCGCCGATCATGGCTCGCTCGCGGACGACGACCTCGCCGGTGCGGTACTCGTCCTGGAGGAACTCGTGACAGAGGATCGTGGCGTTGTAGCCGACGATGACGTGATCCTCGACGGTAATGAGTTCGGGCCAGAACACGTCGGGCGTCGATTCGAGGCCCCAGGAGACGCCCTCGCCGACGGTGATCCCGATGCGGCGGAGGAGCCAACTGGTGAGCCAGAGACTGGGGGAGTGCCGAGCCAGGACGATAACGACGTAGTTGAGATACACCTGGAGGGGATTGCGAGCGTCGAGCCAGTGCCGGAGGGAGTTCCGTGGTCCGGGTGTCGCGTGGGCCGTGACTCGCTCGTGTCGCTCCGGAGCCTCGTCGTCTGTCACGTCCCGTGATTCACCGCCGGGTGTCTTGAAACCAACCGAAAACGGGGCTGCTCACTCGCGAAGTTCGGCCATGTGGTCGATCCGCTGCTGGACGAGGTCGGGCTTGCCGATGTCGTGGCGAACACGGAGTCCTTCCGTGCCGGCGCGCTGGAGCGCGTCCTCGGCGATTTCTTCGGCTTCCGTGATGGAACCGGCAACGCCGACGACGGCGTAGGAGCGGGAGGTGGTGGTGTAGATGCCGTCGTCGCGCTCGTCGACGCTGGCGTAAAAGAGGAGCGCGTCGCCGGCCGAATCCTCGTCGATGGTGACTTTCGCACCGGCGTCGGGGTCGGTTGGGTAGCCGTCGGGGACGGCGTACTTACAGACCGTGGCCTGCTTCCGGAAACTGAGTTTGGGGAGGTCGTCGCCGTCGCGAGCTGCGGTGACGACGTCGAGGAAGTCGGTGGTGAGAACCGGGAGCGTGTTCATGGCTTCGGGGTCCCCGAAGCGGGCGTTGAACTCGACGACCTTGATGCCGTCTGCGGTGAGCATGAACTGACCGTAGAGAACGCCCTTGTAGCCGTCGAGAGCGTCGACGACGGCCTCCATGATGTCGACGGCGTCGGTGTACTCCTCGCGGACCATGAACGGGAGCTCGAGGCTGGCGTCGCTGTAACTGCCCATGCCGCCGGTGTTGGGCCCGACGTCGCCCTCGTAGGCACGTTTGTGGTCCTGCACGGCCGGCGTGACCCGTAGTTGTCCGTTCGCGACGAACCCCTGGATCGTGAACTCCTCCCCGACGAGTCGCTCTTCGAGGACGACGCGGTCGTAGCCGGACTCGCGGATGTACTCCTTGGCTTCCGCGGCGGTGACCTGGTCGCCGATGACGCGGACGCCCTTGCCCCCGGTCAGGCCGGCGGGCTTGACCGCGAGGTCGCCGTCGTACTCGTCGATGTACTCGCAGGCGGCTTCGGTGTCCCGGAACTCCTCGAAGTCGGGGCAGCCGGGGATGTCGTGCTCGGCCATGAACCGTCGCTGAAAGCCCTTATCCGTCTCGATGCGGGCCTCTTCGGCCTGTGGACCGAACGTGTAGATGCCCGCGTCGTCGAGGGCGTCGGCGACGCCGGCTTCGAGGGCGGCCTCGGGGCCGATGACCGCGAGCGTGGCGCCGACATCCTCGGCGAAGGAGACGACGGCGGGGGGCGTGGTGGTATCCAGCGTCTCGAACGCCTCGGCGAGGTCGGCGATCCCCGGGTTCCGGTTCCCGGCGCAGGCGTAGAGGTCGGCGGCCGAGTCGGCGAGTGCGCGAGCGATGGCGTGCTCCCGACCGCCGCCGCCCACGAGCAGCACGGATTCTGTCATATCGGAAACGCTGACACCCGTGTCACGTAAGCGTTGCCATCAGTGGCCGCGAGTGGCCCGAAATCGCTGTTCCCGTGTTTTAGTAGCCTCGTCACGTAGGCCGGGGTATGAGCGACACAGCGGCTGACCGCAACCGCCTCGACGAGGAGGAAAGCCCCTACCTCCGCCAGCACGCCGACAACCCCGTCAACTGGCAGCCATGGGACGAACGAGCCCTCGACGCCGCGGCGGAACGGGACGTGCCCATCTTCCTCTCCGTCGGCTATTCGGCCTGTCACTGGTGTCACGTGATGGAAGAGGAGAGCTTCGAGGACGAGGGAATCGCCCGGACGCTCAACGAACACTTCGTCCCCATCAAGGTCGACCGCGAGGAACGACCCGACCTCGACAGCATCTATCAGACCATCTGCCAGATGACCAGCGGGCAGGGGGGATGGCCTCTCTCGGTCTGGCTCACGCCCGAGGGGAAGCCCTTCTTCGTCGGCACCTACTTCCCGAAGGAACCCCGCCGCGGGATGCCGGGCTTCGGCGATCTGCTCGAACGCATCCGCGACTCCTGGGAGAACGACCGCGAGGAACTCGAAGGCCGTGCCGAGAAGTGGACCGACGCGGTCCGTGGCGAACTCGAGGAAACGCCCGAGCCGGCCGACGAGACGCCTGGCGGTGACACGCTGGAGACGGCTGCGAAAGCCGCCCTCCGCGGCGCCGACCGCGAGCACGGCGGCTGGGGCCGCGGCCAGAAGTTCCCTCAGACCGGCCGCGTGCACATCCTCCTCCGCGCGTGCGAACACTCCGGGCGCGAGGAGTACCGCGACGTTGCCAGGGAAGCCATCGACGCGATGGTCGACGGCGGCCTCTACGACCACGTGGGCGGCGGTTTCCACCGCTACTGCACGGACCGCGACTGGACCGTCCCGCACTTCGAGAAGATGCTCTACGACAACGCCGAAATCACGCGGGCGGTCCTCGCGGGCTACCAGCTGTTCGGGACGGAGCGATACGCCGACGTTGCCCACGAGACCTTCGCGTTCGTCGAGCGAGAACTGACCCACCCCGACGGTGGGTTCTTCAGCACGCTCGACGCCCAGAGCGAGGGCGAGGAAGGGAAGTTCTACGTCTGGACGCCCGCGGAAGTTCGGGACGCGGTCGAGGACGAACTGACCGCCGACATCGTCTGTGACCGCTTCGGAATCACCGAAGCGGGTAATTTCGAGGGGAAGACGGTCTTGACCGCCGGTGCCTCCGTGACCGACCTCGCGGATGCCTACGACCTCCCCGAGGTCGACATCGAGGACCACATCGACCGGGGCAAAGAAGCCCTGTTCGAGGCCCGGAGCGACCGCGTCAGGCCAGGCCGGGACGAAAAGGTCCTCGCCGGCTGGAACGGCCTGCTGATCTCCGCGTTCGCCGAAGGCGCGCTCGTCCTCGGCGACGACGACCTGAGCGAGACGGGTAGAGCCGCGCTCGACTTCTGCCGCGACCAGCTCTGGGACGCGGACGAGAAACGCCTCTCTCGGCGGTACAAGGACGGCGAGGTGAAAATCGACGGCTACCTGGAGGACTACGCCTTCCTCGGTCGGGGGGCACTCGACCTCTACCAGGCGACCGGCGACGTGGACCACCTCGCGTTCGCGCTCGACGTCGCACGTGCCATCGAGGAGGCCTTCTGGGACGACGAGGCCGGCACGCTCTACTTCACGCCCGAGGGTGGCGAGGAACTCGTCGCGCGGCCGCAGGAACTCAACGACCAGTCGACACCGTCCAGCGCGGGCGTGGCCGCCGAACTCCTGCTCGAACTCGACCACTTCCTGCCCCGGTCGGGCTTCGCGGACGTGGCCGAGGGCGTCCTCCGGACCCACGGCAGCGCCATCGAGGGGAACCCCCTCCAGCACGCCTCACTCGCGCTCGCGGCCGAGGGCTTCGCGAGCGGGCAAACCGAACTCACGGTCGCCGCGGACACGCTCCCCGCGGACTGGCGAGCGCGCATCGGCGAGACGTACCTCCCCGGTCGGCTGCTGACGGTCCGCCCGCCCACCGAGGACGGGCTTGACGACTGGCTCGATACCCTGGGGCTGGACGAGGCACCGCCGATCTGGGCCGACCGCGAGGCACGTGACGGAGAGCCGACTGTCTACGCCTGTCGGAACTTCGCCTGTTCGCCGCCAACCCACGACATCGACGACGCACTGGACTGGTTCGCGGACGGTGGAGCCGCCGGAGAGTAGCTGCGGCGCGTTCGACGCTCAGGCCTCGGCTTCGAGGTCCGCCAGCCGCTCCGCGAGGTAGACCGCGATGGGCTGGGATTCCTCCTCGACGAATCGCGCCACTTCCTCGCCGTCTTGCTCGACGACGACGGTCGGGATGTACTCGATACCGTACTCCTCGACGCCGGGGCCGGTCTTCGAGCCGTCCTCCTCCTTCTCGGTCGGGTAGTGCTCGATGTGGTCCTCGGGGACTTCCGCGGCCGCGAGCGCGGCTCCGAAGTCGGGGAGCTGGGCGCGACAGTCCTTGCACCAGTCGCCGCCCCAGACCTTGTAGACCAGGTCGTCGGCGTGTTCGGCGAGCGTATCGACGGTGTCTGGGTAGGATTCTTCGTCCCACACCGGATTCGGTTCCATCGTGGACAGGCGTCCCTCGTCGGTCATGGCTCGGAGTTGACGGGCCAGGGGCTTAACCGCGCCGCTTCCGTGGACGGGTCAGGCCGCCGCGCGGAGCCTGACCGTCACGACGCTCCCTTCGTCGTCGGACCGAATGTCGATGGTGCCGTCGAACGAGCCGACGATCCAGGAGACTGCCCAGAGACCCAGGCCGCTCCCGTGTTTGAGCGGTGTCGCCTCGGTGTCCTCGTCGACGACGACCCGCTCTTGCTCCGGGATGCCGGGTCCGTCGTCCGCGACCGTAATCTCGTACCAGTCGCCGCGGTCCGTGTCCTCCTCGTCGATGCGCACCGTCACCGTCGGCGGCCCGTCGCTGTGGACGATGCCGTTCTCGACGAGGTGTTCGACGGCGAGTGCAAGCGATTCGCCGGCCTCGACGGGCGCCCGCTCCGGGAGGTCGAGCCGGAGGTCCGCGTCGGGATGGGCCTCGTGCACGGAGTCGACCACGTCGGTCACGACTGCGACGGCGTCGACCGACGGGACCTCGCCGCGGTCCCGTTCCAGCGCCGACTGGATGCGCCGGACCTCCTCGCTGATGTCGAGGAGGTCCCGCCCGGACACAGCCACGTCGTCGGCCATCCGCGCGTTCTCGGGGTCGTCGTATTCGGTTCGGAACTCGTCGGCGAGCGCGTCGGCGGCCGCGATCATCACGCCGAGGTCGTTGCGGAGGTTGTGTCTGAGGACGCGGTCGAGGACCGCCAGGCGCTCGCGGCGCTGCTCGCGTTCGGTGACGTCCCGCAGGATACCGGTGATGCCCCGGAGGTCACCGTCCGCGTCGAGCATCGCCGTGAAGTGGTTCTCGGCGGGGAAGCGCCGCCCGTCGGTCGTCACGCCCGTACACTCCACGACCGCCTTGTCGCCCGTGTCGTACCGGTCCGAGAGGAGCCGCCTCGTCGCCCGTTCGAGGCGGTCCTCGTCCTCCGCGGCGACGAACGACGAGAAGTGTGGCCGCTCGCGCGCGACCGTCTCCGCGTCGAGGCCGAACTGGGAGAGACACGCCGCGTTGTGGAGGTCGAGGCGACCCTCGGCGTCCAGCGCGAACACCGCGTCCGGGACGGTCTGGACCAGCGTCTCGTAGCGTTCGAGTTCCTCGATACGCTCCTTGCGCTCCGTGATGTCGCGCACGACGCCGATGATCCCCTCGTACCCCCCGTCGTGGGGCCGGAGCGCGACCCGCGCCTCGCAGACGAGTCGCGGGTCGTCGTCACCCCGGAGCGCCTCGAACTCGACACGAGCCTCGTCAACGGGCGAGTCAGCCGCGAGCAGGTCCGGGACGACGCGTCTGATTTCGTCACGGAGCGTCCCGCCGAACCGCCCCTCGGCGACGAGTTCGTCGCTATCGGTCCCGATGACGTCCTCGTAGTCGAGTCCGAGCAGGGCCGCGAAGTTGTCGTTCCCGCCAACGATCACGTCGTTTCCGTCCGTCACGAACACGGCGTCCGGCACCGTCTCGACGATCGTCTCGTACTGGGCGAGTTCCCGCTCGCGCTCCTTGCGGTCCGTGATGTCGACGACGGCACCGAGCAGTGCCGGCTCGCCCTCGTACTCGATGCGGCCGCTGTGGACCTCGAACTCGAACTCCGTCCCGTCCTTCCGGCGGCCGGTCAGTTCGTACTGGATCTCGCGCTCCTCGCCCTGTTCGCGCCGGCGGATGTTCTCCGCGAGCCGGTCGTGGTCCTCGGGCGCGACGATGTCGAAGACCGAGAGTTCACTGACCATCTCGTCGGGGTCGTAGCCGAACAGGTCCGCCGCCTTCGGGTTGGCGTACTCGATGCGCTCGTTCTGGACGATGTAGATGCCAAAGAGGTTCTGCTCGACGAGTCGCCGATACCGCTGTTTCGTCCGCCGGAGGCGCTGTCGTGTCTCCGTCCGCTCCGTGATGTCCCGGACGACGGCGACGGTCCCCCGGAACGGGACCCCGTCGTCCGGCGGTAACAGCGCCAGATGCGTCTCCGTGGGAATCGACTCCCCGTCGGCCGTCCGGAGCGTGACCTCGACGGTCCCCGTCGCCCGGTCGTCGTCGAGCAGGCCGGCGGTCGGCCTGCCCGCGCCGGTGGCGTCGTCCTCGACGAGGACGGACACGTCCTCGCCGACGAGGGCCGCCGGGTCGTACCCGGTCAACGCCTCGATGGCGTCGTTGACGAACCTGATGGTCCCGTCCGTGCCGAAGACGAAGACCGGGTCCGGGAGCCGTTCGACCAGGTCGCGGTACTCGAACTGGCCCGTCGTCCCCATCGGGGACTCGGCGCCGACTCCGGTGTCGGACGCGAACGGGTCGTGCTCCCCGGTGGCGACGACTCCACGGACGGCCCGTTCGAGCGCCTGCATCGGCTCCGCCGCCGTCGTGAGACAGCACACGTCGGTCACACCCGCGTCGAACGCGCTCGCAGGGACACACTCGTCCGGGCCCGCTGCGAGGTGGAGGACCGGCACGTCGCCGCTCCTCCCTCGAAGCCGCTCGATGAACTCGCTGGCACCGTCCGCGAAGGCCGTCCCGTTCACGAGACAGTCGAGCGCCGACGCGTCGTCCGCCAGCGCGGCCGCTGGCGTCTCGTGGAAGACGACCTGCGCCTCGGGGAGGGCGTCGTCCAATCGCCGAGCACAGTCGCGTGGCGTCAGGTCGGCCGGCACTGCGAAGCCGGTGCCGACGAATCCGACCACCGCACCCACCATACACGAGGGTTCCCGACCCAGCGGTTAAACCTAGTCGAAGTGTGAATCGGTGAGTCGCGGGTCCGCGGGCGCTACGCTCGTGTCTGCCCGTCACCGGCCACGGCACGGCCTGCCGGAGGCGGCGGGCACTTGTACCGGGCCGGCCAACGCGGGCGTAATGCACGGGAGCGTTCTGGAGACCGTCGGCTCGCCGCTCGTTCAGGTGAAGTCGCCGCCCGGCGCGACGGTCGCCGCGAAAATCGAGTCGAAGAACCCCGGCGGCTCCGCCAAGGACCGCCCGGCGCTTTCGATGATCGAAGCGGCCGAGCGGGCCGGCGATATCGAGCCCGGGGACCACCTCGTCGAACCCACAAGCGGCAACACCGGTATCGGCCTCTCGCTCGTCGCCGCCGCGAAGGGCTACGACATCACCATCGTCATGCCCGCCTCGAAGTCACAGGAGCGCCGCGACCTGATGAAGGCCTACGGCGCCGACCTCGAACTCGTCGAGGGGGAGATGGCGGACGCCCGCGCCGTCGCGGACCGCCTCGAAGCCGAGGAAGGGATGTACCAGCTCCGCCAGTTCGAGAACGACGCCAACCCCGACGCCCACTACCGCACCACCGGCGTCGAAATCCTCGACCAGATCGGCGACCGGGAACCCGACGCCTTCGTCGCCGGCGTCGGCACCGGCGGCACCATCACCGGCACGGCCCGCAGACTGCTCGAGGAGTTCCCCGATATGGAGGTCGTCGCCGTCGAACCCGAGACCAACGCCGTCCTCTCGACCGGCGAGTCCGGGTCCGACGACTTCCAGGGGATGGGGCCCGGCTTCGTCTCCGACATCCTCGACACAGACCTCATCGACAGCGTCGAGACTGTCGGCATCGACGCGGCCGAGGCCGAGTGTCGCCGCCTCGCCCGCGAGGAAGGTATCCTGGTCGGCCAGTCCAGCGGCGGGACGAACCTCGTGGCCCGCCGCGTGGCCGAACGGCTGGCCGACGAGTCCGCGGACTGCCCGCCATCGCCCGACACGTCACCGCCCGCGTCCGGTATCGTCGTGGACGGCGACGAGCCGGTCGACCCCGGGGACGAGGCGTTCGCCGACTGCCCGCTCGTCGTGACCGTCTTCTGGGACTCCGGCGAGCGCTACATGTCGACCGGGATGTTCGACGGGTGAGCCCGCTCTTGTTACTGCCGACACAGGCAGTACGTTCTTTGTCGTTCGACCGGAGGCACTGATATGCCGATGATGTCCTCCGAGGATTTCACGGTCCACGACGATGGCTGCGAGGCAGCCGCCGACGGAATGCCCATCTCGGACCTCCCCGACGAAGTCACCGCCATCGACGACCTCGACTGCGAGTGCTGGGCGGAGTACGACTCCCTCGCCGAGATCGAGTGACTACCGCTGGCGTTCCCCGCCGAACTCCTCTTCCGTCACCCGGACGGTCAGCGTGTCGGTGACCGGTCGGAGGTCGTACTCCGGGAGGCTCCGACCCGTGCGCGTCACGTACATCGGTTCGACGAGTTCCGGGGGTGCGTCCTCGCCCGCCCCCTCACCGTCGACCTCGCTCTCCTCACCGTCCTCGCCTTCGCTCCCGTCGTCGTCGGCCCCGTTCTCTTCGTCGACGACCCCGTAGAGCTTCAGGAAGCGGTCGGTCTCCTCCGGGTCGACGGCGTCGTCGCGGAGGCCCGTGGCGACGGCGCGGGAGAGCCACTCCGTCTCGCTGACGCTTTCCTCGCGGACGAAGGCGTCACGGGCGAAGCGAACGAGATACCAGTTCAGGTCGTTCAGGAGGGCAACGGCACTGCCCAGGCTCACCGTCTCGACGGCCACCGTGTTCTCGTACGGTTCTCGCAGGTCGTAGGTCGCGAGGGCGTCGCGGGCGGTCTCCCGGGAGAGCAGTTCGTACCGCAGATTCACCTCGGGGTCGCCGACGAGACAGACCTGCGCCATGTCCGGGTTCACAGGCCCGCGAGTGATAGCGGTTTCGCTCGTCCGCGCCGGTCAGAAGGTCCTGATCTCGCCGTGGATCGCCCGCTCGGTGACGCTCGTCACGTCCGCGAGTTCGCGGTCGACGATCCGGGTCACGTCGCCCTCGATGTCGGCCACCGAGACGCCGTCCTCGGTGACGAGGTGGGCGTCGGCGACGTGGGGTTCGTCGATGGGCCGCCCGATCTGACTGAGCAGGCGAATCTGGAGGTCACGAATCCCGTCGACCTCGTCGACGACCGTCTCGGCGATGTCCGTCGAGAGCAGATTGTAGATCTTCCCGATGTGGTTGACCGCGTTCTTCCCCGAGGTCGCTTCCATGCTCATCGGCCGGTTCGGCGTGATGAGGCCGTTCGCGCGGTTGCCGCGGCCGACCGACCCGTCGTCGCCCTGTTCGGCGGAGGTGCCGGTCGTCGTGAGATAGATCGCGCCGTCCTCGTGGTCGTCGGCGGTGTTGACGTCGACGCTCACCGCGCGGTCCGTGTACTCGCGGGCGAGGTCCGAGACGTACTCGCGGACACCCTCGACGGCCGCCCGGTACTCGTCCATGCCGGCGACGTGCTCGTCGACCATCGCCGCGGCGACGGTCACATCGATGTGGTCGTCCTCGCGTTTGCCCATGACCTTCACGTCCGGGCCGACCTCTGGGTTGTCCGCCGCGTACTCGGTGTTCAGGCTGCGCTCGGTCCGGAAGACGATCTCCTCGGTTTCGGTCAGCGGCGCGTGTCCGACGCCGAAACTCGTGTCGTTCGCCATCGGAACGGTCCCCTCCTCGCCGAACACGTCCCTCAGATCGCCGCTTCCCTCGCCGAGTTTCACGTCCACGACGACGTCCTTGCCCACGTCGAGCCGTGGGAGGGTCTCGTTCAGGTACTCGCGGGCGGCCTCCAGCGCGATGGTCTCGGCCGGGATTCTCTCGCCCTCGTACTCCTTGGTGGCGCGCCCGACGATGAGGAGATAGATCGGTTCGAGCACTTCGCCGCCACCGAACGCCGGCGCGGCGGTCCCGGCGACCAACTGCGTCTCGTCGGTGTTGTAGTGGAGAGGCTTGCCGAAGCGCTCGAGGTACTCCTGTGCGAGCGCGCGGGCGACCGACTCCGCCACGCCGTCACAGATCGAATCGGGGTGGCCGATCCCCTTCCGCTCGACGATCTCTACCTCCTGGTCCTCTACTGCGAGCCGATTCGTCGGCTCGACGCGAATGTTCCGGTCCGTCATTACTCGACCCCTTGGGAGGTGGGCGTTCTATAACTTCCGGAAATTTCACGCCACACAGGATTACTCTGAGGTATCGAGCAGGAGTCCCAGGTAGGAGGTCCTGATGCCGTCGTCGGGGTCGAGACCGAGCGAACGCAGGAGGTCGGCGGCGTCGTCGCGGCGGTCCGGGACGGCGCTTTCGGTTTCGACCTCGGCATCGACCTCGACGAACTCGCCGAGCCCGTCGATGGTGTCGAGCGTGACGGTGAACCCCTGAAGCGAGAAGCGTTCCCGTTCTTTTTCGACGGTCGCGGCCGGGGCGAACCCGACGGATTCGAGGATAGCGCGCACGTCGTCGCCGTTCTCGACGCCGGCCTCGATCTCCTCGCGGGTCTTGGACTCCGAATCGACGAGCGGCCCCTTGTAGGTCAGCTGCGCGTCCGTCTCCCCCTCGCCGGTCGCGTCGGCGGTTCGTGACTCCCGGCGGATCCGCAGCGCCTCGTCCGTCTCGGCGAAGTCCCGGTGTGGGGCGTCGAAGTACGTATCGACCTGCGTGACGCGCCCGAGCGAGGTGGCGTCCGCGTCGGCCAGTCGTTCGCGAACGTCGTCGTGGGCCGCACGGACCTTGATCTCGACCTCGTACATACCCTCTGATAGACCTTTTCCCGGCCTAAAACCGGTGGTTTCGGCCGCGCTTCGCGGGTCGTGACCGGTTGCCACTCCCCGCGGTGAAACGTTGTCCTTATACCGTCAACGACTGTCCATCCGGGTATGAGTGACGAAGCCGAGGCCGACGAGGCCAGCGAACCGGCCGATGACGTCGCGGAGAGCGACGAGGGAGCGGACACCGAACAGGACGTCGACGCCGAAACGGAGACCGAAGAGGAGACCGGACTCCAGACCGGCGACTTCATCGAGCTCGACTACACCGCAAAGACCGTCGAGGACGGCATGCTCGTCGACACGACCCACCAGGAGGTCGCCGAAGAGGAGGGCATCGACGACGAGGAGCGCGAGTTCGAACCCCGGACCATCGTGCTCGGCGAGGGCTTCATCTTCGACGCCGTCGAGGACGATATCGTCGGCAAGGAAGTCGGTGACACCGGAACCGTCCAGATCGCCGCCGAAGAGGCGTTCGGCGAGTTCGACGAGGACCAGGTCCGGACCGTCAGCGCCAACAAGATCGACGAGGACGACCGCTACCCTGGCGCACAGGTGCAGATCGACGGCGACCAAGGCCGCGTCGAGACCATCGTCGGCGGCCGCGCTCGCGTGGACTTCAATCACCCGCTGGCCGGCGAGGACGTCGAGTACGAGTACGAGATCGCCGGCACCGTCGACGACCAGCTCGAGCGCGCACAGGGCCTGTTCCAGATGTACCTCGACATGGACCTGGAGATGTGGGTCCAGACCGACACCGTCGAGGAGGAACAGCTGATCCAGCCCGACGAGGACGAACTCGAAGAGGGCGAGGAGCCCGAACCCGAGACCGAAACGGTCGAGGAGGACAAGGAGACGCTGTACATAGAGGCGACGCCGCAACTGACGATGAACCAGCAGTGGATGTTCCAGAAACAGCAGATCGCCCAGCAGGTCATGGACCTGCTCGACATCGACCGCGTCATCATCCAGGAGACCATCGACGGTGGCGGTATGGGCGGCATGATGGGCGGCATGGGCGGCATGATGGGCGGCATGGGCGGCGGCGAGGAAGACATCGAGGAGGCCCTCGAAGACGCCGACGTCGACGCCGACGAGATCGTCGAGGAGATCGAAGGCGCCGCCGAAGAAGCGAACGAGTAACGTAGTCGCGCTGTTTTCGCGGCTTCTGCGGTCGCGGTCTTTTGACGAGCACCAGCATCCGAGCGAGCGACCGCAGGGAGCGAGCGCGGTTCACCGGACGCGAGGCTTCGCCGAGCGTCCGGCAGTTTTTGTACTAAATTTTTGCGAGTAGTGCGGGACCGGAGGTCCCGCATACCGTGCGAACGGGCGCTTCGCGCCCGTGAGCAGACGTGGTTCCCGCAGGCGCTCGAAGAGCGCCGAGGAAACCCGCCGAAGTAGAAATTTAGTAGTTACGCGATGTCGCGGCTGGTGTCGATGGACACCTCTTCGACGAGGTCGAGCTTGATGACGTCGCTGGGCGCGCGCCCGCCGCGGAACTTCGGGATCGCGAGCCTGTTCTCGACGTCGTCACCGGCGACGGTAGTGTCCAGCTGGAACACCACGTCGGCGAAGTGCTCGGTGGCGTCGCGCAGACGCGGAATCTGGTGACCGGTGAGACAGTGCAGCACGGCCAGTGACCCGGTGTTGAAGATGTGGTTCTGCATCTCGTTCATGAAGTTCCGGAACCGCGACGGCGGCTCCTGTGTCTCCAGGACGTTCACCGGATCGATGATGAGATTGGAGGTTTCGGGGAGGGCGGAGACCAACTTGCCGGCGTTGTCAAGCGGTGCCTCGCCCGGAACGTGTCGGACCGTGGGATCGCCGGTCTCGGTGGGGGAGTTGGTGATGCTGTCGGTGACCGCCTCCTCGGAGCGGTCGAGCGAGAGGTAGAGGGTGCCACGCGTCGCTGTCAGTTCGTACAGAAACAACTCCGCCTGGCTCGCCGGGTCAGCACACAGCGCGACTGTACTCCCGGCCGGGATACCCCCGTTGAGCTTCCTGTCGAGGACGTCGATCCCGGTCCGGAGCCGATTCTCCATGCCAATGAGAAGCAAGCAGACCGAGCGGATTAAATATTCCGTTTGTTGATCTTTTTTGCGACCCGGTCGTACGCTGAGCGAACGATTCCGGCGGTCAACGGCCGAGCAGGACCCGGGGGAACCCGGCCCAGAAGGGGACACTCGAACGCCGAGCGCGCGGCGAACGGGGCTCCCGGCGACTCGGGCGCGCCGCGAGCGCACACGAAGACGACTCCGATCGGCGGCGCGCCGAGCGACCGCGCCATCGCGGCCGTTTTGACCGTATCCAGCACACACTGTCTGGTTTGCGTCGTGACGAGGAGCGTTCTGTCTGCGACTCGCAGCGGTACTGCCGCGTCGCGCGCGGCCCCGGCCGGACAGTCGACGATCGCGTGTCCGGGCCACCCCCGGAGCCTGGTCAGCGCACTCGGGAGGTCGGTCTCGTCGATTCCCGCCGCGGGCGCGGCACTGACGCCGTCCAGTCGCGTCCGGTGGGTCGCGGTTTCGAGCGACTGCCCGCGCGCGATGGCGCGCAAACCGGGCTCGGTGGGGACGTCCGCGACGACGTGGACGTCCGGCATTTCGATGTCGGCGTCCGCCACGAGCGGCGTGTCGCCGTTCCGTGCCATCGCGTGCGCGAGTCCGATTGCTGTCGTGGTCTTCCCGCACCCTCCTTTGCCTCCGGCGATGGCGAGCATGGCGGCTCTGGTCCCGGGTTCCATCAAAAAGGTTGGCCCGCCGCTCGCGCATCCGATGGCGCTCGTTGCACTCGCGCCATCCGGCTCACGGGTCGCTCCGTTCACCGCTCGCCAGCCGTTGCACCTCGCTGCGCACGGAGCAACCGGCTCACGGGTCGCTCCGCTCCCCGTTCGCACAAACGATGGCACTCGTTGCACTCGCGCCATCCGGGTCGGGACATTCAAGGGGGTTCGGGTCGCGGTTCCCGACAATGCGGCACGACCACATCATCAGCGCGAAACAGCTCTCCCGGGCTGATATCGCGTCCGTACTGGACCGCGCTGCCGAGATCGACGAGGATCCCGGTGCGGTCGCGGACCGCCACAGCGGGAAACTGCTCGGCACGCTCTTTTTCGAACCGAGCACGCGCACGAAGATGAGTTTCACTGCGGCGATGAAGCGGCTGGGCGGCGATATCGTCGACATGGGGCCGGTCGACCAGTCCAGCGTCAAGAAAGGGGAGAGCCTCGCCGACACCGTCCGGGTCGTCGAGGGATACGCCGACGCGCTCGTGATGCGCCACCCCCTGGAGGGCTCGGCGAAGATGGCTAGCGAGTTCGTCGACGTCCCCCTCATCAACGCCGGTGACGGGGCGGGTCAACACCCGACACAGACCCTGCTCGACCTCTACACCATCCGCGAGTCGGCGGGCTTCGACGACCTCACGGTTGGCATCATGGGCGACCTGAAGTACGGGCGGACGGTCCACTCGATGGCGCACGCGCTGACGAACTTCGACGCACAGCAGCATTTCGTCAGCCCGGAGAGCCTCAAACTCCCGCGGGGCGTCCGCTACGACCTCCACGAGGCGGGCGCGTCGATGCGGGAACACACGGACCTGAACGAGGTATTGGACACCCTCGACGTGCTCTACGTGACGCGTATCCAGCGCGAGCGCTTCCCCGACGAGAACGAGTACCGCGAGGTCGCGGGCCAGTACCAGATCGACGCCGACACGCTGGCGGCGGCCAAAGACGACCTCGTGGTAATGCACCCGCTCCCCCGCGTCGACGAGATCGCGCCCGACGTCGACGAGACCGACCACGCACACTACTTCCAGCAGGCCCACAACGGCGTGCCGGTGCGGATGGCTCTGCTCGATCTGATCCTGGAGGACTCGACATGAACGGCGA
The DNA here is from genome assembly GCF_023028345.1 of Halorientalis marina. Taxonomy (GTDB): domain Archaea; phylum Halobacteriota; class Halobacteria; order Halobacteriales; family Haloarculaceae; genus Halorientalis; species Halorientalis marina. The sequence goes on along the minus strand of NZ_CP095487.1, from coordinate 2,189,200 downwards.
CGAAGAACTCCGCGTCAGCAAGATCAAAAGCGGTACCGTCATCGACCACATCACCGGCGGGCAGGCGCTGAACGTCCTGGCGATTCTTGACATCGACGGCAACAACGGCGAAACAGTCAGCGTCGGCATGAACGTTCCCAGCGACCGTCTCGGGCGGAAAGACATCGTCAAGGTCGAGGGTCGGGAGCTGAGTCAGGACGAGGTGGACGTGCTCTCGCTCATCGCGCCCGCGGCGACGATCAACATCGTCCGCGATTTCGACGTGATCGACAAGTCCCGCGTCGAGCGCCCCGAGCGGGTGTTCGGCGTACTCGACTGCCCGAACCGCAACTGCGTGACCACCGAAAACGAACCCATCGATACCCACTTCGAGGTGCTCGACGACGGCGTTCGGTGTGCCTACTGCGAGACGATCATCCGCGACGACATCGCCGACCACATCCAGGTCGAGTGAGCGGTTGGGGTGCCCGCTCTTATGCGGGCGTCTGACGCCCCGGAAAGATTATAGCCCGACCGTGCGTTCGTTCGATTGTAATGTCGAAGAAGCTCAAACTCGCCGTCGCCCTGGTCGCGGTCGTTCTCGTCTACCGCCTCGCGGTCAAGAAGTAACGGGACGGCACCGACTGGCGTACCGCCCGCAAAACCGCGTTTCCCAACGCCTTTTCCCGCTGCCCACGTATGCAGTTCCATGTACGGCGTCGTCACGCGCAACGAGGAGGAACTGGTCTGGTCCGAGTTCGATATCGCCTTCTACGAGGTCAAGGACGTGACCGGCCGGGCCGCCGAACCCGTCCCCGAGGGCATCAGCATGGTCTCGTGTTTCGGCGACAACGCCGCCGCCGACGCGAACGAGGACCTCGTCCCGGTGAGCGAGGACGGCGAACTGGCGACCCGCGACCGCGACTACTTCGACTGGGCCTACGTCTGCCCCAACGCGGAGGAGTACCGCGAGGGCCTCCTCGAAATCGTCGACGACGCCGTCGAGGTTACCGAGGACCTCCGGCTCGACGACGTGGGCTTCCCGCGTCCCGAGTACTGCCACTGCGAGCGCTGTGAGACTGCCTTCGCCGAGAGCGACTTCGAGGACTGGTACGCCTGGCGCGCCGACGTCATCACCGAGTTCGTCCGCGAGGCGCGCGAGCGCGTCCCCGGCAAACTGTATCTCACGCTCTACCCCGACCCCTACCCCGGCCACGTCTACGAACGTGCGGGACTGGACCTCGACGCCCTCGCCGAGTACGTCGACGAGTTCGTGGTCCCGCTGTACGACATGGCCTACGAGACGACCTACTGGCTGGAGATCATCGCCTCCGGGTTCGAGGACGCGCTCGACACTCCCTTCAGCATCGAACTTTACGCGGTCAACGTCGATATCGACAACCTCGTGCACGCGGCGGAGGTCGCCGCCGAGTACGGCGAGTCGGTGCTGTTCGGGTACGACGCGAGTAACGCGCGGGCGACGCTACGGCGGCTCGACGCCGACGCCCGCGACGGCAAAGAGTTCGGCGGGTGACTAGCCGACGTTGTCCTCGTCGCTGAACTGGGTCTGTCGTTCACCGTCCGCGTAGACGGTGGTGATGACCGTGACGTCGCCGTCGTTCCCCCGAATCTGGAGTCCGTCCTGGATACCGACCTCGATCCGGGTCGTCCGCTCGGCGGTCGCGTTCGCGTCGAGTTCGCCGACGGATTCGGTCCCCTCCCAGACCGTGCTGTTGCCGCCGGCGTACACCTCGAACGCGAGGGTCACGTTCGACGCGCGCTCGTCCACGCCGTTCGTCAGTTCCCAGGTCATGTCCCGACAGGTCTGACCGCACTCGCTGAGGTTCGTGATATCGAACGCGTAGGTAGCGTTCCCGTTTTCGGTCTCCTTGCTCGAACTGTCGACCGAGGGCGGACTCCCGGTCGAGTCCGGCGCCCCGGTGCTCGGAGCGAGACCGAGCGCGACGGCGCCGGCGGCGACGGCCGCGATCACGACGATCACACCCCCAACGAGGGCGAGCGTTCTCCGTTCCATGTGTCTGTCTCCGCGCAAAACGCGGTCCGTGCCCTCCTTCCGCTGTCGGTGTCAAAACAGTGTGGGTTCTTCGTGGGGTCGAAACGCGGTTCCCGCGGAGCGACCGTCGCTAGATGCCCGTCCGCTCGCGCCACGCCTGCAACACGTCGCGGTCGCGGGTGTCCGTCGGGAGGTCGTCGAACCATCTCGCCTCGGAGATCTCGTCGTCCGGGTCGTCGACCTCGGGGTCGACGGTGTCCGGGCGGGCCTCGAAGACGGGGAGGACGCCCCAGGTGTCGTGGCCGTCGCTGAAGAAGTCGACCTGTGCGAGGATGCCCATGCCGTCGTAGGTCGCGTCGATACCGGCCTCCTCCGCGAGTTCCCGGCGTGCACCGTCGAGCAGCCCCTCGCCGGGCTCCAGTTCGCCGCCGGGAATGACCCACATGTCGACTCCCTCGTGGCGGACGAGGAGGATTTCACCCGAGTCACGGCGGACGAGCGTGTGGACGCCGTACGGGAGGCCGTTCTCGCGGATGCGGTCCGAGACGGTTCGGAATCGCTCCCGGGAGACGTGCCGGGTCCGGTCGACTTCGAGCGTCGCGTCGTACTCCTCCTGTAGCCGGTGGTACGATTGCGCGGCTCGCTGGTCGGCCTCGTCGGCCAGGTACCAGAGGTTGTCGACCGCCGTCATCGTCCGCGCGGTGCAACCGAACGGATACAGGGCCGACCCGGGGGGCAGAGGCGGAAGCGGCGTGTGTCGTACATATCCAAACGTAACGAGCGTACCTGCAATAAGTCTTCGACACGGCCTTCGCCCGCACTCGCCGCGATCTCGTCGAACCGTCGCGTACGAGCGGCAGACGGCCGTCTGACGGGGTGTTTTGTGACTAACTGACAAACATGGCGACAGCAATGGGACCGTGGGGACGACGCGGGAACGGCCGACGGTGGCACAGGAACGGACGGGATGGACGGTGGTTCGAGCGTGGACACGACCCCGAACGCGGGGGTGGTGCGAGCGACGGGACAGGGCTGGCGCTCGGGGGAACGAGCGATGGTCGGGCGTAGCGAGCGCTCCGTCGCGACCGAGCGGGAGTCACTACCGGCGGACGGAAACCTCCTTCTCCTGGCCCCATCCATCGGGTCGGCCGAGCGCCGGGCGTGTACGAATCTCCTCGGTCGGCACTCGCTCGACATCACGAACGCGCTGCACGTCCTCTACGTGGAATCGCCGGCCGAGCGGTACGAGACCGTCGAGGCGCATCTCCCGCACCACCCCGCGGAGACGGCGGTACTCACCGTCGGTACGGGTGGGCTGGTCGAGGAGCGTGGCCCGGCACCGACACACACCGACTATTTCGTCGAGACGGTCCCGGACCCGGCCGATCTAACCGGCCTCGGGATGGCCCTGGAGGACTGCCTCGCGGCGTGGCACGGCGACGGCTACGACGTGGGCGTCTGTTTCGACTCGGTGTCCGTCCTGCTCCAGTACGCCGAGACCGACCGCGCCTATCGGTTCCTCCACTCGCTCACGGACCGACTCGCGGCCGTCGGTGCCGCCGGTCACTTCCACCTCGACCCGGCAGCCCACGACGAGCGCACGGTAGCGCGACTGTCCTCGCTGTTCGATAACGTGGTCGAGGTGACCGGCGACCATACCGTCGGGCCCTGACGCTCTCGGGCGGTTGCGGCCGGAGTGATGTCGGCGGACGACGAGTCGGAATCAGTCCCTTTTTACTGGGCCGCGGGGTACGGAAGCGTATGAGCTTCGAGGAAGACGATACGGTCATTCTGCACGACGAACACAGCGACTTCGACGGCGAGGAAGGAACCATCACGGCGATTTCGGAGACGATGTTCGGCGACGAGAACTACACCGTCAGTTTCGAGGACGGTCAGGAAGCGGGCGTCCCCGAGGACTCGCTCGAAGCCGCCGAGGAGTAAGGCCGTGGCCTCGGTCCCGTTTCACTACCTCGATCTCCGTGCGTTCTGTTACGCGACCGAGGACGAAAAACGGGTCGTCGCGGCGTTAGAGACGTTTCTCCCCGAAGACGTCGAGATCGAGCGGGCGACCTCGGAGGGTCACCACGGCGACCGCATCGTCGTCTGCTCGGCGCGCGTCGAGCGCGCCGACGAGATGCGTCACGTCCTCGACCGACTCGGTCGAATCGACGACGTGGCCGGTCTCCGGGACGAACTCGACGACCGCATCGACGACAACACCGCCTTCTACGTGACGCTCGACAAGCAGGCCGCCTTCCGCGGCGAGGTCCGCCGCGGTGACGGTATCACGCTCCGCGCGAAAGTCGAGGCCTATCCCGCGACGAGGGAGAAAGCCGTCGCGAACGCCCGCGAGGCGCTCGATACCTTCGTCGCCGACGGCGAAGACGACGGTGAGTGAGCGGGTACGCGGGGCCGTCGGGAAGCGACGGCGACCTGCTCCTCTGCAAGTTCGCCGCGCACCTGGTCCGGGTCGGGCTCTCGGAGGTAGGCGAAACGGAGCCCGCTCCGGCCCGTCGTTCCGAAACGCCCAAGCACCGGGGTCCGGTTGCAGGCGGTATGTACGAGGCGGTACACGGCCGACCGGACGGTGACAGCACCGTGGCGCGCCAGGCCCTGACCGCCGCCGAGTTCGGCTTCGAGGGGATCGTCGTCCGCAATCACGGCGACGCGGACCACGACGCCGACCTCGACGCCGTCCGGAGCGAGTACGATATCGACGTGGTCGACGGGGTCGAAGTCCGGGCCGACGACCCCTCCCGCGCGAGCGGGTACGTCGGCAACTACCGCGACGAGCGGACCGTCGTCTGCGTCCACGGCGGGACGGAGCGCCTGAATCGCTTCGCCGTCGAACAGTCGGCCGTCGACGTCCTCGCCCACCCCATGGTCGGCGACGGGGACTTCAATCACGTCCTCGCGAAGGAGGCCGCGCGCAACGGCGTCCGGGTCGAGTTCTCCCTCCGGCGGGTGCTCCGGGCACAGGGCGGTCGTCGCGTCCGCGCAATCGGCGACATCCGGAAGCTCCGGGAGATCGTCGACCACTACGACACGCCGTACGTCGTCACCGCCGACCCGCGGTCACACCTCCAGTTGCGTGCCCCCCGCGAACTCCGGGCCGTGGGCGATGCTATCGGCTTCGACCCCGAGGACATCGAGCGCGGACTGGCCGAGTGGGGCCGACTCGCGGCCCGCAACAGGGAGCGCACCGCGGACGCGTTCGTCGAACCCGGCGTGCGACGCGGCAGTGCCGAGACCGGGAACGGCGACGACCAGTAGCTACTCGTCGACGGTCTCGATCTCGATGCTGGTCCCGTCGGGACCGTCGTCGACGCCGGTGCGGTAGAGGTTGTCGAGCGCCGTCGCGGCGTGGGAGACGAGCATCTCCAGCAGGGTGATGGTCTCGTCTTCGACCTCCTCGCCGCGGTTGAACGCGACGATCGTGATCGTCGCGCCGCGGGTCTCGGTGACGAGGATCGTGACGACTGACTCCACGTCCGCCGGGAGGTCCGCGGGGAGGTCGTCGGCGTGCGTCGTGACGGTCGCCTGGTCGCCGTCGGCGCCGCGGCCGGCGAGTTCGGCGACGATGCTCTCCTCGACGCCGACGATGCTGTTGTCGAGGATGGTCGCGAACTCGTCGCGGCGCTCGACGAAGGCGGCGTCGTGGAAGCCGACGAGCGTCGCGATTGCCTCGACACAGAGGGCGCTGACCTCCTCGATGGACTCGGACTGGTTCAGCGCGCGACCGTAGTTGTTCACGTCCGCGGCCCGATTCGCGTAGGCCTCGATGCGGTCGCGCTGGCGTTCGAGTTCGGCCTGCCTGGCCTGACTGCGGGCGTCGTAGATGCCGACGAGCAGTCCGGCGAGCGTCCCGGCCGTGATGGTGTCGGTCGCGACGTGCTGTGCCGACGCGAACACCGGGAAGTCGCTCACGGCGACGTTGGCCGAGAAGACCGTGAGCGCGCTCACGGCCGCGAAGCCGACTGCGCCGCCCGCTGCCCACGCCGAGATGCGGGTCGTGTGCGCCCCGAGGTCGTCGGCGGTGATCACCCAGTAGCCGACGTACGTTATCGCGAGTGCCATCAGCACGAACGGGACGGCGTTGAAGGCCAACCCGACGGTCGTCTCGGTCCCCGAGAGCGCGTGAGCCACCTGCACGCCGGCAAGGACGAGCCCAGCGACCCCGATCAACGCCCCCTGTGCCTGGCGGTGCATACGCACCTCCATGAGTTCCACCTAATTGGCTTTGTGGGCCGTATCGTGCCCGCACACTGCCCGCCATCGGGGGATTCTTTGGTTTCGGGACCCACGTGGCTGGTATGAAACAGAGCATCGACGAACACGCGGCCCGCTTCGACGAGAAGGCCGCCGACTACGACGACGACGCAACCCCGGAGTACCGGGCCTGTGCCGACCTCGTCGTGCAACACGCCGCGCCCGGCCCCACGGACACCGTCCTCGACCTCGGGACCGGCACCGGGGCCATCGCGCTGGCGCTGGCACCCGACGCCGGCAGAGTCGTGGGCCGGGACATCAGCGAGGGGATGCTCCAGCAGGCCCGCGAGAAGGCCGCCGACGCCGGTCTCGGAAACGTCGAGTTCGGCGAGGGACGCTTCCGGGCGCCGAACGTTGACGGCAGTGGCGTGGACATCGTCACCTCGAACTTCGCCATGCACCACCTCAGTGACGACGAGAAACGCGAGGCCATCGACACTATCGCAGCGTTGGAACCCCGCAGGTTCGTCCTCGGCGACGTGCTGTTCTTCGGCGAACCGGACCCCGACGAACCGTTCTACACCCCCGAAGTCGACGACCCGGCGACGGTCGGCGTGCTCGCGGACGCCCTGACCGACGCCGGCTTCGCACTGACGGCGGTCGAACTGGTCCACGAGCAGGTGGGCGTGCTCGTGGCCGAGCGAGGCACGCCAGCGGTCGACGGGAGCACTGACGAGTCGTGAAACACCTTCCGAAACACCTCCAGCCGCGGTGGCGCTACCTCGCGGTCGGGATCGAGACGTGGCCGGACGCGGAGTTCGACCGCGGGGCGTTCCAGCGGCACCTCTGGTACGCGGCCCAGAACCTCCTCGGGGAGGCGGCGAGTGCCGCGATGGACCTGCGCGTCCTGCGGTTCGAGTTGGCCTCGGGCGCGGGCCAGGCAGTCGTCCAGGTGCGCCGCGGTGAAGTGGAGCGGGCACGGGCGGCGCTCGCCTGTCTCGACGCGGTCGACGGTGCTCCAGTCGGCGTCCGCGTGCGGGGCGCGAGCGGGACGGTCCGTGCCTGTGAGGAAAAATATATACGAGACGGCCCGGAAGCCGTGGCAGAGAGAACCGTCGCCTTCGAGGACGACCAGCGGACCGCAGTCGTGCGGTCGCCACGGTACGACGTGGCTACGCCCGACGGGTTCGCGGGGGCGACCACCCTCGACATCTAGCTATGCAGGGACAATCACAACAGCAGGCATACGACCGTGGTATCACGATCTTCTCGCCCGACGGCCGCCTCTACCAGGTCGAGTACGCCCGCGAGGCGGTCAAGCGCGGGACCGCCAGCATCGGCATCCGCGGGACCGACGGCGTCGTCCTCGCGGTCGAGAAACGCGTCCGGTCGCCCCTCATGGAGCGGTCGAGCGTCGAGAAGATCCACAAGGTCGACGACCACGTCGGGATCGCAAGCGCCGGCCACGTGGCCGACGCCCGCCAGTTGATCGACTTCGCCCGCCGCCGGACACAGGTCAACCGGCTCCGCTACGGCGAACCCCTCGGCGTCGAGACGCTCACCAAGGAGGTCACGGACCACATCCAGCAGTACACCCAGATCGGCGGCGCGCGTCCGTTCGGCGTCGCGCTCATCGTCGCCGGGATGGACGACGGCGAGCCGCGCCTGTTCGAGACCGACCCCTCGGGGACGCCCTACGAGTGGAAGGCCCTCGCCGTGGGTGCCGACCGAAGCGACGTGCGTGAGTACCTCGAGGAACACTACTCGGAGGACGTCGACCTCGACGGTGCAGTCGAGTTGGCCCTCGAAGCGCTCGCGTCCGTGAACGACGACTCCCTCACGCCGGAGAGCGTTGGCCTCGCAGTGGTCGATTCGGACGGCTACCGCCGGCTGACCGACGACGACGTATCGGGGTATCTGGACGGCCTCGACATCCTCGGCGAGGGTGAGGACGACACCGAAGGCGACGGAGCCGCCGAGGACGACACCGAAGGCGACGAGTAGGGACTGTTCGGCCCCCAGCCGGCGCCCGGATGGGGACATACCTTTTTAATTTCCCCCGCCAAGGCTCAGGTATGATTTCACTCGACGAGGCCGTGACTGCCCGTCTGGAGTCTCACGGGCAGCGGTTCGAGGTACTGGTCGACCCGGACGCCGCGCTGTCGATCAAACGCGGCGAATTTGACGGCGAACTGGAGGACGTCATCGCCGCCGAGGACGTCTTCGAGGACGCCTCCCGCGGCGACCGCCCTCCGGAGGACTCCCTCGAAGAGGTGTTCGGGACGACGGAACCCCTGGAGGTCATTCCCGAAGTGATCGAGCGTGGTGAAATCCAGATTACGGCCGAACAGCGCCGCGAGATGCAAGAACAAAAGGAGAAACAGCTGGTCCAGCACATCGCGCGCAACGCGGTCAATCCCCAGATGGACGACGCGCCCCACCCGCCAGACCGCATCGAGTCGGCCCTCGAAGAGGCGGGCTTCAGGGTCGACCCGATGGAACCAGTCGAGGCCCAGGTCGACGAGGCACTGGAGATGCTCCGGCCCGTCATCCCGATCCGGTTCGACGAGATGACCGTCGCCGTCCAGTGTCCGGCCGACTACGCCGGCAGCGCACAGGCCCAGATCCGTCAGTTCGGCGACCTGGAGCGCGAAGAGTGGCAGGCCGACGGCTCCTGGATCGGCGTCATCACGTTCCCTGCCGGGATGCAAAACGAGTTCTACGACGTGGTGAACGAGCACACGAGCGGCGAGGCCGAGACGCGGATCATCAGCAACGAGGACGAGATTTCGACGCGGTGAGGCGTCCGCGGGGCACCGCCGGAATCCGGCCGCGCACCTCGATAAACAGTTAGAAACGTAATAGGTGTTTGAAAACGCTTCTTGTGAGGTGGCGTGAGGTGAGCCGTGCATCATGTCACAGTTAGGTGAATCGACCGGGACGAGCGCGTGGCGGTACGTGATCGTCGTGGTCGTTGCCGTCCTGATTGGTGCGGTGGTGGCGCCCTACGCACCGAGTCTGTCGAGCCCCCAGCCCGACAAGGTCGCCGTGGTCTCCCTCGAAGGGCCGATCACGGCGGACTCGGTGGAGGCGGTCCGTGAGGACCTCCGTCGGGTGCGCCAGGATGGATCGGTGAAGGCGGTGGTGCTCCGGGTCAACAGCCCCGGCGGGACCGTCGCCGCGACTGAGTCGCTGTATCTCGCGGTGAACAAGACCGCGTCACGCAAGCCGGTCGTCGCGAGCGTCGGCGGTATCGGCGCGTCCGGCGCGTACTGGGCGATGCTACCGGCCGACCGAATCTACACGACGCCCGGCTCACTGGTCGGGAGCGTCGGCGTCATCGGGTCCGTCCCGAGCGGCCCGACGACCGCCGGCGGGCAGATATTCACGGGGCCGGACAAGCCGACCGGTGGCACCGCCGACGACGCGCGAACGCGACTGCAGACCCTCCAGACGCTCTTTCTCGATACGGTGTACGAACACCGTGGCGAGAAACTGCGTTCGAACGGGACCCCGCGTGAACGGCTGGCATACGCCAAGGTCTACTCCGGCGCGCGAGCCGTCGAGAACGGCGTCGCCGACCGGATCGGTGGCATCGACAGCGCCATCGCCCACGCCGCAAACGAAGCGGGCATCGACAACTACCGGGTCCAGCGGCTCGAACCGCCCCGGCGGAACGTCGGCATCCTCCTCGCCGGCGGCGACGGCGCCGGGAATCGGACAGTCCTCCTCGAGGAGGACCCGTTCGGCTTCCGTGGCGTCGAGGCACCGCAGTACTACGCCCTCTATGGCCGGCTCACCAACGATACGGAGGTGAGCGTCGATGGCTAGCCTCGCCAAGTACGCCGGCGTCTTCGTCGTCGTCGTGGCGCTGGTCGTCGGCGCCGCCGCCGTCGCACCGGCCGTTCTCGGCGGTGGCGCACCGCCCGGTGTCCAGCCCGAGAACGCGAGCACGTTCGACTCCGACGCGATCCTCGCCGACGACTTCGACGAGCGAGGGAACGTTTCCGTCGACGGGAACGAGTCCGGCAAGGTCGTCGTCGTCGACGCGGCCCACGCAAACAGTTTCTCGCGGAGCGAGATTCAGCCGTTCGTCGACGCGCTCGTCGAATCGGGTCACGAGGTCCGGTTCCACGGCGCCGGCCAGCAGGCCGGGTCCGGCTTCGGCCCGCCGTCCACTCAACGGCCGCTGAACGCCTCGCTCGCTCGGGCCGACGCGTTGGTGGTCATCAGCCCCGGGGTACGCTACTCGACGAGTGAAGTCAACGGCGTCCGGAACTTCACCGAGCGTGGCGGACGCGTCGTCATGCTCGCCGAACCCGAAAGCGTCAGCGTCGGCCTCGGCGGCGGTGGCGGCCCGATTGGCGTCTCCGTCCAGCGGATTCAGAGCCAGCTGACGCCGCTGGCCTCCACGTACGGGTTCGACGTCGGGACCGACTACCTGTTCAACATGGAAGAGAACGCGAACAACTTCCAGTACGTCTACGCGACGCCGACGGGGAACGGATCGCTCACCGACGGCGTCGACCGGGTCGCCCTCCCGCAGGCGACGCGGCTCACGGTGGACGAGGACAACGCGACGACGCGCCTGACCGCGATAGACGGGACGCAGCTCCAGTCGACGCGGTCCGCGGGGACCTACGCAGTCGCCGCCCGGAACGGGAACGTCACCGCGCTCGCGGACAGTTCGTTCCTCAGCCCGGACTTCCACACGGTCGCCGACAACGAAGTGCTGCTCGGGAACGTCGTCGAGTTCCTCACGAGCGGCGAGAAAGAACCGAAACCAACGCCGGAGACCGATGCTGGGCCAGGTCGGCCCGGCCCCGGTCCAGGACCGGGCGGCCCGTCGCCGCCGCGACCGACGCCGACGCCGCCGTCACCCTGACCGCCCGGCTACCCTTTTCTGAAGCCGACGAGGAAGCCGCCGGTGAACCCCGCCGTGACCGGCAGGGCCGAGAGGAGGCTGACGATCCAGCCCGGGGCTTCGGCGGCCTGTCCACCCGCATCGGTGGCAGCGCCGCCGATGGCCTCCCAGTTCACCACGAGGATGCCCTTGGTTTCGAGGAATTTGAAGAGGGCGAGTTCCAGCCCGACGATAATGGCGATGATCTTCGCGACCTTCTTGGCCGCGAAGCCGATGACGCCACCGATCAGTGCGCCGCCGCCGACTTCGAGACCGATCTGTGTCGGATCGAATATATCGGCCATGATACCCCTCTTGCCAGCCTGGGTTAAGACTCTTGTGCCCGGCCGGAGTTCTCGATATCCAGCCGACCTACGTGCGCTGATACGTCGGGCGAGCGTCCGTGACTGCGGACCGACCACGGGTCGGGACCCCACCACCCGCAGCTCCGGCTCGCCGGGGAACCGCCGGACGCGAGCCGGCCGGGTTTTTAAATACCAGCGTATCTTATTTCTGGATAAGTGACGGACGAACCAGTACGGACGGAGCAGGCGGTCGTCGCCAAACGGGTAGACTCCGGGACGGCCGACACGGCCGAAATCCGGGAGTTGGCTCGCGCGGCCGGGTACGACGTCGTGGGCGAACTCACCCAGACCCGGACCGAGGACCCGGCAATGCACGTCGGGGAAGGGAAGGCCGAGTCGCTCGCGGCCCTGGTCGCCCGCGAGGACGCTGCTGTCGTCATCTTCGACAATCAGCTGGGTCCCTACCAGACGTACAACCTCGGGAACGTCCTGCCCGACGGCGTCCGACTCATCGACCGGTTCCGACTCATCCTCGAGATATTCGGCCAGCGTGCACACACCCGGAAAGCCCAACTCCAGGTCGAACTCGCGGAACTTCGGTACGAACTCCCCCGGGCCGAGGCGAAGGCGAGCCTCGCCAGACGCGACGAGCGGCCGGGGTTCATGGGGCTCGGCGAATACGACGAGAGCCGGGAACGGGACATCAAGGCCCAGATCGCGCGCATCCGGGACGAACTGGAAGACATCGAGCAGACCGAACAGCACCGCCGCGAACAGCGCCGTGAATCGGGGTTCGACCTCGTGGCCCTCGCGGGGTACACCAACGCCGGGAAGTCGACGCTGTTGCGCCGGCTCGCCGAAGACCTCGACGTCGACGAGAACGAACGCCTCCACCCGGACCTCGATTCGACCGCCGAGAGCGAGGACCGACTCTTCACCACGCTCGGGACGACGACCCGCCGCGCCGACATGGACGAACGGGACGTGCTCGTCACCGACACGGTCGGGTTCATCACCGACCTCCCGCACTGGCTCGTCGAGTCGTTCAAGTCGACGCTCGACGCAGTCTACCGCGCCGACCTCGTCCTCCTCGTCGTCGACGTGAGCGAGCCCATCGACGATATTCACGAGAAGCTCGTCACCTGCCACGACACCCTCTACGAGCGAAACGAGGCACCCATCGTCACCGTCCTGAACAAGATCGACAAAGTGGACGACGAGGAGCTATCGCGGAAACGCGAGTCGCTGTCGGCACTCGCTCCCAATCCCGTCGCCGTCAGCGCCAGATCCGGCGCCGGAATCGACGATCTCCGGACCCGAATCGACGGGGAACTCCCCGACTTCCAGCACGAACGCCTCGTCCTCCCGATGACCGACGACACGATGAGCCTCGTCTCGTGGATTCACGACAACGCGAACGTCGAGACGGTCGATTACGGCGACGAGGTCGTCATCGAGTTCGAGGCTCGCCCCTCGGTCGTCGAGCAGTCGCGGGCCAAGGCCGGCGAACTCGTCCCCGCCGAGTCGGCCTGATCAGAACAGGTTCAGCAGGCCGGCACCGATGACGCCGCCGATGCCCAGACAGGCGACGCCGAGCACTCGAACGAGCCACAGCCACTTCGCGTCGGTGTCGCCGTCGGGACCCGCCGGGCCGGGCGTGCGTGGCCGGCGACCGACGGTGTGGACCTGGACGATCACCTGTGGGTAGGCGATCATGACCAGCCCGAGCAGGACGCCGAGAACGGCAGCCAGCAGGTCGCGAACCGGGACCGCCATCAGTTACGGAGGCGTGCGATGCGTTTCTCGGTCGGGGGGTGCGTCGAGAGGAAGCGGGCGATGCCCTTCCCGTCGCCGAAGATACAGAGGGCGTTGACTTTCTCGTCGACTTTCGAGTCGGAGGCGCGCTGGTTCCCCTGGCTGATTTTCTCCAGCGCACGGGCGAGCGGATCGCCGCGGCCGATGGAGCGGGCGGCGTCGGCGTCGGCCACGTACTCGCGGTACCGCGAGATGGCGAGCACGAACAGCATGACGAACATCTGGACGATCTGGCCGACGACGAGGGCGAGGAAGAAATCCGCCAGTTCGTTGTCGCCGGTCAGCAGGACGACGTACTGGGCGACGATGGCGACGATGGAGGCGATCCCCTGTCCGAGGACCATCAGCACCACGTCGCGGTTGTCGATGTGCGCGAGTTCGTGAGCGATGACCCCCTCGAGTTCGTCGTGCTCGAGGATCTGGATGAGTTCCTCGGAGATGACGACGGTACCGTTACCGCGACGCCCCACAGCGAAGGCGTTGGGGACGCCCATCTGGGCGATCTTGATGCTCGGCTTCTCCAGGTTCATGTCCTGGCAGATGCGGTCGACGCTGCGGTGTATCTCGGGATACCGGTTCTCGTCGAGGTCTTCGGCGCCGACCGACCGGAGGGCGGCCCACTTCCCGACCTTGTACTGGATTCCGACGAGGAGGACGCTCCCGACGAGGACGATGGGGAGGACGCCGGTGCCGAACGCCGCCATCGCGACGACGGCGGCGACGGCGTAGAACGCGAACAGGATCGAACCGACGATCGCCATTCGCACCTTCAGACCGAAGTGTCTCATGGACAGTACTAGTTCCTGATCGTATTTAACCTCGGGGTTTGGCCGCCCGCCGAAAGAGTCTTGTCGGTCCGGCACGGCGCCGGTGTCGCCACTCAGTTCAGCTCTCTTTTCTCCTTCGAGACGACCCGCACGTCCCTGATCGCGGTGTCGGGATACTGACCATCGTCGTCCTTCTCGGCGGCCTTGACCATGTCCCAGACGACGTTCAGCCCCGTCGTGACCCCCTCCAGGGCCTCCATCTCGCAACCGGTCTTGCCGGTCGTCTCCACCGCGACTTCCAGTTCGACCCGGTCCTCGTCGAGGGAAAAGTCCGTCTCGACGTTCGTGATCGGGATCTGGTGGCACATCGGGATCGTCTCCCAGGTGTGTTTGACGGCCTGGACGGCGCCGACGCGGGCGGTCGCCAGCACGTCGCCCTTCGAGAGGTCGTTGTCACGGATCGCGTCGACCGTCGACGGCTGGAGTGCGATTTCTCCCCGGACGACCGCTCGCCGTGCCGTGTCGGGCTTGTCGCCCACGTCGACCATCTGTACGTCCCCGGACTCGTCGGTGTGGGTGAGGTCAGCGTCGGTAGCTCCCTCCCCGCCACGGCCGTCGCCTCCCTCGCTCTCAGTCATCGTCGTCACCCCACATCGCCTCGGGAACGGCGTCGAGCAGGTCCGAGGCGACCAGCCCGTAGCCCCGCTCGTCGACGACAATGTCGCCCGCCCGACCGTTCGCGTACGCGGCGACTGCGGCGGCGTGGTGGGGTTCGAGAACGGAGACGAGCGCACCGGCGATGCCCGCCAGCACGTCGCCGGTCCCGCCGACGGTCATGCCGGGGTTGCCGGTCCGGTTGGCCCGCGTCGTCTCGCCGTCCGAAACCACGTCGTAGGCCCCCTTGACGAGCAGCGTCGCGTCGACGTCGTCGGCGAAGGACTCGACGAGAGCCATGCGGTCGCGCCAGTCGTCGGCCGTCTCCCCGCCCATCTTCCGGAGTTCGCCCTGGTGGGGGGTACAGAGGAGCGTGGCGGCGGTCTCGACTTCGGGGACGACCTGGAGCGCGTCGGCGTCGACCACGGCCCGGCCGTCGAACTCGGCGAGGAACCGCCGCACGGCCTCCAGTGTCGCGTTCGCGTCGCCCAGGCCGGGTCCGAGCACGACCGCATCCTGCTCGACGGCGATGTCAAGCAGTTGGTCGACGTGCTCCGGGCGGAGCATTTCACCGGCGAGTGGCCGGGTGATGATACCCTCCTCGAACGCCTGTACCTCGCGGGCGATGGCCGTCGGACAGGCGACACGGACGAGGTCGGCCCCGGCGCGGAACGCCGCCTGTGCGGAGAGTGCCGGTGCGCCCGTGTAGGGGCCGCCACCGACCACGAGCACCTCGCCGTGGTCGCCCTTGTGGCTCGTCGGGTCGCGGGAGAGCCGCAGGAGATCGCCACGTTCGACGAACAGCTCGGCGGCCTCGGGAATGCCGATGTCGGCGACGGTCACCGCGGCCTCGACGTCGGCGAGTCCGGGCTTCGTCTCGTGGAAGGTAACGACGTGGTCGGCGTCGACGGCGGTGCCGTCGGCCTCGCCCGTGTCCGCGTCGACGCCGGAGGGAACGTCGACGGAGATCACCGTCGCGTCGGCGGCGTCGATGCGGTCGGCGGCCGTCGCCTCCGGTTCGCGAAGCGCGCCCGTGACGCCGGTGCCGAGCATCGCGTCGACGATCACGTCGGGGTCGTCCAGGTCGAGCGCCGACGAGTCCCGGACCTCGCGGGCGTCGACCGCGGCCTGCCCGAGTGCGTCCCAGTTCTCGGCCGCGATGTCGGTGGTGATGGTCTCGGCACGGCCGAGGAGGTGGACGGTCACGTCGTGGGCCGAGAGGAAGCGGGCGGCGACGAAGCCGTCACCGCCGTTGTTCCCGCGGCCGGCGACGATGGCGACGGAATCGCCGGGGGCGGCGTACTCGCGGACGACCCGTGCGACGGCGTTGCCACTCGACTCCATCAACTGCTTCCGTGGCACCCCCAGTGCCGCGGCGTTCTCGTCGAGGACGGACTGATCGACGGCGTGCATCATGACCCCGGGTTCGACCGCGCCGGGCGTAAGGCTTCGGGAGCGGCCCGACTCGCGGCCGCCGACCCGTCAGTACCGCACCTCGAACCCGTCGATTCCTTCGGGGTCCTCGTACTCCACGTCGACGCCGTCGACGCGGGCGCGGGGACTCCCCTCGTGGCACCACTCGACCATCGACTCGACCGCGCTCCCGGGCCCCTCGAAGACGGCTTCGACGCGGCCGTCGTCCAGGTTGCGGACCCAGCCGTCGATCCCGTGCTCCCGTGCGGTGTCGCGGGTGTTCGCGCGGTAGTAGACCCCCTGGACTTTGCCGGAGACGAACACGTGTGCGCGGACGCGGTCGCTCTCGTTCATACCCGACTCATCGCGCGCCGGCGTGATATGCGTGGTCCTACTCGCCGCCCGACCGGAGGTAGTGGAAGACGTACGTCTGGGCGTACCCGGCGTACTCCCCGCCGAAGGTCTCCCGGATGGCCCGCGAGGTCTCCTCGTAGGAGCCCCGTTCGCAGTCGGGGTAGTACTCCTCGATGGTCGTCCGTATCCAGGTGTCGAGCGGCACCGCTTCGAGATAGCCGAGCGAGAACAGGAGGACGCAGTCCGCGACCTTCTGCCCGACGCCGACGAACCCGGTGAGGAACTCTCGGGCCTCCTCGTACGGTCGGCCGGTGGCGTCATCGGGGTCGAGTTCGCCGTCCGCGACCAGTTCGGCGCTCCGCTTGACGTAGGGGGCCCGGTAGCCGAGACCTACCTCCCGGAGGTCGGCCTCCGTCGCGGTCGCCAGCGACTCGGGCGTGGGGTAGGCGTGGTACGTCCCGCCGTCGAATGTGACAGGCTCGCCGAAGGCCTCTCGCAGGGCCTGTTGCATGCCGTGGATGCGGCCGACACGCATCTGGGCCGAGCAGATGAACGAGACGAGCGACGCGAACGACGGGTCGCGGACCAGCCGCATCCCGCGATAGGCGTCGAAGGCCCGGCCGAGGAGCGGCCGGTCGGGCGTCGCGGCCTCGATTGCGCCGAGGTCGTCGTCGAGGCGCAGGCGATGCCGCAGCCGGTCGGTCGCGTCGACGGTCGATTCCCACTCCAGCCGGCCGTCGGTCTGTCGGACGCGGACGACGGCAGGGGTCCCGTCGTCGGTTCGGACCGTCGTCCAGTACCAGGCGGTGCCGCCGTAGGCGCCCCCGTCACGGTTCTCATACATACGGCCGTCGGTCCGGTCCCAGAGGTACGACTGGCCGCTCTCGACGGTCGCCTGGAGATCGAAGCCACCGGACAGCGACGACAGGTCGACGACACCCCGTTCCATCATCGGGACGGACGGGCCGGACGCCCTTCCCGGTTACGAGTGGGGGTCGAAACCGCAGACTGGGGGTGGTATGCGGAGCCGAACACCTGCCGCGGGGGGCGTGAACGGACGCCAACCTTGATAGGACTGGACGGAGAACAGACGTGTATGAACTGCAGAGTGGTCGTGGAGGCCGCTGTGCCGGTGTACGATGTAGAGACTCCGGACGAAGCCGTCCGGATCGCGATCTCGAAGACCGGCGAGATGCTCAACCCTGACCTCAACTACGTGGAGATCAACATGGGTGAGCGGTCGTGCCCGCACTGTGGGGAGGAGCAGGAGCCAGCGTTCATCGCTGCCGACGAGTCACTCGTCGCCCTCGAGCTGGAGATGACAGTGTTCAACGTCGAGCGCGACGAACACGCGGCCCGCATCGCGCGCAAAGAGATCGGCCAGCGGCTCGACAACATCCCGCTGGAGGTCGTCGAAATCGAGGAGATAGCCGAAGAGGGGGAGGCCGAGGAGGAGGAGGAGAGCGAGGAGTCAGCCGACGAGGTCCCCGTCGAAACGTCGACCGTGGACGAAGTGACGGACGACGCCGACATCGGCGAGGAGCGCGCGCGAGACGACGACATCCTGCCGGAGTTCGAGGAACTCATCGACGAGTAGACGGCGGCAGGTCGGTAGTTCCCACTCGCGGCCGCTAAAGACGAAACCCCGAGAACTGAAAGTGACGGAGAACGATCAGTCGGCGGCTGCAGGAACCTGCTCGGTCGCTTCGTCGCGCATCTCGGACGTGATGCCGCCCGCGAGGGCGAACACGGCGTCTTTGTGATCGTCTTTCGACATGTGAATCGAGGTGGGTCGCACGTTGATCTCCGCGTAGCGGTCGTGCTCTACGGTGTTCCCTGTCCGCTCCTCGTAGTGATTCTGCACCTGTGCGAGCAGGCCATGCAGATGGATGAGTTCCTGCTTTTTCATGGTCATCCGACCGTTAAGACTCAAGGGTAATAGTAGTACTCTGAGGAGAGTTAACATGCATCTTCGCAGTAGAGCCGGCAATAAGGGGTTTTTCAAGTGTTGAACCATCGGCAGGTCCGTTGTCGAGAGTTGTTCGGGGGGTCGCTGCGATCGCGGTTCGCCCCGCCGAGCGGGGGGCACAACGACGAGTTTGAAAGGTTTTTGTCGACCCGGTGGCATCGATGAGGTATGGACTACGACGATCAGCTCGACCGGGCGCTCGACGAGACGCCCGACATCGAGGGCAGCGGCGACCGCTTCGACGTTCCCGACCCGGAGGTGCGACAGGAGGGGAACGCGACCGTCTACGAGAACTTTCAGGACACGACGAAACGGCTCGGCCGCGACGAGGACCACGTCATGAAGTTCTTCCAGAGCGAACTCGGGACGAGCGGCCACATCGACGAGTCCGGCCGCGCACGACTCACCGGCGAGTTCAATCAGCGACGGGTCCAGGACGCTCTCGACGCCTACGTCGAGGAGTTCGTCCGCTGTTCGGAGTGTGGATTGCCGGACACGAAGCTCGAGAAACAACAGGGCGCGCTCATCCTTCGGTGTGAGGCCTGTGGGGCCATCTCTTCGACGAGCGGCTGACTACTGGAGGGACTTCAGCGTCGAGAGGTCGTGTTCCGTCCGCGTAAACTCCGCGAGCCGCCGGCTCGCGTGACAGTTCGGGCAGTGATAGGTGCGTCTGTGTGACGGCAGATCGCTCGGGGTCGACTCCCACCCCTTCTTACACTCCGGACAGAGCAACCGAACGTAGGTCTCCCTCATGTGTGGTTCGTTCACACACGGCAAAGATAAAAAGGTTGCCGCCGGTTCGAGTGCCGGAACTACCGGGTTTCAGGCCGGGACCTGACCGGCTTCGAGCAGTTCCTTGTAGCGGTTGCGGATGGTGACTTCGCTGATGTTGGCGACGGCGCTGACCTCCGACTGTGTGACCTTCTCGTTAGCCAGCAGTGAGGCGGCATAGACCGCAGCAGCGGCCAGTCCGACGGGCGACTTCCCGCTGAGAATCCCCTCCTCGCGGGCCCGGTCGAGTAGTTCGCGGGCGCGGCGTTCGACCTCGTCGGAGAGTTCGAGGTCCGAGACGAACCGCGGGACGTAGCTCTCGGGGTCGGCGGGCTGGATTTCGAGGTTCAGTTCCCGGACGATGTACCGGTAGGTCCGGGTCATCTCCATCTCGCCGACGCGGGAGACGGCGACGAGCTCGTCGATGCTGCGCGGGACGCTGGCCTGTCGCGCGGCGGCGTAGACGGCGGCGGTGGCGACCCCTTCGATGGAGCGACCGGGCAGCAGGTCCTCGTCGAGCGCCCGTCGGTAGATGACGCTGGCCGTCTCGCGGACGCTCTCGGGGAGGCCGAGTGCGGAGGCCATGCGGTCGATCTCGCCAAGCGCCTGCTTGAGGTTCCGCTCTTTCGAATCCCGGGTGCGGAACCGCTCGTTCCAGGTCCGGAGCCGCTGCATCTTCTGTCGCTGGCTCGCGTTGAGTGAACGGCCGTAGGCGTCCTTGTCCTGCCAGCCGATGTTGGTCGACAGCCCCTTGTCGTGCATCATGTTGGTGGTGGGGGCACCAACGCGTGACTTCTGGTCTTTCTCGGCCGAGTCGAACGCACGCCACTCGGGCCCGTGGTCGATCTCGTCTTCCGAGATGACCAGGCCGCAGTCGTCACACACGCTCTCGCCGTGTTCCGCATCGTTGACGACGCTGCCGCCACACTCGGGGCAGACGTGTTCGCGTTCGTCGCCGTCCGTCTCCGTCCGTTCGCCGGCCGTCCTCGTCTCCTCCGCCGTCGCTTCTGTACTCTCGCGGGTGCGTTCCTCGGTGCTGGTCCGTGTTGTTGTATCGCTCATGATGGGGGGTGGGTGGCCCGGGTGCGCAAGGCAAAAAACATACCGGGCTACTACTTACTCATAGTTAGTCCGATAGATATTTAAACCTTTCGCTACCTGCGTCGGTTTTCCGACGCCTCGTATTCGACCGCAGTGTTGCGATTTCGGATGCGGTGTATGGTGTCATCTGACGTGTTCTCATAACTGGCCTATACCACTATATTATATATACGGGAGCGAACAATGCTACCCCATGGTCGAGAGCCGGCTGGCACTGGGTGCGACCGTCGTCGTTCTCGGGGCGTTCAGCGCCATCGGGCTGTGGTACAGCGCGGGTCGGGTACGGTCCATCGAGGACTTCATCAGCGCCCGTGGAACCGCGGGCGGCGGGACGCTGACGGCGACGCTCATCGCGTCGAGCATGGGTGCCTGGATTCTGTTCAGTCCGGCCGAAGCGGGCGCGGCCTTCGGCGGGATTACGGCCGTGTTCGGTTACGCCGCCGGGAGCGCCCTGCCGCTTCTCGCGTACGTCGTCGTCGGCCCGCGAATCCGGGAGTACCTCCCCGACGGGCACTCGCTGACCGAGTACGCCTACGCACGCTACGGACGTGCCATGTACGCGTACGTGCTCGTCGTGTCCGTCCTCTATATGTTCATCTTCCTCGCCGCCGAGATGACCGGCATCACCGGCGCGCTCGAACTCGTCGCGGGCGTCCCGCGCTGGCAGACCGCCGCCGTCGTCGGCCTGTTCGTCCTCTCCTACACCGTCTACGGTGGCCTGCAGGCGAGCATCTTCACCGACACGATCCAGACGCTCGTCATCCTCCCGCTGCTCGCCGTCGGCTTCGGCGGTGCCCTGCTGGCGCTCGGCGGTCCCGGAGAGATTCACGCCTCCGTCGCCGCCAGGAATCCCTCCCTGCTCGATCCCGGATTCGTCACGGGCCTGCAGTTCGGAGGCTACGTCGCCATCGCGGTCCTCGGCGCTGAGATGCTCAACCAGGCCTGGTGGCAACGCATCTACGCCGCCGAGAGCGACCGCACGCTCCGCCGGTCCTTCCTCGTCGCCGCCGTCGCCGTCGTCCCGATGATCCTCGTCGCCGGCCTCTTCGGCCTCGCGGCGACCGGACTCGACGCTATCGTCACCGACCCGACGAGCGCCGGCTACAACGCTGACGTGGCCTTCTTCCTCGTCGTCGACAGTGCCTTCCCGGCCTGGGTCGCGCTGGCCGTCGTTTTGCTCGCCATTCTGCTCGTGATGAGTACCGCCGACACGCTGTTCAACGCCATCGCCAGCGTCGTCACGGCGGACCTCCCGACCCTCCTCGACGACCCCGACGACCGCACGCTCACGCTCGGTGCGCGCGGGCTGACGGTCGCAGTCGCACTCGCCGCGACCCTCGTCGGCGCACAGGGCTACAGTGTCCTCCGGATTTTCCTGACGGCCGACCTGCTGGCCGCCGCGACGTTCCTGCCGCTGCTCTACGGCCTCTTCTCGTCGCGGCCCGGCGGCCACGGAATGCTCGTCGCGAGTGTCAGCGGCCTGCTGGTGGGACTCGCGTTCTTCCCGACCCTCCGGGGTCTGGTCGCGAGCGTGCCCGGGGTCGGCCCCCTCCTGCCCGCCCCGGACTTCCTGCTGGCTTTCGCCGGTGCGGCGTTCGTCTCCGGCGGTCTCGCAGTCGTGTTCGCACTGCTCACGCCGGGTCGGTTCGACCTCGACGACCTCGGTCGGGACGTGCGACGGCTCGACGACGCCGCGGAGTCCGGGGAGGTGAGCGACTGATGGCCGCCATCGGCGCGACGGCGTTCGCCGTGCTCGCGTGGGGCGGAATCGCGCTCGTGGTGGCCGTCTTCGCGTACGAAACATATCAGGTCTTGCGGGAGTACCGGGGCGGCTCGGAGAGCCGAGGGCAGGGGGATCAGTAACTGGCGTCCTGCTCGACGAGCAGATCGAAGGCCTCGTCCGTCGGCTCGTCGTCGGGCGAGAGGTAGCCCGCCGCGAAGGCCGTGTACACCGTCCCGCCGTTCAGTGACACGTCGTAATCGGCGACCACGTCGCCGTCGTTGCTCTCCGTGTCGCCACGGATTTCGAGCGTGTAGTCGTTGGCGGGGACGGTCACCGACGCCGTGTCACCGAAGGCCGCGCCGTCGACGATGGCGTCGCCCGAGGCGGCGACGGTCACGTCCACTGCGGGCGCGTCCGGCGAGGCGTGGACCACGCGGACTCGCGCCGAGTCGCCGCCGGGGTCGGACACGTCGTCTTCGAGGACGAGCGGGCGGAACTCGGAGTCCTCGCTCGTGAGTTCGCCGATGGCCGCGACCGTGTAGCTGGTGCCGGCCTCCACGGACACGTCGCCTTCGAAGGCAACGGTGTCCGCGTCGCCGGCGGCCGTGATCGTCACCGTGTACGTCCCTCCGGGGAGCGGGAGGTAGTCGCTGGTCGTGCCGAAGGGGACGTCAGACAGCACCGGGTCGCCGCCGTCGACGTAGACGTCGACGTTGGGCGCGTCCGGCGACATGTGGGAGACACGGACCATCGCCTGCTCGCCGTCGTCCATGCCGCCCTCGGTCATCTCACCCTCCGTCGTCGTCATCTCCGACATCTCGGTATCGGTCGATTCACCCTCCGTCATGCCACCCTCGGTGGTGGTCGCGGCGTCAGTCGCCGTCCCGTTGCCGCCACCGCTGCAGCCGGCGAGGCCGACCGCGACTGTTCCACCGAGCGCTGCGAGTACTCTCCGTCGCGTCTGATCTGACATCACCAGTCCGTTCGACTAGTCAGGATTTGTACATTTTCCCAACTGCGGCCGGACTCTCACCCAAATTCGGCTAGACTGGACGGGGGCGTCCGAGGCGGAGGTGGAAATGAACTGGGAAGCGGTCGTCAGTCCCAGGTGACCCAGGTGAGAAAGCAGAGCGCGGCGAGTTCGAGGATCTGGACGGACATCATGGCGCGGCCGGCGACGGGAGCGGCGCTGTTGAGCAGGGTCGCGACCTGCGGGTCGAGGACGTAGTAGTAGAACGCGAGGACGTTCTCCGCGAGGAGGAGCACGCCGAACAGGGCCAGTCCCAGGGCGTGTTTGGACCCGAACGAGCGGTAGTTTCGGCCCCAGATACCGACGAGGACCACGAGCAAGACGACGTTCAGCGCCGTGGCCGCACTCGCCGCATCTAACCAGATACCCATGCTTGCCTCCCTTGGCGCCTCCGTCGTATATGCACTTTCCCAAATTCGACCATACTCACTCGACCTCCGCCAGTATCTCCTCGACTGTATCCCAGTTGTGCCGGGCGCGGTCCGTCGGCAGGTACACCGCTCCGTAGTCGTCGCCGCTGTTCGTCAGGATGTCGTTGTCCATGAGAACGTCCAGGTGGTGTCGAACCGTCTTGTAGTCGAGATCGAGGTCCTCGGCGAGTTGATTGGCGTTTCGCGGGCGCTCGTCGAGCGCACGCAGGATGCGCACCCGGTTCTCGCCCCCGCGAGTACCCGTCAGCACGTACCAGAGGACCGCCTCCATCGAACGTTTCGAACACGCCCCCGGGGTTTATAAGCACCGACAGACGGCGAGACTGCCCGTACTCACGGAGGCGGTCGGGCAATCACACGGTGAACAGATGCCCCTCGTCGGGCACGTCGAACAGCCCCATCCGGGCGCCAGCGTCGAGCCAGGCGTGGCCGTAGGAGAACGCGGCGAGCGCGTTGACCGGGTCGCCGTCCTCGCGGAAGTGGCGACCGTCCTCCAGGTACGAGCGGGCCATCTCCTCGAACTCGGTGGCGGCCTCGCCGAGCGGCGTGTCCGGCGGGACGGCGGTTTCGGATTCCGACAGGGCCTCCGCGAGCAGCCCCTCGTACCGATCGGTCTTCTCGTCGAGGTCGGCGGGCATGGCCGAAGGGAGGCCCGGACGGCCCCTAAGCGTGTCGTCGTGGTTGTGCGCCCGGTACCCGACAGCGCAGGGTTAATAGCCCGGCCACGACTACGTCGAGACATGACTGACGAGCCCGTCGAACACCGCACGTTACTGATCGCCGGCTCGGGCATTGCCGGCCTGAGCGCCGCCATCTACGCCGCACGCTCGAACAACGACCCGCTCGTCTTGGAAGGTGACGAGCCGGGGGGACAGTTGACGCTCACGACCGATGTGGCGAACTACCCCGGCTTCCCGGATGGCATCAACGGCACCGAACTCGTGAACAATATGAAAGAGCAGGCCGAGCAGTTCGGCGCCGAGATCGACCACGGCATCGTCGTCGACGTGGACGAGAGTCAGCGCCCGTTCCGCGTCGAACTCCGGGACGGCACCGTCTACACCGCCGACGCCGTCATCGCCGCCTCCGGCGCGAGCGCACGGACGCTCGGGATTCCCGGCGAGGACCTGCTGATGGGCCACGGCGTCTCGACGTGTGCCACCTGTGACGGCGCCTTCTTCCGGGGCGAGGATATGCTCGTCGTCGGCGGCGGCGACGCGGCGATGGAAGAAGCCTCCTTCCTCACGAAGTTCGCCGACACGGTCTACATCGCCCACCGCCGCGAGGAGTTCCGCGCCGAGGACTACTGGATCGACCGCGTCCGCGAACACGTCGAGGCCGGTGACATCGAGATCATGAAAAACACCGAGGCCATCGAGATTCACGGCTCGAAAGAGGACGGCGTCGACCACGTCACCCTCGTCGAACACCCCGAGGGCCACCCCACCAACAAACTCGACGACCCGGACACCGAGGAGTACGATTTCGACGTGGGCGCCGTCTTCCTCGCTATCGGCCACACGCCGAACACGGAGTACCTCGAAGGCACCGGCGTCGAGATGGACGACGCGGGCTACCTCGAGACCCAGGGCGGCGAGGGCGGCGGACAGACGAAGACTGCCGTCGAAGGAATATTCGGTGCCGGTGACGTAGTGGACTACCACTACCAGCAGGCGGCGACGGCCGGTGGCATGGGCGTGAAGGCCGCGCTCGACGCCGACGACTACCTCGAAGACAACGCGACGGCCGCGGCCGAGGCCGGCGGACAGGCGACGGCCGAAGGCGACGACTGACCGCGCCGCGGCTCAGCTCCCGGTCGCCCGCTCCGGTATCCACTGTCCGACCATCGGGTAGAGGAACCAGCTGACGGTCGCGACCACCAGCGCGTACCCCGCGAGCATGGCGACCAGGATGATCCCGAACATCGGATAGGGATGCAGCGGTGGCACGAGCAGGAACGCCACGACGAGGTAAGCGAGCAGTGACGACGCGAACCAGCCGACCGCGGCGTAACTCCGGGGGTTCAGACCCTCCTGGCGGCGCGTCCGCAGGGCGTGAACCAGACCCAGAGCCGCGACGAGTACCACGAGACCGGGCAGGTGGAACGAGAGGAACGCGTCGACGGCGGTCGGCAGGGTCGCGGCGGCGAGTCCGACCGCGGCGCGAAGCCCGGCGGCGTCACCCCGCGGGACGAACGCGACGTAGATGTCGCTCCGAGCGACCCTCGTCGCGTTCTCCGGGTCGCCTTCGAGGACGACGCGCCGGTTCTCGACGGATTCGAGCGACGGGCCGAACGCGGTCCGCACGTCGTTCCCGACCGTGGTGTCCGGCGGGCCGACGATGGTCAGCCGGTCCACGTCGACGTACCACCCGCTTCCGAGGCCGCGGGTGTGGTACTCCTCGAACAACAGTGCGCCACCGGTCACGTTCCGTGCGACGTCCGGCTCGCGGAAGGAGAATCGGAGCGTCGAGTTCGTCATCGAGACGGACTGGAGCCCCGCGTCCGGGCGGTCGGGTTCGAGGTACTCGCGGCTGTCGCCGACGGCCTCGCGCACGACCGACCGACGGAGCGTCGCGTTGGTTCGCAGTTCGCTCACGTTCCGGAGCGAGGCGTTCGGCCGGAACTCGTTCGCGTCGGGATCTCGGGCGGCGACCGTACTGGTGACCATCCACGTCGCGGAGCCGTTGGGATGGACCTGGACGGTCGCGGTGCTCTCGGTGACGCGAAGCGGGAGGGAGTGCTGGTGGCCGGCACCGACCAGCCCGTCGTTGCAGGGGCCACAGACCGACTGTGGCGGTGGTGCGGCGAGGACACCGGCAGTGGCGACCAGGAACAGGACGGCGAGGGCGATGCAGACGAGGAGCCGGCGATGCGACCGGATGGAGGGCCACCGGAGCGGCGGGGAGGGCATGGTGACGAGCGAGTGTGCTCGCGGCGCGCACAAAGCGCTTGTGCTGTGCGCGTTCCCGCGACGGCGGCACCGACCCAACAGTCCCTTACGTCCGGTTCGCGAAGGGGCTGGCATGGCAGACGACACGATCACGCTGACGATCGAAGCCGACGACGGCTCGCTCGACGAACTGACCGTCCCGACGGGACTCCTCGATATGCTCCGGGAGAACGACGAGTCGCCGCCGCAAATCGTCGGCGATATCGCGATGTTCGGCCTCGCACAGCGCATCCACGGGGCCATTCACCACGCCGAAGGCGAGGTCTCGCCCGAGGTGCGGGCGGCCGAGGAGGAGACGATGGAGGTCTTCGAGGAGCGATTCGGCGCGACCTTCGGCGAGATGACCGGCCACGACCACTAACGGGTTCTCTCGGGCCCGCTTCAGGGCACGTCCCACTGCAGCAAGGCGCCGTCGTCGAGTCGCTCGACCGACTCCAGGGTGAGTTCCGGGAAGTCCTCGGTGAAGCCGTCGCCGTCGGCGAGCGTGGGAGCGTCGCGGCCGCCGATGAGCGTCGGGCCGACGAACACCGAGAGTTCGTCGACGAGGCCGTCGGCGAGCAGCGAGAAGATGAGTTCGCCGCCGCCCTCGACCATCAGCTGGTCGATACCCTCGGCTTCGAGTTTGCCGAGGGCGGTCACGAGGTCGACGCGGTCCTCGCCGGTCGCGATGACGGTCGCACCGGCTTCCTCCATCTCCTCGACGAAGTCGGTCGGGGCCACTTCGCTGACCATGAGGTACGTGTGCGCTGCATCGTCGAGGACGGTCGCACCCGGCGGTGTACGGATTCGCGAGTCGGCGACGACCCGCGCGGGGTTCGGTCGCTCGCCGCGTGCTTCGCGCTCGGCCCGGCGGTCCTCGCTGTCGACCGTCAGCGAGGGGTCGTCGGCGAGGACGGTCCCGACGCCGACCATGACGGCGTCACTGTCGGCACGGAGTTGGTCGACGCGGTCGAAGTCCCCGGGCCCGCTGATTTCGACCTGCGTCCGCTCCCGGGACGAGAGCTTTCCGTCGGCACTCATCGCGGCGTTGACGACGACACGCATACGCGCCAGTTTCAGCCGGGTTCCTAACGACCTTTCGATGCCGCCGCGATGGCGGCCGAGTGTTCCGGCCGGTGATGGGTCCCTGATCGTGTGGGTACCGCCGACGGTTATGAGGCTACACGTCGTAGCTTCCGCCGGTGATCCGATGGAAATTACACTGCCGAACGGTACCGCTCAGGTTCTACTGGCCCTCCTGCTTGCGGTTTCGGTCCTGCCAGGTGTCGCAGCCGCGGAGAGTCGCTCCGGAGGCTCGATCGTCGTCGAACGCGGCGAAACCGTCGACGGCAATCTCGAAGCCTTCGGCGGGAACGTCGTCGTCCGTGGCACCGTAACGGGTGACGTGTCGGCGTTCGCAGGGAACGTCCGTATCGAAGGGCGTGTCGACGGCGACGTCGAGGCGGCCGCGGGGAGCGTCGTCGTCGCGCCCAACGCGAGCGTCGGCGGCGACCTCCGGGCCTCGGCGGGAACCGTCCGCATCGCCGGCGCTATCGACGGCTCCGTCGAAGCCGCGGCGGAGACGGTTACGCTGGCGTCGACCGGCACCATCGGTAGTGACTTCCAGGCCGGGGCCGAGACCCTCCGGCTCGCGTCCGGCTCGTCCGTCGGTGGCGACGTGCGGTACGGCGGGCAACTGGAGCGCGAGGACGGCGCGCAGGTCGGTGGCTCCGTCGAACGCGATTCCGACCTCGTCGTGGAGGGGCCCCTCGTCGGGGGCGTACCGCAGGTTCCCCCGTGGGTCGGCTCGGTGTACGGCTTTCTCGTGAACGCCGCCCTCGGCGCGCTCCTGCTCGTCGCGTTCCCGGTGTTCTCGCGAGCGGTGTCGACACGGGCGAGCGACTCCCCGCTCCGAAGCGCGGGGGTTGGCCTCGTCGCCCTACTCGGCGTGCCGCTGGCGCTCGTGGCCGTCGCCATCACGATCATCGGCATCCCGCTCTCGATAATCGGGGCGCTCCTCTTCGCGCTCTCGCTGTGGATCGGGGCCGTCTACGGCCGGATCGCGGTCGGCGATTGGCTCGTGGCGCGTGCCGGCACCTCGAACCGCTGGCTCGGATTGCTCGTCGGGCTCGTCGTGGTGGCGGTCGGCGTCAGAATCCCGCTCGTCGGGGGGCTCGTCGAACTGCTGGTCCTCCTGCTCGGCTTCGGCGCACTGGCCGTCACGCTCTCCCGTGGCTACCGGAACCGTGACCGCGAGGTATCCGACGCGGAGTCCGACGAGGCCGGCGACGACGGGCGGACACAGCCCGCCTGAGCACCGGGTTCCCGTCAGAAATCGGCGGTGTCCAGCACCTCGAGTAGTTCCGCATCGCCGCGATGTGTCTCCTCGTCGAAGGCAGTCACGCGCACACTGACTCGGGCACCCGTCGGGGCACGCTCGTCCAGTTTCAGGCGGGTATCCCCGACCCGCACGAGGGAGGTGTCGTCGTCGGCGTCGGTCACGTTGACGACGAGTTCGTCCCCGGGAGCGTAGCTAGGCGTGCGGGAGCGGAACTGCCAGCCCGCCATGTACTTCTCGAGGAAGCTCATATCCGGGACACCTCCTCGGACTCGCGGTCGGGCGTGTACTCGCGCCCGAAGCCGGTCAACGCGGCGAACAGGAACGCCACGAGTAGCAACCACCCGTGGAAGACGAAGGGGACGACTGCCACGGGGTTGACCATCATCGACGGCTCGAACCAGGAGTAGGCTTCGGGGAGCCCCTGCATCGCGGCGACGCCGACAAGCACACCGCCGGCCCACGGGAAGATGTACCCCAGTGCGGACGTGTTGGCGTCGAGGATGTTCGCCCGCCGGTAGCCGTTGAGGTTGAACCGCCGGCCGATGTTGGAGACGTAGGGTGCGATGGCGATCTCCGCGGCCGTGTTGATCGTGATCATCGCGTTGACGCTGGCCGTCCCGAGGACCATGACCGTCTCGGCACGGGTCACGGTCGTCGCGACCCGGTCGAGCAGCCAGTTCTGGAGCGCGGCGAACCCGCCACCGCGGATCATGATCCGCGCACCGGCGACGATGAGCAGGGTGAGGACGATCAGCGGGAAGAACCCTTCCGCGCCGGTGAAGATACTTCCGCCGACGACCGCCGCGGTTTCCTGTGGGTCGACGACCTCGACCACGGGGAGCCAGGAGACCGACTGCGCGATCCCCGACCGGGCTGGAGCGCGGAACACGAGCATATCCGCCGGTGCGGCCAGGCCGAACGCCAGGTTCGCGGCGATCGCGACGACGAGTCCCCACGAGACGGCTTCGACGATGTGCCGGCCTCGGACCGCGGTGACGATGACGACGCTCATCGAGACGAGGTGGACGAGCCCCGCCGGTTCGGCGCTATCGACGAACACCTGCCGGGCGTCGCCGGCGACCTCGATCCCGCTCATGGTCGATCCCGCGACTACGTAGAGGGCGAACGCGACGATAGCGGGCACGATGGCGTACTTGAACCGCGACGCGACGACGCCGCCGATGTCCGAATCCTGCGTGACGGCGCTCACGATTGTCGTGTCGCTCACGGGCGCGAGGTTGTCCCCGAACACGGCCCCGGACAGGATGGCCCCGAACGTGAGCACCGGGCTCGCCCCGAGGACGACGCCGGCGGGGAAAAACAGCGCCGTGAAGGCGACCGTCGTCCCGTAACCGGTGCCGATACCCGTCGCCAGCAGGCCGGCGAGGACGAACGTGAGCGCGGGGAACAGGGCCGCGCCGATGTCCAGGGCGCTGGCCGCCCAGACGAGGCCGCCGACGAACCCACCCGTCTGGATCGTTTCGGCGAACATCCCCGCCCAGAGCCACGCGACGATCGCGGTCGCGGCCACGCGCTGTGTCATCCCCTCGAAGATCGTGTCCGCGTAGGTCTTCCAGTCGCCTTTCACCAGGAACATCCCGACGATGAGTGCGAGCAACATCCCTGGGATCAGCCCGGCGGTGTGTGCGATGCCGAACAGACCGCTCTGGACGATCGCCCAGCAGATGAACAGCCCGATCGGGACGGCACTCGCCGCGCGTCCACCGTAGAACTCGATCGTCGTTTCGTTCGACGACTCGTCGGCATCGAACTCGTCGACGACCGACTCGGTCCGTGTTCCCGCAGCCTCATCGTCCCGGTCCGACATATTTTGCCTGTTCCGATAGCGTCGATACAAACCTGTTGGTTGTGGGCGGACGCGACCAGGTGGCGGGTACGGTCCGCGTCGGCCACAGCACGTTTTTATCCCGTCCTCCCGAAGTCCGGTTCGATGGAGTTAGACGATCATGCCGAGGAGCTCGCCTCCGACCTCGGCGTCGACAAAGAGGAGGTCAAATCCGACCTGGAGAACCTGGTATCGTACAGCGTCCCGATGGACGAGGCGAAACAGAGCCTGCGCCGGAAGTACGGCGACGGGTCCAGTGGTGGCGGGGGCGGTGCGCCACCGGCCGTCGACCTCGCCGACGTGGACCCCGACGACTCGAACGTGACCGTCACCGTGACGGTCCTGACCGTCGGGAAACGCCCCATCTACTACCGCGGCGAGGAACACGTCATCTTCGAGGGGCGGATCGCCGACGAGAGCGGGGAACTCTCCTACACCGCGTGGGAGGACTTCGACCTCGAACCCGGCGAGACGGTCCGCGTCGGCAACGCCGGCGTCCGCGAGTGGGAGGGCGAGGCCGAACTCAACCTCGGCGAGTCGACCGACGTGGAGCGCGTCGACGAGCGCCTCGACATCGACGCCGAGATCGGCGGCAACGCCCGCCTCGCGGACCTCTCACCTGGCGACCGCGGCGTCAACGTCGAGGTGAGCGTCATCGAGTGCGAGGGCAAGACCATCGACGGCCGCGACGGCGAGACGGAGATCCTGAGCGGCACGCTCGCCGACGAGAGCGCCCGGCTCCCCTTCACCGACTGGGAACCCCGCGACGGCGTCGAGGAGGGGGCCTCGCTCCGCATCGAGAACGCCTACGTCCGGGAGTTCCGCGGCGTTCCATCGGTGAACCTCTCGGAGTTCTCGACGGTCGAACCGCTCTCGACGCCCGTCGAGGCACGTGAGGAACCGGAACGCCTGACCATCCGCGAGGCCGTCGACCGCGGCGGCGCGTACGACGTGGCACTGGTGGGGAACGTGCTGGCAATTCGCGACGGCTCCGGGCTCATCGAGCGCTGTCCCGAGTGTGGTCGCGTCATCCAGAAGGGCCAGTGCCGGAGCCACGGCGAGGTCGATGGCGAGGACGACCTCCGGACGAAAGCCATCCTCGACGACGGGACGGGCACCGTCACGGTCGTCCTCGACGACGACCTGACCGCGCAGGTCTACGGCGGCGGCCTCGAGGACGCGAAGGACCACGCCCGCGACGCGATGGACCAGTCCGTCGTCGCCGACAGCATCCGCGAGGCGGTCGTCGGCCACGAGTACCGCGTCCGCGGGTCGCTCTCGGTCGACGAGTACGGGGCGAACCTCGACGCGACCGACTTCGAGCGCAGCGAGGACGACCCCGCCGACCGCGCGGCGGACCTGCTCGCGGAGGTGGACGGATGAGCGACAGCGAGTCGGGCGGCGGCCCCGGCGGCCGCGAGGTCGCCTACCGCCTGTTCGCCGCGGAGTACGACGACGCCGACTTCTCCTACTCCGAGAGCGACGAGGAGCGCGCGCCGAACTACGTCGTCACGCCGACCGGCGCCCGCGCGAACCGCGTGTTCGTCGTCGGCGTCCTCACCGAGACCGAGCAGGTCAACGACGACGTGCTCCGCGCACGCGTCGTCGACCCGACCGGTGCGTTCGTGATCTACGCGGGCCAGTACCAGCCCGACGAACTGGCCTTCCTCGAACGCGCCGACCCGCCGGCGTTCGTCGCCGTCACCGGGAAGGCACGCACCTTCCAGCCCGACGACTCGGACCGGGTGTACACCTCGATCCGTCCCGAGAGCATCAACGAAGTCACGGCGGAGACGCGGGACCGCTGGACCGTCGGCACGGCCGAGCAGACCCTCGCCCGCGTCGCGACGATGGCCGACGCCCTCTCCCGGGAGGAGCGTGGCGACGACCTCCGGGACGCGCTGGTCGCGGAGGGCGTCGAGGAGGGGCTGGCCTCGGGTATCGCGCTGGCGATAGACCACTACGGAACGACGGCCACGTACCTCGGCGCAGTCCGGGACCTCGCACTCGACGCCGCCCGCGTCGTCGCCGGCGAACGCGACGAGGTCGGCGAACTGACGGCCGACCCCGACGCCGAGGGGGCGTCGACAGTCGCCGACCTCCTGGCGCTGGACGCCGATCTGGGACTCACCAGCGACGTCGCGACCGACGCCAGCGAGGAGACCGAGACGCGCGAGTCGCCGGCGACGGGGACGACGGAACCGGCCGAGACTACAACCGAGACCACGACCGAACCGGCCGAGACTACAACCGAAACCACGACCGAGACCACGACCGAACCGGCCGAGACCACGACCGATACGGCGGACGCCGGCGGCTCGGAACCGGAACCGGAACCGGCGGACGCCACGACCGAGGCCGACGACGACGCGACAGCGGAGCAGTCACCCCCGACTGGCTCGACAGCGGACACCGAACCGACCGTCGGCACGGACTCGTCGAACACGACGGTCGACGAACCACCCGCTGGCGGAGCCGGTGGCCCCGACGCGGCAGACGCGAGCGAGGAACCGGAACCGGCCACGGAGCCGGTCGACGACGAGGAACTCGGCGACTTCGAGCCCGGCGAGTTCGACCTCGACGACGACGAACGGGAGGAGATCGAGGAGGAGTACGGGACCGAGTTCTCGACCGGTACCGAGGTGGACGAACCGGGGGAAGCCGACATCGAAACGCCCGATCCTGAAGAGATGGAGGCGGCCGAAGGGGCCGGCGAACCCGACGCAGCGGCCGAGGGCGAGACGGCGGCCGAACCGGCGACCGCGTCCGCCTCGGAGACGGACACCGACTCGACCGACGGAGCGGAGACCGGCGACTCGGGGGGCGGACACGCTGAGGCGGCCGAGACCGCCGAAGCAACCCAAACGGAAACGAACGACACCGCGGCTACCGACACCGCGGCTGTCGACACCGATACTGCCGACACCGATACTGCCGACACCGAGTCCGAAGCGGACGAACCGTCCGAGGACGTCGATCTCCCCGACGCCGTGATGTCGGTCATGGAGGACCTGGACGGTGACGGCGGCGCGCCCCGTGACGAACTGGTCGCTCGCGTGGCAGACGAGTACGGGGCGAGCGAGGACGAGGTCGAGGACGCCATCCAGGACGCGCTGATGGACGGGCGCTGTTACGAACCCGACGAGGAGACGCTGAAACCGATCTGATGGCGGTCGAACCGGTCCCCGGGGAACCGGCCGCGGTCGCGGACCTCCCCGGCGAGCGCGCGCTCGTCGTCGCCGACTACCACGCCGGACTGGAGGTCGCGCTCCGCTACGACGGCGTCGAGGTCCGCTCCCGCGCAGACGTGCGTCGCGAGGGCGTCCTCGACCTGCTCGACAGGACTGCCGCCGACCGTCTGGTGGTTCTCGGCGACCTCGCAAACGCCATCGGCGACCCCGGTGAGGAGGAACGCGACGAAATCGCGCAGTTGCTCGATGCGGTCACTGAACGCGTTCCGGTGATGCTGGTGAAGGGCAACCACGACGGTGACATAGAGGACCTGGCCGCCGACCGCGAGGACGTGACCGTGACGCCGGGCCACGGCGCTCGGTTCGGCGACGTGGGGTTCGCCCACGGGCACACCTGGCCCTCGCCGGCCGTACTGGCAGCCGATGTGGTCTGTGTGGGACACGAGCACCCGACCGTCAGGCTCGAAGACGAGGTGGGCGGCACCCGCGTCGAGCGGGCGTGGCTCCGGGGCTCGCTCGCACCCGACCCGTTCTTCGAGCAGTCCCCGGACCGCGACCTCGACGTCGACGGCGACCTCGTCGTCTTTCCCGCGTTCAGCGACCTCTCGGGCGGGACGTGGGTGAACGTCGCCGGCCAGGAGTTCCTCGCACCCTTCCTGCCCGCCGGACTGGATGGCGGCGAGGCCTTCCTGCTCGATGGCACCAGACTCGGCCCCTATCGTGACCTGTGAGGCGACGCGCACCGAAACGGTGTCCTTAATCGGGTCGCTCCGCTAGACGGGCCGATGGCAGAATCGGGGTCGGCGGCCGCGTTCGCCGAACTTGGCCCAGCGGTCCGGGACGCGCTCTCGGAGCGTGGGTTCCAGACGCCGACGGAGCCACAGCGCCGTGCGATCCCGCCGCTCGTCGCGGGCGAGGACGCGCTCATCGTCGCGCCGACCGGAACCGGCAAGACCGAGACTGCGATGCTCCCCGTGTTCGATGCGCTCGTGAGCGAGGCGCGAAGCGCCTCGGAAGACCGAGCGGGGAACGGAGAGACCCGCGAGGGCACCGATCTGTTCGGCATCGGTGCGCTCTACGTGACGCCGTTGCGGGCACTCAACCGCGACATGCGCGACCGGCTGGAGTGGTGGGGCGAGACCCTCGGCCTCGACGTCGACGTACGTCACGGCGACACGACGGACTATCAGCGCCAGCAACAGGCCGAGGACCCGCCGGACGTGCTGGTGACGACTCCCGAGACCCTCCAGGCGATGCTGACCGGGAAAAAGCTCCGGCGCGCGCTCGAAGACGTGGCCCACGTCGTCGTCGACGAGGTCCACGAGCTCGCCGCGTCGAAACGCGGCGCCCAGTTGACCGTCGGCCTTGAGCGCGTCCGCGAACTCTCGGGGCCGTTCCAGCGCATCGGCCTCTCGGCGACGGTCGGCGACCCCGGCGAGGTCGGGAAGTTCCTCACCGGGGGCCGGGACTGCGAGATCGTCGAGATCGACGTGGGGAGCGAACTGGAGATCGCCGTGCGCGAACCGGCGGTGACTGCCGAGGACGAACGCCTCGCCGGCGAACTGATGACCGACGTCGAGGTCGCGAGCCACGTCCGCGTCATCGACGAACTCGTCCGTGAACACGAGTCGACGCTGGTGTTCGTCAACACCCGACAGACCGCCGAGGCGCTCGGCTCCCGGTTCAAGGAGCTCGGGACGCCCATCGAGGTCCACCACGGCTCGCTCTCGAAGGAGGCCCGCATCGAGGTCGAGGACGCGTTCAAGAACGGCGAGCTAGCGGGCCTGCTCTGTACCTCGTCGATGGAACTGGGCATCGACGTTGGCTCCATCGACCACGTCGTCCAGTACCAGAGCCCGCGCCAGGTCTCCCGGCTGCTTCAGCGTATCGGGCGCGCGGGTCACCAGCGCGACGCGGTGTCGTCGGGCACCGTCGTCACGACCCGCCCGGACGATACCTTCGAGGCGCTCGCCATCGCCCGGCAGGCACAGGCCGGCGAGGTCGAGCCCGCGAACATCCACCACGGCAGTCTCGATACGGTCGCCAACCAGATCGCCGGCCTCGTGATGGACTTCGGCGAGATTTCGGCGATGCGAGCCTACCGTATCGTCACCCGCGCGTACCCGTTCCGGGACCTGGACGAGCGGGCGTTCAAGGACGTCGTCCGCGAACTCGGCGCCAACCGCGTCGTCTGGCTCGACGAAGACGAGGACCGCATCGAGAAACGACGCGGGACCTGGCAGTACTTCTATCACAACCTCTCGATGATCCCCGACGAGGCCACTTACGAAGTCCGGGACATGGCCGCCGGGCGGCAGGTCGGGACCCTCGACGAGCGGTTCGTCGTCAACTTCGCCGGCCCCGGCGAGGTGTTCATCCAGCGCGGCGAGATGTGGCGCATCACCGAGGTCGACGAGGACGAGGAGGAGGTGCTGGTCTCGCCCGTCGAGGATCCCGCCGGCGAGGTTCCGTCCTGGGTCGGTCAGGAGATTCCCGTCCCCTACGAGGTCGCACAGGAGGTCGGCGAACTCCGGGACGTCGGCGGCTCACAGCTCCGCGACGGCGGCGACCGGTCGATGGTCGCCCGCGACATCTGCCGGCGCTACCCCGCCGACGAACACACCGTCGCCGAGGCCCTGGCGCAACTGGCGAACCACACCGGCCCGTTCCCCTCGGACGACCGCGTCCTCGTCGAGTCCCACGGCCGTGAGGTCGTCCTCAACGCCGCGTTCGGGCACACCATCAACGAGACGCTCGGCCGGGTCCTCGCCGCCCTGCTCGGCCAGCTGACGGGCTCGTCGGTCGGCATGGAGATCGACCCCTACCGCATCGAACTCGAAGTCCCGCAGGGAATCACCGTCAACGACGTGCTGGACGTACTCCGGGACACCGACCCCGACCACGTCGCGAGCATCATCGAACTCAGCCTCAAGAACGCCGACACGCTGAAATTCAAGCTCGCGCAGGTCGCCTCGAAGTTCGGCGCGCTCAAGGGCTGGAAACAGGGCTCCGCGAATCGTTTCGGCCGGGACCGCCTGCTGTCCGCCCTGGAGGACACCCCCATCTACGACGAGGCCCTCCGAGAGGTACTCCACGAGGACCTCGCCGTCGACGCGGCCGGGGAGGTGCTGGCCCGACTCCAGGCCGGCGACATCGAGATCGAGACCGTCTCAGAGCGGACGGCAATCGGCCTCGGCGGCCGCTCGTCGGGCCGCGAACTGCTCGCCCCGGAGAACGCGGACGCGAGCGTCATCAACACCGTCCGCGAGCGCATCCAGTCCGACCGAGTCCTGCTTTTCTGTCTCCACTGCCAGGACTGGAAGCGGAAACGGGAGGTCAGCCGCGTCGCCGAGCAACCCTCGTGCCCGGAGTGTGGGTCGACGCGAATCGCTGCGCTCAACCCCTGGGCCGACGAGGTCGTGACGGCGATCCGTGCCGACGAGAAAGACGAGGAGGCGGAGAAACAGACGCGGCGCGCCTACCGGGCCGCGAACCTCGTCCAGAGCCACGGCAAGCAGGCCGTGGTCGCGCTGGCCGCCCGCGGCGTCGGCCCGCACAACGCCGCTCGAATCATCAGCAAGCTCCGTGAGGACGAAGACGAGTTCTACCGGGACATCCTCGAACAGGAACGGCAGTACGCCAGAACGCAGTCGTTCTGGGACTGAGGGGACTCCAGCGGCCGACTTTCACTGCCCCGAACCGCCTGCCTCACTCGACCCGTCGGTGCCGTTCCCACCGCCGTCCGGACTCAGCCACACCGCGCGCGCCCCTCGTTGCTCGAACTGGATGACAATATCGTCCTTCGATATCGACGCCGGAACCTGATACTGGATGATACCGCCTGACTCCTGGCCGCTCTGGAGGGTCTCACTCTCGTACTCCGGTGACCGGTTCGCGTAGCCGTAGCTGTCGTACTCCGCGCCGTCGTGGAGGAAGCTGATTTCGCGCGTGTTGGGAGTGCGGGCTACGCGCGGCCCGGTGTTCCTGACGCGGACCCACACGAACGCCCACTGCTGGCCGTCGCTGGCCTCGACGTTGCCGCCGCGCGGCCCCTGGTACGACTCCGTGAGTTCGACGCGGTCGACCGTGATCGCCAGGTCGTCGTTGGGGAACGTCCCGCCGAACGCCAGGCGCCGCTCCGTGACTTCGACGCCCCACTGGTTGGCGGCGCCGCCGAGGCGGACGTTCACGCGACCGATCTCTGAGAACGGGGAGATCGTGATTTCCGCCGTCTGTGTCTCCCCCGGCTCGACGTAGACGAGTGCTTCCCGCTCCTGTCGAAACTCGACGTTGCCGGTCCGCTGGACGGAGACCGGCGCACGGTACACGCCCGCGGTGTCCCCGGTGTTTTCCACCGACAACTCGAAGCTGTACGGCGAATTGAGCGGCGTGCTATCGGATGCGTTGATCGATTTGAGACGCAGGTCCGCGCTGCTGCGGCTCACGTTCTGGACCGGCTGTGACCCCGCGACCGTCGTCGGTGTCGCCGAATCGTCTCCCCCACCACCACCGAACAGACACCCGGTCAGACTGGCGATCCCCACCCCTGCCGACGCCAACAACGTGCGTCGCTTCATGTATGCCCAGTGTGCAAGTCCCCGCTAATAGATGTTGCGAGAAGTCAGTTCTCGACTGTGGGATGCGGAGACCCCGGTCCCCGCGACTACTCGCGTTCGAGCATCCCGGCGGTCACGTCGACGCCCGGGCTGTAGTGAATCAGTGGGTCGGATGCCGGCCGCTCGAACCCGTTGACCGCGAAGAGGTAGTTCTCCCTGATCGTCGCCGAGCCCGCCGCGAGCTCCCACGGCCGGTGTCTGATGTCGCCGTAGTAGAGCCGCCCGTCGTCGGCCGCCGTGTAGAACCGGTAGCGCTCCGTCAGGAAGTGCTCGAGCGTGCCCGCTTCCGGCGTGTGGAGCGGCCCGTCCGCCGAGTAGGTGGCGTCGAAGACGGCGGGACGGTCGGCGTCGGGGCGCTGGCTCCGCAGTCGGTAGGCATCGCCCGGGCGGGACACCGACATCCGTGCACGATAGTAGGGCAAGCGGAAGAGCCGTTGCGCGACGAACACGCCCAGCGGGTCGTCGGCGTCGAGATTGAAGAAGTAGATGCCCGGTTGCCCGTCCCGTTCGACGTACGTGCGGAGGTTCAGTTCGGGGAACGTGAGTCCGACCGGAACCCTGCGCGGCCGGATGTTCTGCATCTCGAAGCCGACGACGCCGAGATAGGCCTCGCCTTCGAAGGTATCGACGGACAACGACGGAGGGAGGCGCTGGTCGACGGTGTCGGGTTCGACGGCCCAGTGTGCGAACAGCACGTCCGCCCACCGCATCGACAGTACCTCGTCGAACATGTACTCGTTTGGGACTCCGGACGGGAGAGGCTACCGCCTGCCGGTCGTTCCCACGTCCTTGGAACACCGAACACGTTTGATACGGTCACCCGTCGAAGCGCCGAATAGGACCATGACGGACCACCAGCTCGACCACGAGATCGAACTGTATCGCGAGGACGACCACTACGTCGTCCTGATGGAGATGGCGGACTACGACCGCGAAGATCTCGACCTCACCTGGCACGACAACAGGCTCCACATCGAGGCCCACCACGTCGACACCGGGTCGGGACGCTCGCAGGTCCTCCAGCGGTCGCTCAGTTTCCCGAAGGAGATCGACGAGGACGGAATCACGGCCGCTTCCGAGGGCGGGACGCTCGAAGTGGAACTCCCCATCGCCGCGGAAGAGCGCGATCCGGGACAGTCCATCGAGATCGACGGCTGACCCGGAGGCCAGTCGCGGGGCCCTGCTGACGTTCATTCTAGATGACAGGATAGCAGGAGTTTTACCGCCCGAGCCCTAACGTCGTGTCAATGCACGAACCGGACGACCCGCCCGCGGCCTGCCCGGTCTGTGAGGGGGCGTACGATTCCGTGTCGGTCCACTCCTCCGGGTTGATGATCAACCTCCTCGAAAACGAGCTGTACCAGCGCGTGTGCGTCGAACCGCTCGACGCCGGGGCCGGGGAGGGACGCATCAGATTTTTTCACCACACCCACGAGCAGGCCGCCGAGACCGACGACTGAGAACCCGTCGGGTGCCGGTCAGAGGCCGGCTACGTCGGCGATGGCCGCCGCGACGGCACCCGGGCGCGCCTCCTCGACGAAGTGGCCCACGTCCTCGAAGGCGCTGACGTGCCCCGTCAGTTGCGGGAGGGCCTGCCGCCAGGTGTCGAGCACCGCGGGTTTGCCGGTCGGGTCCCAGCGCCCGACGACCGCGCGGACGCCGATGTCCCGGCCCGCCGGCCCCCAGGCGTCCCCCAGCGAGTCCTGGATGTCGTCGTAGAACGCGTTGGTGTCCCGGTAGCCGATCTCGGGGTCGACGAAGACGTTGCCCTCCGCCCAGTGTGGCGTCTGCCTGACGAGGCGCTTCGACGCGGCCACGTTGCCGGCGTCGCGGAACTGCTGTGTGTAGACGTTGTGTGCGTCCGGGGCT
Organism: Halorientalis marina; assembly: GCF_023028345.1. Taxonomy (GTDB): domain Archaea; phylum Halobacteriota; class Halobacteria; order Halobacteriales; family Haloarculaceae; genus Halorientalis; species Halorientalis marina. The sequence goes on along the minus strand of NZ_CP095487.1, from coordinate 2,148,966 downwards.
CCGTCGGGCACCCACCCGAGGCGACGGACGGCGGTATAGCCCGCGAGGGCGGCATAGAGGCGCGGCGCGGAACAGGGCGACCGGAAGTTCACGTAGGCGGCGAGTTCGCCCCAGAGTCCGTCGGGAATCACGTCCGGGACCGACGACCAGGGGAGCACCGAGGACGGGTACTCGGTGTAGGTCAACTCGCCCTCGGGGATGGGAAACACCGTGCTGTTGGTGATCACGAGGTTCGAGACGCGCTCGGGGGCACGGAGGAAGGCGCCGATTCCCGCGGGGCCGCCCCAGTCGTGGACGACCAGCGTCACGTTCGTCAGTGCGAGTTCGTCGATGAGGTGTTCGAGGTTCCGGGCGTGGTCCAGCGGGAGCATCTCGTAGTCGGCGGTGTCCGAGAGGCCGAACCCGAGGTGGTCCGGGGCGACGACGCGGAACCGCCGCCCGGCGCGTACCCGGAGTTCCGACACGACGTTGCGGTACGTGTAGGAACACTCCGGGTTGCCGTGGATGAGGACGATGGTCGGATCGCTCTCGATTTCGCGCCCGTCGTCGCCGCCCGCAGTTCGCTCCGCACTGGTCTGGTCGCCGCCGCCCGCCGCGTCCCCCGAGGAGCCGCCGTGAACGCTGTCGCGGACGAACAGTCGCTTGCCGGCGTCCCGGCCCTCCGGAATCTCGAACCACGCGCCACAGCCCGGCGGGTAGTAGTCCGCTGGGATGTCCGTCACCGGGGTATCGCCGGGCGTCGCGTGCCAGGTCCCCGCCATCGCTCACTCGTGGCCGGAAACCGGCACCGGCTCGTACGGCTCCTCGAGGTACGCCACGTCGCTCTCGGCGAGGTCGATATCGAGTGCTTCGACCGCCTGTTCGAGGTGTTCGACGCTCGTCGTCCCGACGATGGGGGCGTCCACCCACTCCTTGTCGAGCACCCACGCGAGCGCGATCTGGGCCATCGATGCGTCGTACTCGTCGGCCAACTCCTCGACTCTGCGGTTGATCTCGGGACCGCCACCCTCCATGTAGGGGTGTTCGTAGAGGTACTCCTCGCTCTCGCCGCGGGCGGTCGCGTCGACCTCGTCGTGTGGCCGCGTCAGGTACCCGCGGGCCATCGGCGACCACGGGATGACGCCGATTCCCTCCTGCTGACAGAACGGGAGCATCTCCCGCTCTTCCTCGCGATAGACGCAGTTGTAGTGGTTCTGCATCGTGGCGAACCGATCCAGTCCCAGCCGGTCGCTCGCGTGGAGCGCGTCCGCGAACTGGTGGGCCCACATCGAACTCGCGCCGACGTAGCGGGCCTTCTCGCGGCGCACGGCGTCGTCGAGCGCGCGCAGGGTCTCCTCGATGGGCGTGTTGTCGTCCCAGCGGTGGATCTGGTAGAGGTCGACGGTGTCCATCCCGAGCCGGTCGAGACTCGCGTCCAGTTCCTGCTCGATAGTCTTCCGGGAGAGTCCGCCGGAGTTGGGGTCGTCTTCGTCCATCTGGAAGTAGACCTTCGTGGCGACGACCGATTCCTCGCGCCGTCCCTCCAGGGCCTCCCCGAGGACCCGCTCCGACTCGCCCGTCGAGTACATGTTCGCGGTGTCGAAGAAGTTGATCCCGAGGTCGATGGCGCGGTCGATGATCTCGTGGGCCTCCTCGTCTTCGAGCACCCACTCGCGCCAGTCCGAGTCGCCGAAACTCATGCAGCCGAGACAGAGCTTGCTGACCTCGACCCCCGTCGAACCGAGCGTGGTGTACTCCATGCCCGCCGGGTCGGTCGGGGCCGGCAAAAAGCTACCTCAGAGCGATTCGGGATCGACCCGGCTGACGAACTCCCTGGCGACGACCGCGAGGGCGGCCGCGCCGACGGCCAGCGCGCCGACGAGCGCGTAGGTCGTCGTCGATGGGCTGTCGACGGCGAGTTTCGCGACGGTCGTGGCCGGATGCTCCGGCAGGAAGACGCCGCCGGCGAACAGCGCCAGGACGCCGATGGAGTAGACGAGCTGTGCGCTCCGGCGTTCGCCGAGGTACAGTCCCAGCAACACCCCGATGAGGACGACGATGGTGGCGACGGCGGCGACCATCACCAGCAGGAGGGGGACGTTGGCGACGCCGATCCCGTTGACGCTGAGGAGGGCGATCCAGAGCAGTGCCTGCGCGGGCGCGAGGATCGCCATCGCCGCGGCTTTGCCGTCGACGATGTCGAGCAGGGACAGGGGCGCGACGCGGAGCAGTTCGAGCGTCCCGCGTTCGATCTCCTCGGTGATGGCGTCGACCGCGACGGACCCGGAGATGAACGGCGGCAGGAACAGCAAGAGCGGGAGGAGGATGGTGTAGGTGAATCCGAAGTATGGGCTGGCGTCGACGCCGTCGGGCAGCGGGACGAGCGGCCGGTCGAGGTACTGCTGTCGCTCGACCCGCTCGTGGCGCTCGAAGGCCTCCAGGAGTTGCCGTATCTGGACGATCACGAGCGTCGTCCGCAGACTACCGTCCGGTGCGGTGGCGTTCACCTGGATGCTGCTGTCCGGTTGCCGCTCCGCTATCAGTATCGCGTCGGCGCGGCCCGACTCGAACGCCGCCGACGCCGCCTCGCGTGACGGGAACTGTCGCAGTTCCGGGCCGGCGACGTCCTCGGCTTCCGCGGCCGCGATCAGGTCGTCGCTCGCGTTGCCGGCGACGCCGATGTCCACCTCGTTCGAGGCGACGGAGCCGGGGTCGTACAGCGAGGTCAGGCCGACGACCAGGAACGAGGAGAAGGCGGCGACGAACAGCTGGATCAGCAGGGCCAGCACGATGGTCTTCTCGCGTGACAGCGAGGCCAGATCCCGGCGCGCGATGGTGATCCGCGGGTCAGAGGATGCCACTGATACTCACCACCGTGAGGTTGTAGGCCAGGTGAATCACGACCGCGATGCCCAGCGCGGCCGTGTAGGCGCGTTTGCTCCTGCTCGCACCCACCGCCGAGATGGCGGCGGTCACCGTGTGCAAGAGCAGTGGTAAGAGAAGCAGGGAGGCGAGGACGGGAAGCGAGGCCGACGGTGCCCCAGCCGCGCCGCTCTCGGTGAGCACGGCGTTCCCGACGGGGAGGTTCTGGAGCCCGACCGCCTGTGCGAGCAGGGCGAGTTTCTCCCCGACGAAGAAGCCGAGCCCGGAGAACGCGCCGAGGATGACGGCGGGCAGGAGCGCCCGCTCGAAGCGGCCGTGGACGTACCCGGCGTAGACGTGGAGGCTCTTCGCCACCTCCTCGACGACGGCGACGATGACCAGGATGACCGGCACCGCCAGTTCCGGCGGGATGGCGAAGAACATCGCCACGCCGACCAGTTCGAGGACGAAGACGAACGGCAGGAGGAGGATGCTCAGCAGGAAGACGGTCCACTTGCCGTGGACGCGCGCGGCGAGCGCGTCGAGCACCTTCAGTGGGATGGCCCGCTGGGTGAACATGTCCTCCTCGCGGTAGAGGCCGGCACCGAGGACGAAGAGGACGCCAGCGGTCAGCGTCGGCGGCGCCGTCGAGAAGACGAACTCCCAGAAGCCGACGGGCGTGTTCTGGATGTTGCGGACGACCACCGTCAGCGGCGAGATGAGCGCGACCGCGCCGACGTCGGTGAAGATGGCGGGCACGAACGCGTAGGTCGTCAGCGACACCGTGACAGTGACGGTGACGAACGTGAGTTCCTTGAACGACCGCGCGAACATCGCGCCGAGGAACGTCGCCGAGAGAAAGAGGAGGGCGATTGGCGTGACCGCGGCCATCGACACGAGGACGGACACGGGCGAGAACGACCCGATCTCCAGTGCGGTCGCGATGACACCGGTGGTCCCGATTGCCGCCGCGAAGTACGGGAGCGTCTTCCCGCCGATGATGTCGAACCGGGTGACCGGCGCCACCAGCAGGAGTTCGCCACGCCGATTCAGCCGCTCGCTCAGCATCGTGCTCCCGTATGCCTGGATGACGAAGTTCATCGGCAACAGAAAGAGGAAGGCGAGCAGGAGCGACTGGAACGGGAAGGGCGGCGAGATGTCCCCCGGCGTTCCGGACGCGTTGTTGCCGCCGAGCTGGCCGGCGATACCGCCGACGCCGCCCGCGCCGCCGGCACCGCCCGTTGCACCGTTTCCGTCACCGCTTGCGGGTGTGGCCGTCCCGTCGTTCGGCGTCCCGCCGTCCTCACCGCCCTCGTCGCCAGTGCTATCGTCGGACGGTGTCGTCTCGGTGTCGTCGCCGCCCGGGGTGCCGTCCCCGTCGCCCGCGCCGGGCGCGATCACGTCCGTCACGTTCGCCCGCTCGCGGTAGACCAGCGAGACGCCGACCGGGAACGCCGCGGACTGGTTCGTCGCCTGGCGCATCTGTGCGTCGTTGTAGTTCTGGACCGACGACCGGAGTTCCTCCAGTGCCGCGCGACCCTTCTGCTCGTCGGCGGCGACGATTCGCGACCCCGAGATAAGGACGTCGACGCGTCCTGCCTCGAAGGCCTCCTCGCTCGGTTCCCTGACGACGAACGTGGGATCGTCCGCGACGACCGGGTGGTAGGGGTTGTCCTCGGAGACGCCGACGCGGTAGAGGCCGGCGTCGAGCGCGACACCACCCGAGGCCGCATACGGCGCGACCGCCCCCGCAGCGAGCAGCGCGATCCCGGCGACGACGAGCGTACGCCTGTCGACGCCGCCGGCGTTTTTCGTGACCTCCCACTTGGCTATCCGGAGGACCTTCCGGAGCTTCACGCCTCGGCCCCCGACTCGGCCAGGTCGAGAAACACCTCTTCGAGGCTGGACTCTTTCGTCCGGATGTCGACCACGGAGCCGCCGGCGTCCTGTGCGGCCTCGCGGGTTCGTTCGACGGCGTCCATGTTCTCGACGACCGTCCGATGCCGGCCGTTCTCCTGCACGCTATCCGGGACTTCGACGGTAGTGTAGACGTGGTACTCCGTCGAGCCGTGTTCCGCGCGGAGGTCGTCGAGGTCGCCCTGTGCGACGATGTGCCCCTCGTTCATGATGGCGACGCGGTCACAGATCTCCTCGACGTGATAGAGGTTGTGCGCGCTGAAGACGATGGTCTTGCCCTCGTCTGCGAGCGTGCTCGTGAAGTCGATGACGTAGTTGGTCGTCAGCGGGTCAAGCCCCGAGGCCGGTTCGTCGTAGATGAGTACGTCCGGGTCGTTGATGAGCGAGCGGGCGATGGCGACCTTCCGTTTCATCCCCTTCGACATGTCGCCGAGCGCCCGGTCGCGGTGCTGGAGGTCCAGTTCGTCCAGCGTCTCGTGCATCCGCTCTTTCGCCACGTCGCCGGGCACGTCGTAGAGGTCCGCGAAGAAGTTCAGGTACGAGGTCGGGGTCATCTCCTCGTAGAGCGGGGATTCCTCCGGGAGAAAGCCGAGCCGGCGGCGCATCTCCGGCTCGCCGGCGGGGTAGCCCGCCACCTGGGCCGTTCCCTCGGTCGGCTCCAGCAGGCCGGCGAGCATCTTCAGCGTCGTCGTCTTCCCAGCGCCGTTCGGCCCGATGATGCCGAACACCTCGCCGCGGTCGACCTCGAACGTGCTCCCGTCGACCGCGGTGAACGTCCCGTACTCCTTCCGGAGATCCCGGACCTCGATCATTCGACCGGTCGTATGAACGGGGGTCCCCTATACCTTGGCCCCCGATTATCAACCCTGGAAAACGTTTTGACCGGGCGTTCCCATCACCCGACGTGGTCACGCTCCCCGGCCTCGACGGTTCGACCGACGCCAGCATCGAACGGACTCCCGACGGCCGCCGAATCGTCGTCACGCGAGCCGTCGACGCGCCCGCAGAGACCTGCTGGGACCTCCTGATCGACACCGAGCAGTGGCCTGCATGGGGGCCGTCCGTGAGTGCCGTCGACTGCGCGGAGCGGCACGTCACGGGGGGCACGACCGGCCGAGTGCAGGTCGCCGGCGGCCCCTGGCTCCCGTTCGAGATCACCGACTGTCGGGACTACCGGTGGACGTGGCGCGTGGCGCGGATTCCGGCGACCGGGCACTTCGTCCGGGACGGGCGTCAGTCCCGGATCGGGTTCGAGGTGCCGCTCGCCGCGGCGGGGTACGTCCCGGTCTGCGTACGGGCACTGCAGGATTTGGCGGGGCTGGTCGATGGGGTGGCGAACGAGACGTAACTGAGAGGAAAATTACTGTTTCGCGACGCGTACGTCGTCTACTTGATAGATGTCTTCGCCGATTCCGTTGCCTGTGCAGTCCTCGGTCGGGCATCGATAGTGCCACCCGTCGGTCGTCGCGCTCCGCTCCGAGAACCGTTCGCCACACTTGTCACAGAACAGCTGGCCGTCCGAACACGTGTCCTTGTGGAGATCGAGTTCGAGTTCCGTGGCGAACGTCCGCTTGCAGTTCCTGCAGGTGTGTGCCATATATCGCCTATTTCGAATCAACCCTTATATCTGCACCGGAACGTTCACGTCTATCGATTCCGCGATAGCAGCGTCTTTCCCCCGCCGCTGTCGGGCGGTTCGACCGCCGGTAAAAAACTCCGCCTCCGGACTCCTCGATAGGGCTCTGTACGGCTCCGGCGATCGGGAGCGTGGCGGCGGCCGTCGGCTGCCGGTCGGCGAGGAACCCCATTCCGGCGGTCACGTCGGCCAGGACACGTCGGTGACCTCGAAACGAGCGCCCCCGTCGCGGCTCTCGGTGGCGTCGATGGTCCAGCCGTGGGCCTCGACGATCCCCTCGACGATAGCCAGCCCGAGTCCGGTCCCGTCGGTCGCGGTCGTGTAGCCGTGGTCGAACACGCGGTCGTACTCGTCGTGTGTGAACCCTTCGCCGTCGTCGGCAACGTAGAAGCCGGTCGTCTCGTCGCTGTCGATGCGGCCCACGCGGACGGTCACCTCGTCGCCGCCGTCGTGCTCGACAGCGTCACCAGAACGCGGAGCGTTCCAGGTGTCCGTGGGGCCGTGCTCGATTGCGTTCCGAAAGAGGTTCTCGAACAGCGACGGGAGTCGGTCACCATCGGCCGGGACGACGCCGAGGTCGCCGTCGACGTCGAGGTTTGCCGCCCCCGTCTCGACGGTGCCCCACGACCGATCGACGACGGCGTCGAGCGAGACGGGGTCGACCTCGCCGACGCGCCGACCGTCGCGGGCGAGCGTCAGGAGGTCGTCGATCAACCGCTCCATCCGGCGTGTGGAGCGTTCGATGGCGGCGAAGTGTTCGTCGTTGCCGGTCTCCCGCGCGGCTTCGAGCCGACCGACGATGACGCTCAGTGGGTTCCGGAGGTCGTGGGAGACGACGCTCGCGAACTGGTCGAGCCGCTCGTTCTGCCGGCGGAGCGTCCGTTCTCGCTCCTTCCGGTCCGAGATGTCGCGGACGACGCCGGCCGTCCCGTTGAACTCCTGCGGGCCGGGGAGCAGTGTCACGTGGTCCTCACAGGGGATGTGGTCGCCCGCCTTCGTGATCGCCTCCATCTCGAACGTGCCGGTGCGCCGGTCGTCGGTTTTCAGCAAGTCCTCGATCAGGCGCTGGGCGGTCGCCACGTCCTCGTCGCGCATCAGAATCGAGACGTGCTCCCCGAGCAACTCGGACTCCTCGTACCCAGTGATCTCCGCCAGCGCGTGATTGACCAACGCGATCCGCCCGTCGGGGTCCAGCGTGTAGACCGGGTCGCCGACCGTCTCGATGATGGTCCGGTACTGCGCGAGTTCGCGCTCGCGTTCGCGCTTGTCCGTCACGTCCCGGACGGAGCCGAGCGCCGCCCACTCGCCCTGGTAGGTCGTCGACTGGACGCTGAACTCCAGGTACCGCGTCTCGCCCTCGGCGGTGACGACGCGTGCACCGTAGGTGTTGGGAGCGTCCCCGCCGTTCCGGCGCTTGCGGCCGATCTCACGGACCCGGTCCCGGTCCTCGGGGTGCAGCAGGTCCCAGATCGACATCCCGAGGAGCGTCTCGCGGTCGTAGCCGGTAATCTCGCAGGTCCGCTCGTTCACGAACCGGAACTGGTCGTCTCGGTAGATGTAGATGCCGTCGTGGCTCCCCTCGACGAGCGTCCGGTAGCGCTGTTCGCTCTCGCGGAGCGACTGCTCCGTTCGGTGGTCCGCGACCGCCGCCTCGATTCGATCCGTGAGCGCCGCGTACCGGTCCGTCTGGGACCCGTCGACGTATTCGCTGACGCCGAGTGAAATCGCGTCGCTGGCGACGCGCTCGTTGCCCTCCTTCGCGAAGAGCACGAACGGGAGGAACCGGTCCGCCTCCCGGACCGATTCGAGGAGGTCCAGGCCGGTCCCGTCCGGAAGCCGGTACCTGCTGACGAGACAGTCGAACTCCGCGTCGGTGACCGCCGTCAGCGCAGCGTCGACGGAGCCGACGCTCTCGACGGTCATCGACGAGTCGTCCACCGGAATCCGTGTCGCCGCTCGTTCGCGCCCCCGCCCACCACCGTCCACGACGAGCACCGTGATCGTCGCTTCCGACGACCCAGTCATTGAACCGTGGTACCGAACCACCCGGTTTAATAGTTGTCGTTCCGACTGATCGTGCCGTCCGACGGCTGAACGCGGTGAAAACGGGGGTCGACCGAGCGCGATCAGATGATGTCTTCGACGTAGTCGGCGACTTCCTCGGGAGTGTCGCCGACGGGAACGCTCGCGTCTTCGAGCGCGTTGATCTTCGACTCGGCGGTGCCGGTGCCCGACCCGGAGACGATGGCGCCGGCGTGGCCCATCCGTTTGCCCGGCGGGGCGGTGCGGCCGGCGATGAAGCCGACGACGGGTGTGTCCATGTACTGGGAGATGTACCTGGCGGCCTCCTCCTCGTCTTCGCCGCCGATCTCGCCGCACATCACGACGGCCTCGGTGTCGGTGTCGGCCTCGAACTGCTCCAGTGCACCGATGAAGTCCGTTCCGATGATCGGGTCGCCGCCGATACCGATGGCGGTGGTCTGCCCGATGCCGCGCTCGGTGAGGTTGTCGACGACCTGGTAGGTCAGGGTGCCGGAGCGCGAGACCAGTCCCACGTCGCCCTCGGAGAAGATGTTGCCCGGCAGGATGCCGAGTTTGGCGACGCCGGGGGTGATGACGCCGGGGCAGTTCGGCCCGACGAGGTGCGTGTCGGTCTCCTGGAGTCGGCGGTAGACCCGGGACATATCCTGCGTGGGGATACCCTCTGTGATGGCGACGACGAGGTCGACCGGCGAGTCAAGCGCCTCGAAGACGGCGTCGCCGGCGAAGGCCGGCGGGACGAACACGACGGAAGCGTTGGCGTCCTCCTCGCGGGCGGCCTCGTGGACCGTGTCGTAGACCGGGACGCCGGCCACTTCCTGGCCGCCGCGGCCGGGGACGGCACCGGCGACGACGTTGGTGCCGTAGTCCATCATCTGTTCGGTGTGGAACTTCCCTTCCCCGCCCGTGATGCCCTGCACCACGACGCGGGTGTTTTCGTCGACTAGAACGCTCATTGTGAATCCTCCTGTGCGTATTCGACCGCACGCTGGACGGCGTCCTCCAGCGTCGCCTCGACGGTCACGAGGTCGGTGTTCAGAATCTCCATACCCTCCTCGGCGTTGGTTCCGGCGAGTCGGACGACCACGCGCTTGGGAATCTCGTCGAAGGCCTCCAGCGCCTCGTTGATCCCCTGTGCCACCTCGTCACCGCGGGTGATACCGCCGAAGATGTTGAAGACGACGGCGTCGACGTTCTCGTCGGAGAAGACCATATCGAGCGCGTTCGTCACGCGTTCGGCCTTCGCGCCGCCGCCGATGTCGAGGAAGTTCGCGGGCTCGCCGCCGTAGTAGTCCACGAGGTCGAGCGTCGTCATCACCAGGCCCGCGCCGTTGCCGATGATGCCGACGTTGCCCTCCAGTCGGACGTAGTCGAAGCCGTACTCGTTGGCCTTGGCTTCGAGGTCGTCCTCGGCGGCCTCCTCTTCCATGTCGGCGAGTTCGGGCTGGCGGAAGAGCGCGTCGTCGTCGATGTTCATGACGGCGTCGGCCGCGATCACCTCGTCGTCGGCCGTGACCATCAGGGGGTTGATCTCCGCGTCGCTGCCGTCCTTCTCGTCCCAGAGTTCGTACAGCGTCGACAGCACGCCGGCCACGTCGCTTGCGATCTCCCGGTCCACACCCGCGTCGAAGACGGCTTTGCGAGCTTGGTAGGGATGCATCCCGAACGCCGGGTCGATGTGCTCGCGTGCGATGGCGTCGGGGTCCTCGGCCGCGACCTCCTCGATGTTGACGCCGCCACGCGTCGAGACCATGGCGACGGGTTTCCCCTCGCCGCGGTCCATCGTCACGCCCACGTAGAGTTCGTTCGTGAAGTCGACGGCCTGTTCGACCAGGACGCGACCGACGTGGTAGCCCTTGAGGTCCATCCCGAGGATGTCCTCGGCCGCCGCGCGCGCTTCCTCGGCGTCCTCGACGAGTTTGATCCCGCCGGCTTTACCCCGACCGCCCACCTGTACCTGTGCCTTGATCGCGACCGGATAGCCGATGGACTCGGCCGCGTCGACCGCCTCGTCGACGGTTTCGGCAAGCTCAGAGTCCGGCGTCGGGATTCCCGCCTCGGAGAACACCCGTTTCGCCTGATATTCGTGAAGTTTCATACGTCGGATACCGCGTTCGGCGCCCGCTTAAAACCAACCTTCGACAAACGCGTTTCCGTTTCCCCGTTCGCCGAAACGTTTTGTATTCCGTAATCACTTCCGATAATTCGACCCAAAAACTCTTTACAAACTACTTCCCAGTACCGATGTGGCACGCGGACGTGCCACCCCCACCCCACCCCACCCACTTTCGTTTTCGGTGGCAGGGCGTTATGCCTCGACCAGTTCACGATAGGACGGTGAGTCGCGGAGTTCGCGAGAGGCGCCGAGCTCCTCTATTGCGGCGTCCGTCTGTTCCTCGCGTTCGCGGGGGTTCCTGGCGGACCCGGCTTCGGCCGCGCTAATGAGCGAGCCACAGCCCGAAACCCCCCGTCTGGCCGCGTTTCGCGCGCGGTCGATCACGCCGGTCATTCCCCCTTCGGCGACGACCACGGTCAGACCGTTGTCGGCGAGTTCGAACCCGCTCTGTGCCTCGATGAAGTTCGAGTTCGACACCGTGTAGTTGCTCGACCCGGCGAAGTTGTCCACCCCTTCGGCGAGCGCCTCCATGCCCTGCCGCAGGTGCTCGAAGGGGTCGTCCATCTCGGCGACGGACGCGACCTCCGCGCGCAACTGGTCGACCTTGCTGGCGTACTCCCGCCGGGAGACGGCACCGAGCAACGCGACGTCCTCCGGGTCGGTGTTGGCCTCGAACTCGTCGATAGCGTCCGTTGCTTCGTCGCGACGACGCGAGACGGTCCTGGCGTCGCTCTCCGCGGCCGCGAAGTTCTCGTCGAAGGTGTTCGTGACGGCACCGTCGACCGCCGCGTACAGGTCGACGACCGCAGCCTGACTCGCCGTCAGGGCCGCCATGAAGTCGGCGAACGCGCGAAGCTCGGTCGCGCGGGTCCCCGGCGTCCGCGTCCCGGCCGTCACTTCGTCGAGCGCGGTCCGGGCGCCTTCGATGTCGCTCTCGATGGCCGCTCGGTCGAACCCCGGTGCGTCCGCCTCGACGTCGACGATGGAGCTGGCAGCGCCGGCCGACGAATCGAGGTACGTCTCCAGCGCGCTCTCGAGGCGCGCCCTGGCGTCGGCCAGTGTCGCCGCCCGGCGCTCCGCTTCCGACGGCGTCCGTTCGGTCGTCTCGACGGGCTCTTCGGGAGGCCCGCCGGGGTTGCCCGGTCCGTCGGGGTCGTCGACGGGCTCCAGCGTCTCCGTCTCCCGTGTCTCGATGTTGATATCGACCGGTTCCGGTGTGGTCGTGGTGGTGCGGCGGACGGTCGTCTCGCGCACCGTCGTCCGGTTCGGGGCGAATCGGCCGTCCAGTTCGTCGCCCGTATCGCTGCCGCTACTGCACCCCGCGAACAGGATCGTGCCGGCCGCGGCGAGGAACCGCCGCCGTGTTGGCGTCTCGTCCATGGCGTCCCTACCCCCCCGGATAGTGTTGTCTCGGCTATGTACGTCGTCGGTGAAAACCGTTCCGGCCCCCGTCTCGACCCGTCGGTACCCGGGACGCAGCCGCTCCGGCCCGTGTCATCGGGAGCGCTCGCCGGGGTCACCCGACCGGTCCGCGAACCGGTCCCGGGCGGTCAGATACCCTAGATAACCCGCGCCGGCGATGCCGAACAGGAGCGCGAGGAGGATGAACACCGACCCGCCGAAGACGTTGAGTCCGCCCAGCAGGTCGCGGGCGTACCGATAGGAGATGTTCAACAGGAGCATCACGCCACCGAGCGCGCCGAGTGAAGCTCCCACTCCAATCGGCTGGTCCCCGCGCCAGGCGTACAGCAGGCCCGCGAGGAGGAGTGTCAGCCCGAGTGCGAAAAGCGCCTGCGAGCGCCGCTGCTCCGTTCCGAACGACGGCGGTTGCTGGAGGGCCCACACGTAGTAGGTTTCGTTCTGGTGGTCCACGATGTACCAGTTCCCGGCGGCGCCCGACTCGTTTTCGGCGACGAACTCGAAATCGGGCGGTCGCCGGTCGTCCCCGTAAAACGTCGTGATGTTGTCGGGGGACTCCCGGGCACGGTCGAACAGCGTCCGTGCACGCGGCGAGAGGTCGTCGTACGTGTAGTTCCCTCGCGGTTGCTCGAGCGCGAGATAGTCCCGTGGTGAGTTCAACGACCCCGACTCACGCGGGTCCGAAACGATACGGACCTCGTTTACCTCGTCCGGATGCTGATAGATGTAGAGTGGATTCGCGGCCAGGAGGCCGCCGAGAATGACGAGGACCACCCCCAGAGCCCGTCGCTTGTTCATACCCTAGCCGTGGCAATTCGGCACGTCACCCTAAACCTTTCGTGAACACTGACCGCCGCAGTTCGCCGGTGCGCGCGAGCTTCGAACCACCTCGAATCGCGCCCCGAAGCCTCGACAGACCCCCGCTCCGGCCCCCAACCTCTCGCCCGCCCGACCAGTTCGCCCCGCTGGAACGGGGCCACCGCCGGAAGCGAGGGGTATCTCGGCGAAAGTTTTAAGTGAAGGTGTTTGTTTTCTATATAAGAACGATGGTTCGTCCCAGTCGCCAGCGAGAGCGGGAGCATGAGCAGAGCGAAGAACGGCAGGACGAGGACGAGGAGGTGCGGAGTTGTCCGGAATGCGAGTCCGACGATCTGGTATCCAGCGCGGACGGCGGGGAGATCGTCTGTAACGATTGCGGGCTCGTCATCGAGGAGGAGAACATCGACCGCGGGCCGGAGTGGCGCGCGTTCAATCACAGCGAGCGCCAGAACAAGTCCCGCGTGGGCGCCCCGACAACGCAGACGATGCACGACAAGGGGCTGACGACACAGATCGACTGGAAGGACAAGGACGCCTACGGCCAGTCGCTCTCCTCGGAGAAACGCTCCCAGATGCACCGTTTGCGAAAGTGGCAGGAGCGCATCCGCACCAAGGACGCCGGCGAACGCAACCTCCAGTTCGCGCTCTCGGAGATCGACCGCATGGCCTCCGCCCTGGGTGTGCCCCGCTCCGTCCGGGAGGTCGCCTCCGTCATCTATCGACGGGCGCTCAACGAGGACCTCATCCGTGGCCGTTCCATCGAGGGCGTCGCCACCAGTTGTCTCTACGCCGCCTGTCGCCAGGAAGGCATCCCGCGCTCGCTGGAGGAGGTTTCAGACGTCTCCCGCGTCGAGCAGAAGGAGATCGGCCGCACATATCGGTACGTCGCCCAGGAACTCAGCCTGAAGATGGAGCCGGTCGACCCCAAGCAGTACGTCCCACGCTTCGCCTCCGACCTCGGGCTCAGCGAGGAGGTCCAGTCGAAGGCGAACGAGATCATCGACGAGACAGCCGAGAAAGGCCTCCTCTCCGGGAAGTCGCCCACGGGCTACGCCGCCGCCGCCATCTACGCCGCCTCGCTGCTCTGCAACGAGAAAAAGACCCAGCGTGAAGTCGCCGACGTGGCCCAGGTCACCGAAGTCACCATCCGGAACCGCTATCAGGAACAGATCGAAGCCATCGGCGTCCGCTGACGCCGGGCCGCTTCTCCGTTCGTCGCTCTGTTAGTCCGCAGCGACCGCGTCGCCGCTCGTGCCGCCCGCGTCGTTCGGTTCGTCCTCGTCCGACGCGGAGAGATACGAGGCGACGGCCTGGCCGTTGAGCGCGATGAGGCCGAAGCCGATCTTCGCGACCACGTCGATGTACGAGATGACCAGCGACTGCGTCTCCAGGTCCATCACCCCGAGTCCCGAGGGCGCGAGAATCCACGTCACGGGATAGACCATCCAGAGGACGGCGATGAAGTTGAGGAGTTTGCGGTAGAGGCCCACGAGCGAGTCGGACTCACCCTGGATTTCGGCCGCGACCGGGCCGTAGAGCAACTGGAGGACCCGGGCGAACAGGAGCCCGCCGATGGCGAAGAAGACCCACTTGAACGGCGGCGCGACGATGGCACCGGCCATGCCGAAGACGATGGTCAGCGCCTGGACGATGCCGACCTCCGCGAGCAGGCGCTTCGAGGCGCCGGCGATGACCACGAGGTAGGCGACGTTCAGCGGCGTCGTGAGCAGCCAGTCGATGTAGCGCGCGAGGTAGACGGTGTGGCCGTCCGCGGCCGTTATCGTGCCGATGCCGAGCGATAGGATGGCGTACGCGACGGCGGCGATGCCGCCGACGGCGATCAACAGCATACTCTCGCGGTACTTCTCGCGGGGGACGCGCCGCATCGCCCATAGCATCGCGAGCGTTCCGAGTACCATTCCGACCGTCCCGAGCTGGAACCAGGTTGTGATGTTCATGGTTAGTCGTCGTCAGTGGCCGCAGTGGTCGTCGAGCCGGCGCCGGCCGCGTTCATCGCGTCCGCGTCGAACCGTTCGAGGAGGTTCGACAGTTCCTCTGCCCGGGCGCGGAGCCCTTCGGCGCTGTCGGCGACCTCCGAGATCGAATCGCTCTGGTCGTCGGCCGCCTCCGCGACGGTGTTGGACTGGGCGGAGGTCTCCTCGCTGATGGAGGTCAGGTGGTCGATCACCTCCATGACCTCCTGGGCCGTCGTGGCCTGCTCGGCCGTCGCGTCGTCGATCTCCTGAATCCCGGTGTCCAGTTCCTCCGTGTACTCGACGATGCTCTCGAGCGAGTCGACGGTGTGTTCGACCGTCTCGACGCCGTCGGTGATGCGCTCCTGTGTCGTCTCCATCGTGTCGACCGTGTCGCCCGCCTGCGCCTGGACGCGCTCGATGCGGTCCTCGATGTCCTCGGCGGCGTCGCGAGTCTCCTCGGCGAGGTTCTTGACCTCGTCGGCGACGACGGCGAAGCCCTCGCCGGCCTCGCCGGCGCGGGCGGCTTCGATGGAGGCGTTCAGCGCGAGCATATTCGTCTGCTCGACGATTTCGGTGATGACGTTCACGATGTCACCGATCTCGCTCAGCTCGTCGTCGAGGGCGTTCATCTCCGCGACGGCCGCATCCGTCTCGGACTCGATTGCGTTCATCCCCTGGATGGCCTCCTGGGCGGCTTCGCGGCCGGTCTCCCCGACTTCAGCCGCGTTGCGGGAGGTCTCGGCGACCTGCTGTGCGGAGGCAGCGACCTGCTGGGCCGTCGCGGAGAGGTTCTCCATGTCGTCGGCGGCGTCGAGCAGGCTCTCGCTCTGTTCGCTCGCGCCGTCGTAGATCTCGCGGATCGACTGCCTGACCTGTTCGGAGGCCTCGCTGACGGCCTCGGCGTTCTCGCCCAGTTCCTCGCCGGATTCGAGGACGTTCTGGGCGAACGACTGGGTGTTCGCGATGGTCGCTTCGAGGTCGGAAATCGCCTCGTTGATCGCCTCTGCGATCTCGGCCATCGCCTCGTTGTCCACGTCCGCGTCGGCCCGGACGGTCAGGTCGCCCGCCGCGACCGCACCGAGGACGTCCCCGTACTCCTCGGCTTTCCGTTCGAGCTGTTGGTTGATCGCGCGTGCTTCCTCGCGTTCGCGCTCGGCCTCGCTTCTGGCTTCCTCTGCCTCGCTTCTGGCCTCCTCCGCTTCGGTTTTGGCCTCCTCGGCTTCGCGAATGTTGGCGCGCAGGGAGTCACGCATACGGTCGAAGGAAGCGAACACGGAGCCGATCTCGTCCTCGCGGGCGGAGCGGAGGTCGACGTCCAGATCACCGTCGGCCATCGATTCCGCCCGGTTCGCCAGCCGTCGGAGCGAGATCGCGGTGCCCGACCCGATGGTCACGCCGATGAGTCCGAGGTTGATGACCGCGAGCAGGATGAGGCCGATCAGGTCGGCGTTGATCTGTTGCCCGAGGGCGTAGGCCTGGGCCGCCGGCGAGTGGGTCATCACGGTCCAGTCTTCCTCCGTCATGGCCGTCGTCGCCATCAGCAGGGTCTCGCCGTCACGCTGGACCGACATGAACCCGCTCTCGTTCCCGTCACTGCCGACCATCCCGTCGTGTTCGGACATGATCTTCGAGGCGTTCGGGTGGGAGACGTACCGCCCGTCCTCGTTCACGACGACCGTGAACGTCTCGCCTTGTTCGCCCGAGATCGCGTCGGTCCGGGACTTCATATCGATCATGTAGAGCATGACCCGGTCCTCCGCGCCGTCGACCGGCGTCATCACGGTCATGATCGGGTGGTCGACGACGCCGATATCGAACGGCTCGGTGACGTACGTGTCGTCCGGGCCGCTGAATGTGGGCGGATCGTCCGCGAACGGTGCGCCCTGTTCGGCCGGGCTGACGCCGACGAACTGGTCGTTCGAGGAGGCGACGATCTCGTTACTGTCCGTGTCCAGGACGTGGACTGCCACCACGTCCCGCGGAACCGTCTCACGGTCGATCAGTCCCGATAACTCGCCGTTCAGTTCCGCCGTGTCGCCGCTCGCGTACACCGACTGTCCCGACGTGGTGCGAGCGTGCCCTTTCACCGAGTGGAGCCAGGTGTCCAGTTGCTGTGCCCGCGTATCCGAGAGTGTCATCAGGTCGTCCTGGACGTCCTCACGCAGGGTCGCCTGTGCCTGCTGACTGATGACGAACCCGGACGCGACGACGACGAGGATCGCGATCACCAGTGCGAACCCCAGTCGAGCCGTGTACCGACTCCTGATGAACTCCGGCATAAGCGATAGCCGATCCGTTGCCATTACCCTATTTCACGACGTACCCAATGTAAACCGTTCTCCCGCAATTCTCATGTCTGATAGAGTTTGCGGCCCTGACACACAGACCGCCGGCGCTCAGTCCTCGGCGACCCAGAGCGGGCCGGCCCAGGCCATTCCGCCGTCCGCCTGCCGGACGCGGAGGTAGTAGCAGTCCGCGTCGGTCCCCTGTTCCTCGAACCCCATGCCCGTTATCGGGTCGTCGTCGGTCCGGGACCCCTCGGCCGTGTAGGTCGCCAGGTCGGCGTCGGCGTCGTCGGTGCCCTCGACGACCGTCCAGGGCTCGTTGTTCCTGACGACCGTCACGCTCGAAAGCGGTGCGGTCCCGGCGACGCGCCAGGAGACGGTCCGACTCGACTCGGCCGACGGGACCGTGACTTCGCTGTCGTGTTCGCCGACCGCGACGCCGTCGATCTCGAAGTCCACGAGAATCCGGTCCGGCTGTGTCGTGCCGTAGACGCGGCGGCTCCGAAGGCTATCGAAGACGGCCTCGCGGGTGAGTTCGGGGGCGCGAAACGCCGTCAGCCCGCCGGGGTAGCTCCCCTCGCTCCAGAGCCGCCAGATGTGGCCCCAGCCGACGCCGTCCTCGCGCCACTCCGACAGCGCAGGGAAGTGCGGGTCGGCGTGGATCAGGGAGTGCCCCGGGAACGGGCCGTGG
Organism: Halorientalis marina; assembly: GCF_023028345.1. Classification (GTDB taxonomy): domain Archaea; phylum Halobacteriota; class Halobacteria; order Halobacteriales; family Haloarculaceae; genus Halorientalis; species Halorientalis marina. The sequence continues at coordinate 2,131,226 of NZ_CP095487.1, read as the reverse complement.
TAGTCCGCCCCCGCTATCATGCCGACGCGGTGGCCCATCGCCAGTGCGTCCTGCACGTAGTGGCCCGGCGTCTCGACTTCGCCCTGGCCCATCTCCAGCGGCGCAGGGTTCCCGGCGGCTCCCGGCATCTCGCTGCTGCCCCACTGGGAGTAGACCTCCACGAGCGGCGCGAGGTCGTCGTCGTAGTCCATCGCCGAGAAGTCGAAGGGGTACATCTTCTCCGCGGTGTGATGTGGAATCGTCAGGGCGTCGTTACCCGTCCGCTCGCGCCACTGGTCGAGGCGTCGCCACAGCTTCTCGTAGGTGTTCGTCGCCGGGTCGAGCGAGTCGAACAGCTCCGCCTCGTCGACGGCCGCGTCGAAGTAGACGTTGATGTGACCGCCCTTGTTGGGCTGTTTGGTCCACTCGTAGCCGAACAGCGTGACGAACTCACCGGGGTCGTGATACTCGTGAGTGGCGGCTTTCATCTCCTCGAAGTACCGCCGGTGCATCCGCCGGCGCTGGAGCTGTGGCGGGATGAAAAACCCCATCGTGTCGTGGTCCGTGTAGGCCACCACGTCGAGGTCCATCACGTCGCGTCCGAATCGCATCCCCTTCCCGATGCTCCCCGCCCCGTCCGAGAGCCGCGAGTGGAGGTGGATGTCCCCCCAGTAGGTCCGCCGGTCGGGCTCCGCCGCGGTCACGTCGACGGGGTTGCTCACGAACCGCTCGCCCCCGCGGGACAACGTGAGGTACTGTATCCCCGGCGTCTCGAAGGTGATCCCGTCGTCCGAGCGGACGCCGTCGGAGATGGACCCGAAGTCGATGCCCGCCGGGTGGGTCGCGTCGGGATCGGTCGAGTCGACGGCGAACTCGCCGTCGAACTCGGGATAGAGCCGTTCGTACTCGTCCCAGACCTGCGTCGTCAGCGATACCGGCTCGCCGACGACGGCGTTCGACGGGAGGATGGCGTGAGCGCGGTCGAACGAGGGGTTCCGGCTCGCCCAGAGTCCACGGAGCGAGGGGCGAGAGTTGAGGAAGACACGGACCGTCTCGGCAGCCTTCGCGAGCAAGCTATCCACCCCTGCCGGAACGGTGACCGAGCGTGCTGGACGCGGATCGAATCACGATGTCGTTCGACAGTGGTCGCCGGGGCATAAGTGTCGCGGCGACACGCGACGGGTACCGGGGTCAGTCGAGCAGGTCGTAATCGTCGATGTAGGCCTGAACGTACTCCTGGAGGCCGCGCTCGGGTTCCTGCAGGAACCGATAGTCGCTGTGCTGGTCGTCGAGTTCTATTTCGGGGTCCTCGTCGACCGGTTCGACGTGGAAGACGACGTTGACGGTGTGGCGGTCGTCCAGCCCCTCGACCGACGACTCCTCCCAGAAGTGGGACTGTGCGCCGAGCAGTTCGCGGACGCCGACCTGAATCCCGAGTTCCTCGCGGGCGATGCGGCGAGCGGCGGGCCGGAGTTCCTCGCCCCTGTAGAGGCGGGCGCCGGGCCAGAACCACTCCCACTGGGCCGGCCGGTTAGTTCGCTTGACCAGCAGGACGCCGCCGTCCGGTCCGTCGACGACGATTTCGACACAGGGCTGTGGCATTGCGGCGAGACACTCGGCGAACTGCTCTTCAGGGATGTGGTCGTCGTTGATCTCCATACCCCCACCATGACGGGGGGCCGATATAAACGCTGGTCACGGAAACCCGGGTTCGGCACGGGGAAACCGGCAAAACCCACATAACGGCCCGTTTCGAAGGGGGGTGTAGAGAGCGGGCCGATGACAGCGCGTGGTTCCGACGGACGAGCGGACGTGGCGGCGGTCGTGAGCGACGTGTTGGTCGATGCGGAGGGGTCTGAGGGGGCACTCCCGGCCCTGCTGAGCGCGCTCGACGCCGGCGACCGCCGGACGCGACTTCAGGCCGCGTTCGGCGTCTGTCTCGTCGCGGATGCGGTCCCCGAGACGGTGGAGCCGCTCACCTGGCGGCTCGTCGACAGGCTGGCAGACGACGCGGAGAACCTGGAGACACGACACGCGCTCGCGTATCTCAGACAGCGCTACCCCGACCGGGTCCGGGAGGTCCTCCTCAGCATCGCCGACGCCGCGGCGGAACGCGAGGAACGGACCAGACACGTCGAGATATCACGCGGGTTCGCCCGGAGCAACTACTACGGCCAGTCCGAGACGAACCGCGACATCGGCCGGACGCAAGTCCCCGGTGAGGGCGGGGCGGGTCCCCGGCGTATCTACCGCGAGGAGGGCGAAGCCGTCGGCGGCCCGCCGGTCGAGGAACGCGACGTGGACCCCGACGCGCTCGTCGAAGCCCTGACCAGCGGCGACGCCGACGACGACGAGGCGGACAGCGAGGCCGCCAAGCGACGGGACCGGGCCGAGGCGCTGGAGCGAGCGGCGACGGCCGTCGGGCTCGACCGCATCGCCGCGGAGAGCCGGTTCGACGAACTCCACCTCGTCGCGCCGCCCACGGAGGGGCGCTACACGACGATCTACCGGACTCGCGCGGTCGCCGGGGGCGAGGCGGAGGGTATCGCAGTCCGGACGTTCGCGGTGCCCGAGGAGGACGGCGACGCCTTCGTCGCGGCCGTCGGCGACGCACTCGCCGAGTGGGCGGCCGTCGACGACCACGATCTCGTGGCGACCCTCTACGACTGGGGCGAGCAGCCGGGGCTCTGGATCGCGACCGAGTACGCCGACGAGACGCTCTACGACCGGGTCGACCTCAGCTACACGGACGGCCTCTGGAACGCGCTCCGCCTGGCCGAAGCCGTCGCTCACACGCACGGGCGCGGCGTCGTCCACACCGGAATCGACCCCTACAACGTGGTCTATCCCGGGACGACGATGGCCGACCGGCCCGCCCCGTTGCTCACGAACGTCGGCCTGCTCGACGCCGTCCGCTCCTTCCGGGAGCCGTCGGACTACCTCGACCCACGGTTCGCGGCACCGGAGTACTTCGACCGGAAGTACGGAACCGTCGACCACTCCACTGACGTGTATCACCTCGGCGCGGTGCTGTACTACCTCGTCACGGGCCGCGCACCCTTCCGGGGCACGTACGAGGAGGTCCGCACGGGCGTCCTCTCCGCGCGGCCGCCGCCGCCGAGCGAGGTCAACCCGGAGGTGCCCTCGTGGGTCGACGAGCTCGTCGCGAAGGCGACGGCGAAACAGAAACTGGCTCGCTACGAGGCCGTGACGGACCTCGTCGCGGACCTCAACAGGGGACTCGGTGACGACGCATGACCGCGGTGCCCGTCCAGTCCGTGTTCGCCACGGACGCCGGTCTCGCGTTCGTCTTCTTCATCGCTTTCAGCCTCATGGCCGTGCTGGGCGTGCGCTTCGGGCTCTACGCCTACCTCAACCGCCGTGCCGTCGGCATCGAGAGCCAGGAGCGGCTCTGGACGTACCTGACGCTCGTCGGCGCGACGGCCGCGGTCTACGGTCTGCTGGGCGTCGTCGAGGCGGCGACTGCGGTCACGCAACCGACGGCCATCGCCACGCCGTTCCGGGACGGCGTCCTCCTCGGGTTCCTGTTGCTCGTCTCGCTGACGATGCGGGAGGTGTGGGCCAACGCGACGGCCTCGCCCGACGGCGGCGCCGCGGCGACGGGCCGCCACCGCGCCATCGACACCGGGTTCGCCGTCGGCGCGACCGGGGCCGTCGTCACCGCCGTCGTCGTCGGCTCCGGGGTCGCGTCGACCGTCGTCGAAGGGATCGGCGCGCTCGTCGTTTCCGGATACGGGCTGACCTACGGCCACCGCCAGCTCGGTGACGCCTCGGTCCAGGGGACGATGATCGACTCCCTGCTCAGACACCTCCTGCCGGTGACGACCTTCGGCGTGCTCGTGCTCGTCGTCGACCTCGCGACTCTCGCGGGCCTCGACGTGGCAATCGTCCGCCACGTCCAGGTCGTGTTCGTCATCATGACCGCGACGGCACTCATGACGGCCACGATCAAGCTCCGGCAGAACGTGGGCGGGCTCTGACGGCGGCCGGCGACCGCCGGTCGGGGCACCGATCACTTCCGCGGACCGACTTACTCGCGCTCCGAGACGACCTCGGGCCGGTCGACGATGAGGCCGTCGACGCCGACGTATTCGAGGGCGCTCGCGTCGCGACGCGACGGCACCGTCCAGGCGTTGACCTGGAGGTCCCGCTCGTGTGCCTCGGCGACGAACTCGTCGACACAGGCCGTCCAGTGTGGGTGGATAGCGGCGCAGTCGAGGGCTGCCGCCGTCTCCAGGCCCGTCCGCGCCTCGCCGTCGGTGACGAGGTACGCGAGCGGGGCGTCACCGACCGCCGCCGCGGACTCGAGTACCTCGATATCGAACGCCGAGACGGTGACGGAGACGTCGAGGTCGTCGGCGAGGTCGAGCGCGTCGGCGGCCAGCCCCGACTCCTTGAGTTCGAGGACGAACTCGGCGTCGGGCGCGGCCTCGAACACCGCTTCGAGCGCGGGGACGCCTTCGCCGGAGTCGAGCACGTCCAGCGCGTCCAGTTCCGCGCGGGAGAAGTCGGCTACCGGTCCGCTCTCGTCGGTCACGCGGTCGACCCGTTCGTCGTGAATGACGACGAGATCGCCCGAACCACACCGCCGCACGTCGATCTCGACGTGCCCAGTGTCGTCCAGCGCGCCGCGAACGGCCGCGACCGTGTTCTCCGGGTACGTCTCAGCGAAGCCGCGATGGGCGATACAGCGCACGGTCGTACTCCACCCCGTGTCGAGAAATGATTTTCCCCCGTTTCGCCCCCGCCCGGGGGACGGAGCGACACGGCCCGGTTCGACCCGTTCGTGTGACGTACGTTTATGCGCCAGCAGGCCCGGGATGTGAGTATGCCAGTCGAGTTCGACTTCGACGACAGGGTGGTACTGGTCACCGGCGCGGGCGGATCGCTCGGGAGCGCGGTCGTGAAAGCGTTCGACGACGCCGGCGCACAGGTGTGCGGCGCGGACGTGGTCGGTCCCGAGAGCGAGGACTTCGGCCTCGACCCCGACCGCGTCTGCTACCACCAGGGCGATTTCACCGACGAGGGGGACGTCGAACGCGTCGTCGACACCGTGATCGACGAACACGGTCGCCTCGACGCGCTCTGTAACGTCGCGGGCACGTGGCGTGGGGGGGACCCGCTCCACGAGACCGACGAGGACACCTTCGATTTCCTCTTCGACGTCAACCTCAAGACGATGTTCCTGGCCTCGAAACACGCCCTCCCACACCTCCAGGAGGCCGAGGGCGCCATCGTCTCGGTCTCCTCGCGGTCCTCGCTGGAGGGCGGCGAGGGCGACGGCATCTACCGCGCCTCGAAGGCCGGCGTGCGTCGCCTGACCGAGACCGTCGCCGAGGAGAACCGGGGCACCGTCCGGGCGAACGCGGTCATGCCGTCCGTAATCGACACGCCGATGAACCGGGAGATGATGCCCGATGCCGACCACGAGTCGTGGGTCGACCCCGCCGACATCGCCGACACCGTCCTCGCGCTCTGCTCGGAGGCGACGGGGGTCACGAGCGGTGCCGCGGTGCCCGTCTACGGCGAGGCGTAGGTGTATTCACCGGTCGGCCGGCGGCGCCGTCCGCGGGCTTCGAACGGACAGGAACGCCCACTCTCCGCCGACGTTGTGCACTCCCCGGCGGGTCGTTTCGCAGGGGTTATGCCCCGGGCTGCGGTACCCCGGCGGTGGTATGACCGAACGCGAAACCTGGGCGACGCGTGTCGGCTTTCTCGTCGCGGCCATCGGCAGCGCGGTCGGACTGGGGAACCTCTGGCAGTTCCCGTTCAAGACCGCCGCCAACGGCGGCGCGGGCTTCGTCGTCTTCTACCTCGTGGCCGTATTGCTCGTGGGCTTCCCGGCGCTGCTGGCCGAGTTCGTCGTCGGGCGCCGGACGCACATCAACGCCATCGACGCCTTCGAGCGTCTCGGCCACCGCGAGTGGCGGTTCATCGGCGTCGTCGGCGTCGCGACCGGCTTCTGGATCCTCTCGTACTACAACGTCGTCGGCGGCTGGGTCATGCGGTACATCCTCGGGAGCGCCACCGGCGCGTACTTCGGCGACCCGGCCGCCTACTTCGGGGCGGTCTCGTCCGGCCCCGAGGCGGTCCTCGCCCAATTCCTCTTTCTGTCCGTCGCCGTCGGCATCGTCGCCCTCGGCATCGAGGACGGCATCGAGAAGGCGACCAAACTGATGGTCCCGAGTATCGTCATCCTGATGATCGTCCTCGCGGCGTGGGTGACCACGCTCGACGGCGCGATGGCCGGCTACGGCTACTTCCTCTCGCCCGACCTCGACGTGATGCTCGCCAACGCGGGCAGCGTCGTTCCCTTCGCCGTCGGCCAGGCCTTCTTCACGCTCTCGCTGGGGATGGCTATCATGCTCACCTACTCCTCGTACATCGACGAGGACGACGACCTCCCGTTCGACGGGGGCGTCATCGTCGTCACCAACACCCTCATCGGCGTACTCGCCGGCCTCGTCGTCTTCCCCATCCTCTTCGCGAACGGCATCCAGCCGGGCGCGGAAGGCGGCGCGTCGGCGCTGTTCGTCGCCACCGCCAGCGGCTTCGCACAGTTGCCCTTCGGCCGCGTTCTCGGGGTCCTCTTTTTCGCCGTCGTCCTCATCGCCGCGCTCTCCTCGGCGATCAGCCTGCTCGAAGTCTCCGTCGCGTACGTGACCGACAACTACGGCTACTCCCGGCCGAAACTCGCCCTCGGCGTCGGGGTCGGGCTGTTCGTCCTCGGCCTTCCGTCGGCGATGGACACGGCGTGGCTCACCTGGTTCGACACCTTCGCGTACAGCCTCTTTCTCCCGCTGTCGGTCCTGGCGATGGTCGTCTTCGTCGGCTGGGTTCTCGCCGCGGACGCCGTCGACGAACTCCGCGAGGGAGCAGGTGACCTTTCGCGGTTCGGCCCGCTCTGGTTGTGGGTCCTCCGCCTCGTCGTCCCGGCGGGGGTCCTGCTCACGCTCGTACTCGGTTTCCAGGACCTCTTTCTCGGCTCCGACCCGGCCGCGTTCGCGCCGTTCTGACCCGTCTCGTCAGTCTTTTCACTGTCGACTGGCAGACTTCGGCGATGACGAGAGCTTCGTGGCGCACCCGGATCGGCTTCATTCTGGCCGCCGTCGGCAGTGCGGTCGGTCTCGGGAACGTCTGGCGGTTCCCGTGGCTCACCGCCGAGAACGGCGGGGCCGCGTTCCTCGTGTTGTATCTCGCGGTGATCGTCCTCGTTGGCGTGCCGGGGCTCCTCGGTGAACTGGTCATCGGTCGCCGGGCGCGCACGAGCACGGTCGGCGCGTTCGAGGCGCTGGCCGGCCGCAACTGGCGGGCGCTCGGCGCCGTCCCGTTGCTGGCGTCCGTGGTCGTGCTCAGTTTCTACACCGTCGTCGGCGGGTGGATCGTCCGCTATCTCGTCGGGAGCGCGACCGGCGCGTACTTCGACGCGCCCGCCCAGTACTTCGCCGCCATCGACCACGGACTCGGTGCCGTCGGCTTTCACGTCCTCTTTCTCGCCGTGACGGCCGCGGTCGTCTACGCCGGCGTGGACCGCGGGATCGAACTCGCGACGACGGTGATGGTGCCGGCCATCGTCGTCGTGCTGGTCGGTCTCGCGGCCTGGGCGGCCACGCTCCCCGGCGCGGGGGCCGGCTACGATTTCTATCTCGCGCTCGACGTGGCCTACCTCCGGGAGAACTTCCTCGACGTGCTCGCGGCGGCCGCCGGCCAGGCCCTGTTCACCCTCTCGGTCGGTGCGGGCGTGATGGTCACCTACGCCTCCTATCTCGACGAGGACCGCTCGCTCGCGGCGGACGGAACGATCATCGCCGGACTCAACACCGGCATCGGCCTCCTCGCCGGCCTGTCGATCTTCCCGGTCCTCTTCGCGCTCGACGTCGCGCCCGGGAGTGGTGGCCCCGGTGCCCTGTTCATCAGCCTCGCCGGTTCGTTCGCGAGCCTGCCCTACGGCCGCGTCATCGGGATAGCTTTCTTCGCCGTCATCGCTCTCGCCGCGCTCTCCTCGGCGATCAGCCTGCTCGAAGTCCCCGTCGCCTTCCTGGTCGACGAGTACGGGGTCTCCCGGGGACGGTCGACCGCGCTCGTCGGCAGCGGGTTCCTCGCGACCGGCACCGTCGCCGCGCTCTCGCCGTCGGCGTTCGCCCTGCTCGCGGACACGATAGCGAACCTCGCACTCACCGCCGGCCTCGTCGGCTTCCTGCTGTTCGACGGCTGGGTCCTCGGCCGGGACGCACTCGAGGAGTACGAACTCGGCGCCGGCAGGCTCGCACGCCTGGCCGGGACGCCCTGGCTCTACGCCGTCGCCTTCGTCCTCCCGGTGTTTCTCACGTTTACTTTCCTCTCGGCGGTGACGACCACGGCCGGAGTCCCGGTCGAAGGGACGACGCTTGCCGCCCTGGCCGCGGCCGCCGTGATCGCCTGCATCGTCGTCCTGCGCAGGCCCTCGTCGGTCCTGTGACAGGGGCCGTCCCGTCAGGCCTCGGCCGCGAGGTCGTCCAGCGCCCACGTGACGACCCGGGCTTCGACGAGGTCGCGGACCTCGATGTGGTCGTCGGACTCGTACTCCGCGATGACCTGCTCGCTCTCTTCGCGCATCTCCGTTTCCAGCGGCTGCTGGTCTGGTTCGTCGCGCACGTCGTTGAGCAACGCCTCGAAGTCCTCCCGGAGGTCGAAGTCGGCACGGGCGGCGTTACACCGCGAGAGCGGGCTCATCCCGGCATCGAGCACGAGATCGGTGACGGTCTCCCAGTCGCTTTCACAGAAGTAGATCGAGACCTCACCGACGATGTCCTGCCACGCGATGGGGCCGCTCTTGTCGAGCAGTTGGACGGCACGCGGCGGGATATCGATCCGGGACACGGTGTCAGGGTTCCCGCACAGACAACAGGGCTTCTCCGTCTTTCCCGTGTACATACCCCCGCTAGGGGTCGGCCCGGCTTGTGCCTGTCCGTTTCGGCGGGGCGTCCGGTCCAGCGGGACCACGCCGGACGGACTGACAAGGTTTTAATCGCCGGCACCGGGAACCTCGGGTATGGACGCCGCCGAGCGGACACGCCTCGTCAGGCGCTACACCGAGGAGGTCGTGACCGAGGACGAACTCGAGGAACTGCTCGCCGAGGAGTCGCCGTCGGCCTACATCGGCTACGCGCCGACCGGCGAGATGCACATCGGTCACTTCACGACCATCCGCAAGCTCGCCGACTTCGTCCGGGCCGACCTCGACGTGACCGTCCTCATCGCCGACCTGCACGCCCACCTCGACAGCGAGAAGAGCCCCTGGGACCTGCTCGACGCCCGCAGCGAGTACTACGAGGAGGCGATTCGGGGGATGCTCGAAGCGACCGGCGCCGACCCGGACGACGTGACCTTCGTCCGCGGCCGGGAGTTCCAGCTCGACGAGGAGTACACCCTCGATATGTACCGGATGGCCGCGGAGACGACCGTCGCCCGTGCCCAGCGCGCCGGCAGCGAGGTCGTCCGCGAGAGCGAGAGCCCGAACCTCGGCGGCCTCGTCTACTCGCTGATGCAGAGCCTCGACGTGAAGGCCCTCGACGCCGACATCGCCTACGGCGGCATCGACCAGCGCGGCATCTACATGCTCGGCCGCGAACTCCTCCCCGACCACGGCCACGACGCGCCGGTCTGTCTGTTCGCCCCCCTGCTGTCGGGCCTCTCCGGCGGCAAGATGAGCGCCTCCGACGCCGGCTCGAAAGTGAACCTCACCGACGAGCCCGACGATGTGGTCGAAAAGATCGAGGGCGCGTACTGCCCCCAGGGCGAGGTCGAGGACAACGGTGTCCTGGAGTACCTCCGCTATCTCGTCTTCCCGATCCTGGACGACCGCGGTGAGGATTTCGTCGTCGAGCGCCCCGACGAGTACGGCGGCGACATCGTCTTCGAGTCCTACGAGGAACTGGAGACGGGCTTCGTCGGCGGTGACCTCCACCCGGCGGATCTCAAGCCCGCCGCCGGCGAATACATCTCCGACGTCATCGACCCCATCCGCGAGCGGCTGAACGCACAGCCCGATCTGCTGGCGCGGGCCTACCCCGACAGCCACGACTGACTCACTCGTCGACTCACCGGCCGGGACAGAGCTTCGACTCCACCTTGTCGCGAGCGTCGCCGGCGAGATAGCCGACGGCGCCGCCGAACCCGGCACCGACGCCGGCCCCGAACGGGCCGAGCGGGCTACCGGCGACGGCACCCACGGTCGCTCCGGTCGCTGCGCCCCGTTTCGCGTGCTTGCCTCGTTTACGTCCCATAGGCACCCCTCCTAGGGACGCGACCGATGTAAAACCACTTGCGTGTCGTCCCACCCGGCACCGTCAGACCGCGTCGGGGCCTTCCTTCCCGGTCCTGATCTGGTGGGCCTGCGCGACGTCGAGAACGAACACCTTCCCGTCGCCCGGCTCGCCCGTGTAGCCCGTGTCGCTGATCGCGTCGACCACGTCGTCGACCGGGATGTCGGCGACGACGCACTCGATTTTGACCTTCTCGTGCAGGTCGACCACGTACTCCTCGCCGCGCCACTGCCCTTTCTCGGCCGGCTGATTCCCGCGCCCGCGAACGTTCGAGACGGTCAGTGACGGCGCGCCCGCCCCAGCCAGGGCCTGCTTCACGTCGTCGAGCTTCGACGGTCGGATGTAGGCGACGATCATCTGGATGTCGCTGGACATGACTGGCCGTTCGCACCCCCCGCGCTTGTGTCCGTCGGTCGGCCTACTGTGACGCCGGTCGGACGGGCTGACCCTCTGGGTCTTCGACGGCGGCGTCCCCGAGCCAGTCGTCGGCCCAGTCCTCGATCTCGTCGAAGACCGGACACAGCGATTCCCCCTTCGAGGTGAGCCGGTAGTACGACGCGACCGGCGCGTCCTCCTCCAGCCGCCGGGCGACGAAGCCCATCTCCTCCAAGTCGTCCAGTACGCGGGAGAGCGTCCGCGAGCTGGCCTCCGTCGACCGCTTCAGTTCGTTGAACCGCTTCTCGCCCTCCTGGAGGTCGTGGAGGACGATCAGCCGCCACTGCGAGCCGATCTGTTCGAGCGATTCGACGATGGGACAGGCGTCGGGGTTGGCGTCGGCAGACATCGGTGTTACCTGGTATCAGGTATGTCCGGGAAGGGATATATAGGTTCGCATTCGTACCAGGTAACGCAATGAAACTGAGTATCCAATTGCAACCGAGTATCAGTGTGGAACTACCTGTCGGCGACCGCCGTACTGTGCCACCGACGGCTCTCGCGGGGATGAGCGCCTGATGGCCTTCGAGTCCGCGGGCGCCGGAATCGCCTTCCTCATCGCGCGCCTCGCGTTCGGCCTCGTCGTGGCGTTCATGGGCGTCAACCACTTCGTGAACACCGGGCAGATGGTCCCCTACGCGAAAGCCAAGGGCGTCCCGGCGGCCGGTCTCGCCGTCCCCTCCAGCGGCGGGATGTTGCTGTTCGGCGGCCTCTCCATCGCCGCGGGGGTCTACCCCGTCGTCGGTGCCGGTGCAGTCGCCGTGTTCCTGCTCGCGACGACGCCCGTCATGCACGACTTCTGGGCCGCACCCGAGGAGGACCAGCAGAGCGAGATGACGCAGTTCCTCAAGAACGTCACCATGTTCGGGGCCGCGCTGGCCTTCCTCGCGCTGGGCACCACCGCCTGGCCCTACGCCGTGGGCGTCGGACTCTTCTAGGCCCCCCTCCAAGGGTCGGCCGTGCGTTCCCCACCCACCGCTACTCGCGACGCCAGCCATGACACCGACAGCAACGGAGCGACCCGACAGTGAAGATCGACCCCGATACCTACGAGCGGTCGCTGTACCGGACGATGACCGGCGCGGTCGTGCCCCGACCCGTCGGCTGGATTTCCACGACGAGTGAGGACGGCGTCGACAACCTCGCGCCCTACAGTTTCTTCAACGTCGTCACCGTGCAGCCACCGATACTCATGTTCGCGCCGGCGAACACCGCCGACGGCCCGAAAGACACCGCGCGCAACGCCGTCGAGACCGGCGAGTTCGTCGTCAACGTCGTCACCGAACCGCTCGCCGAGGCGATGAACGAGACGAGCGCGACGCTCCCGCCCGACGAGAGCGAGTTCGACCACGCCGGCCTCGAACGGGCGCCGTCCGAGAAGGTGACGCCGCCCCGCGTCGCCGCCGCCGAAATAACCTTCGAGTGTGAACTGTACGACCACGTCGAGGTGGGCGCGTCGACGATGGTGCTCGGCGAGATCGTCCTCGCCCACGTCGACGACGCACTGACGACCGACGAGGGGAACCTCGACGTGGAGCGAGTCGACGCCGTCGGGCGACTGGCGGGGAACTGGTACGCGAGAACGAGCGACCGCTTCCGGCTGGAGCGTCCGGACTGAGCCGTCTCGACGACCGAAACGCACAAAAAACACTATTTGCCGGCTCACGACTCACCGGGTAGTGTCACTCAGCGGACGTGCTCAGTCGGAAGTCACCGGAACGCTGTTACTGGCCGGACTCGCGATCTCCGTCACCGTACTGGTCGTCATTCTCGTCTTCCCGATCCTCGAGGACACGAGGTCGGCACCCACCATGGAGTTCGAGGTGAGCGAGTCCCGGGACGGGTTGGTGTTGACCCACGCCTACGGCGACCCGGTCGACCCGCCGGACCTGCGACTGGTCGTCCGCAACGAGTCCGGCGAGACGTTCCGGCGGAGCGTCATGGACGGCGTCCACGTCGGCGGTGACCCGGGCTCCTTCTCGGTCGGCGAGCGCCGGGTCTTCGGGGGGGCGTACCCGACCGGGAGTGCCGTCGTCAAGGTATTCCACACGCCCTCCGGCGCGCCCGTGTTCGAGCGCCGGGTGACGCTCCGTGGCCCGCCGAACCAACCCCCGGAGCCGTCGTTCTCGTCGACCACGATATCTTTCGGTATCGAGTACGACGCGAGCGCGTCGACCGACCCGGACGGCTCGATAGCCTACTACGAGTGGGATACCGACGGGGACGGGAACTTCGAGGGGAATACGACAGATCCGGTATACACCACGGGAACTTTCGGCACCGCCACCGGCGATGTCACCCTCAGAGTGACCGACGACGACGGCGCGAGCGCGACACTCACGAAGTCCGGCCAACCCCAACCCGTCCCGGGCTTCGGCGCCGTCGCAGTGCTGGTTGCGGTTCTCCTCGGGGCTGGCCTGCGCCGTTTCTATCGGCGCTGAACGATGGGCTGCATGTCACGTTCCAGCGACGAGACGATGCCGCCGACGAAGCTACCGAGTTCGGGGAGCCACCTGCTCACGGCCAGGTACACGCCGAGGAGGACGAGGACGACCAGTGCCTGTGCGATCACGTACTCCGCGACGTAGTAGGACGCGAGGGCCGGATCGGCGGCACCGAAGACCCAGGTGCCGACATCGGCGAACCATCGACCAGCGAGCGCGCCCGCCACGAACGCCGTCCGAACGAGGTTCAACACGTAGATCGCGACACCGACAGGGAGACACGCGACCAGCCGTCGACGGACCGGCGCGTCGGTCGCAGCGATGAGACCGACGAACAACGCGATCCCGCTGATTCCCGTACAGGCCGAGACGATTCTGATTCCGTGCGTGGGCGGCCGTCCCTCGAACAGCACCAGGTTCGCAGCCCCGCCGGCGCCGTGTGCGAAGACGGGTGAGAATCCGAGCGCAGAGAGGAGTGCGCCCGTGTGCCCCGCGACCAGCGACAGTCCGGCCCCATACACCGGGAGGAGAAACTGAAACGGAACGAACAGCAACCCCATGACTGCGAACGCCCTCGTCAGGCGCCAGCCGACCTGTCGGTGGCGGGCGACGAGCGACCCGCCGTAGACGGCTACCCCGGCCGCGACCACGCTGACGACGCCCAGGAAGGAGCGCCCGGTCGCGAGATAGTCGACCCCAGTCGCCGTCCAGAAGCCTCCGAACAGAAGCCACGCGGCGGCTGTTATGGCCGGTCCATAGCGCCACGTTCCGACGCGTCTGCTCCCGCTCGCGATGACGAAACCGGCCACTGCTGCCAGGAAGATCACGTCGAGTACAGTGAACGACCGCAGGAGCGTCACGGTCGGTCGTACTGCACGGCAAATCAAGAACGTTGGTGGTGAATCGAGGCGGCGAACCGGACGAGTGGGGTGAGTCGTCTCACGCCGCCGCGAGTTCGAGGACGACTTTCGCGCCGCCTGCCTCGCTGTCCCCGATCTCCACCGACCCGCCGTAGGTATCGACCATCGCGCCGACGAAGTAGAGGCCGAAGCCGGTCCCGGTCGACTGCGTACCAGTCTCTCCTCGCTCGAAGACCCGCTCGCGTGCGCTCTCCGGGTATCCCGGCCCGTCGTCCGCGATAGAAATTCTGACGGTCGAGTCCGTCCGCTCAGCGCGGACCTCGATGCTGACGCCCGGGTCGGCCGACGCGTCCGCGTCGGTACCGGGGCCACCACCGCTCGCGCCGCCGTGTTCGACCGCGTTGGTCAAGATGTTCCCCAGCACGTCGCTCAGGAGGTCGTCGGCCAGCACCGTCACCTCCGGGACCTCGATGTCGATACTGACGTCGTCGGCTTTTCCGCGGACGCGCTCGGCTTCGGCCTCAACGAGCGGCCCGAGCGCCATCGCCTCCAGTTCCGGTTCGTCGTCGGCGGTCAGCGTGTCCAGCGTCGAGCGGACCTTCGCCGTGAGGTCGATGATGTTGTCGCTCCAGTGGACGATGGTCTCGGCCTGTTCGCCGTCGTCGCCGTCCAGCCGTTCTTCGAGTATCTCCGCCCGCATCTTGATGACGTTCAGCCCGTTGAGCATATCGTGCCGGAGGATGGAGTTGAAAAACTCCATCCGCTCTTTCGTCCGCTCCAGTTCCCGGGTCCCTTTGCGGCGTTCGATGGCGTACCGAAGCGACCGCGACAGCGAGTCGCCGGTTATCTCCCCCTTGACGAGGTAGTCCTGCGCCCCGCTCTGGATGGCCTGGATCGCCCGTTCCTGGTCGTCGAGTCCCGTGAGCACGATCACCGGCGTCTCCGGCTCGTCGGCCATCAGTCGGTCGAGCGTCTCCAGCCCGGAACTGTCGGGAAGCCCGAGGTCGAGAAAGACCACGTCATAGTCCGTCGCCGCCAGTTCATCACGGCCCGCAGCCAGCGACTCGACGTGGGTGATGTCGTCCGGGCTGACGAGACCGGTGAAACTCTCGTCCCGGAACGTCAGTTCGAGGAGCTTCGCGTCGCCGGGATTGTCCTCGATCAGGAGGACCTCTTCGATGTTCTGCTGGAACCCCATCGGTCACTCCGACGGCGTCTTCACGACCGTCAACCAGAAGTCCTCGATGCGCTCGACCACGTCGATGAAGCCACCGAAGTCGACCGGTTTGGTCAGGTAGGCGTTCGCGTGGAGGTCGTACGACTTCACCACGTCCTCCTCGGCCGAGGAACTGGTCAAGACGACCACCGGAATCCGGCGCAGTTCCGGGTCCGATTTCACGTCTTCCAGGACCTCCTTCCCGTCCTTGCGGGGCATGTTCAGGTCCAGAAGGACCAGGTCCGGGCGCGGTTCGTCGGTGTACTCGCCCTCCTGGCGGAGGAACTTCATCGCCTCGACGCCGTCCTCGACGACGTGGAGGTTGTTCAGCACGTTTCCGTTCTCGAAGGCCTTCCTCGTGAGTTTCACGTCACCGGGGTTGTCCTCGGCGAGCAGGATCTCGATGGGCTGGGTCCGCTGGTCGGTCACGAGAGCGCCCTCCGGTCCCACGGGTCGGTACGTCGCCGTCGGCATCTGTCAGTCGCTATCATGGTAGTGTCGTCTCCGTCGTCTTCGGAATCGTGAACCGGAACGTGGCACCGTCGCCGGGCGCGGAATCGACCCAGATGTCGCCGCCGTGCCGGTGGACGATCCGTTCACAGACCGCGAGGCCGATCCCGGTGCCGCCGGGCACCTCGCTCCCGCGGTGGCCGCTTTTGAATATCTCGAAAATCCGCTCCTGGTCCGCCTCGGGGATGCCGACGCCGTCGTCGGCCACGGCGAACTCGATGCTCTCGTCGCCTTCCTGGGCGGTGATTTCGACCGTCGGCATCCCGTCGCAGGCGTGATCGATAGCGTTCTCGATCAGGTTCTGGAAGAGCTGTCCGAGCTGCGTGCGGTCGGCCTCGACGGTCGGGAGGTGACTCGCTCGCACCTCGGCGCCGGTCTCCTCGATGCGGAGGCTCAGGTCGCGGCGGGTCTCGTCGACGACCGCCGCCGTGTCGGTCCGCGTGAACTCCTCGCCCTGTGTCTGGACGCGGGAGTACGCGAGCAGGGCCTCGATCATCGCCTGCATCCGCTCGGCGCCGTCGACCGCGAAGTCCATGTACTCCCGGGCCTCGCCGTCCAGCTCCTCACCGTACTCCGTTTCGAGCAGGTCCACGTAGCTCGACACCATACGCAGCGGTTCCTGCAGGTCGTGGGAGGCGATGTACGCGAACTGCTGCAGGCTCTCGTTCGAGCGTTCGAGTTCCTGGCGGTGGGTCGCGAGTTCCTGCTCGCGCTCGGCCCGCTCCAGTGCCGCCTCGGCGTTCCCGGCCAGGATTCGCACGAGGTTCAGGTCCGCGTCCGAGAACGGTTCGACCGCACCGGAGCCCACGTGCAACATCCCGAACTCGCCCAGCGGGACCATCGCAACGGTCCCGAGCGGCGCGTCCTGCTGTGCGGGGTCGTCGAGCGCCGCGTAGTCATCGACCACGCGAACCGATCCGTCCTCCAACACGGACATCTCGGTCGTTCCGGGGCCGATGGTCGGGAGTGCGTCGGTGGCGTCCGTCGCGTCCATCGCGTCGAGGACGCTGTCGGTCGCCGCGAGCGGCTCGAGCACCTCGGCGTCTTCGTCGCACGTCCAGATGCCGGACAGCGGCTCGTCCAGTACGTCCCCGGCGATGTCCATCACGGTCCGGCCGACCGCGGCCGGCGACCGGGCGTCGATGAGGTCGTTCGTGGCGTCGCTCATCGCTTCTATTCGGCGCTCCTGGCGTTTCTGCTGGGTGATGTCGATGGTGACGCCGATGACGCGCTCGACCTCGCCGTCGCGCTCGATGGGGCGGAACCAGATCTTGAATACCACGTCGTCGAGTTCCTGGATCGAGGTCACGTCCTCGCCTTCGGCGGCCCGTTTCACGTCCCGCTGGAGGGCGGGGTCGTCGGCGTAGGCCTCGTAGAGATTCTGTCCGACGAGCTCGCCGGGTTCGAGGCCGTAGGCGCTCAGCCCCTTCCCCTGTGACATCGTCACCGTCCCGTCCGGGTCGTAGGAGAACACGACCATCGGCGCGTTCTCGATGACGGTCTGGAGACGGTCCTTCCAGGCCTGCAGTTCCTGCTCCCGGGTCTTCAGCTCGGTCACGTTCTGGGCGACGGCGATGACCTCCTGCACGTCGCCCCCCTCGTCCCGGACCGGTTCGAGATACGTCTGGAATTTCTTGCCCCCGAAGTCGAGTTCGGCCTCGGTCGCTGTCCCGTCCAGCGCGCGGCTCACGCTGTCCGTGATCTCCGGGAAATCCTCGTACAGCTCGAAAACGGACTGACCGACCGCGGTGTCGGGTTCGAGGTCGGTGGCGCCGAACGCTGCTCCCCTCGCCTCCGAGACCGTCCCGTCCTGCTCGATGACCAACAGCGCCAGCGGCGCGTTGTCCAGGATGGTGCCCAGACGCGCCTGGTTCCGCTGCACGGCTTCGAGCCGACGGTTCTGCTCGGTCACGTCGATCCCGTGTGCCACGAGCGTCTCCACGGTGCCGTCCTCGTCACGGACCGGCCGGATCGTCCCCTCGACGTCTATCGCCCGTCCCTCGGGGCTGACGTGTGTCGCGTCGAACTCGACTGTCTCGCCGCTCCGGGCCGTCGCGACGGCCGCTTCGATCCGCTCCTGGAGGGACTCGTCGTGGTCGAACCACGGCCCCTCCCAGAACGGCTCGCCGAGGAAGGTCTTCGGGTCGACGCCGGAGAAGGACCGGACCGCCTCGTTCACCCGGCGAACGGCCCCGTCCGGGTCCAGCAGGCCGACGAACGAATCCGCGGTGTCGAAGACCGCTTCGAGACTGCGCCGCTCGACTGCCCCAATCTGTTCGTCGCCCTGTCCGCTAGCCATACCGAACTATGGCGACGTCCCTACAAGGGTGTACCGGGCGAGTTATCGAAACGAATAACGGGGCGGTTCAGAGCGGTTCTTCGCCGTCGATGATGCGCACGGCGCGGTCGGCGAGCGCGGGGACGCCCTCCTCCATCTTGGGGTACAGCGGGTCGTCGCTGTTGCCCTCCAGGTACCGGCGGAAGAACATCTCGCCGAGGCCGGCGAGCTTGTAGACCGCCAGCGTCCGGTAGAACTTCTCGTTCTCGAAATCGATGCCGGTTCGTTCCTCGTAGCGGTCGACCAGTTCCCGGCGGGTGAGGTAGTCCTCGCCCTTCATGAACGTGGCGTTGAGCGAGGTCGTCGCGTTCGGCGGGTCCGGGTCCTTCGCGTCCCACCAGTAGGACAGCATCCAGCCGAGGTCGGTCAGCGGGTCGCCCAGCGTCGACATCTCCCAGTCGAAGATGGCGTTGATCTCGGGGGGAGTCCCCGGGGCGTACATCACGTTGTCGAGCTTGTAGTCGCCGTGGACGAGCGTGTGGGGATGCTCCTCGGGCGCGTTCTCCTGGAGCCACTCCATCACGTCGTACAGCTGTGGGACCTCCCGTTCCTCCGCGGTCACGGAGAAGGCCCACGTGAGCTGTTCGCTCCAGCGTTTGACCTGGCGCTGGGTGAACCCCTCGGGGTAGCCGAACTCGCCCAGGCCGACGGCTTCGTGGTCGACCTCGTGAATTTCGGCCAGCCGGTCGACCAGTTCCTCGCCGATGGCCTCGCGGTGCTCGGGCGTCTCGAACCGCTCGGGGAGCTCGGTGCGGATCACGTCGCCATCGGTCCGCTCCATCACGTAGAAATCGGAGCCGATGACGTCGTGGTCGTCACAGGCCGCGACGGTCGTCGGGACCTCGACGCTCGTGTCCTGGAGCGCGTCGACGACCTTGTACTCCCTGAGCACGTCGTGGGCGTTGTCCGCGGTCTCGCCGGGCGGGGGCCGCCGGATGACCAGTTCCTGCTCGCCCCAGGTCACGAACAGCGTCTCGTTCGAGTGTCCCTCCTGGTGGCGGCGGACGTCGTACTCCTCGACCGTGCCGAGTTGGTCCTCGAGATACGACGCGAGTTTGTCCTCGTCGACGATTCGCCGGAAATACTCGTCGCTGGTGTCGCTCACGTGCGATCCCTCCCGCGGCCGATAGTCTTTTCTGCTAACATTGTTAGACCGATTCGCGCTCATGGTACGAATAAGTGGGGGTTCGTCCGAACCGCCGCCGGCATCGCCGACCCACGAGTTTTACAATGTTGTGTTCCGAAGGAAGGCTATGGTAGTCGACTACGAGGATTCACAGCGAGCGTCCGAACTCGAAGACCGCGCACGAGAGTTCGTGGAGAACGAAGCCATCCCGGTCGAGCGGGAACACCAGGGACAGGGGCCCGTGAGCTGGGACGTGATCGAGGACCTCCAGGAGAAAGCCAAGGAGTACGACATCTACTGTCCGCAGATCGACGAGGAACACGGCGGCATGGGCGAGGACTTCCGCGACGTCCTCCCCCTGTTCGAGCAGGCCGGCCGGTGTCTGCTCGCGCCGATGGCGATGCGCGTCGACGCCCCCGACGAGGGCAACATGCACACCCTCGAACTCGTCGGCACGGAGGAACAGAAAGAGCGGTTCCTCGATCCGCTGGTCGAGAGCGAGATTCGTTCGGGCTTCTCGATGACCGAGCCGATGGCGGGCGCCGGCTCGGACCCGAAGATGATGAAGACCACCGCCGAGAAAGACGGCGACGAGTGGGTCATCAACGGCCACAAGTGGTGGACCACGCAGGGCGACGAGGCCGACATCCTCCTCGTGATGGCCCGCACCGACATGGACGCCCACCCCTACGAGGGCACGTCCATCATCGTCGTCCCGTCGGACGCCGACGGCGTCGAGATCGTCGAGTCCACCCCGCACATCGGCCAGGACCTCATTCCGGAGGGCCACGCGGAGATCCGATACGACAACGTCCGCGTGCCCGAGGAGAACCTGCTCGGTGCCGAGAACGCCGGCTTCGCCATCGCACAGCAGCGACTCGGCCCCGCGCGCCTGACTCACTGTATGCGCTTCTCGGGCATGGCCTCCCGCGCGCTCGGCATCGCGAAGGAGTACATGCAGGAGCGCGACGCCTTCGGCGACTCCCTGTCGGACAAGCAGTCCCAGCGGTTCCGGATCGCCGAACAGGAGACCCAGCTCCACGCCGCGCGGACGATGGTCCGTCACGCCGCGGAGAAGATCTCCCAGGGCGAGGAGGCCCGCATCGAGGTCGCCATGTCGAAGTACTACACCGCGAACGTCGTGCAGGAGACCATCGACCTCGCCCTGCAGTCCTGTGGTGGCTCGGGCATCTCGAAGCACCTGCCCATCGCGGACTTCTACGAGGCCAACCGCGCGTTCCGCATCGTGGACGGCGCCGACGAGGTTCACAAACGCTCCATCGCCCGTGCGGCCTTCGAGGACGTGCCCGAGGGCGAACTGGAGAACCTCCCGCGGTTCTGACGGTCGAGTGAGCCGGAACTGACATACCCGCGGCGTCCGAGGATCCGGCCATGGCACCGGTGCCGTCGCCCGTGTCGGTCCCGTCGTGGCTGCCGCTCTGGCCGCTCGCCGTTCTCGCCGGCGTCGCCGTTTCCGTCGCAATCCTCCTTCGATTGACCGGCTGGAACGCCCGCTGGCGACGGGTTCTCACCGAGCGATTCGTCCTCGGCGTCCCCTGGGGAACCGTCCTCACCGGTCTGGGCGTCCTTGCCGTCTATCTCCTCCTCCAGGGCGGCTGGCAGCACCCGAACGACCCGCTCGTCGTCCCGTTCCGTGCGTGGTCGTACCTCTACCCGCTCGGCATCGTGACGGCACCGTTCGCGCACAACGGTCTCGGCCACCTGACGGGGAATCTCGTCGCGACGCTCGCATACGCACCCCTCGTCGAATACGCGTGGGGTCACTATCCCGAGGAGTCCGTCTCTGCGGACTCCCCGCTCGCGTCCCCCGCCGTCCGCGTCCTCGCCGTCCCGGCGGCGGTCCTCGTCGTCGGCCTGCTCACCGGGCTGTTCGCGGTGGGTCCCGTCATCGGGTTCTCCGGCGTCGTCTTCGCGTTCGCCGGCTTCGCCCTGGTGCGGTACCCGATCGCGACGGTCGTCGCGATGGCCGGCCGCGGCGTCATCGACCTCCTCTACACCGCCCTGCGGAACCCGGTGACGGAAGCCAGCGGCGGCGGCCGGTCGTTCGGGACGCCCTGGTGGGCGAACATCGCCATCCAGGGCCACGCGCTCGGTCTCTTCCTCGGCGTCGCCCTCGGCTGGCTGTACGTGACACGCCGGGACCGTCGGCCGTCGCCGGGGCGACTCTGGCTCGCCGCGCTGATCTTCGCCGTCGGCCAGTCGCTCTGGGCGCTGTACTGGTACCGCGGCGGCGTCACGTACGTCCTCTTCCGGGGGGCGGGCGTCGTCGCGGTCTTCCTGCTGGCGGCGCTCGTCACCGCCGCGGTGACGGCCGGCGACGGCCTCCTCGTCGAATCGGTCGGCCTCCCGGGAACCGACCGCTCGGTCACGGTCGACCTCCACGGGCGGGAGGCCGCAGTCGGGCTCTTTCTCGCCCTCACGCTCGCCACGGCCGCCGCAGCGATTCCGATCAACCTCGCGACGGTCTCCGGCGGCCCGACCGGCGACGGCGTCCAGGTCAGAGGCTACGAGATAACCTACGCCGAAGACGTCCCGGACCAGTACGTCTCGGCCGTTCCGATAACGGCGTTCGGCGAGACGACGCAGGTGAACACGAGCGGGGTGATCGTCGTCAACGAAGGCCGGAAGGTGTTCCGAACGGCCATCTCGAAACCGCGGCTCGCCTTCCAGGGGAGTGGGTCGGTCACCGTCGGGGGACTCGGCTGGCGGCGGACCGTCGACGTGAACCGACAGGCGTGGGACCCGGTCGGCAACGGCAGCGTCTACAAGGTGTTCCTGAACCCGCCCGACGGCGACCGCCGGCTCGTCTTCACCTCGGACCCGAAGACGGCGGAGCCACGGGTCGGGGGCCGCCGGGTGTCGGTTCGGCCGTCCCGGCAGGCGTTCGACCTGGTCGTCCACGGCGGGAACGAGACCCTCGGCGAGACGACGCTCCCGACCGAGGGGTCGAACGTCACCGCTGGCGGGCTGACGTTCAACAGGTCCGGGGGACGGGTCTTCGCCATCCGGGACGGCACGCGCGTCAGGATCGCGGATAGCTCGGGGCGCGGGAACGGGTGAGAACCCCCGGCTCAGACCCCGAATGCTACAGCTCCGCCAACGCAAAACAGTACCGACAGTTCCTGAAGCTGGTGGACGTCTCAGTAGCCGCCTTCGTTCTCGAAACACCGACCGCATTTATCGGCGCTCGTCATAGTGTTTGATTCCTCGACGGTGGTGATTTCGAGGTTATCGTGGGCCAGATGGTGGTGAATCCCACATTCGGTCTGTAAATTCGAATCCGCCCAGGACATGCTCTTCTCGCATTTGTGGACCGTATATGTGACCTCGTTCAGAATCACATCCATGCTAACAAGTAACGTAGACTCCTGTGGTAGCATTACTGCCTGGTACACAATGGTATTCGTTCACTGGTTGGCGCGACAGCGGGGCCATCGGCCGATACGGACCGTCCGTCTCGCACGGGCCGTTCCGACGAGGGTCGTATTCGACGATTCACCGATCGGTAGTGGAGTGAGAACCCGCAGGTCCACGGTTGCCGAACCACTGGGGAGAACGAGCGGGGCGCCCCGGACTGTTACCAGTCGATGCGGAACACTTCGGCGTCGATGACCTGCGTGTCGGCGTCGTGGTGGTCGAACTGCCGTGGAAGCTCGAACTCCGCGCCGAACGCGTGGGTGACCTCGCCGCCGTTGTCGCCGGCGAAGGACTCGACGAACTCCCTGCTACCGGCGTTGTGGATCGAGTAGGACACGTCCGCGACCGCGGCGGCCGTCGCGAGGAACGCCCGGTCGGCGTGTTCGTTGCCCGACTGCGCGCCGAACGGCGGGTTCATGACGACCGTCGTCTGCTCGGCGTGTCGGAGAGGGGCGTCGGTCGCGTCGCCGCGGACCCACTCGACGTTCGTCGTCGAGGCCACTTTCCGTTCGTTCTCCAGCGCGGTGTCGAGCGGGTCCGGATCGATGTCGAGTCCGACGACACGTGTCGGCCCCCGCAGTGCCGCCCCGAGCGCGAGCATCCCCGTTCCACAGCCCAGGTCGACGACCGTGCGGTCCTCGATGTCGCCCTGGAGGTCGGCGGTGTGGACGAGATGTGCGGCCAGTTCCGGCGGCGTCCGGTACTGCTCCAGGGACACCGTCGGGTCCTCGAACCCCGCGACGATAGCCAGCCGCTGAGTGAGGCCGCTTTTCGTACTCACGACCGCGTCCCTCCCGTCCACTGCAGGGGCCGCCCGCGACTCGTGTTCATTCATCGGGCATACATTCCGCGCATTCAAAAACCTTTGTGAATGTCTGTCAGTTATAGCACGGTTGGCACGGCGGGTCGATACCGGTCGTCGTTCGTATCGATACCGTAGTCGTTCGTGCCCCCTCTGGTTAACGGCGTAAGAGGAAACCAGGGATACTGTTAACATCTTCCCATTCGATGGGTGGGTATGGCAGACCAGCCCCATCCACAGGTACGGACGATTCTGCAGATGCTCGACGACCAGCCGGTGCCGCCGACGTACGCGGTGGCGGTCGACGACGCACGCGAGCAACTCGAAGCCCTGGCCCAGATGCGCGACGGCGAGGAGGTGGCAAACGTCGAGAACTTCGATATCGGCGGGCCGGAGGGGCCCGAGGGGTCGCTCCCGGTCCGCGTGTACTATCCCGAGGGGGACGGGCCACACCCGACACTCGTCTACTTCCACGGCGGCGGCTACGTCCTCGGGAGCCTGGAGACACACGACGCGCTCTGTCGCGCGCTGACCAACGCCGCGGAGTGTGCCGTCGTCTCGGTGGACTACCGCCTCGCGCCGGAACACCGCTTCCCCGCGGCGGTCGAGGACGCCTTCTTCGCCGTCGAGTGGGTCGCCGAACACGGTGCAGCCGTGGACCTCGACCCAGCGCGAATCGCGGTCGGCGGCGACTCCGCCGGCGGAAACCTCTCGGCCGCGGTCACGCTCGTCACGCAGGACCGCGACGGCCCGGACCTGGCCCACCAGACCCTCATCTACCCCGCCGTCGACTCCCCGGTCACCGGCGAGTACGACTCCTACGAGGAGAACGCTGAGGGCTACTTCCTCGAACGCGAGGGGATGGAGTGGTTCATGGAACAGTACGTCGACGACGAGATTCACCTCCGTAACGAGTACTTCGCGCCCATCCTCGCCGATCTCTCGGGGGTCCCGCCGGCCTCGGTCGTCACCGCGGGGTTCGACCCGCTCCGGGACGAGGGGCAGGCCTACGCCGCGAAACTGGAGGCTGCCGGTGTCGAGGTCCACACCCACCACTACGAGGACATGATCCACGGCTTCGCCAACATGGTCGACATGGTCGACGCCGCCGGCGACGCGGTCGACGCGCTCGCCGCGGAACTGGCGGAATCGTTCTAAACGCCGGGCCCGTACCGGCGACCGTGACCACGAACGCCCACACGACTGAATCGCCGAGCGAGCGACGGAAACGGCGCGCGCTCGACCGTGCTCGGCGCGTCGGCTACCTCCTGGACGAGGCCTTCGAAGTGCCGGTTCTCGGCTACCGGATCGGTCTCGACCCGCTGATCGGCCTCGTTCCGGTCGCCGGTGACGCGGTCGCGGCCCTGCTCTCGATGTACGTCGTCTTCGAGGGCGCCCGCGCGGGCGCCTCGTTCCCGCTTCTCTTCCTCATGACGCTGCTCGTCGTCGTCGATTTCGTCGTGGGCTCGCTCCCGCTGGTCGGCGACCTGTTCGACGCCGTCTGGAAGGCAAACGCCTGGAACGCCCGGCTTCTGGAGCGCCACGTCGCGGTCGACGGCTGAAAACGGCCGGCGAGCGACCGTCCCGTCGGGGGGACGCTCACCAGGTCCCGTGGAAGGTGTCGAAGGAGAGTTCGTCGAGCGGTTTCTCGCCGATGGCGATCTCGTACTCGCCTGGGGTGAGCATCGGTTTCTTGAACTGCGGGCCGTCGTCGGTCGTGATGCGCGGACAGCCGGTGTTGACGTAGGCGTCGAAGCCGAACTGGGTGAGGCGGTCGGGCGTGATCTCGTCCATCGTGACGAGGTAGGCGTCCTCGTTTTCCTCGACGATCTCCTGGGCCTGGTCCCAGCGGCCCTGGCCGATCTTGGTACAGAAGATGACGCCCCACTGTTCGGCGTCCATGGCCTTGTGAACCGACGCGTAGCGCTGTTTCAGGAACTTCTCCGGATCGGCGATGGTGACGACGTTGTTGACGGGATCGGCGATGACGACGTGCTTGTCGGGGTGTTCCATCGCCAGGCCGAGCGGGTGGAACTTCCCGCCGCCGACGTAGAGGATCTGGTCGGCGTCGACATCGGCGCTGGCGTAGTTACACCCGAGGACCTGCCCCTCGTGGGTCAGGCGGTCGTCGCCACGGCGGGTGTGGATCTCGTAGCCGCGGTCTTCCATCCACGCGCGCATCTCCTCGAACTTGTTCATGTGCTGGGCCGTGGTGACGAGGCCCACGTCCGGGTCGTCCTCGGGGTCCGCGAGGTCGTCGAGCGATTGCTGCATGATCGGCTCGACGTCGACGTTCGAGAACAGCGGGACGTAGATGATCTTCTCCGACTCCTTCATCGGCGAGTGGCCGAAGTGGACGAACACGTCCGTCCGGCGCATGAGGAAGGTATCGAGGTCACAGGCGCCGTAGCAGGGCTGGCCCGAGGTCATGACGGTGACGTCCTCGGGGAGGTGTTCGCGGAGGTCGTCGGTGACGTTCGATGCCCGCCGCTTCAGTCCCTCGGGGAACTGGAGGCCGACGGTCTCGGCGTCCCGTTCGTCGACGGCCTCGACGATGCGGTCGATTTCGTAGTCCCACTCGCGGTCGTGTTTGAGCGACAGCCCCGTGTTCCGGAGATCGCCCGCCGTGCGGTCGTCCGGATCGGTTTCCGCCCGGTCCTGACTCATTGCCCCATCGTATCCGCTCGGCGCGTAAAACGACGGCGCTTCGGGCCGACCGCCGACGTGTGTGCGCTCGACGAGTCCGCGCTCAGCGGACGCTCCCACGCCGCAGGAGGATGCGGAACTGCTCCGGACGGAGTCGACGGCCGGCCGCGTACAGCGGCACCGACAGGAGCGCGCCCAGGAGCGTGGACACGGCGAGCGTCGAGAGGACTGACGTGTCGCCCGCGAGGACGGCGTCGACCACGCCCAGCACTCCCGAACGAGCCGGCTCGGGGTGGTAGGCGCTCGCGATCGTACTGCCAGTCGCCACGTAGCGGTCGAGCCACCCGTCCATCGAGTGACCAGCCACCGCGGCGACCATCGTCTTGAACTCCGCGTACGTCACTGGCCCGTCGTGTCCGTTCATGCGCTCGAAGACGTCCTGGAGCGACCGTTCGCCGTCGGTCGACTGTCGGATGTTGCGGTCGAGCAGGGCGAGCACGCGCGCCCCCTTGCTGTAGGGTGCGCGACCGTCCGCCCAGGTGTCCGGTCGGGTGAGCGTCGCGTCCACGCCCTCGCCGTCGAGGTGGGCGTGCATCTCCCTTGCGCTGATACTGCCCCGTTCGTGAGTGAACCGCGCGGCGTAGTACTCGGCGCTGGCCTCGCGGAACCACTGCATGTCCTCGCTCAGGCGAAAGCTCTGACGCGTGTGGACGTACTCGTGGACCCAGACGTTGTTCGGGCTGTTCACGCGGGAGTCCGCGCGCACCCACGCCTCGTCGCGAGCGGGGAAGGACTCGCCGCCAGCGCGTGCAGGGGCCGTCGGCGCGAACAGCGTCAGCGTCTCGTCGCGGTCACCGACCTGCAGGCGCGCGCTCGCCGCCCGGAGCGTCGCCGCGACCGCCTCCGAGCCCGCGGCCAACTCCGTTCCTGCCGGGCGGACGATCCGAACCTGTTGGCCCTGCAGGTCGTGTGTCTCCACCGTCCGCTCGCCGACCATTGCGTAGCGGTCGCGGTAGGTACCCGACCCGTCGTCCAGGGCGCCGAACTCGTCGCCCAGCGGTCTGACGCTCCGCATCCCGTCGGCTCCCCGCGGCGACCAGCGGGCCACGGCGTATGGGACGCGAGTCAGGGCCCAGCCGTCGCCGGTGACGTACGCACCGTCCCCGCTCCGGCCGGGGGCGTCCACCCGAATGACGACCGATCCGCTCGTCCGGCCGGCCGCCGGAACCAGTCGCGCCCCGTCGTCGGCCCGCTCGAAGCCGTCCGTGTCCGTGACCCTCGCATCCCCGCCCACGGCCAGCGCGAACCGGTCGACCTGCCCCAGCTCGTCGACGCTGATACGGTACGTGATGGCACCCGAATCGTCCTGCGGGGTGGCCTCGACCGCGATTCCGGGCGTCGGCTCCTCGGTCGGTCGCTGTGTCGCGCCGGCGGTGCCGACGCTCGCGACCGCCGCCGAACACACGACGACGGCGATGAGTCCGACCGCGACCGCCCGAGGAACCATTGTTGCCGCCTCCTACCGGCACGGGGAACTGCGAGGTTAAATCCGTATGGCTCACATTATCACGACTGAATTTTTCAAGGTGGTGTGGACGGCGGTTCGGCACTTTCAAAACGCTGAAGCACCAACAGAGGAGTGATGAGCATCGATACGGAGTCGGCGGAGACCACCGAATCGCGGGTCGACGAACTCAGTGTGGAACTCGGCGAGGCCATCGAGGCCATGCCCGAGTACGAGGCGTTCGAAGAGGCGAAAGAGGCCGTCGAGAACGACGAGGAAGCACAGGAACGCATCACGGAGTTCGAGGAGTTCCGCGAGGAGTTCATGCTCGCCCGACAGACTGGCGAGGCGACACAGGAGGACCTGCGCGAACTCCAGCGCAAGCAGGAGCGACTCCACGACATCCCGGTGATGTCGGAGTTCCTCCAGGCACAGAACGAACTCGAACTGCGCCTGCAGGAGATCAACGAACAGATTTCCGCGCCGCTGAAGGTCGACTTCGGACAGAAAGCCGGCGGCTGTTGCGAGGACTGACCGCAGTCGCGGGTTATAAATCCCCCCACCCTGTATAATCGGGCCACGCGGAGGGGGGATCAGTGGCGTTTCAGCTATCAGCACCTATCGTACCGCTGTTCGTCGCGGCGGCCATCGCGGCGGTCCTGTTCGGGCTGACCGTCGTCCAGCGGGGGCGGACGGGGGCCATCCCGATGAGTGGCTTCCTCGGGGCCATCGTCATCTGGACCGTCTCCTACGGGCTTATGCTCGGGACGACGGACCCCCAGTCCCGGCTGATCTGGTTGAACCTCCGGTTCGTCGGCCCCACCGTGGCGACGCTGTCGATTTTCGTCTTCGCCGTCCAGTACACCGGCCGGGAGAGGTACGTGACGCCCCGGAACGTCGCCCTGCTGTCGGTCGTCCCGCTCGTGACGAATGCCCTCGTCTGGACGAACGCCGGGAGCATGATGTTCCAGTACGTACGCGTCGTCGCACCTGTGGGCGAACTCGTCAGAACGGAGGTCGTCTACGGGCCGTGGTTCTGGGTCCACACGGCCTACTCGTACCTGCTCGGGATGGGCGCGGTCACGCTCTTTCTGGAGAAGTGGCTCCGGATCGGGCAGTCCGAGAGCGAGGAGCGGTTGACCCGGAACCTCCTGCTGGCGACCGTCATTCCCTTTTCGGGGAACCTGATCCACCTGCTCGGCCTCTCCCCGCTCGACCTCGCCCCGTTCGGGTTCGTCGTCAGCGGGGCCTTCATCCTCGCGGCTATCGCGCTGCACTCCTGACTCGAAACCCTCTTTGTGCCGTCCCGAGCAGTCGCGGGCATGACGATTCACAGCGACTGGGGCGACTGGCTCCCCCGCGCGATAGCCGACACCGACCCGGACGGCGTCGCGCTCTGGTATCTCGGCTGTAACGGGTTCGCGCTGAAGGCCGCCGACGGGACGACCGTCTTCGTCGACCCCTACCTCGGGACCGGCGACCCCGGGCGGACGACGCGGATGATTCCCGTTCCCTTCGAGCCACGGGACGTGCGCGAGGCCGACGCCGTTCTCGCGACGCACGAACACTCCGACCACGTCGACGGCCCCAGCCAGGCTCCGATCCTCGCGGAGACGGGCGCCGAGTTCGTCGGCCCGGACGATTCCGTAGCTGTCGCGCGCGAGAACGACTGGACCGACCGGTGGGCCGTCGACGACGAGCACTTTCGGGTCGTCGCGGAGGGCGACACCTTCTCCGTCGGCTCTC
The DNA here is from genome assembly GCF_023028345.1 of Halorientalis marina. Lineage (GTDB taxonomy): Archaea > Halobacteriota > Halobacteria > Halobacteriales > Haloarculaceae > Halorientalis > Halorientalis marina. The sequence goes on along the minus strand of NZ_CP095487.1, from coordinate 2,101,857 downwards.
TTACAATCCACGTCGAACCGGCGAACGATCCCGATGCGACCCATCCGGTTTCGTACGTCTTCGAGCACGAGGCGGGCACGTTCTTCCACGGTGGCGACGCGCGCCCCGGCGACCCCTTCGAATCGGTCGGCACCGAGTACGACATCGATCTGGGCGCGCTCGCCTTCGGGTCGGCCGGAACCATCCCGGACAAGGAGACCCGCGAACCGCAGTACACGAAGTGGTACAGCGACGAGACGGAGGTGGTCGACGCCGCGCGCCAGCTCGGTCTCGACCGCCTGCTGCCCACCCACTGGGATATGTGGAAAGGACTGACAGCTGACCCGACTGCACTGCACGACCACGTCCGTAGTTTCGCGGCGCCCCGACGACTCGAAATCACCGAAATCGGCGACAGAGTCGATCTGTAGGGTTTCATCCCCGAAATTCGCTCGTGGGGTGAGAAAATTTCAGCGAACGGAGCGGTCCAAAAGAGAAAAATGGGACGTAGCTTTAATATCATTGCTTAACGGACTTGTAGCCATGAGCGAATCGCAGAACTACGAGGAGGTCACCGTCGCCTCGAACGGGATCACGGTCATCAAGACGTTCGAGGCCGACGCCTTTCCGGTTCCGGCCATCGCGTTCCGGATCAAGTCGGACCGGACGGAGCCAGTGACGGTGAGAATCGTCGACGACGTGCCCGAGAACGTCGCCGTCGAGGACCTCGGTTTCCACCCCGAGTACGGCAGCGAGTACTGGACCATCGAAGACGACGAAATTACCTTCGAGCGCGAGGTCGAATCCGAAGAGCAGTACACCACCGTCTACGGCATCCGCGCGACGGGGACCGACGACGTCGAGCAGTTCCTGACGGAACCCGACATCGCGGACGTGGACCCGCCGCTCGAAGACGAGGATGGGGTCGTCGGCGGCAGCGGGAGCGACGTCGTCCGCGACGTGATTTCGGGCAATACCGACTCCGTCCCCGGCCTCAGCGACGAGGAAGGCGGCGACGAGGACGAGGACATCGGGACTCTCGACCTCGCGGACCCCAACTCCGAAGGCGAGGAAGCCGAAGCCGAGGACGACGACGAGGACAAGGCCGAAGCCGAGGATGCCGACGAATCCGAAGCGGAGGACGACGAGGCGGACGAGCCAGAAGCCGAGGAAGCCGAAGCCGAGGACGACGAGGCGGACGAGGCGGAGGCCGAAGAGGCAGATGCCGCGAAGACGAACGGTGTCAGCGGTGACATCGAATCGGTCGCTGCGGCGCTCGCGACGGAAATCCGCGAGGGCGAGGTCGACGACGACGACATGGAGGTCCTCCAGGACGAACTCGAAATCGAGGCGAGCGGCGGGACGGACGGTGCAGCCATGGACGCCCGAATCGGGAAGCTCCAGACGAACGTGGCCGACATGGAGGCCTATATCGACGCGCTGGAGGAGTTCCTCGAGGAGAACGGCCAGGGTGAGGACCTCATCGAGGATGTCCAGAGCGGTCTCGACGACCTCGAATCCAAGATGGGCGAGATCGAGGACGGAATCGAGGACAACGCCGACGATATCGCCTCGCTGGAAGGCAAAGTCAACAACATCAAAGGCGATATGCAGTCGCTGAAGGGCGACGTGAAAGACGTCGACGACAGCATCCACGAGATGCAGTCGACCATCGACGACCTGGAGGGCGACCTCGACGACATCGAGGGTGTCTCGGACACCATCGAGGATGTCGAGGACGATATCGTCGAACTCCAGGAGTGGCGCGAACAGCTCAGCAACGTGTTGGGCGCACAGGGCGACTGACGGCGACGGTGACCTCGACGTCGCTTCGAACCGGATTCGTTTTACTGTCGGCTCTACTCGAATCGCTCAATGAGTACCGTCAGGGTTGCCGTGCCGCGCAAGGGGCGGCCGCTGGAAGCCGTTCTCGAACGGCTCGCGGATCGGACGGGGGCGACCGAGAGCGCGGACGAGATCATCTCGACGCTCCGCTACGAGAAAGCAATCACGAAAGGGAACCAGACGGCCGACCGTTCGGTGTACGACCGACTCGCGGCGTACAGCGACCTCTCCTCACCCGAGGGACCCGAGTACACGCTCCTGCGAGACGACCGGGACGGGATGCCGCGCCGCATCGTCTTCGACAGCGTGCGGATGGAACTCGGGGACGTGGACGTTCATCTCGTCGGCCGCGAGGAGCCGTTCCGGGCGCTCCGGAAACACGAGTTCGCACTGGGGTTCGACAGCGCCGACCTCGTTCTCGAGGAGGTCGTCGAACTCACGCCCGACCCGCTGACCGATCTGACGGAAGTCAACGACCGCATCGATCCCCACGACACCGACGTCCGGGTCGTCTCCGGTCTCGGTGATACGGTGTGGCATACGCTGCTCGCGACGCCCGAAACCGTCGACGCCAGCGACTACCCACTGACCCGAGAACTCGTCGAAGCATACGAAGGGACGCTCTGCATCTCGCCGCGGTACGAACGTCTCGTGGAGGCCGTTCTCGGCACCCGTGCCCTCGACGGTATCGAGTTCGCCTACACCGAAACCGGTGCGGAGGAGGAAGCGGCGATCGCCGACACCGGAATCGGCGTGTACCTTACGGTGACTGGGACGACGGCCCGGGAGCACGGACTCGAACTCGGCGAGCAACTGTTCCCGAGCGAGACGGTACTGCTGGAGAACGCGGCCGAACGGGACCCGGTCGTCGAACGGGCTACCGAACTGTTCGTCGGCGACGGACTGGAGACGGAACTGGCAGTCTGACGCCGCTCACTCGTCGAGCACCGATTTCCGGAGGGAGCACGTACACCACGGATCGTCGATTCTTCTCGGTCACTTCGGCAGCGAAACGTCGTCTCTGAGACATCGAGTCCGACGCCATTCTATATAGCGACATACAGTTTACGAGTTCGTAGAGCGGCACGTAAAATCAGAAAATATTGGTAAGTCAGATTATAGAATGGGGGAATGTTGTCGAGTGTATCAGTTTGGGACGGCAAAGACGTCTCGCTTCGGGTGTCCACGTCGCTGCAAGAACCACGCGGCGAGAGCAGAGATGCAGCCCTTATGACGTTGAGGAGCCTGGACGGACGGCGACAGCAGCGAGGCGCTTCCCGCCTCGGTCGCACGCCAGGACCTTCGAGCTACGTGGATGGCCGTTTGGGCGTCCGCTGTCACCTCCAATTGACGATGCGGTCGCGACGAGGGGTAGTAGACATCCTAGTGGGCGTAGATCACCCAGGCGGCCGGCTCGTCACTAAACGAGCCGGCCGATAAGTGAATGGTCCGCCGACGTTCACCAGCGCGAAGCTCTCGTACAGCCGGCCTGAAGCCGCTCAATCCGGTGACGGCGCAGGCGTAAGTCTCGCGGGTTACGAGACCGCTGTCCAGCTCGACGGTGAGCGGTGCTGGTGTGTGTGACGGTATATTCCGCACCCATTCCAGCGCGGCGTGTTCAGCGGCCACGACACCGATCCAGCAGCAGTGGTCCTGCGTCGGTTCATCGATAAACAGGATGTCAACGATAACCCCGGAAAGACCCCGGCTTTCTGCTGCGCTGCACGAGAGCCCGACTCTCGCGACACGCCGTGGTTTTCGTCGATAGCTATTGCTACCCAAGGATCCTGGCTCGCTCGGGAGGGAGGTGTCGGTGGGGCCCCACCGACCGAACCACACTGGGGTGGTTTCGGATTCCGGTTCCCGCCGACCGAGTCCATTCTGGTGGGTGGGCAACTGGCAGACCGTCAGAGAACGATGTCGTCGATTTCGCCGCTACTGCAGCCGTCAGCGGTCGATCAGGCATAGGAAGGTAACATCCTGAGGAGCCATCTGGACGGAGTAACGATTCCGAGAGGCGGCCGGAGCCGGGCCAAATGAACCATTGGATGCATCCATGCCAGTGAGCATTCTCACGGCGAGTATCACGTAAAAAGCCACGTGTGTTGCCTATAGTAGTCACCAGAAGTCTTCGCTCACTGTGTGGTTCAAAAGGGGGATTCGGCCCGAAAGCCGTCCTGTTGACGCTCGTGACCGGTGAGAATTTCTGCTGACTACTATAGGCTCCTGACTCACCAGGTCGACAGTGGGAGACAGGTGGCTGGGGGCGGGCCAATTACAGTTAGAGCGAAGGAACGGTCGGCTGTTTCGTGCGGACGTGTGCGCGTGGGGGCAGGGAGAACAGCACGAATCCTGGCCCAACAGTGTAGCCACTACCACGGTTGCCATCGGCCGAACCGGACTGTAGATGAACGTACTGCTGTCGAGAGGAGCAAGACCGACCTCCAATCCCCGCCACATCTCCCGACGTCCAGAATCGTTGTCGGATCCGTCCCGCCGTTCACACGCTACGAAGACCGAATACGTCGACGCGCGCGCAGAATTTCGGTGACGGGCAGGCGCGCCCCGCGTACGAATCGACTCGCGGGCTCGTCCGTGGACGAGACACTACCGTTCGGACGTCAGTGACGAGGAGCTGAACAACACTGTTCTCCAGAGGTAGCAAGTGCCCACACATCGTTCGACTACCCCCTCCAGCGAACGTGTGCCGCGGAGCCGACATTACATTATCGTCGAGTGTAGAACCAGACGTTGCTCCGATGGCAAAATATCTACCCCCAAATAAAATAATGTACTGTATTTTGGCGCTATATCCATCGATAAAAACCCTTATCGACGAGACTGGGGAAGATTGATGTGAGGGGGGGTTCGAAGTGAGAGGTATGGTCGCAGACGGCGTGGACACGGAGCGGGCAGCAGTGAAGACCTACGTCCCTGCCTATCAGAAGGCCGAGTGGCAGGCGCACGCTGACGACCTGGACATGAGCCAGAGCGAGTTCGTCAGGACGATGGTACAGGCCGGCCGGCGGGAGTTCGACCTCGATCCCGTCGAAGGGGAAGATACCGACGCCGACCCTAGGGGTTACGACCTCGAAGAGGTGGTCCTCGACGTTCTTCGATCTGGCGGGCCGAAGTCGTGGGACGACCTGCTCGCGCAGTTGACCGAGGACATCGAGGACCGTCTGGACGAGACACTCAGTGACCTCCAGAGCGAGAACCGAATCGAGTACAGCGGCCGTGCCGGCGGGTACAGGCTCACGGAGGGTAGCGGATGAGTGCCGGTGATGTCGCCGACGCTGAGAGCGGCGACGGTCCTATCGACCGATTCCTCGAAGAACTCACGTTCCACGGGAAAACCGAGCGGACACGACGCGCATACGACCGCGTCCTCTCACGCTTCGAGGCGTTTCTGGCCGACCCCGAGCGGAACCCCCGGGGAGAGCCGGTGACACCTGCTGACGCCGGCCGCCGGGAGTGTATGGCCTGGATCCATACGCTCCGCGGCGATCTCGAGTCGAGCACCGTCGCCACGTACGCTTCGTATCTCCATCGATTCTACAGCTACATGACCGAGATCGGCGCCTTCGAGCACAACCCGATGACCGTCGTCCGTGAGGAGATGGACGAACGAATCGACACGGATCCCGCCAGACGGGACGTCTCGGTGCCGGAGATGCGGGAGTTCGTCTCGACCGTTCGCCATCCGCTCGAACGGGCGGTGATCGTTACGTTGCTCAAAACCGGTATGCGTGTCGGTGAGCTCTGTAATCTCGACCTCCGCGACTGTTCGCTTGCAGTCGAGACGGGAACGCTCCCGCTCGGGGACAGGGCACAACTCGACGGTCGTGGAAACGCCCTCTATGTCGCCAGCGAGATCAGCGTCGGCGATCACGTGAACGGCGAGCGCCGAACGGCAGCGAACAAGCGGAAGCGCGGGACGGTAGTGCCCGTCGATGCCGAACTCGGTCGGATACTCCGGGAGTGGCTTCTGGTGCGGCCCGATGCGGTGACCGGGAACGGGCTCTTTCTAAGTACCGGCGATGCCTGGGGCGAGCGGTTGACGCCGTCGATGGTGCGGGCCACTGTCCGCGACCACGCCGAACGGGTCGGTTGGTACAGGCAGGGTGGCGGCGCCCAGGAGAACGTCACGCCACACTACTTCAGACACTTCTTCACCACACACCTCCGGGATCGCACGGGCGACCGTGGTATCGTGAAGTACCTCCGCGGCGACGTCGCCTCCGACATCATCGATACCTACACCCACGACTGGGGGACACGCGTCCGAGACACCTACGAGGCTAACATCTATTCGTTGCTCTGACGAATACGTCCTTTCTGAAACAACGAAAGCCGTGACTGCTGGCGACGCATAGCCAACTCGTAAATCGTATGCCGCTATATCGAATCGGTGTCAGAGCCCGGGCGGCAGGTCCGACGAGGAAAGCAGTTCTGCGGCCCGCTCACGGTCCAGCGGATTCGTCTGGGTGTTCGTCAACCCGTCACCGCCGTAGGGCACGTCCGCGTCACTCGTGGTTTCACCGATAACTGCGCCGGTGGTCCCTGATGGCTCGTCGCGTCGATCGTGGTCGGCCCCCTGGGATCGTTCTCGAACGTGTACCCTTCCAACTGCGAAGTTGCGTCCTCGGGCACGGTACTCCCGGCGGCGTCCGTCGCGCCCGTCAGGACGGCGGCTTCCGTCGCGCCCGTCAGGACGTGGCCCCTGCCTAGGTGCTCCCGCCGGCGAAGGTAGGGCAGCCAGCACCTCGCTGTCGTCCCGGTAGGCCCCACGGTAGCGGTCGACGAACGAAGCGATTGCGTAGGTCGTGTGCGTCGTCACCGCGTTCATTCGAAGCAAGTTCGATACCCCGGCCGCGCGCCCGTCGTCGCTCTCAACCGCCTCGTCGTCCCCGCCCGTGAGCGCCGAGCAGCCGGCCCACCGGAGATGGCCGCGCCGTTGCTATAGAGTACGTCCCGCCGCTCGTCATCCATGCCAAATCTCTCGACAGAACTGACGAAATACTGTGCCGGCTATCGGCGAACCGTCCGGCAGCGTCACGACTGTCGAAGGAGTCAGCGGGAACGGTACCAGGAGACCTGCGTGGGCAGTCCCGGCAGGGTGGGCAAGCCCTGCCGGGTGGGCATGTCTCGGGCGGACTTCGACGAACGACCGGGGCAGGCCCGCTCGTGCTGCCGGGGGTACGTGGATATATCCACGGCAGCGAGCGAATAATCTACAGCCAATCTATTAAACACACGAGTTTTTTACCGTGAATTTTTCCAGGAGGAGGCGACTGGTGAAGCTCACGGAGACAACTCCGATACCCCTGGAATCAGAAATATCGATAACGAGGGAACTAAGCAGGGACGTATCGAACCGCCGAGTATGGTAGGGGGCCGAACGCACGTCGAGTTCGTGACCGGGTCGTCGGTCCGCTCGGACGTGTTGCGTGCAGTGGTGGACGGAACGCGGTCGACATCGTCGCTCCTCGACGAGGTCGACGCGAGCGAGTCGGCAGTCTACGGAGCAGTCAACGAACTACGCGACCGTGGGCTGTTGACCGAGAACGGCGACCTGGCCGTAACCGGTGTCGGCGAAATCGTCCGAGACGTGCTGACGACGCTCGACGAGACCGAAGCGTTGTTGACCAACGACCCGGCGTACTGGCGGAGCCACCGGGTCGACGTCCTTCCGGAGCGGTTCCGGACCGACCTGTCGGCCCTGGCGGGCTGTGACATCGTTCGGGCGACGGAGACCGACCCGCATCGGGCCGTCAGGACCGTCGCTCGTCGCCTCGAGGACGCGGACCACGTCTCCATCGCGACACCGATCTACCAGGACGAGTACGCGATGCAACTTCCGGCGGTCGACGAGATTCGACTCCTCCTGAACACCGCTGTCGTCGAAGATGCGACCGCGGACGCAATCGAAGGCGGCATCGAGCCGCCGGCGGATGCCCGGCTTCGTGTCGGCGACGTCGGGTTCGCGCTCACGGTGACCGACGATGTTGTCATGCTCTCGCTGCCGGAACTCGACGGGGGGTACGACACCGGGAGCGAACTCATCGCCGAAAGCGACGACGCCCTCGACTGGGGCCGCCGGCTCTACGAACACTGCTGGGAGCGAGCGACCCCCGTCGAGTCGTTCGCCCACTGATTTTGGCGAACCTAAAAGTTCAAGCATCCGGAGCGGAGAGAGGCAAGCGATGGCAACCGCGACGGCAGTCGAGGACGAGGCGTTCACGTTCGACGACGTGAGCGTCGTCATGGGGACGTACAACGAAGCGGCAGCGATCGGCACGGTCCTGTCGGACATCGACGACGTGACCGACGGACGGGCAGAGGTAGTCTGTGTCGACGGGTCCAGCGACCGGACCCCGGAGATCGCTCGCGAACACGGCGCTCGCGTCATCGAACAGGAGCCACAGGGGTACGGCGTCGCCGTCGAGGCGGCACTCGATGCCGCTTCCCGGCCGGTGATCGTGACCACCGACTGTGACGACACCTACCCGATGAACCGGCTCCCCGACTTCCTCGAGAAAGTAAACGAGGGGTACGACGTGGTCAGTGGCGATCGGCTCTACCACGGCGCGGACGCGATGCCGCTTTTCAATCGCCTGGGGAACCACGCCTTCGCCGCGCTGGCGAGCGTTCTCCTCGGCGAACGCATCCACGACACGACGACGGGGATGCGAGCGTACCGGAGCGAAGTGATCGAGAAGATCCGCTGGACCGAAAACACCGGGCTGTCGGCGGAACTCCTCATGCGGCCGCTCGCACGCGAATACGACGTCTACGAGATGCCCATCGAGTACGCAGAGCGGAAGGGCGAGACGACGCTCGACCCCATCTCCGGTGGCTGGGACATCGCGCGGTCGATCTGTACCGTCGCCATCGAGGAGCGGTTCCGGTAACGACGGTCGTGCACCCGGTCGTGAGACCGCCACGCGGCTAAGTTCCAGCACCCCAACCACCCGATATGAACAGGCGGCGACTCCTCAAGGGTGTCGGAATCGCGGCAGTCGGTGGCGCAGCCGGCTGTCTCGGCGGGGGCTCCGCCGACGACGGCTCGTTTTCGACGTTCACCGGAACGCCACAGTCGGTCGGCGGCGTCGACCTCCCGGTTCCGGAGTCCGATCTTAGACGGGGTGCCCAGAAGGACGCGATTCCAGCCGTCACTGAGCCAGCGTTCGGAAGCGACTGGAGCGGGGTCGACGCGACGCTGGACGACGACGAACGCGTCATCGGTGTCGAGCGCGACGGGCGGGCGCGTGCCTATCCACTGGCGGTCATGAACTGGCACGAGGTCGTCAACGACGAGTTCGACGGCCCGCTGCTCGTCACCTACTGTCCGCTCTGTGGGAGCGGCGTCACCGCGGAGCGCCGCGTCGACGGCGAACCGACCACCTTCGGCGTCTCCGGGTACCTCTGGAAATCGGACCTCGTGATGTACGACGAGGCGACGGGGAGCCTCTGGAGTCAGATTTTCGCCACCGCGATCCGGGGCGCGAAGACGGGGGCGGAGCTCGAACTCACGCCGTCGACGTTCGCCACGTGGCGTGAGTGGCAGGAGGAACATCCGGAGACCCAAGTGCTCCTACCCCCACCGGAGTCCGGGACGATAGCGGGCGACGTCACCAGGAACTACGACCGCGACCCCTACAGCGGATACGACGAGTCGCGCCGGATCGGTATCGGCGGCGGCGATGGGTCCACCGACGCACGGCTCCACCCGAAGACGGACGTCGTCGGCGTCACCTCGGACGGCGCCGCCAAAGCCTATCCCCTGGACGCAGTCGAAGACGCCGGCGTCGTCAACGACACCGTCGGCGACCGTCCGGTCGTGGTGACGACCGGTCCGGATGGGACGCTCGTGGCCTACGACCGGCGATCTGACGGACGAACGCTGACGTTCTCCGCCGGTGACGACGGTCACATCCGGGCTGGCGACTCGCGCTGGCGCATCCTCACCGGCGAGGCGGTCGACGGGCCGTTCGCGGGGTCGACGCTCGCGCGGGCGAACGACCGGTCGCCGATGTTCTGGTTCGCCTGGGCCGATTTCCACCCCGACACGGCGCTCTACGGGGAGTGATCGGCCGGCGAGAGCGTCGTGTTCAGGGACACGCCGGTCACGTAGTCGTCGCTCCCGGGAACGTAGGCACCCGCCGTGCCGCAGTCGGCGACGAGCCGGCAGATCGTCGTTTTCGGCGGCCAGAGGACCCTGACCTCGTCCGTCGTCGTCTCGACCGAGAGCTGCTGGCGGTAGGTGACCGTCGACCCGCCGGGTTGCGTGTAGGTGACCGCCAGCGCGAGTTCGTCGGCGTCGCGGTAGGTGATCCACCGTTGCTCGCTATACGATTCCAGCCCGTCACCGGTCGCCCGCGCCCGGCCCCGCTCGACGAGCCACTCGACGGTCGTCGTCTCGCCGCTCACGTTCGTGACGCCGTAGTTGATGGCTCCCTCGGGGCCCGACAGGCGAACGGTCGCGGACTCGGCGGTACCGACGACGCCGACGGTCGTCTCGACGCGGAACCGCTCGGCGGAGCGGACGGCGAGTGGTTCGACCGTCGCGTCGACGGGGTCGCGCTCGTTCACTTCCGGCGTCCACTCGCCGCGGACGACGTACCGGTACGGCTGGCGGTCGGGATACGTATCCAGGACGGCGAACCGCGTCGCAGCGTCCTCGTCGATGGCATAGAGGGCTGGCCCGTCGAAGTCCGGGTCGTTACGGAGCGACTGGAACGGGTGGTTCAGCCAGTCGCCGTACGGGTCCGGGACGAACACGACCGCACGCTCGAACGTCCGGTTCTCGAAAGGTGCGTACGCACGCTCGTATCGCTCGGTGTAGGGCTCGTTGCGCTCGACCGGACCGGCGAGTGCGTCCGCCTGCGCGACCGCGCCGCCGGCCACCCCGACGAGCAGGACAGCCGCGAGCGCGACTCGAGCGCCACGAGGCCCGGTGTACGTGGACACGGCGGCCCGGAGCCGACGCCACGCCACGACGAGTCCGAACGCGCCAAAGGCCGACAGCGGGGCGAGCAAGTCGAAGTGATAGAACGGGCCGATCAGCGAGATCAGGCCGTCCGTCGGGTCGCCGAGGGCGGCCAGGAGATTCAGGTTCCCCCAGAAAAACACGTTGCCGACGGCGACCGACAGGGCCACGCCCGCGAGGAGGAGCCGGATGCCGTGGTCGGAGAGCCCATCGACTGCCGGGAGTGAGACGCGGCCGCGAAGTCGTGCAGCGGTGACCCCAAGCCCGAGACCCGCGGCGAGGGTCCCGAGCGGCGGGGCGACGGTCCATCGTGTCGCCAGCCGCCACAGCACGAGCGCGTTCGTTTCGAGCGCCAGCGCGGGGGTGTAGTGGCGCTCGTAGCCGAGGATGCTGCGGACGCCGAAGCCGGGGCCGTCCTGGGGGGCGAACGCCTGATAGGGAAAGACGAGCGCCGACCCGGTCACGACGTGGTTGTACGACAGCGCGATCCCGACGAACGCGAGGCCGGGGACGGCCACGAGCAGGCTCCGCTCGACGGCCGGCGCCGCGAGCAGACTCCGGGGGTCGTACTGTTCGGCGCTCCAGCCCGTGCGGACGAGCGTCGCAAGTGCGTGCCCGACGAACGGGAGCGCGAAGAGGACGGCGGTAAACGGGCGCGCCCAGAACGCGACCCCGATGGCGGTCCCCGCGAGGAGGGCGTACCGGCGTCGGCGACCCCCCTCAGCCCGCGTCGCTCGCACGTACGCGAGGGCGAAACAGAGATTCAGCGCAGTCGTCGGCGCGTAGGAGAGAAAGAGCGCGCCGTTGAGCAGGAAAAGCGGGGACGCCGCCAGGAGGACCGCAGCGACGACCGCGGTCGAGCGGCCGAACCCCTCGCGGACGAGCAGCCCCAGGAGGGCGACGTTCGCGACCGCGATCAGGGCGGGAACGAGTCGCGGGACGCCCACCGCGACGCCGGGGGCGAACAGCGCCGCCGCGACCGGCGTGTACTTCGGGTACAGCCGGGCGCCGTCCTGCACGAAGAACCACGGGTGGACGGCCTCCGGAATCGGGGAGTACATCGCGAGCTGGCCGTCGAGCAGCAGTTCGGCCTGCTGGAGGTAGACGCCCTCGTCGTGGTTCGAGGAGAGGTGTGGGAACAGTTCGGTACCGACGAAAAAGACGGCGACGCCGGCGGCGAGCGCGACCGCGGCGAGGGCGACCCGGAACGGGCGGTCCCGGCGGCCGAACTGGAGGGCTGGAGGGGTGACCACGGCTCAGTCGTCGCCGGGGACGCGCGGCGCTCCCCGTGGGAACCAGGCGAGGTCGTGATCGGCGTCGAGTTCGACCGTCACCGGCTGGTCGAGCGGGACATCGTCGGCGTGGTTGTGCATACAGCCGACGACGTCGCCGCTGTCGAGTTCGACGCGGTAGAGGATCGTCGGGCCGAGGAACCGCCGGTGTTTCACACGGCCGTTCCCGTCGCCGTCCCGGGCCGCGCGAACGCGGGCGTCGTCGGGGCGGACCAGCACGTCCACCGCGGACCCGTCGTAGGCCTCGGCGAGGCCCTGAATCCGCTCGCGCGGCACGTCGCCGAGGCCGGTGTGGACCACGTCGCCGTCGACGTCGCCGGAGACGAAACTCGCGTGGCCGAGGAAGCTCGCGACGAAGCGGGACTCGGGCTGCTGGAACACCGCCTCCGGGCGCCCGACCTGTTCGATGTGGCCCGAGCGCATCACGGCCACGCGATCACTGATCGACATCGCCTCCTCCTGATCGTGGGTGACGTTGACGGCGGTGACGCCGGCCTCCTTGATGATGCGGCGGACCTCCTCGCGCATCTCGACCCGGAGGTCCACGTCGAGATTGGAGAACGGTTCGTCGAGCAGGAGGACGGACGGCTCGGGAGCCAGCGACCGGGCGAGTGCGACCCGCTGTTGCTGGCCGCCGGACAGTTCCTCGGGGTACTGGTCACGGTGTTCGGTCAGCCCGACGAGTTCGAGCAGTTCGGCCACGCGCGTTTCGCGTTCGTCGCCCGAGCGGTCCGTCAGGCCGAAGGCGACGTTCTCCGCGGCCGTCTTGTGCGGAAAGAGCGCGAACTCCTGAAAGACGACGCCCACGTCGCGCTCCTCGGGCGGGAGGAACGCCCCGTCGCTGACGACGGAGTCACCGCGGAGGCTGATGGTACCCCCGTCGGCGCGTTCGAGGCCGGCGATCAGACGGAGCGTCGTGGTCTTCCCACACCCCGACGGGCCGAGGAGGGTCAGCAGTTCGCCGTCCCGGACCGTGAGATCGAGGTCCTGGATGACCTCCGTGTCGCCGAAGTGCTTCTCGACGCCGTCGAGCCGAAGGACCGGGTCACCGGTCGCGGACGGCCGTGACGTGTCGGTTCGATCCTGTCTGAGTGACGTGGTCTTATTCGACATCGTAACCCTCCATCGTGAGCAAGACGAGCATCGAGACCCCGGAGACGACGAGCAAGACGAGCGCCGGCATGGCGGCCTGGCCGAACTCCGCGGAGGCCTGTGCCCGCCAGATGCCGGTCACGAGCGTCGAGAAGCCCGGCGGTCGCAAAAGCAGCGTCGCGGGCAACTCCTTCATCGTCGTCAGGAAGACGAGCGCGGCGCCGGCGAGCAGACTCGGTGCGACGAGCGGGAGTGTCACCGACCGGAACGCGGCGAGCGGCGTGCGGCCGAGCGTCCGGGCGGCCTCGGGGAGTCGCTCGCTCACCTGCAGGAAGCCGGCCCGGGTCGACCCGACGGCCTGCGGGAGAAAGCGGACGACGTAGGCGAAGATCAGGAGCGGAAAGGCGATGAGTCCCTGGCGGTAGAGCGCACCGCCGTAGGTCGCGCCGAGGTAGACCAGCGCCAGTCCGAGGACGATTCCCGGCACGGCGTAGCCGACGTAGGTCGCCCGCTCGAAGAGGGCGGCCAGTCTCGAGGAGCGCTGTGAGGCGAGATAGGCGATCGGGAGGCCACAGAGCGTCGCGATGAGCGCCGCGGCCGCCGAGACCGACACCGAGTTCAGGCTCAGCGCCACGAGGTCGACCGAGTAGTTCACGGAGCTGGCCGACCCCCGGACGAGCCACAGCGAGAGGATGGTGAGCGGGACGATCAGCGCGACGGCCGCCACGAACAGACAGGCGAGCGCGGCGAGCCACCGCCAGGGGCCGAGGGATACTGCTGCCCGGCCACCCGAGGCGTAGCCACCTTCGGTCCCGATGCGGCCGCCGTCGCGGACGCGGGACTCGATCGCGAGGATGAACGCCGTGACGGCGACGAGCTGGAGGGACAGCAGGGCGGCGACGTTCCGGCCGTCGCCGAAGGAGTTGTACTCGATGTAGATGACGCGCGTGAACACGTCGTAGCGCATGATGGCTGGCGTCCCGAAATCCGAGAGGGCATAGAGGGCGACGAGCAGGGACCCGGCGGCGATGGCCGGCCTGATCTGGGGGAACGTGACGCGCTTGAACGCCTCCCACTTCGTGTGTTCGAGCGTGCGCGCTGCGTCGATCAGTTGCGTATCGAGCGACTTCAGGGCGGCACGGGTCGTGATGAAGACGTAGGGGTACGTGTACAGCGTGATGACGAGCGTCGCGCCGAACAGGCCGTAGATGCTGGGGATCGACTCGATGCCGAGCGGGGCCAGCAGCGACTGGAACTGGCCGCGCGGACTGAACGCGGAGACGAACGCGAAGGCACCGATGTAGCTGGGGACCACGAGCGGGAGGGCGAGGAGTATGGTAAAGGCCCGGCGGAAGGGGAGGTCCGTCCGCACTGTCAGGTATGCCATCGGGACGCCGAGGAGGATGGAAAAGCCGGTGACCAGCCCGACCATGACGAAACTGTTGACGGTGACCTGGAACACGTCGGGCTGGAGCAGCATCTCGACGGCCTGCGCGATACCGACGCGCTCGGCGGCGATCAGGAGCCACGAGAGCGGGAGCAAGACGACGACAGCGACCGCGGCGGCGAGCAGGTGGAGGGCGAGCGACCGGGAATCGGTATCGGAGCCGGTGCTCGCCTGCCGTTCCGGCCGCGTGGGTTCCTGTGTACTGCCTGTCATTGGTGCGGGGTACCCCCCGTCGGTCCCCGGATCAGGTCAGGACGCCGACGTCCTGCATGAGGTCGATGGTTGCCCCGAGGTCCGAGAGCCGCGAGAGGTCGATGTCGGGTACGTCGAGTTCCGAGATCGGCGGGAGCCGGCCGACCGGGTCGACTCCGTCGACGAGCGGGTACTCGAACGTGCGGATCGCGAAGTACTCCTGTGCTTCCGCCGACAGGAGGTGCCGGACGAACAGGTCGGCCTGGTCCGCCCGGTCGGACGCGTTGATTCTAGCTGCGCCGGCGACGTTAAAGACGGTTCCGGCATCGTTCTGCGTAAAGGCCGTCCCGATCGGCGCGTTGGGACGGCCCGCCAGCACGCGCTGGATGTAGTAGTGGTTGGCGAACCCGAGACTGAGTTCGCCGTCGGCGACCGCCTGCGAGACGGCGAACTCGTCGTTGTACTCCTGGACGTTCAGATCGAGCATCCCCTGAAGCCAGTTCCGGGTCGCGTCCTCGCCCTCCAGGATCCGCATGGCGGTGACGAACGCCTGGAACGAGGAGTACGACGGTGCCCACCCGATCTCGCCGGCGTACCCGTCGAGGTTCGGGAACTGCATGATGTCGGACGGCACGTCCGACTCGCTCAGCGCGTTCGTGTTGTACGGAATCGTTCGCGCGCGCCCGGAGGTCCCGGTCCAGGCGTTGTCGCCGGCCCGAAACTCGGACCCGACGAGCGAGTACGTGTCCTCGCGGAGCGACTGGGTCAGTCCCTCCTCGGCGACGAAGCCGAGCGATCCCGCGTTGACCGAGTAGAACACGTCCGCCGGCGTGTTGCTGCCCTCGGTGACGAGTCGCTGGGCGAGGTCGGCCGCCGGGGCGTAGGTAACCTCGACGTTCAGGTCCGGATACCGACGTTCGAGGTACGCGATCAGATCGCCGACCAGCCCCTCGCCGCGCCCGGAGTAGACGTTGAGCGTCCCGGCCATGTTCGGCATTTCGGACATCGACGTGCCGCCCGGTGCCGGCCGTTGCTCGAACGATCCCGGGCCGGACCCGTACCAGGACGGGGCAGCCGTGTTCTCCGTCCCGTTGATCGGCGTCGAGTTGTCGTTGCTTCCGCCACACCCTGCGACCCCGCCCGCAGCGGCCACCGCGCTCGCCGCGATGAATCGCCGCCGCGTGGATCGCCCGTCAGCACCGTCGTCAGTTCTTCTCATGTTTCGTTTTAGGCTCACCTAAATCACTTGTACCTGACGATTCAGTCGTCCGCGGTCGCGGTCGCCGTCGCCGTCGCGGGAATGGTACCGGGACGGAGTTCCTCCAGCGCGCCGAGCCAATCGTGCATGTACTCGCCGCAGTAGTTCAGGAAGGCGGCGTTCTCGTAGTCGAAGTCGCCCTCGTCCAGGGCTTCGGCCATCGCGCGGAAGACCCCGGCGAAGGTATCGGCGTCGCCGCCCACGTCGTCGATGACCTCCCAAACGTGCTCGTTGAGTTCCAGCCCCGGAACCTCGTTGTTCAGGTCGCCGAAGGTCGACCGCGGGGCCTTGTTGTGCTCACAGAGCGGGTAGCCGTTGACGATGCGCTTGTCGAGCACGTCACAGGCCCGCTTGAGGAACAGGCCGCTCCAGATGTCGTCGAACCGGCCCACGTCCCACTCGTTGTCGTCCATCGGCAACTGGTAGAACGCCGGCACGACCTCCCGGCGGAAGGCGAGGTTCATCGAACAGACCGTGAGGTAGTTGCCCCGCTCGGCGACGAAGTTCCCCTCGTAGTCGTCCGCCGTCGTCCGGGTCTGGGCCTGGCCCTGCAGGTCGCCGTCCATCAGGATGCGGACCGCGTCGAGGTCCGGGACGTTCGTCCACAGTCCTTGCGAGGCCACCACGTCGTCCACCTCGACGGTATCCGTTTCGACGCGCTCGTCCATGGCGCTGTAGGGATACCCGCGCGGATACAGGTCGTGGTCCTCGACGTTCTGGTAGAGGACGTTCACCCAGCGCTCGTCCGACCTGACCGATTCGATCTCGCCTTCGTAGGCGAGATTGTCGAAGTGCCTTCCGAAGAAGTCGAAACCCGGGTGGGGGAGCGTGTCGTCGTCGATGAAGAAGCCGTACTCGAAGTCGTTTGCCCAGAGGTACAGCAGTCCGAAGCTGGTCTGTGCGTGACTCGCCTCGGGGATCAGGTGGCCGTACTCGTCGACCCCCTGCTCGGCGAACCACTGCTCGCGGGCCGCCCCGTCGAAGACGTCGCCGTCGACGCCCTCCTCGTCGAGCATCGACTGCATCGCGTCCGTGTCACAGAAGTCCTCCGTGACCAGCACGACGTGAAGCCTGTCGAGGTCGAACCCGTGTTCCCGCGCGTTCTCGAAGTAGGCGCGCAAACACTCGTACTCCCGTATCGTCGGCACGACGACACACGTGTCCTGTCGCATCTCTTGTCTCCGTATCTTTAGGCATCCCTAAAGTAGCTGTCGGAGTGAAAATTCGTGTGGCCGACTGCCGGGGGCCTAGTACACTCGGGTTTTCGATTAACGACGTATAAGGGGAACTATTATTTGCCAGTATGCGGCCACCCTAGACGAGGGAGAGGGAGTGCGGGACCGGTCGTCATCGCCGGATATCGGGCGGGCGGCCGCCCGCGCTCTGCACACCAACGATGACACTCGAAAATCAAACCTGTGTGGTAACCGGTGCGTCGCGAGGTATCGGACGTGGGATCGCCGAGGAGTTCGGCCGTCGAGGAGCGAACGTGGTCGTGAACTATCGGTCCTCGGAGGCGCGAGCGCACGAAGTCGTCGACACGATCGAGGACGCCGGTGGCAAGGCCGTGCCGCTTCAGGCGGACGTCTCCGACTTCGACCAGGTCGAGGCCATGGCCGAGGACACCCGCGAGGTCTTCGGCTCCGCCGACGTCCTCGTCAACAACGCCGGCATCACCATCGACAAGAAGTTCGAGAACATGACCAAGGAGGACTGGGAGACGGTGATGCAGGTCAATCTCGGGGGCGTTTACAATACCACGAACGCCTACTTCGAGGATATCAAGGATGCCGAGGAGGGGCGTCTGATCAACATCTCCTCGGTCGTGGGCCAGCAGGGCAACTACGGCCAGGCCAACTACGCCGCCACGAAATCGGCCCTGTTCGGTTTCACCCGGACGCTCGCCCTGGAGCTGGCTTCAACGGGCTCGACCGCGAACTGCGTCGCCCCTGGCTTCGTCGAGACCGATATGCTGGAGGAGGTCCCCGAGCGCGTTCAGCAGAAGATCATCGACCGCATCCCCCTGAACCGGTTCGCGACCGTCGACGACATCGCCGGCATCGTCCGCTTCGTCGCGTCCCCGGAATCGAGCTACATGACCGGTCAGATACTGGCCGTCAACGGCGGTATGGAATGGTAACATGAGCAAACAGGAAGAGTCCGATGTGGACGAGGAATCACCCATCGAAGAACTCAGACGCCGGCGCCGGGAGGCCGAACTCGGCGGTGGTGAAGCGCGAATCGAGCGCCAGCACGAGAAAGGCAAGCTCACCGCCCGCGAGCGCATCGAGTACCTCCTCGACGACGGAACGTTCGAGGAGGTCGACCCGTTCGTCGAACACCGCGCGCAGTCGTTCGGGATGGACGAAAAGCAGTTCCCGGGCGACGCGGTCGTCACCGGCTACGGCGACATCGACGGCCGGAAGGTCTTCGTCTTCGCCCACGACTTCACCGTCCTCGGGGGCTCCGTCGGCGAGGTCGTCGCCGACAAGATCTGTAAGGTGATGGACAAGGCCACCGAGAACGGCGTCCCCGTCATCGGCCTCAACGACTCCGGCGGTGCACGCATCCAGGAGGGCGTCGACTCCCTCGTGGGCTTCGCGAAGATCTTCAACCGGAACACGAAGGCCTCGGGACTCGTCCCACAGATTTCGGCCATCATGGGTCCCTGTGCCGGCGGTGCGACCTACTCCCCCGCACTGACGGACTTCACGTTCATGGTCGAGGACACCAGCCACATGTTCATCACGGGGCCGGACGTCATCCAGACCGTCACCGGCGAGCAGGTGTCAAAGGAGGAACTCGGCGGCGCCAAGACCCACGCCACGAAATCGGGGGTCGCACACTTCGCCGCCAGTTCCGAGGAGGAGGCCCTGGACGACATCAGGCAACTCCTCTCCTATCTTCCCCAGAACAACATGGAGGACCCGCCGCGGGTCCAGCCCTGGGACGACCCGGACCGTGCCTGCGAGGAACTGGTCGACATCGTGCCGGAGGAACCGCGCAAGCCGTACGACATGACGTCCGTGATCGACCGGATCGTCGACGAGGAATCCTTCTTCGAGGTCCACGACGGGTTCGCTCGCAACGTCGTCACCGGCTACGCGCGACTGGACGGGCGCGTGGTCGGCATCGTCGCGAACCAGCCCCGGGTCAGCGCGGGCACGCTCGACATCGACGCCTCCGAGAAGGCCGCGCGGTTCGTGCGCACCTGCGACTCGTTCAACGTCCCGATCCTGACGCTCGTGGACGTGCCCGGGTTCATGCCCGGAACCGACCAGGAGCACAACGGCATCATCCGCCGGGGGGCGAAACTCATCTACGCCTACGCCGAGGCGACGGTCCCGCTCATGTCCGTCGTCGTCAGGAAGGCCTACGGTGGGGCCTACATCGTCATGTCCTCGAAGTTCCTCGGCTCGGACGTGAACTACGCGTGGCCCGGCTCCGAGATGGCCGTGCTCGGTCCACGCGGTGCCGTGAACATCCTCTTCCGGAACGAGATCGCCGAGGCCGACGACCCGGACGCGAGGCGACAGGAACTCATGGCGGAGTTCCGCGAGGAGTTCGCCCACCCCTACGGCCCGGCCAGGCGGGGCTACCTCGACGACGTGATCGAGCCCGCCGATACCCGGTCGCGGCTGATCGACGATCTCGAACTCCTCGAACGGAAGCGGACGGACTCGCCGCCGAAAGACCACGGCAACATCCCGCTATGACCGCTGACGGTCCCGAGTCGGAGGGTATCGTCGAGGTGAGTCTCGACGACCTGCTGGCGGCACTGCGGTTCGACGGCGTCGCGACGCCGAACGAGCGCGAGACAGCCGCCATCGCCGCGGCCGTCGGCGCCCATCTCACCGACCAGCAACGGGCCGCGGCCACAGACGCCGCCGAGACGTCGCCCGAGCGCGTCAGCGAGTGGACGCTCGCCGGTCGCTTCGAGTCCGTCGGCGCGCAGTCCCGGCGCCGGCCGAGATCGGTCGAGCGTGGGAGCGAGTGGAAAGCCGCCGCGCGGTCGCTGTAGTATTACTCCGGGCTCTTCCGTTCGACCGCGGCAGAGACTGCCCCCGCAGTGACAACCCTCGCGAACTCCCCGTCGAGGTGTGCGAGCGCCGAGCGGTGGACGCGGTCCGCTGCCATCGGCTCCCCGTCGAACCGCCGGTCGAACGTGGCTGTCGCGTCGGCGACGAGTACTACCTCGAACCCGCGGTTCTCGGCCATCCGCGCCGTCGTGGAGACACAGTGGTCGGTCGTCAGTCCGCAGACGACGAGCGTCCCGTACCCCCGGTCGCCGAGCCACGATTCCAGGTCAGTACCCACGAAGGCACCGTTCCTGTGTTTCGTGACGACGCGTTCGCTGTCGGCCGGTTCGAGGCCGTCCTTGAACGGGAAGCCGTCGGCGTCGGACCGGAGTGGGGAATCCGGTTCGGTCGAGTCGTGACGGACGTGGACCACCGGCAGGCCTCGGTTGCGCCAGGCCGCGAGAAGATCGGCTGCTCGGCTCTCCGCCCGGGGGTTGTTGCGGTCGCCCCAGCGCGGGTGCTCGAAGCCCTGCTGGAAATCGATGGGGAGGAACACGGCGTCCTCGGGGAGCGACACCGTCCGGTTCTCAATCCGCGACATACTCCTCGGGGAGGGTCCGGGTGGCTTTCGGGTGGTCCCGACTGACGGAGATCGGCGGATCGTCGGGAGCCTGGGACTCGTCCGCCGCGAGCATATACTGGGGCCACTCCAGGTCGACGCCGTAGTTTCCGATGTCGGCGTGTGGACAGACGCCGTCGTACGCCTCGATCCGGTCGTGGATGACCTCGCGGGCCTGCTGTCCGGCGTCCGTGTCGTGGGTAATCCCCTCGAACAGCGTCCGGGGCTGGAACGTGATTTCGAGGCCGACGGGGCAGTACCGGCTCTTGCGTTCGTCGTAGAAGGGCGCCCGGCAGGTCGGGAACATCGGTTCGCCGCCGAAGGCGAACTCCCAGTATGGGTCGTCGGGATCGGTCGGGATGTCCTCGGGCCACGGTTCCGGGTCGTGCACGTGGAGGAACTGGAGGACGTGCCACAGCCGCTCGTGGTAGCCGGCCTCCGTGAGTTCCTCGTCGGGAGGCTCGAAGAACGTGACCAGCGACGCCCGCTCGGCGTGGTCCTCGTAGACGGCGAGGTACTCCAGGATCGCGTCTCTGAGGCCGAGCAGGGCGTCCTTGTCGGTCATCGACGGGACGAGCGTGTAGAGCGGATCGCCGTTCTCGACGGATTCGACGCCGAAGAAACAGGGGAACGGTGCACCGTCCCGGTCACCGAGTATCCCGTCGCGGAACGTTCGCCAGTGGGCCTCGGCCCAGTCGGGGACCTCGCCCGACTCCACGCGTGCTGCCAGCGTGTCCTGGTCGACGAGGCTCTGGACGCCAGGTTCGTTCATATACGAACCCGTTCGGCCCCCAGCGATTTGAACGTTAATATCTGCTATGGTGACCGTGTATCTAATCACTACAGATATTATCGCCTGTTCGTATGGTTCCGGACTGGGCGATCCGTGCTCGGAGGCCGCCGCGGCCGTCGAGTGCCGTCCGGAGTCCCGGTTCGTCGAGATGCGATTCGAGGTAGGCACACGGATCACAGGGGGCGGTTCCCACACAGACGGCGTCGCCGATCCGGAAGCGCTCGCCCACGAACCAGTCGAGGTCGACGCCGCTGGTGGTCACGTTCCGGCGGTGTGCCCCGGGTTCGAGGTCGAACTCGTCTGCGAGCGCGTCGAGTGTCGCCCGTTCGACGAGCGTCAGATCGCTCCCCTCGCGGTCGGCGAACGTCCCGCCGGCCGCGAAGTACCGGTCCCCTTCCAGACCGCGCCCGGCGACAGCACGGACGGTGTCGACGGCCTCCGGCGGGGCACCCGTCGCGGGCGCGACGTGGATCGCGTCGACACGACCAGTGGGCATACCGGCGCGTTCGTGGCGCGGCGACAAAGATGCGGGGGTCGATGGTTGCAAGCCCAGCCGAGAGAAGGTGGTTTTACGTTGCCTGCCGGAGAGGTTCCAGGCGAGTATGGATAGTGAAGTGGCGATTATCGGGGCTTCGATGACCCAGTTCGGCCAGCGTGACGCCTGGATTCGGGAGTTGCTCGCCCAGGCGGGCAAAGAGTGCCTGGCCGACTCGGGCGTGTCGCCCCCGGACGTCGATCACGTGTACGTATCGAACATGGCGAGCGGGGAGTTCGAGGGACAGACGGGAATCATGAACGCCCTCGCACACGACCTGGGCCTGATGCCGGCCTACTCCCAGCGGATCGACCAGACCAGTTCCAGCGGCGGGGCCGGCATCTACGCCGCCTGGCAGTCGATCGCGTCGGGGTCGAGCGACATGACGCTGCTCGTCGGCGGCGAGAAGATGACCCACAAGGGAACCGGCGGCGCGACCGACGTGATCGCCTCGATCACCCACCCCGTCGAGTACAAACACGGCGTCACGCTCCCCTCCTTCGCGGGGCTGACGGCTCGACACTACCTGGAGAAGTTCGACGCCCCGCGGGACAGCCTCGCGAAGGTCGCGGTCAAGAACCACAAGAACGGCGTCGACAACCCCAAGGCACAGTTCCAGAAGGAGATCTCCGAGGAGAAGGCCCTGGAGAGCCCGATCATCGCCGACCCGCTCCGGTTGTACGACTTCTGTCCCATCACGGACGGGAGCGCGGCGCTGATGTTCTGCCCGGTCGAAGTGGCCGAGGAGTACGCCGACGAGTACGCGGTCGTCTCCGGCGTCGGCGGCGCGACGGACACCCACGTCGTCCACGAGCGCGACGACCCGACGACGATGGGCGGCGTCGTCGATAGCGCCGAGACCGCATACGAACGGGCAGGAGTCGGTCCCGACGATATCGACGTGGCCGAACTCCACGACATGTTCACGATCCTGGAGTTCCTCCAGATGGAGGGGCTTGGCTTCGCCGAAAAGGGGAAAGCCTGGGAGCAGGTCGAGGAAGGCCGGACGGAACGGGACGGCGAACTCCCCATCAACACCTCCGGCGGCCTGAAGTCGAAGGGGCACCCCCTGGGCGCGAGCGGCGTCGCCCAGGCCGTCGAGATTTACGAACAGCTAGTCGGCGAAGCCGGCCCACGGCAGGTCGAGGCCGACACCGGACTGGCCTGTAACGTCGGCGGCTTCGGCAACTGTGTCATTACTACCGTCATGGAGGCGCGATAACGATGTCGATGGACGCACACCGCTGTCCGAACGGCCACGTCACGTTCCCAGGACACACCCTCTGTCCCGAGTGCGGAGAGGAACAGACCGAGACGGTCGACCTCTCGGAGCTGACCGGCGAGGTCGTCACCTGGACGACGAGCACGGCGACGCCGCCGGGCGTTCGCGAACCGAACACGCTCGCGTTCGTCGAGTTCGACGTCGACGGCGTGTCCGTGCGCGCGCTCGGACAGTGCACGACGGACGAGATCGAGACCGGCGACGAGGTGACGCCCGTCTACGTCGACCAGCTCCGTGACCCCGAGATCGGACTGAAAGCCGGAAGCGGGGACCAGGAGTGGGACGGGTATCGGTTCGA
Source organism: Halorientalis marina (assembly GCF_023028345.1). GTDB lineage: Archaea > Halobacteriota > Halobacteria > Halobacteriales > Haloarculaceae > Halorientalis > Halorientalis marina. Next base: position 2,078,214 of record NZ_CP095487.1, on the reverse strand, counting down.
ACCGACGTAACATCGATACGGCGGTCCCCTGACTGCACCGTGCACGGTCAGGGCGTCGGGCGGTCGCGGTCCGTCGCGGTCGCCACCGACTCGGGGGCGGCCGTCAGTGCACCGGCTTCGAGGACGGAGAGGCAGTCGGCGACCGATACACTGCCGGTGTCGGTGCTGTGCGGGTAGACCCCGACCAGTTCGTCGTGCTCGTACACCGCGAGGCAGACGACGGGGAAGACGGTGGTCCGGAAATCACGGCCGGTGAACCCACAGTGTGTGTCGTGAGAGTCAAAGCCGGGAGTCAGCCGGACACCGTGTTCGTCCGCCCACGCCTGCAATTCGTCGAGGACGGGCAGGGAGCGGTTCTCGTTCCTGTCCGTATCGGTCGTCCGGTTCGCCCAGGTATCGACGCGGACCTCGTCGACGACACCAGCGGACTGGAGCGACCGGAGGCGGCTGCGGGTCACGAGCTGTCGCGCCTTGGCGTGGAACGGGACCGAGTTCCGGAGAAATACGTCTACGCGTGTGCTGGGCTCCATACGGCCCCGACGCCGGGAGAGAGTATAGCTGTTCGCGAACGTGGCAGACACCGGGCAAGTCCCCGGGGGTCACTCCGCGGGGACGAGCGCCCGGTCCTCGTCCGTCGGTGCCGGCAGCCCGCCGGTTTCGATGGCACAGAGACCGTCGAAGACGGATCGGTGCGGGTCGGTCCCGTGGGGATAGACGGCGACCAGGGCATCGTCCTCGTAGACGGCGAGGGCGACGACGGGGACGACCAGCGCGGTGTACGGCCGACCGGTCTCCCAGGAGTAACACTCGCGCGTGTCGAAGGCCGGATGGAGACGGACCCCGGTCTCGTCGGCCCACTCCCGGAACCGCCCGAAGGCAGCGATTGCCCGCGGATCCTGTGGCCCGTGGGCACCCAGGGACGGCTTTCGCTCGGTCGCGATCACGTCGAGTTCGTCGACGGCATCGGTGGCGGCGAGTTCACGGGCTCGGGTTTCGATAGCGTCCTGCCTGCGCCCGGCCAACCCCATCGTCTCGGCCCGACAGTACAGTTCGAGGCGGCGCGTGCTCGTTGCGGTCATCGGCGCTCCCACGTGGACCTGTCACGCGAGCGCAAAAAAACACCCCCCGGAATTCCCGTGTCGTGAGAACGGGTCACTCGGCTTCGATGGGGTCTTCCTCGCGCGTGTCGACGTCGTCGGTCTCGAACGCACGTGGGTCGGTCTCGACGGTCTCGATAGCGTTGAGACAGTCCAGAACGGTCCGGGACCCCTGTGGCGTGGAGTGGGGATAGACCGTCTGGAGCCGGTCGTTCCGGTAGATGGCGATACAGAGGGCGGGCAGGACGAGCCGCTGCCCGCGTTCGCCGGTGTCCATCGAGTAACACTCACGCGTGTCGAAGAAGGGGTCGAGGCTGACGCCGACGTCGCTCGCCCACTCCTCGAACCGCTCGTAGAGTGCCCGTTCGGGCGACGGCTCGTCGAGCGGGACCTTCTTCCGGTAGGTCTCCGTCTCGATGGTTTCGATGTGGCCCTCCTCGACCGTCTCTTCCAGCCGGTTCTCGACCGACTCACGTCGCCGCGTAGCCACTGTCGGCAGCGACGACCGGGCGTACAGTTCGACCCGGACTCCCTCCGATATCCCGTTTCCGGTCATTTGCGTTCAGAGCCTCCACGCTGTAACAAATAAAACCCGCTATGTGGGCGTGTATTGTGACTGTGACACAACCCACGACTCCGGAGGGGTCTGTCTACGACCGGGGTATCAGACACCGAACGGACGGGTATATCCGTCTACATATCAACCTCCGGTCATTCGTCGTCGTCGACTTCGTCCCTGATCGACCGGAGTTCCGCCTCCACGTCGACCGGGACTTCCCGGACCGTCTCGTCGGCGTCAGCGTCGGCATCGGTCGTCGCGTCCGCTGGCGGTTCGGCCCGTTCGGTCAGTCGGTCGTCGATTTCGCGTCGGAGTTCCCTGGCCTCGTCGAGCAGTTCCCGGGCGTCGTCGTCGGCCGGGCGGCCCTCGATAGCGTCCTGTACGTCGGCGAGAGCAGTATCGAGTCGTTCGAGTGTTACCCGACCGAGCGACGCCGCGCGGTCGCTCACTGCACCCTGGTCGCTCGGCCGGCCGCCGCGGTCGTCAGCCAGCCGAATCGCCCGCTGGAGGAGGCGAAGCGCGCGGACGTTCGTCTCGAGCAGGAGTATCGCCGCCGGAATCGCCACCTCGTCGGTGAACCGGAGGAGGTCCCCGGGAGTCGGTAGCCGCGGGTCGCGTCGCGTTTCGAGTTCCCGCTGGAGGTCGCGGAGCGAGCGCGCGAGGTCCGCGGTGAGTCGAACCAGGTTCGGGTCGTCGGGGCGGTCGGCCATACGTCGCCGTTACAGGCCCGACACCAAAAGTCCACGTCGGCCCCCACCGTTTCGAACGCCGAAGCGAATTCATATATTATGCATCACTCGCGCTAAATTTGGAACGATGACCGTCGAGCCAGCGATGACGCACCTGCCCGGTCGTCTGGCAGGCCTCAAGCGTTGCGGGGGAGGGGTTCTCGTCGTGGGTACCGACGGCCACGACGCACTCTGTCGGCGGTTCCGTGGCGATGCGGCCACAGAGCGGCGAGTCGTCACGCTCTCCCCGGAAAACTGTGTGCCTGGCGGGGAAAGGCGACGGCGAGCGGTCGGTGGGACCGCAGCGGGGAAAGACGAGGGTCCGGCGACGCCGCGACTGTCTCGTCTCGGCCACGACGTGCTCGGCCGCATCGACACGCTGGCCGACCGCGGACTCGACGCCGCCGAACTGCGTGTCTGTATCGGCCCCCTCGACTGCCTCGTCGAGACTGCAGGGCTCGACCGGACCGCACCGTTGCTCGCCGCCATCCTCGAACGGACCCGGGCGGCAGACGGCCTCGCGCACGCTCACACCGCCGCCGCGTACCGGAGCGACACCGTCAGACGGCTCGAGCCCCTCTTCGATGCCGTCGTCGAGGTGGATGCCGACCCGACTCCGCGCCAGCGTTGGCACTTCGCGGCCGACGACCCCGAAACCGGCTGGCTTCCGGTACGGGATTAGGCGTACCAAAACCTTTTTGTCTTTAGGTATGCCTAACTCTCGATATGGCAGAATCAGAGCGGCAGGGGGCCCGCGCCGGGGAGTCCGACGCCGAACCGGAGTCGGAGCCGGACGCACCGACGGTGACGGCCCACGCGACGAGCCCCGACAGAGTCGTGTTCACGGAAGAGGGGAACAGCGACGGGTGGATCGCGACGGACCTCGCAGTCGATAGCTGGCGATAACCGCAAAAAACGGTTTCTGGCGGGCGTTCTATTCCGACGAGGTCTCGAAAACCAGCGTGTCGTCCTCGAGGTAGTGCTCGATGTGGTGGGCGTCTTCCTCGGTCTGGACGAGGATATCACGGAGGATCTGTGCGGTCGCGTGGTCGCCCAGGTTCGTCGCGAGTTCGACGTGGTCGCGGAGGCTCTCGATAACGTCGCCGTACATCTCGAGGTCGTTTTTCAGCGACGTGCGGATATCGTAGACGTTCCCGTCCTCGGGTTCTACCGTCGCCATCTCCGCCTGGTTGGGCATACTGGCTACCGGCGTGCCCCCGAGTGCCTGGAGTCGCTCGGCGATCTCGTCGCCGGCCGCCTCAGCGTTCTCAGCGGCTTCACCGAGGAAGAGGTGGAGGTCGCGGAACTCCGCACCCTCGACGTTCCAGTGGTGCTTTCGGAGCTGGTGGTACAGCGTATAGGTGTCCGCGAGGTCCGTGTTGAGCGCGTCGACGATCTGCTCGGATTTCTCCTGGCCCAGACGGAGTTCGCTCTCTTCGACGTCACCGAACTCTTTCCGGACGGACTTCTGAGTACTCATTACGCCTCTAGATAGCCTCGGCACCTACTTAAACATTGCCTCTTAGAAGATATTTTTGGCAAACCCAAAACTCGATTTCAGGTATCTGGAATCTAGTTGTCGAAGACCCCGACCTGGGTCCGCGCGCGGTCCAGGGTCGCCGGGTCGAGGTCGGCGACGACGGTACCGGAGTCCCGCGTGAGCGCGGACGCAACCTCACCGTTCGGATACGCGACCAGTGACCGCCCGGCGTACGCGGCTGGTGGCGCGTCGCCGAGGTCGCGTCGACCGGTTCGACCGGCCGCGACAGCCCAGCGGACGCCGTCGAGTGCCCGGGAGCGAACCAGGAGGCGCCAGTTCTCGCTGTGAGCCGCCGGCCAGGCGCCCGGAACGAGCAGGAGCCGGACCGACGGGTCGGTCGACGCCGCGCTCTCCTCGACGAAATTGAGGTCGTAACAGGTGAGGACCGCCGCCGTCCCCGCCGGCGTCTCGACCCGGACGCGTTCGGTCCCGGCGTCGAGGAGGTCCCGCTCGCCCGCCCAGAGGTGGCGCTTCCGGTAGACGGTCGTCGACCCGTCGGGCGTGAGGTACGCCGCGGCGTTGTAGTACCCCTCGTCGCCGTCCTCGACGAATCCCACGAGCGCCGCGATGTCGCGCTCCCTCGCGGCGTCGTGGACGGCAGTCACCGCCGGCCCGTCCCGCTCGATTGCGGCGTCGTGAATCCGGTCGTCGGGAGCGAACCCGGTGAGCACCTGCTCGGGGAACACCGCGAGGTCCACCGCGTCGGGGAGGTCCCGGAGGCGGTTACGGACCCTGTCGCGGTTCCGGTCGACGGCGAGGTCGTCGACGGCGAGCTGACAGGCCGCGACGGTCGGTGGGTCCCGCGTCATCACTCCCTCGTGAGGACCATGAACCGCTCGTTCTCGCCGCGTTCGGCCCCAGTCTCGCGGCGGACCTGCTCCTCGTGGGCGTCGAGGAGGGCGTCCAGTTCGACATCGGGGATGTCGAGCGCGCTCGCGAACTCCTCCCAGACGTGGGTGCGCAGGCGCAGGTAGTAGGCGTCCGCAGTGCGGTGGAGCAGGGGCGCCTCGTGGAACTGCGAGCGCCACTCGTAGACGATGTCCTCGACACCGGGGTTGTCCCTGACCTGCTGTTGGTGGGCACGGAGGAGTTCGGTCAGGCGCTCGGCCGTCGGTTCGGTCCTGTCGGCCACGAGCGCGACGATGTCGTCGTCGAAGGTTCGCAGGAGGTCGTCGGCCATGCAGGGCCGTCGGCCGCGCGCACCAAAACGGTTGGCCGTGACGGAGCAGGCGAGCCGGAAAGGCACGAAGCGCCCAGGTCGAAAGGTTCGTTACGCCGGTGCCGTACTCGGGAGTATGCGGAACCCGTTCGTACCCGGCGCCTGGCGGTACGCGCTCCCGGTCGCCGCGCTCGCCGCGCTCCTGCGCCGCCGGTTCCCACGGGGCTGGCTGGCCGTCCTCGCTCTCGCCGGAGCAGCCCTCGGCTTCCATCGCGACCCGGCGCGTGACCCGCCGGAATCGGGCGTCCTGGCCCCCGCAGACGGGCGCGTTTCCGTGATCAGGACGGAGGGCGACCGCGTCCGCGTTGGCATCTTCATGAACCTCCACGACGTCCACGTCAATCGCGCGCCGGTCGCGGGCGTCGTCGAGTCGGTGACCCACTCTCCGGGCGGGCACTGGCCGGCGTTCACCAAGGCCTCGGATCGCAACGAGCGACTCGCCGTCGACTTCGGCGAGTACGAGGTCACGCTCGTCGCCGGCGCAGTCGCCCGCCGTATCCACCCCTACGTCGAGCCTGGGGACGAACTCGACCGCGGCGAGCGTCTCGGACACATCTCCTTCGGGAGCCGCGTGGACGTGCTCTTTCCCCCCGAAACCGACCCGTCTACCCTCGCGGTCGAGTCCGGCGACCGCGTCACCGCGGGCGAGACGGTGCTGGCTACGGAGTGACGGCGCCACGCCGAAAGGGTATTTTTCCCCGGCTTCGAGAACCCGGCCATGCACGAGCGAGCAGTCGAGTTCAGCGAGCGCGCCGCAGACGAGTACGACTTCGACGTGGAGGTCCACGAGTTCCCCGAGGGGACGAAGACGGCCGCCGACGCGGCCGAAGCCATCGGCTGTGACGTGGCCCAGATCGCCAGCGCCATCGCCCTCGTGGCGGCCGATCAGCTCGTCGTCTCGATCACCAGCGGCGCGAATCGCGTGAGTCACGCGAAACTCGCCGACCGCCGCGGCGTGGACGAAACCGACGTGCGGATGGCCGAGGCCGACGAGGTCAAGGAGACGTTGGGCTGGTCTATCGGCGGCGTCCCCCCGTTCTGCCACGAGACGGCGGTGCCGGTCTACCTCGACGAAACGCTCGAGGGCTTCGAGACGGTCTGGGCCGCGGCCGGGACGCCCGAGGCGGTCTTCCCCATCGCCCCCGACCGCCTGGTGGACCTCTCCGGCGCGGACCCGGCAGACCTCGCCGAGTGAGAAACGCCCGTTGGCAGTCACCGTCCCGTCGCGTGCCGTGGTCCCGTCCGCCAACCCGAACTATTTGAGACGGCAGGGCGAACCATCGACGTGACACGATGGGTGAGTTAGCTTCGATGTTCGCGCCCGACCGGGTCGCGGTCATCGGCGCGAGCGAACAGCAGGGGTCGGTGGGCCGTGCCATCACCGAGAACCTCCAGGCGGACTTCGATGGGGACGTCGTCCCGGTGAACCCGAACGCGGATCGGGTACTCGGGATCGACTGCGTCGACGACATTACGGCAGTCGCCGAACCGGTTGACGTGGCAGTCGTGGTGGTCCCCGCGAGCATCGCCATCGAGATGGTCGAGGGCTGCGGTGAGGCCGGCATCGAGAACGTCGTCGTCATCACCGCCGGGTTCAGCGAGGCCGGCAGCGAGGGCGCCGCCCGCGAACGGCGGCTGAAGGAGGTCGCCGCGGAGTACGACCTCGACCTCGTCGGCCCGAACAGCCTCGGGGTCATGAGTACCGGCGTCGGTATGAACGCCACGTTCGGGCCGGAGAACGCCCAGCCCGGGAATATCTCTTTCATGAGCCAGTCGGGCGCGTTCGTCACCGCCGTGCTGGACTGGGCGAACGACCGCGACGTCGGCTTCAAGGACGTGGTCTCGCTCGGGAACAAGGCCGTTCTCGACGAGCGGGACTTCATCGACGAGTGGGGCTCGGACCCCGACACGGACGTCATCCTGGGCTATCTCGAGGGTATCGACGACGGTGAGGGGTTCATCCGAACCGCCCGCGAAGTGACACAGGAGACGCCGATCCTCCTCGTGAAATCCGGTCGGACCGAGGCTGGCGCCTCGGCGGCCGCGTCCCACACCGGCACGATGGCCGGCAGCGAGGAGGCCTACGAGGCGGGGCTCGAACAGGCGGGCGTCGTCCGCGTCGAGACCGTCCAGGAGCTGTTCGACTTCGCGGGTATCCTCTCGGGCCAGCCACTGCCCGAAGACGAGTCGGTCGCCATCGTCTCGAACGCCGGCGGTCCGGGCGTGATGACGACCGACGCCGTCGGTGATTCCGGACTCGAACTGGCATCGTTCACCGAGGAGACGCTAACGACCCTCGGCGACGCGCTCCCCGGCGGGGCCAACATCTACAACCCCGTCGACGTGATCGGTGACGCCGACGTCGAGCGGTTCGAGCGAGCCATCGACGCCGCGCTCGCCGATCCGAACGTCGGCGCGGCCATCGTGTTGGCCTGCCCGACCGCGACGTTGGGGTTCGACGAACTGGCCGAGACCGTCGTCGACCTGCAGGACGAACACAGGACGCCCGTCGCCGTCTCGCTGATGGGCGGTGATTCGACGCGGGACGCACAGGCGCTGCTCTCGGAAGTCGGCATCCCGACGTACTTCGACCCCGCACGCGCCGTCCGGAGTCTCGACGTCCTCTCGCAGTACCGCGAAATCCGCGAGCGCGAGTACGAGGAGCCGAAACGGTTCGACGTGGACCGCGAGCGCGCTCGCGAGATACTGCTGGAGGCCAAACACAGCGACACCAACCGGCTCGGCGTCGAGGCGATGGGGCTGCTGGAGGCGTACGGCATCCCGATCCCGGACGGCGAGATCGTCGACAGCCCGGGCGACGCCCGCGCCGCCGCCGAGCGAATCCTCGACGAGACGGACGCGGCCGACGAGGATAGCGATGGCGAGGCCGCGAGCGGCGAGGTCGTCATGAAGATCGTCAGCCCGGACATCCTCCACAAGTCCGACATCGGCGGCGTGGAGGTCGGCGTCCCACTCTCGGAGGTCGAGGACACCTACGAGGACCTGGTGACCCGGGCCCGCAACTACCAGTCCGACGCGAAGATACTCGGCGTTCAGGTCCAGGAGACCCTCGATCTGGACGCGGCGACCGAGACCATCGTCGGCATGAACCGGGACCCGCAGTTCGGCCCGCTGCTCCTTTTCGGCCTCGGCGGCATCTTCGTCGAGGTGCTCGAGGACACCACCGTCCGGGTCGCGCCGGTCAGCGACCCCGAGGCGCGAGCGATGATCGACGACATCGACTCGGCGCCGCTGTTGCGTGGCGCCCGCGGCCGCGAGCCGGTCGACGAGGACGGTATCGTCGAGACGATCCAGCGGCTCTCGCAACTGGTTACGGACTTCCCGGCGATCCTGGAACTGGACATCAACCCGCTCGTCGCGACGCCCGACGGCGTCTCGGCGGTCGACGTGCGACTCACCATCGATCAGGAGGAACTATGAACCCGATTCTCGTCACCTCGACGGCGGAGAGTACAGGCAAAACGGCCATCTCGCTCGCGCTGGCGAAACACGCTGCGGACGCGGGCCGCTCGGTCGGCTACATGAAACCCAAGGGGACCCGGCTCCAGAGCGCGACCGGGAAAACGCTGGACGAGGACCCGATGCTCGCCCGCGAGGTCCTCGGCCTCGACACCCCGATGCACGAGATGGAGCCCATCGTCTACTCGCCGACGTTCATCGAGGAGGCGATCCGCGGCCGCGAGGACCCCGACGAACTCCGCGAGCGCGTCCGGGAGGCCTACGAGACGGTCGCCGCCGACAGGGAGACGGTACTGGTCGAGGGCGGGGGAGTCTACACCACCGGCGGCATCGTCGACCTGACCGACCCCGACGTGGCGGACCTGCTCGAGGCGACGGTCCTGCTCGTCACCCGCTACGACGGGCCGGGTGACGTGGACGACGTGCTCGCCGCGGCGGACGCGTTCGGCGACCGACTGGGCGGCGTCCTCTTCAACGCCGTCGGCGACGACGAGTTCGACGGTCTCACGGAGGACGTCATCCCCTTCCTCGAAGGCCGGGGAATCACCGTCTTCGGCGCCCTCCCCGAGGTGAGCGACCTCTCGGGGGTTACGGTCGCCGAACTCGCCGAGAGCATCGGCGCGGAAGTACTGACCGACGAGGCGGCGACGGACGCACACGTCGAGCGCTTCTCGGTGGGCGCGATGAGCAGTGACGCCGCGCTCCGCGGGTTCCGCCGGACGCGCGACGCCGCCGTCATCACCGGTGGGGACCGCCCCGACATCCAGACGGCCGCGCTCGAAGCCCCCGGCGTGAAGTGTCTCGTCCTCACGGGCGGCTTCCGCCCGACCGGGGCCGTCGTCGGCCGCGCCGAGGAGGCCGGCAAGCCCGTCCTCGTCGTCCAGGCAAACACCCGCACCACTATCGACCGCGTGGAGGACGTCATCCAGTCCGGGCGAACACGCGACCCCGACACCGTCACCCGAATGGGCGAAGTACTCGCCGACGGCGTCGACGTCGACGCCGCCCTCGCGCTCGGGGAGTGAGTGGCTCACCGCTCCGATTCGATTGTGTCTGACGCGCGTCAGACCTTTCTCTCACCCGACACTGGACGGAAAGCAGACTTATTGCAGTCGAGAACCTATTGCCTATGGAGCCAGTTGGCTCCGTAGTGTCACACGCCGGGGGGCTCGGCCCCCTGGTTCCCTTTGGAGTCGGCCGACGAGTGGCGACGCTGGTCACAGGAACGCAGCCAGAACCGATACCCAGAAGACGACGAGAACGAGGCGAGGGTGGCGAGGAAGGCCCGAGCGGTCCAGTGCAGGTCGTCGAACCGTCCGGGACCGGTGGAGCGCGGGGGAGCACGTCGCTAGCTCGGTCCGCGTGACTGAAAAGGCTAGTCGGCCGGTAGTATCGACGGCGGGAGGTGGTCCTGGACCAGCTCGACGGCCGCGGACGGCTCCTCGAGGTCACGTTCGGGGAGTTCGTGGACCGACACCCCCGTCATCCGCTTCAGGACCGCGGGGTTGGTCCGCTCGGCGACGCTCGCTCCGGTGTACTCGTTGAGAACGATTCCGGCGACGGGAACGTCGCGCCTCCGAAGCGCATCGACGGTGAGAGCGGTGTGGTTGAGCGTCCCGAGTCCGGAGCGCGCGACGACGACCGCGGGGACGTCGAGGTCGGCGACGAGGTCGATTACCTCCGTATCGTCGGCCAACGGGACGCGGAGGCCGCCGATGCCCTCGACGACGCCGACCGCTGTCGCGTCGAGCGCCGCCCGACACGCCGAGAGGATGGCGTCGTAGTCGAGTGTCGTCCCCGACTGCTCGGCGGCGACCTGCGGCGCGAGTGGCGGTTCCAGTCGGTGGAGGCAGGTCGCGGCCGCGTCGGTTCCGCAGGCGTCCGCGACGAAGCCCGCGTCGTCGTCCGGGGGATAGCCGGTCTGTGCCGGTTTGATTCCGCGGGCGTCGACGCCCGCCTCCCGGAGTCGAGCCACCAGCCCGGCCGTGACGACGGTCTTGCCGACGCCGGTGTCGGTGCCGACGACGGCGAAGTCCGCAACGTCGTCGAACGGTGGTTCGCTCGCGCTCATACCAGCCCCAGTTCCCGACCGGCCTCGCGGAAGGCCGCGAGACAGCGGTCGATCCCCGTCTCGGTGTGGGTAGCCATCGGGGCGACGCGGATCCGGCTGGTGCCCTCGGGGACCGTCGGCGGGCGGATGCCAGGCGCGACGACGTCGTGGTCGCGCAGTCGCTCGGCCAGCACCATCGCGTCGTCACGGTCGCCGACGACGACCGGGAGAATCTGACTCTCGCCCCACACCTGGTAGCCGGCGGCTTCGAGACCGTCACGGAGGCGAGCGACGTTCTCCCAGAGGCGCTCCCGGTGTGCGTCGTCCTCGCGGGCGATCCGGAGCGCCTCGCGGGCGGCGCCCGCCGCGGGGGGCGCCAGCCCCGTGGAGAAGACGAACGACCGCGCGGCGTTCAGGAGGTGTTCGATCAGTTCCTCGCTGCCGGCGACGTAGCCGCCCTGGCTCCCCAGGGCTTTCGAGAGCGTCCCCATCTGCACGTGGACGCGGTCTTCGAGGCCGTCCCGCTGGACGATGCCACCACCGTCCGCGTAGAGACCGGTCGCGTGGGCCTCGTCGACCATCAGCCAGGCGCCGAACTCCTCGACGGCGTCGCAGATGGCCGGAAGCGGCGCTACGTCGCCGTCCATGCTGAACACCGAATCGGTGAGGACGAGCCAGGACTCGTCCCGATTCCTCGCGGGGCCGTGCTCCGCTCGCTCGCGCATCTTCGCTCGCAGGTCGGCAGCATCACAGTGGTCGTAGACGACCGACTCCGCGCCGGTCTGTCGACAGCCGTCGATGATGCTCGCGTGGTTGAGTTCGTCGGAGAACACGACATCGGGGTCGAGCGCCGAGATGACGCCGACGTTCGTGGCGTATCCCGAGGAGAAGGCGAGCGCGCGCTCGGTGCCCTTCACGGCCGCCAGGTCGCGCTCCAGTGCCCGGTGTGTGGGCGTATCGCCGGTGACGAGCCTGCTCGCGCCCGAACCTGTCCCGACCTCGCGGGCCGCGTCGGCAGCGGCCTGCTGGACGCGGTCGTCGCCGGCGAGTCCGAGGTAGTCGTTCGCCGCGAAGACCAGTTGCTCGTCGCCGTCGAACGTCGGCGGATCGCCGCCCGGGTCGGCCGCGATACGACTGCGTGCCCCGACCGTTTCGACGGGTGTCAGGTCGCGTCGCAGGCCCTCCCGTTCGCGCTCGGCGAGCCGTGCCCGAGGGTCGAACCCGCGGTCGGCGTCGGGCGCGTCCCTCCGTCGACCGTCGGTGCCCGGTCCGCCGGGCGAGGCGTCAGCGTCGCCCCGCATCAGAACCCGGGCATCAGCTCCGCGGGGCCGAACACGCCGTACTCGCCGGCCCGGTTCCGACGGACGCCGGCCTTCAGATAGCCCAGCGCCGGCCCGTTGACGTTCGCCTCCATGCTCGTGGCATCGTCGAGTTGGAAGGTGTTCGTTCCCGTCTCGCCGTCGAACGTGGTGCCCGTCACGCGCACCGTCGTCGTCGTCGGCTTCTCGTCGCTGGTCACGTCGAGGATGCCGCCGACAGTCACGTCCTCGGCGTCACAGACCCCCGCCCGCTCCAAGAGTACGTCGTCGGCGTGTTCCATGTCCTCGAACTCGATGACGCCGTCGTGGTCGTCGATGACTGCTTCGATCTCCTCGTCGCTCATCCCGCGGGCGTCCTCGATGTCGTACTCCGGGAGGTGGGCGATGTCCTCCCGGACCGTCCCGCGATTGTCCTCGTAGCCGGATTTGAGACCGACACCCCACCAGATTTCGACTTCCTCGATCTCGACGTAGGACTGGGCGGCCAGTGCGGCCGCACCCGTCAGCAGGCCGGGAGTCGCGCCCGCACCACAGACGAACGTGATGCCCTGCTCCTCGAAAGTCTCGGAGCGGTCGTCGAGCATGTCGATGACACGGGAGCGCTTGAGCACGTCCACGAGCACGCCCGAGTAGCCCGCGTCGGCGAAGCGGTCCGCGACCCGCGGGATGAAGTCGTGCTCGAAGTTCGGGAGCGCTATGAGGACCGCGTCGATGGCCTCGTGTTCGTCGATGATTGCCTCGATGGGGTCCTCGGTCGGTTCGGCCTGCTCGGAAGCCACGACACCTTTGTCCTCGCCGGACTGTTTGACGCCGCCGCTGGCGCTGCCGCCCTCGCTGGCGGTCGCGCCGTCCTCAGACCCCATCGGGGTCTGATGTGCTGCGGAATCACTGAGCGATTCCGCACCGCCGTCGGTCGCCACGTCCCTGTTTTCCGGCCCGCTGTCTATGTTGCCCTCGGTCGCCGCGAGGAGTTCGTCCACGTCGAGGCCGTCGTGGTCGACGGCGACCCCGTGGCGGTCACACGCCGCGACGGGCGTGAGGTGTTCCTTGTCCTCGGACACTTCGAGCGTTCGTCGGCCGATACCACCGCATCCCAGTACTGCGAAATTGACTTCGTGCATGAGTCGTGTGCGAAATCCGCGTGTTCACGGCGTCTGAAGGCGCCGTTCGCTCGTTCGGGGACACTCACTGCGTCCGTGTCTCCCGCTAGTCGTCCAGTTCGGCGTTGCTCGTGGCCGTCCCGGCCGCCGTCTCCACGTCCTCGGCGGTCGCCTCGCCGTCCGCCTTCGCGCGGGCCTTGACGGCCTCCTTGTCGAACTCGTTGGCGTCCATGTTCGGCTCCATGCCGGCCTCCTCCATGACCTCGATGTCGTCGCCGGGCGACTGGCCCGACGTGGTGAGGTAGTCGCCGGTCAGGATGCCGTCCGCGCCCGCCTCGAAGGGCAGGTGCTGTTCGTCGGTGTCGAGGTTGACCTCGCGCCCACCTGTGAGGCGAACCCGGGCTTCGGGGTGGAGCAGCCGATAGACCGCGATGGTCCTGATGATCTCGTCGGTCTCGATAGCCGCCTCGCCGCCGAGTTTCTCGCCCAGCGGCGTCCCCGCGACGGGGTTGAGGATGTTCACCGGGAGCGAGGAGACGCCGACGTCCTGGAGGGCGATGGCCGCGTCCACCCGGTCGGTCGGGCTCTCGCCCATGCCGAGAATGACGCCGGCACAGAGGTCCATCCCCACGTCCTTGGCGAGTTCGAGCGTCTGCACGCGGTCCTCGAAGGAGTGGGTCTCGACGATCTCCGGGAAGAAGTTCGGCGAGGTCTCGATGTTGTGATTGTAGTGATTGATTCCCTCGTCGGCGAGGATTTCGGCCTCCTCGCGGGTGAGGATGCCCAGCGAGGCGTCGACCTCCACGTCGGTCTCGTCGCGGACCAGCCGGATGGCCCGGATGACCTCTTCCCACTCGCCGGGTCGTTTTTCCTTGGAGACGCCCTTCTCGGCGACGACGATGCCGAACCGCTGGGCGCCGTCGCGCTCCGCGCGTTTCGCCGCGTCGAGGATCTCCTCGGGGTCGAGGAACCCGTACGTGTCGATGCCGGTGTCGAAGTGGACCGACTGCGCGCAGAAGCCACAGTCCTCCGCGCAGTTGCCCGCCTTCGCGTTCACGATGGAGCAGGCGTCGACAGTGTCGTCGCCCAACTGCGAGCGGACGTAGTCGGCTCCCGCCGCGAGTTCCTCGACCGGCTGTGCGATCAGTGCCAGGCCGTCTCTGCGGGCCAGCCGTTCGCCGGACAGCACCCGCGCGACTGCGTCGTCTACCGTTGTGTTGCCGGTCTCGTAAACCACGGCCGCACTGTCGGTTGACGAGTAAATAAATCCCGGGGTCTGTCGGGACCGGTCGCGGTCAGGCCGTCGACTCGGCCCCCTCGCTGGGCTGGCCGACGTCGAGCAGGGCGGCGGTGAGCAGGCCGCCGAGTCTGGCGAGGCCGTTCAGGAGGTGGAGACCGACGAGGAGGGCGAGAACGCCGACGACCGTCGCCCCGACCGCTTCGGGGACGGAGTCGACGGCCCACAGCACCTCGGCCGCGCCCGTCTCGGTCACGCCGACGATGCCGCCGGTACCTACCTCGGGTCGGAGGACGCCGACGGTGAGCGACGGCTCCCGTAACAGCAGCGGGGCCGAGAGCAGCGTCCCGGTCAGAACGGCGAGGACCACGAGCGCGACGAACGAGACCAGTCCGAAGACGAACTTCAGGCCGACCAGAACCAGCGCGGTCCAGGTCGTCGGCGTGGTGAGGAGGCGCCGCGTCCAGGCGACGAAGGCGTCGAACCCGGATTCGTCGCCGACAGACCCGCTCCCTTCCGCAGCCGAGTCCGTCGCGTCACGGAGCAGCGCCGGCGTCGGGGCGTCCACGTCGACCAGGAGCCGTGCGAGCGAGGCCTCGATGCCCGCGATGACCGTCGTCAGGTACAGCGTCACCACCAGAATCGGAACCCCGACGAGCGTGACGAGCAGGCCGGTTCCGAGCGAGAGCCCGACCGTCACGCCTACGAAATAGAGGATGCCGAGCGGCCACGCCAGCGCGAGGTAAGCGAGGTTCTTGTACGTCGCGGTACGGAAGGGTACGCCGACGAAACGACCGAGAGCCGAACCGATGCGTCGGTGTGGCGGGAGTGTTTCACTCATCACGAGTGTCGCTTGGCTCCCGATTCCCGTATAAACGGGACTAGCGTCCGAGAGCCACGGACGCGACCCAAAATATAAATATCACGTCCGGAAGGTCCGGTAGATCGCGAGCAGACCGACGGTATGAGCCAGCAGAATGGCGATCAGTGCCTGCGCGTCGGTGGGGGCGACCAGTCGGCCGGCGAGTTCCGTCACGAGGAAGGGTACGACCGCGATGGCGAAGATGCCGACGGCGAGTCCAGCCATGACGGGGCTGTCCTGTCGGCGGTACCCCTGGACGGCGAGGACGGTCACGAACAGTCCCACGACGGCTGTGAGGGTGGTCGCGGCGTCGGCGAGTAGTTCCGGAATCATGAGTCGTACACCACGTACAGCAGGGTCAGTAGACCACACAGTTCGAGACAGGCGACGACGAACCGTCGCGTCGTGCTCGTGACGAGGTCGACGTTACCCAGCAGCAGGCGGACGAACATCGGCGCGGCCGCCAGCAGGAACATCCCGACCGCGAGCAACAGCATCGGCCGACGACCCGTCCGGCGGTAGCCCTGAACGAAGTGGTAGGTGACGAGGGTCGCGAGGACAACAGCGACGCCGAACAGGAGGAACACGGCGAGAATGGCGGCGGTCGACCCGCCGGTCGTCTCCGCGGCCTGTGCGGGAACCGCTCGACGGGAGGCGAACGCCGCGAGAGTGGCTCCGATCCCGGTCATGATTCCCCCGTGAACTCCTCGTAGAGTCTTGTGAAGCGGCTGGCGGCGTCCTCCTCGGCGCGGTCGACGGTCACGTCGAAGCCGTCGTCGGTCAACTCCACTGTGACGCGTTCGAGGCTCGCGGCGTACACCTCGCGGTGGTGGCCGTCGGGGTCGATCTGCTGGCGCGTCTCCACCAGGTCGTGGTCCTGTAACTGTTCGATGCGGCGGTAGACGGTCGAGCGGGAGGCGTCACACAGTTCGGCGAGGCGTCTGGCCGACCGGGGTTCGACGTACGTCTCGACGAGGATGTCCTCGGCGTACTCGTCGTCGAGGAGCGAGAGGACGTCCCCCTCCCCGCGACCGTCGCCGTCGCTCATTCGCGCTGTGGGTTCTCGCCTGGGGGCCAAAAACCCGGGCAGTCAGTGACTCGGGACACACCGCCGGCTTTGCGACGGGGACAAATGATGGCCTCCCCACTGTTGCAGGCCCTGAGACACCGCGGCACCCTTTTTTATGTTCGGCCGTGTCGACACGTCCAAGAGATGTCATCGAGCGTGCGCGCGGCGACGGCGACCGTCCCGCGGCCGTCCGTCCGGTCGCTACTGACCGCCCCCTTTCGCCTCCAGACGTACAAGAACCTCTTCTACCTCTGGATCGCCTTCCCGCTCGGAATCGCGTACTTCGTGGGCGTCGTCGCCGCCTTCAGTGTCAGCATCAGCCTCGTCATCGTCCTCGTGGGTGTCCCCCTGCTCCTGCTCAGTTTCCTGTTCGTCGCGGTCACCGGCGGCGTCGAGCGCGTCCTGACGGGTCGTCTCCTGGCCGTCGACATCCCCGAGCCCTCCTACGACTACCTCCGCGAGGGGGAACTCGTCGACCGAGTGGTCGGGCTCGTGACCGACACGACGACGTACACGGCGCTCGTCTACCTCCTCAGTAAATTCGCCTTCGGCATCGCCTCGTTCGTCCTCGTGGTCACGTCCTTCGTAGTCAGCGCCGTCCTCATCGCTACGCCCACGTTCTACGACCAACCGGGCGTTAGGGTCGGCCTGTTCCCCGCCGACCCGATCACGCTGACGCCCTCGGCCTCCATCGCGTGGAACGACCTCTTCGTTGGGATCGAAGCGGTCCTCGAACTCGCGTCCTGGCGCGTCGACACGCTGCCGGAAGCGCTCGCGGTCTCGCTTCTCGGCGTCGTCGTCCTCCTTTGCAGCCTGAACCTCTGTAACGCGGTCGCGTGGCTCTGGGGACGGTACAGCAGCGTCATGCTCGGGGCGGACCCGCTCCGCGTCCTTCGGGGCTGAGAAGCGGCGAGAGCAGCGTTCTCAGGCGTACCGGGCGACGAGTTCCCTGAGCGTCGCCTCGTCTTTGACGCCCACCATCTCCTCGACCAGTTCGCCGTCGGCGTAGAGGTGCAGCGTGGGGACGCCCTGGACGTTGAACTCCCGGGCGAGCCCCTGGAGTTCGTCGATGTCGACCTTGGCGACTGTCGCGTCCGTCTCCGCCGCGATGGTCTCGACCGTCGGCGCCAGCATCTTACAGGGGCCACACCAGTCGGCGTAGAAGTCGACGAGGACGACCCCATCCGCGGTCAGTTCCCGGAAGTGAGCGGTATCCTCGACGTGGACCGGTTCCGCGGGCGACTCCGGACCCGATAGCTCCGACTTGAGCTGCTCTTTCTTGCGCTCTCGAATCTCGTCGATCTCGTCTGACTCACTCGCGTCGCTCATGTTCAGGTGTACGGCACAGCGCCCTAAAACCACGTTGGTGGCGTGTCGGCGCCGCGCACGAACGCCGTCACCGGACCAGTCTTTCCCGCGGCACCCTCCGTGTCGCTCGTTCACACGAATCCGTTTTGAGTCCGAAAGCCCTAGGTGTGGTATGGCGCGAGAGTTCGGCTCGGTACTGGTCTACGACGGGGAGTGCCCGTACTGTTCGGTCGCGGCGAAAGCACTCGAACGAACCGACGATATCGGTGCAGTCTCGTGGTACGACGACGCGGTCGGGCCGTTCTTGCAGGCCCAGTACGGCGCGGAGCCGTTCGCGATGGTCCTCGTCGACGGGGACCGGGCGCGTGTCTACGCCGGTCGGTCGGCGGCCGAGGAACTGGCCGACCGGGCCGGACTGCCGGGGCTCGTCGGCTCGCTCGTCCGTGACAACTACGAGACCATCGCGAACGTCGTGGGGCTGGCGAGCGGCCGGGGCCGTGACCCGGACGACTATCACGGGGTGTCGCGACTCGACGACGACGCCCGAGAGCGCTACGAATCGTTAGCGGCCGCTGCGAGCCGTGGGCCGCTGGCCTCGACATGATCGAGAGACGTAGCCGTACGACCCCCACCCAGTCGGGTCTACAGGTCGTCAGCTCTCGGCCGCCGAGACGTCGATTTCGCCCGAGCGATGGACCGTCACTTCGTGATCGTCGACTTCGAAGGTGACATCCTCGGGGCCCGACTCGTCGTCGGCCTGCCCGAACAGTGCAGCGAGGTCGTCCAGGTCGACGTACTCTTCCAAGTCGTCGAACTCGTCGACGTCCGTGTCGACTTCCTCGGCGACGGCGCCGAGGATGGCCTCGTCTGCCGGCTGTGGGCTGACCCACGATTCCTCGTCGTCCTCTGGCGCCTCGTCGTCGGGACGGAGGATGTACACCTCACCTTCTTCTGCGCCCATATACCCCCATATACCGTACACCCTTATAATAGGGTTCGAGTGATTTCAGAGCGTGAATCCACCCGCCGGGTGCGATAGTGTCCGTCACAAACGCTTTGTTTGCTGGTGTGTCAGCATATTTCATGGGCACCGACTACCTTTCGGCGTTCGAGTCGTCGGCGATGGGTACGACGACGGTCCACGTCACCTCGTCAGGGTCCTTCCCCGGGACGCTCGCCGAAATCGTCGACGAACCGGCCGTCGGAACACCGCTTCCGTTCGAGGAGGTTTCGCTCGATGACACGCCGGTCGCGGTCGATCCGTCACCGACGGCCGTCAGAGACGCGGCGACGGGAGTGACACCCGCCGGGCTCGGGATCGCGGACTACGGGACAGTAACGCTCCCGTCACGGGAGACGCCGGACGAAGTCGTCGCACTGTACCCGGTCCGACACGTCGCCGTCGTCGCAAAGAGCGACATCGTCGGTGATATGCCGGCAGCGTACGAGCGACTGAGCGAGGAGTTCGCGGGCGGGCTCGACACCCAAATCCTCGCGACGGGGCCGAGCACGACCGCGGATATGGGTGCGCTCGTCGAAGGGGTCCACGGCCCACAGGAGACCGACGTGATCGTTCTGGAGGACCGATGAGTTCCCGCAAGGAGCGGGCCGCCTTCTACGAGCGGCTCATGGAGCGGGAGGGCGAGGCCGTCGGTGAGAACATCCGGACGGTGAACCAGCTCACCGACTACAACATCTCCCGGTTCGAGGATTACGAGGACCTGCGGTCGGCCGCCCGGTCGATCAAGGAGGACGCAATCGCGGACCTCCCGGCGCTCATCGACGAGGTGGACGCGGCCGTGAGCGAGAACGGCGGTGAGGTCCACGTCGCGAGCACGGCCGACGACGCCAACCGCATCGTCGAGTCGATCCTGGACGACAACGACGCCGAAAAGCTCGTCAAGAGCAAATCGATGACCACCGAGGAGATCGAGGTCAACGACCACCTCCAGCCGGAGTACGAGGTGGTCGAGACGGACCTCGGGGAGTTCGTCATTCAGGTGGCCGGCGAGTCCCCCTCCCACCTCATCGGCCCGGCGATGCACAAGTCAACGGGCGAGATCGCACGGCTGTTCAACGAGAAACTGGACCCGGAGACGGAACTCTCGGACGACCCGCACGAACTCACCGAGTTCGCACGCGAGCGCGTGGGCGACCACATACTGGACGCCGACGCGGGGATGACGGGTGCGAACTTCGTCGTCGCGGAGAGCGGGACGCTCATGCTCGTCACCAACGAGGGCAACGCCCGCAAGACGGCGGTCACGCCGGACCTGCACATCGCCGTCGCGGGCGTCGAGAAACTGGTCTCCTCGCTCGCGGACCTCCAGCCGTTCACCGAACTCATCGCCCGGACGGGAACCGGACAGGACATCACCTCGTACATCTCGCTTTTGACGCCGCCGGTCGACACGCCGGTTCCCGACTTCGAGGCCGACGAGTGGGACGACGCCGGTGACCGGGAGTTCCACCTGATCCTGCTCGACAACGGGCGGATGGGGATGCGCGAGGACGACGACCTCCGGGAGACGCTGTACTGCATCCGGTGTGGCGCCTGCAACAACTCGTGTGCGAACTTCCAGACAATGGGCGGGCACGGCTTCGGCGGCGAGACCTACACCGGCGGCATCGGCACCGGCTGGGAGGCCGGCGTCGAGAGTCTGGAGAGCGCCGCCGGCATGAACGACCTCTGTACCGGCTGTTCCCGGTGCGTCCCGAAGTGCCCCGTCGAGATCGACATCCCGTGGATCAACACGGTCGTCCGCGAGCGGGTGAATCAGCACGAAGAGGCCTCCGACCTCGACTTCCTCGTCGACGGGCTGACCCCCGACGAGGAGTCGGCGGGCATGGACCCCCAGAAACGCTTTTTCGGCAACGTCGAGACGGTGGCGAAACTGGGCTCGCTCGCGCCCGGCCTCGCCAACCGCGTGGCACAGTCCGGCGTCGGGAAACGGGTCCTCGAACGCCTGTTCGGCGTCGACCCGCGCCGCGACCTCCCGGAGTTGGCCGACGAGACCCTCCGGGAGTGGTACGGCGGGCGCGGCGCGCAGGTGGCCGACCCCGACCGCGACGTGGTCCTCTATCCCGACCTCTACACCGACTACTTCGACCCCGAACGCGGGAAGGCGGCGGTCCGGACGCTGGAGGCGCTGGGCTGTCGCGTGCACGTTCCCGAGGTGCCCGAGAGCGGGCGAGCGCCCCTCTCACAGGGGATGGTCGAGACCGCACGCGAGCAGGCGCGAGCGGTCCACGGCGACCTCGTCACCCACATCGACGAGGGGAGAGACGTGGTCGTCGTCGAGCCGAGCGACCTCGCCATGTTCCGCTCGGACTACGAGCACCTCCTGCCCGAGCGGTCGGCGGAACGGCTGGCCGACAACAGCTACGAGATCGTCGAGTACGTGTACGGCCTGCTCTCGAACGGTGCGGATGCCGACGCGCTCTCGGTCGCGGGCGAGGACGACGCGGTCGCCTATCACAGCCACTGCCAGCAGCGAACGCTCGGGCTGGACGAGCACACGGAGGCCGTCCTCGACGACCTCGGCTACGAGGTCCGGACCAGCGACGCCGAGTGCTGTGGGATGGCCGGGAGTTTCGGCTACAAGGTCGAGTACTACGACGTGAGCGTCGACGCCGGCGAGTATCTGGCCGAGGACCTGGGCGACGTGGACGGGGAGCACCTGCTCGCCAGCGGGACCTCGTGTGCGGCACAACTCGACACGCTCTACGACCGCGACGCGCCCCACCCGGTCGAACTGATCGCGCCCGAGTGAGCTACGCCACGGGGAGCGCGGTCCGACTCCCAGCCAGCAGGACCAGCGTCCAGAGGAAGCCGGCGATGCCGGCCGAACCCGGGATTCTCGTGAACCAGCGGAGGGGGACCGCGAGCAGGTAGCCCGCCGGTCGAACCCAGCGCGAGAGTCGGCCGGCGGTCTCGACGAGCGTTTCGGTGTCACCGACGCTCGGGAAGGCAGTGAGGGCGAAGCAGGCGCCGAGCCAGTACAGCGGCCAGGCGAGCGGACCGGTGACCGCCGTCGCCGCCCCGAACGCGGCGAGGCCGAGCAGGGTGTTGACGGGCAGGGGCGCGACGGCGATGGCGAAATCCGCCGGGAACGACTCGACGGTTTCGTGGACGAGCGTGACGTCGGGTGCGAAGGGGTCGAACTGCGGGTACCGGAGCGCGTCGACCCCGACCAGCCCGCAGGCGAGCAGGTGTGCGAGTTCGTGACCGACGATACCCGGCCACAGCAGGAGCGTTTCGAACAGATAGTAGGCGTCCCGGAGCGTGTGACGAGCCCTCACGAGTGGTTCGTTGGATGGACGGGACGGTTGGGCCTGAACGTTTCGCTCCCGCGAGCACGGAGCGACCGAAACGACCGTCTCTCACGTGTGTACCGCGCGTCTGACGGATGTCAGACGATGACTAAAGGTTAAGTTGGAGGGGGGACAGACCGCGTGTATGGACGCGCCAACGCAGGAAATCACCGCCCTCGTGGGTCGCGAAGTGTACTCGAACAACGGAGTGTTCGTCGGCGAAGTCGAGGACGTACGCCTCGACCTCGACGGCGTGCAGGTGACCGGCATCGCCGTTCACCGGGCGAACAAGGAGCTGTTCGGCGACCGGACGGCAGGCAAAAACGGCGTTATCGTCCCCTACGACTGGGTCCAGGCAGTGGGGGACGTGGTGCTCGTCAGCGACGTGATCGAGCGCATCAAGCCGGTCCACGAGGAAGACGAGGCGGAAGTCGCGGTCTGAGCGGTCCGGGCGGTTTCCAGGGTGTGGCGGGGGAAGGGACCCGGGGCAGCTACCCGCCGTTACTCGACGTGTTATCGCTGCTGCTCGACCCTTCGACGCCCATCGCCTCGAAGAGCTTCGTCTTGACAGCCTGTTCGGTCAACTCGAGCAGCGTGTCGCGGTTGTCGTCGTTGGTCTCGATGCCAGTGAAGATGCCGAGCGGAATCTCCGCGCTCGCGTCCGTCGAGTGGCCGGCCGTCTCGCCGATGTCGGCGAAGGCGTCTTCGAGGACGGCGCCGATGTCCATCCGGATGTCCTTCGACCGGGCCGCGAGGTAGATGGTGTCGTCGGCCAGTGCGAACACCGCCGTCGTCGTGATACCCTCCAGATTCAGGAGGTGCTGGGCGGCCTGGGAGAGCGCGTCACGGTCCCGGATGAACCCGGCGTTGGAGATGAGGTGTGACCCCTTTACCTCTCGATTCCTGATAGCCTCGGCGAGCACGTCCAGCGTCTCGGGCGACATCGACGGCGATTCGACCTGTTCGAGCGTGTCGTGGTCGGCGAAGGGGTAGAGATAGGCGGCGGCGGTGAGGTCGGCGGGCGTCGTGTCGCGCTTGAAATCGAGCGTCTCGGCACGGATGCCGTAGAGGAGTGCCGTGGCGACCTCCTGGCTGAGATTGAGGTCGAGTTCCTGGATGTACTTCGTGAGGATGGTCGAGGTGGCGGAGACGTTCGGGCGAACGTCCATGAAGTCGGCGTCGTAGTCCTGGTCGGGCTCGAAGTGGTCGACGAGGATGTCCACGTCGTGTTCCACGGTCGGCTCGCCGCCCTTGGCGTGGTCGACGAGCGCGAACGTGTCGTAGCTGTCGAGGTCGATGGTGCTGGCCGAGGTAAGTTCGATGCCGAGCAGATTGACGAACGCACGGTTCTCCTGGTGCCCGATCTCGCCGTGGTAGACGATGTCGGCGTCCACGTCGAGTTCGCTCGCGATGAGCTGGAGGGCGGCGGCGCTCGCGATGGAGTCGGGGTCGGGACTGCGGTGGATGAGAATAGCCATGCCCTCGCCGGTATCCGCGATGACGTCGGCCAACTGGGTGGCCTTGTACTCCAGTTCGCCGGTTTCCAGGGCTCGCAGGGCGGAATCGGCGATGACTGCGGAGGGATTGATGACGGTGTCGGTACCGGCTTCCCGGAGTTCGTCGGCCGAGACGGGGTCGGAGGCGCGGGCGACGATGAACTGTTCACCGCCGCGCTCGCGGATGTTCTCGACGGCAGCCCTGTTCGCGTCCACGTCCGAGGAGAGGATGAGGACGACGTCGCGGTCGCCGATATCCTCGGCGACGCTCTCGTCGCGGATGTCGGCGGTATGGGCGTCGAGGTCCTGGTCCCTGAGCGCTTCGACCCGCCCGTCGTCCATGTCGATGATGAGGACGTCTTTCCCCTCGGATTCGAGTTCCTCGGCGACGGCGTGACCCACGCTCCCACACCCGAGAATCGCGTACGTGGACATCGACGCCATCGTAATACCGGTGCTCATGGTGGAGGATTTCGGGCCGGGAACCACTTATAACACTCACTTCTCTCGACCGCGGACATCGGCCGCGGAACCGACCTGCGGGACGGCCACGGCCCCGCTGTGACGGCCCGAAAGGAAACGTATATCAAGTGGTCCCCGTAAGGTGGAGATGGAAGGGCCGGTAGCTCAGTCCGGCAGAGCGACGGCCTCTTAAGCCGTCGGTCAGGGGTTCAAATCCCTTCCGGCCCGTACTCTACGCCGCGAACAAACCGTGAGCGGCGCAGTTAGTCTCGGCGGGTTTGAACGTTGCCACGAGCGAGCGAACGGGGGCGACCGTGGTTCGAATCCCCTCCGGCCCGCTCTTCCGTCGAGCGTCAGTGAGTCGAAGGGCACAGAGTGCAGTTCCCGAACGGTGTTCGGCGGGGGCATCAGCTTCGATCCGGACGGATCGAAGCGGATGGCGTGGCGGCCAGCGGGCGGGAATCAAAGTTTCGAACCGTAAGTCACGCGCAGATATGAGTAAATATATCCTAATCGGTTAGTACATATTTCCTAAGCGTCCAATAAATAGTATTCAATCAGTAGAGGATTTCGTAGTACAGCGTCTAAACTTGCCCGTAAACTTTTATTATATTGGAATAAAGCTCGGTGCAGATCGCGGTTATGCAGGACCGCAGCTACGAGGGACAACAATGACAGAGTACGACTTTTCGTCAGTAGATCGGCGCAGATTCCTGCGAGCTACAGGGGCGAGTGCGGTCGCGGCAGGGCTCGCGGGGTGTCGGTCGAGCGGCGGTAACAACGGCAAATTGAAGCTCGGTGTGCTGTCACCGTCACCGGGGCAATCACCGACAGGAACGTCGATAGAACGCGGTGCCGACCTGGCGGTGAAGCAACTCAACGAGAACGGCGGCGTCAACGGCCGAGACGTCGAACTGATAAAGAAAGACACCGAGGCCGAGGCCAGTACGGCCAAACAGCGCTACCAGGAGTTGCTGCTCGGCGAGGGGGTCCAGGCGACGTTCGGCGTGTTCACCAGCGAGGTCCTGTTGACGCTGATGGACGAGATCGCCGAACAGGGCAAGATCCACATGACGACCGGGGCCGCGACGCCACAGTCGGCGACGCAGGTCTCGGACAACTACGAGCAGTACAAGTACTACTTCCGCACTGGGCCGCTGAACGCCGTCCAGTTGGGGCAGAACATGCTGGACTTCGCCGAGGGTATCTTCGAGGACATCGGCTGGAGCGACGTGGCCCTCATCGCCGAGGACTACGAGTGGACACGGCCGATCTACAACATGCTGGAGGGGGGACTGGCCGACCGCAACATCAACGTGGCGCTCAAACAGCGGTACTCTTCTGACACCGAGAACTTCTCCCCGATCTACGACGACATCTCGAACTCCGGTGCCGACGCGGCGTTCATCTCGATGGCACACACGGGGGTCCCGGCCATCGTGCAGTGGGCACGCGACAGGCGACAGTGGGGCTTAGGCGGGATTCACGTCCCCGGCCAGCTACCGTCTTTCTACCAGCAGTCGGAGGGTGCCGCCGCCTACTCGGTCACACAGAACGTCGCGACGCCACAGAGCGAGATCACGCAGAAGACCCAGCCGTTCGTCCAGGCCTACCGGAACGAGTACGACAGTCTGCCGGTGTACACTGGGTACATTACCTTCGACGCGGTCAAACAGTGGGCGTCCGTTGCCCAGAACGAGGGGACGGTCGACACGGACACCGTCGTCGGCGGCCTGGAGCGGAGTTCCTACACCGGGACAACCGGGACCATCGAGTACCACAACAAGGGCCACCGGTTCGCACACGACGTGATCTACTCGCCGGGGAAAGTCGACCCCGTCTATCAGCAGTGGCAGCCCGAAGACCCCACCGACATCGGGGCCGGCGGGAGCCAGGAGGTCATTTACCCGACGCAATACAAGACTGCGGACTATCAACAGCCGATCTGGATTCAGTAACTAGCTATGGTTGATGTACTCACGATTGCGGTACAGGCGATCATAATCAGTGCACTGTACGCGCTCGTGGCCGTTGGGTTCACACTCATTTTCGGCGTCGGCGGCGTGTTGAACCTGGCCCACGGGGCGAGTATAACCATCGGGGCGTTCGCCGCGTACTTCGCGATGACATCCTACGGACTCGGGATCGTCGGCGCGTTCGCGGCCGCGGCCATCGTTCCGGCCGTGTTCGGTGGCATCCTGTATCTGGGTGTCATCAGGCAGTTCCAGGACGAACCGATCATCGTGATGATACTGACGCTCGTGACCTCGGTCGCCGTCGAGGCGATCCTGGTCACGACCCAGGACGCGACCTCCTATACGCTCCCGGTGCTCGTTCCGGGGACGGTGGACCTCGCGGGCGCGACCATCCAAATCACGTCGCTCGTGATGTTCGCCATCTCGTGGCTCATCCTGATCGCGCTGTTCCTCTACGTCAACAAGACCGACACGGGACGAGCGATCATCGCGACCTCGATGGACCGGAAAGGTGCGTTCCTGGTCGGGATCGACAGTGGCCGGATCAACCTCCTCATGTGGGTGCTGGCCGGCGCGCTGGCCGGACTGGCCGGGCTGTTCCTGGCCCAGCAGTTCGGTGGCGCAGCCTGGGACATGGGCCGGACGCCGCTGGTGCTCTCGTTCGCCATCGTCGTGATCGGTGGCCTCGGCTCGATCCGTGGTAGCGTCATCGGCGCCTACATCATCGGGACGATAGAGGTGCTGACAGTCAACCTCGTCAACGCAGAGCTGCAGGGGCTGATGCCACTGCTGGTGCTCGTGGCGGTCCTCCTGCTCCGCCCCGAGGGGCTGTTCGGACAGGAGGTCGAGACCACATGAGCTCGGACAACGAAGTCTTAGAGCAGATCAGTGTCGAATCGAACACGCTCGCGGACTGGCTGAACCCGATCAACAAGCCGCTCCGCCACAAACTCGGGATCATCGGGCTGATCGGTCTCGCGGCCTTGCCGGCCCTGCTGACGCCCCTGCAGGCACTCCAGCTGGCGGGCGCGTACTTCTTCGCGATGTTCGTGATGAGCTGGGACGTCGTCTCGGGGTACACCGGCGAGATCAGTTTCGGGCACGCGATGTTCTTCGCCGTCGGCGGCTACACGTCGGCGCTTCTGAACCTCGAGATGGGGCTCGATCCGTTACTGACGATCCCCGTCGGCGTCGTGGCGGCCGCGGTGTTCGGCGCGATCATCGGCATCCCGGCACTCAGACTCCGGGGACCGTATCTCTCGCTCGTGACGCTGATCGTCCCGCTGATCCTCGCACAGATCTTCAACGTGTACAGCGGCGTCTTCGGCGGCACCCAGGGGCTCGTGAGCCCACCACCGGACCGACTGCTCAACCTCGGGACGGGGGCTCCCATCCTCACCTACTACGTGTCCTTCGGGCTGTTCGTCTTCATCCTCGCGGTGTTGCTCGCGGTCACACGCTCCGACGCGGGGCGCGTGTTCACCGCGATCCGGGAGAGCGAAGACGCGGTGAGTTCCGCCGGCCTCAACCCCGCGAAGTTCAAGGTCTTCGCCTTCGTGCTGAGCGCGGCTGTCGGCGGACTGGCCGGCGCGGCGTTCGTCCACACCGTGGGCGAGGCAACGCCTGCGGCGCTGCTCGATCTGTTCGTGAGTATCGAGATCATCATCGCCGCGATCCTCGGCGGTATGGGAACTATCGTCGGCGCGGCCATCGGCGGCCTGTTCTTCGCGGTCTTCAGCGGGGTGCTCGGTGAGATGGCCGTCCAGCTCCCGCTGCTCAACGCGACCATCGCCGAACTCGAACTGGTGTTGTTCGCGGTGGTCACGCTCGTGCTGATCTACGTCCTGCCCGGCGGCCTGCTTCGTGGCGGGATGATCGTTGGCCGGTACGTGCTCAGCGCGGTCGGGCGCGGCGGCGGCGGCAGCGGCGGCGAGGACGTGGCAGCCGACGGCGGCACCCGCGTTTCGCCGCTCGGACAGGTGCGTGACAAATGGGCCGGTGTCCTCGGAGGTGACGACGATGAGCGCTGACGCCGAGGCACCGCCCGAGTGGAGCGACGAACTCGGCCCCGAGGACGGGATGCTCGTCGTCTCGAACCTCGTCAAGAACTTCGGCGGCATCACGGCCGTCGACGAACTCTCCTTCGCGGTGCAGGAAGGGGAAATCCTCGGGTTCATCGGCCCGAACGGGGCCGGGAAGTCGACGACGTTCAACTGTATCACCGGCGTCTACCCGCCCAACGAGGGGGCGGTCTGGTACAAGGGCGAGAACGTGACCACCGAGAAGCCTCACGAGATGGTCAAGCGCGGCATGGCCCGGACCTACCAGTCGTTCCGGCCGCTCGACGACCGCACGGTCGTCCAGAACGTCGCGCTGTCGATGGTGCCGGACAAACTGTTCTCGCTGGCGGGCCTGCGCGGGGACACGATCCAGAAGGCGGAAGGGATCTGTGAGCTGGTCGGGCTGGACGACAGGCTGCGAATGTCGCCCGACGAACTGCCACACGCCGGGATGCTCCGGCTGGAGCTGGCCCGGGCGCTGGCGACGAACCCCGAGATGCTCCTGCTCGACGAGCCCTTCGCCGGGCTGTCGGAGCCGGAGGTCGACGCCATCTCGGACCTGCTGAAACGCCTGCGAAGCGACGCGGGCGTGACGCTGGTCGTCGTCGACCACAACATGCGGGGGCTGTTCCCGCTCATCGACCGCGGCATCGTCATCCGCTTCGGCGAACTGCTCGCGGAGGGCACGCCGGAGGAGATCAGGAGCGATCCGATGGTCAAACGCGCCTACCTCGGAGGTGGGACGGAATGAGCAGCAGCGACCAGATTCTCACAGTCGAGGACCTGAACGTCTCGTACGGTCGAATTTCGGCACTCCGCGGCATCTCCTTCGGCGTCGACCAGGGCGATTTCATCGCCATCATCGGTCCGAACGGCGCCGGGAAGTCGACGCTCGGCGACGCCATCTCGGGCTTTCTCGACTACGAGGGCTCGATCACCTACCGCGGCAAGGAGGTCCGCGACCGGATGACTGCCTCGGCGACCGACATCATGCGCCGGGACGAGGCGACGTTCGGCGACCGAATCGGGACGCTGGCCGACCGCTATGTGACCCGTGGGGCGCGAACGATGGTCAACGACGGGCTGATCTACTGTACGGAGACCCGGAACCTGTTCGGGAACATGACCGTCGAGAACAACCTCGCGCTGGGGACCTACCAGCGAAAGGGGAACGTCGAGGACCGGCGGTCGTTCGTCTACGACCTGTTCCCGGTGCTGGAGAAGCGACACGACCAGCTCGCCCGCACGCTCTCGGGCGGGGAACAGCAACAGCTCGCCATCGGGCGGGCGCTGATGAGCAACCCCCGGATGCTGGTGCTGGACGAGCCGACGCTCGGGCTGTCGCCGGTCGTCTGTGACGACATCGCGGAGGCGCTCCAGCAGATCAACAACGACGGCGTGACGGTCGTCCTCTGTGAGCAAAACGTCACGTTCGCGATGGATCTGGCCGAAGAGGTCTACCTCATGGAGAACGGCCGGTTCGCCCGGCAGGGCTCGCCGGACGACCTGGAGGGCGACGAGTACATCCAGAGCGTCTATCTCGGGCAGTAGTCAACCGAACGGCCCCGTCTTCTCGTTCGTCGGTTCGCCGTTTGCGGCCGGTAGCGTGACTTCGAACCGCGCACCGTCGAGGTCCCCCTCCGTGACGCGAATCGACCCGTCGGACCGCTCCAGAATCGTCGCGACGATGTGGAGGCCGAGCCCACCGTCGCCGCCGTCGGTCGTCACGCCGCGCTCGAAGATGCGCTCCCGCTCTTCCGGCGGGACGCCGGGCCCGTCGTCCTCGACGACGACCCGGACGGTGTCGTCCGCGTCGTGGCCGGCGATGCGGACGGTCACGTCCGACCCGGTGTGCTGGATGGCGTTGTTCAGCAGGTTCGTGAACACAGGCTTGAGCGCGAGCGTGCCGTCGGCGACCAGCGTCTCCGGGAGATCCGTCTCGAAGGTCGCCGCCGGGAACGAGTCCTGAGCGTTCGAGACCGCGTCGTCGATCAGGGGGACGAGGTCCATTGGCTCCGACTCCGCCTCGTCCAAGAGCACGTCGGAGACGGCCCTGACTTCGTTGATGAGGGCTTCGAGCGAGGCCACCTGCCCGACGAGTGCGACGCCGGATTCGGCGACCCGGTCGTCGTCGTGTTCCTCGAGGAGTTCCGCGTGGCCCCGCATGATCTGGAGGCCGTTGAGCACGTCGTGGCGGAGTAAGCCGTTCGTGAAGGCCATCGCGTCTTTGCTCTGTGTCGCCCGGGCGCCCTCCTCGCGTGCCGTCTCGGCGTAGTTCCCAACCAGCGCGCCGAAGATGCCGCCGAGGTTACTCATCACGATCACGGAAAACTGCGGTTCGGTCACGGTTCGCCCCTCGAATACCCGGACAGCGACGGTAAAGGCCTCGGCGGAGACGGCGACCAGCGCGCCGAGGAGACACCAGCCCGCGATGGTCCAGCGCCGATGGTCCGGGAGCGGTGATCGGGCGAGCCAGACGCCCACGCCGACGAGTACCAGCGAGAGTCCCACGTTCGCGATTCCCGCGAAGAAGGGGCCGAGGAAACTCGAGAGAGTGTTCACCTCCATCCAGAAGTTCCAGAGGGAGATCGCCGTCAGTCCGAGCCCGAGTGTGATAACTGCACTCTCGCCGGGGACGATAGTGGCGAGTCTGTGCGAGAGGGCTCGGGGCCTGCTCACTGGTGGTATATATACCGGTTCGGATAAATGCCTTCGGGAGTATCCAGAAGCTATTTTTCGGTTCCGGCTGCAGTTCGACGCGATGTCGGACTTCGAGAGCTACACGTGTGGCAACTGTGGTGAGGGATTCAAAGCGCACCCGAGCGGTAACGCTGCGGCGAACGCGTACTGCAGTCCAGCGTGTGAATCGGTCGGGAAACGGTTGTGAGTTCGGAGCAGCCCGTTTCCGTGATCACTCACCGGGGCTGTAGTTCGGTGCCTCGTCGGTGATGACCACGTCGTGTGGGTGGCTCTCCTGCTGTCCGGCCGAGGAGACGCGGACGAACTCAGCGCGCTCCTTGAAGTCGGGGATGGTCTCGGCGCCGACGTAGCCCATACCGCTTTTCATGCCGCCGACGAGCTGGTGGAGTTCGTCCTCGACGGGGCCCTGATAGGGTGTGGCGGCCTCGACGCCTTCCGGGACGAACTCGTCGCCATCGTCCTCGTCGACGTCCTTGAGGTAGCGGTCGCCACCGCCCGACTTCATGGCGCCGACCGACCCCATGCCGCGGTACTGTTTGTACTTCTTGCCCTGCATGGTGATGACGCGACCCGGTGCCTCGTCGGTGCCGGCGAAGTAGGAGCCGAGCATGACGGCGTCGGCGCCTGCCGCGATGGCCTTGATGGCGTCACCGGAGTAGCGGATACCGCCGTCGGCGATGACGGGGATGTCGTGTTCGCGGGCCACGTCAGCGACCTGTGCGACGGCTGTGATCTGTGGCATCCCGGCACCGGTCACGACGCGGGTTGTACAGATCGAACCGGGGCCGATGCCGACTTTCATGCCGTCGGCGAAGTCGGCGATGGCCTCGGCGGCCTCGCGGGTGCCGATGTTCCCGACGACCACGTCGGCGTCGACCGCTGCCTCGATCTCGCGGGCGGAGTCGATGACGTTGCGGTTGTGCGCGTGCGCGCAATCGATAAATACGACATCAGCACCGGCCTCGTCGGCGGCGACGGCGCGGTCGGTCTCGAAGGGGCCAACGGCGGCGCCGGCGCGGAGCGCGCCGTTCTCGTCGCGGGCGGCGTCGTCGTACTCGCGGCGCTGGAGGATGCCCTGCATCGTGACGAGGCCGATGAGACGGTCGGCGTCGTCGACGATGGGAACGCGCTCGATCTTGTGTTCGTACATGAGTTCGAGCGCCTCCCGCGGGGTCACGTCCTCGGGCGCGGTGATGACCTCGTCGGTCATGGCCTCGCGGACCTGGTCGCTCTCCCCGACCTCAAGGTGGGGGCGGATGTCCGTCGCGGAGATGATGCCGATGACTGCCTCGTCTTCGTTGACCACAGGGGCACCGGAGACGTCTTTCTGACTCATCATTTCGTCGACTTCGCGGACGGTCTGGTCGGGCGATGCCGTCACGACGTCGCGGATGATGAGTTCGTCGGCACGCTTGATGCGCTCGATTTCCGAGACCATCGCGTCGACGTCCATGTTCCGGTGGAGAACCCCCAGCCCACCCTGTCGAGCCATCGCGATGCCCATGTCGCTCTCGGTGACGGTGTCCATCGCCGCCGAGAGGACTGGCACTGTCAGCTGGACGTTCTTCGAGACCCGCGTTCGTGTGTCGGCGTCGTCCGGTTCGACGTGACTCTCCTTCGGACGGAGCAGTACGTCGTCGAACGTCAGCGCCTCCGGCACTCGCAGTTTCTCCGAGAAGAACTCGTTGTCGTTCGCCATGTAAACCGTGGCAGGCCGGGCGCCAAAAGCGTTGCGAGACGACAGCAGTTCGACAGGGAAGGCCATGCCGCGTCGACCCACAGGAGCCGAGCAATCCGACGCGGGCACGGGGATGAACGCGGAATCGACCATCCGTACACGGTTCCGTACGGTAGTGTCCAAACGTGTTCACGGATGGCCGATTGGGGCGATAGTGTCCATCTTTCACACGTACCAGTGGACGTTTTGGGAGCTATGTGCCCAATTACCACACAACGTTTATGCTCGAAACGGCGCAACGTTGTCGTATGGAACCCGCCAGCCAACAGCGTGTGTGCGTCGCGAAGCAGGCCCCGTTCGAGAGCGGCCGCTTCACATTCAATGGCGCACACACCAAACTGGCGGGGACCCCGCCCACGGTCGACGACGCGGCCCGGTTCGGTCGCTTTGGGCCGCTGTCGACCGCTGTACGCGTGTCTCGGGGCGGACACCACCCACTGGCCGCGGGAGACGGCCATCGTCCGTAGATGAGTAGCTCCAGACACCCGGTCGCACTCTCCGTCGAGCGACGCGTCGGCGGTGCGACGCGACTGCTGGGGACCGTGATGTGTCTCCCCCTGCTCGACGGTATCTTCCCGGCGCTCGTCCTCGCGGGCGCGCTCTCGGACCCGCTCGGCATCGTCGAGATCGGACTCCTGATCTTCAGCGGGAGCGCGACCGTCGCGGTCATCCTCGCGGAGTTGGAGGGAAGCGTCCGCGAGCAGACGACCGCGGTTCTGCTCGTCGGGGTCGTTCTCGTCGTCGGCGCCGTCGTCGAGGCGGCGCTCGCCCCGACCATCGCGGAACTGATCGACCTCGCCGTCTTCGAGCGATTCGCCGGCCTCGTCATCTTGGCCGTCGCGGCCAGGACCGCCAGCGCCCGGATCGGAGAGATTCTGCCCCGCCCGGCCATCATCATCGCGCTCGGTCTCGTCGCCAGTCTCGACCCCGCGGGCGCGTCGCTGGTCGTCCAGTTGAACCCCGACCTCATGCTCAGGGCGGCCGCCGCCGCGGGCGTCGCCGTTGCCTTCGCGCTCCACCTGGCCCTCTTCGGGCCGTGGCTCCGCGAGGTCGTCGACATCGACCGCTTCCGATTCGGCAGCGCCGTCGCCCTCGGGACGCTCCCACTCAGCCTGTTCGGGCTCGTCCCCGGCGACGCCCCCCTCGCGCTGGCCGTCCTCGGCGTGTCGTTCCTGTTCGCGTTCGACCCGGACGGGGCCTCGCTCCCAGGCGGTCGCGAGGACGGGTCGGCCGGCCGGGAGGGCCCCGGGAACGTGGACCCCTCGGTCGCAGACGGCGGCCGTGAGGACTTCGAGATCGTCGGCCCGGCCGGCGAGGAGGCCAGAGAGGAGGATCGCGCCCCCTGGCTGTGAGCCGCGAGGGGAAGGCTTAGGGAGCCGTCGGACGGTACGTGATGTATGGCCGACAACCGCGTCGTGCAGGGCCGCATGGTGACTCCGGGGAAACTCGCCGAACTGATCGAGGGCGAGAGCGTGATGGAGGCAGAAGCAATCGAGGACGCCGACAGGGACTGTCCGGACTGTGGCGGCGACGTCCTCGAAGTCGGATACATGCCCTCGGTGACGGAGTTCGTTACCGGCTGGAAGTGCCAGGACTGCGACTGGGCCGAGACGGACCGGGAGTAATCGAAACCCCTTTACGGGGAAGCGACCACCCAACACACGAGGGGTCGTGGCCAAGCCCGGCATGGCGACTGACTCCAGAGGCTGGCGCCCGGGACGAGACTCCAGACTGATATACTGAGCGACCGACTGATCATCGGTCGCGCTGATGACCCTCTGGAGTTCCGAGGCGCAACCGGAGATATCAGTCGATCGGGGGTTCAAATCCCTCCGACCCCACTATTGCTGTCGCGAGCTACTCCGCGAGCGACAGCGACGTTTGGGAGGAGGATTTGAACCAG
The DNA here is from genome assembly GCF_023028345.1 of Halorientalis marina. Classification (GTDB taxonomy): domain Archaea; phylum Halobacteriota; class Halobacteria; order Halobacteriales; family Haloarculaceae; genus Halorientalis; species Halorientalis marina. The sequence goes on along the minus strand of NZ_CP095487.1, from coordinate 2,043,997 downwards.
GGAGCGAGCATCAGCGACTGTATTTCAATCATCCCGTGTCCATATTCTCACCGGATGATGTCTCAAGAGAGTCATCGCTGTCGGATGAAAAGGCGGTTTCATTCGCGTAGCCGCCGCTGATCGGATAATAAAAACAAAAAGTTGTTTGCTATTTATGCGTCGGGACCGGTGTCCTGACCGAGCGTGGCTGAGGAATCACCCTGTCCAGGCTGCCAAACGACGCGAATCTCGTAATCCGAAGCAGCACCGATATTGATTGAGTCGCCAGCCGCGACGGCGCTTTCGTCACCTACCTCTGCAGATGCTGACGCACCATCGTCAACGCCATCGCTCCACGTCTCGCCAGTGCTTTGAATGTGGTTAGTCACATCGCTTTGGCCGATGTTGTTGCCGAAGTTGCTACCTCGGAAGTAAAGCTCGCTAGTTTTGATCGTATCGCCACCATCATGGGTAACAGCGAGGTATGGATCGTCTCCTGAGGCATCGGGGTCTGTAAAGTCGAATGTAAAGCTAGCCGTCGGCGTCGCCTGCTGGTTGCCGCCCAGGCCCAGCACGAAGGAGGCGATAACGGCCGCCAGGATGACCGTGATTGCGACCATCAGGATGACCCCGATGACCGGACTCACCGCGTCGTCGTCGTGAAGCAGTCGTTTCAGTTCCATGGTTTTGTCACCACACCGCGCCGAGCAAGGGCCCCACTCGAACGAACGAGCGTACGTCGCACCGCCAGCTGGAGTCGTCGAGTCGTTCTCCCCAGCGCCCTTGTCGTCTTCGGCTCACGGTGTTACAATTCCTTTACCTGTTGACCTGGCTTAAAGGTTAGGCCGTTGTCTGATGCTGAAATTGCGGGAGTAAATACCGCATTAACATCGAGTGTAGTGACGCATTACACCCATCGCGTATTGCGGTTAGGCGAAATGTGAATCGAACGAGATGCCTGGTTTCGGAATATCATTCCAGAAAAAGAAGCCCTGTGCAAGGTAACAAACCTGTAACTGAACGGAGGGAGTGTCTCGGGATCGGACGTGGATTTCATTAGTGACGGACTCCGAGAGATGGGCGATGGAGGGGTCGGACGTACCGTCGCGCCGGCGACTGATCCAGGACGCGCTACTGATCGGTGGCGTCGCGGTCGTGCTCGCGGTCGTCCACCTCGGCCTGCCGCCCGCGACCAGAGCGCGCCTGGCGTTCGACCACGGGACGCTCGATCCAGTGACGGTCTTTACCAGCGCGTTCGTCCACGTCGACGGTCGGCACTTGCTTGGAAACGTCGCGGGGTATCTCGCGGCCGCGGCGCTCGCCTACGGTCTCGCCGTCCAGGTGGGTCGCAGGCAGTGGTTCCGGGTCACGTTCGGCTGTTTCCTGCTGGGGTTGCCGGTGGCCGTCGGCCTGACGAGCTACGCGATTCTCGCCTGGCAGTTCCCGGGCATCGACCCCATCACCAGGGGGTTTTCGGGGGTCGGAGCCGGGTTCGTCGGGTTCGTGTTCGTTGCCATGCTGGCCGGTATCCGCGACGCCTTCGGCGCACGGACGGCACTGTTCGTCGGACTGGCCGTCTGGCTGTTGTTACTGCTCGAAGTGTACGTCATATACGCCGGGTCCCTGACGCTCACGGTCGGTGTGGTCACCGCCATCGGCTGGGGGTTCTGCCTGTGGGGGCTACTCGGCGAAGTCGACCTCGCAGACAGCCAGTGGGCACGATACTGGCCCGCGCTGGGGCAGGTCACCACCGTCGTCGTCTTTCTCGTGCTGTTCGTCGCGATTCTCTTCCCTGCCCGGATCGTCGCCGACGGGACCGTCACGAACGTCTTCGCACACGCGACCGGCCTCCTCTATGGCACGGCGGGTGCGACTGTGACGTATCGGATTCTACCCTCGAACTCAGAAGGTTCGAACGGGAAGCCGCCCTTCCTACAGTGACAGTAACTACCATAACATCTTAGTGTGTGAGAGAATAACATCCATCCGGAGCCCCGGTGCGTGGGGTTCCCGGCGGGAACGACCGTCGCAACGCGACCGCTCGGGAATTGGCATCGGCGACCAAGCGAGACGCTCCCGGTGCATGGCTGGCCAGCCGACTCACGTACCTTTCCCGGGAGCCGGTTTTTATCGACCCTCGACTGACAGCCAGTCGTCTTTAGTCGGTCCGTCTGCTGTGGTACGGTATGTCTGACCGTGAACTGAGTTTCTGGGGGTGGGGGCACGCCGACCGCTTCCCGGACGACGAGGAGCGCCGCGAGTTGAAAACACGCCTGGAGGGGATGCTCGGCTTTCCCGAACGGCCGCTGCTCGATCCCCCGACCATCGATGCCGTCTCCATTCCCGATTCGCGGGTGCGCGTTCCGGACAGGCTCTCGGGGTTCGTCTCGACCGCGACTGAAGACCGGGTCCGCCACACGTACGGAAAGGCGTATCGCGACCTCGTTCGGGGGTTCCACGGCGATTTCGACGCCGCCCCGGACGCAGTGGCGGAACCCGCGGACGAGGCGGAAATAGCGGCGTTGCTCGACTGGGCTACGGAGGAACGCGTCGCCGTCGTGCCCTACGGTGGCGGCACGAGCGTCGTCGGCGGCGTGGAGTGTGACCCGGACGGTGACGGGAGTGGCTACGCGGGAGTCGTCTCCCTCGACGTGCGCGCGCTGGATGCAGTTCTCGAAGTCGACCCGCACTCCCGGAGCGCGCGGATTCAGGCGGGCGCGACCGGCCCCGAGATTCGGGACCAGCTCGCCGAACACGGCCTGCAACTGCGCCACTACCCCCAGTCTTACGAGTTCTCGACGCTCGGAGGCTGGATCGCAACCAGAGCGGGCGGCCACTTCGCCACAGTGTACACCCGAATCGACGACTTCGTGGAGAACGTCCGCATGGTGACGCCGGCCGGCACCGTCGAGACGCGACGCCTGCCCGGGTCCGGGGCCGGTCCGGACCCCGACAAACTCGTCCTCGGATCGGAGGGTGCCTTCGGCGTCATCACGGAGGCCTGGATGGAAGTACAGCCACGACCGCCCTACCGGGCGCGAGCGAGCGTCCACTTCGGGGACTTCGAGGCGGCTGTCGACGCGACCCGAGAGATCGCACAGGCGCGCCTCTACCCCGCCAACTGCCGCCTGCTGGACCGCAACGAAGCGATGTTGAACGAGGTGGCGATGGACGGCAGCCACGTCCTCGTCCTCGGGTTCGAATCGACGGACCACCCCGTCGAGGACGGCCTCGCCCGGGCCATCGCTATCGCTGAGGATCACGGCGGCGACCTCCCCGCGGAGCCGAGCTACGAAGGCCCGCATCTCGAAGATTCGGACGATGCTGGAGAGGATGGCGGGGCCGGTGACGACCGCGGTGGCTCTGAGGGGGACTGGCGATCGGCGTTCTTCGAGGCCCCGTACCAGTTCAACACGCTCGTGAGTCTGGGGGTGATCGTCGATACGTTCGAGACGGCGGTGACGTGGGACGGCTTCCCGGCGCTCCACGAGGCGGTCACGGAACGCGTCACGGCCGCCATGGACGAGCAGTGCGGGACCGGGTTCCTGGCGTGTCGGTTCACGCACGTCTACGAAGACGGTCCGGCGCCGTACTACACCTTGCTCGCGCCCGCCGACCCCGGCCGGGAACTCGAACAGTGGCGACCGATCAAGGCGGCCGCGTCGGACGCCATCGAGGAACACGGTGGGACCATCACCCACCACCACGCGGTCGGCCGCGTTCACCGCGACTGGTACGAGAAGGAGACACCCGCCGAGTACCGCGAGGCGCTCCGGGCCGCGAAGGAGGCTTTCGACCCAGCAGGCGTGATGAACCCCGGCGCACTGCTTGACTGAGGGCGTGCCGGGCCGGGAGTGACCTCCGCCCAGCCACCGTTTCCTGTGCAGGTGTGGAGACGAGCGAACGCGACGGCTGATGGCCGAATACGGCCAATCAACCGGGTATTTCACGACGAAACTGTCTGAAAGCGATAATAACGACTAATGTACCTGTTCCCGAACGAAGAGGCGATGGAGAATTCGGACGCCGGCGAGTTACCCCTGCGGATCACGGACCCTGGTTCGGAGACGACGGGACCGCGGGTCCTGTCCGCACTCCGTGGACGCCGCCCGAGCGACGTGGACATCGATACGCTCGTCCCCGCCTACTGCACGCTCGTCCAGCGGCTCTGCTCGCAGCCGATAGCGTACCTGGCTATCGTCGACAGGCTGACCGCGATCGTCGTCTTCGAGGACGAGAGCCGGCTGCAGATCGAACTCGTCACAGGCGTCGACACGCTGACGAAGGCGACCCTCGATGGGCTGCTTCCCCTGCTCTGTAAGAAGGGCGACCTCCTGCTCGTGACCGACGGCGAGGTCGACAACGAGGTACGAGCCTACTGCGAAGGGCACGACTTCGTCGATTACGCGCGCCTGACGGTCGACCGCCGCTCGCGGCAGTGAGCGCCAGGGGGTTTACGAGGTCGGCTCCCCTCGTGAGAGCCATGAGCGCCCTCACGGCCGTCGTCCACGTCGGCTCCCGCCCGCCGCTGGGTGGCGGTATCCGTCCATCCTCGGTCGCACACCTCTACGGTGGGACCCTCCCACGGTTCGTCGCCTACGATGTGACGGGCGACGGTGACGGACCGCCGCGGCTGGACCCGGTCGGGGGCGCCTACGCACCGGATTTCGAGGCCGAGCCGCCCTCTGCAATCACTGACCTCCTGCTCGCACTGGAGCGGTCGGGCTCGTCGATCGCACAGCGACTCGACACCCTCTCCGCGAAAGCCGAGGCCAACTACGGGCGGACGTTCCGCGAGATGGTCTTTACAAGCGACGTGGAGTGGGGCTCGGCCGGGTACGGGCGCCTGTTCGAGGCCCGCAGCCAGCTCGAAGCCCACCCCTTCGAGGACGCCGTCACCGTCGGGACCTACCCGGGCGTCGACGAGGGAGTTCGGGCCGCGCTCGCGGCGAACCTCGACCGCATCGACGGGCCGACCCGCTGGCTGGGCGACGCCGGTACGGAGTGACCGCCGGCGCACCCTCTCGGTTGACCAGCGGCCCGCAGCGGGAAGCTTAGGTGGGCCCGATTCCAAGCGGCGGGTATGAAGGAGCGGCTCCCGGGCGTCGACGATGGGTCGCCGGACCAGGTGGTCTGTCACGTCGATATGGACTGTTTCTACGCCGCCTGTGAGCGACTCCGGGAGCCGGAACTGCGGGGTGAACCACTCGTGGTCGGCATGGGCTACGAGTCCGGTGAGACCCACGGCGCGGTCGCGACGGCCAGCTACGAGGCCCGCGAGTTCGGCGTCGAGAGCGCGATGCCCATCACGGAAGCCCTGGAGCTGTTGCCCCGCGAGGCCGAGGCGAGTGAGTCCGGCCCCGAGCAGACGGGTTTCTACCGGCCCGTGGACCTGGATTTCTACGAATCGGTCGCGGCTGACGTGAAGGAAATCCTCCGGACCACCGCGGACACCGTTCGGGAGGTCAGCATCGACGAAGCGTACCTCGACGTGACCGACGCCGTCGACTGGGACGAAGCCGAAGCCTTCGGCGATCATCTCAAGACCCGCATCGAGGAGGAGGTCGGCGTGGTCGCGAGCGTCGGCATCGCACCGACGATGAGCGCGGCGAAAATCGCCAGCGACCACGACAAACCCGACGGGCTGACGGTCGTCGAGTCGGGCACCGTCCGGGAGTTTCTGGCACCGCTCGACGTGGCGGCGGTCCACAACGTCGGCCCGGTGACCGCCAGGGAACTCCGCGAGATGAGTATCGAGACGGCCGGCGACCTCGCTGCCGCGGACCCGGAGCCGCTCGTGGAGCGGTTCGGCGAGCGGGGCCGCACCATCTGGGACTTCGCCCGCGGCGAGGACGACAGGGCGGTCGAACCGGTCGGGGAGCCCAAGAGTTTCTCCCGGGAGTCGGCGTTCACCGAAGCCACCGACGACCCCGAGCGCAAGCGCGATCGCGTCCGCGCGCTCGCTTCCGACGTGGCCGAGCGGGCCACACGACGGAACGCGCTCTACCAGACCATCGGTATCAAGGTCGTCACACCGCCGTTCTCGATTCAGACCCGGGCCGAGTCGCTGCCGGGCCCGGTCGAGGACTCCGACCTCGTCGAAGAGATTGCCCTGGACCTGCTGTCGGAGTTTGCGGACGACGACGTGCGGAAACTCGGCGTTCGCGTCTCGAACCTCTCGTTTTCGACGGCCGACCAGGCAACGCTCGACGGCTTCGAGGACGGCCCCACGCGGACCGACCGGTCACTGTCCGAGTTCGCCGACGGCGGTGACACCGACGACGCGACCGTCACCGGACAGACTTCCCTCGGCGACTTCGAGTGAGCAGGCGGTCACGGAACCCGTGACGAGTCGGTCTCCTGCCCAGCAGTTGCGTCCTCGTCCTCGCCGGCCGGGAGCGTGACGACGACAGTCGAGCCGTTATTGGAGGATTCGAACGCGATGTCCCCGCCTGACAGCCGGACGATCCAGTGGACCAGCCACAATCCCATCCCGCTCCCGTGGGAGAGCGGGTCGACGTCCTCGGTCCCGGAGAGGATTTCGTACTCGCGTTGGGGGATACCGGGGCCGTCGTCGTTGATACGAATCTGGACGCCGTCGTCTGCCGTCGCGACCGCGATGCCGATGGTCGGCGTTCCCTCGTGGTGGACGATGCTGTTCTCGACGAGTTCGTACAGGGCGAGGTCGATCTCGCGTAGCGCGGAGACGGCGGCGGCGTCGGGCAGCGTCGTCTCGATGACCGCCCCCTCGTGGGTCTCCCGGAGTCGCTCGACCGACCCCTCGATGTCGGGGACCACGTCGAACGTGACCGGGTCGCCCCCGTTCGAGAGCACGTCGACGACGACGTGGCCCTTCTCGGCGGTTCGGAGGAGTTTCCGACTGCGGTCGCGGATCGCCCGAATTGGCTCCGCGGCCGACACATCCGGTTTCTCGTCGAGGTACGTCGCGTACCCGGAGATGACCGACACGTCGTTGCGGATGTTGTGCCGGAGGATGCGGTCGACGACCCGCAGTTGGCGCTGGCGATGTTTGCGGGTCGTGATGTCCTCGATGACGCCGTCGGCGATGGGGCGGCCGGCGTCGTCGGTCTGTCGGACCGTGGTGACCCGCCCCCAGAACACGTCCCCGGCGAGCGTCTCGAACTGCGTCTCGAAGGTGATCGTCCCTTCGTCGTCGAGGCGGTCGGCGATACGGGGTTCGAGGTCGGAGTCGTGGTAGAACTCCGCCACGCTGCGGCCGACCAGGTCGTCGGTCCCGTCGGCGCCAAGCATCGATACCAGGGCGGGGTTCGCTTGGAGGAGGCGACGCCCCTCGTCGAGCGCGACGCGGAACACCCCGACCGGGACGTTCCGGACGAGGTTGCGCTGGCGGAGCAACTCCATCTCGTGTTCGTTGCGCTCGGTGATCTCCCGCGTGAACCCGGCGACGCGGTACACCTCGCCGTCGTCGTTCCTGATCGGAATCCCGTGGACCCAGACGTATCGCTCGAAGTCGCTGGTCGGGTCGGTCCGGTACTCGATATCGATCGTTTGGCCCGCGCTGAGCCGCTTCATCGCGGCCCGCACGTCGGCCCGGTCGTCGGGGTGGACCCCGTTCAGGAAGTCCGTCGGGTCCGCACGGAGGTCCGACAGCGACCGTCCGAACACGTCCTCGTACGCCGAATTGACGAAGACGTACTCCTCCCAGTCCGCGGAGAACATCCACATCACGTCGGGCGTGTGCTCGACCAACTGTGACAGGACGCCGGGATTCGGCAACTGGTGGCCCGCTCCATCATCGCCCGCAACAGCCACAGTAACCAGCACACGATCCGCGGAGAGCGACGCGAGGCGAAGGTCGACCGACACCGGAACGGCGTCCGGATGGGCGACGGTAGCCGATACCGTCACGCCGTCCGTGCCGTCGCTTCGGTCACGGTAGGCGTCCATCGGCGACGACCCGTCGACCGAGTCGAACAGCTCCGAAAGAGAAACACCCGACAGCGCGTCAGCGTCGAGGCCCAGCAGTTCACGAGCGGCCGGATTGCTGTCACGTAGCCGCCCGTTCGACACGTCACAGACGAGCAAGGCGTCGTCGGTGACCTCGAACACTCGGTGGTAGTCAATGCCACCCATTAACACAGTACAGTTACCCAATAGAGGTAAGTGTGCCCCTCGATTCAGCCTCCCGAAGCGGGGGGAAAGCGCGTACGCGGCCCGTACTCAGTCGAGGCCGTTCTCCAGGTTCTCGAGGAGTTTGCCGACGAACAGCCCGAGCCTCGGGGAGAGCGGTTCCTCGGAGTCGGGGTCGGTTTCGGCGGGATGAGCCCGGAGCGTCTCGACGAAGGGGTCGCCGTGGGTCATCGCGGCCATCATGTCGACGACGTCGACGGTGAGCCCCTCGTCGCCGGTGTCGAGGTCGTCGTAGTAGTCGCGTTCCCACTCGGAGTACTCGATGGTCCAGGCGTGCCCGCCGACGGTCTCGATGATCGGCTCCACCTCGCCGACTTCGAGCCGGCTCTCGGGTGTCTCGATAAAGACGGTCCCGTCCTCGACGGTCGTTTCGTGGGTGCGCATGCGTGTCGCCATCCTGAGGGCCTTCGAGCGAGGGTCGTACCCGTCCGTTCGCGTGCCTCCCGTAAATCCGTTCGCACCGGTTCGGCCGGTCGGACCGTCGTCTGACGCCTGCCTGACGGATGATTATGGGGGCTGGCGTACAGTAGCCGAGTAAGCGATGGGAGACGAACAGGAACGAATCGAAGTCGCGGAGTTGAGCGACGGCCCGCCCCTAGGTAGCCTGCCCGACGAGACCGTCGATCTGCCGGTCGTCGAAATCCTCACCGGCCGCGGGTTCGTGACCGGCAAGAGCGGGTCGGGAAAGAGCAACACGGCGAGCGTCGTCGCCGAGAACCTGCTCGACGCCGGATTCGGGATGCTCATCGTCGACATCGACGGGGAGTACTACGGGCTGAAGGAGGAGTACGAGATCCTCCACGTCGGGGCCGACGACGAGTGTGACATCCAGGTGACGGTCGACCACGCCGAGAAGATCGCCTCGCTCGCGCTCGAACAGAACGTCCCGATCATCCTCGACGTGTCCTCGTTCCTCGACGAGGACGAGGCCGAGGAACTGCTCACCGAGGTCTCGAAACAGCTGTTCGCCAAGGAAAAAAAGCTCAAACAGCCCTTCCTCATGCTCGTCGAGGAGGTCCACGAGTGGATTCCCGAGAAAGGCTCGATGGGCGAGTGCGGGAAGATGCTCATCAAGATCGGCAAACGCGGCCGCAAACACGGCCTCGGGATGGTGGGCATCAGCCAGCGCCCGGCCGACGTGAAAAAGGACTTCATCACCCAGTGTGACTGGCTGGTCTGGCACCGCCTGACCTGGAACAACGACACGAAGGTCGTCAGCCGCATCCTCGATTCGGAGTACGCCGCGGCCGTCGAGAACCTGGACGACGGCGAGGCGTTCATGATGAACGACTGGTCCGAGTCGGTTCAGCGCGTCCAGTTCCACCGCAAGCAGACCTTCGACGCCGGCGCCACGCCGGGACTGGACGACGTGGACCGGCCGGACCTCAAATCGGTGAGTTCCGACCTCGTCTCCGAACTGTCCGAAATCAGCGAAGAGAAAAAGCGGACGGAGGACCGCATCGAGGAACTCAGGGAGGAACTCGACCGGAAGAACTCGCGCATCGCGGAACTGGAGACCGAGTTGCAGGACGCCCGGGACCTGAGCCGAATGGCCGACCAGTTCGTCAGCGCGCTCGTCGACCACGTCCAGGGCCCGAACCCCGGCCGCACCGAACAGGAGCGGATGCGCGACCGACGCCGACGGGAGCAGGGCAACGGGACCGTCGACGCCGATGCGGTGCCGACGCTCACCATGACGAACGGCGATTCGAGCCCGGAAACGAACGGGGCCGACCCCAGCGACGAGGAGAGTGCGTCAGCCGGCGACGAGGCCGACGACGGGGCGATGCCCGACCTCGCCGCGCTCGCCGACGTGGCCGCCGATGACGGCGAAACGGAGGACGAAGCGGCAGCCGACGACACGGGATTCGTGTTCGAAGACGGTATGGACGCAGTCGACGCGGCGGGGGATGCGAACCCAGAACCGGGCGACAGCGCGGGCGAGTCGACCGAAGAAGACGTGAGCGACGACGGGGTGGACCGGACCGGCTGGCTGCTCGACTCCGACGTGGCCGTCGAGGACGCCGTCTCCACGGCCGCGGAGGCGATGGCGAGCGGGAGCGAAGACGACGACGCGGCGACCGACTACGGCCAGAGCGGTGTCGACGAGGAAGCCGTCGCGGCCGCGCTGGCGAACATGGACGACCGGGTCGTCTCCGGCCCCGGGCCCTCGCCCGACGCGGCCAGCACCGCTGGAGCGGACGAACCCGGTGGCGTGGTGGCCGAGAGCGGTGACGGCGGCGACGTTCGAGGGGGCGTGACCACCGGCAGCGGTGCCTCGCCGGGCGTCGACCCGGCCGACCGCGAGGTCGTCACCGGACTCGTCTCCGCCGTCGAGTCGATGCCGGCGAAGACCAGGGGGATGCTGCGCTACTACCGGAAGGAGGGGCCGTCGAAACCGCTCGACGCGCACTTCGCGGGCGGCGGTGACAGCGAGGGACGAAGTCCCTCTGGCAACCGGCCACAGGCCGGTGACGGCGACCGAACCAACGCCTACGCCCACAACCGGACACTCCGGACGCACGGCCTCATCGAACACGTCGGCTGCGGCCACTACGACTACCGCCTCCGGGAACTGATCGCCGAGGAGTACGGCGGCCACCCCACCGACGCGGAACTCGACGCGATGGTCGCCGCCGTCGAGGATGCATTCACGAAGGGGGAGCAATGATCGAGAGCGAGCGTCGAATCCGGTCGACCGCCGACCGAGACGGAGGACGGTCCGGGTCGGCTTCGACCGATGACTCCCGGGCGGCCGTCGACTACGTCAGGCGGGTCTGCGAGACGAAGGGGTCGACGGGCGAACCGGCGCTCGACGAGAACGAGTACGTCCGTTATGTCACGGTCGGACGGCACAAGCGCGCGCCGGTCGCGCGCCGGCACCGGTCAGGCGACCGGCTCGACGAGGTCTTCTAGGGCGGCTTTCGGGTCGTCGGCCTTGGCGACGCCGCTGGCGAGCAAGACGCCCGACGCGCCGAGCTCTCTCGCGGAAGCGAGGTCCTCGCCGGTGGAGATGCCAGCGCCACAGAGGACGTCGACGCCCTCGCCGACGGCGGCTGCGGCGTCCACCGCGTCGCGCACGATATCGGGGTCGGCCTTGCTCACGGGCGTCCCCGTGCCGATGAGTTCCGGGGGCTCGACGGCGACGGCGTCCGGGCCGAGGGTCGCCGCCGCGCCGATCTGCTCGGGGTTGTTCGCGCAGACGATGGTCTCCAGGTCGGCGCGGTCGGCGGCCGCGAGACTCCCGTCGATATCGGCGAGTTTCAGGCGGTTCTCGGAGTGGTTGAGGAGGGTGCCGGTCGCGCCCGCGTCGGCGACGGCCTCGGCGAGCGTCGAGCCTGTGTGACTGCCGTGTTCGACCGGGCTGACGTGCTGGGCCCAGGTCTCGACGCCGGTGTCGGCGACGGCATTGAGGTGGGCTGCCTGCGGTGCGACGGCGATTCGGGCGCCGGTGGTTTCGCTGACCTCGTAGGCGGCGTTCGCGACCGCTACGGGGTCACAGGGGTACGCCTTGAGATTGACGAGAACGAACATACCGGACGCCGGACCGGCGGGAGTATATAGGTCCCGATTCGGCTTCGGCGCACCGAACCGGTCGACCGTTTTATTATTTGGTGGGAGGAACCCCACACCGATTGACGTGACCGAGCAGACACCCGAGCAGGCGACGGTTCTGGTCGTCGACGACGAACGCCACCTCGCTGACCTCTACACCGATTACCTGGCCGACGACCACGAGGTTCTCACTGCCTACGGCGGCGAGGAGGCCCTTGACTTGCTCGCGAACCACGATATCGACGTGACGCTCCTCGATCGCCGGATGCCGGATCTCTCCGGCGACGAGGTGCTCGCGGCGATCAACGACGGCGACGACGAGGTCCGCGTCGCGATGGTGACCGCCGTCAACCCCGGCTTCGACATCATCGACATGGGCTGTGACGAGTACCTCGTCAAGCCGGTCTCGCGCGAGGACCTGCAGGAGGTCGTCGCCCGCCTCCTGAAACTCTCGGAGTACAGCGAGAAACACCAGCAGCTGACGTCGAAGAAGCTCACCCGGAACGTCCTCCAGGTCGAAAAGAGCGGGCCGGAACTGGCCGAGAGTCAACGGTACGAGCGTCTGACCGAGGAGATCGCCGAACTCGAATCGGAACTGGACGACATCAGCGACGACCTGGAGTTCGAGGACCTCCAGCGCCACATCTGAGCCGCCCCGGTCGACCCCGGATCAGTCCTTCCGCTGGACCACGTCGCCGAGCGTCGTCTCCCCCGCATCGGAGGAACCTTCCCACTCGGTGTCACCGCCTCCACCGCCTTCGGTGAGCGAGATGCCGAGTTCGCTCTCCAGTTCCCGCTGAACGTCGTCGCTCGGCAGCGACGCGCCGCGTTCGAGCTTGCGGATCAGGCTCGCCTTCTCGTTGAGCTGGTTCGCCAGCTCCTCCTGGCTGAGTCCCGCGCGTTCGCGGGCTTCGCGGATGCGCTCGTCGAAGTCCTGGACGACCTCGTCCATCTCGTCGAACATATCGCGACGGCGGCCACCACCGCCCGAGCCGCCGGCACTGCTCCCCGTGGACCCGGAGGACCCGCCCGACGAACCCGACCCCGAGCCGGACGAGCCGCTGCTGCCCGTCGAGTACTTCGTCGACGTGCTGGAGCCGCTCTCCTGGCGCACCTCGGTCCCGAAGTCCGAGCACTCGTCGCACACGTCGAGCTCCGCACCCTCGACTTTCACCGTGTTCGGCGAAGCCGTCTCCGCTCCACACATCTCACACTGGACCATGTCCGCTCTTTCGCCGCCGCGTGTATAAATCGTACGCCGCCGATGGCGACCGGGGACCGTGACCGCAGGAAGTCAGGACAGCGCCCGGAACGCGCCGGCGAACCGCTGGAGTGCGGTGAAGTGGCCGACGACGGCGAAGAAGACGAGCAGCCATCCCACGAGCGTCAGTCCGCGGACCGGCGCGGGGAGGGCAACGGTCGCCGCACCGACCAGCCCCATCAGCGCCAGGCGGTCGGCCCGACCGAGTACGCCGCCGTAGACGCGGTCGAGTCCGACGGCCTGTGACTGTGTACCGAGATAGGAGGTCATCAGGACGCCAGTGACGGCCGCCAGTCCGAGCCCGAACCGGTCGACGCCCGCGGCGAGGCCGACGAGCATGACGATGTCGGCGTACCGGTCGAGCGCGTGGTCGAGCAGGTCGCCGGCCGCCGACGTCTCGTCGAGGCGCCTGGCGAGCGCGCCGTCCACGAGGTCGAGCCACCCGTTACAGAACACGAGTAGCGCCCCGATACCGTACCAGAGCGGGCGGCGACCGCCGAGGTAGAAGGCGACGCCGGCGGCGACCGCCAGCAGGAAGGCGATGACGCTGACCCCGTTGGGGGTCAGCCCGAGCCGTGCGGAGGCGCTGACGAACGGCGCCAGCGCACGGTCTGCCAGCGGCCGCAAGCGGTCCAGCGTCATAGGTACTCGACGTAGGACACCTCGCCGGCGCTCGGTTCACGGTCGCCGTCGACGACCCGCTCGATCTCTGCCGCCACCGCATCCGGCGAACGGTCGGTCGTCTCGATCTCGTAGACACTGTCCAGCCCGTGGCGCTCGACCGCCTCCGAGAGGATGACGTCGAGCGCCTCGCTCTCGGCGTTCTCTTTCGCACTGGCCTCGCTCTCGCCGCGTTCGCCGAGCCGCGCTTCGAGCTGGTCGGGGTGACAGCGGAGAACGACCACCCGGTCGGCGTCGAGGTGGTGGGCGAGGTGGGACTCGACGAGCACGCCGTCGCGGTCGCCGAGCCACTCCTGGACAGCGTCGAGGTCGGCGACCAGCGAGTCACGCTCGTCGTCGCGGCCGGTCGTCAGCTCCTCGCGCTCGATGACGTCGTTGAGATGGACCACGTCGAGGTCGGTGTCGAGCCGTTCCGTCGCGGTGGTCTTGCCCGTGCCCGGCGTCCCGGTGACGACGACCCTCACCTGCCGATCACCTCGTTGAGAACGGCGACGGCCCGCTCCATCTGCTCGCTCGTGCCGCAGGTGATCCGGATACACTCCGGGAGGCCGAAACTGGCGCAGTCCCGCACGATGATTCCCTCGTCCATCGCGGCGTCTGCCACGGCTTCGCCGTCACCCACTTCCGCGAGGACGAAGTTGCCGGCGCTCTCCCACGTCGGGGCATCGAGGTGGGTAGAGAGGTATTCGCGTGCCTCGCGCGCCATCTCGACGCTCGCGTCGAGGTGCTCGTCGTCGTCCAGCGCGGCCATGCCCGCGCGGCAGGTGAGTTCGCCGGTGTCGAAAGGTGTGTTGATCGCGGCGTAGGCGTCGGCCCAGTCGTCGGGGACGAGCGCGTACCCCAGCCGCATCCCTGCCAGCCCGTACGCCTTCGAGAAGGTGCGGAGGACGGCCACGTCGTCGCGCTCGCGGACGAGCGAGACGGCGCTGGGCGAGTCCGAGAACTCCTTGTAGGCCTCGTCGACGAGGACGAGGGTTTCCTCGTCGGTCGATTCCGCGAGCGTCTCCACCTCCGAGAGGGACATCTCCGAACCCGAGGGGTTGTGCGGGCTGGTGACGTAGACGATCCGCTCGCCGTCGTAGGAGGCCAGCACGCCGCCGGAGGTCTGGACGAAGTCCTCCGCCTTGCGCAGCTTGTAGGTCGCTACCTCGCCGTGGTGGTAGCGCGTGCTCATGGCGTAGTAGGCGAATCCGGGTTCCGGCACGAGTGTGCGGTCCCCGGGTTCGAGCATCGCCCGCGAGAGGCAGTCGAGGACGCCGTCGCCGCCGTTGGCGAGCCACACCTGCTCCGGGCGCACGTCCCAGTCGTCGGCGAGACGCTCGGCGAGGTCGGTGTGGGACGATTTGGGGTAGACGTGGACCCGGTTCGCGTACTCGCGGATGGTCTCGGTCGCCTTCGGACTGGGGCCGAGGACGTTCTCGTTGGAGGAGAGCTTCACGAGGTCGTCGGGGTCGAGGCCGCGCTCGCGTGCGACCTCCTCGATCCCCCGTCCGGCCCGGTAGACGGTGTGGTCCGAGAGGTCCCGTGGTTGCATGGATGAGGGGAGTGGCGGCCGAGTCTTAAGACTGCTCACATCGGGTCGCCGGTCCGAGGGGAACTCACCACCTTCAAGTCGGCGACGCGCCAGCATCCGCGTATGGCAGCAATCGGGACAACGATCAGTTACGTCGTACACATGCTGTTCGCCGGCGTCTGGACCGGTAGCGTCCTGTTCATGACCTACGGTATCCTCCCCGTCGCCCGGGCCGGCGACATCGACACTGACCCCTTCGCCGACATCACGAGCCGTCTCCTGACTCTCTCGCGGGCCAGCGCACTCGTCCTCTTTCTCACCGGCGGGCACCTCGCCGGCGTCCTTTACACCGTCGAATCGCTGACCGGCTCGACGCGCGGCTACCTCGTCATCGCCATGATCGTCCTCTGGCTCTCGCTGGCCGGCCTCGTCGAGGTCGGGACCAGCCGCATCAGCGACGGCCTCCGCGAACGCAAAGTCCGCACGCCCGCCGAGAAGGGGCGCCCCTTCTTCCTCGCCGGCTCCGTCGCCGCCCTCGGCCTGCTCGTCGTCGCCGGCCTCCTGCTCGGCCTCTGAATCGGTCTCAGTTGCCGCTGCTATCCGATACAACCGGCTTGCCGAATAGAGAGTGCGCTCGGAGAGGGCGGTGTTCGGTTTAGCGGATCAACAACGAGTCGATTCGGTAAAGCGGGCGGCTCGTTCGCTCGTGGAGAGGGTCGAGTGGGCCACCAGTTCGGCTGTCACTGGCCGCTCGGGACCGACTCGTGAATCGAATCGGTCAGGGCCGTCTCGAGTCCCGCCGCTCGGAAACTCGGCGCGGCGTTGCAGTCGACGGCGTAGTGGGTACCCTCCGACTCGATGACGTCGACACCGATCGCCTCCGTATCCGCGAGCGACAGCAGTCGTCCCATCCGCTCGGCGTCCCGCTCTGGTGTCGATTCGTGTCCAAGCACCTCCCGCTCGCCCAGCAGTTTCGAGGTACAGATGACCGTCGCGGTCTGGAGCGTCCGGCCGTCGTCGACGGCGTAATGCTTGCGGTCGCGGCCGTCGGTTTCCAGCAGCGGCTGGTAGAACCCACCAGTCCCGCCGATCTGCGGGTCACCGTCCCAGCTGTACAGCGGCTTTGCGACGTACGGCTCGTCGGGTGGCTCGAAGGTCACCGGCGGCACGCGAAAGCCGACCGCAGACAGCGCCTTCAGCATCACCAGCCGCGAGGCGAGGATGGTCGTCGACAACAGGCCGTTCCAGGTGGCGATACCGGCACGCTCGGCCGTGCGCAGTGCCCGAACCGACGCGGGGCGGACTTTCTTACAGACCAGGAGTGACACCCCCTCGATGGCAGACCGTGGCAGCTCCCGTTCCGGTTCGAGGAACGTCACCTCGTGGCCGCGGTCTCTGAGGCGGTGTCCAACTGTCTCGAAGACGTGATGGGTCGGCCGGCAGATGATCCCGATCCGCGATCCGTCACCAGTCGTCATATCCGTTGTCGGAGGGTGTGGAATAAATTACCCCAGTTTCTTTCAACCGCCCGAGTGGCCCGATTCGGCGATGACCGACTCGTGCCCTGGGTTCAGATGTGGCGCCGAAACAGATCTCTCGGGGTTTCGACGAGGCCGCGCAGTTACAACGATTCTGCGACGCCGTCCGCACACTTCAGCGCCAGCGCTGCGATGGTCAGCGTCGGGTTCAGGGCGCCGCTCGTGACGAAGACGCTGCTCCCCGAGATCGAGAGGTTCGCCACGTCGTGTGTCCGGAGCCGCGAGTCGACGACGCTCTCGGCGGGGTCGGTCCCCATCCGGGTCGTCCCCATGTGGTGGAAGGCGGGGCCGGTGTTGTCGGGGCCGACTGTCCAGCCGATGTCGACGCCGAGTTCGGTGAGGATTGCACGCTGGATTTCGTTCGCGCGCTCGATGGTCCGTCGCGTCCGGGCGTCGAGCGACCACTGGATATCGGGGACGGGGTTGCCGTGGTCGTCGGTCGTCGAGCGGTCGAGCGTGACGCGGTTCTCCTCGCGGGGGAGCTGGCCGACGAGTCCACCCATCCCGATGTGGTCGCCGTAGGCGCCTCGGAGGGTTTCGAGGAGGTCGTCGCCCCACTCGTTTCCGCCACAGGCCATCTCGACGGGCGAGGGGCCGGCGTAGTTGAGAAACTCCAGTTTGATGGGGCCGAGGTCGGCGTCGCTGCTGGGGACCGACCCTGCCGTGCCCTCGGTGGCCTTGCCGGGGTCGTCGTAGAAGTCGTGACACTCGCTGGTGATGAACCCGACGTGGTTCTGGCGCGTCTCGCGGTCGAGTTCGCCGCCCATCCCGACGAACAGGTGGTCCATGAAGCCCCGGCCGACGAGGCCGCTGGAGTTCGCGAGGCCGTTCGGGTGCCGCGCCGACTCGGAGAGCAGGAGGAGCCGCGGGGTCTCGACGCCGCCGCAGGCGAGGACGAACTGTCGGGCTTCCTGGCGGTACTCCTCGCCGTCGGGCGTGGCGTAGACGGCCGCGGTGACGCGCTCGCCGCTCGAATCGGTACCGAGGCGCTGGACCGGCGCGCGGTCGATCACGCGGGCGCCCTCGGACTCGGCCTTCCGGACGTGGACGTCCGCGCTGTACTTCGCGCCGGACGGACAGACCGGTTTGCAGGTGCCGTAGCCGACGCAGGCGCTCCGGTCGTCGTACCCTTCGGAGTTGCGGGCGTTGGGCGCGGAGTGCATCGTCACGCCCAGTCGCTCGCAGGCCCCGGCGAACAGCGAGTCGCTGTAGGACGGCTCGAAGCCCGGCATCGGATACGGCTCCTCGCGGGGCGGCGCGAAGGGGTTGTCCGCGGCGCCGGCGACGCCGAGTTCGGCCTCCGCTGCGGCGTAGTAAGGCTGGAGGTCGGCGTAATCGACCGGCCAGTCGCGCGCGACGCCGTCACGGGTCCGCCGCTCGAAGTCCGCTTCGTGGTTGCGAAAGACCATCCCCTGCCAGTGGAGCGTCGAGCCGCCGATCCCCTTCACGCGGGCCTTGTTGAGCGGATAGCCGCGGTCGCCCGACGAGGTGTAGGCGTCCCGCTCGCCGCCCATGTCCCAGACGCTGTCGTGGGCCGGGCGAATCGCACGCTCCATCCGGTCCAGCCGTGAATCCGGCTCGAATCGGGGGCCGGCCTCCAGTATCACCACGTCGTGGCCCGCGCTCGCGAGGCGGTCGGCGACGAGCGCGCCCGCCGGGCCGGCGCCGACGATGCAGGCGTCGACGCGCCCGCTCGGCGTGCGGTCCACCGCCTCGGTCGCGTCACGACTCCCTGGTGTCCCGCTCATTCCGGTGGCCCCCGCTGGTAGGAGTCGGTACCACCCGGGTGCCCCTGCGGGTTCTCGATACCGACCAGTCGGCCGCCGGTGGGCGAGGAGTACAGCGCGAACAACAGTTCGTTGACCACGTAGTACCGGATTCGTTCGGGCGTCGTCCCGTCCGGGGCTGGTTCGGCGCTCTCGACGCCCATCCGCTGTAACTGGATTTCCTGCTTCGCCCGCGGGAGGGCAACGAACCGACCCGCGTCGGCGTGGACTCGCGTGTAGTCGTCGAGGGAGGCGACTGACTCGCGCGCGCCAGCAGCGTAGGCGGGTCGCTCGTCGATCCGCGTCGCCGAGTAGGACTCGACGAACTCGCCGACGCCGTCGAGGGCGGAGGGATAGACGATTCGGGCGACGGCATCGAGGGTCTCGATTACCGACACCGCGGAGGGCCCGTCGGTGTCCTCCTCGAAACTGATCGCGTCGCGAGCGAGGACCGCGGCTCCGCCCCCCACCACGATACCGGCACTCGACAGCGCCGCCAGCGCGTCACGACGCGAGAGTTCCATCTCGCCAGGGATTAGGTGAGCCTAAACTTATGCGTTGCGTTGTGGGACGGCCGTCTCCGGGACACGGGTGAGTGACGGAGCAGCCACTCTTGGGGTCCGTCGAAAGCAACCGCCAACGGCCCGGCAGTCAGGGGATGTGAACGGTGTGGCTGAGGGCCCCGATGCCCTCGATCTCGATTTCGACCTCGTCCCCGTCTTCGAGCGGGCCGACGCCGGCGGGCGTGCCAGTCGATATCACGTCGCCGGGTTCGAGCGTCATGTAGGTCGTGATCTCCTCGATGAGTTCCGGGATCGAGAAGATGAGGTTGTCCCGTGAGGAGGACTGTCTGGTCTCGCCGTTGACCCGCGCTTCGATGGTCGCGTCTTCGGGGAGGTGTTCGGGCGTGGCGATGAGCGGGCCGATAGGCGCGGCGTTGTCGAAGGCCTTCCCGCGGACCCAGTTCTGTTCGACCATCTGGTCGTCGCGGTTCGAGAGGTCGTTGACGCAGGTGTAGCCCGCGATCACGTCCTCGGCGTTTTCGGCCGTGACGTTGCGGCACTGCTCGCTGATGACGACGCCGAGTTCCGCCTCGTAGTCGATGCGCTCCTTGTTCGCCGGGAGCGTGACGCGTTTCCCGTGGCTGGTGACGGTGTTGGGCGGCTTCAAAAAGAGCATCGGGCGGTCGGGAATCTCCTCGCCCTGTTCTTCGGCGTGGTCCTCGTAGTTCAGGCCGATACAGACGATCTTCGTGGGTTCACAGGGCGGGAGTATCTCCACCTCGTCGGGCGAGAACGTCTCGTCACCGAAGGAGATACGGCCGTACGGTCCGGCCGCCGCCGTGACGACGTCCTCACCGCCGTCGACGGTCCATCGACCGCCGCGTACGTTCCCCGCCGAGTCCCGGAACCGGACGCGTTTCATGTCCCGCGAATCGCGTCGCCGACTGATAAGCGTTTACAAGGACGGGCGCGTACGCCGACTCGATGGACCTACGTCGACCCGCGGGCCGGGACCGGGCTGTCGGCGGTCTCACGGTGACCGTTCCCGTCGCCGCCATCGCGATGGCACTGGTGGCGGCAACCGAGGGGGGCACGCCGACGGCCACGGACGCGACGTCCGTGGGAATCCAGGGGACGTTCAGCGGATTCACGCTCGGGGCGGCCCTCCTGGCGGTACTGGTCGGCGGCGTCTACTGGTACTACCGGCGGTGATACCCAGGACCGTGTCGGCCGACGAGAGCCGGCAGGGACTTCCAGACGCCTGTAGCGTTAAGTGGCCGTCAGTCGAAGGTGGGGCTGTCATGGAACTCACCTGGCACGGTCACGCGACGTGGCACGTCTCGATCGGGAACACGGACCTGCTCATCGACCCCTTCTTCAGCAACCCGAAGACCGATACCGACCCCGACGAGCTGGACCCGGACTACGTTCTGGTGACCCACGGCCACGACGACCACGTGGCCCACGTCGGGGCATTCCCCGACGCGACCGTCGCGGGAACGCCCGAAGTCGTCGGTCACCTCGCTGCGGAACACGGCTTCGACGACGATGCGACGATGGGGTTCAACCTCGGCGGGACCGTCGAACTCGGTGACGCCTTCGTGACGATGCACCGGGCCGACCACACCAACGGCCTCGAAGAGGGCTTCGAGGCCCCCAGCGGCGGGTCGTGTGCCGGCTACGTCATCAGCGACACGAAGCCGACCCAGGTCAGCGACGAGGACTCGACGACGTTCTACCACGCCGGCGACACGGCCCTGATGACCGAGATGCGCGACGTGATCGGTCCGCATCTCGAACCCGACGCCGCCGCGGTGCCCTGTGGCGACCACTTCACGATGGGGCCGATGCAGGCGGCCATCGCCGTCGACTGGCTCGACGTCGACCACGCCTTCCCGATGCACTACGACACCTTCCCGCCAATCGAGATCGACACGCAGGAGTTCGTCAACGAGGTCGCGGCCACCGGCAGCGACGCCGAGGTACACGTCCTCGACGGCGACGAGAGCGTCGACCTCTCGGCGCTGTAACGTCACAGCTATCCCTCGTATTTTCCCGTATGCCAACCGTTTAGCCGCTGGACAGCGACGTGCTATCGCATGGCAGACATCGAAACCACGACGACAAACGACGAGGGATTCGCGGCCGGAAACATCGTCGGCGAGTACGAACTCGACATCGACGCACAGGAGAAGACCGGGCCGAGTCCGAATCAGGTGCTCGTCGCCGACTACGCCTCGTGTTTCACCTTCGCCTTCCGTGCGGGGGCGATGCGGTCGGGCCGCGAGGAACTCGGTCGCATCCAGACCGAGGCGGAGGCGAACATCGACGACGACGACGATCTGACGGACATCGCGTTCACGATGCTGGTCGAGGCGGAGTTGAGCGACGAGGAGATCGACGACCTGGTCTCGAAGGCCGAGGACATCTGTCACGTCCACGCCGCACTCCGAGAGGGGTTGCACGCGGACGTGACGGTCGAAGCGGACGCGTTCTGAGCGGACGCCACCGCTCCGACCGCGGACTCAATGAACTATTGTTATAAATAGCCGGTTACACCCGGGGAAAGTATCAGTGGGGTAGCCGGGGGAGTAGTGTTTGCAGCGTCGGTCGGGGTGGGGGGAATCTGACCGAGGCTTCAGACGGACGCCGTGACCGGGGGATCGCGGCTGCCACTGGGGGGTGGCATCGACGGTCGCAACCGTCTTTTCCCGTACGCTCATAACGCGCCGGCGAGTACGTGGGTCTATGAGTGACGAGTGGACCGACCGGATCGTCGGCGACAGAATGACCGTCGACCAGGCGTTCAACGACCGCGTCCAGGGGTCGCAGTTCAGCAACCAGGAGTGGGGCATGATCATGACGGCCGTCGAGTTCGAAATCGAGAACCCCGAGAGCGCGGAGGGAGCACGTCTCGTCGCCGACACGACGAACGTCTCAGCAATCATTCCGGAACTCGACAAGATGGACGAACGGGTGACCGGCCCGGGGGGTGGACACAGCAAGAGCAGCGGGTTCCTCGGGAACGTCAAGAACGCTCTCGGCCTCGGCAGCGACGGGGATTCGTCCGACGATACCGCCAATCCCGACCGGGTCCAAGCGGCCGAACGGCTGGCACAGGCCTACGCGGAAGAACTCCAGGCCCACCTCGAAGAACGCGGGAAGTGGGACGACGTCCGGGCGGCCGCCGCCAGTCAGTAGTCCTCGTCGCTACCTCGGAACAGCGTCAACTCCTCCGCCTGGTAGATGTTAATCAGTTCGGTGACGATTTCGTCGTAGCTCTCGTCCTCGATACGGAGCCCGTCCAGTCGCTCGATCGTCTCCTCGTCGAGTTCGATTTTCGGCATAGTTGAAGGGTCTCCGCGCGATGACTTAAGCCTCGTGGCACGAGAAACGGCTCCGTTGCTGTTGAGCGATTAGAGTCGGTCGACGACCGCCGCGGTCACCTCGTCGGTCGACGCGTCCCCGCCGAGGTCGGGCGTGCGTGGCCCGTCTTCGAGGACGCCCTCGACGGCCTCGCGGACGCGGTCGGCCGCGCCGCCGTAGTCCAGGTGTTCGAGCATCATCGCCGCGCTCAAAATCATCGCCGCCGGGTTCGCGATGCCTTCGCCGGCGATGTCCGGCGCGGAGCCGTGAACCGGCTCGAACAGCGCGTTGTCCGGTCCGACGTTGGCGCTGGGGAGCAGGCCGAGTCCACCAACGAGGCCGGCTGCCAGGTCGGAGAGCATGTCGCCCGCGAGATTGGGGCAGATAACCACGCCGTAGTCCTCCGGGTGCATGATGAGGTGCATCGCGAGCGCGTCCATCAGCGCGTCGTCGAACTCGATGCCTTCGCTCACGGCTTCGCCGCTCGCGCCATCCGGGGTCCGTGGGACCCCGCGCTCCTCCGCGACGGCCTCGCAGGCCTCGAGGAACCGACCGTCGGTCTCCCGCATCACGTTCGCTTTGTGCGCGACAGTCACGTCGTCGTAGCCGTTCTCCGCGGCGTACTCGAAGCCGAAGTCCGCGATCCGCCGGGAGGCGTCCTCGGTGATGACGCGGGTCAGCGTCGTCACGTCGTCGGTGATGTGGTCCTCGATGCCCGAGTAGACCCCCTCGGTGTTCTCGCGGACGAAGACGAGATCGGTCTCGGGCTTGACCGCGTCGATACCGGGATACGCGCGGGCGGGCCGGACGTTGGCGAAGGAGTCGACGGCCTCCCGGAGCGGGAGGATGACGTCGGCGGCCGTCTCCCCGGCCGCACCGAACAGCGTCGCGTCGGCCTCGGCCGCCAGTTCGTAGGTCTCCTCGGGGAGCGCCTCGCCGCGCTCTGTGAGCACGTGGTCGCCGGCCTCACCCTCGACGAACTCGAATGCGGGGTCGAGCGCGTCGAGCACGTCGATTGCCGCCGGCACGACCTCGCCGCCGATACCGTCACCAGGAATGACCGCGATCCGGTGTGTCATGTCAGTCGCGACGTGGGCGGCCGGCGAAAAGGGTTCGGTTCGCCTGCGTCGCGAGATGGCTGGACGACCTCAGTCCGCCGACTCGACGTACGGCAGCGCGTCCGCCGTCTCCGAGATCGCCTGCTGGTTCGCCTTCATCAGCGCCGTCGTGTCCCAGATGCCGTCGACCAGCGCCTTCCGCTGGCCCTCGTCGACCGTGACCTCGACGGTCGTATCGCCGTAGGTCACCGTCTCCTCGGCGACGTCGATGTCTATCTCGGCGTCCGGGTTCTCGTCGACGAACTTCTGGATGTCCTCGACCGTCTCCTGGTCGGCGGTGACCGTCGGCATCCCCAGGGCGAGGCAGTTGCCGGCGAAGATCTCGGCGAAGGACTCGCCGATGAACGCGTCGATGCCCCAGCGCATCAGGGCCTGCGGCGCGTGTTCGCGCGAGGAGCCACAGCCGAAGTTCTGGTTGACGACCATGACGTTGGCGTCCTGGAACCGGTCCTCGTTCATCGGGTGGTCCTTCTCGTTGTCATCCTCGTCGAACCGGAGGTCGAAAAACGAGAACTGCCCCAGGCCGTCGAAGGTGACGACCTTCATGAACCGCGCCGGGATGATCTGGTCCGTGTCGATGTCGTTGCCGCGGATGGGGACGCCCGTCCCGGAGACGTGCTCCACTTCCGGAATCTCGACGTCGTCACCGCCGTCGGTTCGCGGCTCCCGTCGGTCAGCCTCCCGACTCATACGGAGACCACCTCCTCCATCTCGCGCACGTCAGTGACTTCGCCGGTGACCGCCGCCGCGGCGACCATCTGTGGGTTCATCAGGACGGTCCGCCCGTCCTTGCTTCCCTGGCGGCCCTTGAAGTTCCGGTTCGAGGAGGACGCACACGCCTCGTCGCCCTCCAGCTGGTCCTCGTTCATGCCCAGACACATCGAACAGCCGGCGTTGCGCCAGTCGAAGCCCGCGGCCTCGAAGATGTCCTTCAGGCCCTCCTCGGCGGCGGCCTGCTGGACGCGCTGACTGCCGGGGACGACGAACGCGCGCACGTCGTCGGGGACCTCGCGGCCCTCGACGATCTTCGCGGCGCGGCGCAGGTCCGGCAGCCGTGCGTTCGTACACGAACCCAGGAAGGCGACGTCGATCTCGTAGCCCTCCATGGTGTCGCCGGGTTCGACGCGCATGTGCTCCTGGGCACGCCGGGCGGTGTCCTGCTTCTCCGGCGGCAGGTCCTCCGGGGCCGGAATCGGGTCCGTGATGCCGACACCCTGGCCGGGGGTGGTCCCCCACGTGACGACCGGTTCCAGTTCGTCGGCGTCGATGGTGACCACGTCGTCGTACTCGGCGTCCTCGTCGCTGCGGATCGACTCCCAGTACGGTTTCAGCTCGTCGAACTTCTCCGGGTTCTCCTGGAAGTAGTCCGTCTCGCGGAGCCACTCGTAGGTGGTCTCGTCGGGGTTGACGTAGCCCGCGCGAGCGCCCCCCTCGATGGACATGTTGCAAATGGACATCCGGCCCTCCATCCCGAGGTTCTCGATGGCCTCGCCGGCGTACTCGTAGACGTAGCCGACGCCGCCCTCGGTCCCGAGCCGGCGGATGATCTCCAGGATGATGTCCTTGGCCTCGACGCCGTCGCCGAGTTCGCCGTCGACCCGAATCTTCCGCACTTTCCGTTTCTCCATCGCGATGGTCTGGGTCGCCAGCACGTCACGGATCTGGCTGGTCCCGATACCGAAGGCCAGC
The DNA here is from genome assembly GCF_023028345.1 of Halorientalis marina. Taxonomy (GTDB): domain Archaea; phylum Halobacteriota; class Halobacteria; order Halobacteriales; family Haloarculaceae; genus Halorientalis; species Halorientalis marina. Next base: position 2,018,856 of record NZ_CP095487.1, on the reverse strand, counting down.
GCGCCGAAGGCGCCGTGGGTCGAGGTGTGGCTGTCGCCACAGACGATGGTCTTGCCGGGCTGGGTCAGCCCCTGCTCCGGACCGATGACGTGGACGATGCCCTGCTCGCCCGTCTCCGGGGAGAGGAACTCGATGTCCGCGTCGCGGACGTTCTCCTCGAGTTCCGACATCATCTCCTCGGCGGCGTCGTCGGTGTAGGGCCGGGACTGGTCGGCCGTCGGGACGATGTGGTCTACCGTCGCCAGCGTCAGGTCCGGGCGAGCGACCTCCAGGCCGCGCTCCTGCAACATACCGAACGCCTGCGGGCTCGTCACCTCGTGGATGAGGTGGAGGCCGACGAACAGCTGATCCTGTCCGTTCGGCAGCGTCGTTACCTTGTGGTTCTCCCAGACTTTGTCGTACAGCGTACCCTGGCTCATGTGAGGTCACCTCGTGACCGAGCATGAGGTCGAAACATCGCAGACGTTTCGGAACTCATACTGAATCGTCCCGTCGCTCCGTTCCGCGCTTGTAGACGCGGTTCGCGCTCTCACTGTCGTTCGGCGGCTCGTGGTCGACGTCTTCCATCGTCTCCTCGTCGACGTTCCGTTCGGTATCGTCGCCCGCTTCCTCGTCACGTCCGCCGTCCGCGGCAATCGTCGTCCCGCGGTCGAACACCTGCACGCGCTCCCCGAACGCTTCGTCGGTGTAGGGGTTCGTGTGGCTGATCTCTCCCATCTCGTCGGTCATTCGTCCTCACCCCACGCGAAGAGGTCGCGCAGCCGTGCGCCGACCTCCTCGATCTGGTGGTCCTGTTCGGCCGCGCGGTACTGTTTGTATGCCGGCCGATTGGCCTGATTCTCGTTGATCCACTCGCGGGCGAACTCGCCGGTCTGGACGCCTTCGAGGATGTCCTCCATCCCCTCGCGGTCGATGACCTCCTCGCCGCGGGTCAGACCGCCGTACTCGGCGGTGTCCGAGACGGAGTTCCACATCTCCATGTTGCCGCCCTCGTACATCAGATCGACGATGAGTTTGAGTTCGTTCAGACACTCGAAGTAGGCCATCTCGGGGCTGTAGCCCGCGTCCACGAGTGTCTCGAAGCCGGCCTTGACCATCTCGGTGACGCCGCCACAGAGGACGGCCTGCTCGCCGAAGAGGTCCGTCTCGACTTCCTCCTCGAAGGTGGTCTCGATGACGCCCGCGCGGGTGCAGCCGATTGCCTTCGCGTAGGCCAGGGCTTCGTCTTGGGCTTCGCCGGTCGTGTCCTGATAGACCGCCAGCAGGCCGGGCGTCCCCTCGCCTTTCTCGTAGTTGCGGCGCACGAGGTGGCCGGGGGATTTGGGCGCGATCATGGTCACGTCCACGTCCTCGGATGGTTCGATCTGGCCGTAGTGGATGTTGAACCCGTGGGCGAACATCAGCGTGTCACCGGCGTCCATCTCGTCTGCGACGGCCTCGTAGACCGACGGCTGGATGGTGTCCGGGACGAGCATCATCACGATGTCGGCCGCTGCGGCCGCGTTGGCCGGCGTCGCGATCTCCAGCCCCTCGTCCTGTGCCGTCTCGCGCGAGGAGGAGGATTTTTGAAGGCCAACAACCACGTCGACCCCGGAGTCGTCGAGGTTCAGCGCGTGTGCGTGGCCCTGGCTCCCGTAACCGAGGACGGCCACGGTCTTGTCTTCGATCTCCGAAACGTTCGCGTCGTCGTCGTAGTAGATGTCTGTCGTAAATTCGTCAGTCATCGTCGGCAGGCACTCCTGAATCCGCTGTCAGTTTCACTTCCGGTTCCACTTCCGCCGTCTGTCGCTCCCCGCGGGCCAGCGCCGCGTAGCCGGTCCGGACGATCTCGCGGATGCCGAACTGCTTGTACGCGTCGATGGCGTCGTCGATCTTCTGGACGTTCCCGGTGATCTCCACCGTGATCGTCCGCGGGCCGGCGTCCAGCGTCGTCCCGTCGTACATCTCGGTGATAGCGTGGACCTTGTCCGGGTCCTCGCCGTTGACCTTCACGATGACGAGTTCGCGCTGGAGCGCGTCGGCGTCGAGTTCCCGCACCGAGACGACCGGGATGAGCTTGTTCAGTTGCTTTTTCGCCTGCTCGACGCCCGGCTCGGGCTCCTCGATGACGATGGTCATCCGCGCCCGGGTCTCGTCGACCGTCGTCCCGACCGTGAGACTCTCGATGTTGAACTGCCGACGGCTGAACAGGCTCGACACCTTCGCCAGCACGCCGGGCTCGTGTTCGACCAGCGCCGACAGCACCGCGCGGCGCGGCTCGTGGGCCGCTTCCGCCTCGGGGTCGATGCGAATCCCCTGCTCGTTCCGTCGGCCCTCGGGCCGCTCGCGCTCGTGCGGACCGGGACCTGGCATACTGCCCGTCATCTCAGATCTCCTCCAGGTGGTCCTCGTTCAGGGCGAACAGGCCGTTGTCGCCCCCGGACGGCACCATCGGGTAGACGTTCTCCGCGGGGTCGATAATAACGTCGACGACCGAGGGGCCGTCGTACTCGATGGCTTCCTCGATCGTCTCCTCGACGTTGTCGTAGTCCTCCAGCCGCCAGCCGCGGGCACCGTAGGCCTCCGCGAGTTTGTCGAACTGCGGGATCCACGGGTACTCCGAGGCCATGCGGCGGCCCTCGTAGAAGCCGTCCTGCCACTGGCGGACCATCCCGACCGCCTCGTTGTTCAGGACGACCACCGTGATGTCGAGGTTCTCCCGCACCGCCACGGAGAGTTCCTGACTCGTCATCAGGAACGAGCCGTCGCCGTCGAAGCAGACGACCTCCTTGTCCGGGGCGGCGATCTTCGCGCCGATGGCCGACGGCAGGCCGTAGCCCATCGTCCCCAGGCCGTGGGAGGAGACCCACGTCCGGGGCTCGGAGAACATCCAGTACTGGCAGGCCCACATCTGGTGTTGCCCGACGCCTGTCGTGACGATTGTGTCGCCGTCCGGCGTCGCCTCGTCGAACTGCTCGACGATGTACTGGGGCTTGAGCGGCCGGTCCTCCGGCATATCGTACTCCATCGGGTACTGCTCTTTCCACTCGTCACACTGCTCGCGCCACTCCGCGACGTCGGGCGCGCCGGGCATCGCCGCGTCCATCTGTTCGATGACCGCCGCGGCGTCGCCCAGCAGCGGGTAGTCGGCCTCGACGTTCTTGCTGATCTCGGCCGCGTCGATGTCGCAGTGGATGACCTCCGCGTCGGGCGCGAACGAGTCGACGCCACCGGTCAGGCGGTCGTCGAAGCGCGTCCCGATGGCGAACATGGCGTCGGTCATCGTGATAGCCATGTTCGCGTAGCCGGTGCCGTGCATCCCCGCCCACTCCAGGGAGAGGTCGTGTTCCTCGGGGAAGGCACCGATGGCCGGCATCGTCGTGATGACCGGAATCTCGTACTCCATCGCGAACGCCCGGAGTTCATCGCTGGCCTCGCCCTTGATGACGCCACCGCCGGCCAGGATGACCGGGCGGTCGGCCTCGGCGAGGCACTCGGCGGCCGCCTCGACGATCCCCGCGTCAGCCTCCTCGGGCGGATTGTACGTGTCCGGCGTCGTCGGTTCGCCCGGTTCGGCGTCGGTCTCGTTCTGGGTCGTGTCCTTCGGGAGGTCCACCAGGGTCGGTCCCTGCCGGCCCTCCTTTGCCAGCGCCCAGGCGGTTCCCACGTCGTCGCCGACGTCGTGGGGGCTGTCCGAGAAGATGTTGTGTTTCGTGATCGGCGAGGTGACGCCGATGGTGTCGGTCTCCTGGAAGGCGTCGTTGCCGACGAAGTTCGTCGGCACCTGGCCCGTCAGGGCGATGACCGGGTCCGAGTCCATGTTGGCGTCGGCCAGGCCGGTCACGAGGTTCGTCGCGCCCGGGCCCGAGGTCGCCATACAGACGCCCGGGTCGCCGGTCACGATGCCGTAGGCGTCGGCCGCGTGGGCCGCGCCCTGTTCGTGGGCCATCGTGATGTGGTTCATATCTGTCTCGCTATACAACGCGTCGTAGACGGGCATGATCGCCCCGCCCTGCACGCCGAAGAGGGTCTCGACGCCGGCGTTTTTCAGCGCGGCGACGACCGCGTCGGCACCCGTCTCGACGGGTTCGACGTGGCTCTCGCCCTCGGGCTCGGTCCGAGTCTCGCTCTCGGCCTCGGACTCGACCTCGTCCGCGTGCGGTTTCTGTGCTCGTTCGCTCATGTTGTGTCCTCCATGTGTTGGCTGCTGGTCCGTTGTCGGCTGGAAGTCCGTGACGACTCAAATACGCTCCGATGTTCGGAGCAGTCCGCTACCGTCGACTGAGAGGGTGATGTAGGGGCTAGGCTGCCCCTACAATGATCGCCAGAAGATCGCTCGCGTCGCTGGTCGGGGGCACTCGCCCGGACCAGGCGCGCGGTGGCATCGTGATTGATGGATATCTGCGGAGTGGTATAATTCTTCCGAGTCGCACCCGCCCGAGCGTCACTCGCGGGCGTGTGCGACCGGAGGAGAGGGTTATACCCTGACCTCCTCGTCGGGTTCGCTGACGCCGACCTCGCGGGCGAACTGCTCCAGTTCCGTCATCGTCACCCGCTTTTTTTCGGCGCCGTAGTCCTTCACGCGCCGCGTGACCTCCCGGACCTCCTCGTCGGTCGGGTCGAACCCGGCGTCGACCAGCCGCTCGCGGACCGAGTGCTGGCCCGTGTGCTTCCCGAGGACCAGTTCCCGCGAGGCCCCGACCATCTCCGGGGTCATGACCCCCGGCTCGAAGGTGTCGGAGTTCTCGATGACGCCGGCGGCGTGAATCCCGCTCTCGTGTGAGAATGCGTTCTCGCCGACGACCGGCTTGTTCGCCGGCACCGGAATCCCCGATTTCTCCTCGACCATCCGGGAGAGTTCGGTGATCCGGGTCGTGTCGATGCCGGTATCCACGTCGTACAGGGACTCGAGGGCCATCACGACTTCCTCGTAGGCCCCGTTGCCCGCACGCTCGCCGATGCCGTTGACCGACAGCTGTGCCTGCATCGCACCGGCCTCGTAGCCCGACAGCGCGTTCGCCGCCGCCAGGCCGAAGTCGTCGTGCGTGTGGACGTCCACGCTCGCGTCGATCGCGTCGACGACCTTCTCGACCATGTCGTAGAACCGCCGGGGCGTGGCGACCCCGCAGGTGTCCGGGATGTTCACCCAGTCGGCACCCGCCTCGTCGGCGGCCTGGACGACGTCGATCAGGAAGCTCTCGTCCGTCCGCGTCGCGTCCATGGGCGAGAACATACACTCGACGCCGGCCTCGGTGACACGCTCGACCGACTCGACCGCGGCCTGTTTCGCCTCCTCGCGGGTCGCGTGCATGGAGTCCTGCAACTGCACGTCGCTGGTCGAGACGAACACGTGGACGAGGTCGACCCCCGAGTCCAGCGCCGCCTCGACGTCCGCATCGACGACGCGCGCCAGTCCACAGACCGTGCTGCGCGTTGCTGCGTCCGCGATGTCTCGGACGGCCTCGAACTCGGCGTCCGAGTTGACCGGGAACCCCGCCTCGATGACGTGGGTGCCCATGTCGTCCAGTACAGCCGCTATCTCGCGTTTGTCGTCGTAGCTGAACGACGTGCGAGGCGACTGCTCACCGTCGCGGAGCGTGGTATCGAAAATCCGTGCTTCGTCGATTTCAGAAGTGGAATCCAGTGTGCCCTGGAAGAACTCGATCCGCCGGGGAACCCGACGTGCCCTCGTTGGAGTTGGACATATTACACCCGAATCAAGCCCGCTCACACATATAAAACTATCTACCGAACAGCGCGCATGGGTTCGATTGGCACGGTCGCGTCGGGCCGGAGAGGTGGATTTTTGCGGGCCGGCCGCCAGAACGGGGATATGAGCGACATCGACCTCGACCTGCAGGCGGTCGAGGACCAGATGGAGACCGACGACGGCGAGTCCCGACGGATCGTCCTGGGGGTGCTCGACGGGTCGACGCCGGACGAGGAGTGGATCGACGAGGTAGAGTCCGGGGCCGTCCTCGTCCTCTCGGTGGAAGGCGACGTGAACGAACTCGCCGCGGGGTTCGCCCGCGAGATCACGGAGGCCGGCGGCGAGCTCATGCGCTTTCGCGACTTCCTGATCGTCGCGCCGCCGGGCGTCGTCATCGACACCGACCGGCTGTGAGCGGTCCGCCGGCGACCGATGCCGCCGCTCACCGGAACGTCAGGACGTGGCCGTCCGGGTCGGTGACGCGCACGCCGTCCGTCAGGTCCTCGACAGCGAGCGCGTCGTCGGCGATAGCCTCGCGGGCCTCGTCCGGGTCCGCCGTCTCGAACCCGAGGTCGACGTGGACGCCGCCGCGCCCGTCCGCCAGCCCGAGTTGTGGCTCCCAGAGTTCCAGGTCGAAGGGACCGGCAGTCAGTCGGACGCGCCGGCGCTCGTCACCGCGCCCCATCACCTCCAGGCCCAGCGCGCGGTAGAACGACTCCGCACGGTCGAGGTCCGCGACCTCCAGCACTACCTCGAACAGGCCGGTGATGCCGTTGCCCTCGCCGCCCCGCTGGCCGATCTCGACGCAGTTGCCTTCGAGGTCGTAGAAGTACAGCGACTTCGCGTCGCCGAACTGGTGCTCGACGAGGTCGAACGACTCGTTCAGCCGTTCGTACCAAGTGTCGTACGCGTCGTACGGAGTCGCGAGCGCGTAATGCGTGTGGAGGCCGCCGCGGGGAACGGCTGTCGGTCGCCGGAGGACGAGGTCGGTGTCCCCGGCCGCGAGCGCCACCTCGTCGGCCGTCTCCCGGACGGCTTCGAGGTCGAGAAACGACTCGTAGAACGATTGCGCGCGGTCGAGGTACTTGACTTCGAGCGCCAGCCAGCGGAGCCCGGTGAGCATACTCCCGCTTGGATGCGAATGGTCTTAATCGTCGGCGTCGGCTGGCACGGGACACGAGACGGACCCGAGCATACAACGGACGCCGGCAGGGCTACCGGTTTAGCGGGGCTTTTCAGTGCTGACGCCGTCCAGTCGGGTATGCCGATGAAAAGCTCGGGTGCGCCGACGGCGGTTCGCGAGATCGACAGGCGGGATCACGGCGTGGGGTGGATCCCTTACCCCGACGAACGGATGCAGCGGGCCAGCCACGCCTTCGAGATCGACGGCGACGTGTGGCTCATGGACCCCATCGACTTCGACGGACTCGACGACCTCGTGACCGAGTTCGGCGAGGTGGCGGGCGTCGTGACGCTCCTCGACCGGCACAAACGCGACGCCGCCGAGATCGCAAACCGCCACGACGTGGCCGTCCACGTCCCCCAGTGGATGGACGGCGTCGTCGAGGACATCGACGCGCCGACCGAGCGGGTCCGCCGGGAGCTGGCGGACACCGGCGCGGGCGTGCACAAGATCGTCGACAACCGGCTCTGGCAGGAGGCCGCGATCATGATCGAAGAACAGGGGACGCTGATCGTCCCCGAGGCCGTCGGGCGAGCCGAGTACTTCCTGCACAGCTCCGAGATACTGGGCGTTCACCCGGCACTGCGGCTGAAGCCGCCGAGACGACTCCGCCAATTCTCGCCGGACCGGGTCCTCGTCGGCCACGGCGACGGCGTCCACGAGGACGCGACGACGGCGCTACACGACGCCGTAGCCAACAGCCGCTCCCGGACGCCCGGCCTCTACGGCAAAATAACCAAGAACCTCATCTTCGGCTGACGACGGGTTGGCACAGTCACGCCGTCAGCAGTTCGTCATCGGGGAGGTACTCCGTCTCCCACTCCCTGCGCCGTTCGATCTCCGCTGCGCCGGCTTCTGTCAAGTTGTACGAGTTCGTTCGGCGGTCGATCTGCCCTTTCTCGACGTACCCACGCTCCACGAGGTCGTCCAGGTTCGGGTACAGCCGTCCGTGATTCACGTCGCCCTCGTAGTACCCCTCTAGTTCCCGCTTGATCGCCAACCCGTAGGCGTCCTCACTCCCGGCTAGCACGTACAGGATGTCCCGCTGGAATGCGGTCAGGTCGTGCATCGGTTAGTGATTCTGGGTTGAAACGCATAAGCCTGATGCTTGGTAACACAAGCCGTGGTTTGCGCTCGGGGTAGTCGGTGCGGTTATAACCGGGAATCGCCAAATGGAAACGTGGTTCATATTACCGAGGGCCTGACGGATACCCTGCTCCGGTTCGCGAAAGAGCGCGACCCGGACGGGGTAACCGTCGGAGTCGCCGTGACGCCGGCCGAACAGCTCGACGGGGCGTCGCTCCCGGCGGAGACACCCGTCTTCACGCACTTTTACATGCCCGAGACGGGCGATTCGGTGCAGGCCGTCTTCGGCGTCGACCTCGGGACGCCGGCGGGGCAAACGCAGGGGCGGTTCGTCTCGCACCCGGACGGAATGCTGGGCGTTTCGAAGCGCGACGACCTCCACGAGGTGGTCTTCGTCGCGGTTCCGCCCTGGGAGCGCGAGCACCTCGCGGCCTTCGACCGGCGTGGTGACCGCCAGGAACTGGTCATCGTCGACGCCGAACCGCCGGAGGAGTCGGTGACGTTCTGACTACTCCAGATAGCCCAGGTCCTGGAGCTGTTCGGCGATTTCCTGGAACTCCGCCTCCGTGAGTTCGCCGCGCTGTTCGTGCTGGATGACGATGCTCCGCAGGAGGAACCGAACGAGGTCGCTCGTGCTCGAGAAGCTCGTGCCCTCGATGGTATCCTCGACGCGGTCGGCCAGGTCGGTGGGGATCGAAACCGTCGTGTAGTCCGTCATACGCCTGATATCGGGTATCGGAGGGATAGGGATTGTGTTCGGCACGGCCGCGGAGGGATAGGATTTTCGGGCAGGGACTCAAAGACAGTGCCAATGGGAGTTCGCCCGCCACAACAGGACGACGACGAGCCGGACGCCATCGAGTTCGGGATCGCCGCACTGGATGCCCGTCTCTCGGACGCCGACGTGTCGTTCCCGGCCGACGGTGACGCGGTCGTCGAAGCACTGGGCGATTCGGAGATATCGTACAACGCCACCGGCAATACCATCACGATCCGCGAGGCCATCGACCGCACCGGCAAGGAGTACTTCGAGTCCGAGCAGGAACTGCTGAACGCGCTGCACCCGGTGTTCGAGGACCTGCGCGAATCGGCCTCCAACAGCATTCTGATGCAACTGAAAGCGCTCGTTCCGTTCTGAACTACTCCCGGTCAGCAGGGTCGGGGGCGACGCTGACCGGGTCACCAGTCCCAGCGTCCGCATCGCCGTCGTCGCCGTCGACTTCCCGGGTGACGTCCCGGCCGCGCTGTTGGAGCGGCCCCTCGTCGCTCAATCGTTCGGCCAGTTCCTCCAGTCGCCGCGTCTGCTCGCGGTTCAGGGCCACGATCATGTCCGAGAGAACGCCGAAGATGAGCAACTGGATACCGATGATGATCGCGAACCCGCTGGCGACGGCGATGACCTCGTGTGAGGTCCGTGGGGGAACGAACCACTCGTAGACGACGTATGCCCCCAGCGCGACGCCGAAGAGGGAGCTGAGCGTGCCGACGCTCCCGAAGTAGAACAGTGGGTTGTTCGTCTTTGCCATCCGGTAGAGCGTGACGATGATCGTCGCACCGTCGCGGAGGGGGTGGAGGTTCGTCTCCGACTCGTCCGGCCGGGCCTCGTACCTGATCGGCACTACCTCGGTCCGGACGCCGTGTTTGACACACTCGACTGCCATCTCCGTCTCGATGCCGAACCCCTCTGCATCGAGCGTGAGTCGCTCGAAGGAGTCCCGCGTGAACGCCCGGTAGCCGCTGAGGATGTCCTGCAGGTCCCGGCCGTGGATGAGCGAGAACGACCGGTTGATGATCCGGTTACCGACACGGTTCAGGCGGCTCATCGCATCGGGTTCCATGTCCGCGAAGCGGTCGCCGATGACGTGTTCCGCGCGGCCGGCGAAGAGGGGTTCGAGCATCGCGTCGGCGTCCTCGACGCGGTAGGTGTCGTCCCCATCGAGCATCAGCACGTACTCGGCGTCGACGTGGCGGACCCCCTCCCGGACGGCCTGGCCCTTACCGGACCCGGACTGGACGATCACACGAGCGCCCGCCGCCTCGGCGATCTCGCGGGTGTCGTCCGTCGAGTCCCCGTCGACGACGAGCACGTTCGAGAACCCACGGTCGACGAACTCCTCGACGACCGTCCCGATGGTCGCGGCCTCGTCGAGCGTCGGAATCAACACACACACGTCGGAACGGTCCACCATCGTCGAGGTATCGAAGCTACGCCCACAAATAGGTACGGTTCCGCCCGACCGGAACCCGACGCCAGCGCCGGCCTCGCGGCCTCAGTCCTCGGCCCGGCGCTCGCTCATGTGCTCCCAGACCTCGGCACAGCCACACCCGTCTTCCATTCCGTCGAGATGTCTCGTCTCCCGGTCCGCCGGGTCACTCGTCTCCCGACCCTCCACCTCGTCGGCGCGTCCCTCCGCCTCCGCCTCGGTCTCGGTTCGTCCTGTGGGCATAGTTACTCGCTCACTGAGTAACTGTATCCGTCCCCGGGATAAGTACTTTTCGGCGCTTTTACTACGGCGGCGAGTAAACGACGAGGTATGGCAGACGACGCCGCCGGGATGCTCGAAGGGCTGGGGCTTACCGAGTACGAGGCGACGGCACTTTCGGAGTTGCTGACGCTCGGGCGGACCACGGCACCGAACCTCGCGGAGGCGACGGGGATTCCGAAGGCCCGAATCTACGGCGTGCTCGACTCGCTGTCGGACCGCGGCTACGTCGAGATCATCCCCGGGCGGCCGAAGGAGTACCAGCCGAAGGCTCCCGAGGAGATTCTGGACCGGGCCATCGAGAACCGACGCCAGGAGTTCGAGGGGTTCCGCCAGGAGATAGCCCAACAGCGGGAGGCGTTCCTCGCGGAGTTCCGGCCCCGCTACGAGCGGGCCAGCGAGGACATCACACCCACGGAGGAGTTGTTCCACGTCGTCGACGTAGGCGACCCGAGCGAGACGGAGACGCGCCGGCTCTACCACGCTGCCGACGAGCGGATCGGCGTTATCACGAAGAGTTTCGAGTACTTCGACGCCGTGGCCCCCGCCTTCGATGACGCGCTCGGCCGCGGCATCGACGTCGACGTCCTCATGCTCCACCCAGAGCATCTCACCGACGAGAACCGGCCGGTCCAGCGCGACCGCGTCGAGCGCCTCCGGGCGGAGTACCCGTCGGTGGACCTGCGATTCAGCGAGGAACAGCTCCCCTGGCGCGGGACCATCGTCGACCCGAGCATGGACTACGAGTCGGGCCGGGCGATCTTCCTCGTGGAAGAGAAAGAGGTGCCACTGCACATGCGACAGGCCGCGATCACGGAAAACGGCTCGTTCGTCGCCGGCCTCAAGCGCTACTTCGATCTCGTGTGGGAGTACGAGAGCGTCGGGGAGCCCTGACTACTCGACGTAGCCGAGCGCGGCCAACTGATCCTCGTCGGGACCCGCCACATCGTACTCCGCGTCCCCGCTCCGGAAGTCGGTGACGACCGCCTCCCGGAGCCGCTCCACGGCCGGATCACCGAAGGTCAGTTCGGTACGCCCGTACAGCCGGAGCAGCGACGGAACCGACCAGGGCAGGCCCGCGCGGTTGGCCGGGGCCTGTGCCCCGCTCCGGAGGTTCCGGTCGACGCCGAAAGCGAGTCGTCGGAACCGACCGGCGAGGTGACGGACGAGACCGCCTTCGTCCGTCCAGGCTGATCCAGCCCCGTACGTTACCGAGCCGGTGTTTGCCCAGATTTCCGAGCGGACGATGCGGTCAGTCGGAGCCGAGTCGGTCCAGAGATCGACGCCGTCGACGTGTTTCGGAACCGGACGGTCCTGCGCGCCGAGAAGCGTCGGCGCGAGGTCGACCCCCGAGACGAGTCCGGCGAGTCCTTCGCCCTCGGGCAGGCCGGCACCGAGAAACACCGTCGGTACTTCGACGAGTTCGGGACACATCGGGCTCCCGTGGCCGAAGACGCCGCCGCGGTCGCGCTCGCCGAGTAGTTCCCCGTGGTCGCTCGTGAACACGAACAGCGTGTCCGCCAGTCGCCCGTCGGCTTCTGCCTGGTCAACCATGTCTAGAAAACGGTCACAGGCATCCCGGGCACCGCGAGCGTACAGTTCTCGGAGTTCTTCCGGGCGGTCGCCCAGGGCCGAAAAGAACGACGGAGAGTCGTCGTAGTCGCCGGCGAGGTAGTCGTATGGGCCGTGAGCGCCGCGGTCGTGGACGACAACGAGCGACGAATCGGCGTCATGAACGTCCTCGGGCCGCAACTCGGTGTCCAGCCGGAGCGTCCGCATCGGCGGTCGCTTGGGCGGCGCGAGGTCCTCCCAGACGTGCTGGGTGACCATGCTGCGGTGCTCGCCGTCGAACAGCGGCGGCGTCTCCGGGAGCACATCCTCGAAGTTCCAGACACGGTGGGCCGCCGGGTACGTACCGGTCATCATCGACGGGACCGACGATGCGGTAAAGGTGCTCGGCGAGATGGTTCGCGCCGTGACGCCGCGGTCCCGCACCGGGTCCGCGAGGTGGTCGAACCGGAGGCTGTCGGCGATGAAGACGACGACGTGCTCGACGGACTCGGTTCCGGCAAGCTCCGAGAGCGACGGCATTGCCGGGCCTTCTCCGGGGGTCCAAAAAACGCTTCTGCTCTGTGGGACCCAGGTCAGGATCGTACCCGGACGGCCACGTCCGCCATCGTCTCGACCTGGAGACCGTTTGCTCGGCGTCGGTGGACGTGTTCGAGTACGCGTTCGAGGCTCCGGAAGTCCCGCTCGGTGTGAAAGTCGGCCGGGTGGAACCAGAGGTGGATGGTCCTGTCGCGCTCGACAGCGCGGTCGACGCCGCGGGTCGCGACCCGTGCGAGTGGGTACCGGCCGGCGTCCCTGAGCGCGCTCCGAACCGCGACCGGCATCCGGTAGAGCGACGGCAACGACGACGGGACCGCGACGAGTCCCGAGTCGTCGAGTTCCGGTTCGACCAGTCCCGGACCGCTCGACCCAACCGTCCACGTGACTGCCTCCGAGAGCCTGTCGAACGCCCAGCCGGCCAGTTCTTTCGGGCGCTCCGGGACGAGTTCCAGCGGGTGGAACGGGTGCCGGTCGACGGACGACTCTTGCCCAGCGTCTGGGCCGGCAGTCCCCCGGTAGCACGTGAAGCCGGCCTCAGCGAGTACGTCGCGGTGAGCAACTGCGTTGAACGGGTAGACGAACGAGTCCGGGTCGGGGTTCCATCCTTCGAGTGCCGCCGTCGCGGCCTCGACGTCCGCAACGGCCAGCTCGCGGGAGACGTTCGTGAACCGCGGATGGCTGTACGAGTGTGAGCCGATGTCGTGTTCCACCGGGTTCTCCGCGAGCGCGTCGACGAGCCACGGGGCGGTGAGATCACGGGCCAGAGCTCGCCGTTCCCCGACGACTGCCGCCGCGTCGCGGTCGAACGACTCCGTAGCGCCGTCGGTGAACCACTCCTCGGCCGCGGGCGGGGCAATCGTGTCCTCGGTCGTACAGAGTCGGCCGACGACGGCCCACGTCGCCGGTACGTCGTAGGTCTCGAAGAGGGAGAGCAGTCGTCGCCAGCCGTAGCGGGCGCGCCGCTTCGCTCGTTCGGTCGGCGGGCGGTGGTTCGAGAGTTCGGCGTCGACCGACACGACGACGGAGGCCATGTGGCTCCGCGGTAGACCGACGACCGGCATAACGGTTGTGTCTGTCGCCGTCCGGCCAGCGTCGGCCCATGTGGGAAGGTATTTACCGGTCGGCGGACCGACAACGCGATAGTTGAGCCCCCGATGACCCGCGTGCTGTACCTCACCGAGGAGCCGATCCGCTTCGCGGAACCCATGGTCCGCGGGGGCGCGATCCACGTCCGCAACGTCGTTGCTGGGCTCCGCGACCGGGGCCACGAGGTCGCACTCGTCGACTGGAACGACCGCCCCGACCGCCCGTTCCAGCACTCCGTCTCGCCGAGGAGTCGGTTCGTTGACGGTGCCGTACGGACCGCCCTCCGTGCGGCGTCGGTCGGTTCGCGACGGCAGACCGAAGTAATCGTCTCGAAGACCCGGAAGACGTACCTCCCCGGTCTCCTCGCGGCCCGACGGCTCGGCATCCCGCACGTCGCCCACGTCGGGTCCAGCCTCGAACCGCGGGCTGGCATCGGGAATCGGCTCTCGGCCGCCTCGTTCTCGCTCCGACTCCAGGCCCCACACGACGCCTACTTCGTCGTCTGTGACGCCATCGTGGCCGAACTCGACGCACGCGGCGTCCGTGGCGACGTCTTCGACGTAAAGAACGCCGTCGACACCGACCGTTTCTCCACGGAGCCGACCGACCCGGACACCGTGGCACGGTTCCGCGCGGGCCACGCAGCGACCGTCGGCGAGGCCGACCTGACGCTCGGGTTCGTCGGCGGCCTCCACGACTACAAAGGCGTGTTCGACCTCGCGGATGCGATGGCCGACTGTGCGGCCGACGCCTCGCTACTCGTGGCCGGCGACGGCCCCGCCCGCGAGCAGTTGGCCGCCCGCCTCGGCGACCTGGCGACGTTCCTCGGCGCGGTCCCCTACGAGGACATCCCAGCCGTCTACCACGCGATGGACGCCTTCGTCCTGCCCTCACACACCGAGGGACTGCCACGGGTCGTCCTCGAAGCACAGGCGACGGCGACCCCGGTCATCGCCACGCGCGTCGGCGGCGTTCCCGAGGTCGTCGACGACGGCGAGACGGGGCTGCTCGTCGACTCACACGACCCCGCGGGGCTGGCTGACGCTATCGACCGCCTTGCGACGTCTCCAGCCGAACGAACCGAACTCGGCGACGCCGGCCGGAGCGCGGTCGAGCGGTCCTACGCCTGGGGCGCGCTGTACGACAGGTACGAGCGGTTCCTGAAAGAAGTGGTCGGTGACGACGAATCCGTGGAGGGCCGCGATGAGTGACACGCGCCGGAACGCGGTGCGGGACCTCGTCAAGGGGGCCGGCGTCGTCTATCTCGGCCTGCTCGTCGAGGTCCTGCTCGCCTTCTTCGCGCAACTGCTCGCGGCGCGGTACCTCTCGCTGTCCGGCTTCGGGGGCCTCACGACGGGGACGGCGCTGGTCAACGTCGGCGCGGTCGTCGGCACCATCGGGATGGGCGAGGGGCTTATCCGGTACCTCCCACGGGCCGACTCCGACGAGGAGCGGCGATTCATTACGTGGGTCGCGTACCTGATCGTCGTCCCGGTCTCGGTCCTGCTCGGCATCCTCGTGGCGCTGAACGCGGGATTCATCGCGACGACGATTTTCGACGACCCCTCCGTCACCGTCAGTATCCGCATCTTCGGGCTGGCTATCCCGTTCGGCGCGCTCGTGTCGCTGTCGATAAACGGCATTCGCGGCCGCAAACGCTCTCGCGAGCGCGTGTACGTGGAGAACTTCGTTCGGCCCATCGCTCGCTTCGCGCTCGTCGCCGCCGTCGTCGCCGTCGGCGTCAGTCAGGCCCGCGTCGCGGGCGCGTACGCCATCCCCTACGCGGTCGGTGCGGCCGTCGCGACCGTGCTCTTTCTACGCTCACTGCCGGACATCGGGTCGCCAATCGCGGACTTGCGGCGGGGTTTCCGGGAGCACCGCGGCCTCGCGGAGAGGTTCGTCCGCTACTCGGTCCCGTTCACGCTCTACGGTGCCGCCGGGTTCGTCTTTCGCGGCATCGACATCTTCCTGCTGCTCGGGATGAAAGGGAGCGAGGCCGTGGGGACCTACGGCGTCGCGTACGCGGCGGCCCGCCTGGTCCTCATGTTCTCGACGGCGTTCAACTTCCTCGGGGCACCCATCTCCAGCGAACTGGAGGCCACGGAGGGCGCCGACGGGATGATCAGCGTCCAGAACGCCGTGACGCGCTGGCTGGTCGTGCTCAGCGTCCCGGCGATTCTCCCCTTCGTCTTCTTCCCGAGCGAGTTCATCGAGTTCATCTACCGACCCCGGTACGCGCCGGGTGCGCTCGCCCTGGCGATCCTCTCGGTCGGGTTCGCCGCCCACAACGTCCTCAGCGTGCAGTCGAATCTCCTGCGTGGAATGGGCAGTTCCGACCAGATGGCGACCTACAACGTCATCGCGGCGGTCGTCAACGTCGGCCTCAATCTCTGGCTCATCCCTCGCTACTCCTTCGTCGGGGCCGCGGTCGCGACAGTCGTCGCCTACCTCGTCAAGGACCTGCTGATGACCTATCGCGTCAGGGTCGAGACGGGGGCGCTGGCGCTCTCGGGCGGCGTGCTCGTCCCCGCGGCGCTCGCCGTGCCGCTGTACGGGGCCGGGGCCGTCGTCGCGCCGGCGTTCCCGAAGTCGTTCCTCGGACTGCTCGCGTTCTCGGCCATCCTCGCCGTGGCATACGTGGTTGCCCTGGTCCTGGTGCAGGGGTTCACCGAGGAGGAAGTCATGCTCGTCGACTCCGTCGAGGAACGCTTCGAGGTGGACCTCGGCCCGCTCTCGGCGCTGGTCCGTCGGTTCTCCTGAGCGCCCGCGGGCCCGCCGACCGCCCCCCGTCAGGTAGACAGATACTTGAACCGACCCCTGCAACGGCCCGGCATGGACGTCGCCTGGATCATCCTCGACGCGCTCTCCTTCGAGGCGACACCCTTCGCCGACGGCGGCCCGGAGACGATGCCCGAACTGGCGGCGCTCGCCGACGAGCACGGGGTCGTCTTCACCGAGGCCTACGCGCCCGGGACGTCGAGTCCCTCCTCGCACGCCTCGATGTTCACCGGCGAACTCCCCTCGCGGACGGGAATGCACGAGGCCGCGCCCTACTTCGATTCCGACCTGCCGACCATCGGCGAGGAACTGTCCCGGACCCACCGGTCGCTGTTGGTTTCGTACAACCCATTCATCTTCAACGGACTGGAGCGGGGCTTCGACCGGACCGACGACCTCCGCGGGTCACAGTACATGGTCTTCGACGACGCGACCGACCCCCGGAAGTTCCTCGTTGCCAACCGGGATACACCGGTCCCGAAGCGATACCTCCGGTTCCTCAGCGAGGGTGGCAAACCCCTCCGGTCGTTCGTCAACGGCGTCAGCTTCAAACTCTGGGACCGCCGCGCCGAGGGCGGCCGGCCGGAGAAGATCGCCGCCGAATCGGCGCGCCACCAGTACGCGACGAAGATGAACCGCGAGATCGAGTCGTTCCTCGCCGAGTCCGACGAGGACGCCTTCCTCGTCGCCAACTACATGGACATCCATCCGCCGCTGGGGGCCAGCGACGAGGCGCTGGAGCGGTTCGCGCCGGGGAAATCACGCGAGGAACTGCCCGTCGGTCAGCGGAGTCCGGAGATCATCGACCGCATCGAGGCGGGCGACGAATCCGTCGCCGAGGACATGGAGCAACTGTACCACGCGGCGATCTGGGATACGGACCGGAAGGTCGGGCCGCTCGTGCGCGAGCTGGTCGAGGACGGTGCGCACGTCGTCGTGACCGCCGACCACGGCAGCCGGTTCACCGGCCACAGTTCCCTCGACGACCGCCGCATCCACGTCCCGCTGCTCGTGTTCGCGCCCGACGAGGAGCCGCGAACGGTCGACCACAGCGTCAACATCCGCTCGATGGCGGCGACGACGCTCGCGCAGGTCGCACCCGACCGCGACACCTTCGACGGCGACAACCTGCTCGACGTGACCGAGGACCAGGTGTCGATCACCGAGTTCGTCCACGACTCCTCGCCGACCGGGAACAGCGTGTCCGCGTTCGGCGACTTCGAGACCGTCCAGTACGACCTCGCGGCGATCAAAGGCGACACGCGCGTCGACTGGATCGACGGCGGCTTCCGCGACCTCGGCGACTCCCAGACAGAACGCGAACTGGCCGACATCGTCGAACGGCTCCAGGAGGAGGGGCTGGAGTCGAGTGCCCGGTCGCCGGTCGAGTACGACCAGGATACACAGGAACGGCTGGAAGACCTCGGCTATCTCTGAGTGACGCTCGCCTCGGGGGTTCGGCCCCGTGCCCGGACCGTCACGCCTTGTATCCGAGGTCGCGGAGCCGCTGTTTCACTTCTTCCGATTTCTCAACGTCCGGGAGGTCCAGTTCCGTCGCACGTGCGTCCTCGAGGTGGGCCTCGATGTGGCCCCGGAGCCGTTCGACGGTCTCGGGGTTCTCGTGGCTCACGTCGCGGGTCTCGCCCGGATCGGCATCGAGGTCGTAGAGTTCCACTTCCTCGTCGGCGACGCGCCAGAAACACTTCCAGTCGGGCGTCCGGCAGGCGAAGTACTTCCACTCGTCGACGTTTTCGGCAACCACGTCGTTTCCGGAACTGGCGCTAATAGCGATACGCTCGCCGTCGTCGTCCACCGCGTCGCGGACGCTCTCGCCCTGGACGGCCTCGGGCGTCTCGACGCCGGTCAGGTCGTACAGCGTCGGCCCGATGTCGAGGAGTTCGACCTGTGTGTCGCCCTCGTCGGGGAGGTCGGCGGCGTCGAGGTCGGGCGCGTCGACGACGAACGGGACCCTCAGGAGTTCGTCGTAGAGGAACGGGTGGTGGCCGTAGCGGCCGTGTTCGCCGAAGGCCTCCCCGTGGTCGGCACAGACGGCGACTGCGGTGTCGTCGCGGACGCCGAGCGAGTCGAGGTGGTCGAGGAGGTCACCGATCCGGTCGTCAGTGTACCGTATTTCGGCGTCGTAGAGCTTCAGCAGGTCCTCACGGTCGCTCTCGTCGAAGGACTCGGGATCCTCGTGCATCCGGCCGTTGAGGTCCGCGACACGACGGTTCGAGAGAGGGTCCAGCCCCAGTTCCGTCATGTACTCGTCGGGCGGCTGGAAGGGGTAGTGGACGTCCATGTAGTGGACCCAGAGGAAGAAGGGGTCCTCGGAGCCGGCCCGTTCGTCGAGCCACTCGATAGCGTTCTCGTTGATGGTGTCCGCCCGGGCGTAGGCCGCCGAGTCGGTCGCCATCGTGAACATGTGGTAGCCACGGCGGAGCAGACGGTAGAGGAAGCTGTCGGGGTCGAGGACCCGCTCGACTCGGTCCTTTAGCGACGCGACCTCGTCGGAGCCTTCGGCGGTATCGTTGAACGTGTCGAAGCCGGTGTCGTAGTTCTGCGGGGCACCGACGTGCGGATTCGAGTGGAAGGCGGCGGTGTCGAAGCCGGCCTCGGAGAAGGTGCGGGCGAGGAAGGGGCGCTCCTCCGAGAGGTAGGTGTACCCGCCGTACATCAGCGGGTAGGTGCTGGTGAGAATCGAGGGGAAACTCGACCGCGTCGAGGGGCCGTTGGCGATGGCCTGGGCAAACGACAGTCCGTCGTCGGCGACTGCGTCGAGGGTCGGTGTCGTCTCGCGCTCGTAGCCCATCCCCGAGCAGTGGTCGACGCGGAGGCTGTCGATGGTCACCAGCAACGCGTTCGAGGCCGTCATTACCTATCGTTCTTCGCAGTCGCGAAAAAGAACCTTCGGTTGTCGGGTCGCTCGCGCGGGAACGTGATCGGTCGTCGCGTGGGCTGGGGTGCGAGCGACACGGACCATATCGCTTTTGCGAGTGGTCGCAGAACCGGCGGGCATGGTCGAGGTCGTCTACTACTCGCCGGCGATCCCGGACGTACAAAGCACGGTCCGGTACGTCCACGCCGAGGCCGTGCCCGCCCACGTGGAGTCGACGACACTCGTGACCGAGTCGCCTCCGCCCGAGTCCATCCGAGCGGTCTACGACGACGTGATCGTCCTCGACGGCGGCGTCGTGCGGAACGCACGGGCCGCTGCCGGCGTCGCCGATGACGCCGCCGCGACCGGCGACCGGACGCTGTTCCTGACGACCTTCCACTACGGGCCCGCGCTGGCCGGCACCCTCGCCGACGTGCCGTGGGTTGTCGACGTGTTCGACAATCCACTCCAGTACGCGCTCAACAACCCCGATTCGTACCACCGCGTCACCGCCCGCGTCCTCCTGCGAATCGTCGATCGCGCCGACGGCGTCGTCCACGACTACCACCCCTCGGGACCGGTCCTCGGTCGAGACTCACGGTTCATCACGGAGGGCTGTCCGACCGAGCTGGTCGAGCCGACCTTCGAGGCGCCCGACGAACGACTGGAGTGTGTTTGGGCGGGGAGTCCGCGGCTCGACCGCGGGATGGACACCCTGATCGAGGCGCTCGCCGCCCTCGACGAGCCCGTGACCGTCGACGTGTACGGCGACGCCGACGACGAGGTAGCCGTGCTCGCGCGCCGCCGTGGCGTAGCCGACGGGCTGACGCTCCACGGTCGCACCGACCACGCCGCCGTCTGTGGCGGGATCGGCGACGCCCACGTCGGCCTCTGTGTCCTCCCCGGCCGGCGGGACTGGCGACACTCGGCGCCGCTGAAGATCCGCGAGTACCTGGCGGGCGGGACTGTCCCCATCTGTTCGGATTACCCGGGGATGCGGCTCACCGCCGAGTCCGCGGGCGTCTACACCGACCCGTCGCCCGACGCGCTCGCGGCGACGCTGCGGCGCCTCCTCGAAATCGGGCGAAGCGAGCCCGAACAGTACGTCGAGAAGATGCAGTTCTGCCGCGAGCGCGCCGAGGCACGACCGCTCGACATCGCCGGCGAGTGGTTCGTGCGACAGTGTCTCGACAGCGGTCTCGGCGTCGTGCCGTTCTGAGTCGGTCAGACCGAAGACATCGGGACGGCTTCGGCGTCCATCGCCGCGATTCGCTCACACAGTTCCGCGAACGCCGCCAGTCCGTCCGCGAGTTCCATGCAGGCGGGATGGGCGAGCACCGTCGCCACGTCCGCGGCCTCGCGGCGGCGCTCGACGTGGTCGAGAACCCACTCCACCCACTCGTCCGGCTCCCGTGACTCGGCGCCGAACGGCCCGGAGAAGTCGTCCGCGGCGACGAACTCGGGCGTCCGGAAGGCGTGATAGACGTGTTCGTGGTCCGGGGGCGTGTTGATCGGGACGACGGTCAGTCCGGACTGCTCGCGGACACTCCCGCCTGGTTCGACCGCGTCGGAGAAGTGCGTGATCCCGTGGCTCGCGAGCAGGTCTGCGGTGTGACCGTCGTGGCGGTAGGCGTGGTCGCGCCAGGACGCGATGCGGACGCCTAGGTCCTCGAAGGCCGCGACCGTCTTCCGTATCTCGTGGGCCTGGAACCGGCGCGGCCCCATCCAGGAACCGACGCGACCGGCCGTGACTTTCCCGAGGGCGCGCCAGGCGTCGTGGACCGGCGTCGTGAATCCCCAGTAGTTGTGACCGGCGAGTTCGACGGTCTCCATCGCCGCGAGTTCGGCCATCCGCCCGGGCTCCTCGGCGATGCATTTGCCGGTGCAGAAGAGCGTCACGGAGATGCCGTGATCGGCGGCAATCTCGGCGTACTCGACCGCCGCTTCGACCTCGGTCCCGTCGAGGTGGGCCTGGTCGCGCGTGTCCATGCCCATGTGGTGGACGTCGCCGGTGAGACAGATCGCTGGCTCGGTCATCGACCGCTCACTCCAAGTACCCCAGGTCTTCGAGCCGGTCCTGTACGTCCTGCCCGCCGGTCGCGGTCGCGTCCTCGTAGGGGATCGGGTCGCGCGTCTCGACGGAGCGGTCACCGAACAGCGGGAGCGCGTGCCCGTCCACGTCCTCGGGGACGGCCGCGTCGACGCTGTGGAGGACCGTCGGCGCGATGTCCGTGATCGAGATGGTGGCGAGGTCGTCGGCGGTCACCTCCGGGCCATCGGCGAGGAAGAGCCCGGTCCTGACGTTCTCGGCTTCCCACTGCCCGGCCTCGGCGAACACCGGGTTCGAGCCGATGGCGCCGCTCGTGTGGACGCCCGGCCGCTGGTCGAAGACGATATCGGGTGCCTCGTCGGTGTAGGGGCCGTCGTAGGCCTCCTCGGCAGTGTGGACCGCGCTGGCGACCGGCTCCCCGTCGATGTCGCTGTCCAGGTCCCGGAGGTCGGCGACGATCTCGTCGCGGACGGTCTCGTCGCCGTCGACGACGTAGACGAGGCCCTGGCCGCTGGCGATTGCTCGCGTCCGCTCCCAGTCGACCTGATCGAGTTTCCGCTCGCGGCGGAACCCCTCGTCGCTGTCGGGGACGCGCTCTTTGAGGCCATCGGGAGTCAGGCGCGTGACGAGTCCGTGGACGCCGAGCCGGTGGGCGAGTCTGCCGACGCGCTCCTTGTTGATGCCGAGTGAGTCGAGCGCCGACGCTGCCGTTTCCTCGTCGGTGACGAGATATCCCTGTTCTTCGAGCCAGCTGTTGGCGTAGAAGACGGTGTCGATGTCCCGACAGCCGTGGTCGGACGTCAAGAGGAGCGTCGCGTCGGGGTAGGCATCGCGGATGGCACCGATGTGTTCGTCGATGATCTCCCAGGCGTCGCGGGTCGGTTCGCCTCGGTAGAAGAAGTGCTGGAGGACGTTGACGTAGAAGACCGTGCAGTGGGCCACGTCCACGTCTCGCTCGCCGAGTTGGTCGCGGAACGTCCGGAGTCGGTCGTCGATGAGGTCGACGACGCCCGCGGCGGCCTCGCGGTCGGCCTTCGAGGACACGGGTGTCTCGGGGTGGAGGCGGTACCCCTGGGCGTCGAGGTCGTCGCCGAGGTCGGGCGGGTGGGTGTAATCGGTCTGTTCGCTGTCGGGGCCGCCGGCGACGAGGAAGCCGTCGACCTCGAACGGCGGATAGGTCATCGGGACGTTGAAGATCCCGGCCGAGAGGTCCTCGTCGGCGAGGTAGTCCCAGTAGTTGGCGCTGCGGAACGACCGCGAGTTCGGCGTCGTCAGGGTGCGCTCGTCGGTGTCGATGCGCTCCCACCAGAAGACGCCGAGCTTTCCGGGATTCTTTCCTGTCGTGTAACAGCGCCAGTTCGGGCAGGTAACGGGGGGGAGACAGCTCTCCATGTCCGTCGCGACGCCCGACTCGCGGAGGGCCGCGATGTTCGGGAGTCGCCCCTCCTCGAGCCACGGCCCGAGGAGGTCCCAGTTCGCGCCGTCGAGTCCGAGTACGATGGTGTCCGTCATGTCTCAGTCGAGTCCCCGCGTACGAAAGGCCGCGTACCGCTCCGTGACCGCGGTTTCGAGTCGGTCGACGAACGCACCCGACGAGAACCTTTCGACCGCCGACTGCGGGTCGGCGTCGATGCCATCCCGCTCGAACCGCTCGACCGCGGCGCGAATCCCCTCCGCGCTCCCGTCGTGGAGGACGCCGTTCTCGCCGTCGTCGACGAACATTCCGGGGAACCCCTCGTCGCGGGCGAGACAGGCCTTCCCGCTGGCGTTGGCCTCGATGGGAACGATGCCGAAGTCCTCGTTGCGACCGTTGAAGACGACCGCGCGACACCGCGCGAGCAGGTCACACTTCTCCGCCTCGGAGACGAACCCGCGGTAGTCGAGGCCGTCGGCCCGCCGAATCCGGGCCAGGACGTCGTCGTCCACGTCACCGCGTCCGCCCGCGAGGACCAGGTCGCGGTCCCAGCCAGCGAACGCCTCGACGACCGCCGGGACGCCCTTCTCCTCGTCGAGTCGACCGAGGTGGAGGTAGAACCCATCGTCGCCGCCGTCGCGGTACGAGTCGATGTCGACCGGCGGGTAGAGGACTTCCGAATCGCGTTCGTAGTACTTCTGCAGACGCCGGGCGATGATCGGCGAGTTGGCGAAATAGCCGTCGACCCGGGGGTCGATGGTGGCGTCCCGCATCCGGAGATAGCGAAGCAGTGGCCGGGCGAGCTGGCCGACGAGCGAGTCCTTCCGGTCGTGGTAGAGGTCGTAGAACCACCGCGGCGGGGAGTGACAGTAGTTGAGGTGGAGCGTGTCGTCGGGGGTGATGACAGCTCGCGTGGTCGCCCCCGACGTGACGAGCACGTCTGGATCGCCGAACTCCCGCCAGTCCACGTCCTCCCAGAGGGCGTACTCGAAGACGCGCCCGGCGCGAGCCTGGAGTTTGCGTAGCGGCCGTGGCGCCAGCGAGTCCGTCACGTCCACGAACCGCACGTCGCCGTAGGGGTTCGGGTCGTCGGGCGCGGGCTCGCCGAGCGTGTGGACGGCCTCGCAGCCCAGCGCCTCGGCGAGGCGGGTCACGAGGTACTCGGCGCCGCCCCACGCGTCGATCCCCCAGTGGGCGACGGCGATATCGAGGTCGTCGATGTCGGGGGCGTTGGGGGTCTCGCCACCGTCACCGGCGGCCACGTCGCCGGCACCGTCCCCCGTGTCGTCGCTCATTGTCGTTGTGCTCGCGCCGGGCACCCGTTAAGCGTATCGACCCCCGGCGACGCGGGTCGGAGCCGACGGTGGCACCGTTCACGTCCCGTCAGCGCCACTTCGTCGTTCCGTAGAGGTAGCCGAACCCGACGGCGGCCGTGAGGAGGTACAACCAGACGAACTGGGCCGCTCTCTCCCGCGAGGGGTCGAAGAGCAGCCCCTTCAGGCGGTCGGGCGTGAACTCGAAGAGGAGTTGGCCCAGGAACTCGGTCTCCTCGCCGGTGGAGTCGGGGACCAGGACCTCCATCGCCCGCTTCGAGTACCCCTGCCAGAACGCGCGGTCGAGCAGCCAGCGGGGTTCGGTCCGGTACTCGAACACCTTGTGTGCGACCTCGGCCTCGGGGTTGTAGTAGACGCCCTGGCCGTACTCCTCTTGCAGCCGGGCACAGAGTTCGGTCTCGCCGCCCTGGAGGTTCGCGTCGCCCTGGCGGCCGCCGATGTCCGTGTCGAACCCGCCGAGGTCGAGGAAGACGTCGCGGCGAAAGGAGATGTTCGAGCCGAAGGTGTTGCGCACCTCGCCGGGGCCGTCGGCGAACCCCCGCTGCGTGACGCCGACGAGCCAGTAGAACTCCGCGGGGAGGAAGTCGGGTCGGCCGGCGACCCACTGGGGGACCATCTTCCCGCCGGCGGCGACGGCGTCACGCTTCTCGTAGGCCTCGACGAGTTCGGCGACCCAGTCGGGCGCGGCCACGGCGTCGTCGTCGATGAATGCAACGACATCGCCGGTCGCGATCTCGGCGCCGGTGTTCCGACTCTCCAGCAGGCCGACGTTCTCGTCGTTGCAGTGGGTCAGTACGTCCTCCCGGCCGCCGAACTCCGCTTCGAACCGCTCGTAGAGGTCCGGATTGCCGTCGCTGACGAGGACCAGTTCGGTGTCGTCGTGGGTCCCCCCGAGGACGCTGTCGGCGGCCTCCTGGACCGCGTCGTACCGGTCCAGCGTGTGACAACAGAGGACGACCGAGACCCGCATACCGGCGAGTGGGCGACCTCAGTTCAAAGGCGTTTCCCTCTGTGGCTGTTCAGTTGCCGAACCCGGAGGACCCGGACTCCGACTGTGCGGACCAGTTCCCGAGCCGTTTCGTCTGGTTCCCGCTCTCCCAGCGGACGATAACCTGATCCTGGCCGGTGATCGCCTTCCCGAACGGCGAGTTCTCGCCGAGCGGGACCGTATCGCCCGTCTCGACCGTCGAGGAATTGTTCGTATCGGCGACGGCCGCCCACGTCTTCTCGGTGTCCCCGCTCGCGAGGACGAGTTCGCCAGCCGGGATGGGGTCTCCGGTATCCTTCGTTACGAACAGGAGGTTCGACTGGCCGATGTACTCGAACGAGAAGTTCGCGGACGGCGTTGCGTTGGAGTCGCCGCCGGAGAGGGCCAGGCCGAGTCCGAGACCCCCCGCGACGACGAGCGTGAATCCGACGAGCGCAACGGTCGCGACGCTGTCGGTTACCGTCACCGCGCGCACGTCGTCGAACCGGTTGTCTCGGTCTCTCATACTGAGGTCGGGGCCCGTTTCGGTGGGCAACTGGCGGTTCTACTTGGGCGACACTCCAGAGCCTTGCGGAAAGCTCACGCTTCGAAACGGGGCGTTCGAGTCCCGAAACTCGCTGCAAACGGCCGAATCACCGATAGCTACTGAACGGTCGGGACCGGAGTCATTTGACAAAGTTTATCCCGCCGTTCATATTTAACCCGGTCAATGAGTCAAGGCCGGGAACGGTTCGAGGACTTCGACCTCGGAACCGCGGTACGTGACTTCGAGAAGTGGTACCAGATCCCGACGCTGGTGGTGCTTCTCGGGTTCATGCTGTGGATCCGAGTACAGAGCTACTCGAATTTCATTCAGGATGGGAGGGTGTTGCTCTCGGGGAACGACGCGTGGTATCACCTGCGGCAGACGACCTACACGGTCCAGAACTGGCCGAACACGATGCCGTACGACGTGTGGACCTACTTCCCGATCGGGACGGGGCAGGGCCAGTTCGGCTCGCTGTTCGACCAGATCGTCGCGACGGTGGCACTGATCGTCGGGTTGGGGGACCCGAGTCAACAGACCATCGCGACGGTGTTGCTGGTCATGCCGGCCGTGTTCGGGACGCTCGTCGCCATTCCGGTCTACCTGGCCGGCAGACGGATGGGCGGGCGCTTCGCCGGACTCGTCTCCGTGTTGATCCTGGCGCTCTCGACCGGCGGGCTGCTCCAGCGGAGCATGGTCGGGTTCAGCGACCACCACGTCGCCGAGGCGCTGTTCCAGATGCTCGCGGTCCTCGGCTTCATGGTCGCGGTTTCGGTCTCCGAGACGGAGATGCCGGTCTGGGAACTCGTGGCAAACAGGGAGTGGGAGCCGCTCCGGCGCCCGCTCACCTGGGCGATCCTGGCCGGCTTCGCGCTCGCGCTGTACATCTGGGTGTGGCCGCCGGCGGTCCTGCTCATCGTGATCCTCGGACTGTACTTCTTCGTGCAGTTGAACGTCGACTACCTCCGCGGACGGAGCCCGGATCACGTCGCGTTCACCGGCGTCGTCGGCCTCGGCACGGCCGGCCTGCTTTCGTTCATCCCGCTGAGCGAATTCGCGCTCGCTACCACGGACTTCACGCTGCTGCAACCGCTTTTGGCCTTCGCGGTCGCGTTCGGCTGTGGCTTCATGGCCTTCCTTGCCCGCGTGTGGGACGACCGGGACCTCGACCGCCGGCTGTATCCGCTCTCGGTCGTCGGCATTATCGGTGCCATCGCAGTGCTGATGGCCCTGCTGACGCCGAACCTCTACAGTTTCTTCGTCAACAACGCCGCCCGCATTCTCGGTGCCGGCTCCGCGACGGGACAGACCATTGGCGAGGCCCAGCCCCTCACGCGGCCGCTGATCACGTTCTTCGTCAGCTACGGGCTGACGGCGTTCAGCGCGCTGTTCGGCGCGCTCCTGGTCGTCGTCGCACACGTTCGCTCGGACAACCCACGCGGCGAGACCCTGCTCGTTCTGGTCTGGAGTCTCGTGCTCCTGCTGGCGACGCTCTCCCAGCAGCGGTTCACGTACTACATCGTGCTCCCCATCGTGGTACTGAACGCGTACGCGGTCAAGTTCGTGATCCAGTATCTCACGGCCAGCGAGCGGATCGAGTCGTTCAAAGATATCGAGACGTTCCAGGTCATCACGGTCATGGCGGTGTTGCTCGTCGTCGTCGCACCCCTGGTCGTCAACGTCGGCGGTCGACCGACCGTCGTGGACGAGGCACAGGGCAATCAGCCGAGCGCCGGCGTCGTCGGCTGGGGCAGTAGCCTCGAGTGGATGGACGACAACACGCCCGAACCGGGAACCTACGGCGGCGCGGACAGCAACATGAGCTATTACGGGACCGTGCCCCGACAGGACGACTACGACTACCCATCGGGGTCCTACGGCGTGATGTCGTGGTGGGACTACGGCCACTGGATCACAGTTCGCGGGGAACGAATCCCCAACGCGAACCCGTTCCAGCAGGGAGCGACCGACGCCGCGAACTTCCTGCTCGCGCCCAACGAGACGCGGGCGAACGAGGTTCTCGACGAGGTGAGCGAGGACGACGCCGCGACCCGCTACGTCATGGTCGACTGGAAGATGACCAACACGTGGTCCCGGCGCGCCAACGGGAAGTTCTTCGCGCCGATCCAGTTCTACGACGACGCGGACGTGAGTCCGCGGGACTTCCGCCAGCGCGTCCTCTCGCTGTCGGGCGGCCAGCCGCGGACAGCCTACTACACCCGCTCGCAGCGCTACTACAACAGCACGGTCAATCGGCTGTGGCAGTTCCACGGGAGCGCCCAGCGCCCGAACCCGGTCGTGATCAACTACGGCGAACGGCAGGTTCAGGGTGGGACGCTCAGAACCCTGCCGCGTGACCGACCGAACTTCCGGCAGTTCCGGACGCTCGATCAGGCTCGGGAGTACCTGCAGAACAACACCGGGCAGATCGGCGGCGTCGGTCCGAACCCGCCGGAATACGTCGAGGCGCTGGAGCACTACCGGCTGGTCCGGAACTCCGAGACGTCGGCGATTCAGCGCGGGAGCCCGTACCAGCTGGCGGTCCAGTCCGAACTCCGAGGACTGGCGGCCGGGATGGACCTCCGGAACATGTCCGAGGTCCAGGCCAGGCAGGTCCAGTCCCAGCTCCAGGGTATCCTGTTCGACACGGACAGTCAGAACCGGAGTCAACTGGTGCGGCCGCCGTGGGTGAAGGTCTTCGAGCGCGTCCCGGGAGCGACCATCGAGGGCGAGGGGCCGCCGAACTCGTCGGTCGCTGCACGGGTTCAGATTCGCTCGCCAACGACCGACTCGTCGTTCATCTACCGGCAGATGGCCGACACCGACGCCCAGGGGAACTTCGAGATGACCCTGCCGTACTCGACGACGGGCTACGAGAACTTCGGTACCGAGAACGGGTACACGAACGTCAGTGCCCGCGCGACCGGGTCGTACCGGTTCTACGAGGCGCCGACCAGCACCAACTACCAGCGGCCGGCCGTGCGCGTGAACGAGACGTCGGGCGCACAGTACCTCTACACGGCCAACGCGACGGTTCCGGAGGCGAACGTCGTCGGCGAGAACACTTCACCGATCACGGTGGAACTGGAGCGTCAGACGGTCGCCGAGGGTAACATCAACGCCTCCGACGGTGGCGAAAACGCCACGGAAGGCAGCGAAACGACCGACGGGTCGACGGACGGCTCACAGACGGAGGGGACGACCGACGAGAATCAGACTGCGGAGAGCGTCGCCGGCCCGCGACAGGCAGTGGCGCCATAGGACTGGCCCGGCGGTTTTTCGACGCAGTCCGCTCAGTCCCAGTCGGGCGTGTCGCCCTCGGGACTGGAACTATCGACCCACGCCGCGCCGAGCAGCGCCAGGAACGCGACGATGCCGACCTGGTGCAGTGGGACGCCGCCGAACACGTCCGCGGCGACGGCGAGCATCGGAAGCAGCTCCACGTCCGCGAAGAGAACGACCGGCGAGAGTCCCGCGAGCGCGAGCGCGAGGACGAAGGTCACGATATCACGACCTGTGGCGTCCATGTCTGACGCTTGTCAGCCAACCGAATAAACGTCGCGGCGCAATTATCGGTCGTGATATCTCAAGGCAGCTGACGTGCTGTGCTGCTTTTATTTTCGATATCCGTGTAGTCGAACTGCGACGACCGGGCGGGTGGCAGAAATCGAACACGAACGGAGACGGTTCCAGGGGTTTCAACCCTGTTACCGTGTGAACGTGGGACGAGAATCCTCTTTACGGACCGACAGATACATTTACCCCACTTTCGACACGTTCGACCGGACGAGTCATTGGTATGAGACTACTCAGACGTTGGCTCGACCGGCTTAGCTTCGTCGGCGTGTCGAGCGGCGTGTTCCTGTGGGGATTCGTCCAGGGACACTACGCGCTG
The DNA here is from genome assembly GCF_023028345.1 of Halorientalis marina. Taxonomy (GTDB): domain Archaea; phylum Halobacteriota; class Halobacteria; order Halobacteriales; family Haloarculaceae; genus Halorientalis; species Halorientalis marina. The sequence goes on along the minus strand of NZ_CP095487.1, from coordinate 1,989,360 downwards.
ACGTTCCGGGTCGAGTTCGCGTTCGCCGTCCTGGTCGTCGTCCTCCTCCAGGCGGTCCTCTCAAGCCTGATGTTCACCGGGTTCGTCGGGCTATCGACGACCGCCTTCCTGTGGTCGCTCCTCCGGGGCGAGGGTCCAGCCCCTGTCGAATCGGGCCCGTCCGTCACCGCCATCGTCCCCGTCTACGGTGACGCCGCCGTCCTCCATCGGAGCGTCGAGAGCCTGTTGGACAGCGAGTACGACGACCTGTCGATCCGGATCGTCTGTGAGCCGGACGACGAACGGAGTATCGAGCGCGCCCGCGAGCTGGCCGCCAGCGCGGGCGTGGAGTACCTCGTCAACACCGAATCGCCGGGCTCGAAGGCCGGCGCGATCAACTACGCGACCGAGGGTACCGACAGTGACCTCGTTGCGGTGTTCGACGCCGACGAGGTGGTCCATCCGGAGTTCGTCGGCCGGGCCGTCGCCCGCCTGAACGCCTGTGAGGTCGTCCAGGGTCGGACCGTCCCACAGCCCGACGGCTTCGTCGAGGAGTTGGCCTACTACGAGTCGGTTCTGTTGAGCTACGTCGGTCGGCGCCTGCTGTACCTCGTGACCGACTTCAGGATGGCCGCGAGTCGCGCCGTCGTGATGGAGCGGTCGGTGCTCGACCGCGTCGGCGGCTACGACGAATCGATGCTCACCGAGGACTTCGACTTCGCCTACGAGTGTTACAAGAACCGCATCGAGGTAGAAGAACAGCTGGCTGCACCTTCGCGGATCGAGGCGGCCCACTCGCTCCGGGACTGGTGGGGCCAACGCAAACGCTGGATGACCGGCTACGCCCAGACCCTCCACAAACTCGTCACGAAGGTCCGCCCGGTGACGGATTACCGGAACCTCCTGTCGGCGGCCATCTGTGCGAGCACGGTGGTCGGGAGTCTGCTCATGCTGTCGCTGCTCTCGAAGTTCGTCGTGCTCTTCCTGGCCGGCGCGGAGGGACTGTTCCTGTTGCCCATCGTCGTCGTCCTCGCGGCGACGGCGGCCGTCCGCTTCTACGACCGCCGCGCCGGAACCGTCGACGGTTTCGGTGTCGGCTGGGCGCTCGTCCCGGTGATCGTCCCGCTGTACAGCCTCGCCGCCATCAAGGCGGTCATCGAATACCTGTTCAGCTGGGACGGGAGTTGGTACAGCGTCGAGAAAGGCGCCGCGACCTCCGAGGCCTGACGGACGAAGCGGGGCTCGGCCACTCCACGGCCTTTTTTACGACCCGAGACGCAGTCGGTGACGATGATTCGTTCGTTCAAGGACGCGGAACCGGACATCGCGGACTCGGCGTACGTCGATCCCGCGGCGACCGTCATCGGCGACGTACGGATAGAGGCAGAGGCGAGCGTCTGGCCCGGAACCGTCCTGCGCGGTGACCACGGCGAGATCGTCCTCCGGGAGGGCGCGAACGTGCAGGACAACTCGACGCTCCACGAGGGGGCCGAAATCGGCCCGTACGCGACCGTCGGGCACAACGCCATCGTCCACAGCGCTACCGTCGGCGAGCGCGCCATGGTCGGCATGGGTGCGATCGTCCTCGACCGCTCGACGGTCGGCGACGGGAGCCTCGTCGGTGCGAACAGTCTCGTCACCGAGGGCACCGAGATTCCCGAGTCAGTCCTCTATGCCGGGACGCCGGCCGAACTCGTCAAGCACGTCGAGGACTCCCCGTGGCAGTACGCCGGCGACCGGTACGTCGAACTCTCTCGGGAACACGCCGCCCACAGCGAGGTTCTCACGGAGTCTCACATCCCGGACGAGGATTGAGACTCGTATTCACCGCCTCGCGTCGTGGCCCCGAATGGGTCGCGGGGTACTGCTTCGGGGCCCGCGAGCCGGCGGTCACTCGGCGACGGCGTCGCCCCGCCAGGTCGCGAACGAGTCGAGCACGTCGTCCTCGTCGAACCGCTCGATACAGGGCACGTCGTGGGGGTGGAGTTCGACCACGCGATCCCGAAGGGCGGGGTAGGCCGCGTCGGTCGTCTTCGCGAGCAGGATGACCTCTTCGTCGTCGTGGAGGTCCCCGTCCCAGCGATACACCGAGTCACAGGAGAGGCGGTTGACACAGGCCGCGAGGCGCTCCTCGACGAGCGTCCGCGCGAGGTCCCCGGCCGCCTCGGGCGGCGCGGTGATGTAGGCCGTCGGCATGGCCGTGAGATGCGCGGGCCACTCGCAAACGCCTGTCGGTCGAAAGGTTCGGTGGTCGTTCGGGACCGCCGCTCACTCCTCGAAGGGGTTGTAGGTGCCGTTGATGTCCCACTCGTGGAGACAGTGGGGGTTCCCCACCGCCTTCTCGCCGTCCTCGTCGGCGATGACCCACGTCCGTTCCGCCTCGTCCCAGACGTCTCGTCGCCCACACCGCTCACAGACCCGTTCTTCCGGCGGGATGACTCGCACCATACGTCCCCGTTGGCCCGGCACCCGTAATGAAGCTCTCGACTGCCAGCCCCCCACGCTCAAGGGGCCCGGAGTGGAAGGGGCGCTCATGCCAGGACGACGGCGGTTCCTGCGGGCCTGCGGCGGCGTCGCGGTCGGCGGTGCCCTCGCGGGGTGTACCGGTGACGGGTCGGACGAGCCATCGGGAAACGCGACGACCGTCTCCCCGTCACCCGGGTTCGTCCTCCGCTCGCCGGCGTTCGCGGACGGGGAGGCGATCCCACGGAAGTACACCGCCGACGGCGACGACGTGTCCCCACCCCTCGAAATCGAGGGCGTCCCGAACGGGGCCGACACCCTGACACTGATCGTCGACGACCCTGACGCACCGGACGGACCCTTCTACCACTGGCTGTGCTGGAACGTCCCGGCCGATACCACCCGGATTCCGGAGGGTGTCACCCAGGCCCGTCGCATTCCGGACCTCGGGGACGCTCGACAGGGGACGAACGGCTTCGGCGAACTCGGCTACCGCGGGCCGCGCCCCCCCGCCGGGGACGACCCGCACACCTATCGGTTCACGCTCTATGCCGTCTCGGGGTCGCTGAACGTTCAGGCCGGCGCGCGGTATCCGACGGTCGACGACGCCCTCTCGGGGTCTGTCGTCGCCAGCACGCGGCTGACCGGCGAGTACGGGCGGGAGGAGTGAACGGGACGAGCGGCCGAGGGGCTTAATCCCACCCGGCCCGACGAACGCACATGGGATTCCACACGTTCGATGCCGAGCGTGCCGACGCGCTCGAAGACCCCACACGCTACGCCTATCTCTCGGCCGACGAACTCCTCGCGCTGTTCGACCCCGGCCCGGACGACGAGGTCGCCGACCTCGGGAGCGGGACCGGCTTCTACACCGACGACGTCGCCCCGTACGTTGGCACCGTTCACGCCGTCGACGTCCAGGCCGCGATGCACGACCAGTACCGTGAGAAGGGACTACCGGAAAACGTCGAGACGGTGACCGCAGCGGTTGCGGACCTGCCGTTTGCCGACGACGCGCTCGACGGCGCCGTCTCGACGATGACCTACCACGAGTTCGCGACGGAGGCCGCCCTCGCCGAACTCGGGCGCGTCCTCGCGCCCGGCGCACGGGTCGGCATCGGTGACTGGACTGCCGCCGGCCGTGGCGAGGGGGGGCCGCCGCTCGACGAACGGTTCGACGCGAGCGACGCGCGCGCGGCGATGGCCGATGCCGGCTTCGACGTGGATCGGGCCGAGGACCGCCGCGAGACGTTCGTACTGGCCGCCGCGTGGCAAGCCTGAGGGAGTGCCGCGATGCGGGGGCTACGTCTCGAAGTCCGGGAGGTCGTCGGGGGCGTCGTAGTCGGCTTCCCAGTCGATGTACTCGTTTTTGAGGACGACACAGACGACCTGCCCGAGTTCGGTGAGGCCGGCGTTGATAGCGGACACGCGGCCCCACGAGTCGAGGTCGGGGTGGATGTCACGCTCGCGCCAGTCCTCGGGCAGCCCGGGGGCGTGATAGCCCACGCGGTCGGCGAAGTCGTCCCAGAAGAAGTCGAACTCCTCGAAGAGCCCGAGGTCGGTCGCGACTGCGAAGTCGTCCTCGTCCATGTCGGTGTCGTCCATCCAGTCGTAGAAGGCCCGCTCCCAGGCTCCGTCGTGGAGGAACTCCGCCAGTTCCTCGCGGCGGTAGTCAGTTCCCTGTACGTCCACGTCGTCGTAGTCGTCTGCGTCCAGCCCGGTCGAGAGTTCGGGCGGTGCCGGCGGATCGACGTTCAGTCCCATAGGAGCGATACGCGAGACACGGGGAAAAGAGTGCGCGTCGGTGGGCCGGTGTCCGCGGGCCAGGTCAGGCGCTCTCCTCGGAACTGGACCGGGCGGCCGCCTGGAGTTCCTCGCCGCGTTCGGAGTCGGTGGTGAGTTCCGGGACCGCAGCCGGATCGAAGTCGTCGTCGATAGCGACGTAGACGAAGTGCGACTCGGTGGTGAGTTCGGTCTCGGTGGTCCGCGGGTCCTCGCCGAAGGCGCGGACGCGGACGCGGATACTCGTCTCGCCGGCGTCGTAGACGTACCCCTTCAGGAGGGCGTTGTCGCCGACCTCGATGGGGCGCCGGAAGTTGACCTGCTCCATCCGCGCGGTGACGCAGTTCCGGCCGGCAAAACGCATCGCGACCATGCCGCCGACCTCGTCCATCCACTTCAGGACGTTGCCGCCGTGGGTCGTGTTCAGGCTGTTGGCGTGGTTGGGCTGGATCATCTCGCGGTTCTCGATGTAGGTGTCCATCAGGTCCGGCATACGGGCCGCTTCGCCGGAAGCGACAAAACGTCTGCTGTCTCGTCAGTGCGTGCCCGACCTCTCGACGCGTGCGCCCCGATGTCATCCCGACAGTCGTAAAACGGGGGGTGGTCTATGGAGGGTCAATGACGGAGCGTGCGGCACCGACGCCGGACCCGCCCGGCGAGCCCTCGGGGGAGGGGAGCGTGACGGTTCTCGGAACCGCCCACGTCTCGGCCGACAGCGTCGAAGAAGTCGAACGGACCATCGAGGAACAGCGACCGGACATCGTGGCCGTCGAACTCGACGAGGGCCGGTACCGCCAGATGAAAGGCGAGGCCCCGGAGGACCTCGAACCGAGCGACCTGCTCGGCGGGAGTACCGTCTTCCAGTTTCTCGCCTACTGGCTGCTCTCGTACGTCCAGGCGCGGCTTGGCGACCAGTTCGACATCGAACCGGGGGCGGATATGCTCGCGGCCACCGAGACGGCCGAGGAGCTCGGCCTCGGGGTCGCACTGGTCGACCGGGACATCCAGACGACCATCCAGCGGTTCTGGGCCAGGCTCTCCGGCCTGGAGAAGCTCAAGCTATTAGGTGGGCTGATCGCCGGCGTCGGCGACCCCGTCGTCGCCGGACTGACCGTCGGGTTCGCCATCGCGACGTTCGTCGCCGTCCCGGTCGAACTGCTCGCCGGCCCGCTCCTGTTGGGCGGCCTCGGGATCGCCTCCATCGCCGGCGGCGCCGTCCTCGCGCTGCTCGACGGGGTCCTCCTGATCGTCACTCTCGGGCTCGGTATCGGGCTCGTCTTCGCCCTGCTTTTCACCGACTCCGGCGAGCAGGAGGATATCGACGAGATCGACGTGGAGAAACTGACGGACGCGGACGTGGTGACGGCGATGATGGAGGAGTTCCGCCGGTTCTCGCCGGGCGGCGCGGAGGCGCTCATCGACGAGCGCGACGCCTACATCGCACACAACCTCGTCCAGCTCCGGGCCGCGGGCTACGACGTGCTCGCGGTCGTCGGGGCGGGTCACCGCGAGGGCATCGAAGCGTACCTCGACGACCCGGACACGCTCCCGCCGTTCGAGTCCCTGATGGGCGAGGACACGAGCCGGCGGTTCTCGGTCTCGGGAGTCCTGTTCAAGGCCTTCGGCTACGCCTTCACGCTCGGCTTCCTCGCGTTCTTCCTCCTGCTGGCGATGGCCGGGGTGCAGGACACCTTCCTGTTGAAACTGTTCGCGGCGTGGTTCCTCGTCAACGGGATCATCTCCTTCGGGCTGGCGTCCCTGGCCGGCGCGCACTGGCAGAGCGCGTCGGTCGGCGGCGCGGTCGCGTGGCTGACGAGCGTCAATCCCCTGCTGGCACCGGGCTGGTTCGCCGGCTACGTCGAACTCCGGTACATCACGGTCAATGTCGGGGACATCAGCACGCTCAACGACATCCTCGACGACGAGGAGGCTCCGATCCGCGACATCTTCGGCCGGATGAAGGAGGTCCCGCTCTTCCGGCTCATCCTCATCGTGGCGATGACGAACGTCGGGAGCTTCATCGCCAGTTTCCTCTTTGCCGCCCTGCTGATCCCCTACTTCTTCGGGCAGATCGGCGGCGTCGACGCCATCGTCCGGCTGATGCTCGAAGGCGCGCGCAACAGCGCGTCGCTGCTGTGGGGGCTCGTGACGTGAGAGTCCAGTTCTCGACGCGGGAACTGTTGGATTTCGCGCTCGCATGGGTCGCGCTGAGTCTCGCGTTCGCGCTCTTTTTCAACGGCGGTCCGCCGCTCGTCGACCCCGCTTCCTTTCTCCCGCTGCTCGCCGTCAGCTTCCTGACCGCCGGCGTGGGCTTTCTCCTCCACGAGATGGCACACAAACTGACGGCGATCCACTTCGGGAAACTCGCGGAGTTCCGTGCCGACTACGGGATGCTCTTCATCGCCGTCGTCACGGCGCTCGCGGGCTTTCTCTTCGCCGCGCCCGGCGCGGTCTACCACCGGGGGCGCTCGACGGTCCGCGAGAACGGTCTCATCGCGCTGGCCGGCCCGCTGACGAACGTCGCGCTCGCGGTCCCGTTCGTCCCGCTCTTGCTTTTCGACGGCTTCGCGGGGCTTGTCGGCATCTACGGCGTCCGCATCAATCTCCTGCTGGCCGGCTTCAACATGGTGCCGTTCGGCCCGCTGGACGGCAGGACCGTACTGGACTGGAACCGAACAGTGTTCGCCGGGGCGTTCGTCCTCTGTGTCGGCCTCGCGGTCTTTGCGCTCTTTGGCTTCGGGTTCCCGGTCCTGTGACCGCTCCCGAGCGGACCGACGAGCATTAGTGCGCCCCGCGCGGCGACTCGGACATGACCGACCACGACGACGGGGACCGCGGAGACGCCGACGAGGAGGGACTCACCTACGCCGGGGCGGGGGTCGACATCGACGCGAGCGAGGCGGCCACGGCCGCGCTAATCGGCGCGACAGAGGGCTTCGAGGGCGACTTCGCCGGCCTGCTCGACATCGGTGACCGCTACCTCGCACTCGCGGCGGACGGTGTCGGAACGAAACTGCTCGTCGCCGAGGCCGTCGACGACTACTCGACCATCGGTATCGACTGCATCGCGATGAACGTCAACGACCTCGTGGCCGCCGGCGTGCGACCGGTCGCGTTCGTCGACTACCTCGCCGTCGAGGAACCCGACGACGAGACGAGCGAACAGATCGGCGAGGGACTGGCCGAGGGCGCCGAACGCGCTGACGTGGCCCTCGTCGGCGGCGAGACTGCCGTGATGCCCGAGGTCATCAAGGGGCTGGACATCGCCGGGACCTGCGCGGGGCTGGCCGAGAAGGGCGACCTCTTCCCCGGCGAAGCCGAGGCCGGCGACGCGCTCGTCGGTTTTCCGTCCTCTGGCATCCACTCGAACGGCCTCACGCTCGCGCGGCAGGCCGTGACACGGGACCACGAGTACACGGACCCGTTCCCGCCGGACCCGGAACGATCCGTCGCCGAGGAACTGCTCGAACCCACCCGCATCTACACGGACCTGCTCGATCCGCTCCAGGCTCACGATACCCACGCCGCCGCCCACGTCACCGGCGGGGGCTGGACCAACCTCACCCGGATGGGCGCGTTCCGCTACGAGATCACGGACCCCTTCGAGACCCAGTCCGTGTTCGAGTTCGTCCAGGAGGAGGGGAGCGTCTCCGACGAGGAGATGCACCGCACCTTCAACATGGGCACGGGGTTCGTGGCGGCGCTATCTCCCGACGACGCGGAGCGACTGGTCGAGACGACTGACGACGGACGGATTATCGGTGAGGTGCGAGAAGGCGACGAGGCGGTGTCGATCCGCGGGTTAGAATTGGCCTGAGCGACTCGAACCGCACTCGACCGCAGGGAGAGTGCGGTTTTTTCACCCACGTTTTTGACGCGAGTGGTGACCGCAGGGAGCGGAGCGACCGAGGACACCCGAGCGGGAAAAAGGTGGATGCGGCACGGGGTTCGTGGCGGCGCTATCTCCCGAGGATGCGGAGAAACTGGTCGGGGCGACCGAGGACGGCCGAATCATCGGCGAGGTACAGGAGGGCGAGGAAGCGGTGTCGATTCGCGGGCTGGAGGTGGCCTGAGAACCCGGGCGAAGTCGGTGGGGCGCGCCGTGGTCGCGGCTATCGTTCGTCGACGGGAGTCCACGACCGGCCGGTCTCGCCGACGTAGCGGCCGACGGGGCGGACGAGTCGGTTGTTCGACTTCTGTTCGAGGGCGTGAGCCATCCAGCCACCCGCCCTGGCGACGGCGAAGGTGGCGGTGAAGAGGGGCTGTGGGACGCCGATGCCGTGGAGCAGGGCGGCGGTGTAGAACTCGACGTTGGTCGCGAGCTTTCGGTCGGGCTTGTGCTCGGCGAGCAGGTCGACGGCCACCTCCTCGTAGGCCTTCGCGGCCGCGAAGAAGTCGGCGTCGCCGGCCGTGTCGTAGAACCGCTCGGCGGCGGTCGAGAGGACGGCCGCCCGAGGGTCCCGGACGCGGTAGACTCGGTGACCGAAGCCCATCAGGCGCTCCCCGGCGTCGAGTTTCGCCCGGACGTACCCCTCGGGGTCGCCGGACTCGTGTACCTCGCGGAGCGCGTCGAGAACCGGTCCCGGAGCGCCGCCGTGGAGCGGTCCCTTGAGCGATCCGACGGCGGCCGTCGCGGCGGAGACGAGGTCGGACTCGGTCGAGACGACCGCGCGGGCGGTGAACGTCGAGGCGTTGAGCCCGTGGTCGATCACCGTGTTGAGGTAGGTCTCCAGTCCGCGAACGGCGGCTTCGCTCGGTTGCTCGCCGGTGAGCATGTGGAGGTAGTTCGCGGTGTGGCCGAGGTCCGACCGGGGCGCGACCGGCTCCCGGCCCTGCCGGTAGCGCCAGTAGGCGGCGACGATAGTCGGGAAGACCGCGACGATCCGCCTGGCATCCGCCTCGTCGCCGCCGGCGTCGGTCCCGAGGTTCGCCGCCGCGGCACCCATCCGGAGGGCGTCCATCGCGGGTCGGTCCTCGGCGGCGGCCCGTCCGAGAACGGCGTGAACCTCGTCGCCGACGATCCGGCGGTCGGCCAGGTCGGCGCGGAACGCCGCGAGTTCAGTCGCCGAGGGCAGTCGGTCCTCGAGAAGCAGGTGGAGGGTCTCCTCGTAGCTCGCACGGGTCGCCAGTTCCGCGACGGGGAACCCGCCGATCACCAGTTCGCCGGCCTCGCCGTCCACTCGGCTCAGCCGCGTCTCGGCCACGGTCACGCCTTCGAGACCGCGGTTCAGCTCGGTGTCGCTCACGCGTCGACGCACCCCCGACCGGGGCGGCCACGCTGCGGGAATCGTCCGAACATAGACACCGAAACCGACGTACCCCGTTAATGTAAAATATTGGAGAATTGCACTTCTCCAGACGCGCTGACACGTGCGGACGGACGCCAGCAACGGTCGCGGTCGATCAGTCGGGGAGGTCGCCGACGATGCCGTCGTCGGTGACGATGGTGTGGACGACGGTGTGGCCGGCGTCGGTAAGGGCGTAGCCGTCGGGACCGTCGCGGACGAAGTAATCCCGGAGCTGTCGGAGGTGGTAGTTGAATCGGCCCTTGTCCTCGATGGAGGTGGCGGCTTTCAGCGCGGAGTAGGCGAGCGGGTCCTCCGCATCGAACAGGGCAAGGAGGACTTCCAGCCGTGCGGGCTCGGAGAGGGTGGCGAGCGTCTCCGAGACCGGTTCGAGCGAGCCCGAGTCCCGGTGGCGAGCCAGGAGCGTCGCGTCGGTCGGCGTCCGCTCCTCGACGGGCGTCCACGAGCGCTCCGTCTCGCCGACGTAGCGGGCCACGGGCCGCACGAGGTGGTCCGTGTCCGCCTGTTCGAGACAGTGGGCCATCCAGCCGGCCACCCTGCCGACGGCGAACGTCGCGGGCAGGAGGGCGGCGGGGATGTCGAGGGCGTGGAGCAGGGCCGCGGCGTAGAAGTCGACGGTGGGGCGTGGCCGATCCCCGTCGGCCCCGGCGGCGAGTTCGTCGCGCCCGACGGTCTCGACGGTGCGGGCGGTTTCGAGGAACGCTTCTTCTCCCGCGGACCCCGATAGACGGTCGGCGGTCGCCGCGAGCACGGCCGCCCGGGGATCGCGGACCTCGTAGACGCGGTGGCCGAATCCGGGGAGCGTGCCGGCCTCGCGCAGGTGCTCGCGGACGACCGCGTCCGGGGCGTCCGCGTCGTGTGCGTTCCGGAGCAGGTCGCTGACACGGGCGAACTGCCCGCCGTGGCGAGGGCCCTTCAGAGCGGCGACGGCCGCCGTGGCAGCCGAGATCGGATCGGCACCGGTCGAGGCGACGACCCGCGCGGCGAACGTGGAGGTGTTCAGACCGTGCTCGGCCATCGTCGTCAGGAACGTCTCCAACCCCTCGGCGGTGGGTTGGTCGGGCACCGCGCCGGTCAGCAGGTAGTGGTAGTTCGCTGCGTGTGAGAGGTCCGGTCGCGGGGAGAGGGATTCCACACCTCGTCGCCGCCGCCAGTAGGTCGCGACGACGGTCGGCACCACAGCGATGGCTCGCCGGGCGGCGGCGAGCGGCGCGTCGTCGACCGAACCCGGCTGGAGGTCGGCGCTGGCGAGCCCCATCCGCAGGGCGTCCATCGGCGAGCGGTTCTCGGCCGCGGCGCGCCGGAGGACCGCCCGGACTTCGTCGCCGATCACCCGCTGGTCGGCCAGTGCGTCCCGGAACCGGTCGCGTTCGTCGGTCGTCGGGAGGTCACCGCGGAGCAACAGGTAGCAACACTCCTCGAACGACGCGTTGGCTGCGAGTTCCGCGACGGGGAAGCCGCGGACGAGCAGGTCGCCGTCCTCGTCGACGCGGCTCAGTTCCGTCTCGGCGACGGTCACGCCCTCCAGCCCAGGGTCGAACAGCGAGGGCGTCACGGCAGTCAGGAGAGGTGTGTCGCCACGTCGGCGTCGGTGATGATCCCGATCATCTCGCCGTCCTCGATGACGATGACGGCCTCGTGGTGGTCGAGGTGGGTGTCGATCTCGTCGATGGTCGCCTCGCGCGTGACGGTGGTGATGGACTCGCGCATCACGTCGGCGACGGGGAGTTCGCCGGGCTCGTCGTCCTCGACGTGGCGGATGTCCGACAGCGAAACGATGCCGACGGGGTAGTCGTCCCGGACGACCGGTAACTGGGAGTACCCCTCCTGGTTCATCGTCTCGATGGCGAAGGCGATGGAGTCGTCGGGTTCGATGCCGTAGACCGGGCTGTGCATCAGGTCCTCTGCGCGCATGATCCCGCCCTCTGCCTCCTCCAGTGCGTTCACGATCCGGCGAAGCGTCGAGAGCCGCGGATCGACGTCACCCCCCTCGATGCGTGCGATGAGCGGCTGAGACACGTCCGCTCGCTCGGCCAGTTCGCTCTGCGTGAGACCGAGGTGGTTCCGCCGCTCGCGCAGGTCCTCCGACGTCGGGAGTTCCATACTCCCGCATTACCAGAAGTTATACAAAAAGCTTCCCCAGTGGGGCGCGGCGAGCGCGGGCTTCAGGCGTTGGCCTCGGCCTGGTCGTCGTCCTCGAACTCCATGGTGTCGACGACGCTGAGGGGGACGTCCCGGAGCGCGCCGCCGATCTCGCTTTTGGCGATCCGCTGGGCGTGTTCCGTGTTCTCGGCGTTGAACACCTTCATTTCGAGAACCAGACCGACCAGAGCCGTGTCCGCGGCGATGAAGGCCGAGTCGAAGGGTTCGCCACAGGCCGGACAGCCGGTGGCACCGACCTCGACCTCGACGTAGTCCATGTCCTCGTCGTTCAACCGCTTGCCGGCTTCGCTGACGGCGACGCCGATGGCGTCGTCGATGTCGTCGACGTCACGAACCAACCAGGCCGCCTCCATCGCTACGAGGTAGTTCATACCCCACCTTCGGGTCCCATCACTAACGTGATTTGTGATTTCCGCGCGCCGACAGTCACCGCCACCGGACGACGCGCACGAGACGCCGATAATGGTCATAACTTATGAGAAAGACGAGGGTCGATAATCCGAACCTGACGCGACCGCCGCCGAAACACCTCGCCGAACTGTCCATCCTACCGGCCGCACGAAACCGCTGTACTGCGAAGTGACTATATCTATTTAAAGACCATTATGTATTTCATACTACACCAAGCTTTATATACCAGTCTCCCCCGTGTCTTGTCGAGGACAATGGAATCGCGACTGTATCGAGGGACGCTCCTCGCGCTGTACCAGTTCAGCCTGCTACTCGGCATCACGCTGCTGCCCATCGCGCTCGTCGCGCGGCAGTTCGGCGTGGCACTGCCGGTTCACTGGATGATAACCCGACTCGGCGAAGCCTACGAGGAGACTGCCGAACAGGCCTGAGCTATATTTCGGTACCGGTTCCGGTCGGACGATTTAATCCCCTCGGGGCGCTACGACTCGCCGATGGAGTTCGCCGCGTTCGCCGACCGGGCCGCAGAAATCGAGGCCGAATCGGCCGATCTGGAGATCGTCGATCTGGTGACCGACCTCTTTCTGACCGCAGGGGACGACCTCGCTACGGTCGCCCGCTTCGTCCAGGGCCGGGTCTTCCCGGCACACGACTCGACGACACTGGACATCGGTCCCTCGCTCTGTTACGCTGCCATCGCTCGCGCGGCCGGGCGGAACGTCTCCGCGGAGGACGTCGAGGACCGCGTCGCCGAGACGGGCGAGATCGGCGCGGTGGCTGCCAGTTACGGGTTCGGCGGCCAGCAGGGACTCGGCGCGTTCGGCGGGGACGGCGAGGGTGGGGCCGACCCGTTGACCGTCGGCGAGGTCGATGCACGGCTCCGAGAGCTGGCGGCGGCCGCGGGCGAAGGGAGTCAGGACCGGAAGCTCGACGTCCTCTTCGGGCTATTCAATCGCTGTGACCCCGACGAGGCGCGGTATCTCGCACGGATCGTCCTCTCCGAGATGCGGATCGGCGTCGGCGAGGGGACCGTCCGTGACGCCGTCGCCGGGGCCTTCGACGTGCCGGTCGAGGCAGTCGAGCGCGCCCTGCAGGTGACGAACGACTACGGACTCGTCGCAGAGATCGCACGGGACGAAGGGGAATCCGGACTCGCGGCCCAGCACCTCGAAGTCGGCCGCCCGGTGCAGGCGATGCTCGCACAGGCTGGCAGCGTCACCGACGCACTGGAGGACTGGGACGCGGCGGCGGTCGAGACGAAGTTCGACGGCGCACGCGTCCAGGTCCACTACGACGGGGAGACGGTGTGGCTGTTCTCCCGGAACATGGAGGACGTGACCGACGCGTTGCCCGAACTCGTGACCTTCGTCGAGGAGTCGCTGACGGTCCCGGCCATCCTCGACGGGGAGGCAGTCGCCGTTGACGACGACGGGAACCCACAGCCGTTCCAGGAGATACTGAAACGGTTCCGCCGGAAACACGACGTGGCGAAGGCCCGCGAGGAGGTCGCGGTCGAACTCGACGCCTTCGACTGTCTACACGCCGACGGCGAAGACCTGCTCGACGCGCCGCTGACCGAGCGCCACGACCGCCTCGTCTCGGTCCTCGACGCCGGCATCGCCGAACTCCGCGTCACCGACGACCCCGACGAGATCGCCGACATCGAGACCACGGCGCTCGAAGCCGGCCACGAGGGAATCATGCTCAAGGACCCGGACTCGACGTACTCACCGGGGCGGCGCGGGAGAAACTGGCTCAAACGCAAGCCCGACGTGGAGACGCTGGACCTCGTCGTCACCGGTGCCGAGTGGGGAGAGGGTCGGCGCGCGGAACTGCTCGGCACCTTCGAGGTGTCGGTGCGGACCGACGACGGGTACGCGACGGTCGGCAACGTCGCGACGGGGATTACCGACGAGGAACTCGCCGACCTGACCGACCTGCTCGACGCGCACGTCCGGGCCGAGGACGGCAAAACGGTCGACATCGACCCCACCGTCGTCTTCGAGGTGGGGTACGAGGAGATTCAGCCGTCCCCGACCTACGATTCGGGGTGGGCGCTTCGCTTCCCGCGCTTTGTCGGCGTCCGCGACGACAAAGAACCCGCGGACGCCGACGCGCTCGACCGCCTCGAACGGCTCGCGGCCGAACAGTGACCGGCCGGCGTCGCCCATCCCTGACTTTTTGAGCGCCGCCACCGAGGGGTCGGTATGACCGTTCGACACCGCGACCTGCGCGTCGACTGGCTCGGGTACGCGACGCTCCGCATCGAGGCCGCGGACGGCCCGACCGTCTACCTCGACCCCGGCCGCTACGGCGTCCTCACCGGGGAGTGGGAGTCCGACAGCGAGGACCACCGACACCCTCCGGCACGGGACTACCGGCCCGAGGACGGCGACCTCGTCTGTGTCAGCCACGTCCACCACTACGACCCGGACGGCATCGACCGCGTCGCGGCCGACGACGCCACAGTCGTCGTCCACGAGGCGGTCCACCACAGCGAGACCGACCGGGACGTGACGCCCGTCCGGGACCTGCCCTACGACACACGGCGGGTCGACGACGAGACGGACACGGTCGTCGCCGACGTGGTCCTCCGGACGACGGCGGCGTACAACCACCCCGACGGCCCGCGGACTGACGGCTCGGGGACGCCGATACACCCCGAGGGGACCGGCTGTGGGTTCCTGCTCGATTTCGACGGGACGTCGGTGTTCTGGCCCGGCGACAGCGACGTGCTGGAGGGACACGCGGAACTCGACGTCTCGCTGTTTTGCCCCTCGATCAGCAGTTCGTTCACGATGGACCGCCACGACGCCGCCGACCTCGCGGCGCGATTGGACCCCGGACTCGTCCTCCCCATCCACTACGATACGTTCCCGGCACTCGAATCGGACGCCGACGCGTTCGTCGTCGACGTGGCCGCGCGTGGCGTCCCGGTCGCCCTCGACTGCTGACCGGCGTCGCTCACAGCAGGACCGACAGCGCGACGACCACCAGCACGAGCAGTGTCAGGACGACCACGACACGAAAGGCGAGCGAGACGAGCGGCCCGTCCGACACGAGCTGGCGCTCGGAGGGGTCCAGCAACATCCGCCGGGCCTGCTCGACGGTCCCGCGGTCGTCGGGTGGCGTCCGCTGGCGCTGGTCGGCGGAGCCACAGACACAGACGCCAGGGTCGTGATCGTGGACGCGGCCACACTCCCGGCACTCCCAGCGCATAGAGTGAGTAGAACCCCCTCGCTGAAACGCGTACCGGGCGAGTCGGGGGCCGACCCGACTCAGATAACGCCCATCTCGGTGAGTCGCTCCGGGAGGTAGGTGTCGGTCACGAAGTCGAGGCCGCGGGAGGCCAGGCTCTGCTGTTCGGCCTTCTTTCCGATGTCGAGCTGGAGCTCGATCTGCTCGCGCCAGTAGTCGGTCTGGAACCGCGGGTCCTCCAGTTCCGATTCCAGGGCGTTCACGTCCGAATCCGAGAGCGGATCGGTCGGGAGGTCGTACTCCACGATGTCGGCGGGCTGAATGCCGATGTACCGCGCTTCGGGTGTCGCGAGGTACTCCGAGAGGTGTGCGGACTTGATCGAGCCGTAGGCGACCGAGCCGTAGATGCGGTAGGACCACGGGTCGCCGTCGGCGAACACCGTCACCGGCAGGTCGAGTTCGTCGTGCAGCCGCTTGATCAGCCGGCGGGTCGCCCGCGCGGGCTGGCCCTTGAGGTGGACGATCAGGGCGTCGTACTCCTCGTCGAAGCCGTTCTCGACGAGCCGGTCGCGCATCCCGCCGGTCTCCACACAGAGGACGAACTTCGCGTCGTTTTCCAGGAACTCGATGGTGTCGGGGTCGTTCGGAATCTGGTAGCCGCCCTCGCCCACGTCCTCCTGGCAGTGGATCTCGCGCTCGCCGCGGCGTGTCTGCTCGCGGATGAGCAGCGGGCCCATGACGGTCGCGCCGGACTCCTCGGGGCGCATGTGGAACTCCTCGCGGCGCACGTCGGAGACGATCTCCAGGTCCTCGATGAGCTGGTTCGACTCGTCCTGCCCGTTGAACTGCGCCTCCTCGTGGTCGAACGACTCGCTGAGGTAGTACAGTTCCCGCAGGGTCGAAGAGCGGTCCTCCTCCAGTTGCTGGGCGAGGAAGTCGATGACGTAGATGGCCTTCAGGAGCTTCTGGGCGCCGCTAACGGACTTGGCCGACCGGGTGCTCTGCCGGTCGCCGTACACCCAGACGCCCTTTTCCTCGTCGTACTCGATGTTACTCTTCGTCCGGGTCGGGATGGACATCGTCGGAACCTCGCCCGACTCGAACTGGTCGTAGAACTCCGCGGCGAGGTCGATCAGCCGTTCGCGCGCGTCGCCGTCCGTGTCTGTGTCAGTACTCATAGTTAGGCGTCGATGGTCAGTTTCTCGTCTTCGATGCCCTCGACCGAGACCTCGAACTCGGCGTCACCGTTCAGCTCGTACTCCAGGGCGGCCCGGTCACCGGCCGAGACCGTCGGTTGCCACTTCACGAAGTACTCGCCGTCCATCTCGACGACGTTCGCACCGTCCACGTCGCCGGGGTCGGCCGAGACGATGTCGGTGATTTCGAGGTCGGCGTTCGTCGAGGCGTTGTTCTCGACGACGAGTCGGACCGCGTCGTCGCCCCGTTCCCGCTCGACGAGGACGTTGTTCATGATCCGGGCCAGCGAGTCGTCGATGTGCAACTCGCCTTCGCCGGTCACGTCCGCCAGTTTCTCGGCCATCGCCGGCAGGATCGTCGCCAGCTTGTCCTGTTTGTGCCGGCGTTTCTCCATCGACCGGCGCTTCTTGAGGAAGGACTTGAGGTCGCGTGCCGACTCCCGGATGGCCCGTTCGATCTCGTCTTCGATCTCCGGGATGTTCGCGACGGCGTCTTTCGACTCGCTCGTGAACGGCACGTTCGTCGAGGCGACGTGGACCATGATGACGACCGGCCCGTTAGGGATGCCGGTCCCGCCTGGCTGGTCGAGCTTGTAGTTGCGCCAGTTGATGCGCTTGATGACGTCCGTGATGGCACAGGCGCCGCGCTGGTAGACCAGCGGGACGCGGTTGGCGAAGCGCATCACCTGCGCCTTGTCGCCCTCGGGGAGGTCGCCGCCGTAGGCGATGCCCGCCTCGACGATGAACGGGTCACCGCCGTGGACGGAGGCGTCCCGGGTCGTCGAGGAGTAGAAGTCCGCGTCGAACTCCTTTTCCAGCCCCGCGAGCACGAGTTCGTCCGTGATGGGCGAGAGACAGTCCGTCGGCGGAGCGATGATGTCCGTCGCGCGCATCGCCTCCAGTAGTTCGCTGGCGGCGTCGCGGTCGGTCTCGATGTCGCTCACCTTCGGCGGGTCGTCGGGGACCGTCTCCATCAGGTCCCAGATGGCGTCCGTGACGTTCTCGCGTGCCGTCTCGCCGAAGGTCGCGTCGTCGTAGTCCTCGGTATCCTCGGCGGATTTCTCGACGTAGCCCGCGAGCGTGCCGTAAGGCACCCGGTCGCGGGGGTCGTCGTCACGGTTCTCGAACTTCGCCGCGATGCGCTCGGCCAGCCCCTGAACGTGGGCGTCCTCCTTCCGTTTCGTCGTCGCCTCGTCGACGAGGGTGTAGATGTCCGCCGTCCGTTCGGCGGTGATGGCCTCCCAGGCGGCCGCGACGGCGTTCTCCCGCACCGTGTCACCGAAGGACTTGTCGTGTGTCTCCTCGATGTCCTCGGCGATCTCGTCCACGACGGCGACGACGTGGTGGTGGGCGATGCGGTCGCGACTGCCGAGTTCGTCGGCGACCTGTCCGGCGAAGTCGGCTGTCGCCTCGGCACCCTTGTTCGAGACGGCTTCCGTGACGGCCGACTCGATGTCGGCCTCGGAGTGCGGTTCCGGCGGTCGCCACGTCATCTCCCGGCCGAAGTGACGGTCCCGGAAGTTGTCGATGACGCTGCCGGCTGTCTTCCCGCCGACGCGAGTGAACTCGTTTTGCAGGAACCCGGAGACGGAGTAGGAGTCGGTCGCCTCCAGCATCTTCTGGAGCGTCCCGAGTTCGACGCCGTGGGGGTGGGGCCTGATCTCCTCGGTTTCCGCGGGCAACTGATCGGTCGCGCGCTCGTACTTGAAGTGGGCGTCCGGCTCCCGGAGTTCGATACGGGCGTGCGGGTTGACGACCGCCGTGTGTTTGATGTAGTCGTGGAGCTGCTGGCGGGCGCGCATGTTCCCCTCCATCTCCAGTTCGATGCGAGTGCCGTGCGGTCGGTCCCAGGACGTCGTCGACTCCGCGTCGATTTCCGGTTCGTTCGTGTCGGTGTCGATGATCAGTTCGAAGTACTGGGCCTCGTCGCTGCCGTGCGTGCGGCTGGTGATCTTCGGGGGTTTCCCGCTCGTCAACTGGGAGTAGAGGACGGCCGCGGAGATGCCGATACCCTGCTGGCCGCGGTTCTGCTCGCGCTTGTGAAATCGGGAGCCATAGAGGAGTTTCCCGAAGATCTTGGGAATCTGTTCGCGGGTGATTCCGGGGCCGTTGTCCTCGACGACGAGGCGGTAGTAGTCGTCGCCTTCCTCGATCTCGACGTAGATATCGGGGAGGATGCCGGCCTCCTCGGCGGCGTCGAGCGCGTTGTCGACGGCCTCCTTGACGGCGGTGACGAGGGCCCGGGCACCCGAATCGAACCCGAGCATCTGACGGTTCTTCTCGAAGAACTCGGCGATGGAGATGGAGCGCTGATCGGCTGCCAACTCCTCGGCGATCCCCTCGCCCTCGCCGAGCGTCGACTGAAAGGAGGTCATTCTCTGTGCCTTTCTACCCCCGGAGGGTTTATTAGTTGCACGCCAGCGGAGTGAAAGTGGAGCGGACACCTGTGATGCTCCACGGCGTGAGTCGAGGGTTCAGCGGACGAGAGCGGACGCATTGCCCCGGAGAGCGGCCACAAGAGCCGTACGCGCGCGCGAGCGTGCGGGGGTTTTATCAGTACCCGTATCTTACCATCGAGTAGAATTTCATGTCTCAGGAGTCCGATTACGGCGCCAGGCAGATTCAAGTCCTGGAAGGGTTGGAGGCCGTCCGGAAACGGCCTGCGATGTACATCGGCTCGACGGACACTCGTGGACTCCACCATCTCGTCTACGAGGTCGTCGACAACGCCATCGACGAAGCTCTCGCAGGGCACTGTGACAGTATCGAGGTGACGATTCACGAGGACCACTCGGTGTCGGTCAGCGACGACGGCCGCGGGATTCCGGTCGACACCCACGAGGAACACGACAGGCCCGCCCTGGAGGTCATCATGACCGTCCTGCACGCCGGCGGGAAGTTCGACAACAAGTCCTACCAGGTCTCCGGTGGGCTCCACGGCGTCGGCGTCTCCGTGGTCAACGGCCTCTCGAAGTGGCTCGAAGCCGAGGTCAAGCGCGACGGCGCGGTCTGGAAACAGCGGTTCGACCACGGCGAACCCGAGTACGAACTCGAACGGGTCCGCGACATCGACCCCGACGAGGAGACGGGTACGACGATCAGGTTCTGGCCCGACGACGAGGTCTTCGAGACGACCGACTTCGAGTTCTCGACGCTCCAGTCGCGGCTCCGTGAACTCGCATTTCTCAACTCCGGCGTCGAGATCACGCTCCGTGACGAGCGCGACGACTCCGGGGTTGCCTTCGAGTACGAGGGCGGTATCAAGGAGTTCGTCGAGTTCCTGAACGAGACGAAAGACCCGCTCCACGAGGACGTCATCTACTTCGAGGATAGCGCGGAACTGAGTTCCGCGGACCATTCGAGCGGGCAGGGCCCGCGAGAAGACGAGGCGGACATAGAGGACGGCGTCGTCCAGTTGGAGGTCGCTATTCAGGCGACGAACGAACTCCAGGGGTCGATCCACGCCTTCGCGAACAACATCAACACACGCGAGGGTGGGTCCCACCTCACAGGGTTCAAGACCTCGCTCACGCGGGTTATCAACGACTACGCGAGCGACCACGACATGCTCGCCGACCTCGACGAGAACCTCAAGGGCGAGGACATTCGCGAGGGGCTGACGGCCGTCATATCGATCAAACACCCCGACCCGCAGTTCGAGGGGCAGACGAAGACGAAACTCGGCAACAGCGAGGTCCGGGGCATCGTCGAGAGCGCGATTCACGAACGGCTCGACACCTACTTCGAGGAACACCCCGACACGGCCCAGGCGATCATCTCGAAGGCCGTCGAAGCCGCGAAGGCCCGCAAGGCCGCGAAGAAGGCCGAGGAGCTGACCCGACGGAAGAACGCCCTGGAGAACACGGCACTGCCGGGCAAACTGGCCGACTGCCAGACCAAGGACCCGACGGAATCGGAGCTGTTCATCGTCGAGGGCGACTCCGCGGGCGGGAGCGCAAAGCAGGGCCGAAATCCGGAGTTCCAGGCCATCCTGCCGCTGGGCGGGAAGATCCTGAACGTCGAGAAACACCGCCTGGACCGGATTCTGGAGAACGACGAGATCAGGAACATGATCACGGCCATCGGGACGGGCATCGGCGACGAGTTCGACATCGAGGACGCCCGCTACCGGCGGATCATCATGATGACCGACGCGGACGTGGACGGGGCTCACATCCGGACGCTGCTTCTCACGCTGTTCTACCGCCACATGAAGCCGCTCATCGAGGCGGGGTACGTCTACGCCGCGCAGCCGCCCCTGTATCGGGTCCGGTATCGCGGCGAGACCTACGACGCGATGACCGAACAGGAACGTGACCGGATCGTCGAGGAGAAATGTGACGGCAACCCCACGCAGGTCCAGCGATTCAAGGGACTGGGCGAGATGAATCCCGAGCAGTTGTGGGACACGACGATGAACCCGGAGAACCGGTATCTCAAACAGATCACGATCGACGACGCGGCGGCGGCGGACAAGATGTTCTCGGTGCTGATGGGCGACGCCGTCGGGCCGCGCAAACAGTTCATCAAGGAACACTCGCCGGAAGCCGAGTGGGTGGACATATAGTATGAGTTCGGACTTACCAGACGCTCCGGACGAGCAGCCCGCGGCGCCGGCCGCGAACGTCGAGCGCGTCCGGGTCGAAGACGAGATGGAGCAGAGCTACATCGACTACGCGATGAGCGTCATCGCGGGCCGTGCCCTGCCGGACGTCCGGGACGGTCTCAAGCCCGTCCACCGGCGCATCCTCTATGCCCTCCACGAGATGGGAGTCAGTTCGGGCAGCAGTCACCGCAAGTCCTCGTCCGTGGTCGGGGAGACGATGGGTGACTACCACCCACACGGCGACCAGGCCATCTACGACACGCTCGTGAACATGGCCCAGACGTTCACGATGCGGTATCCCCTCGTCGACGGCCAGGGGAACTTCGGGTCGATGGACGGCGACCCTGCTGCGGCGATGCGGTACACGGAGGCCCGGATGGCCCCCATCGCCGAGGAACTGCTCGAGGACATCGGGAAGGACACCGTCGATTTCACCTCGAACTACGACGACCGGCTGACCGAGCCGGACGTCCTGCCGGCGGCCTACCCCAATCTGCTGGTCAACGGCTCGACCGGCATCGCGGTGGGGATGTCGACGAAGATTCCGCCCCACAATCTCGGCGAAGTCATTGACGCGACGGTCCACCTCATCGACAACCCCGACTGCGAGGTCGAGGACCTCATCCACCTCGAGTCGAACCCAGGTCCGATCAAGGGGCCGGACTTCCCGACGGGCGCGAACATCGTCGGCCACAACGACGTCCACAAGGCCTACAAGACGGGACGCGGTCGCGTGACGGTCCGCGCGGAGTACGAAATCGACCGGGAGGAAGGCAGGATCGTCGTCAGCGAACTCCCCTACCAGGAGAACAAGGCCCGCATCGTCGAGCGGATCGCCGAGGACGTGAACGAGGGCAAAATCGAGGGGATCAGCGACCTGCGCGACGAGTCCGACCGCGACGGCGTGCGTATCGTGGTCGAACTCAAACGCGGCGCGAACGTCGACGTGGTCGAGAACCAGCTGCTCGAACACCACCTCGAGTCCACCTTCGGCGTCATCAACCTCGCGCTGGTCGACGGCCAGCCGAAGGTGCTCAACCTCAAGGAGACCCTGGCGGAGTACGTCAGCCATCGGAAAGAGGTCGTCCGCCGGCGGAGCCAGTTCGAGCTGGACGAGGCCGAGGACCGCGCGCACATCCTCGACGGTCGGCTGACGGCCGTCCAGAACGCCGAGGACGTGATCGAGATCGTCCGCGACGCCGAGGACCGCGACGCAGCCAAGGAAGCCCTCAAAGCCGAGTACGAGTTCTCGGAGGAGCAGGCGGACCACATCGTCCGGATTCAGATCGGGAGCCTCACCTCGGCGGAGGTCGGCGAGATCGAGACCGAGTACGAGGAGGTCCAGGAACGCATCGACCGCCTCGAAGAGATCCTCGGCGACGAGGAGGAACTGCTCGACGTCATCAAGGACGAACTCCGGGAGATCAAAGACGAGTACGCCGACGAGCGGCGGACGAACTTCGTCGCGGATTCCGGCGAGGTCACCCACGAGGACCTCATCCCGGAGCAGGACTGCGTGGTCGTCATCACCGACGAGGACTACATCAAACGGATGCCGGTCGCGGACTTCGAGCCCCAGGGCCGGGGCGGCAAGGGCATCATCGGCGCCGACCCGAAGGAGGGCGACAGGGTCGCCAAGGTGTTCCGCGCGAACTCCCACGACTACCTCCTCTGTTTCACCAACCGCGGGAAGGTCTACCGACTCAAGACCTACCAGGTGCCGGAGATGTCACGGACGGCGCGTGGCAACCACATCCGGAACGTCATCGAGGGGATCGACGACGGCGAGGAGATCACCGCGGTCGTCAACACGGACGACTTCGGCGCCGACGAGTGCATCACGATGGTCACCCGCGATGGCTACGTCAAGCGGACCTGCTGTGAGGAGTTCGAGAACATCCTCTCGACGGGCATCATCGCGGCGAGCCTGGAGGACGGCGACGAACTCGTCGACGTGGAAGTGACCGACGGGACCCGTGATCTGGTGATCGCGACCCGGAACGGCATGACGATCCGGTTCGCCGAATCCGAGGTCCGTCAGATGGGGCGCAACGCCCGCGGCGTCGGCGCGATCAAACTCCAGGACGGCGACGCCGTGGCGGGGATGGTCGCGACGGACGACGACGACCGCTCGCTGCTGACCGTCACGAAGAACGGCTACGGCAAACGGACGAAACTCGAGGAGTACAGTCGACAGAGCCGCTACGGCAAGGGGCTCATCGACATCAAGACCGAGGGCCGCAACGGGCCGGTGACCTCGGTAAAGGGTGTGAGAGACGACGACCACCTGATGGTCATGAGCGAGGGCGGTCAGATCATGCGGATTCGCGCTGGCGATATCTCCACGGTCGGGCGGAACACGATGGGCGTCACGATCATGGAGGTCGAGGAGAACGACCGCGTCGCGAGCGTGACGGTCGTCCCGGTAGCGGACGATACCGAGTCGGCGTCCGAGGAGTAGGCGTCCGGTTTCAGGCGTCCGGCCCTTCGTACGCGGCGAGTGTGGCCGCGGAGTCCCCGTCCTGCCAGACGAGTCTGATTTCGCCGTCGCTGCGGAAGCCGACGGTGACCCGGTCGCCGGCGGCGACGGCGGGTTCCCCGTCGGTGCGCGAACTCGTGGAGCCGCGCCACCGCCCGGGCCCGGTCATGTCCGCGCCGCTGGCGCTCGTGAACCCGGTGCCCCGGACGTAGAGGTTCGCGGCCGCGATGGTGTCCCCGCCGTCGTGTGTTATCGTCACGGTCTCGGCGGACGAGTCGTACTCGAAGGAAAACGAGGCCACCGGCGTCGGCCGCTCCGTGGACCCCCCGAGTCCGAGGACGAACGAGCCGACGACTGCCGCGACGATGGCGACCACGGTCCCGACGTCGCCGGCCGTCGACACGGTCACCTCGGCGCCGTCCTGGGAGACCTCCGTGCTCTCGACGGCTTCGAGGAGTCTGTCGACTATCTCCTCGCCGCTCGGGCCGAATGACGACTCGCTCTCGATCTGGTTCTCGAGGGTGGTCAGCCCGCCCTCGATCACGTCGGCGACGTTCTCGGCGCCGTCCGCGTCGTCGGTCGTCAGCGTGACCTGGAACGCGGTGTCGCCCGCTGCGATGGAGCCGTACCCGGACTCGACGTTCTCGAAGACCGAGATGTCGAACTGGCCGCTGGACTCCGCCGGAACCAGCTCGTCGCTCACCGTGAACGCGAAGCGGAGATAGCCGTCCCGCGCGTTCTCGTAGGCGGACCGGACCTCGCCGCCGACGGGGTCGGCGTCGCCGTTGTGAACGTCGACGGTCGCCTCGACGATGTCCTCGCTGCCGATGGCGTACGTGCCGTCCTCCAGAACGCCGATCAGGTCGCCATCGTCGCCCTCGTAGATCGTCGTTCCTTCGTAGGAACCTTCATCCAGGTCGGCGGCACCCTCCTCCGCGGCGTCCGTGAGGTCGTCTTCCGACCAGTCGGTCCAGACGACGGCACCGAACGAGTCGCTCGCTCCGGCCTCCCCGAACGTTATCAGTTCGTTCAGTCCGCGGGGGTCGAGGCCGGTTTCGGACTCGATCTCGTCGAGCGCGTCCTCGATCGAGTCCGGGCCGCCGCTCCCGCCGGTCGCCGAGGCGAACGTATCGATCTGTTCGTTGACGCTCTCTCTGACGGTCTCGTCGTTCAGAAAGCCGGACACGTCGGCGTACAAAACCGTCGTGGCGTCCGCGGGGACCGCCTCGATTCGGCCTCCACCGGACCCGTCGCCGAGAATGCCGAGACAGCCGGAGAGACCGCCGGCCGCGGCGAGACCGCCGAGTGTCGCACCGGTTTTCAACACTGTACGTCTGGAGGGCGTCGGTTCGGGCATACCCCTACGTCTGCGAGCGTGTCCTATAAATATCGGTGTAGTTGCAGGGGGTGACGGTCAGTCGTCGGCGGGCGCGGTATCGACGAGCGCGTCGGGGTCGACGGGCGCGAAGGCGACGACCTCCTCGAAGTACTCGTCGGGGAGTTTCTCGCCGTCGGTGATGCCGCGGGCCTCGGACTGCCGGAAGCGCGTCTCGACGAACCACTCCGCGACGAGGGCCTTCCGTGCGTTCTCCTCGTCGTCGATCTCGTCCTGTGCGCGTTCGAGCAGGAGCGTCGCCGTCACCACGTCGAATATGTAGTCGGCGAGTTCCTTGGCCTCGTGCTGGGCGTAGTCCGGGTCGCCGGTGGCGAGGCTCACCATCGCCGCCTGCAGCGACTCGAACTCGGATTCGACGGTCTCGGCGAGCGATTCGAGGTGGGGGTGCTCGACGGCGTCCAGGCGCTCGCGGACGAACGGGAACAGTGCCTCGTGGGATTCCTCCTTTTCCAGGACGCGGAGGACGTCCAGCGAGAGGATGTTGGACGTCCCCTCCCAGATCGGCGTGACCTGGGCGTCACGGAGCAGCCGTTCGGTGACGAACTCGCGAACGTAACCGTTCCCGCCCTTGACTTCCATCGCGTAGGAGGCGGTGTCGACGGCCAGCCGCCCGAGCTTGTACTTGGCGATGGGGACGAGCAGTCGCATCAGTTTGTACGCCCGCTCCTCGCCGATGTCGTGGACCTCGGTGTCGGAGCGCTCGTCGTCGGCGTCGGCCTCGTAGCGCTCGTAGCGGTCGTAGATGCGCGATGCCTCGTAGACGTACGCCGAGGCGGCGTCGTAGTCGGTCTGCATGTCCACGAGGTCGCGTCGCATGAGCGGGTACTGGTCGATGGTGTCGCCGAAGGCCTCGCGGTTCGCGGCGTAAATCTTCGATTCGAGGAGCGAACGGCCCATGATGCCGAGCGACCCGCCGGCGTTCGTCAGTCGCTCGAAGTTCAGCATCGCGGTCATGTACTTGAACCCCTTTTCGGGTTCGCCGACGAGGTACGCCTCCGCGCCCTCGAACTCGACTTCGCCGGTCGGGACCGCGATGGTCCCCATCTTGTCCTTCAGCCGGCGGTAGACCTGGTCGTTCAACTCTCCGTTCCGCTTGGTGTGGGGGACGATGAAAAGCGAGAGGCCGTCGGTTCCCTCGGGGGCGTCCGGCCGGCGTGCGAGCGCCAGCGTCCCCTCGGCGTCGATGTTCGAACAGAACCACTTCTCGCCGTGGAGTTCGTACACGTCTTCCTCGTCCGTGGGTTCGGCGCGGACCTCGTTCGCGCCGACGTCGGAGCCACCCTGTTTCTCGGTGAGGAACATCGCGCCCTCGACGAACGCTTCCAGGTCGTCGGTCGTGAGGTGGTCGAGGTACTCCTCGCAGTACTCGTTGTCACCGAACTTGTCGAGCACGATAGCCGCGCCGGTCGTCATCGAGACCGGACAGACGAAACCCGCGTCGACGTAACAGAGCAGGTTCTGCATCGCCAGCGTGTGCTGGAGGCCAAGCGGTTCGTCCCGTCCGTCCGGCGCCCGCCAGGCGTCCGAGACGATGCCGCGCTCGTAGGCGAGACGGTCGTTCTCCAGCTGGAGCGGGTGATACTGTACGTCGTTGACGACGTTGCCGTCCTTGTCGTACGTCCGCAGTTCGTGGCCCTCCTTGTCGACGCGGTCGGCGTTATCGGCGATCTCGTGTCCGACCACCTCACCGAAATCGGCGAGTTTCTCTTCCGCCCACGCGAACTCGTCGTCGGGGTACAGCCGCTCGACCTCGTCCCGGAAGGTCGGGTCGAGCTCCCAGTAGTTGACGTGCCGTCCCTCCTCGTACTGTCCGTAGTCGAGTGGCTCCCCTGTCATACCCCCGTGTTCCTCGGCAACACACATAAAGACACAGCAAACTCGTTGTCGGTTGTAGGCTGATGGAACGAGTCGCTGACACCTATCCCGGTCGATACGATGACGGAGGCCTGGGCTCGAATGAACTCCCGACGGGTTCCTCCGCGTCCGAAATACTCATGTGACGGGGTTTCGCACGTCACGTAGTCACATGGGAGATGGAACCGACCTGTCCAACGAGGACCTCGACGTGACGGTGAGCGACGACGGGCTGGAAGTGCGGGCGACGATAGACCGGCCCGAGGAACGGAACTCGCTGAACGACAACGTTATCCTCGGTCTGCTGGAGGCGCTGGAATACGCCGACGAGGGCGACGCGCGCGTGTTCGTCATCCGTGGTGCCGAGGGAACGTTCTGCTCGGGCGGCGACCTGAAATCGATGGCCGGGGTCTTCGGCGAGGGCTCGCAGGCCTACCGCGAGCAGTTCCAGGGGCTCGCGGTGCTGGTCGAGGCGATGGTCGACGCGAGCGTGCTGACCGTCGCGGCCGTCGAGGGGTACTGTCTCGCCGGCGGTCTCGGCCTCGCGGCGGCCTGTGAGTTCGTCGTCGCCGACGGGGACGCGACCTTCGGCCTCCCCGAGGTGGACATCGGTCTGTTCCCGGCCCAGGCCATGGCGCCGATCATGCGCGCCGTGAGCGAAAAAGCGGGGCTCAAACTGCTGTTCACTGGCGAGTTCGTCGATGCGGACGAGGCCGAACGGATCGGCATCGCGACCGACGTGTACGACGACGAGTTCGAAGAGGCGCTCGACGACCTCGTCGACGACCTCGTCAACAACAGCCCCGTCATGATCGGGATGGGCAAGGAGGCCTACTACACCCAGCGGGACATGGGCTTCGGGGAGGCACTGACCTACCTCAAGGAAGTCATCTCGCTGATCGCGATGAGCGAGGACACCGAGGCGGGCATCAACGCCTTCCTCATGGACGAAGAGCCGGAGTGGAAGGGGCGATGAGCCACGGCCCACGACAGCGGCGAACGCGGACGACCGGCGGAACGACCACGACCGACGCGACGCGAGACCACGACACAGGACGATGACTTACGAGAACCAGGAATCAGTCAAGGGGAATCATCCGGACAGAGCGATCATCTCGGCGGCGCTGACGGGCGCGCTGACGACTCGGGACCAGTGCGAGGCGATCCCGTACACCCCCGCAGAGATCGCGGAGGAGGCCGCCGCAGCACGGGAGGCCGGCGCTGCAGTGGCCCACATCCACGCCCGCACGGAGAACGGCTCGCCGACGTTCTCGGACGAGACCTACCAGGAGATCTACGACGAGGTCCGGGACCGGACGGACATCGTCATCAATTTCTCGACGGGGGCGCTCCACGAACCCGTCGAGGAGCGAACGAGCTACATCGAGTCCGTCCAGCCGGACATCGCCGCGCTGAACATGGGGTCGATGAACTACGCGAAGTACTCGGACGACCGCGACGACTTCGTGTTCGACATGGTGTTCGAGAACCCCTTCGAGGAAATCCGGGAGTTCCTGCGGACGATGCAGGAAAACGGGGTCAAACCCGAACTCGAGTGTTTCGACACCGGCCACATCGGCAACACCCGCCCGATCCTGCAGAAGGGCGAACTCGACCCACCACTGAACTTCAGTCTCATCATGGGCGTCCTCGGCGGCATTCCGGCGACCGTGGAGAACCTCGCCCACCAGGTCCGGCAGGTGCCCGACGACGCGAACTGGCAGGTCATCGGCATCAGCGAGGACCAGTGGCCGCTCGTCGCCGCCGCGCTCGCGATGGGCGGCAACGTCCGCGTCGGATTGGAGGACAACTTCTACGTGAGCGAAGGCGAGATGGCAGAGAGCAACGCCGATCTCGTGGAGAAGGCCGCGCGGATGGCGCGTGACGTGGGCCGCGAGCCGGCGACGCCCGAGGAGGCGCGTGAAATCCTGCGGCTCGACTGAACACGGCCGGCGAGCGGCGCGTCCGTCACCAACGGCGGAACCAGCCCAGGCCGAACACGAGGAGGAGCGACACGAAGAGGGGCACGAGGAGGGCAAAGCCGAACCCCGGGCCCGACGCCTCGGTCGGTCGTGCGGTTGGCTCCTCCGCACCCCACGTATCGCTCACGTTCAGCTGGCCAGCGCGGACGCCGTCGATGGCGATGGTCCCCTGGCGGGCGGGGAACTCGATTCGGAGTGTTCGCCGAGTGTCCGGGGAGAGTTCGACGGTCCTGGTCGCCACCTGATCGCCGTCGAGGGTCACCGCGAGCGTCTCGGTCGCCGGCCGGTCGCCGGGGTTGACCACGGTCGTCAGCACCGTGGCGTCGTACCCGCGTTTCACCCAGTCGGCCGGGAGCCGCGTCTCGACGACTTCGACGCGGCTTTCGCCGCCAGTCGATTCCAGGACCGTCACGTTGCCCACCCGCTCGGAAGCGACGGTGACGGTATAGAGACCGGTCTCGTCGAAGGCGTGCTCGAACGCCACGGCTGCCGACTGGTTCGCGTCGAGCGAGAG
Source organism: Halorientalis marina (assembly GCF_023028345.1). Classification (GTDB taxonomy): domain Archaea; phylum Halobacteriota; class Halobacteria; order Halobacteriales; family Haloarculaceae; genus Halorientalis; species Halorientalis marina. The sequence goes on along the minus strand of NZ_CP095487.1, from coordinate 1,960,031 downwards.
GGGTTCCGAGGCAACCACGCGACCGTCGACCCCGAGCGCAACTTCGAACCTCCCCGCCCGGTCACCGAGGTTCCGCAGCCGGGCGGTCGCTTCCACGGGATGTCCAGTCTCGACCCGCGTCTCGTCGAGAGACGCCGCCGTGAGCGCCAGGTCCGCTGACCCGGTCGCTGTCGTCGGTACGTCGGTCGCTGTCGTCGGTACGTCGGTCGCTGTCGTCGGTGCGTCAGTCGCAGTCGTCGCCGAGACATCGTTCGACGACGAGAAATCCCCGTCTGACGAGCCACTGTAGGGGTCCTTGGCCGTGACTGGATCCGACGGCGGTGGTTCCTCGGTAGCTACCGAGGGGGCCTCCGTCGAAGTGGTCGCCGCCGTGGTCGAAGACATCGTGGTCTCTGTCTCTGGCGGGGACGTGGTCGCTGTCGTCGCCCTCGCCGTCGAGGTATCTGTCTCCATTGGTGTCTCGCTCGGTGTCGAAGACCCCGTAGTTGTCGTCGAGGTGTCCGTCTGCATCGGTGTCGGCGACGGCGTTGGGGTCGGTGACGAGGTTGAAGTGGGCGTGGATGTCGGCGTCTGTGTGGCGGTCGGAGAAGGTGTCGGCGTGTCGGTCGGAGAAGGTGTCGGCGTGTCGGTCGGAGAAGGCGTCTGTGTGGCGGTCGGAGAAGGCGTCTGTGTGGCGGTCGGAGAAGGCGTCGCAGTCGTTATCGGAGTACCGTCGAACTGGAGGTCTTCAGCTTCTCTATCGTCGTCCTCGTCGTCCTCGCCATCCTCACTATCTTCCTCCTCGGTTTCCTCGTCATCTTCGCCGTCCTCGCTGTCTTCATCTTCCTCGTCATCTTCGCCGTCCTCGCTGTCTTCATCTTCCTCGGTTTCCTCGTCATCTTCGCCGTCCTCGTCGTTGCCGCATCCGTTATCCCGGTCGGAGGGGTCTTCGTTTTCGGCACAGCCCTGGTCGAGGTCGTCCTTGTTATGAGCGATAGCGTTACCCGAAACCACGATGGGAGCTAACACGACGGCGACCGAGAGAACGACGACGAAGACCCGGTGCCTCATTACGCGAACGTGGCCGCTCGCGGTGTATTGTTATCCCCCTCCCAAACTCGGGTAACGCTGTCGTACCAGCGAGCGGTCGTGAAATTGGTGAAGGAACCCTATTCCTCATCGCATCGCACGGACTCTCGATAGCATCCCGGTTGTAAGTCTCTGCTACCCTCCGTCGCGGGGCGTGGTCCTGGGTTCTGCTTGTATGACGCTGACGGTCGAACGGTCCCCCGATCTGGGCCTACCCCGACCAGCCGCCCCGGATGTCGCTGTCGATGTTCCCCCGCCACTGCTCGAACCCGTTTTCACAGGCGGGATTCGACTTCAGATGATCGACGAACCCGGCCCCCGGCGACTCCAGTGCCATCTCACAGAACGGACAGACGTTCGGGTCGTTCCATGTCGACGGCACCGCCGTGGTTATTTCGTTCCCCATAAATACGGAGAGAAATTTACCACGGCACCACTTCAAGATTGCCGTTTTCCGTACTATCGATCATTACATCCCTTATATCACTCTGTATGACAGGAAGTGGTCTCAGAACAGGACGGTCCCGTGGTGGCGGTCCCGTTCGTGGCGGCGTTTGTTCTCGAAGGCACGGAGTCGTGAGGTCAATTGCTCCCGGAGGTCGCCGGCGGGCAGGAGTTCGTCGACCTGCATATTCGCGGCCTGTTTGCGGATGTCGATGTACTTCTGGAACTCCTGTTTCGCGCTCTCGACGAACTGCTCACGGGTCTCACCTTCCATGTCCTCCAGTTGGCCGCCGAAGAGCGCGTGGACGGCGGCGTCTGGACCCATCACGGAGATCTCGGCGCTGGGGAGTGCCAGCGTCGCGTCGGGGCCGAAGGAGGGGCCACACATCGCGTAGATGCCGGCGCCGTAGGCCTTCCGGGTGATGACGCAGAACTTCGGCACCTGGGCGTTGGATGTGGCGTAGATGAACTTCCGGCCCCGCTGGAGGATGCCCTCCTTCTCGACTTTCGAGCCGACCATGAACCCGGGCGTGTCACAGAGGTAGACGAGGGGGATCTCGTAGGCGTCGCATATCCAGACGAACTCGGCGGCCTTCTCCGCTGAGTCGGGGAAGATGGCCCCGGAGACGTGTGCGGGCTGGTTGGCGACGACCCCGACCGGACGGCCGGCGATGCGGGCGAAGCCGGTGACGATCTCCCGGGCGAACTCGGGTTTGATCTCGAAGAAGGATTCGCGGTCGACGACGCGGTCGATGACCTCGTGGACGTCGTATGCCTCGTTCGGTGCGTCCGGGATGACTCCGTCGAGCCCGTTCGGGTTCTTGACCGGAGGCCGGGCCTCCCGCCGAGGGTTGGGAGCGTCGTACTTCTGAGGGAGGTAGGAGAGCAGTTGCTCGACGGCCTCGACGGCGGCCTCCTCGTCGGGGACGACGAGGTCGGCGCTGCCGCTGTGTCTGGCGTGAACGTCCGGGCCGCCCAGTCCCTCCATGTCGATTGCCTCGCCGGTCATCGCCTCGACGATGCGCGGGGAGGCGATAGCCATCCCGGAGATGTCGTCGACCATGATGAGGAAGTCACAGAAGACCGGCGTGTAGGCCGAGCCGGCGATGTCGGGGCCGTAGAGCACGCCGATCTGTGGAACCTGCCCGGAGTGGATACACTGATTGTAAAACATCTTCCCGCCGCGATAGCGGTCCATGTGGGTGTCACCCTCGTCGCGCTCCTCTGCGTTCAGGCGCGCCCCCGTCGAGTCGATGAGCCGGACGATGGGTGCGCCGGCCTCGACGGCGCGCTCGGCCAGGCGAATCTCCTTCTCGACGCCCATCTGACCGAGGGAACCGGCCTTGACTGTGTAGTCGTTGGCGGTGAAAAAGACCTGTCGCCCGTCGATGGTGCCGACGCCGGTAAGCAGTCCGTCGGCGGCCAGATCGTCGTCATCGTCGTAGCGGGCGAAGGTGCCGTCCTCGTAAGCGATGTCGTCGAACAGCATATCGAGCCGGTCGCGGACGAACAGTTTCCCGAGGTCCTCGATCTTCTCGTGGCCCCGCTCGGGACCGCCCGCCATGATCTCACGGACCTCCTCACGGAGTCGCTCCTCGCGCTCGGTGACGACAGCACCGCCCTCCGACCAGTCTGCGTCGTCGGCGGAGATGCGCCCGCCGCTCTCGTCGACGATCTCGACCGGCTGTCCGAGGTGCTCCGACAACGCCGTCGCGATCACGCGTGCCGTCTCCTCGTCCGCTTCCGAATCGACCGTTATTTCCACGTCACGACACCCCTGTTCCGTTCCCGGTGCCACAGGGAGAACTATCCGCTCGTTTGAAGTTTCTACTCCGTCCCATACCAGAGTAGTAATCCGTTGCAGGGGCTAATACGTATGGGTTTCCCACACACGTGAATCACCCACGGGGGGTAGAGCGATATCGACCGACGAACCTGCAGTACGTCGAACGGCGATTTCCAATCGATGGTCGATCCACGGGTCCAGCTACCACTTTTCGGCCAGTGAGGGCCTCTCCTTTCCATCGCTATCGGGTTCGGTCCAGCCCGATACGGGAGTTTTCGCCCCGCTCGAAGGGTGAGCCGGCGAGAGCGCCACGAAGCCCCGGAAGAAACTGTAAACAACTGGTATCGTTGGCAAACTCGAATGATTTTTAATACCGGTGGACAAAAGATTGGGCTGTATTATGGTCGACAAGGATGACCTGCGCCAGCAGATGATCGACGCGTTCGGTGGAGCTGACTACCCGATCTCGAGCCCGATGGACCTCGTTCCGGCACTGCCGAACGGGCCGTCCACCAAGTTCGAGTCCGGCGACTTCTCCATGACAGCAATGGAACTCAACACGAAGCTCTCGGGCGGGGAGTTCCCCTACGACGCCCCCGAGGACTTCGTCGACGACATCATGGACGACCTCGAAGACCAGGACCTGATCTGACGGTCGGGTTCGAGCGGGAAACTTCTCGGTTTTTTCGCCCCCTGAGCGACTGCGCTAGAGTTCCTCGCCGGAGGAGGTGAGCGGCCCGTCGAGGCGCTCCTCCGCCTCCTCGCCGAGTTTGTAGCGCTGGACCTTCTGGGTCGCGCTCCGGGGCAGTTCGTCGACGAAGAAGATCCGTCGCGGGTGGGCGTAGGTGGCGACGTGGTCGAGCGTGAACTTCCGCAGTTCCCGCTCCGAGATGTCGGCTTCCGCTTCCAGCACGACGAACGCGACCGGGGCCTCCCCCTTGATTTCGTGGGGTGCGCCGACGACGGCGGCCTCGGCCACGTCGGAGTGTTCGTAGAGGGCGTCCTCCACTTCGGCGGGGTAGATGTTCTCCCCGCCGGCGATGATCATGTCGTCGGCGCGGTCGACCATCCAGAAGTAGCCGTCCTCGTCGACGCGCGCGATGTCCTCGGTGTAGAAGAAGCCCTCGTCGTCGAAGACCTCCTCGCTTTTGTCGGGGAGCTTGTAGTACCCCTCGAACACGTTTGGCCCGCGGATCGCGATCTCGCCGGTGACGGCATCCGGGTCGTCGAAGTCGATGTCCTCGTCCGGGCGCGGGGTGAGCTGGTCGGTCGACACTTTCGTCTCCCGGGTCGCGGGATCGGCGAGCTTGATGTCGATGTTGCCGAGGACGGGGCCGATACAGCCCGCCTCCTTGCGGACCCCGCGGAGCGGTTCGAGCGTCCCGGCGGGACCGGTCTCGGTCATGCCCCAGCCTTCGCCCATCGGGACGTCCCAGGCCTGTTCGATGGTGCGGCGCACGTCGTCGGCCAGCGGCGCGGCGGCACAGGTGACCTCGTCCAGCGAGGAGAGGTCGTACTCCTCGGGTGTCTCGCGGTACTCCCGCCACATCATGGTGTACATCGCCGGCACGCCGGCGAACTGCGTGATGTCGTTCTCCTCGATGGCGTTTAGCATCGGCACGGCCTCCGGTTCGGGCTGCATGTGCATCGTCCCGCCGGAGTACATGTACGTCCCCATGATGGCGTTGAGGGCGTAGATGTGAAACAGCGGCAACACGAGCAGGATGCCGTCCTCGGGGTCGATGGAGAGCCCGCCGTTGTCGTAGGTCTCGATGGTCGACAGCAGGTTCTCGTGCGTCAGCAGGACACCCTTGGGGTCGCCGGTCGTCCCCGAGGTGTAGGGCTGGCAGGCCACGTCGTCGTAAGCCCGTTCCGGCCGGTCGAACTCCGAGCTGGCTTCGCTCACCGCGTGGGAGTAGTTGACGACGCCATCGTCGCTGACGCCGGGGAGCAGGAGCGTCCCCACCTCCGCGGCGTTCGCGAGGTTCTGGACCTCGTCGGCCAGCAGCGGCGACCCGATAACGTGATCCGCCTCGGCGTTCTGGACCACGTAGACCAGCGTGTTGGGGTCCATCCGGAGGTTCAGCGGGACCGGGACCGCACCCGCACGGATCGACCCGAAGTACGCCTCCGGGAACTGGAGCGTGTTCGGGATGAACAGCCCGACCCTGTCGCCCGGCTCGACTCCCTCGTCGGCGAGGACGTTCGCCACCTTGTTCGCGCGGTCGTCGACCTCCGCGTAGGTCCGTTCCTGTCCGAACGCCTCGAACGCCGTCTTCGACCCGTACCGGTGAGCCGCCATCGCCGGCAGGTCCCCCATGTGCCGGAGTGGTTCGCCATCGAATATTTCCATGGTAACATCAACCACCCTCACCGGGCACGATAATAAGTCTGACTCCAGTGTGACAGCGTGATTGGAGTTTTCTTTCCCTCGTGTGAACCGACGGTTCGGGCAGTCTCAGACGGGAAGACGGCCGGCGACGAGCAGGAGCGAGCCGGCGGTGGCGGCCACCCCGAGTACCAGGAACGCGTAGTTCGCCGCGGTGTTGTCGGCACGAGTCAGCGACAGCGAGAACGTCCGGTTCCAGACCGGCCAGAACGGTGTAATCCCCATCGGAGTGAGCACGTCACCCAGGAGGTGTGCGAGGACTGAGAGACCGCCAATGGCGACCCCGAAGAGCGCGAGCGAGGGAGCGGCGAGCGGGTCTATCCGGCTCCCGAGGGTCCATCCGACGAGGCCCAGGGCACCACCGACCAGGAGTGCGAACCCGACGGTGTGGGTGGCGCCACGGTGGCTCACGAGCGGGAGGCGGTGGTCACAGTCCGGGAACGACGCGAGCCAGTACATCCCGGCCCCGCCGAGCAGGGCCAGTTCGGCACGACCGCTCGTCAGCAGGAGCGTCCCGAGCGGCGCGTAGACGAGCATCGCGATACCGAGGTGGCCGGTCCGGTACACGGTCGGGAGTTCGTCGCTCTCTCACCTGAATGTACGGGCCGATGCGACACGGGCGGAGTGGGACCGCGCCGGCCGCTCCCCCGAACCGGAACCGGAGGGTTATCGGTCCTCGGGGCCGTTGCCCGGTGCATGATCGGGACGGCAGTGGAGAACGTACTGGGAACAGTCGGGCCCTTCATCATCCCGGTCGTCGTCTTCACCGTCGGACTGATCGGCTACCTCCTGCTGTACGGCTACTACCGGTGGCGCGACGGCGACCTTTGGCGCTGACCAGGCCAAAATTCAAGCCCCCCCGGGCCGGGACTGTGGACCATGGCGGATCAAGAACCCGCGATGACCCGTTTCCCAGTCCCGGACGTCGAAGACCTCCCCGAGGACCTGCAAGCGCGAATCGAGGAGGAGACCGAACGCGCCGGCTTCACACCGAACGTCTTCAAGGCGGTCGGCTACCGGCCCGAACAGGCCCGGGCGTTCCTCGACTACCACGACGCGCTGGTCGAGGACTCCGAACTCGAACGCGCCGAGATCGAGATGATCATCGTGGCGGTCAGCGGCGTCAACGACTGCCTGTACTGCATCGTCGCCCACGGCGCGCTCTGTCGCATCTTCGCCGAGGCCCCGAAGCTCGCCGACCAGCTGGCCGCCAACCACCGCACCGCCGACATCAACGAGAAACACCGGGCGATGCTCGATTTCGCGGTCAAGCTCACGGAGAACCAGACCGCCGTCGACGAGGACGACATCGAGGGCCTCATCGACCACGGTTTCAGCCGGAAGGCGGTGTGGGATATCGGCGCCGTAACCGCCTTCTACAACCTCTCGAACCGGCTCGCACACCTCGCGGATATGCGGCCCAACGAGGAGTTTTACCAAATGGGACGCGACCAAACATAGAACGAGAGCAAAATCAGTAGCTCAGAGGGAATCGCCACGCCAGAAAATCCGGTTCACTCAGCAACCCTTTTCGTCGCTGTCCCAACCAGCAAACGCTTCCGAAAGCCGTCGAACTACTTCCCCCTCAGTCACGTCCTCGCCCATCTCTTGTTTCACGGCGTGCTTTGCGTTGGTGTAGGCAGAGATTTGATCGCCGTAGAGGTTAACCACCTTGTGTGATTTCCCCTCGTTCCCTGGTTGCGTCTCTTTAGCGAAATAGGCGAAGATTTCGAGCTTCGTGCTCTTCCCCCCAATAGCGTCTGTATTCGCATTCGCGGCAATGCGCCTGATTTCCTGATAGTGCATCTCCTCTAGCTCTTCGAGTGAAAAGACGGGATCGCCGTTCTCTGCTGCCCGTTCATCAACCATGCCCGAAAGTGCCTGTGCTTTGCTCATTGTTTCATCAGTCCAAGGTACACACTCGCCGGAATCACACCCAGGAGCGGGACAGCACTCAGTAACGAATACAGCACAACTCGGCGCTTGGAACACTGTGGCTCTACCACACCGTGGGTAGCGACAGACGCCGGCAGGAGAACCCACGCACCGATAATGAGTGCATCAACCCCTGCCGCCGGAAGCTCAGAGACACCAAGCAGGATGAACAGACCCACCCACAGGGAAAGCCCAACAACGATTCCAAAGACCGAGAGTGTAACCAGTAGATCGTCCGGCCCACCGCCGTCCGACATTACCCTCGTGCTCATCCGTTTCGCCCCCTGCGCGATACGGTGTCTCGTCGGTAGCGGCCAGTCTCGTTAGTCACGTCACGGCCGTCAAGGTAGACTCTCGGGTTATCAAGCGCGTTGCCCGTGCTCATGTTGGGGGTCATGCTACCAGCCATGTTATCAGCCGCTCCGCCAACCGTGCCGGTATTCGCGTTAATGCCCTGTGCGACAGTATTCACTAGTCCCGGCCCGGTTTGGTCAAGGTCGGATAGTGGGCCAGTTTTCGCGGGACTAGAGGGAAGCCTATCACGGATGGGCTGTGCAATCTTGTTGTCGACCGCTTGTTTGAGATCGTTCACTGAGTTTTCAAAGCCCTGGATGATTCCGTCTATGATGTTTTCACCCCACTCTACAGCCTGGTCAACAAGATTTTCAATAATCCGCTCAACCCGTTCAAGCGTCCGTTCCCATGCTCCGATGAACGTGTTAATCACACTGCCACTGAGTGTGAGCGCCCGGTCGATACCTTCCGACAGACCACCTTCTAACGTTCCCTGCACAAAGCCACGAATTGCCGCCCCGACTGTTGCCAACGGTGCCGTAAATGCGCTTGAGAAGGCCAACATTCCATCCGTTGCCCACTGGGGTAGCCTGTCCCGTATCGTCCGGCCAAACTGTTCCACACGGTCGAGCACCCCCGTCACTTCTAACGCGGCCACACCGAGCGTCCCGATGAACGCACCAAGTGCGCCCGCTGCCGCGAGACTGCCCGACACAAGACCCCCGAGTGTTGTAGCGAGCGATGTAACACCGCCTGCGACGGTTGACAACAGGCCCGAGAGTTTGCCGAGAAGTGCGCTCAACCCCTGGGTTTTCGCAATATACGCCCCGTACACAGTGAGCGAAGCACCGAGTGCCGTTCCAAGCCCACTAATCGCACCGATTAGATCGCCTGCCGCGCCGTCGACTTGGAAGATCGCATTTGCCACCTTGAAGAGTGTTTGATTCAGCCCTGTGAGAGAGGGGCGAAGGGCTTGGTCAATTTGGAACGCGAGGGCGTCAACAATCGCACCTAGTCCACCCATTAGTTCGCCAACCACGGGGACCTGCGTAGCGAGTGCCGACACGCCGAGCGTTAGGCCGGCGACAATCGCACCAAGAGCGCCCTGCCATTCTGATGCTAAATCCCCGAGTTGGCCGGTGGTATCTTCCATCTCATCGGTGGTTTCGCCAATCTCACCCTGAAGATTCTCAAATTTATCTGCCGACTCCTCAACCCCGTCCGGCTTGGCACGAATTACCAACTCCTCGACAGTATTACTCACGCCAGATCACCCCACATCTCCAGTTCGCCGTTTCCCGCTAACCATTCCGAATCGGGATTCTCTGTCGTGACAAACTCGGCAAAGTCCATCACACGGCGCTTGAGGAGTACCTCATTGGCTTCTTGCTTGATTTTCTCAGTACGGTCGGGTGCCCGGCGTATCTTCCGTTTGTGACGGTCTGTGACTTCTCTGTTTACCTCTGGATGGTTGGCCCGTCCCCACTTGAACGCCATATTGATGAATAGACCCATCTCCACGTCAAGCGAGTGTAGAGCACTATCCAGACACTCCCGTTCGTCAGGGTTGAGCTTGAGAAAAATCTCGCCCTGTTCCGGGTGCTGGTATCGGATTTTCGTTTGCTCAGTCATTGTTTGATTTTTCCCATTTATGATACAAAAGCACTCGTTCAAATCAGCCAGAAGGCCGGCCCACCACCCTCGAAATCGTCGCTGTAATGCCGCCAACTCTCCTCAATATCCTCGGCTACCTGCTCTTTGTCCACACCCTCACTACTGGCGTAGCACTCCGGGCAGGCTTCGAGTTGCTTCCCGTGCTCCAAGTCCCTATCAAGCGGCAGATCGGTTATCTGCACTAGACGGGTATCGCACTCCTCGCATTTTGGAATCGTCACACTCGACAGTTGCCGGGACAGGCTTCGCGTGACTGTTGCAATCCGAATACCAGGGTTTGCCCGTCCGTAGCCGGACCTATCTGGATTAGCCATGTGCCTCACCCTCTGCCGGTTCCTCGCTCGTCGCTTCGCTCGTGTCGACGTACTCCCAAGCGGGGGCTTCGCTTGGTGCATCAACACCGGGCAATTCCCGCAGGTAATCCCACACCTTCCGGTAGCCCCGGTCAGTCATATGCACCCCGCAGTTTTGGATTAGCTCAAACTCATGGGCGGGCCGTGGGTAGCCATTCCGCTCCCTGATTTGTTCCAGGTGTTTGTATGATGCACTCACCGCTTTAGGGACCAAGTGGTGACTTCGCGTATCAGGAATCTCTAGCTCACTCGCGGCTGTCTGCCACTCGTCGCTGTTGTGCTCAGGGGCGTCCGCTTCAAGCCGATACGAGCCGTTCCAGTCGACCGCTTCGGCACTTGAAATCAGTGGGGCAACTTTCGCCCACAGTCCTTCTTTGAGCATCTGATGATCGTTGCCCGCGATAGCGGCATTCCGTAGTTCGTCGTCAGTGGCCGATTTCACCTGTTTCAAGTGCCGAAGGGCATTCTCGGCGTGCTGGATTAGCTTATTTTTCTCGTTCCACGTTCGGATTTGGTCGTACTCCTCAAACGGCGTGCTCTCAAACGGTCCCGGTTCATCGGTCGAATTACCGCGGTTCATGAAGTCGCTCATATTACTGAATCTGTCTGTTATGCGTGATAGTTTCTCGTTCATCCGTGCGTTCTGAAGGTGGGGCGGTGCGTCCGGGGTGTGGTGGTTTCCCCGGTCATGGACTGACGCGAAATCCGCGAAGTGCTTTCACGAACGCACCGGGCAGTTGCCTCACCGAGATGCCAACCTCGGATCATCGGCAGGGTCACTATTCGTCACCCCCGTAGTCGCCAATACCAGAGTTGCGACCGTCCGAATCGCTATCTTCGTCACTGGTTAGATAGCTCTCTCCTCGCTCATTGAGAGTCACACCGACAAAGACACGCTGGCGCTTCCCGTCGATGTATGCCCGCCCATCGGCTATGCCCTCACTCTTGAGCCGGCGAGTCATTTTGTGCTGTGTCTCTGCCGGCAGGTTCTCCTCCTCACAGAACGTCAGATATGCGCGGAATGCCGTCTGTTTAGCCAACTCATCACCCTCTGTTTTCTCAAGGCAGGTTTCACGGAAGCGGTCGACCGTGTTACCCCACTTCTCCCATGTCCGTTGTGTCTCTCCGGGGGTTCTATCAGCCGTAAACTGCCCCTGTTGCATTAACCGCTGCAACCCCTCTAACATCCAGTTGAGAACGCCGGATAGCTCAGACTGCAATTTCTCATCAAGATGGGGATCGCGGTCCTCCTTGGGGACAGACGACGGAAACGGCACCAACAGCACACGCCGATAAAACGCTTCGTCCTCAGTTTCAGCGTCCGGCAGTTGATTCGCACTAAACAGGTGCTTGGCAGTCGGCTCAAACCGGAACGGGTCTTTGAATTTCCGTTCGGCTTTGATGCTATCGCCGGCAGTGATTTCCTTGAATGAGCCTGTGTCTTCGATCAGGCTACTCGGAATGTCGTTGCGGAAATTCGCCCACGACTGGAACAACTCGGCCCCTGCGAATCGCTCACTCGTTAGTTCCTGTGGCGTCAATGAAACCACAGTGTCCGTGTCAAGCACCGCCCGGATGGTATCCAGAAACGTCGATTTCCCCGAAGCGGTCGGCCCGACCAAAAACAGGGCCTTGTGATACGGCAGTCCCCAATGCAGTAGCGTGTAACCAGCGTACTCTTGGAGCTTTTTGCGACCGGCCCCACTCTGGACGGACTCTTTCAGGAATGACCGGAAGCGTGGGCAGTCGGCGTTTGGATCAAACTCTGTTGCCACAGACCCCAGGAACCGATACCTCGGGTCATGGTCCGCCAATTCGATACTGTCGGACTCGACTTTGAGCACACCGTTCCGAACCGGGATGTGCTTCGCCGGCCCACCCATCTCGTCTTGACTGACGGTGTGCCGGCCCCGAAGTTGATCCAGAATCTCGTTTTTCTCGTTCTTGGCGTATTGCTCTTTCAGGTTATCAACCAACAGCTCACGGACTCGTTTCTCACCAGTTGGATTGTAGACCCCTCGCTCAGAGTCATACGCATACAACACGTCGTTTTCTTCGAGGTTTGCCCAATGGTGTGCCTCAGACAGCAACTCAGTGGCCTTGTATCGGGCCGGCTTCCGCTCTTCGGCTTCGGACGCGCCATCATACTCCCGATACACCGCGTCCCATGTGTGACTGTCCTCGTTTCGTTGCGGGGCGTCTGTCGTTTCTTGAGCCGCCGTTACTGTGCCGCCGTCAGTGGTGGGGACGGCTTTCGTATTGGCGTCAGTCCCAACATTGCGTTTCGCTTTCTCCCACGTCCGTTGCCAATAATCGTCTGAAGCATCGGGAGCGTCAACCTTCGTATTGGCATTGGTCGCTAGCAATCGGTAGGCTTCCCGCTCATCAACACCGTGTTCGATCATCCGGCAACAGACATGGAAATCCGATTCGCTACGGTCGTCACTCCCATGCATCAGATAGTCACTGATGTTTGAGTAGTGGCGTGCGACCGCACGCGCCTGTGTGTCGTCCCCCTCCTTGGCTGGTGTCTCTCGGGACGTATCCACATCCCCCGTGTTCTGTGGCGCGTTCTCGTCGCTCTCGTCGGCGTTGATAACCTCAATCAAATCGGCTACCGTAATCTCGGCTATCGGGGCGTCTGTTGCTATCTCGTAGGTTCCACCGTCCGGCTTTTGGCAGTCCTCACACCACTCCTTATCACAGCCGTCGAGTTGCGACCCCGGCCCAACGACGTACTGGTTATGAACGCGAATCTCGCCCCAACTCATGCCGGGATTCTTCGCACCCGTGGCCGCTTCGATAGTCTCGGCTACGGCTTTCCCGTCAATGAAGTAATAACGGTGCCCGCCGGGATCGCCGTCTGTATGCGGGCTTTTGACCGTCAGTGTCTCGGGTAGGTCCGTAGCCGCTTCGAGTGCGTTCGTGTCGGCAGCGTTGTAATCGTCAATATCCACGTCGATGAGCCACCGCTCACCGTCCGGCGTAGCTCCCGCATAGACCCCGTAGTTTCCAGACAGTGTGTCGAAATCGCTCTTCCTGTTTGCCGATTCATTGTGCCGGACCAGGGACGCTTTCCCGCCGTCCTTCACAGGGATTAGACGGTTCTCCAACAGGCCCACATCTCTCAGTCGGTCGGCGACTGTCTCCCGGTCCTTGGTCATGCTTCGCTCTCCAATTCTAGAAGTGCCTGCGCGATTTCCGCACAGGGCAGGTCTGATTCAGACAAGTCCTCAAGCTCCTCACGTCGTGCGCCAATCTTCTCAGAGAGCGTAGAATCTACTGTTGCCATTTAGGGAGCCTCCGTTAGCCGTTCGCCACAGACAGCACACTTGTAGGCCACAAGCTCGTTGGCCGTTTCTTCGAGCGTTGGCCGGTCACACTTGGGGCAAGAGTAATTTGCCCCGAGCGCCAACTTAGCCATGCAACCACACCTCAAGGTTGTAGTCCTTGATTTCGCCCCGCCGGTGGTCCCAACACCGGCACACCGTTCCTGCCATCGTTAGACGTTCCCCTCGTAGGTGTCGGCCATTTCCGCCAGAAACTCGTCATAACTCATACTGTCGTACGGCTTGAGCTGTTCAAGCCGGTTCTTGACCGGGCGAGTCACCCGGATTGTGGTTGAATCGGTTTGGTTCGTTGCCATACGAACCTATACGCCCATATACTTATTAGTGGTAAGCCCATTATTGGACGTGTAGTAAGATGAGCCAAACCGACGAACAAGCGAAAGGCCGATTCTTGACCGACACCCAACGGAAATATCTTCAAGGAAACCACGACCCGCCCAGCGATAACGCAGAGTATCAAATGCGGTCCAAGATTCGGCACCGTACCAAAGGCGCAATCCATGACTTGGGAGTTGTTGCCCGGCACCTGAGTCAGAAAGATCGGTCGCTCCTGCTGGATTTGGAAACACCACACGATACCGATACGGCACAGGAAAAGACCGAAATGCCAGATGGGACACCGCTTTCACTCCCTACGGACGAGAACACAGACTTTGGACTGTGGGGATGGGTTGGGTTCTCCCGAGAGATGGATTCTATTCTGCAATTCTACTACTTGGCTTCCCGTGAGCAGACACTCAAAGAGGGGAGCGATTTCAGCCGGTCAAACATCACCGAATCAATCAAACAAGCTCTTGAGAACGCCGAACGGGAATTTCTCAATGTCTCGCCACGCACTCACAAGATAGAGGCAACGGTCGACATTGAAACCACGAAAGAGGTTGATATTGAGAACGCCAAGGAGCGACACAAACAGGGCAAAGACCTTCGACCGATTGAATTGAAGGCCCTGGTAGAGAGCGGCCACGCCGATATTCAGATCACCGACGATTGACCGCTCACAGTCGAGGGGTAACCTGCAACGGCTTGTTCGTGCTACCGCTCTCAAAGTGTCCCACAAGATTCCTGATACATCGCCGTTTTCAGCAACCACAGGCTCTCTCCGGTCAATGTAACTTATCCAATGGGACACATCGGTTTCACCTATTGCGAGCGCACACGCACACGTACGGACGCGATTAATAGGAGCAGGTTGTCCCATAAACTGAATGATATGCCCGGCTTAGACTGTGAGAGTGGTAAAAACCCGGAAGTGTCAAGCATTTTGTGGGACACATCCAAAGACCATTATAGATTTCTGCTGTCAAGACAACGGTATCCCGTCGGTTGGCTGTGGTCATAATGTAGAAAAACCTCTCCACGTTGTGAGAGAAACGCTAGATTCTTCTATCACAAATCTTCTATCGGGCAGGAAACACGCCGGACGGCGAGAGGGTCCGATCATCCCACCGCCGGCAGTGTGGTGATAGACTCACCGATAATGCCTGCAATCCCCGAGTGTGGGCCTATCGCTTTTCGATGAGTGAGCCGCTATCACTGCCTTCTTTGCGACCGTACATATCGGCCCCGAGAACCTGGGTACCACTCTGTCGAAGGTTGAGCTTCGTGAGTGCGTAGTATGCAGCATCCAGCAGGTCGGGGCTGTTGTCGGATGATCCAAACTCACACCACTCACGCACGAAGGGTCTAAGGCGAGCGTCATACCCAAGATTCTCGTCAATATCTCTGTTGACCAAGACCACATCCCCCCGCTCGAAGGCTATGCTCATGTCCGTGATTCGGCTGTCTTTACTTTCGGTGCCGGGACTCACGGGGACGATATTCCCAGGGACGGCTTCTTGTGCCTCTTGAATCCAAAAGTTCTGTGCGCCCACCTTCTCGACTTTCACCGTGGGATTCGGGACTTGAGAAGCTAAATCAGAGAGCCACTGAATGCCTTTTCTCATGGACATACCGCGTTCTCTGGCTATGTCGATGAGGTAGGCTTGTTTGTTCTGTGAGTCGACTCCAACCAAAGCCACCGCCGTATAGTCGGAATCTGTGGCTTCGGCGTGCTGTTTGCTTGAGACATAGGACAGGTCAACCCCCAGGTGATAGCGTAGGTTTTCGTCCTCAAGATCGTCAAGATGAACGAAACTCAGTTGGTCACGGGAGAGGAGTGCGCCTGTGGACTGACTAAACCCACCATAGAGAGCCTGTGATTCTCGGCTTGTGTTCCCATACTGCCGCTCAAAGCGTTCCTTTTCCCCGGTATCCAGATACGGGTTCTCAAGCGTACTGGCCCGCACAAGCTCAATGTTCAACCCAAGGGCTTCGCCGTCTGAGTCCTCTTTCCGTTCAAGAATGTCAAAGGCGGCGTTGTGTCCGTTGCCCGTGAGCGTCCACAGTTGCGCCTTGGGGCCGTCGACTCCTCGAAGCCGGGAGCCAATCATCTCAAGGAGATCGTGCAAATCTTCGCCGTAGTGAGAGGGTTCATCAAGCCACACACCGCCGTACTCATCACCCGCGTATCTGTTCCACTTGTCGGCACTCCCGAGTTTCACAACGGTATCATTGACGAAGGTGAGCCGGTGGTTCTGGCGATTATAGTCTTCAACCACGGGGGACTGTTCCGGCCCGTTGTAGGAGCTTGTGACTATGCCCGTACGTTCGCCGGGGAGCTGTTCAAACAACACCCGGAATGTGGTATCCCTGGCCTTGGTGAAATCAATCCCCATGCCAAGGAATCGAGAACCGTCATGATCCAGGGCGTTCTTGATGAGCCACCGTGCCCCGAAGATCGTTTTGCCAGACCCGTAGCCGGCGAGAAACGCGGTAATATCGGTGTCGCTATCCAGCGTGGTGAGTGTCTGTCGCTGTGCGCCCCACAGGTCGTATGTGAGGGTATTCGACTCCGGCACCCACGTCACACCCTCCGGGCGGGTTGAGGGGTCCGCAGTCCCCCACAGAACGGTTACGTCGTCACTGACACCGCTCCCGGTCTGTTCAATCACCTGCTCGAATTTGTTGCGAACCTCCCGCTCAGTGGGTTGATTCATAGGTCAAGTTCGCCGCTCTCTTGGAGGGCTTCGAGGGTCCGGCCCATCTCTTCAAGGTGCTTGTCTTTGACCACCTGCCGTTTGGCTCGAATGGCCTGTTCCGTCCGTTTCATGTATTCTGCGCGGGCTTTGGCCTTCTTTGTATCCTTGATTCGCCCGTCGCCTGTGAGCTTGGAAAGCCCCAGTTCAATAATCTCGTCAAGGACGGCAACCATGTCATCGTATTCGTCGGTCGTTTCTGGCGTGCCCTGAATGGAATCGTCGGCAATACTCATTGGAAGATCGTGGGGTGTGAACCCGAATCGGTGACAGGGGACAGTCTCAGGCGTAGTTACGAGTGGTAACTGTCTCGTATCGCCCGGTTATTGCCCTGTTATGTGCATCTAACAGAGAACCCGGTGTAAGTGTTCGGTCAACTAGGAATCGTCTAGATCGTCTATATCCACATCACCGAAGGCTTCGCCAGCGGCAACACCATGGCACGGTGCGCATAGATAGACGGGTTCTTTCGTCTCCTCATCGTACCCCACGTACGATTTCATCTTTTGTTCCTCACACCGCATACATTCAATCGGGGAATCATGTTCGGTCCATGAGTCACTTGGGAAGATAGCACCGAGAAGCCGCCCGTCCTCGAATCGCTTCCCACCGATATGTTGCGGTTCGTCGGGTAGTAGATCGTCGGGAATCTCATCAGTCATTGGCCTTACTCCAACCAGGATTTGAACCGGGAAATAACACCGCTCTGTTCACTGTGAGTCGTGTTCGATTCAACCTCACTTCGTAGTTCCACGTCCTCGAAATACTCGGCTATCAATTCTACGGCGTCAAGCTCTAAGATCATCCCGATAAGTTCGCTCCCGTCGATCAACAGCACATCCAAATCAGGGGCTAGTGCTTCGGCTTGAGTCGAGAACGTGCCGGTTGTGACGATAGTAACTTGGTCGACGTTTTCCTCTTGAAGCCGAAGCGAAGCGTACTGTTGCACTTCGGGACTCCCAACGGTCGTATTGGGGCCGTATCGCTTGGCTTGAATGAGTTGCTTGTTCTCGGGTGTGGTTGCTACCACGTCAATGCCCTTATCGCCGGGTTCGCCCACGACCTTCGTATTCCAGTCCATGTAGGTCCACAGGTCGGCTACGAAGTGCTCAAACTCATACGGGTCCATGTTCTGTAACCGCGTGCGAACCATCTCCCGCGTGGCAGTCTGATAGTCGTCGGTCATTCGTTCAGTTTCTCAAGCAGGGCGGCTTTCACTTCGGGATCATCCAGCAGTTCGTCTAGCTGGTCGACTTTCTCTTGGGTGTCACTGCCGGGTTCAGTTTGGGCGAAAGACTGCTTCATGTCCGATTCAACTTGGTCCTTCGCTGCCTGTGCGTTCGGTGCGAACACGGTTCCACACCCCTCACACGCCTTTGCGTCCGGTGCGAGGTTATCGTCACAGGTTGGGCAGACCGGCGGTGTGAACGGTGATTCTTCCTCTTCGTCCCGAACCCCAAACTCAACTTCGGCGTCCTTGATGTGGTCCTCGTCGGTCAAGTGCTGGTAGGTCGTTTCCATGACCGTGCTCCCCTCCCCGTGGCCGATAAGGTGCTTAACCGTGGCGTCGTCCATGTCGTAGTGCCGTTTGCACATCGTCACGAAGTAGTGCCGGAAGTTGTGGGGGTTCGGTGGCTTGTCAATCTCCGCTTCGTCGGCCAGTTTCTTGAGCGTCCGGCGGATCGTAGATTGAGAGAGTTGCTCGCCGGACTTGGCCCATGAATGATCGTTCCGTGGCGTGATTAGGAACGCTTCGGGGTTCTCACTCTTGGGATGAAAGTCCAACCAGTCCTTGACCGCCCGCTTCGCACCAAGGAGCGGACGCTTGGCCCCGTTCTGGTCGGCACCTTTCAGCCCTTCCATGTCCGTGTTAAGATAGTAAACGCCAGTGGCCCCTTCGTTCGGCTTCACGTCCTTCACACGAAGCGTCTGAATCGCTCGAATCCGCTGCCCCGTGTTCAAGAACAATTCCAGCATACACTTGTCGCGTGCGTTGTCGACCGCTTCACGAAGTGCCTGCACCTCCTCGCGGGTATACATATCCCGGTCGTCAACACTTGATTTATCCTGCGTGAAAATCACTATCTCGTTCGGATCAACCTCGTAATCGTGATACCGATAGAAGCCACGAAGAGCCGCCTGCCACGGCTTGAGATACGAGTTACTATAACCGTCGTCTTTGACGTTTTCGTGGTCGACCCGCCCCTCACGAAGCGCCCCCATCAATTCATTCACATCGTCGGCAGTGAACTCCCCGAGTGGTGTATCTGTTACCTCTGCCACGCGCTTGAGTCCATACACGTAGGTCCGTAGCGTGTTGGTGCTCTTCGTTTCCGTTTCGCCGTCCTCGTTTACGAAATTCGTGGTTAGGTTCTCCGGGTCGATTGCATCAAGGAACTCTGCTATGTCGTCCTTATCCGCCTGCGGAATGTCGTCACACTCCTGCATGGATTGCCGGTTTCGCTGGTAGCGATAACGAGGGTCGTCTTGGTTCGCCATGCACATGCCAAGTGACCCCATGCACTTAGTTGTTTTACACAGTGACGGCACGCCAAACGAGGAGTTCTACTCGATGGGGCGGTAGGATGCGCGGCCTGGACGAGACGGACCGGCAGATACTGGATCTCCTGCTGGCGGACGGTCGCCGCCCGTACAGCGAAATCGCCGAGGCCGTCGACCTCTCCGCGCCCGCGGTCTCCGACCGGGTCGACCGCCTCCGGGAGACCGGCCTGCTCCGCCGCTTCACTGTCGACATCGACCGCTCGATGCTGCGGGAGGGCATCCCCCTGCTGCTCGACCTGACCGCGCGGCCGGGCCGGGCCGCTGACCTCCGGGCGGGGCTGGAGACTGCGGACCCGATCGAACACGTCTTCACCACCGCCGACGAGCGGCTGGTGGTCACCGCGACCGTCCCGGACGCCGACGTGGAGGACCTCCTCGACGACGCAGTCGACCTCGACGCGGTCGCGAGTTACGAGGTGGACCTGCTGACCGATACGGACTGGTCGCCGGGGATGGGCGAGGCCGAACTCGCCCCCGCCTGTGCCGAGTGTGGCAACACCGTCACCGTCGAGGGCGAGACGGCGCGGCTCGACGGCGAGCTATACCACTTCTGCTGTGGCTCCTGTGAATCACAGTTCGTCGAGCAGTACGAGACCCTCCAGGAAGGGATCGACTCCTGAGCGTTATGTGGACGGCCGCCGAAGCCGGCGTATGGTCCCGATCCGTCGACTCGTCCTCGACGTGTTGAAGCCACACGAACCGGAAATGACTGAACTCGCCCGTCGCACCGCCGACTGTGACGGCGTCGAGGGCGTGAACGCGACGCTCGTCGAGTACGACCGTGAGGTCGAGAACGTGAAGCTCACGCTCGAGGGCGACGATATCGACTTCGAAGCGGTCAGGACGGTCATCGACGGGTTCGGCGCCAGCGTCCACTCCGTCGACGAACTCGCCTGTGGCGACCGTCTCATCGATGCCGGGGAGACGCCCCAGGACTGAGATGTCGGGACTCGTCTCCCGCATGCGGGCGTGGGTGGGCCGCCACTTCGACGCGATTTCGCGCCGGTACTTCATCTCCAACGGCTTCGACGGGACGCTGACCAGCATCGGCGTCGCCGTCGGCTCGTACCTCTCCGGGGTCCCGGAGGGCGTAACGGTGGTGAAAGTCGGACTCGGCGCTGCCGTCGGCCTCGCCACCTCCGGGGTCTGGAGCGTCTGGGAGATCGAGCGCGCGGAGAAACGGATCGAGCTGGCGGAGATCGAGACGGCGATGCTCACCGGGCTGGAGGGCACGCGCGTCCAGGCGCAACAGTCCGAGCGGCGCCTCCGGAGTGCCGCCATGAGCGGGATCGGGCCCTTGATCGGCATCATCCTCCCGATCCTCCCCTACGCCTTCGCCCCCGCGACGGTGTCGATGCTCGGGGCCACGCTCGCCGCCATCGCGGTCGGCGTTGGCCTCCTCTTCGTGTTCGGTGCCTACATGGGAAGCATCTCACAACAGTCCTGGCTCGTCGCCGGCGCCAGAATGGGACTGGCCGGGCTCGTGGTCGCCGTCATCAACATCGCGCTCCCGGGGTGACTTACATCGGACAAGAAAACTGGCAGTAATGCTTTGGATTCGAGTGTCTGGAGGGTTCTCGGTCGAACTATATAAAGAACAAACCGCTTGAACGAGGGGGCCCTAGGTATAGATAGGACAATGGTATCGAGAACGACCAGGCTGGAGATCGGCGGGATGAGCTGTGCGAACTGCGCAGCGACGATCACGGAGTCGGCCGAAGGGATCGAGGGGGTCGAGGAAGCCAGCATCAATTACGCGACCGACGAGGGGTCGGTGACGTACGACCCCGAGCGGGCGTCGCTGGCGGAAATCTACGCGGCCGTCGAGGAGGCCGGCTACGACCCCGCACGCGCGACCGTGACCGTCCCCATCACGGACATGTCGTGTGCGAACTGCGCGGAGACCAACGAGGAGGCACTGCTGTCGACGCCGGGCGTAATCGACGCCGAGGTCAACTACGCGACCGACGAGGCACGCGTCGAGTACAACCCCGCGGACACCGACCGAGGCGCGCTCTACGACGCTATCGAGGATGCTGGATATTCGCCTGTGCGTGACGACGGCGCCGCCGGCGACGACGCGGACGGACAGTCAACCCAGGAACGGCAAGACGCCGCCCGCGGGGAAGAGATCGAGCGACAGAAGCGCCTGACGCTGTTCGGGGCGGCGCTGTCGCTCCCGTTGCTGGCGATGATGGCCGAACACCTCTTTTTCCCGGGGACGTTCCCGGATTCGGTGTTCGGCCTCTCCTTTGGCTGGGTCGCCTTCGCATTCGCGACGCCGGTACAGTACGCGCTGGGGAAGCCGTTCTACGAGAACTCCTACCAGGCGCTCGTGAAGAACGGCCGCGCGAACATGGACGTGCTGATCGCGATGGGGTCCTCGACCGCGTACTTCTACAGCGTCGCCGTCCTGCTCGGCCTCATCGCCGGGCAGGGGCTGTACTTCGACACGGCCGCGCTCATCCTCGTGTTCATCACGCTGGGTAACTACCTCGAAGCCCGCTCGAAGGGGCAGGCCGGCGACGCCATCCGGCAGTTGCTGGAGATGGAGGCCGACACGGCGACGCTCGTGGACGACAGCGAGGCGTCGGACGACGCCTCTGGCAGCCGGACGGAGTCCGGCGACGACGGGACCGAACGCGAGGTCCCCGTCGACGAGGTCGAACCCGGCGACCGCATGAAGGTCCGGCCGGGCGAGAAGGTGCCGACGGACGGCGTCGTCGTCGACGGCGAGTCCGCGGTCGACGAGTCGATGGTCACCGGCGAGTCCGTCCCCGTGGAGAAATCGGAGGGCGACGAGGTCGTCGGCTCGACGGTCAACCAGAACGGCGTGCTCGTCGTCGAGGCCACGAAGGTCGGGTCGGAGACAGCCATCCAGCAGATCGTCTCGATGGTCAAGGAGGCCCAGAGCCGCCAGCCCGACATCCAGAACGTCGCCGACCGCATCAGCGCCTACTTCGTCCCCGCGGTCATCGCGAACGCCCTGCTGTGGGCCACTCTCTGGTACCTCTTCCCCGGAGCACTCGGCGGCTTCGTCGACGCGCTCCCGCTGTGGGGCGTCGTCGCCGGCGGCCCGACGGTCGCGGGCGGGACGATCCCCCTCTTCGAGTTCTCGGTGCTCGTGTTCGCCAGCGCCGTCCTCATCGCCTGTCCCTGTGCGCTGGGCCTGGCGACGCCGGCGGCGACGATGGTGGGGACCTCCATCGGCGCGCGCAACGGCGTCCTCTTCAAGGGCGGCGACGTGCTCGAACGCGTCCGCGACACCGACACGGTCGTCTTCGACAAGACCGGGACGCTCACCGAGGGCGAGATGCGCCTGACCGACGTTGAAGTCGTCGACGGCGCGGCCGCCGACGGTGGCGAGACAGTCGCCGACGGCGGTCGACTCGAGCGAGCGGTCGACGAGGATTTCGTCCTCGAAGTCGCGGCCAGCGCCGAACGCGGGAGCGAACACCCGCTCGCGCAGGCCATCGTCGAGGGCGCCCGCGAGCGCGGCATCGACCCCGAAGAGCCCGAGGACTTCGAGAACGTCCCCGGCCACGGCGTGCGCGCGACGACGAGCCACGGCGAGGTCCTGGTCGGGAACCGCAAACTGCTCGAAGACGAGGGCGTCGACCCCGCGCCGGCCCTCGACGCGATGGAACGCCTGGAACGCGAGGGCAAGACGGCGATGCTCGTCGCGCTGGACGGCGAGGTCGTCGGCGTCGTCGCCGACGCGGACACAGTGAAGGAGTCCGCGAAGGCGGCCGTGTCGGCGCTCCGGGACCGCGGCCTCGACGTCCACATGATCACCGGCGACAACGAGCGGACCGCCGAGGCGGTCGCCGAGGAGGTCGGCATTCCCGCCGAGAACGTCAGCGCCGGTGTCCTTCCCGAGGACAAGGCGGACGCCATCGAAGCGATCCAGTCCGACGGCCGGCGGGCGATGATGGTCGGCGACGGCGTCAACGACGCGCCCGCGCTCGCGGCGGCGTTCGTCGGCGTCGCCATCGGGAGCGGGACGGACGTGGCAATCGAGGCCGCGGACGTGACGCTCATGCGTTCGGATCCACAGGACGTGCTGAAGGCCATTCGCGTCTCCGAGGGGACGCTCGCGAAGATCAAACAGAACCTCTTCTGGGCGCTGGGCTACAACACGGCGATGATTCCGCTGGCCTCGCTCGGCCTGCTCCAGCCCGTGCTCGCGGCCGGCGCGATGGCACTCTCCAGCGTCTCCGTGCTGGCGAACAGCCTCCTGTTCCGGAAGTACACGCCGGACGAGGACTATCGCCTGCTCGGTTTCCTGCGGCGCTGAGCGGCGACCGCCCCTTTCTCGCGGGCTATCAGAGGTCGCCCGATTCGGCCAGTTCCCTGATCTCCGCGGCCCGGTCCCTGATTTCCTCGCGTTCGTCCTCGTCTTTGTCGTCCCAGTGGCTGTAGACCAGCCCCATCCGGTGGTTCGAGCGCAGTTCGTCCTCGTTGCGCCCGAGGAAGTCCCAGTAGAGGGCGTTGAACGGGCAGGCGCCGTCACCAGTGGTCTTTGTCTTGTAGTACGGACAGCCCGAGCAGTAGTCGGACATCCTGTCGACGTAGTTCGCCGAGGAGGCGTATGGCTTCGTGGCGAACACGCCGGCACCGAACAGGCCCATCTCGACGACGTTGGGCGTCGTCACCCAGTGGAAGGCGTCGACGTAGGCGGCGTGGAACCAGCGGTTCAACTGTGCGGGCTCGACGCCGTACGTGAGCGCGAAATTGGAGAGGACCATCAGCCGCTCGATGTGATGGGAGTAACCGCGCGCTCGGACGCCGTCGATCACGTCCGAGAGGCAGGCCATGTCGGTCTCGCCGGTCCAGTAGAACTCGGGCAGGTCCTCGGCAGCGCCCAGCTGGTTTGCGTCTGCCAGTTCGGGCATCTCCCGCCGGTAGACGTGTCTGAGGAACTCCCGCCAGCCGAGCACCTGGCGGACGAACCCCTCGACGCTGTTGAGGGGGACGTCCCGGGATTCGTACTCCTCGACGACGCGCTCGACCACCTCCGCGGGGTGGAGCAGGCCGAGATTGAGCGCCGTCGAGAGCAGGCTGTGCTGGAGCGCCCACTCCGAGTCGCGCATCGCGTCCTGATAGTGGCCGAAGCGGTCGAGCCGTTCGGTCGCGAAGGTGTCGAGTGCGTGGCAGGCCTGCCGGCGAGTGACGGGCCACGGGAAACTGTCGCCGTTCCACGCTGGGTCGGCCCAGTCGCCGCCGTAGGGTGGGTCGTCGTAGCCGCCGTCGAAGGTCTCACGGACCCACTCGTGGACCTCGGCAGTCGTCTCGTCGATCTCGAAGGCCGGCGGCTCGGGCGAGTCGTAATCCTCGGGCGGCGTCTCGCGGTTTTCCTCGTCGTAGTTCCACTCGCCGCCGACGGGCTCGTCGCCGTCCATCAGATAGCCGGTTTCGCGGCGCATGAACCGGTAGAATCGCTCGTGTTTGAGTCGGTCGGCGTCGCCGACCCACTCGTCGAAGTCCGCGGGCGAGCAGAGGAACGCCTCGTTCTCGACGACGGTCAGCGTGCCGCCGGCGTCGGCGACCAGTTCGTGCAGGCGCTCGGCGGTGCCGTGGCTCGCCGGCCGCATGACGACGAGTTCGTCGTCGGGATGGGCGTCGAAGTGCGCCGCGAACCCGTCGGCGAACGTCTCGACGCGATGATAGTCGACCGTCCGCCCCTCGGCTCGGCACTCGTCCCGGAAGTGCCGCATGGCGCTGAAGACGGTCGTCAGTTTGTGGGGGTGATAGGGGAGTCGGTGGGCGAACGCGCTGGCTTCGATCATGAGGACACGCTCGTCTTCTCGTCGTGCCACGGGGCCGTGGCGGCGGGTGAGCTGGTCCCCCAGTACGAGGACGGTCAACGGCCCCGTCCCCCTGCGATAGCGTCCATGAAGACCGCTTGGGACGCCGGCCACTAATCAGCCCCGCCCGCTGAAGTCAGGGAATTTATATTTGCGGGCGGTAACGTAGTTCTCTATGACGTGGACACCAGAGCGGCGAACGTTCATTCGAATCGGGCTCGCGTCGTCGGCGGTCGGGATCGCCGGCTGTTCGGGCGGCGGTTCCGAGGAGACGGAGGAAGAGGACGACGACGAGGACACCGACGAGACGACGGCGACGGCCACGTCGACGGAGGCGACGACGGCACCGGAGCCGACGGAGACGGTCCCGGAGCCGACCGAACAGCCCGAGCAGCAGACGGTTCAGGCGACGGAGAGTCAGCGCACGCCCTACGCCGATCCCGAGGGCGCGATCGACAGCTGGCTCCAGAACACCTCGAACTACAACGGGACGATCCAGGACCGTCGGGGCGAGGACCGGGTCAGCGTCCAGGTCGGCGCAGACGGCAACGGCGGTGCCTTCGCGTTCTCCCCGCCGGCGGTTCGCATCCAGTCCGGCAACTCGGTTTTCTGGCAGTGGCGCGGCGAAGGGGGCGCACACAACGTCTCCGCGCGCAACGGGGAGTTCCGGAGCGGCGACCCCCGGGAAGGTGGCGGTCTCTCGTTCCAGGTCACCTTCGAGGAGACCGGGCTGTACCTCTACGAGTGTGACACACACAGTAACTTCGGGATGCGGGGCGCGGTCCTCGTCGAGGAGCCACAGACCCTCAGCGGCTATCCGCGGGTCGACGACTGGCTCGCGGACTACGAGTACTCCGGGCGGCTGAGCGACCAGCGGGGGCAGAGCACCGTCGAGATCACGGTCGGCGCCGACACGGAGGATGGGGCCTACGGCTTCCGTCCCATCGCGCCGCTGGTCGACCCGGGAGCCGAGATCCAGTTCGACTGGACCGGCCGCGGCGGCAACCACTCCATCGACTGGGAGGAGACGCCGACGGAGGTCTCGAACAGCGAGTCCACGAGCAGCGCGCGAGGGAGTTACTCGGTGACGCTCGACGAACCGGGCGTCTATCTCTACGGCTGCGGCGACCACCGCATCTTCGGCGGCCACGGCGCTATCGTCGTCAACGACGCCTGACAGCCGAGACGCGGGCGCGGCACGACCGCCACGCCGCCGTCAGGTCCGCTCGACGAAGTCGACGATCTCCGCGGCGACCGTCTCGCCTTTGTCCTCCTGCAGGAAGTGCGCGCCACCCTCTATCCAGGTGTCGGGCTGTTCGTCGGCGGTCGGGAAGAGGTCACGCAGGTCGTCACGAGCGCCGTGCGTGATGGGATCGGAGTCCGAGAAGAGCACGAACACCGGTTTCTCCCAGTCCGCGAAGGTCTCGCGGGCGTCGCCGATGGTGTCGGCTCCTTCCATCTCGGGGTCGGTGGGGACGCGACTCGGCATGATGCGCGCGCCGGCCATGTGTGATTCGTCGGGGAACGGCGCGCCGTATGCGGCTTTCACGTCCTCGTCGAGGTCGGAGAGGCAACCCCCGTCGACGAGCTGGGCCACGTCGAAGTTCGGGTCCTCCTTCGCCATGTCCTTGAAGTCGTGCCAGACGTCCGGCATCCCCGCCGTCCCGTCCATGAGGCCGGTGTTCATCGGCACCAGTCGGGCGAATCGGTCGGGGTTGTTCGCCGCGACCGGCAGGCCGAGCAGGCCGCCCCAGTCCTGGCAGACCAGGGTGATATCGGTCAGATCGAGTTCCTCGACGAAGGTCTCGACCGTGTCGTACATCCGGTCGTATGTGTAGTCCTCCTGGGCTTCGAACTTGTCCGACCGGCCGAAGCCGACGAGGTCGGGTGCGACCACCCGACCCACGTCCGACAGCGTCGGGATCATCTTCCGGTAGAGGTACGACCACGTCGGTTCGCCGTGCAGGCAGAGGAACGTCTCGTCACCGTCGCCCTCGACGTCGACGTACGCCATCTCCGGGCCGCCGACGTCGACGTACTCCTGGTCCCACGGGTAGCCTGGCAGTTCCTCGAACCGTTCTTCCGATGCGCGAACGAGTCCCATGTTCGGCCAACTCACACCGGGGATTTGTAACCGTTTGGTTACGACTCGGGGCAAGATAGAATACACTGGTCACCATTAGAGGGAGAGAGAACAACGATGGAAGTAGAAGATGTGATTTCGACAAACGATGTATCCCCCGTCGGTACGGCGCGAGCACCGTCCACGGCCACGGCGACGAGGCCCGGGATGTGGATTTATGCGGGATCGAGCGATAGCGTGGGTATGGACGTGGAGTTCGTCTCCTACGCGACGGTCAGGGACGCCATCGGAACGAAGTCGGTGACGCGGGACCTCCCAGAAGGAACGACGGCCGAGGACGCGCTGCGCGACCTCGCCGTGGAGTACGAGGGGCTGGACTCGCTCCTGTTCACGAGCGACGGGGAGATTCGCCCACACGTGAACGTCCTCGTCAACGACGAGAACATCCGTGACCGTGACGGGCAAGCGACGACACTCTCCGCCGGCGACACGGTCGGTCTGTCACCCGGCGTCGCCGGCGGCGGTCGCGTCGGGGTGATCGACGCGTGAAGCGCATTCAGCTGGAGAACTCCTTCTTCGAGGGGCTGAACAACGCGTACCTGTTCAACGGCGACGGACCGACGACGCTGGTCGATACCGGTGTCTCGACGCCGGAGACGCGGGAACAGCTCGAAGACGGCCTCGCCGAGGCCGGTGTCGGCTTCGCTGCCATCGAGCAGGTGCTGTTGACGCACTTCCACGCCGACCACGCGGGTCTGACCGGCGAAATCCAGGCCGAAAGCGGGGCGACGGTCCGCTGTCATGCCGCCGATGCCCCGCTGGTGGAACACGACCCCGACGCCGAGGCGGACATGGACGCCAGCCACGAGCGCCTGTTCGACGAGTGGGGGATGCCGGCAGCAGCACAGGAGCAACTGCTCGCTTTCCTCGACGGTGACGAGCGGCTGAACGGGACCGGTGCAACGGTCGAACCGATAGCGCCCGGCGAGTCGGTCGCCGCCGGCGACGAGCAACTGGAAGCGATGCACCTGCCCGGCCACACGGCGGGTCTGACCGGGTACGTCCGCCAGGGGGCAAACGGGCAGGAACTCCTGAGTGGCGACGCGCTCCTGCCGGAGTACACCCCGAACGTCGGTGGTGCGGACGTGCGCGTCGACGGTGCGCTCGCGCAGTACCTTTCGACGCTCGACAGCGTCGCCGACGCGGGCTTCGACCGCGCACACCCGGGGCACCGGTACCCCATCGAGGACCCGACCGCACGCGCTCGCGAGATCATCGACCACCACCGCGAGCGGACGGAGAACGTCCTCGCTGCCCTCGCCGAACACGAACCGGCGACACCCTGGCGCATCAGCGCGCACCTCTTCGGCGACCTCTCGAACATCCACATCCTGCATGGCCCCGGCGAGGCCAGCGCACACCTCGAGCATCTTCAGGCCCACGGCATCGTCGAACGCGACGGGCGCGAGTACCGGCGGATCGAAACCGACCCCGACACCACCGCGCTGTTCCCCTGAACGGCGGTCGAGCGGAGCAGACCGGGCCGTACTCCGGGCGGAGCAGCCACTCACAGTCGCGCACGAGCGGGGAGAACGCATCCGACGATACACTCCGGCAGTCGGAACGGGCGCTCGGGGAGCGCCCGATCAGACCATCGCGCGGAGTCCGCCGGGTGTGGGCAAACGCCCGTCGTCGTCAGTTGTCCCCTCGTCCCTGTTCCCCTTCCGTTCGGAGCCTGACGCGTCGCGGTCGGACATACGTCCATCTGATCGTTCGTGACCCCCCGTATAAATTCCTTGCTTCAGAAGGCGAATAAAAAGGCCAGTGGAAGCCCGCCGGTCACTCGTCGGCCGTCGCCGCACCCTCGCTGTCGGTCGCGTCGAGTTGGTCGATCCCCGTCCGGACGGCCCCGGCGATACCGGCACCGAGCATCACGTCGACCACGACGAGGCCGATGATCCCCACGAACGCGACGATCGGCGTCAGCTCGTAGAGCCAGTACAGGTCCCCGCCCAGCAGGGTCACGAGCAGTTTCGGGTTCACCTTCCAGCCGAGCGCGCCGTACTGACCGGCGAACACGAACGAAATCACGAACCCGCCCATGACGCCGGCCGCGAGCCCGTGCCACAGCGCCGTTTTGAGCGTCCCACGACAGAGTAGACCGGTCACGATCCCGCCACAGACGAGAAGCGTGTAGCTCCCCGTCCCCGACAGGAACATCGAGATCAACTCCAGGTTCATCACCAGGAGCGTCCCGTGTTTCAGCGCCGTCGTGTTGCTCTCCGATACCCCGAAGATTCCGCCGCGTATCTGATCGGTCAGTCCCATATCCCTCTCGCCCCCAAGCGAGATATTTTCTATCTATTGCTATTCGACAAAAACATTTCCACTCCGCAGTCCGGGCACGACCAGCAACAGGTAGGTGCGTCGTTACGGCCCCGACTTGACCGCGACGGCGTGGCGAGTCAGGGATCGCTCAGATCGTTCTGCTCTGGTCGGTCGTCACGCTCGACCCGCTCACGACGAGGTCCATCCGTTCGAGGAGTGCATCGCCGCCCCTGTTTTTCGGCATCTGCGTCCGGACTTTGAGGTCGCCGTTCTTGTCGGAGACCGTGTTCAGTTCCCAGACGACGTCCGCGACGGTCAGCGTCGTCTCGCGGAACGCCGGTGGCTCTCCGAGCGACGTGCAGTGAAAGACGCCGATACTGTCTGCGTCGTGGATGTGTGAGGCCACCCGGGACAGGAGCGTCCGATAGTCGGCGCGACAGGCGTTCCGTTCCAGCGGGTTCGTCGGGTCGATGATGACGTTGTGGCGCTCGTCGATCCGCTTGACGATGTCGAACACCTCGTCGAAGAGCCGATCCGGTTCCGTCGTCTTCGCCGCGTGAATGTCGCTTCCGGTCAATTCGTGTAACATCAAGTTCTCGGTCGATGCCTTCCCCACCTCCTCCAGCGTGAGGTCGGCCTGCCGGTCCACCCCGGCCGGCAGGTCGTTTTCGACGACTGACGCAGGGCGAAGGGTAGAGATATAGAGCGTCGGGCGCCGCCGGATCAACTCGTGTAACACGGCGTAACTCGGCGTGTTCGGCGACGTGACGAGTGCCACCAGACTCCCCGGTTCGAACCCACCGTCCAGTTTCGCGTCGATCTCCCTGATCCCCGTCGAGAGGTTGTGCCCTGCTGCCATGTGTGTCCACCACCCACCCGGACGTTGTGTCGTGCTCACATATCATTACCTGACAGTTCAGAACTGTTCAATCGAATCGAATAACAAAACCAGTCATTGAGCCGGTGGTCGGAGCGAGATAACGCTCATTGAAACCCGGAAGCCTGTTCCTTCGACCGACCCCCCGCTGTCGGTCGGACCTCGAAGCCGTCCCGGGTTCGATACTCGAGCCCGTTGTGACACCCCCGACATGGAATCGACGGCCGGTTCCGTCAGCAAAAGCGATGAGTCGAGAGTGGTGACGCGGGACAGTCGCGGCCGAAGCGATGGGCGTGCCGGGATTCGAACCACGCCCGAGAACCTGCGCTTCGCGCAGAACCTCGGTCTACTTCGAATCCCGGTTCCGGTTCACTCGACACTCACTGCGTTCGTGTCTCGTTGCACGGGCGTGCCGGGATTCGAACCCGGGATCGAGGGGTTAGGAACCCCTCGCCCTGTCCACTAGGCCACACGCCCTACCGACCGTTGGACCACCGGCCGAAAAACCGTTTCTTTTCTTGGAAACGCTTAGGTACCGGCCGTCACATCGCCGTGTATGGAGAAAGTATCACTCGACGACGTGCAGGTCCAGACCAACCCCGTCGCCGATCAGTCGATTCGGAAACCCGTTTCACAGGCGCTCGGGACGACGGACTTCGCGTTCAACTATTTCGAGCTCCAGCCCGAGGAGTCCTTCTCCGGGGGGATGCACCGCCACCACGACCAGGAGGAAGTGTTCTACGTCCTCGAAGGTGAGGCGACGTTCGAGACGCCCGACGACGAGCACGTGATCGGGACCGACGAGGCCATCCGGTTCGAACCCGGCGAGTACCAGACCGGCCGCAACAGTGGTGACGGCCCGCTCCGTGGCCTCGCGATGGGCGCACCGGGCGCCCGCCACGACTGGGACCAGATCGACGCCCTCCTGTTCTGCAGCGAGTGCGACGAAGAGACAGACCACGCGATGAGCCTCACCGACGACGGCCGCTTCGAGTTCGAGTGTCGTGACTGCGGCAACGAACTGTGAACTACCCCACCCTACTCAGCCGCTAGCGCGGCTTCCTTGAGGGTGGGCCTTCTGTCTCAACGACGCGCTTTACATCCACAACATCGGAAGCACCCGACGATCTAATCCTCGGCGGCAGGTTTTTGCGCCGACCGGGCGAGGCCCGGGTATGCGCGACGTTGTGACGTTCAGGTCCGGGCCGGACGGTTCGCTGATCCTCGCACCCGACCCCGGAGAGGACTACGACTACGAGGATATGGAGGTGGAACTCAGCGGGCGGACGATACACGTCTCGACGCCCGAGGGCGGCCAGAAAGTACGACTCGAAGTCGTCCACGGCGAGAGCGAGTGACGGGACCGGCGGCTGGGAACGCGGTCTCGAAAAAAGACGGACGCGGGAGTTACTCGCTGCTGCCGCCCGTGCTGCCCGTGGATGCGCTCTCGGTTTCGGTCGCCGTACTCTCGGTCGTTTCCTCGGTGGCCTCCGCGGCCGTGGTCGCGGTGTCGTCGGCGGACTTGGTCTCGCCCTCTTGCATCTGCTGGAGTTCCTGTTCGACTTCCTCGCGCCCCTTCTGGAACTCGCCGATGGCCTCGCCCGAGGAGCGGGCGAGTTTCGGGATCTTGTTCGCGCCGAACAGGAGGATCGCGATGAGCAGGATGACGAGCATCTCGGGCCCACCGGGAATGCCCCCGAACAACGGAATAGCTCCGGTCATGTGTATCTCAAGGTAGCCGAAGGCTGATTATAGGCTTTTTGCTCCTGTGAACGGGGGCGGTACCGAACGCAACTATCATTGTGCGCGTCCGTGTATGTCTCTCCGATGGTTTCAGAAGGCGATACTGCTCCGGACTTCACGGCACCGCTTGCCGACGGCGACATCGGCGAATTCACCCTCTCGGACCGGCTCGACGAGGCACCACTCGTCCTCGCGTTCTTCCCGGGCGCGTTCACCTCGGTCTGCTCCCACGAGATGACCGAGTTCCGCGACCGGATGGAGAGCTTCGAGGACCTCGGCGCGGCGGTCTACGGCATCAGCGTCGACTCCCCGTTCGCGCTCAACGAGTTCCGCGACAAACTCGACCTGAACTTCGGCCTCATCAGCGACGCCGACAAGGAGGTCATCGCTGAGTACGGCATCGGCATGGACTTCGCCGAACTCGGCGTCCACGACGTGGCGAAGCGCGCGGTGTTCGTCGTGAACGGTGACGGCGAGGTCACCTACGCCTGGGTCAGCGACGACCCGAGCGTCGAACCCGATTACGAGGAAGTCGAGTCCGCGGCCGAAGCGGCCTGAGGCGGACCGCACCACCCACTCCTTTTTTGTCTGGCACGCGTCGGCGTCCTCATGAGTGATGCAGACGACACGCGGGGCGGCCGCGTCTACGACCCCGACGCCGACCACGCGTTCCCCGACGAGCGCGTCAACGAAGCCCTCGCGTACGTCGACGACGACGCCGAAATCACCGCCTACCTGGAGGCCCAGAACGTCAACCCGGTCGACCGTATGCGGTACAACGACCACGGGAAGAAACACGTCAGCATCGTCCGCAACCGGGCGATGTGTCTCTACGACCTGTTGAAAGGTGCCGGCGTCGAGTTCAACGGCGCGACCGATCAGGGACTCGACGAGGCCGACGAGGCGGTCGTCGTCGCCCTCGCGGCCGAACTGCACGACATCGGACACGTCGTCCACCGCGACGACCACACCTACTACTCGATCCCGCTGGCCGCGGACATCCTCGACCGCGTGCTCGACGACCTCGGCTTCTACGACGTCGCCGAAACCGTCCGGATGAGAGGCGAAATCCTCCACGCCATTCTCTGTCACACGACCGAGGAGAACCCGCTGACGACCGAGGCTGGCGTAGTCAGGGTCGCGGACGCGCTGGACATGGAGAAGGGGCGCTCGCGCATCCCCTACGAACAGGGCGGCCGTGGCATCAACACGGTCTCGAGTCAGGCCATCAAGCGGGTCAGTCTGCGGCCGGGCGACGAGAAGGGAGTCCTCGTCGAGATCGAAATGAACAACGCCGCCGGGGTCTACCAGGTCGACAACCTCCTGAAGGCCAAACTCCGGGATTCGGGGCTCGAAGAGCACGTTCGTATCGTCGCCGTCAACGAACACGAACAGCCCGACCAGATCGTCGAACGGATCGAACTGTAGTCAGTCCTCGTCCAGCAGTGCGTCGTCGCCGTGACGCTGCCGGAGTTCTCGCAGGTACTCCCGCTGCTCGCGGACCCGCGGCGTCGGTGCCTCGTAGGCGTTTTCGAACAGCTGCTCGGGGTCCGGTTCGTAGCCCATTGCTTCGTCGACGAGTTCGGCGACGCGCTCGCGGGCCGCCTCGTGAATGGCGTCGAGGCGTTCGTCGTCGACCAGGCCGCGGTCCCGGAGGAACCGCTCCATCCGCGGGAGTGGGTCGCGCTCGCGCCACCGCTCGACTTCCTCCTCCTCGCGGTAGACCGAGGGGTCGTCGGCGGTCGTGTGAGCGCCGAAGCGATACATGACGGTCTCGATGAGCGAGGGGCGCAGTTGGTCCTCGTCCGGGTCCCGTGCCTTCTCGACGGCGGCTTTCATCACCTGGTAGCTCGCGAGCGGGTCCATCCCGTCGACCTGAATCCCGTCGAAGCCGTAAGCCTCTGCCTTCTGGGCGATAGTGTCGCTCGCGGTCTGTTCCTCCCGTGGGATGGAGATAGCGTACTGATTGTTGTTACAGACGAAGATCGCGGGGACGTCGAAGACACCGGCGAAATTGAGCGCCTCGTGGAAATCGCCCTCGCTCGTGGCGCCGTCGCCGAAGTGACAGGCGAAGACGGTATCTTCACCTTTCAGTTTCGCGGCCCACGCGAGTCCAGTCGCGTGGGGGAGGTGGCTCCCGATGGAGATGTTGATTGGGAAAACGTTCTTCTCGGCTAGCCACTCGTTGCCGGCCTCGTGGCCCTGCCAGTAGAGGAGGTATTCGGGGGCGAGCCCGCGGTGGACGACGGCCCCGTGTTCGCGGTACTGGTAGAGTATCCAGTCGGAGTCGGAAAGCGCGTGGGTCGTCCCGATCTGGGCGGCCTCCTGGCCCGCCAGCGAGGGGTAGGTCCCCATGCGGCCCTGGCGCTGGAGGGAAATGGCGCGCTCGTCCAGGTGGCGGGCGAGCCACATCTCACGATACATCTCGACGAACTGCTCGTCGGGCAGGTCCGGAACCGCCGCGTCGTCCAGCACTCGCCCGTCGGCGTCGAGCACCTGGACCATGTCCTCGGGCACCTCCCCGACCGTGGCTCGGTTCGCAGTCACTGTGTGCCCGGCCACGTCGGGCGATGACATAATCCTATCCCCGCCGAACCTCGCAGCCACTGTCTCGTCACAACCGTTTTGTAGTGCCACGCCTATCTGTGTGTATGGGTAACACGCCCTCCCAGCAACCCTTCGAAGACGACGCTCCGGAGGGAGTGGAGTCCGCTCCGGGCGCGTCCCTGGCTACGAGATTCGTGCGCGCGGCTCGGTCGTTCGTGGCGTCCTGTCGGCGGCGTGTGATGGGGTTCCAGTCGCGGCCGGTCGGTACCTCGACCGAGAGGGAGGACGCGGACGTGACCGGGGACGGGAGCGGGCAGGACGGAATCGAATCGGCACCGCCGACCACGGCGGACGCCACCGAGTACCGGAGCATCGATGAGATTCCCGCCCGCGAGACGCCGTTTGCCTATCCCGAGAGCAACTGCGAGGGCGAGAACGGCCCGGACCTGCAGGCGACAGAGTCGGAGGACGAACTCGCGATTTACTACCCGAGCTGTCCCGGCGCGACCATCGAGTCCGACACCTGGGAGCGCGTCGAGCGCTGACCGTACCGGATTCGTGCGTGCCTCTCAGGACACGGAGAATCCCCGCTCCCGGAGTTCCTCTCGCGCCCGGTCGGAGTGATTGCCCTGGAGCTGGATCGTCCCCTCCTCGACAGTCCCACCGCAGGCGAACGCCGATTTCAAATCCGACGCGAGGTCGTCAACGTCGACGTCGTTCGGGTCCAGTCCCTCGATGATCGTCATCTCCTTACCGTACCGCCGCTCGTCGACCCTGATCGTGATCTCCTGGGCCTCCTTTGCCACGTCCTCGCAGACGCAGAGTTCGTCGGGGAGTCCACAGGTCGAACAGGTCTCCGCCATTACCCCTCCCTTGCACGACCGGCGGACTAAACCTTTCGACGTGGTATCACGTGTCAGACACCGGACGAGGCCGAGCGACTCTACTGGCGTCGTCTTCGGCGACACCTCCGCGACGGGGTCCCCTGTCTCGGGTCGTGTTCGGCGAGCGAGTCGTGCAGTAGCCGCGGGTCAAGCCAGCGTCCGGCGGTCTTTGCACGCCGGATCACTCGACGTGAGCGAACCGAGTGTCGACTGGCAAGAGCCGTCGACCACTAGCCCCACCGAGATCAGTCGGCCTCCTCGATCATCGCGAGCGTCCGGGTGTAGCGGCGGACAGTGTTCCCGTCACCGTCACGCAACACCACCTGGAACTGTTTCTGCCCGGTCACCGTCGAGAGTTCGTCCTCACTGACGGTGAACTCGAATGGGGGGTCCTCGTCGGTGGTAACCACCTCGCCGCTACTCACGACCTGGACGTGGTCGATCCCGCGCGACTCGGTGAGGTGACAGTGGACCTCGGTGGTTCCGTCGTTGACACTCTTCGTACAGAGCAGGCTCGGGTCGATATCGGTCCCCGTCGAGCTCTCGATGGCCGACTGGAAGTCGAAGGCCATCACGCCGGGTGGGGCCGTGCCGATAACGACGACGATGGCGAAAAACACCGCGAGACTGGCGTTCGGCAGTCGCTTGCTCAGTCGAGTGCGGCCTCCCCGGCGCAGACGGACAGCCAGCGGAATCACGACGACGTGATGGAACGGCCCGTAGAGGACGAGAACGAACCCGTAAGCCATCGGGTAGTAGAGCCACTCCCAGGACGACTGGAAGGAAAGCAGTACGTTCGCGGCCATCCAGAAGAAAAACCCAAAGAAGACCAGCGCGCCACTCTTGAGAAACCGCCAGCTCGGTGAATTTGCCCAGTAAACGCTCTTGACGGCCTTCCAGGTGTTACCGGCGGCCCGGCGCGTCCATTCCAACGGGGACTCGACTGATTCCTGACTCATTCAAATCACAGCAGATGGTCGCTATCGATTGCTAGGCTGTCTCCGGACAGGGGAATTGTCACGAATATGTTCGCCTCCATTCACGGCGCCTCGGCGGTGACGACGCGGTGGTACGCGCGAGTCGCGAGTGCAGGCAGGTCTGGTCCCGGCGCAGCCGGGACCCCGCCGAGACGGGGCCGCCGCGACCAGAGCCAGCCGATCAGCATCGCCGAGAGACCGGCGCTGCCGAGAGCACCCGCTGGTCCGGCCGCGAGCGAGCCGTCGACGGCCCAGCCGACGAACAACAGCGCGAGATAGACGTTCGAGGTGAAGAAGGCTCGGACAGCCGTCGAGTCCGTCCCTGCCGTGAGGAACCCGCGGTAGGCCAGCAGGAACAGCACCGAGCCGGCAGCGAGCGCACCAGCGTAGACCGGGCCCGCGAACGGGACCAGTGCGGCGGCCGTCAGGACTGTCAGCAGTGCCGACAGCCAGATGGCACGCCGGGTCCGAGCGGGGTCGGTGACCACCGGCAACGTCGGGATGGCGACGGCAGCGAAATCCTCACGGTAGACGACAGCGAGCGCCCACGCGTGAGCGGGCGTCCAGACGAACACGAGGA
The DNA here is from genome assembly GCF_023028345.1 of Halorientalis marina. GTDB lineage: Archaea > Halobacteriota > Halobacteria > Halobacteriales > Haloarculaceae > Halorientalis > Halorientalis marina. Next base: position 1,923,273 of record NZ_CP095487.1, on the reverse strand, counting down.
GAGCCATCAAGAGTGCCGGCGCTGCGGGGACCGCGACGGGGTGGACCGCGGTCCAGCCGGCCAGTACGGGGAACGACCCCGCGGACCCGCCGAGAACGACCCCCAGCCAGTGGCGTCGCTTCAGCAAGACGGTGTAGAGGCCGACGTAACTCGCGACGCCGAGCCACATGTACCCGACCGAGACGGCAGGGAGCACGAGCAGTCCGACGGCCGTCGCGGCAGCGAGCAGCCCCGTTCCGAACGCGAGTGCGACCCACGGCGAGACGTGCCCCGTCGCGAGCGGGCGGTCGGCAGTGCGTTCCATCTCGGGGTCGATATCCCGGTCGTAGTAGCAGTTCAGCGCGGCCGAGCCACCGGCCATGCCGATCCCGGCGAGGACGAACGCTGCGAGTTCGACGAGCGGTAACCCACCGGCTGCGAAGACAGCGGTTACGCCCGTCAGCGTGAGCAGCGCGACGATCCGGGGCTTGGACAGCGAGAGGAGCGAGCGAGTCAGCGACGGGGTGTGGGTGTCCTGCATGGTGGTCACCCGATCTTCCAGAGGCCGCTGAGCAGGAACCAGTTCAGTGCCATCATCACGACGAACACGGCGAAGAACACGAGCGCGAGGATGAACGTCCCGCGCATGCTCAGCATGTGGTGGGCCATGCCTTCCTCGTCGTCGTCACTTCCGTCGGACTGCCCGTCCGACGACGTCCCGTTCGCGTCGCTCGCGGGACCACCGTCGGCGACGGCGGTGGGCCGCTCGACCGGGAGCGCACCCTCGTACTTGTCACCACCGAGCAGCGTTCCGACGGCGACGACGACGAACAGTGCCCCGCCGAGGATCGCCACCAGCGCGGCGATGCCGAAGATGAAAAACAGTGGCTTGGCGGCGGCGAAGCTGAAGTCGGTACCCGGGATGTCCATCACCGAGGGGTGACGACGCGGGACACCGAACAGGATGCCGATGTACATCATCATGAGGACCGTGATGCTCATCGCACCGGCGTAGAGATACGGCTGGATGACCGCCAGCGGTTTCAGGACCCACTCGCGGCCAAAGACCAGTCTGAGGACGTAGTAGCTCAGCCCCATGAACGCCAGCGTCGTCCCGAGGACCACGGTGGCGTGGAAGTGACCCGGCACGGCCAGCGTGTTGTGCCAGGTCATGTTGAGCTGCATCTGGCCCATCATGACGCCGGTGATGCCTCCCAGGAAGCCAAAGAGGATGACGCTCATCACGATAGACGAGAAACCGGGGTCGCTCCACGGTGCGGTCTTGAGCCAGCCGAAGACGCCACCACCCTTGCCGCGCTTGCGGCGTCCGACTTCGAGTCCCGCAGGGATGGCGAACGCGTGAATCATGCTCGCCAGGACCGCGCCGTACGCGGCGTAGGAGGTGTTCCAGATCTTCCAGGCCGGCGAGAGGCCCGGGTCCACCATCAGGTGGTGGGCCGCGCCCATGTTGATGAAAAACAGGTAGAGCACGAAGGCCGTGCGTGAGACTTTCTCGCTGGCGACCTCGGCACCCCCGACCACGTGGGTCATGAAGTACCAGATCGTGATCATCGCCAGGAGGTTGATCTGCTGGGTCCCGTGACCCATGATCCAGTACATCTGCCGGTACCACGCCGCATCGAGCGCCGGGAAGACCCCGATCCGCCAGAGATACGTCGGGATGTAGGTGACGAGTCCACCGACGATGGCCTCCGCGGCGACGATCGAGGTGATGAACGCGCCGAAGGCGACGAGCGGCATCGTCCCGTGGGGGTTCTGCCGTTTCTCCTTCCAGATCGTCGCGAGGAAGGGCAGCGCCGCGACGAGTGCCCCCAGCAGGAAGACGATCGCACCGAGATAGAACCACTCCGAGGACGGCAGTGGGACGTAGGAGGTCAGCAGTGGCGCCTGATTCGGTTGCTCGGTGAGCCAGATCGCGGTGAGGATCGTCACCGCGCCACCGGCCATCAGCGCGTACGCCGCCTGTGAGAGGCGCTTCCACGGGAGTTTTCGCCCGAGGACGAACGGGCCACCCACGTACAGGACGGCGATCTCCATGAACACCATCCAGAAGACCAGCAGGAGCCACGCGTGCATCGAGAGATACGTGTAGAAGTCGCCCGGGGAGAGCAGGCCGACGACCTCCCAGCGGGTCAAGACGACGAAGATCGCGAAGATGCCACCGAATGCCAGCGAGACGATCGCCGTCACGCCGAACAGTTTCACCATGTCCTCGGCGGACCTGTGGATGTCCAGTCCCGTCACCGAGCACGTGCGGAAGCCGTCGTCGTCGTATTCGTACGTTCCGAACATCTACAGCACCTCCACGACGCCTTTCATTCCGAGGGCTTTGTGTGGCCGGCAGAAGTACGTGACAGCGCCGCTCTCCTCGAACGTCCGCTCGAAGGTGAAGCCAGCCTCGCCGGTCAGTTCGGACTCGAAGTCAGCACCCGACTCCGCGACGACGTTGTGCTGGCCCCCCTCGCCGGTCCACTCCCAGGTGACGGTCGTTCCAGTGTCGACCCGGACGGCCGGGGGGTCGAACGCGAAGCCGCCGCCGTTGCCTTCCGCGCCGACTCGAATCGTGACCGAATCGCTGCCGGTCTCGTCGACTGGTTCGCCGTCGAAGTTGTCCGCGTTGCTGAGGTAGCCGTCGTACTGGCCGTCTTCCGACCCGTCGGTGCCGGTGCCCATCTCCACGTCGGGGAGCGAGTCACGCACCTCGAAGGTGGAGTGCATCGTCCGGTGCCCCTCGCCACAGAACTCGTTACAGACGACGTGGTAGGTCCCGATCTCGTCGAAGGACATCGGCACGAGCCACTCGTACCCCGGAAGCATCTGCAGGCTCATCTGCTTCGAGAGGGTGTCTTCGAGTCGCACCGAGAACCCGTGCTGGACGTCGTAGGTACCCAGGTGGAACGTGTACTCGGTCCCCTTCTCCAGCACGACCGGCAGGCCGTCGAAGGCGTACCGGGCCGCGCCGACGTAGATATCCGTTCCGGGCGGCACCAGACCCGCTTCGGCCTCACCGGCCCGGCTCTTGTAATCGGTAACTTTCTCCTGGAACCGTTCGGTGGAAACGTCCAGCGACTCGCCGATGGGGTTCTGGTTGCCGAACTGCGTCCAGCCGGACATCCAGCCGAACAGGCCCAGTGCCCACGCGCCCGAGATGCCGAGCCAGATGGTTTCGCGCCTGTTCACCTTCTCGTCCCACCAGTTTCCGTCTGGGCCTTCGAGTGGTGACTTCATGTTACCCTCCTGCGATTGCCATGAGATCGACCAGACCCCAGATGATGTACGAGAGCGTGAAAAACAGCAACGCCGCCCCGGCCAGCAGCCAGGGACTCTCCAGCAACTGCTGGGGCCACGGTACGTCTGCCCGATCCTGTCCTGACATAACACGCTCAACTCGACACCCTGCCTGCATCACTCACGACCCTGAGTATGCAGGGTCTTATCTACCCTCCCTGGCCCAGGCCTGCCGGGACCATCCGGATTCCCAGCGGCTGAGAACAACGACGGCCGCATATGGGCAGCGATTGCGGAGAGAGACGTATGAGCACTCACGGGTCCAGTGACGGCGTGACAGTCTCGGAAGCCGACGACGGGGAAGAGACCGGCGGTGGCATTCAGGTCGAGATGGTCGTGAGAGGACCCGAGTGCTGCCCGATCGCGGACCTCTCCGGGGAGTGTAACGCACTGGTCAACTCGGTGGCTCGCAGCAGTCCCGCCGAAGACTGCGAGGTTGCGGAGTTCACACTCCCCGCTGAAGCCGATCCGCCGGCGGAGGACATGACGCCGGTCTTCCGGACCGGATCGCGGACGCGGTACCGATACAGCTACGACCCGGATGGCCCCTGTCTCTGCCGGTTCGTCGAGCAGCACAACTGCCCGGTCAGCGACATTCACGCCGAGAACGGCGACCTGTTCGTCACCTTCTACGCCGAGAACGTCGAGACGGTCCGGACGATCGTGACCGAAGCGCGTGAGGTGTTCTCGGCTGTCAGGCTCCGGCACCTCTCCCACTCGGCCGGACTCGACGACGAGGACCACGTCGTCGTCGACCGCGGGCGACTCACCGACCGCCAGATCGAGGTCCTCTCGACAGCGTACGAGATGGGCTACTTCGATCACCCCAAGGAAGCCAACGCCAACGAAGTGGCCGCGGAACTCGATATCGCCACCACCACGTTCAGCGAACACCTCGCGGCCGCCCAGGGCAAACTGCTGTCGAGCGTCGTCTCGGAGTGACCGACGACGACCGGCCGGTTACGGACCCCACGCTCGTTCGCCATCGGAACCCGGGGCCTCTCCTCGATCCGGTGGCCGATCGAACCGTCACCGCGGCAGTCGACCGCCCGTTCGACCTCGACGGCTGCGTCGTTGCAGCCGCTGGCGCGTCGCTCGATATATATCACCCTCAGTATGCAGGGTCAGGATACGTGGTCTGCCGATTCCACTCGTCGAGCAATGACCGCGGACGGGGCCACGGCGACGACCTGCACGCTCTGTGAGCTGCCCGCGCCGGACCCGCCGCTCACCGACGAGACCGTCGAGGGCGAGTTCTGCTGTCGCGGCTGTCTCGCGGTCGCAAAGCGACTCGACGAGTGTGAGCCCGAGGCCACGGAGGCAGTCCGTGACCGACTCGACGGCGAGGCGGAGCCGGTGCCCGCCGACGCTGACGGGACGGAACTGTTCCTGGCAGTCGAGGGAATGCACTGCGGGACCTGTGAGGCCTATCTCGAGAGCAGGGCGACTGCACAGGAGGGTGTGACGGCAGCCGAGGCGAACTACGCGGCGGACCTCCTCAGGCTGGTCTACGATCCGGAGCGGGCCGACCCGGCGGCTCTCCCCGAGGCGGTCAGCGGGCTCGGGTACGAGGCGCGACCACTCGACGACGCGACGCCGGAGCGGTCGGCGTCCCCGCCCTGGCGGCTGCTCGTCGGCGGGTTCTGTGGTATGATGGTGATGATGTGGTACGTGCTCTTCCTGTACCCGCGGTACTTCGGGTTCCAGCCGACGGGAGCCGCCTGGCAGTCCGGGCCAGTCGGGTTGCTTTCCCTGGGGAATCTCTGGGTGTTCACCTCCATCGTTTTACTGTACACTGGCGCACCGATCCTCCGGGGCGCGTACGTCAGTCTCCGGTCCGGACATCCGAACATGGACCTGCTCGTGGCTCTGGCAGCGATCAACGCCTACGTGTACAGTACGGCGGTCGTCGTCACTGGTGGCTCGGAGGTGTACTTCGACATCTCCGTCGTGATCGTCCTCGTCGTCACGCTGGGCACTCGCTACGAGGAGCGCATCAAGCGAACAGCCAGCGGAACACTGGAAGACCTGACACGAGCGCGTGTCACGGAGGCACACCGTCGGACTCCGGACGGGACTGACACGGAGGACGTCACGGTCTCGGCCCTCCAACCCGGTGACGAGGTCGTGGTCCGGCCCGGGGAACGCGTGCCCGTCGACGGCATCGTCGCTGCGGGGACGGCATCGGTCGACGAGTCACTGGTCACCGGGGAGTCGGTCCCGGTTCGGAAGACGCCAGGCGACGAGGTGATCGGGGGTGCGGTCGTCACCGACGATGCACTCACCGTCGAGGTCGGCGAGGACGTCGACAGCACGCTCGACCGGCTGGTGACTCAGCTCTGGCAGATCCAGAGCGCCCGGCCGGGTGCACAGCGACTCGCGGATCGGCTGGCGACCGTGTTCGTCCCGCTCGTCTTGCTGCTGGCAGTGGGTGCGGCGGGCTGGCAACTCCTCTCGGGTGTCACTTTCGCGACCAGTTTGCTAACGGGGTTGGCGGTACTCGTGGTCTCCTGTCCCTGTGCGCTCGGGCTGGCGACGCCACTGGCGGTCGCCTCGGGCGTCAGGGACGGACTCGACCACGGAATCGTCGTGCGTGGGGACGGCGTCTTCGAGGCCGCCGCGAAAACCGACGTGGTGGCACTGGACAAGACCGGGACGCTGACCACCGGCGAGATGCACGTGACGGACCCGGCGTCGCCAGCGGCGATGGAGCGTGCGGCCGCAGTCGAGCAGTTCGCCAGCCACCCCGTCGCGGCGGCCATCACCGACCACACCACACCGACCGAATGGACCGTCACGGAGTTCCAGCGCCACCCCGGACGGGGCGTGAGCGCGACCGTCGACGACCAGCGCGTCATCGTCGGCAAGCCGGAGCTACTGACTGCGGAGGGGCTTGCAGTGCCGGACTCGCTCCGGACGCACGCCGACGACGCCCGCTCCGAAGGCGACCTGCCGGTCGCGATCGGCTGGGACGGGCGGGCACGAGACGTGATCGTCGTCGGCGACCAGCCCCGTCCCGAGTGGCCCTCGGTCGTGAGCGAACTGTCGGCTGCCGGGCGGTCGGTCGCGGTCATTACGGGCGACGACGAGCGCGCAGTCGGCCGGTTCCGTGACCATCCCGACATCGAGTACGTGTTCGCCGGCGTGCCACCGGAGGCGAAAGCCGAAGTCGTCGAACGCCTCCGGGCGGAGGGAACGGTCGCGATGGTCGGCGACGGGAGCAACGACGCGCCCGCGCTGGCGACTGCCGACCTCGGCATCGCGCTCGACAGCGGGACGGCGATGGCTGCCGACGCCGCCGATGTCGTGTTGACCGGCGAGAAACTGCGCGCCGTCCCCCGCGTGTTCGCGTTGACCCGGGCGACGAACCGCCGCATCTCACAGAATCTCAGGTGGGCGTTCTGCTACAACGCCATCGCAGTCCCGATTGCGATTCTCGGGCACATCAACCCGCTGGTCGCTGCCGTCGCGATGGCGCTCAGTAGTCTGCTCGTGGTCGGGAACTCCTCGCGGCCACTGCTCGCCGCCCCGACCCCGGAGACGCCCTCAACCGAGGGCCCGTCCGAGACACCCGATTCGACGGTCAGTCAGGAACCCGATTCGGCACAGCAGCGCGGTGTTCCGGCCGGTGAATGAGGCGAGACTCGCGTCGCCCGTCTCTCTCGGTCGAATCCGGACTGCTCGTCCGTTCGCAGCAAAATGCGCCGGCCGGGATTTGAATTTACATCAGGTGTACTCACTCGGTTCGTCGTCCCGCCGCCTGGCAGTGCTCAAAACGCGTCAATGTTGCATTTGTGGCTCACTTTGAGTGGACACAAAGTGGGCCACTCCAGATTTGAACACCGTATTTGCCCGTAGATCTGTGCCATCCTTCCACTGTATTCTGGACACAAATCTAAAATACATAGAATTCAAACTACAGATGAATGCCGATACTCACCGCTCCGTCGGATACTCCGAACGGAGTTTCCGACGAAAATCAATTCGAGGCTGATTTCGACGGACTGATCGCTGCAACGACGCTGCTTCAGGAGCCACGCCTCGCTCGGGGATACGTCTACATCTGCTACTACGGACCGACGACGATCCAGGACCTCATCGACCAGTTGGACATCGCACGGGCGACAGCGTACGACGATGTCGACCAGCTCGAATCGCTCGGTGTCGTGGATCGAGACGAAAGTACCCGGCCCCATGAGCTGACGGCGACCGCCTTCGCGTTTATCGACGAGAGTGAAATCGCGATCACTCCGACCGTCCTGCACGCAATCGCGCTGAGTGAAATCGACGACGACGTGGCGTACGTCCGGAATCGGTACGGGACGACGCGGCTGGTGAAAGCGCTCAGACTCGCTGGCGAGTACGTCGCGGGCTCGCTCACACAGCGGATGGTTGCCGAGAAACTCGGTGTCACGCCCGCCGAGGGGATGGCCATCGTCTACGCTCTGCAGCCCGTGCTGTCCGCAGGCAGCGAGCACGACCCATACTTCGACCGGTTGTTCCCCGAGATCAGTGACGATATTTCGGTCGATGGAGACCTCTCCCGGCCAGTGAGCGACGAGTCTGTAGAGGATGGGTGAAGCGCTCGGCACGGCCGATATCGTTCTGGTCGACACGAACGTCTTCGTGGCCGTCGGTGGCCCCGACCACGACAAGTACCAGGCACTTCGGTCAGTCGTCCAGCGTGAAGGCGTCGTCCTCCAGATTCCCGAGCGAGTCAAGGCGGAGTTACGAACGATGCAGATGACGAACCGGGTGGAGTCGGCAGTCGACGACGGCTGGGCAGAACTGGTTTCCCCGCCTGAACCAACCGACGGTGACGCAGTAACGGCCATGGACTTCACACGGCGAGACATCGCCAACCAGACCGACACGCACGAACACGAAGTGGAGAAAGCGGACACGGTGTTTGCTGGACTCGCCATCCAGTATCTGAAGGACGATACTGGTGGCAGCTTCGTCGTTCTAACCGACGATAAAGTGGCGGCTACGGCGATTCAGCGGGCGGTAGAACAGCAGGGATACGGGACGTCAATCTCCGTTTTGCGACTGTCCGATGTCATCGAGGACGAGATTGATGACGACTTCCGAGTGATTTGAGTCGGAAAGATGACCCTATGGGCGTTCATCAGCGTCATCTTCCGACCTGGAAACGACAACGGTCTATGAGCAGTAAGCATCGGGTCGGATTCCGGTTTCGTGTCGTCTCTGGGGGCAGTTTGCCCGTAAAACCGATGCGCCGACCGGGATTTGAACCCGATGGCAAATCCTCGCTGCCGCTCGGATTTGCGTGCTTCAAATCCCTTTGCGATTCCTGCGGCTCACGAATTGCTCGCCGCAGGAATGCGCCGACCGGGATTTGAACCGGAGGAAGACGGTCGGCCTCGCGTCGCTCGGCCGCTGCGACTTCCAGGGTTCAAATCACTCCGGCGATTTCGCCGCTCGCGTATTGCTCGCCGCAGGAATGCGCCGACCGGGATTTGAACCCGGGCCATGAGCTTGGAAGGCTCAGGTCCTACCACTAGACCATCGGCGCGCTCACTTCCTTCGCGCCCCGAGCATCGACGGACTGCGTCCGTCTCAACATCGACGCGCTCACTTCCTTCGCCGTTGGAACGCATCCCGGAGTTACCCGCCGTGCATTAAGGGCGTTTCCTTTCACTCCGGGGCCGACACCGTGGCGTAACAGTTCCCACTGGAGACGAAGCAGTCGTCGACGACGAGGTCGGACCGGTCGAGATCGGCCCGGAACTCCGCCGGGTCGTACACGTGGTAGAATCGGTCGACGACCTCGCCGTCGGGCAGGGTCCACTCGACGGTCGTGTCGAACCCCTCCGAGTCGTCGAAGCGGTCGTGGGCCGTGCTCCAGGCGCTCACCAGGGCCCGTCCCCCGGGCATCAGAACGCGCGCGAGTTCGTCGAGGCTGGCGCCCCTGAGCGAGCGCTCGGGCAGGTGATGGAGGGTGGCTACGTAGGCGGCGAGGTCGATAGCGTCGGCCTGGAGCGGGAGGCAGGCGGCGTCGCCGGAGAGGAGGGTGGTCCGGTCAGCCACGCCGTCCCCGGCGACGCGGTCGCGGGCCTCGTCGAGGAGGCCGCGGCTGGCGTCGACGGCGAGGACGCGGTCGACGCGCGCGGCGAGGGGCGCGACGTGGCGGCCGTTCCCACAGCCGAGATCGAGGCCGACGGCACCCCCGGGCGCGGATTCGAGGAATCGATCGACCTCCGGCCACGGGTAGGCGCGCGTCTTGGCGAAGTGGGACGCGATCTCCTCGTAGGTGTCGCGGACGCTGGCGCGGTCCGGCCGGTCGTCCATGCCACCGCTTCCGAGCGGGCGAGGAAGTGGGTTTCGGGAGTCAGGTGACCGTCGCTTCCGCCCGGTTCGCCTCGGCCCCCGGCGGATACGGCCTGTCGAGTTCGCCGCCATCGTACTCGAACTGCTGGTCGTCGTCGGTGTCCATGTGCGGGACGGCGACGACGGTCGCGTCGCTCGGTATGTCCCTGTCGAGTTGTATCATCACGCCCTTCGAGGTGCCGGCAGGGAGGTACTCGGAAGTGCCGACGACGGGGCCGTTCTCGTCGTAGAGGTGGAGAACGACGTACCCGCCCGAGGACAGCGAGGCGGACTGGACTTCGACCTCCTGGTCGAACATCAGTTGCTCCTGGAACGACATCGAGGCGACCGGCGAGGAGAGGACGACGAACGCGACGTAGGCGACCCCGAGCAGGACGGCGGCGTGTTTCGCGCCATCGCGGATCGTCCCCTCACCGATCTGGCCGCCGATGAGCCCGGACAGGACCGCCTGAATGAGCGCCGTGTGGAAAAAGACGAGCGTGTACGCGGCCTTGTTCACGCTGCCCAGGCGGCTGAAGGTATCGGCGTTGACCCCCAGTTCGTTGCTGTCGGGCGTCGGCACGCTGTTGGGCAGGCTCGGCACGAGCACCTCCTGGACGGCCACGATGATGACCAGAAAGACGAGAAAGGCGACGTAGATGACGACGAGGTAGGTGAGCATCTGTCGGCGGCGCTGGCGTTTGAGCCGCAGGTCGGCCCGCGACTGATTGGCGGCGATCCGCAGGACAGCACCGATATTCCCGCTGGCCCGCATGGCGTTCGTCAGCAGGGTCACCCCGCGGGTGACCGGGACGGTCCGGACGCGACGGCCGAACCGGGTGAGCGCGTCGTCGACGTTGGCACCGATGCGAACGTCCGCCCAGATTCGTTCCACCTCCTCCGAGAGAGCGCCGAGGTCGCTGCCGCGCACGCGGTTGAAGCTCTCGACGATGGACATCCCGGCCTCGTTGAGCGACGCGAGGCGTTCGAGGAACTCCGGGGTCGCCGCCTCGATACGACTCAGCCGGCGCTTGTGGACGTACTGGACGATGGCGTACGTCCCGATGACGAAAAGCAGCGCCTGGGCGATCAGGTCGTCGACGACTCTGACGTTGACACCGACGCCCGTCAACGCAGCCGGGAACCGCAGAGCGGTCACCACCACGGCGAGCGGGACGGTAACGTACAGCAGGGCTTCGGGGTTCCGAAGGACCGTCCGGAGCGGACTCCCCAGGATTCGTTTGAGGTCGGCGATGTCGTCGTAGCGGGCGAGGCGGGCGAAGTTCTCCCGCATCGCGGGAACGTGGCCGCCGTCGGCGGCGGGCACGTCGGCGGTGGGACTGGACCGCTCCGCGGTGTCGCCGTCGTCCGGGACCGTCGCCTCGCTGCGCCCGCCCATCCCGAGCAGTGAGAGTCGCTGGCTGACGAAGACCATGAACCCGAAGTTCGCCAGCGGAATCAGCAGGTACCCGAGCATCTGGAGCAGCCAGAGGGTGTCGGTCGTCGTCAGTCCGAAGACGAGCAACACGGTGATGATGAACAGCGTCCCGGCGACCAGCACCGTGACGTACGCTTCCGCGATGGTCGCCAGCAGTTCCAGCACCTCCTCCTGTCGCTCCTCGGCTTCCTCCTGGTATCGCTCGTACTGGTCTTTGAGGAAGGTCGGGAGGCTCTGCCCGCTCTGGAGGACGCTCGCGAGGTTCTCGCTGAAGGTCTTGAAATCCTCGCTGGGAGTCCGCTGGGACGTGGTCCGGATGGCCGTGATCATGTCCGTCCCGAACAGTTGCATCTCGCGGACGGCGACGGAAATCTCGTCGGCGGCCGCGCCGTACACCTCGCGGTTGCGCGACAGCGTCGCCATGATCTGGGGGAAGGGCATTCCCCCGCGGGACTGAGCGTAGAGGAAGGCCACGGTCCGGGCCATCCCCTCGTTGATCTGTCGGCGTCGAGCCTCGGCGCTGCTGGCCGGGAGCCGCCACCGCATCGTGTAGGCCAGCCCCCCCGAGAGGAGCGCGCCGACCAACCCCCCGCCGACGAGCAGGATGGTCCACTCGGTCCTGGACAGGGAGATGGACCACTCGGAGGGATAGCCTATGACGGCGTTGATGGTGTTCGGCAGCCCCGAGAGGAAGTCACCGATGGTCGGGATGGCGACGACGATACCGCCGAGGACGTACGCGGTGGCGATGCCGCCGACCACCGACAGGAGGACGGTGTAGAGGTACGTCTTCGCGGCGTAGGTCCGGTAGGTCTCCGCGACGTAGGCCGACTGGAGCAGGCGTTTTCGTTCCCGGCGCCCCTCGTCGAGGCGGTTCCGGAAGAGCACCCTGGCGATCCGGGCAAAGGAGCGGTTGACGGACTCGCTGCCGCCGGCCGCGACGAGCAGGGCAACGACGGGAACGGCGACCAGTGCCGGCAGGATCACGATGGGCGAGACCATGTCAGGTTTCGATCGTGACCGCGGAGTCGTCGATGGTTTCGAGGACCTCCTCCTGGTCCGCGTAGTACTTGTTCACCATGGCGGTGAAGCGGCGGTAGTCGTTGACGCCCTCCTCCTGCAGATACTTCAGGAACCGCCGCCGGTTCCGGAGTTCGGTGAGCAGTTCCGACTGCGACCAGCCCCGCTCCTCGCGGATTTCGTCCATGAGTTCGCTCCCGCTGTCCCGGAACTCGTCCGCTGTCGCCTGCCAGGAGTAGGTGTTCGAGTAGTCCAGTTCGCCGGTCCGCTGGTCGATGCCTTCGATCTCGGCGAGCGTCTTCGCCCGGCGGACGCGTTCGCCCTCGCTGCGGGCCAGCACCTGCACACAGAGGATGTCGAGGCTCTGGACCATCGGCCGCGGGACGTTGATCGGTTCGTTCTCCAGCCGATTGATGACCGTCTGGACGGAGTCGGCGTGCATCGTCGAGAAGGTCGTGTGCCCCGTGTTCATCGCCTGGAAGAGCGTGATCGCCTCCTCGCCACGGACCTCGCCGACGATGATGTACTCCGGCCGGTGCCGGAGCGCCGACCGCAGGAGGTCGTACATCGTGATGTCGTCGTCGTCGAGCCGTTCCCGCGTGACCGAGGAGAGCCAGTTGTCGTGATACAGCGACAGCTCGCGGGTGTCCTCGATGGTCAACACCTTCGAGCGCGGGGGGATGAACATCGAGACGGCGTTCATCGAGGTGGTCTTCCCCGCAGCGGTCCCGCCGGCGAAGATGAGCGAGCGGTTGTTCTCGATGGCGAGCCAGAGGTACGCGAGCATATCGAGGTCGAAGGTCCCGTACTCGAGCAGGTCGATTGGGGTGAACGGCTCGTCGGCGTACTTCCGGATGGTGAACGCGGAGCCGCGTGGCGTGACCTCCTCGCCGAGCGCGAGTTCGATACGCGAGCCGTCCGGGAGCGTCGCGGAGACGACTGGCTGGGAGACGGAGACGTGGCGACCGGCCCGCTGTGCGAGCTGAATGACGAAGTTCGAGAGGTCCTGTGCGTCGTAGACGACGTTCGTCTCGACGTCGGTGTAGTCGTCGTGGTAGACGAAGAGTGGGAGGTTCGGCCCGTCACAGGAGATGTCCTCGACGTGGGGGTCGTGCATGATCGGGTCGATCTGCCCGTAGCCGTGGAAGCGCCGGTAGAGGTAGTAAAAGAGGCGGAAGAAGGTCTCCATGCCGATCTCGACACCGTACTCCTCCAGCCGGGTTTTGAGTTCGTCCCGGAGCGCGGCCTCGGGGTCCTCGGCCACGTCGTCGCGGTAGAGCAGGGGTTCGCGGATGTCGGCGGTGAGCCGGTCGAGTAACTCGGTTTCGAGTTCGTCGAGCTGAGGTTCGACGATGTGATAGATGTGCTTGTCGTTCTCCGGGTCGAAGTTGATCGAGACGAACGAGAACGGGACGTTGAGCCAGTAGCGGTCGATCTCCTCGTGACCGGGCAGGCCCGAGAAGGAGATGAGCCGCCCGTGTTTGTCCGGGTCGTAGTTCTGGACCGGGATGGTCGACCCGCGAAGCAACTCCGCGGTCCGGGACAGCCACTGCCGAACGTCACGGAGTGGATTGCTCGCGTCGTCGCCGGGGGTCGTATCCTGTCGTGACATCGCTACGTAGACGGGTCCTAACCGGGGTACGCCGCTCTTACTCCGGGTAGCGGACCCACGTACTTAAACCCGCTACTCGTTTCCGGCCCCGTGTGGGTCACGCCCCCTCACGCCGGGTCCGTGGCCTCGTCGGGGGCGTCCTCGACCGTCTCGGCGCGGACCAGCAGGACCGCGAGGACGAGGATGACCACCAGCCCGACCGGGACGGGGATGCCGACGGCATCCCGGGCGATGTAGAACCAGGCGGTCGAGACGGCCAGCGGAACCGTGGCGGCGATGAGGAGGTAGCCGGTGACGCGCGGGTACGAGAACGGGAGCCGCGCCCGCGTCGCCTCCTCCCGAGTGTACATGGCGATGCTGAGTGCGAACGCGGCGAGCAACAGGAGGGCGGCGAGCGTCCAGAAGGCGTTGGCGAGGGTGAGCGCGCGTGCGCCCTCGAAGGCCGCCCCGTCGTACCAGAGCGCGGCGGTGGGCGGGGACGTGCCGTAGAAGTTCTCGAACAGTCTGGTGCCGCTGTAGACAGTATCGAGGGCCTCCATCACTTCGAGTTGCTCGGTCCGGTCGGGGTACTGGATCGTGATATCGGAGGGGAAGCGAAGCTGCAGTTCGAACACGGAAATCCGGACGAAGGCGAGGTGACTGCTGAGCGGCCCGTCGGAGTGGTAGGTGACCGACCACGGCACCACCATCGACAGCCAGGTGACGAGCACGGCGAGTTCGTCCGCGTACTCCGACTTGACCCAGACCATGCTCGGCCATCCGTGACCGACGCTGGTAAAACCCATCGGTGGGAGGGCGGAATCGTCGGTCCGGTCGCGGCCAGAGGTATCGGGTCGTTGACGTGGGCGTTACGTTCATTGCCCCCGAAACCGTACGTTCCGGTAGCGAATGAGGCGCGATTACTTCACGCTCCACCTGGACGACCTGGCGACCAGCGCCGAGGATCAGCCGACGGTCCACGTCGATTTCGACGGACCGGCCGACACGCTCGAAGAGCGCCTCACACTGGCGTCCGACGACGTGGACGTCACCTACCGGTTCCGGACGCCCGTCGGCGCCGACGACGCGTCCGGCGTCCTCGCAGTCACCGACCGACTGACGGGCGAGTTCGTCCTCGAATGTAACGCCGACGCCGAGCGGATCTTCGACCTCGTCGACGCCGCCCGCGAGTTCAGCACCGCCGACGCCGACGGCTGTTACGAGGTCCGCATCACCCACGGCGACGAGTCAGTGTTCACCACCGAGAAGCGGATGCTGCTCGTCTACGACGACGAGGGCAGTCTCCTCCGCCAGCACTCGCTCATCCCCAGCGGCGTCGAACTCTAGGGCCGCCAGCCCCCGCTCCCCGCGTCCGAAGGGTACGTTCTAAGTTCACGCCGTGACTGGGGAGCGTATGGAACTGTTCGGGACCGCGGGCATCCGCGGACCGGTTCGGACGGACGTGACGCCGGAGCGCGCGCTCGCGGTGGGCAGGGCAGTCGCCGCCGACGGCGCGGAGTTCGTCGTCGGTCGCGACGGCCGCGAGACCGGCACGACGCTTGTCTCGGCGCTCGAGGCCGGCCTGGAGAGCGGCGGCGCGACCGTCCGACGAGTCGGGCAGGTCCCGACGCCGGCGCTGGCCTACGCTTCCCGCGGCCGCCGCGGCGTGATGGTCACCGCGAGCCACAACCCGCCCGCCGACAACGGTCTCAAGTGTTTCGTCGACGGCGTGGAGTACGACAGCGACGCCGAACGGCGCATCACCGACCGCGTCACCGAGGGGACCGACCCCGTCGCGTGGGACGGGTGGGGCACCACCACGACGACGGACGTCCTCCCAGCATACCGCGAGGCGGTCGGCGATTACGCCGAGGGCTTCGGCACGGGGCCGGACCACCTCCGCGTCGCCGTCGACTGCGGGAACGGGATGGCGAGCCTGGCGACGCCGCAGGTACTCGCCGACCTCGGCGCGTCCGTCGTCGCGCTCAACGCGAACGTCGACGGCCACTTCCCTGGCCGGGAGAGCAAACCGACGCCGGAGAGCCTGCGTGACCTCCGGGCCTTCGTCGCGGACGGGGACGCCACGTTCGGCATCGGTCACGACGGCGACGCCGACCGCATCGTCATCGTCGACGGGGACGGCGAGGTCGTCCACGAGGACACCGTCGTCGCGGTCCTGGCCGAGCGGTTCGTCCGGGCGACCGACGCGGCCGACCCGGTCGTCGTGACGACGCCGAACGCCTCCGCGCGCATCGACGAGCGGGTGGACGCCGCCGGCGGCCGCGTCGAGCGCGTGCGACTGGGGGCCCTGCACGAAGGGATCGCTCGCGTCCGCGCGGCGGGCGACGAGCGGACGCGGGTCGCGTTCGCGGCCGAGCCGTGGAAGCACATCCACCCCGACCTCGGCGGGTGGATCGACGGCGTCGCGAGCGCTGCGGTCCTGACGCGGGTGGTCGCGGCCGAGGGACTGGACTCCCTCCGGGAACCGGTGGCCGAGCGCCCCTATCGGAAAGAGAGCGTCGCGTGTCCGGACGACCGGAAGGACGCGGCGATGGAGCGCCTCGAAGCGACACTCCCCGAGGCCTTCCCCGAGGCAGCGGTCGCGACGGAGTACGGCGTCCGGCTGACGTTCCCGGACGGGTCGTGGTGTCTCGTCCGGCCGAGCGGCACGGAGCCGTACCTCCGGGTCTACGCGGAGAGCGAGCGCGTCGAGGCGCTGACCGACGAAGTGCGCGAGGTCGTCGAAACGGCCATCGAGTAACCGGGTTCCCGCGGGGGTCAGGCGCCTTCCTCGGTCAGTTCGGCCAGCGTCGCACGGACGTCATCGAAGGCGCCGATGTCCGAGCGGTCGAACCGAACGTCCTCGGTCCAGGCGGATCGGAGTCGGACGACGAGCGAGTCCTCGGCCACCTCGAACCGCTCGACGTCGTCCCAGCGGGTGAGCGTCCCGTCGACTTCGATGCCGTCCTCCCTGATGCGAACCGTCCGCTCGGCGGTCTGGAAGACGACCCAGATGATCGAGACGACGGCGAGACCCAGGACGGCGAGCACGAGGGGGGAGGTCCGGCCGTTCAGGAACAGCGACAGGCCGAGGCCGACGATTATCCCGAGGCCGAGACCGAGCGAGGCGAGGCGCAGTCGACGCGTTCGCGGCGGGGGGCGGGCAGTGAACGCCGCGAGCGTCTCGGACTCGGACGCCCTCGAGGCGTCGAGCGCGAGGTGGATCGCCACCATCGCCGGCAGGAAAGCGAAGATGCCGACGGTCGTCGTCCTGACGAGGAGGTTCCCGGGGGTCATGCCGGGGTTGTTCGCGGCCAGGGCGAACAGCCAGACGAGATAGCCGAGCGGAAGGACGGCCGCGATGGACCCGCCGAGCACGTTCGAGAGGTGCGAACGGAGGTCGAACCAGTCGACGAGGGCGTATCCGAGCGTCCCACCGCCGACGAGACCGACGGCGAGAACGAGCCACGCGAGGCCGGGCACGGGCGGGTCCCGTGACACGAGCAGGGTGGGGAGGGGACCGAGCAACAGGGCGCCGTAACTCGCGATCACGAGTCGGAGTTCGCGGTCGGCGCGCATAGCGGGAACAGTTCCTGGCAAGACAAATAAGTTCGCGGCAGTTCGAGACGGGAAATCGCGGTGGCCCGACGGGACCGCTCGCGCCGGAGGGTATTAGTCGCGGGCCTGCCTCCGTCACGCCCATGGACGACCTGATAGAGCGGGCCCGCGACGCCCTCACGAACGCTCACGTCCCCTACTCGGAGTACCGGGTCGGCGCCGCGATCCGGGTCGCCGACGGGTCCGTGTACACGGGCTGTAACATCGAGAACGCGAACTACAGCAACAGCCTCCACGCGGAGGAGGTCGCGGTCGCCGGCGCCGTGTCCGACGGCCACCAGGCGTTCGACCACCTGGCGGTGACGAGCAGTGAGCGCGACGGCGTCCTGCCCTGCGGGATGTGCCGGCAGACGCTCACGGAGTTCTGTGGCCCCGAGTTCCCGGTCGTCTGCGACGAGGGTGACGGGACGGCGAGGTACACGCTCGGCGAACTGCTCCCCGACGCCATCTCGCGGGAGACGCTGGACCGATGAGCGGGGACGACCAGCGGGACGGGAGCGCGGACACGCCCGCCAGCGAAGACCCGAACGAGGACGAGGGGTACCACCTCGAAGTCGGCCCGGAGGACGTGGCCGAGACGGTCCTGCTCCCGGGGAACCCCGAGCGCGTGGCGAAGGTGACGGCGACCTGGGACGACGCGACCGTCGTCGGGGACCACCGGGAGTACCGGACGGCGACGGGCACCTACGAGGGGACGCCGATCTCGGTCACCTCGACCGGCATCGGGAGTCCGTCGGCGGCCATCGCCGTCGAGGAACTGGCCCGAGTGGGTGCGGACACGTTCATCAGGGTCGGCTCCTGTGGCGCGCTCCGCGAGGCGGCGAGCGTCGGCGACCTCGTCATCACGCGTGGGGCCGTCCGCCAGGAGGGGACCAGCGACGAGTACGTCCGCGAGGACTACCCGGCGGTCGCGGACCACGCGGTCGTCGCCGCGCTCGTCGCCGCCGCCGAGCGCCTGGACTACGAGTACCACGTCGGCCTCACCTGCTCGACGGATTCGTTCTACGCCGGGCAGGGCCGCCCGGGGTTCGAGGGGTTCGAGGCCGCCGGCGCCGCCGACCTCGTCGACCGCCTCCGGGAGGCGAACGTCTGCAACGTCGAGATGGAGGCCAGCGCGATCCTGACGCTGGCGAACCTCTACGGCCTGCGGGCCGGCGCAGTGTGTACGGTCTACGCCAACCGCGAGACCGGGGAGTTTCGAACCGAAGGGGAACGGAAGGCCGCGAAGACGGCGAGCCTCGCGACGCACCTGCTCGCGCGGATGGACGACCGCGTCGCGGCAGCGGACGCGGACGCCTGGCACGCCGGACTCAGCATCGACGACCCCGTCGAGTAGCGCGCGCGCCGACCGGGTCCGCGGCGGCGTCCCGGAACGGTCATTTCACTGCACTTCGAAGCGCGACTCGTGAGCGTCATCGCCGAGTTCGAGAAAGAGGCCAGGGTCATCCGGGACACGCTGGAGGCAGTACCGGACGTGACCGTGACCGTCGACGGCGTTCAGTGGCTCCCCGAGAGTCCGGCGAAGGTCCACTTCGAGGCCGGCGGCGGCGATCTCGACGCGTTCGAGGAGGCGCTCGCCGAGGACCCGACGGTGACGGCGTTCCGCCGACTCTCGTCCGTGACGGGCGGCCGCCTGTACAGGGCCACCCTCTCGTCCAACGGGCAGGGAAAGTCCACGTACCACCTCGTCGCCGACCAGGACGGGCTCGTTTTGCACATGACGGCCCGGAGCGATACGGCACACGTCCGGGCCCGGTTCCCCTCACGCGAGGCGCTGTTCGCGTACCAGGAGGCCTGCCGGGAACGTGACATCGAGTTCAGTCTCGACCGCCTGTTCACCGAGGACGCCGGCGCGACCACCGGTGGCGACCGGTTCGGCCTCACCGAACCACAGCAGGAGGCGCTCCTGGCCGCGCTGGAGAGGGGCTACTTCGAGGTCCCGCGACGAACGAGGCTCGAAGCCGTGGCGGACGACCTCGGTATCTCGACGCAGGCCCTGTCGACTCGGCTCCGGCGCGCGCACTCGAACCTCCTTCGGCACACCCTCGCCGCGAACGATACTATTTAAACCGTTGTGCTGGTCAATACGGACGGCTTCCCGTCCCGGGAGCGGAGTTCGTACGATGTCAAAGCGTTCCGGGAGCATGCCAGAGCAATCCAGCGTGACGACGTATCAGGTGGGGCCTGCGGAGTCGTACACCGAGGCCATCGTCGCTGCGGTCGCGGACGTGTCGGATCGAAACACGAGTCCGTTGCAGGACGGGGCACACCTCGACAGCCTCTACGAAAGTATCGATCCGGACGCGCTCGAAGCGCTCTTCGAGCGCAGCGCCACGGACAGTCCGGTGACGGCCACGTTCTCCTACAGCGGGTACCGGGTGACGGTCGACGCCACCGGTTTCATCACTATCGCGGGCGCCTGAACGCGGCAGTCGCTCGGCGGGCGGAACGGACTCACTCGGTTTCGGAGACGGCTCGTTCGTACCAGGGCGGGCGCTCGACGGCGGTCGTCCCGATGTCGTCGACGGTCACCCGGACGGTCACGTCCACCGGCTCCCCGTTTCGTCGAACGCGGTAGCTGATACGATACTCCGCGAGGACGCCCTCGGGCGTGACGGTCCCCTCGAAGCGCACGTTCTCCAGGGGTGGCACGTCACGAACGCGGGTCGTGGTGAGCCGATAGCGCACCGAGCCGTTCTCGCGGTCCGTCCCCGCCACGTCGACGGAGAGCAGGCCGAACACCCGGCCAAGCGAGGCGCCGTAGTCGCTCGGGCCGAGCGGGACCCGTCGGGCGGTCGCGACGGTGTCTTCGACGCTGTAGGTCGTCGCATTGCCTTCGGTCCTGGCCGTGTACACCCGCTGTCCGTCCGCCCAGCTGTCGATACGGAGGGACGTGGCAGCCGCCGTTGCCCGCCGTACGTACCGGTACCGGACCGCCGACCCGTTCCGCCGGACGACCGTCGTGTACTGGCTCAGGATCGTCCCGTTCGCGTCCCGTCGCGTCACCCGCTCGCGGAAGGTGTGTGACGCGTTCGCGAGCTGTGTGGTGTGCGCGCGCTGGAGGGCGCCGGGGTCGACCAGTCCCTCGGCGGTGACGCCGGGGGCGACGTACCGCCCGTCCGCCCGGTCGGTCGTCGTCGGCACGGCACCCGGTGCGACCGTCGTCCGGTCCTCGGCGGGCCCGCCGGCGAAGCCGCTACAGCCGGCGACGACCAGGGCGAGCGAGAGCACGAGCGGTGCCCAGAGACGGGCCATCGACGACACTACGGATGGCAGAGGTTAACGAGTGTCGGTCGATTCGACGGGGGCGCGAACTCGCACTGTCGTGAGCCGCCGGCGTTACCGAGATTCGAGAAGAAAGTCCACGTCGTCAGTCGCGGGAGCAGTCACATATCGGGCCACGCCTTCGCGGCGCGGCCGATGCCGGTGATCGAGGCGATCCAGCGCGCGGCGATGGCCTTCTTGAGGGTCCGGGCCATGACGCCGCCGAAGGTAGTGATCGGGAAGTACATCACGTCGTGTGCGACGGCGTCCTCGCCCACGGAGATGGCGGTCCCCTTCGATTTGAACCGCCAGTCCTTGAGGGGTTGGCCGCGTATCTGTCGGGCCATGTTCTTGCCGACGTGGTCGGCGGCTTCCCAGGCGGCCTCGGCGGTCGGCGGCGCGGGGTTGTCTCCCGGCTGGTCGACGAGCGCACAGTCCCCGATGGCGAAGACCCGCTCGTCCTCGGTCTGGAAGTTCATCCCCGAGTTGATCCGATGACTGCGCTCGTCTTTCTCCAGGTCGACGTCCTGAACGCAGTCCCGCCCCGTTATTCCGCCGGTCCAGATCAGCACGTCGTAGTCGAGTGCCTCGTCGTCACCGATGTAGACGGTGTCCTCGTCCACCTCGCCGATGAACTCGCCCGTCATGATGTTCACGTCGAGCTTTTCGAGGCGCTTCCGGATCGCGCCCTGTACCTCGGGGTCGTTGTTCGGAAAGACGTTGTCCAGCCCCTCGACGAGGTGGATGTCGATTGGCGCGCGGTGCTTGTCGCGGAACTCCGCGATCTCGCCGGCGGTCTGGATGCCCGACAGGCCGGCTCCGCCGACCACGACCTGGGCGGGGTCGGACTGGGAGGCCTCGCGAGCGGCCGTCTTGACGTCTTCGTGAATATCCAGCGCGTCGTCAAGGCTCTTCATCGTGTGTGCGTTCTCCTCCAGGCCCTCGATGCCGAAGAAGGCCGTCTGGGAGCCGATAGCGACGAGCAGGTAGTCGTAATCGACCGTCGAGCCGTCGTCGAGGGCGATCTCGCGGTCCTCGGTGTCGACGTCTTCGACGCGGGCCTGGACGAACCGCGTCGAGGGGGCCTTGATCTCCTCGATGGGGATCTTGACTTTGTTTTCGACCGCGGGGTCCCGAATACACCGGTGGGTCTCGTGGAGAACGAGGTGGTAGTCGACGTCGGAGACCCAGGTAATATCGGCCTGGTTGCCGACTGCCGATTCGAGACTCTGAACCGCGCCCGCGCCGGCGTATCCCGAGCCGAGCACGACGACGTTTTCCGTCATACCGACGACTCGGGAGTCACCTGATACAAAGGCTTTGAATTCACCACGAGGTGTCGACCGTTGACACAGGGCCTGGACCCTCCCACTTGCAGGTGGTTCTTACCGCTACCGAGACCGGGTGAACAGCGGAGAAGACGAGTGACGGCTTATTTCTGGACGTCGCCGACGGGCGCTCGCATGTCGTCGATAGTCAGAATGATGATATTGTTCGTATCGTCCTGCCCCTCGACAGTGCCGATGATGCGGAGTTTCGAGAGCGGCGTCGGCCCGACGGTGACCGTATCGCCCTCGTGGAACTGGGAGATGGAGCCCTGGAGTTTGATTTCCGCGCGGCACTCCTCGGGGTGGTGGACGCTCGTGAGGTCGATCTCCTCGACGTTCGCGTCCTCGACACCTTCGCCGTCGTGCTGGAGTGGCACGTCGGCCGCGTCGTCCATCTCCTCGACCTGCAGCGCGTCGTAGGCGTTCGCTGTCGGCTTGTAGCCACCTTTCGGCCCCGGTACACCCTCGACCAGCTGGAGGGCCTTGAGGCTCTGCATCTGGTTGCGAATCGTTCCGGGGTTGCGGTCGACCTGCTCCGCGATGTCCTCACCTTTGACTGCCGTCTCGGTTTTCCGGTAGAGGTTCACCAGTTCCTGCAGGATGTTCTTCTGGCTCGGTGTGAGTTCGATTGATGACATGACGGACGTTTCGTTGTTGCCGTCCTTAAACCCGACGGAGGGTATCACCGTTCCGGTAACTCCACGGAATCGACACCGAACGGGTCGTAGCGTCGCGTTCTCGCCAGCCGCGCTCCGCGGGACAGTCGCCTCTCGGACAGTTGATACGCGGGGCCGCCGACCCGTCAACCGGTTGTTCCGCTGACGATAAAGCGACATACATAAACCGGTCGCATCAGGGAGGATAGATATGCAGAACAAACGCGTGCTGGTGACGGGCGGTGCGGGGTTCATCGGGTCGAACCTCGCCAATCACCTCGCCGAATCGAACGACGTGATCGCACTGGACGACGGCTACCTCGGCACGCCCGAGAACCTCGACGACGGCGTCGAGTTCGTCGAGCGAAGCGTCGTCGAGGACGACCTCCCGACCGACGTGGACGTCGTTTTCCACCTCGCGGCGCTGTCCTCGCTGAACATGCACGAGGAGAACCCACAGAAGGGCGCACGCGTCAACATCGAGGGGTTCGTCAACACCGTCGAACAGGCCCGCGAGGACGGCTGTGACACCGTTGTCTACGCCTCCACCTCGTCCATCTACGGCAGCCGCACGGAGCCCTCGCCCGAGGACATGCCCGTGGCGGTCAACACCGGGTACGAGGCCTCCAAACTGGGCCGCGAGCGCTACGGCGAGTACTTCGCCAACTACCACGACATGAACATGGCCGGTCTCCGCTTCTTCTCCGTCTATCAGGGCTACGGCGGCGCCGAGGAGCACAAGGGCGAGTACGCCAACGTCATCGCGCAGTTCGCCGACGACATCGCCAACGGCGAGTCACCCGTGCTGTACGGCGACGGCGAGCAGACGCGGGACTTCACTCACGTCTCGGACATCGTCCGTGGCATCGAACTCGCCGCCGAGCACGAACTCACCGGTATCTACAACCTCGGCACCGGCGAGGCCTACTCCTTCAACACCGTCGTCGAGATGCTGAACGACGAACTCGGGACCGACGTGGACCCGGAGTACGTCGAGAACCCCATCCCAGAGGACGTGTACGTCCACGACACCTGCGCCGACGCCTCGAAGATCGGCGAGGCCGCCGGCTGGGAGCCCGAAATCGACTTCGAGGAGGGCCTCCGCCGGGTCTGCGCGCAGTACCAGTAGGTCACCGCCCGGGCGCTTTTTGTCACGGCACGCGTCGGTCGTCGCATGGACAGACCGGTTCGCGTCCTCGGCGTCCCGATGGACCTCGGCGCCGACCGCCGCGGTGTCGATATGGGTCCCTCCGCGATCCGATACGCCGGCCTCGCCGAGACGCTGGCGGACATCGGCGCGTCCTGTCTCGATGCCGGCGACGTCACAGTGCCGCGCCCCGAGGCGCGGGACCCCGACGCGGGCGGCCCGGCCACCGGAGACGCGAAGTTCCTCGCGGAGACCGAGACCGTCAGCCGGCGGCTGGCCGACCGCGTCGCCGGGGTCGTGGCGGACGGCGAGTTCCCGCTCGTCCTCGGCGGCGACCACTCGGTGGCAATCGGCTCGGTCGGCGGCGTCGCCCGCGACCACCGGACGGGGCTGCTCTGGTTCGACGCCCACGGCGACTACAACACGCCGACGACGACACCGAGTGGAAACGTCCACGGCATGAGCCTCGCCGCGCTCCTCGGCGTCGGAGAGTTCGCCGACACGGACTGGGCGCCGGCACCGACCGTCCCCGAGGAGAACGTCGCTATCATCGGTCTGCGTGAAATCGACGACGGCGAGCGCGAGGGGCTCCGGGAGAGCGACGTGACTGCGTACACGATGTCCGACGTCGACGCCCGCGGCGTGACGACGGTCGTCGCCGAAGCACTCGACACCGTTACCGACGGGACGGACGGCGTCCACGTCAGCCTCGACCTGGACTGGCTCGACCCGACCGAGGCGCCGGGCGTGGGGACACCGGTCCGGGGCGGCGTCTCCTACCGCGAAGCTCACGCCGCGATGGAGCGCGTCGCCGCACGTCTCACCGACGCGGGGATGCTCCGGGGCTTCGACCTCGTCGAAGTGAACCCCATCCTCGATCAGCACAACCGGACGGCCGAGCTGGCCGTCGAACTCGCCGCGAGCGCGCTCGGGAAGCGAATCCTCTGAGAGGCCCGACCGGGGCCGGTGGCCCGGAACCGCCGCTCGCCCTACGCCACGGCGTCGAGCGCGTCGAGGAGATCGTCGGTGATCGCGTCCCGGTCGGCCGAGGCGAAGAGTTCGTGGCCGCCGTCGTACAGCGTCACCTGCTCGGGGTCGACGGCCGCGCCGATCCCGTCGAGCCCGACGACGGTGTCGCGGAGCGAGCAGAAGACCCGCGCGTCGTCGCCGGGGTCGGGCATCCGTTCCTGCGCATCGTGGATCGCGGCGACGAAGCCGGGGCTGACCCGTTTCGGCAGACTTGCCCACTCCGAATCCGAGACCAGGGCGCCGAGTTCCGACCGCTCGAAGTCGATGGGCACGAGCGGCCGGTCGGTCGACAGTTTTCGGACGAGATCGAAGCCCATCCCGCGGAGTTTCAGTCCGTAGAACTCCCACCACGGGCTACAGTAGACGGCGCCGTCCGGCTGCAGGTACGGGCCGACGAGGCCGCCGGTGCTGTGGCCGACGACCGGCGCGAGCTGGAGCGCGTTCCCGTTGCGGTACTCCTGCACCGGGTCGAGGTAGTCGGCCTCGAAGTCGGTCCCGTTCGTCGGCAGCTGCGCGGC
This sequence comes from Halorientalis marina, assembly GCF_023028345.1. Classification (GTDB taxonomy): domain Archaea; phylum Halobacteriota; class Halobacteria; order Halobacteriales; family Haloarculaceae; genus Halorientalis; species Halorientalis marina. Next base: position 1,898,046 of record NZ_CP095487.1, on the reverse strand, counting down.
GTGGACGCGGTAGCCGGCGTCGACGAGCCGGTCGACGAACCAGCGGACGTTGTCCCCATCGAGTCGATTCCCCCATCCCAGCAGGAGAAGGAGGTCCTCCCCCTCGCCGTACGCGGCGAACTCCATGTTCGGGGCAGTGTTCTCCGAAATAAAACGGTCAGTGGTGTTTCGGCACCCGTAACGAGCCGGTGGTGTGAAGGCGCCGTCAGTCGTCGGCCGCGGCGACCGTCTCCCCGTGTTCGATCTCGGTGCCGAGCAGGTCGAGGAACTCGGCGAGCCACTCCTGGTGGTCGGGCCAGGCCTGCCCGGTCACGAGGTTCCGGTCGCGGGTCACCTCGTCCACCCAGGAACAGCCTGCGGCCTCGACTTCGGCCTGGACTGCCGGGTAGGCCGTCATCTCGTAGCCGTCGAGAACGTCCGCGGCGGCGAGGATTTGCGGGCCGTGACACAGCGACGCGACCGGCTTCTCCGCCTCGAAGAAGTGCTGGACGGCGTCGATGACCTCGTCGTGGGTCCGCAGGTACTCCGGCGCGCGACCGCCCGGAACGACCAGCGCGTCGTACTCGGCCGGGTCGACCTCGCTCATCGTCGCGTTCAGCTCGAAGTTGTGGCCCCGGGCCTCCATGTACGTCTGGTCGCCACGGAAGTCGTGGATGGCAGTCTTGACGGTCTCGCCGGCCTCCTTGTCCGGACACACGGTGTCGACGTCGTGGCCCACCATCTCCAGTGCCTGGAACGGTACCATCATCTCGTAGTCCTCCCCGAAATCGCCGACGATCATCAGGATTCGCTTGCCGCTCATTGGAAATCACGCGTCCCTCTGGAACGCACCCGTACGGTAGGTGCTACCGTAGCATAAAGCTACGCCGCGTCGGGGGCCGCGGGGCCGCTGATCGCCGCCACTCCGTCACAGCAGGGCATCGGGGACCGCCGAGAGGGAGTCGAGTACGTGGTCGGGGGTCGCGTCGGCGGCCGCGATGTCGGCACGCGTGCTCGCGCCGGAGAGGACCAGCACGGTCTCCATGCCCGCGCGCTCGCCCATGGCGATGTCGGTGTCGAGGTTGTCGCCGACGAGCAGACACGCCTCGGCGGGGGCGCCGAGGCGGTCGAGGGCCATCTCAGTGGTTCGGGCGGCAGGCTTCCCGAGGACGATATCGGGGTCGCGGTCGGTCACGACGCCGACGGAACCGATGATCGCTCCCGACCCCGGGACCGCCATTCCGTCGCCGGTCGGGATCGTTCGGTCCGGGTCCGAGCCGATGAAGGCGGTGTCGTCGTCGAGTGCCACGAGCGCGTCACGCATGTCGTCGTAATCGAAGTCGCGCTTCCAGGAGGCGACGACCACTTCCGCGCCCGTGGGGTCGTCGACGAGCGAGAGCCCGCCGTCGTCGAGTTGCTCGCGCAGGCCCGGCGACGCGATGGGAAAGACGGCGTCGTCGCCGTGCTCGTCCTGCAGGTAGGCCGTGGTGACGGCACCCGCCGAGAGGACCTCCGACTCGTCGGCCGCGATGTCCATGCCGGCCAGGCGCTCGACGTAGGCCGCGGGCGTCTTCGTCGGATTGTTCGAGAGAAAGAGGAGGTCGAGCCCGGCATCGCGGAGGGCGGCGACGGCCTCCGGCGCACCCGGGACGGCGTCCCCGCCGCGGTAGACGGTTCCGTCCAGGTCGACGATAGCGGCGCTGAAGTCCATGTCGACCCCCAGGGGCGCGACCGGGAAAACCGCGCGGGAATCGGCAGCCCCGGACGAGGAGGCCATCGGTGGCGCGTCAGGCGGAATCGACGCCGGTGATGTCGAATCGGGCGCCGCCGTCCTCGCTGGCGGTGACGGTGATGGTCCAGCCGTGGGCGTCGGCGATCTCGCGGACGATAGCCAGGCCGAAGCCGGTGCCGTCCTCGGCGGTCGAGAAGCCGGTCTCGAACACGTCCTCGCGTTCCTCCGGAGGGATGCCCTCGCCGTCGTCGGCGACGAAGAAGCCGTCGGCGGTCGTCCCGACGCGGATCGTCTCGGCCTCGCCGTGGTCGACCGCGTTCTGGAGGAGGTTCGTCAGCAGTTCCTGGAGCCGGCTGGGGTCGGCCTCGACTCCCCCGTCGGTCTCGACCACGAGGTCGGTGTCGGGCGCGTTCACGTAGGGCCACACGTCCTCGGTGGCCGCGCCCAGGTCGGTCGGCTCCGTCGCCTCGATGGTCGCGCCCTGCTTCGCGAGCGTCAGCACGTCGTCGATGAGGTCGGCCATCCGGCGGTGGGACTCGTCGACCTGTTCGAGTTCCGGCGGAACCTCGTCGAACTCCTCTTCGAGGACCGAGAGGTTCACCTGCGCGATGTCGAGCGGGTTCCGGAGGTCGTGAGAGACCGTCGAGGCGAACTGGTCGAGGCGGTCGTTCTGCCGTTCGAGTTCCCGTTCCCGCTCGGTGCGTTCGGTCACGTCCCTGGCGATGAGCTGGAAGGTGTTGCGCTCGGTGTTGATGTCGACCCGGACGAAAATAGTCTGGTAGAACCGGTCGCCGAGCTGGACCTCCTCGCGGCGCGTGCGGCCGTCCTCGACCGTCTTACAGCCGACCGAGAGCAGGTCCGCGCCGATTTCGGGGACGGCCTCGGTCAGGTCGGTACCGACCAGCCGGTCTCGGGTCGCGTTCGCGAGGTCGGCCATCGCGGGGTTGGCGGCCAGGGTTTCGCCGTCGGCGGCGACCTGTGCCACAGCGTCCGGCGTGTTCTTGACGAGGAGTTCGTACCGTTTCTGTGCGCGGCGCTGGTCCACGGCGGTCTCGATGCGGTTCGCGAGCCGCTGGTACTGTTGGTCCTCGACGACCTCCAGTTTGAGGATGTAGTCGGCGACGCCGGCCGAGATGGCGCGGGCGGCGACGGTCTCGTCACCCCGACCCGTGAGGATGATAAACGGGATTTCGCCGTGGCGCTCCTCCACGAGTTCCTTGAGTTCGAGTCCGTTGGTCCCGGGCATCTCGTAATCGCTGACGATACAGTCGATCTCGTGCTCCGCGAGGACGTCGAGGGCCGCCTCGGCGTCCGAGGCCCACTCCGCGTCCATCCCGTGCTCGTCGGCGAGCGTGTTCGCGGTCATCTCCGCGAAGAAGTCGCTGTCGTCGACGACCAGTACGCTGAGCGGCCCCGGGTCGCTCATGCGTGGTGGGTCAGTGATGTGTGGGACGCAGTTGGCAAAACGGCTCGACACGGGGACCGACGAGGAGTGTACACGGGTAACACGGAGAGATGCGATACGCAAATATCCTCCGGGTGTGACGGATGCCGAGTCTCGCTCACGGGCCGTCTCGGCCTAGGACCGGAGTCGCCGTTCCCACCGTGGCCCGGCCCGCGTCGTGAGGGCGAGACCGATGACCGCACCGAGGGCCGCGACCGCGAGCGAACCGACGAGCGTCGCGGTCGGAGCGACCGGGTAGACGAGGGCCGCGACGAGAAGCGGGACCGCGAGGGCCGCGAGTGCGGCCCCGAAGGCCACGAAGCGAGCGGTGTCGAACAGCAATTCGGTCGGCGAGAGTCCGGCGACGAACGCGGTGACACCGAAGACGTAGACGGCGACGAGCGGGAGAACGACGGCCCCGACCGCGAGCGAGAGCGGGTCGTACCAGACGACTGCGAGCACCAGATAGACGAGTCCGGCCGGAACCGAGAGGAGCAGGTACGCGCGTCGCTTGCCGGCGAAGACGGTCGCCATCGACACCGGATAACGGAGGTACTCCGCGGATGCGTCGAACTGTGTCACCCACGAATAGGTCGTGAACGCACCGAGTCCGAGCAGGGTTCCGAAGGCGATTCCGGGCGAGGGCTGGAGCCCGGTGGCGGCGACGATCTGCCGGAGCAGGAGGGCGGTCACGGCGAAGAGCACGCCCATCGAGAACAGGACCTTCCAGACCGAGCCGGAGGAGCGAGCCACGTCCAGGAGCGGCCGCGTCGTCAGCCCGGAGTCGTCTCGGAGGAGGCCCCGGAGCCGCGTGAACCGCTCCGGCGAGGTCCGTTGTGCGCGCCCCTCGACGGGCCGAAAGAGGAGCGGCCCGACGACGGCGAGGACGATGGCAGGGGCGAACCCGCGGGCCGCAGCGAGCGACGACGGCTCGGCGTAGAGCGCGTACGGCGTGTACGCGACGACGTCGACGCGCCCGGCGAAGATGGCGACGACGACCGCCGCGACGAGGACGATCACGAGGGGTTTGCTCCGGGTCGCGACCCCCGCGAGCGTCAGGCTCGCGGCCGTCCCGAGGCCGAAGGCGCCGACGAGGGTGAGCCACAGAAGGAGGATTCGGGGGACGGCGACGCCGGCACCGAGCGCGCTCGGGACGAGAGCCAGCGAGAGCGGCGTGACGAAGTAGGCGGTGTAGTAACAGAGGTCCTTGACGAGGAAGACGGCGAGTAGGCGGTTCCACGAGACCGGGAGCGTCCGGGCCGAGAAGACCAGCAGCGTCACGTCGCCGAGCACGTCCCGGAGGGCGTCGCGGCCGACGAGGCCGATGGTGCCGACCTGGAGGCCGAGGAAGAACACGAGGCCGTGGAGGCCGGCGACGACCGCGCCGAAGTCGGTGCCGGTGGCCGCGAGCAACTCGAAGCCGCCGAGCACGAGCAGGAAGACGACGACGGGGAGGGCGGCGAACCGGCGACTCCCGAACAGTTCCTCGTGGAGGCGCCACTCCTCGCGGCACATCCGGACGAAGAGGTCGGTCGTGAGCGTCATGTCAGGGTGAGCCCGCGGCGGCGTTCGCCATGCCGACCTCGGCGCGGAACACGTCGAGAAGCGACATGCCGTCGGGCAACTCGCGGGGGTCGCGTTCCTCGACCAGCCGCCCGTCCGAGACGATGGCGACCTGCGTACAGAGTTCCTCCGCGACCTCGATGAAGTGCGTCGAGAGGACGACGGTGTTGCCACGCCCGCAGTAGTCGACGAAGTGACCCTTGATCTCCTCTTGCATGAGCGGGTCGAGGTTCACGAGCGGTTCGTCGATGAAGACGAGGTCGGGTTCGTGGACGAAGGCGGCGGCGAGCATGACCCGCTGGCGCTCGCCCTCCGAGAGGTCGGTCGCGAGCGTGTCGAGTTTCTCGCGGAACTCGAAGCGGTCGGCCCACTCGTCGATACGGGCGCTCGTCCCGTCGATGCCCCGCACCGCGCCGACGAACTCCAGGTACTCCCGGGGCGTGAGGAAACTCGGCGGGTCCTCCCGTTCGGGGAGGATGCCGACGGCCCGGCGGACCGCGAGCGGGTCCGTGACGGGGTCGTGGCCGAGGACGCGTGCTTCACCGGCGGTGGGTTCGAGCTGGCCGGTCAGGATTTCGATGGTCGTCGTCTTTCCGGAGCCGTTGGGGCCGAGGAGGGCGAACAGTTCGCCCTCGGGCACGGAGAGCGTGCAGTCGTCCAGCGCGACCAGGTCGCCATACTGTTTCGTCAGGCCGGTCGTCTCGACGGCAGTCATCCTCTCGACGGTCGGCCCCGAGGGGAAAAAGCGTTCGGCGGGTTTCGAACCGGGAGCGACGGAAGCGAGGTCGTAGTACCGGTATCAGTCCTCGTCTCCGAAGACGATCTCCGCGATCTCGTGGCGCGGATTCTCGTCGTCGTCGCCCTCGTACTTGTAGCGGACGCCGTCTTCCTCCTCGGCCGTGGCGTTGTGCGAGCCGTCACAGAAGGGGTAGTCGGCCGAGAGGCCACACATACAGATCGCGATGTCCCCTTTCTCGCCGATGTCGTCCTCGCCGACGATCTCCGGTCCGGTCGCGTCGTGAGTAATCTCTCGTGACACACGTTCACATGCCGCTCGATCCACTAAAACCCGGCGGGGGTGCTCCGAAAGAGGAAAGAGGTGGTGCCCGCTTGGAGTGACTGATGGACACGTGGCGCCGCCGGACCGTTTACTATCTCGTGGGGCTGGTCGCGGTCATGCTCGTGTACGTGGGTCTCTATCACCACGTGATGGCGACCTACGAGGACGATCCGGTGACGGTCCTTCACGCTGCACAGGTCGTCGTCGAGACGTTCACGACCACGGGGTTCGGTTCGGACTCGCCGTGGACGACGCCGGAGTCGAACCTCCTGATAATCGCGATGGACCTGACCGGCGTGGTCCTCATCTTCCTCGCGCTGCCGGTCTTGCTGTTCCCGCTGTTCGAGGAGACGATCTCGACGACGCCGCCCCGGGCGGTCGACGGCGTCGAGGACCACGTCGTCGTCTGTGCGTTCTCACCCCGGATTCGAGCGCTACTGGACGAACTCGATGTCCTCGACATTCCGTACGTCGTCGTGGAATCGGACCGCGACGAGGCGGTGGAACTCGTCGAGGAGGACCTGCCAGTGGTTCACGGCGACCCTGAATCCGGGGCAACGCTGGAGAACGCCGGCGTCGACGCGGCGCGTGCGGTGGTCGCGGACGTGGACGACGAGACCAACGCCAGCATCGCCCTGACGTCGAAGGGAGTCTCGCCGGAGACGGACGTCATCACCTTCGTCCAGACGCCCGAGATCGAGACGTATCACCGGTACGCGGGCGCCGACCACGTCTACTCCCCGCGACAGCTCATCGGGCAGAGCATCGCGAGCAAGGTCTCGCGGTCGGTCTCGGCGGAGATCGGCGACGCCGTCGAGATCGGCGAGGACTTCGAGATCGTCGAGTTCCCGGTCCAGGCCGACAGCGACATCGCGGGGACGCGGATGACCGAGAGCCGCATCCGCGAGCGGACCGGCGCGAACGTCATCGGCGCCTGGTTCCGCGGCGAGTTCGTCTCCCCCCCGTCCCCCGACGCCCTGATCGACGAGCAGACCGTTCTACTCGTGGCCGGCCAGGAACGACAGCTCGAACAGCTCAAGGAGCTGACCCTCTCGGAGAGACAGGAGTTCCGGACGGGGCGGATCATTATCGGCGGCTACGGTGAAGTCGGATCGACGGTCGCGACGGCGCTGGCGGAAAACGACATCCCGACTGTGACGGTCGACAGAGACGGCGAGAAAGACGTCGACGTCGTCGGCGACCTGACCGACGAAGCGACGCTGGAGGCGGCCGGCATCGACGACGCGAGCACGGTCATCCTCGCGCTCCCGGACGACACGACCACCATCTTCGCCACGCTCGTCCTCCGAGAGCTGGCACCCGAGGTCGAAATCGTCGCCCGCGCGAACGGGAGCGAGAGCGTCCGGAAGATCTACCAGGCGGGGGCGGACTACGTGCTCGCGTTATCGACCGTCAGCGGCCGGATGCTCGCCTCGACTATCCTCGGCGAGGACGTCATCTCCTTCGACCAGCAGGTCGAGATCGTCCGCTTCGGTGCGGACCAACTGGCTGGTGACACCCCCGCTGGCGAGGACATCCGCGCCCGGACCGGCGCGACGATCATCGCCGTCGAACGAAACGGCGATGTCATCACCGACTTCGGTCCCGACTTCGAGTTCGCGGCCGACGACGACCTCATCGTCGCCGGCCCGGACAACTCCATCACGCAGTTCGCGGCGACGTACACGTGAATGGAGCCAGCGCTGGGACGGTTAGCCGAGCCCGAGCCGACGGCGGACGTCGACACTCGTCGCCACCGCCCAGACGCCGAAGACCGTGGCGCCGACGATCTCCGGCAGCGCCAGCCCGGGCCGCACGAACGGGCCGGTCAGCCCCCAGACGACCCACGCCGCGAGGTTCGCGACCCCCGCACCGGCTGTCAGCAGGCCACGCCGACGCGCGCCGGCGAGGGCGTTCCCCGCGCCGTACGTCCAGCACGCGAGCGACAGCAGGACGTAGAACGCGACGGCGACCGCGAAGTGCGGGTCGCGGTGTTGCGGGAAGACGCCGATCAGTGCCATCGCGACCACCGTGAGGCCGAACAGGGCGACGCCGGCGAGTTCGACGGCGTTCCGGCGGGCCGCCAGGAGCGTCGGCCCGAACCCGAGCCCCACGAGGCCGCCCAGGAGCAGGCCGTTGTTGAACAGCAGTCGCGTCGTCGGCGTCGCGACGGCCGCGTCGGGGCCGCCGAGGTTCGAGAGCGCCTTCGCCGTCCACGAAAACGACGGCGAGAGCAGGGTCGCGGCGAAGATGGCCCCCAGTGTCAGTACCGGCGCGAGAGCGCCAGCGGCCGCGCTCGCCCGTCGCAGTCGGTCGGCAGGCATATCGGCGGCCGACGCCCGGCCGCGGTATCAACCCACGGGATTCCGCGCGGCCGTGACCGCTCTGTGAGGTGACCGTGGCTGTGCCACGGCCTTCCTACCCGACGGGCGTCGTTCCGGCACTGCCGTCGCCGTAGACGTCCGTTCCGGGGTTGAAATCGCGCCACGCGAACCAGAACATCGGCGAGCGGTCGTTGGCCCGGTCGAGCGTCGTGCCCTCGTAGGAGCCATCGGTAGCCGTCGCCGTCGCGACCGACCACCGGGAGCCGCCCGCGGCCAGCGCGTCGCCGTCCCGCTCGAAGGTCAGCGTCGTTCCATCGACGCGCCGGTCGTAGGCGTACAGGCGGCCGTCGTCGCCGACGGTCACGACGACCGGCAGGTCCCCTACGGTGTCGTTCAAGACGCCGGCCTCGCGGACGGCGGGGAGCGGGTACGCACGGCTCGTGTCGCCGCTGGTCACGCCGACGACCGTCGTCTTTGGGTGGAGCCGACCGCCGTCCTCGCGGTCGCCGATACCGATCCGGCGGCTGTCGTCGTAGGCGGCGTAGGGGTCGACGGCGTACCGGCGGCGGACGCGGCCAGCGACCGTGTCCGAGATCGGCGGCGGGAGGAGGACCTCGGTGTCGGGGTGGGCCTCACGCCAGGAACCCCAGGCGGTGAACGACGACGGGGTGAGCGAGAGTCGGTCGCCGGTCGCCGGCCCCTGGATGGCCTGTGCGAGTATCTGACTCCACAGGCTCTCGGTCGCCTCGTCGTACATCACGAGGTCCGCCCTGTAGAGCAGGCCGGAGACGCCGAAGGTCGTCGGCTCGCCGTCGACGCGGCGCTCGGCCGTCACCGCGCTCCCACAGAGCGGGCAGTAGGTGACCAGCAGCGGCCCCGCGAAGGTGTCGTTGACGACCTCGTGCCAGTTGAGCACGCGCAGGGGGTAGGCGCGCGCCCGGCCGTCGCGCTCGACGCCGATGACCTGGTCGTCGTCGTTCAGCGCCAGTCCCTCCGGAAGTGAGCTATCGTACCCCTGTGACCGCTGGGTCACGTCGCTCCAGTCGGCACCGAACACGGGGTCGGTGATCGCCGGGATGGCGTCACGCGGCGCGCCGCGGTCGAGCGCCGAGTCGGGTACCGGGAGGTCCGTCCCGTCGACTGCCGTCCCGGTGACTCGACCCGGCGTTCGCGTCGCGGGGGACGCGGTCGCGGCCGTGCCCGGTATGCCGGTGTCGGTCCCCTGCCCGTCCCCGGAACGACCACCCTGACACCCCGCGGCAGCCGCGACCGCCGCGGTGAGCGAGGCGAGATAGGCCCGTCGGCGCATTACAGTCCTCTGGTAGTCACAGCCACATATACCGCGTGGGGGTGTGTACCGCGATAGCACACACGCCGAGTCGTTTTTCACCACCGACGCGTGAGAAACGGTATGGACGACCGGAGCCGCCGCGCGGTCCTCGCGTCGAGCGGTGTGGCGCTGGCCGCCCTCGCCGGCTGTACCAGCCTTCCCGGGAGCGCTGCCGGCGGCGACGGCGCCGCGGACGAGTCGACGCCGGCGGGGTTGACCCTCGACACCTACGACGTGGCCGGCTCCTCCGGCGAGACGGTGCCGGTCCGGGCACCGGATTCGGTCACGCTGCTCGACTTCTTCGCGACGTGGTGTGCCCCCTGCAAGCCGATGATGGACGAACTGCGCCAGGTCCGCGCCGACTTCCCCGACATCCACATGCTCTCGATCACCTGGGAGACCGAGCAGGCCGCAATCGAGTCGTTCTGGCGGGAGTACGAGGGGACCTGGAACGTCGCGAGCGACCCCGACATCACGACCGGCGAGGAGTACGGTGTCGGCGGCCAGTTGCCGACGACGCTCCTGCTCGACGCCGACGGGACCGAGGCCTGGCGCCACACCGGCCTCGTGCGAGCCGACGACATCGCCGCCGAGGTGGAGGCCGCGCAGGAATGATCGATCTCGGGTCGCTCAAACTCGGCCTCGCGTTCTCCTTTGGCACGGTCACCTTCTTCGCCCCCTGTGCGTTCCCGCTCCTGCCGGGCTACGTGGCCTACTACCTCGGGTCCAGCGGGGACGACGACACGAGCCGGCCGCTCCCGAACCGGCTCGGGCGGGCGGCCTACGTCGGTGTCGTCACCAGCCTCGGGTTCTTTCTCGTCTACGGCGCCCTCGCGGCGATTGCGGTCCTCGTCGGCCAGCAGGCGCTCAGGAACGTCAGCGTCCTCGAACTCGTCGTCGGCGTCCTGTTGATCGTCCTCGGAATCGGGATGGCACTGGGGCGGTTCCAGGCGTCGTCGTTACATCTCCAGTTGCCCGAGCGCGAACGGTCGACGCTCGGCTACCTCAGTTTCGGCGTCGTCTACGCGGCGGCAGCGGCGGGCTGTACCGCCCCGTCGTTCATCGCCATCGTCGGCCTGGGCCTCGCCGGTGGCCCGACCTCGATGGCGGCCATGCTCGGCGCCTACGCCGCTGGCATGAGCGTGCTGATGATCGCCGTGACGACACTCTCCGCGGTCGGCCGCGACACGCTTCTTCGCCGCGTCTCCGCGCGGACGGGACAGATCACGCGCCTCGCCGGCGTGGTGATGGTGCTGGCCGGCATCGTCCAGTTGTACTTTTTCCTGTTCCGGTTCGACGGGCTGGCGACGCTCGGGCTGGTGTGAAGTCGTAAAAAGCGATCAGGCGCCGTGGTCGTCGCTCTCGGCCTCGAAGAGGCCACGAATCTGGACTTCGTTGTCGGTCGCGAACATCAACTGCGCGCCGGTCGTTTCCGTGCTGGTCGTCGTCGTAGGTCGACTGTCGTCGGTTCGGAGTCGTGTGCTCATTGTTGGAAGTCGGGGGCGGACGTTCGATGCCGATACCGCTACGCGTCTCAAAGAAGGAGTCGGTGTACGCGTACGGTCGAAATCATCGGCTTACCTCACCGTTTTGCCCTATCTATAATAAATGTTCCTGTTGGACGCCGCCGTCACCGGGTCAGTCGGTGGTGACTGCGGCGGTGGTCGGTCACAGGTCGCTGTCGAGGTCGTCGGCCGCGGCGTCGAAGTGGCTCCTGCGGATGGACACCTCGTCGGCCCGCTCGGCGGCGGTCTCGGGGCCGTGCTCGATGGCGAACTCGCGGATGGCCCGCATCGACGCGCCGCGGACGAGCGATTCGAGGTCGGCACCGGAGTACTCGGTCGTCTCGGCCGCCAGCCGGTCGAGGTCCACGTCCTCGGCGAGTGGTTTGTCACGAGTGTGGACCTCGAGGATGGCGCGACGCTCGTTTTCGCCGGGTTCGGGAACCGGAACGTGTTCTTCGAGCCGACCCGGGCGCAGCAGCGCGGGGTCGAGAGCTTCCTTCCGGTTCGTGGCAGCGATGACGACCACGTTCGGGTCCTCGGCGTTCCCGTCGAGTTCGGTCAGCAACTGTGAGACGACCCGCTCGGTGGCCTCGTTCCCCCCGCCGCGCTGGGTGGCGATGGCGTCGATTTCGTCGAAGAAGACGATGGCCGGCGAGGCCTGTCGGGCGCGCTCGAACACCTCCCGGACCGCCTTCTCGGACTCGCCGACGTACTTGTCGAGCAGTTCCGGGCCGGCGACGCGGATGAAGTTCACCTCGCTCTCGCCGGCCAGCGCCGTCGCGAGCAGTGTCTTCCCAGTCCCAGGCGGGCCGTAGAGCAGGACCCCCGAGGGCGGGTCCGTTGCCGTCGCCTCGAACAGTTCGGTGTACGAGAGCGGCCACATCACCGCCTCCTCGAGTTTGCGCTGTGCGGCCTCCAGCCCGCCCACGTCGGCGAAGGTCTTCGTGGGTTTTTCGGCGACGTACTCCCGCATCGCCGAGGGGTCGACGGCGGCCATGGCCGCCTCGAAGTCATCGCGCGCGACCATCGGCTCCGCGCGGGTTCGCCGCAGGGCGTTCATCGCGGCCTCGGTCACGAGCGACTGGAGGTCGGCGCCGACGAAGCCGTGGGTCCGGGCCGCCAGTCGGTCGAGGTCCACGTCGTCCGCGATGGGCATTTCGCGGGTGTGAACATCGAGGATTTCGCGCCGCCCGGTCTCGCCGGGGACGCCGATCTCGATCTCGCGGTCGAACCGGCCGCCGCGACGCAGGGCGGGGTCGATGACGTCGACGCGGTTGGTCGCGCCGATGACGATGACGCGGCCCCGCTCCGCCAGCCCGTCCATCAGCGTCAGCAGTTGGGCGACGATCCGGTTTTCCATGTCCGCGTCCTCGTCGCGCGTCCCCGCGATGGAGTCGATCTCGTCGATGAAGAGGATCGCCGGGGCGTTGTCCGACGCCGTGCGGAAGGCGTCCCGGAGCTGTTCCTCGCTTTCGCCCTTGTACTTCGAGACGATCTCCGGCCCGGAGATGGTCTGGAAGTGGGCGTCGACCTCGTTCGCGACCGCGCGGGCGATGAGGGTCTTCCCGGTTCCGGGCGGGCCGTAGAGCAGGACGCCCTTCGGCGGGTCGATACCGAGCCGGCGGAACACGTCCGGCTCCGAGAGGGGGAGTTCGATCATCTCCCGGATCGTGTCGAGTTCGTCGTCGAGCCCGCCGATGTCCTCGTAGGTGACGCCCAGTCCGGCGGCCTCGTCGGCGTCGTCGCCGGACGTCCCCCCTGCAGACGTCTCAGCGGTCTCGCCGCCGGCCGCACCCAGATCCCCGTCGAGATCGACGGTCATCCCATCGAGAACCGAGAACTCGGTCGATTCGGTGATCCTGACCGGCCCCGTCGGGTCGGCGAGGGAGACGACGAAGGTGCCCATCCCCTCGACGTTGACGCGCTCGCCCTCCCGGATCGGCCGGTCGAGCAGTCGCTCTTTGACCCGGTCGTCGACGCCCTCGTCGTCGGGGAGCGCGGAGGTCGGGCGGACGGTGACGACGGTCGCGTCCTGGATGGAGGTGGTGGAGACGGTGACGGTGTCGCCGACGTTGACGCCGGCGTTGGCGCGGGTGTCGGCGTCGATGCGGATGACGTCGTCGCCGCCGTCGCGCATCGGCCACACCTTCGCGACGGTCCGTTTCTCGCCCTCGATGACGACCGCGTCGCCGCTGAGGACGTTGAGTCGCTGGCGCGCCGGCTCCGGCAGGCGGGCGACGCCGCGGCCGGCGTCGCGCTTGTCCGCGCCCTTGACCGTGAGTTCGATACCGCCACCGTGGCTCATATCCACCCCTTCTGGGTCCACGTGCTTCAGGCTTCCCCGGGGGAACGGTTTTCACGCCGGACACACGACCCTCACGTATGGTGGTCCAGACCGAGCGTGACGACGCGACCTGGTACGAGTGTGAGCAGTGTGGGATGCTGTTCGACGAGAAGCAGGACGCCGCACAGCACGAGGACACCTGCGACGCCGAAGACCCCTCGTACATCCAGTGACAGCGCGGGGAGTCAGCGGGGTTAGGTATCGTGAAACGGCCAGCAGGTACTTCTTCGACGACCGCCGAGAGCCGACGGATGCGAGTTGCGCTTTTTTTCGGTGTCGTCGTCCTCCTGGCCGGCTGTAGCGGCCTCCCCGTCGACACCGGTACCGACACGACGCCGACCGAGGACCGGTCGCCCGCCGCGACCCCGCGGCCGACGACGGGGGACTCGACAGCCACGGCACCCGCGACGGACGAACGGGCGACCACCGGGGCCACGCCAACGGCAGCGAGTCGGACGACCGAGATCGGCGACCCCGCCGACGGCGAGACGACAGACGACGGGACGGCGACCACGGCCGACAACCCCTGGGGCGAGCGGACGGTCTCGGTCGCGCTCGTCCGAAACGGCCACGAACGGACGGACTACGAGCGCGCACTCTTGGAGACGTTCGACTACTGGCAGAATCACATCGCGCTGGCGGACTATCAGGTGGCCTTCGAGCTCGTGAACGACACCGCCGACGCCGACGTCCGCGTCGAAATCCGGGAGGAAGTGGGCAGTTGCGGCTACGACCAGGGGGAGTACCTGGTCGGCTGTGCGCCGCTGATCGAGCGCGGAACCGAACCGGACCGGCCGGCGACCGTCCGGATCGAGGCGGGATTCGATCGGCGGAGCACCCGGAGCGTCATGATCCACGAGTTCGGGCACGTCCTCGGGATCGGACACGGCGAGCCGCCCGAGTCGTACATGACTGCCAACAACACCCTGTTCACCGTCGAACGGCCCGATGCGACCGAGCGGGCGTACCCCTGGGGGACGACGGACTTCCGCGTGTACGTCGCCACGGCGGACCTCCCGGACGACGAGCGGACTGCCACCCGCGAGCAGGTGCGCCACGTCGTCGACTACTACAACCGGATTCGAGACGTGGACGAGTCGGTCCCTTCGAACGTAACCTTCCGGCTGGTCGAAACGCCGACGGAGGCGAACGTCTTCGTCTCGTTCCCGGAGCAGCTGTCGTGTGGTCCTGACGAGGGGAGCTGTGGCGGCCTGTTCGGCCCCGACCTCGACGGGGACGGCGCTATCGAGACCTACGACCGACTGAACGTGACGGTCTCGGGGCTCGACGCCGACGCACGGGGCTGGCACGTCGGCTACTGGGTCGGGCGCTCGCTGGGCATCGTGGAGTCGGACCTCCCCGACCCGTTCGTGGACCCGAGCTACCGCGAAATCCGCTCGGACTGGTGGACCGAGGCGCCCTGACCGTCACTCCGCGGCCGGGTCACCGTCCGCGGATTTCGATATCGCCACCGAAAGGACCGGGATTTCGGTCTTCGCGAGGACGCGCTCGGTCGTGCTGCCGATGAGGTGTTCGACGCCGCGGCGCCCGAAGGTCCCCATCACGACGAGGTCGGCATCGTTCGCGGTCGCGTAGTCGACGATGGCCTCGTTGATGTGCATCCCGCGGACCACGTCCGTCGTGACCGGGACGTCGGCGTCCCCTGCCATGGCCTCGATGTCCGCGACAGCGTCCGTACCATGCTGTTTCATCTCGCCGATGGCGTCGTTCATCGGTTTCGTGCTCACGAAGAGGTTGCTCGCGCTCTCGTCGATGACGTAGACGACGAGCAGTTCCGCGCCGACTTCAGCCGCGAGGTCGATGGCCTCGCGTGCGGCCGCCTGCGCCGCCTCGCTCCCGTCCGTCGGGACGAGAATCCGGTCGTACATACGGCGGGGTACGACCGGGAGTCACTTAATCGGGTCCCCGCGGCCGCCGCCGATTCGGGGCTGGCCCCGCCCGCACACGCAAACCGTTTGACCGTTCGGCGATTACACGGAGCCAGTGACCGACGACGCCGACGACGCGGCGACAGAAGCGGGGGACGGCAGTCGCACCGAGAGCGGGCCGGACCTGGACGCGGACGCGTTCACGGACCTGATCCAGCGGATCGGCCGCCCGGTCGTGACGGCCGCCCGGGTCGCCGAGGAACTGGACTGCTCACAGGAGGCCGCCAGCGAGTCGCTCGGGGCGCTCGTCGACGAGGAGTTGCTCCAGCGACTCGACGTGTCCACGGACCCGGTGGTGTGGTACCCGACGGACTGGTCGCGGCTGACCGACCGGGAACGGGTGATCCCGTTCCCGAAGCGCCGCGAGGTCGTGGTCGACCACCCCACGCAGTTCACGCGGGCACAGCTGTCCCAGTTCGCCCATCTGGTCGACACCACCCACAGGGGCTACCTCTACGAAATCCGTCGAGAGGACATCTGGAACGCCCCGTACGAGGAGTTCGAGGAGCTTCTGACGACGGTCCGGGACGTCCTTCCCGAACGCGTCCCCGCGCTGGAGGAGTGGATCGAGGACCAGTGGAAGCGCGCCCACCGGTTCACGCTCCGGACCCACGAGGACGGGTACGTCGTCCTCGAAGCCGCCTCGGAGAGCCTGATGGGCAACGTCGCCCGCGAGAAACTCGACGACGACCAGCTGCGAGCGCCCATCTCCGACACCGAGAGCTGGGTCGCCGAGGACCGCGTCTCGGCGGTCAAGCGCATCCTCTACGAAGCCGGCTACCCCGTGCAGGACGAGCGCGACCTCGATACCGGCGAGGCGCTCGACCTCGATCTGACGCTGGACCTGCGGGACTACCAGCACGCCTGGGTCGAGCAGTTCATGGAGACGAAATCCGGCGTCCTCGTCGGGCCGCCGGGGGCCGGCAAGACCGTCGCCGCGCTGGGCATCCTCGCCCGCGTCGGCGGGGAGACGCTGGTGCTCGTCCCGAGCCGCGAACTCGTCGGGCAGTGGCGCGAGGAGATTCTCGCCCGGACGACCCTCACCGAGGACCAGATCGGGGAGTACCACGGCGGGACGAAGGAGGTACGACCGGTAACCATCGCCACGTACCAGACGGCCGGGATGGACCGCCACCGCGAACTGTTCGACAGCCGCCAGTGGGGGCTCGTGGTCTACGACGAGGTACACCACATCCCGAGCGCGGTGTATCGGCGGAGCGCGGACCTCCAGACCAAACACCGGCTCGGCCTCTCGTCGACCCCCGTCCGCGAGGACGACAAGGAGGAAGAAATCTACACGCTCATTGGGCCACCCATCGGGACGGACTGGGACGCGCTGTTCGACGCGGGCTTCGTCGCGGAGCCGGAGGTCCAGATCAGGTACGTCCCCTGGGCCGACGAGGACAGCCGGAACCAGTACGTGAGCAGTAACGGGCACGAGCGCCGTCAGCAGGCGGCCACGAACCCGGCGAAACTGGAGGAGGTCCGGCACCTCCTGGCCCGCCACGCCGACAAGAAAGCACTGGTGTTCGTCGACTACCTCGACCAGGGCCGCGAGTTCTCGGCGGCGCTCGACGTGCCGTTCGTCAGCGGAGAGATGCCACACAGCCGCCGGGAGCGACTCCTGGAGGAGTTCCGGACCGGCCAGCGGGACACGCTGCTCGTCTCGCGGGTCGGCGACGAGGGAATCGACCTCCCGGACGCGGAGCTGGCTATCGTCGCGTCGGGCCTGGGCGGCTCCCGCCGCCAGGGTGCCCAGCGCGCGGGCCGGACGATGCGGCCGGAGGGGCGGTCGCTCGTCTACGTCCTCGCCACGCGAGGTTCGAACGAGGAGGAGTTCGCACGCCAGCGGCTCCGCCACCTGGAGGAGAAAGGCGTCCGCGTCACGGAGTCCGAGGCGGAGGCAGTGGAGTCGGAGTGACGGCTATCGGTGGGGGCGGGCTACCCGGTGATGGACGGGTCGCTACCGAGTGAGACGCCAACGGCGGCGAGGCGAAGCGTCACTCGCCGTCGGGGCGGATTGGAGGGTTGAAAAAGAGCGCGTCGGCCATCGCGATGGACCCGATCAGCGCGGCGGCGAGCAGTGCCGTTCGCGTCGAGATCGGGAGCAGGTGCCCCACGAGGACGCTCACCAGGAACGCCACCGGAATGACGGCGAGCACGATGTCGTAGTGTGACAGCGAGGCGAGAAGACCGAACGGTCTCTCGCGTCGAGCGGTCCGAGTGACGTCGTCACTATCAGTCATGGCTCTGGGCACCTCCACGTGTGAATATACCCCGTTTTCCCACTAAAATTTTACCCCAATACCATCATCCAACACCATCGAAACGAGCGGTAGGTGTCACTTGTAATATCGGTATAACTTATGCGGTAGTTTTTCAGGAATAACCGACGGAGAGGGGTGGAGTGGCACTCGCCAGGGAACGAAGGAACCGGACAGCTAGCAGCGACCGCGGGGCGAGTTCCATAGTGGAAGGTCACCCGTGACGCCGTCCGCGCCGTGTGAGAAATCCTATCTGTTCGGAGGAGAGTCGCCCGAAGCCGAACCAGGACCGGTCGATACGGCGACTGGCACAACGGTTTAGTGTTGCCCGACCGTATCTCGTACCCGCAATGAGGGCCGAGGTATGGGTCCACGGAGCCGTCTTCGCACTCGCGGTTGCCCAGTTTTTCGTCTTCTGGTATCTCTACCGCCGGTCTGGAATGTCGAGCGCCACCGAGACGGGAGGGAGCAGCACAGCGGCGGCGGCCGAGGGCACCCGAGAGACGGGCGATCACCACGTCGCCTGCCCGAACTGCGGGGCACTCAACACCGCCCAGTTCCGGTACTGCCAGGACTGCGTCGCGGAACTCCCCCGCAACGCACGCACCGATTGATATCCGCAACCGGGCATCCCGAACGAGGTCACTGCGCGTCTCGACAGTTCTACCACGGTGGCTCGTCGTGAGCCGTAAAGCCAAGGAGGGACGATTTCCTGGGAAACGATATGCCCGACGAGTTCGCTGATAGATTGCGCGGCCGGCGAGCACGGACGACGGTTGACGGGACGGAGTGTGCGGGGACGATCACGTCGGTCACGTACACGCTCAAGGGCGGTGAACCCGTCGTCGAACTGTCGTTAGACGAACCCACCCCGACCGGTCGGGAGGCCGTCGCCGTCGGGCTCGGTGACCTCGACAGGGCCGCCGACTGACGGTGACGGGGCCGGGCTCCCCCAGGGCCCGGCTGTGAATGGGCTCGGCCGACCCGGTCGCGTCAGCCCGACCAACGTGCGTCAGCGAGCGTTCGCTGGACTGCTTCCTCGCCGACGGCGGTCGCGAGGGTCTCGAAGCCGGCGCGCTCGCTGCGGTCGGTGGCGTCGGCGACGAGCCGCGAGACGATGAACTCCGGCGTGGAGCGGCCGACGGTCCCGAAGCGGGGCTGGTAGCCGACTTCGAGTTCCAGGTCCGGGTCCAGCCCTTCGGCGAAGATGCCGTCGATCCGGGCGGCGTCGGGCAGCGGTTCGAGGTCGTCGGCGAGGTGCGTGACGAACACGCCCAGCGCGCCGCGGTCGACGGCGAGCGTGACCAGGCCGTGCAGGAGGTCGGCGGCGCTGCCCGGTTCGGTGATCGCCTCGAACTCGTCGACGAGCATCAGCGTCCGGCCCTCGTCGGTCAACGGCGGGACGATGGTCCGGAGCGTCGATTCGAGGACGCCGGCGTTGAAACTCGCGTGTCGCCGGTGGAACACCACCACGTCGACGATCCCGACCTCGGCCTGGGCTGCCGGGACGGGCAACCCCATCTGTGCGAGCAACTGGACCTGACAGAGCGTCTCCAGCAGCGTCGTCTTCCCGCCGCTGTTCGCCCCGGTCAGGACCGAGACGCTGTCGCCAGTGGGCGGTGCCGTCGCGCTCGCGAGGCCGAGTTCGTGGTCGCCGACGGCGTAGGTGACCGGCTGGATGTCCTCGTCAGCCGCCCGGAGCGCGAGGTTGCGCGCGTCCGCGACGGCGACCGTCTCCCGGTCCGCCACGAACGCCGGCCGCGAGAGGTCGTACGCGAGCGCGAAGCGGGCGAGCGAGACGTAGAAAGCGATGTCGTCGACGGCCGCCACCGCCGCGTCGATGTCTTCGCGCGCGTCCTCGATAGCGCCTTCGAGGTCGGCGGCGATCTCGTCTTCGCGGTCCGCGATGGCCTCGCGGCGGTCGTCTGCCAGCGCCCGAAGCGTCCCGCCGACGAACCCCGCGGCGTCGGTCGCGTCCGCCGGCATCGCCTCCCTGACCGCAGAGAGCGAGACGCCGGTCTCGGCGACGACGTACTCGACGAACGCCTCGCGGAACTCGTCGGTCCCGCGAGCGCCCTGCTGTACCGTTTCGACTACGTCCGCCTGGTTCGCGGCCAGTTCGTCCACGGCAACCGACTGCTCGCGGAGCTCGTCCAGCCGGTCGTCCGCGCCCTCGCCGACGGCCCCGTCGTCGAGGGCGGCCAGCGCCGTGGCCGCGTCCGTCAGCGCGTCGGCGTCGATGTCGTCGAGCCGCTCGAAGACACCGCCCTCGACGCCGGCGTCGAGGAGGTCGAGCGCGGTCAGCGCGGCCGACCGCTCCCCGCCGGCGACGCTATCGTGGGCCTCGAAGGCGTCGATTACCGCTGCCTGCGTCGGGTCGTCCAGCCCCGCCCAGGCATCGACGGCGTCGAGGACGGTGTCCATCCGTTCGGCGATCGCCTCGCGGTCCCGCAGCGGCGTGAGCACGCGGATTCGGTCCTCGGCGTGGCGCGTGACGGCGAACTCGCTGGCGAAATCGAGGATGTCCTTGTACACGTCGCGGGTGTCCCGCGTCGCGAGGACGTCCATCCCCTCGCCGCCCTGTGCGCGCCTGAGGATTCGGGTGGCCCGCCCGCGGCTGAGGCCGGCGTCCATCAGCGCGCGGCTGTCGGCGTTCTCGATGGCCTCGATGGCCGCGGCCTCGCCGATCTCCTCGACGAGCAACTCCCGGGTCTTCGGCCCGACGCCCCAGTAGTCCTCCAGTCGCATACCGCCGCCCAGAACTGGCGCGGTCTTAGCGGTTGGGGACTCGCGACGGCCGGTCCCAGTGGCAAACCGAGGGCGTCCGTCGAGACGGGTCGAAATCGGGGGCACACTAGAGAGATAGGGGCGCGGATTATGACTGGAAGACCGGACGTTCACCCATGCGGAAAGAAAATGCAGGGGAGGCGAGTCGGTACGGACAGCAACCATCACGCTCCCGGCGCGCCGTCCTCGGTACGCTGGGTGCCGCGGCCGGTATCGCGCTCGCAGGGTGTAGCGGCGGTGGCGGCGACGACGGCTCGACGGACGACGAGTCCGGAGACGACGGCTCGGGAGACGACGGTGCGAACGGCGACGGCTCGAACGGCGACGGTGGCGACGGTGGCGGAAGCGGTGGCGAGAACGGGGACAGTGACGGCGGCGGTGGTGGCGGCGACGGGAGCAGCGGTGGCACGACGCCGAGCGGCTGTCCGTCGCCGCCGTTCTCTTACAGCGAGTACACCGTCTCGTACCCGGACCAGCAGTACCCGGCGTTCGCCGTGGACGCGCCGGGTTTCGCCCAGGTCGTGACGGCGGGCGGCGTCTCGTTCAATTACCAGACCGACAGCGGGTCGTACACGACCGTATCCGCTTCGCACTGGGAGACCACGAGCAGTGTGTCCGACATCACCGAGTCCCTGGCGGAACAGTACGAGGAGACGACGAGCGAGTACGACCTCCAGCCGGACGGCGCGCGCTCGTTCACGTTCGACAGGATCGGAACCACGATCGTCGTCTACCCGACGCAGAGCGGCGCGTCGTCGGTCTCACTCGGGTTCCAGGGAGCAGCCGATGACTGTCCCGATACGGTGGAGGCACTCAGAACCCACATGATCGAGTCGATTCGGCTGGCCTGACGAACACCGGGCAGGGACGAGGGGCGACGCGACGCTACTCCAGGATTTCCTTCGTCTTCCGGTGGCGGTATCTGAACATCGGGTCGAGACCGATCACCGCCAGCGGGCCGAGGGCGTCGCCGATGGGACCGAGCGGAAGCCGGTACTCCACGCGGTCGTTGACGACCGTCTCGTCGCCGTCCGCGAAGAAGCGGTGGGTGTGGCGCCAGTGCCGGAAGGGGCCGCCCTCCATCTCGTCGACGAAGTGCGCGCTCCCGTCGCCCTCCTCGCGCTCGACGATCACGGAGGTCCACCCCTGGCGGGGGCCGACGCCGAAGGGCCGCATCGAGGACTCCGCGCGGGACCCGGCGTCGAGCACGTCCGGGTCCGGGTCGCCGTCCGGCCCGGTCACGGATTCGATTTCGAGGTTCATCCATCCCGGCGTGAGTGCCTCCAGCCCGCTGATCTGTGAATGAAACTCCCACACCTCGTCGAACGGTGCCGCGACCCGGACCTCCCGCTGAAAGACTGGCATTGCCCAAAGTAGGGGCGGCGCGGTGAAAACCCCCGCGGTGACCGTCCACGACGGGAAGTTCCGTTATCACTCCCTGGGAACCGAGGGCCCGTTGAAGGTGGTGTGTATCGAACGTCCGAATATGTACGACAGAGTTCTGATACCGACCGACGGGAGCGAGGCGACGACCGAGACGATGAAACACGCGCTCGACCTCGCGGATCGCCACGACGCCGCCGTTCACGCGCTCTACGTCGTCGACGAGCGCCAGTACGGCGGGCTTCCCCCCGAGCGACGGGACGAGGCCGAGGAGACGTTACACAAGAAAGGCGAGCGCGCGGTCGCGGAGGTCGAGATGCGAGCCGACGAACTCGGCGTGGAGACGGCGACGACCGCGGTCCGCGAGGGGATTCCGTCCGAGGTCATCGTCCAGCACGCGCAGGGCAACGACGTGGACGTGATCGTCGTGGGGACCCACGGCGAGGCGGACCACGAGCGACGAGTCAGACTCGGGAGCGTCACCCGGCGCGTCGTCGAATCCGCGACGGTCCCGGTGTTCGTCGTTCACATCGGCGCCGACACCGAGACGCCCTGAGAGACGCGCAGCCCTCAGGGGAAGACGCCACTCTCGTCGGCGGCCTTCGCGACGCGCTGTATCGCGACGACGTAGGCCGCCGTCCGGTAGCTCGGGAGGTCACGCGCCTCGTAGGCGTCGGTGAGACCGTCGAAGGCCTCCGTGATTACGCGTTCGAGTTCGTCGTTGACCCGCTGTTCGGTCCAGTTGAACCGTTGTCGGTTCTGCACCCACTCGAAGTAGGAGACCGTGACACCGCCGGCGTTCGCCAGCACGTCGGGGAACACCGCCACGTCGCGGTCGGTCAGCACGTCGTCGGCGTCCGGCGTGAGCGGCCCGTTCGCCGCCTCGACGATCATGTCCGTGCGCACGTCCTCGGCGATGTCCTCGTCGATGGCGTTTTCGAGTGCCGCCGGAATCACCAGGTCGGCGTCGAGGGTGAGCAGTTCCCGGTTCGTAAGTTCGGACTCGGCGCCGTCGAAGCCGGTCAGCGCGCCCGTCTCCATCTTGTGGGCTTTGGCCGCCGCCACGTCCAGCCCAGCCGGGTCGTAGACCGCGCCCGAGGAGTCCGAGACGGCGACGACGCTCGCACCCAGGTCGTCCGCGATCAGTTCCGCGGCGACCGACCCGGCGTTCCCGAACCCCTGGACGGCGACGGTGGCCTCGGCGATGTCTTTCCCGAGGTACTCGAAGGCCTCGCGCGCGGTCAGCATGACCGACCGGCCCGTCGCTTCGACGCGGCCCTCGCTCCCGCCGCTCGTGAGTGCTTTCCCCGTAATCGTCCCCGGCGCGGTCGTGTTCTCCAGGGTCTCGTAGGTGTCTTTGATCCAGTTCATCTCCCGCTGGCCGGTGTTCACGTCGGGCGCGGGGATGTCCTTGTCCGGCCCGATCAGCGGCCGGAGTTCCTTCGCGTACGACCGGGTGAGCCGCTCCAGTTCGCTCGCGGAGTACTCTCGCGGGTCGACGACGATTCCCCCCTTCCCGCCGCCGTAGGGAATGTCCACGACGGCACACTTGTAGACCATCCACCCCGAGAGGGCCTTCACCTCGTCCCGGGAGACGTTCGGGTGGTACCTGATCCCGCCCTTGTACGGGCCGCGGTCGCCGTTGAACTGCGACCGGTAGGCCTCGAAGAGTTCGATGGAGCCGTCGTCGAGTTCGACGGAGAGGTTCGTCTCGAGGACCCGCTCGGGCCGTTTCAGTCGTTCGAGCACGTCCGGTCCGACGTCGAGGTACGCCGCGGCGTCGTCGATCTGCTCTTGCAGACTCTCGAACGGGTTCACGTCCTCGGACATGCCCCCCACATCGGTGACGGCGGGGATAAACGTACTCCCGATCCGTGTCAGGCAGGCAGGACCGGCCTGCGTGGCGGTTCCGCCGTGGGAGGATTTACCGCTCGCCAGCAGCTCGCGCCCGTTCGAGGACGCGCTCGGCCTGTGCGATCAGCGGGGCGTCGATCATCTCCCCGTCCACACGGAAGACGCCGCGGCCCTCGGCGTCGGCCTCGGCTTTCGCGTCGAGGACCCGCTCCGCCCACTCGACCCGCTCGGGCGCGGGTGTGAACGCGTCGTTGATGACCGGGACCTGCGCCGGGTGGATCGCCATCTTGCCGTCGTAGCCGAGTTCGAGCGCGAAGTCGGTCTCGTCGGCGAGGCCCGACTCGTCTTCGAAGTCGGCGTGGATGGTGTCGATGGCGTCGACGCCGGCGGCGCTTGCCGCGAGCACGACGTGTTCGCGGGCGTACAGTACCTCGGTCCCGTCGTCGGTCCGAGTGGCGCCGAGGTCGGCGGCGAGGTCCTCGGCGCCGAAGGCGACGGCGTCGGTCGCGTCCGCGGCCGCGATGGATTCCGCGTTGAGGACGCCCGCGGCGGACTCGACGAGAGCGACGATTGGGAGGGACCGGCCGTGTTCGTCGAGCAGTGCGTGGAGGGACTGCACGTCGTCGGCCGCCGCGACCTTCGGGAGCATGACGCTGTCGAGTCTGGGGTCGCCGGCCAGCACTGCGCCGAGGTCGTCGTCGGCCGCGATGCCGGTCGGGTTCACGCGGACACAGACCTCGGCGTCGGGGTCGAAGTCGGGGTCGGTCAGCACCTCGGCGACGGCCGCCCGTGCGTCGGCCTTGGCGTCCGGCACGACGGCGTCTTCGAGGTCGAACACGACCACGTCGGCCCCGCTGTCGGGAGCTTTCCGCATGAGTTCGGGCCGGTCGCCCGGCGAGAAGAGGACGCTTCTGCGAGCCATGGCGTGGGGATGCACCGCCAGGGATTTGTGCCTTCGGGGGCGCGGCGAGTCACGCCCCCCGGCCGTCGACGGCACACGACGACACGGCGAGCCGTACTCCACCCAACATTGATTTACCAGTTGGGTTAACCCTCGTGGTATGGTAAACAAAACGGCACTTGGTGTGCTGGGCGTCATCATCCTCTCGTCGATGGGGGTGGGCATCCTCATCGGTATGCAGATGGGTGGCCCCGTGAGCGGCCAGACCGCCGACGGGAACGAGACCGGCGGCGACGCGACACCGCTCCCCAACGAGACGACGAGCAGTCCGACGCCGTTCCCCGAAGCCCCGCCGACTGCTGTCGGTCCCGGCGGGCCGAGCCCGACGGTGACGCTCGCCGAGCGGACGACGGTCTCGTACCGCCGGTTCGACGAGAACCGTATCGCGGCGCTGGTGAAAGACCGCATCAACGACCGCCGGGAGCGGGCCGGGCTCTCCCCGCTACAGGCCGACGGTAACACCGTCGACCGGCTCGACGCGATGGCGACGACTCACAGCATCGCCATGGCGGACGCCGGGAAGGTCCGGAACTTCCTCGACGGGAACAGCAGTGCCGACCGCTACCGGGATTTCGGGCTGTACAGCTCGTGTACCTTCTCCAACGAGGCGGAGACGTTCATCGTCGACGCCGACGGGAACCAGCTCGAAGTCATCGGCGAAGCCAGCGCCGGCCGCGCGTACGGCAGTCAGGCCAACCCACGGTTCAACGAGAACGAATCACAGGTCGCGGACCAGATCGTCCGCGAGTGGTGGGCCGACCGGGCCAAACGCGACCGACTCTCCTGGGATAACGCCGAGCGCATCGGCGTCGGCGTCGAGGTCACCCAGGACGGCAGCGTCTACACGACCGCGAACCTCTGCTGACGCCGCGTTTCCCGGTTCGGCGTGACAGCAACGGTCACGTTCGGCGATGCTGTTATATGTCACCATGACCCATGAAACGGTGACTATGGGGCGACCGAACTGGATGCGGCCGGCCGACGAGGAGATCCTCTCGGAGCTACACGAGCAGCGGCCGGAGTATCTCCCGCTCGTCGCGAACAGACTGGGGATGCATCTGGGGTACGTCGAGCGCCGCTGTGACGAACTCGTCGAGCAGGGACTGGTCGAGGCGGTGAGCGAGGAGACGGTGTACCGGACGACGGACCTCGGTCGGCAGTACCTCGCCGGCGAGGTCGACGCCACGGCGCTGTCCGCACGCGGGGACTGACCGGGTGTGGGCGAGAGTGGCTGGATTGATACGGCTCGGGCGCCTGGAGTCGGGTAATGTTACTCGCTGATCGGACCTGGCCGGAACTCGGAGAGTACTTCGCGGACGAGTCGCTGGCGTTCGTCCCGCTGGGGTCGACCGAACAGCACGGGCCACACCTGCCCGAGGCGACCGACGCCATCATCGCGGAGGGGTTCGCCCGGGCCGCCGCGCGCCGGACCGGGTTCCTCTGTACTCCCACTGTCGACATCGGCGTCTCACCCCACCACCGACAGTTCCACGGGACGATGTGGGTCGACGCGCCCGTCTTCCGGGACTACGTCGAGAGCTTCACCCGGAACCTCACCTCCCACGGCATCGACCGCGTGATCTTCGTCAACGCCCACGGCGGCAACGTCGAGCACCTCCGGGAGGTCGGTCGTCGCCTCCGCGACGCCGGCGACTGTTACGCCATCGAGTGGATGTGGGACGAGAGCATCACCGACCTGATCGAGGAGGTCTTCGAGACGCCGGGGCCACACGGCGGCCCGAAGGAGACCTCGCTGGTCTGGCACCTCGAACCCGACCTCGTCCGCGAGGACCGCATCGAGGACGCCCGCGACGGCGGCCTCGTCGACTTCGACGCGGACGCGGGCCGCGTCCACGGCGCTCGGACCTTCTACGACTCCATCGACAACACCGAAAACGGCGTCCTGGGCGACCAGACGGACGCCTCGCCGGAGGTCGGTGAAGAGCTGTTCGAGGCCGCCTGCGACCATCTCGTCGAGTTGGCCGGCTGGCTCGACGACCAGCCCTTCGAGGACCTCATGCCGAAGGCCCACGTCTGAGAGACGCGGACAGCGACAGCGTGGGCGCCCCGATCTCAGGGGTCCGCCATCGGAAAGAGCAAGAGCCCGACGAAGGTCATCTTCGTCGTGTCCTCCTGGTTCGTGGTGCGTGCCCTGCTGTGGACGACACCCATCCCCTGGGCGTCACCCCATGGCTCCTTGTCGACGACCTCCGTCTCGACCGACAGCGTCTCGTCCGGCCTGACGGGCTGGGACCAGCGGAGTTCGTCCACGCCGACAGCGCCCAGCGCCCGCGACTCGTTGAGGTAGTTGTCGACGAGCATCCGCATCGTCATCGCGGCCGTGTGCCAGCCGCTCGCGACGAGCCCGCCGAACATCGACTCTCGTGCCGCCTCCTCGTCCGTGTGGAACGGCTGTGGGTCGTACTGCTCGGCGAACTCCAGGACCTCGGCCTCGGTGACGTGGTAGTCCCCGAACGAGCGGGTCTCACCGATATCGATGTCTTCGAAGTACGGACGGTCGTCGGACATACCCCTGCGACGGGGTGAACGGAAAAAATAGTGGGGGTGAGTCGACGTGAGTCAGTTGCTGGAGCTGTTCGTCGAACTGTTGCCCGAACTGCCCGAACTCTGCTGTTCGTCGACCCACTGCTGGAACTCCTCTTCGCTCCGGACTTCGACGGAGCCGAGCATCGCGGAGTGGCCCGAGCCACAGTACTCCGCACAGTAGAGCTGGTATTCGCCGGTCTCCTGTGCCTCGGTGAGGACCTGGTTCCACTGGCCCGGGAAGGCGTCCTGTTTGAGTCCCATGCCGGGAACGTGGACGGCGTGGAGCCAGTCCTTCGAGGTTACGTTCAACTCCACTGGCCGATCACTGGGCATCACCAGCGTGTTGGTCGAATTGATGTCCTGTTCGGGGTAGTGGAACTGCCAGTTGTAGCGCTGGCCGATGACCTTGATCTCCATCGGTTCCTGTTCGGTGTCGAGTTCCTGGGTGGAACTGGCACTCACGTACGGGCTGCCCAGCACCTGGTAGGCCGCGGCGCCGACGAAGAGGAGAATGACGGCGGTCGCGACGGTCCACGTGATTTCCAGCCGGCGGTTCTCCTTCGTCGGTTTGGCCTCGTCGCTCTTGCTGAACTTCCAGACGGTGTAGATCAGGATCCCCTCGACGAGGATCGTGATGGGCACCGCCACGTACAACAGTTTGCTGTTGAGCCCCCAGATGAGCTGCTCGGTCGTCGTCGAACTCGTCTGCTGTGCCGCCACCGGTTCGACGAAGACGAGCAGGAAGGCGAACCCGAGGAGGGCCGTCAGCCCTGCGCGCTTCCCTTTCATCGTATCGGCGGTTAGGAGTTCCCGCATAAATAGCTGCTGTTGTCCGCCCAGACCGGCCGACGGGGATTCGGTACGGCCCCACATATTCGGGTCAGTGCGGACGCGACGACCCGGGTGTCGCCGGGCAAAGCGCGGGGCATAAGTGGTCCCGGTCTAAGGTTCATCTAACGAGGAATAGCACCGTGTCCATCTCCATCCCACGCCCGCGGTTCGCGACCCTGCTCGCCAGTACCGCGATGGGAATCTACCTCCTCGTGGTCGTCGGCGCGACGGCCGCGATGGCGGACGTGACGAGCGCCTGTGGCTCCTGGCCGCTGTGCCAGCAGGCACCATCCCTGGCCGAACCCGTCCTGCTCGTCGCCTGGCTCCACCGCGTGGTCGCACTCGCGGTCGGCGTCCTCACCCTCTGGACCGTCGCTGTCGCTTTCACCAGTGAGACCGTCGCCCGTCGCGTCAAGGCGGCCCTGGCCGGCTCCGTCGCCCTCTACGGCGTCCAGGTCGGGATCGGGGCGGTTGTCGCGACGAACGGTGCGAGCGCCCCCTTCCCGATGGTCCACCTCGTCGCCGGGATGGGCATCTTCGGCGGCTTGACGCTCGCGCTCGCCTGGCACCTCGAACCCCGGACGGGTGCGGACGCCAGCGAGCACGCGCCCGTCTCGACCGGCGACGCGCCCGACGGTACGGCCGGTACCGATACGCCCCACGGCCCGGGGACCGCGGCCGAGGCGACGGCCGAGACCGACACGGCCGCCGAAGCCGACGCCACGACGGCATCGGCGGCCTCCGCCGAGTCCGGGGACTCGCCCACGCTCGGTCAGCGCGCCTACGCGTACTTCCGGTTGATGAAACCGCGGTTGATGTGGTTGCTCTGTCTCGTCGCCTCGGCCGGGATGGCGCTGGCGGCGACGACCGGCGCGCCGCTCACGGTCGCAACGGTCGCGTTCACGCTCTCCGGCGGCGTCCTCGCCATCGGCGCGTCGGGCACGTTCAACCACGTTCTGGAGCGCGACGTGGACAAGGAGATGGACCGGACGAGCGACCGCCCCGTCGCGACCCACGAGATTCCGGTCCGGAACGCCGTCGCGTTCGGCCTCGCGCTGGCGGTCGTCTCCGTGACGGTCTTCCTCCAGTTGAACCCGCTGGCCGCGGTACTGGGCGTCACGGCGATTCTGTTCTACAGCATCGTCTACACGCTCCTGCTGAAACCCAACACCGTACAGAACACGGTTATCGGCGGTGCGGCGGGCGCGCTGCCGGCGCTGATCGGCTGGGCGGCCGTCACCGGCGGGATCGGCCTGCCGGGGCTCGCGCTGGCCGGGATCGTGTTCGTCTGGACGCCGGCGCACTTCTACAACCTCGCGCTGGCGTACAAGGACGACTACGAGAAGGGGGGGTTCCCGATGATGCCGGTGGTCCGCGGGGAGGCGACGACGCGGAAACACATCCTGCTGTGGCTGGCCGCGACGCTGCTGACGGCGACGGCGCTCGCGGCGTTGACGAGCCTCGGCTGGCTCTATGCCGCCACGACGACGGCGCTCGGTGCCGTCTTCCTCTGGACGGTGATCCGCCTGCACCGCGAGCGAACCGAGGGAGCCGCCTTCCGGGCGTTCCACGCCTCGAACGCGTACCTCGGCGCGCTCCTGCTCGCCATCGTCGTCGACGCACTCGCCATATGAGCACCGTCACGTCGGACTGGCTCGCGCGGGTCCGCCCGGAGCGGAAGACGCTCCTGTGGGCCGCACTCGTCGTCAACTTCGAGATACTCCTGCTCGCGTCGTACGCCGTGATCTCGGAGTCACAGCTCGTCGGCCCGCTCGCGGTCCGGTACTGGCTCTTTCCGTTCGTCTGGATCAACGTCGGGCTCTGGGCCATCCTCCGGACGCGACCGGCGCCGACCGGGACGCGCGAGCGTCGCATCGCCGCCGCGGTCGCCGTCGGCTACTTCGCCGTCCTGTCGTACTTCGGGGGGCTGATCGGTCCCGCCGCGAACCCCGCCCTCTCGACGGCCCGGGTCGTCCTGCTCGACCTCCCGCCGGGGTGGGGACCGGCGCTTCTCTACGACGGGACCGTCGTCGGCGTCACGCTCATGCCGTACAAGCTGGTCGGTTACATCTCACTCGCCTATCTCGTGTACGCAACGGTGATCGACGCGGCCGGGTCGGCCATCGGCGGGCTGCTCGGCCTGCTGTCCTGTGTCTCCTGTACGTGGCCGGTGCTGGCGACGCTCGTAACGGGCGTCGTGGGGAGCGGCACCGCGGTCGCGAGCGCGGCCTACGCACAGACCTACGGCCTCTCGACGGTCGTGTTCGTCGTCACCGTCGCGCTGCTGTACTGGCGGCCGTTCGGCCGGTGATGGGACCGGGCGCGGTCGTGTCACCACCCCGACCGTCGTCGGCGGGTTTTTGTCGCTCACTATCGCACACACCAATATGACGACCGTCGAGATCGAGTACTGCGTTCCCTGTGGGTTTCTCGACCGCGCACTGCGGATTCAGGAGTCGCTGTTGCGGACGTTCGGGGAGCGCCTCGACGCGGTAACGCTCCGGACGGGTCGGGACGGCGTCTTCCGCGTCAGCGTCGATGGAACCGTCGTCTTCGACAAGGCCGACGACGACTACGACGTCGACGAGGTCGTGCGCCGTGTCCGCGACGAGGTCTGATGGTTGGGGCTATCGGGGGCACCGGTGGGATCGCACTGGACATCGTACTCATCGGAGTGGCCGGTGTGGGGCTGTGGTTCGGGTCGGGCCTGCTCGTCGAAGGTGCCGTCGCGATAGCCGGCCGACTGGGACTTTCGGAAGCCGTAATCGGTCTGACGGTGATCGCCATCGGCACCTCCGCACCGGAACTCCTGGTGACCGGCAACGCGGCCATCTCGGGCGAGGGCGATATCGCCGTGGGGAACGTCGTCGGCTCGAACGTGTTCAACCTCGGGTTCGTCCTCGGCGGTCTGGCGCTGACCCGCGATATTCCAACGTCGCGAAACCTCGTCCGTCGAGACGGGCCGGTACTGCTCGCAGCCGCGTTGCTGGTGACGGTCTTCCTGTTCGACGGCCGGCTGAGCGCCTGGGAAGGGGGCGCGCTCGTCGCGCTCTGGGTGAGTTACGTCACGGCACTGCTTCTGGGGCTGTCGGCGACGGAAGGTGACGCAGTCAACGTCGATCCGGACGATATCGACACTGCGGTCGAGGCGGCGGTCCCCGATCTCCCCGGCGACCTGGACGAATGGGAGGGGGGCGACGAGTGGCCGCTCCCGAGAATGGTCGCGGTGCTCCTGCTCGGCCTGGTTCTGTTGCTCGGCGGGGCGCACCTGCTCGTCGGCTCCGCATCGAGTATCGCGCGGGCGGTGGGCATCGCCGAGTGGGTGATCGGCGTGACCGTCGTCGCGACGGGAACCTCGATGCCGGAGTTCGCGACGGTGACCGCGGCAGCCCGACGCGGGAGTCACGGAGTTACGGCGGGGACGCTGATCGGGAGCGACCTCTCGAACCTGCTGCTCGCGCTGGGGGTCGCCGCGGTGATCCAACCACTGCTAATCGACGTCGCGGTCGTCCCGAACTTCGGGCCGCTGGTGCTCACGGTCGGACTCGTAATCGTGCTGTCGCTGACTGGGGAGCGACTGCGCAGGCGCGAAGGGGCCTTGCTCGTCGCCGTCGCGCTGGGGCGATGGGTGATACCCCTGCTGTAAATCCGAATCCTTACGCCGGCAGGGCAGTCACGTCGGGATATGACCGCCGCCATCGTCGCCGAAGAGGTCCGCCGGGCCTACGGCGACACCGTCGCCCTCGACGGCGTCTCGCTGACCATCGACGAGGGCGAGGTGTTCGCCTGCATCGGGCCGAACGGCGCGGGAAAGACGACGCTCGTCCGCGCGCTCCTCGGGACGACCGACGCCCAGGGGAGGGTGGAGGTGTTCGGGCAGGCGCCGACAGCGGTCGGCCGCGACCGCATCGGCCTGCTCCCGCAGGCGTTCTCACCGCCCGCGCGCCTGACCGCCCGGGAACTGCTGGACTACTACGCCGGCCTCTACGACGACGCCCGCGACGTGGAGCGGGTCCTCGCCGACGTGGGCCTCGAAGCCGACGCGGACACCTGGTACGAGGACCTCTCGGGTGGACAGCAACGGCGGGTCTGTGTGGGGACCGCACTGGTCAACGACCCGGACCTGCTCGTGCTCGACGAGCCGACGACCGGGATCGACCCCGCCGGCAGACGCGCGCTGTGGCGCCTGATCGAAGCCCTCGCCGACGGCGGGACGACCGTCTTCCTGACGACCCACTACATGGAGGAGGCCGAACGGCTCGCCGACCGCGTGGGACTGCTCGCGGACGGGACCCTCGTGGCCTGTGATTCGCCGGCGGCGCTCGTCGCCGACCACGGCGGGGACAGCCGCCTCGTGATCGCGACCGACGCCGACCCCGCGGTGACGGCCGACCTCGGCTACCCGGCGGAACTGGCCGACGGCCAGCTGACGGTCTACGACGTGCCGCCGGAGGCCATCGGCGATGTCGTGGCCCGCCTCGAAGCCGCGGGCGCGACCTACGACTCGCTGACCTGGACCGAGCCCGACCTGGAGGACGTCTACCTCGACCTGACCGGCCGAGCCGTGACAGCGTCCGGCGAGGCCGTCGACCGCGGGGAGATACCGCTGGCCGATGGCGGGCAGTCCACGTCGGCCACGGACGACGCCGAGTCCGAGGAGGGGCACCGATGACCGTACTCGGCCGCGTAGCGTCCTCGTTCACCGCGGCCTCGCGCTCTTTCCTCCGCCGGCGGACGGCCGTCTTTTTCACCTTCTTCTTCCCGGTCATCATCATCCTGATTTTCGGGGCGGTCGTCCAGACCGACGCGACCGGGAGCGGCCTCTTTACCGAGCCCGCGGGCTACTACGTCCCGGGCTATCTGGCCGTCGTCGTCCTGTTCACGCCGCTCTCGCGGGTCGGGAGCGAGGTGGCGCGCCACCGTGACGGCAATCAGTTCGAGAAACTGGCGACGACGCCGCTCTCCCGGCCGGAGTGGCTGCTCGCACAGACGCTGGTCAACGTCGTCGTCATCGGTCTCGCGGGCCTGCTCCTGCTCGCTTTGATCGTCGTCGTGACCGGTGCGGAAATCACGTTTTCACCACTGCTCGTCCCCTTCGTCGCCTTCGGCGTCGCGCTGTTCTGCGGTGTGGGCGCCCTGCTCGGCAGCCTCGCGGACTCACAGGACGGGGTCATCGCGGCGAGCAACGGCATCGCCCTCCCCTTGCTTTTCCTCTCGGAGACGTTCGTGCCGCCGGTGCTGTTACCGGACTGGCTCCCCACCGAACTCTCGCCCCTGACGTACTTCTCGTGGGGCGTCCGCTCGGCCACCTTCGACCCTGCCTCGGCGCCGCTGTCTGCGATGGCCGCACTCGGCGTCCTCGCCGCGCTGACCGTCGTCTTCTTCGCCGCGGGCGCGTACGCGCTGCCGACGACGGACTGATCGCGCTCACTCGGCGCCGTCGGCCTCCGCGTTCCCCCCGCTCTCGGTTTCCGCTTCCGTGTCTCCCGAGTCTGCACCGTCGGCACCAGTGTCGCCGTCCTCGACGGCCGCGCCGTCGGTCTCGGCCGGCACACCGCCGTCCTCGACGCCGTCGGCCAGGACCTCCTCGTCGACCTTCTCGACTGCGGGTTCCCGGGACTTCTCCATCTCTTCGAGCGGGTCGAAGGTCACGATGCCACGGCCGGAGGTGTACTCGTAGGCCGACCACTCGGGGTAGGTGAGGACGCCGCTCATCTTCCGGACGCGAATCTGTTTGATGAGCGCGCCCTCGACGATGTCCTCGTTGAGCCGGACCTCGATGATACCGTCGACCATGTAGCCCATGTCGTGGGGGAACTCCAGTTCCTCGCTGGCGCGTGTCGCGCCGGCGAACACGGGGACGAACCGCCCCTTGCAGACCTCCGCGCGGACGTTCTTGACGAAGTCGTAGGCCTGGACGGGCTGGACGAGCGTTCCCAGTTCCGTCAGCGAGTCGATGACGACGATGCCGGCGTCGTCCATCCCGAGGTCGCCGAGGCAGTGGTCGAGTTCGTTCTCCAGCTGGCGGGTCGCGCTCGGGTCCCGGGCCGTCGTGGTGGCGTCCTCTGCCACGGTCGCGAGGTGGTGGTTCCAGTCGTCCATCCGGTCGAACATCCGGTCGTGGTCGTCCAGCCGATAGGTGAAGCAGTCGAGCAGGCGCAACTGCCCGGACTCCAGATACGGGAGGACGTTCCACTCCAGCGTGACGAACTTCTGAATCACCGACACCGGCGGTTCGAGGAAGGTGACGTAGACGACCGGCTCGCCGCGCTGGAGCGCCCGCCAGACCAGTTCCGCCATGATGGCTTCGGAGCGCGTTCCCGCCAGGTCGGTCAGCATGACGAAGGAGTTCCGGGGCACGCCCTGGGGCAGGCTCGCGTCGAGAGCGGCGACGTTCGTGTCGTAGCGTCGAAACCCGTGATACTGCGTGAACGCGTGCTCGGCGTCGCTCTGTGCGTCGCGGCAGGCCGCCGAACAGAACTCGTAGGTCACGTCGTCGTGCTCGACCGTCAGCGACTCGCGCGGGCACGGGAGCCGGCAGTAATCACACCGCGTGATCGTTTCGGCGTCGGTTCGGTCGTCGGCCATGTGGCTTGCGTACGTGGACCACGCAAAAAACCGTGCCGTCGGGAGAGGCGACGTGACTCGACGCCGCTTACTCCCGGTCGCCGAACAGGCTGTCCCGGAGTTCGCCGAGTCCGGGGCCGACCAGGAGCAAGAAGAGTTCGGTCCGGGGTTCCCAGCTGTAGACGTGATTCAACAGGAGGTACGTGATGACTCCGAGCGCGAGCGAGAGGCCCCACGCACCGACGGCGACGCGGCCGACGCGCTTGTGGATCGTGTCGCGCAGTTCCGACGGGGAGTGAGTCAGTCCGAGGACGACTGCGTGGAGGACGACCGGGACCGCGAGCGCCGATAGCAGGATGTGAACGGCGAGCATTCCGAGATAGGCGTAGTAGACCACGCCCTCGGCGAGGATGGCTTTCTCGAAGCCGGCACCGACCTTCACGAGGTACATGACGAGAAACACCATGATGAGCGCGAAGGCGGTCAGCATCGCGGCGCGGTGTTTGCGGACCTGGTCGGTGCGGATGAAGTAGACGCCGGCGACGATAGCGCTCAGTGCCAGCGTGTTCACCACGGCGATGGCGTCACCCAGGAGAATGACGGTGTCCCGACCGATCTCGGGGATGGGGAGCAGGCCCCCGAACGCGCCGATCACGAGCGCGTAGCCGAGGATCGACAGGACTGTGGTGACGAGACGCGGGTGTGCCCTGGGCCACTGCCCGAGGTCGTCGGCGACTGCCATACCGAACGTCGGGACCGAACTTTCTTCAGTGCGTCGCATCCGGTCGGGTTCGCGCGGGCACCGCGACGGGTCCGCTCGGAGCGGCGAACCTGTTACCTAAGTGTGGGGATAGAGGGCAAGAATGAAGCCATCCACCCCGGTACACTGTGCTATGAGTGCGGATACGGAGCAACGGACGATTCGGTGTCTGGTCGCCAAGGTCGGACTCGATGGTCATGACCGGGGCGCACACGTCATCGCGCGTGCGTTCCGAGATGCCGGGTTCGAGGTCATCTACTCCGGCCTCCACAAGTCCCCCGAAGAGATCGTACAGGCGACGGTCCAGGAGGACGTCGACGTGCTGGGCATCTCCATCCTCTCGGGTGCCCACAACACGCTCGTCCCGAAGATCCTCGACGGGCTAGAGGAGTACGACGCAAAGGACGACACGCTGCTCCTGCTCGGCGGCATCATCCCCGAGGAGGACCGTGACGACCTCTACGACCTCGGTGTGGGGAAGATATTCGGGCCCGGCGCGTCGATGGACGAGATCATCGAGTACGTCCGCGAGAACGCTCCCGATCGATGAGCGACCTGATAGAGGAGTTACTCGCCGGGAAACACCGCGCGCTCGCCCGCGTCATCACGAAAATCGAGAACCGATCACCCGGCTACCGGGACCTCGTGTCGGCCCTCCACGACCACACCGGCGGTGCCGAGGTGATCGGTATCACCGGCAGTCCCGGCGCCGGCAAGTCGACACTCGTCGACAAACTCGCCGAACACTACCGGGACGAGGGCCTCACGGTGGGTGTCATCGCCATCGACCCCTCTTCGCCGTTCACCGGCGGGGCGGTCCTCGGGGACCGCATTCGGATGGCCTCGAACCGCGGGGACATGGACGTGTTCTTCCGCTCGATGTCCGCACGCGGGACGCTCGGCGGCCTCTCGACGGCGACGACGGACGCCGTCAAGGCGCTCGACGCCTTCGGGAAGGACAAGATCATCATCGAGACCGTCGGTGCCGGACAGAACGAGGTCGATATCGTCCGGACCGCCGACACCGTGACCGTCCTCGTCCCACCCGGAAGCGGCGACGACGTCCAGATGCTCAAGGCCGGCATCCTGGAGATCGCTGACCTGTTCGTCGTGAACAAGGCGGACCTGGAGGGGGCGAACCGGACGGTCTCGGACCTCCGGGAGATGATCGAGATGCGCCGGGACGAGGTGTCGGTCGCCACGGGCCACCACGGCGCCGTCGAGTCGGACGCCGAGACCGTCGCCGTCGAGACGCGAGCCGACGAGGAAAGCGAGGGCGCGGGCTGGAAACCGCCCATCGTCGAGACGGTCGCCAAGACCGGCGAGGGACTCGAGGACCTGGTCGAGGCGCTCGACGACCACCGCGAGTTCCTGGAGACCTCCGGGCAACTCGACGAGATCGCGCGCGACCGCTACGCTTCGGAGATACGCACCCTCCTCCGGGAGGACGCCGCCGGCCTGCTGGCCGAGGAGATCGAGGCCCGCGGCGGGCTGGACTCGTTCGTCGAGGCCGTAATGGCCCGGGAGACCGACCCGTACACCGTCGCCGACGAACTCCTCGAACCCATCGAGGACTGCGTCAGCGACCGTCGCGACGAGTGAGCGAGCGGATTCCCGGATCATGGGAACGGGCGAAAGGCTCCCCAATTGCAGGCCTCGTACAAGACAACAACGGAACAGTGCCGGTTCGAACCGACACCGCGTCCGAATACCGAAGCATGACACGGAAACACGTTTGCGAGAGCGGCGGGGGTGGATCGGGTCGCTCGTGCGACCACGACAGAAAGCCGGTTCGCGTCACGCGACGCCACGTCTGTGCCGGCATCGCGGCGGGAGCCGCGACGGCACTCGCGGGGTGTTCGAACGGCGGTGACTCGGACGCAGCGCCGACCGGTGACGTCCCCGCCGCGGTGACCCTGACGACCGACGACGCCTGTGAAATCTGTGGTATGATCATCCCGAACCACCCGGGGCCGACGACGGAGATCTTCTACCCCCAGCACACCCCGTCGGGGCACGAGAACCCGGCGCGGTTCGACAGTACGTGGGAGGCGTTCCAGTACGACTTCGACCGTGACTGGGAGCGAACGGTGATGTACGTCACGGACTATTCCGCGGTCGACTACGACCTGTTCGAGGAGGGCGGCGATACGCTCATCTCGACGCACCCGCAGGCCGATTCCTTCGTCGACGCCGCGTCGGTCACGTTCGTCGCCGGGTCCGAGGTGAAAGGCGCGATGGGGCGGGACCTGATCGCGTTCTCGGAGCGCGGCGACGCCGAATCGCTCCAGTCCGAGTACGGCGGCGAACTCGTCGGCGTGGACGGGGTGACGCCGGAACTGATCGCCCAACTCGGGATGTAGATGCACGTCAAGTACGTTCTCGTCGCGGTGCTTGCCGTCGTCGCGGTCGCGGCGACGGGGTTCGCCGTCGACACTGGCGTCGACAGCCGCACGTCGGCGGTGCCGTTCGACGAGACGCTGACGCTCGGGTTGGCCGGTGTCGACGTCCAGGAGGCGGAGGCCGCGGGCTACCACGTCCCGAAGACGGAGGTGTTCTACTCCCAGTTCCAGTACGTCGTCGGGTACTACGGCGTCGACGCCGCTGCGACACACCTCGTCACTCCCGGAACGGGGGAGCAGTTCGGCCGGCCGCTCTCCGTGCTCGTGACCGACTACGCGAACGCGGCCCCGAACCTCACGCGCGAGGGGTACGTCCGCCTCGACAACGAGATCGGACTCCGGTGGGTCCAGGCGAGCGAGGCGTGGTTCGTCGTCGACAGCCCGGCGCGGACGCCGGGCGGACCCGCAGTCCTGCCGTTCGGGGACCGTGACGCGGCACGGGCGTTCGTCGACGAACACGGCGGCGAAGTCGTGGACTGGGACGGCGTTCTCGCGCGCGCCGGCGAGGAAGCGGCGGACCCCGTCGAAACACGCACACGGATCGTCGACAACCGGACCGCGTGGGCCGACCGGCAGGTGGAGGCGGCCGCCGACCTGCGGGACCGGCCGACGTCGGTCGTCGTCGGTGATGACGCACCGACGCTCGCCGCCGGGATCGAGCGGGCCCCGCCGAACACGACCGTCGCGGTCCCGGCCGGTACCTACGACGCGAACCTGACAGTCGAGAAGCCCGTGACGATCAGCGGTGTCGGCCCGGATACTCACCTCCAGGGTCCCGGAACAGGCACCGTCGTGCGCGTCAGGAACCCGCGCGTGGCGATCACAGACCTCCGAATCAGTGGCGTCGGGCCGAACGGGTCCCGCTCCGTCGCGGACGTCGAGAGCGACGACTGGGACGCGCGCGTCCGAGTCGCCTACGGGACCGGCGATGCGGCGATCCGGTTCGACAACGCCACGGGGTCGCTCGTCGACGGCGTCGAGATCGACACGCCGGCGACCGGCATGTTGATCCGGTACAGCCCCGGCGTGGTCGTTCGCGACTCGACCGTCCGCGGGACCGAGACGGCCGCCGACGGATTCATGGGGGCGCTCGCGATGTACGACCCGGTGGTCGTCCAGAACTCGACCTTCCGTGGCGGTCGCGACGGCGTCTACACCCACCGGACGCCGGGAATCGTGGTCCGGGACAACCGGATGCTCGGCATGCGCTACGGCGTCCACGAGATGTACACGTCGCGAGCGTTGGTCACGGACAACACGATCCGGGACACGCGGGCCGGCGTCATCGTCATGACCAGACCTCGGCGGAACGTCCTCCTCGGGAACGACGTTCGTGGCAGCGACATGGGTCTCTCGATCGCCGGGAGCGCGTCGTTCGTCGCCGACAACACGGTCACCGACAACGGCATCGGGATTTCGGTCGGGGCCACCCGGTCGCTGGTAGATGGCAACGTCGTCGTCGGGAACGACCTCGGCGTGCGGGCGGACACGCTCATGCCCTCGACCGACGTGGTCCGAAACGACATCGTGGCTAACGAACGCCAGGTCGAAGCCCGGCGGGGGCCGATCCGCGTGTGGACGCGCGACCGGGGGAACTACTGGGGGGACCTGCCGGGCCGTGACGACGACCGTGACGGGACGCTCGACACCGCCTACTACCCGACCGGCGAACTCGACCGGTCGCTCCTGCGTGCTCCCGGGGCCGTGACGCTCCGTGAGTCCCCCGCCGTCGGGACGTACCGGAGCGTCCAGAACGCCGTTCCCGGACTGCGGGCGAGCGGCATCGTCGACCGCGCACCGCTCGTCGAGCCGGTCCACCCGAACCGCCTTGCGTCACTCAACCGCTCGAACCCATGACAGAACACGTCGCCACTCTCGATTCGGTTACCGTCTCGTTCGGCGATCTCACCGTCGTCGAGGACGCGAGTTTCGCCGTCGAGTCCGACGCCGTCACCTGCCTGATCGGGCCCAACGGCTCCGGGAAGACGACGCTGCTGCGAGCCGTCACGGGCCTGCTCGCGCTCGACCGCGGTCACGTCGACCGCACGGTCTCGACCGACAGACCCGTCGGCTACCTCGCACAGGAGCCGACCTTTCGCCCGCAGTTCACCGTCCGCGAGACCCTTGAGTTCTACGCGGACCTGATCGGGCACGACATCGACGTGCCGGCGGTGATCGACCGGGTCGGACTCGGTGGCGTCCCCGACCGCCGAGTGGAGGCCCTCTCGGGAGGGATGACGCGCCTGCTCGGAATCGCACAGGCCACCCTCGGCGATCCGGGGCTGCTCGTCCTCGACGAACCGTCGAGCGGCCTCGATCCGATGATGACTCGCCACATCACCGAGACCGTCTCGGAACTGGCCGACGGGGAGACCGGGGTCCTGCTCGCCACGCACGACCTCGCGTCGGTCGAACGGGTGGGCGACGAGGTCGTCGTCCTCGACCGCGGGCAGGTCGTCGAGACTGGCACACCGACGGCGTTGCTCGACGAGACCGACACCGGGAGCCTCGACGAGGCGCTCTCGGCGCTCGTGAGTGGCGAGTCGGGCTCGGTCGCGACCAGAGAGGTCGTCTCCGCCGAGGGCGGCGACGGGGGTGACCGATGAGCCGTCGGGCAGCGGTCGACCGGGCGTTCGTCGTCGCCCAGCGGGAGTTCCGCACGGTCCTCCGGACCCGGACGGTGGCGGTCCTCGCGGCGGGGTACGTCCTGATCCTGGTCGGGCTGGTCGTCGCCGCGGGCACGGCTGGCTACCTCCCGCTGTCGCTCGATCTGCTCCGGCCGGTCGAGGTGCTGGTGCCGATCCTCGCGTTCGCCTTCGGCTACCGGTCGATCCTCGCGGACGCCGAGCGCGGCGAACTGGAGACGATCAGGACCTACCCGATCTCCGGGCGCGTGTTCGTCGCCGGCGTCTACCTGGGCCGGCTCGCGGGTTTTCTCGCGGTCGTGCTCCTTCCGCTCGTGATCGCGGGCCTCCTCGTCGCGACGGGGGGCAAAGGCCAGGTGTCGGTCATCGCCGCCCACGAGACGGTCGATTCGCCCGCCATCTACTTCCGGTTCGTGACGCTGACCGCCGGGTACGCCGCCGTGACGCTCGCGATCGCGACCGCAGTTTCCGCGGTCGCGCGGTCGACGCGCGAGGCGCTCGCGCTCGTCGCCGTCCTCTTTCTCGCACTCGTGATCGGGTTCGACGCCTCGATAGTCGCGGCGCTGTCCGGCGGGCTGATCGGCCCCGGACAGGTCGCCCCGCTGCTGGCAGTCAGCCCGAACAGCGCCTTCCGTGGACTCGTGTTCTCGCTCGCTATCGGTGACGCCTACACGCGTGGCGCGACGACCGGATCGCCGCTGCTGTTGGCGGCCGGGCTGACCCTGTGGTTCGTGGGGTCGATGGCGGTCGGCGTCCGCACCGTCTGGCGATCCTGACGCGGCACCCACTGCCCGCTGCGCCACAACTAAACCGCCGACGACCCTATTGTGAGTATGAAGCTCCGATCGATCGCCGGTGCCGCGGTCGGTGCCGTTGGCCTGACCGCCGTGGCGAACAGGGTGTTGGCCGGGCGAGCTGGGGACCTCGAATCGCCGCTGGACGGCGAGTCGGGCACCTACCGCTGGCGCGGGTTCGACATCGCCTACACCGAGGCCGGCGACCCCGACGATCCCGACCTGTTGTGCCTGCACGGGGTCAACGCCTCCGGGTCCAGCCACGAGTTCCGCCACGTCTTCGGCGACCTCGCCGAGGACTACCACGTCGTCGCGCCCGACCTCCCCGGATTCGGTCGCTCCGACCGGCCGCCCCTGCTGTACTCCGGGCCGCTGTACGCTACCTTCGTCGAGGACTTCGCCCGCGATATAACCGAGGACGCGACCGTACTCGCGAGTTCGCTCGCCGGCGCGTACGCGACCGCCGCCGCCGAGTCGGTCGAGTTCGCCGAACTGATACTCGTCTGTCCGACCGCGACCACCTTCCCGGGCCGGCGGGCCTGGCTCCGAACCGCGTTCCGCGCGCCACTTTTCGGCGAGGCGCTGTACAATCTCATCACGAGCAAACCGTCGATCCGCTACTTCAACGCCGACCACGGTTACTACGACGAGGACAACGTGACCGACGATCTCGTTGACTACCAGTGGCAGACCAGCCACCAGCCCGGCGCCCGCTACGCGCCCGCTTCGTTCGTCGGCGGCTTCCTCGA
Organism: Halorientalis marina; assembly: GCF_023028345.1. GTDB lineage: Archaea > Halobacteriota > Halobacteria > Halobacteriales > Haloarculaceae > Halorientalis > Halorientalis marina. The sequence continues at coordinate 1,856,272 of NZ_CP095487.1, read as the reverse complement.
CCTCGACATCGACCTCGGGAGCGCCCTCTCGAACCTCGACGAGCCGGTGACGCTCGTCTGGGGCCGGGAGGCGTCGATCACGCCGCTCGAAGGGGGGCAGAAACTCGCCGAGGCCGCGGACGCCCGACTCGTCGTCTTCGACGAATCGGACGTGCAGCCCCACGTCGAACACCCGGGGCAGTTCGTCCGGCAGGTGCTCCGGGACGCGCTCGACCCCGACGCGGCCGAAATCGAGATCGAGGAGCCCGGCGAGTCCACCGAGCCCGAGGAGTGAGGCCGTGTCCGACCACCTCGACCTCGGGATCGCGGTCGTGGTCGGTGCGGTCGCCGGCGTGGGCTACGCGGCCTTTCCGGTCGCACTCGCCATGGCCGCGGACGAGCGGGCCGAGAGCGCGGTGAAAACGGACGCGGACGCGAGCGCCGAGAAGCGCTAGCGCCGCTCGAAGACGACCAGACGGTCGCCCTGCGTGACCGTCTCGTCGACGTCGATGCCGACTATCTGACCGGTCTCGACGTCCTCGGGGTCGACGCCGCGGACCTGGCCCGTGACTGACACGGGCCCGAAGTCGACGATCGCGGTGACGAAGGGGGCGTCGTCCTCGAACGTCGGCGTCGGGACCGTGATGATGGTATAGGTCTCGATTTCACCCGAGTCGGGGAGTGGCGTCTCGCTCACGTCGCGGTCGCCACACTGGGGGCACACCCGCCGCGGCGGGAGCGAGCCGTGGCCGTTCGCGCATTCGAGGTAGTAGCCGCCGTCGTCGGCGACCGCGTCGAGCCAGTCGTCGAAGCCGCCGTCCCGCGTCTCCTCGCTCATGATTGCACCTCCAGGACGTGGACGGTCGCGCTCGCGACCGTCCCACCCGCGTTGTGCGCGAGAGCCGTCTCCGCGTCGGCCACGTCGTCGCTCCGGGGGCCGTCGCCCCGGAAGTGTCGGACGATGGAGACGACCTGTGCCACGCCGGTCGCACCGACGGGGTGGCCCTTGGCCTTGAGTCCGCCCGAGAGATTGACGGGGAGGTCGCCGTGGCGCGTCGTCTCGCCGCGGGCCGCGGCACCGATGGCTTCGCCGACCTCGTAGAGCCCCAGGCTCTCCAGCGCGAGGACTTCGGCGATGGTGAAGCAGTCGTGGACTTCGAGGAAGTCCACGTCGTCGGGGCCGATCCCGGCGTCGGCGTAGGCCTCGTCGGCAGCGTCCTCGGTGGCGGGTGATTCCGCGAGGTACTGCCGGTCGTGGAGCGCCATCTTGTCGCCGCCCTGGCCCGTGCCCGTCACGGCGACGGCGGCGTCGAGGTCGTGCTCCTCGGCGTAGCTCTCGCTGGTGAGGACGATAGCGCTCGCGCCGTCGGTGATGGGACAGGAGTCGTAGAGGTGCAGCGGGTCGGCGATCATCGGCGCGTCCATCGCGTCCTCGACGGTGATCTCGCTGCGAATCTGTGCGTGCTCGTTCGTGAGAGCGTGTTCGTGGTTCTTGACGGCGATCTCGGCGAGGTCCTCGCGGGAGCCGCCGAACTGGTCGAAGTACGAGCGGGCCATCAGCGCGTACGCGCCGGGGAAGGTCATGCCGGCGCGGACCTCGTAGAGGTCGTCGGCGGCGATGGCGAGCGCGTCGGTCGCGCCCGCGGTCCCGATGTTCGTCATCCGCTCGGCGCCGCCGACCACGACGACGTCCTGCTCGCCGTTGCGGACGGCCCGGACTGCGTCCCGGATCGCGGCACCGCTCGATGCGCACGCCGATTCGTAGCGCGTCGCGGGGGCGTCCAGTCCGATGGCTTCGGCCATCAGCGGGCCCTGGTGGCCCTGGTGTTCGGCCAACTCGCCCATGAAATTGCCGTAGAAGAGTGCCTCGACGTCGTCGGGGTCGATGCCCGAGTCGTCGAGCGCGGCCAGCCCCGCCTCGGCGAACATGTCGCGTCCCGTCCGCTCGGGATGTTTACCGAAGTGGGTCAGGCCAACGCCGGCTACACGTGGGTCTGACATCAGCTACCATAGACGGCGGAGCCCTTATACCGCTGTCGGACCGGCCGTCGTCAACCGCGACCGGACGCCCGCTCCACGCGACCGGCCCGAACCGGTCACATCCCCATGTCGTCGGCCGGGTCTGGGACCGGGAGGTCGTGGGCCGAGACGCCCAGCAACTCGGCGGCGTGGTCGAGCGCCATGTCGAAGCCGTAGTACCGTTCCAGTTCGTCGCCCTCGGGGGTCGGCCGAACCTTCAGCATGGCATAGCCTTCGACGTTCTGGGCGACGGCCGCCGTCGCGCCGTCGCGCTCGAACGACAGGACGCGCTCCTCCTCGGTTTCGTAGTAGCGGGCCGTCACGCCTCCCTCGCTGACCTCGGTCTCGCTCATCGAACACCGGTACGGGCGCGAGCATGTCGTACCTGTCGGTTCCAGTAGCTACAGTCAGCGGTCGCTGACTTCGAGCCCACGGACCTCGTCGGGGACGAGCCGCCAGCCCTGGAACTCCCGAATCCCTTCGGCACGTTCGAAATCCGGGGAGAACCAGGCGTTGTCGGTCAGCGCGTCCATGAGCGTCGCCCACTCGTCGCTGTCGGGGGCGACCGGGCGGAGCGTGCCGGTCACGGCGATGGACTGCCAGTCGAATCGCCCCGCGACGTCAGTCACCAGCACCCGTGCCGTCTCGCCGTCCCCGGCGAACTCGAATTTCGTGTTCGTCGGGCTGTCCCTGATAAACACGAAGTAGACGTCTTCGCCATCGTATCCCGTCGAGACGGGAATGCTGTACGGTTCGTCGTCGGCGGCGAGCGAGAGTACGCCCCACCCTGCGGAGCGGAGCAGGTCGTCGATGTCGCCCTCGTCCATCGGTGTCCCCATCCACTGTCCGTACGGATCGGTCGCCATGGAAGTACATTCCGTCGGCCAACATTTCAACCCTCCTGCGTACACGAGCGGCGGGGTCGGTGAGTCCGACCGAGCGGGACTCGAAAAGCCGTTGTGCGCGGCCCCGGGAGTGTCGGTATGACCCGCTGGCTCCAGAGCGGCACCCGCCGGGACCTCTGTGTCCTGCTCGCCGGTGCCGAGGACGGGGAACTGCCCGCACAGAAACTGAAGACGCGACTGGAGCGCCACTACGACACTCGGATCGAGCCGAAACGGTTCTACGGCTCGCTGGAGGACCTCGAACGGAAGGGGTTCGTCGAGTCCCGCGCCGAGGGGTTGACCGATGTCTATCGCCTGACCGACGCCGGCGACCGGCGACTCCACGACCACTACGACTGGCTGCAGTCCCAACTGGAGTGAGTCAGGCCAGGAAGCGGTCGTGGATCAGGACGCCGACCGCGTACAGGACCATGACGATCCCGATGCCGAACGGGAGCGGGTCGTACGTCGCATCGACCGCCGAGGACGATGCCAGCCCGTACGTGGTGAGGACGAACCCGACGACGGCGACGAGGGCGGCCTGCTGTCTCCGGGCGAGACCCATGAACTCTCCCATAGTCGACCTATCATCGTATCTGCATATAAACGCTCGGTCGAACCGGCGGCGGCGGGGAAACCGATTTGTCCGACCATCGATAACGTCGGTCGCATCGGTGATCCTGTGAACCCACCAGACCAGCAGACCGTCGAGAACCGGATCGAGGAGTACTGGGGCTGGATCACCGTCGCGCTCTTCTTGCTGGTGACGCTCTATCTCCTCACGTCCCTCTACGCCGCACAGGTCGTCGGCCTGGAGTACGAGTCGAACCCACTGATGGCGTGGCTGCTCGGCCAGTCGCTGGTGGCGGTCATCACCGTCCACGTCGCCGCCGTCGTCCTCGCCGCAGTGTTTTTCTACGCCATCGTCGAACTCATCCGCCGGACGACGCCCACCCTCCAGTGGGTGATGATGCGCAGTCTGGAGATCTATCTCGGCCTGCTCATCGCCGTAGGACTGTTCGTCGTCGCCAACAACCTCTCGGTGATCGTCCTGCGCCGGAGCCTGCTGTGAGCGAAAGCGGAAGCTCGAACGGCTGCAGGGGCCGAATCAGTCCAGAATCTGCTGACCGATGGTGTTGCGCAGGACCTCGCTGGTCCCCTCGTAGATCTCGTTGAGCTTGGCGTCGCGGTAGAACCGTTCCGACGGGAAGTCCTTGGTGTAGCCGTAGCCGCCGTGAACCTGGATGCCTTCGTTCGCGACTTCGCGGGAGATTTCGGAGGCGTAGAGTTTCGCCTGGGCGGCCTCCTTGATGAACTTCTCGCCGCGCATCTTCTTGTCGGCCGCGGAGTGCATCAGCAGGCGCGCGGCACGCGTCTTGGTGTCCATGTCCGCGAGTTTGTGCTGGATGGCCTGGAACTCGCCGATGGGCTGGCCGAACTGCTCGCGGTCGCCGGCGTACTTCGCGGCCTCGTTGAGGGCGGCCTGTGCGATGCCGACCGAGCGGGCGGCGATGGTGATGCGGCCGCCGTTGAGCGTCTTGAGCGCCTGCACGAAGCCGTCGCCTTCGTCACCGAGCAGTCGGTCTTCGGGAACCCGCAACCCGTCGAACCGGAGTTCCGCGGTGGGACAGCCCTTGTCGCCGAGTTTCTCCTCGGTACCCTCGACGATGAAGCCGTCGTCTTCCTCCGGGCGGACGATGAACGAGGAGATGCCCTTGTTCCCGGCGTCGGGGTCGGTCTTGGCGAACAGCGTGACGGTGTCGGCGACCGAGCCGTTGGAAATCCAGAGCTTGCCGCCGTTGATGACGTACTCGTCGCCGTCCTTCTCGGCGGTGGTGTCCATCGCAGGCACGTCGGAGCCGGCGCCCGCTTCCGAGAGCGCGAACGCGCCGATGTCGTGGCCCTCGGCCAGCGGCGTCAGGTACTCCTCTTTCTGTTCGTGGTTCCCGAACTCGTAGACCATGTTGCCGGCCAGCGAGATGTGGGCGGCGACGATGGTACCGAGGCCGCCCGAGCCGCGTGAAATCTCTTCGAGCGCCATCGGGTAGGCGTGGTAGTCGAGCCCGGCACCGCCGTACTCCTCCGGGAAGGGCATTCCCATGAGGCCGAGCTCGCCGAGTTCGTCGACCAGGTCCCACGGGAACTCGTCTTCCTTGTCGATCTCCGCGGCCCGCGGTTTGACCTCGTCGTCGACGAAGTCGGACACCATGTCCTTGATTTGTCGCTGTTCCTGCGTGAGGCTCAAGTCCATAACTGATAGTCTAGGAAAGTTCGTCCTTTAGCTTTCGCATTGGCCGTCACTCAAGCGAGGGGTAACGTCCGGTTCAGCAGACGGTCAACGCGTCGCGTGGGAACCGGATCGACACCGTCTCCCCGACGCCCGGCGGGTCGTCACTATAGGCGTCGACCGTCACGTCTGTTCCGTCGCCGGTCACGAGCGCGCAGACGACCCTGGTGCTCGCGTCCTCGCGCGTGACCCGTTCGACTGTCGCCGTGGCGTCTACGGCGCCGGCGTCGCCACCAGCGAGAACGACGGCTTCGGGGCGGATCGCGACGTAACCGCTGTCGTCGGTGGTCCCGTCGACCGTCTCCCGGAGCGAGGGCAGGGCCGCGAGCGGGAGGACGTTGCTCCCGGTGAACCGCGCGACGAGCGGCGACGCCGGCCGCTCGAACACGTCGGTCGGGGTCCCGGTCTGGACGACGCCGCCGTCGTTCATCACGACGATGCGGTCGGCCAGCGCCCGCGCGGTCGTCCGGTCGTGGGTCACGTAGATGGCGGTGGCGTCTGCCAGCACGTCCTGCAGGTCGTCGCGGAGCGTCTGGCGAGTGGGCACGTCCAGAGAGGACAGCGGTTCGTCGAGGAGCAGGACCTCGGGGTCGACCGCGAGCGACCGGGCGAGCGCGACCCGCTGGCGTTCCCCGCCGGAGAGCGTCGGCGGCGACCGCTCGGCGAGGGCAGCGACGCCCAGTTCCGAGAGCAGTGTCTCCGGGTCACGCTCGCTCTCGTGGTATCGCAGGCCGAACCCGACGTTCTCGCGGACGGTCATGTGCGGAAAGAGCGCGTAATCCTGGAAGACGAACCCGAAGTCGCGGGACTCCGGCGGGTCGTTGGAGATCACTCGCTCGTCGTGGCGGACCGCCCCCTCGTGGTCGTGAAAGCCCGCGACGCTCTCCAGCAGTAGGGTCTTCCCGCTCCCGCTCGGGCCGAGGACGACGACGGTCTCGCCGGTCTCGACTTCGAAGGCGGCGGCGATGTGGAAGTCGTCGGCGCCGTCCGCGGAGAACGTCGCCGCGAGATCGACGGTGAGCGTCACGGCAGCCCCCCAGTGCCGGCCGTGTCGCTGGTCAGCCAGCGGACGAGCAGGAAGATTGCGGCCGAGACCGCGAGCAGGAGCGCGGCGACGGCCCCGCTCTCGTCGAGGCCGCCCTGCAGGTACGTGTTGTAGACGAACACCGGCGCGTGCTGGGCGACGACCCGCGAGCCTTCGAGCGGGAAGAAGAACTCGACGCTGTAGGCGACGACCGCCACGGCACCGAACTCCGAGACCGAGCGCGCCCAGGCGAGGACGCCGCCCGTGACCATCCCGCGGACGGCCAGCGGTCCGGTCACGCGGCGGAAGGTCGCCCACGGCGTCGCGCCGTGGACCCGCGCGGCGTACTCCAGTCGGTCGTCGACCGACTCGAAGGCCTCCCGGCTCGCGTTCACGGCGTAGGGTGCGCTGACGAACGTCAGCGCGAGCACCATTCCCGGGAGCGTCCCGAGCACCGACAGCGATGGGAAAGCACCGCCCTGGCCGAAGCCAAAGAGGATGATGATGCCCGCCACGCTGTGGGGCACCACGAGCGGCAGATCGACGAGGCTCTCGACGAGTTCCTGCCCGGGGAACCCGCGGGCGAGGTGATACGCCAGCGGGACGCCGAACAGGAGGCTCGCGGCGGCGGCGAGAAACGGGGCGTAGACGCCGAGATAGAGGACGCGGTGGACGCCCGGATCCATCGCCTTCTCGGCGACCAGCGACGGGGACTGCCGGGCGACGAAGAGGAAAAGCGGGAGGCCGAGCGCGACGAGCAGGACGCTCCCGACGGTCGCCATGGCGACGCCGAAGGCCCCCTCGCGGCTGGCGACGCCGAGGGCGGCGGCGCTGACGACGAGGAAGACGGCGTACAGCGTCGGCATCCCGACGGTGTAGGCCGCGGCGAACGCGAGGAGCTGGACGGCCAGTACCGCCAGTACGACCGAACTCCGCGCGAACCCGTCGAGGGGAAGTGACCGTTGACTCTCGGTTGCCATCTGGTGCTACCCTGCGCGGCCGTGCCCCTGAGCCTTGCGCCCGGCAGGTCGCCGGGAGACGAGTTCCGACCGCATCACTGCGGGTTCAGCGCGATGGGACCGAGCGCCTCTCTGGCCTCCGCGTGTTGCATGACTCGCTGTGGAACGGCGTCCGAGCCGCTGGCGTTGACGACCGGCGTCTCGACCGGCTGGAGGCCCTTGTTCCGGAGGATCTCCCGTCCCGGCTCGGTGACGAAGTACTCGACCCACTGGGCGCCGCGCCCGGATGCGCGGGCGACGTTCGGAACGGTCATCCCGTACGCGATCGGCGCGCCGGTGAACGTGCCGCTCCCGGTTTCGACCTCCGCCTTCGCGTAGTGCTGGGCGTACTGCGAGGTGGCCCGCGAGAGGTCGACCTGCGGCTGGAGGTCGACGAACGGCTTGCCCGACGTGCTGGAGATAGACTGGTAGTAGAGCACGTAGTCCAGTTCGCCGGATTCGAGCTGCCCCTCCAGGTTCGTCTCGGTCCCGGTCGGGACCGTCGCGTTGTCCATCATCGCCTGGTAGGTCGAATCGGCGTAGAGGCGCTCGCCCTCGAACGCCTCCCTGCCGAGTTGCATGGTCATCACAGCGCGGTAGCCGCCGGGATCGACCGCCGGGTCGGAGTGGCCGATAGTCACGTCGTCCCGGGAGAGGACTTCCCACCAGTTGTCCTTGCTGATGTCACCGGCGCCCGGCGAGTCCTCGCGGTACTGGATCGACATGGCGTTCGTCGTGAACACGATGACCCAGTCGCCGTAGTCCGGGACGACGCGGTCCCGGATCAGTCGGAAGTCGGATACGCCGAGGGCGTCGGCTTTCCGGCCCTGCTGGGTGATCTTCTGGGTCGAGGCGACCGAGCCCTTCGCCTCGCGGGTCACGTCGACGCCGTTCTCGTCCTCGAACCGCGGTTCGGCCTCGCTGAACGGCGGCGCGAGACTCCCGGCGTGAAAGATCGTCATCGAACTCGCCATCTCGTCGCCGGAACCGCCTCCGTTCCCGCCACCGCCGAGACAGCCGGCGAGCGCGAGCGCGCCAGCGCCCCCTGCGGCCGCGAGGAATCCTCGCCGTGTCCGTTCACCCGTCGCCGCATACCCCGAACCGGTACGTTGTGTCATGAGAGATACAACGTCGTTGTGCCGAGTGTGGCATAACGTCTTCGGTACCGGGAATCGGCGACTGCTCGCCCCCGGACTCCGTGGCAGGCGGTCGATTCGGACACACATCGCGGGCACAACGGCTTTGACGGGCAGCCGTGAAGCGTGGGTATGGACATCGCGGCGGATTTCGACGCGCGCCTGGGCAGCGGTGACGTGTCCCTGACAGCCGCGGACCGGGAGCTGCTGACGGCCATCGAGGAGGAAGGGTCGCTGAACGCGGCCGCAGCGGCCCTCGACCGCTCGTACGCCCACGCCCAGCGCCGGGTGGTCGAACTGGAGGAGGCGTTCGGCCCGCTGGTCGAGCGCAGTCGCGGCGGCTCGGGGGGCGGCGGGAGCGAGCTCACCGACACCGCGCGGCGGTTGCTCTCGAAGTTCGACCGCCTCAGGGCGGAGTTCGCGGGCGTCGCCGACGCCGAGGAGACGGTCCTCCCGGGAACGGTGGTCGAGCGGGACGGCGAACTGGCCGTCGTCGAGACGGCGGCGGGCGAGGTGCGGGCCGTCACGCCGCCCGATACCGAGCGCGTGGAGGTCGCGGTCCGCGCCGACACGGTGACGCTGCACGGTCCGGACGACGCGCCCGACCCCGGCGAGACGAGCGCGCGCAACCGGTTCGCGGGGACTGTCACGGGCGTCGACCGCGGCGAATCACTCGTCCGCGCGCGAATCGACGTCGGGGCGGACGCTCCCCTCGTGGCGACGGTGACGACCGAGAGCGTGGGCCGACTCGACCTGGAAGCCGGCGACGCCGTCGTCGCATCGTTCAAGGCCACCGCGACGCGGGCCGTTCCGCGGCGGGACTGAAAGGAGTCGGAAACGCTTACCCCGCCAGGGGAGTTTTGCCCGGGTATGTCACCGACGATCTCGGAGTTGCAGGACGTGCTCGACTGGCAGGCCATCGTCGTCATGCAGGCAGTCGACGAGCGCGGGGGCGCCACCGTCGACGACATCACCGACGCGACCGACCTCGGTCGAGGCGTCGTCGAGAGCCGACTTCAGCAGGTGACGACGCTGGGACTGGTCGCCGAGGCCGAGACCGACGCGGGGACGGTCTACGAACTGACGGGGCAGGGCCACGGGGCCGCCGGCGCCGGCCTCTACGACGAGTACGACCTCGTCGGCGAGGCGGACATCGACGACCTCGCCGAGCAGGTGGCGGGCCTGCTGGACCGCCGCGACGCTCTCCGAGCAGAGGTCGGCGAACTCCGGGACGACGCCACCGAAATCCGGGAGAAGGCCACCCGGCAGTTCGGCGACCGCGAGGACGTGCGCGCGGAGTTCGAGTCGCTGATGGCCGACATCGAATCGCTGGCGACGGCGCTAGACGGTGACGAGAGCGGCACTGCCGACGACTGACTCAGTCCTCGTACTCGTAGAACCCCCGTCCCGACTTCTTCCCGAGGTCGCCGGCCTCGACCTTCCGCTTGAGGAGGTAGGGCGGCTGGTAGCGGTCGCCGAGTTCGGTGTGGAGCGTCTCCATCGCGTCGAGACAGATGTCCAGCCCGATGTGGTCGGCGAGTTCGAGCGGCCCCATCGGAACGTTGGTCCCGAGTTTCATCCCGCGGTCGATGTCGTCTTTGGTCGCCACGCCCTCGTCGAAGGCCCGAATCCCCTCGGCGAGCCAGGGCATCAGGATGCGGTTGGAGACGAAGCCGGGTTTGTCGTCGGCCTCCCAGGTGGTCTTCCCGAGGTCCGCGGCGAGTTCGTGGGCGAGGTCGACGACCGCCGGGTCGGTGTGCTCGCCGACGACGACTTCGACGCCCTCCATGAGCGGGACGGGGTTCATGAAGTGAAGCCCGACGACGCGGTCGGGGCGGTCGGTGGCGCTCGCGATGGACGTGATCGAGAGCGTGCTGGTGTTGGTGGCGAGGACCGCCTCCGCGGGCAGCGTGTCGTCGAGGTCGGCGAACACGTCCTCCTTGACGCCCAGTTTCTCGACCACGGCCTCGACGACGAACTGACACTCGGTCAGATCGTCGAGGTCGGTGGTTCCGCCAATTCGCTCGCGTGCGGCGTCCGCCTCCTCGTCGCTGAGGTCGCCCTTCTCGACGAACCGCGAGAGGCTGTCGTCGATGGCCGCGAGACCGTCGTCGACGAGTTCGCGCCCGATGTCGCGGAGGACGACGTCGTAACCGCTGATGGCCGCGACCTGTGCGATTCCGTGCCCCATCGTTCCCGCGCCGACCACGCCGATGGTGTCGATGTCTGTGAGGTCCATATCTCACCTCTCCCGGCGGGCGCGTGTAAGCGTGACGGCGAGCAGTGCCTCCCGGACCCCCGGCCGACTCCCATCGGCCGGGACGCGGGATTCCGGCCGGTCGCTCAGTCCTTGTCGGTCCCGTGGACCCACTCCAGGGCGGCGCTCAGTCCCTCTTCGTCGCGGATATCGCGGAACCGCGTCGCGGCGGCGGACTCCATCGTCAAGGTCCCGAGGTACTCGTCGATGCGCCCGTAGCGGCGGTAGCCCTGCGTCTCCTGTACGTCGTTGACCATGTCCTTGACGAGCGCGACGGCGGACCCCGGCGTCTTCAGGATGTGGTCGACCTCCTCGTCGACGGCGGCCCCGAGGTCGCCGTCGGGGACGACCCGGTTCACGAGCCCCATCCGGTGGGCTTCCTCGGCCGAGATCGATTTCCCGTTGTAGAGCAGTTCGCGGGCCTGCTTCAGGGAGTTCGTCACGAAGGGCAGAACGAACTTCGGCGGTGGTTCGCCGAAGTGCATGTCTGGATAGCCGAACTCGGAGCGTTCGGTGGCGAAGGTGAGGTCACAGGCCAGCGCGAGGTTACAGCCGCCGGCCAGCGCCGGCCCGTCGACGGCGGCGATCACGGGAATTCGCGCGGAAAAGACCGCTTCGAGGTGGGTCCGCTGGTCCAGCATCGCCTCGTCGACGGACCGCTCCGGTTCGTCCTCGCCGATGTCGTAGCCCGAGGAGAAAGCGTCGCCGTAGCCGGCGACGACCGCGACGCGAACCTCGTCGTCGGCCTCGTCGTGGGCGAGCGCGTCGACGAACTCCGAGAGCAACTGCTCGTTCAGCGCGTTCAGCGCGTCCGGTCGGTCCAAGCGGACGTGGGCCGTCGCCCCGTCGCGCTCGTACTCGACCGTCTCGTAGGTCGGCATGGGACCACCGTCCGGCCGGACCGGAATAAAACTACGCCGGCACGACACCGTAACACCGATTGTCACTCGTTTACATATGCCACAGTATGGAGCGCGGCACGGACTGGGAGCGCGAGGCCGTGGCCCGGCAGTGGGCGGTCATGGAGCGGCGGCGCAGACAGGGGACGCGGCTCTTGGGCGGCGTCGGCCTGCTGACGCTGGGAGCGATCTGTCTTTTCCTCGGGACCGCGTCGGCCGCCTGCGTCGGCGACAACGGGGTCGTGCCGACGTGTACGGCCATAGTGCCCGGGCCCGTCGCGACCGTCTTCCTGGCGACGGGGGTCGTGGCGCTCGCGGGCGGCGCGTGGCGGTGCTGGTCCGCTCTCGGTTGATTACGTCCCCGTGTGACCCTGCCGCGGTGCGGAGTCGCTCGTCCCCGCTCGCGCGGGCGCCTCCACGGCGGTCTCCTCCTCGTCGCGGACGAGGATTTCCCGCATCAGGCGGACGGTCACCGGGACCGCGAGGAAAAGCAGGAGGACGCTCAACGCTGCCATCCAGACGACTGCTTGTACCATATGCGCCGATACACCGAGGTGAATAAAAAAGACTGAGCGGCGTTCCCAGCGTCCGAAAACAGGCCGCTCACGACCGATTCTGCTTTAGAACCGCTCCATGATGTCACGGCGGTAGAGGTCGAGTTCCGTGACCGTCGCGGGCGCCGGCTGTCCGGCGACGTAGGCGATGGCGTCGGCCACGTCCGTCGCGTCGAGCGTGTCCGCCGCGGGGAGCGAATCGGCGTTCGTCGTCTCCCGGAACTCCGAGCCGAAGTCGGTCGTGACGCCGGAGGGGTTGACGACGGTGACGCCGACGCCCTCGGGGCCGACGCGGCCGGCGACGCTCTTCGCGAACCCGCGGAGCCACCACTTCGAGGCAGCGTATATCGGCGTCGACGTGCTCGGGTACTGGCCCTTGTAGCTGCCGACGAACACGAGCGCGCCGTTGCCCTCCCGCAGGGCCGGTAGAGCCGCCCGCGTCGTGTAGTAGGCCCCGTGAACGTTCGTCTCGGTGACGCGCTCGAACTGTTCGAGCGGGAGGTCGTCGAGCGCACGGTTCCGTTCCTCCCCGATGCCGGCGTTGACGACGACGGTGTCGAGGCGGCCGAACCGGTCGGTCGTCGCGTCGACGAGCACCGCGACGGCGTTGGGGTCGGCCACGTCCGTCGGCACCGCGAGTGCATCGCCGCCCGAGTCACGGCAGTCCGCGGCGACCGATTCGAGCGCGTCCCCGCTCCGGGCCGCGAGAACGACGTTCGCGCCGTCGCTCGCGAACCGGCGGGCGGCCGCGGCGCCGATGCCGGAGCTCGCGCCGGTGACGAGCGCGACGGTGCCGTCGAGGGGTTCGTCGCCCGTCACACGTCGAGTTCGGTGATCCGCTCGTCGTCGGTGGCGGCCGTCGCGGCGTCGATGCCGGCCGCCGCGTCGAGGAAGGCGATCCGGTAGCTCGCGGGGCCGTCGTAATCGCCGTACTCGCCGGCGGCGGCGAGTTCGCCCGCGCGACCGTAGGCCAGCGTCGAGGCCAGCGCCGCGTCGAGGGTGTCGTCCATGCTCCCGGCGAAGACCGCGTTGGTCGCGCCGAGCATACAGCCGGTGCCGACGAACTTGCCCATCATCGGGTCGCCGGCCTCGACCTCGAAGGCGCGGTCCGCGGTCGCGACCACGTCGGTCACGCCGGAGGCGACGACGACCGCCCCCGACGCGTCGGCGAGGGCCTGCGCCGTCGGCACGATGTCGTCGTAGTCGCCGACCGACTCGACGCCTCGGACCTCGGCGGCGCCGCCGGCCAGCGCCGTGATCTCGCCGTAGTTGCCCTTGACGATGGCCGGGTCGATGTCGGTCACCAACCGCTCGGCAGCGTCGTCGCGGGTCGGCGTCGCGCCGACACCGACCGGGTCGACGACGACCGGCGTGTCCGTCTCCATCGCTGCCTCGCCGGTCGCGAGCGACGTCTCCAGGCCCGCCTCGGAGACGGTGCCCATGTTCAGGAGCAGGGCCTGTGCCCCCTGGACCATCTCCTGGGCGTCCTCGTGGTCGTCGGCCATGACCGGCAGGCCGCCCCAGTAGAGGACGACGTTGGCGACGTCCCCGACGGTCACGTCGTTCGTGATGCAGTGGGTCAGCGGGCCGGTCTCCGCGACGGCGTCGAACGCCGCGTCGAGGTCGACCGTCACGCTTCGACCCTCCCCTGCTTGACCGCATCGTTCAGCGTCCGCGTCGCCGCCGCGGGGTCGTCCGCGGCCGTGATGGCCGAGATGACCGCGACGCCGTCCGCGCCCGCCGCGACCACGTCCGCCGCGTTCTCGGGCGTGATGCCACCGATGCCGACGAAGGGTACGTCGACCGCCTCGTCGATGGCCCGCACGCGGTCGAGTCCGATCTCGGACTGTTCCGGGTCGGTGTCTTTCGACGACGTGCTATAGACCGCGCCGACGCCGAAGTAGTCCGCGCCGGCCGCCGCGGCGTCCTCGGCGGCGTCGACCGTCGAGACCGAGCGGCCGATGACGGCGTCCGCGCCCAGTTGCTCGCGGGCGACCGAGATCGGGAGGTCGTCGTCGCCGAGGTGGACGCCGTCGGCGTCGACGGCCGCCGCGAGATCGAGGCGGTCGTTGACGATCAGCGGCACGCCGGCCTCGCGGGTCAGGTCGCGCAGGTCCTGCCCCAGTTCGTACCGCTCGCGTGCGCTCCGCCCCTTCTCTCGCAGTTGGACCGCGTCGATGCCGCCCTCGATGGCCGCCTCGACGATCTCCACCGTCGAGCGCCCTGCCGAGAGGCCCGCGTCGGTTACCAGATACGTGTCGGGATTCATCCGTAATATCGCCTCGTGGTCGCGCCTCAAGTGGATTGGGTTCCTGACGGTGTTGTGCCCCCAGTGCACCCGTGACCGGCAGGGTCGTCCCCCGGGCCGGCTTCCCGACGGAACACAACTGGCGAATGGCCCGGTTATTTGGGGATGGCACGGTCACCTCGACGTGCATGTCCGTCCTGTCAACTGAAGACGAGGGAAAGTTCCTGATGGATGTCGAAGGCGAACAGATCGGTATCGTGACCGAAGTCGACCCCGAGGCCCAGGTCGCGTACGTCGAACCGGATCCGGACCTGGCGGAGGCATGGATCCAGGGGTTCGGGTTCGGTGACGCCGACGAGGACGACATCGAGGTGCCCGCCGATGCCGTGGCGACGGTGACCGATTCCGAACTCCGGGTCGCCAGAGACCTCTGACGGCGCAGGACACCACCGTCCCCGGGCGCGTGGGGCGCCGGTTCTCACCGAGCAGTGTCCCACACTCGTCCCGCTGTGGCCGGTCGCTCCCGGTCAGTTCGTGCAGGTCACGCCGGGCCCGGTGTACGTCGCGCTCCCACCCGTCGCGGTGAACAGCGGCTCCCCGTTCAGGAGGATCACGTTCTCGTACGACGCCTGTTTCGTCACGTACTGGAACGTGCTCTCCTCACAGCCGGGCTGGAAGACGAGGTACACGTCGTTGGTCGGTTCCGAGCCGCCGGGCGTCGCCTGGAGGTCGCCACTGGCGGTGACGGTCACCGAGTCGGCGATCCGCGCGCGGTCCGTTTCGCTGGGACTGCTGTCCCAGTCTCCGACGTTGTCGGGGAACACGACGACGTACACCGGTGGTTCGAGCCCCTCGACCGGGCGGTCGAACCGCTGGACGTACACCCACGGATTGGTGGTCGGATAGCTCGTGTCGCCGTTGACCGAGTTCGGCCCGTCGGGGTCGATCGAGAGCGTGAACTCGAACGACTGGTCGCGGAGCGGAACCTCCCGGTCGCCGACTTTCGCGTAGGCGAACTGTGTCGCAGTCCCGGACAGATCACAGTTCGTCCTCGCCTCGACCGTGTAGCGCTCGATCAGGTACGTTCGCCCGCCGCCGTCGTGGACCGACCTGATAGAGAGTTCGTCGCCGGGGACCAGACAGCTGAGCCGCCGGACCTCACGGCCACCGCTGCCCTGCCACGTGTACACGTCCTGGCCGTCGATCTGCAGGACGAACTCCGTACCGTCTTCCATGTACTGGGGGACGATCCGGAACGCCTCGCTGCTCCGGTCGATGGTGAAGTCCGCACGCGGTCGCGGTTCGGTGTCTTCGGGCAGGAACGTCAGCGCGCCGACGACGACGACGATGCCGACCACGAGTGCCAGCGCGATCATGAACAGCGTCGACAGGACCGGCGTCACGGCACGGTCCGAACGGCCGTCACCTCGCCACATTCTCGGTTGTTGCTCGGAACTCCGCCCCCAAAACACCTCGGACGGTTGCAACGAGTGAGTGGTCCCTGGACGGCCGAGCAGCCCGGCCGGGCGCGTCGTCCTCGGAGGCGATACCGAACGGACGCTGGAGCCGAAACACGCAGCCCCCGAGCCACCGGACTCCACCCGATACGCCCCGAGCCGCGCTATCTCCACCCGAAGCGGTACCGTTTTCTCTACGTTTGCGTGTGTTTGACACAGTTCTCTCGGGGGGTCGTCCCGTCGCGCCCGCCCTCTCAGTCCGGCCTGCGAAGCCGCTCGACGCCCGCGCGGAGACTCTCTACCTCGTAGGTCGGCTCGACGGACAGCGAGCGCTCGGCGTTGTGCGGGCGCCGCAGAAAGGCCACGTCGACACCGGCCCGGCGTGCGGCCTCGACGTCGCTCTCGCTGTCGCCGACGTACAGCGGCCGTTCGATCCCGAGGTCGGCCATCGCGTCCGTCAGGAAGTCCGCCGCGGGCTTTTTCCGGTCGAGACTCGCCAGCGTCGGCTCGCGGGCGCGGACCGTCCCGAAGACGTCCGCCAGCCCGTGGTGGGCGAGTACGTCCTCGACGATACGAGTCTGGTTGTTGCTGACGACGCCGAGCGGCAGGTCGACCTCGGTGAGTCCGTCCACGTCGTCGTATGGCGTCTTCCGTCCCTCGCGGGTCGCCGTCCGGAGCAGCCGTTCGATCCGGTCGTCTCGGTGGCGCCACAGCGTCGCCGGTTCGACGTCGTAGGTCCGCCCCAGGCGCCGTACGTCGGCGGGGTCGACGCCGACGCTGATCGCGTCCACGTCCGCCGGGTCCGGGTCGGTGATACCCGCGTCCGCGAGGGCGTCGCTGGCCGCGCGCCGGAGGCTGGCCCGGTCGGCCAGAGTCACGATGACCCCGTCGTGATCGAGCAAGAGTCCGTCGTAGCCCATCACCAGTTACTCCGGCGCTAACCACCTGAAAACATCGGTTTCAACCCAGCTCCCGGAGCAGTTGCTCCGCAGTGTCGGTCGTGACGTAGTAGGTGTGTTTCCGGTGGGTCTCGTCTTTGGGCTTCAGTTTCCGCTCGCTCCCCTTGATCGTGCTGCCCTCGTAGGTCGTGACGAGACCGACCCGGCGGAGCGCCCGATAGCAGTGGCGGGCGTGCTCGAAGTCCATCCCGAGCTCCTCGGCGGTCATCCGCGGGTAGTCCGGGCCGCCACGCGCCAGCCGCTCGGCGATGCGCCTGCCGTCGGGGAGGTGCCGGAGGACGTTTCGTTTCCCCTCACGATCACCGAGGAAGCGCAGGAGGTGGTCGCCCTCGCGGGAGAGCCGGTAGTAGGTGTGGTGCTGGCGCACCTCGTCGGCTTGCTTGGCCTTGACGTTGCGCTGTTTCACCGTGCCCGACTCGACGCGTTCGAGCAGCCCCGCAGTCTCCATGCGGCCACAGAGTTCCTCGACGTGACCGCGCCCGGCGTCGAGGTGGCCGGCCATCGAGCGCGGGTAGTTACCTTCGACGGTATCGAGGTGGGAGAGGACGAGGTAGGCGACGGGGTCGGCCGGGAGCGGGGCGAGTTGCCCGACGACCTCGCGCTGTCGTTCGAGTTTTTCCTCCAGTTCCGAGACGCGTTCGTAGCGGGTTTGTGCGTTGGCGGCGGCGTCCGCGTCGAGGTCGAGCGTGACCGTGATGTCCTCGCCGCGGGGCGTCTCCAGCGCGAGGTCGAGTTCCCGGTCGTCCCAGTGGTCGCCGTCCTCCGAGCGGGCCCGCTCCAGTGCCTCCTCGACCCGCTGGATGCGGGTCATGATCGTGTCCGCCTCGCGGCGGAGTCGCTCGATCTCGGCCTCGGAGACCATCACTTCGCGAAGTAGCTGGTGAAAAAGCCGGACAGGAACGCCGAGAGTCCGACGGCGAGGGCCATCTCCGAGAGGTCCCAGGGGCCGTCCTCGTCGTCGGCCATCGCGACGGTGACGCCGACGCTGATCACGAGCGAGATGATACCGTTGACCGTGTGTTTCGCGAGTCCCATATCCGTCCCGTGGGCCGCCAGCGTCTAGAGGGTTTCCCCGTCGGTGGCGTCGCGGTCGTCGGAGAGGGTGTCCCCGCACTGCCGGCAGTACCGGTCGCTGCGGGCGACGGCCTGTCCACAGCGAGGGCAGTCAGCGTCGGGGGCGTCGGGGTCGGTCGAGAGGTCCCGGAGGCGACTGGCCTGCCACGGGATGAGAACGAACCCGACGAGAACGGCGGCGACCGTCACCCAGCGGCCGGCCACCGTCACCGGGACGATGTCGCCGAACCCCACCGTCGAGACCGCGATGACCGTGTAGTAGAACGCCTCGCCGAAGTTCTCGATGCCCGGGTTCGCCCGCACTTCCACGGCGTAGACGAACCCGCTGGTGATGAAGAAAATCAGGAAGATCGTCACCGAGAGTTCGACCCGACGGACGGTCCGCTGGTGGAGCGTCCGGCCGAGCACCTGACGCTCGTCGACCAGCAGGCGCAGGAACCGGAACACCCGAAGCGTGTGGAAGCCACGCAGGAAGCCCACGTTCGCACCGCCCAGGGCGAACACGGGGAGGACGGCCACGAGGTCGACGACAGTGAAGGGGTCGGTCACTTCCCCCCGCGGGTCGTCGGCCGAGTACACCCGGGCGACGTACTCGCCGAGGAACACGACACCGAGTCCCAGTTCCGCCACTCGAACGGCCGTCGGGTACGGCGCCGGGAGGTCGTACGTCGAGACGACGTACAGCGCGATGAAGACCGTGTTGAGCGCGTAGAGGACGGCGTTGGTCAGCCGTCCCGGGCGCGTCTCCCGGTCGCGCAACAGGAACCCGATCCGGTCCAGCAGACGGACGATCATCGAGACAACGCCCACCACGTCGCCCCCGCGAATAACTGTTGATATGCCGACCGCGGCTCACTCCTCGCCGAACGGGTCGGTCGTGTCCCGCGTCCGGCCCCCATCGTGTTCACGGTCCTCGTCGAGCGTCGCCTCGCGGCCGGCCGCGGTCAGCCGCCAGCGCCGGACGCCGCGGTGGGTATTGAAGCCGACGAACCCCTGGAGGGCGAGCTGCTGGAGGTGCGTCGTCAGGTACGGTTTCGGCGCGTCGAGGGTGGCGGCGAGTTCGGCCGTCGGCACCGCCGTCCGGTCGAACCGCGCCAGCGCCGCGAGCACCGAGTCGCCGGTCAGCGCGTCCAGTCCCATACCCCTCGTCAGGGCGGCCGGGGGCACAAGCCTGGCGGTCACCTGCCGACACTGGGAAATCGGGATTTAAGCCCGTCGGCCGTGGAGATGGTGTATGGCAATCCTCGTCGCCTACGACGGGTCGCTCCCCGCACAGAAAGCGGTCGAGTACGCGGTTCGGGAACACCCCGACAAGGAACTGATCTTCCTGCGTGTCGCCGAGGCCGCGAACGGCTCGCTGGAGGCCGGCTTCAACCTCCTCAAAGAGCAGTTCACGGAGGAACGCGAGGAGATCTCGGATCGCGTCCAGGCCGAGGTCACGGACCTCCTCGAGGAATCGGACCCCGAATTCACCGTCGAAGTATCGGTCGGCAAGCCGGCCCGCGAGATCGTCGAGTACGCCGAGGAAAACGACGAGGTCGAGGGGATCGTCGTCGGGAGCCACGGCCGCGACGGCGTCTCCCGTGTCCTCCTCGGCAGCGTCGCCGAGAAAATCGTCCGTCGGGCGCCCTGCCCGGTGACGGTCGTCCGGTAACGGACGCCAACAGCTCGCGTCCGCGGGTGGTCAGGCGGTCAGTTTCGGTTCCGGCTCGAGCAGCGGCTCGGTCCGGTCGACGGTGACGGCGTCGAAACTCGTCAGCCAGTCGGCGTCGCCACGGTCGAACGCGTCGAGCGCGTCGCCGACGGCGTACGCCCGCTCCTCGTCAGTGCAGGGGAACACGCCCTCGATGCGGTCGCCTTCGTAGATGGCGAGCGCGATGACCGGGAAGACGACCACCTCGTCGACGCGATTCAGGCCCATGTACGACCGCGTGCGCCGCTCGAAGGCCGGTTCCAGCGAGAAACCGTTCCGCTCGGCCCACTCCCGGAACTCGTCGTGGATCGCCAGTGCCCCGTCGCGGGCGTCCTCGGCCCGGGTCCGGATACGCTGCCACTCCCCGGCCACGATGGACTCGCTGAACGTCCCGTTTGCCTCCAGGCGTTTCACGCGGTTCAACACCTGTTGCTGTGCGTCGAACGTCCCGTAGGTGTCCCCGCGGAGGTACAGTTCCGCCCGCAACCCCGAGTCAGTCGTCGTGTGTGTCATACGACGAACGTCGACTCCCTCCGTATTAATGCCTGCTGTCCACGTTCCAACACTTGTGGGTGGCTTGCGTGCGCGATTCGGCGGTCGGCCGGGACCGGCGCTGAGCTCCCGTTCGAATCGGTTCGACGGGAATTTACCGCCGGGAGGCCAGACAGGAATGCTTCGCGGGTCCACGCGCGGTGTCACGCCGGTCGTCTCCGAGGTGTTGCTGATCGCGGTCGTGGTCGTCGTCGCGACGACGGTCTCGGTGTTCGCGCTCGGGGTCGGCGAGGAGACACGCGAGCCCGCGCCCGCCGTCGCACAGTCGAGCGGGACGTTCGTCGCCTTCGAGGACGGCTCGGACGAACAGATCGTCCGCATCACGCACGTCGCCGGGGACCGCATCCCGATCTCCGAACTGGAAGTCGTCGTCGACGCTACCGACGCCTGCGGGAAGGCGGGACGGCTGGTCGACCTCCCCGTCGACGGGGCCGGCGGCAACGCCATCGCCGACAGCAACATCGACGGCGACGATATCCTCGACCAGCGACCGCCGTACCTCGGCGGGCCGGACCTGGGCGTGCTCACCGGATCGTCGTTGGCGGCCGGCGAGTACGTTGGGTTCCGGCTCTCGAAAGGCGAGTGTCTCGTCGAACCCGGCGACGAGGTGGTCGTCCGACTCGTCCACGCGCCGACGGACGCGGTGGTCGTCAGGGAACGGCTGGTCGCGGACGGCTGACCGGGACTACCGGCGGACGGTCGTCGGCGACGGTCGACGAGGTGACTCGTTCACGCGTCGGACCTGCCGTTCGGTTCGTCGGCGAGGAGCGCGTCCATGAGTTTCTGCTGGGCGGCGCCCAGATGCTCCGCGAACGTCGCCTGTGCGATACCGAGTTCGTCGGCGACTTCCGAGCCGTTCGCCCGCTTCGGGTGTTCGAAATACCCCATCCGGTGGGCGGTTTCGAGGATCTCCCGCTGTCGGTCCGTGAACGAACTTCGGTCCAGCAGGATCGGGTCCGCGTCGGCCAGCGCGTCGTCGGAGTGTTTGAGACAGCGGATACGGACGGAGTCCGCGGTCGTGCGGAGCGAACTGACGACGCTCCGGAGTCCTTCGAGGTTTGGCGCGATGAAACTGAGGACGAGCGTCCCGTTGGCCGCCCGGACGTCGCGGACCGGACAGCCCAACTGCTGGATTCGCTCGCAGGCACAGTTCAGGTCCGCCTCTCTGGTGGTCCGGTACACGGTCTCCGATTCGTTGCTGAACACGCGCCGTGCCTCGACACTGTCGTCGAACCGGTCGTCGGTCGTCACCTCGACGGGGACCTGCCCGTCCATCGGTCTGCCCTGTGAGACCGACGTGATCCGTGTCCCCTCGCTGAGCGACGACACTGGACAGCACTCCGGGTCCGCCACGGCCACTTTCGCCAGGACGCCGCCGTTCATATTCGCCCAGTCCACGGTTGGAATAATATACGTTTCCCCGAACCCGTCGAATCCGACGAGCAAAACGGGTGTGACCGACCGAGGCGGTGCCTGAACGGCCCCGTGCGTCCGTTTGCGCCCGGTTCGTCGACCGAAAAGCCGCCGAGGATCGGAAGCACGGTGTGTAGAGTGCGGGCACCCGTGAGTTCGTCCGTCCGGGCCTGCATCTGGACGCGTTCCCCGGACTTTACGGCGCGGCGTACTGCCGATCCGGCCCCGGTTCTTTAAGCCCCTCTATTTGATGGGTCGTGATTCAACCTCGGCCTCTACGAGGTTCACATGTATCGGAACCGAGAGTACTCCATCCGCCGTCGAGTCCCGGACCCGGACGGTCCGCGGCGGACCGGGTCGTATCGAACCGGAAACGCCGATTGACCGGTAGTCGGCTCTCGGCCGCGTTCGAGGGCCCCTTCCCACCATGCAATACAGGACACTCATCATCCTCCTGGTGGTCGCCGCCGTGCTCTTGCCGACGTGGTACGTCGCGATGCACGGCGAACCACCCGCCGAAGAGATCGAAATCGACCAGAGCGTGAGCGAGATACAGCCACTGGCCGGCCCGCTGGACACGCCGACGAAACTCTCGCCCAGTCAGGTCGGCGTCATCGTCTGGGTGGCGCTGTTCGCCCTCGTCGGCGTGGTCGCCGGCTTCCATCGGTTCATGAACCGGGCGGCGCGGCCGGACGCCGACGAGCGGGCGACGGCGGCCACGGACGGCGGGCCCGCGAGCGGAGCGAGCGGGGCCTCGTCGGAGCATCGGCCCGACGGCGGTCCCGAGAGCGGGGCGAGCGAGACCTCGTCGGGCCACCGGCCCGACGGCGGCGTGTCGTTGCCGTGGATCGAGACCGAGACCCGCTGGCTCGTGGAGTACTATCCTTCGAGCGACGCCATCGAGGGGCTGATCGCCATGGGCGGGCTGACGGCCCTCTCGATCACGTTCGCCGCGCTGTTCACCGGCGAGTACCTCACTCTCGCCCGCACCCAGTACTTCGGGCTGTACGCCTTCGGGATGTTCATGTCACTGACCGGGCTCACGGTGTCGTACTACGCCTGGTTCATGCCCCACGTCGAGGTCGCCGAACGGAGGGACCACGGATGACCGGGACCGACGACGGCTCGTCCGCCGACGAGGTGCCGACCTCTGGGTGGCCCGACGCCGACGACGGCTGTGCCTGTGAGGGTGGCGACGGCGGCCACCGGCCGAGCATCTACCAAAACTTCTACGGCGACCACCGCGCCGAGATGGAGCGCCGCGACTACGCGAAGGCGCTGGCGACCATCGGCGGGCTGACTGCCATCGGCAGTCTCGTGGCCCCGCTCTCCGGGCTCTCGAAGGTGTTCGAGCGGGAGTACACCGGTCCCGTCTACTCCGACGGGGTCGCCCTCGTCGACGGCGAGGGCAGTCGGATCGAAGAGGGGCGGCTCGGCGAGGGCGAACAGCTCACCGTCTTCCCGGAGAGCCACCCCGGCATCGAGCGAGCGCCGACCCTGCTCGTGCGCTTCGCGGAGGGCGAGTACGGCGGCGAGACGAAATCCGAGTTCACCGTCGGCGGGTACGCTGCCTACTCGAAGGTGTGTACCCACGCCGGCTGTATGGTCGCCGACCGCGACGGGACGACGCTGGTCTGTCCCTGTCACTCCGGGCGGTTCGACCCGCTCTCGGGGGCGATGGTCACCGGCGGCCCGCCGGCGCGGTCGCTCCCGCAGCTCCCGATCACGCTTTCCAGTGACGGCTATCTGCTCGCGACCGGCGACTTCGAGGGGGCCGTCGGCCCCGGGGGTGCGTGATGAGCCGCCGTGAGCGCCTCTACGGCTGGTTCGACGACCGCCTCGATCTGAGCGGTGCCCAGTCGTTCCTCGGGAAGGCCTTCCCCGCAGAGGACTCCTTTCTCCTCGGCGAGGTCGCCCTGTTCTGTTTCCTGATCCTCGTGCTGACGGGCGTCTTCCTCGGCTTCTTCTTCGAGCCGAGCACGAGCGACGTGGAGTACGAGGGCAGCGTCGCCCAGTACCAGGGAGAGGACCTCCCCGAGTCCTTCGCGAGCGTCCTCAACATCACCTACGACGTGCCCTTCGGGATGTTGATCCGGCGGATTCACCACTGGGCGGCCCACCTGTTCATCGCCTCGATGGCCCTGCACATGTTACGGGTCTTCTTCACCGGGGCCTACCGGAACCCCCGGGAGCCGAACTGGCTCGTCGGGACCGGCCTCGCGGGGCTGTCGATGTTCGCTGCCTACACCGGGTACGCGTTGCCGTTCGACGAGTTCGCCAGCACGGCCGTCGGCATCGGCTACAACGTCGCGCTCTCGATCCCACTGGTCGGCGAGACGCTGGCGTTCATCGTCTTCGGCGGGAGTTTCCCCTCCAGTGCGACGATTCCGCGGCTCTACTTCCTGCACATACTGGTCCTGCCGCTGGCAATCGCGGGACTGCTCGTCCTCCACATGGCGATTCTGATCCGGCAGAAACACACCGAGGCCCAGCGCGACGAGGACGTGGATGGACGCGAGCAGGTAGACAAAGACGACGACAGCGTCGTGGTGGGCCTGCCGGCCTTCCCGAACCAGGCGGCGGTCAGCGCCGTCGTGTTCTTCCTGACGCTGGCGACGCTGTCGCTTTTGGCCGGCTTCCTGCCGGTCCACAACGTCGCCGCCTACGGGCCGAACGACCCCGCGTCGACGCCGAGCCTCATCATGCCAGACTGGTTCCTGATGTGGGGCTACGGCTTCCTGAAGCTCGTCCCGTCGTGGATGAGCATCGACCTGCTGGGCGTCCACATCAGCTCGGAGTTCATCGGCGGCCTGCTGTTGCCCGGGCTGGTCTTCCTCGCGGTCGCAGTGTGGCCGTTCATCGACTACGAGGAGGACCCGGTCCACTTCACCGCGAACCCGCTGGAGCGGCCGTGGCAGACCGGCGTCGGCGTGGCTGGCGTTACGTTCATCATGATCGCCTCCATCGCCGGCATGGACGTCCTCCTGGCCGAAATCGTCGGGATGCCGACCAACGACCTCAAACCGTTCCTGATTGCCGCGCTCGTGGTCGTCCCGCTCGTCACGGGGTTGATCACTTACGCCACCCTCGGCGGCTTCGGCGGCGGGGGCGGTGGCTCGGAGGCCGCGCCGGCCACCGACGGCGGCAGGGCGAGGAACGGCCCGGCAGCGGACGGGACGGACGACGGCCCGGCCGCCGAGGAGGGGTCGGAATGACGACGCATCGCTCGCTGGCGCTGTCGCCGGCACAGTACCGCTGGCTCGACCGGGTGAGCAAACTCGCCGGTGTCGCGCTGATCGCCGCCGGCCTCGACGTGGGCGGCGACACGGCGCTCGGCATCGGCCTGGCGGCACTCGGCGTGGCCTGTGGCCTCCTGACGGTGGTGTTCGACAATGAGTGAACGAACCGAACGGAACGACGACACGAGGGACGGGACGACAGACACTGGGGCGGACGGAGCGGACGACACCGCGACGGACGGCGGGACTGACGCTGCCGCGGATAGCGGAACGGACGCCGCGGCGGAGTCCACACCCGACGCCACAGCGAACGGGCTGGACACGGCCCGCCGTGACTTCCTGAAGGGACTGGGCGCCGCGGCCGCCGTCGGCGCGACCGGGCTGAGTCTCGGCCAGGACGGCACGGCGATGACCGACCTCGAGATCGTGGACGACCCCATCGGCTCTTACCCCTACCGCGACTGGGAAGACCTCTACCGCGAGGAGTGGGACTGGGACTCGAAGGCACGCTCGACTCACTCGGTCAACTGCACCGGGAGCTGTTCCTGGCAGGTGTACGTCCGTAACGGCCAGGTCTGGCGCGAGGAGCAGGCCGGCGACTACCCCAACTTCGACGAGAGCCTTCCGGACCCCAATCCGCGGGGCTGTCAGAAGGGGGCCTGCTACTCCGACTACGTCAACGCGGACCACCGCATCACCGAACCGCTGATGCGGGTCGACTGGAGCCGCGACGAGCCCAATCCCGAGGGCCGCGGTGAGGGGCAGTGGAAGCGCGTCTCCTGGGACGAAGCCCTGACTGCTATCGCCGAGGAGGTCATCGAGACGGTCCAGGACGAGGAGTACGACGCCATCAGCGGCTTCACGCCCATTCCGGCGATGAGCCCCGTCTCCTTCGCCTCGGGGTCCCGGCTCGTCAATCTGCTCGGCGGGCTCTCCCACAGCTTCTACGAGTGGTACTCGGACCTGCCCCCCGGACAGCCCATCACGTGGGGGACCCAGACCGACAACGCCGAGAGCGCCGACTGGTACAACGCCGACTACATCATCGCGTGGGGGTCGAACATCAACGTCACGCGCATCCCAGACGCGAAGTTCTTTCTCGAAGCCCAGTACAACGGCACGAAACGCGTCGGCGTCTTCACGGACTACTCACAGACCGCGATCCACTGCGACGATTGGCTCAGCCCGGAACCGGACACCGACACCGCGCTCGCGCTCGGGATGGCCCGGACCATCGTCGACGAGGGACTGTACGACGAGGCCCACCTGAAGGAGCAGACCGATATGCCCCTGCTGGTGCGTGAGGACACCGGGAAGTTCCTCCGTGCGAGCGAGGTGCCCGGCCTCGGCACGAACGTCGAAGACCCCGAGAAGACGTTCGTCATGCAGGACGCCCAGGGGAGTCTCCGGGTCGCACCGGGTTCGCTCGGCGACCGCGACGGCCAGCACGACGCCAGCGCGAGCATCGAACTGACCTTCGATCCGCAACTGGACGTGTCCCGGACGGTGCAGGCCACGGGCGGCGAGGTGTCGGTCACGTCGGTCTGGAACAACCTGAACGAGGAGCTGTCGAACTACACGCCCGAGTACATCAACGAGGAGACCGGCGTCGGGCGGGAGACCCACCAGGAGATCGCCCGCGAGTTCGCCGAGGCGGACAAGGCGAAGATCATCCATGGCAAAGGCGTCAACGACTGGTACCACAACGACCTCGCGAATCGCGCCATCCAGTTGCTCGTCACGCTCACCGGCAACCTCGGCGAGCAGGGGACCGGCCTCGACCACTACGTCGGCCAGGAGAAGATCTGGACGTTCCACGGCTGGCAGACTCTCTCCTTCCCCACCGGGTCGGTCCGCGGGGTCCCGACGACGCTGTGGACCTACTTCCACGGCGGTATCCTCGACAACACCGACCCCGACACCGCCCAGCGCATCCAGGAATCCATCGACGAGGGATGGATGCCGGTCTACCCATCCGAACGCGAGGACGGCACCCGACCGGACCCGCGGCTCATGTTCGTCTGGCGGGGCAACTACTTCAACCAGGCCAAGGGCAACGTCGCCGTCGAGGAGGAACTGTGGCCGAAACTCGACATGGTCGTCGACATCAACTTCCGGATGGACTCGACGGCCCTCTATTCGGACATCGTGCTCCCGGCGGCGAGCCACTACGAGAAACACGACCTCTCGATGACGGACATGCACACGTACGTGCACCCGTTCACGCCCGCCGTCGAGCCGCTGGGCCAGTCCAAAACCGACTGGCAGATCTTCCGCGAACTCGGCCAGAAGATTCAGGAGATCGCCGAGGAGCGCGGTATCGACCCGGTGCCCGACCGCAAGTTCGACCGCGAGATCGACCTCCAGTCGATCCACGACGACTACGTGCGCGACTGGGAGGACGACGAGGAGGGCGCGCTGACCGAGGACCGCGCCGCGGCGGAGTACATCCTCGAGCACTCCGCGGAGACCAACCCCGACGGTACCGACGAGCAGATCACGTTCGACGACGTCGACGACCAGCCACAGCGGTTCCTCGAAACCGGGGACCACTGGACCTCACCCATCGAGGAGGGCGAGGCCTACGCGCCGTGGAAGCAGTACGTCCGGGACAAGGAGCCGTGGCCGACCTTCACCGGCCGCCAGCAGTACTACATCGACCACGACTGGTTCCTGGACCTCGGCGAGGAACTGCCGACACACAAGACCGGGCCGGTCCTGCAGGAGAAAGAGGACTACCCGCTGCGATACAACACGCCCCACAGCCGGTGGTCGATCCACTCGACGTGGCGGGACAACTCGAAGATGCTCCGCCTCCAGCGTGGCGAACCCACCGTCTTCCTCAACCCCCAGGACCTGGATGAACGGGGCATCGAGGACGGCGACACCGTCCGGGTCTACAACGACCTCGCCGACGTGGAAGTCCAGGCCAAGTCCTACCCCAGCAGCGAGCCAGGGACGGCACGACACTTCTTCTCCTGGGAGAAGTTCCAGTACCCGGATCGGGAGAATTTCAACTCGCTCGTGCCGATGTACATGAAGCCGACACAGCTCGTCCAGTACCCCGAAGACACCGGGGAACACCTCTATTTCTTCCCCAACTACTGGGGGCCGACCGGCGTCAACAGCGACGTGCGCGTCGAGGTGGAGCCGGTCGACGGGGGCGACGGGAGCGCAGGTGGCGACGACGACTCTGCCGCCGACGGCGGAGGTGAGAGCCAATGAGTTCCCAGGACCAGTCGGGGGACGGAAGCAGCGACACCCCGGAGGGCATCGACCTCGCGGAGGGCGTCGACCACCAGGTCGCGATGGTCATGGACCTCAACAAGTGCATCGGCTGTCAGACCTGCACCATCGCCTGCAAGACCAACTGGACAGAGGGCGGCGGCCGCGACTACATGTACTGGAACAACGTCGAGACCAAGCCCGGGTCGGGCTACCCCCGGGACTGGGAGGAGATGGGCGGCGGCTGGCAGTCCGAGGAACACAGCGAGCGCAGCCCCGGCGAACTCCCGGACGAGGAGGAGTACGGCCGGCCGTGGGAGTTCAACCACGACGCCATCTTCTACGAGGGCAGCGACGAACCGCTCCGCCCGATGGACCAGGCCGAGTGGGGCCCCAACTGGGACGAGGACGAGGGCGCCGGCGAGTACCCCAACTCCTACTACTTCTACCTCCCACGGATCTGCAACCACTGTACGCACCCCTCCTGTGTGGAGGCGTGTCCACGGTCGGCGCTGTACAAGCGCGAGGAGGACGGCATCGTCCTCGTCGACCAGGACCGCTGTCGGGGCTACCGCTACTGCGTCGAGGGCTGTCCGTACAAGAAGGTGTACTACAACGCGATGACGAAGAAGTCGGAGAAGTGCATCTTCTGTTACCCGCGCATCGAGGGCGAGGGGCCGGAAGGCGAGGTCCGCGCGCCGTCGTGTGCCGAGGACTGCCCGCCGCAGTTGCGGATGGTGGGTTTCCTCGACGACGAGGACGGCCCCATCTACAAGCTCGTCGAGGAGTACGAGGTGGCGGTCCGGCTCCACCCCGAGTACCGGACGGAGCCGAACGTCTACTACATCCCGCCCTTCGCCCCGCCACAGCACTCCGAGGGCGGGGAGTCGCTCGACGCCGAACGCATCCCGCGGAACTACCTCGAAGAGCTGTTCGGCCCGGCGGTCAACGAGGCGCTGAACACCATCGAGCGCGAGCGGAACAAGGTCCAGCGCGGCGAGGAGAGCGAGGTCATGGAACTGCTGACCCGGAACCGCGAGGACAAGTACCGGCTGGAGGTGTTCGACGATGGATGACAGGACGCTCGCGGCGGTCGCGCTCGTCGCCGTCGCCGTGCTCGCGGGGACGGCCCTCCTGCCGGCGGTCGTCTCGGCGCGCCCGGCGTTCGCCATCCCGGTTCACTACAGTACGGGCGGCGACGCGGGGACGCTCCAGCAGCCCACCGGTGCGGGCTGGGCGGACGCCCCCGCGGTGACGGTCCCGCTCGGGAGCGCGGCGAGTAGCGTCCCCGCCGCGGACAACACGAGCGTCGAGCGACTGAACGTCGAGGCGGCACGGACGAACGACCGGCTCTACCTCCGGCTCTCCTGGGCCGACGCCACCCGGGACACCACCACGGAACCGATACGCGGGTTCGCCGATTCCGCGGCCGTCCAGGTGCCGGTCAACGAGAGCGCCCGCCCACCAATCGCCATGGGTGGGGCGGACAATCCGGTCAACGTCTGGTACTGGTCGGGCAGTGGACGGAGCCAGGAACTGGTCGCCGGCGGGCCCGGCACGACGACCTCCTTCGAGTCGTCGCGGGTCGCCACCAACCACAGCTACGAGGACGGCCGCTGGACGGTCGTGGTCTCGCGACCGCTGGCCGCCGACAGCCCGAACCGGACGACGATCCCGACCGACCGCGACCTGGACGTGGCCTTCGCGACCTGGAACGGCTCGAACATGGAGCGGTCCGGCCGGAAGGGCGCGAGCGACTGGTACTACCTCGCGCTCGGGCCCGGGCCGCAGGGACCGCCCTACGAGGCGATCCTCTGGGGCATCGCCGGCGTGGGCATCGTCGTCACGACGCTGGTCACCATCGAGGGCGTGCGGCGAACGCGGAGCGGAGGTGAGACCGATGGCGACGAATGAGCCGGGCGCGGCGACCGACGAGTTGGCAGACGAGGTGGAAACGGACCCCGCCGCCCGCGGGACGATCTACGCGCTCGCGGCCCGGGCGTTCACCGAACCGGACGCCGACCTCTACGCCGCGCTCGACAGCGGCGACCTCGCCGCGGAGTTCGCGACCCTGCTCGACCGCACTGCGCTGGACGTCGAGCCGCCGGACCTGGACATCGCGGACGACCACGACACGGTGCGGGCGCGGTACAACGACCTGTTCGTCGTCGGCTACTCCGAGGTCGTCGACCGGACCGACGGGACCGTCGACAGCCAGGGCCCGCCGGTGTCGCTCTACGAGTCCGATTACCGTCCGGAGGTGTCCTGGAACGACGTGAACCTCGACCTGGCCCGCGCCTACGAGTACTTCGGGTGCCAGGTCGACCAGGACGAGCGGGACAACCACGACAACCTCCGCATCCAGCTGGAGTTCATGGGCTATCTCTGCCGACGCGAGGCGGCGGTCGACCCGGACGTGGTGGCCGCGCGGCTCGACTTCCACGACCGCCACCTCCGGGTCGTGATCGACGGCGTCACGTCGGCGCTGGCCGAGGAGCCGGGAACGGGCTACTACGGCTCGCTCGCGGACTTCCTCGACCGGTTCAGCGACGCGGACGTGGCCGACCTCGCCGCCCGCTGTGGAGGTGACGGCTCGTGAGCAACCGACAGCGGACGACGACCGGAGACGGAACTGGCGGCTCGGCGGCAGCGCTCCTCGCCGGTTTCGACGCGCGGCTTCCCGAGCGGCGACGGGCACGCCGATTCGCCGTCGGCGCTGCCGCGCTCGTCGTCGCGGCCCGACTCGTCGCGACGCTGCTCTACAACGCGCCGTACGACCCGCTGGCCGTGCCGGCCGCGTTCCGTGGCGGGCTGGCGGTGGCGACGACGGCGGTCCTCGCCATCGCGCTGGGCGTCGTCGCGGTCACGGCCCGCCGCCCCGCGGTTCGCGTCGGCTCGCTGTTCGTGGCCGCCTTCGGTCCGCTCGCGGTCGTCGACGCGAGCGCGACTCTGCCGGCGGTCCTGGGCGTCGCGTTCGGCGGTGCGGTCGCACTGGCGGGCGTCGTCGGCCGACCGACGAACTACGTCGAGGGACGGAACGCGGTCGTCGCGGCGGGATTCGCCATCGGCGTCGGTATCTCGCTGTCCAGCACGACCGGCCTGCTCGGTGGCGGCTGGCGGGCCGTCGGCGCCGCGCTCGCGCTCGGATCGCTCGCGGCGACCGGACTGTTCGGGTCGGGCGCACGCCCGGCGGGACGTGACCGGCTGGTCGGCGTCGTCGGCCTCGCGGCCTTTCTCGCCGTCGTCGCGGCGGGCCTCGCCGCCCCCTACGTCTTCGGGAGCGTCCTGCTCGTGGGCTTCGCGGTCGTCGGCGTCCCGCATCTGCTGTTCGCGCTGGCGGTGGCCGGCGGCGTCGCCGCGGCCGTCGGCGCGCTCCGTCGGCGCGCGTTCGTCCCCGCGTTCGGTGCCGTCCTCCTGCTGGCGGCCGGCGCGCCGGTGACGCTCCCACGGGCGACGGCCGTCCTGCTCGGTGCTGTCGTCGTCCTCTCCGACGCGATGCCTTCGACGGAATCGGGGGTGACGACATGAGGGACCCGGAGGAGGCGACGGACGGGCCGACCGACCCGCGGGTCCATCCCGAGCAGAGCCCGGGGTTCGGCGAGGACCCCGAGGGGCTGGAAGACATCGAGGTGAGCCGCGACATCACGATCGGCGAGGCGACGCCGCGGGAACTCCAGGCGACGGACCTCACGCCCATCGTCGGCGACAGCGCCGCCGAGAAGATCGAAGACCTCGTCGCCGGTGACCACGTCGAACGGCGCCGCGCCGCGCTCGGTCTCGGCGAGGAAGGCCACGACCCGACCGTCGTCGAGGCGCTGGTCGAACACGGCCTGACGGATGCGGACGACGACGTGCGTCAGTTCGCCGTCGAGTCACTCGGCAACCTCGGCGGCGAGCGGGCGGCCGAGGCCGCCATCGAGACGCTCGGCGACGCGGACCCCTGGGTCCGCGCCGAGGCCGTCGTCGCGCTGGACCGTATCGACCGCGTGACCTACGAGTCCCACATCGAGGCCGCGCTCGAAGACGACCACCACGCCGTCCGCCGGAACGCCTTCGTCTCGCTGTTCAAACTCCGCGGCGAGGGCCTGCGGGACGTGCTGCTCGAACACACCCACGACGACAGCGAGCGGGTTCGCGAGTGGGCGGCCCACCTGCTCGCGGGCGTCGACGACGAGGGCGCCGACGAGCGCCTCGAAGCCATCGCGAACGACGAGAGCGAGCCGAAAGTCGTCCGCAGCACGGCCGCCCGGGCGCTGGACCAGGACCCCGGGAAGTTCCGGCGACAGTTCACCGGCGGCACGGAGAACGACGGCGCTGCCCTCCCCGGCGAGGACCGACTCAACCGCAAACCAGACCTCTGACCATGACCGACGAGACACCGGCGACGGAGCAGGAATCGAGCAGGGAGGTAACGACCGACGACGGCACCGCGACCGACGGAGGCGCTGCCGCCGACGGGAGCGTCACCACGGACGACGTGGAGGCTGCGCTCAGGCAGGTCCGCGACCCGGAAGCGGAGGTCCACGTCATCGAGGCGGGACTCATCGAGAACATCCACGTGACCGACGGGCGCGTCACCGTCGAGGCGGACCTGCAGGACTTCCCGCCAGGGGAGGCCGAGGCCGTGACGAAGACGATGATGCGTGCCGTGAACGACGTGCCCGGCGTCGAGCGTGCCCACGTCGAACACGTCGGCTCGGTTCCGGACACGACCGACCGGGACGTGGGAGTCGAGGCCGCGAACCGCGTCATCGCCGTCGCGAGCGCGAAAGGCGGCGTCGGCAAGACCACCGTCGCGACGGCGCTGGCCTGCGGCCTCGCCGCCGACGGGCGGGACGTGGGCCTGTTCGACGCCGACATACACGGCCCGAACGTCCCCGAACTGCTCTCGATCAGCGGCCCCGTCCACTCCGACGAGGACGGGAACCCGATTCCCGTGGCTGTCGACGGTACCGACGAGGATAGCGACGCCGACGCGGGCAGTCTCGAAGCCATGAGCGTCGGCCTGCTGTCCTCCTCGGCGCCGCTGGCCTGGCGCGGCGCGATGGCCCACGACGCCCTCTCGGAGCTGTTCGAGGAGACGGCGTGGGACGACCCGGACACGGTCGTCCTCGACCTCCCGCCGGGGACCGGCGACGTGGCGCTCACGACGCTCCAGGAGGTCCAGGTCGACGGCGTCGTCTTCGTCACGACGCCGTTCCACGCCGCCGTCTCCGACACCGTTCGCTCGCTCCAGCTGTTCGAGGAGAACGACGTGCCGGTGCTGGGAATCGTCTCGAACATGGGCGAGTTCGTCTGCGACGAGTGTGGGGCCGCCCACGACCTCTTCGACGGCGGCGACCCCATCGCGGCCCTCGACGCGCCGCGGCTCGCGGACGTACCCTTCACCGACGACCTGCAATCGACGTTCCGCCCATCGGCCGCGGCCCTGCCGGCGCACGCGCGTGACCTCGCGACCGCGGCGGCGGAGCGACTCGACGAGATCTGGTCGGTCGAGGTCCCCGACCACGCGGTCGACCTCCGTGGCCTGTCACCCGAGGAGCGTCGCGAGCGCGTCCGTGACTCGTTTACCAGCATGGACCCCGGCGCGGAGTTCCTGGTGGTCAGCGACCGCGACCCCTCACCGGTCCGTGGCTATCTCGACGAACTGGCCGACGGCAACGCTCCGGTCGACGACGCGGCAGTCAAACGGCACAACCCCGAGACGTGGTTCTTCCGGGCGACCGTCGCGGCCTGACGAGTGACCCGTTCACTCGATCTCGTACCGAGCCACGTCCCGCGAGCCACAGGCTGGACAGCGCGCGGTCGGGCCGTCGAGGGTCGTTCCGCATCGGCGGCACTCGCGGAAGTCGTGCGTCGTCCGGCCGACGGCCCGCTTCAGCGTCCCGAGCATGGCTACCCACGACTGAGGACTCGACCGCTAAATAGGCCACCCGACCGCGCCGGAAGTGAAAACCGCAGGAAGTGGTGACGATACGCGACCTCCCGTCAGTCGACCGTCAGACATCCGTCGATGGGCGTTCAGGCCTTCGGACCGATCCGACTCACGGCTCGACGACGAGTTTCCCGAGGAAACTCTCTTCCAGTACCGCGCGGTGGGCCTCGGCGGCCTCGTCCAGCCCGTAGGTGCGGTCGATGGTCACGTCGAGGCGACCCTCCGCGAGGAGGTTGCCGATGCGGTCGAGGATCGGGCCGATGTCCGGCGCGTCCGAATGGGTCGCGAGGTTCGACATACTCATCATGTGGACGTCGAGTTCCGCGGACCGCGCCGCGGCCACGTCCGGGAACGTCGCCGTGTCGCCGGCGATGGCGACGATATCGCCACCGAACCCCGCGGCTGCCACGTCCGTCCCGAGGTACGTGTCGGGCATGTGGTCGAGGACGGCGTCCGCGCCGCCGGTGGCGTCGCGGGCCGCGTCCGCGAGGTCGTCGCGCCCGTAGTCGAGGACCGTTCCGGCCCCCAGGTCCCCGAGCGCGTCGTGGTACTGCGGGCGGGCCGTGGCGACCGGCGTCGCACCCAGAGCGTCCGCGAGGCCGACCGCGACGTGGCCGACGCCGCCGTTGCCGCCGTGGACGAGGGCCGTCCCGCCAGGTTCGAGTCCGGCGTGGTGGACCAGCGCTCGCCAGGCGGTGACGCCGACGAGCGCGACTGCAGCACCATGCTCGAAGGAGACGCCCTCCGGGAGGTGTGCGAGGAGATCGGTCGGCACTGCCGCGTACTCGGCGAACGAGCCGCCCGCGAACCGCCCGGTGTGGAGACCGGTCGCGAACACGCGGTCCCCCTCGGCGTAGTCGTCGACGCCCTCGCCGACCGCGACGACGGTGCCGGCGAGGTCCGAGCCCGTCGTCTTGGGCAGGCGGGGCAGGCCCGCGGCCCGGAACTTCGCGTCGACGGGGTTGACGCTCGCCGCCTCGATCTCGACCAGTACGTCGCCGCGGCCCGGGTCGGGACGTTCGATGTCTTCGAGGTCCAGCACGTCCGGGTCGCCGCCCTCGTGATATCGTACGGCTCGCATACCCGTCCGTGGGCCGGGAGTACCATAGTGATACCGCCCAGGTGACCGCCGGTCGGGACCGGTCGACGGGTCCCACTGGGCCTTTCGCAGCGTTTCGCGCCGAGAAACTCTGCCTCCGGTTTGTAGGTCAGGCCCTCCCACCTCCCGACTGCACATGAACGACACTGGCAGTCCGAAGGAGTGTGGCGTCGGTATCAGGGGTATCGCGATGGCGATCGACTCGATCGTGTGGCTGCTCCTGTTCGTCCTCGCGGTGTCGGTCGTCGGCGCGCTGACCGGTCAGATGGAATCGACCGCGACCGGGGTCGACACGAGTCTCGAAGGCACGCCCGCTGCCATCGGCCTGGTACTCTGGCTCGGCCTCGCGACCGGCTATCACACGCTCATGGAGTGGCGGTTCGGCAAGACCGTCGGGAAGTACCTCGTCGGGATTCGAGTGACGAGCGACGGGTGGTCGACACCCACTCTCCGAGCGTCGCTCGTGCGGAACCTCCTGCGACTGGTCGACTGGCTCCCGCTGTTCTATCTCGTCGGCATCGTCGCGCTCGTCCGCTCGGGCCGGAAGAAACGCCTCGGCGACCGCGTCGGCCACACCGTCGTCGTCCGGACCTGAGCGCCCCCTCGCGCCCGGCTGCCGCCGAACGACGACCCGGCGTGCCCCGGTCGACGGTGGACACAGACTTACGTTCCCCCGCCGCGAGGGGTGGTGGTATGGAGTACCACGACTCCGAGAAAGCGAAAGAAGTGGCGACGCGGGTCGAGGCGTTCATGGACGAAGAGGTCCTGCCCCGGGAGCGCGAGGCGCTCCGGACGGGCGACCTGATCTCGTTCGACGAACTCGCGGAGTACTGGGAGATGGCGAAGGAGCGCGACCTCTTCGCGCCGCAGGTGCCCGAGGAGTACGGCGGACAGGGGCTGGACTTCCGCGATATGTTGCCCTCCTTCGAGCAGGTTGGACGGTCGCTGTTCGGGGCGCTGGCTATCCGGGCGAACGCGCCCGACGAGGGGAACATGCACACCCTCGAGATCGGCGGGAGCGAGCGCATCAAGGAGGAGTACCTCCGGCCGCTGGTCCAGGGCGAGAAGTGGAGCGCGTTCTCGATGACCGAGCCGATGGGCGGCGGCGGGTCGGACCCGAAGATGCTCCGGACCACCGCCGAGAAAGACGGCGACGAGTGGGTCATCAACGGCCACAAGTGGTGGAGTTCGCAGGCGAAGATCGCCGACTTCCTGCTCGTGATGGCTCGCACCGACCCCGACGCTCACCCCTACGAGGGCACCTCGATCATCCTCGTCCCCAAGGACACCGACGGCGTCGAGATCGTCCGTAACTATCCCGTCCTGGGCGGCCACGGGGTCATGGAGACGGAGTTCGGCCACGCGGAGGTGGCATACGACAACGTGCGGGTCCCGGTCGACAACACCATCGGCGAGGAGGGCGGCGGCTTCCGACTCGCACAGCTCCGGCTCGGCGGCGGCCGGCTGACTCACTGTATGCGGTACTGTGGGATGGCCGAGCGGGCGCTGGACGTGGCGAAGGCCTACATGACCGAACGGGAGGCGTTCGGGTCGACGCTCGCGGACAAGCAGGCGCTCCGGCACCGCATCGCCGACGCCGAGACGAAACTCCACGTCGCGCGGACGGCCTCGCGCCACGCCGCGCGGGAACTCGACAACAGCGACGCCCGCATCGAGGTCGCGATGGCGAAGACGTTCACCGCGAACGTCACCAACGAGATCATCGACCTCGCGGTGCAGTGCTGTGGTGGGAACGGCATCGCGAAGGACCTCCCGCTCGCGCACTTCTACGAGGAGGTCCGCCCGTTCCGTATCTTCGACGGCGCCGACGAGGTCCACCGCCGGACCATCGCCCGCGACGCCTTCGAGGACGTCAAGACGGAGGAGGTCGAGCACGTCCTCCGGTTCGGCGAGCCACACCGCTGAGAATCGGGACCGGATGGCGGAACGTTCCCACTGCCCCGGGCCGAACCGCCAGCCTCAGTCCGCCGTCGTCGCGGCCGTGGCCCGCCCGAGGTCGAAGCCGTCGTACTCGTCGCGGGCGATGCGGTCGCAGATTTCCCGGTAGTTGTCGAGACCGCCGGGGAAAGGCGTGAACACCTGCGTCTTCCCCGGGACGTTCGCGCCGCGGTACCACGACTTCGCCTCCGAGAAGAGCATGTTCTCGGCCAGCATGTTGGTGTTCTGGACCCACTGGGCTTCGGCGTCCTCGGTCGCCTCGATGCGGTCGTAGCCTTCCGTCTCCATGAACTCGATGCAGTCGGCGATCCACTCGACGTGCTGTTCGATTGCCATCGGCATGTTCGTCAGCACGGAGGGGCTCTGCGGGCCGGTAATCGTGAACAGGTTCGGGAAGCCGTTGGTGCCGAGGCCGAGGTAGGTGTGCGGTCCCGCCTCCCACTTCTCTTCGAGCGTCTGCCCGCCGCGCCCCTCGATGTCGAGGGCGAGGAGTGCACCCGTCATCGCGTCGAATCCCGTCGCGAACACGACCATGTCGAGGTCGTAGTCGGCGTCGGCCGTCCGAATCCCGTCGGGAGTGAACCGCTCGATTGGCGACTCGTTGACGTCCACGAGGCTCACGTCGTCGCGATTGAACGTCTCGTAGTAGCCGTCGTAGTCCATCGGCGGCCGTTTGGCGGCGTAGGGGTGGTCCGTCGGGACCAGTTTCTCCGCGGTCTCGGGATCGTCGACCTGCTCGCGAATCTTCTCGCGAATGAACTCGGCGATGAACTCGTTCAGTTCGGGGTCCGAGAGGACGGTCCCGGGCTCGAAGGCGTGGAGGAACCGGAAACCGCCCTGTTGCCAGCGCTCTTCGAGCGTCTCTCGGATCTCCGCGTCGGAGAGCCCGAAGTCCGTCTGGTGGTCGTGGTCGAAGGGCATCCCGAGGCGGGAGTCACGCGCCCGCTCCCAGATGTCGTCGTAGTTCGCCCGGATGTCCTCGTACTCGTCGGCGTCCAGCGGTCGGTTCCGGGCGGGCACGGCGTAGTTGGGCGTCCGCTGGAAGACCGTGAGGTGTTTCGCGCGGCCGCCGACCTCCGAGATGAACTGGATGCCCGTCGATCCGGTGCCGATGACGCCGACGTGCTCGTCGCTGAAATCGACCTCCTCGTGCGGCCAGCGGGCCGTGTGGTACCACTCGCCCTCGTAGTCGTCGAGCCCCTCGAAGTCGGGCCGATAGGGCTTCGAGAGACAGCCGACGGCGGTGATAAAGTAGCGAGTCCTGACCCGTTCACCGTCGGCTGTCTCGACCGTCCACGACGCCGTCTCCTCGTCGTAGGTCGCCCCCGTTACCTCCGTCTCGAAGGCAATCGACCGGCGCAGATCCAGCCGGTCGGCGACCCACTGGAGATACTCCAGGATTTCGGGCTGTTCGGGGTAGCGCTCGCTCCACTCCCACTCCTCGTGGAGGGCCTCGTCGAAGGAGTAACAGTAGATGTGGCTCTCGCTGTCACAGCGGGCGCCGGGGTAGCGGTTCCAGTACCACGTCCCGCCCACCTCGTCGCCTTTCTCGTAGACCCGAACGTCGAGCCCCTGCTCGCGCAGGCGATGGAGCATGTACAGCCCCGAGAACCCGGCTCCGATGACGACGGCGTCGACGTCGACCCCGTCTCCCTGTCCACCCGCGTCCGTTTCCCTGTTAGACACTGTATCTCACTGGTGCACGGCTAGGCACGAGCGATGTTAAACCCGACTCCCCACATTATCGGCCCTCTTTCAGTACGGCCGGGGGTCGCCGCGCCGTCCCGCCGGGGCGTGGTCGTGCTCGGGCCACCGCAGGGGACGCCGCCTCGACCGGAACGTACAGGAGCGGCCACGTCCACTGCGCTGGTATGGGACTGCTCGCC
Source organism: Halorientalis marina (assembly GCF_023028345.1). Classification (GTDB taxonomy): domain Archaea; phylum Halobacteriota; class Halobacteria; order Halobacteriales; family Haloarculaceae; genus Halorientalis; species Halorientalis marina. The sequence continues at coordinate 1,817,496 of NZ_CP095487.1, read as the reverse complement.
GAGTACGAGATAACCTGCGAGGGGCTCCCGCTCGTCGGGGTCGCGGCGACCGTCCCCACGGCGACGCTCGAGCTCGACTTCCACCCCAGCGAGGACTGGTACACCGCGTTCGTGGTCCGGGTTGTCGAAGGGGACACCGAGGCGGTCGAGCGAGCCTTCGAGTCGGACGCGTTCGTCGCCTCGTACAGGCGGGTCGAACGCGACGACGGGACACCCTGTTATCGCATCGAACCCTCCCGGGGTATGGAGGCACAGCTCGGACCGTACGTCGACGACGTGTCCGAACTCCAGGCGCTGGCGGCCGCCGACGCCGAGATCCGGACCATCCGTGCCACGCCGACGGGCTGGGTGCAGGGGGGCTGGTTCGCCGACCGGGCGACGCTCGAACGGTTCCAGTCGTTCTGGCAGCGCAACGCCGAGTTCCGGCTCCGGCGACTGATCCCCCACGGCGGGAGCGGTGACCCCGCGGCGGGCCTCACCGACCGCCAGCGTGAGGCGCTCGTCCGGGCCCACGAACTGGGCTATTTCGACATCCCGCGATCGGCGTCGCTCGACGACGTCGCCGACGACCTCGACATCACCGCCTCGGCGCTCTCCGAACGCCTCCGCCGGGCGCAGTCGGCCCTCGTCGAGACGACGGTCGCGCCCGACATCGGCCTCTAGACACCGCCAGAAGCGCGTCGCCACAGCGCCGTACTTAAGCGGCCGCACCAATTCGGGAAGCGGCTACACGACTGACGCCCGACGGTCCCGGTGGAATGCCCTCCGATCAGTCACGACCCTCCGAAAACGGGGTCGCGCGATCCGACGATACCGGTCTCGCTATCGACGCCCGCGACGTCCACGTCACGTACGCGGACGGGACGGAAGCGGTCCGCGGCGTCTCACTCCAGGTCGAACGCGGCGCGTTCTTCGGCTTCCTCGGGCCGAACGGCGCCGGGAAGACGACCACGATCCGGACGCTCGTGACGCTCCTGCACCCGACCCGGGGCACCGTCCGGATCAACGGGTACGAGACGGCGACGGCCCCGCAGGCGGTCCGCCAGTCCATCGGCTACATGGCACAGGAGACGAGCATCGACCGGGAACTGACCCCCAGGGAGAACCTCCAGCTGGCCTGTGACCTGTACGGCGTCCCGGAGCGCGAGCGTACCGACCGTATCGACGCACTGCTCGAACTGGTCGACCTCGAAGCGGTCGCGGATTCGCGGGCGGGGACGTTCTCCGGCGGGATGCAAAAGCGGCTGGACGCCGCGACGGTGCTGGTCCACCGGCCACCCGTCGTCTTCCTCGACGAACCGACGACCGGGCTGGACCCGGAGGCACGGCTCCGACTCTGGGACTACTTCGAGCGGATCAACGACCGCGGGACGACCGTCTTCCTCACGACGCAGTACCTGGCGGAAGCCGACCGGCTCTGCGACCGGCTATCACTGCTTCAGGACGGTCGGATCGTCGCTACCGGCACCCCTGCCGAACTCAAGTCCGAGGTCGGCGGGGACGTCGTCGAGATCTCCCTCGCGGACCCGAGCGAGCAGCGGACGCGTGCGGCCGTACAGGCCATTCGCCGCGTGGACGCCCTGGCTGACGCGACCGTCGAGCCGACGAGTCAGGGGGTCTCCGTCAGGACACCGAACCCCCGCGAGGTGACGAGCGACCTCGTCGTCGCGCTCGGCGACGCCGGTTTCTCGGTCACCACCTTCGACGTCCGGTCGCCGACGCTCGACGACGCGTTCCTCGCGCTGACCGACGACGATCCCGAGACCGATGACGGGACGGCGGGGGCGGCTCCGCAGGCCTCGGGGGTGGTGAAATGAGCGGACACGACGGCGAGTCCGGCGTGCTCCCGGAGGACCGTCCGCGGAAAGCGCCGGGGAAGAGTACCGTGGCGGACGTTCAAACGAGCTTCGAGCGGTGGCTCGTCAAGACCAGCCGTAACCCCTTCGTGACGTTCACGTCGCTGGTCCAGCCCGTGATCTTCTTCGTCCTCATGGCGGAGGTGTTCGGCGCGGTCGCCGGCGGTGCGCTCTCGCAGACGCTCGGCGGCGGTATCAGCTACGTCACGTATCTGACGCCGGCGATCATCATCCAGTCGACCCTCTCTTCGGCCGCAGTCTCCGGAATTGGTCTCGTCGACGACATGGAGACCGGGATGTTCGAGAAGGTGCTCGTCTCCCCGATGAACCGGGCCGCCATGTTCCTCGGCAAAGTACTGTCCGAGGTCGCACGGATCGTCGTCCAGACCGTGATCGTCCTCCTGCTTGGCTCTCTCCTCGTGGCGCTCGAAACGGGCACACCCTTCGGCCAGTACCTCCGAACGGGGTTGCCCGGCGTCGTCGGGATCGTCCTCGTCACGGTCGCGTTCGGCGGCGTGTTCATGGCGTACTCGAACGTCGTCGCCCTCGTGACGCGCGACCAGGAAGCGACCGTCATGCTCGCGAACCTCCTGACGTTCCCGCTGTTGTTCGTGTCCAGTGCGTTCCTTCCCCTCGCGGTGTTGCCGGGCTGGATCCGGACGGTTGCCGTGGTCAATCCGGTCACGTACGGCGTCGACGCGGTCCGCGCCATCGTGCTCGGTCGGGACGTGATGACGGTCCTCGACGTGACGGCGTTCGGCGGACTCTGGAACACGGTCGTCCCTGCCCTCGCCGTCCTCATCGTGTTCAACGTCGTCCTCGGTGCTGTCGCCGTCCGTCTCCTCCACCGTGCTGCCAGGGCCGACGTGCGGTAGGCACGGTCCGGTTTCCGAACGGCCGGCCCGCCACCGCGCCGTCACAGCAACCCTGCGGACGCGAGCACGAACACCAGTGTCAGGAGTACGGCGAGAACCGCGCCGCCGGCAAGCGGGACGTTCTCCAGGAGTTTCTCGTGGACGGGCATCCGCTCGTACTGCTCGCGGAATCGGTCGCGGTTCTCCCGGTCGTAGAAGTACTTCGTCGCGAGCATGAACCGCTCGGCGACGGCACAGCCCGTACAGACCGGCGTCCCCTCCAGGCGCTCGGTCTCGATGTGGCTCGGGCAGTTGATGCTCCCGCAGTTTGCACAGTAGGTGTACGTCGACGCCGTCTCGTCGCCACACTGGACGCATCGATGGATGCCGTTCTCGACGGTCGTCCGGGAGGGGCCGGCGTTGTAATACTCGTAGGGGTAGCTGTACTCGCCCAGCGAGATCGTCTGCCGGACCCGGGGGAGATAGACCGGCTCGATGGCCCGTATCGAGACGGCCGAGCGGGTCGGCTCGCAGGTCTTCGTGTACGTGACGTTGTTGTCGCCGGTGTACTGGACGGTCCGGGTCCGCCGTTCGCGGACCCGCTCGACCGCCCAGTCCTTGTACTCGGTTTCGGTCTGCCCGAATCGGTGGACCTCGATCTCGTCGAAGGTCTCGCCGAGGCGGTCCTCGTCGAGGTCCACGCGCTGGCCGAAGTTGTTCGTGACCAGCCGTTCGACCTGACCGTCCGCCACCGTCGGGTGGCCCCGGTCGGCCGCGACTACGAGTCGGTCGGTCCCCTGCTCGCGGTGGACGACGCCGACGCTCGTCTCGAAGGTGGCGTCGACTTCGGCCGTGACCTGGACGATCGGGCGAAAGTCCGCGACCGCAGTCGGCGTGGGCAGATCACGCGTATCGAGGTTTTCGACCTCGCGGACGGCGTCCTCGACGGGTGCGCGGACGCCACGTGAGGGGTCGTAGGGCCGGAGGGTCTCGTCACAGAGGATCTCGATGCGACCGTTGTAGAGGTCGAGGCCGATCTCCTCACCGAACTCCCGGAGATCCGTGCCGTCGAGCAGTTCGATCGGATGTGGATCGCCGTTCGTCCGTAGTTGCGCGGCGTACCCCTCGGCGGGACCGGTGAACGTCCCCGTCGTGACGACGATGCCGCGTTTCGGGCCGTCGTAGTCGTGGGTAGCGACCGCCGAGTGTAGCTTCTGGACCACCGGGCGGCCGACGCTGTCGGTGTGTTTGCACTCGACGACGACCGCCTGCCGCTGGCCGTCGAGGACCTCCTCCATGACGATATCGCGGCCTTCGTCGCCGGTCTTCGTCGACTGGCGAACGTTCTCGTAGCCGAGGTTACGGAAGACGTCCTCCATGAGGTCCTCGAACTCGAACCCCGAGAGGTCGTCGAGGAGTTCGACCATCGCGACAGGAGGACGGCAGGCCGCGCACTTCAGTGTTCACGTCGTGTCGCGTGGCGACCCGTATCGGCCTCACCCGTCCGCCGGCATCGGCTCGAGGCTGTGTATCACGTCGCCGGACACGGAGACGACGTCGTCCTCGGGATGGACCAGCGTTCCCTCGCCCGTCTCATCGTCGACCGCGTCTCCGTCGACCGCCGGCGGCCACGTCCAGGGAGCGAGTCGCTCGACGAGCGACGGGCGTCGGATGAACTGCAGTTCGAGGACGGTCTCGCCGACCCGGACCGCGTCGAACCCCTCGACCGCCGCCGCGTCACACGCGAAGACCTCGCTGTGTTCGAGTCGCGCGCCGGTCCCGGCGGGGACGATGTCGGCCGCTTCGCCGAACACGTACCGGCCCTCGTGCCGTCGACACCAGTTCGCTTCCACGGTCTCCTGCTCGCCGTCGACCGCTACTTCGTACGCGAATCGCGGTCGCTCGTACTCGTAGCTGATCGTGACTGGGCTCGTCGTCATCGTCGTCTCCGGTTCGACGGATTCGTACGGACGATTCGGACGCCAGCCGCTTTCATGTTGCGCCCGGCCGCCGCACCGTCTCGGTGGTCACGACCGTCGCCGGCGTCCGTACCTCTAAAGGCCCGTCGGCGGAACACTCCCCCATGCCCGACGAGACACTCGCTGCGGACGTATCGGACTGTCGCGACCGGATCGCCGAGGCGGAAGACCTGCGGTTGATCGAGGCGACCCGCCTCCCGGAGGGGGACGCCATCGGCCTCGACACGCCGTCGCTCTCGGCGGCCGTCGATCTTGCTCGCGACCTCGGCTGCCGGGAGTGTTACCTCGTGGCCGACCGGACCGATTCGGGGACCGTCACCCGGGCCGCCGTCGGATTCTTCCACGACGGCGTCCTCCACACCGCCTCGCGGGTCGCCGACAGACCACCCGCCGGGGTCGTCTCCGCCGACACGGACGACGCCAGCGACGGTATCGACGACGAGGAGGCCCTCGCCCGGATCGTCTTCCGCGACGGACGGTTCAACGACTCGTACACCGTCGCGGACACCGAGATGCTGTTGAACGCGCTCGACATCGAGTACGACGCCGAGGCAGTCAGTCTGGAGTCGGTCCACCGTCGAGCCATGGAACTCCCGGCGGAGGAGTGAGCCGGGCCGACCGGTCACCGTCCCGCATCGGTCGCTACGGCCGCGAGGTCAGTCGTCGGCGGGTGCTGCGACCTCCGACCGGATCATATCGGCGGCCTTCTCCGCGATGGCAATCGTCGGCGCGTTGGTGTTGCCGCTGGAGATAGTCGGCATGACGGAGGCGTCGACGACACGCAGGTTCTCGACGCCGCGGACGCGCAGGCGGTCGTCGACGACGGCCATGCCGTCGTCACCCATCTTGCAGGTCCCGACCGGGTGGTAAACGGTGTGGGCGGTCTCGCGGATGTGCTCGCGGATCTCCTCGTCGGTGGTCACGTCCGCGCCGGGCCACACCTCCTCGCCACGGTACTCGTCCACGGCATCGGCCTGGGCGATTTCGCGGGCTCGTTTGACCCCCTCGACCATGATCTCCATGTCTTTCTCCTCGGTGAGGTAGTTGGGGTCGATGGCGGGGTGCTCGAAGGGGTCGTCGGAGGCGAGGGTGATCTCCCCGCGGCTCTCCGGCCGCAGCTGGGTCGCGCCGATTGAGAAGCCCACCCCTTCCTCCGGATTCCCGAGCCCGTGTTCCATGAAGTACACCGGCGCGAAGTGATACTGCAGGTCCGGCGCGGGTTCGTCCTCGTCGACGTACGTGAACCCGCCGGCTTCGCCGATGTTCGAGGACGGTGCCGGCTCCTCGGGGCCGTCGGTCCGCTCGTGGACCACGAACGCGAACAGGTGGTCCTGGAGGTTCTTGCCGACGCCGGGCAGGTCCTGTTGGACCTCGATGCCGTGGTCTTCGAGGTGGTCGGCGGGACCGATGCCCGAGAGCATGAGCAGTTGCGGGGAGTTGACGGCGCCGGCGCTGACGATCACTTCGCCGTCGGCGTCCGCGTGATGGGTCTCGCCGTCCCGTTCGTAGGCCACGCCGACCGCGCGGTCGCCCTCGAAGCGGATTTCGGTCACCTGGGCGCCGGTCTCGGCGGTCAGGTTCGGGCGGTCGAGGATCGGCGTGATGAACGCCTTCGCGGCGCTACACCGCTTTCCGTCCGTCTGGGTGAGGTGGTAGTGCCCGACGCCCTGCTGTTGTTCGCCGTTGAAGTCGTCGTTGCGGACGTGGCCGACCTCGGCGGCGGCCTCGACGAGCTGTCCCGAGACCGGGTGCGGGTCGACGGGATCGGCGACGTCGAGTGGACCGTCGGTCCCGTGGTAGCTCGGATCGCCGCCCTCCGGTTCGAACCCCTCGGAGCGTTTGAAATACTCCAGCATATCGTCGTAGCCCCAGCCCTCGTTGCCCCGCTCGGCCCAGGTGTCGTAGTCGTGGGGTACACCGCGGATGTAGATCATCGCGTTGAGCGAACTCGACCCGCCCATGGTCTTGCCCCGCGGCCAGTACAGTTCCCGGTCGTTCAGTTCGGGCTGGGGGGTCGTGTAGTAATCCCAGTCGACCTCGCTTTTGAACAGGTGCGGGAAAAGCGCGGGAACGTGGATCTCCTCTTTCTCGTCGGGTTGCCCCGCTTCGAGCAGGAGGACCTCCGTATCGGCGTCGCCCGAGAGTCTGTGTGCCAGTGCGCAGCCTGCCGATCCTGCACCCACGATTACGTGGTCGTAGGTCTTGGGTGTCGTTCCCATAGCATTCGCATGGTCGTTCATTGCATAAAGCCACGGTAACACCGCGCACAATTCCGGAACTCCGGTCCCGTCTCGCGGATCGGTCCGTTCGGCCAGGGTGTCGTGACGGAGCGAGTCCCGGTATCGGCGCGTCTCTCACTCCGGTCGAGCCTCGATAGCGGTCAGCACCCCCAGAGCGGCGGTGGAGTGGTCCACGGCGGCGAGTGGTGAGCGCTCGATCACCTCGAGCGGTTCCTGATTCCACCGACAGTGGTGTTTTCGGAAGTGGGCATCGGCACGCCAGTCCTGGAACTGGGCTATCGGGCCGACGCTGCTGCGGCCGTGTTCGAGGAGCAGGACCCGGCCGTCGGGTCGGCAGACTCGCCCCATCTCGGCGAGGGCCGTAAGGGGGTCGGGGAACGTACACGTCGACAGCGACGAGATGACCGTGTCGAAGCTATCGTCGGGGCAGTCGAGGTCGTGTGCATCCATCTTTTGCAGCGTGATCGCACGCCGACGCCCGGCGAGGCGCTCTCGTGCCTTCGCTAGCATATCAGGGCTGATGTCGACGCCGACGTACGCACAGTCTTCGGGGAGGTACCGTTCGTTCGTCCCGACGCCGCAGGCCACGTCGAGGACCCGTCCGCTGGCAGTTCCGAAGAGTCGCCGCCGATAGCGTCCGGTGAGCAGGCCGTTCAGCGGGTCCAGTCGGGCCATCGTCGCCGCCTGTTCGCGGTACGTCTTTCGGACGTCCTCGTTCGAGTGTGTTGGATTGCCGGCCAGGACGGCCGCGGCCGTGTCGCCGGTCTCGACGGCCGACCCCGCCGTGCTGTCAGGGCCGGAGGTGGTGTGTTCGGTCATCGTCTGCCCATATCACCCGAAGGGTCGAATGTGTACCGCCGTGCATACTGTGAGCGATACGTCGTCGCCGTCCGGTTCCGGCCGCCGTGTCGCCGACGCGTATTCCCGCGCCGGCCGAGGTTCGCTACGCGTCGCCGACGGGGTCCGGGTCGTCGCCACCCCGTCGTGCCAGCACGATTCCGGCGACGAAACAGAGTCCGGCGAGCCCGAACAGCCCGAACCTGAGCGCCTGTTCCGAGACGAGGAAGCCGGCGACGAGCAACACGGCGAACGCTGCGTGGAGAAGCGCGGTCTGTTTCACGACTATGCCATGGCCTGAATCGACAAAAGTGGCGCGAAACGCCGACAGCCGCCACGTACTCGCCCTGCAGCCTCCGTGGGTCACCGGGGCCGCACGGTCGCGGACGGGGCCACAAGCGCTATGCCGGCGAGTCCCGGAACTCGGGCCATGATACGGTCCGTGGACGCGACAGGGACTCGGTGCCGAGCGGGACCACCGCCGCGGTCCGGGACGGGTGGCGGATGACGCGGCCGCCCGTCGACCGGCGGACGCTCCTCGCCGGACTCGCCGGCGGCGGGATGGCCTCGCTGGCGGGCTGTCCGCTGCTCGAACGGGGCGACGACGGCGCGACGGCCGAGGTGACGGACGAGCGAGCGCGCGACCTCGCCGAGCGGTTCGCGCCGTCGATGTACTTCGACCGCAACGAACCGTGGTTTCCGACGGACCCGCGGGCCTACGAGAGCGAAGCAGACGGTGAGACAGTCGTCGATGGGTTCGACGCCCTCGACGGCTACGTCGCCGACTGGACCGGGGACGTGCCGCCGGAGCCCACGGTGTTCTACCACGTCGTCGAGTACGCGGACTCGCCGCTCGCAGTCGTGCAGTTCTGGTTCTACTCGGCGTTCGACCAGTTCACCACCAACTTCCACTGGCACGACTGGGAGCTCCTGCAGGTCTTCGTCGACACCGAGACCGGCGAGCCACAGCTGTACGTCGCCAGCTCCCACTCCCGGTCGGTCCCGAACAACGAGTTCCTCGACCCCGACCCCGACCGACCGCCGCGGATCCTCTCGGAACTCGGCTCGCACTCCAGTGGCCTCTCGGTCAACGACAACGCCGAACGGTTCCAGCGGTTCCCGCTCGACGGCGACGTGGCCGACATCACCAACAGCGTGCTCGACGGCGTCGAGGACGTCGCGGCGATCCCGCTCGCCTACGGCCTCCCCCGGGACGAGGGGCTGGCGCTGCCGTACGTCGGCCCCGAACTCGACGGGGAATCGCTCTCCGACCACGAGCGCCTTCCGTCGGTCGACGCCTCGGATTTCGTCACCGAGGACCTCACCGTCCGGTCGTTCGACGCGCTGTCGTCGCCGCCGGCGAACCTCCCGGACCGCGAGACCGGGCTCCGCTTCGAGTTCCAGGGCCGCGACGCCGACCCCGACGTGGCCTACGACGTGGTGCCGACGGCCGATCTCGAACACATCACCGACTTCACCGGCCCGCAGTTGAGCTTCGAGTTCGCCATCCCCGAGTTCGCCGAGGACGCCATCGCCTCCCACATCACGACCACCGGCGTCCCCTGGCAGGGCGACCGCTACGACGACCCCGCGTCGGACATCAGCGAGGCCCGCCACCGCCAGGCACTTGCCGACCGCTACGACGCCATCGCGGCCCCCTCGCCGGTGAACCAGGTCGTCGTCGGCGTGACGAACGCGGTTACGGCCGACGAGGCCCCCGCCGGTAGCGGACTGGCGACGACGGACTCGTCGGTCGAGACCGTGGCCCTCCTGGAGAGCGAGCCGGAGGCGGTCCCGACGTTCCGCGGGGTCGCCGCCGTCCAGGACGTCCCCGAGGGCGACCACCGGCTGACGATCAACGGGGCCGGCGTCGCGCCCCACAGCGAGACGGTGTCGGTCTCCGGCGACGACGGGCCGACGGTCGCCGGCGTGGACGGCGAGGTCCCGCTCGTCGCCCGCGAGAACGCGACGAAACTCGAAGTCGACCCCGACGGCGCGGACAGCGACCTCACGGCGCTGGCCGTCGAGGACGACTTCGCCGGCCGGCTGTACGACGCGCCCCTCTCCGGGCCCGACGCCGTCTACCTCCACCGCGGGGGCGCGTTCACGACGGAGGTCCGCGATCGCGCGGACGAGGTCGGCGCCTTCCGCGTCAACCCCGACAACGAGGACCGCGTCCGACTCGACGAACCACGAACCGGAAAAGCGTCCCTCGCGGAGTACGTCGCTGACGTCGCCGCCGAGACCCGGGCAGACGTGGCGGCCGGCGTCGACGAGGCCGATATCGGTGACACCGACGACGATGACGACGACCGCGGCGGCCAGGCCGGCGGCCCCGAGAACGCCGTCGAGGGGCTCACGCGGGCCCTCGATGCCGTCGTCGAGGCCGCTCGTCGTGCCGCCGACCGCGCCGCCGCGGGGGACCGAGGGAACGCAGACCGGAGCCTCGAAGCCGTGGCGATGCGGCTCGAACGCGTCGGGTCCCGGCTCGCCGCGGCCAGCGACTCGCTGCCACCGGGCCTGTCACGGGCCGCCGACAACCGGCTGGCACAGGCCCGCCAGCGCTCCGAACAGGCGCGCCGGGCCGACAAGCTCTGAGGAGTCCGCCGGTCGGGCATCAGCCCGGGTGCACCCGGGAGTGGTGCGTGACTGCGCTCTGTCCGACGCAGTCACGACTCAGTTGCCGTCCGACTCGCCGGAGAACCACGAGGGCGGGGCCGACCGACCCCAGACCACACGTGCAGGGCCTCTGTCTACTCCGCGTCTGACTTTCGGCCGCGACGGCTGTTCATCCAGATTAAATCTAACGGCCCCTTTCCGGTGGTGAAAGCCGGCGAGTGAACGAAAGGGGTTCGCCGCCCACCGCACTACTGCCGATGGACGAACACGAGTCCCAGAATCCCCTGTTGAATCCAGTGCTCAGATACGGCATGGCAACCACCAGCGCAGCGGTGGTCCTCGTCATCGCGTTCCTGTTTCTCGACGGGACCGCTCGGCTCGTTGCCGTGGGTATCGCCGTGCTGGAGGTGCTGGTCACGCCGATGATTCTCAAGCGGGCCGGGGAAGGAGCGCCCGCCGAGACGTAACTCGCCCTCGCTCCGCCGCCGCGTCCTCCTCGGTGGAATCGTCGGGCCACCGCCGGTCCCCGCCCGGAACCGGAACCTACAGGCCCGGTGCCGACGTCCCGCCCGTATGGCGAAAACAGTCGACGACCTCCGGAACGAGATCCGCGAGGCTGTCGGGCGATACGAGCGCGTCGAATCGACCGCGTTCACGAAGGAAGCGCTCGCGGCGATCTGCGAGGCCGTGGGGTACGAGATCGACACGAACCGTCTGCCCTCGAAAGCGCGGATGCGGGCCGGCATCCTCTGGAAAGTCGGCGTGCTGGACGAGGACGACCCGGAGCAGGCCGACCAGGCGTTCCGGAAGGCCGAACTCGAATCGATTGCCGAAGCCGTTGGGGTGGAGTGACGGTTTCGCCCGCCGTTCTCATCTGTAGATTTATATATTCGGTTCGTCACTCCACGGAGTATGGACGAACGCCGTCTCGCGGTCGCTGCCTTCGGCGTCATCGTCGCCGTCGGCATCGGCGCAATCGCCCTCCGGTTCATCGCGGCGCTCTCCGTGTCGGTCTTCCTGTACTACTCGGTGCGCCGCTATCACAAGGCCCTCCGGAAACTACGGCTGCCGGCACGGATGCGTGCCGTGGTCGTGCTCGTCTCGCTGGCCGTTCCCCTCCTCTTGCTCATCGGTTACGCGGTCGTGCTCCTCGTCGTCGAGGCTCGGCAGTTCGTCGATCAGACCGCTATCGTCGGCGTCGCCAGCGAACAGATCCCGTGGTTCGGCCGCGTCGACCAACTCCCAGAGTTCACCGTCGGCGGGATGTACCGCGCCTACCAGTCCGGCCAGCTCGACCCGTTCCTCTCTTTCGCCACGGACAACGCGACCTTCCTGACGGACCTCGTCTCCGGGTTCTTCCTCAATCTCTTCATCATCGTCGTCGTCACCTACTACCTGCTGGTCGACGGCGCGCGCATCCGAGAGTGGTTGTTGCGATTCGACGACGACGCCATTATTCGTGAGTACCTCGAAGCCGTCGACAGGGAGCTGGAGGCGGTCTTTTTCGGCAACCTGCTCAACGTCATCGCCACGTCGCTCATCGCCATCGCCGTCTTCCGTGGGTACAACGTCGCCGTCCCTGCTGGCGCGCAGGTGCCCTACCCCACGCTCGCGGGCGGGCTCACGGGCATCGCGAGCCTCGTCCCCGTCGTCGGCATGAAGATCGTCTACGTCCCGGTGACCCTCGCCGCCGGCGCAGGGGTCGTGATGGGCGGTGACCAGTCGCTGTTGCCCTACGTCGTCGGCTTCTTCGTCCTCGCCGTGGTCGTCGTCGACACCATTCCCGACCTCGTGCTCCGGCCGATCCTCAGCGGCGACGCGACGCACGTCGGCCTGCTCATGCTCGCGTACACCCTCGGGCCCATCGTCCTGGGCTTCTACGGGTTCTTTTTCGCGCCCATCGTCCTCGTCGTCGGGCTGATGTTCGCAACCGTCGCCCTCCCGCGGTTGCTGGGCGTCGACCCGGACGAGGAAGACGGACTCGACGGCGATCAGATGCGGCTGGGCGACTTCTGAGCCGGCCGGGCCTGCCGTCGGTTCTTAGAGCCCCTCGAAGTAGCGGTCGTAGTGTGCGCGACAGCCTGGATTGAACGCGGCACCGCAGGCCGGACACGTGTGGTCGGCGTCGAGATACGCCGTCGCCGACAGCGCGGTGGCACAGCCTCCACAGAGGACGGCCGGTTCGTCGAAGCGCTCGCGGGGCCAGGGGTCGGAGTCGTGGCCGGCGACCGCCTCGTGACAGCGGTGACACGGGTAGAAGACCTCACAACAGCCGAGTCGGAGCGCGATGATATCCCGGTCGCCGTCGTAGTGCGCACACCGCGTTTCCGGACCGACGTCGACCCCGCGGACCTCGTACTCACCGACCGCGCGTTCCATACCCGGAGGGACGGCCCGGACGCCATTCAATATCCCGGCGGTGACGGCGGCGAACTCGCATCGACCAAGAGCGGTCACCCGTCCGGGACGGCCACCGCCGAACGCGGCCGTCGGCGATTCGCCCGGGACGGCTAATTCCCCTGGATCGCATCGATGACGGCCGTACCGATCACGACGGGCGCCGGTGGAACCGAACCGCTGTCGGTGAGCGTGATGTCGTACTCGTCGAGTATCGCGAACCCGCTCTCGATGGACCCGGCCGTATTGCCTTCCGGGCCGGTAATCTCGTACTCGTGGCCGATCCACTGGCCGAGCGGGAGGAGCTTCCGGCCCGCGGTGACGAGTCCGCCGCGGGACTCGATTTCGGCGAGGAGCGACCCGTCGTCGGCGTCGCGGACCCGCCAGGTGTCCCGGAGCATGGAGAAGTCGTTTTCGAAGACGACGAGGTCCTCCCCGGTGTGACTGTCCGTGAGGCGGTAGTCGCCGGCGATGTCCCAGGTCCCGCTGGCCGTCACGGTGCAGACCTCGTTACCGTCCGAGTCGGCGAAGCGGACCGTGTCCTTCTCTTGGTACATCTCGTATTTGCCGGTGAAGACGGTGGTACCGGTGACGTCCCGGGCCTCGTACTCGGGCCGCATGTTCTCGTCTTTCCCGGTCTGTTCGACAGTAAATTCGGTGCCGGAGAGGGTGACTGCTTCCGGCTGGTACCGTTGTGTCGTGGCGTGCATTCGTCGTGGTTCACAGTTCCCAGTATCGGGACATAAGTCGTCCACCACAGTCACAGAGCCTGCAACCCTGGACGGTGCTTTATTACTGGGTGGGAGTGGAACTCGGAACGATACCTGAAACACGACGAGCGGTGATTTACTCTCTTCCGTGTAAATTTCGACAATTCGGCTCCAACAACATTAATAGCGAACGTGGGGGAGGATTCGGTGAGATGATCCCTATCGACGACAGCCCGCTGACCCGGGACGGGAAGGTGCTCATCCTGGCGTACGACCACGGCCTCGAACACGGGCCGGTAGACTTCGAGGACGTGCCGGAGAGCGCGAACCCGGAGCGCGTGTTCGACGTGGCGACCCACGACGCCGTGACCTCCGTCGCGGTCCAGAAGGGCATCGCCGAGGCGTACTACCCCTCATACGAGGACGAGGTGGACCTGCTGGCGAAGCTCAACGGCACCTCGAACCTCTGGCGCGGCGAGCACGACTCGGCGGTCAACTGGACCGTCGATTACGCTCGCGAAATCGGCGCCACCTCGGTCGGGTTCACCGTCTACGGCGGCTCGGACCACGAGATCGAGATGGTCGAGGAGTTCCGCGACGCCCAGGAGGCGGCACACCGCAACGATATGCCCGTCGTGATGTGGTCGTACCCGCGCGGTGCGGGCCTGCGGAACGCCAAGACGCCCGAAACCATCGCCTACGCCGCACGCCTGGGGCTGGAACTCGGCGCTGACGTGGCGAAGGTCAAGTACCCCGGCACCCAGGACGCGATGGAGGAGACCGTCCGGATGGCCGGGAAGACGAAGGTCGTCATGAGCGGTGGCTCCAAGCGCTCCGACGAGGCGTTCCTCTCGAACGTCAAGTCGGTCATCGACGCCGGCGGCGCGGGGCTGGCGGTCGGGCGGAACGTCTTCCAGCGTGAGAATCCCGAGCGGATCCTCGACGCCCTGGAGAAGGTGATCTTCGAGGAGTCCTCCGTCGAGGAGGCCCTGGAGGCGGCCGGCGGGGCCGCCACGCCCGAGGCAGAATGAGCGAGGCGGTCGAGCGCGTCCTCGACGTCGTGACCGAGACGGCCCCGGAGATTCGCGCGGGCCTGTCCGGGCGTCGGGAGTACGAGACCGCGGAGAATCCGAGCGGCGACCAGATGCTCGCCGCGGACGTCCACGCCGACGAACTGCTCGAGGAGCGGTTGCTCTCTGTCGACGCCGTCGCCGAGTACGCCAGCGAGGAACGCGAGGGGACCGTCGAGAGCGAGGGGGGCCACCTCCACGTCGCCTGTGACCCGCTCGACGGCTCCTCGAACCTCAAGTCCAACAACGTCATGGGGACCATCGTCGCGATCTACGACGAACCGCTGCCGGCGCCCGGGGAGGCGCTGGTCGGCGCCGCGTACGTCCTCTACGGCCCCATCACCAACATGGTTGCCGCCGTCGACGGGGCGGTGACCGAGTCGGTCGTCCACTCGGAGGACGGCGGGGCGGAACGCCACGTCGTCGACGAGGACGTGACCCTGCCGGCCGACCCGGTCGTCTACGGGTTCGGCGGCCGCGTCCCCGACTGGCCGGCCGACTTCGAGGCGTTCGTCCGCGAGATCGAACAGGACCTCAAGCTCCGCTACGGCGGCGCGATGATCGGCGACGTGAGTCAGGTGCTGGAGTACGGCGGAATCTTCGCCTACCCCGCACTACAGTCGGCCCCGAACGGCAAGCTCCGACTCCAGTTCGAGGGCAATCCCATCGGCTACATCGTCGAGTGCGCGGGCGGGCGATCCTCGAACGGGGAGGAGTCGTTGCTGGCCGTCGAACCGACGGAACTCCACCAGCGCGTCCCGGTCCACGTCGGGAACACGGGGTTGATCGAGCGACTCGAAGGCGCGCTCGCCGAGTGAGTCAGGGCGTGAAAATCGAGAAGGTGCCGGTCGCCCGCGCGACGAGCGTCCCGCCCTGCCGGACCGCCGATTCGAGGTGGGCGACCGAGCCGCCGCGGCGCGTCACGGTCGTCTCACAGACCAGGTCGCCGTCCCTGACCGGTTCCATGTAGCTCATCTTGATCTCGACGGTCGCACAGCTCTGGCCGTCCTCGAGCGACGGCTGGAGCGCCGCTCCCATGCCGGTGTCGGCCATCGCGTAGGTGACCGCGCCGTGGAGCACGTCGTTGGGGTTCAGCAGGTCCTCGGTTACCGACAGCGTACCGCGACTGTATCCCGGCTCCACGTCAGTGATCGTCAGTCCGATACCGTCGGCGAACGCGCCCGGTGGTCCATCGCTCATCGGCGGGCGTTCACCGGGCCGACTAATCAATGCGATGGGTCGGTCACCCCCTCGCCGGCGGGGTCAGTCGTCGGCCGGCAGTTCCCGCTCGGTCGCGGCGGCGACCGCTTTCGGAAGCACGGTCTCGACCGTCGCGACCGTCCCCCCGGCTCGCTCGTCGGCGTTCAGTTCAGTACCGACGCGGACACGCGGGGAGTCGTCGCCGAGAGGCCGCCAGTCGACGCCGTTAGGCGGGTCGGCGATCACGAGTACGTCGGCCGACGCCGCGAGCCCGGCGGCCCGTTCGTGTGCGGCCTCGTCGGGCGTCTCGAACGGCGGGACGGTGACGGCGTCGAGCCTCCGGGCCCGGGCTGTCGCCGCGGCCACGTCGCCCTCGGGGAGCGGTCCTGCGGTCACGGTGACGCCGCCGTCGGCGAGCGTCGCGACCGTTCGTGCCGCGAGCGGTCCCGAGCCGACGACGTGAGCGCGAACGTCGCGGTCCGGGCGGTCGTCGAGTGCCGTCACCGACGGCGTCCCGGTCACGGCGTCGGTCGCGACCGCGGCGTCGGCCCCGAAGGCGTCGCCGAGTGCGTCCGCGGTCAGGACCTCGGCCGGGGGACCTCGCTCGACCACGCCGCCGTCGGCGACGAGGACCAGCCGGTCGCAGAACCGGGCCGCCAGGTCGAGGTCGTGGATGGCCGCCACCGCCGTCTTTCCCTCGGCCGCGAGGTCGGCCACGAGCGAGAGCGTCTCGACCTGATGAGTGATATCGAGGCTCGCGGTCGGTTCGTCGAGCAGGAGGGCGGGCGTGTCCTGTGTGAGCGCGCGGGCGAGCAGCACGCGCTGGCGCTCGCCGCCGCTGACGGCGTCGATGGAACGGTCGGCGAACTCGGCGGTGCGCGTCCGTTCCAGTGCACGCTCGACGTGGCGCCGGTCCGCGGCGTGGTCGGTCCGGCCAAGCCGGGACTGGTAGGGCGTTCGCCCCATCGCGACGATGTCCTCGACGGCGAAGTCGAAGCCGACGCTGGCGTGCTGTGGCACGGTGGCGACGAGTCGGCCGACCGTCCGGGCAGAGCAGTCCTGGACGTCGCGGCCGTCGACGGTGACCCGGCCCGCGTCCGGCGTGAGGACGCCGTTAATCGTCTGGAGCAGGGTGGTCTTGCCCGCGCCGTTGGGACCGACGAGCGCGACGAACTCCCCGGCGTCGATGGACATGGAGACGTCTTCGAGGACGGCGACGCCGCCGCGGGAGACCGTGACGCCGTCGACTGCGATCACAGCGCGTGCACCTCCCGACTGCGGAGGAGATAGAGGAAGAAGGGGGCCCCGAGCGCGGCGGTGACGATGCCGACGGGAACCTCGGCGGGGCCGGCCCGCGCGAGCGTGTCGGTGGCGACGAGGAAGGAGGCGCCAGCGAGCGCGCTCGTCGGCAGGAGGATCCGGTGGTCGGGGCCGACGAGCAGGCGCATCGCGTGGGGGACGATCAGGCCGACGAAGCCGATGACGCCCGCGACGGCGACCGCGGCGGCGGTGATGACGCTGGCGACGGCCAGCAGGAGCCGCTTCGTCCGCTCGACCTCGATGCCGAGCGTCTGGGCGTCGACCTCGCCGAGCAGGAGGACGTTCATATCGCGGGCGTAGGCGGAGAGGGCCAGGAAGGCCAGCAGCGCGAGCGGGAGCGTCACTTCGACCTCGGCCCACGTCGAGTTACGGAGGTTCCCCATCAGCCAGTAGACGGCCTGCCGGAGGCTCTCGCCGGACTGCAGGAGCATATACGAGACGACGGCACCGAGCAGCGTCTGGACGGCGACGCCGGCGAGCAGGAGCGTCGCGACGGGCGTCCGGCCCCCCTCGCTGGCGATGACGTAGACGCCGAAGGCGGCCGCGAGCGCGCCGACGAACGCCGCGGTCTGCAGGCCGAAGGGAACAGCGAGCGGGAGCGCGATGGTCGCGACGGCGCCGACGGCCGCGCCGGAGGAGACGCCGACGATGGAGGGGTCGGCCATCGGGTTCCGGAAGAAACCCTGCATGACGGTCCCGGCCGCGGCGAGCGCGAAGCCGACGACGGCGGCCAGCGCGATGCGGGGCAGGCGGACCTGCCGGACGATGGTCTCGCTGGCCGTCGGCACGCGGAAGGCGAAGGGGTACGCGTAGGTCACGTCCGGGACCGGAACGGGGAGGGTCGCGCCCGCGACGGTCGCGGTGCGGACGCTCGCGGCGATCCCGGCGGGGACGGCGACGGCGTTCAGCGTCGCTTTCGCGACCGTCAACACGTCGATGGCGACGGGGCCGACGGTCGCGCTGGCGAGGGTGACGGCCACGAGGCAGACGGCGAGCGCGGCCGACCAGCTCACGGTCCGGACGCGCGCGTTCATACCACACAAGCCCGGTTGCGTTAGGCAAATACTTATTGGATACCCGTCGTGGGTAGGGACGATGAACGCGAGAACGCTGTTACTCGTCGGCTGTCTGGTCGTCGCGGGTGTGGTCGGGACGGTCGGGTTCGGGGCCGCGGGACCGAGCGCAGCCGGTGGGGGCGATTCGGGCGCTCTCGGGTCGGCCGCGAGCGTCGGGACTGGGGACCGTGCGGCGGAGGTCGATGCCGCTCGCGGCGGCCCCGCCGCCGTGCAGGAGTCCTGTTCGTTCCCGGTGACGGCGACGGACACGACGGGGACCGAGGTGACCGTCGAGGAGCGGCCCGAGCGGATCGTGGCGCTCCAGCCCAGCGACGCGCAGGCACTCTGGGAGATCGGCGCACAGGACCGGGTCGTCGGCATGGACAGGACCCAGTACACGGCCTACCTCTCGGACAGGGGCGACACGACGAACGTCAAAAACGAGGATCTCACCGTGAACACGGAGCAGGTCGTTGGGCTCCAGCCCGACCTCGTGCTCGCGGCGAACACGACGAGCATCGAGACGGTCCGACAGCTCCGGTCGGCGGGGATCACCGTCTATCACTTCGGCCTCGTGACGTCGCTGGACGAGGTCGCGCGCAACGTCGAGACCGTCGGGCGGCTCGTCGGGAGTTGCGAGAGCGCCCGCAAGTCCGCGACCGAGTTCCGCCTCAGCGTCGAGCGTGCGGCGGTCGCGGCCGAGCGCGCCGACGAGCGGCCGGACGCGCTCTATTACTTCTTCGAGACGACGACCGGCACCGGGACGCACATCCACGACGTGATCGAGACGGCCGGCGGGAACAACGTCGCCGCCGACGCTGGCATCGAGGGCTACGCCTCGCTGAGCGAGGAGATCGTGGTCGAGCGCGACCCCGACTGGATCGTCTCCCCGGACGACGCCACGGTGCCGTCCACGGCCGCGTTCAACGGGACGACCGCGGTCCGGGAGGGACAGACCGTCGCGCTCCGCTCGAACTACATCAGTCAGCCCGGGGTGCGCGTGGCAGTCCCGCTCACCCGCCTCGCCAGGACGTGGCACCCCGACGCGCTCGACGCCGCAAACGAGAGCGTGAACCGCTCGGACGTGCGGGAGAACGCCACCACGCCGACGCCAGCGGCGACGACCGCGAGCGGGCCGGGGCTCACGGCTGCGGGCGCCATCGCCGGCCTGACGCTCGGATTCGCGGCCGTGGTCCTGCTGACCCGGCGACGGAACTGACGCCGCGGCGTCGGCCGGACTGGAAAGAGCCTTACATCGGGGCCAACCAACGGACGCACATGGTCGAGAACGTCATCTGGCCCGCCTTCCTCGACGCGGACCTGTCCCGGAGCGAGGGGCGCCGGGTCTCCCGCGACCTCGCGGTCTCGGAGCCGACGGTCGACGAGATCGCGAAGGCCGTCCAGCAGGTCGGCTACGACGCGAAGATCGAGCGCGACAAACAGTACCCCCGGGAGTGGGAGCCTCGCGGACGCGTCCTCGTGAAAGACGCCGAGGACGCGACCAAGACGGACCTCCTGCAGGCGGTCGCGGCCTACCTGGAGGTCATCCGGTCGTGAAACGCGTCGGCGACGTGGTCCGGACCGCACAGGGCCTGGCCGTCCTCCGGGCCCCCGAGGCCGAGAAACCCGAGTTCGGCACCGAGGTCGTCGACGAGAACCTGACCGAAATCGGCCGCGTCGTCGACGTGTTCGGACCGGTCGCCCGCCCCTACGTCGCGGTCACGCCGAACGACGAGGTTCGCCTGCCGACGCTCATCGGTTCGACGCTGTACGCGCGCTGAGTGCGTGGTCCCCGGCCATGTCGGGCTTCGCAATCCTCAAACCGGAGCCACTGCAGGGGAACACATGGACAAGCAGACGCGGGCGTACGTCGCCGTCGCGGGGATCGTCGGGATGTTCCTGCTCGTGCAACTGGGCGCGCTCGCGCTGGTCGAGCCGTTCAAGCAGGCCGGCCTCCAGGCCGTCGAAGACCCGCAGGACCCAACCAACGCCGTGGTGTACGTCGCGGCCATCCTCGTCGCCACGGGCGTGATGCTGGTAGCCATCAAACTCGCTCAGGACCGGGCGATCCGCGCCCTGCTCGTCTTCACCGGCGTCTACCTCTCGTGGTTCGTCCTCCAGGTGGTCGTGCCCGCCGTGGTCGTCTGGGAGGGGTTCAACGTCCTCGCGGTCGTCATCGCCCTCCTGCTCGGCGTCGCCCTCTACGTCCATCCGGAGTGGTACGTCATCGACACCACCGGCATCGTGATGGGTGCCGGCGGTGCCGGCCTGTTCGGCATCAGTTTCGGCCTGCTGCCGGCGATCTTGCTTCTGACCATCCTCGCCATCTACGACGCCATCAGCGTCTACGGCACCGAGCACATGCTCACGCTCGCCTCCGGGATGATGGACCTCAAAGTGCCCATCGTCTTCGTCGTCCCGCTGTCGCTGTCCTACTCCTACCTCGATGCGGACATGCCCGACCCGACGGGCGAAGTCGAAGATGGCGCCGACGCGGCCGCCGCGAACGGCGGCACGGAAGGCGGCGCTTCTGCGGACCCGGCCGAGAGCGAGGAGTCCGAAGAGGGAATGGAACTCGAGCGCGACGCGCTCTTCATCGGTCTCGGCGACGCGGTGATTCCAACGGTACTGGTCGCCAGTGCGGCCTTTTTCGCGCCGTCTGGGATTCCCGCGGTCTCGCTGCCGGGTCTGTTCGTGCCGTTACCGGCGCTGACGGCGATGGTCGGGACGATGCTCGGACTGCTCGTGCTCCTGCGGATGGTCCTGAAAGGGCGCGCCCACGCCGGACTCCCGCTGTTGAACGGCGGCACCATCGCCGGATACCTGGTCGGCGCGCTCGCGAGCGGCATCCCGATTCTGCAGGCGCTCGGGGTCGCGCAGTACCTCTAGCGGCCGGTCAGCGCCTGGCTCGCGGCGGCGAAGTCGATCTCTTCGCCGAGGCCCTGCTCTTTCGCGCGTTCGTAGAGCATCGCGGCCGCGGCGACGGTCTCGATTGCCGTGCCGCCGCTGTCGAACAGCGTGATGTCGTCGGGTGACTCGCGGCCGGATTCGACGCCGGCGACGACCTCGCCGAGTTCGGCGTGGACGTGGTCCGCGCCGATGGCACCCTCCTCGCGGGCCTGGATGAAGGCGCCGGCGTCGGTCTCGGTGCGACCGCGCAGGTCCGGGACGTACTTCGCCTTCGAGACGGTTTCGGCGTCGACCTCGCGTTTGTCGCGGTCGTACTGGCCCATCGCGGTGACGTGGGTGCCGTCTTCGAGCAGGTCGCCGTCGAAGACGGGTTCGGTGGCGTTCGTCGCCGTGATGACGACGTCCGCGCCCTCGATGGCGGCGGCGCTGGAGGCGACCGCGCCGACGGTCGCGTCGAGTTCCTCGTTCATCTCGCCGGCGAAGGCGTTGCGGCTCTCCTTCGTCGGGGAGAACACGTCGACGCGGTCGAGGTCGCGGACGGTCGCCGTCGCCCGGAGCTGGCCGCGGGCCTGTGCGCCGCTCCCGATGAGAGCGAGCGTGTTCGCGTCGTCGCGGGCGAGCGCGTCGACGCCGACCGCGCCGGCCGCGCCGGTCTTGAACGGGTTCATGCTCGCGCCGTCGAGCAACGCCACCGGACGACCGCTCTCGCTGTCGTACAGCGGGAGGTGGAAGTAGGCGTCCTGCGCGCCGAAGCCGGCGCCGTACATGTACCCGCCCATGTACCCGCGCTCGGGCAGGATCGCCACGTAGCTCGTGAAGAAGCCGGGCGGATCGGCGTTGAGGAGTTTCGTCCGCGGTTCTGCCGGGGCCCCCTCACCGCGTTCGCGGTACCCGTCGCGGACGGCGTCGACGAACTCACCCGGCGTGGCGAGGTCGGCGAGTTCGTCGCTCTGGAGAAACAGTACGTCGGCGCTGGCGTCGTCACCCATGTGCCACCCTTCGGTGGTCGGCGTCTTAGAAGCACTGGGAAGAAGCCGGACGTCGAGAGGGCTCAGTCGGCGGAGAAGCCGGACTCCGACGGGTTCGACGATGTCGCCGTGCTGTCGTCGGTCGTGTGTGTCGACGGCGAGACGGGGGCGTTGACGAACATCGCGTGGCCGACGAGCCCTGCGGCCACGAGCGAGCCGACCGAGACGGCGGTCGTCAACTGGAACCCGGCCACGAGAAGCGCGCCAGCGATAGCGATGAGCGAAACCGGAATGAGCCCGAGCACGTAGTCATAATACCCCGTCATGCGTGTACACTGATTTCGGTCACGTTCGGACATAAGTGTTTCTCATAGCCACCTGATAATGACTACTGTAGGCATCGAATATTTACTGTGAGGTTTCGTAATACTACACTCATAACTTATAGGAGTGTTATGAGACGGGGTCGCCCGTCTCTGACCGTCTCGTCGGCGGTTTCCGGCCGTCCCTGAGCGCATCGGTATCGGTGACAGTAGCCGCGTGGCTTCAGTTATAGCAGTCACCAGAAGTCTTTGCTCACTGTGTGGTTCAAAAGGGGGACTCGGCCCGAAGGCCGTCCTGCTGGCGCTCGTGGCCCGTGAGAGTTTCTGCTGACTACTATAGCTCCGGAGATGCTACCAGTATCAAATTCGAAAAGGTCGACTGATTCACACGTAATCCAATGGCAGCGTGGTTATGTTGAATGATAATTACAGGCAAGTTCTTATACCACTGTGTGGCCCAGTGTGAATAGAGAGGAACGGCGGCGCGGAC
The DNA here is from genome assembly GCF_023028345.1 of Halorientalis marina. Taxonomy (GTDB): domain Archaea; phylum Halobacteriota; class Halobacteria; order Halobacteriales; family Haloarculaceae; genus Halorientalis; species Halorientalis marina. The sequence continues at coordinate 1,794,668 of NZ_CP095487.1, read as the reverse complement.
GCCGCCGAAACGTCACATGAGCACGAACACTTCGGACCGCGGCGAGACCAAGGCCGGTGAACAGGAGCGACGGTTCGCGGAACTCGTCATCGGCGACGACGAGTTCGTGATCTACGACCGTGAGAACCACCAGGCGTGGGTTCAGTCGAGCGTCGCCGTCCCGCTCGCCGACCGCTGCTGAGACGACCGGCCCGACCCCGGTCGCCGGACGGCGTGTCGGTCCCCGCCGCCGGAGCATCGCCGTCCCTTTTCGAGAGTATCGACGCGTTGAAGCCCCAGAGTCCTCAAGACCGGCTGTGAACAGTAACGACCGGTCCATCGTCGGGCTCGTGATGATGGCCCACGCGATGGTCCACACCTACGAGCTCTCGATCCCGGTGCTGGTGCCGATCTGGTTGGCCGAGTTCGAGGTCATCGACCTGTTTTTCGTGCAGTTGCCGGTCAACGCCGCGACGGTCGGCGGCCTCGTCGCCATCGGCTACGGGCTGTTCGGCATCGGCGCGCTCCCGAGCGGCGTCCTCGTCGACCGTGTTGACTCCCGACCGCTGATCACCGCCTGTCTCGTCGGCATGGGCGTCTCGTTCGTCCTGCTCGCGCTCTCGCCGACCGCGCTCGTCGTTGGCCTCGCGCTCGCCGTCTGGGGCGTCGCCGCCTCCGTCTACCACCCCTCCGGCCTCTCGCTCATCAGCCGCGGGGTCGAGGAACGGGGCAGCGCCTTCGCCTACCACGGGATGGCCGGCAACGCCGGCATCGCCGTCGGCCCGCTCGTGACCATCCTCCTGCTCGTCGCCCTGGACTGGCGGCTCGTCGCCGGCCTCCTCGCCGTCCCCGCCGCCGTCGCCGCCGCCTTCGCCGTCCGTATCGACATCGACGAACGCGCCGCCGTCGCCACGGACGGCGGACGCGACGCGACCGACGACGCCGACGGTGAAAGCGACGGCGACGACCGCTCGGAGACCTCCGTCGACTCGCTCGCCGACTTCCTCACCACCTCGAAGACGCTGTTCGCGAGCGCGTTCGCCGTCGTCTTCGCCGTCACGTTCTTCTCCGGTCTCTACTACCGCGGCGTCCTCACTTTCCTCCCCGAACTCCTCCGGGACGTGGAGGCGCTGGCCCCCGTGGTCTTCGGCGGGCGGACGTTCGAGCCCGGAGACTACCTCTACGTCGCGCTGCTGATGGTCGGCGTCGGCGGCCAGTACGTCGGCGGCAAACTCACCGACCGCGGCCGCCCCGAGTTCGGCCTCGCGGCCGGGTACGGCGCCCTCGGCGTCATCGCGCTCCTGTTCGTCCCCGCCACGGAGTTCGGGCTGGCCGCACTGCTCCCTATCGCCGCCCTGCTCGGCTTCTTTTTGTTTTTCGTCCAGCCGTTCTACCAGGCCTCGGTCGCGGAGTACTCGCCGCCCGAAGCGCGGGGGCTCTCCTACGGCTTCACGTATCTCGGCGTCTTCGGCGTCGGCGCGCTCGGCGCCCTCCTCGCCGGGACGATGCTGACTTACTTCTCGCCCGGGGAGTTGTTCGTCGTCCTCGGCGCGCTCGGGTTCGGCGGCGCGGCGCTCGGCGGCTACCTCGTCATTCGTGATCCAGCCGTCCCCGGGTCGTGACGAAGACGGCCAGTGCTCGCCAGCCGAGCAGGAAGGTCCCGCCGACGACCAGCGAGACGATGGCGAACGTCACCGCGAAATTCCCGTGGAAGAGGGCCGTCGAGCGCAACGCCTGCGCGACGACGACCCCGCCGGTCCAGGCGGCGACCGTCGAGAGGACGCCCTGCCGGATGTCGGTCCGGGCCGTGCGGCTGTAGACACCCGTCGGGAGTGCGAACACGAGCCAGCCGACGAGGAAGGGGACGTAGGTGTCCGCGACGATGGCCGGGTTCGCCAGCGGGTCGATGCTGTGACTGATCTCGCCGACGACCACGAACGTCGCGATGGCGACGAGGTCCCCCACGAACAGACCGGCCGTGGTGAGTGAGGGGTCGAGGCGGGTCCGAACGCGCTCGGCGACGGTGCTCATACCCGGCCGTTGGGACGCCCCCGACTTGGCTTGCCCGCTCTCGACCGGGTGGGGCCAGCTCCCGTACCAGTGTCGCCACCGGACCGGCAGAGTGAAGCGCCTCTCGGTGCACAGTCGGAGCATGGAGTACGTCGTCCTCGGCTGGCCGCCGGACGGCCCCACACTCCGGCTTCACTACGAGCGGTTCAGCTACGCGGGCAAGTTCGTCATGACGAACACGGGGAAAGCGGCCGTTCTCACCGACGACGCGGAAAGCGAGGGGACGGGGGACGACCAGGGGGTGGCCGTCGAAACCGACGAGGAGGGGTTCGCCACCAACGTCCTCGGCGCGGTCTCGTTCAACGAGGACCGAACCGACGAGGGGGCCCTGTGGCTCCGGTACGTCACCGTCAGGGAGGACCGCCGCGGCGAGGGATTCGGCGCCCGACTCTGCCGGTTCGTGACCGACCGAGCGCGCGAGCGCGGCTACGAGAACGTCCGCATCGCCGTCAACAACCCCTTCGCCTACGAAGCGCTGTACAAGGCCGGCTTCGGCTTCACCGGCGACCGGACCGGACTCGCCGAACTCGTCCTCTCCGTCGACGCCCCCCGCGACACCGAGCGCTACCAGGCGGGACTCGACGCCTACCGCGAACGCGACCTCGAACCCAACGAGGGCGTGGCGGCCTTCCTCGCCGAACGCGAGGGTTCGTCGCCGCCGGAGGTCGTCGATGACCCCGCCGCCTCACTCCTCTGAATCGCCATCCCGGAGCCGCCACGCGCCGACGCCCAGCCCCGCCAGCGCCCCGACGACGCCGAATCCGGGTCCGGAGCCGGACGACGTGTCCGTGGGGGTGCCGGCGTCGTCGGAGCCGTCACCGCCGCTACCGTCGCCACCAGCCTCGCCGTTGCCCTCGTCACCGTTGGCCGCAGTCGTCCCCGCACTGTCGTTGGCGTCCGTCGTCTCGGTCCGCATCCCGGGCGAGCCGGGGTCGTCCGTCTCCGGCCTGTCCGTTGCTGTCCCCGACTCCGGCGTTCGCGTCGTCGGCGGCGACCGGGTCGGCGTGGCCGTCGCGGTCGGCGTGGGTGCCTCGTCGGTGTGTTCGAGCGCGACGACGCGGCCGTCGGCGACGGCGACGTAGATGCGGCCGTTCGCGACCGCTGGCGGTGCGACGAGCGAGCCGTCCACGGTGTAGCGGAACCGTTCGCTACCGTCGGCCAGCACGAGGCCGACCAGCGTTCCGTCGGCCCGACCGAGAAGCACCGTCCCGTCGACGACCACCGGGTCGGTGTAGGGGCCACCGCCGAGTTCTCGTCGCCACTGTTCGATGCCGGCACCGGTCGAGAGCGCCGCGACGGTGCCCCGTTCGGACACCACGACGGCGCGCGACTGGCCGGTCGCGGGCGAGGCGGTCACCGCGGCACCGGCGTCGTATTGCCAGCGCTCGTCGCCCGACCGGGTGACCGAGACGAGCGAGCCCGCACGAGTCCCGACGTAGACCGCGCCCTCGAAGGCCGCCGGAGCGGCGCCGATCTCGCCGTCGGTCTCGAAGCGGAACTCCCGGCCACCGCCACCGGCCTCCTGTGCGTAGAGGACGCCGTCGGTGCTCCCGAAGTAGACGATCCCGCCGGCGACCGCCGGCGCCGCGAGGATTTCGCCGGAGGTGACGCGCCGCCAGACCTGGCTGCCGCCGCTCGACGAGAGGGAGTAGCCGATGGCGTTCGTCCCGCCCGCGACGACGCGCGCGCCGTCGACTGTGACCGGGGCCCGAACCGGATCGTTGACGTTCCGGCGCCAGTCCCGGCTCCCGTCCGCGGTCGAGAGCGCGTAGACGTAGCTGTCGTCCGCTCCGAGGAACACGCGGTCGTTCGCGACCGCCGGCGAGGAGTGGACTGCCCCGCCGACCTCGACCGACCACTCCGGGTCGCCCTCCAGGTCCGTCGAGAGGGCGGCGACGGTCCCCGCCGTGTCCGCGACGTAGACGGTGTCGTCGACGACGGCCGGTGCCGTCCGTATCTCGCCGTCGAGGGTCGTCTCCCCGGCCGGCGCGACCGGGGGCTCCGGGAGCGTCACGTCCGCGAACCCGGTGTTCGCCGCGTCGGCACAGAACTGCCGCCACTGTTCGGTCCCGGACTGGCCGGCGACACGCCCAGCGGCCCCGGCGGCGGCGAGCGAACCCAGCGAGGCCAGCACCGTCCGGCGGGAGAAATATGTCATGCACGTGCCATTCGGTGGGAGCGAGATAAGCCCACCGGCCGGTCAGTCGTCGGCGTCCCGGACCGCCCGCCAGGCGACGAGGCCGAGCGCCGCCGCGGCCGCAAGCGGGCCGAAGCCGGGACCGAACAGCCGCGTCGCCGTCTCCGTCGGCGTCACGGTCCCGGTCGGCACGTCGGTCGCCGTCGGCGGTTCGGTCATCGTCGCTGTCGGCGTCTCCGTCGTGGTCGGGGTCGCCGTCGTCGTGGTCGTTGTGGGCGTCTCGGTGGTCGTCGGCGTGGGTGTTTCTGTCGTCGTCGGCGTCGCGGTCGCCGTCGGCGTCGGCGTGGTGACGGTCCCGAGCCCGGTCACGCGCCCGTTCGACTGGACGTAGAACAGGCGGTCGCTCGCCAGCGCGAGCCCCTCGACTGGCGTGCCCTCGATGGAGAACCGCCAGCGCTCGTCGCCGTCCTCGCGGTCGAGCGCGACCACACGCCCGCGGTCGGTCGCGACGAGGACGGTGTCCCCGACGAGGATCGGATCGGTCACCGGCACGCCAGGGACCGAGGTGAGCCACTGCCGGGACCCGGCCACGGTCGACTGTGCGCGGACGTCCCCTTCCTCCGTGCCGATGTAGAGGCCGTCGTCGTCGACGGCCGGCGACCCCGTAATCGCCTCGCTCGTTCGCTCCAGCCACCGCTCGTCGCCGTTGCTGATCGAGAAGGCGTGGACGTCGCCGATCTCGTTCACGACGATGAGGCTCCCCTCGGAGACCGTCGGCGCGCCGGTGGCCCGGGCGCGTGTGCTCGATTCCCACAGGACCTCGCCGTCGTCGGCCGCCAGCGCCGTGACCCCGTCGTCGCGGTCCACGACGAACACCCGTTCGCTCTCGGCGTCGTAGGCCGGGGCGTGGTCGATTCGGGCGTCGACGTCGGTCGTCCATGCTGGGGTCCCACTGTCGGCGTCGAGCGCCGTCACGCCGCCGTCGATGGTCCCGACGAAGACCGTGTCGCCGGTGACCGTCAGGTCGGCGTAGACCGGCCCGTCGACGTCTCGGCTCCACTCCTGGCCGCCGAGGTCCGGGTCGCGAGCCGTGACGGTCGAGCGGTTCGTTCCGGCGTAGACGAAGTCCGTGCCGATTGCGGGCGCCCCGCGGACGGTTCCGACGGTTCGCGTCCAGGCGATTTCGCCGGTCTCCGCGTCGACGGCCGTCAGGCCTTCGTCGTGACCGTAGTAGACCCGGTCCCCGTCGGCGACGGGGGCGGAGAACCCCTCTTCGCCCTCGCGGGCGCGCCAGAGCCGGCCCCGCGGTGCGGCGGGGAGGCTCCCGCGCCCGACGGTACCGGTCTTGGCGGCGTCGAAGCCGATCTGGGGCCACGTGGAGGGGGTCTGCCGGGCGGCCGTGGCGGAGCCGGTGGTTCTCGATGTCTCGCTCGCGGCGACGCCGACACCGCCGGCGGCGCCGACGACACCGAGGGCGCGAAGCAGGGACCGTCGAGACGGCGAGCTGTCGTCCGACATACCTGACACATTCTTCCCCGGATATATAATCGCTCGCCAATCGGAACGGGGGATTCAAGCGCCGGCCGCCCGAACGCGCGGATGATGGGAAACGCTGATCTGCGCGATCTCGCGGTCATCGAACCCCGGCCGTACGACGAGCTCGGCGGGGCCGTCGTGGCCATCGACGCGCACAACTGGCTCTACCGGTATCTGACGACGACGGTCCGGTTCACCCGCGACTCGGCCTACACCACCGCCGACGGCACGGAGGTCGCGAACCTGATCGGCGTCGTCCAGGGGCTCCCGAAGTTTCTCGACCACGAGGTAACGCCCGTCTTCGTCTTCGACGGCGGCGTCACCGACCTCAAGGACGACGAGGTCGAGCGCCGGCGCGAGGAACGCGAGAAACGCGAGGAGAAACTCGAAGCCGCCCGCGAGCGCGGCGACAGCGCCGAGATCGCTCGCCTCGACTCACAGACCCAGCGGCTGACCGACACCATCGTCGACACCACCCGCGAACTGCTCGGCCTGCTCGACGTGCCCGTGGTCGAGGCCCCAGCCGAGGGCGAGGCACAGGCCGCACACATGGCCCGCACGGGGTCGGTCGACTACGCCGGCACCGAGGACTACGACGCCCTGCTGTTCGGCTCGCCGCTGACCCTCCGACAGCTCACCTCCTCGGGCGACCCCGAGTGCATGGACCTCGACGCGACGCTGGCCGAACACGACCTCACCTGGGAGCAACTCATCGACGTCGGCATCCTCTGTGGGACGGACTTCAACGAGGGCGTCAAAGGCATCGGCCCGAAGACGGCCGTGAAAGCCGTCCGCGAACACGGCGACATCTGGGGCGTCTTCGAGGCCCGCGGGGTCCACATCGAGAACGTCGACCGCGTTCGAGACCTCTTCCGTGACCCGCCGGTGACCGACGACTACGAGTTCGAGACCGGAATCGAGCCGGACGTGGACGCCGCTCGCGAGTTCGTGGTCGACGAGTGGGGCGTCGCGCCAGCGGAGGTCGAACGCGGCTTCGAGCGGATCGCGGACGCCTGCGTCCAGACCGGGCTGGACCGCTGGACGTGAACGAGCAGCCCCAATCGGCGCGCCACGCTCCCGCCCGCGATCAGTGCAGGCGGTCGACGGTCTCGCGAATCTCCTCGATCTGTTGACGCTGCTGTTCGTTCGCGGCCGCGACGTCCTCGATTTCGTCGGCGATCTCGGAGATGTCGTCGGTGGCCTCGTCGATCATGCTCGCGACTTCCTCGGCGGAGGCGGCCTGGTCGTCGGTCGCGTCCGCCACCTCCTGGATGCCGTCGGCCACCGTCCGGACCTGTTCGACGATGTCGACGAGGGTCTCCATCGCGTCCTCGACGCGCTCCATCCCGTCTTCCACCTGTCGAGTGGTGCGCTCCAGACTCGCGACGGTCTCGTCGGTGTCGTTCTGGATGTTGTCGATCATCGACTCGATCTGTCCGGCGTACTCCTGGGACTCCTCGGCGAGGTCCTTGACCTCGTCGGCGACGACGGCGAACCCTTCGCCGGCCTGCCCCGCCCGTGCGGCCTCGATGGAGGCGTTCAACGCGAGGATGTTCGTCTGGTCGGCGATGTCGTTGATCACCTCGGCGATCTCGTCGATCTCGCCGACCCGCGTCTGTAACGCGTCGACGTCGTCCCTGACCGCCCCCGCCGACGCCGAGACGTCTTCCATGACCGTGATGGCGTCCTCTGCGGCCGTTCGCCCCTCGGCCGCCATCTCGACGGTGTCCGTGGTCATCGTGTCGACCTCGTCGGCCGTCGAGGCGACCTCTTCGACCGTCGCCGAGAGGTTCGACACCTCCGCGGAGATCGTGTTCATGTTCTCGACCTGCGTCCCGGTCAGCTCGGAGATTTCCTGGGAACTGCGCGTCACCGATCCGGACATCGACAGGAGGTCGTCGACGGACTCGGTGACCGACGAGGAGACGGCCTCCTGTCGGTCGAGTTCGTCTTCGAGGTCCTTGCTGTACGCGTCGATGTAGGTGTCCATCGCCACCTGCTGGTCGAGGTTGAGGAGTTTCAGCGTCGAGAGCGTCCGCTCGACGATGGCGTCCGACACCGCTTCGACCGTCTCTCTCGTCTCCGCGCTCGCGTCGTCGGGAACCAGTTCCGTCGTCGTCGCCTCGGCGATGGCCTCGATCACGCCCTGGTAGTAGATGCTGTATGCCCCGAGGTAGATCTTCGGCCCGAGGTCCAGCATGTCGTGAATCTTGCCGATCCTGGCCCGCCGCCGGAAGTACGACTCGTCGTACGACCCCCGGCCGAGAGCCGTGAGGTACTGTCGCTGGTCCGCTTTCAGCATCTCGATGCCCTTCGAGGACGACTGGAGGATCGCGACGCTCTCGTCGAACGACTGAAGGTGCTCGTAGAAGTCGTCGACGAGATCGCCCGCCACGTCCTCGAACACGTCCGAGAGTTCGGCGAGACGCCGAGCGTCCGCGTCGTCGAAGCCCGTGAACGCCTTCCGCCACTGGATCTCGGTCTCGTCGATGCCGATGTCCTCGGCGAGTTGCAGTCCGTCGACGTCGGTCCTGTTCTCGTTCGTGATTTTCAGCTCTGCATCCTGCCCGATTTCAGTCTGGCCCTCTGCGCCCATTACGGTCCTCAAGAATCAGTAGTGATATGCACCTGATGCCTCACTAGTTGGATATCGGGCGCGCAGCAGCGCTGGCACTCGGGGGAACACGGGCGACCGACCGGACGCGGAACCGGGCTGGCCGGGGACGCCGTCCGGTGCCTGGCGGCGATTCGGGTGCGCCGCCCTCCGTCACCTTTTCACGGCCCCCGACCGGAGCGAGAGGTATGGAAGCCCTCCACTCACGGATCAGGCTCCGCTGGGCGCTGACACGGCTCGCCGTGGCGCTGGTCGTCGGCGCGGTGATTGCGGTCGTCCTCGTCCGCTTCGGGCGGTCGCCGCTCGGCGGGGCCGCCGTCGGTGGCGGCCTGCTCGCTATCGGACTCGTCCATACACTCCTCCTCTATCGGAGCTGGCGGTTCGCCGTCGAGTCCGACGCGCTCGAACTCAAGCGTGGGGTCCTGACGAGAGTCGAGACGGCCGTTCCATTCGTCCGCATCCAGCACGTCGACACGCAGCGTGGCCCCCTCGACCGCCTGCTCGGCCTGTCGAGCGTCGTCGTCTACACCGCCGGGTCACGCGGTGCCGACGTGACGATTCCGGGCCTGTCCCCCGACCGGGCAGAGAAACTCCGGAACCGACTGCGCGACCTGGCAATCGAGAGCGAGCCGGAGGACGCGGTATGAAACTCCACCCGCTGAGCGCCGTCCTGCGTGGCCTCCAGCGGGGCGTGCTCGCCGCGTCGTTCGTCTTTTTCATTTTCGGCATCGGGAGCGGCGCGCTATCGAACGTGGTCGACCTCCCCATCGACCTGGTGTTCGTGCTCTTTCCGCTCGCCTTCCTCGCCGGCCTCGGCCACCAGATCGCCTACTACTACCGCTTCGAGTACGAACTGACGCCGGACACCTTCGATATCGCCTCGGGCGTGTTCGGCCGCCAGGAGCGGGAGATTCCCTACCGGCGCGTCCAGAACGTCGACATCACCGAGAGCATCTTCCACCGGTTCGTCGGCGTCGCCGTCGTGAGCATCGAGACCGCCGGCGGCTCCGAGACCGAGGGGCAACTGAACTTCGTCGGCGCCGACGAGGCGCGCCGCATCCAGCGGGAGATTCGCGAGCGCCGCGCTGCCGCACGCGGGGAAACCCGGAGCGGTGACACCGCGGCCGACGCGGACGCGGCGGCCACGGCCGAAGCGGGTGATGACGTCCCCGGGGCCGCCACCACGGGAACGACACCCGGCGACGGTGCAACCGGCGTCGGAGAACCCGACGAACTCGGCCGAGCGGACGAGACCGACGATTTCGGGACGCCGTCGCTCATCTTCGCGCTGTCGTCGACGGAACTCGTCCTCCTCTCGCTGGCCTCGTTCCGGGCGGCGTCGATCCTCGTGTTCGTCGTCGGCCTCCCGGTCGCACAGGACGCGCTGCTCAGCCTCGTTTCGGGGGTCGTCGGCGTCCCGGTCGACCCGGGAACCATCGGGGAAACGCCCGACCTCGCCTTCCTGACGGCGCTGATCGGACTGGTGTTCGTGGCCCTCGGGACGTGGCTCGTCAGCGCCGGCCTCACCTTCGTCGAGTATTACAATTTCACGCTCGGGCGACTGGGCGAGGACCTGGTCTACGAACGGGGCCTGCTCCAGCGGTACAGCGGTTCGATCCCGACCGACAAGGTCCAGACGCTCACTATCGAGGAGAACGTCCTGATGCGGTGGCTGGGCTACGCGGGGCTGACCGTCGAGACCGCGGGGTACAGTCCCGGGCAGTCCAATTCGGGCGGCGCGCAGTCGGCGATTCCGCTGGCGGCTCGTGACCGCACCATGTCGCTCGCCCGCGATCTCGAACCGTTCGGCGAGTTGGAATTTACGCGGCCGCCGAAACGAGCGCGCCGACGGTACGCCGTCCGGTACGCGCTGGCCGTCGCCGCCCTGACCGGCGCGCTGTGGATCGTCGCGCAGTTCGTCGCCGGCTTCACGCTCTGGTACGTCCCGGCCGGCCTGCTCGTCGCGGTGCCGGTGGCGGCTCACTACAAGTGGAAACACCGCGGCTACCACGTCGGCGAGGAGCAGTTCGTCGTCAGAAACGGCTTCTGGCGGCGACAGACACGTGTGGTGCCGTACTACCGACTCCAGACGGTCATCCGGTCGCGGTCGCTCTTCCAGCGCCGTCTCGGCCTCGCACATCTGACCGCCGACACCGCCACCTCGTCGCTTCTGGGGCGGCAGGACGCGACGGCCTACGACATCGACGCGGACGAGGCGGCACGCATCTACGATACCGGGCGCGACCGGTTGCAGGCGAGCATCCGCGAGCGGGGCAGTACGGCGGGCTAAATCCAATCGTTTTAGGACCGTTCCGTTCGCACCTCCGGACGAGCATGACTGACGACGATTATCGCACGGAGCGGGACAGCCTCGGCGAGATGCAGGTGCCCGCGGACGCCTACTGGGGCGCACAGACACAGCGCGCGCTGGCGAACTTCCCCATCTCGGGAATCTCCTTCGGCCGCCGGTTCGTCCGCGCGCTCGGGGTCGTGAAGAAGGGCGCCGCACAGGCCAACCTCGACCTCGGACTGGTCGAGGCGGAGAAAGCCGAGCCGATCATCGAGGCCGCCGACGAGGTCATCGCCGGCGAGCACGACGACCAGTTCCCGGTCGACGTGTTCCAGACCGGCAGCGGCACCTCCTCGAACATGAACGCGAACGAGGTCATCGCCAACCGCGCCACCGAGATCTACGGCGGCGAGATCGGCTCCCGGGAGATCCACCCCAACGACCACGTCAACTACGGGCAGTCAAGCAACGACGTGATTCCGACCGCGATGCACGTCGCCGCCCTCGAAGCCGTCGAGAAGGACCTGCTTCCGGCCCTGGAGACGCTCGCCGACGCACTCGGTGAGAAAGAAAGCGAGTACGAGGACGTGGTCAAGACCGGCCGCACGCACCTCCAGGACGCGACGCCAGTCACGCTCGGCCAGGAGTTCGGCGGCTACCGCACCCAGGTCGAGAAGGGCATCGAACGCGCCGAGAGCACCGAGGAGCGCCTGAGCGAACTCGCCCTCGGCGGGACGGCGACGGGCACGGGCCTGAACACCCACCCCGAGTTCCCCGGGAAGGCCGCCGAGTACATCAGCGAGGAGACGGGCATCGAGTTCCGCGAGGCCGACAACCACTTCGAGGCCCAGGCCGCCCACGACGCGATGAACGAGGCCCACGGCGCGCTGCGGACGGTCGCGGGCTCGCTGAACAAGATCGCCAACGACCTCCGGCTGCTGGCTTCCGGGCCCCGGAACGGCCTCGGCGAGATCGATCAGCCGGAGAACCAGCCCGGGTCCTCCATCATGCCCGGGAAGATCAACCCCGTCGTCGCCGAGGCTGTCAACCAGGTCCACAAGCAGGTCGTGGGCAACGATGCGGCCGTGGCCGCCGGCGCCGCCGAGGGACAGATCGACCTGAACCTCTACAAGCCGGTCCTCGCCCACAACTTCCTGCAGAGCGCCGATCTCCTCTCGAACGCCAGCGAGGTGTTCGCCGAGAAGTTCGTCGCGAAACTGGAGGCCGACCGCGAACACTGCGAGGAACGCGTCAAACAGTCGATGGCGCTCGCGACCGCGCTCAACCCCGCCATCGGCTACGACAAGGCCAGCGAGGTCGCCAAGGAAGCGATGAAGTCCGGGAAGACCATCCGCGAGGTCGTCCTGGAGAAGGGCTACCTGAGCGAGGAGGAGGCCGACGAGGTGCTCGACCCGGCGAAGATGACGGAGCGGGTGATTCTGGGCGACGACTGACCGGTGAGGACCGCGACAGCGTGTCCGAACCGCGGTCGTCGGTCAGCGGGCGACGACCGACGGGCGATTCGACCGCAGGGAGAATCGCCGGACGAGCGAGCGGGGAGGAACGACCCGCGAGCAGGGAGTCGTGAGCGAAGCGAGCGACTCCGAATGGACAACGGGCGACATCGCCGCCCGTGAGTCAGGTGAGGACCGCGGGAGAACCACTCACTCCGATTCGGCCGCCCTGTCGGCCCGTTCGAGCCAGTCCGGCGGCGCGGTCGAGACGTTCCCGCGGCGTTCGTAGGCGAAGCGGTAGGCGACGACCTCGCGGACGTCGCCGTGGTCGACGACGTAGGAGACGGAGAGCCGGCGGACGAACCCCGAGGGTTCGACGTAGGCGACCGCCGAGTAGTTCGACCAGTGGTCGTTGAACCGGCCGGGCCGCTCGTTGCGGACGCGGTAGATGGTGGAGCCGTTCTCCGTGAGGGGGACGACCGAGGCGGTTCCGACCGAGAGGTACTGTTCCATCGCGAAGGTGGCGGCGAAGGCGAACCGGTCGCGGTCCGAGCGGAGCGGGCCGCCGGCGAACGATTCGCTCGTCCCGTTGATCGTCCGCTGGTGCCACTGGTCGCCGTCCGCGTAGGTAGCCCGAATGAACTCCCGGGACCCGCTCGGTGTGGCCCGGACTCGCGAGAGGCGGTGGCTGTAGACGGTGGCACTCTCCACGCGCATCTGCTCGCTGCGGGTCACGAGGATGTCGGGGCGGTCCGGCCGGATGGACCGGGACTGCTCCCACTCCGTCATGACGTACGACTGGTTGCCGAGGGCATCCCGGTGGTTTCGGACCAGCACGGAGATGCTCCCGATTCCCTCTTCCGTGAGTCCCGGCGGGGGCGAGCCGTCCCGGTCGGGGTCCGAAACCGGAACGGGCGTGACGGTGTCGTCGAACCGGCCGTCGTCCGCACCGGACCCGGTGAGCGTGCTACACCCCGCCAGCAGGAGACAGCAGCCCAGGAGGACGACGAGCCCGGAACGCATGGGGGCACCAACGGCTGCCGGGGGCAAAAACGTCCGGACCGTCGTGCCTCACGAGCGGGCGCTCGCGCCGGCTCGCCGGCGAGCGTGGAGGGCAGGCAGCGCGTGGAGCGCGACGCCGACGAACAGCAATGCCACCGCGACGACGAGCAAAAGTGGCTGGTCGCGGTGGTACCCGTACCCGAGCAACACGGCGAGGTAGAACAGGTGGACCGTCACCGGAATCGCGGAGACGAGGATCGACACGGGTCGCGGGTCGATCTCGGCCCCGGCGACGACGACGAGCGCGGCACCGACCATGACCGCGAACCCGAGCGCCCGGGCGATCACTCCGTGGACGGCGACGACTCGAAGCCAGAGTTCGAGGAGGACGAGCAGTGAGGCAACGGCGGCGGTGAGGGTGACGCCCGCCCGGAGCGGCAGGCTGGCGATGCGGTCGTGGGCGATGAGGTACGCGCCCGAAAAGAGGAGGCCGATGAGGTACCAGCCGACGAAGTTGTTGATGGGGACCCCGAACCACGCGCCGCTGTTGGCCCACGTCCAGAAGGGGATGCGGATGGCGACGGCGTCGATGGCGAGGTCGACGTGGAGGAGATAGAGCGCAGTGAACGCGGGGATCGCGCTCGTATCGAGGTCGAGCGCGCGGGCGGTTTCGAGCGCCGAGTAGACGATGGCTGCCCACGCGAACGCGATGGTGAGCGGCACGTCCAGCAGCGTCATCGGGAACCCATCGAGGGCGTAGGTGTACCGCTCGAAGACGACGATGGCGCCCTGTTCGAGGAGAAAGCCGTAGCCGACGGCTGCCCCGATGAGCCACAGCCGTTCCCGGTCCGGGGCGGCGTGATATCCCACCACGACGAGCCCGGCGACCGAGAGGACGGCGGCGACGAGGTACGGCAGCTGCGCCATGCGAGTCCCTGACGGGAGCAGGCTCTTGAGCGTTCGGTTCGGACAGACAGCTCGTGAAAGGAAGCGGTGCGGGGGCTGGCGATGGCCGACACGGGAGACGGAGTCGAGCGTCGACGGCGGCCGGGCGCGGGCCGGAAAGGAGTGTGTTTTTTGCGTTCGGGCTTCGGAGTCCACGGTAATGACCGACGCCGCCGACTACGATTACGAGGAGCTGGGGCTGGTAGCCGGGCTGGAGATACACCAGCAGCTCGACACGGAGACGAAACTGTTCTGTGGGTGTCCGACGCAACTCCGCGAGCCCGAGGAGTCGACGCGGTCGTTCACGCGGTACCTCCACCCCACCAAATCCGAGCTCGGGGAAATCGACGAGGCCGCCCTGGAGGAGAGTCGCGTCGACCGCGAGTTCGAGTACCTCGCCTACGACACGACCTGTCTCGTCGAGGAGGACGACGAGCCGCCACACCGCGTCGACGACGAGGCGATGGCGACCGCTCTGGAGATCGCACAGCTCCTGGATATGAACGTCGCCGACCAGGTTCACGTCATGCGGAAGATCGTCGTCGACGGCTCCAACACGACGGGTTTCCAGCGGTCGATGCTGGTCGCGAACGACGGCGGCATCGAGACTTCGGAGGGGCCGGTCGGCATCGAGGACATGCTACTGGAAGAGGAGTCCTGCCAGCGCGTCGCGGAGACCGACGACGGGGTCCGATACTCGCTGGACCGGCTCGGCATCCCGCTCGTGGAGATCGGCACGAAACCGGATATCCGCTCGCCGGAGCAGGCAAAGGAGGCCGCGGAACGCATCGGTATGCTCCTGCGGTCGACGGGGAAGGTCAAACGCGGGCTCGGGACGATCCGCCAGGACGTGAACGTCTCCATCGCGGAGGGGGCCCGCATCGAGATGAAGGGCGTCCAGAGCCTGGCCGATATCGACGACCTCGTGCGCAACGAGGTGCGCCGGCAGGTCGAACTGCTCGACATCGCTGAGGAGTTGAACGACCGCGACGCAGCGGTGGGCGAGCCGACGGACGTGACCGAAGTCTTCGCGGACACCGACTCGGGCGTCATCGGCGGCGCGCTCTCCTCGGGCGGCAAGGTGATGGGCGTCCCGCTGTCCGGCTTCGACGGGCTGGTCGGACGCGAGATTCAGCCCGACCGCCGGCTCGGGACGGAGTTCTCCGACCACGCCAAGCGCCACGGCGCGGGCGGTATCTTCCACACCGACGAACTGCCGGCCTACGGCGTGACGGACGAGGAAGTGGCGGCCCTCTACGATGCCGTCGACGCCGACGACGGGGACGCCGTCGCCATCGTCGCCGACGACCCCGAGACGGCCGAGCTCGCCATCGACGCGGTCGCGGAGCGGGCGGAGACGGCGATGGAGGGTATCCCCGAGGAGACCCGCGACGCCAACGAGGACACGACCTCGCGGTACCTGCGGCCGCTGCCCGGGGCGGCCCGGATGTACCCCGAGACGGACGTGCCGCCAGTCGAACCCGACCCCGCGGAGGTCGAGACGCCGGAACTGCTCACTGAAAAGGAACGGCGCTACCAGGAGGAGCACGGCCTGGGCGAAGGGCTGGCGAACCAGGTGGCTTCCGGCCGGCGCTGGCACCTCTTCGAGGAGGCCGTCGAGACCGGCGTCGACCCGAACCTCGCGGCCCGGACCGTCGAGTCGGAGGTGACGAGCCTCCGCCGCGAGGAGGTGCCCGTCGAGAACCTCACCGACGACCACTTCCGTGGGGTCTTCGAGCTCGTCGTCGCCGACGAACTGGCGAAGGAGGGCGTTCCGGAACTGCTCGAAGCCCTCGCCGAGAGCCCCGAGTTGACCGCCGAGGAAGCCGCGGAGCGGGAGGACCTCGGCAGTGCCGGCGAGGACGAGGTCCGCGAGGCCGTCGTCGAGGTCGTCGAGCGCAACGCGGACCAGGTCGAGGCGGAGGGAATGCAGGCCTTCTCGGGGCTGATGGGCGAGTGCATGGGCGCGCTCCGCGGCCAGGCCGACGGCGACCTGGTCAGCGAAGTCCTCCGCGAGGAGATTCAGAAACGGGCCTGAGCAGGGGGTCGGATTCCGCCGGGAATCGACTACGCTTCTGTCGATCCGCCGCCCTCCGCGACGACGACGGCACCGCGCATCCCCTGTGAGCGGTGTGGCGAACAGACGTAGAGGACGGTCCCCGGCTCCTCGAAGGTTCGTTCGTAGGTGTATTCGTCGCTGTTCCGGAGTTCGCTCTCGAAGGCACCCTGCTGTTCGACGACGTTGTGGAGGCCGCCGTCCCCGGTCCAGTCCCAGACGATTGTCGTCCCGGGCGAGACGCGGACGGCGGGTGGGTCGAACGCGAGGTTCCCGTTGTTGCCGGACGCGCCGACGGCGACCGACACCTCGTCCTGGCCGGTTCGGTCGACGGTCCCGTCGAAGTTGTCCGTGTTCCGGAACCAGTCGCCGTAGCGGTCGGATTCCGTGGCGGCACCGTTCCCGGACCCGCCGAGACAACCGGCAAGCGCGAGCGCGCCGGCTCCGCCGAGCGACCGCAGGAGGGTACGTCTGTCCATGTCCGCTCGTCCGGACCCGCAAAACGTGTGTCTTCCGATACGAGGCGGCAGTCAGGCGCCGTCGCCGCCGTCGGCACCGCCCTCGTCGTCATGTTCCACACGGTCGATGCGCTGGCCGGCCCGCCGGAAGAGTCCCCGGAGCGTCCTGGCCTCCCGGCCGGTCGGGTGGGCGCGGCCGACGAACCGTCGCCAGAGGCGCTGGGCCTTCCCGCGTTTCTCCTCGGGGTGGCCGATGGCGTCGAGGAAGTCGGCGAACTGGTCGTGGAGGCCCTCGACGGCGGCCTCGTCGGCGCGGTCGTGGCGGCCGTCGGGGTGCTGGGGCTCCGCGACGGTCAGGTCGCGGAGTTCGTAGAGGACGATGGTCGCGGCCTGTCCGAGATTGAGCACGGGATAGTCAGCAGCCGCGGGGATGGAACAGACCTCGTCGAGGCGAGCGAGTTCGTCGTTCGTGAGGCCGACCCGTTCGCGGCCGAAGACGACGGCGGTGTCGGCCTCGACGCCCCTGAGGCTGTCGGCGAGTTCCGCCGGCGTCCGGAAGGGATAGCGGACGTGTTTGGTCGCGTCCTCGTTCGTGATGGCCGTACAGCCGACGGTGTGGTAGTTCTCGACGACGTGGTCGAAGGTCACCTCGCGGGCCTCGGGAAGTACGTCCTCGCGGGCCTGGCCGGCGAAGCCGTAGGCCTCGCCGTCGGGGTCCAGTTCGGGCGGGTCGACGAGCAACAGGTCCGTGAGCCCGAAGTTCTTCATCGAGCGGGCGATGGTGCCGACGTTGCCCGGTTCGCTCGCGTCGACGACGACGACGGTGACGCTCATCAGAGGTCCAGGTCGTCGAAGTCGACACCGAGCGCGTCCAGTTCCTCGTCGTCGAGTTTCTCGATTTCCTCCTCCAGCGTCGGGAGTTCCTCGGCGGCGTCGGGCACGTCCGGCAGATCCTCGGGGTCGGTGTTGACGTGGTCGACGCCGCCGTAGTCCTCGGGAGCGCGGCCGCCCTCGGCGAACCAGTCGTGGAAGGCGTCCTGGAGTTCGGTGTCGCCGGCGTACTCCTTGCCGCCTTCCTCCCGGAACCAGTAGAGGAAGTCGGCCTCGTGGTCGGGACAGAGCAGGACCTCGCCGATGGGTTCGCCGTAGATGACGCGGGCGACGTTGCACTGCTGGATGTCCTCGTCGCCGTGGATCAGGTAGCAGGCGTCACAGGGTTCGCCCATGCTCGAGGCCAGGCGGACGATCCGCTCGCGGGTGTCCGGCTCCATGAACTCCAGCGGGCGGAGTTCGCCCTCCTCGTCGAAGACTTCCTCCTCGTCGAACCGCCAGCCGCGGAGACCGATGTTGACCTTGCCCATAGCTGACCGTTGCCCGCTCGCAGACATAAGCGACGCGGACTAGCGTCCCGGACTCTATCGGTTGGTATTTCAATTTCGAGAACGTAGACGACGTGACTGGTCGTTCCTATCAAGAATGAGTCGGCAATTCAGTGTCCTGTACGTCGGTTCTGACAGTGACGTCCCGACCCACCTCCAAGATGGTATCGGTTCTGATACCGTGCGTGTCGTGGAGGCGCGGGCCACAGCGGAGGCGCTCTCCCAGTTGTCTGAGGCGTCGTTCGACTGCGTCGTCAGCGACGCCGACCCGCCCGAGGGAGACGGCTTCGCGCTCCATCAGTCCGTTCGGGAGCGCGTGCCGCGGCTCCCGTTCGTCTTCCTCGTCGGCGACGGCGACGCGGATCGGGTCCCGGACCTGCTCGACGACGACGCGACCGAGTACGTGCTCGTCGACGCCGAGCCAGCTCCCTACGCGACGGTCGCCAGTCGTGTCCGGAACGTGGTCGGGCACGGCCGTACGGGCGGTGGGGGGTCGGACGAACTGTCGGCCGCGCTCCTGGCGGAGACGACAGGCGCTATCTGTGTCGTCGCGGAGTCGCTGCGCATCGAGTACGCGAACCCGTCGGCCGAGCGGCTCCTGGGGTGTGGGACGTCGGCGCTGGTCGGCGAGGACGTGACGGCCTTTGTTCACCCTGACGACGCCGACAGCGCCGAGAGCCTGTTCGACGCCGTCCTCGCGAACCCGGAGCGGACGGTCACCGGCGAGTTCCGCGTCCTGGCGACGGACGACGAGCCACGGTGGGTCGAGTGTCGGTGTCGTAACCAGCTGTCGAATCCGTCCATCGGCGGCGTCGTCCTGACGCTGACGGACGTGACGGATCGGAAACGCAAAGCCCGAGACCTCCGTCGCTTCCGACAGGCCGTCGAACAGGCGGGCCACGCGGTCTACATCACCGACACCGACGGGACGATAGAGTACGTCAACCCGGCCTTCGAGGAGGCGACGGGCTACTCCCGGACGGACGCGGTCGGCTCGAATCCCCGGATCCTCAAGTCCGGCGAACACCGGCCCGAGTTCTACGCCTCGCTGTGGAACAAGATCCTCGCCGGCAACGTCTGGAAGGGCGAGGTCATAAACGAACGCGCTGACGGCCAGCGGTACGTCGCCGAACAGACCGTCGCTCCCATCGAGGACGGAACCGGCGAGATCGACCGGTTCGTCGCTATCAATACCGACATTACCCAGCGGAAAGCCTACGAACGCCAACTGGAGCGCTACGAGACCATCGTCGAGAACCTCCCGATCGGTGTCTTCCGGACGACCCCCGACGACGGCGGTGAGTTCGTGGAGGTCAACTCCGGACTCGTGTCCATCTACGACGCCTACTCGAAGTCGGAGCTGTTGCGCCGGGACGTCCGGGAGTTCTACGTCGACGGTGACGACCGCGAGGAGTTCAGCCGGCGGCTCAGGGAAAACGGCCGCGTCACCGACTTCGAGGTCGAACACGAGACGCTCTCGGGCGAGCGGATCGACGTCTCGCTGACGGCGATCCTGACAGAGGACGACGGGGACGTCTACTTCGACGGCGTTCTCAAGGACGTCACGGACCGCCGCCAGCGCGAGCAAGAACTCGAACGCAAGAACGAACAGCTCGAACAGTTCGCCAGTATCGTCACCCACGACCTGCGCAACCCCCTCAACGCCGCTCAGTCCAGACTCGAACTCGCCCGTGACGGTGACTGCGACCACCTCGCGGTCGTCGACGAACAGCTCGTTCGGATGGAGGAACTCATCGAGGACGTGCTCGCGATCGCCCGACACGGACAGGAGGTCGAGGAGACGGAGCCCGTCGACATCGGCCGGCTGGCCGAGAGCTGTTGGGCGACCGTCGAGACCGGCAACGCCGAGGTGATCGTCGACACCGACCAGACGCTCTCCGTCGACACGGGTCGACTCCGGCAACTGTTCGAGAACCTCTTTCGGAACGCTGTCGAGCATGGCTCGACAGGCAGCCAGAACGCGGAGCGTTCTGGCGACGCGATCGAACACGGGGGCAACGACGTGACCGTCCGGATCGGGACGCTGACGGACGGCTTCTACGTCGAGGACGACGGCCCCGGCATCCCCGCCGAGGATCGCGACCAGGTGTTCGACCACGGGTTTACCACCGACGAGGACGGGACCGGATTCGGGCTCAACATCGTCGCGGAGATAGTCACAGCGCACGGCTGGGAGATCAGCGT
This sequence comes from Halorientalis marina, assembly GCF_023028345.1. Taxonomy (GTDB): domain Archaea; phylum Halobacteriota; class Halobacteria; order Halobacteriales; family Haloarculaceae; genus Halorientalis; species Halorientalis marina. The sequence continues at coordinate 1,774,543 of NZ_CP095487.1, read as the reverse complement.
CACGGAGGGGACGGAAGGCGGTGCTCGATTCGAGATAACGGGGACCGACGCCACCCGCGAATAGACTGCCCAGAAGCACGGCGTTTTAGCCGCTGGCTCCCTTGGCCTGGGTATGCGCAACGTGGACGCGGCCGGCCTCGGGATCGGCGACGACTACCCGCCCCGCATCATGGGCGTGTTGAACGTCTCCAGCGAGTCGCCGTACAAGCCCAGCGTCTACGACGACGCCGGCGAGGCCGCAGCCTACGTCGACGAGGAACTGATCGACCAGGGCGCCGACATCGTCGACGTCGGTCTGGAGTCGGCGAACAAGAAGTTCGAGGTCCTCTCCGCGGAGGGGGAACTCGAACGGCTCGATACGGCCATCGAGACCATCGAGAGCGTCTCCGGTGACGCCGTCTTCTCCATCGAGACGCGCTACCACGAGGTGGCCGAGGAAGCCCTCAAACGCGGCTTCGACATGGTCAACGACATCTGCGGGTTCGCCGACCCGGAGATGCCACGCGTCTGTGCGGACTACGACGTAGCGGTCGGGAAGATGGCGTCACCGCCCGATCTCGAACGGCCGGGCGCGGTCGAGGACCCGGACGACATCTACGACGCGCTCGAACGGAACGGCTTCACGGACAAGACGATCCTCGATCCGGCCTTCGGCGGCTGGAGCGAGGACAAGACCCTCGAGGACGACCGCGAGACCTTCCGCCGACTCCGGGAGTTCCGGGGATACGGCTACCCGATTCTGGTCTCGATCAACCGGAAGAACTTCCTCCGAGAGATCGCCGGCCGCGACACCGAGGGGGCGCTGCCGGTCAGCCTCGCCGCCACGTCGATGGCCGTCGAACGAGGTGCCCACGTCGTCAGGACTCACGACGTGGCCGAGACGCGGGACGCCGCCCTCATCGGCGACGCCTTCGCCCGGGAGCGCGTCCGGGACGGCGCCGTCGGCGTCGAGGAACTCGACGTGACGACCGCCGGCGAGGCCTCGCGACACCTGGACCGCATCGGTGCCGACACGGCATACGCCGAGGACGCGGCGCTTCGCGTGTTCGAGCTGTCCGGTCTCGACGCCACGGCGACCGAGGCGCTGGCCGACGCCGCCGGCGTCTACGGTGCCACGGTCGCCCGTGGCGATTCGGGCCTCCTCCTGGTCGGGACAATCGGGACCCTGAACCGGCTCGCCGCCGGCTTCGAGGGGCCGGAATCCGTCGAAGCCGCACTCGATACAGTCGGCGAACGGACCCGAACGGAAGATTCCGAGTAAACAACGAGGAAAACAGACGGAGGGCGGCGGGGTGTTCGATTTCCGAAATATGTCCGACACGAAGAGAAAACTTATGCCAGATGCGCCTGAATGGACGTGTGAAGGCCGAAAGGGCACCCGGGTAGGGGTACCAGGTTGTGCCATTTCGGCTCACCTCGATTTATTTCGGGTCACTCGTTGAGCTACAGCCATGGACTTCACCACGTGGGAGCCGGTCTACGAGGCAATTCTCGCCGACTTCGGGTTCGACCGCGCCGCCGACGAGCGAGCCCGCGATATCCTGGCCGACCTCACCGGCCCGTTCGACACCTCGCAACTCCCGCTGAACGGCCGGACCGTCGCCATCGCCGGTGCGGGGCCGTCACTGCCCGCGGAGGCCGACCGCGCCGCCAGCGCGGACGCCGTCGTCGCCGCCTCGACGGCCGCAGACCGCCTGCTCGACGCCGGCGTCGACGTCGACTGTATGGTTACCGACCTCGACAAGACGCCCGGGACGGCCCGCGACCTGACCGAACGCGGCGTCCCGGTCGCGGTCCACGCCCACGGCGACAACGTGCCAGCAGTCCGGGAATACGTTCCTACCTTCGAAGGTGACTGGGTACTCCCGACCACACAGGCCGCGCCGGTCGGACCGGTGGCGAACGTCGGGGGGTTCACCGACGGCGACCGCGCCGCGTTCCTCGCGGACCACCTCGGCGCGGCAGAACTCCGGTTCGTCGGCTGGGACTTCGACGACCCCGACGTGGGACCGATGAAGCGCCGGAAACTGGTGTGGGCGGAGCGCCTGCTCTACTGGCTGGAGCGGCGGCGCGGCGAGCGGTTCGCGGTGCTCGACGGGCGACGGGACGGGATCGACACGGCGGCCGTGCCGGAGTGAAAACGGACGGGTCGAGACACAGCAGGGAGACGGGGACCTCCCGCACCGACGACGGGCCGGTAGCGCCGGTCGCCGTGTCGTCGGCGCCACGTTCGACCGAAGTCTGCCCCGGGGAGGACGCGTCCCGCGTCGACTCACCCGGTTCGCTCGTCGAGGCCCCCGTATAGTTCCCCGTTCGCGATGTGGGTACAGAAGGTCGCCGAGAGCCGGCAGAGGTCGTCCGTATCGGTGAACGTCCGGACGCTGGCGTCCCAGCGCGCGTTGACGGCGCCGAGCATCGCGCTCCGCACGTCCGGTTCCGCGGCGACCATGAGCCGGCGCGCGGCGTCCGGCGGGTCCGCCTCGGCCGCCGGCCCCGACATACCGTCGGTTCCCAGCAGGGCTTCGAGGACGCTCCCGATCTCGACACCGACGCCGAGGTTGTCACCGACCTGCGGCGCGACGAACACGACCGCGTTCGCCGCCCGAGCGAACGCGATGCTCTGTGAGGCCGCGTCCATCTCGTCGAGCGGAATCCCCACGTCTATCGCGAGGAAGGCGTTGAATCCACGCTCACGGAGACAGCCCCGTGTCTCGCGCAACAGCCGCAACACGTCGTCCTCCGAGTCCTCGCCGGCGTCCTCGTCCCACGTCGCGAACGACGGCGCCGCCGCCTCGACGTCGGCGTCGGCCGGTAGCAGCTCCTCGACGTCGAACGACCGGTACGGCCCCATCAGATAGACCAGGAACCGCTCGCAGCGTACCGTACCGAGCGCCTCGGAATCCCCACTGGACGCGGCAGGTTCTCGACGATCCGCTGGCGCATTCGGTGACTCGTTCGATCCTACCACTTATAAAAACAGGCGTTGTCAGCAAATACCTACTCGACAACGGCTAAGTGACGGCGGTCGCAAGAAGGAGGTAGAGGCGAATCACGATGGGCGAAGCCGACCGGCACGCCGGCGAGGACGTGCGTCGACCGGACCCGCCGCTGCCCGACGAGAGCGGGCTCACGCTCGAGGAGTACCTGGCGATGCAGCGGGCAATCGGCCACCCGACGCGGTTTCAGATACTCCGAACGCTGACCGAGAACGAGGAACTGAGCGCGTCGGAACTCAAGCGGGGGGTCGATGCCGAATCCCACAATTTCCACTACCACCTCAACCAACTGGTGGACGTGGGACTGGTCGACAAGCGAAAGCGCCGGACTGCGGACAGCCAGGGGTTCTACACGTACTATCGCCCGACGGCGATGGGCCGTGGTATTCTCGACCACGGCGTCGAGGAACTGATGCGGCGCGAACGCGAGTTCGACGAGGCCTACGCCTGACGAGCCTCGGGGGGCCGGGCGCCTCCGGCCGGCCGTTCAGGGCTTCAGGACGACCTTGCCGCTGGATTTGCGGTCCTCGATGAACTGGTGGGCCTCGGCGGCGTCTTCGAGGTCGAACTCGTGGCCGACGATGACCTCGAGGTCGCCGGATTCGAGTGCACCGTTCAGCTTCGGCACGGCACCGAACACCTTGCCGGGCGTCCGGAGCATCGCCTGTCCGAGGTGGTAGCCGATGACGGAGTGGTTGTTGAAGAGGAGGTCGGCGGTGTTCGGCGTGCCCGGTTCGCCCGAGGCGGCGCCGTAGGCGACGAGCCGGCCCATGTGAGTGAGCGCTTTCAGGCTCTCGGTGGTGGTTTCGCCGCCGATGCCGTCGAGGACGATATCGACGCCGTCGCCGTCGGTGATGTCGTTCACCTGCTCGACGAAGTCCACCTCGGTGTACTGGATCGGGTGGTCACAGCCCAGTTCCTCGGCCAGGGAGAGCTTCTCCTCGGTGCTCGCGGTGCCGAAGACCTCGGCGCCGGCGTTGCTGGCGAGCTGGACGGCCGCGGTGCCGACCCCGCCGGCAGCGGCGTGGATGAGCACCTGCTCGTCTTCCTCCAGGTCACCCCACTCGAACAGGCAGTTGTGAGCGGTGAGGAACTGGACGGGGAAGCCGGCACCCTCGGCGTAGGACATGTTCTCGGGGAGGTCGAACACGCCGCTGGCGTTGGCGATGGCGTACTCGGCGTACCCGCCGTGGTTGACGAAGCCCATGACCTCGTCGCCCACGTCGCGGCCGACACCGTCACCGACGGCGTCCACGACGCCCGCGACCTCCATCCCGGGCACGTACGGCGGTTCGGGACCGCCCTGGTAGTGCCCGCGGCGCTGCATGATGTCGGCGAAGTTGATGCCCGCGGCCTTCACCTCGACGCGCAGTTCCCCGTCGCCGGGCTCCGGCTTCTCGTGGTCCGTGACCTCGACCGTGCTGCTGTCTCCAAACTCTGTAATCTCAGCTACACGCATGGGTTTACAATGGTAACAACCCCTCATAAACCCAAGTGGTTCGGGGCCGGTGTCACGTGGCGGAACCGGGGGCTCGACGGACAGTGCCTCGTGTGGCAGTCGTCAACCTTCACTCCAAAAATCATTAAGGGATTTAATCGTAACCCACCATCGATTTTAATAATGCTGAATCGTGCTACCTATTCGAGAAGCATTAGAGCCAATTATGAAACGTTTGAACAGCATTAACCAGGCGGTCGGGAGTTCTCGTCACAAACGAGGAGTCGTCGAATGAGCGGCGACGCGGACGGGGCGGCGGACCGCCGGACCCTGATGAACGCACAGGGGGCACTCGAGGTGGTCCGGACGGCGTCGGAGACTGTCGACGACGAATTGGCGAGTATCGACGAACGAATGACGGTTCAGGCCGAGGAGATGCAATCGGTTCTGGGCGACGTGTCGGACCTGAGCGCGACCGTCGAGGAGATCGCGGCGAGTGCCGGGGAGATCGACGAACGGACGACACACGCCGTGGAGCGCATCGACCGTGGCCGTACCGCTACGGCGGCGGCGATGAACGGAATCGCGTCGGTCCGCGAGACGAGCGAAGCGGTGACGGCCGATGTCGAGCGACTCCAGACGCGGATCGACGAAATCGAGGACGCGCTCGCCGGGATCGACGAGATCGCCGACCAGACCAATCTGCTGGCGCTGAACGCCTCGATAGAGGCCGCACGAGCCGGCGGCGAGGGCGATGGCTTCGCGGTCGTGGCCGACGAGATCAAGACGCTGGCCGGCGAGTCCCAGGCGCTTTCGGACGAAATCGCAGCGACGCTGGCGGAGGTGCGTTCGGCGACCGACACGACGGTCGAGCGCCTCCGAACAGTAGTCGAGGAGATCGAGTCCAGCGCCGAACAGGTCGAACGGGCCGCGGACAGCCTCGACGACGTCGTCGACGCTGTCGAGGAGACGTCCGACGACGTCTCGGCAATGTCGGCCGCGACGGACGAACAGGCACGCGTCAGCGAGGCCGTCGCGGACCGGTGTGAGGACGCGGCCGACCGCGCGGAGCGGATCGAGGACCGGATCGCGGAGATACGCGCGGCCAGGGCGGAGCAGACCGGGATGGTCCACGAGATAGCGGACACCGTCGAGACGGCGACGCCACCCTTCTCGCCGGCGACTGTCGAGACCCTCCCGACGGGCATCCCGACTGTGGACGACCGGACGGCTGGGCTCGTCCTGGGCGGTCGCGTCGTGCTCCGGTATGCCGATGTCTCGGTAACTGATTTCGTGGCACAACTCTGTGCGACTGCGGTCGACTCGGGACTGGCCGTCTCGCTCACGCCACCGCCGGGTCTCGACCGGGCCGTCCTTTCGAGCGCCTTCGAGACCGACCTCCGGACGGCCCGCGAGGCAGACCGGCTGTTCGTCCTCGACGCGTTCGACGAGTGGCGAGACCGGTACAACGTGTTCGACCTCGGTTCGGAGTCGCTGTCGAGCGTCAACGGAGCGACGGTCGACCGTCGGGAGGACCCCCTCCTCGTCGTTGGAAACATCGATGCCGAGGTGCGCACGCTCGGCGAGCAGGCGGCCCGCGAGGCGCGCTACGAGAACGACTCCGGTGTCTTCGACGCCGGCGACACCGTGTTGAACGTCGTCGACGACGACGCGGTCGCGGCGACGCTCGGTGCGTTCTACGCCGGCGCTGCGGATCAGGTCCTCGAAGTGGCCTCGACGGGCGAACAGCGACGACTCCACGTCCACCAGTCACCGACCGATGATGGGAGTCGGACAGTTTCCCTTCCGGACCGTGTCGCCCCGGAACCATGATCGACTCGACACCGGAAGACCGGTTCGGGCACCTCTTCGAACTCATCGGTGACGCGGTCGTAGAGATCGAACTCGTCGACGAGACACCCATCGTTCGCTCGGTCAATCGGGGGTTTGAGGACGCGTTCGGGTACGACCGGGACGAGGTCCTGGGCGAGTCGCTCAACCGGTTCATCATCCCCGACGGCGACGGTGGGCGGGCGACCCGCTTCGACGAGCGCACGGCTGCGGGAAAACCGAACACGGCCCTCGTGACCCGGGAGACCGCGACCGGTTCACGGGAGTTCCTGTATCGCGGCGTTCCGTACCAGCGCGACGGTGCACAGTTCGGGTTCGCGATCTACACCGACATCACGGACGAGCGGCGGTACGAGCGGCACCTGGAAGTGGTCCACCGGCTGTTCAGACACGACCTCCGCAACGATCTACAGGTCATCCTCGGGACCGCTGCGCGGATCGAAACCCGGGCGACGGACCCGGAAATCGAGCGACTCGCGGCTACTCTCGTCGACCGTGCCGAGCAGATCGCCGAGGTCGGGGAGGACGCACGGATCATCGAACGGACCCTCCTCGACGACCGCGAACCCACGCCGGTGGATGTGGGGCACCTGTGCAGGCGTGTCGTGGCCGAACGGGAACGGACGGAGCCGAGCACGCGGATCGACGTGGAGGCGACTGAGGACGTCGTCGCCCTCGGTATCGAGAACCTCCGAGCGGCGATCGCGGCCCTCGTCGACAACGCGGTCGAACACGGCGGGGATTCCGTGGTCGTCTCGGCCAGCGAGACGGACGACGCCGTCGTCGTCGCGGTCGCGGACGACGGCCCGGGTATCCCGGCGGAGTTCCGTGCGCCCGTCTTCGAGAACAGCGACATCACCGACCTCCAACACAGCAGAGGACTCGGCCTGTGGCTCGTCCGCTGGGTCGTGGAGCTGTCCGGTGGACAGCTACACTACTACCGACGTGACGGGGTCACGACGATAGAAATCGAACTCACACCGGCGACGGTTCGCACGAGGCCCGGTATCGCCGAATGACCGGCTGTCGCGGCGACGGCGGACGGTCACGGGGCGACGTGGATCGGGCCGCCGCCGACGAAGAACCCGGCGAGGACGAGCGACTCCTACCCGTCGGGGTGGGCGCGTGCGCCGGCCAGCGACGAGTAGCCACCCATCGAGTGGCCGACGAGACCGACACGTGACTCGTCGACGGATTCCAGCGACCGCAGCGTGGCGAGCCCCGCCGGGCCGCCCCAGCCGTCGGCGAAAGCCGGCGGGTCGGAGGTGCCGTGGCCCGACTGGTCCATCGCCAGCACCACGTGGCCCCGGCGGGCGAGTTCCGTCCCGAAGCTTCCCATCGTGCCGCGCGACCCGGTGTAGCCGTGGACCGCGAGCACACCCGGCCGCGGGTCTCGGTCGAGGCGTCAGCTGGCAGATACACCGTTCCGTCGAGTTGGACGCCTGACGCCGTCTCGAAGGTCGTTTCCCGTGTCTCCACCTCGCCACCGGCGGTGTGTCCGTACCAGCCGAGAGCCGTCCCTGCGATCACCAGCCCGACCCCCAGTACCAGAAGAAGTGTCGTGCGACGTTCGTCCGTAGCTACCTACGCGTTAACACTGGTAGTCATTACACGAATTCCTCGCAAACAAAGGTTACGAGTCGCCCGATATGACTGGCCGTGTATCTGACGGCGTACCTTTTTGTCGGGGCGGACCCCCCGTTACGGACATGAGCCACGACTGTTCGTTCCTCACCGATGTCGTTCCGGAGGACAGGGTCTCGTTCGGCGACGCGGCACGTGACAGCCACGCCGCGGACTGGGCGGCCGACGAGGCCGGTACCGGCGTCACGCCCGACGCCGTCGTCTTCCCCGAGTCCACCGCGGACGTCTCCGCGGTTCTCGAAGCCGCCAACGACCGCGGCGTCCCCGTCACACCCTACGCTGCTGGGACTTCCCTCGAAGGTAACGCAGTCCCCGAGTACGCCGGTATCAGTCTCGACATGAACCGGATGAACTCGGTGCTGGCGGTCCGCCCCGACGACTTCCAGATCGACGTCCAACCGGGCGTGATGGGCGACGAGATCGACGACGCGGTCGCGTCCGAGGGGCTCTTCTTTCCGCCGCTCCCCTCCTCGGGGGACATCTCGACCATCGGCGGGATGATCGCCAACGACGCCAGCGGGATGCAGACCGTCAAGTACGGCGAGATCGCCGACTGGGTGCTCGAACTGGAGGCGGTGCTTGCGGACGGCTCGGTCGTCGAGGCTGGCTCGAAGGCGGTCAAGACGTCCAGCGGGTACAACCTCAAGGACATCCTCATCGGGAGCGAGGGGACCCTCGGCGTCGTCACACGGGCGACGCTGGAACTGGAGGGTATCCCCCAGCAGATTCGTGGGGGCAGAGCCATCTTCCCGACGCTGGACGACGCCGCAGAGGCGGTGTTCGACGCCGTGCGCTCGGGCGTGGACGTGGCGAAGATCGAACTCGTCGACGGCATCAGCGCGACGATGGCGAACGACTACCTCGGCACCGACCTCCCGGACGCGCCGATGGTCTTTCTGGAGTTCCACGCCAACCACGGCATCGGGGAAGAAATCGACTTCTGTCGCTCCATCTTCGAGTCCCACGACGTGGACCGCTTCGAGATGGCCGACGAGGAGGAAATGGACGAGCTCTGGCAGGCCCGGCGGGAACTGGCCTTCGCCCTCCAGACGTGGGACCCCGAGCGCGGGCCGATCCACCCCGGCGACATCACCGTCCCGATCAGCAAGCTCCCGGAGGTCATCCGCTACGCCAAGGACCTCGGCGAGGAACACGACATCGTCGTCCCCTGCTTCGGCCACGCTGGCGACGGGAACGTCCACTACACCGCGATGGTCGACCGGAGCGACCCCGACGAACTCGCCGCCGGCCAGGAGATCTACAAGAAAGTCGTGGAGAAGGCAATCGAGATGGGGGGCACCTGCACCGGCGAACACGGCGTCGGTCGCGGAAAGCGGGAGTACCTCGAACTCGAACACGGCGCCGACAGCGTGGAGGCAATGCGGAACCTCAAGCGCGCGCTCGACCCCAGGGACACGCTGAACCCGGGAAAGATATTCCCGGAGACGGCGACTGGCGAGCGCGTCCAACTGGAAGCCGACGACGACTGAGGCCCGCGACGAGCCTCGCGAGTCGCGGCCTTTTTCGCCCACGTTTTTGTGACGAGCGGTTCGCGACCATCGGGAGCGAACCCGAGGAACAAAAAGGTGGGAGACGGCGACTGGCGAGCGCGTCCAACTGGAAGCCGACGACGACTGAGGCCCGCGACGAGCCCCGCGAGTCGCGGCCTTTTTCGCCCACGTTTTTGTGACGAGCGGTTCGCGACCATCGGGAGCGAACCCGAGGAACAAAAAGGTGGGAGACGGCGACTGGCGAGCGCGTCCAACTGGAAGCCGACGACGACTGAGGCCCGCGACGAGCCTCGCGAGTCGCAAATGGGGCCGGGGACGGCGACGACTGCCGCTCAGTCGTGGACGAGCACGTCGAGCACGTCCACGCCGTCGCTGTGGAGGGCCTCCTCGAACGCGCCGGCGATCTCGTCGGGCGTCTCGACGCGGCGGGCGTCGGCGCCGTGGCTCTCCGCGTTTTTCACGAGGTCGACCGGCGGCTCGAAGTCCATGCCGACGAAGTCGTAGTCCTCGTCGGAGCCGCCCATGAGATTGACGGTGTTGTCCTTGAGGATGCGGTAGTTGCGGTTGTCCGGGATGACGACCGTCAGGTCGAGGTCGTGGCGCACGGCCGAGTAGATGGCGTGTGGGTAGTAGAGGTAGGACCCGTCGCCGATGTAGCCGATCACGTCGCGTGGGTCGTCGGTCATCGACTCCGCGAGCGCCGCGCCGACCGAGGCCGGGAGGCCGTACCCGAGGCCGCCGCCCTTGTTCGAGATCATCCCCTCCGCCTCCTTCTCCCAGCGGATCAGGAGCGGGTACTTGGCGGTGATACCCTCGTCGACGACGTACGCGTCGGGTGCAACCGACCGCAGGGAATCCACGAGCTCGGCCTTCGACGCGCGGGTGTCGCCCTCGGGCTTCTCGTCCTCGCTCATCGACCAGATGGTGTCCGAGAGCGACGCTTTCATCGTTTCCACCGTCTGGAGGCGCTGTTCGCGGGTCTCGTCGTCGAGCCGCGCCGCGACGCGTTCGGTCAAATCTTCCAGCACGAGGCCGGGGTCGCCGATGACGGCGGCGTCGGCGTGTTCGTTCTTGCCCACCTGCCAGTCGTCGTCGGAGATGTGGATGCAGGTGGTGTCGGAGTCCACGAGGTCGTCGTCGTGGCCCATCAGCGTCGTGTTGGTCGAACACCCGACGAAAATCAGGGTGTCGCTGGACATGAGCATACTCGCCAGCCCCTCGTCCGGCGGGATGTAGGAAACCCACTGGTCGTGGCCGGTCGGGAAGTTCACCTCGCAGGCGAGGATTTCGCCGTGGACACGCGCGCCGACGGTCTCCGCGAACTCGACGGCCTGGTCGACGGCGTCGGACCCGGCGCGGGCGACGTGGTCGCCGAGCACCAGGACGGGGTCGTCCGCCTCGACGAGCAGGTCCGCGGCCCGGTCGATCTGGGCGGGGTCGCCACGGCCGGCGTTGGGGATGGGACCGAGCGGTTCGATCTCCTCGGGACTGGTCTCGTCCATCATCACGTCGACCGGAAGCCCGAGGAAGACCGGTCCCGTGGGGGGTGTGAGCGCCGTCCTGAAGGCGCGCCGGAGCATCGTCGGGAGGGCGTCGACGTGGAGGACCTCGTCGCTCCACTTCGTGAACTGGTCGACCATCTCGATGAGGTCGCCGTACAGGAGGGGTTCCTCGTGGCGGAAGTCCCGCTCGTGGTTCCCGGCGGTGACGACCAGTGGCGTGCCCGCGAACTGCGCGGCGTAGATGTTCCCGATGCCGTGTGCGAGGCCGGGCGTGATGTGGAGATTCACGACGCCGGCGGGATTGATACTGTCGTCGCGGTGGCTGTGGTACCGGCGGGTGCTGGCGTATCCGGAGGCCATCCCGACCGCGATGTCCTCGTGGAGGCCGAGCACGTACTCCAGCTCGCTCCCGCTGAGTGCATTCATCACCGGTAGCTCGGTCGTGCCGGGGTTTCCGAACACGTGTTCGACCCCGTACTGTTCGAGCGCGTCCACGAACAGGTCCGCGCCCGTGTATCCGTCTGTCATATGGATACCGTCCCTGCGTGGGCCACGCTCAAAATAGTTAACCCCACGAACCGAGGCCTTTCAGCTGTTCGAGCATTCCCGACAGCGCCGTGAGTTGTTAACTGCTGCCGAACACCGACTCGCCATCGTGCGCCTTTCGCTCGTGTATCGGCAACTCGACGACGAACTGCGCCCCGCCGAGGTCGGCGTCCTCGACCCGGACGGACCCGCCGTACTGCTCGACGAGCGTGTGGACGAGATAGAGTCCGATCCCAGTGCCGGGGCTCTCCGGTCCCATCTCGCCTTTGCCGAAGATCTCGTCGCGGCGGTCCTCCGGGACACCCGGCCCGTCGTCGGCGACGACCACCCGGGCTGTCGAGGCGTCTGTCTCGGCGCGCACCTCGACGGTCGGCTCCGAGGCGTCGTTGTGGCGGACGGCGTTGCTCAGCAGGTTCCCGAACACCGAAGCGAGTAGTTCGTTCGCCCGGACCGACATCGAGGGCAGGTCGCCGTCGACCCGGAACGTCGCGTCCGCGAACGTGTCGCGTTTCTTCTCGACTTCGCTCTCGAGGACGGCGTCGAGGGCTACCGGTTCCATGTCGACCGACTCCTCGTCCTCCAGCGACTCGACGAAGTCCCGGGCGATGGCGGTCAGTTCGGCGATGTGATCACACGTATCCTGGATGCGCTGGACGTACTCCACGCCGTCCTCGTCGACGCTGCTGGCGACGCCATCGGCCCAGGCCATCAGCAGTTGTACGTCGTTGTTGATGTCGTGGCGCACGATACGGTTGATGACGGCCAGTTCCTCCGTCTTCGTCTCGAGTTCGCGCTCGTGGTGTTTCTGCTGGGTGATCTCCCGGGAGATGAACTGGATCGTCTCGTGCCCGCCACCCTCGACCAGCGGTACCGCGATGTTGTGGAAGTGACGGACGCCGATGTTGTCCTGGAACGTGACCGCGCTCCCGGCGGTGAGAGCGCGCCGACCCTGTTCGAGGCGGTTCGCGGCGACTTCCCTGGGGAAGATCTCCGATAACTGCTCGCCGATGAGATCGCCGTGGTCGACGTTCAGAGCCGTGGTGATCGCGTCGTTGACGGCCAGAATCTCGCCGTCGGTACCGACTTCGGCGATCTCGTCGGGCGTGTTGTCGAGGAGCCGTTCGTACTTCCGACTGGTCCGGTACTGGGAGACGACGTTCTCGATCCGGTTTGCCAGCAGTTCGAACTGCTCGGCGTCGACGACCGCTTCCTTCCGGAGATAGTCGTCGACGCCCGCGCTGATGGCCTCGCTGGCGACCGCCTCGTCGCCCTCGCCGGTCAACAGTACGAACGGCACGCCGAAGCGCTCGTCGACGCGCTCGTACAGCTCCAGCCCGTCCATCGCGGGCATCTGGTAGTCGCTGACGACACAGTCGACGCCACGGTGCTCCAGCGCCGACAGTGCGCCGTCCGCGTCGGTCGCCGTTCGCGTCTCGAAGCCGTGCTCCGCCAGTTTGTCCGCCGTCACGTCGAGAAAGAAGTCGCTGTCGTCGACCACCAGCACGTCTATCGAGCCTGCACGGTCCATCTCGTGTCCTCGTCGTTGACGTCGCTACTTAGTCGCAACTGCCGAATTATCGCGGCCGATAACTACCGCCGGCGCTGGACAGGGGCCGGCAACGGGTCAGCCGGCCCCGACGCTGTCGTCGCCGTCGCGGCTCGCGTAGAGGTAGTAGGAGTACGCGGTCAGGCCAAGCGCGGAGAGGACGAGTGGGCCGACGACGAGATAGATCGCGTACGGGCCGGTGAACGCACCAACGACGGCGAGCAGGCCCGAGAGCCGGAACAGCCACGCGCCGACCTCGTGGGTCCGGTTCCAGACGTTCTCGTCCGAGAGCGTCCAGGGCGTTCGGATGCCGACGACCCAGTTCTGTTCGGCCCGCCCGATCAGGGAGCCGAGATAGAACACGAGCAGCCCGACCGCGCCGAAGACCACGGTCTCGATGGGCAGGTCGTAGCCGAGATTGACTGCGAGCACGACGCCGTGCGTGAGCGCGAGGAAGGCCGCGAGGACGACCAGGAACTCGTTGTAGGCGTCGCGGAAGGCCTCGATGTTCCGTCGCTTCGGGTCGATCTTCGGCGCGAGGAAGGTCAGTGCAAGGACGCCGGCCGTGATCGCGGGGACGGCCACCTGCCCCCAGAACTTCGGCATCGTGTCGTTCGCCGTCCCGGTCGCGTCCCAGTGGGTGACCATCGTCTCCGGGAGGCGAGGCCCGACGACGAAACTCGCGGCGAACATCGCAGCGACGATACCCGCGGACAGGGCAACCGCTGGTTTCGTGCGCATATGTGAGGGTACGTGACAGCGGTCCAAAACGATACCGAAGCGTCGGGTTACTGCGGTGCCAGCGCCTCGACCGTCCGGAGGATGTCGTCCTGCTCGGCGGCTCGCGGGAACGAGATGCTCGCGGACGTGACACCGTCGATGCCCTCGAACTCGGCGAGTTTCTCGCGGCACTCATCAGGGGTGCCAGCGACGGCGAGTTCGTCGAGCAGGTCGTCGGGGAAGTCCGCGACCAGCTGTTCGCGGTCGCCGTCGTCCCAGTTGTCGTGAATCTCGTTCGCGAGGTCCTCGTAGCCCTGCCGGGCGAGTGCGTCGCGGTAGAACGTCCCCATGCCGCCGATGTAGAAGCAGATATGCTGTTTGACGAGTCGGCGGGCACGCTCGCGGTCCTCGTCGACACAACAGGTCAGCGAGAGTGTGACCTCCTGTTCGGAGCGGTCGCGGTCGCCGAGGTCGGCGCCGTGGTCGAAGTCCTCGAGGCGGTCGCGGATGCCTTCCTGCGTGAGCATCAGCGCGTGCCAGCCATCGGCGAAGCGGCCCGCGAGTTCGACGGACTTCGGCCCCATCCCGGCGGCGTCGATGGCAGGCATCGGCTCGGGCGGGTCACAGCGCAGGCGGAACCCCTGGAGGTCGTAGTACTCGCCGTCGTAGTTCACCGTCTCGCCCGAGAGGACCTCCTTGATGACCTCGACGGTTTCGCGGGTGTACTTCAGCGGGTTCGCGAAGTCCTTGCCGTGCCAGTTCTCGATGACGATGGGGCCGGAGGGGCCGAGGCCGAGCCGCAGGCGGCCGTCGGAGACCTCCTGCAGGGTCGCGGCGGTCTGCCCGATGAGCGTCGCCGACCGGGAGTAGATCGGCATGATGGAGGTGCCGATACCGATCTCCTCGGTACCGTGGGCGATGCTCGTGAGGACGGTCACGGCGTCCCGGCCCCAGGTCTCGGGGAGCCAGGCGCGGTCGTAGCCGAGGTCTTCGGCGTTCTGGGCCTGCTCGACGAGCGTCTCGACGCTTGGCTGTGCTGCGACCGGGAGGAACACGTCACGTTTGGTCATACCGACCTCGCGCGCGCCGGCGACTAATAGTTTAACCTTCCGGGTGCTGTCGCCCGTTTCTACCCACGTGGGAAAGCGTAGTGAACCGCCGTCGTCGTCCGCCTCAGATGTCGGGCGATTCGTCGATCTGCGGGACGCCCTTGGCGGTGATCGTCTCGCCGGTCATGTAAGATGAGGCCTGACTGGAGAGGAACTGTGCGATGTCGGCGATCTCCTCTTCGAGGCCGATCCGGCGGTGGGTGTCGTCGCGGTCGAGTTCGTCCGCGGAGACGCCCATCTGACTCTCGACGCCGGGCGTGGCGACGAACCCGGGCGCGATGCAGTTGACCCGGACCTGGTCCTCGGACCACTCGAAGGCCAGCGTCTTCGTGAGGTTGACGACGGCGGCCTTGGCCGCGGCGTAGTGGCTCATGTACGGCGCGCCGTTCTGGCCGGCGACAGAGGCGAAGTTGACGATGGTTCCGCCACCGTTCTCGCGCATGTGTTCGCCCGCGACCTGCGTGCAGTGGTAGGTCCCGTGGAGGTTGATGTCCACGATGGTCTTCCAGCCGTTCTCGCTGATGGCCTCGAAGTTCGCCATGAAGGAGGCGCCGGCGTTGTTGACGAGGACGTCGACGCCGCCGAACTCCTCGACTGTGGCGTCCACGAGCGCCTCGACGGCGTCGCGGTCGGTCACGTCACACTCGATGGGAACGCACTGCCCGCCGTCGCCGTCGTTGATGTCGGCGGCCACGTCGTCGACTTTCTCCTGCTCGCGCGAGCAGATGACCACGTCGGCGCCGTCGTCCGCGAACCGCGCGGCGATGGAGCGCCCGATCCCCTGGGACGCCCCCGTCACGATGGCCGTCTTTCCCGCGACACTGAACTGCTCTAGCATACTGCCACCGCGCCCGTCGTGGACGCTCGGCACTCGTAACTTACCATTGTTAACCTCTATCCCCTGCCTTCGAGAGCATCGTTAATAAAGTATGGTGTGCCGCCGGCGTCTTTTCACCCTCGTCGCGTCGTTCCCGCGGTGGGAAAGCCCGGGCGAGAGCGGCCGATACTGAAAAAGCGCCGGTTTATGCGGGCTACTGTTCGGAAACAGCGGGTTCGTGTCGCGGAAGCCCAACGCTTAACAGATTCAGGATTGTTATCCGGGACAATGAGTGAGCAGGACGCGAGAGAGCGAAGCGAGGCGGCGGTCGTCGAGCGGATCGAGGGCAACGTCGACTGGCCGCCCGGCAACGTCGCGGCGTACCTCATCGATTGTTCGGAGCCGATCCTGATCGACGCCATCATGACCGGCGAGGACGCCCGCGAGGAACTCGAAGTTGGCCTGGCCGAGCGCGATCTGACCGTCGCCGATATCGAGCATCTGGTCATCACCCACCCCCACGTCGACCACGTCGGGCAGGTGCCGGCCATCGTCGAGGAAGCCGACCCCACCGTCTACGCGCCGAAAGGCATCGACGAGCGGTTCGACCGCGACCCGGACGACCTGAGATCGACGGTCGAGCGCAACGCGACCGCGGCGGGTCTCCGCGGCGAGTACCTGGAGAAGGCCGTCGAGATGTCCGTCGAGTCCCTGGAGCGGGACAGCAGTCTCCTGTCGAGCGAGCGGGTCGACCACTGGGTGCCCCGCGGCGGCGAGATCGAGGTCGGCCCGTTCACGTTCGAGACGACGCACACCCCCGGCCACCAGGCGGACCACCTCGTCTACCGGACCGACGTCGGCGGGGAGTCGGTGTTGTTCGCCGGCGACACCGCGCTGGAGACCTTCCGGCCGGTCGCGATGCACGTCGGCTTCGACGACGGCTACGAGGAGGCCATCGACGCCTACTACACGGCACTCGACCGCCTCGCCGAGATCGACGCCGACAGAGTCTGTACCGGGCACGACCCCGCCCACACCGACCTGCAGGGCGCGGTCGCCGACGACCGGGAGAGCCTCGATCACCTGATGGCAAAGACCGCCGACCTCCTCGAGGACGAGGGCAGGACCGCGGTCGACGTGGCCTTCGAGCGCTCCGGTTCGCGGGATATGCGGTATCTCGTCATCGAGACGATGAGCGCGCTCGCCAAACTGGAGCGTGACGGCGAGGCCGAGAGCACGACAGAGGACGGCATCCGGCAGTTCACGCACGCATGACCGACGATCTCCCCGACTCGTGGGACGCGGTCTTCTACGACATCGGCGGCGTCATCGTCAACCTCCCCTCGATCCGGCAGGGCTACGCCGACTACCTCCGGGAGTTCGCCGCCGAGCACGACCTCGATCCCGACGAGGCCCTCGCGACCTGGCGCGAGGCGCTGGGCGACTACTTCAAATCCGGCGAGGGCAGGGAGTACAAGACTGCCCGCGAGGGCTACCGCCGGGCCTTCCGGGCGCTGGTCGAGGACATCGACGAGGAGGCGTGGCGTCCCGGCTTCAAGCGCGCGACCGCAGCGGCGCTGGAGCCGGAGCCCAATATCGTCGAAACCATCGAGCGACTCGACGAGGCCGGCCTCTACCTCGGTATCGTCTCGGACATCGACACCTGGGAGGCCCACCGGATGCTCGACCGGTTCGGCCTCGGCGACACCGTCGACGGCATCACCACCTCTGAGGGCGTGGGCTTCAAGAAACCCGACGAGCGGATGTTCGCGGACGCGCTCGGGAAGGCGGAGGGAGTCGCACCCGAACGGTCGCTGTACGTCGGCGACCGCTACGAACACGACATGCAGGGCGGCACGGCCGCGGGCCTGTGGACCGTCGCCTACGGCGGCACTGCGGCCGAGGAGATCACGGACGCCGAGCGCGACGGATGCTGCGTCGTCGGCGACGACGCAGTAGATTTCCACGCCGAGGACCACCGCGACCTGCTCGAAATCGTCGGTATCGCGGACTGAACGAACAGCGTCCGCAGTCCCACGAGTGGACGTGGGCCTCGCTTCTGAGGCCGAACGCTTATCGCAGAGGGGAGTGAGTGAGTCCCTTGCAATGGATTTCGGACTCGACGACAAGACGGCCCTCGTGACGGGGGGCGCAGGTCGTATCGGAAGCGAGGACTGCCGTATCCTCGCAGCGGAAGGGGCAGAGGTCGTCGTCCTCGACGTGGACGAGGACGGCGCGAAGGAGGTCGCAGACGAGATCGAAGAGGATGGCGGGGACGCCATCGCCGTCGAGTGTGACCTCACGGACCGCGACCGGGTCGCCGAGACGGTCGAGGACCTCCAGGACGAAACCGGCGGCGTCGACGTCCTCGTGAACAACGCCGGGATGGTCGACGCGGTCGGCCGCGCCGGCGACCTCTCCGAGGACCTCTGGGACCGTGACATGGAGATCAATCTCACGGGGACGTACAACATCACCCGGGAGATCTTCCCCAACATGTGCGAGCGCGGCTGGGGACGGGTCATCTCGATGTCCTCGATGGCCGGTGCTTTCGGTGGCTACGGGCAGCTCTCCTACTCGACGACGAAAGCCGGGCTCATCGGCTTCGGAAAGACGCTCGCACTGGAGGGCGCGCCGGAGGGCGTTACCTCGAACGTTATCACGCCCTCTATCGTCGTGGGCGACCTCGCCGACCTCCCGCCGGAACAGATCGACAACATCAACGAACACTGGGCGGACATCGCTCGTGCGACGCCGATGGGCAACCTCGGCCGCGAGGAGGACGTGTCGAACCTCATCGCCTACCTCGCCAGCGAACAGGCCTCCTACATCACCGGCCAGGTCATCGGCGTCACTGGCGGCGTCGACCTGTTCACGTACTGACTGGTTTGCGGTGTCGGGACCGCGGGTCGCCGGATCGGGCGGCTAGCCTCCCCGTAAACGCGGCGTCGGAGCGGTAGTGTTCAGATAAGGATGAAGAGTGAGGCGGTGTGTTTTCTGAGTGGTCTATGCCCGAAAACACACGCCTCGGCGGTAGTATCGCCCAGATCGACTTAGAGTTTGTTGAACGCGAGGCGACACCGCGACTGCTGATGAAGCTCGGTATTCAGTTGCATCTCGCTGGTCTTTCGCTTTCGAATACCGTTTCGATTCTTGAGGTATTCGGTGTCCAACGAGCGCGGTCCACCGTCCATAATTGGGTTCACAAGGCAGATCTACAGCCCGAAACTGGACGCTGCCCGGATCACGTTGCGGTCGATGAGACTGTGATCCGACTCAACAACGAGCAATATTGGCTGTACGCTGCGGTCGATCCCGAAACGAACGAATTACTCCATACAAAGCTTGAGCCGGTGAGAACAAACGCGCTCGCTCACGCGTTCTTTGCTGAACTCCGCGAGAAACACGACGTGGACGACGCCGTGTTTCTCGTCGATGGCGCAGCACCGCTGAAAGACGCCTGCCAGCGACACGGCCTCGATTTCAGATACGAACGCCACGGAAATCGGAACAGCGTCGAACGTGTCTTTCGTGAGGGAAAACGACGTACTTCTTCGTTCTCAAACTGTTTCAGCAACGCCGAGCGAGACACAGCTGACGACTGGCTCCGATCGTTCGCCTTCGCATGGAACCAGCTAATCTGAACACTACCGTCGGAGCGGGGCCGGGTTTTATTTCTGGTGGCCGACAACGAATCGAGAAATCGATGAGCCACGAGGATGGGTCAGCGCCGACGGTGCTGGTCGTCGACGACGAGGAACGGGCGGCCGACACCTACGCGAGCGTTCTCGACGCGGAGTACGACGCACGGACGGCCTACGGAGGGGAAGCGGCACTCGAACGGTTGGCGGCGACCGAGGTCGATGCCGTCCTGCTCGACCGTCGTATGCCGGAACTGTCCGGCGACGACGTGCTGGCGGCGATACAGCGCCGCGGCATCGACTGTCGCGTGGCGATGGTGACCGCGGTCAATCCGGACTTCGACATCGTCGAACTCGGCATCGACGACTACATGGTGAAGCCGGTCGGGAAAGAAGCCCTCCGCGAGACCGTCGACCGACTGCTGGCGCTCGAGACCTACGACGAGCGACAGCGGGAACTGTCGTCGCTGAAGATCAAACGCAACGTCCTCGAGATCGAGAAGCCGAACGCGGCGCTGTCGAACAGCGAGGAGTTCGCCCGCCTGGGGGCACGCATCGAGGAGCTGGAGGCCGAAATCGCGGACATGGCCGCCGAACTGGACGTTCCGGATCGGCGGTGACGAGTACTCACTCCGGCGCGAGCGCCTGGATCGTCTCCAGGGCGAGGTCCGTCGCCTGCTGTGGGACGGTCACGATGGGGAGGTCGACGATGCCGTCCTGGAGGGCGGCGAGCTGTGCACGCGCCTCCTCGGGCGTGCCGGCGACGCCGAGTGCTTCGATCATCTCGTCGGTGACGGCGCCGCGGGCGGCCCCGCGGTCGCCGTCGGCCCAGTGACTCGCGATCTCGTCGGCGGCGTCGGGGAACGACTGCGCGACGGCTCTCCGGTATCCCTCGCCACTGCCGACGTAGTAGGCGACGTGGCCGCGGATGGCGTCGCGGGCCTCCTCGGGGCCGTCACTGACGGCGGCGGGGACGTAGGGCGCGACGGTGATGTCGTCGGGGTCGCGGTCGGCCTCACGTGCCGTCTCCTCGATTTCCTCGAAGGCCTCGTCCAATCGGGTGAATGGGACGTTGTGGGGAATCCAGCCGTCGGCGAGGCGGGCGACGACCCGGCGGTTCGCGGGGCCGAGTGCGGCGTGGTAGACCGGGACCTCGGCGTCCAGCGCCGGGAAGTCCTGTACGGAGACGAGTTCGCCGTCGTACTCGACGCGGTCGTCGCCGGCCGAGAGGTAGCCCTTGGCGACGGCGATGGTCTCGTGGGCGCGCCGGACCGGCTGTTCGTAGGGCACGCCGTGGCAGTCCTCGATGGCCTTCGGCGTGCTGACGCCGGTGCCGAGGATGGTGCGGTCGCCGCCTGCGAAGTCGTCGACTGTGGCGGCGGCCATCGCGAGGACGGCCGGCGACCGCGAGAAGACGTTGGCGATGGCCGTGCCGAGCATCACGTCGTCGGTCTCGCAGGCGAGCACGCCTAGCTGGACGAAGGCGTCGCTGCCCCAGAGTTCGGGCAGCCAGACCGAGTCGTAGCCGATCGATTCCGCAGTCTGTGCGATTCCGACCGGGTCGAGCACGTCCGCCGGTGGCAGGAGCACGCCTGTTGGCATAGCTCCGGAGACGACGGCATGCTACAAAAAGTTCCGTTTGCCGGCGGGTCCGAGCCGCTACTGGATGACGCCCGCCTCGCGGAGGTCGGTACGGGTTTCCTCGTCGTAGCCAGCCTCGCGGAGGACGGCGTCGGTGTGTTCGCCGTGCCCCGGTGCCGGGCCGCCGGCGTCGGCCGGCGACTCCGAGGCGAGCGCGGGGAACCCGACGCGAGGTCCGCCCTCGCCACGTTCGACGAGGTCGCGCGCCTCGGCCCGGTCGCTCGTCAGGGACTCGGCGGCCGTCTGGACGGGTGCGACCATCGCCTCGACCTCGCCGAGTTCGTCCTCCCACTCGTCGCGCGTGCGCTCGGCGAAGACCGATTCGATTTCCTCCCGGAGCGCCGCCAGTTCCGCCGGGTCCTCGGTCATGTGCGTGTCGGTGAGGTCCGGGCGGTCGACGGCCTCGCAGAAGGTTGCCCAGAACTTCGGTTCGAGAGCGGCCAGCGTGACGTAGCGGCCGTCGGCACACTCGTAGACGTCGTACCACGGGACGCCGCCGGTCAACGGCGTCTCGCCGGGCCGCGGCTCGTCTCCGTCGAGCGCGTCGTAGGCGACCGCCTGCGAGAAGGAGTTGACCACGTCGGTCATGGCAACGTCGACGTACTCGCCGCCCGTGTTGCCGAGTTCGCGGGAGAGCAGGGCGCCGACGATGGAGAAGGCGGCGAACAGGCCGCCGGCCATGTCGCCGATGGGGTAGCCGGGAATCTGTGGCTGGCTGTCCGGGTCCTCGCGGGTGAGGTCGAGCAGGCCCGCCATGCCGACGTAGTTGAGGTCGTGCCCGACGCGGTCGGCCTCGGGACCGGTCTGGCCGAACCCGGACAGCGAGCAGTAGACGACGTCCTCGTTGACCTCGCGGACGCTCTCGTAGTCGACGCCGAGACGGTCGACGACGCCGGGGCGGAACTGCTCGAACACCACGTCGGCCGTCTCCGCGACCGCGAGGAGCGCCTCGCGGCCGCGGTCGTCCTTGAGGTCGAGCGCGACACTCTGCTTCCCCCGATTGACGGCGTCGAAGACGGCGCCGACTCCCTCGTCCGTGTACGGCGGCATCATGCGCGCGTAGTCGCCGCTGTCCGTGTCCTCTATCTTGACGACCTCCGCGCCGGCGTCCGCGAGCAACTGTGTCGCGTACGGGCCGGGCAGGAGACGCGAGAGGTCGAGTACGCGTACTCCATCGAGTCGCATACGCCCCCTGCCCCCGCGAGCGTCAAAAACCCCCCGGGCGTTCACGGTACTGCTGGCCCCCCGCCGAACCACCCCGGCAGGGGCGAAACTATTTGTTTCTTCTGTTGCATGGTATCGTACCACTATGATGGACGCGCAGTTGACGGTCGACAAGATACTGGACCGGGCGGACGAACTGTATCCGGACCGCGAGATCGTGACGAAGCGACTCGACGGGTCGCTCCACCGCTACACGTACGGGGAGATGGCGGACCGGGCGGCACAGTTGGCGAACGCCATGGACGAACTGGGCGTCGAGCGGGGCGGCCGGATCGCGACGGTCGCGGTCAACACCTATCGGCACCTGGAGCTGTACTTCGCGCCGGCGATCTCGGGGCGGAGCATCCACATGTGCAATATGCGGCTGCCCGACGACCACTTCCAGTACATCGTCAACGACGCCGAGGACGAGGTGCTGTTCGTCGCGCCCCCCTTCCTCGAGAAGGTCGAGGCGAACGCCGACGCCTTCGAGACAGTCGAGCAGTACGTGGTCCTCGGCGAGGAGGTACCCGACACCGACCTCGACCCCGTCGTCGCCTACGAGGACCTCATCGCGGACCAGCCGACCGAGTACGACCGGCCGGACCTGGACGAGGACGAGGAGTGTGGTATGTGCTACACCTCGGGGACGACGGGCAAACCGAAGGGCGTGGCCTACACGCACCGCGGCATCTACCTCCACAGCATGATGGCGAGCCACGTCGACACGACGGCGGTCAGTCAGGCCGACACGGTCCTGCCGGTGGTGCCCATGTTCCACGCGAACGGCTGGGGGATCCCCTACACCGCGACGTTCGTCGGCGCGAAGCAGGTCCTCCCGGGCGTCCACAACGACCCCGAACCGGTCGCGAAACTCATCGATCAGGAGGGCGTGACGCTCTCTGCGGGCGTCCCGACCATCTGGCTCGGGATGGCCGAGTACCTCGACGAACACCCGGAGGTCGACATCTCGAACATCGACCGCCTGACTGTGGGCGGGTCGGCCCCACCGGAGTCGCTGATCCGGACCTACGACGAGCGCTACGACGCGCCCATCCTCCAGGGGTGGGGCATGACCGAGACCTCGCCGCTCGGCACCGTCTCGAAGCTCCGCCGAGAGACCGAGGAACTGCCCCCCGAGGAGCAGTACCGGCTGCTCTCGAAAGCCGGTATCCCCGTACCCGGCATCGAGATCCGCATCCGCGACGAGGACGGCAACGAGGTGCCGAAAAACGGCGAGGACTTCGGCGAACTCGAAGTCCGAGGGCCGTGGGTGGTCGACGAGTACCACGGCCGGCCGGACGCGAACGCGGAGTCGTTCACCGAGGACCAGTGGCTCAAGACCGGCGACATCGCGACGATGGACGAACACGGCTACATCGACATCGTCGACCGGAAGAAAGACGTCATCAAGTCCGGCGGCGAGTGGATCTCCTCGGTCGACCTGGAGAACGAACTGATGGCCCACGAGGCGGTGGCGGAGGCGACGGTGATCGCCATCCCCCACGAGAAGTGGCAGGAGCGGCCGATGGCCGTCGTCGTCACCCCGGGCGATGCGGCCGTGACCGCCGACGACCTCGAAACCCACCTCGCCGAGTCGTTCCCGGACTGGTGGCTCCCCGACGAGTACCAGTTCGTCGACGAGATTCCCAAGACTTCGACGGGGAAGTTCGACAAGATGGCCCTGCGCGACCGGTTCGACGAGGTCGAACTGTCCGCCGAGGAGTGAGCGGAGCGGTCGCGGGGGTGGCCGCCACGGTCGAGAGGGGATAAATTGATACACGCTCGGTCGATTTACTGTGGTATGGCAACACAGGACCAGACGCCACAGGCCGGCGTCAGTTTCGAGACGGACGAGGAGACGCGGCTGATCCTCGACAGCCTCGACGACTTCATCGAACAGGAGGTCGAACCCCTGGAGAGCGAACTGGGGGAGACGTACGCGAACCCACGACTCCGCCACGAGCCGGACGGTCGGCTGGTGCCCGAGGTGCAGGAAGCCATCGAGACGGTCCGAAAGAAGAGCGCGGACGCGGGCTTCTACGCGATGAACCTCCCCGAGGAGTACGGCGGCGAGGACGTGTCCAACGTCACCTGGTACCGGGCGAAACGCCACGTCGCGAGCCACGAGACGGGGCTGACCGAACACGTCCTCGCGGGTCCCGAGGGGCCGAAACCCCTCCTCCTGCAGGCCGAGGGCGACCAGGTCGAGACGTACCTGGAACCGACCATCGCCGGCGAGAAATCGACGGCGTTCGGGCAGACCGAACCCGGCGTCGGCTCGGACTCGCCGAACATGAGCACGACCGCCGAGAAAGACGGCGACGAGTGGGTCATCAACGGGCAGAAACAGTGGATCACGAACGCGCCCTACGCCGACTTCATCCAGGTGTTCGCGCGGACGACGCCACAGGAGGACGCTGGCCGGTACGGCGGCATCACCTGCTTCATCGTCGAGAACGACGAGTACGAGATCGGGTCGATGAACAACGCCGTCGGGCTGGAGGGAATGCAGGCCGAGGTGCTCCTCGACGACGTGCGCGTCGGTGTGGATCGCGTCCTCGGTTCCCCGGACACGGCCTTCTACAACGCGATGGATTTCCTCTCGCTCGGCCGGCTCGAACTCGGCGCGGAGGCCGTCGGGATGGCTCAACGACTGATCGACGCCGGCGCGGAGTACGCGAACGACCGCGAGGCGTTCGGGCGCCCCATCGGGAAGTTCCAGGGCGTCTCCCACAAGCTCGCCCGCGGGCGGGCGAAGACGTACGCGGCCGACGCGGCGGGGCTCCGGCTCGCCTGGCAGATGGACGAGGGCGACCAGGCCATCGAGGAGTCGTCGATCTTCAAGTGGCTGGCGACGACGACGGCCTGGGAGATCGCCGACGACGTGGTGCAGGTCCACGGCGGCAACGGCCTCTCCGAGGACAACCCCTACATGGACAGCCTGCTGAAATCGCGCATCCTCCGGATCGTCGAGGGAACGGACGAGATCCAGCTCAACACCATCGCCAAGCAGATGGGCGTGCTGTGATAGGCGCGCAGTCGGGCCATCCTTGCCGTCGCCCCCGTGTTTATCCCGCGGGCCGCCAAAGCCCGGAGCATGACACTGCTCGTTCCGTACGACGGCTCCGATCTGTCGACGACGGCACTCGACCGTGCCGAGGAGTTCGCGGACTACCGCGACGAGCCCATCGTCGCCCTGACGGTCGTCCCCGACGACGAGGGGTTCGCGCTCGAACGCGGTTGGATCGATGCCGGTGAGGACTACGACCACGAGACCATCTGCGACCGCTTCGAGCGGGCGGTCGCCGAGCACGCCCCTCACGCGGAATTTCGGTGTGAACGACCCAGCGAGAGCGACTCGATGACCGCGACGGTCATCGACGACATCACCCGCACCATTCGAGAAGTGGCCTACGACGTCGACGCCTCCATCGTCTTCATCGGCAGCGAGAACGCGGGTCGGGTCTCGACGCCGATCTCCAGCGTCGGCAGCCCCATCTCGAAAGACCCGGAGTACGACGTTCACATCGTCCGCCACGCCGACTGACCGCACGTTTCGACCGGAGATTATTGCTGGTTCTCGTCGGTCCCGTCCAGCGGATTTCCAGCGGAAGTTCCGGGGATGCGGTGGGTCTGGGTACGCGAGAGCGACGAGTCACCCTGCCGCTGTCGGGCACCCGTTCTGTTCCGTGTGCGACAGGACTCCGGTTCTATGGGGGGCGTTTCGCCCGGAGATTCGGCGGTCCGGTCGCGGTCTTTGCGGGGAGTTCTCCAGTCGAAGACCGCGGGTCCGAAGTGGGACTGTCCAGTCGTGTTAATGCCGGAACATGAGTATCCGGTCCGGTTCGCGGACGATGCAGAACGGCGTCGCGTCGCCCGGTGTGAACGTGTTGTGGCGTTTCTCGGAAGTGAACAGTCCCTCGAAGGGCTCGCCGCAGGCGGGACAGGCGAAGGGTTCCTCGTTCGTCCAGAGGCTCGTTTCCCGGGTCTGTTTGCGGAGTTTCAGCCCGTACCGGTAGTCGTGGAGATCGATGGGGCCGTCACCGTTGCCCAGTTGCTCCATGCGGGAGGAAAGCGGTGGCTCCGTGATGAATGTCGGGGCCGTGGGGGAGCAGTGCCCGCCGACCGCCACGGCTTGAGTGGGTCACGCGTGCTCGATACGGACGTGCCACTCGTCGTCGGCGACCTCTGTGGTCTCGTGGACGAAGCCGCGACGGTCCAGCACGTCGTACAGCGGCACGGGCTCGAAACTGTTGACGAGCAGGAGTGTCTCGTCGGAACCGAGGTCGTCGAGCGCGTCGGTGATCGGGTCGAACGGCTCGCCGTCGACGGTTCTGACGTCCAGTTCGCGGGTCGGTTCCGAGTGGGGGTCGACTGCCATACGAGTGCGTTCGGCGGAGACTGGGAAGGGTATTTTCGCGATGACGTTCGGTCGAATGGGTTCGGGGAAACCGTCGATTCGCAGGCCCGTGACTGTATCGACGGTGACGGCCACGCGGGGCTGTCACGTTTCGGCACTACCGCGTTACCCGGGGCACTGGAGCCATCGCCCCGTTTTTTCCGAGCCAGTCACTCGAAGCTCCGCGGTTCTCCCTCCGTCTCGACCGCGACGGCCTCCGCGTCGCGGTCCAGGTCGTGTGTCGAGAACCGGTGGATCGGGTCCGCGGGGCAGAGCCACAGGTCGTCGGCGTACCAGGCGAACAGTTTCGTCGCCTGCTCGTACGCGACCTCGGCGTCCGGCGCAGTGATGCTCCCGACGTGGCGAAGCGGGTCCTCGGTGTCGTCGCGGACGAACACCTCCCACTCGGTCTCACGGTCGCTCCGTGGGTGATCGCCGATGCTCGCACGCTCGTGTCGTTCGACCATACGTGGATCGTCTTATCCGATGGGGAAAACGATTTCTCCGAACGGTTTCGGCCTCTGCCGGCAGGACTGCCGGCACACCGGGTGACTGACGCGAGACCGGTCCGTGACGGCCGGTCGGGACAGGGAGTAGCACAGTGTTTTTATCAATCGGGGCAGTCCAATCACGGGTAGATGTCTCGCTCGCTGTCGGTGATGCTCGTCTGTGTTCTGCTGGTCGGGACGGTGCTTGTCGGCGGATTTGCCGTGGGCATCGACCAGGCGCGCCCGACAGACGACGCCGAGGCGGGTGAGCGAGACCCCGCCGAGTCGGTGTCGCCGCCGTTGGCCGTCGCCACGCAAGGCGAGTTCGCGCGCAGCACCTTCGAGATCGAGGTGTTCCGGAACGGGTCGGCACGCTGGACCTTCCTGTTCGTGCGCCCGCTGGCAAACGACAGCGAGCGCGAGCAGTTTCGTACGTTCGCCGACCGCTTCGAGTCCGAGGAGACGGATTTCTACCGAACTTACCGTGAGCGGTCGCGAGCGCTCACCCGCACTGCGAGTAATACGACGGGTCGCGAGATGACCGCCCGGAACTTCTCCCGGAGCGCCCGCGTCGTGCCACCGGGCAACCGCGGCATCGTCGAGGTGTCGTTCGTCTGGACGAACCTGGGCGTCGTGGAGGACGACGGGGTCCGGATCGCCGACATCTTCGACGGCGGCTTCTACATCGCGGGGGACCAGTGGCTCGTGTTCGAGGCTGGCCCCGGGCTGGCGTTCGACGCCGAGCGAACCGAGCCCACGCCCGACGAGGTCTCCGGGAGCACCCTCGCCGACAGCGAGACGCTTACCTGGATCGGCGAACAGCAGTTCACTGATAACCACCCACGGGTCGTCCTCGTCCCGGCCCAGGAGACCACCGACTCGGGTGGAACCGGTCCCACGACGACGGGCGAATCGGCGGTGACACGGAACACGAGCGCGGGCGGCAACGACGGGTCCGACAGTTCGTTCCCCATGATGCTCGCGGGCCTGGTCGTGCTCGTTGTCGGGCTCGCGGCAGGTGCAGTCTGGCGGTCGGGCGCGTTCGGCTCGACCACCACGGATTCGGGATCGAGCGCCGGGGCCGCGGAAACCGCCGATGCCGAGGCGGCCGACACCGACGCGGCGGCTGCTGGCGGGGCAGCGGCCACGTCGTCCGAACCGGCAGTCCCCGACGAGGAGTTGTTGACCGACGAGGACCGGGTCCTGCAGATGCTCGAAGACAACGGCGGCCGGATGAAGCAGGCCAACATCGTCGACGAGACGGGGTGGTCGAAATCCAAGGTGAGCATGCTCCTCTCGGACATGGAAGACGAGGGCGACATCAGCAAACTCCGTGTCGGTCGCGAGAACATCGTGAGCCTGAAAGGCCACGAACCGGACGCCGCGGGCTCGCCGTTCGACGACGACTCCTGACACGCCCGGTATCGACCGGCCCCTTCTCCGGGTCAAACGTCCAGCAACGCGGCGATGGCGCGCCGTTTCAGCAAGACGGACCCGAGGAAAATGACGGCGAACCCGACCAGCGACACGGGCGCGACGTACTCGTCGAGCAGGACCACGCCCGCGATGAGGAACACCCCGGCCGCGAACACCGCGAACCGGTCGGCCTGTAGGGTCGGTAACCACTCCCGACCCGGCGAGCGGACGGACGCCGCCCCGAGCAACAGCACGGCGGCCACGTCGTCCCGGAAGGCCGTGAACAGGACGGGGAGAAGTGCCTCCAATCCGATGCTGATGGCAGGGAACGAGAACCCCGACAGCGAGGCGAAAAGGAGGAACGGAGCGACGGCTCGAATCCGGGGCACTGCCACGCGTAACGGAGGAGACGCGTTAACGCTGCTGGTCCGGTCCACGGCCTGGCACATCGCCACACGGCGGGCGCGAAACGGAACTGTTAAACATCAATCGTGGCTATCAAACGGTGTACGCTCCGATGGTGTAGTCCGGCCAATCATATTGCCCTCTCACGGCAATGACCAGGGTTCAAATCCCTGTCGGAGCACTCCTATCCCTTCGCTGTCCCGTGGTTTTTGCCTGCGACCCACTGGTGTATTCACCAATGTCAGTGACCAATGTGATTCGCAGGAATCGTGGAACCGGCTGCCGTATTGCGATTAGCGTTATTGCCAGACCATGTGGACTCGAAGGATTCAAACGATTAGTGACAAATCGCGGGTGGCCGGAGCGTGATCATGCATGACGGATCTGTCGGACTTCCCAGTCGTAACAGAACCGTCTGAATCGTATCTCAATCAGCGTCAGCTACTGGACTACAGAGAAGAACGAACGGACTGTCTCCAGTGGCTACTCACGTTCGGGAAGAATCCCGATCGGGCTGAGGGATACGCCGAGGGAACCGTCAAACCTCGATCATACCGCATGGACCAGTTTTACCGCTGGGTCTGGGACGCAGAAGGCGGATACACTGTAAATATCTCCCACGATCACGCCGATGCATGGATGGACCATCTCGCGCGGAGTGACTACAGTAACACCCACAAGACGAACTGCATGAAATCGGTGAAGATGCTGTTCAAGTGGCGCCACCACAAGCGCGGTGATGGCGAGTGGGTACCCGATTTCACATTCGCTAAAGACAAGAGTACCCAACCTCGGGATTATCTCACACAGGACGAGCGGAGTCAAATCCGGGACGCGGCCCTCGAGTACGGAAGCGTTCCGAGCTACAACAACTTACCGCCAGCGGAGCGAGAGCGGTGGAAAGAATATCTCGCCCAGCGGTTCGAGAAACCGAAATCTGATATCGCACCGTCGGACTGGGACAGAGCAAACGGCTGGAAAATTCCTTCGCTGGTCTGGACCAGCCTGGATGCTGGACTCCGTCCGACAGAGGTTGAACGCGCAGTTACTGACTGGGTGGATGTCGAGAATGCCGTCCTTCGGATTCCAAAGGAAGACAGCGCAAAGAATTGCGACAACTGGATCGTCGGTCTGCGTGAGCGAACTGCAACGTTCCTCAACCGGTGGCTGGCCGAGCGTGAGACCTACTCAGATTACGATGAGACGGATGCACTCTGGCTGACCCGCGAAGAGAACCCGTATAGCGGGTACGCATTGCGATATCTGCTCCACCAGCTTTGTGATATCGCAGGCATAGAGACGGACAACCGTCAGATGAGTTGGTACACTATCCGTCACTCCGTCGGGACATACATGACCCGTGAAGAGGACTTGGCTGCCGCACAGGCACAGTTGCGACACAAGTCGCCCGAAACGACGATGAAGTACGATCAGACACCGGTCGAGGATCGTCGAGATGCATTAGATCGGATGGGCTGAATCTCTCAAACAGCGGGTCTCATGAGTCCTCGCGCTCAGTGGGTATACGGACGTCTCGCTACTCCGTGGGCACAACAGCTTTGTATATCAGTATAGTAGTGGGTATTAGGTGATGAAAAATGGGAAAAACGTCGATCGATGGAAGCCACGAGGAAGAGCTGACACTCACCGTGGACGATAGGGGCCGAGTCACCCTCCCGAAAGAGGTCAGAGATCGGTTGGGAATCGAATCGAACGATGAGCTCCCGGCGAGGCTCGTCGGCTCCGTCCTCGAAGTCAACCCACAGCCGAGTTCGAAGCTTGAGCTAGCAACAGCCAATCGAGATGACTGGGATGAGACGACACCAACCGATGCGGGAGACGCACTCTTTGGGCCGATGGATCAGTGATCGGAGAGCCGATGACTGATTCGCTCCCGACCGAAGTAACGGTGCTCACGGACGTGAACGTCCTCGCTATCGGTCTGACCGACGATCATCCGGCGCACGACGATGTGTTTCCGTGGATCCAGAACGCTCTTGATGGGCCGAACGTCTTGCTCGTCTTCGACTACTATCCGCTCCGGGCACAGTATCTCATGACGAATAACTTCGGGGTGGACGCAGTTGCTGCTCGAAACGCAATCCAATCGCTCGTTCGGAGTCCGGCACGAATTGTTGGTGCAACCGAGACCACGCTTCTGGAGGCATACGAGATCAGCGCCGAGAAAAATCACGATGTCTACGATTCGTTCATCCTGGCGCTCGCACGGACATATGATGCTGACTACCTGATTACGACTGATGATGACTTCGACGAGTTGTGCGACAGTGAGGAGGTTTCGTACACTAATCCCATTCCGCCCGACGAGCGCAGCAAGTTAACATACATCCAGGGGTAGCGGTCCGTGGATGCTCTGTACCGAGTGGTGACACGTTCGTAGATTGAACACTTGATCTGCTCAGTGTGCCTGCCAACCTACCGCTGTCAATTCTACCAAATTGCGTTAGTGTTCTCGGAGTGCTGCTGAATATAGAGCATAGGTTCAGTAGAACAGGTGTTCTCAATCCAGTTAGTAGCTATCTACGAAAGAGTTCATTGCTGCCTTCCACTGTTTGTGGGCCGCTTGGAGAAGGACGCCGCGGTGACTTACGGGCATTCCCACCAGATTATTACTTCTTGATATAGATTAGTAAAGTAGATGCAGCCCAGTTGGACAGTTTATGGACAATTAGATCAGGATATACGTGATGAGGAGACGTTCAACAATTGTTTTGCTGACCTGGTTGATGACTCACTTGCCCTCGACGCGGGATTCCTGAATCACCTTCTCGGAAACGAAGTCACCTTTGAGGATGACGCGAAGGTGGAAGGAACCGACCTCGAACCACTTTCGTATCGAGACGAAGGCACCGATCGAAAAATCGATTTCACCATTGGTGACTCCTCGAAGATTGTCGGCTTTGAGTCTAAACGACGAGATTCCCTCAGTAAGAGCCAACTGGAAGGCGAACTGGCGAAATTAGAGCACAATGCAGACGGTCGAGAACCTATACTCATTGCAATCACCGAGGATATTCGAAGACCGTCTCTCATCAAGGAGTTATCCACGGATATTCGCTGGACAAGTTGGTTCAAAATTTCTCAGTTTGTGTTCAGCGGAGGCGGATTAGGTGAGGAGTGGCAACCAACGATTTCACGAGCAAAAAAGATGTTCAGGGAATTCGGCTACGAGGGATTCGATGGTATCGACACAGAAGAATTTCGTGTGAGTGTATGGGAACTCTGGAAACAGGCCGCCACCCAGATTGACGGCCTCGACACCGGCGAACGGTGGCCATATCAGGCAATCAAGGAGCCGAAAGGTACATCGACCGGCTGGAAACCAATCGACCCAGATTGGATGTTGCTCACGTTCAGCGATGGTGCATCTGGTGATTCGAACGAGACGTGCTATGCGATGCTATCGAATAAGCGCTCACAGGAGCTGAGAGTCGGACTTGCGATCCGACCTTGGCAGGATAAAGCTCTACAAGAGTTTCTGTGCGACAATGCAGAAGCACTCGCTGATCGGGTCATCGAGGCAGAACTGGAGGTAGTGCAGTTCCCGCTCAACTGGTTAGTCGGTCGGAAGAACCTCCCAAAGGGCACAAAAAAGGCGGTGACGGCTGATAATCCCTCATCTCGTGAGGAGTTGGTCTCGGCGTTTAGCGACCGAGCTGGAATGGAAGACGATGGGGCAAATCGCTTCGTTCTCGGGTATCCTGTCGAACTCTCAAACGCGCTTGAGGAATCAGTTACATCCCTGAAGAAGCTCCGCGACTTATTCGAGACGAATGACGGACCAGCAATCGAGGCTCTACTAAGCGAGAACCAGTCGCAGTAATCCTCATTGAAGAGGTTGGATTTACCGAGAATCCGCCTCGAACCAGCAGTAATCGAATGCCCTGCTATTGAATATTCTTAGTGCGAGACTAGCGCCCTGTATTCAGCACGCAGTTTGTGACAGATATTAGGCAGAAGGCCGTTCAACGTGATAGCTCAATCCCCTGTCCTGAGCGGGCCGAGAGAGTGAAAAACGGGTGGATGAACCGTTGTATAATACTCCCGATTGAATCAGTGAAACGTTCAGACCAGCGTCACATCAGAGATGTGATGCAGCCTGCTCTTTCATCTCCTCAGGAACGTGGACGTACCGTTCGGCAGCTGACTTCGTTTTCTGGCGGAGGACCTCGGCCACCATTTTCAGATCGCGGTATTCCTGGTAGGTGTACGTCGCGACGTAGTGGCGGAACGAATGCCAGGTAAGCTTGCGCCCATTGGGGTTGATTCCGGCCTCATCTATGAGATCGTTCAGTAGTCTGTTCAGATTTTCCGAGGAGTACGGATTGGATTCCCGGTTGAGCCAAATCTCGTCACGACCATCGTATTTCGTCTTATTTTTCCGCTGGTCAAGCCACCGCTCAAGTGTATCGGCAGCCTCGTCTGAGAGTTTCTGCCGCCACTGTACGTCATTTTTGACTGCATCCTCTCGCGGAATCACAATTACCTGCGTCTCAGGTTTGTACCACTGGATTTTCAGACGGGCAACCATAGCGCAGCGCCAACCAGTTTCCCTCGTGGTGCGAATGAGTGCGGGGATTTTCCAACTGGTATTCCGCTCTGTCCAGTGTTCCGGTGTGACATCTTCTTTAGGAATCCCCAGTTCCTGAGCGATATGAGCCTTCCAGCGGTCACGCTCCTCAGGGCCAACGTTGTTGTATGTCGGGATTGATTTGTAGTCAAGAGACGCCTGCCAAAGACGCTCCATCTCGCCTTTCGTGAACGGATCAGAATTATCTCTTGGTCCGTCAGATTCGAACGTAACTGCCGGCTCCCAGTCCTCATTGTTCCATTCAAACCAGCAACGAAGTACGTCGTTGAACTTACGTTTGGAATCGCCATCGTACCGATCCCCGTCGTTCCGTCGGATTTCATCAGCACTCAACGCGTCGATGAAGTCGTCTGCCTGATCCTGTGTGAGGTCCGTCGTTGTATGACCCTGATTTTCCCACACGTACTCGAAGACCTGTTGGATTAATCGGGCCATCGGTTTAACTGACCCCTCAGCGTAACCGACTTCTTTGTATTGGACTTTCCCCTTCTCTCGAAGGTATTCGATGAAACGCGTACGCTTCTGACAGTATATCTGCTTCTGGCGATGGTTAAGCGGTTCAACTTTCTCTTGTGAGATAAACTCGAAATCAAGCCGTGAATCAGCCGTACCTGCTGCGACTGCGTCAGTGTCAGTGCTACGATTCGTGCGATCCTCTGACTGCTCTTGGCAGTCATCGGCGTGATTTTCACTACTCATGGTGGGACCGCGGGCGCGCACCGGCCACTGGCCGAGGAGGTCGTTGGTCCTCGTCCCAGGGCGCGGTGAGAAGGCGTCACCCGCACTGCGACTCTGCTAGGGTGACGCCGCCGGGGCTGCGGTTGCTGAGTAGGTAGTAGAGTCTTCCGTAAGGATTCTACAAGAGAAATTCGGCGAGCTTGCTATAGCAACTCGTGCAGCAGTTTGAAATTAGCGGCTAAAATCCGTTACAGAGAGTTTGACTCGTGCAGTTGGAGAAACTCTGCGTAGAGAATCAGTTGCCTTCCAGATGATTCGATGCTGATCACCCTGTCTGTCGACTACCTGCTGCTCCTCTAATTCCTTCAACTGGTTTCGAACCGTATCAGTGCTGAACGGAGTATGATCCGCGATCTCACCAGTACTCGCTTCTTCACCAGACTCTAGTGTCCGAAGTACGGCCTGTTCTCCATCTGGACGTGGTTCAACTGATGCCGACTTGCAGATAGCATGCATCCATTCCGGCACAGCCGATGTGTGAACGAAGACTGTCGCACCGTCCTGGCGCCCAAATCTAAGGATCGCTTGGGCCACGCTATTTTCACGAACGTGGTTCAGATACGGTTCAGCCTCTGAGACGGGTTCACGACGACTGTAATGGTGGCCGTCCCGGGTCTCTTCCACGACTTCGGTATCGAAGATGTCACCGTTGAGTCCGGCTAACAACCGGAGTTCGTCTGGACCAGGATGTGGACTACCGATAATGACGCCAATCTGCACCTCGTCACCTTCGAATTCGTTCGATCCCTTGATGTTCCGGTAGTGACCGACCAACTCGTCTGGAATCGCAACGTCATTCTCGTCCTCGTAGCTCAGGAGCCTGGTTTTGGCCCCCTTAGTTGTGATCAGGCCGACTTGGCTGTCAGCACGACGCTGAACCTCGTGCAACAGACCCCGATCCTTCTCAAAAGAGATTCGCTTCGGTTGTGCCCCGCTATATGGTTTGACATATGACGATGTCTGGATCAGCTGGTACCCGAGAACGTCTGAAAGATACTTTTGCCGGCATTCATCGCAAAGTACCTGTACATGTGATAGCTTGTCGACGCCGAGTCGCCCTTTCCAAAGTTCTGGGGTTGGTGTCCCGTCCAGACCAACTAAAGCAGCTGTTCGCGAGAAATCAGGCGAGTTTCGAAGTGCCAATTCCCCACTCTGTGGATCGTACGCGACGACGACTGAGTCGGCCAGGTGTATGTGTTCAACATCGTTTTCTAATACTACCCGATACGTCTCAGACCCTTCCTCGAGGCCTTCTTTCTCGTCTACTGTTGGTTCCAGCAGTGCCTGTACGACGAGAGCAGCATCTACGTGCCCATGTCCACTCTGAACGATATCGCCCCCCAGATCGAACGGATCAACATCGCTAGCATACTCATGGATCGTCTCTCGTGCATCTCCGAACGTAGACTCATCCTGCCGGAGCAATTTCAATGAGTCCAGATCCTTTACTGGGAGATCATCGTCTCGCTTCAGAAACTGACCCACTAACTGGTGTAGTTCGCTCGCGCTGAATCGCGTTTGAAACGCGTCACCAGGATCCTCATCAATGATCACCACTCTCTCGTCCACAATCTCTGGTACATACGCGTGCGAGAGGTGGCCGATGAAAACGTCGCTAGATTCGTCATTGGTCCACCAGTCCAGATAAGGACACTCGGTCCCTCCACAGGGAAGTCCAATCTTCTGATTCCGGTGAAGCGAAGCCGGAGACAGGCCTTGATCGCGGAGCGAGATGAGACGACTTTGCCATCCACTTCCATGGTCACCTCGTGCTGTTGGACAATCATCCTCAAGTACGGGCAGGTGAACCATATCGGTTACCGACCCGTCACTCACATGCTGGCGGATCATTTCCTCGAACTGCTCACGGTTCGCCGTCCGATGCGTTAGATAGGTCAGCTTAGTATCCCTCTCACCCTCGCAAAGTTCAGCTGCAAACTGCGCGGCAGCACTCGTCTTTCCTATCGTTGGAATCGCGTCAACCAATGTCGGTATTGGCGTATCTGAAATGAGTTGAGAAGTGACGCTATCGTATAGAGTTTCCTTACAAGCAGATCGGGCATTGTCGACGCATTTTCCACCTTCGAAACAGCATCCCATGCTTCAAACAAGCCGTGAAATGACACGGATATCAAATTCGGTTCCGTTTCGAAGCCCGACCCGAGGAATCGGATTTAACCACGAGGTGTTTCGCCATCCTGCGATTTCCAATCTTTCCGACAGTATACCCTGATAAATTCCCGATAATTAGACCGATCTGAGTTTCTTTTTAAGCAGACCTTTAGATATTGCCTGTTTGTGTGAATGTCTGGCTGAGGTTTTTCCGTGAGATCCCCCTACTTTCAGATGATAGGTATATAGATATGAATGACAGTCTGGATACGCGATGTCCGAACAACGAGGTGACACCCCTTGAGTGAGACACTCCGGGCGGCTACCTTTATTGACAAGGGCGGCACAGGAAAAACGACCGTTGCAGCCCATCTAGGTGTCGCTGCTGCTCGCCAAGGCCATGACGTGTTGCTGGTTGATCTTGCCGGCAAACAGGGCGATCTCGCCCAGGTATTCGGGATCTGGAGTCAGTATCAGCAGGCCATCGAAGAGGATGAGGCCTGGCCGAACATTTCCACCGTATTTCAGGACGAGTGGCCAGCAATTGCAGACAGGATTGGTAAACAGCCAGTTGAGGAATTGATATACTCAACGGGTGAACTCGTGGATCTGCTTCCGGCACACCCTGGCCTTGACGGCGTCGAAGCTGAATTGGCCAGAGTCGACGATCCACAAGAGCGGTATTCCCGGTTCGCGAAGTTTCTTGACGATTACGTAGACCCGTTACGGTACGATATCGTTCTGATTGATCTCCCAGGTCACTCAGACAACATCACGTACAACGGGCTATGGGCAGCAGGCAACGTGATTGCGCCGGTAGAAATGGGCACATTCGAGGAAGGACAGGCGCAGCAACTGCGGACCGATATCGGTGCAATGCGCGAAACACTGTCGGCCGATATGGAATTGACAATGGTCGTGCCCAGCATGGTTGACATGCGGACACGGTTGGCGCGCGAGTACCTGAACACCTTCCAAGATGAGTTCTCCGAGACTATCGCACCGCGGCATATTCCGAAGAGCCAAGACATTCGAACTGCCGCTGACAGAGGTCACACAGTGTTCCGAAAGGATAGCCCCTCAGATACAGCAGAGCGTGCCCGATCTGCGTTTATTGCAAATGCAGAGGCACTCATCGAACGTCTCAAACCGTCGGTGATTCAGGCATGACTGACGCTGATGAGATGAGGTTAGACGAGTTTCGTGACCGGGCAAAAACTGGCAGCCGAATAGACCAAGCAGCAGAGAACATGGAGTCGGATTCAGGCTCTCCCTCTGAGACGAATGCTGGCGATGAACAGTCGTCGGAAGAGACACCACCTTCCACAAGCAATGATCGGAATTCGGATGAGGCCACCGAGCTGATGGATGCCCTTGATGCTCGTTTAGAAGACTTGGAAGGGAATGATAAGGTAATCAGTGTGTGGGATGAGCAATTCGCGGCAGTGTTGGACACTCTCGAGGAACATCCTGATATTGTCGGGTCTACCAGTAATGATCTACAGGAAGCACTCTCTGTACAACCGGAGGAGTCTAACTCACAGAGTGAAATCGTCCGTATCATCCTATATGCAGGCCTAAATGAAGTAGCGCCAGATGTTACATCAGCCTTGGAAGAAGTCATCAAACGTCGAGCCGTCTCCGATTTATAGCCTAGCGATACATTCTCTGAGCAAGGATCCTGTATCCATGAAACTGGGTGACTCCCACACACCGGGGAGGTGGAATTCGTGTCCAGTCTCCATCACAGACGCGGTTGATACAGGGCTCTCACTGATCGGCGAAGTCATATCGTCTGCGGAGAATCGTGTCCCTCAGTCGAGGTAGATAGTGGATGAGATCAGCCGTTGTGAGGATACCAACGAGGGCGCCATCATCGGTGCCGCGGATTCCAAGTTACCCGACGACCTATTCCGGTATCTCGTATCGAGAGAACTCGGTGTCCCCACAGTCTGGACACTCTTCGGTCCCCGGCGAGACGCTCGTTCCGCAGTTGCGACACTCAACGACTACGTTCGACCCGCCTCCGGGGAGTAGCCGAGTGAGGACTGTGCGGACCCCCATCGTCTTTCGAACTACAGGTGACAACGGATTAACTGTGGCGGACGACTTGTTTCAGTGGAAACCCGGTGTCTGTGACCGACAATCCCGCCGAAAACTTACCTTCGAGGACTCCACAGGGACGCACGGAAGGAAGGCTGTCACACGCTCCTTCCATTCCCCTTCCATGAACACCGATGAATCTGCTCTCGGTCGGTGCCCGGACTGTGGTGAGTCTATCCCCGAAGCGTGGCTACTGGTCGAGTACGAGAAGGACGACGGTACTGACGGTGTCTGGGCTGAGTGTCCGGTGTGCGAAGACGTTGTAGCGCCGGAATGAAGCCGGGTTTTGTGTCCTTTCGGGACCGCATAGATGACGACCGGCGTGGGCGAGTATTTCTCTTGGCTAACGATAGTGGTATCAGATTAATCAAAGTATACGCGAAGTGCCGTTCCCTGTTTTGAACGGGATTCTATAGAGTGTGATAGAATGTACTGGGTTTTCACAGGTAGTAGTTGAGTGATTCGGATCGGTCCTACGGCAGTACTGTAGGCACCCATACAAGGATTCATACAGCGGTTCATATATGCAAAAACATACAGTTACCGACAATTATTTTGGTCATTGGCTTAGTTTCCCGGCAAAAACCAACTGTGGAACGGGTCACACGGCTTGATATCGGCGTAGGCAGTACCGGCATAGAAGACCAGTAATACACTAGTGATGTACCCCCATTAGAGGGGGTTAGCAGTGATACTGGGAAATGGGTCACCTACCACGTGAGTGATATTACATCGTCGCGGTTGATTGTGCGGTCACTCCCGATGGAGTTGCGCCAGAGCCACTCGGTCGTCCACCAGTCTGCGATGTTACAGAACTTTGGTCCCAAGTTGTACGCAGTTTGGATCTGGTCACGGCCATCATTGATGTTGAACTCCGTGTCGAATGTCCCATGGGGGAGGATCGCGAGATCCTGATTGTGCCAGTGGTTGAGAATCTGGTAAGCTGTTTTGCGGGAGTCGAACGCGACCAGTGGTGTTCCGTGATCGCGCAGGTCTGAGAGTTTCCGATATGTCTCACGGTGTAGCTTCCAG
Source organism: Halorientalis marina (assembly GCF_023028345.1). GTDB lineage: Archaea > Halobacteriota > Halobacteria > Halobacteriales > Haloarculaceae > Halorientalis > Halorientalis marina. The sequence goes on along the minus strand of NZ_CP095487.1, from coordinate 1,735,070 downwards.
TTGTTGTGGCCGGTCATGACCTCCACGAACTTCCGTTCGCCGGGCCTGGTTGCGACGAGATCGACATTGTAGTCACCGAACGAGACGTAGGTGTCGATGTCGTACCCCTCGAATGTGAGGTAGACAGCGGCGAGACCGACGGTCACGCGATGTTCAAGCCCTTCCATTGGGTCACCCCGGAAGCTGGGGAGGTCATCACGTGCGTTCACGAGTTTCTTTGCGGCGAGAGTGGGTGCATACCAGACCTTCTTTCTGAGGATTCTCTGTGGCTTGAGAAAGACCGATGCTTCTTTTTCGAACCAATCGTGATCGCGGAATCTCTCGATGATTTCTGGCGGCCTGCTCGGATCGGCATATAATCGGTACAGTTCGTCATCAGGGATGTCCCCGAGAATTGTCATGACATCTGGGAGTTTGTCGAAGAGAATGTGGGCGCCGCGGACTTCTCTTCCGTTGTAGAAGTTGACCTCGCGCCGAAGCCCCTCTTTTCGGTGCTTGGTGAGTTTCATCCGCGGTGCGGACGGTTTTAGTTTGACAGTTCCGCTGAGCGACCGTTTGTCTGGTTGCCTCCACCGTGGGAGGTTCTCGTATGGGACTTCCACCGCGGTGTCGTTGTATTTTGCTCGCTCAGTAATGTACTCGTCTGTGACCCACTTGACGTGTGGTATAGGGAATGCAGACATGCGACAGTTCAGGTCGTGCTTGGTGAGAGACCCGTCACCGGGTGCCCCTGGGTCATATTTTTCAATCGGCCAGAGTGACATATCGGGCCCGTTTTTATTTGGGTTAATGTCACCGAATCGTGATGGATGACTTTCTGGGACATCATACCCTCCTATCGCATACGGATCTCTGAAACAGTAGACCTCGTGCCCGTCCGCATCGACATCAAGCTCTACTGCGTGGCGCTGCCAGTCGGGAATCGGGACTGAACGTTCCTCGTACTCCTCATTCTCGCGGGGGTCAAGTTGGGGTGGAAAGACGGTCATAGGCTTTCGTACCCACACCTATTGAAAAAGGGTTAGCCCCCGGTTCGGGACCGCGCCGCTGTTGGTGAGTCACTGGAGTCCGTCGGCGCGCTGGTAGCCGACGAAGGCATCGACAACGCGCGGTTGAGTGCCTGGGAGGGCCGCAACTATCCCGACGTTGCTGCCGTCGGTGGTGAAGAGTACGCGTAGCCAATCCCGTTCACCTCCGCAGGGGTAAAGGCAGTCTTCACCAGCAGTGGGGACGGGGCCACTGACAGTGTCGATTTACTGCGACGGCCGGTGGTTACACATCGATATCTTCCTGCTTCTCGTTCTGCACACACTGCGCGAATCGGCGTGTGCAATCCCCCATTCGCGAGTATTGACGGACCTGCCCGTCGGCACGAACAGATCTCGGAAAATGAGGTGTGTCAGTGTGTGGGACGGCAGTGCATTCGCTTTCGCTACCCTCACCCGCGTTTGCAAGACTTCGCTGGTGGCAACCCACCTGCTCCTCGGCTGTTTTGCGACTTTTTATACTAGTGCAACTTCTACTCATGGGTGGAGAAGTCCGGTCCCATCGGGGCGTTAACGCCCGGGTGTTGCAGCACCCGGGCCGGGTTTCTCTCAGGAGAGATCAACCCATGCAAAACGACGTTACCTGCGCCCATCAATCGCACGGTCACGATCACAACCACGTAGTACAGAATCCAGCAGAGCCACCTGCAAATCCAGACCCGGACTACGCGATCGTCCTTGAAGAAGCAATCGACCAAGGGCGCTTCCGCGATGGTGAAGCAATCGTCCTCTGCCCGGGATGCGGCGAGACAGCAAAACGGCTGTACACCGGACTCTCCGAGGAACCGGTGCGAATCGACATCCCCTGCTTCGAGTGCGACATGCAGCTTCACCGGTGGTCCGCGGTCATCGCTCCTAACATTCGCACCGCGCCGCCGTCAGTCGAACAACTCAGAGAAATCGTCCAGGCGCATTGGGAGCACAAGTTCCGGATTGGCGTCCAAAATCTCGGACTCCCGCATACGCGTGAATTCACGGAGGAAGTCCAGGAGCTTGCCGAGGAGTGGGACTGGGAGTGGAGCGTCACGTGCCCGCTCTGTGACCGCTCCCTCGACGAGCTCAACATGGACCATCTCAGCTACCACCACTGGTCCTACACGCCCGACATCGGCACGAGCCTCTGCCTGCACTGCCATGACTTCATCCATGGCGGCGACGACGATGACCAAGCCAGCAAGCAGGACTGGCGAGCACAGAAGCTCGGTCTTCGAGATTTCAGAGACCTGGCGGTGATTCGCCTCGCACTCCGTGATCAGGAAACCCATGATGTGACCCTCTCTGAAGGCGATCCGGCGTACGCGCGCCGGCTCCGAACACGGTACAATATCCCCCTGAACGTCGATCGAATCGTTGAGCTCGTCAGTGACGTCGGAGAGAAGCGAGGCGTCCGGGAGATCATTGAGAAACACGGAACCTCTCCGACAGTTGCTGCCCACGATATCCGCCCGGTGTAACCATGACGGCAACAGACACACCGTCTCAACCCAGTGACGACGACGCGGGTGACCCCGTCGGCCTGCAATCCGAGGTCGACATCGACCTGTCGTTCCCGTGGCGGACTGCACCCGACCGCAGCTTGGACGATGTGGGTGGCCTCGACCAACTCAAACGAGAGCTTCGACGTACTGCCGTGCGTCCACTCGGTCCGAAACGCAGCGAGTATCGTCGATTCAACGTCGACGTGCCGAATCTGCTGTTCGCGGGGCCACCCGGCACAGGCAAGTCTCACTCTGCAACTGCGTTGGCCGGCGAACTCGGCTACCCCTACGTAGTCGTTACGTGCGGTCGATTACAGAGCCGGTGGCTCAATGAATCGACAGACCGCGTTCAACAACTGTTTCGCGAGGCTGCCCACATCGGGCAGCGATATGGCCACGCGGTGATTCTCGCGGAGGAAATCGACACACTGCTCCCCGCTCGCGGCGGGACCGAGCAGCACCAAGAGGATAACAAGGTCACTTCGGAATTCCTCGCATACTTGGAGCGGACCACCGAGAACGAGACACTGTTCGTGGGGACGACGAATCGCCGCGATGAGCTTGACCCTGCTGCGGTCCGAAGCGGACGCATTGACCGCGAATTCCAGTTCGCAATGCCTAGCGAGGAGACGCGTGCTGCAATCCTCAAGCAACAACTGGCCAATCGACCATCAAAGGTCCCTGCGGAAGACGTGTCGCGGATTGCAACGGAAACAGAAGGGGTATCAGCGGCCGCTCTCACGACTCTTGTCACGGAAGCCGCGCGGTATGCCGTTGAACAAGGAGACAGCGAAATCAGATCGAAACACCTGGCAACCGCTGTCTCAGAACATCTCAACGACACAAATAGCACCTTCCGAGCTTCGCAACCCGTGACTATCTGTCCTGATCGACGCTGAGGGGATCAATCCGTGGAGAAGATCCCCTAACGTATCAGGTCGAGCCCGCTTACCGATGATTCGCTGGGTGAGGACGGAGACTTCTCGCCCAAGCTGCCAACTCAAGAACTCGTTCCATCAACGGCATGGGAGTGGATTCCAAAAAGATATACCCTCGTTGTATCGATAGACTGTAGTGTGACGGAATCTCGGCCATCCGATCATCAGCCCTCCACGAGATCGATACCCGTTGTCGCCTGTGACTCGCTCGTTCGCGAGTACACCCGCGGCACTGGCTCAAGATTTTTCCGTTCGGCTGATGCGCCCGTCGTTCGCGCCCTTGACGGGGTCTCGATCAGCATTGACAGCGGCGAGTTTGTCGGGATTGCCGGGCCGAGCGGCAGCGGGAAGTCCACGCTGTTGCACTTGCTTGCAGGACTTGATACGCCGACTGAAGGCACAGTCACGCTCGGAGGCGACGATATCAGTGATTTGAGTGAGCGGGCGCGGGCACGCATCCGGCGCGACCGTGTCGGCATTGTCTTCCAGCGGTTCCACCTTTTGCCATCGTTGTCGGCTCTCTCGAATGTCGCACTCCCGCTGGTCGAACTCGGATGGTCGAAAGCGCGGCGTCACGATCGTGCGGAAACGCTGTTGTCAAAGGTCGGGCTTTCTGACCGGATGAGTCACCGTCCAGGAACGCTCAGCGGTGGGGAGCAACAGCGTGTGGCGATCGCTCGTGCCTTGGCAACTGAGCCGGCGCTCGTGATTGCAGACGAGCCGACCGGAGAACTTGACTCGAAGACGAGTGCGCGCGTGCTGGACTTACTCGAGAGTGTTGCAGACAACTGTGCGGTGGTGCTCGCGTCTCACGATCAGCAGGCGCTTGATGCGACGGAGCGACGCATCCAATTGCAAGACGGCGAGGTTATCCACGACAGTCATGGTTAAGCGCTGGTTCCATCGCACGATCGGTGTCATTGGGCTTGCAGCACGCCGCGTAGCCGGGCGGGTGCAGACGTCACCGCAACGACTGCTGTTGAGTGTGCTCGGGGTGGCAGTCGCTGTCGGGTTGATGATCGCCGTCACTGGTGTCTCGCTCGGGCTAGCATCCGAGTCGGTCATTCAGAGTGAGGGCGTCGATTACTGGATTGTCCCGGAGAAAAGCACGGTTTCGACAGTTGCGGTTTCGAGTGGCAGTGTACAACTTGGCGCGGCCCACTCGATTAGTGACCGGCTTGAGCGCGACGAGCGTGTTGATCACGTCACGCCTGTTTCACTCGAGTTAGTACCAGTCACTGATCGCGTCACTGGCGACCGCGAGTATATTTTGGCCGCGGGAATCATTCCCGCTGCGGACGCGCCAGTGTTCTCCGGCATGTCGACGCGCGGGCTTGCGCCCGGTGACCCGTATTATGCGAATGGCAGCTACAACGGGTCGTGGACTGGTGGTGTTGTTTTGAATGAGGCCGCAGCCACATTGTTGAATGCGTCCACGGGGGATACGCTCCGGTCGTCCCGCGCCACACAGAATCAGTCACTCCGGGTTCGGAACGTGACGGTGAGTGGGCTGGGTGTTGCTGGCGGGTCTGCGCCAGTGATGATCATGCATCTGAGTGAGCTTCAGGCGTTGAGTGGCGCGACGAGTGGTGACCAGGCCGATCAAATCTTGGTGAGTACGAACGACCCGAGTGTGCGGTCAGAGCTCGAGACCGTCTATCCGCAGACGACCGTCGTTACGAAAAGCGGGCTTTCGGCGCAAGAAACGTCGCTGTCGAACCTGCCGCTGGCTGTCGCCGTCGCGGCCCTCGCTGTCGGTATCGTCGTCGGCGTGCTGTTCGTCGCGACACTCATGGGCCTGGAAGTAAGTGCTAGCGAACAGGAACTCGCGGTCCTGGGTGCTGTCGGTTACAGCACACGCCATCGGATGCTCCTGATCGCCACCGAATCAGTCCTGGTCTCAATCGCCGGTGGCATCGTCGGCTCCGGATTCGGCGTCGCCGGTCTGTACGCGATCAACAACGTCATCGCGCCGCGTGTCGGTCTCGAGACCGTCGCGCGGTTTGACCTGCTCCTGCTCGGGTATGCGCTGGTCGTTGCCCTCGTTATCGGTATCTTGGGCATGATTTACCCCGCGCTGCTCAGCCGCCGCACGGACATTCTGGAGGGGTTGACCCGATGATCGGGAGCCGCTTCCGGGCTGTTATCGGCCTCTCGATCGCCGAACTCCGGCACAATCGCCGGAAAGCCGCGATCGCAATCATCGGCATCGCTATTGCCGTCCTCGGCACCACGATGTTGCTGAGTGTTGGCTTCGGGGTTGTTGACTTCGGCCAGTCCAAATTCCAGTCCTCCGGGCGCGACCTCTGGATCGTCGGCGGACCAACCGAGTTCGAACCAGGGACGGTCGGCGGCCTCAAAGGCGGCATCGTGGACTCACACGATGTCGCAGCCAGCCTGAGCACGCGTGAAGAGGTCGCCACGGCCGTCCCGCTCATGTTCCAAACTGTTTACGCCAGCCCCAACCAGTCGGAATTCAGTACGATTGTGGGCGTTGGCGGGCCGGCCCGCGGCCCAAGCGTGAATATCGTCTCTGGACGTCAACTCAACAGGTCTCGGCATTACGCGAACGGCACGTACAGCGGGCCGATGACACATCAAGTCGCGATCGATCAGCGAACAGCCAATCTCTACGGCGTCGGCGTCGGTGACACGCTGCATATCGGTGGCACGCTCGCGACTGCACGAGAACACAACTTCACGATAGTCGGCATCACGAATACGTACTCGCAGTTCGTCGGCGCACCGACGATCGTTATGGCCCACAGCGAACTACAGACCATCACCGGCAAAACCGCGAGCGACCGCGCGACCTTCATTTCGGTCCGCCTCACGGACAGTGCGTCTCCCGAGCAAGCACAGGCCGGACTTCAGCGTGCCTACCCTGAATACACGGTGCGCACGAACCAGGATCAGATCCGAGCACTGTTGCGAGACAAAGCTGTCGTCATCGCCAGCGGTGTCAGCCTAATCGGCCTTGCGGTCATCGCCGGCATCGCCCTGACACTCAATCTCCTGTTATCGATGATTCTCCAACAAAAGCAGGAATTCGCCGCAGCAAAGGCGGTCGGCGTCTCATCATGGACTCTGGCCGGAACTGTCGTCGTGCGCTCATTGCTGCTTGCAATCCTCGGCGGCGGGATTGGAGCGGCACTGACCGTACCCGGCGTGATCGCTGCGAATGCTGTAGCCAGTGCCGTGACCGGCTTTGAAGGGCTCGCGTCGGTGTCACCAGAGATTATCGCCGGCGGCTTCCTCATGGCGGTTGTTATTGGATTCTTTGGTGCGATTGGCTCTGGGATATATCTCTATCGTGGGGCGACGCTGCAACAGCTAACTGACTGAGGCCTTTGTGGCTCACTCCTGCCTCGTAGTTTCTCATCGGTGGTTGTCGGCTTAGGTTCTGGGAGGAGCCCATAGGCATGCCCGTCATGGCTGAATGGTGGTTGCTATTGAACACACTGGAGGCGTCGGGTCGGTGCAATCAGCTGTGTGGCCAGCAGTAAGTCCACCGAGTGATGTGAATCACTCTGGTACAGTTGTCCGCACAGCCTGACCACACTCGAATTCACGGTCACTCTGTTGTCCATCGAGTCTCTATTCATCGCTCGATTGCAGTAAATACCGTCGAATAGACGTCGAGAGGATGGAGTGAGGATAACCCAGGGTCGCTGCTTTCGGTCGCGGATAGGGGTTCGTGGAAGTGGTTGAAAAGCCCGACGAGCCGCCAATGAATCTCGGGATGACTGGCTTCGATACGTTCACACCTGAATCTTCCATGCCTGTCATCTGGTCCGCCCATCAGACCGGAACGAATACGAACTAAGTGACGCTATTGACCTGTTGATTCAGTCCGAACGAGCCATCAACGCGAGCGGACTGGACGGCTGACGAATTAAATCGGGTACCCAGAAGACAGGGACACAGCCGAGCAACGCCTGCAAAACCGGGACACAGCCAGCGAGAGCAAGAGCAGTACCGAAGCGGACGATAGAGCCTGACTGTGAATATTTAGCGTACTTCACTGAAAACTCATCTCTGAGTGAAAATTAGACAACACAAGCTGATAGTATCACACGTCACCTGATCAGGGGTTCGTACCAATCACGGTTGTCGCGGTACCATTCCGTGAAGCGTTCAACGCCCTCACGGATTGTTGTTGTCGGCTCGTAGTCAATAAGGTCACGGGCTTTCGACGTATCAGCGTGTGTGTGTTCTGCGTCAGCATCGTGGCGCTCGTCGTATTCGATATCCAGCTCTGGTGCGAGTTGATTGCGGACTTCCCGGGCGAGTGTTCTGATTTCGATGTTGTCGGTACTGCCGATGTTCAGGACCTTGCCGTCGGCCGCGTCGGTCAAGAGAAGCGTGCGGTTGGCCTGCACGACATCCTCAATGTAGGTGAAGTCCCGAGTCTGTGTCCCGTCACCGTAGACGACCGGTGGCTCACCGTTCAGACACCGGGAGACGAAATTCGAGATGGCCATGTTCGGACGCATCCGGGGCCCGTAAACGGTGAAATAGCGAAGCGCAACCACTGGCAGGTCGTACACGTCGCCGTAGGCCATTGTATATCGCTCGGCGGCGAGTTTCGAGGCACCGTAGGGACTGACCGGCTGTGTGGGGTGGTCCTCTTCGTAAGGCAATGAATGAGGTCTCCCGTAGACTGACGATGAACTCGCGAGGACGACCCGCTCAGTCTCGGAATCCCGCGCGGCATCAAGGACATTCAGCGTCCCGTCGACGTTAATTTCGTCGTACTTCCGGGGATTCTCCACGCTTGGACGAACACCCGCCTGTGCAGCCTGGTGGAAGACAACCTCCGCGTTCGAAACGAGGTCGTCCACGACAGTTGCGTTGCGAACGTCACCCTCAACGAGACGGTAGGAACCGTCGCCTTCGTTTGCGGCGGCACGTCCCTGTTCGACGTTGTGCTCTTTGATTCGAGTATCGTAGAACGGTTCGAAATTGTCCAGTACAGTAACTGCATGCCCGTCCTTGACGAAGTGCTCAGCGAGGTGACCGCCAATGAATCCCGCCCCACCAGTCACGAGTAATTGCATATCTGATGGGTGCTACGGTTGAATGAAAAAGGTATCTCTGTCACCTCACGAATGTTCGTGCGATAGAAGTGCTGAGGATTGACCTCGGGGACGAGGAAACGCAGTCCGATAAGTCACCGCTGCTGGATGATCTCAAGATACTGTTCGGCCACTGCAGGCCAGGACGGGAGAGAGACGGCGGATCGCTCATTCCGGTGGGTTGCAATTGCCTTCGCAATCTCAGCAGTATCGTCAGTGATGAGCGAACCGGCAGCATCGTACGTTTCGACGAGATGTCGGTGTGAGGGGATATCCGAAAGGACGACCGGAAGGTTGAACGACAGCGCCTCGGCAGTCGCAACAGGCATTCCTTCGTACGCTGAGAGGCTGGCGAAGATATCGGCATCGCTGAACCAGCGCCACTTCTCGTTCTCGCTGACGTAGCCGATTACCCGGAGCGACTCCGATGCGTGAGACGACACAGCCTCACGGAGTGGCCCATCACCGGCCATGACAACGTACGTATCGTCGAGGGTTTCAGCCGCGGCACGCAGGTGTTGCGCACAAACTTCAGGCCGTTTCTGTGGGGTCAGACTCCCGATATTGAACACGAGTGTCGCGGTCTCGGGAATTCCGTACTTTGAGCGAATTGGCTCGAAAGAGTCTGCTTCCGGCGTGAAGACGCCATTTGGGATGTAGGTTGAAGTCTCGATGCCGAATTGATTGATTTCGTCTCGGAGGTGGGGAGAGACGACGGTATAGTGTGGCCCTGCGGCGTCAATGGTCGCGAGTGACTGGTGAAAGTGTGCCTCGCCTGTTTTGGCGAGCCAGTAGTAGGGCAGCAGTCGAGTCGGGTATACTCCCTCTCGAACGAGTTCATACTCTCGGTGGAGCGTCGTGTGCGTGGTCGCGATTACCTTGTTCCAGAAGGTGCTATCGGTTGTTGGAAGTAGTGGTGCGACTGGTTGGTGCGTCCAGATCAAATCGTACTGTTGGTGGTTGGCGGCGATTTCTTTGAGTGTCCGGTACCACCAGAGAGCAATGCCGGGGACACCGATTGTGATCGTGCCGACCCGGGCAGCAGCGCCTTTAGCGAGGATGTAGTCGACATCATGGCCCAGCGCCCCCCATTCCTCGCCAACGCGTTCGGCCATCTCACGGATACCGAGTCGGTGGGGAGTGATGACAAGACAATCCATAAGATAGTCAGTGTTTGTGTCTACCTCTCGTCGGGTAAATTAGTCCTTTGACTGAAAATTGAACACATAAGTTGGAGGGTATCGTGGCCTTCGGCATGCCGAGTCTTTCCGTCGTTATTCCAACCTACAACCGCCCCGAATTTCTTGACGGGGCCATCAAGTCTGCGATCCATCAGACACACGACAATCTTGAGATTGTCGTCGTGGATGACGGATCAGAAAACGCGTACGCCAACGAGATTGTCGCGCAGTATCCCGAACAGGTTCGGTGTATCGTCCACGAAGAGAATCGGGGACTTTCCGCGGCCCGCAACACGGGTATCGAACAATCCGACGGCGAGTACATTGCGTTTCTGGATGATGACGATCGATGGCATGAAGGCAAACTTGCAAAACAGGTGAGCGCGCTAGAGGCTGATTCGGGGGTGGGGTTGGCTACGTGTCGCCTCGCTTCGATTGACGGGGACGGGAACTTACTCCGATGTGACGGCACAGTCGTAGATGGCGACCTCTCGGATGTGATTTACACACGGAATGTCATTGGAACTCCCTCACGGGTGGTCGTTCGTCGGGATGCTCTGCCTAGTGAGCGTCCTTTTGATGAGACGTTACCGACGAAACAGGACTGGGACTTCTATATCCGACTCTTCCAAGAGTGGCGTGTAGTGGGAGCCGAGGAGATTCTATGTTTTCGGACCCGTCACGGAGGGATGGCAAGCGACCCTGAAGACGCCAAAGAAGACAACATACGGGTGATTGAGAAACACCGAGAGGAGATCGAACGGCGCGGCCTCTGGTCCGAGACGATGGCAAACTACTATGAAAAAGTCGGTGTGACATACCTACTTGACGGGCAGCCCGCACCAGCCCGTCGGTTCTTACGACGTTCGATATCGTACGAGTCTTCGGTGACGAGGTTCGCGATGATGGGGCTCGGCTTTGTACCAGCTTTTGTTTTTGAGTATGTTTTGTCATTCAAACGACGGTACGAACGCACTACTAGGGGGTGTGAATCAAGCGTTGAATGGAAGCGCGTTCACGGGTTGGAGATAAAATGAAATTCGGGACTCTAATTAATCACCGAGATTCATTACCGTATTGTAACTATGTGTCTCTGAACCTCTACTGGCTTGCGAGTGAATGACAGATAAATATATAATATGAATGTGGCATTTGTAAACCGGTCTCTCGGGATGCGACGAGGTGGCGGAGAAATATGGGACTTGGAGATGGCCAGGAGCTTGCAATCTATGGGTGTGAATGTTACTATTTATACCGGAAAACCCATGACAAAAAATCTTGACAAACCCATTGATTTGCCAGTAAAGAATGTCGTGTCGCCATTTCTATACGATCTTGGATACGCTGCACCTGTCGGCGTCGGTGGTGTGATTACTGATCTTGATCGTTTCTTGTTTTATATTCGACTGACGCGCTGCCTGGGTGACGAACATGACGTGGTTCATCTCAACGGATACCCCGAACTGCTCCGAATCAAATCACGTGTTGACGTTCCGGTGACCATTAAATTGAATGGGCCACCGCACTCCCTATTTTATGATTATATACATCCCCTGAAAAGTTCGTATTCGTGGCTGGAACAGGCCGACGAAGTAATCGCGACCGGTGTGACTACTGAAGCAATTCGGTCAGAAGCTGGAATTGATGCGGTCACTATTAACCCCGGTGTGGACACTGATCGGTTCGCTCCTGAGGGACCGGAACGAGATACATCGGGTCCGACAATTTTGTGGGTGGGTCGTTTCGTTCCCGCAAAGAACCTGCTTGATCTTGTCAAAGCTTTTGAGACGATAAAAGACGAGCGACCGAACGCCAAACTGTGGCTAGTCGGAGAGGGTCCCCAGAAGAGTAGAATGAAAAACCATGTTGAGCGCCGAAACCTCGGAGACGCAGTGACTTTCTGGGGATACGTCCACAACGATAATCTTCCGCCATTCTACCGCGCTGCTGATGTTTTTGTACTTTCGTCCAAGACCGAAAACCATCCTATCGCGCTCATGGAGGCGATGAGTTGTGGCACGCCGTCTGTCGTTCCTGAGGTCGGCTGGATTCCGAAGATGTGTGACGAAACTGCCAGTTGCAGACTAATCCCTCCAGAAGACCCGGATGCGCTCGCCTGCGCGCTGGAGCGAACGCTTGAAAAAGAACCGGCAGTGGATGGTGATTCGAGACAGCGATCCGTCGAGTCATTCTCGTGGGACCGACGAGCGGAGATGTTGCGTACTGTTTTTGAGCGAGTAATTGAGTGATCGTCAAGACGGGTGGGGTAGATAAAACTCCCTGAGACGGTGGTGTAGGTGGTTGTCCAAACCACGCTGACAGCACCTTGATCTATGCAGGAGACACGAAAGTGGTCTCGCGGAACTGAACCCGGGAATCTTTTTAGACCGACCCTCATTCGCTTCTAGATAGTTCATGGATTCTCCTCTCCCTCTCCAGACACAAACCGACGCCGACACCGTCACGAATGTCGTTATTTTCATTGCCGACAGCCTTCGACGTGACGCGACACCGGATCGTGTTACGGAGCGGGGCATCAGCGCCGAGGCCATCGCTCCGAGTACCTATACCGCGTCCAGCGTTCCGTCTCTTTTGACAGGACTCTACCCGAGCGAACATCGCATCTGGGACTTTTCGGGACGGTTGTCGCAACCTCCATTGCTGTTCCGTTCGCGGGACAACGTCGGATTCAACGCCGAGACTATCTGGACACACGTCGAGGCGGCGCAGAAACCCCCATTGAAAATGCTAGGGCTCTCTCCGGGAGAGGATCTCGCTGATCTCAGCGAGCCGTTCGTCTACGTGGAACACGACAAGGGGGGGCACGCACCGTATGGCTATTCGTTCGAGGAGTGCGACTCCGTCCACGAGTTCTACGATAACCGCGTCGAGGACCCGGACGAAATCGGGGGCCTGTATCGAGAAAGCGTCGACCGATCGCTGGAGAGATTTCTCGAGGTGTTAGAGACACTCGAACGGCGCGAACTCTTGGAGGACACGCTTGTCATCTACACCTCGGACCACGGTGAGCTACTCGGTGAACGGGAGTACGGCTATATGTACGGGCATGGGTCCCCCGTGACGCCGGCACTCGTTCGGACACCGCTCGTATTCATGGGAGCAGGGCTCCCGTCAGCCGTTCAGTGTGAGCAGGTGGTATCCGGAACGGGCGTGGCGCCGACGGCACTCGGTGCACTCGGCATTGATGTCCCGCAGTACGTGTCCGGGACGGACGTCTGGAACACACGAGTCTCATCACAGGTCCATCGGTCGGAGTTGTGGACGAAAGCGAATCTCAACGGTCGACACGTCGCGACCTACAAGGCTACCTCCGCGTGGAACGGGACTGGTGGGATCGTTCGACATCGGGGGCCACGGTGGCGCCGCGCAGCGATGGGATTCATTAGTCACAATTTCGGCGCGCCACACGCCGAACTGGTCAGGGATCGGTTGTCGCCGAGGGCTCAATGGAACTTGCTTCGCTCGTACACACCACACGAAGTGAGGTACGGTGACGGGAGCTGCCCGGACCCCGGCCTCGGGGCGATCGTCGACGACTTTCAGCGAGATGGACCCGAGATGGGCACAGTTACTGCCGAGACGACAGAACACCTCGAAAAGATGGGGTATCTGTAGGAGTCGAACGTTCGGTGTTCAGCATCGACGGATCGTGACCACGGCTCAACCCACGAAATGGAACAAATTTAATCAAGAAACAGTGTCATTATGACCGGTTTTCAGAGACTGTACGTTCCGATTTGATATCGTGGCCCGATGGAGTTTGGACAGTGCTTATAGATCATACGGGAAACAATTATCGACCGATGCTGATAAAAGACTGGACTGTAGAGGTTTCGATTAACTAGTGAAGTTCTGGTATCCCCCATACACCAGAATAGATAAACGAGTGTTGGCAAAAGATAATTTACGATGACACGTAAGAGATGCCCAATTCAAGGGTGTTCCGCCATGAAGAAGACGTTCGTATCTGGTATTGCCTACAGAAAGTGACGGATACTTATAAATATTGTATGGAAACCATCCGGAAACTCACAGGTGGGGGAAAAACAGGTGAACTAAACTTATCAAGCCCTCTATTCATCGATCTAACTCGTGAATGTCATACTACTGAAAATACCGGTCTAGCACTTTTAAACGCATTGGGGCATTCTGTCTCAAAGAATGTTGGCGGATCGGTGCAGCATAACACATTCTTCAAAATTTCTGAAGTACAGTGGCGAGACCAGATGGCGTCAGGATTGGAATATAATCCGACAAATATGGTTGAAGTAGTTCTTATACAGAATATAGAACAACTCGGAGACACCAAAGAAAACTTCGAAGAATGAACGAAAATATTTATGTTCTCTCACTAATCCTCGTCGGCATTAGTCTCCGAACACTCCCAGGTATATTTCGTACTGAACGGTACGCTGCTGACGAAGCTTTTCATATCTACCTCACGGACAAGATTCGGCAAAATGGGCACCGTATTCCCGACAGACACGACCAACTTATCCCGCCGACAAGAGTGAACTATCCCAGCCTCGTTCACTGGGTCATGTCATTCTTCCCGCGAAGTATGGTGGTTTCGTTATCACCATACTTTGCTGCACTCGTGGATGGGATGCATGCTCTCGTGGTTATGATATTCACTTATTGGATATTTTCGGAATTCTCGACAGGCATTCCAACAACCCAAGCAACGCTTCTTGCCGGTGCGGTTTTCGTCCTAATGCCGAAACTGGTTACAGGTCGACCACTAACTGCTCGACTTCGACTCGGCGGGCGAGCTCCGGGTGCCTTGTTGTTGACAGTCTCTGTTATGGGGTATGTTGGATATTCTCTCACTGGACAAGTCCTGTTATTAGTAACAGCACTCGTCGGAGCAGGATTGGTTGCTCTCACGAGTTCGTTCTCTACACAGACCCTAGTCCTTCTCTACATCGCGTTTAGTATCCTGTTTTTTGACCCTGTCCCAATCGTGATATTATTCGGTGGAGGCTCGGTTGCGTTACTTCTTTCGAGAGGGAAATATGTAGGAATGTTTCAAGCTCACGTGGGCACACTACGATATTACTATAATATCCTCGAACAGGAACGTGCGGACAGATTCATAGATAAGATACAAAACATCTTTTATATCAAGGCTCGCCTTCGCAATTTTTATTTGGTCTTGCGGGAAGGCCCCCCTCTGTCTCAACTAAAGTCTAAGCTAATGAACCTGTTCCAGTACGTGTACACGCACCCGGTTGTCGGGGCATACTTACAATTGCCCATTATTATTTTTATTCCTCTCTTGGTATCACGTGACATTCAGCCTATCTGGAATCACCTATTGGTCTGGGTTCTGGTCCTTCTTGTCGTGAACGTTATCATTGCGATCCCCGGCGTGCCGGGAAAGCCTGCGCACCGATACACTGAGTACCTCGTCGCTCCCCTCTCAATTCTGGGGACGTACGCTTATTTCACTGTCAGTGGCGAAGTTTTGATTCCGTTTGTGGGGTCTGTTCCATACATATTTCTAGTGGCTGTCTCGCTTGCCCTCTACTCATTGGGTGTTATTGTGATCAATTCTGCAATAGATGTTCTCATTTCACCACCAGATAATCTCACTCACGCTATTGATTATCTGGCCAAAGTAGATGATAAATGTCACATTCTCGGCGTCCCCAGTACTTACGGCAAACGATTACTCCCCGATACTGACCACGTACAAATGCAATGTATCCATGACCACTTTGCGACAGCTGACGGCCGATGTGAATGCGGCAAGGTGTTTGCCTTTATTGGCGGGAGAGATAGAGATGATCTTCAGACTATTCATGACCAATTCAGGATTGATTATATTCTGGGTGATATACAACAGGTCAAAGAACAATTTGGAGATGAGTTTGAACTCCTCTTTGAGAGCGGCAGTATCGGTGTATACGCATACGAATCTGCTGATCAATAAAAGGGTCAAATTGCTCATATTTATACTAATACGCCTCCCAACCGTAAATTCTTAGACAGACTTGATAAAAATATAACTTATATGTGATTATTATATTGGTATGAGAGTCCCTCCCGTCAGTAACCGTCATCCTGTATTGAGAGAATAAACCTGATATTTTCATTCTGCGGCTGACGTACCAACGAGATCAGCCCACTTGGCTTTGTTTCTGTGTTTTTTGTAGGGTTTCACTGCTTTGCGTAGTTCGCTCTGAGTCGCATGAACTCCCTCTCGTTCAAAGTCTTCGACCCTATTGATCAAATTATCGACCCCAGGTTCGTACAATAATCCGTTTTCTCCTTCAGTGATAATGTGGGGTGGATATCCAATATTGGCTGATATGACGGGTGTACCAGAGGCCAGACTCTCTACGATTACACGCCCAAATGAGTGATCTGCAGGATTGATGAGTGCATTCGCGTTTGCGAGTAATTCTCGTTTCTCGTCTCCAGTCACATAACCTGTGAATTCGATCGAATCGTAACCCTCGGATTCGAGCTCTTCCTTTTGTTTCCCATCTCCAGCAATTTTTAGATGGTATGGGAGTTGTTTGAATGCACGAACAACCTCTTCGATACGGTGCAGAGCGTCGATTTTCCCCATATAGAGATAGTAGTCATCAGATGCTTTAGTCTGAAAACTGGGATCGTAGGTATCCAGAGTCATTATTGGATAAATGATTTCGTCAACCTCGATATTGTATAGACTTTGAACGAGTTCTCCCGTCCATTCCGAGTTTACAACGACGGTATCCACTGTACGTACTGAGCCCTGAATAGCTGTTCGGAAATAATGACGAATCGGTGCTATACACACCTGTTTTAAATTCGAATATTCGAGAAACTCCTCATATTTGTCTTTATGAAAGAAAAATCCACGATAGCTCCCCTCAAAATAGTGGATGTGGCGCTGGCCGATCCGCTGAACGGTATGGATAGGTTTGGGACCGCGCGTTACGAAGGTATTGTACTGTTTCGGAGGTTTCCACGTTGCGTACTGCGCATTTTTGTTAATCTCCTCAAGCGGAGTCTTGTTTATAATCAAATCAAGCAGTGATTTGCGACCGAATTCGTTGAAACGAACCCCATTATACTCTTCGGATAGTAATTTTTCCGGGCAACTCTGTGTATATATCGGGCCGTTAATTGCGTCTGCAATTTGTAGAGGGAGCTCTAGCGCAGCCTCGTTAGTAGTCTCGATTGGAGCCCAGACGAGACAAGCATTGGCCATACGATAGCCATCTCCCTGGTATATTTATTTTTTCTGAAAACGACCACCGTATAGAGGATGGGCAGGACGGCACTACATCAAGCTCTCATGTGTCGTACCAGGTTGCCAAGGCTCTCGTATAAGGGAAAAACCGGTGGTTTGAAATCGAACGCAGAGGGAGGTCAGGTATGCTCAAAGCAGGTATAGTAGGTGCGGGTGCTGTTGCAAATGGGACTCATGCACCTGCGTATACCGAAATCCCGAATGTTTCCTTAGAGGCCATTGCGGAGTTAGATGACGAAAGACGGGAACAATTCGGTCGAAAATTCAACGTAAAGCAACGATATGCCGACGCGGAGCAGATGTTCGAGTCCGCTGATCTTGACTTGGTCAGTATATGTACGCCTCCTCACATGCACGAAGAGCTAGTCATAGCTGCGGCCGATGCGGGGCTCGCGATACTCTGTGAGAAACCGATTGCAACGACGGTAGAGGCAGCGGAGAATATGCTAGATGCAATTGAGGAAGCGCAGGTAGATGCGGCGGGTGGATACTCGTTACCATACTACAAACCGTTTGAGCGAGCCAAGAAACAGATAGAAAACAATATTATTGGATCGATTCGACGTATTGATGTCTCGTATTACACCCTGAATGAGGCGGTAAAAAGCTGGCGTATGGACCCGACTAAAGCGGGGGGAGGAGTTCTAATGGACTTGGGGCCCCACGTACTTAGTGGGTTTCTACAACTGCGACGGGACGAAATTACGATCGATTCCGCGGAGGTGCACAGATTTGCTGCGCATAACGTCGAATCGGACGTTACTTTGGAAGGCCACCTGGGAGAAATACCGTTTACGATAAAAACCGGCTACCGGACCAAAGGGGGACCGACACGTATCCATTTCTTTGGGACTGATGGGCAGGTACAGATGACACGGAGCGAAGTTATACTTGATGCGCATAAATTCAATTTACAATATGCTCAGTCGGGACTGCCTAAGATTTCTTTTGCGTTGGCAGAACGAACGGTTGGACCTGATCCTGTCCCTGCACTTGAATGGTTTTCACAGTATGATGGGGACGATTCTTTTAAGCGTGTACAATCGTTTGTCGAGACTGTTGCAGAATCGGAACCGAACAGAGTGCCATTCGCTGATAGCGTTGAAATTCTTTCGGCAATCAAAACAGCGTACATGGAACTTGGAATTGATACACCTATCACACAACAATGAGAGTAGCAATTACGGGAGCGGCGGGACAGATTGGTCATCAACTTGCCCACAAACTTGTCAATGAGGGTCACTCGGTTTCGGGCCTTGTGCGGAGTGAAAACGGGGAAAACGTCCTCCCGGAGGAAGCAGATGTCCTCGTCGGAGACGTTCGAGACAAAAATGTCATCAACGAACTGGTTAGTGAGTGTGATGGCATAGCACATCTCGTCCATGCCAGAGGAAAGGTAGGTGACTCTGTTTATATCGAAGGCACGAAGATAGTCCTCAATGCAGCCAAGGAACACGGCTGCGAGACATTTGTCTTCACGAGCTCGATCACAGAGCATCCGGAATTAGTGAATACAACTGGAACCAAAGGCTCCAAATTGCGAGCCGATGAGTATATAAGAGAAAATTCTGGCGACATCTCGTGGCTGGTAATCTATCCCTCAGGAGTAATCGGACCTGGGGACTACAAAATGAACAAGTTGGCTCCGTATGTGACGGTAGTTTCAAATAAACTTGTTATTCCCCCACTTTATCGATTTGGGTATCAAAACTACGTTCACATCGACACGGTTATTGATGCTATTGTTTCGGGATTGTCTGGCGAATGTACGGGTAATGAGCCGGTATGTGGGAAAAATTTGACTGACCATGAATATCATTCTTTAATCGCAAAACACTCACCCAGAGACCACTGGATACCACGGTTATATGGGATGCAGAGACTGTTACCATCACTTTTGAACATCGCCTCGAAAATCAACTTAGTTCCGAAAAAAGATTATACCGAAATGAATACAACTGAGAACTCGTTTTCGGTTCCCGAGCACTGGCAAGACCGAAGCCCGGTTCCAAACCATGGGACAGAGAAAGCGGTGGCCGATTCGATCGAGTGGTACGAGCAGGCCGGGCTCTTGTGAATTAGAAAACTGAATATTGGTCGATTTTGTGGTTTAGTTGGAAATAACATGAATATATAGCTCTCAAACCGAGGTCAGGAATCCAGAAAACGAATGTGGTAGTCAAATCATCAAATTAAAAAAGTGATTGTTGAAAACACGAATATGTAAACCCTTACCCATTTAAACCTTCATTTCAAAAGTCTCTGTCTGGTCCTCCCCTTCATTTCCTTATAAAGATATAACGCTGTCACTTTCCAACGTTGCCGCTCTTCTTCCTTATACACTTTACCAAGGCTGTCAGGACGTTTTGCAGAAAAATCCTCATCCTGTAATAGAAGTATGCCTTTTTCTAGCATCTTCTCAGAGATCGTGCGATATCGAGAGCGGATTTCGCCCAACGTACAGGCGTCTGAAATGTCCACAGATTCAAAAACAACAATCTCACCAGCATCAAGTTCGGGTTGTAATCGTTGTAGTGTAATCCCCATCTCCTCCTCTCCATGGAGGAACTCCCAGAACCCAGCACTTGAACCTCGATATTGTCTGATATCTCCGTGATGAAACCCTAATATTCCGTATTCAGGGGCTGTCAAAATTTCTCCTTTCAAAATTCCAACCCCCATATGTATCCCTACATCAATCTCCTCAAACTGTTGAACGACTTTTTCTGGGAGTTCAATACCAAGGCCTTCTTGTGGAATAATATCACACTGTTCTTGTTTCGTATCTTTAACACAGTCGAGCTCGTCGAGGGGACGTGGAGGCTGTCTACTAGAACCGAACAGAGAATTTTTTACCGAATTAATTAAACTAAGAGGTCCAGTTTTTCCCGATTCTGACGTTTCATCTTTTGAAGTGGGTGTTGCAACCATTATTATACTTATTTCTGCATTTGTGTTCTCAACCAGTCTTTCAATACCGGTTGCAAACCACTCCGGTACCTCATCCATACCCAAGAGAAGTCCAACTTGAAAAACGTCGTCCCCCATATATACTTAGGTAGTGCGGTGCTGTGTATAAAACATGTGGCTGAAAGGTAGCGCAAAGAATATTATAGCTATAATGGTTGATAGATTTGTGGATCAAGTACATTATAGAATACCTGAATCCACGCCGAAAAAATTCAAATCCTCGGTATTTGGAGGGTTGAAAAATAAGGAAAGGGGAAATTTTGAGGATGTGTTAGAAAATACCATATATCAAAAAAGTGGTTGTAACACAAACGGATGTGGCAATCCAGTTTTAACTTCGGATGATGTCACGGATTTTGGTGACGTAGACTTTGTAGCAGATCCGTTTCTGTTACCATTAAAAGACGAAATCCATCTATTTTTTGAAGTGATGAACCGCGATAAAAAACCGAATAGCGCGATCGGCCATGCAACCAGTGATAATGGACATGAATGGGCTTATGATCAGATTGTTTTGGAAACTGGTAGACATGTGTCATTCCCCTTCATTTTCGAGAATGAAGGAGATTATTATATGCTTCCAGAACAATCTGACCCCAAAAGTGATATAATTGAATTATACAAAGCGAACTCATTTCCAACCGAATGGAAACGATGTTCTACTCTTCTTGAACCCGAGTTTGACGTCCAGGATGCAATTTTATTCCAGTGGGATGAATACTGGTGGCTCCTCATTGGTTCTGGACACTATGACGAAATCCATCTTTATTATTCCAATTTTCTTGAAAGAAATGAATGGCATGCACACAAAAATAATCCTGTTGTTACTGATCGACAATCCGGGGCAAAACCCGCAGGTCGACCGATAATAACTGAAGAAAGAATCATCCTATTCCTTCAAGATTGCGTTAGAGAATATGGGGATAAAGTCCGTGTTTACACAGTAGACCAACTAAATCCTACTGAATATTCAGATACTGAATCACCGTTTTCACCAGTCATAGAGGGCACTGGGGGAGTGGGATGGAACTCTGGTCGAATGCATCATATTGATCCTCATTGGATTGGAGGAGAAAAATGGATATGCGCTGTGGATGGTGATATTGGATTCCCTCGTGGATATGTGACAGGAGATCACTGGTCAATAGGAATTTACCATGCTGTCGGTCGGAACATCTGACCACTTCAAAGGGCTGTATGATTTAGATCCCGCGAAAGTCCTGTTACTGAATTGGGGTATCTCCACAGTTATGTTATACTAATGATGTATTATATCTCTTGTGCTTATTGTACGATACCGATCTACACCGCTTACAGGGGCCGTCCATTTTATGAGTGTACGTTGAGATGACGACATCGGTGGAGATCGCCAGGATGCTACCTCATCCAAAGGAAATTATGTGTGGCGAGATGAGTGGTATCCATGCCTGCACAGAAGATATTAGACCAGGTCAGAAGGACAGTTTATAATAGTCCAATATATACAATACTTGGTATTATTGGGTTACGATCACCAGTTACAAATTTGTATTGGCGACTTCAGTTTGCCTTGTCAGATGATACAATTACTCGAACTGTAGGCCCCAGTACAGCAAAGTTTCATATACTGACCCGTCATGAGTTTAGCCGATTCAACGATCCAACCTTACACGGAGAGATTGAAGTATTGTCGGAAATCATTGAATCTTTGGAATCAGATAATGTTTTCTACGATGTTGGTGCGAATGTCGGACTACACGCTTGTTTTGCAGGGCAGATCACCACTTCCGGCTCCATTGTTGCGATTGAACCCCATCCGAAGAGCGCGAAACGTCTGAAAGAAAATCTCGAATTGAACAATATTACTGGAGAAGTTTGTGAGTATGCACTTGCGTCCGAGTATGATACTGCGGTATTAGAACTTTCAGAAGATCGAGCGGGTGCAGTTGGAAGTGTCGAAATGGATGAAAGAGAGAACGGAACCAACGTTGAAATTGACTTAGTACCTGGTGACAATGTGATCAGATCTGATGAAATTCCTGCACCTGATGTGATGAAAATTGATGTTGACGGTGGGGAAATGGAGGTTCTCCGTGGTCTAGAGGACACACTACGTAACCAGTCATGCAGACTCATCTTTTGCGAAATTCATCCTGATGCCCTCCTCAACTACGGAGCAACGGAAGAGGATGTCCGTGACTTGTTGATTGACTTGGGATACGAAATCTCGGAGCGGGATGTTTCTCACGATTCAAGAGAGGGTGCGTATTTCGTACGTGCTGAAAAGGATATCTGAAAGATCTGTCTAGTTTTGCATCCCCTCAGGGTGAGTGTTACCATTAGTTCTTGATGGGCCGCTTGCGATTGTAGTAGTGACTGGATCAGTAAAGTCAGCGTTTCGTACTGGTTTGACTACCCCCTAAATGAGTGAAAGCAGTTGACTTCGCAAGAGATTCTTGGAACCCGTTCAGGCGCTCATACGAAAAGCACGCTTATCGCTTCCAAAGCATTGGGATGCTTCTAAACGACGGGATCAATGAACGGACTATGAAGTATAAATAACCGCTGATGTCACACTCTCCCTTAAAGCGCGTGTTTGAGTATCGTTTGTTCTTGGCTCGCTATCCGGAACATACCGACGGCATTATTATTTACCACCCGATATCGGCATTGTGTCTGATGGTGGTATCTCTAGCCTGCGATCCTATTACTATAATCCATATATGATGCCGCTTTACCGGAACCATCAAAAATATACCTTACAGTATCCATAGTATAATGGAACTGAAAATATCAACCATAAAGGTTTTTGTGGCTAAGAATGGAATGACGATTCTCAGCTTTGCGGGTCTTGCGTTCTTCGCTCAGAAATTAGGCGCGTCTCAGATGGGTGTTTTCTTTCTGTTCCAGGCCCTCCTTGGAGTGGTTTCGCTTCCAACTAGTCTCGGCTTCTCGCGGTCGGTTGAAAAGCATGTCAGCTCTAGCAATAATCCGGAGCTGTACTTTGTTTCCGGCCTTGCCGTCCAGTTTACGATGGTGGTTGTGATGATTCTGATTGCCTTCGTGTTCAGCGACAGAATAACCGATTATCTTGGTCGGGATCTGATTACGTACTTCATCATCGGGCTTGTCTTGAAACCACTCAGTGGGATTACATTTTCGGCGCTCAAGGGGGAGTTGCGAGTCGGTGAATCTGCCTCGGTCGAACTCGCCAAGCAGTTTGCCTGGGTAAGCGTCGGTGCCGGACTGCTGCTACTCGGATTTGACGTCACTGGCATCATCATCGGATTACTCGCTGGGTTTGGAGTCAAGTTGTTCTGGAGTGCATATAAACTAGACATGGGGTGGCGATCGTTGCGCTACAGGCCCACCGAAAGGTCGGTCCGGTCGCTTTTAAGCTTCGCCGGCCGTGACCTTGTGGGGCAGCTCGGACCGTTCCTGTATAGTTGGACCGACATCCTCCTGCTCGGTTTCTTCTTGTCGAGTGCTCAAGTGGGTGCCTACGAGATTGCCTGGCGGGTCGCTGGTACTACGAACCAACTGACGCAGGCACTCACGACGACCGTGTTCCCACAGATTAGCTCCTGGAGCGAAGAGAACGCCGTTGAAAAGATTGAGGAACTGCTTCCTGATCTCGTCTTGTCATCAGTAATTCTCGTGATACCTGCCTTTTTCGGGTCCATTCTACTGGGTGAAGAGGTACTCACCTTTGTGTTCGGTGCAGAGTATGCGACTGCATGGCTAGTCTTGATCGTATTTATGCTACGACAGATAATCTCCGGATTTACATCTATCTTTGATGTTATTCTCGCGTCAATGGATTATCCGGAACTGAGATCGATTGCAACAGTCATTGGCGTCCTTTTGAATATCGTTTTCAACACCGTATTTATTATCCTATTTGGATTGATAGGGGCGGCTGTTGCGACGACACTCTCAGTCATTTTTCACACTGTTCTCACTCTCTACTTCCTTTCGGACAAAATACAGTTTAAAATACCAAAATTCCAGATGGGCTGGTGTATTTTTTCTTCTCTGGGCATGACTCTGATACTGTTTCCTATTGTGAAATATGTCAATATTAGGACGCTGGCTTCGCTATCTGCTGTGGTTCTCTTTGGTGTTATTGTTTATGGGATATTTATAATGGGTTCTCCGACAATCCGTAACAAAGTTATAAACAACTCTGTTGAGTTGATTCCGAACAAACTATATTAATTGAATATGCTATTTTCATGTATGGAACGTTGATCAAACCTCAAATTCGAGTCGAAAACAGACATTTACAGTCTTCGTCAGAGAACAACTTTATGATTCATATTGTTCTGCTTTGTTGAATCCAGTGACAGCGTAGCGATCACTGTTTGATGGCTTGTTCGAGGTTGTAGACGGCGGCGGTCAGCACCAGTTCACGAAACTCGCGGTACCAGACGCTCGGCCTGACAGCGGAGCCGTATCGGCGCTTGATGGCCGAGAAGGCGGTTTCGGCCATCCAGCGCTGCCCGTAAGCCTCGCTGTCCAACCGCGCGTTGTGGGCGTGATCGCAGTGGGCGAACAGCCGGTGTTTGATCAGTGGCCGGACGCCTTCGGCGCGGAGGGCGTCCCGGAGCGACTGGTCGTCGTAGCCCTTGTCCCCGGCGAGACTCGCCAGGTCGTCGGTGTTGCGCAACGCCACCCGACGGCCCACCTGGGTATCGTGAGGCCAGTGTGCCGAGACGTGGATGTCCAGGATGGCACACGACTCCGTATCGACCAGCGCCGTCGTTTTCAGCGTGCGTATGTCGCGATCCGACCGTTTCCGGTAATGACTGGATGCCGCTTCGCGGTCGAAAAACGTGGCATCCACCGCGCCGTGGTCGCCGGGATCGCAGCGGGCCGCTGACCGATCGAGCAGTTGCCGCCAGATCCGGGTTGGCACCAGCTCGAACGAGCGGCATAGCGTCGAGGGTGCCGGGAATCCCCAGCGGGACAACTGCAAGAGAGCGCGAACACGATCCATCTCGCTCGCCCAGTCGACGAGTTCGCGGTAGGTCGCGTCCATGTGAACGCGCAGAAAGTACAGCGTGAGGTGCTTCCAGTCGGCAAAGCCGTTGCCAGCCGGGTCGCTCACCACCGCCGTGGGGCTGGCAGCAGAGCGCTTTTGAGCCAGCGATGCCGCTTGCTTAACGGGGCGGAAGAGGAGTTTAGGCACATTTCCCCTCTCCGCTTCGCTTCCACCTTCAGAGCGACGCTATCCTGCTGCCGTCATCGGATTCAACAGAGCATATTGTTCCAGATCATGTACATCGTGTTTGTTGATAGATCTTCCATCATGTTCCGCTGAACCTTCGAATCATCTACTCGGTGGTCAAAGTTTACCCAATCGTAACCGTGTCTCTCAAGCAGGGTGGCAATATCTTTTGGTTCAACCCCGTACTCCTGCAGATTCTCTGGGTGAATTTCTAAAAAGAGCACGTCAGGATGACCGTTCTTTAGGAGTCCTTCCGCGCCCTGCAACACGTTGTATTCGTATCCTTCGACATCTACTTTCATTACGTCCGGCGGTGAGTGGCGCTCTGCGTAGTCGTCCAGCGTGATCGACTCGGCCGCCGTCGGTTCCCCATCATCGCTAACTTTTGTACTTGATCCGGAGCTAGTATACGACAGTGTGTCGCCCGATTTATTGGAAACGGCTGCCTGTACGATTTCGACACTGAATTCGTTGCGGTCCACGGTCCGCTTGATGGCCTCGACGAATCTCGGTTCAATCTCGAACGTATGAACGTCTCCGTCAGTACATTTTGTGGCACCGAACGCGGTGAAGTATCCGACGTGGGCACCCACGTCGTAAAACGTGGAGTCGGAATCGAGTTCCTGAAGCAAGCGGCGGGTGAGTGCTGGTTCGTGTAGACTACCGTCATAGTACCGTGGATAAAACCACTCCTTTGCGGCCTCAGTTGTAGTGTCGAACGTGACGCAGGTGTTGTCACAATCGATAGTTATCGAACGCCGAAACTGGCCTCTGATTGTTTTCGTGTGCCGCAGTCCGGCCTTGGCCAGTTCCATCCAGCCGTCCTGCTTTCGTATCTCATTCGCCTCGGCCGTCAGATTTGTCAGTGATTTCATAAGGTTGCCGAGATGTACGTGGTTATCCTGTCAACTAGAACGATTCCGGCCGGCTTTTTACTTGCGGATCGACTCGACAACCGAGTTTTCCCAGAGCCAATTGCTGAAATCAGTGGTTTCCCACCGGACGAGCGGTTCACTTTCGTGTGCCCCGACACGAGGGAGTCGATAGGCATCCTCGGTCTGGTCGGGTGTTCCGTGCTTGGTGGTCACCGCGAGTTGATGGCTATCTTGAACCGTCCGAACGATCTCTGGCGAATTGAACCCGTGGGGGTACGAGAACTGGTCGACGGTGATATCGAAGCGTTCTTCCAAGTCAGTTTTCGCCCCGACGATCTCGTCAGTGGGCGAGCGGTTGCCGGCGTGTTGATTTCCGAAGTTGGGGTGCGTTCGTGTATGATTCCCGATGGTCACCAGGCTGGATCGCACCAGTTCCTCGATTTCCGAAGCGCCGAGCATGACATCGGGGTTCGCCACGTCAATGCTGAGACGAGAATTAATCAATTCGACATCATCAGTGTCGACAAATCCCGCGATAACGAATACGGTCGCCGGGGCGTCGTACTCCTGTAAGATGGGAAAGACGGTGTCGTAAAAATTCCGATAGCCGTCGTCGAAGGTTAAAGCGACTTGTTTCGTTTGAGGATTCGAACCGATTTCGGATAGCCCGACGACTTCGTATCGGTCGGAGAGGAACTTGAGATCACGGCGGAACCGTTCGGTGGATATTGCGGGGGTACCAATCTGCTCTCCAACAGCGTGGTATCGTAAAATCACGTCTTCCGACTGAGGTAGCCACTGTGATATGCTCGTGTGATAATCTATGTGAGCAGGAACACCACGAATGAAGTTCCACGCTTGACGTTTCATAGGTATCCGAGTTCTTCGAGATGCTCTGCTGTTCCTTGGTCTAGTTCAGTATGTTTCCCCGAGTCGAAGAACGCCTCCAGTTGTTCGTGGCAAAAGTCGTATAGAGACATCGGCACGTCATCCGGACTAACCTCATTTCCGTTCTTTATCGCCCAATCGTCGCCTTTCGACGTGTGAACAAGTTTGTATTGCTCCGAGTATCCAACAACGATGTGCCGGTCAATCACGACATCTGAGAGCGACGGGTACTTTTCTTTCAGCGTATCCCTGTCATAACCGATCCACGGATACTGTCCTGCGACGAACTCTTCCTCTGGAGTAAGGAGGTCGGTTACTGCTTCGGTTCCACCGTCTGGTACTTCCTCGGCGTTTGCGAACAGATCAAACAGGTTCTTGAGCGAAACGTAGTCGTTGTGTGTTGCCGTGGAAATCCAGTCACCAGCGACTATGAGCGGAGTCCGATACAGTTCGTCGTAGGCGTATAGGCGCTCGCTGATCTGTTCTGGGTCACCACTCTCCAGCCGTGAACCGACAGTGGCCACCTCTTCGCCGTGGTCTGCCGTGACAACGAGGAGCGTGTTCTCCCATGCCCCGTTGCGCTTGAGAGTATCGACGATACGCTGGAGATGTCTATCGACCGACCGAACCTCTGCGTGATAGAGGTTCGCGGCCGCCGATAATAAATCTGGATTGACACCATTGCTTACGGCCCGATTTTTGAACTTCAGCGGTTGACAGACCTCGTGAACTTCTTTCAATTCAGACAGACTAAACGCCTCCCCGCAGTATTCCCGCTGGAGGTCCTTCGGAGGCACGTACGGGTAATGTGTGTCCATGTAATTTGCAAACACAAAAAAGGGCGTCTCGTCGTCAGCCTCCGCCTCAATCGTGTGCTCGATCGCCCGTGTGTTCAGTTCTGGGGAATACGTGAAGCCGTGTTCCTGAAAGAGCGAATGTGGAATCCGTCGAAAGGCGGGATGTGTCCCACCAATCTTCGACAGTACGCCGGCAAACAAGTTCGACAGACTTCCGGTGAGTCGTTCGGCGTTCATTGTTTCCGTGACGAGTTCCGAAAGAGAAAATCCACCGTCTGAAGACAGCCGGTGGAGATCGACACCGTGGGTAGACTGCATCGGTCCGCGGGTGCTCAGAAACTGATCGAAGTTCTCGTCGAACCCATACTCGTAGGACGCGAATCCATTGGCAGAGAAGCCGTATCGACGGTATCCCTTCTCGTCAAGGGTCCGCCCCAGTGGAGTTTCCCCAATCGTGTCCGTTCCGGTGTACGTCCCGTGTTCATGAGGGTACTGACCGTTAAAAAACGACGTGTGAGTAGGGAGCGACCACGCGGAGGGACTTATCGCGTTCTCGAACCAGATATTTGACTCAGCTAAGGAGTTCAATGTGGGGGCGTGGTCTCGTGCCGCCTCAAAATCACAGGAATCCCAGATTAAAAATACGATGTTTGGCTGTGTCATACTTTGATTGGTTTCCTTCCGTGATTTATAGGTAGCGAAGTGGTCCTGCCGACAGTTAGAGGGGCACTGTCAGTGAGATGTTCACAGTTTTCACCCATCGGCAGGTTCATATGCCTATACGTGAATCTGCCGCTCTCAAAGAGTTAGTTGAACCTGCCACCGAACCGGTATGAATTTGCTGCGTGTCCTCTAAGCAGCAGTTAATCCCGAGACCCTCGGGGGTGCAGTGTACGTGACTCGGATAGTGAATGACTGTCTGTGGAATGAGCGTGTTGTATTTGTTTAGGATACGGTGACCCTTTTGTCGGATTTCGTCGGCGAGATAGATGTGAAATGCTTCGTCGGCAGCGTACCGTTCAGTACGGAATATCCCTGGTAATGCACGGAGAGCTGTGATGGCGAGCACTACGGGGACGAGGTAGAGTAACCCGTCCATGCCCCCGAAGATCATTCGATGTATCCGAGTTGCTTCAGCGTCTCTTTTACCTCCTCTTCACTGACACTGGACGCGCTGTGGGTCTGTCCCGACGACAGGGGGTCTCGCCACTGAACTACATCCTCGACGCGATCGGAGAGGATATCGTCTCTGACCGACCCATCGACATCGTTTGGTACGGGCCGCTCCATCGCGTGCAGTAGTGTCGGCGCGACGTCCTGAATATCGAGAGTGACCTCGCTTCGGTCCTGGAACGCTGGTCCGTGTCCGACGAACACGCCGGACATCTCGTGGGCGGCTATCCACGCGTTTTCGGGGTCGAAAAGACTGCCGTCAACTGAGAGGCCTAATAGCTTGTAGTCGTCCGAAATCGGGATTAGGTCCGGCGCAGCATCGGTGTATGGACCGTTATACACGTCGTCGGTCCGGTGTACCTCGTCAATTACCTGGTGTCCGTCGTCCCGGAACGAGAGCAATTCCCGTTCTATTTCATCCATTATCTCGTCGCGTCTGGATTCGTTCAATACGTAGATCCCGCCCATGAGAAAGACCGCGTCCGAACAGTCCCAGTCCGTGGAGTTGACGACGGAAATCCCACCTTCCGATGGGAGCGAACGATTGACCCGCTGGACTAGTGATTCCGGGAGGAGATCGACCACTCGTTCGACGCCCAGAGCGCGTACGAGTCCGGCGGCGTTGTCTTTCGTAACCCCAATCTGCTGGAGTAGCGAGGGATCGGTATCGGCCGTCTGACGCCGCTCGAGGAATCCCTGCTGTTCGAGCCAGGTGTCGAGGTACACGGCCCCGCGGATTGGTTGGAACCCGTGGTCGGAGACGACCACGACGTTCCACTCGTCGTCGTCTTCATCGAGGAGCGTCAGTAAATCCTGGAGCTCACGGTCGATACTGCGGTACGTTTCGAACACTTCCCGCTGGTCCCAGAAGTGGTGCTGTACGGGATCAGTACAGTAGATGGTCAGATTGAAGAAATCGAACTCCTCGTCTGTCAACAACTGTCGAGCTGCCCCGAAGCGGGACTCGAGTATCGTTTTCGCCGTAGAGATCGTTTTTTCGCCACCCGATTTGAACGCGAGCCGGTGGCCGCTCGAGAGGGGCACGTATCCCGACTCGAGGAGTTCTGGTTCACGCTCTTCCGGGTAGACGAGCCCGGAATCACCGCTGTTCGGCCCTGCAATCATTACACCGTTCACCTCGTGTGGCGGGTAGGTCGTCGGCATGTTGACGACGCCCACCCGGTCACCTTCGTCGGACAGGTAGTCCCACAGTTCGGGGCTGTCGAAGTGTGTCGAGTCGTTCTGCCTGTTTGTCTGGCGCTCCCTGTCGAAATTGACGAACCCGAACACGCCGAGTTTGCCCGGATTTTTTCCGGTCGAGTAGCATTTCCACGCCGGGTACGTGATCGGGGGCAGAGACGAGGTGAGTTCGCCGACGGTTCCGCCGCTCGTGAGTCGCTGGAATCCCGGGAGCTCCAGCTCGTCGAGAATCCGCCAACTTCCGCCGTCGATGCCGAGTACGAATGTTTTCATCATATTTTCAGACACCTTCGAAGCAACCGTGAATTACGAATCACTTTAGATACCCCATCGCTTGCAGGCGGTCTTTCAACTCGCCCTCGTTCTGCTCAGTCCGACCGGCGGCCGGTTCGTACCGGTCGTACTGTCTCATATTGGGGTCCCGGTCGTCCGTGACTAGCGGTTCGTGTATAGTCCCATCGATCCGTGTGTTTACCGGAACGTCCTGGAGGTACAGGAGTGTCGGTGTCACGTCCATGATCGAGGGCGGTTCCTCGGGCGACCAGTCGTCGCTAATATCCGGCCCGGTGGCCGCAAAGATCCCGTGACGCGTGTGGTCGATGCGGCCCGGTTCTGCCGGAATGAACGTCTGTCCCCTGAGGTTCTTGCTGCCGATGACGTAGCGAGGCGCCTGTTCCAGTATGATATCCGGCGCGTACTCGACTCGGGGACCATCGTACACTTCCTCGCGAGTGAGGATTCGCTGGAACGGCTTTCCAGTGGGACCTTCGAGTGACCTGATCTCTTCGATCAGGCGGGATCGAACCTCGTCGTATTCCGCTTCCGTCACTGCACCGTCTGGATAAAAACGCTCGTCGTTTACGATAACGCCGACGTCGACGCCGCTGAAACCCATTCCCTCGTAAAACGCTTCGCTTCGTTGTCGGTCGATCGCTTCCTGCGCGACCATGTCCAGCAGTCGATCAGGGGCACGGCGTGCGGCGACGTTGTACAGACCGAGGGCAGACAGGATCCGTTCGACTCCCTGTTTTGTGATCCCGGCACGACTGGCGAGTTCACCCAGACGGTCGAAGATGGTGCCATCCCCGGCATCCTCCGACGAACTCGAAGTCTTGCGGTCGATCCACGACCCGTCGTCACCACCTCCGTCAACGGAAGTCTTTATGTATCCACGCTCCTCGAGCCAGGTGTTCAGTGCGATGGACCAGTCCTTGGTCTGTCCGATTCCGTGGTCGGAGACGAGTACCACGTTCGGTTCGTCCTCGACTGCTTCCAGAACGTCGCTCATGCAGTCGTCGACTCGCTCGAAAATCGCTCTCATATTCTCGCTATCGGAGAATTTGTGGACGGCGCCGTCGGTCTTCTGGAATTCCAGAAAGAGAACATCCCAGTCGTACTGCGCCATCAGCGCGAGTGTGAGGTCGCGTCGCGACTCGGTCAGGTTGAGCCACTCGTCGCGTAACTGTTCCTCCTGGCCCATGTCGGCCTCCGACTCTGCGTAGACGGAGTAGTCTTCGAACCCCAGTTCTGTAAGGAGACCATCGGGATACGTTGCAACATCGTTGTCAGCCATGTATCCGGGGACGAGCGCGCCGTCCAGTTCGCGTGGTGGATGAGTCACCGGGACGTTAACGACCAGCGATGTCAAATCTGACTCGGAAGTGTAGTCCCACAGACGTCTCGCGTACACGTCGGTGTCCGACACGGGATAGAGATCGTAACTCCCCTTTGTACGACTGTAGAACCCGAAGATACCGTGCTTTCCTGGGTTCACACCCGTCGTCAGGGAGGTCCACGCGGGTGGCGTCGTCGCAGGAACACAACTCTCCAGTTTTGAAGAGACGCCAGTATCAAGTATCTCGTTTATTGTCGGGATATGCCCATTTTTTATCCAGGGTCGTATCAGGTCGAAACAGGCACCATCAAGTCCGAATATGATTAACGGGTGGTCACTCATCAGTAGCCCCAGAGACTGTCCTGTTCATATAGATGATGCTCCCCTCTGACGCGTATATCTTATCCATATTATTTTCTTCGAACGGTGGTCCATTAGCACACGTCCCTTGGTTCACAACCGGTTCTCGGGACACACCCTCACAGTCATATAATCCAAGTAACACCCGAGAACTGTGTAACCTCTCATACCGATCTGGTGGTCTTGCGTGGTTATTCATCCATTCTTCACTCCTGATATCAAAGATGCTATGCACGTACATTGAGGCAAAGTACTTCCTTTCGGACAAACTCCCTGACTCAATCACTCGTTCCTTATCAATTAGAATATTCGGATGGTGTTCTTGTGCAACAATCGATCCGAACAGTCCAGTATTCAACACAAAATAAACAAGGACAATTGCTACAGCCGTTCTTGTTCCGAGTTGTTTTATTAGGTCAACATTGATGTAGTTGCCAGCCACAACCATTGGTCTCGTTACTCCAAGAATAAACAGTGGTGCAAAAAAGAACATAGCTGGCGGGAGCGTTCGTGCCGTACTCAATTTGGAAATTGGGCCGAAAGTCGCTACAAACAATCCTGTGAATCCTGCCGTATAGAGCAGATATTCAATTTGAACAGTGTCTAGCACGTTTCCAGGAATGTCCTTGTTCAGGAACGGTATACGAGACAGCACTGTCGGTAAGAACAAAATAGCATATCCTAGTCCTGCTACAGCCCCAATTCCGATATTCAATGATTGTAGCGTTCGTATGGTATAAGAAGTATATCCCTTTGTTGCGTAGTTTAGCGTAGTTGATCCAGCGCTGGCAGTCTCCCCCAGTATATATTGGGTCCATACATCAATAAAGAATGAAGGCAAGAAGGTAACGAAGAAAGTCGTACCTCCGGCATCTTCGATGGCATACGTATACCACGCAACTAACAATACGGCGTATATTATTGCTAGCAGGGGCCCTGTAAGCATCCGAGAATGGCCTCGCAAGGAGCCAAATAGCCATCCGCCGACGACAACCAGTGGAAGAGCGAATAGCGTCATGTACGCAACTGCGTAGTGTGAAATTAGGATCCCGAACATGAAGACTATAGCAAGCAAAATCTGTTTCCGCCATTCGAGATATCTATCAGTAATTAACAGGACAAGCAGGGAAAGAAAGAGTAGAGCACCACTCGTTCTGCTGTTCCAAGAGAGAACTGTGAAAAAGGAAAATAGAGAGATCGGGAGGAATGCGGCCAACATGGCGTCCTTCTTGTCTACAAATATTTGATAGCTCTTATAAAACGCGACTGGGGTGGCCGAGAACAACAGTGGGCTGATAGTTTTGAATTCCCACATTAAATCGACATCAGCGAGTAGAGCGTAGATCGAATGAAGCACGGTAATCCGCAACATCGCCTGTTTTTTTGTCTTGTACTCAGCAACACCAAGCTCCCAGAATCCATTTTCAATTACATTCCCTGCCAACCGGAATTCTGCGTGGCGTACGTCCCAAGCCAACCAATGTGTGAGTACTGTGTTATGGAGGAGTAACGCCAGCGCTGCTGACCAGACAATAAGTGGAAAAAGATTACTGGGAATATAATTCCAGTAGGCCAGCAGCATCACGATAGCAGTCATCATCAGGAGGAACAGCAGCAATATGTTGTCCCCAAAGCGAGTAACCATACGTGCACCAAGTATGGCTAAAAATGGAAGTGTAAGGACTCCCAACGTAGACGGACGCCAAAAGTAAGACTGGACTTTCTCAACGGCGATTTGTTTCTGATTATTAATCATGATGTGAAAAGCAAACAACACAATGGCAACCATCGAAACAGCAAAAAAGAGCGGCATCTCGGCCACAGGACGTGAAATACCTATCGGGGGTAAATAGAGGCTCATTCCTGCTCCCAATATCATCAAAATACTAGCACTCATGCCGAGAGAGTAACACACCGTTCTTACCACACTCTGTGGGTCTATCTGGAGAACTCTGAGAAAGAGATACCCAAGGACAAGAGTTATATATAATACTACGATGACTGGTCGTAAGAGGGACAATTCGAGGTTGGCAGCCTCAAGACTGATACTACCAATAAAAAGGAGGGTCAGCGTGGCCAGAACAGCATTTTCTTTAATCTGTCCATCACGTAAGTATACCTCAGAGAGGAACGTTAAATTGGAACTCAAAAATCGGTATACTATATTCCGGTACAGATATTGTCTCATCAGGCGAAGTTGACTGGGACTATTCAATAATCACACTAATGATTTACGTATGCCACCCAGGGAGTCAATGAGCAATCTTCGTTGAAGAAACAACAATAACAACACATAAATCGGGACCCACCGTGAAATTTTGTGTGCAGGACCATAGACGGGTGCTGACGTGGATTATGGCCCTCATCTTGGGCAGTTTGATCGCTACTGTAATGGCTCTGGCAGTGAACCCAGCGGTGACCAACCCTCCATCTACTGAATTGTACGTGCTCAACAACAGCGAAAATAGTTCGGATTACCTGGATTCTCTCCGGACGGGTGAAGAGACTGGGATTACCATTGGTGTCAATAATCATGAACACCATCCAGTTACCTATCGGGTGGTCGCGAAGTGGAACGAATCGACAACGGCCGAACGGCGGCTGCGTGTGTCGAACGGAGGCACGCGCGAGCTTCAGATGCGAGTCACAGCGCCAAACCAGTCAGGCCGCTATCGACTTCGGTTCCTATTGTTCAACCCGGCACAGAACCAAACAACGCCAGACCTGACGACGCGTCTCTGGATTCACGTAAGCGATAATGACGACAAATAAAACAAGAACGGGACAACGATCAGCACACAGCGAAACGGCATGATCACGAGTAGACGGGCACGAATTATCGTCGTTGTTCTGTTGCTTTGCGGTCATGCAATTCTGCTCCCCCACTATCCCCAGCAACCACGGAATCCTGATGCATGGGTCCTGCCTCGGTCGGGCGAGTTCATTGAATCCCCTGATCAGTACATAGGTGACCGGGTCGTCACTGGCGGCATTATCCAGCGCGTCTCTCCGGTAGTCATTGAGATTACAACGAGGACCGGATCACACGAATTGACAATCACTGGCGGGAACTGGGCAGCACCAGCTGTTGGCGACAAGGTCCGAGTTTATGGAATTCTAACTGGGCCACGAACTATCCGGGCAATTAACGGCTTTGTCGTCCCGCAGGAAGGTCTCTGGTATACTTGGAGTGTTTCGTTCATTGCAGGGATTTGGGTCCTCTTTCGATTGATTCGTGACTGGCAACTCTCCTGGACAACGCTCAGTTTTCGCCCACGTGATGCAGAGCTATCGATCCAAAATTGGCTGCCAGTGAGAGACATAGATGGAGAGCAAGACGATGCCTGACCTGCTCGCACATGTCTTCATCGCGTATGCACTGTGTCGAAGCCTCTCGTTTCGCTGGGAGTGGATCACGCGCCAGTACATCACCGTCGGGATGGTCGGGGCATTCATTCCAGATCTCACGAAGATCAAACTCGTCGTCTCAAAACGAGTGGTCGAACAGACCATCGGCTATCCATTCGATTGGGGCAGTCTGCACACTGGCGGCGGTGTTTTCCTGAGTGTGCTCATCGGTGTCGTCCTGTTATCGACGGATGAACGACGCCGTGGTGGCCTACTGCTGGGAATCGGGGCGGGCAGTCATCTCCTAGCCGATAGCCTGCTTCTCACGCCGACGAGGCATACACAGCAACTGTTCTGGCCATTGTTCCAGTATCGTGTGCCGAGTCCGGGGCTGTATCTCAGCACGCAGCCCGAGCCAACACTCGTCACGGGAGGTCTCGCTGCGCTTGTCTGGGCTGTACACCGGCGGACGACGCACAGCACAACAATGACCGATGCTGACTGACGCAGAGTATCACCATCTCTTTTACCTGTCGGTTTTTACCCCAGCGCATGAATGAGAGCCGAGAGCTTGAGTCAGTCGACATTCCGTCTGACGTGCTCGCTCGCATTGAAGACCGTGTCGGACACACTGAATTCGATGACGCGAACGAGTACATCATCTACGTTCTCGAAGAAGTACTCCACACCGTCGCACAGGAGACGGACACTGCGACTGACGCCGACGTCGACGAACAACAGGTCGAAGAGCGTCTCAAGTCACTTGGCTATCTGAACGAGTGAAAACATAACTCAAATGAAAATTGTATTCGTCTATGACGCCGTCTATCCCCACGAGAAGGGAGGGGCCCAGAAACGGATCTGGGAACTCGCACGTCGGCTCGCAGACGACCACGATGTCCATCTGTATGGGATGCACTACTGGGACGGCCCAGAAACCATTGAGCGCGAGGGGGTGACGTTGCACGGAGTTTGCGAGCCCAAAGAACTCTACGTAGATGGCCGGCGCTCAATTCCACAGGCGCTGTACTTCGCGGCCAACGTCGCACCGGCGTTGCTCAAAGAGGATTTCGACCTCATCGACTGTCAGGAATTCCCCTACTTTCCGTGTTTCGTCTCGAAGGCACACGAACTGCTGCGTGACTCCACGCTCGTCATCACCTGGTACGAAGTCTGGGACGATTACTGGTACGACTATCTCGGCAAGAAAGGGGTGTTCGGGAAACTCGTCGAGCGCGCAACACTGAACCTGGCAGACACCATCATCCCAATTTCTGCGTACATCGAATCTGATCTCCGCGATCTCGGCCGCACACACGGGCTCGAAGTCGTCGAAAACGGAGTCGATTATGACGGCCTCCAGTCAGTACCCGAAGCAGATGCCGAGTGGGACATCATCTATGTGGGGCGGCTCTCCGAACACAAGAACGTCGACCTGTTACTGGATGCAGTCGCGGACGCCTCTAGCCAGATGGACGAGGACCTCTCCTGTTGCATCATCGGTGACGGACCCGAGCGGGAATCCCTGGAGGCACACGCAACTGAAGCGGGCGTGGCCGACCAGGTGGAATTCCTCGGCTTCGTCGAAGCGGACGACGATGTCATCGCGAATATCAAAGCTGCCTCGGTGTTCGTCCTGCCGTCGATTCGCGAGGGGTTTCCCAATACGATCCTCGAGGCCAACGCCTGTGGCGTCCCGAGTATCGTCGTCGACCACGAGGAGAATGGATCGACGGCAGTCGTCGACGACGGCGTCACTGGATACATCACCGAGGTCTCGGCAGACGCGATTGCACACCGCCTCGTCGACTGTCTGACTGACGACGTGACGCTTGCCTCACTCTCTGCTGGCGCCCGCGAATTCGGACAACAACACGATTGGGACGTGATTGTCGACGAGTTGGAAGAAGTATATTCAAGTGCCGTGCAAGCGGACCAGTAAGCAACTGATGCTATCGAATCGGAAGGTGCTGGTTACTGGCGGGGCGGGCTTTATCGGCTCACAGCTGGTACAGACACTCACAGAGCAGGGTGCAAATGTTCTCGCGATTGACAATTGCTTCTCGGGATCGCCTTCACTCGTGCCAGACGACGCGCAGTTCGAGGAAGTTGATATTCGTGATGAGCAACTCCACGACATCGTCGCCGAGTTCCAGCCGGACGCGATCGTCCATCTGGTTGCGCTTCACTACATCCCATACTGTAACGCAAACCCCGAGGAAGCGTTCGAGGTGAACGTGATGGGGACGCGGAACCTCCTGGACGCGGCACGCGAACTCGACAGTCTCGAAACGATGGTGTTCACGTCTTCGGCGGCCGTCTATCCACCTCGCGAGGGGCCCAACAGCGAACGCTCAGAGACTGGCCCGACAGACATATATGGGGAGACAAAGCTCGTCGGTGAGGATCTGATGCGTCTGTTCCAGCAGGAGACGGGCGTTCCCACAGTGACTGCGCGCCTGTTCAACGTGTATGGACCGAACGAAACCAACGAGCACCTGATCCCGGCCGTGCTGACACAGGTTCGAAGCGGCGACCGTGAGATTGAACTCGGGAACCTCACGCCGAAACGCGATTTCATCCACGTCTCTGACGTGGTCGACGCACTCCTGACGCTCCTTACCGAGTTCGAGGACGGATACGCGGCGTACAACGTTGGAACTGGAACAGAGTGGTCAGTCCGTGAGGTCGTCGAGAAGACGAGCGCGGCACTCGGTGAAGAAATCGACATCGTGCAGGCTGACGACCGCGTCAGAGAGAGTGATCGCCCCCATCTGCAGGCAGACATCTCACGGATGCAGTCGGACTTCGGCTGGGAACCCGATGTCGAGTTCGTGGCGGGACTCAAAGCCCTTCTCCAGCAAGACGAGGAGGTGCTGGTCACGTGACGAACCGAAACATCGTCGCGGTAACGTACGACAGTCTCCGTGCGGATCACTGTGGATACATGGGCTACGAGCGGGACACGACACCCCATCTTGATCAGCTGGCGGACGAGGGTGTCGGGTTCACGAACGCCATCTCACCGGCCTCGCGAACGAATCCGTCGATGGCAGGTATCTTCACGGGTGAACCGATGGTCGCCAGAGGCCAGGTCGCGAATCCGGAACACGCCCGCCGTCATCTGTCACGGTATGGAACCCTCGCTGAATCCCTCTCACAGCGCGGCTACCAGACAGGTGCATTCAACCCGAACGCGTATGCCTCACGACATTACGGCTTCGATAGGGGCTTCGATTACTTCGAAGATTTCCTTTTTTCTACCGACCGTTATCAGGACGTGTTCCAGAAGCACCTCTCGGATTCTACGCTCTATACGCTCGTCCGGAATTTTCGGAACTATTTACGACGAGAAGAGGCATTCAAAACGTGGGACCGATACATTGACCAGATAGAAGACTGGGTCCACCAGCAGTCTGAGCCGTTTTTTCTCTGGGTGTTCTCACTCGATACGCACTTCCCACATCTCACTCCCCGCAAATACCGCAAGTGGAGTTCGCTTTTCGATCAGTACTACTATAACTGGCGCTGCAACCAGCTGATTGACGATATGGACCCAAATCTCTCGGAGAAAGAAGTCCAGAAAATCATCAATATATACGATGACTCGATCAGATTCGGTGATGTTCTCCTATATGAACTCCAGGAGCGACTCGCTGATTTTGATCCAGTCTATATCGTCTTTGGCGACCATGGGGAAGCCTTCGGCGAACGCGATATCTACGGCCACTTCTACCCGTCATTGTACGAGGAAAACATTCACGTGCCACTCGTCGTTTCCGAGCCCGTCACCGGAATCCAGGACCCGTCACAGCCGCTCTCACTCACACACATCCCGACAATATTAGAACAGTTCTCGGGCGGCGACGCAGTTCCTGAACTCGGAGAATGGGCAATCGCTTCAGACTACGACGGGCGCAACGATCGTAATTTGATTGCCGTCAGGACGGCTGCGGCAAAACAAATCGCTACCTGGGAAGATGGGCAGCGCACACGTCAGGAGACATATGACCTACAGGGAAAAACAATTGAAGGGTTACCGAAATCAGAAAATAGCCCGGTAGGCGAATGCTTGGAATCAGTCATTCAACGACGGCATACTCACGAAAAAGAACTACAATTGATTCAGTCGAAGGCGACTGAATTAGTGTAGATCGTTGATGGTGCAAACGGTGCGGCGGATGTCACTAGATATTAGGTACCGGTAATCATACAATGCTGTCAGCATATAATAAAATATCAATGGTCTCCGCTCGCATCGCCGGGAGTCTCTTTCTGCTCGCACTGCTCGCCTGCGTAACGCCGGTTGCAGCCAGCGCGGCCCAGACAGCTGGCTTCGAAGGAGTGAATGTGACGGCAACCGCCGACGCAGACGCCGATGGACATATTTCTGCCGGTGTCCTAACTATTGATCTGGGCACAAACTGCGCAGCGTGCTCCCAATCTGCTGGGTCGCTAACTAACGCAGGGGGAGGGGTTGTCGTCAAGGTGAATACCACTGCCGGGGGAGCGGTCTGGCTGCGTCCATCTCAACCCACCAATGAAACTATTCATCTGAACCTGGTCAAAATCGTGGACTTCACTGAGACAGAGCGCACAAACGTGACCGTCACACTTTACGACGACTCCACGGATGAGAGTGAACCCCTCGCGTCGGAAACGATCACTGTGAACGTCGAATCACCAGCCGCAGACCACGCACCGAACAGGACAGACGCAGAACCAATGACCGGATTGCCAGCTGCGGGGACATCACGCGCTACAGACCACTTTCGATTTGCATACAATAGAACGCAACCATGCGGATTACTCTGTCGTGATACCACTGGCCAGATTACCACAACCGACAATACAACCGCAGAAAACGTTTCTGTCAGGGTACGACTCCGGTCGGGTCGCTCCATTATCTGGTCGGGTTCTGAGCCGGTTGGAGTACTCACAGCTGGTGACACATATACTTCGACACAACGCATCAACCTCGGAACGCATGCGCTCAATACGATCGGTCAAAACGACGGCAGAGTCGCTCTCGTCGTTGAGATACGGTCAGACAAATGGCATGAAGTGATCACCTTTGGTCGGCAGCTTGGAATTTGACACTCGAAGTCAGGTCGGAAGCGTGGACGAGTCAAACGTATCCTGAGTGTAATGACCACGCTGACGTATCCGTGAGGGTTCGATGATCATGCCGACATTACGGTGCCAGAGTCGTTTTTTCTGGAAAACAGCGGTTGCGAAGTCAGGTCGGAGTAGGAGGACCACAAGTGGGTGGGGAAAACCACACCTCCAGCGAAGGTACCCTCACGCTTTAGCTGGATTTACCGCCATGATAGTGTCAATTATTTGAGTTGGCAATCGCGCTCAAAAAGAACGTCATAAAAAAGAACTGGATACCGAGTACCACGACTGTTAGTCCGAGCACGTCTGGACCAAACGACGATAGGGAGGTATAGCCGTGGGTGAGCCAGCGACTCAGCCGTAGGGCCGTGTATCCCACACCG
Organism: Halorientalis marina; assembly: GCF_023028345.1. GTDB lineage: Archaea > Halobacteriota > Halobacteria > Halobacteriales > Haloarculaceae > Halorientalis > Halorientalis marina. The sequence continues at coordinate 1,694,146 of NZ_CP095487.1, read as the reverse complement.
ATGCCAATCAGCGTGAGGCCAGCTGCTGCGCCGCGTTCGAGTGTGACGCGATTAATTATCATACTTGTGAGTGGATCTGACTGCTGACGGATAGGATCACTCGCGACTGTTGAGAACAGCCCGAAGCTGGCAACTTGGAATCCAACGAGCATCAGCAAGCTGCCAGCGATCATCGTTCGGACGCCGAACGACGCGCCGGCGATCGAGATGTCGAATATTGACAAGCCAGTAAACAGTAATCCGATGAGTCCAAATGCGATACCGGGCACGCTGAAGAGATAGCCGGGTGCGTTCAACAGCATGAACCGAACGTGACGCCACCCGTCGCGGAAACTATCCAGTGTCTCTTCGCCCTCGCGCTCGTGATACACGATGGGAACTTCCTCAATGCGCAACCCGCGTGCGCCAGCGTCCATGACCATTTCGCTGGCGAACTCCATGCCGTCACTTTCGAGATCCATCCGGTCCAAGGCGTCCCGCGTGAACACCCGAAAGCCACTGTGAGCGTCTGACACGCCGGCATCGTAGAATGTATTGAGGAACTTCGTCAGCAACGGGTTTCCGATATACTTATGCAACATAGGCATTGCGCCAGGCTTGATCTCCCCATCGAGCCGACTACCCATGACGATATCTGCCCTGTCTTCGAGAATCGGGTCAAGCAGCCGCGGAATCTGCTCGAAGTCGTATGTCGTGTCAGCATCGCCCATGACAATGTATTTGCCCCGCACGTGCTCGAACCCGTAGCGGTACGCGTATCCATAGCCTGGTTTATCAGGTTCGACGACGATTGCGCCCATTTCTCGGGCAATCTCCGGCGTTCGGTCCGTCGAGCTGTCGCTGATAATGACTTCAGTTGGGAGCCCCAACTCCATGACGGCGCGTTGAACACGCAGAATGCACTCTCCGATTCCTTCTTGTTCGTTGAGTGTCGGCATCACCACGCTCAAGACTGGCTGCTGATCACTATCAGCATCCAGTAACAGGTCTGATGAGGGATGTTGCTGGGTTGATGGGTGGTCCGTCTCGATCGACTCTGCCCGTTCAGGTTGACCTAGAGACTCATCTGTCGACATTAGTTAATGTGAATATTGTTTGTGCTGGAGGAGTTTTTGAAAACTAAGTGATTATTTAGCCCCTCTATAACATCTGGATTGAATCCAGTTGATTGGTCCAACAAACTTCGTCTGGTTTTCGGGTTTCCCACACCGCTTTCCATTGGGTCATACTGTCTATTCAACTCTAGGCACTTACTTATTTCTGTTAAAGAGATCATTAGGTACAACTATATTTGCTACAGCTATCAAAAGAATGAGGGTTCGCAGTTGGGCGAGAAGCCTCCGTCCTCAAGGAGCAACGCAGGCCGAAGGCCCAGTAGCGCAGTAGGGCGGAGATGAATCGCCCTGCAAGGATGCCTTACATTTAACTTGCTACAGGTGAATAATCAAGGTACGGCGCATGGATTACACCCATAAATACCGGTTGTTTCCTGACGGGGATCAGCGGGAGCAACTGGACTGGGTGCGTGATACCGTGCGGCAACTCTATAACCACATAGCCTATTACACGTGTTCGATTCATAGTGCGAAAGACCCTCAATTTTGCCGGTATCGATGTACGGATCCCATCATTGACGATCGAATATGTCCGCTCAAACCCGACTTGAATTGAACATGCAACGGGCTAAATAAGTATACCATAGCCCGTTGCACGGTTTCGAAGTAAATTCAGACTTGTCGGATAACCATCACTAACGGTTAGAATAGTCACTTTCACTAGATAGGAAGTCGGATCGATGGTATGGCAACCAAAGGATCCGACGGCCAGAACAAGTCCAGCTCAGAATATAAACGCACCGTTCGTAAGTACCTCCGAGAACACGGTGAGGTCGCATCCAAGGGTGAACTCCGCGCCGGCACCGACGTGCCGGCGTGGTACATCACCCAACTCGCCTCACAGGACACGTTCTACACCTCCCTGAACCACAACAGCGAATACGTCGCCAGCAAGCACGTTGTCGGCCACCGCTCTACTCACGACGGCTTCTGGCGTCCCGAGGTGGATGACGGCATCGCCGTCTTCCACCGCAAAGAAACCACCAAAGCCACCCTCAAACACCTCGCATTCACCCGTCCGTCCGGGCTCACTACCCCCGAAGCAAACGACTTGCTTGGTCGCCGCTGCTACCGGCCACTCCAGAAACTCGCCGAACAAGACGAAGTCCACGCCGCTGACCGGCGAGATACCACGGTCTATGTCCACAGCTGGCCGTCCCGACGGGACGACCAGCTGACCCAGCGGGAAACCGACCAGCCGACCGATATCACGCCAGACAATCCGGCTGAAGACGGCTACCTCTACCGCGACGAACTCGTTGCGACGTTCCTTTCGGTAGCAGTCTCACAAATCCAGTCCATCCCACCGGAACGGGCTGCTGCACTCGTATTGCGGCAGTTCGAGGGCGACTCGTTCGACGCCCTCGAACGCCGTCTCCGGCGCAACCACTCGTTCCGTGAGGCGCTGGAGTACACAGAGCCAGAGGATGTCCCCGACGGGACATCCCTCTGGCGGGCCTTCGACGATCTCCAACCGGAGGAACTCCGTAATTGCCTACAGTCGATGTGTGGCGAGTTGCTCGCCGATCACGAGCATGCTGGTGAATTCATCGTGATCGACGGCACGCATATCGCCGCCTGGGCGAATACGCGCGAAGAAATCGAAAACGGCGACGTTGAAGGTGCAAGCTGGGGCAAACACGAAGGTTCGTTCTACGGGTACAAGGTGTTTCTCGTCGTTGATGCCGCGAGTGAGTTGCCGGTCGCCATCACGATGGAGACCGGCAAGCGGAACGATACTGCGGCGTTTGAACCGCTGATCGAGGACTTCGAGGAACGGTATGGCACCGACGATCTTCAGGCCGCACTGGCCGATGCTGGCTTCGACAGCCAAGACAACCGCGAGTTCTGTCAAGAGGAGCTTGACTGTCCGCTTTTGACAGCGATCAATCCACGCAGATCGTCGTCTCTGAAGCAGATCAGAGACGACATCAAGGAGCTATTCAAGGAACGCGAGGATGAGTTCGACAGTCCGTACGAAGCACTGGAAGAACTTCCACAGCAGCTACTCTCGGACTACGGTGTTGAGGCTGGGAGCGTCGAGGAGACGTACATCTTCCAGGCGATCAAAGAGCGAATGCATCGACACCTGCGGGCAGGTGTCGAGCGGGTGTTCTCTCGATTGAAGTCGTTCACCGGTCTTGACCGCGTCCGCGCACGCAAGGAAGCCAACGTGGAGACACACGTCGTTCTGTCGGCAGTCGCACTGGTTGCAGCGTCACTGACCGCAAAACGCTACGACAAGCCAGGACTGATACGATCTCCAAGCCGACTCATTTGACTGGTCCGGGCAACCGGCCAGATAGCGCCGCCTGAGAGGCATCGCTCTCAGGCGGCTCGTATTCGTGATTGAATACTGACTGGTTGGGGTAGATAGTTGGGTTATTCAGGCGTATCTATCAGATTGTGCGTAACATATGTGGCCGACTCATCACCGCTGGGCCAGATTCAGGCTCAACTGTGCCCTCTGGCGAATTAATTTTGAACGTGCAACAGGGTACCACAGTCTGCACCGCTACAACCGGATTCCCGAAACGGCAGGCACGGTGAAACAGCGCGTCACGAAGGTCCGTGACGAGATTCCGGATCTGAAAGACTGGTGGACCGACCTCAACAACGTCTACTCGACAGTGCTTCAGCAAGCCGTCGAGCAGATCGCCACCAACATCGAAAATCTCGGCAAACTGAAAGAGAACGGCTACTCTGTCGGATCGTTGAACTGGAAGAGTCCCGACGAGTACCGGAGTTTCACGTATCGCCAGCGTGGTTTCGAACTCGATGAGAAGAGTGGCCCCAACGGACGTGGAACGCTGACGCTCAAGAAAGTGAACGGTGATAACATCGACGTTCCTATCCGACTTCACCGACCGCTCCCAGACGACACTGACGTGAAACACGTCACGGTGAAGAAAGACCGGACTGGTGCGTGGTACGCCTGTCTCAACGTCGAACAGAAAGCCCCCGAGAAACCCGATCCAGCAGAGATAGACACCGATGATACTGTCGGGATCGACCTGGGCATCCTCACGTACATCCACGATTCCGATGGACGGCAGATCAGCCGCCTCGACCTATCCGACGACCGTGAGCGCTTGGAGTGGGAGCAACGGACTCTCTCCCGGAAAGAACACCGGTCGAACAACTGGGAAAGTCAGCGCCGGACAGTGGCTGAAGTCCACAAGCGGATGCGGCAGAAGAAACTGGACTTCAAGCACAAACTTGCGGCGTTCTACACCAGCGAGTACGACGCCGTGTTCGTGGAAGACCTGAATGTGAAAGGGATGCTGGAAGGTAAGCGGAACGGGCGGAACACCCACGAAGTTGGGTGGCGAGACTTCATCACCATCCTCGAACACCACGGTCGAAAGCGTGGGTGTCACGTCGTGGAAGTTGGTCCGGAAGATACGACGAAAGAATGCAATCAGTGTGGTGTGAACACCGAGAAACCGCTGTGGGTGCGAGAGCACAGCTGTCCGAGTTGCGGGTTTGAAACCGACCGTGATTACAACGCCGCGTTGAACGTCTGGGAGCGTGGTCTGGAAAAGCTAGGAGTGGTTCACTCCGAAGCGACAACGCCTGCGGAGACTGCGACCGCTGTGGATACTGATGACTTCCGAGAGGTGTCTGCAAGTCGCGTCGTCGAAACAGGAAGCCCCTGCCTCAAGGAACCCGCGGTAGCGGGTGAGTAGGCAGGGGTAGTTCACGTCCCGGTGACCGGATGTCACGAGCGTCAGGCCGCAGAGGGGGTCATCTGGGTACGCGTCAGACAAAAGGGTCACAACCCTTGGTTAGAAAGAAACGGGAATGTGGCCGTGGGGGCACTTAGCCGTCGCGTATCTGTCATACGTCGCAATCGTGCGGTTGCGCGGGGATGAGCAACGATGGTGGCCATTGATCTCTGTCGTGCTCGGTAGCCAACTGCCTGATCTCGTCGACAAGCCGCTGGCGTGGACGTTCGCAGTGTTGCCGTCCGGCCGGTCATTAATGCACTCCTTATTCACGGCGCTGGCTGTTGTGGCAGTCACCTACTGGATCACTCGCCGTATCCAGCGCGAAGAGGTTGCTGTTACGCTGGGTGTCGGAATCGTGTCGCATAACTTGGTAGATCTCGGTCCAGATGTGGTAATCGGGTTGTTACAGGGTCAGTGGGGACAGATACAATGGACGACATACCTGCTATGGCCGCTGCTGGCTGCACCTCCGTACTCGAACGACAGTTCCTTCGCGCAACATTTCCTGGCGTTTACTCTGGACCCGTACGTATCATTTCAATTCGGGTTGTTCGTGGTCGCGATAGTTGTGTGGGTTAAATCAGGAACTCTTGGGATTGGAGCCGTTCAGCGTAGTGTTCGAGATCGTCTGGACAGTTGAGCTCCTAACCTCAGCCAGACCGAGAGGCCATTGACAAACCTCACCGTTCACTGCGAGCTAGCTGAATTCCCCGAAGAGTAATTAAAGAACGTACGATGCTCCCTGTACATTGTAGTAGGAAATAATTTCCTTCCACGGCCATCGTCCTGTAGCGGATCAACTATCAGTCACGTTGATCCACAGGTGTATCTCCCGATACGCGTTCTCCACGGACGGTGCAGCCGGCACTGAGCCGCGATAGAGGAGAAATGCAAGCCGGAGCCGTTGGCCGGGCATCGTCGGCTGGACCGCATACTCGCGCTGACAAGAATCGGTGTGTGCGAGCGTCGTCCCGGACCGCCGTAGACGCTGGGATTCGAGCACTGTCGTCGAGTTGTTCTGAACTTGCACCCGCTCTGACATCCTCCCACGGCTAACCAGTAGTTGCTGAAGTGGGAGAGAAGCGATTGTCGTCGCGGTCGTTGTCTCGATATGGTCGAGACAAGCGAGGCAAAACAGGTGAGTCGAGCGGCGTCGTCACTGCTGTTGCCGGAGCTTGAGTTCGATGTTGCGGACAACGGCACCTATCCGAGCGAGGACTTCCAGCGAGTCCTCGCTCGGATTGCCTTCGACAACGAGTTTGCCAACGCTGGCGCGAAAGCCTACCAACTCGCTCGTGGTGACGATGTAGATGTTGGAGCCGAGTCACGGAATCCACTAGCAAGAGCGCTGCTGTATCATCTTCGTGGACTTGACGCGGACGCGGTCGACGATCAGTTCGACCGCGTCCGCGATGCTGTCCTCGCCGAAGCAGCCCGCAACCGCCTGTTCACACGTCCCGTCGACGTTGCGATCGACGTTCACGACTGGCTGTACTACGGCGACACAGAGACACCGCACGTTTCACGGACTGATCCCGACCAGGGAACCGACTGTGCCTACAAATTCGCCACCATCTGTATTGTCGATCCGAGCGTCCGATTCACGCTTGGCTGGGTAGCGCTGGACGGCGATGATACCGACGAGTTGGCGGACGCACTCCGCCAACTCGTCTCCCAGGCGCGGGAGTACGTCGAGATCAATCGCGTCTACCTTGATCGCGGTTTCTACCGCGTCCATCTCGCGTTGACGCTCGAGGAACTGGGCGTCGAATTTGTGATGCGTGCGCCACAGACACGGAAAATACAGCGGTTCATCACCGACCACGACGACGACACATTCGTCACAGAGTACGAGATGGCGCGGTCGAACCCACCGACGGGCCGGACGACAGTCCGGCTCGTCGTCGTTCCGCATCGCTCCCGTGCGGACGATCACTTCTGCCTGGTCACCAACCGCGAGGTCACGCGTGACCTCGCTCAACCGCTGGCAGAAGCCTACCGCCGTCGGTGGGGCATCGAAACATCCTATCGAAAGGTCACGGAGTTTCTCCCGAGAACGTCGTCACCGACGTTCTCTGTTCGGCTATTCTACTTTCTGTTTGCCGTGGCACTCTACAATCTGTGGGTGGTGACGAACCTGCTACTCACATCGGATCGGGCGGTCGGGAGCACTCCCGTCCTCCCGACCGCCCTGTTCCGGCAGTTTCTCGGCCCAATTCCGGACGGATAGCGTGTCACTCGGCGGCTGACTCGGGTCGTCTGCCCGAGGCAGGACGCCGCTGGCTACTGGCGAGACTGCCAGAACAATCCTCGTCGGAGGTTCTTGGCCGGCAGTCAGCAACCGCTCTCCTCGGACGATAACGTCGATCGTGAATGAGCCTGAAGACACGACGCCTCTCCAACAGCTCTCGCGGTCGAATCAGCAACTACTGTAACGCCGTGGGGTTCCCCCACTGGGGGTTGAGCCCACGGATACGGAGAGGTTCGCAGGTTCCTCGTCACGGTGGACGATGACCTGCGTTTCGGGCTGTGCCAGTACAGCCCCCGCCTCGGACAGCGGTTTCGAGAACTTGCCCAAGGCTCGTTTGCCAATATTCAACGCACCGTTCTTGTCCGCATTGTCGTCCAGTCCACACTCGGGACACTCGAAGCGTCCCTGCGTCTCACGGATGCCCTCGCAGGCACAGCAGTTGCATGTCTGCGACGTGTCGTATTCTTCGACCAACTGCACGTCGATGCCTGCGTCGTGGGCTTTGTACTCGATGTAGTTGAGCAGGCGGGCGAACGGCATCTTGTGGGTCTTGTCGTTGACGTACCGCCCTTTGTCGTTGTCTTTGCGAATCCCACCGAGGTCGCCCACGACGATGACCGCGTTTCGCTTCTCAGCGTCCGCCACAATCTGGCGAGCAATCTTGTGGAGACGGTCGTCCACCTTCCGTGCTTCAGCGTCACCGATACGTTCCACCACCTGCTGCCCCTGTCGGGGTTTCGCCTTCCCGATGGACTTTCGCAACTGCTTGTAGTGTTCGCGGATACGACGGACTTCCTCCCCGTAGAAGGTGGTGTTGCGGTCGGAGAGGAACGCGCAGGTGGCGGCCCATCGTGCGCCCATGTCGATCGCCAGCACGTCGTCATACTCGTCGGCAACGGTCACAGACCGTTTGACGACGAGGTGGACGTACCAGTCACCGTCACGGCGCACCAGTTCGCTGTCCCGAACGTTGCCCTCATGGACGAGTTGTTCGTCCTTGTGCGGGACGTAGGCGGGACACCAGATGGAGTTGCCCCGTCCCCGCTCGGGGTCGTAGACGGGGACTTTCACCCACCACGACGAGAGAACGGTATCTTCGTCGTGAGCCGTGTCGAACACGTCGTTGCGAAGGACGACGGGTTGTTCGGTGTCGTGGTTCGGGTCTTTCTGTCGCTGGACTTTCGACGCCTGCTGGTCGGTCGCGGAGTAGAGGTTGGCGTCTCCGCCGTGAACCGCGGTCTGGAATGCCTTGTACTCACGGGCGAGCAGATCGGCTTTCCTGTTAGTCAGCGAGTGGAGTTTGACCCGCACCGTGGTCGAGACGGTCCGTTGCATCGTTATTCACCTGCTTGGGCGTCGATGTATTCCTCGATGACCTCACTGGATACGTCGCCCGCACTTGAGACGAAGTACGAGCGTGTGCACAGCGACGGCAGGCCGAAGTCGAACTCGTCGCGGAGGTGGCGCGAGGAGTAGCCCTTGACCTGTTGCATGATCTTGTTTGGGGCGAGCGGCGGGTCGCCCGTGATGAACAAGTGGACGTGGTCAGGACGAATCGCTAACTCCAGTATCTCTAACCCGAGTTCGTCGGCTTTCTCCTCGATGAGTTCTTCGAGACGGTCGCGTACCTCGCCGTCAAGCACCGATTTGCGGTACTTCGGGCACCAGATGAAGTGGTACTGGAGTTTGTGGACGGTGGTACGTTCCCTGTCGAACCCACGAGGCATCGTCAGTATATAGAAACCATTCACCTAATGATATTATGAAGTATCCAACCCCAGCCGTGGCTACGAGCGTCGAGAGTTTCGGAGTTGTAACCCGGATATAGGCTGCCTACTGACTGGCAGTCCGGAATATAGCCATCGTAACAATAGCTGAGGATGACCACGGTTGACCCACGGAGAGACTGCCCACTCACAAATTCCATGTTTCGACGTTCATTCATGCAGGGGCTCGCTGGAATGGCAGGAGCGAGTCGGTCACAGCAACCCGGCAGTGGCCCGACGGACACGGACCGCCACCGACTACCCGCCCGATCAAAACCATGCAGTTGGGTAGTTGACCGGTTAGATGACCGATTTGGTTTAGACGATATGTTTCACTGGCGGTTCCAACAAGACCGGTACCTGTTACCCGAGGACGGCGAGCAGGCGACGATGATGGCGCGTGTCCTAAACCAGTTGATCGACGCACCGTATCGCTATCAAGAGTACGACTGTAACGGATTTTCGCTACAACTACTCTCCCTACTGCTGCGGTCGGGTGTTGATGCTGGTATTATCAGCAATGGCGATCATATGTGGGTTGTCATGGTGGCGGCTGACGGGAGAGTCGTTGAGTGGGAACCCATAACGAACCAAGAAGTTGCAGAGTCAGATCGTGCATCGTATACCACAAACGATGGACTCGTCCTGTATTGATTCAGCAGGCCCAAAACTGGTTACACCGCCCACGAACATCGTGATTTCGTTCGCCTGAAGCTCGCCAGGCGATTCCAACAGGGAATCTACCCGTCGGATTGTTTCTAACGCCCTCGGTGGTCAAGGAGTCCCCGTGACGGTATTTCCAAGACGGTAGTCTCGTACCAACAGGTTGAATGGGCCGCTGTGCCGGACCTACGCCATGGACCCGACGCGCCGATTCTGGCAAACTGTTCTCGCCGGCACACTGCTGGCCGGCGGGGCGGTGCTTTTTCAGCGTCCGCTCTTGCTGGTGGGCGCGGCGCTGATCGGCGCGTTTGTGCTTGCCGCGCAGTTCGACGTCGTCTGGTCGTTCCAGCAAACCAAAACAGATCTCAACATTGGCCAGACGGTCGCCCCGCGTCGCGTGCCCGTCGAGGAGTCAGCACAGGTGACGCTCACCGCCGAACGAGACCGGACATCTCCGGCCACGCCCGCACTTACTGCCCGGTTGTCGCCACCAGCCGGTATCAGGATCCCCGAGACCGAACAGACGGCAGTCGATCTCGCGCCCGGCAGGACCGAGGCAACGACCACAGTCGCGGTCGAATCACCGGTCGCGGGCCGACATACGTTCGAGTCACCGACAGTCACGCTCACCGACGCCCATGGCCGGTTCAGCGAAACCGTCACGTCCGGGCCGACGGTGACGCTGGCGACGGCACCGCGTGCACCCCGGAACGTTCACGTCGGCCGGGGTGGCGAGCAGCTCGCGACGGGGTTTGGCGAACACGAGAGTGGTCAACTCGGCTCCGGACTCGAACCGGCGGAACTCCGGACCTACGAACCAGGTGATGCGGCGAGTCGCATTGACTGGAAGGCAACGGCACGGCTTGATGAGCCGTACGTACGAGAGTTCGAGACCGAGACCGACCGCACTGTCGCACTCGTGGTCGACCACCGCGCGCCAATGAGTAGCGGGCCCGCAGGCGAGACGAAACTCGCCTACGCTCGGGAGGTTGCCCTCGCAGTCCTCGCCCGTGCCAGCGAGGCGAACGATCCGGCTGGGCTCTACACCGTTGGTGATGCAGGCGTCACGACGGCCGCGCAACCCGGTGCTACCGCCGACCATTACGAGCGCCTCCGGGACCACCTAGCTGCTGTTGATGCCACGGACGGCCGGACCAGACAGTCCGTGATGACCCGGTCACCGCGGGATGCCGCGCGGAGTGCAAGTCGTCTTGCCGATGCTGACACTCAGTTCGCCCGTACGGTCGCACCGTTTTTCCAGACGACCGAACAGTATGTCGAACGTATCCGTGAGGACCCGCTGTTCGGGACCGTTCAGTCGCGTATTCGTCCCGAGGGCGGGGCCGTCTGGACGATGCTATTCACGGACGACACGAACCGGGCGGAAGTCCTTGAGGCAGCAACGCTGGCCCAACAAGACGGGAATTACGTCATGGTGTTTCTGACCCCTTCGGTCTTGTTCGGGTCGGACGGGTTGGCCGATCTCGATACGGCCTACGACCAATATCGTGACTTCGAGTCGTTCCGCCAGCGTCTCGATCGCCTCTCGCGTGTCAGCGCCTTCGAGGTCGGGCCTGGCGACCGTATTGCAGCGATCCTTGACGACCGCGCCGAACGGAGGGAGCGCGCATGAGTGACGACCCAATGAGTGCGGACCAGCGTCCTGCCGAGACAGGAACTGTGGGTAGGCACGATGCGAGTCAGGAGTCAACGGAAACGACCGAACGCCTCGCTGCGGTCCCGTGGCTCCAGACTGAAACAGTCGCCCGGCTCCAGGCGCTCTCACCTTCCGCGTTCGGCGTCGCGGCTGTGTGTCCGCTTGTACTGTTCGTGGTTTCTGGCCTCGGTGGGGGCGTCATCGGCATGGTCGGCGTGAGTCTCTGGCTGTTCGCGCCAGTCAACGCGTTCGTGGTCGCACAGCTGGGCGTCCTCTTGTTACTGCCCGGATGGCCGGGCCTGCTTACCGGCGTCGGCGTTGAGGCCGGCCTCGCGATGCTGTTGTTCGCGGAAGTCGTTCACGAACACGGCTACCGTTGGACGCTGGGCGTGTTCGTCGTGCTGGCACTCCTGATGGGGGGCGGAACGCTGGCCGCACTCCGCTCAGACGCGACGCTGTGGCAGGTCGCACTCGGACTCGCCGTGACGACGGCACTCGCCAGCTACGGGCTGCATCGCTACGAACTACTGCAACTGGGGTTGCTTGCGGAAACAGATACATGAGCACGGAAAAACACGACGAAACGGACGGTACCGAGAGATCACCAGCAGAAGTCGGCGACGACACGACGGAGAAGGAGCGACTCCGGGCACGGATCGCTCTGCTCGAAACCGAGACCGAGCGATTGCGGACGGAGTACGCCCGTGCCCGGCAGACGCAGTATCGCCGGTCGGCACTCGCCTTGGTCGGCCTCGGCGTGCTGGCACTCGCTGGTGCTGGACTGTTCCCAGCCGTCAGGACGGTACTCATCGCTATCGGAAGCATCGGCCTGTTCGGCGCCGTGTTGCTCTACTATCTGACGCCCGAGCGATTCGTCGCCGCGTCCGTTGGCACGCAGCTCTACAATGCGTTTGCTGACAGTTTCGAGGCTATTACCGCTGATCTTGGCCTGTCCGACGAACGTATTTACGTCCCGCTTGATGATGAGGCCGGGCCGGTACGTTTGTTCGTCCCTCAATCGGCGGCCTACGAAGTGCCCGAATCGGCCGCACTGGAGGCGCCGTTCGTTGTCACCGAGGATAGTCGGGCTCGCGGCCTTGCGGTCCATCCGGCTGGACAGGGCCTCTTCGAGGAGTTCGAGCAGGCGCTGTCGGGACCCATTGCCGACGACCCGGACCAGTTGGGCGACCAGTTGATCGATGCGCTGATCGAACAGTTCGAACTCGTCGACGCTGCCGAGGTGGATACATCGACCGATCAGCTGACAGTTGCGCTCGATTCGGCCGTGTACGGCGACTGTACCCGGTTCGATCATCCCGTGGTCTCGTTTCTCGCCGTGGGTGTCGCACGCGCCCGACATCAGCCCGTCTCGGTCGATGTAGCTGCCGGTGATGACCGGTTCGAATATCTCATCACGGTGCGCTGGGATATCCGAACCGACGATTGACATTCTTGCCGCGCTGAATCGCGAGGTTTTCGCCTTGAAGTGTCGGTAAGCGCTACGATATTTCGGCCGGCACCGATTCCCAGACGAGATCGTCGACGGTCTCAAGGACGCGCTCACCTGTTTCGGCGTCGACGGCGTCAGCGAAGACAGCGGCTTCGTACCAGCTGGTCAACTCACGCAACTGGTCCCGTTGCTCGTCCGGTAGGTCGTCGCCGAGGTCGTGATAGAATTCCCAGTGTGTCGCAGCCGTGTTGGTCTGGTCGTCGAATTCGTTGCGAACGGCCGCGTACGCGAGTTCGACCGCGGTTCGGACGTCGCCTGTGTCGAGTGCGGCACGCGCCTGTCCGCGTAACTGTAAGCTCTGGGTGTCGCCATCGGCGTCAGCGGCATCCTCAGCCAAGACAGGTTCATCAGTCGTTTTGGGAACCGACTCGCCCGTCGACATGTCTCGCCGCCGAATCCAGAGTCCAGCGGCACCGACTGCGAGTGAGCCGAGTAGTGCAGCAGCGACGAGTACGATTGGCAGGGAACCGTTACCGGTCAGCGCGAGGGTCGTCGTTTCAGTGGCTGGCGCCAGGTTTGATCCCTCAGTTTCGAGTCGAGCTGTAATGTCAACGGGTGATGCTGATTGGATATTTTCGGGAAGCTTGACGGTCGTCGTGTACACGCCCTGGGCGTTCGTCTGTGCCGTGCCGACGTGTGTACCATTAACGACAATCGCAATCTGTTGATTTGGAATCGGACGCCCAGCTGCCGTAGTTAACGTTCCGGTCGCAGTCACAGCCGAGTCTCGGCTCACTGAGAGCGATAACGCCGTTGGCTGTTCCGCGACGGTGACGGTGGTCTCGGCCGTTGCCACGCTGATCGCCCGCCCCTGGACAGCGACGCGGGAAGTAACCTGCTGACTGCCATCCGAGACCCTTGCTGGGACCCGCTCGGTGAGCGAAAACTGCCCGCTCCCGATGGTGGTAACGGTCCCGAGTCGTTGCGAGCCCAGCCGGATTTCTAGCGGCAGGTTTGGAACAGATACGTTCGCAGCGGTTACCCGCCCCCTGATGGTAACCTGATCCCGATACTGGAGGCGTTCCTGATCGGTACTGACGGTCACGGTCGGATCGGTCGGCTGCACGTCCACGGGAATCGACGTTTGTGAACCGAGATATGGCGCTGTCAGTCGGGGGCGATACGTGACACGCAGGGAGCCGCGTGCGGTCTGGACGAGGGTGGGGCGATACGGGATGGTGAATGTCCCCTCAGTTGTCGTCGTGGCGCGGAGTTGTTGTCTGCCGACAACGAGTCTGATCGTCCGGTTCGAGACAGCACTCCCGTTTCGTGTAACGAGTCGGCCACGAAGTGCTAGCGGCGACGCGAACGAAACCGGCTCTGTCGGTTCCTGTATGGTCAGCCGCGTCGCTGAGAAGGACATGTTCCGGACGCGCCGCTGTCGGTCCGTAACGTTCGACACCGCGCGCTCGACAGAGCGGTTCGCTTGCGTCAGGTTCGTGCCGGTAACGGCAGCGACGCGTCCATAACTCCGCGTCACGTTGCGGCTGACAGTACTGACGTTCTGTGCAAGTCGGTTTAGCTGGCGAGCGATACGGCGGGCGCGCTGTCCGTTGCCGTTTTCGCGCGCTTGGACGTAGCGCTGATACGTCCGGTTGTACCGCCGTGTCGCGTTCACGAACCGTTGCTGTTGCTCGCTCGCATTGCGTAGTGCCTCTGTCGGTGAGGTGTCGCTCTGTCCACCCGATCCATCCGTCCCCGATGTTCCGTCTTGCCCAGTGGAGCCATCCGTCTCGCCTGCGACATCGACGTATTGGCCCAGCAGTGACTGGAGATCGTCGTTCACCGCCTTGTCGGCCTGTTCGTACTGGCCTTGACTCACCTGAAGACTGCTCTGTTCGAAGCGTTGTGCGATCTGGTCGCCGAGCCATACTCGCACGCCGCTCACGTTCCCGTCCTCATTAACCGTCGACGGATCGACGTGGCGGACGGTGCTGTTGTTGCGCTCCTGGTCAACCTGTACGCTCTCGAAATCGTTCCACGCGTCGGCGGGCATTGACGGCCCTGTGCCGGCAGCTGTTCCGGCAATGCACCCACCAACCAGTGCGAGCATTGCAACGAAGAGGGTGATACGCACCGTCGCGGTGAAACGGGTCGTCACTGGTTGTCGTCCATGCCGTCCGTGTCTGTCGTCTCGCCTGCCTCAGCGGCCTCGCCGGTCTCAACTGCTGTGTCGTTACCAGCGTTGTCGTCGGTCGCTCCGCCATCGCTGATTGCTGCCGACGAGTCAGTCTCGGAGTCAACATCGGCGACCGCCTCAGCACTGGGCGGCACGACCGAGTCTAGGATGTCCTCAAGGACGTCCTCGGCGTCAATGTCGCTCAGCGACGCGTCCGTCGAAAGGACGAGCCGGTGGATAAGCAGTGGCTTGGTAAGCGCTTTGATGTCGTCAGGAATCACGTAATCCCGGCCGTGAATCGCCGCGCGTGCCTTGCTCGCATTCAACAGCATGATCACGGCACGGTGTGACGCTCCGTGTTCGATTTCGCTGCGTCCTCGTGTTTCCGCTGCGATATTAAGCAAATAGTCTCGCACTTCATCGGCGACGTACTGGTCGGTGACCGTCTCACGAGCTGCGAGCAAATCCTCGGGGTCAACGACACTCTCGACGTCGTCCGGTCCCAATTCCGGTGTGGTGTTAAATTGATCGATGAGTTCCGTTTCATCGTCGCGGTCGAGCAGGTCGATATCGATCTTGAACTGGAAACGATCCCGCTGTGCCTCGGGCAGTTCGAAGGTTCCCTCCATCTCGATGGGGTTCTGTGTTGCAACGACGATGAACGGCGTCGGGAGGTCGTGCGTTTCGCCCTCGATGGTGACCGTCTCTTCTTGCATTGCCTCCAGTAGCGCTGACTGGGTTTTCGGCGTCGCACGGTTGATCTCGTCGGCGACGACGACATTCGCGAAGACGGGCCCTTTCTGGACCTCGAACTCCCCGGTCTGCTCGCGATAGACGGTCGTACCGGTAATGTCGGCCGGAAGCGTATCGGGCGTCATCTGGATACGGCTATACGCCAGGCCCGTCGCCTGGGCGAACAGACGTGCAATCGTCGTTTTTGCGACACCCGGGACGCCTTCCATCAGTACGTGTCCCCGAGTCAACAGTGCGATCGTCAACTGTTCGATCGCGTCGTCGTTGCCGATCAGAACGTCCCCAACCTCATCCTGAATCGTCTCGTGGACCGACGCCGGCTCGCTCATTGGATAGCGGGTATGAGCGACGGGATTAAAACAGCTTTCCTCGCCGCTTCGGGCCGATTTTTTATTTTTGCCTGTCTCGCAGAGCCGAGTCGGCGATGCGCCGGATCCGGTCGTCGTCCCAGTCCGGGTGTTCGCGTCTGAGATGCGCGACGATGTCGTCGGCATCAACCTCGATTTCGGTTCGTGCCGCCCGCTCTGACGTTTGAATCGAATCGACGCCGTCCGGCAGTCGCGCGAATGCGTTCCGGCGCCAGCCAACGATGAGCAGGAGTCCACTCAGCCCCAGCGAGACCTGAAGCAATGGCGATTGGCGAACCGTCAGCAATGCGGCCACCAGTGGTGGAACCGTCCCTCCATGTGAGTAATCGAGGAGTAGGCGCTGATGAGTCGTCAGCAGGGTCCGAGCGAACTGCCTGTTGCCCGGGCGCTCCAGCATCGCGTTGATAAAGACGCTGGGGTCGGACACCGTTACGACGGTTCCGTTGCCGAGTGACTCGGCCGTCACTACCGGATACCGGGCTAACGTCTCATTACCCGTTATCGATGCGCTGCCGTCGCGGTCCAAATAGCCAAATTCCGAGGTCCTGACGAGTACTGTCCCGTTTCCGGGGCGAACTGCCGTTCCGTAGTTCAGCGTGAGCGACTCGACGCCGCGGGTGAAGGTGTGATTGGTGACGTTCTGTGCGACGGGCATCGCTGGCGACCGGTAATTGTGCTGTTCGTCACGGAGTGTCGCATTGTCGATTCGGGCCGAGACTCCGAGCGCGGCGAGCAGGCGGCTATCGGCCCCCGTTGATACTGGGTCGTCTGCGACGACGAGCGTTCCGCCGCGCTGAGCGAACGTGCGGAGTCGAGTCACGTCTCGGTCAGAGTAGGGTGTCGTCGGAGCCAGTATGAACGCGATAGTCCCGTTGGCACCCATCGACTGGTAGGTGGTCGTGTTGCGGGCGATGCGGACGTCGGTATCCTGCTGGTCGGCGACCGTCCGAAGCGTCGCGGACCCGTCCCAGCGGGCGTTGTACGCGCCGAAGGCCGTCCCCGACGTACTCGCCGCAAAGACGAGTGTCAGAGCAAGCATGATTGCGAGCGCGTAGACCAGTACGCGTCCGTGGTTATCGACGAGCGAATCCGAGGTCATCACAGAACACCCGGCGGGAGGATAGCGAGAATACGTCTGATTACGATCGCCCCGAAGACGACGAGACCGATGGCGATGAGCCATTTGAGACGGCGGCGCCATGCTGGCGTGATATTGAACGGCGCCGTGAGTTCGACGATGACGAGGAATCCGATCAGTGAGACGACGAAAAAGAGTTCCAGCGTGAGCGAGCTGAGCAGGCTCAGCACCAGGACGGCAGCGAGCATCCAGGCGAGCTGGGCATGGATGAACCGCTGGCGCCGTCTCGTGACCATAGACGATGAGACTCGACGGCCGTCCCTTAACCTTTCGAGATTGTGGACGACCACTGGATCGCGGTTATCGGCGCTGGCGACGGGCGAGACTGACAGCACCGACGAGGGCGGCTATGCTGGCCAGCCCTGCCCCGAAGCCGGGGCCAGTCGTGGTTGTGGTCGACGACGCGACACTCGTCGGGGACCGTGGCGTGATGGCGTTGCTCTCGGTTGTCGTGGTTCCAGCCGAGGTTGTCGTCATCTCCTGTCCCGAGGCGGTCGGCGTCGCAGTGTCTGGTGTCTGTGCCGAATCACTCGCTGCCGTCGTGTCCGGCGAGGTTTGCTGCTGGCCCGTGGCAGTGGTGTTCGTTCCGGATACGGTGGTTGGTATTTCGGTCGGCGTTTCCGTGCTCGGCGCGACTGCACCGCCGCCATCACTGCTCCCACTACCGCCACTGCCATCACTTCCACTATTCCCACCGCTGCTTCCATCACTTGTGGTGGTCGATTCCTCGCTGATCGTCAGCGACTGTGGTTGACTGAGACCAAGTCGAACTTTGTTGCCTTCGACCTCTTCGGTTCCACGAACAGTTGCGTAGACGGAATACGTTCCCGCGTCTAACGAACTGAGATCGGCCGTCGCTTGATACGAGTCACCGTCGCCGGTGGCGTCGACGCGCAGTGTCTGGGCGTCATTCAGGATGACGAACTCGACCCCGCTCATCGATTCCGACTGAAGCTGGGTAAGTGTTGCCGAGAGTTCGATCGTTTCGTCGGTCGTGGCCTCGCTCGGTGCTGTCATGGAGACATCGTATGCCCGGATTACTAATGGATGGACGGCTTGTGTCTCACCCGAATGCTGGACCACAAACATGTATGAACCGGTCGATATACTCGACAGGTCAAACGAGACAGAACCCGACCCGGCCTCAGAAAGCGTCTTTTGTTCCACTATCTGGCGATCCGAATTGTAGAGGAGCACTTTGACAAGTCGGTCAGAGGGCGCTTCGACATTAACGGTAGCTGTATCGCCTGAATCGGCTTGTTTGACAGCCGAGACATGGTATGAATCCCCCTCAAAGGTAATCTCTCTATCCGGTGTATCGATACTTCCATCGACCGAAATATCATATTCCTCCGACTGTCCAGCGACCGGCTGTCCTGCGGCCAAAAAAACGAGCACGGCGACACTCACGACCGCCGACACACGGACCCAGCTTTTCATACGGTAAAGCCACAGCAGGCGTTCGTAAAACAGTTTACATACAGAACGAGGAGGGATGGTGGCCTCGAAGTCGGTTCCTAATAACGGTTGGAACCTATCAGCCTCAACTAGTAATTCGATGCTGTCAGTCAGAAGAACTAAGAAGGAAGCATTTAATGATACAGACAACTGATGAAAAAGGAGTCGTACCTGAATAGAATCCTCGTTGTACTGGTGGCCTGTTTCGCAGTCGTCGGCATGGCCGCAACACCCGGACTGGCGACCCCAACCAGTGGGAGCGGTGGTCCTGGGCCGAGTGGGATTGATACGTTTGATCCGTCGACAGACACGGACAGTGTCCACGTTTGGAAACGAGTGGCGTACCCACTTCGGAGTGATAACACTGACGCCGCAACCCAGATAGAACCCCCCCAGGTAAGTGGTGAAGTTGAAGGACTGGGCGAAAAATCGCTCGTCTTCACACGGGGAAGTCAGCGAAACCCGCTCGGGGTATTCAACCCCGGAGACACGATCAATTTCGACTTCGACGCGGACAGGGCCAACGCACCGAGCGATCTGAATGGCCAGAACAATATCGAAGTGGTCCGTGCGCGGATAACCGGGTCCGGGAGCGACTCCGGACTCCCGGATACGTTCCAAGAAGCTGGTAACCTCCTGACCGAGTCAGAGGGGAACGCGAATGCCGAATTCAAGATGATTCTTGACGGCAGCGCTGGCAACACGGACTACTCGCTCACCGACGTGTCAGGTGACGGTGATGCTGACGAACTCGAATTCAGTGACAGTCCCAGCCAAGCCGGGCACTACGTGTATTTCACCGTAATCAGAGAAGACGGTACTGATGGGATCGAGGTCGATAGTAACGGAGATTTCCAGGCAAACGGTGAAATTACCGTTCTGGGAATGACCGGGCTAACCGTCCAAACTGGCTCACCGAGCGTGAGCGCGCCATCGAGTGTCGTTCAGGGCAACGACGCGTCGTTCTCCGTAAGCGACACGACTCTCGGTAGCTCAACCGACGTCACACACGTCGTCGCGCTCTATGAGGAGAGCACATTCACCAGTGCGACCTTCCGCTTCCTGATTGAGGACGGCTCACTCGGTGAGAACTTCGACTTCCAGAACGACGCCGAATTACACCACAGCGTCCAAGAGATCAGGGGCGTTGCAGACGTTCCCGATGGAATAACCATCGCCGGTGTGGACATTTCCGATGGGTCCATCGACAAGGGTATCAGTCCTGCCAGCATGATCGACTTCTTGGCATCGGACCTCTCGACGACGAGTCCGACAGTAATCAATGACGAAGGCTCGCAAACGCTGTACGCGTCAGTCGAGGCGGTAACAGCTGACAACCCCAGTTCAATTAACGTCCCGACAGGCGGTAGCTTCGGTGAATTCCCGACGGGGACGTACCGGTATGTCTACATTGCGAAAGACGAGAACGATGATACGCGGATGGCCACACGAACTGGAACGATCTCCGTTAGCTCCACCGGCGGCGGTGGCGGCGGTGGCGGTGGTGGTGGCGGCGGCGGCGGTGGTGGCGGCGGTGGCGGCGGTGGCGGCGGTGGCGGCGGTGGCGGCGGCGTCGCCGGCCCGGCCGAATTCGATTTCCAACTCTCCGCGAATCCTCAGCAGGCTACCGTCGGTGAACAGGTGCAGTTCACGGCTCAAGTTACGAACCTCGCCGAGGTGGACGACTTGTTCGTCGCCAGGTGGCAAGTGAACGGGCAACTCATCAAACGCGAGTCAGTGACTGTCCCTGCCGAGAGCGCCGTGTCAATCCGGTTCAATCGGACGTTCACAGAACCGGGCACCTACAATGTGACTCTCTCTGACGAGCTCAGTACGACTGTTGTCGTTACGGAGCAGGGAGAACAGACGACAACGCAACCGCCAACGACAGTCCAACCTACGACACAGCCAGGAACTACAGAAGATATGACGACACAACCTACTGGCCCTGTTACTACAACGACGGAGCCACCTGAAGGCGGCGAAACACCGACAGACACCGGTGAAACGACAGACACTACGACCACGACAAGTGGGCCTGGTTTCGGAGTCCTCGTAGCCGTTGTGGCTCTGTTAACGGTCGGTCTCGTCAGACGGCGCAAACAGTAGTCACGCGTCCACGGGACCAAGATTCCCGACTTCAGTGGATACAGCTCTGCTAAAATACGAACTTTTTTCGCCGCCTTGACACCATCTGCTTAAGCGAATTTGAGAAGCAAGAAGTGCTTATACAACTCGAAGACCGCCGCAGTGAGACGTTAGACGAGGACAGCCAAGACTTTTAGAAGAACGAGCGCACTCCAATATCCGTCCGGCGGTTTGAGGTGTGCCTCACACCGGGGCTATCGATCAGGGAGGCGATCGCTATCTTAGACCTGCTAGGTGTTGTCGCTCCCGCGACACTGTCTGGAACTAGATGAATACACTCACTGAAGTCCAGAGCGACCCGCCGACGGTCTCCCCGTCGCGGGTCGCAGTTTACGAGAACCAATTGAATCATTTGAGTCCAAGTTGCCGAACAGACAATGGACTGGGTGTTTTTTATGCATTGGCCAGTATAGATGATACTGAAGCAGGTAAAAACCCGGAGCGAAAGGGAACAAAAACGCCCGACATTGGTCGTATCGTTCCGAGTCGGGCAGGCCTCTAGAGGCAGGAGATGGGGATCAACTCCCACCGATCTCCTACCTCGTAGTTCCAGGTTGGGTTGGCCTCTCACGGCAATGACCAGGGTTCAAATCCCTGTCGGAGCATTACAGCGAGCGTCACATTGTGACGCGAGCGAGACGCGCACAGAAGGGATTCGAATCACGCAAACGCGAGTCGTAGCGAGCGTTTGCATTCGGGTTCAAATCCCTGTCGGAGCACTCCGTTCGTTTCGCAACCTGGTGGTTTTCGATGGTACGCGTTGGACTCCGCAACCAAATCCAGGGGGCAATGTGATTTCCACGAATTGGGAATACCGTTGCAGTACTGCGGATTCGATTGTTGTACTCTGTTGAATCCGGAGGAAGCGACAGGATTGATCCAATCATAACCGGCTGTCTCGAACTGTCCGAGAGAGATCATCACGCGACGGTCACAGCACTTGACCATCTCGCTTGATGGTTCAGTGTGAACATGAGGTTCGTAACCCTCAAAGCGTTCGCCGTGTCTCAATCCCAACGCCATCCGCGGATGTAACAGAGCATTGGAGTGAGATTACGATGGTCACCGCTGGTCGGGAATACAGTAATGTGGGCGTTCCACATTCAGAAACTACTATACTGAAAGCCAGAAGTTCGTGAAGAGGTAGGTCGATGGTAGAACTGTTTCAACAGCGCTAAGCCGGGAACTCGCTGGCGGAATATCCGATTACTTTTGGCATCCAGTATAGTAGACACGACTCTGCTGGGAACCGCCAGAAAGTGACCGATCCGCTCAACCTAGCTTCTCGATCTCTGATCGGATCTCGGCGGTCTGCTGCATACAGGGCGCATATATAGCAGAAACTCACCCCGCAAACGTAGATTTGGAGCCAATGCGATACCTGCTAAAGCAGGCTAATTCCCGGAACACGTCGAAAAAAATGACCGGCCGGACTGGGACACAGATCATCCGTTTCCTTGACGAGTAACTGTGGGTTTTCCCCGGTAGTAAACATGAGTTCCGATGTTGCCTCAAGTTGGCCAGTTCGCTGACGGATCTCCATACCGAGAGCCACGGCTGACTACTGCTCGTCGATGATCTCATCGATACTGCTGTCGGGTTCCCCATAGAGTATAGTGCCCGCGCTAAGGGTGACGGACGGAGCCGATCGTAAGATTCGAGGCACCGAATATCTTGGATGGACTGTGGATAATCGAGTTGGAATTTACCAGAAATTATATTATTTTGACACGTATGTTTCATGCGGCGTGGTGCTCCCCTCTGAGTTAACGCCATCCAATAACTACCCCAATTTATTTGTAATTTGTCTCAGAACCTAAGATGTCTACTGTGAGCGGATTTCAACTCCACTTTCCGCTTTTACTTATCGTGGTTGCAACTGTGGTCGGGATTCTCACAGTCTCTTACGGAATGTACTACATCAGGCGGTATGGGCGAACTCAGCAGGTGACTACATTCACTGTTCTGGCCACAACCATCACTATCTGGACCGTTTTCGCCATGTTACAGTTGACCGCTACATCGTATTCCCTCTCCTTCCAGGCGTACAAACTCCTCCACTTCGGCTCGTTTACAACCTCACCCGCAGTGTTCTTCTACGCACTGTCGATGGGGGATGCACGGCGGTGGGTGAACTGGAAAACTGTATCGGTCGCCGTTCTATTACTGCTTCCAGCGTTTGGCTGGTTGTTCACCGATCCTGTGCCAATTCTCATTCGTGACCCCCAACTCGTTTCATTTGGCGCTTTTTCGGTCATCGAACACGGCAATAGCCCCATTTACACTGCGTATCTCTCGTCTTTCTACATCTTAGCAACAATTGGACTCGCATACATCGTGTATCAATGGCACTTCAACGAGAGTATCAGTTCGATGCAGGCGGCGATCCTAGTTCCTGCCATCTTCGCCCCGATGTTGCTGTCCGTCGCACAGACGTTTCACCTTCTGCCCATCAGGACGCCGGGCACGATACTCACGCCCACGTCGTTCTCTCTTGGGATGACCGGAATCGGATACGCAGCATTTCGGTACGAAATCTTTGACACGAAGTCGTTGGCGCGATCCCAGACGATTGCGAAAATGAATGAGGGGTACCTGCTCGCAAACACAGACGGGGAAATTATCGATGCGAATCGCAGCGCCGGTTCGATGCTCGAACCCCGAACCCCACTTGTGGGAACGCAGGTCACAGAGGTCTTTCCTACCGTTGACGACTATATCAAGTTCGATGGGGGGGGAAGATGAATTATTTGATAAATCTATCGAAGCGGAGGCCGGTTCACGGACGTATGAGTTCACGGTGTCCAATTTCGTGAATAACGGTCAACCGCTGGGATCATTGTTGGTAATTCGAGATATCACTGTCCGGAAACAGCAGGAGCGTGCACTCAAAGCCCGAGAAGAGAAGTATCGTACCTTGTTCGAAGGCACGCGGGACGCACTGATGGTATTCGACAGAGACGGATACCGCGACTGCAACGAGGAGACGCTGGAACTATTCGGCATCGATTCGGTCGAAGACTTTCTGGAATACACACCCTGGGAACTGTCTCCGCCAACGCAACCCGATGGCCGGGATTCGAAGGAAACAGCCCAAGAGCGGATCGAGACTGCGTTCTCGGAAGGAGAGGCCTTCTTCGAGTGGACACACCAGCGAATCGACGGCACAGAATTCCCCGCGGAGGTAAAACTCAGCAGGTTCGAGTACGAGGGTGAACCGGCCATCCACGCGCTGATCCGTGATATCACTGATCGGAAACAACGCGAGCGCGAACTGCAGGAACGCGAAGCGAAATACCGGAATCTGTTTGAGGATACCCGCGATGCCCTCATGCTGCTGGATCGGGATGGATTCTTCGATTGCAACCAACGGACGCTCGATCTCTTTGGTGTTGACTCCGTCGAAGCGTTCACTAACTACCAGCCCTGGGAGCTCTCGCCATCGATTCAACCAGACGGGGCTGACTCGAAAGAAGCGGCAGACGACCATGTCGAAACGGCATTCGAAGAGGGGGAAGCGTTCTTCGAGTGGACGCACCAGCGAGCTGACGGCTCGGAATTCCCCGCGGAAGTAAAACTGAGCCGATTCGAGCATGACGGAGAGCCAGCATTACATGCCCTGGTACGGGACATCACAGAGCGTAAAGAGTACGAACGGCGGTTAGAAACCCAACGTGACAACCTCAATATCCTCAATCAGGTTCTCCGCCACGACATCCGCAACGACATCCAGCTAATAACTGCCTACGGCGAATTGATTGAAGACCAGTGTGACGATGATGAACTACAAGAACACGTTGAGACAGTCCTTGAAAACGCCGATCACGCGGTCGAACTCACCAAGTCGGCACGGGAGATGGCCGACGTGATGCTCTCGACAGATAAAGAGCTACAGCAGGTAAGCCTCCCTGCCGTGCTGGAAAGCGAAATCGAGGATGTACGAGATTCGTTTCCTGAAGCCGTTATTACCAAGGAGGAAGCGCTTCCAATCGTGTCGGTCCGGGCTAACGACATGCTGGGGTCCGTCTTTCGAAACCTGCTGAAAAACGCCATCCAGCACAACGACAAGGAGCTTCCGAAAGTTACTATTTCGGCGACAGACCACGACGAAACCATTGTCGTCCGGGTTGCGGACAACGGTCCTGGAGTCCCAGACGTTCAGAAAGAGACCATCTTTGGCAAGGGCGAGAAGGGACTCGACAGTCAAGGGACTGGCATTGGATTGTATCTCGTGAAAACACTCGTCGAGAGCTACAGTGGCAAGATCTGGGTCGAAGACAGAGAAGGGGAGAACTTTGCTGCCGACCGGTCGGAAGCCACCGACAGGACGGAGCGGGAAGGCAGAGACACTGGAGCGGACTCAGGAGGTGAACGGGAGGGAGCAGTCTTTGTCGTAGAGTTGCCGAAAGTAGAGGATGGGTGAAGCACGAAAGCAGCGTTCAATTCTGCCCAATCACCTGAAACAGCCGTGAGTGCAACTGTGTATCACCCGGCGAGGTTGGACTCGGAATCCTCGTTGGCGGAACTCAGCGACGACAGGAAACTTCCAGCAAGTCTAATTACCCGATTACGAGTGAGGTAAGGTCAATCGTATCCGAGCTACCCAATCCACTGGCTTCAATTTGGACTGCCCAGTTCATCCTCTGAGGGCACCGTAAGAAGGGGGGTGAGATGGGAAATCCCCCTCCCCCTAATATTCGCCGGTAGAGCGTTTGGTTCTCATATTTCGGCCCGGAAAGAGAATTTTTACTGCGTCCTCAACCCCTGTATCAGTCACGTTATTTCTGACAGACGCCGGTACGTATCTACCGCGCCGTCAGAGATGAACTACTAGCAGTCCCCAGGTTTGGTGACCGCACAGCTGGAGAGGGACCTCTCGGGAAACGGCGTTCATTAGCGTCGTCTTCCCGACTACGTAGCAAAGTCGGCCACCGTTATTTAGAGAGCGGATTTACCTGATACAGCCTGTTCTCGGAACGGAATTGGCAGTCCGTTGTATCAATAGCCACCAGAGGCAAACAGCCGGTCTACGAGCGGCCAGTTGTCCGGCAACGACCACCAGTGGTTGCCCGTGATCGCATACCGGACCTGCCCCGCCAATCGGTCGATGGTCTGCTGGCGAATCAGTTCCCAGCAGACAGCGAGGCCAGCGTTCCCGTGTGGCGTCTCGACGACGCCGTCGTCGCCACCACCCACGTAGAAGCAGTTCTCCCACATCGTGGGGATGTCCTTGTCGTGGGTCTGGATGGTGCCATCGGGAGTGGCAAGGCAGTACGTGTTGTAGACATCACCATCCCGGGTCAGGAGCATCGACCCACCGACCGTCGCGTCATACTCGGTTGCGAGGCCGATCAACACACGCTACCTCTCAATCGAGAGGTGTCCTATCGACGAAGTCGATGATACGCTCGGCTACTTCCTCCCCCTTGTTCTCCTGCAGGAAGTGCCCGGCATCGGTCACTGTTTCTGATTCCGCATTCGGAATGAGTTCCCGGAGTTGTGTCTGCCCGGGGGCCGTAATCACATCGCCGTCACTGAACAGGACAAGGGCTGGCTTCTGCCACTCCTGGATCGCCTCGGCAGCTGCCCCAATGGGTTCAGCGGCGGGGCCAGGCTCCGCGGGGAGCGGGACCATGAGCGGCCACTTCTGTGCGCCGGCCTTGTAGGCCACGTCCGGGAACGGTGCTTCGTACGCGGCGAGTTCGGCGTCGTCGAACTCCGTGACGTACCCGCGGTCGCTCCCGATCGCCAGCCCCTGTTCCATGGTTCGACCGATGGGGACGTCCGGATTCTCCGCGACGAACGACCGCCACTTCTGAAACGGTTCGGGCATCGGTATCGTCCCGGCCGGAAGAGCCGTGTTCATCGGGATGAGGCGAGAGAACCGGTCCTGGTGATTCATCGCTGTGGCGAGGCCGACCGGCCCTCCCCAATCCTGACAGACGAGGGTGATATTGTCGAGATCGAGGGTTTCGATTAAGGAGCTGAGCGCGTCGTGGTGCATCTCGAACGTGTAGTCGTCCATCCGCGTCAGTTTGTCGGACCGACCGAAGCCGATGAAATCCGGTGCGATCACACGCCCACGGTCTGCGAGGACAGGGATCATCTTCCGGTAGAGGAACGACCACGTGGGAACACCGTGTAAGCACAGGAACGTCTCCTCACCGCTTCCGGTGTCAACGTAGCTCATGAGCGCTTCCGTGATTTCGTCGTGGGCGCTCGTTTCGACGGCCTCGCTGACATCGACGTACTGTGGTGTATACGGGAAGTCTGGGACGTCTTTGAATCGATACGAGGGTGTCCTGAGTAGTGACGGCGATGGCATGGATGAGTGGTATTATCTTGCAATACTTGTAGGCGTTTGCCCGGAAAACAGGTCGTGTTTAATTAAGCGTGAAAAGTGAGGCGTGATGATTTCCGAGTGATCCATGCCCGAAATCACACGCCTCAGCGGTGGTAGCGACTGGAGCGATTTGGATTTTGTGGAGCGTGAACGGACACCCCAGCATGCGATGTGGCTCGGTATTCAGATGCACGTGGCCGGTCTTTCACTTTCGAATACAATCTCTGTTCTTGATAATTTGGGTGTCCAACGCAGTGGAAAAGCGGTTCATGACTGGGTACAGAAAGCCGACTTACAGCCCGACAGTGGTACCAGCACGAATCACGTCGCGCTCGACGAAACCGTGATTCGGATCAACGATCAGCAGTACTGGCTGTACGCCGCCGTCGATCCTAACACAAACTGTTTCCTCCACATTCGTCTCTTTTCAACGTTTACGACCGCGTTGACGGAAATATTCCTCCGTGAACTCTGCGAGAAACACGCCGTCGACGACGCCGTGTTTCTCGTCGATGGCGCCGACTGGCTCAAAACAGTACTACAACGCCACGGCCTCGATTTCAGATACGAACGCCATGGAAATCGGAACAGTGTCGAATGTGTCCTTCGAGAAGTGAAACGTCGTACCTCTTCGTTCTCAAACTGTTTCAGTCACGTCGAACCAGACACCGCCGAAACGTGGTTACAGACCTTCGCGGTCTGGTGGAACTCGCTAAACTAAACACGATGCGACTGCCGCGCCGAACATTCAAATACGAGAGCGGGACCACGCCGCTTCGATGCCAGCTGACGAGCCGGATCAATCAGCAAAATACCTGGATGGCTGGTCCATCACCGACCCCGAATGGAGTCAGAGACTGGGACGAGTCTTTATTCACTCGACGCGAGATCAATGAGGTATGTCATCGTTTAGGGGGCAGTCGGCCCGCGAACTCGCAGGCGCGGTTCGAGATGGGACGCTGTCCTCGCTGGAACTCGTCGAGACGGCACTGGAGCGAATCGAAGCGAACGCGGCGTTGAACGCATTCATCACGGTCATAGAAGAGACGGCCCGTGAGCGCGCTCGTGCGGCCGACCGGGCGGCCAGCCGTGATGAGAGTCTCGGTCCACTGCACGGCGTCCCGGTTGCGATCAAGGATCTCCGGAGTCGGAAAGCCGGCGTTCGAAATACGATGGGGCTGGCGCCGCTCGCGGAGAACATCGCCGACGAGGATTCCATCGTGGTCGAACGGGTGGAAGCTGCTGGCGGAGTCATCATCGGGACCACCAATACACCAGCGCTCGGCCATACCATCAAGACGGAGAACCGCATCGCTGGCGCAACGCCGACACCGTTCGACCACGACCGGTCCGCAGGGGGCTCCTCCGGTGGATCGGCGGTTGCACTCGCGGTCGGTGCGGTGCAACTGGCGACCGGGTCGGACATCGGAGGGTCGCTCCGGGTCCCGGCTTCCTGTTGCAACACCCTCGGCCTGAAACCGACGTTCGGGCTCGTCCCCGAGCGCGTCCCGAGTGACGGATTCAGTACCCATTCGCCGGCGTTCGTCAGCGGACCGATGGCCCGGACGACCGAGGACCTGGCGGTGTTTCTCGACGTCCTTGCAGGCCATGACAGCCGCGACCCGTTCAGCGTGCCACGGCCGGAGTCGGACTACGTGGCAGCGACCGACCGGCCGACAGACGACCTCGCGGTGGCATACAGCCCGAATCTGGATCTGCAACCAGTCGCACCGTCGGTGCGTGAGACGGTCGATACCGCCGTCGATGAGCTCGCAGCTGCCGGAGCGACAGTCGATCCCGTGGACGTGTCACTCCCACCGTCCGAGGAACTGTCGATGGCGTACGTCGAGCAAGTTGGGGTCTTTTTCACCTCGTTCGCCACGCAACTCGCGGATCAATACGAGATCGATTTCGAGCGGGCGGACATCGAGGAGACGGTTCGCTCGACGGTCGCGCTCGGAACGGGGATCCATGCCACTGCCGAGCGCCTGCAGAACGTCCCCCGGACTGCTGCATACGACGGTATCGAGGACGCACTCACGGGCTATGATGCCCTCGTGACACCGACGCTTACTGTGCCACCGTACAGCAAACACCTGGCTGATGGGTACCCGACAGAGATCGACGGTCAGTCGGTGAAGGGCGTTCCGACCGACGTGATGCTGACGTGGGTATTCAATCTCACTGGACATCCCGCAGTGTCAGTGCCTGCCGGGTTCACTGACGACGGCCTTCCCGTCGGACTTCAAATCGTTGGGAGACGGTTTGCTGAAACTGACATACTGAGTGTCGCCGCTGCGCTCGAACGAGCACGACCCTGGGTAGACCAGTATCCCGAGCCCTGAGCGGCACAACCTGTCTCGGCTCCACGGACGGCCGTTTCAGTAGACGGCCAACAGACCGCCCGAGCGGTTACGGTTCGCTCAGTGCGGATCTGCCCCGAACTCGTTCAGGCTTCGAAGACAGCCAACCATGGGGTTTTCAGCCCATCGAGATACTGTTCGGCCATAGCGCGACCCAATCTGAGCACTCTGTACTGAGCACCAGCATCCGCCGAATGAGCGGAGTGAGTGAGGCGGTTCACCGTCAGAACAAACGCTGACGAGCGCACACTCGTTCCCTGACAGTGGGCAATGGTGATGTGCAGTGTGTGGCATCCCCCAGTCCCCTGGTTCGGTGCCACCCCTATTCAGCGACGAGTGACCAGTTCGCGCCGCACCGATCACATTCCAGCGACTCGCCTAGATTACTCTTCGGGTGGTCCCCCGACTGTGCCCCACCGCATTTGGGACAGTAAATCTCTACCATCCAACAACCAGTTTATTCATATCAACGTATAATATTTTCCCTCTTATATTTCACCAGTACGTGGTTCTAGTAAACACACGATCGGAAGAGAACCTGCGATACCCGTCCAAGTTGCTTACGAACAATAGAAGCAAAGCAGAAGTCCCAGACCGAGAGATTCTCCGGACAGCAGTACAAGTCTGCCAACTGTTCTATGACACCGTGATTGACGGAGTTTGTCCAACGGCCGTCGTGAACTACCCCTGCCTACTCACTCACCCCCACCGCGGTTCGGTCCTTGAGGCAGGAGCTTCCTGTTTCAACGGCGCGCTTTGCAGGAACAACCGCAGGTCCCGCAGGGAGCGCAGTCTCCACAGGCGTTCCTCCGGAGTGACCCACTCCTAGTTTCGAGAGTCCGCGAGAACGAATATTCCACGCCGCGTTCGCGTCCCTGTCCGCCTCGAAGCCGCAGGCAGGACACGAGTGCTCACGCACCCACAGCGATTCGTCCGTTTCCACGCCACAGGACCCACACTCTTTGGTTGTGCCCTCCGGTTCGACTTCCACGAAGTGCGTCCCTTTCCGTTTGCACTTGTATTCGAGCATACTCGTGAAGGTCTCCCACGCCGCTGACGCTGCGTTGCGGCTGTACGGAGCGATTCGAGCATCTCTTTCACGTCGAGATCTTCGACGGCCACGAGATCGTACTCCAGGGCGTAGTATGCCGAGAATTTGTGCACCCAACTTCGCAGTTTTGTATAAATTAAACTTTTATCGACATGAAGTAAGAGATATTGAAATCCGAAGTTTGCAGACCGTATAGAGTGTCAATACTCACAGATGTGTATATATCTCTCTGGATCCGTTGACGGGTTTACTGCTCGGCCGCCGCGTTCACTGTCTACCAGCTAGAATGATGATGTCCTCCAGAGAGGAGTTGATGAAAACCGACACACAAACTGTTTTATCGACGTTGACGTTATTTTAACTAATGTCTGTCACATCTCAGCGAGAAATTCGGGTTCTCCACGTTGACGATGAGCCATCTCTCACGGACCTGCCCGCGACGTTTCTCGAACGGGAGGACGACAGGTTCACTGTTGAGACGGCGACCAGCGCCGACGAGGGGTTGGAAACGATCGATGACGCCCGCCCGATTGTGTCGTCTCGGATTACAACGTGCCCGGCATGGACGGCCTGGAATTCCTGCAGGCTGTCCGGGAGGACAACCCCGAACACCCGTTTATTCTCTACACCGGCAAAGTCAGCGAGGCCGTGACCAGCGAAGCCATCGCCGCAAACGTGACCGACTACCTCCAGGAGGACTCGGGTTCTGAACAGTACGAACTGCTGGCTAACCGAATTCGGAACGCCGTCCGGGCACGACGCGAGTCCAGGCGGGCCGACAGACAGGGACAACTGATGCGTCTCACGGAGTTTGTCGGCGACACCGGCGGTTTCGAAGTCAACACGGAAACCGGAGAAATGGTCCTGACTGACGGAACCCGCCGGATTTTGGACGTCCCCGAGGACGCAACCTTTCGTGCAGAAGACACGCTCGCGATGGTTGACCCTGAAGACCGTAACAACATCCGCCAGACAATGGACCAGGCGATGAGACGGGCGAGCAGACGAACGGCGTATGGCCTATCAAATACCGGTGTCGACCGTCGAGGGACGACGATGCGCCCGGCGGTACGCTGGAGGATGACCGGACTGCTCGTCTGCGAAGCGTGTGGTCCGACCGGGACTGCCGTCGCTACCGCCCCTCGAACTCCGGATCGCGGTCCTCCCCGAAGGCGCGGACGGCCTCCTCGTGGTCGCGAGTCTGTGAGCAAATTCGCTGGGCGCGGGTCGCGTCCGAGAGCGCGCGGTCGAGGTCAACTTCGAAGCTCTCGTTGACGAGGTGTTTGCTCTGTCCCAGCGCGATGGGCGGGCGGTCGGCCACCTCCTCGGCGAACTCGGTGGCCGCGTCGAGGAGTTCCGCGGCGGGGACCTGTTCGCGGGCGAGGTCCCACTCGACGATCTCCTCGCCGGCGAGTTTCTTCCCGGTGAAGATGAGTTCCTTCGCGCGGGCCTCACCGATCAACCGTGGGAGGAGGTACGCGCCGCCGTCGCCCGGGACGAACCCCACGTCGATGAACGTCTCACCGACGACGGCCTCGTCGCTGACGACGCGGAAGTCACAGGCCAGCGCCGTGTCACAACCGGCGCCGAGGGCGTAGCCGTTTACTGCGGCGACGACGGGCGTGTCGACGGTCCGGAGCGTCCGGACGACTTCCTGGAACATGCCCAGTCCCGTCTCGTACTCGGCGAAGTCCATGTCCGGCGTCAACGGCATGTCGTTCAGGTCGACGCCGGCACAGAAGGCCTCGCCGGCGCCGGTGAGGACGATTGCCCGCACGTCGTCGTGATCGTCGAGGCGCTCGAGAGCCGTGACCGCACCGCGCAACAGCGGTTCCGTGTAGGCGTTCATCGCGTCGGGCCGGTCGTAGGTGACCCGAGCGACGTGTTCACTGGACTGCTCGACCCGTAGTGGGGCGTCGATATCGAACATCGCTCCCAGTGACGACGCGCTGGCCCTTCAGTCATCGGCCCCGAGGACGACGATAGCCGGCCACGGACAGGCGAAGCTAGCGACGGCAGCGGACGGTCTCTCCGCCTCCTCGCGACGGACCGACAGCATCCCAGCGGCGTACCGGCAGCAACAACAGGGCCTGATAGCGGACCTGGAACGGGCGTATGGCGAGCGACGAGCCGACGAGCGGGCGACCGTCGAAGAGTCGAGACGACGGATGAGATCCGTTCGTGATTTCGTTCCCGGTTCCGTTTCGGGGACGGAGAGCCGATCGCGCTCGGCGGTCAGGCCAGAGCGACACGGAGTCGGCAGCTTTCCCACCGCCGAATTAGAGGTTCGCCCGTGGCGTCGAGAAATATATGAAATCTTTAAATTGTCTCGATATTCTATATTAAGTATAATTCCGAAGCAGACGGCTAGTACCGATAATGGGCAGGAAGCAATGGCGATATACGAGAGCACTGGCAGTTCCCGCAACCAGTGAGACACATCGGATCCGTGGTGGCACGTTGTTGAATCCTGAGAAAATATTATAAATATTGAACTGTATTTATATATTAGTTTATATAGTAAGCTAAATATCGATTTATTTCGAGAAATAGCGTAACGATCCTCGCTAACCGCCTATTCGAATCGCCGTTTCGTCGACCACGATCTCTCTCGAGAGACTGGTGCCGGTCGAAAGGCAGTCGGCCGTCAGAACCCCGAGTGAGTCCTCTAGTGACTTAACTCGGTGCATCTCATACCATATTCCAATACATGATTTAAATATGATAGTAATGCCACTGACCGCCGTCGACGCGAGTGTGTTCGAGAAGTGGGTCGGTCGCAGACCTCCTTCGTGGGGCCATCCACTGCCGTCACGGACCGAGCGATCTGCCCGATTGTTTTTCGGAGCGATGCGGTTCCGGCGCTACCCCGGCGTTACCAGAACAGCTGCCGGACTCACAGGACATCCGCCCAAGCGCAGGGGCCGAACGATCCCGACTGATTAGGGGCCCAACGGTGACGGCAGCTGGGAATAACAAGACTAGGAGTGTGAGCTGGTTTGAGAGCAGCGGAGAGACGAGCGTGAACGGGGAGCGAGGATATCGAGACTGGAAGCGAGAGAAAGGCTGGGAATAACAAGCCTAAGAATGTTTGAGTTCGAGTTCGAGCGCGTTTGCGGCACCTTTCACGGCTTCTGGAATGCTCTCGTAGAATCGGTCGCCGTGGAGGCGCTGTTCGGGGCCCATGACGGAGACGGCAGCGAGGGCCTCGCCCTGAAGGGTCACCGGAGAGGCTACCGATCGGAGGGATTCGACCGCCTCGCCGTCGTTCAGCGCGTACCCGCGGTCCCGGATCTCTTCGAGTTCCTCCTCGAGCGTCTCGCGGTCCGTGATCGTGTTCTCCGTGGCGGCCGGTAGTCCGTGCCGCGACAGGATCTCGTCCACGCGGTCGTCGGATAGCCCCGAGAGGATCGCTTTGCCCGCTGCGTGGAAGTGCAGGTGGGTCCGCAGACCGACCCGGTCCGCCGTCCGGACTGCGGAGTCGCCGGTTGCCATCGTCAGATTGATCGCTTTCCCGTGTTCCTCGACGACGATCCACGCGACCTCTCCCGTCTTCTGGGCCAGAGTATCGAGCGTCGAACTCTTGATATCCGAGACAGGGAGCCGTTGAGCCGCGTGATAGCCGTGGTCAAGGAACTTGAGTCCGAGATGGTACTTGCCACCGGCCTCGATGAGGTAGTCCATCCCGACGAGCGTCTTGACGTGGTTGTGGACCGTGCTCCGGGCCAGTCCCATGTGGTCGGCGATCTCCGAGACCGACGCGCCCCCCAGATGCTGTACCGACTCGATGACGCCGAACACGGTCTCCGCCGTCTTGACGCCCCGCCCCGGACGTTTTTTCTTTGACATATGTTAACGCTGATTCCGTCGATAAATAAGCCTTGTTCTCTCGCGTACCGATAGTCCGCCGGATGCGACTACTGTTCACTAATCGTGAACACCAGTTGATATACCAATAACTACGGAACGGAGCACTCGCGATTGGCGCTGAGAAGCAGAAGATGGGTGGCCCCGAAGTGGCCGAAACAGCTATCATCGCCGCTTCGGTCGAGGGGCACCCACGCCAGCTCGATTCAGGAGGATCGACCAGTCCGGCCGTTATATCGACAACTGCGGTAAATTACGGACGGTATCGTCCGCTCCGTCGAGGGCGGTGGCACGGAATACACTCCCTACCGTGGTCACGATGCGACCCGGATCGTCTCCCCGTTGGTCGGTGATGCGAGCGATATCGAGGCACGGTCAGAGCATATGAAGCGACTCGCTCTCGCCGGCCCCCGGAGCCCAGATTCGGGTCCCTAGTCCACGACAAGCCCCCTCACACACACCTGGTGTGACGGTGACTATTTTCCACACAGCAGAACGTCTTTGTGCGTCTAATAATGGCGTCAGAGAGAGTATATGCGCCTGTTACTAAATTAGAGCCTCCAAAGAGTCCGTTTTGAGTTGTTATGGGGGTAGTTCTTGAATTCCACTATGCGAAACAGCTTTTGAGTGGTATTAGCGCCGGTATGCGAGAATGAGTCCCTTCTATCGAATACGAAGCGGATTTTCGAATGTTCCGCTCTCCGAAACACTTTTTATCAAGTGTTGAGAGAGGTCGGTATGGACGACCCCCCGAACGAACCCCTCGCCACGACGGAACGAACGTTCACGATCATCCAGTATCTCCAGAACAGTGGAAAGGCGTCGGTCTCACAGATCGCCGACGACCTGGACCTGGCGAAAAGTACCGTTCACCGACACCTGGCGACGTTACACGATCTCCGGTACGTCTCCCGGAACGGGCAGGAGTACCAGCTCGGCCTCCGGTTCACGCGGTTGGGATACGCGGCACAGACGCAAGAGAACGCCTTCAGGAAGGCGGAGAAACAGGTCCGGGAGATCAGCGGACAGACCAGCGAGCGCGCCCAGTTCATCGTCGAAGACCACGGGCTTGGCATCTACCTGTACATGGACCGGGGCGAGCAGGCGATCGACACCGGAATGCGGATCGGGCAGCAGATCCACCTCCACTGCTCGGCGAGCGGGAAGGCGATACTAGCGAACTACCCTCGCGAGCGCGTCGACGAGATCGTCGATCGGTGGGGGCTACCGAAACAGACGGCGAACACGATCACGGACCGCGAAACGCTGAAGGAGGAACTTGACCAGATCGAGGATCGGGGCGTCGCGTTCAACCACGAGGAGCACATCGACGGCCTCACCGCCGTCGCCGTCCCGGTGGAAAACGACGACGTCGTCTTCGGCGCGCTCTCGGTCGCCGGCCCCACGGGCAGGATGCAGAGCGACCGCATAGAGGAGACGATCCCCGAACTCCTGCTCGGGTCGGCGAACGCGCTGGAACTGGAACTCGTCCACGGGCAGCGCAACAGCGCCAACACGTTCGTCGTGGAGTGAGCGGGGAACCCTCCCGGAGCGCTGCGACGCCGTCGGGAGGTGGTACGAGGGTGGCGAGACCCCACCTGCCGGCGGCCACGACGGTCGCGGACCTCCGTTCCGGACCGGCGCTGGCGATCACCGATCTCGGGCTTCGGGGGCGTCCGAGCCGCCGCGTCCCGCCACGACTCGCCTTCGAGTATCGACCGCGACTGCGACGGGGACCGCGGACACGCCGCACTGAGCGGACTCAGGGGTACGAACCGCGATCCGCAGGAGGACGGGACAAATTTCCCCCTGCGTCACATAGAGAACTGATTCAGTGGGTTGCGACGGGATGGCACCAGTTCTGACCCGAGTCACACGTAGTGTTCGGGCCGTGTGGCCGTTGCGTGTCGGAGCACATAATACCTTATGTCGAGTCCGGCTGGCAACCGCTCTCCGGCCGACGGCGAGCCGACAACGGCGAGTCGCGGCCCCGGCGGGAAACCCCCTCGAGCGAGTTACGCGGGCGGAGAAAGCATTAACTTGACCTGGACTCTTGGTCGGGTATGGTGAGCCTCACCGAGGAACAGCAGTTCGTGCTAGAGTCGATCGACGAGATGGCGAAAGAGGAGTTCGCGGACCGGGCGTTCAGCTACGAGGGCGGCGACTACCCGAAGGAGAACATCGAACTCCTCGCGGACCGCGGGTTCCTCGGGATCAACTTCGCCGAGGAGTACGGCGGCGGCGGGATGTCCGAGTTCGAGGCGATGCTCATGACCGAGGTCATCGGTCGCGTCTGTCCGGACACGGCCACCTATCTGGGCGAGCAACACCTGGTCGCTCCCCGGGCCGTCTCGATGTTCGGGACCGAAGCGGCGAAGGAGAAGTACCTCCCGAAGGTGACGAGCGGCGAGGCGGGCTTTGCAATCGCGATGTCCGAACCGGGAGCGGGGTCGAACGTCAAGGAAATGAACACGACGGTCGAGGAGGAGAACGGCTCGCTCGTCCTGAACGGCGAGAAGATATGGGTCAGCGGCGCGAGCCACTACGAGTACGCGGTCGTCTGGGTGAAGTTCCCCGGCGAGGGATTCGGGTCCGTCATCCTCGAGTTCGACTGGGACGGCGTCGAGACCCAGCAGCGGTACACCAACATGGCCGGGAACAAACAGACCCACTTCTACATGGAGGACGTCACCGTCCCCGAGGAGAACGTCCTCACCCGCGGGAGCGAGGGGTTCAAAGAACAGCTGAAAGCCCTCAACTGGGAGCGCATCGGAACGGCGTCGATCACGAACGCCACCGCGATGTGTGCCATGGACAAGGCCCTCGAGTACGTCGAGGACCGCGAGCAGTTCGGCCAGAAGATCGGCGAGTTCCAGGGCCTCCAGTGGAAACTGGCGGACATGGCCAAACAGGTCCAGGCGGCCCGGGCACTGATCCACTCCGCGGCCGAGGACGCCGTTTCGTCCGACAGGGTCGCGGACCCGCTCCAGACCTCCATCGTCAAACTGTACTCGGCCGAAATTGCCGAGTCGGTCGTCAGCGAGGCCCTCCAGCTCCACGGCGCGAACGGCTACCAGCAGGGACACCCCCTCGAGTACCTCCACCGGTACGTCCGCGGCTTCAGGATCGCCGGCGGCACCGACGAGATCATGAAAAACACCATCGGAAAGATGCTCCGGAAAGAGGGGCTCCCGTCGCTGGTCTGAGGGCGACGCGCGACGACCACGGCGACGTGACGCCGGCGGACGCGGAACCAGTGTCAACCTCCGGTCCCGCCCGTTTCGCACGGTCACGCGGCCGGCGCTCCGGACCGCCAGCAAGGTATTTGTCCCTCTGTCGAGAACACCGGGTATGCGACTCGGTACGACCATTCCGACGTACTGTACCGGCGATCAATTGGTCCCGTCGCCCGCGATAGACCGCTGGGTACGCCGGGCGGAAGGGATCGGGTTCGACGGCCTCTGGGTGCTCGACCACATCGTCAAACCGGACCTGTACAACACGAGCGTGCTCGACGCGCTCTCCGCACTGAATTACGCTGCGGGAATCACCGACGACATCGACCTCGGTACGTCGATCTACATTCTCCCGCTGCGGCGGACGGCGGCGGTCGCCTCACAGGCGCTCACGCTCCAGCACCTCGCGAACGGCGACGTCACGCTCGGACTCGGCATCGGGTACGTCCCCGAGGAGTTCGAGGTGACGGGCGTCGACATGCGCGAACGCGGCCCCCGCCTCACCGAGGGCATCGAGGTCCTGCAGGCGTTTTTCGACGGCGAGACCTCGTTCGACGGCGAGTTCCACGAGTTCACCGACGTCCGGATCGATCCGGTGCTCGACGACCCGCCGGACATCCTGGCCGGTGGCGGGTCCACGCAGGAAGACGACGGCGAGCGGACCGTTCCCCGCCCGATCCTGGACCGAATCCTCGATGCCGGCGGCTGGATCGCACCGCCGTCCCACCCCGAGAAGGCCGCGGCCGAGTGGGACCTCATCAGCGAACACGCGCGGCGCAACGACGTCGATCCGGAGTCGCTGGACCGGGTGATGCTGAGCTACGCCCACGTTCCCGACGCCGCGGCGTCGGACCCGCGTTCCGAGCAGCGGAGGGTATTCGAGGAACTGTTCAGCCCGAAACGTGGCTTCGATCACGCCGAGCAGCACTGCCTGGTCGGCTCGGTCGACGAGATAACGGATCGACTGGAAGCCTACGAGGAGATCGGATTCGACGAAATTATCCTCGGCGCCGCCGCCAGCGATCCCGACACCCTCGACGAACAGCTCGACCGGTTCGAGGAGGATCTCCTCCCGCGGTTCGAGTAAGACAGGCTCGACGTCCCGCCATGGGCCGAGCGCGGTCGGTTCGGGCGCGGTGTGTCCGGGCCGCGCCCCCGGGCGTCGAACCCGGAAAACAGGCCGCGGGCGGCGGAGATATCTGCTTTGAGGGCTGGTTTTTTGCCGACCCGGAGTGACCGAGCAGTCGTGAGCGAACCCCAGACGAGTCACACGTTGGTACGGCCTCGAGCGACACCGGGAACGGCGGACCGAACGGGACCATGATGCGGTCGCTGCGCAGCACCCGTCCGTTCCTCCTGCTGGCGGCGTGTTTCGTGTCCTCGACGGGGATCAACGCGTACCTGATCGCGCCGGCGAGCGTGGTCCCGCTCCTCATCGAGACCTACGGGATAACGAAGACGGCCGCCGGGTTGGCGGTGAGCGTCCCGCTTTTCGGCGCCGTCCTCCTGCAGATCCCGGGCGGGTACCTGATGGACCGGTACGACAACCGAGCGCTCCTGTTCGGCGGGACCGTCGGGTTCGCGGTGGCGACGTCCCTCGGCGTCTTCGCGGGGAGTTATCCGACGTGGCTCGCCACGCGGTTCGTGGCCGGGGTCTGCTCGATCTTCCTGTTCACGATGGGTGCGAAGGTGATCGCGGAGACGTTCCCCCCGGGCCGCCGCGGGTTCGCGACGACGGTCTTCACCGCGAGTGCACCGCTTGGCGTGGCGCTCGGGCAGTTCGCGACCCCGCGGTTCGCCACCACGCTCGGTCTCGACCCCTCGTTCGTGGTCTACGCCGGCCTCTCCGTCGTCGGCTCCCTGCTGTTTTACCTCTCGACGCCCGACCCGATTCGGAGCGACGGTGACATCGGGATCGAGACGATCCGACGCGTCCTCACGGACCGGAACATCCTCTTCATGTCGGCCTCAGCGGCCTGTACGTACGCGCTCTACTTTTTCCTGAACTCGTGGATGCCGACCTACGGGACGGAGGTGCTGTCGCTGTCGCTCCAGAACGCCGGCGCGATCGCCGCGCTCGTCCCGGTCATGGGCGTGCTGGGCCGGCCCGGCGGCGGGTGGCTGTCGGACCGTCTCGGCGGCCGGCGTCGACCGGTCGTCGCCGGTGCGATTATCGTCGTCCTCCCGGTACTCGCGGCGATCACGCGTGCGCCGTCGCTGCTCGTCTTCGCGCTGTCGCTCCTGCTGATCGGGTTCGTCCTCCAGTTCGCGATGGGTATCTACTTCATCTACGTCCAGGAGCTCGCCGAGGACGGGACCGGCGGCACCGCGCTCGCGGTGTTCGGGACCGTCGGATTCTCCGGCTCGCTCCTGTCGCC
The DNA here is from genome assembly GCF_023028345.1 of Halorientalis marina. Taxonomy (GTDB): domain Archaea; phylum Halobacteriota; class Halobacteria; order Halobacteriales; family Haloarculaceae; genus Halorientalis; species Halorientalis marina. The sequence goes on along the minus strand of NZ_CP095487.1, from coordinate 1,654,231 downwards.
CATCCTCGGCGGCTGGCTCATCGAGACGCTCTCGTGGTCGCTCGCGTTCGGCGTCTACGTCCTCGTCGGTGTCGCCGGTATCGCACTCGTCGCCCTCGTCGTCGAGTCGGGCTGACCGGCGACGGCGGCCGCCCCGTCCGGACAGGAGCAGGAGAAACGAGCGGCGAAAACGGCCTGGCCGACGGCGTTACTCCTCTTCGAAGTAGTTCCGGATCTCTCCGATGACGCCGTCCTGGGCCAGCAGGATGATGCCGATGAAGATGACGCCGGTCAGGATCGTCCCGATGTTCGCCAGCTCTCGGGTCCCTTCCCGGAGTAGGACGAGGATGAACGAGCCGATGACCGGGCCGAGAAGCGTCGTGCTCCCGCCGATAATCGTGACGACGAGCGCGTCGATGGACTGCTGATAGAACAGGGTGCTCGGCGAGACGAAGATGTTACTCACTGCCTGCAACATCCCCGCGAGGCTCGCCAGCGTCCCGGACATGACGAACACGGTCAGCTGCACGCGCTTGACCGGATAGCCGACCGCGCCCGTTCGCTCGTCGTTCTTTCGGACCGCCGCCATCACTTTCCCGAACGGCGAGTTGAGGAGGCGGTACATCCCGACGATGAACACGGCGAGGAGTACCAGCGAGATGTAGTAGACGTTCACCGGCCCGGAAATGGAGAACCCGAAGACGGTGGGCGCAAACAGGATGACGCCGTCCGAGCCGCCGGTGAACTCGGTCCACCGGAACACGACCTCGTAGAGGAACTGCGCGAACGCGAACGTCAGCAGCGAGAAGTAGATACCCTTCCCGCGGAGCGATGCGAGTCCCATGATCACGCTGAGCACGAACGCCGCGAACAGTGCGACGATGAGCGGGATGAAGATCGACCCCGGCTCCAGGTACTCCATGGTCAGGGCCATCCCGTAGGCACCGACCCCGAAGAAGGCCGCGTGCCCGAAAGACGGGAGGTTCGTGAAGCCGAACGCGATGTTGAACGCGAGCGCGAATATCGCGAGGATCAGTATCCGGGTGAGGATGCCCACCTCGAACTCGCCGAGAAACAACGGGAGCGCGAGGAAGAGGACGAAGACGGCGATCCCGATACCGATCGTCGGCAGGCCGACCTCCCCGTCGGTGACGGCAGTGCGGACGCTCATTCCTGCATCACCCCCTGGACACCGAACAGGCCACGGGGTTTGATGAGCAGGACCACGAGGAGCGCGGCGATGATGGTAATGCCACCCAGCCGGAACGAGACGTACCGGACAACCAGGATGTCGAGCATCCCGAGTCCGAGTCCCGCGATGACGCTCCCGCGGTAGCTACCGAGGCCACCGACGACGACGACGATGAACGCCTGGAGCAGGATCGTCGCACCGGTTCCGGGCCCGATACCGCGGATCGGCGTCATCAGCGCCCCGGCCAGCGCGGCAGTCGCGACGCCGCCGGCGAACACGAGCGTATAGATGGTCGGGATATCGTTGCCAAACGAGCGAGCCATCTCCTTGTCGGTGAGGCTAGCCCGGATGACGAGGCCCACGCGGCTCCGCTGAAGGAACAGCCAGACGGCGACGATCACGATAGCTCCGATCGTCATGATCGTGAGTCGGTAGATCGGGTACGTCACGCCGAGGAAGCTGACGGAGCCCGAGAGCAGGTCCGGGATCGAGACGCCCTTGCTCTGTTCTCCCCAGATCAAGACCACGGCGCCCTCGATTATCAGGGCCACGCCGACCATGATGAGCAGTTGTGTGATGGGCCCGAAGTCGTACGACGGTTTCAACACCAGTCGTTCGGTCAGGACCCCGAGCAGCGTGATCACGACGATCGCACCGAGGACACCGGGGACGAACCCGAAGCCAGCGTTGACGGAGACGAACGCCATGTAGCCACCCAGCATGTAGTAGCCGCCGTGGGCGAAGTTGACGACCTCGAGGAACCCGAAGATGAGGGTCAGTCCCATCGAGATGAGGACGAGCATGACGCCCCAGCTGAGCCCGTCGAGAAGCGGTGTGATGATCAACGGATGGAGGGTCGACATCGTCACTGCACCCCCAGATACTTCTCTTGGAGGTCGCCGTCGGAGGCGACCCCCGCCGCCGAGTCCGAGTGGACGATCCGTCCGTTTTCGATGATGTACGCGCTGTCTGCCAGTTCGAGTGTCTCTTCCGTCCGTTGATCAGCGATTAACATGGCAACGTCTCCTTCGGCCAGTTTGGCCAGTGCGTCGGCGACGTCGTCGACGAGCGTGGGCATCAGGCCCTCAAACGGTTCGTCGACTAGTATGAGGTCCGGGTGGCTAACGAGGGCGCGCCCGATGGCCAACATCTGCTGTTCGCCGCCGCTCAGCGTTCCGGCCTGCTGGTCGAGGCGCTCCTCGAGGCGCGGAAATAGGTCGAACACCTCCTGGAAGCGGGACTCGCGTTCCGACCTGTCGGTCAGGCCCATCTCGAGGTTCTCCTGGACGTCGAGATTGGCGAAAATCCGACGCCGCTCGGGGATCCAGGAGATGTTCCGGTTGTACACCTCGTCCGGGGGCAGTCCCGTGATATCCTCGCCGTGCATCGTGATTCGCCCCTCGATCCGGGGGAGCACGCCCATGATCCCGCGGTAGGTCGTCGTCTTCCCGGCCCCGTTGCGGCCGAGCAGGGCGACGATTTCGTCGTCGCCGACCTCGAGGGACAGTCCCTTGAGGATATGACTTTTCCCGTAGTAACCGTCAACGGATTCTATTTCCAACATCATTCACCTCCCAGGTACACTTCCTGTACCTGGTCATTTTTCGTGATCTCGTCGGGCGTCCCCTCCGTCAGGACCGCTCCCTGATGGAGCACGGTCACCTCGTCGGCGATATCCATGATGAAATCGAAGTCGTGCTCGGTGATGACGATTGTCAGCGAGGGGTCCGCCGATATTTCCGAGAGGACTTCGAGCATCTCGTGGCGACCTTCCTCGGACATCCCGGCGATCGGTTCGTCGAAGAGGATGACGTCAGGCTCTGTCGCGAGCGCGATCCCCACTTCGACCTTTCGCTGGAGGCCGTGTGGCAGGTCACTGGCAGTCCGGTCCCGCTCGGCGTCGAGTCCGAGCCGCGATAGAATCTCCTCCGTCCGTTCGGTAACCGAGGTCAGGCTGTCCGCCCGTGCCCACATATTGAAGGTCGTCTCCTTCATCTGGGCCGCGATGCGGATGTTCTCGAAGACGGTGCTCTCCTCGTAAATGTTCGTCTGCTGGAACGTTTTGATCAGTCCGAGCCTGGCGATCTCGTGTTCCTTTTTGCTAGCGATCGGCTCGCCGTTGAACGAGACGTTCCCGCTCGTCGGCGACAGAACACCGCTCACCAGGTTGAAGAACGTACTCTTCCCGGCGCCGTTTGGCCCGATGATCGCTTTCGTCGCCCCTGCGTCGACACTCCAGCTGACCCCGTCGACGGCGACCAGCTCGCCGAACTTCTTGGTGAGGTCTTCTGTGTGCAGGACTGCTGAGTCACTCATGTCCAGGTTCTGGGATTAGAGCTGACACTCGATGTCGGAGCAGGAATCGGTGTACTCCGCGCTGTCGAACTGATCGACGATTTCGTGGGTCCCGAGGCCCACCTCTTCGTCGACGCCAGTGACTTTGGCGATGTACAGCGGCGGCGTTCCCTGGTGGTCACACTCCCGAATCGTGTTGGAGCCACGCGCGCTCTCGACCGTGAAGCCTTCGAGGGTGCTCCGGGCTTCCTCCACGTCGAGCGTCCCCGCCTCGTGAAGCCCTTCACCCAGGAACCGGCCGACCATGTATCCCGTTTCGGAACTGTAGTTCGGTGGGTGGCCGTGCATCTCCTCGAAGGCGCTGACGTGTTCACTGTTGCGCTGGGTGTCGATCTCCCGCGTGTAGAGCGCCGGTGTCCGGTAGAGCTCGCTGAACTGGTTGATGATGTCCGGACCCACCTCGCCGGTCGCGTACGAGGGGAGACTCTGATTCCCCATGGGTATGTCGAGGCCGCGGTTGGCCGCCTGGGTCAGGAACGCGGTCGACCCGCTCCCGGTGATGCCGAACAGCAGCCAGTCGATGTCGGTCGATTCGATGCGGTCGATGACCGACTGGAACTGCTGGTTCCCGAGCGGGACGGCGGCCGTGTCGACGACCGTCCCGCCGGCCTCGCTGATACCCTGTTCAACCGCGTCGCGGGTCGCGGTCCCGTAACTGTAGTCCTGGTGCAGAATGAACGCACGCTCGCCGAACTGGTCCGTACACCAGTTCCCGGCGAGTCGTCCCGCCTGGTGGGTGTGGGGGTTCGGTCTGTAAGAGCTCGCCCGACAGTTCTCGCCGGACGTCAACGCCCTGTCCGCCGACTGGATCATCGAGAAAATGATGTTGTTGTTGTTGGCGTATTCGCTGACCACGGACGCGACGGAACTGCTCGTACAACCGGCGAAGACGTCGATGTCCTCCTGCTGATACAGCCGGCGGGCCTCGGACAGCCCGGTGTCCGGGTCCGTCTCCGTGTCCCCGCGGACCAACTCGAGCGTCGTGTCCGGGAAAACCTCGTCCGACGAGTTTAGTTCCTCGAAGGCGAGTTCCATCCCCTGGCGCTGGAATTCCCCGGCAAACCCGTACGCGCCCGAGAGCGGAGCTAGTAACCCGATGGTGAGGGTGTCTCCGATCTCGCCCCCACCACCACCGCCGCCGCCGCTACAACCCGCGAGCAGTGACGCCGCACCGCCGGCCCCGAGAGACTTGAGAACAGTTCGTCGATTTAGCCCGATGTGCTGACTTCCGTCTGTCATGGTACCGTCTATCAGTCTTTGCTGATGTCATCCATATAAACATGTTTGATGGAAATTTTATACTTTCGCTCGAGCTTCGGAAATCCTGAGATCGACAGATCGGAAGGGTGCGGGGCAGAGCGGCGACCAGAGGAGCGAATCAGCGGGAAATACGCCGCCAAAAAGTGAGGGAGTGACAACATTACTTCGGCGTCGCCTTCCGGGTATCGGCCTCGTCGGTTCCGTGCGTCGTTCGCGTGGCGAGGGCGGCAACGGACGGCCGGCGTTTCGAGTCCGTTGGGCCTGAACGATGGCGATATCAGCGGTTCATGGCGTGGATCGCTCTGCCGGTGACCTTCGCGGCCGCTTCGCGGACCGCCTCCGCGAGGGTCGGGTGCGCGTGGACCGTTGACACCACGTCCGTCACCGTGGCACCCATCTCGACGGCGAGCGCAAGCTCGCCGATCAGTTCGGACGCCTCGGGGGCGACGATCGCGGCGCCGAGCAGGAACCCGTTCTCGGTGTCGGCGACGACGCGGACGAACCCCGTGTCGTCGCCGCGGGTGAGGGCGCGACCGTTGGTTCCCATCCGGACCTCGCCGACGGCCGGATCGAATCCGACCGTTTCGGCCTCGTCTTCGGTCATGCCGACCGTCGCAATCTCCGGGTCCGTGAACACGACCTTCGGGACGGCCTGCCGGTCCAGCGCGGCGGGTTCGCCCGCGATGACCTCCGCGGCGACCTCGCCTTCCATCATGCCCTTGTGTGCCAGCATCGGCTCGCCGGCCGCGTCGCCCACGGCGTAGACGTGGTCGACGGTGGTCCGCGCGCGGTCGTCGGTCACGAAGAACCCGTCGTCGTCTCTCTCAACCCCCGCGGCGGCCGGATCAACCGTGTCCGTTACCGGCTCTCGCCCCACCGCGATGAGGCACTTTTCGGCGTCGTACTCCGCGGTCGCCCCGTCCTCGTTCTCCGTGACGAGGGTGAGACCGTCGTCGGTCGCCGACCAGTCGCTCGCGACCTCGCCGAAGGCGAACTCAATGCCGAGGTCCGTTGCGCGGTCCTGGACGACCTGCGTCAGGTCCCGTTCGTACTGGGGCAACGCCCGGTCGAGCATTTCCACGACCGTTACGTCGCTGCCGGCCTTGGCGAACACCGTCGCCAGTTCCAGCCCGATGTACCCCGCACCGACGACGACGATGCTCGCGGGCATCTCGTCGAGCGCGAGCGCGTGCTTCGAGGAGAGGATGCGGTCGCCGTCGAACTCGAACCCCGGGATCTCGATCGGCCTGCTCCCGGTCGCGAGGATCGCGTGTTCGAAGGTCATCGACGTCTCGTCCCCGTCGGACTCGACGCGTGCGGTGTGCGCTCCGGTGAACGCCGCCCGCCCCTCCATCAGGGTGACGCCGCTCCCCCGACAGAGTTGCTCGACGCCGCCCGTGAGCCGGTCGACTACGTCGTCCTTCCAGTCCGTCATCGTCCCCATGTCGATGCTGACCTCGGCGTCGATGCCCATGTGGTCGCCCTCGCGGACGCGGTGGGTCAGGTCGAGCGCGGAGATGAGTGCCTTCGACGGAATGCATCCCCGGTTGAGACAGGTCCCGCCGTAGGCATCCTTCTCGACGAGCGTCACGTCCAAGCCCAACTGTGCTGCGCGAATGGCCGATACGTAGCCGCCGGGGCCGCCGCCGACGACCAGTACATTCGTTTCAGTGGTGTGGTCACTGTCCGCCATGGGGCTGCCAACGACGGTCGGGGTGTTGAATCTACGGGTTGTCGCGTCGTCGGTGTCACGGGCGATTCGGACGCCGAGTTCGGCCCGAACGGGCACCCTCCCCCGAGGGGACACGACCCATTCGCGACCGCACCGCGACGCGCAGCGCGGTCGGGTCCCGACAGGGGACAACCTATTTCACGCCACGTCGACGTTGGTTCTACTATCGCATGGAGACAGACACCGATCCGGTCACGGTAGCGACGGATACCGCTATCGACCTTCTCAGAGAGATGCTTCGGATTCGGCGCTTCGAGGAGGCCGCTGAGGCGGCCTCCGACGAGGGCGATATTCCGGGGTTCCTGCACCTCTGCCGGGGCCACGAGGGGTCTCACGCCGGGATGTGTGGCGCGATGGACACCGACGACTGGCTGGCGGTCGGCGGCGCCCGGCTCCACGGCCAGTACCTCGCCAAGGGGCTCCCGATGGACGAAGTGATGGCGGAACTGTTCGGGAAAGAGACGGGCTCGAACGGCGGCAAAGGCGGGTCGATGCACGTCTCGGACGTGGACCGACACCTGTACGGACACGCGGCGACCATCGGCTCCGGCCTGAACCCCGCGGTCGGACTGGCCCTGGCACAGCAACAGCGCGAGACGGGGTCGGTCGTCGTCTGTACGGTCGGTGACGGCGGGACCTCCCGCGGCTCGTTCCACACCGCGCTGGTGTTCGCCGCCTACTGGAACCTGCCCGTCGTCTTCGTCATCGAGAACAACGAGTGGGCCATCTCGACGCCGGCGGAGGCGCTCCCGCCGGAGCAGCTGTCGGACTACGGCGACCCACACACGATGCCGACCGAGACCATCGACGGGACGGACGTCGAGCGCGTCTACGAGGCGGTCTCCGACGCCGTCGAACGCGCCCGGAACGGCGAGGGCCCATCGGTCATCGAGTCGCGCGTCCATCGCCTCGTCGGCCACTTCGGCGGCGACAAGGAGACCTACCGGAGCGAGGAGGAGCGAGAGCGGATCCGCGAGGAGGGTGACCCGCTCGAGAACTACCGCGAGCGGCTGCTCGCGGACGGCGTGCTGACCGACGACGAGTACGAGGACCTCGACGCGGAGATCAGGACCGAGGCCGAGGAGGCCGTCGCGTTCGCCCGCGAGAGCGAGTACCCCGACCCACAGACGGCGTACGACGACCTGTACCAGCGGCCGCTGTACGGGCAGGGAGGTGAGGACGCGTGACACGGACGCTCCGCTATGTAGACGCGATCAGGGAGGCGCTCGACGAGGAACTGGCCCGCGACGAGTCGGTGTATCTCGCCGGGCAGGACGTCGGCGACTTCGGCGGCAACTTCGGCGAGACGCGCGACCTCCAGGAGAAGTACGGCACGGACCGCGTCAGGGACACGCCGCTGTCGGAGATCGGCATCGCCGGCCACGCGCTGGGTGCTGCGGTCGGCGGGCTCCGGCCGGTCGCACAGCTCCAGTTCGCGGACTTCGTGGCGACGGCGGGCGACGAGACGTTCAACCAGATCCCGAAGATGCCCTACATCAGCGGCGGGGACCTCGAGGCGCCGCTGACGCTCTTTGCGCCGTCCGGGGCCGGCATCGCCTCGGGCGCGCAACACTCCCAGTCCGTCCACGCCTGGCTGGGGAACGTCCCCGGTTGGGTCGTGGTCACCGCGACGACGCCCTACGACGCGAAGGGGCTGCTCAAGAGCGCGATCCGGGACGACAACCCGGTGGCCTTCTTCTTCCACAAGTACCTCACGAGCACTGAGGGCGAGGTCCCCGACGAGGAGTACACGCTCCCGCTCGGCGAGGCCGTCGTCGAACAGCCCGGCGACGACGTGACCGTGGTCGCGACGCAGTTGATGTACCACCGGGCGGTCGAGGCGGCCGAGGAACTGTCCGACATCTCCGTCGAGGTGATCAGTCCGCGGACCTTCTCGCCGCTCGACGTGGAGACGATCGGCGCGAGCGTCGAGAAGACGGGCCGGCTCGTCGTCGTCGACGAGACGCCGCTACAGTACGGCGTGCAGGGATACGTCGTCGACCGTCTCGTCGAGGAGCAGTTCTTCGACTTCGACGGGCCGCCGGAGACGGTCGGGGTCGAGGACGTACCGATCCCGTTCAGCCCCCCGCTGGAAGACGAGGTGCTCCCGTCCGTGGCGGAGATCGCCGACGCGATCCGGTCGCAGTTCGGCGTCCCGTACTAGACGTACCCGCCGTCGACCTTGATCGCCCGCCCCGTCACGAACGAGGCGTCGTCGCTCGCGAGGAAGGCGACGCAGGCGGCCACCTCCTCCGGCTGTCCGTGTCGATTGAGCGCGTTCTTCCGCCGCATCGTCTTTTTGACCTTGTCGCCGTAGAACGTCTCGAACATCGGCGTCTCGATCGTCCCCGGACAGACGGCGTTGATACGGATTCCGTCCTGGCCCAGTTCCTGCGCGACCGACCGGGTGAAGTGCAACACCGCCGCCTTCGTCATCGCGTACGTGGTTATCTCGGCGGGCACCCAGCCGGCCATCGAGGACGTGTTGATGATCGAGCCGCCGGAGCTGTCACGCATGACCGACTGCACCGCGTGACAGCCGTTCCAGACGCCCGTGACGTTGATGTCGAACAGCCGGTCCCGGTGCTCGGGAGTGGTCTCCTCGAACGATTTCGCCTCGCCGACCCCGGCGTTGTTGAACAGCACGTCGACGCCGCCGTGGCGGTCGGCCGTCGCCTCGATCAGGCTCTCGAACGCCTCGTAGTCCCGGACGTCGAGTTCGTGAAACGTCGCCTCGCCGCCGACGTTCTCGACCTCCGAGACCGTCTCGCGGCCGCCCTCCTCGTCCACGTCGGTCACGACGACTGTCGCTCCTTCCTCGGCGAGTCGAACGGCGGTCGCCCGGCCGATTCCGGACGCGCCGCCGGTGATGAACACAGTACTGTCTTCTAGTCCACGCATAGTAGTCGCGTTTCGCCGCTCCTACATAGATTTGTTCCCGGTCGGTTCCGGCGAGGGCCGCGACGGTGCCGACAGTCCCCCGCTGGACGCCTCCGGCGCCGGCTACGCTTCGAACGCCGGCCAGTCGTCCATCGCGGCGAGCCCTTCGAGTGCCAGACCGTGAACGAGGTTGTCCCTCGTTCGCGCTTTCAGCTCCTTGAGGATCGCCTCTCGCGTGAGACGAACCGTCATCGGTGCCCGTTCCAGGAGCGTGTCGGCGAGTTCGTGGGCGCGCGGCAGCAGTTCCTCCCTGGGCATCACCTCGGCGACCAGACCCAGGTCCTTGGCCTCCTGGGCCGACAGCTTCTCGCCCGTCAGGAGGAAGTACCGACCTCGGTTGATCCCGAGAAGCATGGGATAGATGACCTGCACGCCGTCGCCGGGGACCAGGCCGTCGTTGTAGTGTGGCTTGTCCTGGAAGTGCGCGTCCTCGGCGCACAGCACGATGTCGCAGTACAGCGCGATCTCCGAGTGGACCAGCGCGTCACCGTTGACCGCCGCGATCATCGGTGCCGGGATTTCGAGCTGGTTGTACGCCAGCCGTTTGGCGTCCTCGATGACCTGCAGCCAGTCCTGTGGGTCCGGGACCTTGTTCGCCAGGTCCTCTTCGGCGATGAAGTTCTCTCCGGCGCCCGTGATGATCACGACCTCGTTTTCCGTATCGGCCCTGATCTCGGCGAACAGGTAGCCGAGTTCGTGATGCGGCTCGAACCCCCAGACGAGTTCGTCCCCATCGGTGTTGAGCGTGACCTCTAACACCCCGTCGTTTCGCTCCAGGTCCGCGTACTCGTAGTCGTCCCGATACTCGTCGAGTGTGGGTTGTGTACTCATATCACACCCATTATTAATGATGAATGAATGACTAAATAAGCCTTGTCCCACCGAAGACTCCGTTCCGGGTCGTCTCCGGGCCGAGGTGCGACCGTCTCGCGGCTCCGGAGGGCGGGCCGCAGCGTGCTGCGGTAGTAAAAATATAAATACGAGACGGTCTCTCTTTTCATCGTGCCTGATATCGTCGGAATACCCAAGCTCGGCCTCAGCGATTTCGGCGAGCTCGTCTCGTGGGAGGTCTCGGTCGGGGAAGCGGTCGAAGCGGGCGACCTGCTGGCGATAATCGAATCGGACAAGGCCAGTGCGGAGGTCGAGGCCCCGGTCGACGGCGTGTTGCTGGCGGTGTACGTCGAACCCGGGACGGAGATCGAGATCGAACCGGGCCGGCCCATCGCCGTAATCGGTGAGCAGGGCGAAGAACCGCCGCCGGCGTCGGCCGTGTCGGCCGCGGACACCACCACGGCGGGGCCGGGCGAGGACACGGACGATTCGTCCACGGAAGCTCCCGCCGCCGGCGGCGGGGCGGACGCGGCGAGTACCGGATCATCGGACGTGGCGGCGCCTGACGCGGACGCCGGAGCGCCCAAGGTCTCCCCGCGCGCCCGACGCGCCGCGGCCCAGGCGGACGGGCGCGTCGACTTCGCGGCGATTCGTGGAACGGGGCCGGAAGGGTCGATCGTCGAGGCCGACGTGCTGACGCACCTCGACGAGACGCGGGGCGGGGCGGACAGTGCGGAGACCGGCGTTCCCGACCGGGCGGTACGCGCGACGCCATCCGCGCGTCGACTGGCGCGCGAGTCCGGTATCGACCTCGATTCGGTCTGGTCGGCGACCGGCGGTGCGGGGACGATCACCACGACCGAAGTGCGGTCCCGGATCGAGGGTGGCCGCTCCGACGGGACCGCAGCGACACCGGCGACGCAGTCCGGGAGTGACCTCACCGTCACCGAGACCCGGACGCTGTCGGGAACGCGGCGGACGATCGCCGACCGGCTATCGGCGAGTGCGCGCGAGAAGCCCCACGTCATGGGGACCCGGGAGATCAGCATCGAGCACCTCCGGCGGGTGCAGGAGCGACTCGCCGACGCACACGGCGTGGACGCCTCGATCTCGGACCTCGTCTTCTACGCCGTCGGCCGGACGCTCCGGGACATGCCGGCGTTCAACGCCCACTTCGTGGACGGCGAACACCGGCTCTTCGAGGAGGTGAACGTCGGATACGCCGTCGACGGGCCGAGCGGGCTAGTCGTCCCCGTCGTCGAGAACGTCGCCAGCCGCCCGTTCGCCGACGTCGCCGCGGACCGCTCGGCGCTCGTCGAGCGCGTCCTCGACGGCGAACACTCGCCGGCGGACCTCAGTGGCGGGACGTTCACGGTGACGAACGTCGGCGCGTTCGACATGGACGTCTCCTACTCGATCATCAACCCGCCACAGGTCGCCATCCTGGCGATGGGGCGGGTGAAAGAGCGGGCCGTCGAGCGAGACGGCGACATCGCGCTGGAGGAGGTCGTCACCTTCAGTCTCACCATCGACCACCGCGTCCTCGACGGGGCCGACTCCGGCCGGTTCCTCGACGAACTCGCCGACAACCTCGAGTTCCCCGGCCGCGTGTTCGAGGTCTAGGGTTCGATCAATATCTTCACGGCATCGCTCTCGGGGTCCCTGAGCCGGTCGAAGGCGGTGTCGACCTCCGCGAGCGGGAGGACGTCGCTGAGAATCGGCTCGGGGTCGAGCCGTCCGTCGGACAGCAGCTTCAGGACGGCGGGGAACTCGCCCCGGTCGCGCTGGTGACCACCCCGGAACGCGAACGACCCGACGACGGTCCGTTCGGCTTGCATCACGTCGTTGGGGTGGATGGACGCTTCCTCGGTGAACACGCCGAGGACGACGACCGTCCCGCCGTAGGCCGCGCTCCGCACCGACTGGGTGAGCGTTGGTTCCTTCCCGACGGCCTCGACGGTGAGGTCGGCGCCGCCGTCAGTCCGGTCGCGGACGAACGAGATGGGGTCCCGCTCGGTCGGGTCGACGACCGCGTCGGCACCCATCGCCTCTGCGGCCTCGCGTCGCGCGGCCCGCGGTTCGCTGACGACGACCTCCTTGGCACCGGCGGCGACGGCCGCGCCGACGACGCCCAGTCCGATCGTCCCCGCGCCGAAGACCGCGACCGTCTCACCCGCGGCCAGTCCGCCCTGCCGAATCCCGTGGAGCGAGACGCTCAGCGGTTCGGTCAGCGCCGCGTGGCGCGACGGGACGTCGTCGGGGACGACGACGGCCGTCGAGGCGGGGACGACGATCTCGTCGGCGAACCCGGGCGTCGCGACGGGGCCGGTGATCCGCTCACAGCGATGGTAGTCGCCGTCGGCGCAGTACCGGCAGTCGTCACACGGCAGGATCAGACAGGGCGTGATCCGGTCGCCGACCGCGATGCGGTCGACCCCCTCGCCGACCTCCGTCACCGTCCCGACGATCTCGTGGCCCATCGGCATCGGGAGGTGGTCCGACCACTCCGACTCCGGAATCACGTGTCCGCGGTCCTCGGCGCGGAGCGGTGCCGGTCCGTGTTCGAACTCGTGCAGATCGGACCCGCAGACACCGCAGTACTCGATGTCGATGCGGACCGATCCCGGACGCATCGACGGCTCGTCGACCTCGTCGACGGCAATCTCGCCCGGTTCGTGTAACCTTGCTAGACGCATACGCCGACGAACACGGCCCGCTTACAAAAGCGTGCGGTCGTCGGCTGCTCGAAAACGCGTGTCGGTGCCCGCGAGCGCGTCAGTTCCGCTGCCGTCGCGGGGCCGTCACTCGGCGTCCGGCGTGACGACGAGCTTCCCGAACGCCGACCGGTCGCTCATGTCGGCGAACGCCTGGTCGGTATCCGCGAGCGCGTACGTCTGGTCGACGACCGGTTCGAACTCCCCGTCGGCGACGAGGCCGACGACCTGTTCGAGGTCGCGCTGTGTCCCCATCGTGCTCCCGATCACCTGTTTGTTGTTCAGGTACAGGTCACTGAGCGTCAGTTCGGACGTGGGACCGGCCGTTCCCCCACAGATCACCATCTTCCCGCCGCGCCGGAGCACGTTCATGCCCACGTCGGAGAACTCGCCGCCGAGGTGGTTGAGCGTCGCATCGACCGGGCCGATCTCCTGGACCGCCGACTGGATGGTCTCGGGGTCGCCCGACTCGATGGCGTGGTCGACGCCCAGGGACTCCAGGCGCTCCAGTTTCCGCGCCGAGGTCGAGGTCCCGATCGAGTTAGCACCGAGCGCGTCGATCAACTGGGTCGCGGCGACGCCGACGCCGCCGGTGGCACCGGGGACGAACACCCGGTCGCCGACCTCGACGTCGGCCATCTTGAGCATCCGCAACGCGGTCATGTACGCGACGGGGAGGGCCGCCGCCTCGACCAGATCCATGTCGTCCGGTACCTGGACCAGCCGGTCCGCCTCGACGGGGGCCTTCTCCGCGAACCCGCCGTGATAGAGGTTGAACCGCTCACAGAGGTTCTCCGGCCCCTCCCTGCAGTACCGGCAGGACCCGCAGGTCTCGCTGGGGTTGAGGAGGACCCTGTCGCCGGGTTCGACGTTGCGAACGCCGTCGCCGACTGCCGAGACCGTCCCCGCCACGTCCATCCCGGCGACGAAGGGCAGGTCGTCCTCACCGATCCAGAGGTGCCCCTCGAGAATCCAGAGGTCGTGGTGGTTGAGCGAACAGGCTTCGACGTCGACCACGGCCTCGCCCGGCCCCGGCGACGGATCGTCGAACGACTCTACCGAAACGTGTTCCGGGCCGCCAAACCCGGTAAATGCTGCTGCACGCATCCGTTGAGGGTTCGGCCATCCGCCACAAATAAATGTGGGTTCGGCCGCCGGCCCCGGCGGACAGAAGGGTTTTCTTTGGGGGGCCCACAAGATAGGCTGCATGGCAGACACTGTCAAGTACGAGACTCGCGAGGAGGGCGCGATGGCGCTCCTGACACTGAATCGACCGGAGAAGATGAACGCGCTCAGCGGCGAGCTGATCACCGATCTGCGCGACGCCATCGAGCGGGCCGAAGCGGACAAAGACGTCCGTGCCATCGTGCTGACGGGTGCGGGCGACGCCGCCTTCTCGGCCGGGTACGACATCGAGCCGGGCGGGGACGACGACGATCCGGTGCCGACGGTCGACAATCTCATGGACAAGTTCGAGGACTCGACGGTGCACGTCCACGCGATCTGGGACTGCAACAAGCCGGTCATCGCGGCCGTGAACGGGTACTGTCTCGCCGGCGGCAGCGACATCGCCATGGCGTGTGACATCGTCATCGCCTCCGAGGACTCCGAGTTCGGCTATCCGGGCCTGCGGATGGCGGGCGTGCCGCCGACGCTGATCTATCCGTTCGTGATGAACCTCCACGAGGCGAAGGAGTTGCTGTTCTCCGGGAAAGTCGTCGACGCCGAGCGGGCGAAGGACCTCGGCATGGTCAACCGGATCGTCCCCGGGGAGGACCTCATGGACGTCGTCGTCGACGAGATCGAGGAGATACGGAAGATGCCCGGGAACAACGTCCGCATTCTCAAACACGTGGTCAACGGCGTCGCCGAGATGCAGGGCGCGAAGCCGATGATGAAGTACAGCGAACTGTTCGACTCGCTCGGACACCACACCGAATACGGCAAGGAGTACTACCGGATCGCCGAATCCGAGGGGATCGAGGCAGCCCTGGAGTACATGAACGAGCAGAACAAGGGAATGGAAGAGCCCGGCGACGACTAGTTCGCCGCGTCCGCAGTCTGCTCGCGGAGCTTGAACTTCTGAATCTTGCCGCTCGGGTTCCGCGGGAGCTCGTCGACGAAGTGGTACGTCCGCGGTCGCTTGAAGTCCGCGAGTTCGTCGTGGTCCAGACAGAACGCCTCCAGCGTTTCGGCGTCGAAGTCACCGTCGGCGACGACGTACGCGGTCACGCGCTCGCCCCACTCGTCGTCTTCCTCGCCGATCACGGCCACTTCGACGACGCCGTCGTGCTGGTAGAGCACGTTCTCGACCTCGGTGGGGTAGATGTTCTCGCCGCCCGAGATGATCATGTCGTCGATCCGGTCGACGAGGAAGAGGTAGCCGTCCTCGTTGAAGTAGCCCGCGTCGCCGGTGAAGAACCACTCGTCGCGAATCGCGTCGTCGGTCTTCTCGGGCAGGCCCCAGTACTCGCGCATCCGCGGCGGGCCGCTGAGGATGATCTCGCCGGTGTCGCCCTGCGGGACGGTGTCCTCGGGCATGACGGGGTCGGCGGGGTCTTCCGTCTCGGTCGGTTCGACGATTCGGACCTCGTGGTTCGGGGCGGCACGGCCGACGCTGCCGAGTTGTTCCCGCACCTCGTCGGGGCGGATGAACGTCGCACAGGGCCCCATCTCGGTCATTCCGTAGGCCGTCGCGTAGTCGTCACAGAACACCTCCATACACTGCTCGAGCAGCGACGGGGGCATCGGTGCCGCGCCGTAGACGCCGAGTTCGAGGCTGCTCCCGTCGAAGTCGTCGCGCCGTTCGGCCTCTTCGAGCAGGCCCGACCAGGTCCGCGAGGCGACGAACAGGTGCGTCGCCCCCTCCGCGTCGATCAAATCCAGGACGCGTTCGGCGTCGAACTCGTGGACGATGGCGGTCTTCGCGCCGAGGTTCACCCGCGGGAACAGCCCGCAGTTCAGTTCGGCGTTGTGATAGAGCGGCATCGCCGAGATGCCGACGTCGTCGTAGTCGAGGTCCATTCGGCCGAAGTACATCAGGTTGTGGTAGGTCGCGTCCCGGTGGGAGTGAAAGACCCCCTTCGGGCGGCCGGTCGTCCCGGACGTGTACATGATGGCGTACTGGTCTTCGGGTTCGAGCCCCACGTCCACGGGATCGGCGGCGGCGTCCGCGACGGTGTCGTGGAACCCGTCGGCGTACTCCGGAGTTTGCTCCACGTCGTCGTCGATGTAGATGTACTCCTCGACGCTCTCGAACTCCTCGCGTGCGTCCTCGACCGTCTCGCGTGTCGCCTCCTCGAACACCATGACCTCCGATGCCGAATCGTTGACGATGTAGGCGACTTCGCCGGCTGCGAGACGGTAGTTGATGGGGTTGAACACTGCCCCGGCACGAAGGAGTCCGAACACCGCTACCGCGAACTCCGCGGAGTTGTACAGGATGAGCGAGACCCGGTCGCCCTTCTCGACGCCCGACGCACGAAGCGCGTTGGCGAACCGCGTGACTCGCTCGTCGAACTCCTCGTAGGTCCACCGGACGTCCTTGCGGGGATACACGATGGCCTCGCGCTCCGGATACTTCCGTGTCGTCCGTGCTAGCGTCTCGGGAACTGTAGGCAGGTAACCCATACCAGACATCTCGCCCGGTTTCCTGTTAGAGTTTTCGGCTGCCTGGTGCGACACCGGTCAGTCCGCCGTCCCGTCCCCCGGCGGAATGTCCTCGTACGCCGCGATGCCCTCCCGCCAGTCGTCGGGGATCGGTTTCGAGGTGTCGTTCTCGGTGTCGAGCGCGACCTGGACGGACCTCGCGGTCGCGGCCGTCTCCTCGCCGTCGAGAAAGCGGTACTCGAAGGGAAAACTCGACCGTCCGAGTTCCGGGACCCGCATCTGCACCGTCAGTTCCCCGCCGTGGCGGACCTGTCGCTCGAACTCGATGTGGCTGGTGACGACCGCCATCTCGATGTCGTCGAGACCGACGTCGAGGACGTCCTCGAAGTAGTCGACTCTCGCCTGCTCCATGTAGGTGGCGTACACGGCGTTGTTGACGTGTTTCATGTGATCGAGGTCGCGTACCCGCACCAGCATGGCTGTCTCGTATCCGTACTCGTCGGCACCCATACGCTCCGCAACTGGCGTCACGCACTTAGAATTACCCGTCCCAAGCGAACTTTTATTACCGAACCATTCGACGAACGAGACGCAATGGACCAGTACGATCACCTGGACGTGAGTCTCGACGACGACGTTCTGACGATCGCGATCGACCGGCCGGACAACCTCAACGCTGTCAACGACCCGCTGCACGCGGAACTCTCCGAGGTCTTCGGCGAGGCCTACGAGACGGACGCGCGGGTCGTCGTCCTGACCGGCAACGGCGACGCCTTCTCGGCCGGCGGGGACGTAAACTGGATGCAGCGGAACATCGAGGACCCCGAGAACTTCCACAAGACGATGCGAGAGGGCGAACAGATCATCGAGGACATCGTCAACCTCGAAAAGCCCGTCATCGCGAAGGTCAACGGGGACGCCACCGGACTCGGTGCGACGCTGGCGCTGTTCTGTGACATCGTCATGATGAGCGAGGAGGCGCGGATCGGCGACCCGCACGTCAGCGTCGCGCTCGTCGCCGGCGACGGCGGCGCCGTCATCTGGCCCCTGCTCACGAGCCTCAACAAGGCGAAAGAACTGCTGATGACCGGCGACCTCGTCTCGGCCGAGGAGGCCGAGGAACTCGGTCTCGCGAACCACGTCGTCCCCGACGACGAACTCGACGAGGCCACCGAGGAGATGATCGACAAACTCGCCTCCGGGCCACAGACGGCGATCCGCTACACCAAGAAGACGCTCAACGCCTGGCTCGAACTCGGCAACACCGTCGCGCTCAAGGAAGGCCTCGCGCTCGAGGGCGTGAGCCAGCAGCATCCCGACCACGAGGAGGCCGTCGACGCGTTCCTCAACAACCGCCGACCGGACTTCCCGAGCGGCCGCGACACCGAGGACTGAACCCGCTCGCGAACCCGAGACGGGGGTCGCCCCTC
Source organism: Halorientalis marina (assembly GCF_023028345.1). Classification (GTDB taxonomy): domain Archaea; phylum Halobacteriota; class Halobacteria; order Halobacteriales; family Haloarculaceae; genus Halorientalis; species Halorientalis marina. The sequence goes on along the minus strand of NZ_CP095487.1, from coordinate 1,636,189 downwards.
GCGGAAGTCACGCGTTGACCGTCCCCCCGCCGCGGCCGGCTCACGGCCGACCGGTGGGCGCTAGCATTCCACCAGTATTTTGATCTGCTCGTCCTCGGGGGTCCCGAGCGACCGGAACCCGGACTCGACGTCCGCGAGCCCGATCGTCTCCGTCACCAGCCGCTCGGGGTCGAGTCGGCCGGACGCGAACAGGTCGACGACCGAACGGAACTCCCCGTCGGAGCGCTCGCTCCCCAGATAGGACATCGTCCCCTTGACCGTCCGCTCGGCCATGACGACGGTGTTCGGGTGCGTCCGAATAGCCTCCTCGAACATACTGACGACGACCACGGTCCCGTCGCGGACGGTGCTCGAGATTGCGTCGTTGTACGTCTGTTCGATGCCGGCCACCTCGAACGCCACGTCCGTCCCGTCCCCAGTGGCGCTTTTGATCCGTTTCACGGCGCCGGTCTCGGTCGGGTCGATCGGGGTGGCCCCGAAATCGGCGGCCAGCTCGCGTCTCGCGTCGCGTGGCTCCACCGCGAAGACGTCGGTCGCGCCGGTCGCCCGGAGCACCTGAAGGATCGCCAGTCCGATAGGGCCACACCCGAACACGGCCGCGGAGTCGCCCCCCGCCAGTTCCGACTGTCGAACGGCGTGGAGGGCCACGCTGAACGGTTCGACGAGCGCCCCGATTCGCGGCGGGACCGACTCCGGGAGCGGGACGGCGTTTCCGGCGGGGACGACAGACTGCTCTGCGAACCCGCCGCCGTCGGCGGACACGCCGACGAGCGCTACCGACTCACAGAGGTGCTGTTTCCCCGCCCGGCAGTACCGGCACGTACCACAGGACCGGATCGGATTGATCGCGACGGGGTCGCCGACGGAGAGGTCGGTCACGTCCGCCCCGGTCTCGCTCACGGTTCCGGCGAACTCGTGGCCCATCCTGAGCGGGATCGCCGCACCGGTCATCGGATGCGGGTCCTCGGGGACGAAGATCGGTCCCGCGGTGTATTCGTGCAGGTCCGAGCCACAGATGCCACACGCGGACACGTCCACCCGAACGGCATCCGGCCCAAGCGGTTGGGGATCGGTCGATTCGACGCGAACGTCTTCCTGCCCGTAGTAGAGCGCTGCCTGCATACCGGCACGTTGGACCCCCCGTTTAGTAACAGTTCCCCCGGCCCTCACCCGGCGGGAACGGGCGCCCGTCCACCGTCTTTATTATGACCGGTCGTGTCTGCTCACTCGATGGTCACAGACACCACAGCCGTCGTCACCGGCGGTGCATCGGGTATCGGACGCGAAATCTGTCGAGCGTTCGGCGAGGCGGGCGCGAACGTCGTCGTCGCGGACCTCCGGGAGGAACCGTTCGCCGACGCGCCGTCGGTCGGTGAACTGTTCGAGGAGTTCGAGGGCGAGGCGCTGTACGTCGAGACGGACGTGACCGACGAGTCGTCCGTCGAGGCGATGTTCGAGACGGCCGAAGACCGGTTCGGGAGCGTCGAGACCCTCGTCAACAACGCCGGCATCGCCAGGTTCGGCTCCGTCACTGAGACCTCCGCCGAGGACTGGCAGGCGGAACTGGCGGTCAACCTGACGGGGATTTTCCACTGCTGCAAACACGGGATTCCGGTCCTCGAAGAGAACGAGTCCGCCGCCATCATCAACATCTCGAGCGCCTACGGGATCCGCGGCGGCATCGGCAACTTCGGGTACAGCACGACCAAAGGGGGCGTCGTAGCGGCGACCAAACAGGTCGCCACGGAGTACGCCCGCGACGGCGTTCGGACCAACGCCGTCGTGCCCGGTTTCATCGACACGCGGATGTTCGAGGAGGACACCCCCGAGGGCACCGAGGAGTTCGCCATCAAGCACACGCCCCAGCGGCGACTCGGCGAGGCGTCCGAGGTCGCGAGCACCGTCCGGTTCCTGGCGAGCGAGGACGCCAGTTTCGTGAACGGACAGATTCTCGCCGTCGACGGCGGGTTCACCAACACCTGACCCGTCGGTCGCGAACGCGCCGTTCTCGCGTCGAGTCCCCGCCGGACAAGATATATATCGGGCGCTTCTGTAGACCGTGGTAATGACAGGTATCCTGTCAGCCGAACACGAAGCGGTGCGTAGTGCCGTCCGCGAATTCGCCGAAGACGAGGTCATCCCGCGATCCCGAGACTACGACGAACCGGGAGTGGTCTCGTTCCCATGGGAAATCTTCGAGCAGGCCGCCGACCTGGACTTCCTCGCGCCACACTACCCTGAGGAGTACGGCGGGTCCGGCATGGACTTCCTCTCGACGATCCTGGTCCACGAGGAACTCAACCGTGCTGATCCTGGGATCGGGACCGCGGTGCTGACCGGGAAGTTCGGGACGGAGATGATCCTCGAACACGGCGACGAGTGGCAGAAAGAGGAGTTCGTCAGGCCAGTCCTCGCCGGCGATGCGGCCTGTGGCACCTCCATCAGCGAACCGGACGCGGGCAGCGACGTAGCCGGGATGCGCACGACCGCCGAGAAGGACGGCGACGGGTACGTCCTCAACGGCTCGAAGACGTGGGCGAGCACGAGTCCGGTCGCGGACTTCATGCTCGTGATGGCGAAGACCACGCCCGACGCGGGACACGGCGGCATCAGCGCCTTCATCGTCCCCACCGAAACGGACGGGTTCACGATCGAGAAGGACATCGAGAAAATGGGCCTCCGGGCCAGTCCAACGGCGGAGATCAGCATCTCCGACGCCCGGGTCCCGGCGGACCACCTCGTCGGGACGGAGGACGAGGGCTTCTACCAGCTAATGGATTTCTTCAACGAGAACCGCATCATGGTCGCCGCGAACGCGCTCGGCGCGGCCGCCGGCGCGTACCGGTACGCCTACGAGTACGCCCAGGAGCGGGAGGCGTTCGGTCAGCAGATCGGCGAGTTTCAGGGACTGCAGTGGATGCTCGCCGACATGGCGACGAAGGTCGAGACGGCGCGGTCGACGGTGTACCGCGCGGCCCGACAGCACATGGCCGGCGAGGACCCCCGCCAGCTGGCCTCGATCGCGAAGTACCACACGAGCGAAATCTGTGAGGACGTCTGCTCGGACGCGATCCAGATTCACGGCGGCTACGGCTACACCAAGGACTTCCCCGTCGAGAAGTTCTACCGCGACTCCCGGGTCCAGAAGATCGTCGAGGGGACCAGCCAGATACAGAAGAACATCATCTACGACAGTATCACGCCGGGCGACCTGTGACGCGAGGCGGTTCGACGGGCCGGCCGACCGAGCCACGGCCATAACCTACGATGGTTGTCACTTTGCACAAATCATATTAAAATCAGCTCTGACCTTGTCAACTATGGGAATCGACGACGTAACGCTTCCACGGCTGACCGAAGCATATCGCAACCGGTACTACGACAAGGGCCACTGGCGCGACGAGACGCTCGTCGACCTGTTCGACGAGGCCGTCGCCGAGCGGCCGGAGTCGACGATCGTCGGCCCGAACCGCACGGTTACGTACCGCGAACTGGAAGACGAGGTCCGACGGGTCAGCGCCGCGCTCCAGGAACTCGGCATCGAGGCCGGCGATGTCGTCTCGTACCAGCTCCCGAACTGGGTGGAGTCGTGTGTCGTGCACCTCGCCGTCGCCAACGTCGGGGCGGTCGCCAATCCCATCATCCCGATCTATCGGGAGAGCGAAGTCTCGTACATCCTCGGCGACTCCGACGCGAAGTGCGTCGTGGTTCCCGCGGAGTACCGGGGATTCGACTACCCCGAGATGATCGCCGAACTGGCTCCCGACCTCCCCGCGCTGGAGACGGTCGTCACCGTCGGCGGGGAAGCGGACGGCCACGAGTCCGTCGACACGAGGACCTACGACGACATGGCCGCGACGAGCGCGGAGGGCTACGACCGCCCCGAGATGGGTGCCGACGACATCCACGCGCTCCTGTACACGAGCGGGACGACCGGCGACCCAAAGGGCGTCCTCCACACGCACAACACGACGCTGTTCGAGTTGCGCAAGACGGTCGAGATACTTGGGCTGTCCCACGAGACGACCGTGTTCATGCCGTCACCGGTGACGCACGTGACGGGGATGCTGTACGCGCTGGAGTTGCCGTACACGCACGGCATGGACCTCGTGTTGATGGACGAGTGGGACGCCGCCGAAGCGGTCGACCTCGTGGAGACACACGACTGCAACATGACCGTCGGCGCGACGCCGTTCCTGCAGGGGATGTGCGACGAGGTCCCGGACGACTGGAGTTCCCCGCTTCGCTTCTTCGGGTGTGGCGGTGCCGAGGTCCCGCCGGACCTGGTCAGACGGGCGACCGACCGGCTCGACTGCACCGTCCAGCGGGTCTACGGGTCGACGGAGTTCCCGACGGCCACCTGGTCGCCCCTGGACGCCCCGCTTGAGAAGGCCGCGGAGACGGACGGGCTCCCGGCCCCCGAGGTGAGCGTCGAAATCGTCGACATCGAGACGGGCGAACGGCTGCCCCCCGGTGAGAAGGGCGAACTCGTCGCCCACGGCCCCGAACTCATGGTCGGGTACCTCGGTGACGAACTCAACGAGGCGGCCTTCGACGGAGAGTGGTTCGAGACCGGCGACCTGGCTATCCTGGACGAGGACGGCTACGTCGAGATCGCCGGCCGGAAGAAAGACATCATCATCCGCGGCGGCGAGAACATCCCGGTCAAAGACGTCGAGGACCGCCTCTACGAACACCCCGCGATCGAGGAGGTCGCCATCGTCGCCATGCCGGACCCCGAGATGCAGGAGAAGGGGTGTGCGTACGTGAAGGTCAAAGAGGGGCACGAGTTCACCCTCGAGGACATGACCGAGTACCTCGACCAGGAGGGGATCGCGAAACAGAAGTACCCCGAGCGGCTCGAGATCGTCGACGAACTCCCGATGACGGCGAGCGGAAAGATCCAGAAGAACGTTCTCAGGGATCGGATCGCCGACGAACTCGGGATGGAGCCCGTGACGCGGTGAGCAGGGCGACGCCGGGCGATTCCGGAATCGGCTGACGGTCGGCGGACGATCCGGTGGTCGGGGCGGGGTTTTTCATTTCCGGGTGCGGTATACGCGCTATGACCGGGAACAGTCACTCGGCAGTCACGGAGACGACCATCGAGGCGAACGGGCTGACCTTCGACGCCGTCCGCGCCGGCGACGGCGACCCCCTCGTCGTCCTGTTACACGGCTTCCCGGACGACGCTGGCTCGATGGCCGGGCTGACGGCCGCGCTCGGCCGCGAGGGATACACGGCGGTTGCGCCCGCACTGCGCGGGTACGGGACGCCCGAGAACGAGTCGATCCCGGACGAGGAGTACCACGTCGCCCACGTCGTCCGCGACGTGCTGGAGATCGTCGACGAACTCGGCTTCGAGACGGCGACACTCGTCGGCCACGACACGGGCGCGATCACGGCCTACTTCGCGGCGAAGTTCGCCCCGGACGTCTTCACGCGGATCGTCACGATGGCCGTCCCCCCGTTGTTCTGGCAGCACGTCGCCGACCACCCACAGCAGCTCTTCCGGAGCTGGTACATCGCGTTCTTCCAGCTCCCGGGACTGCCGGAGGCGGCGCTGCGAGCGGACGACTTCGCGCTGATCGAGCGCATCTGGCGCGACTGGAGCCCCGGCTGGGAGTTCCCGGAGGATCGGCTCGAGTCGGTGAAGTCGACGTTCCGGACGCCCGGGACCGTCGAGGCGGCGCTGTCGTACTACCGGCACATGTTCCGACCCGTGTCCGAGATCGACGCGTTCCGGCAGGACGATCGGCTCTCACCGACGGACGCCATCGAAGTCCCCGCGCTCGTACTCGGCGGCGAGACCGACGGCTGCGTCGGCCCGGAGATGTTTCGGGACATCGGCCGGGCGTTCGCGGGCGAGTGGGAACGGGAGATCGTCTCCGACGCCGGGCACTTCATGCATCACGAACGCGCCGACCGCATCGAGTCGCTCGTCGTCGACTTCCTGCGCCGGACCGAGGCCTGATTCCGGAGCGCCGGAGGGTAGTCCTGCGGTCGGTGCCGTCCCGCGACGGCGAGGGAGGGGGTGGGCGAAGATTGAAGTCGCTCGTGGCTGTCGGCCACGTATGGACGACCGAACAGCGATCGTCACCGGCGCAGCATCGGGTATCGGACGGGCGACTGCGGTGCAGCTCGCGGAGCGGGGCGCAACGGTCGTCGCGACTGATATCGACGCCGACGGGGTGCGAGAGACCGCCGACGAACTGGCCGACGCGGGCGCCGAGACCGCGTCCTACGAACTGAACGTCGCCGACGGCGACCGCTTCGACGAGGTCGTCGACGACGTGACGGAGCAGTTCGGTGGCGTCGACGTGCTCGTCAACAACGCCGGCGTCCTCCGGCTGTCGCGGTTCGAGGAGACGGCGGAGGCGGATTTCGACCTCCAGCTCGAGGTGAACCTCAAGGGGGTCTGGAACGGCTGTCAGGCCGTCGTGCCCGAAATGATGCGAAGCGGCGGGGGTTCGATCGTCAACACGGCCTCCGTCGACGGGATCACCGGGTCGCCGTTCCACGCGCCGTACGGCGCGGCCAAGGCCGCCGTTATCAACCTCACGCGGACGCTGGCGGTCGAACTGGGCGGTGACGGCATCCGCGTCAACGCGGTCTGTCCGGGGTTCGTGGCGACACCGCCCGTGGAACACCACATCGAGTCCCAGGACGACCCGGAGGAAAAGCGAGCGGCGATGGCGTCCGAAAACGCCCTCGGACGCCTGTCCGATCCGGCCGAGATCGCCGAGTGCATCGTCTTTCTCGCCAGCGAGCGGGCGTCGTTCGTCACCGGCGAGGACTTCGTCGTCGACGCCGGCTACCGACACGCACACGAGACGCACTTCCGACCGTAGTCGCGCGGGCATCGCCGCCGCCGAGTCGTCGACGGTGTTCCGTCGTCCGTCGCCCCGCGGCGACCGCGCGTCGCGGGCGATCGACGGGTGCTGCCGTGCTCCGGCGCCAAGCGTTTAATAGGGAGCGCGGGATGTGCGACCGTATGGAGTACGACGAGATATCCGTCGAGTCATCGGACCGAGGCGTGACCATAGTCCTCGACAGACCCGAAAAGAAGAACGCGCTGACGGGGACCACGTTCGCCGAGATCGGCGACGCGGTGGAGACGGCCGTCGCCGACGGTGACACGGGCGTCGTGACGATCCGCGGTGCCGGCGGGGACTTCTCCGCGGGCGTGGACCTGAACAACGTCCCCGGGTGGATCGACCAGAAGCCCCTCGAGGTCCGCGAGCAACTCGAGGAGATTCACGAGGTGCTCGATCTCCTCGAAACGGTGGACGTCCCCGTCGTCGCAGCCCTCGAGGGGTACGTCCTCGGTGGCGCGCTCGAACTGGCGATCAGCTGTGACCTCCGCGTCGCGACGCGCGACGCGACGTTCGGCCTCCCGGAGTCGAAACTCGGCCTGGCGATAAACTACGGCGGTGCCCAGAAACTGCCGGGACTGATCGGTGAGGGGATGACGAAGCGGTTGATCATGACCGGCGAGAACATCGACGCCGGCCGTGCACACGAGATCGGACTGGTCGAGGAACTCGTCGACGGGGACGAACTCGACGACGCGGTGACGCGCCTCGAACGGACGCTCGCCGAGAAACCCCGGTACGTCCACGGGTTCGCCAAGCGACAGGTCCGCTCCGTCAGACCGCCGACCGTCGAGGAGGGCATGCAACAGGCGATCCATCACGCGATCGCCGCCTATCAGGAAGAGGAGACCCAGCAGCGGTCGCTGGAGGCCCTCGACGAGTAACCGGGGGACGACTCGGGCATGGGGTCTCGGCCGCCAGTCGCCCGGTACGACGGGGCCGGAGCGATCGCTCAGGCCGCTTGCCGAAGTATCGCACGCGCCGGTGAATTCGCCCTGCAGCCGTGTCCTACCAATCTTTTTGTACCACAGGGTCGTTGCACCTGACGCAATGCTTGTCGTACACGCGACCTTCCCGATAGACTCCGATAGCCGCGACCGCGCGCTCGACCTCGCGCACGAACTCGTCGAGAGTTCGCGGGAGGAACCGGGCGTCATCTCGTACAACGCCGCGACGGACGTGGAAGACCCGAACGTGCTCCACTTCATCGAGGGGTACGAGGACGAAGCCGCGTTCGGCGAACACGCACAGAGCGAGCACTTCCGGGAGTTCGAGTCGACCCTCCCGGACCTGCTGGCCGGCGAACCCACAGTGACGCGGTTCGACGTCGACGAAGTCACCGACGTCGACCTGTAAGACCGGTCTCACGGCGACGGGCGGCGACGGGAGGCGGTCGACCCCCGCGGTAGCGGCGCGTCCGTCGCCGCGAACCCGATCCGCAGTCGAATCGGGGCAAAAGTTTCTGTACGTCGCAACCATGGGTCCCCCCATGGACCGACTCCCGCTGTCGAACTCCGCGTTCGAGGGCGACAACAACGCGTACCTCTTCGACACGACCGAGACGGTGCTCGTCGACACCGGTGACTGGATGGAGACGACCCGCGAACAGCTCGAAAGACACCTCGCCGAAAGGGGTCTCGCTTTCGAGGACATCGACAGGATCATCCTGACACACTGGCACCCCGACCACACCGGACTCGCGGGCGAAATCCAGGCGGCCGGTGGCGCGACGGTGCACGTCCACGCCGACGACGCACGACTCGTCGAAGGCGACGAGACCGCCTGGGCGGAGATGCACGACCGCCAGGAGCGGTACTTCGAGGCGTGGGCCATGCCAGAGGAGAAACGGGCGGTCCTCCGGGAGATAATGGCCGGCCCCGAGATCGGTGGCCGAGCGCCGGACGTCGAAACCTTCGAGGACGGCGACGTGTTCTCGATCGGCGACGTCGACCTCGAAATCGCCCACACCTCCGGCCACGCCGACGGCCTCTGTCTCGTCGAGTTCGACAGCGAACGGGGGCGGGAGGTCCTCTCCGGCGATACACTGCTCCCGGTCTACACCCCCAACGTCGGTGGTGCTGACATCCGCGTCGACCGACCGCTGGTAAAGTACCTCGACGCGCTTCACGGCATCGTCGCGGCCGACTACGCCCGCGCGTGGCCGGGGCACCGAGATCCCATCGACGACCCCGCCGGCCGCGCGTCCGAAATCGTCCACCACCACGAGGAACGCGCCTGGCGCGTCCTCGACACGCTCCGTCGTCTCGGTCCCTGCACCGTCTGGGAGGTCTCCGCGGAGCTGTTCGGCGAACTGGACGGGATACACATCCTGCACGGGCCCGGGGAGGCCTACGCACACCTCGATCACTTACAACGGGAGGGAGCGGTCGTCGCTGACGGGACGACCTACCGCCTCGCTGAAGGGGTCGCGGACGAACTGGCCTCGTTGTCAGGGGAGCACTGGGATCTCTCGGCGTAATTCGACGGTTGGCGGGCGCCCGACTGGTCCACGGGCCCACTCAGAGCCGCGGCATCTCGCGGATCGCGTTCTCGACGTCGTCAGGGCCCGGAACGACCGCGTCGACGAGGTCGGGCGAGAACGGAATCGGCGTGTCGTCGACGCCGAGGACCTCGACGGGCGCTTCGAGGTGGTAGAACGCTTCCTCCTCGATGACGCGCGCGATGTAGGACGCGGGTCCGTTCTGGATCAGTGACTCGTCGGCGACGACGACGCGCCCGGTCTTCTTGGCGCTCTCGACCAGGGTCTCGGTGTCGAGGGGCTTGAGCGTCCGCGGGCTGACGACCTCGACGCTGATGTCACCCTCGAGGGAGTCCGCGACGTCGAGGGCGTGGTGCAACATCATCTGGGTGGCGACGACGGTCACGTCCTCGCCCGGCCGCTCGACCGCGGCCTCACCGAGCGGGACGGTGTAGGACTCCTCGGGGACCTCCCCCTCGCGGTTGTACAGCCCCATGTGCTCGAAAAAGAGGACGGGGTCGTCGGCCCGGATCGCGCTCTTGAGCAGGCCCTTCGCGTCGTAGGGCGTGCTCGCGACCACGACGCGAACGCCGGCCATCTGCATGAACAGCCCGTGAAGGCTCTTCGAGTGTTGCGGACCGGCGTTGAACGTCGGCCCGCCGTTCAGCGTCCGGATGGTCAGCGGGACGGACGTGTCCCCGCCGAACATGTACTGGAACAGGCCGGCCTGGTTGAGTATCTGGTCGACCGCCAGCCCGATGAAATCCGCGTACATGATCTCGGCGATCGGGCGCGACCCGGTGAGTGCCGCGCCGGCGCTGCTCCCGACGATAGCGCTCTCGCTGATCGGGGTGTCGATAACCCGCTCGCCGCCGAACTCGTCGTAGAGGCCACGCGTGACCGCGAACGTCCCGCCCGCCTCCGCCACGTCCTCGCCGATGAGGTACGCGGATTCGTCGCGGGCAAGTTCCTCGTGGAGCGCATCGTTGATCGCCGCTCGCATCGACTCCTCGCCCATCTAGATCTCCTCCGTGTAGACACCCTCGAAGGCAGACGCTGGGTCCGGGCTGTCGCTGTCTCGTGCGAACTCGACCGCCTCGTCGATCCGCTCTTCGGCGTCGTCGTACATCGCCTCGACGTCGCTCTCGTCGAGTTCGTCGCTCTCGACGAGCGACGCCGCGAGGGTGTCGACCGGGTCGCGCTCCTTCCACTCATCCAGTTCCCCGTCCGGACGGTAGTCCATCTGGTCGCCCTCGTAGTGACCGCGGTACCGGTAGGTCTCACAGATGAGCAGCGACGGCCCGCCGTCGTCCCTGGCCCGGTCGACGGCGTCGGAGACCGCCTCGTACACGTCGTCGACCGCCATGCCATCGACGCGTTCGGCCGGCATGTCGTAGACGTCACCGCGGGCCTCGAACCCCTCCACGTGGTGTTGCTCCTCGGCGGGCGTCATCTCGCCGTACCCGTTGTCCTCACAGATGAAGACCACCGGGAGGTCCATGACGCCGGCGAGGTTCATCGCCTCGTGGACCGTCCCCTGGGCCATGGCGCCCTCGCCGAAAAACGAGAGACAGACGCCGTCGGAGTCGGCGTTGCGGATCGAGAGCCCCGCGCCGACGGCCAGCGGCTGTCCCGCCCCGACGATGCCGTTCGCACCGAGCATCCCGCGGTCGACGTCGGCAATGTGCATGCTCCCGCTTTTCCCGCCGCAGTAGCCCGTCTCCTTGCCGAACAGTTCGGCCATCATCCGATCCGGGTCGAGCCCCTTTGCGATGGCGTGTCCGTGCCCGCGGTGTGTGCTCGTGATGTAATCGTCGTCCGTGATCGCCGAGCACGCACCGACAGCCACTGCCTCCTGCCCGAGACAGAGGTGGACGAAGCCGGGGAGTTCGTTGTCCGAGAAAAGCGACTGGACGCGAGACTCGAACTCCCGGATGAGAATCATCTCTCGCAGTTGCTCGGCTAATCGGTCGGCGTGCCTGTCGGCTGCCTCTGACATGAGTTGATACCCTCTTTCCACGTTCAAAAAGTTATGTGTGTCTGTGGCCGGCACCGGAAACGCCGGGTGAACGTTTTTCATACCCCGGTATCAATTGTCCATCGTTCAGATGGTCCAAGCAATTCGGATGCCGATGATGGGCAACACGATGGAGAGCGGTCACCTCGTCGAGTGGCAGGTGGCCGAGGGGGACGCCGTCGAGGCGGACGACGAACTCGTGCTCGTGGAGTCGGAGAAGGCGTCGAACGAGATCGTCGCCGAGCAGGACGGCGTCCTCGCACGGGTCGACGTCACGGCGGGCGAGGAAGTCCCGCCCGGGACGGTGCTGGGAATCGTCGCCGGCCCCGACGAGAGCCTCGACGACGCCCCGGCCCCACGGAGTCGTATCGAACCGGACTCCGCAGACGAGTCGCCAGACACGGACACCGACGCAGGAACGGACGGAGAGGCGGCTACAGAGGCCGCAGCCGACACCGACGATGGCGGGGCGGGCGCGGAATCCGCGACAGCCGGCGGAGACGCCCCCGACGCGAGTGGTGACGAAACCGACGGCGAGGCCGTGCCGACGGCCGACGGCCACGCGTTCGCGAGCCCGTCGACCCGGCGGTTGGCACGGGAACACGGCGTCTCGATCCGCGAGGTCTCCGGAACTGGAATCGGGTCCAGAGTGACCGACTCCGACGTCCGGGCGGCCAGCGGGGAGACCGACCGTCCGGGAGCGACCGGTGTCGAGGCGCCCGACGCGACGGGCGGGCGGCGGGAGGCGCGCGACCCGGGGACGCTCGGCGTGACGATCGAGCGGGAGCAGGAACTCTCGTCGATGCGGCGGACGATCGCGGACCGGATGAGCCGGTCCTCGCGGGACGCTCCGCACGTGACCAACAAGCGGGAGGTCGCCATCGGGGACGCGCTGGCGGCGGCCGACGACCTGGCCGACGAACTGGACGCCCCGATCGGGTTCACGGACGTACTCGTCGCAGCGGTCGTCCGGGCGCTCGACCGACACCCGGAGTTCAACGCGTGGTTCGAGGGGGGGCGCCTCCGGTTCGTCGCCGAACGCAACGTCGCCGTCGCCGTGGATACCGACGCCGGACTGGTCACGCCGGTCATTCGCGAGGCGGCGGGCCGCTCGCTCGCCGGCATCGCGACCGAGCGGCGTCGGCTCACCGATACGGTCCTCGAGGGGAACTACACGATGGACGACCTCAGCGGCGGCACGTTCACCATCACGAACCTGGGGATGTTCGGCGTGGACTCATTCGACCCCATCATCAACCCACCACAGGTGTCGATCCTCGGCGTCGGTCGGATTCGGGACGATGACGAGGGAAAGCAGTGCACGCTGTCACTCTCGTTCGACCATCGGGCCGTCGACGGCGCCGACGCCGCGCGGTTCCTCGACACGATCGCGGAAGGGCTCGCGGCGCCGAGCGTGCTGGCCGCGGAACGGGCTCGACTCGGCGCCGACGCCGCCGGTTCGTCCCGATTGGCCGCCGGGCGGAGCGCCGAGGCACCGGACGGTGTCGGCGCTGCCATAGCCAGCGACATCCGCGAGCGGGCGCTCGAGATTGCGACCACACACGACTGGCCGGTCCCGGAGTTCGAGGTCGACCTGCGCGGTGATCGGCCCGCCGTCGCGGTCACCGCCCCGGATACCGCCTCGCCGGCGACGATGAAACGGCTGACCTACGCCGCCTGCAGGGAGTCGTCGTACGCCGGGACGATCACGGAGCTCCACGACCCGGCGCTCACCGTCGACTGCGGATAGCGCCGACACCAGCTCACCGGCGGCGTCGCTCACGGGGGTCGTCGCAGTGGCCGTGTGCCGGCGCGACGCCGAGAACACTTACAACGACGGCCCCGAACACTCGGGTATGCACTCGCTCACCGCAGAACAGGAACTGCTCGTGTCGTCGCTGGAGGAGATGGCGGAATCGGAGTTCGCCGCGGACGCGTTCACCTGGGCGGGCGAGCCCCCCTGGCCGAACGTGCAGCGACTGGCGGATCGCGGCTTTCTCGGCATCAATATCGACGAGGAGTACGGTGGCGGTGGGATGGGCGAACTCGAGGCGATCCTCGCCATCGAGGCGGTTGGCCGGGTCTGCCCCGACACCGCCGAGTTCCTCTACAACCAGCAGCTTGTCGCCCCGCGCGCCATCGAGATGTACGGGACGGAGGCGGCCAAGGACCGGTATCTCCCGCCGGTCACGGCCGGCGAGGACAGCATCGCCGTCGCCATCTCCGAGCCGGAGGCAGGGTCGGACGTCGCCTCGATGCGGACGAGCGTCAGGGAGGACGATGGTGAACTCCGCATCGACGGCGAGAAGACGTGGGTCAGCAACGTTCCACACTCGAGCGCCGCGCTGGTCTGGGCGCGCTTCCCGGAGGGGCTGGGATCGGTGATCGTCGAGTTCGACTGGGACGGTGTCGAGATCGACCAGCACTACACGAACATGGCCGGCCACACGCAAACGCAGTTCCGGCTGAACGACGTCCGCCTCCCGGAGCGAAACGTCGTCACGCGGGGCGAGGACGGCTTCAAGAAGCAACTGCAGGCACTGAACTGGGAACGCCTCGGCAGCGCGACGCTCGCGAACGCCTTCGGCCGCTGTGCGCTCGACAAGGCGCTGGCCTACGCCGAGCAGCGCGAGCAGTTCGGCCAGCCGATCGGCGAGTTCCAGGGGATCGAGTGGAAGCTCGCGGACGCGCTGAAACGGCTCGAAGCCTCGCGCGCGCTCACACACCGGGCCGCGGTCGCCGCGGCGGACCGGGGCCGGGTCCCCGACCGCCTCGACGCCGCGATCGCCAAGCTGTTCGCCTCCGAGACGGTCGAACGCGTCGTCAGCGAGTGCCTCCAGATTCACGGCGCGAACGGCTACCAGCAGGGACACCCCCTCGAGTACCTCTACCGGCTCGCGCGGGGTCGTCGCCTCGCGGCCGGGACCGACGAAATTCAGCGAAACCAGATCGCGGACGCGCTCAAACGTGACGGCCTCCCGGACCTGGCATGACCGCGACGCCCGCCGGCACACGGGGCGCGAACAGGGAGGCCTCGACGGGGCGGACGGCCGCCCCCGCGACCACCGACATCGGCCACATCTTTACAATCACGGCGACGTATCCCACCGGACATGGACACCCATTCATCGGCGCTGAAACCGGACGGACTCACCACACCGAACCGCAGACCGGACGAGCAGGCGGCGGCGACGTGAACGGAGGTGTCGAGCAGGAATGCCGACTGAGACCGTAAACGGCGTAGAGCTGTACTACGAGGCCGACGGAGACGGGACGCCGATCGTCTTTCTCCACGGCGTCATGATGGGGAGCCGGTTTTTCACCGAGCAACAGTCCGGGCTGGCCGACGCGCATCGACCGATCGTCCTCGATTTCCGAGGCCACGGTCGGTCGGAGAAGACCGAATCCGGACACACGCTCCCGACGTACGCCGCGGACGTCGAGGCGTTTCTCGAAGCGCGGGGACTGAACGACGTCGTTCTCGTCGGCTGGTCGATGGGCGCGCTCGTCGGGTGGGAGTACGTCGACCGGTTCGGGACCGACCGCCTCCGCGGATTCGTCGTCGTCGAGCAGCAACCGGCCGACCTCGAACGCGAGGGGTACGACCACGGGTCGTTCGATTTCGAGGGGTTGGCCGAACTGCTCGAACTGACCCAGACCGACCCACACGAGATCGCCGACCTGTACATCGACCGGATGCTGAAACACCCGCCGGACGCCGGTCGCAGACGGCACCTGTTCGACGAGATCGCTCGCGTTCCCCCTGGCGTGAAAACCGCGATCCTGTTCGACCAGTCGGTCCGTGACTACCGGGACGTCCTGGACCGGGTCGACGTCCCCACGCTGGTCTGTCTCGGGGAATCCGAAGCCGTACTGACCGTTGAGAGCGTCGAATACGTCGCCGAACACACCCCGGACGCCGAACTCGAACGGTTCCCCGAGAGCGACCACTGCCCGTTTTTGGAACAACCGGACCGGTTCAACGGCGCGCTCGACGCGTTCGTCCGGTCGCTCGAGTAGAACGCGGCGGTATCGGCTCGCCACAAGGTTTATATTGTCCGTCTCGGAAATTCACCTGCTCGGGCGTCAGTCGTCAGTACAGACGACACCATCGTTAACCACGTCTCGTCCGGGCACCACACAGGTCTGTCGAAACGCGGGCGGGCGTCCCTCGCGAGAGGTTGCCAGCACTCCCACGCCTGCCCGGTTTTCGACGCGAACGGAACCGGCGTTCGTGTCTTCGACCGCAGGCGTTCCCTGCAGGCGGTTCTCGCGCGGCATCGGCGCGCCGCCGGTTATGGAAAACCTAACCGACAGTCGTGGGTCCCTCGTGAGCAATCGGGCGATAGGCGCCAGGCAGGCGATCACAGTCTCGTTGCGACGGTCGGTCGACGACTGGTGATCGCGCTCACGGCACTGCCGGCGGCCTGCGATCGAAAACGAGCGAACGGTCCCGGCGAACCCCGGGAGTTTTGTGGATACCCGGGCAACGAACACGTGGTCACCGTGCCGAAATCGACTATGCACGCAATCAGTTCGACGGCAACACGCCGATCCACACGAGGGGCACTATGACTGCCGACGGAGACGACTACCTGAATCGAATCGTCGACGAAGCGTCGCTCTCGACGTACCTTGAGGAGCACCTCGGGCCGGTCGACGACTACGGGATCCGACACCACCAGGAGGGACACTCCAACGAGACGCTGTTCGTCACCTGGGGCGACCGGGAGCTCGTCCTGCGGCGTCCGCCGCCCGGCGAGACGGCCGATACCGCCCACGACGTCCTCCGGGAACACCACGTGACGGACGCGCTACAGGGGACCGACGTCCGGGTCCCGAAGACGGTGCTCGCCTGCGACGACCACGACGTCCTCGGCTGTGACTTCTACCTGATGGAGCGAGCGGCGGGCGACGTGGTCCGCGAGAGCGAGCCGGAGCGGTTCGCGACGCCCGGGCGACGCGAGCGGATCGGCGAGGAACTCGTCGACCGCCTCGCCGAGATCCACCGGGTCGACACCGAAGCCGTCGGCCTGGACGATATCGGGCACCCCGAGGGGTACACGGAGCGACAGGTGCGTCGCTGGCACGAGCAGTTGGAGTGGGCGTTCGAGGTCACGGCCGAGGAGCGGACGGTCCCGACGATCGCCGCGGTCGGTGACTGGCTCGACGACAACGTCCCCGACTCGCACCCGAAGACGCTGGTCCACGGGGACTACAAGCTCGACAACGTGATGTTCGCGCCGGCGGACGACCCCGAGATCGTCGCCATCTTCGACTGGGAGCTGAGCACGCGCGGCGACCCGCGGTTCGATCTCGGGTGGCTGCTCACGTACTGGCGGGACGCGGCCGACCCCGAGCCGGCGATCCCGGAGCTCGTGACGCGCATCCCCGAGCGGGAGGGCTACATGACTCGCGGCGAGCTCGTCGACCGGTACGAGACGGTCGCCGGCATCGACTTCGACCACGGCCGATTCTACCGAGCGCTGGCCGTGTACAAACTGGCTGCGCTCTGTGAGATGTTCTTCCGGCGCCACCTCGAGGGCAACGCCGACGACCCGATGTACCCGAAGATGCGCGACCGAGTGCCCGCCATCGCGGACTGGGCCCAGCGCATCATCGACGGTGAGGAACCGCTCTGAGGGCGTCGCCGCCGGTCGCGTCCGGCCCCCGACGGTCGGTCGACGACCGCCGAAGAGGGCCGCGACCCTGCGACGCCGTCCCTCGGTCCGAGGGCAGTGAACTGCAGTCGCAGTGCGGCCGTCAGCGGTTCAGGTCGTACCCGCTCTTTCGGTCCCAGACGTCCGCCGACGAGGTATCGGCGAGCCCGTCCCGTCGAATCTTCCCGGACCCGGTGCGTGGCAGTTCGCTCCGGACTTCGATGTACCGGGGGAGTTTCTGGTGGGTTAACTGCTTCTCGCAGTGGTCGTTCACGTTGATAGGGCTCACGCTCGCTCCCTCGTGAGGGACGACGACGGCCTTGATGGACTCGCCGCCCGAGCCCGTCGAGACGCCCAGGACCACCGACTCCTTCACCGCGGGCTGGGATTCGATGACGCTCTCGATCTCGAGCGAGGAGATGCGACCGGCGACGCGACCGAGGTGGATGGTGTTGCGCTTGCTCGCGACGAAGTGGAGGTAGCCGTCCTCGTCGACGTACCCGATGTCGTTCGTGTGAATCCACTGGTTGCGACAGACCTCGGCGGTGAGTTCGGGGTCTTCGTAGAACCCCTGGAACATGGTGTTCGGTTCGGTCGAGCGAACGAGTATCTCGCCGGTTTCGCCGGTCGGGACTTCCCAGTCGTCCTCGTCCACGACCGTGACCTCGACGTGCGAGAACGGTTTCCCGACGCTCCCGAACCGCTGGTCGTCGAGTCGGTTCGCGGTCCCGAGGGTCGCAGTCGGGGTGATACCGTAGGCCTCGAACACCGTGACGTCGAACCGGTGCTCGAAGTCCGCGATCAGTCGCCGGTCGCGCTCGAACCCGAACCCGTGGCCGAGGGCGTACGCCGCCGGGTTGTCGGCGTCGTCCGCGCTCTCGGCCCTGTTGTTCAGGACCGATAGCATCCGGCCCAGATAGAGGAAGTGCGTCGCGTCGTATCGTCGGATCCAGTCCCAGAACAGCTCGCTGTCGAACTGCTTCTCGAAGGCGAACTCGGCGCCGGCGAACAGCGCCGCTGCGATGCCCGACTGGATCGGGTAGCTGCTGTACAGCGGTAACGTCGTGAAGAGACAGTCCTCCGGGCCGAGATCGAGCAGATCGCGACCCGTCTTCTCGGCCGTGTGGACGTAGGAGTAGTGGGGGAGCACGACGCCCTGGGGGGTCGGTTGCTGGTACCGCTGTACGTACAGCACCGAGCAGGCGTCGTCGCCGGCGACGGCGACGTTCGGGGCCGTCGACTCCTCCCCTTCCAGCAGCAGATCAAAGTCGTTGTACGGGCGGTCGTCCGGTTTCTCGCCGACGAAGAACTCGGTACCGATCGTGCCGAAGTCGTTTCTGACAGCGTCGTACTCGGGTTCGGTATCGGCGTCTAGCACCACGATCTCGGAGTCCGTCTCCGTCAGCACGTGCGTGAGCTTCTCGTCGATGAGTCGCGTGTCGATCGGGACCGCGACGGCACCGAGCTTCGCGAGGGCAAACAGCGTATAGAGGTACTCCGGGCGGTTGTACATGTAGAGCGCGACGGCGTCGCCCGGGCCAACACCGTTCGTGTACAGTTCGTTCGCGATCGCGTTGGCCCTCGCGTCGAGGGCCGCGTAGGAACATGTCTCGCCGGAAAAGCGGAAGATCGTTCGGTCGCCATACGTCGCGGCGCGACGCTCGAGGAGGCCCCCGAGCGTCCGAACCGAGTCCGCGTCGGCGCCCATCTCAAGCCCCTCCGTTCGGAAGCCGCTGTTGCATGTCGTCGACCGTGTCGACCAGTCGGCGACCGATACTCTCCGCCCGGTCGCCCACGAAGTTCCGCGAGTGACCGAAGACGCCGATGGCGTGCAGCCGGTCGTCGCCGTCCCGATAGGCCACCCCGACCGACAGAATGCCCAGGAGGGTCTCCCCTTCACTGACGGCGAACCCGCGCTCGCAAACCTCCGCGAGGTCGGCACGGAGTTCGTCGAGGTCGGTCGTCGTCTTGCGAGTGTGTTCCGGGAGCCCGTGATGCTCCGCGATTCGCTCAACGTATTTGTCGGCCGCGAGGCCGAGGATGGCCTTCCCGGGCGCGTGGGTGTGCAGGTACGACCGCTTGCCGACACTGCCGTAGAGGGGCGAGGCGGCCTCAGGGACCGCCTTCTCCACGAAGTAGCCTCGGCCGTACTCCTCGGTGACGTACCACGTCGGCTGTGATACCTCCTCGGCGACCGCCTCCAGCGTCTCGACGACGGGGGATTCGACCCTGACCATGCTCTTTGCGGCTTCGCCGTGGGTCAGAAACCGGAGCCCGAGCCGGTAGGTCCCGTCGTCGTTGACGACGTAGCCATCCATCTCGAGCGTCGCGAGGTAATTGTGGACCGAACTCCTCGAGAGCGGGAGTTCCTCGGCCAGTTGCGCCGACGTCGCCCCACCGAGCGCCTGTAGCCGGTTGAGGAGCTCGAAGGCCGTCCGGACCGAGTTGATCTGTCGCGACGGTGTGTTCCCGAGCATTGGATGATACTCACGTGTCGCTGACTTAGCTTTTTTGCTCATTGTAAACACAGACTAGTCGAGGCCTCGCCTCGTCGCACGGTCCGTCTCCTTCCGGAGGGAGCGGACGCCGCCGTCGGACGGGAACCGCGCCGGACCGATCACGCTCGCTGACCGCCCCTCTCAAGCGGTCGAAAGTCCATTAGAACGCCGAATCAGTCGAGTCGCTTCGTCACTCGGTCCCGCGTTCGACACCGACTGGCAGTGCAGGTTTCCGACCGACATTGTTCTACAAATAGTAAATTCCCATATCGTAGCCGTTTCGGCACTTCCAGTATTAGCAAAACCCGTGCGACCGTTCCGCTCGGCCACCGGCGTATACGGTGGTCCGGGGTGACCGGGGGACCGGCCGGCGGCTGGCGGGCAGCGGGGTCGTACCGTCCCTCCCGGCTCTCGCCGCGACCCGGCTCCCCGGTCGCCCGGTCACTCGCGCAACACTTTCAAGGACGCCACATCAACATCGTCCAATGACGGACGGAACGTCGCGGTCCAAGGTCGGACGGTTGATCGAGGAGTACGAGCTGGACAGTGTCGGTCTCGAACTGGAGACGCGGTGGACCCGGCAGGACGACCGATGGAGCCTTCGCGACCTCGCGGACTGGTTCAACCAGCAGTTGCTGAAACAGGCGATGGCGAGTGCGGGCGTACAGCCCGTCGACGGCGAGGTGGCGAACAACTACCGGGTGCTGGCGGACGACGCGGTAAGCGAGGGGGACCGAATCCAGTTGCGACGGCGACTCGAAGGGGCTGGAATCGACGTCGATGCCCTACTGGACGATTTCGTCACGTATCAGGCGATCAGGTCGTACCTCAAAGACATCCGCGACGTCACGTACGACCACGAGTCGGCGACGACGACCGAGAGCGTTCGAGAACGAGTCGACCGACTGGTGGGGCGGACCGAGAGCGTCGTCGACGGACAGATCGCACAGCTCCGAAGCAACGGCGACCTGCCGATCGACGACTTTCGCGTTCTGGTCGACGTGCAGGTGTACTGTGAGGGGTGTAACACCCAGTACAAGATCGCGACGCTCCTCGAGGACGGCGGATGCGATTGCGAAGAATAGGATAACAACTGTATATTTGTTATTTGCAAGTCGGCATTCGCGCAAGTCCGATGTTTTTATTTACAATACCATTCAAGGCCTGATAGGACTATCATTATGACAGAAGATATTCGACTAACCGCGAGGAATATCGGTGGTATCGAGGAGACGACGGTAGTGCTCTCCTCGGGCGTCACCACGCTCGTCGGGCAGAACGCGACCAACCGGACGTCGCTCTTGCAGGCGATCATGGCCGCCTGTGGGAGCGAGGACGTCTCGCTGAAAAGCGACGCCGACGAGGGGGCCGTCGAGATGGAGATCGACGGCGAGACCTACTCGCGCACGATCCGCCGTGCCGGGTCGGGGGCGAGCGTCCGGTTCGAGGGCGAGCCGTATCTCGACGACACCACCGACGCCGACCTCTTCGCGTTCCTGCTAGAATCGAACGAGGCCCGACAGGCAGTCGCGCGGCAGGAGGTCCTCCGCGACACCATCATGCGGCCGGTCGATACCGACGAAATCAACGCCGAGATCGAGCGCCTGGAAGCGGAGAAACGAGAGTTCGACGAGCAGATCGACGAGCTCGACGAGCTCGAGGACCGCCTCCCCGACCTCGAGGAGGAGCGCCACCGGCTCGAATCACGGCTCGAGGACAAGCGGACGGAGCTGGCGGCGAAGCAGGACGAGGTCGAGGCTGCGGACGCCGAGGTCGACGAGTCACGCCGGGAGCAGTCCGAACTCGAGGCGAAACTGGACGACCTCAGGGACGCGCGGTCGGACCTTGAGTCCGCACGGTACGACCTCGAAACCCAGCGCGAACGGCTCGCCTCGCTCCGGGCGGAACAGGAGGAGGTGGAGGACGAACTGGCGGCGCTGCCGGAGACGCCGGCCGGCCGCCTCGCGGACATCGAGAGCGAGATCGACCGGCACCGGGAACGAAAGCGCCGCATCGAGAGCGAGGTCAACGAACTCCAGAACGTCATCCAGTTCAACGAGTCGCGGCTCGACGGGACCGACGGCGACGCGCTGGTGGCCCTCGACGGCGGCACGGAGACCCAGGAGTCGGTGACTGATCAGTTGCTCGACGACGGGACGACGACCTGCTGGACGTGTGGCTCAACCGTCGAGACGGAGCAGATCGAGGAGACCGTCGACCGTCTGCGGGAGCTCTCACAGCGGAAACTCGGCGACGTGAACGACATCGAAGCCGATCTCGACGACCTCCGGTCGGAAAAACAGGAGCTTGAAACCCAACAGCGCGAGCGCGAACGGCTCGAACGACGCTTGGAGCGGACAGCCGAGCAGATCAGCGAGACGGAGGGGACTATCTCGGACCTCGAAGCGCGACAGACATCGCTCCAGGAAACCGTCGAAGAGCTGGAAGCCGAGGTGACGGAACTCGAGAACGACGAGTACGAGGACGTGCTCGAACTCCACCGGGAGGCCAACGAGCTCGAGTTCGAGATCGACCGGATCCAGAACGACATCGCCGATGTGACCGACGAAATCGAGCGTATCGAGCGCCGAATCGACGATCGCGAGGAGCTGCAGGCCGAGCGCGACCGCGTCCAGTCAGAACTGACCGACCTGCGAACGCGGATCGACCGCCTCGAGAAAGACGCCATCGAGGCGTTCAACGACAACATGGATACGGTCCTCGAATTGCTCGGGTACGCGAACATCGACCGCATCTGGATCGAGCGGGTCGAGCGGCAGGTACGAGAGGGGCGGCGGACGGTACAGAAGACGTCCTTCGATCTCCACGTCGTGCGGTCCTCGGCGTCGGGCTCGGCCTACAAGGACACGATCGACAACCTGAGCGAGAGCGAGCGCGAGGTGACGGGACTCGTGTTCGCGCTGGCGGGGTATCTGACCCACGACGTGGCCGAGGAGTGTCCGTTCATGCTGCTGGACTCGCTCGAGGCCATCGACAGCGACCGCATCGCGGCTCTCGTCGAGTACTTCGCCGATGAAGTCCCACATCTGGTCGCCGCTCTCCTGCCCGAGGACGCCGCCGGCGTCGAATCCCAGCGACGAATCGAAACGATCTGATCGGCGAGTCGGTCGTCGCGCCGCCCGCTGGGTCATGTTCACTTGACCGAATTCTGCGGAGACGAACAGTTGAAACTCGTCAATAGTTTCTCGGTGCGCCATAATACAATAGCTCTAAAAAATATAGGTATCCTATATTATCGAATAAGGTATGTTCGATACTGGAATGGTCTCTGTGTGAGTGTTTCCGAGACCCGGTCCAAACCGCTAACAGGCACCCCCCGATTCCCACCACATGAAACCGCCGTTCATTAAAACGATACCACGGATAGACTCTCAGAAGCGTGGAGCGCCGTTACCGAGGTGGCGGGGTTTCTTTACCAATATTTTCAGAATACCCTATTTTTAGCATCTATTTTAATATATACATACCCAATAAACGTTATTTTTATAACTCACACGCACCCCACACAGCCTTTTCAATGCAGGAGGTCGCGGTTCCATCGACGGCAACGCGATCCGGGTCTTACACGACCTGGGGGAACTGTCGACTGTCCCTGGAAACCAGATCGTGAACAGTCGATCGTACAGTGGACGCCAAATAATCAGAAAGCGATATAGTTTATAAATATTATATATTTTAGATATAGTCGTGGTTTGGACTTTGTAAATGTTTTCGGTGTTTCTCGTCGTTTTTCGGCTCTCACTGGAACTGGTGGTGACATCGTTGACGGTCGCTCCAGCATCGGTCGTTGCGAGGATAATATCGCTTGCCTCCCCAGGTATACACGTGACCTCAGTTGACTGCGTGGCGGATTAGGGCGCGCCGTTCTCTTCATCAGAACAAAAGAACGAATCCGCATCGTCACCCGCTCGGAAATTGATTGTGCGGCCAGATTCATCGGAAATTGACTCGAATACTGTCGCCTCGATATCCCGTGCAGGAGCACACGCCAGTGCCACAGATTCGCCGTTTCCGTTCGCATCGAAACGGAGTTCGGCCTGTTCCGGGTGCGCCTGTACCCGCTCGTGACCCGATGTGGATATAGTACGTTTGACCATACCATATGACAATTTAGCAACACGAATTTGCTTTGCTGGCACCACCAAATCCAGTAATGAACGGCAACTGAGTTCGATTATCACTGCCATCAGGACCAGAGTTTATCAGCAGCGCCAGCGTCGGCAGACGACGAACTTGAACCCGAACAGCTTCCGCCCACAGAACCGCAGGAGGATGTAGCTGATCAGCCCCATGGGCGGGAGTACGAGGATGTACACCTCGGGGTGGCCGAAGAACCAGAACAGATGTTGCCACAGTATCGGACTGCCACCTTCGACCGCGAAGAGGGTCGTGGCGAAGTTCCGGTCCAGCAGCAGCATGAAGAGCGCACTGCCCAAAAGCGGGAACGCGAAGAATATCTGCGCGGACTGGACCAGCACGGTCCAAGAGAAGATGTCCGTCGTCAGCCAGCGGCTGATTCCCCGCGGTTTCTCGCGGTGTTCGTACTCGGAACGGTCCAGCAGTCCGCCGTCACCTCTTAGACCGGGGAGTACGACCGCCAGTCTTCGACCCGGGAGAGCCACGCGGCGACGACGAGCAAGAGTCCACACATCACGACCGCACCAGTCCACGACGGCAGTGCCATTTTGCGGTTGGTTCAGCGGTTGCCGATGCGATCGTTGTCCCGAATAGATTCGGACCGGTACCGGGATACCCACGGAACCACAGCAAGGGGCGGGCGTCCGTGGCCGAACGGCGGGCGGTTCGGCAGCGACTACCCGGATAGTCGGACCATAACAATATCTGAAGGGACATAATGGTTTGTCGAACAATGTTCGATTTGACAGGATTCCAGCGGGACATCATGTACTTGGTAGCGGGGATCGACAGCCCACACGGACTCGCAGTCAAAGACGAACTGGAGAAGTACTACGAATCGGAAATTCACCACGGGCGACTGTACCCCAACCTCGACGAACTCGTCGAGAAAGGGCTGATACAGAAAGGCAAGAAAGACCGTCGAACCAACGTCTACTCGCTGACCGATAGGGGTCTCCGGGAGTTGGAGAGTCGCCGCGAGTGGGAGAACTCGTACGTCGAGGACGAACAGGCAGTGTTGGCCGATTGACCGCCGCCACCGGCCGTGGGACTGACACGGAACCGTCGAACTCGGACCAGTCGAGGACCGCTTGGTCTAGCGTAGGCGATTCGTACCTGCCCCAGGACCTGCATGGTCAGCGCTTAACAAAGCCCTCTCGCGGGGATGGGACTGACCATGCAGCCTATCCACACGACCGATCGTTCGCCAGTAGCGAGGGACGCGTCACCGCGTCCGGCCCGTGGCTCCCAGTAGGGGTGGTACCTGGTGGCACCGTCCCAGCGGTTTCGACCCATTTCGGATTGGGGGATTACGGCACTCGTGCTCACGAAGGCTGGCGACCTATTGACGACGCTGTACGGGTTGCAGGCAGCCGACGGGTTCGTCGAGGCCAATCCCGTCGCAGCGTCGATCATCGACCGGGCCGGCCTGAGCGGGCTCGTCCTCACGGGGCTAGTCGGAACTGTCCTCGTCGTCCTCGTCGTCGAGTGGGCGACGAACGTCTGCCGCCGGGTTGGGGCCGGTGACGGAACCGTATCGTTCCTCTACGTCGGTGGATATGCGCCGCTGGTCCTCGTCTACAGCGTCGCCGCGCTCCACAACGCGACGCTGGTCCTGACACACTGACCGCCGCTACTCGGCCCCGCGAACCGCCCGGCACCGGACCCGTGGCGGATGGTGCACAGGACGGTATTAGGGAAGGTATAACCCCTGGAGTTGGCGTGTTCGCACTTCGCTACAACGGCCGATGTACGTACAGAGACTGGTCTTGTGGGTGATAACGACTGGTCGACTACCGGGCAAAACCCACAGCCCTATCGTACCACCCGTAGTGTAATATAATGAACATAAACAGTGTGTGAGGTTTTTATCCGGTAGTCGCGCTGTTTCGCATGGACCGATCGTTGGGTCGAACAGTATGACAGCACACACTCCAAATATTGACGACGAAATAACGGATCGGTACGAGCGGCTCGCGGCCGCGGAGCAGATACGCGTCGAAGTGTACGTTCGCTCGCTGGCCCCACCGCCGGGGCCGAAACAGCAACAGGAGACAGTCCTCAACCGACTGGACCGTCTCGAATCGGCGGGGATCGTCGACGAGACCACAGTTAGCGTCTGGGGGAAGGCAATCTGTCTCGACGGCCCGTACAGGAAGACGGCGGCGTGCAGGCGGATCGAGGACCGGATCGACCGCTTCCGGGAGTGGGCGGCCAGCGCGGGCGCCACGATCGAACTCCCGTTCGAGACACAGTCGGTCACGTCGAGCATCTTCGACGACGAATACGAGCGGCTCGTTCCGCCGCAGGTGTGTCTCGCCGTGCAAACCGAGGACGGGATCGCCCTGGTTCTCCCCTGTGAGATCGACGACAGGCCGCTATCGGTGGTGGGCACCCTGGAGCGCCTCGGCGCGATCGCGGAGGCGCCCGCCGATCCCCCCAGCCAATCGACTTCTTCGATCTGAGTCGGACACCGGTGCTCGTTCAGTATTTCGTGATTCGGTTTCGTTCGGTAGGGGCTTGTCGTGTCGTAACGTCGGGTTCGTCGTAGACCGAGTGGGCGTCGTTCGGTGTCGGCGAGCGATCTGGAATCGGAAGGGGGCGCTCACCGACACATAGTGGGACCCGCAGAGGGTCGATAGTCGTGGTTGCAGAGAAACACTGCGAGGGCGACGTGGCTCGGACAGCCGTCGGTCGCCACGATTCACACCGATATGGGGGCCGTGCTGCGTGATGCCCCAAGCGGGGGATGGCTCGGTATCGGAACGGTATGCGCGTCTTACCGCTGGACCGGATACAGCCGTGCCGCCGGCGAGCCTGCCGGTGCATCTCGGCGCGTCAGACCGAGACCTCGGCCACCGTTCCCGGCCAGTTAGCCGCGGTTTTCGCCGCGCCGACGTCCGGCAACAGGAGTCGAATAACAATGTGTTCCCCAGGCGAGGCAGTGATGGACGGAGACGACCACCGCCCCATGCACACCAGCGACCAGATCAGCGGCGAGACGGTACTCGTCACCGGCGGTGCTGGATTTATCGGGAGCCACATCGTCGCCGCGCTCGATTCGAACAACCGCGTTCGCGTGCTCGACAACCTCACGAGTGGCTCCAGAGCAGCGCTCCCGGACGACGTGGAGTTCGTTCACGGTGACGTCAGGGACGAACACCAGGTGAAACGGGCGCTGGCTGACGTGGATGTCGTCTTCCACGAAGCGGCGATGGTGGACGTCCCGGAGTCGACCGAACGGCCGCTGGCCTGCCACGATCGGAACGCGACGGCGACCGTTGGCCTCCTGGACCAAGCCCGACGCGCTGACGCCCGCGTCGTGCTGGCTTCCTCTGCAGCGGTGTACGGCGACCCCGAGTCGGTGCCGGTCTCCGAGGAGGCCCAGACTCGACCCCGCTCCCCGTACGGTGCGTCGAAACTGGCCAGCGATCACTACGGCCGTGTGTTCGCCGAGCGCTACGGCCTCCCCGTCGTCAGTCTCCGTTATTTCAACGTCTACGGCCCTCGCAGAACACCGACCGAAGCGTGCGGGGTCGTCGGTCAGTTCGTTCGCAAGGCGCGGAACGGCGACCCCCTGTCCGTTCACGGCCAGGGCGACCAGACGCGGGACTTCGTCCACGTGGCCGACGTCGTGAGAGCGAACCTCGCGGCTGCCACCGCAACCGAGACACCGGCCGTCTACAACGTCGGAACCGGCAGGTCGATCACGATCAGGGAACTCGCTACGCTCGTGGCCGAAGAGTCGTCCGCGGACGTCACGGTCCGCCACGAACAGGGGCGAGACGGCGACATCCAGCGCAGTCGTGCGGATATCTCGAAGACAACGGCCGAACTCGGCTTCGAACCGCAGGTCGGTATCAGGGACGGTGTGGCGTCGCTCCTCGGGGACCACGAGACCTGGTCTAGTTCCACGATCGACCCCTAGTGGCCCCGAACCGCGTCACCTGTGAGTGGCTTCTCGGACCGATCCGCTCCCGGAGTGCGGATGGGCAGGTCGCCGGACCGAGCCTCAATCGGCCAGCCCCGGTTTAACGGTATCGAGACCAGCCGACGACCGCGACCGTTATCGAGAACAGCAGCAGCACAGTACTACTTACCAGGATCGCATCGGAACTACCCGACGCGTCGGAGACGGGTGTCCCGCCGGTTTCCGCCGCCGGCGCCGGTGTCGGTGTCGGGTCGTCCGCGGCCGACGACACGTCGGTCGGACCGTCGACAGCAGTGGCGGTCACCCGGTCAAGAACGGTCACCGAAGCGGGCGTGGATTCGTTGCCGACACGGAGCTGGTACTCGCCGGGCGAGTCGAGAGCGGTCCGGAACCGGATGCGCTTGCTCTCGTTGACGTCGAGTTGGACGGTCCGGGTCGCCATCACGCGACCGTTCGTGGTGAGAGCGATCTCGTGGGACCCGTTTCGGAGCCCCTCGTTGGACACGTCCCCGAAGACCGAGAAGTTCGTCCCGACGGGGACCGTGGCCGTGTCGGCCGAGACGTTCTCGACGGTGATCGCCGGCCGGCGCTCCACGGCGACGAACTCGCCGGATCGGTTGACTGTTGCCGCGAACCGATAGCTGCCAGCGGTTTCGTCGGTGAGCGTCGCACCCGCGGGCCGCCACTCGGAGGAGCCGTCGGCGGCGTAGTACAGTTCGACGTCACCGGCAGACCCGTCCAGTGCATAGCGCAGAACCCGGAAGTCGACAGTCAGCGCCCCGACCGCACTGTCGGGGACCGACCGGGCGGTCTCGACGTGCAGGCCACCGAGGGGGTACGCGCCCGTCGGGAGCGACGCTGTCGGACTCTCCCGAAGCGTCCCATCGGGTGCGGAACGATCGGTCGCATCGATCCGCAACAGTCGTGTCGTCGTGTCCACTCGCACGCTCAGTCGGTCGAAATCGACGACGGTAGTCCCAGACCCGGCGAGCGGCACCTCGTAGGTCGCGTTCGTCTGCCCGTGTGAGAGTGTGGCCCGTGTCGTATCGTCACTATCGGAGACGACCAGTTCCGGCTCGGGTCGTGGCAACAAGTTCACCGACCCAATCGGTTCTGGTCCGATGAAGAAGAAGTGCTCGCCGGACCGGTTGAGAGACCCAGTGATCTCGATAGTCTCGGTCGCCGTCGGCTCGATGTCCTCTACGGTGGACGCGATCCGTGTCCGGTCTGCGATGAGGATACCGGTGAAGTCGCCTTCCACAGTCCCCGTATTGGTAACGCTTGCACGGACCGTAATCGGCGTCCCAACGTAGGCCGTCGTGGTGTTGATCGTCGTCCGGCCGATCTCGAATTCCGAGTACTCCTTCCGGTCCCGGGCGTAGCGCTTCTCTCGACTGAGTTCGACGGTCTCGATGTCTCGATTCTCGACGGACAGCCGGTACGGGAACGAGCTGTCGTCGTCCTTGCTCCCCACGACGATGGTGTACTCGCCACCGCTGGGCAATTCGGTGAGGAACGACGCAGTCCGGCCACGCGTGTCTTGGGTGTCGACGTTGAGACGTTCCCGGTTCGGCCGGATAATCCGGACCGACGATGCAGCCGGCGAGTCCAGTTGCACGGCGATTCGCTGCCCGCGTTCGGCGTCGAGAGTCACGTTGTCGTAGTGCCCGTCGAAGCGAGGCAAACTGCTGTCGGACTCCTCGATGCTCCCGGTGACGGTCTGGCCGACGCGTATCGGTCCGGGGTCTTCCTCGTACCTGTCCAGTTCCGAAATCGACAGCGCGTACTCGAACGTGTTCACCCGGTTTCGACTGGTCACGAGGAACCGGTACTCCCCGTCCCGCGGGAGACGAGCGACGACCCGGGAGTTCCTGTCGGCACCGCCGTTCTCGTTGACGGTGATAGTCTCACCGGTCGGGCCCTTCAAAACGAGGACCGTATCGGCACCCGGTGCGCTGAGGTTCGCCTCGATGAGCTGCCCAGCAGCGCCCTCGAACGAGACGGTCTCGTAGTACCAGGTACCGACCCGGTCGTCGTTTCGCGCCGGTGCCACGAGAAGCGTCGCGTCGGTCGTGTCGACGGCACCGACCGTCGTTTCACCGACCGCTCCCGACCGATTGTCGGCCGTTGCCGTCGGTTCGGCCGCGACGACTCCACCAGCGAGGACACCAAGCAAGAGGACGACGAAACAGCTACCGAGGCCGGCGAACCGACGGTAGTCGTCGAAGACTAGGGGGCTCATCGACCCTCCACGGCGGCGAACTCGCTTGTCACTGCCCTCGACCGAGACGAATCCATGTCGAATGGGTTGGGAAGGAGGCGATGTTAGTTACAAATCGCCTTCTCCGAGTAGCATCGTTGTATCGGCGCAAGCGGCCGGGCCGAACCGTCAGTGATCCGGACCGTCACAACCGACGACCGCCGGTTTCTGCCGTATTACTCCGGACAGTCGGCGTATAACAAACATCCGAACACGCTGGATTCCCAGACATGGTTTCGGCGTCGTGTCCCAGCACTAGCGGCACGGGAGCGAGCAGATGAACGTCCTCTCGATCGTCGGCGCGCGCCCTCAGTTCGTCAAGGCGTTTCCTGTCTCGAACGCGCTTCGACCGGATCACGAGGAGATACTCGTTCACACCGGTCAGCACTACGATGCGGAACTGAGCGACGTGTTCTTCTCGGAGCTCCCGATCCCGGAACCGGACTACAATCTCGGGATCGGCTCCGGCACGCACGCCGAACAGACCGGCACGGCGACGATGGCCATCGACGAGACGATCCGGGACCACGACCCGGATGCGGTCGTCGTCTACGGCGATACAAACTCGACCCTCGCGGGCGCACTCGCGGCAGCCAAACGTGATACGACACTCGTCCACATCGAGTCCGGACTGCGGAGCGGTGATCGCTCGATGCCGGAGGAGATAAATCGCATCCTGACCGACCACGCGGCCGACCTCCGTTGTACTCCGTCGCGGCGTGCCGACGAGACCCTCGCAGCGGAGGGGATCACCGACGGGGTCGCTCGCACCGGCGACGTCATGTACGACGCGCTGTTGACCGTCCGGGAGCGGGCGCTGGCCGAGAGTACGGTACTCGATCGACTCGGATACGCCGACGGCGAGTACGTCCTCGCGACGGTCCACCGAGCAGCCAACACGGACGACCCAACACGGCTCGAAGCCGTCGCGACGGCCCTCGGGGCCGCGCCGTTGCCGGTCGTGTTTCCCGCCCACCCCAGGACCGTCGATGCACTGAAACGGGAGGGCCTGTACGCGGACCTGGCTGCGGCGGTCGATCTCGTCGACCCCGTCGGCTACCTCGATTTCGTCCGGTTGCTCGACGGCGCCGAGCGCGTGGCGACGGACTCCGGCGGCGTCCAGAAGGAAGCGTTCTACCTCGAGACGCCCTGTGTGACGCTCCGGGACCGGACCGAGTGGGTCGAGACCGTCGACGCGGGCTGGAACGTGCTCGTCGGTGCCGACCCGGCCGCGATCGGTGCGGCGCTCGAACGGGAGTTCGATCCCGACCCGAAAGCGGAGCCTTACGGTGACGGGAACGCGGCCGCCGCGATACGGTCGGCGATAGAGGAGTACTGCTGACGCATCCGACGTCGCTCACCGGTCCACGCGGTCGTCACACCTGCTCGTCCCTGTATTCGAGTCGGTAGAAAGGGTCTCGGCGGGGCCAAGTCGCCGCTCGTGGGTACGGCGACCGCAACGAGCGATCGCCCAGGAACCGCACGCCCGTCGGAGACCGGCGGTAGCCCGGTCATAACAATTGACCGAACATCACTGTGGTAGCGTAGCGACTCCCGAAGTCGTTCCACCGATCACAATGCTCGACACACTGTTGGCAAAGCTCAGGAGCGTGGTTGCGTCGCTGGTCCCAGGCGGAGGGCTCCGAGAACGGACGGTCAAGAGCGGTATCTGGGTGACGGCGATGAACGTCGGCGACAGGGTCCTGCAGTTGGGCTCGCTGGTCGTCCTCGCCAGACTCCTCTCGCCGGCCGACTTCGGCCTCATGGGGATCGCACTGGTCGCCATCCACGGCCTCCAGCGGTTCACCAATCTCGGCCTCGACGAGGCCCTCATCAAGGACAGGGACGACGACGTCGACGACTACCTCGACACCGCCTGGGTGCTGAACCTCGGGCGTGGGCTCCTCATCGCCGGCGTGATGTTTCTCGGCGCGCCGCTCATCGCGTCGTTCACTGGGGAACCCCGAGCGACCCCCATCCTTCGCGTCATCGGCATCTCACCACTGCTCCTACAGCTCCGGAACCCCGGCACCGTGTACTTCAAGAAGGACCTGGCCTTCGAGAAGCAGTTCCTCTACACGATGGGGGGATCGATCTCGAACTTCGCGGTCGCGGTCACGCTGGCGGTTCTCTGGCAGAACGTCTGGGCGCTCGTGTTCGGGTACATCGCCTCCGACCTCATGCGGACGGTGATGTCGTACCTGCTGCACGACTACCGCCCGTGGCCGGCGTTCGATCTCGACATCGCTCGGAAACTCGTCGACTACGGGAAGTGGCTGACGGGATCGCGAATAGTATTGTTTTTAATTAATGAAGGCGACGACGCCATTGTCGTCTGGCTGCTCGGTGCCGCTTCGCTGGGCTTCTACCAGATCGCGTACCGCTTCGCCATGGCGCCGGCCAGGGAGCTCACACAGATCGTCTCAAGCATCATGTTCCCGGCGTACTCGAAGCTGCAGGACGACGTGGGCGCGCTCCGGAGCGCGTTCTTCAAGACGGTGAAGATGACGACCTTCATCTCCTTTCCCGTCGGCTTCGGCATCATCGCCGTCGCACCGACGTTCGTGGCTGCGTTTTTCGGCCAGCGGTGGCTGCCGATGGTCCCGGTCATGCAGATCATCGCCGTCAACGGCATCCTGATCTCGTTCACCTCCGCGTTCGGGTCCGTCTGGATGGCGCGTGACCGCCCGGACTACCTCGTGAAGGTCGGCCTGATTCGCCTCCCGCTGATGGTCCTCGCAATGATACCGATGACCAGGGCCTTCGGCATCGCGGGGGCCGCCGCCGCGGTCGTCGGCGTCTACGTCTTCCCGATGCTTCCCATCGACATCTACCTCGTCGTCAAGACCGTCGAGACGACCTACTGGCGCCTCCTCTCGGAGGTGGTCTACCCGCTGGCCGCCAGCCTCGTCATGGGAGCGGTCGTGTGGATCGCGGAGCGGTCGCTGGACCTGGGTATGCCCTTCGTCGAGTTCGTCCTGCTGACGCTGCTCGGCATCGCCGTCTACGTCGTGGTGGCGTTCGCCCTCGAACGGCAGTTCGACTGGGGGATCGAGCGGAATGTCCGGCAGATGGTCGACGCGGTGAAGTGATTCCGACACCAGCGAACACGACCCTCGCTGCCGCCACCACAGCGAACCAGTACTCCGGCGGCCTCGAACCTTCGACGGGATAGCTCGACCGACTGTCGCGGGTGGAAGGGCGCCGTCCCCCCTGCTGGCGTCCGTAGTCGATCAATAACAATCACCGGGAGCGACCTCGGTAGCAGCCATGTCAGGGCGTCCCGATGTCGTCTTCCTCACAATCGATTGCTGGCGGTACGACGCTGTCACCCAGATGCACCGGCTCCGTGCGATGGCATCGGAGTCGCTCGACCGTGGCGAAGCCATCTGCCAGTCGGCGGCGACCCCTGGCGTGTTCCCGGCGATCCTCGGGAGCACGTACTACTCCTCGGCCTATGACGAGTCCGGTGCGCTCGACCACGGGCCGACGCTCCCTGCCTTGCTCTCCGACGCCGGGTACGAGACGGGTGCGGTTGTGGCGAACAACCCCTTCCTGGAGAAGTTCCGCGACGAGTTCGACCACTTCTGGAACGGCGGGTCCGGAACCGGGGAGTATCGGCGCGTGTACCACTACGCGCGGCGCCGACTCAGGCGGACTGTTCGCCGCCGGTCGTCTGTCTCGGCTCCCGACGTGGCAGACCATGCGCGCGAGTGGTTCCGGTCCACTTCGGGACCGCGCTTCCTGCTCATGCACCTGATGGACCCCCACGAGCCGTATTATCCGGGACTGAAGCGCTGGCTCGGCGTCGGTCCGCTCCGCGCTCGCCGCGCCCTCGCCCAGTTCTCCGAGGACCGTCTCGCGATGACCGACACCCAGCGCGCGACCATCGAACGCCTCTACCGGGGCTGTGTCGAGTTCGTCGACGCACACGTCCGTTCGCTTCTCTCGTTCGTCCCCGACGACGCGCTCGTCGTGGTCGTCGGTGACCACGGCGAGGAGTTCGAGCACGGAGCCTACCGGCACGCACGCCTCTACGACGAGTGTGTCAGGGTGCCACTTTTCACCCGGAACCTCCCCGAGGTGGCCGCCACGGACCGGGTGCGCCAGCTGGACCTGCCTCCGTCGGTCCTGCGTCACGTGGACGCGACGCCCCCGGACGAGTGGGACGGACGGCCGTGTGACGGCACGAACCGGGATTCGTTCATGCTCAATCACTCGCCACACCGCGGCGAGAGCTACCTCGGCCTCCGGACCGACCGTTACAAACTCATGCGAACGGTCGACCACGACCGCAGTACACACCTCGACACGGAACTGTACGACCTCGCGACGGACCCCCGGGAGACCCGCGACCTCGCCGAAACCGAACGGGGGGCGGCACGAGTCGACCAGCTCTCGGAGCGACTCACCGCGTTCGTCGACGAGAACGACGTGGAGGCCGGCATCGATCGCGGAACCGGGAGTCACCCCGAGTCCGGCGCGCCCGAGGAACGGCTCGAGGCGCTCGGGTACGTGTGAGACGCGGTTCGGCGGTCCAGACCCTGGGGACGACGCGGTCCGGTGGTCCCGACTCCGGGCCGCGAGCCGTGGTAGTCGGTGTAAAACTATACCCGACAGGCCCCGGACTCCAGGCGTGCGAAACGAGAGCCGTACCGATGCTGACCGGAGTGCCGAACCGGCCGCATCCAGTGCCGACGGCGAGACGCTCGACGTCCTGCTCGCGCCCGACTACACGAGCTCGAACCCGTACCAGGCCAACCTGGCCGAGGGGCTCGCGAACGGGGGTGCGACGGTCAGCCTGGGGTCCGGTCGCGGGTACCTGCTCCCGCTCTCGCGTCTCGCAGCGGATGAGGGCCTGCCGGACGTCCTCCACCTGCATTTCTTCACGCCGTTCATGATCGTGGGCGACGAGCGGCTGGAGCGGTTCGGACTCGGGGCGCTCGTAACGCTCGTGCTGGGGCTCAGCCTGCTCGTCGACCTCGCGCTACTGCGGCTCCGTGGTGTCGTGACGGTGTGGACGGTCCACGACCTCGTCAACCACGAGCGCCGGTACCTCCGCATCGAACGCGCGGTCAAACACGTCGCCGCGCGGTTCCTCTTCGACCGGATCGTCGTCCACTGCGCGACCGCCGGCGAGGAGTTCCGACGCGCCTTCTCGCTCCCCGCGTCGACGAGCGAGAAGACGGTCGTGATTCCGCACGGGCACTTCCTCGACGATTACCCGAACGAGGTCGACCGCGAGACCGCCCGGGACCACCTCGACCTCCCGTCGGAGAGCACCGTGTTCCTCTTTTTCGGTTGGATACGGCCGTACAAGAACGTGCCGCGACTCGTCGAGCAGTTCAAACGACTAGATTCCGACCGCGCACGGCTGCTCGTGGTGGGGAGCGCACGGTCGGCGGCACTCGAACGGACCATCCGCGAGGGGAGCGCCGACGACGACCGGATCGAGACCGTCCTCGAGTTCGTTCCCGACGACGAGGTGCAGTACTACATGAACGCCGCCGACGCCGTCGTCCTCCCGTTCCGGACCGAGGAGCGGAGTCTGCTGACGTCGGGGAGCGTGCTCCTTGCCATGGGGTTCGGAAACGCCGTCGTCGCCCCGGCGATAGGGTGCATCGGTACCCTCCTCGACGACGAGGGTGGGGTCTGCTACGACCGCGGGGCGACCGACCAGCCGCTCTCGGGGATGCGGGCGCTGCTCGATGCCGACACCGACGCGATGAGCGAGCACAACAGGCGCACGGTCGAATCCCTCGACTGGGACACCATCGGGGAACGGACCCACCGGACCTACCAGCGGGCGGTGGCCGAACGATGACGACGGACGAGACCGACCTCACGGTCCACTTTCTGCCGGATTACACGCCGACGAACCCGTACCAGGAGCGACTGGCCGACGCGCTCCGTCGGCGGGGTGTCGCCGTCCGGGTCAGCGATGGGGGTGGCAGTGGCCTGCCCATCCTCCGCGCGATGTGGGGGCGGGACGTGCCCGACGTCGTTCACGTCCACTTCCTCCACCAGTTCGTGACTTCCTCATCGACGCGGTTCCCGACCCTCGTCGCCCTGGTCCTCAGCATCCGCACCCTCCTCGAACTGGCCGTCCTCCGGCTGTTCGGTGCCTCGCTCGTGTGGACGGCCCACGACCTCGTCAACCACGAGCAACGGTCCACGGTCGTCGAGGTGGCGTTCAAACACGTCCTCCTCAGATTCCTCACCGAGGACGTCATCGTCCACTGTGACGCCGCGGTGGACGCTGTGATCGACTTCTACCACCTCCCCGAAACCGTGGCCGACCGGATGACCGTCGTGCCACACGGGACCTTCGCGGGGGATTACCCCAACGAGGTGGACCGCGAGACCGCACGGGACCGCCTCGACCTCCCGCAGGAGGAGTTCGTGTTCACCTTCTTCGGGTCTATCCGCCGGTACAAGAACGTTCCAAACCTCGTCGAGACGTTCGGGGAACTGGACGGAGACGCACGTCTCCTGGTCGCCGGGAACCCCCGGACGGAGGCTATCGAACGCGACGTGCGCGACGCCAGCGAATCGGTCGACGGAGTCCGGACGGCCCTCGAGTTCGTCCCCGTCGAGGAGGTACAGCTGTACCTGAACGCTGCGGACGTCGTGGTCCTGCCCTTCCGCGCGGACGAGGCCAGCATGCTCACCTCCGGGAGCGTCCTGCTGGCGATGAGCTTCGGCCGGGCAGTCATCGCCCCCAACATCGGCTGCATCGCGGAGTACGTCGGCGGGGACGGGGGATTCGTCTACGACCCAGCCGAGGACGGCGAACTCCGACGGGTGATGGCGGCCGCGCGTTCCGCGGACCTCGAGGCGATGGGCGAGCGCAACCGAGAGCGCGCGGCGAAACTGAACTGGGATCATATCGCCGCTCGCACACACGCCGTCTACGCCGATAGTATCGACACCGAAGCGAAAAGTGCACGACTCGCGGCCGGACGACCGAGTGGACTCGGACTGAATCAGGGGTCGGACCGCCGGCGGTAGGAGGGTCGTAACAATGCGATCCAAAGTCGGTTCTTCCATTCGTGAGCGGTTCGATGACCGACGACCAGGGTGACCCCCGACGTACGGAGTCACTCGTCAGCGTCGTTGTCCCGACTTATGGCCGCGATACGATCCAGTTCCAGGACGCTATCGAAAGTGTCCGTGACCAGACTTACGGGCACATCGAGCTCGTCGTCGTCGACGATTCTTCTGACGACATCTCGTCGTGGCTCGATTCCCATGATGATTGGTTCACTGCGGTAAAACGAATCCGTGACCGAGACCACGACGGAGCGGCGGCGGCCCGTAACACGGGTATCTGGAACACCAGGGGCGAATTCATCGCGTTCCTCGACGACGACGACCGCTGGCACCCCGAGAAAATTGAGCGACAGGTTGCGACGTTCCGCTCGGCCGGCGAAGAGACAGGCGTCGTCTACACGGCACTTGAGTACGTCAGAGAGGGAGAGGTCCTACGCCGGGCGTCGGCGACGACCAGCGGTGATGTCACCAAGCGCATACTTATGGGGACGAGTCTGGGAACGTTCTCGACGCTTATGATCCGATCCTGCCTACTCCCGGTCGCGGGATTCATCGACGATCGATTCCCGGTGCTGGAGGACCGCGAGTGGTGCCTCCGCCTGTCGAAGCACTGCCAGTTCGAGGCGATTGACGACCAACTCGTCCGCTACCGACAGGGCGATCACGAACAGCTAACGGACGACTTCAGGGCCCTCCGGGACGTCGCAGTACCTCTCTTTGAGCAGAAACACCGACCACTTGCCGCAGCCTACGGCCCGGCCTGTGAACGTGCCTTTCTCGCATCACTCTACCAGACCTGTGTAACGTCCGGACTTAGCAGTGGTCTCTACGGGGAGGCCCGGCGATTCGCCCTTCGGTCGCTCGCGTACGACCCGACGAACCGGCAGACCTGGATGACCTTAGTTGCGGCTCTTGGCGGCAAATACACGTATTACCCGCTCCGGCGGGCTCGCCGCACAGTTCACCACCTGGCGAACCAGTTTACGAGCGACTGAGGAGTCTCCTCGGTGTCGCCTGTACCCGAGGACCCGTTCCAGTTCTGGCCGCTACACGAGGCCGGAAGTGTCGGTTCAACCCCTTGTTCCGATTCGAGTGTCACGTTCGGGGCAATCTGTACTGAACAGGTGTTTGGCGAATCGGACATCGAGATCCGTATCGGAGTGGCCACCACGGAAATATCGGTATCGTTGATTATTCCGTTCGGAGAGTCGATCGCAATAATTCCGGTCCCCGCACTCTCAAGATTGACCGTCGTCCCATCGACAACATAACCCGCCGCATTCTCGAACGTGATGCCGTCACGATCTCCCTGGAAGTCGATACGGGAGTTCGCGATCAGTACCGATTCACGGTCGGAGACATCGATGACGGCCTCCCGACCGCTGGATTGGCCAGTGATCCTGACGTTCAAGATGTCCACGCGCGGGTTATCGGGAACTCGGCCCCGTGTACGGACGCGTGACCCTGATCGTCCCGGTTTGTTGATATCGACCGGACGGACGTTGCCACTTCCAACGTAGATATCTGTGTTACTGATGGTCGTCTGCCCCGCGGATCCATCGACTTCGATAGCCCTCGTCAGGTCCGGCACATCCCTGAGAGTAACCTGACAGCGGTCCATCATTCCACCGGCCTGCGTTCTAAACCCGGACTCGAACCACATTCCCGAGGAGACCGACGTGAATACGTTCCCGAGCGTCCCCTCTATGACCTCCGAGCGATCGAGGATAATCTCTGAGTCGCGGATGTACGACCCAGTCCCCGAGATACGCACGCCTGCCCCGTTATTGTTCTTGAACGTCGTGTTCTCGATTCGGATGTTGCCTCGGGTACGCGAGGCGTATATCCCGTGTGAACTCATGTTTTCTATGTGGGAGTTTCGGATGTAGAGCGTTCCCACAGTCTCGGCCGGGCCGACGAAGATACAGGAGTGGCCGCCCGGGTACTCGGCGTGGTGGGTCGGACCACTGCGGACGAGAGAATCGATGATACTTACGCCGTCAGGATCGGTGACGTGAACGTGGAGCGGTCCCTGAACGCTCGTCGCGGGTTGAGCCTGGCGTGCGGTCACGTCGGACGCATAGAAACCGGCGTATTCGACGTTGTTAAGCCTGAGCCCGCCAGCCAGTTTGAATGTGTTGGTGAGCCACTCGTGCCGCCCCTGCCGGACGTCGAACGTGAGGTTCTCTACGAGAACATCACGTCCCGAACGGATGTTGATAAAGTGGTGACCAGCTTCCTCCTGTGGGCGGATTCGAACGTCCGTCCGGTCCGACGAACGCCCCCGGATGCCCCATCGCTTGAGGTTTTCGACGCTGTGTATCGTCTTTGTCAGGTACTCTCCTGGCGGAAATTCGATGAGCGTGCCGTCTTCGAGGTTCGCGGCGAGTGCCTCATCTATGGGAATCTCTCCACTATCGTCCATTCCGATATCGTCTACAGCATCAAGAACTCGATCGAACTCGATCTCCGCGCGATAGCTCGTTTGCATCTGTTCCGGCGTTTGCGTCGGCACCCCCTCAGACGTCGTCCGGTTTCGACTTACCGAATCACCTTTTCTCATACTAACAGGTTCATTTCCGTCGGAGAAAGAGGAGAAAATGGTCAGCGCACCGACAGTACCCATCGCTCCGGACAGTTTGAGAAATTTCCGGCGGTCCATGATAGTTGTCCCACAGTCTGAAAAACATCTAAGTATGACCTCCTTACTGGAACCCGGTAGTCCAGGTATAACTAAGCCCGAACTCGAGTGAGGGTACACCCATGCGGCGATTCACAACGTGTATCCCCCCCACTGAGGCTATCACACCTGCAGACATGTCGGTCAGTTATAGGTCTGTTCCTGGACTCGTCGGCTCGCAATCCTGTGGTAGAATCCTATGACAGGGGTATGCGGTGGGGCAGTGACGGGTTCATCGCTCGAAATCATGCTGGAGGGGATGCGTTCCGAATCATGGTACGGGAGAGAGCGACTCGAAGCGTCTCCGATGGGGACTGGACTCGTGACACACGGGAAACGGGACCCAACGGGGACGGAGACACTGAGCGATGGATCTCGATTTCTCGCCATTTACGGTACCCTCACGAACCGCTCGGAACTGGGCTGGTCATTACGAGATACCTGTGACCGTGTACTATCGGAACCGAAACAGGCTCTGAAAGTATTAGACGGTCCGTTCATTCTCGTCGTCGCCGACGCGACAGCGGATCGCCTCGTCGTCGCGACCGACAAACTCGGAACTCGGCGCTGTTATTTCACGAACGAGGAGCGGTTCGTATTCGGAACGTCCGTCGAACCCCTCCTCACGCACGTTTCGAGCCCGACTATCGACCACAGAGGGTTAATTGACCTGGTCACGATCGGGCAGGTGTGGGGCGGCCGAACCCTCATCGAAGAGGCACAGTCAATGCCGCCGGGTACGGTCCTCGTCTACGATGGGGAGACCGAAAACGTGACGCTCAACCGCTACTGGGAGCAGTCGTTCGACGACTCTGCCCCGCCGTCTGTGTCGGACCTCACCACGGAGTACCGACGAGTGATACGCGATATCGCCGGAACAGTCGGGACCGACCAGCAGATCGGTGTGTGGCTCTCAGGTGGGCTTGACAGCCGGACGATGGCGGCAGCACTGTGCCGTCATCGGAATCTCAGAACATACACCTATGACGCGAATCCCCCCACGGGGACGAACCCGGAACTCGCCGGTCGCGTGGCCGACACTCTGGGGGTCCCGAACGAACAGGTCACGCTCTCAGCCGATAGGTTCGTCCCTGTCTTGGAGGACGGGATCGAGATTGTCGACGGGATGATACCGTGGACGGCGTTTCTCAACCTCTCAGCAAGTTTCCAGTTGCCCGATCAGCCCGACATCATGCTCGAAGGGTCGGGACAGGGTGGACTTCTCGGGAACGACGTCTGGCAGAGCGACCTCGAACGTGGCACGTCACCCGCGGACGCCCTGTACCGGAGCCATCACTTCGTCGACAAAGAGACGAGCAAGGACCTGCTGTCGGTCGGCATCGACCCAATGCGGACGTACGAGGAGGAAACGAGAATCGGCGGTGCCACGGAGTTCAACGGACAGGTGCTTGGCGCGTACCGGCGGAACTTCTATCCTTACGGTGAGTTCGCGAGTAACGCCGTCGCACGCAGCCAGACCGGAACACGGGTCCCGTTCGCCGACGGAAAGTTTCTGCGAATGGTCTCACGACTCCCTCGCGACGCACGAACCGGAAGTATCCCCTTCACCCGTGGAGTGGTACCGTACGGAACCGCCCGGTTCAAACTCGGACTAGCGAGGGAACTGAACAGTGGTCTCGAACGGATTCCGTACGAACGGACAGGCGTCCCACCAGCACGTCCGCTCTGGCAACATGCTGCAGGGTTCGTACTCACGACTGCCGTCGATAGGCTCCGAGGCGAGGCAACGTATGGAGGAGACACGCTCGCCGGCGAGTGGTATCGCCATCACGACGGCCTCAGACGGAGAGTGAACGCTCTTATCGACGATGTTTGTGACCGCGAGTGGGCGAGCGAGGACGCGATTCGCCACCTCCAACAGCAACACCTCGACGGTGTAACAGACCACAGCAAACCGCTGTCGTGTCTAACTACTGCCGAACACTGGATTCAGACAGTTCTCGACAAGTGATCGTCCGGAACACAAGCCCCCCGGACCGGTTGCTACCGAGAGTCTACAGTAATTGCCTCGTATAGCTCCGGACTATGCCCCACCTGCTCGTGCCATCCTGCTCTTCCTGAATACGGTTCTCCCACGAATCGTTTACCGATAGCCCGACGACTGAGCAGGGTTGTCGACTAACACATAATAAATCACATCTTTAGACCTATTTAAATATGAATTTATTATTTAAAAGGGTGAATAACAATAAGTATAACCTCATTGTTCAGACTATGGGTTCGTTCGTCGTCTCGCTTGATGCGGAACTTGCCTGGGGCTACCACCGCTACAGCGATGACCCGAGTGAACGAATCGGTTCGGGCCGTGATGGCTGGTTCCACCTTATCGACCTCTTCGATCAGTATCAGATTCCAGCCACCTGGGCCGTCGTCGGACACCTCTTTCACACCGCCTGCGGCGGTCATCACCCCGACCATCCAGTCCCCGAAGGTTGGTTCGAGAACGACCCTGGCGGAACCGAATCCAGAAATGGGGATTGGTTCGGGAATGAGGTTATCGAGGCTGTCCGTACGGCCGATGTTGATCATGAGATCGGGTGTCACTCGTACTCTCACGTCGTGTTTGGCGCCCCAGAAACGAGGTCTGAGACCGCAGCGGCCGAATTACGAGCCTGCAAACAGTTGGCCAAACAGCAGGATATAAAGCTCAATTCTTTTACATTTCCTCGGAACGAAGTCGGGCACTTGGACATCCTTGCAGATCACGACTTCGTGGCGTATCGATCTCCGAATCCACCCGGTTGGTTTGAGCAAACGCCGCTGAGCAAACCCGCTAAATTAGTCAATATGCTAACTAGATTCCGCCGGGCACCGCTCATGACGCCCACGATCAAGCGAGAGGGGTTGGTCGCGATTCCTGCCTCGCTCCATCTGTTCACGTTCGAAGGGGCCGTCCGTCGAGTCGCCAGTCCCGTCGCCTCACAGCCGGTCGTCGATATCGCGAAAAAAACTATCGATGCGGCCACACGCAAGGATGGGGTGTTTCACCTCTGGTTTCATCCGCACGCGGTCAGCACCCAGGCGAACGTAGATCGTGTAAGGTCAATACTCTCGTATGCACGCGAACGTTCGGACTCAATCGACTTCCGGACGATGGGTGAGATTGCACGGGAGCGGCTGACAGCAGAATCCGGAGAACAGTAATCCCGCTTGAGGAGTGCTCAGTAAGAGGCATTGTTTATTCATCCCGACGCAGGAGGAGAGAAAACAGTTCATAACAATACTCAAAGCCGGCCCAGCGACACCAACCCGTGATGAACAAGTGCCAGCGGCGACGCGACGTGGGACAGTTTCGTTCACCGGCGCAGGGCTCGGACACGTCGGCTGTTGGATCTCCTGTAAGACTGGATGCCAGTCGGTCTGAACGTCACCGATGACCGAACGTAGCACCACCGTTCACAGTTCGATCGAATCAGTGAACGAGAACCAGTGGAACAACCTCGTCAAGCAGGCGGAACTCGGTTCTGTCTTCCACCGGTACGGCTGGCTCGAAACGATCGAGCGAACGCTCAATCTCGAACCCAGGCACGTCGTCGTCTCGAAAGGTAACAATCCGATCGCGGTCTTCCCGAACTTCGTCCGCCCGCTGGATCTCCCGGTCGAATCCACAGCCATCGGCCGGCTTCCTCTCACGGAACTCGTGTCTATTGACCCCGGCTACGGCGGTCCAGCGATCGTCACAGACGAGGGCGAATCTCTGGAATTGCTGTTCGAGGGGCTCGAAAGCATCGGGGGTCCAAGCCTTGTCTACCATGCCGTGGTCGCGAACGACCTCAATTATATCCGCTACGGGAAGTTCTTCGAAAAGAACGGCTACCGACAGACATCGATGGGCTGTCGCTTCGAACATCATCTTGCCCGTGGGTGGGAAGCCATTCGTAACGAGATGCACAAAGAGCGGCGCCGTGCCCTTAGAGAGGCCGACGACCTGGGTGTCGAAACACGGGTTCGAGACCTGAGTGATGGACTG
Source organism: Halorientalis marina (assembly GCF_023028345.1). Lineage (GTDB taxonomy): Archaea > Halobacteriota > Halobacteria > Halobacteriales > Haloarculaceae > Halorientalis > Halorientalis marina. The sequence continues at coordinate 1,592,587 of NZ_CP095487.1, read as the reverse complement.
GATGATCTCTACCGATCGTACGAGGCGAACATGGCGCGTATCGAGGGAGGTACTTTTCCGAAATCGTTTTTCGTGGGGATTCGAGACAGCCTTCCGGGCCGCCTGTTCGTTATCACTGCGTCCATCGACAAGCGAGATATTGGGAGTTATGTGTACGTTCTCAACGACGAACGCGGGGCTATCCATCACCTGTTCTCCGCTATCCCAGACACCGATGATTTTCAGTATTATCCTTCGGAGGTACTCCATGCTAATGCAATCAATTGGGGTATCGACAACGACTACCACGTGTACGACTTCGGTGGCACAGGAGCAGCCTTCGACAACAGCGTCTTCCGGCATAAAAAGAAGTTCGGTGGCAAGACAGTCCCTATTCTTCGCTGGCAAAAAGGGCTGTCACCGATTACCTGGCGAGCGTTCAAACTCGGACGCCGTGTCTATCAGAAGTGGGCGTACTGAATATCGACTGGTCCGCTTCTCTTTGGACCGATCGCAGGGCGCGTTCCACCGAGACCGATAGCAGTGCAGTCGGCACTCGTGATGATTGACCGACGCTCAAAAAACCGCCTGTGCGTGTTAGCCGTCGCTGTCGTGGAAGTTGACGTTCGCCGTCCCGTCGAGGAGTAGCCGGTCGATGTCGCCGGAGAACCGGAACGCGTCCACGTCGCCGTCGACGGAACCGGTCACGGAGTTCGCAGTCACTTCCTCGTCGCCTTCGATTGCGGCGACGTCGGGACTCACGGCAACTTCGCCGGTCACTTCGAACTCGTAGTTGGACTCGGCAGTACGGCCGTCGATGCGGAGCAGGTGGTCGAGCGTGGCGTCCTCGCTCGTGCCGAGCACGGCATCGTCGACCTGCGTCCCGTTCACGTACACGCCTGCTGTCCCCGACAGTTCGAAGGTGGTGATGGCACCGGAGAAGACGTAACTGTCGGTGCCGCTCCCGACGCTGCCGGTCGCCGTCGCCCCGTCGATGGTGTCGCCACCGTTGAAGTCGTCGGCCTCGAGGTCGGCCGCGATGTCGCCATCGACCGCCACCTCGTAGTCCGCGGTGTCGACGCCAGCCCCGTCGATAGTGAGCGTGTTCGGGAGTCCGACGTTCGAGAGGTCGACGAGCGCGTCGTCGACGTAGACGCCCCCGGTGTCGGGAACGGCAGCGTCGATCAGGCGGCCGTCGAAGTGGAAACTGTCGCCACCGCCACCGCCGACGATGCCGGTGATAGTGCAGGTCCCGTCGTCGTTGGCGGTGACGGCTTCGCCGACGCCGTCCTCCTCGGGCGTCGCGGCGTACTCGCCGTCGGTATCCAGTTCCGCGTCGCCGGTGACACGGAGACTGTACTCGAAGGCGTCGACACCGGCGTCGGCCATGACCCGAAGGTCGTGGTCGTAGCCGTCGTTAGGGTCCCGCGTGGAGGGCACGCTGCTCAGGTCGAAGGTCGACCCGTCCACGTACACCGTGCCAGGACCGCCGAGGTCGGCTGCCAAGATGTCGCCGTCGAAGTGGAAACTGTCGCCACCGCCGCCCGCGACGATGCCCGTGATGGTGTAGGTTCCGTCGTCGTTGGCGGTGACGGCTTCGCCGACGCCGTCCTCTTCGGGCGTCGCGGCGTACTCGCCGTCCGTGACGAGTTCGGCCGCACCGCTGACGGTGATGCTGTACTCGAAGGCGTCGGCACCGGCGTCGGCCATGACCCGAAGGTCGTGGTCGTAGCCGTCGTTCGGGTCCCACGTGGAGGGCACGCTGCTCAGGTCGAAGACCGACCCGTCCACGTACACCGTGCCGGGACCGCCGAGGTCGCCGGCGAGGATTTCGCCGTCGAAGTGGAAACTGTCGCCACCGCCGCCCGCGACGATGCCCGTGATGGTGCGGGTTCCATCGTCGTTGGTGGTGACCGCTTCGCCGACGCCGTCCTCCTCGGGCGTCGCGGCGTACTCGCCGTCGGTGTCCAGTTCGGCCGCACCGCTGACGGTGATGCTGTACTCGAAGGCGTCGGCGCCGTCGTCGGCCATCACGCGGAGGCCGTGGTCGTAGCCGTTGGTCGAGTCGGTCGAATCCGTCGTGTTGTCGGTCGAATCCGTCGTGTTGTCGGTCGAATCCGTCGTATCCGTCGAGCTCCCGTCCAGCGAACTCGGGAGCGAGCAGCTCTCGCCGTAGGTCAGGTTACTCGTGTCGACGGACGCGTCCTCGATGACCGTCGCGGACCCGCCGACGTTGATGTTCGAGTCGGAGATGGTCCCTGTCGGACTGTTGAACTTGCCTTCCCGGATACCGACGCCGTCGACGGTCCCGTCGACGTCGATACAGCAGTTCTTCACGGTCGCGTCCCGGCCCCGGATGTCGAGGGCGGGGTCGTTGCCGTTTGCGGACCCGGTGATGGTGAGTCCGTCGAAGACCACGGACTGGTCGTCCGGGAACCCGTCCGGGAGGGAGATGCGGGTCGTGTCCAGCGCCCTGACGATGGCGTGGTCGTCCGTCTCGCAGTGAACACTGACGTTCCGGTACTCCGTGTGGCTGGCGGCCCCGTCACACTCGATGAGGAAGGGTCGGTCGCCGTCGAAGTCCGGGACGCTCTTGCAGATGATCTCGGTGTCCTCGACCAGCCCGCCGTTCTGGGGCGGGTCGGTCTGGGAGACCGTCCAGATTCCATTCGCGAGTGAATTGTACTTCCTGGACCCGTCGGGGTAGATGTTGTCCGGGTGCGCGTTGTCGACGTCGATGACGACCTTGCAGTTCCGCACGACCGCTCCGTCACCAGAGACACGACATTGTTGTCCATTGTTATTCTCGAACGTGCAGTTCTCGACACGGATGGTACCTGGGGACTGTGAAGCGTACATCGCGTGCGAGGACATATTCGCGATGTAGCAGTCACTGATGTTGAGTTCGCCGTAGACGTCCGTGCCGATGTAGAGACAGGAGTGACCGTTCGGGTACGGCTGCATATCCGAGGGCCCCTTCTTGACGATTCCGGAGATGTTCGAGACACCGTCGGAATTCTGCTGGTGAAACCGGATCAGGTTCTGTGCAGTGCTGGTAGTCGGTTTCTCCGGGGGATCGTCACTCGGGTTGAACCCGGCGAACTCGATGTCGTGAAGTTCCGCGCCGGTTGTGACGTCGATGATGAGCGAACTCCACTCGGGAATAGTGTCGTGCTGATCCAGAGTGAAGTTCTCGAGGAGGATATTGGCTCCCCCTTCGACTCGAAGGAACTCGTACCCCTCGTACCGCGGCGGTTTGATGACGACGTCCTCTTTGGTGTCACCGGTACCACGGATACCGAAGTTCCGCAGGTCGTGGTATGTCCGGTCCCCGGTGAAGAGATATTCGCCCGGGGGGAACTCGATGAGGGTATCGTTCGCGATTGCCCCGTCGAGGGCGTCGTCGATGGGTTCGCTTCCTGTCGGGTCCATCCCGAGGTCGTCGACCGCGTCGACGACGCGTTCGAAAGCGATCCCACGCCGCGATGTGCCTGCGGTGGCAAGCGTCGACCCGGTCGCGACACTCGTCGCAGCAGCACCGGCCAACATTAGGTACGATCTTCTATCGAGTAGGGAGTCTCTATCACTCTCTGCGGCTTGGTCGTCGGTATCGACTGAGTCTGTGCTTGGTCGCATACATTTCGGTAATAACTACTTACCTGGTAAGAGTGTTATTTCCACTTACATTTTTTTGCCCAATTATTGGCCAATATTTGCTTACCAAGTAGTGTCAGAACCGTTCAGAGAAGAGTATGTTCACGGCTCGAGGGGGTTGGAAAGTATCGCGCCCAGTAGATACATCCTTCTCGGATAGTGGACGTCGAGGCGATGCCGTCGAGAGTGGTAGGAATCTATTACACCCGCCTCGAACGGGCACCTGCGGGGGCCGACGGTGGAAGTAGGCGAGTAACAAACCGACATCCGGGTAGTAATGCCCACGATGTCCGAGTCCTCGTCACGTCGACCGCCCGTTCTCTTCCTGGTGCTGGATTCGATGCGGACTGACCGGCTAGCACTCTACGGGCACGACCGATCGACGACGCCGAACCTGGACCGGCTCGCGGAGCGGGCGACGGTCTACGAGAACGCCGTCGCGCCCGCCTCGTGGACGCTCCCGTCGCACTCGTCGATGTTCACCGGCCTGACGCCGTCCGAGCACGGCGTCACCAACGGGTTCCTCGACACCACCGGCGCCCTCCGCCTCCCCGACGGAACGACACCGCTGGCGGCGGCCCTCCGGGACCGGGGCTACCGGACCGCCGGGTTCTCCAACAACCCGTGGGTCGGACAGCTCTCCGGGCTCGATACCGGGTTCGACGAGTTCCTGGAGTGGAACCTGGAGATCGGTCGCGACGGGGGGACGGACATCCACACGCGCCGCGACCGGCTGTACTCCCGTGGCCACTCGCTGCTCGGCCACGCCGCCAGACAGCCGCTGTTCCTGCTCAAGCGGCGCTTCTTCACGTCTAACCTCGTCGACCGAGCGATTCGGTGGCTCGGCGCGACGGACGAGTACCCGGACGCGCCGTCGTTCACGTTCCTGAACCTGATGGAGGCACACAGCCCGTATTTCCCGCCGAAATCCGCGTTCCGCGAACTCGACCTCCCGGTCCCCGGCCCCGTCGAACCCCGGCTGCTGAACACCCGTCTGCTGGCGTACGTGATGGAGAAGACGGCACTGACCGAGGAGCGCCGGGAGCGCGTGCTTGAGTACTACGACGCGAGCCTGCGGTATCAGGACCGGAAAGTCGGAGACCTCCTCGCGGCGTTCGAGGCCCGGGTCGACTTCGACGACGCCCTGATCGTCGTGTGTTCGGACCACGGCAAGACCCTCGGCGAGTACGACCGCGACGGCACGCCGCCACACTACCTCCGTGATATCAACGTCAACGTTCCCCTGATCGTGAAGTACCCAGGTCAGTCCGAGGGGCGGCGTGTCGACGATCCCGTGGAACTACGACGGCTGTACGATCTCGTCCGCACCGGCGGCGCGCGGCCCCTCGAAGCCGACGCCGGGATCGACGAGTACGCGCTCGTCGAGGAATTCGTCCCGCACACCGGCCGAGAAGACACGGAAGTGGTCCGGTGGCGTGCGCTGGTCGGTCAGGATTACAAATACATCAGGAACGAGGACGGGGATTCGTTCCTCGTCGAACGGACCGGGGTCGGGCAACGTGAACGCCCCTGCGACGCGAGCGAGGTGAAACAGGAACTCGCGACCGACCTCGACGCGCGCGTCGCGGACCTATCGACCGGGCCGGCGACGGAGGACCAGTCCCAGACCGAGCAGGAGTTCGGTTCCGACGTCGAGGCACAACTCGAGGACCTGGGCTACCTGTAAACGGTAGTGGGACGGATTCGAGATATCGGTTTGCAGGGCCGTGTGCTGGAGGGGACCGTTCTCGGGTCAGGTTTCGGCTCTTCGGTAGATGACGTACTGGTCCGTTCTCTCGACCGGTTCGTAGTTCCGATTGAGATACCCGACGAGCGGTTCCTTGGTTTCGGCCCAGTACCGATCCTTCGCTTCGATAGTGCCGTCCTCAGACGTGTAGCTGCGTAACACGGCCACGTACTGCACGTTACGTTGATCGAGGTCGGTGACAGTCCGGTCGACCAGTACGTCCGCGTACGGCGGTCCGATCCACGTCGAAACCGGTCTGATATCGTCGGTAAAGTAGAAGACGTGGTTTCCGGGTGGATACATGTACACGGGACCGTCGGCGTGGGCGGCGATGTCGCGTGCGTCGGCGGCATCCACGGACATGTCGGTATCGAGCACCGCTTGCGCGTACACCACGTTCACCCCGGCGGCGCCCACGACGCTGACGAGAAAGAGCAACGTGAGTATCGTGGACCGAGAAGGAAAGCTGCCGAGGAAGTCGCGAATCCGGAGTGGGTTCCGTCCGAACCGTGCCCAGCCGTCGAAGAGCGCGACGGTTGCGAGGAGTGCGAGCGCCGGAAACGCGAACAGGAATTTGTGGTCGCCCGCGAACGCCGTGGCACCGGGTATCGATAGAATGGCGCCCCACGATGCGACCAGCAGGTGCTCGTCGGAGAGCACGCGACCCCGTGCGATTGCGATGCCGGTTCCGAGGAGCATCCACCCGGCCAGTAACCAGACCGGAAACAGCGATAACAGCGCCAGAACGTGCTGGTACAGGTCGAACGGGGTGGAGTATCCGACCAGCGGCACGTACGCGGAGTAAAACAGCGTGGCTTCGAGTATTCCGTTCAAATAGAACGCTCCGAACGCGACTGCCAGTAGACAGAGGAATCCGACCCCGATGGTCAGGATTCGGCGCGCGGATCGATACACGTACTCACGGGTGCGAAAGTTCGGATACCGGAGCTTGAGTGCGTGAACTGTGATTATGGCGGCCCCGAACAGGAACACCGTCTGGTTGAGGAGGACACCGATCCCGAGACTGGCACCCGCGAGGGCGTCCGAGATCGCACGGTCGTCGAGGAGCCAGAGGGCTGCGGCCAGAAGTGTCAGGACTGCCCACGGCTCCGTGAGGAAAAAGAACCCGTCGAAGTGGGGTAAATAAACCATCACCAGATACAGGAGGCTCGCAATCATCCCGACCCGACGATCACGGAGTTGCCGACCGAGTTCGAATACGAGCAGTCCGGAGACAGCGGTGACCGCGTAGGTTAGGAGTCTGAGAGCCCGGAGCGGCTCGGAAAACAGCTCGAAAGCGGCGACACCGATCAGAAAAATACCTGGTGGCTTGTGGTCGGCTATATCCACGTAGAGTGTCTGACCGTTCGCCACCTGCTCGGCGACCGCCAGGTAAATCGCCTCGTCGAAGTGTAGCGGTTGTGAGAGATACACGAGCGGGAAACCGACGGCGAGGGCGAGAAACGTCACGACGAACCAGCGGTCGTGATTCGCCACCAGCACACGCCGGACAGTGGATCGTTCGCTCACGACTTCCCCTCCTCGCCAGAACCGCCTTGGACTACCGTATATCGTCTTGGTGTGGACAGCACGTGTAACTGGGCAAATAGTTAGCTCGGAATAAAGTTAGATGGTTATTATACACTCGAGCAGCGAATTCTCACTACGATTAGAAAGTTGAGACGCACGGTTGCTCGCCTGGTCGACCGGAACGGAACGAGAAATCGCCAGGGATCGACCCGCACAGTACCGGGTTGGGGCCCGCACCTCTAGAACCGGGGGGAAATCAAGGGTTTGCGGTCGCGTGACCGAACCCGAGTGACGGCCGGTGTCCACGGTCACCTCGGTCGGGGGCGGTCTCGAGTTCGGAAAGAGCACGCTCGAACGCTTCGGTGGTTTCTGTCAGTGTCTCGCCCGCATCCTCGCTTTCGACGATAACCCACTCGATGTCCCGGTCAACCGCTGTTCGCAGAGACGCCTCGACATCGACGAGGCCGTTCGCGAGACCGCTACCCCGGTACGCCGGCGGGAACCGCTGTGTTCGCGTCGCGTTGCTCAGATGCATCGCTTGTACGCGACCGGCGACGAGATCGAGGACGGCGGCCAGGTCACGGCCGGCGGTCCTCACTTCTTTCGTGTCGATTTCGAAGGTCACCTCGGGTGCCGTCCGCTCGACGAGTCGTTCGAAGGCGGTTTCGCCGCGTAACCGTCTCGGTGAGATTTCGTCGAGTGCCCAGGCGGCGTAGTGTCCGGCACCCTGAGGCGTGACGCTTACGTCGACGAGCGCGTCGAGGCGGTACCGGTCGAGCGGCGGAAAGTGCATCGCTCTCGTGTTGTGGACGAGCAACTCCAACCCGTGGTCGGTGAGTCGATCGGAGATTCTCAGTAGCCGTTCCGCGAGTGCGTCGATGCGGTCACGCGTCACGAAGTGAGTCGAGCCGATATGTGGAATCACGAGTCGGGTACAGTCGACCGACGTGTACAGTTCGACCAGTTCCCCGAGGTCGGATTCCAGCCGCGAGAGCGACACGTGGGCAGCGACTGGGTCGATTCCCGACTCGGCGAGTGCCGACCGAACCGCACGAACGTCCGCCTCGTGAATACGGTCTGCGAATTCCACCCCACGATAACCGAACTCACCGGCTCGACGAATGCTATCCGGAAGTGTCTCGCTCGATTCGTCCAGCGAGTAGAGCTGCAGTCCGATACTGGTGGTCGGCTGATTCCTGGACATATCACCACCAAGCCCCGACCTCATTTGGTTAGTGACAGTCTAAGAACGTCTGGTCACGATTCTTCTCGCCGAGTGGTATTAGGATAGTCGTTCGTGGAGGTCGTCGGCGAGTCTGCGAGTCAGCGCTGCGATGGTGAGCGTGGGGTTCGCAGCGCCCGACGTGACGAAGGCGCTGCTCGAACTGACGTAGAGGTTCGAGAGTTCGTGAGTCAAAAGCGTCGGGTCGACGACGCTCTCGGACGGTTCGGTTCCCATCCGGGTACCGCCCATGTGGTGTTTGGCCGTCCAGGGGCTGTCGGGACCCGATTCCGTGGTGATGTCGACGGCGCCCAACTCCTCGAAGATATCGTGGATGCGGTCTTCCACCCGGCCGAGACACGCACGAGTACGGTCGTCGATACTGTAGGTCACCTCGGGAACCGGGTTTCCGTGGGTATCCGTCGTCGACCGGTCTATCCCGATCCGGTTCGCTGAGACGGGCAGCTGCTCAGTCCACGCGTTGATCGACAGTTTTCGAGTGGACCGTTCGGCGACGTCTTCGTGGAGGGCGTTTCCCCAGTCGTCGCCCGCTAAAACGCTCTCGACGTCGCCGCGGGCGAGGCGTCCCGATACCGGGCTCTGGTCGAGCGCGAGTTCCGTCGGCCGCGGTCCCGCCGTGTTACTCAGTTCAATCACGAACGTCCCGCGAGGGCCCTCGTCGTATTCGTAGAACTGCTCCGTGATCCGCGTCGAGTACCCGATGAGGTGCTGTCTCGTCGGTTCGTCGAGCGTCGCAGTCACCGTAATCCCGGGATGCTCCATGAAATATCGACCGAGGGTCCCGCTCCCGTTCGCGAGGCCATCGGGATGCCGTGGGGACGCCGAGAGTAGCAGCAGTCGGATCGTTTCGACGGCACCACAGGCGGCGACGAAGTACGTTGCCCGCTGCCGGTGGGTCCGGCCGTCAGGGGTCGAGTAGACCGCTTCGACGATCCGTTCACCGCCCTCGTCGTGGACCAGTCGCCGGACCGGCGCACGGTCGATGATGCGTGCACCGGCTTCCTCCGCACTCTCGACGTGAATCGATGCGTCGTATTTCGCCCCGGACGGACAGACCGGGTCACACGTTCCGAACCCGATACACTCGCCTCGGTCGTTGTAGGGTTCGATGTTGATAGCCCGAGGTGCCGAGTGTGTCTCGATACCGAGTGCCGCACAGGCCTCCTCGATTAGCCCGTCGGAGTACGACGGCGGGAACGCCGGCTGTGGGTACGGTTCGTCGCGTGGTGCGGCGAACTGATGGGGGGCACCGGAGACACCCATCTCCCGTTCGGCTTCGAGATAGTACGGTGCGAGGTCGTCGTACCCGATGGGCCAGTCCCTTCCGAGACCGTGGCGGGACCGCATCTCGAAATCCTCCGGGTGGAGACGGGGCGTCAGCGCTCCCCAGTGGAGCGTCGAACCACCCACTCCTTTGACGCGGGATTCGTTCAGGTAGTAGCGGTGTGTGCCCGACGAGACGAACGCGTCACGGGGACCGCCCATCTCCCAGACCGCACCGCGCCCGTACTCCGGTCGAAGCTCCATTTCCATCTGACCGAGACGTTCGTCCAACTCGAATCGGCGCCCGGCTTCCAGCACCACGACGTTCCACCCCCGCTGGGCCAGTGCGTCGGCGAGAATCGCCCCGGCGGGCCCGGAACCGACGATACAGACGTCCGCGTCGGCGCTCGGCTCACGCGACGACATCATTGGTCCGGCCCCCGCTGATACGCGTCTCGGCCGCCGGGATGCCCGGGCGGGTTCTCCATGTTCAGGAGGCGACCTCCAACGGGCGACGTATATAACGCGTACAGGAGTTCGTGGACGAGGTAGTATCGGATCCGCTGGGGCGTCGTACCGTCCGGGTCGGAGATCGCCCTGTCGACGCCCAGAGCCCTGAGGACCACGTCGCGACGGTCCGGAGAGAGCGACCGGAACGACTGGCCAAACTTCCTGCGCGCCGCGCGGTCGAGTTCGGTGACGGCATCGGTGACTGCACGGTCGTACCGTTCCTGTGCGTGACGCCGCCCGAGGAGGTACGTCCGCACGAATTCCGCGTCAACCTGGACCGAAGACGGATAGACCAGTTCCGAAGTCGCGACCATCGTCGCGACGATTCGCTCGGTCGATGGGTCGGTGTCGTCGACCCGTCCGAGCACGGCCGACCCGACGCCCAGTACGGCGAGCGCCGCAATCGCATCACGGCGTGTGAGACGCATTTTCCCCCGCTATCGGTGGCACCCGCTTAGTTAAATAGGCTGTACTGCGAGGGCACTCCCAGTCCGAGACGTATCACTTGCGGACTGCGACCGTGAGGAGGGCTCCGACGAGGAGCGCGAGAAACGCCTGCACTAGTGGATACGAGCCGCCGGCTGCGGCGAGCCCCAGCGGTTCGACGACACCGGGGAGCATCTTCGCGAACTGTTCGCGGGCCTGCGGGACCGACGCGACGTCGTGGTGAACCAACCCGAGAACGAACGCACCGCTCAACCAGAGCAACGAGAGGAGGACCACGAACGCCTGCCCCGTCAACCAGTCCGACCGACGACTCGTCGGTGTGTATGGTCCGTCCGCTGCGACGGCGACGCCTAGGAGAACGAGCGGTCCGAGGACGACCTGGGGAACGAACCGGGCAGTGAATAACACGGGGACGGCTGGGACAAACGAGAATGCGGTCAGGAGTGGACCAGTGACGAGAAACCAGGCGACACTACAGGCGGCTGCGGCGAGCGCGGTGGAGAGATAGACGCCGCCGCTGGCAAAGACACCCTGCCAATCGTCGAGGCCCGGGAGCGGCCAGGCCTGCCAAATGACGGCCCAAACCAGAACGAGGACGGCGTCGCTCGTAACCCGAACGAGGACGACGGGGCCGGCCTGGGCGGCGGCCAGTTCCCGGAAGAGCGACCCGAGAGCGAATCCGAGTACGCCTGCGCTCCCGAACAGGATTCCCAGTGGAGCGGCGAACGCGTAGACGAAGTGCCCCGCACCGAAGAGCGTGGCGAGGCCCCCACCAACCGAGGCCGTACCGGCGCTGATCGCGACCACGAGCCACGCTCGGCGACTCCCCGGATCCGCCGTCAGGTGGCCGAGTGTGCTCCCCTGACTCATACCGGCGCGTCATACCGAGGCTGTGTAGTTAGAAACAACTTACCCAGTTTGAGTGGCATTAGTCGGAGAGAAGCGCAACAGTTCGAGTGCCCAGGGCGTCCCCTCCCGTTCGCGGAGTTCGTGCGTCGAGTTCAATTGTTCGAGGAGAGCGTCGTTGTGCGCGGGGGCGGTGTGCGAGAGGACCAACCAGACGGTGTCGTGTCCGGTTGCAAGTTCGCCTACGTGACCGGACGGGGCCGACTGGTAGATAGGATGCAAGCCGACTTCTTTCGCCGAGTTCTCGGCGACCGTTCGGACCGTGGCCGGCGAGTCCTCGGCGTAGTACGCGTAGGCGACCTGTGTATACTCGTCCGTAATGAGAACCAGATCGTCTTCGTCGGCGTGGCGGTCGATGCGGTCGGTCACCTGCGACCACGGTTCCTTGGAGTCCCGGGCGTAGTACCCGGGCAAGGGGAGCAGTAATCCGGCGACGAGGAGGACCGCGACGAGGTGGCCAGCCGTGAATCGACGAGTCAGACTGACGCCGCGTGCAAGCAGCACGTAGAACCCGATCGCAGGTATGATCGTGAATCGCACGTCGTAAATCGGTCGCACTGCGTACGAGAGCGAGACGCCGAGGGCGAGCGGACCGATGAGCAAGAGCCCGAAAAGGATCCCTCGCACACCGGAGAGGGAAGTGACGTGGCGAAACGACCCTTTATAAACGGGCAGACCGGCGAAAACGGTCCGCGGACGGGCATCGTCGGAATTGACTACCGTCTGGAAGATCCAGAATCCGACCGTGAAAACAGTAATCGAAACGACGAGTGCGAGCGAAACGCGCGTGCGACTGCCGATAATAAGTCGATCGCCGGTTATCCACTGGACTGGCGTCAACAGTAGGTCGACCATCGAGGGCTCCGAAAAAGCGGCGATAACCGAGTTGCCGTGCGGGAGAAACGCCCGCCAGAGAAGGACACCGAGCCACGGTGACAGCAACAGTCCGATTGCGAGATAGGAGACGATCCACGACCGCCACGGCGCGGACTGGTGGTCGTTCCACCGTTTCCACAGAACAACAGCCACATAGACTGCGTGTGCGCCCAGCACGAAGAGTCCCCAGACGTGCGTATATCCGAGTAACACGGCACTCGTGACGTACGCGGCGAGGTGTCGGGAACGCATCGAGTCGACTGACCGGTACAGGAAATACGTCGCGAGGACAGTCAGGAACACCGCCAGCGCGTACATCCGTGCCTCCTGTGAGTACCTGATGTATACCGGCGAGACGGCCATCAATAGGGACGCGAGTACCGCAGTGTATCGGTCGAAAACGGCATCGGCGAGGAGATACAACGCACCGACTGCAGCAGTACCGAAGAGAACTGACGGGAACCGAAGCGCTAGTTCTGACCTCCCGGCGACCTGTGTCCATCCATGCAGGACCACGTAGTAGAGGGGGGGTGCGGGTCAGTGAGCGGCAGCGAAAAGAGAACGTCTTGGAGTGACCGCGACGTGACGAAGTGATACGACAGTGCCTCGTCGAGCCACAAATCGTGCTGTCCCGCACGGTAAAGTCTGAGGACACCGGCGATCGCGAGAACGGACGCTACCACGCTGTCTGAAAACTTCTCTATTCTCCCCACCATGTATCGAAGAAAATCACAACAGACACTAAAGAAAAGGCTCTATACTGTGTCGACTGACCGATATTTTCGCTATCGGATCACGCGCCACGTGAACCGACTCTCGAGCACGTAGTTCACAACGAATCCGACCCCGATTCCGGCGACGTTGGCGGCCAGGTACCAGACGCCGAACTGCTCGTGGAGGACGTGGAGGACGACCAGTGCGGTCGCGGCGCCGCCGATACGGACGGTGTTCGAGGTCAGGAACCGTCGCGCGAGCGCGGCGTAGCTGACGGTTCCGGTCTCGGAGAACGTCCAGTTCTCGTTCAACAGGAACATGAGGACGATTGCCGCCTCCGCGCTGGCGATTTTGGCGAGAGTCGGCTGGACGGCAGCGAACTCTACCACGGCGACGAGGACCGCGTTGTCGACGACGGCCCCGAGGATTCCGACGGAGAGGAACTGCCCCATCCGAACGACCGACAGGAGTTCGCCGTACGTCCCCTGGAAAACGTCCTCGACGATGGATTTCATATCTCCGGCAGGCCGTCACGAGCTCGCGAGACGAAGCGATGGAACTGATTGCCCGAGACGAGTTTCATCCGGTGGTTAATAGAAACGAGTGCGACCCCGAGTTCGAGCGCCGTCCGTATCGGATCGACGGTCGAGCCGGGCTGGTCTTCCCACGTGACTGGAACCTCGGTCACCTCCATGCCGTACGCCTCGGCCATGCCGATGACCGCGAGGTCCCACGCGAACCCCGGTTCCTCGACGTGCTCTCGTATCGTCGTCCACGCTTCGCTCGTGAGTGCCTTCGCACCGCACTGGAAGTCGTACAGGTCGACCCCGAGGAGATTGCGAGCCATCAGGGCGAACACGTCCCCCATCCGCTGGCGAACTAAGCTCTGGTTGCTCGCGATGGTCGCGTCCGGGTGCCGCCGTGAGCCGACACTCACCTCCGCATCGCGGGTCCCCTCGATGACGGCACGGAGCGAGGCCGGCGGCGTGCTCCCGTCGGCGTCCGCGAACGCCAGCACGTCGGTATCGAGGGCGTCGAAGCCGTGCGTAATCGCGGCCCCCTTCCCCCGCCGGGTCGGAGAGACGTTGACTGTCGCATCCAGTACCGAGAGTCGTTCTCGCATCGAGTCGGAGTCGGGTGCATCGAGTTCGATGCGGACCGAATCGAGAGGGATCTCCGCGCGGACCGACCGAACGTACGAAATCGTCTTCTCGACAGCGGGGTCGTACGCCGGTACCACCAGCCCGATGGAACGGGTCATCGCTCGCACGCAGGGAGCAGAGAGGCATAGTTAGTCGCTGTATATATCACCAACCCGCGACGTATCGAGCTGTTATACGGCGTCGAGCAGGCCACTTTCCGTGGTCTCCGGTGACGGGCCCGGCCACGGGCGTTTCACCCCGAACGCCCGTCGGTGAGCGATGCGAGTCGTGTCGGCGACACCACCAGCACCCGACCGTTTGCAGTGTCCGTGTTGAACGGGTTCACGAGGAGACCGTTCCGTGAGTGACTCGCGAGGTATACGTAGGCGTTGGCACTGGGAACCCCTGGGATCGCATCGGCTATGCGTGTCCGTCGCTCGAACCGTACCACGTCGTACCAGTCGTTGTAATCGGACTCCGAGGACGCGACCACGACGCGCGCGGTGTTCGTACCCGCAGTCTCGCGGTCGGGGGCGGTTCGGTCCCGTCCAGTCTCCACGGCTGTCGCGAACGCGACCCAGTACTCGCCACCGCTCTCGACGGTCGCAGCGTAGTAAACCGAGTTGTCGGTCGCCCCCACGGTGACGGGCGTCGCGTTACCATCCGCATCAAGAGCGTCCCGGTCGAGTCGGTAGAGTCGGTTCCGGGACGCGTAGCCACAGTCCATCCCCCACAGCACCGCAGTCGGCGTGAACGCCAACTCGACAGCCCGCCACGTCTGGTCGCCGCCGCCGACCCGTTCGAACGTCGGTTCGCCGTCGGTGCCCGGTCCGTTCCGGAGGCGGCCGATAGCACACTCGCTGTCAGCGTCACCGGTCGTCACCCAGATATCGCCGGTAAACGGGTCAACCTGGACTGCGTGAACGTGGCGCGCCCTCGGCAGTCGACACGCTGTTTCCCAGCTCCGACCGCCGTCCGACGACGCGAGGACCCGCGGGACTTCGGTTCCGAGCGGGTATTCGCCGAGGTACACGCGCTCATCGGTCCGACAGAACGCGCTGGGAAGTACCCCCATCGGTCCCGACGAGGGTGGCAGGTCGAGGCGGTGCGTCCACGTCTCGCCGGCGTCGTGCGACGAGTACAGTCGCGGCCCGACGGTGACGATCCAGTCCGAGACGGAGACCCGGAACACAGAGGCCGTCGTCACGTCGCCGACGAACGGGCGAACGAGCGACCGGAACCGACCCGTCGACAGTCGTCGGATCAGTCGCGGGTCGTCGGGTGACGGTATCCGACCGACTTCGCTGAACGTGTCGAACACCGTCGGTACGACCGGCTGGCTGTCAGCCACGTCGGTCGCCACCCCCTCGTCGATCCGCCCAGACACGATGGTGGTCCCGCTGATACCGTAAACAGTGTCCCGATGAACGCCAGCGAGCCTCACTGAATCCCCCCAGTTACCCCACTAGCCACCGTGTGAGAGTTTCAGTGGGCTGTCCGTTCGCTGTTCTTCGGTCACATTGTAGAGTTCGCCGGGCGGCGTTGGCAGGTCGATGTAGTACGACCGGAACTGCCCGTTCGTCTGGACCCGGTGGACCATAGGCTGGGTCCTGACCGCCTCGAAGCTCGCGGCCGAGTAACGGATTCCGTCCTGTGCCTCGATCGCCCGCCGTCGGTCGACCTCCGTAATTAATAAATGACTGTCACTCCGCTCGGCCCAGTAGGCCGACGCGACGCGGTCCCGGAGGTCCCACATACCCGACTCGGGTACCTGTTCACCTAACACCGGCTCTGGAGTGACGGGACCGGGGTACCACGGCGTCCCCGGCCTTGCGGAGAGTGCCCGCTCGTATCTGGCGATGACGAGCCCGGTATTTCGGAAGAGGACGGGCTTGGGTTCGTTGGTCGGTTGGTTCGCGAACGACTCCTCGAATCCCGACATATGCTGCTCGGAGACGTGGTGGTTGTGGCGGAAAATGTACGGCGAGGGGTAGATAGCGATGACCGAGAGGATCAGAGCGAAACTAAAGAACACGACCAGAAGCGGCTGTGCGAGTCGATTTCTCTCCAGCCCGGACCAGAGGTGGTAGAGAGCGATTGGCGCCAGGATACTGACGACGACGAAAACGAAGCCAATGTGTCTGAAGAAGTGGTGGGCGACTTCACCGAGAAACTGTGAAAAGAAGTACGGCGCGAGGACGATGCCGGCGATAGTGAGTACGGTGACGGCTGTATCCGCCTCGGTCTTGAGCCTGACCCACCCGACGAACTTCGCGACGACGAGGGCCAAAACGATCACCGCGAAGACTGTCTCGACGGTAAACAGCTTCGCGAACAATTCGAAGAGGGTGATCCCGATCTCACGGGCTGACTCCTGTCGACTTTCGACGTTCGGAGCGATGTCATCCCTGCCGAGGAAGTACTCGACGAGGTTCTCCTGCGTTCGCTCTACGACGACCGACGCTTCCCACTGGTTCGAGTTCCAAAGGTAAAACAGCCCAGAGAGCAGAGCCGACTGACCATACACGGTACGCGTCCTACCGATTGGGTGTTTCCAGTCGGTCCGCCGGACTGCGAACTGCAATCCTGCGAGGACGAGGAAGATGACGATTACGTCGAACGCCAACTGCGGGTGATACAGGATGAGCACCAGCCCGACGAACGGCATGAGGAGACTCACTGGGGTGAGCGAACCGGGCAGGCTCGTATCTCTGGCCCCGCCGTAGATGTGCACGACGAGCAGGTAGAACACGAGCGGCGAGAAAAGTGTCGCTAACGAGAACGGGTGGAACTGAATGAACGTCCCGACGTTGGTCACCGGCATGAGTAGGAACCCAGTGAAACCCGCGAGCACCACTGCCCGAGGATCCCGGACGATCTCCCGGACGGTCAGCGGCACGAATGTGATGAATACGAGCGTACACACGGTGACGACGAATAGCATCGCGCGGGGGATGCTGATACCCGCTACGCCGCTGATAAGGACCGCAGTCGAATGCCCGCTGGGGTACAGCATATCGAAGAACGGCAGGAGGCCAACGGCCAGGTTCCTCGTGAAGGCCAGATGATTCAGACCGTCGGACAGTCCGTAAAACTGGTACCCGCGAATGATCGGGAGGGAGATAATCGAAAGGATACACATCCCACCGAGGACTAGGGCGAGTGACCCGAGTGTCGCCTCCGAGTGTCGAATCGAAACCAGGAGTGCGATCAGGGTCCCGAGGCCGATGAGAACCCAGAACAGCAACGGAGTTGCCCCGTAGATCGACACCTCGTATCCCGTCGCCGGCGAGTTGTGCGCGACCAGGGTCGCGATAGCCGTGGAGAGGAACCCGATCACGAGGCCGACTTTACCGATTCGATATCCGGGACTAAACAAGCGGTCCCACCGACTGGCTTGTTCTTTGAGGATGTGATCCTGAGGGAGTGCCACGGTTCATCGAACCTCCGTTTCGATATTTGTTATGGATCTTTTACCGGGACAGGGTACCAGTATGAACTCGGTCATTGTCTGTCTGGCGCGGACACGTTGGTCCAGAAGTACACTGTTCGATACGCGTTGTCTATCGCGGGCTCTGAGGGTACCTCATTGCGGTAGACGAGGTAGACGACCCGCTGGTCGTCCCCGACACGGGGCAGGGAGAGATCGTGACTGAGACTCCGGGTTTCGTTCCCGGGAACCGTCGTCTCGAGTCGCCGTAGCTCGCTGGCCGCGCTGACACCACCCGTATCGACGGTCTGGGCTTGGACGACGATCGTGTAGTCCATCCGCTGGTCCTCGCGGTTCTTCACCGAAAGTACCAGATCCGTCGGCTCGTCTCGCGTCATGTTCGTCGGGTATCCGGATGCGGAAAGTTCCCCTGATCCGTCCTCCGTCAAGAGAGAAACCTGCGTGTACGCGTTCCCGTCTTGGGGTGCAACCAGTGTGAATGTGAGTGCCCCGACGGTCAGGAGAACCGCCGCCGCGAGTGCGATGTTCAACCAGCGGTCGACGCCGTCTCGCCCCGGGAACACTCTGGTCAGGAGGTCCGAGACGCTGGTTCCAACCGCGTACCGTGCCGTGGCGGGTGTTCTGAGTCGTCTAACGGTGCCCGCAACGAGTACTGGGACTGTGAAACTCGTCACCACGCTGAAGACGACCGCCGAGGTGTAGGGGAGTGATAGAGCCGCTATCACCATGGCAACGAGGGGGAGCACGACGACGCTCAGTCCGAAAGCCAGCGCGAGACGGTTCGTGAAGCGAAGAGAAGCCGGTCCGCTACTATCCGGATTCTCGTCTTTCCAGAGGGGTGTCGCATCGTCTGCCGTGGCACCGTCCGCGGCTGGAAATGCGAGAAGCGTCAGAGCGTAGCCCGGAACGAATAGGATCGCACCCATCGTAAGAACCGTCCGGAGTGGATGTCCCGACGACAACGTCGTCGCGAGGCCCGCGGCGAGGAGTACGGTTAATGCCCCGATAGTGTCGACAAAAACCGAACCGGATTCAGCGTTCGGTGAGTGGGTCCCCATTTAGTCGTACAGACCTGTGAGACCAGTTTTGTTATGACGTACATAACGCTGGACGGTGGCAATGAAACAGTACTCTATCGCATCCGTCCGCCAATCCGCGGCGTCCGCTGACGGACGAGTATCGAGCAGGGAATCGACGACACGGTTGATTGCTGTTCCGGCGCGAGTACCGTCTTCGGCGCGTATGGTGCGTTCGATGAAGTGCAGAGACAGTTCGCCTATGCTGGACGAGAACGTGTCGTGCGACCAGCCGCCACTGAACGATACCGTGATTATATTCCGGTCTGTCGCGATTGGGTATCTGTGTCGCCCGACGAGTCAAACCCGACCAAAGCAGACCAGTACGATCATCCCGACGGTACGCTGGAAGTGGTCTTCGCCGTCGAGGACGGAAAAGTTCTCACGATCCGTGAATACGACAGTGTTTCACAGTTCGAACGAAACACCAGCGAAGCGACGTACGCCGGGTCCCACCACGGTGTATTGAATATCCCGGACCTGGAGTCCTTCCGAGAAGACGAATAGATATCGGAGCTGGTGTTCCGTTCAGGTCCCTGACCGTGACACGGCTTCACGCCGGGGACTCACGTGCTCATAGGAGTTACCAACCCGTGTTTCCGCAGCAGGCGCTCGAATCCACGTGACGGTACCAACCGAATAACAATGCGCGGTCTCCTCGGTCTATCGGGGTAATGGCATCTCTCGACGACCTGCCCCAAATCCTCGATTTCAGACACGAAGTCATCGACTCCGACCCCCCGTCGCGACGGTTCGGGTTCTGTCGAACGACGGACCTCACGGGCAACGGCCGCCCGGACGTCATCGTCGGCGGCACCGGAATGAAGGACAACCTCCAGATAAACGGCAAAGGGACGCGGTTCCCGAACTATCCGCGCATCCTACGGGACCTCGTAGGGTACAAGTCGGCCAACGTCTTCTGGTACGAGAACCCCGGCTGGGAGCGCCACACCATCTCGACCACCAACCGGATCGGCGTCGGGTCGGACCTGGCCGACATCGACGGCGACGGACGCGTCGACCTCGTCGCCGGCCAGGCGTGGGACGGGTCCGACGTGTACTGGTACGAGCAGCCGTCCGACCCCCGCGAGCCGTGGCCCGAACACCGCATCACCGACGAGTACAGCCAGTACCACGACGTGCGAGTCGCCGACATCGACGACGACGGCGAGCCCGAGGTGATCGGCGTCGCACAGAGCGAGGAGGTACTCTTCTACTACGACATCCCCGAGGACCCGACGGAGTCGCCCTGGCCCGACTCACACAAGCACGTCGTCACGGACTCGGCCCGGGGGTCAGGAGCGGAGGTCGTCGACATCGACGGCGACGGCCGGAGCGAGTTCCTCTCCGGGACCAGCGTGTACCACCGCGAGGACGACGGCTGGCGGCGCGAACAGTTTGTCGACGGGTGGGACGACGTACGCATCGCCGTCGCGGACTTCGACGGGGACGGCGCGCCCGAGATCGCCCTCGCGGAGGGTGACTCCCCGGTCCACGGAACGCACATGGGCCGGCTCGCAGTGTTCGACCCCACGGACTGGTCGTGGAACATGCTGGCAGAGGACCTCTTTTGCCCACACAGCCTCCAGGTGGCCGATTTCACCGGGAACGGCTATCCCGACGTCTTCGTCGCCGAGCAGGGGATGGGCGAGCACGAGTCCCCCCGGCAGCTGCTCTACTGCAATCTGGGCGACGGCCGGTACAAGAAGCGGGTCGTCGCGACCGGGGTTCCGACCCACGAGGCCAAGATCGTCGATCTGACTGGCGACGGTCGACTCGATGTCGTGGGCAAGCCGTACCACCCCGGCAAGCACGTCGACGTCTGGTACAACGAGTCGAACTCGGAGTGAGTTTCGTCGTCGGGTTCGGCGTCAATCGTCGTCAGTACGCGAGCCAAGCGGCTGTTTGATGTCCCCATCGCCGTCGGCATCGTCCCTCCCCACGGGGAGCATCCCGGCTTCGACCATCGCTTCGAGCGGGTTGTCCTCGATGTCGAGCGGCAGGTCGACCCGACCGCGACGACGGGCCGATTCCCAGCTCGCGAAGACGAGTTCCGTCGATTGGAGAGCGTTCTTCGCGGAGAGTGGTGAAACGCCGTCGCGGCGGACGGCGTCGACGACCGACTCGATGGCGCGCTCGACGTGGGACGGTTGCGGGAACGGTTCGTCCGGGAAGCCGGGGAGGGCCCGCGAGACCTTCGCGACGGCCGCCTTCCAGGTCGGATGGAGCGTGTCGCCCCACATGTTCTCGCCGGTGTCGATCCGGCTCCACCCGAGCGTTCGGCCGTGTCGCACCCGCAGCGGCGGCCCGTCGTCGACGCCGATCTCGATACGGCCCTCGGTGCCGATCAGGCGGACGTAACACCCGACGGCGTCGCTCCCTTCGCCGGTCGAGGCGAGCCCGTGGACCCCGTTCTCGTAGCGCCACTGTGCGATCGCCTGGTTCTCGTTGTGGGCACCGAACCAGCGGTTCTCCTCGCGGTAATCGACGTTCGCGAGGACCCAGTCCGGCGTCGCCTGGTCGGTGAACATCCCGGCGAGGTCGAAGACGTGCGTGCCGGCGTCGAAGAGGTTCATGGCCGAACACTCCACTCGCTGAAGGTCGCCGATGGTCCCGTCGTCGAGGAGTTCCTTGGCCCGTTCGTACGTCGGTCCAACGCGGCGCTGGTGATTGATAGTCAGCTCGACGTCGGCGTCCTCGCAGGCCCGGGCCATCTCCTCGCAGTCTGCCCAGGTCGTCGCCATCGGCTTCTCACAGTGGATAGCGTCCATGCCACCGTGGTCGGCACAGCCGGTGACGATCTCCGCGTGGACGGCCGGCGGGACGGTGACGCTGACGATGTCCGGGTCGGTCTCGGCGAGCATCCGCTCGTAGTCCTCGTACACCCCGTCGACGTCGAACTCGTCGGCGAACTGCCGGGCGTTCTCCGGAACGATATCGGCACAGGCGACGATCTCACAGTCGTCGAGACGCCGGTAGCCGGCAGCGTGTCTGTACGCCATCGCGAACCCGTCACTGTCCGGGTCCTCCGGTGACTCCCCGGCCCCGACGATTGCGATGCGGTATGTCATCCGACTTGGAATCCATCGGCATCCAAAAAAGTAGTCGCCGGCTACACCGGTCCCCGTATGTTGAGGGCTCGACGAGCGGCTGTGACGACGGATATCGCGACTCAATGGTCGTTTCCGGCCGAAAGTCAGGTCAGAGAAGCACGGATACCACCGCGGTAGGAACCGAGTAGTTACCACGACACGGTTCCCGGATTCGGAGCAGTTATGAGATACGTCGTATTTACCAACACGCCGGCCCACGTGCACCTCTATAAACACGCTGTGCGGCGGTTACAGGACCGCGGCCACGCGGTTCGCGTGCTCGGGCGTGACTACGGCTGTACGAAAGCGCTGTTGGAGTACTACGATCTCCCCTACCGGATCTACGGGCACTGTGGGACGTCACAGTCGTCGCTGTTCGCCCGACTCCCGAAGCATTACCTCCGCATCCTCCGTGCCGTTCGTCGCTTCGACCCGGACCTGCTCTTCGGCATGGGCGGGTACGCCGCCCACGCCGGGCTGCTCTCCCGGACCCCGGTCGTCCTCATTCTCGACTCCGAGCCGACGACGCTCGACCATCTCGTCTCGAAACCCTTCGCACGCGCTATCCTCACACCCCATCCGTTCCGGAAGCACCTCGGGGACAAACACTACGAGTTCTCGGGATTCAAAGAGACGGCGTACCTCCACCCGGACGTGTACGAGCCGAACGACAACGTCCGCTCGCAACTGGGGGTCGGGCCCGACGAGCGGTACGTCCTCCTCCGGTTCAACGCGTGGGGCTCGCACCACGACGTGGGCGAGGGCGGGTTCTCGCCGACACAGCGCCGCACGTTCGTCGACAGGCTCGCCGAGTACGCCACCGTCTTCGTCTCCGACGAGGGCGGCGAGTTCGAGTTCGCCGACAGTCCTGCGCGACCGTTCGACCTCCATCCGGCGCTCCTACACGACGCGCTGGCAGAGGCCGCCCTGCTCGTTGCCGACTCACAGACCACCGTCACCGAGGCGGCGTTGCTCGGGACGCCGTCCATCCGGTCGAACTCCTGGGTCGGCGACGACGATATGGGGAATTTCGTCGAACTCGCCGACGAAGGACTCGTGCACAACATCGCGGCGTTCGAAGAAGCCGTCGAAACCGCAGAGGCCATCCTCGAAGACCCCGGCGCGAAGGCTACCTGGCGCGAGCGACGGCGCGAGTACATCGAGTCGCACGTGAACCTCACCGATCTCATCGTGGACACCGCCGAGAACCTCGGGAGCGTCAGCGAGTTCGAGCAGGTCGAGTCCAGAGTGTCGGGAAGCGAATCGCTCTGACGGCGGTCCGTCGACGGGACACCGCTCGCTTACTGTTGGCTCGGTTCGGGCCGGGGGTCGGACTGGTACGCGCGTCCTGCGTTGTACTGGATGTCCAGCACGACCCCGACGAGACAGAGTACCAGCCCTAACACGAGGAGCGGCACGGCGAACTCGGCGAAGAGGAGGCGGCCGGCCGTCAGGAGCGCACCGATGCCGTTGGCAACGCCGAACAGCAGCACGAGGAAACCGATACCGTAGCAGACTGCCGTCACATGCACCTCCTCGGCAACGTATTGCATCCGGAGCCGATGGAAGAAGTTCCGCAGCAGGAGCAGAGACACGGCGGGGACGAACGACGAGTATTCGATACCACTCTCCTCGTCGTCGTACACGGCCGGATGTGGCACTTCCGCGATACGGAAGCCCCCGATATTCAGCATCGTGAGGATGTCGTTGAGAAAGCCGTACCCGTCGTAGAGTTCGTCGATCGGGATGCCCTCGAGTGCGGTCCGTGAGATGGCAGTATACCCGTTCTGGGAGTCCAGCAGCCCCCAGTAACCGCTTGAGAAGTTGGTGATCACAGAGAGCAGGACGTTGCCGAACAGCCGCCAGTTGGACATATCGGCGACGTGATCGCCGTCCTGCAGGCGGGTGCCTTTGGTGTAGTCGGCCCGCCCCTTGAGTATCGGCTCGATGATACGGTCCAGTTCGTCCGGATCCATCTGACCGTCGCCGTCCATGACCGCCACGACGTCGGCACCGTCTCTGAGCGCCATCCGGTAGCCTGTTTTGATGGAGTGACCACGGCCACGGTTTTCCGCCTGCCGCAGCGCGACGATGACGGGCCCAGCGTCAGTCACGGCATCGACGTCGGGCAGCTCCGCCGTCGGGTCCGGGCGGACGTGGGTGCTGTACCGTTTTATTTCGTCCCACGTACCGTCCGTCGAACAGTCGTCGATGGCGTACACGTAGTCGACGAACTCCGGTATCGTCCGGAGGACCGTCCCCACGAGCCCTTCCTCGTTGTACGCCGGGACCACCACGGCGACGCGAGACTGATCGTACATCGGTTATCCGGCCGCTCCCGTCCGAGGACTACACGGACTAGAGACAGAGTCCAGTTCCGTCAGTACCACGTCGAAGCCACCAGCATTGACCACAAGAAGACCCGATGCAGGCTTTGTTATGGACAACTTGCGACCCGGTGGGTACGTTTCATGACGGATTCGCCGTGCGCGACCTTCCCCGATTGGACTGTAACGGCATCGCCGCCCCGAAGCGCGACCGACTTCCGATCTGACACATCGCCACATCCACCACTCCAACCGTGACGACGGGGCGCTGTTGCCCAGGAAAGATGCTCCTACCGACCTCGCCGTGCTGGTATTGACTATCTAACCAAGCACGCGTAGCGTCTGGGTGCGAGCGTGCCGACGCGTTACGCACCATCCGTCGCCAGTCTCGTAACTTCTGTCCGGGGCCGTTCGTGGGAGGCCGACTGAATGTGGCCGTGGGAACACTTCGCCGTGGGGTACATCGTCGTTTCGTTGCTGGGGCGACGCCGCGCGTGTCGCGTCGACGACCGGCTATTCGCAGCCGTGCTCTTCGGGTCGCAGTTCCCCGACTTGGTCGACAAGCCACTGGCCTGGACCTTCTCGGTCCTCCCGAGCGGGACGACGCTGGCACACTCGGTGTTCGTCGCCGTCCCGCTCAGTCTGGTTGTCCTCGCCTGGGGGCGTGGCCGCGGCGACCGCCGCCTCGCGGTCGCGTTCGTGGTCCCGTACCTGTGCCACCTACCGGGTGATGCCCTCTACGCGGCGCTGACGGTCGGTGGACAGCCGTCGTTCGATGCCCTCCTCTGGCCGCTGGTCCCGAAGGCACCCGGTGGGACGTCCGCCGGCCTGATCGGTGAGACGCTGTACTACCTCGGGCGGTACCAGACCTTTCTCGCCCGCCCCGAAGCGGTCCGGTATCTCCTCCTCGAGACAGGGTTGCTGGGCACTGCGCTAGCGCTGTGGGTGGGTGACGGGCGGCCCGGGCTCGGCCTGTTCGGACACATCGTCAGCCGGTTTCGCTCCTGGCAGTAGTGGTAGTAGTCTCATAACAAAACAGGGCGGAACGATGGGGCCGAGTAGACGGGTATGCAATCTCTGTCGAAGTTCGCAGCGTCGGTGCCCGGCGAGTTCGCACTGTGCCTCACCCACGACGTCGACCGGCCGTTCAAGACCTATCAGGCAGTCTACGATGCGGTTCGAGAGCGGTCGATCGACCGTCTCCGGGACCTGCGACCCGGCGTGAACCCGTACTGGCAGTTCGAGACCATCACCGACATCGAGGACCGCTTCGGCGTTCGCTCGGCGTTCTACTTCCTGACCGAGCCCCCCCTGTGGGCCCACGAGCCGCGGTCGTGGTTCCGCCTCAAGAACTGGATCGAACACCTCGGCCGGTACGACCTGACCGCGTCACCGATTCGTGGGGTCATTCCCGACCTAGACGACCGCGGCTGGGAGATCGGCCTCCACGGGTCCCGGAGGGCCGCGTCCGACCCCGAGCGGTTCGCGGCCGAGAAACGTGTGCTCGAATCGGTACTCGGCCACGAGGTCCGGGGCTGTCGCCACCACCACATGACGCTCGACGAACGGACCTGGGACCACCACCGAGCGGCCGGGCTGACGTACGACGCGACGCTCGGCGACGCCGACAGCGTGGGATTTCAGCACGGCTATTACCCGTTGACCGACGACGACGGTCGGTTTCTCGTGTTCCCGCTGACCGCGATGGAGGTCGCGCTCCCGGACCCGTCGGACCGGCCTGGGGACGCGCGCGCGACCGTCGACCGCCTGCTGGAAACGGCCGCACGCCACGATGCCGTGATGACCGTTCTCTGGCACCCGCGATACTTCAGCGAGACGGAGTTCCCGGGTTACCGTTCCCTCTACCGCTACCTGCTCCGGCGCGCGGTCGAGGCGGACGCGTGGGTCGGGTCGCCCGGCGAACTGATCGCCCTGACCGACCGGAATGTCCCCCTGCAGTCCGGATAGGAGCCATCGCTGGACGGACGAACGGCCGAATCCGTCGGAGCGGGTGTCGAGGGTAGCGAGAGTATAACCAAGTCGTTCCCAGGACCCCTCACAGGTAGCTATTCATGACAGTCGCTTCGGGTCCCCAGGCGACAGGGGGTAGGCATGAGCATTGAGGTGGAACGCGTCGCGGACAGGGAGTCGGTCGACTGGGACGACCACGTGGCCCGCTCCGAGATGGGGACGGTGTTCCACCGCTCGGCGGTGCTCGACGTGCTCGAAACGCACGCGGACGCGACCGTGCACTCGCTTGTCGGGTACAAGGGACAGGAGATGGTCGGCCTCTTTCCGGTCTTCGAACTCCGGAAGGGACCCGTGTCCACGGTGTTCTCGCCGCCGCCGCGGCACGGCGTCCCGTCGCTGGGACCGGTGTCGACCAACTACCGGAAGCTCAAACGGAAGAAACGCGACCGGCGGAACAAGCGGTTCGTCGACGGCTGCCTCGACTGGCTCGCCGACGAAATCGATCCCAAGTACACCCACGTCGAGACCGTGCCGGCGTACGACGACGTACGGCCGTTCCAGTGGGCTGGATACGACGTCTCCCCGCGGTTCACGTACGAACTCGACCTCACACAGGGGCGAGAAGCCGTGTTCGAGGGGTTCAGAAGCAACCTTCGGTCGCACATCCGCCGGCACGAGGACGAGGACTACGAGGTGTTCGAGGGCGGTGTCGACGCGATCGACTTCATCCTCGAACAGGTAAGGGCGCGATTCGAGGCCCAGGACAAGTCCTACGAGATCACGACAGAATACGTGGCCGATCTGTACGAGGCGCTGCCCGACGGCCAACTGCGTCCGTACGTCGGCTCCTACGACGGGGAGTGGCTCGGCGGCGTGATCGTACCGTCACTCGACGACAGGATGTTCTACTGGCAGGGCGGTGGCAAGCCGGACGCCCAGGTGCCTATAAACGACCTCATCCACTGGCGGGCGATCCAGGACGGTATCGACCACAGCGTCAAGACCTACGACCTCACGGGCGCGAACACGCATCGCATCTCCGAATACAAGGCGAAATTTAACCCCGATCTCGTGCCCTACTACGAGATCGAGCAGGGGACCCGGACGATGAACGTCGCCTCGGACATCTACCGGAAACTACGATGACCGAACTGCTCTCGCTCGGCCTCGACGGGGCTGCCTGGCACAAGCTGACCAATATGATAGCCGACGACGAACTCCCGGCACTGGAGCGGCTGGTCGAGACCGGTGCGACCGGGACGCTCGAGAGCGTCCACCCGCCGGTCACCTGTCCGGCCTGGCGGTGTTCGACGTCCGGGAAGAACCCCGGCAAGCTGGGCGTCTACTGGTGGCTCGACCTCGACCGCGAGACGGGGGCGATGACCTCGCCCGACGCCCGGTCGTTCGACACCGCGGACGTCTGGGACTACCTCTCGGAGGAGAACCACCGGTCCGCTATCGTCAACGTCCCGATGACCTACCCGCCGCCAGCCACGGACGGGCTGATGGTGGGCGGGTTCGGGGCGCCCTTCGAGTTCGACGTGGCGGACCCCATCACGCATCCGCCGGCGTTCGAGGACGAACTCAGGGACCGCTACGACTGGCGAATCGGAATCGACGACGTGACCGCCAGCGGCGGCCTCGAAGCGACCTACGACCTCATCCGATCCCGATTCGAGTTCCTCCTTGACCTCCTCGAAGCCGACGAGTACGACTACGTCCACCTGACGCTGTTCTACATCAACGTCCTCCAGCACAAGTTCGGCGACGGACCGGAGACGGCGGAGGGGTGGCGCATCATCGACGAGTACCTTGGACGGCTCCCCGACGACCTCACGAAACTCGTCTACTCGGACCACGGCCACGCACACATCGACCAGACCTTCGTCGTCAACAAGTACCTCGTCGACCAGGGCTACCTCGAGTTCGAGGATTCGGCTGCTGACGGGGTGACCGGACGAATGTACGACACGCTGAAACGGCTCGGTATCTCGCCCCGGACCGCAGCCAGAGTCGGCGGTGCGGTACTCCCGGACCCGTTGTTCGAGCGCATCGTCGAGTCCGGCTACCCGGTTCCGACCTTCGAGCTGGCCGACCGCGTCGACTGGGCCAACTCGAAGGCCCTCGCCCTCAGCCAGGGGCCGGTCTACGTCAACCGCGACCTGCTCGGGGCCGAGGCCGAGTCGTTCAGGGACCGGCTCCGGGATGAGCTCGCATCCCTCACCTTCGACGGCCAGACCCCGCTGAAGCGCGTCCACGAGGCCGCCGAGGTGTACCACGGCGACCACTTATCGGCGGCGCCCGACCTGATGCTCGTCCCGGCCGAGGGATGGGAGATATACGGCGGGATCACGCCGTCGCCGGTGGAGCGACAGGTCACGTCCTGGACCTCCGGGAACCACAGGGACGGCATCGTTCTCCTCCACGGGCCGGACATCCAGGCACAGGAGTTGGCAACACAGTCGCTCGTCGACGTGATGCCCACCGTCCTTCGGTACTTCGGCTGTCCGGTGCCGCGTGACGTCGACGGGACGGCCATCGAGTCGGCGTTCGAGACCGGCCTTCCGGATTCGGGAACGCGGCCGCCGCTGGACCCGGACGCCGCGACAGCGACCGAAGAGAGCGACGAACTCGAACGGCGACTAGCCGACCTGGGGTACCTCGAATAGTATGGGCGTGGACTCGCACTCCGGCGTCCGTCGAGACGCCGTCGATGGGACCGATTCGGGAGCGGGTTCGGGTGGGAGTGACGGCGAGTCACTGGCCGAATCGCAACTGCTGAAGGTGCTCGCGTACGGACGCGAGCGCGACTACACCGGCTGGGACCTCTACGACGGCGAGAGCAGCCGTCTCCTGGGACTGCTCCCGATCGAGAGCAAGTGGGTGAACCTGTGTTTCCAGCAGGTCGTCCGACGCGCGCCGGTGAACCTCCGTCGCCCACTGCTCGTCGAGAAGCGGCGGAACTTCATGGGCGGTGCGCTGTTCGCCCTGGCGAACTTCGCGGCGTACGACTTGACCGGCGACGAGACCTTCCGGTCGGAGGGACTGGGACTCGCCGACTGGCTGCTCACGGAGGCGCCCTCGGGGTACAGCGGCTACTGTGGCGGCCACAACCACCCGGTACAGGGGCTACACAACCGAACGCTGCCGGAAGTGCCTGGAGTCGTCGGGACGGCACAGGCAGTCCGGGCCCTGCTGGCGGCGGCCGAGTACGGTGACGGGCGCTACCGAGAGACCGCGCGCTCCGCTGCCGAGTTCGTGTACGAGGACCTGGATTACGAGCGCGTCCCGGCGGGTGCCCGTATCAAGTACAAACCCAACGACACAGGGGAGATGTATACGCTAAATGCCAACGCGCTCGGCGCGCGCTTGCTCCTCGACCTCCATGCCGTGTTCGGAGACGACCGCTACCGGGAGTCGGCGACCCGAATCCTCGACTACGTGGCCGCGAATCAGACGGCTGCCGGTGGATGGCCCTACACCGAGGACCCGTCGTCGTCGCACCTGTCGATGGATAACTTCCACAACGGGTTCATCATCGACGCCCTGCTCCGGTACGAGGCAGTCTGTGACGACGACCGATTCGCCGAGACCATCGAGCGTGCGGTCGGGTTCTACCGGGGCCTGTTCGACGATACCGGAGCCCCTCACTGGGACGAGAGTTCGGTCTACCCCCGTGATATCCACGCCAGCGCCCAGGGGATCGTCACCTTCAGCCAACTCGGTGACAGTGCCCATGCCGGCCGAATCCTGCGATGGACTGTCGAGAACCTCTCTGACGGTGACGGCCAGTTCTATCACGAACAGCGCCGCTTCTACACGAAGCGTATCACACTGATGCGGTGGTGTCAGGCCTGGATGGCTTACGCACTGGCGACGCACGTGCGACACACGAGCGGTATCGCGACCGACCACGTCCTGCGACCGGACGAACGGGAGTACCCGATAGCAGATGGCGACTGAGGGTACAGCCGTCAGCGGTGGGACGGAGCGCGACGAACGGGTAGCGAACGCGTCCGTGCTCGTCGTCTCCGATCATCCGAACCCCGGAAAGATAGCGCGTCACTGGGAGCCGCTGGCGGATATCGCGGGCGAAACGACGATGGTCTGTATCAACGACGCGGACGACGTGGACGGGATTTCGTTCGTGACGGTCCCGGACTTCGGCTACCGGCTGCTCGGGATTCCGCTTCTCCTCCTCGTCGGTCTGCGCGAGGCCATCGGGAACGAGTACGACGTGGTGGCCTCCATCTCGCTCGTTCCCTACGGGACCTTCGGTCTCGTCATCGGCGCGCTCACCGACACGCCGACGCATCTCGGCATCATCGGAGCTGACATCGACCAGCACGCTCGGGCCTGGTACGGCGCGGTTCCGCGGTGGCTCATCCGCCGGTTCGATTCCGTCTCGGTCCCCGGAACGACCCACACGGACAGACTCGTCGACGCCGGCGTCGACCCGGAGCGGATCTTCATCCTCACGAACGCCATCGACGTGGCGGAGTACTCCCCACCAGAGGAGGACGCGGTGCGGGCCTACGACTTCGTGTGGATCGGGCGTTTCAGTCGGGAGAAGGCACCGACGCGGTTCGTGGAGGCGCTCGCAGACCTCCGGGCGCGCGGCCACGTGTTCTCGGCGGTCATGATCGGTGACGGGGACCGTACCGAGGCGACCCGCGAACTCGTCGAACGGTACGAACTGACGGACTCCGTCACCTTCACCGGCTGGGTCGACGACCCGGCGACGTACTACCACCAGTCTCGCGTGTTCGTGCTCACGTCACGGCGTGACGCCATGCCGTTGACGCTGGTCGAGGCGATGGCGACCGGCGTCGCGCCCGTCGTTCCGCGCATCGGTTCGATTCCCGACGTCGCGGAACACGAGTGGAACGCGCTCGTCGTCGAGAAGCGAACTGCCTCGGCGCTGGCCGACGCGATGGAGCGGCTGTTGGAAGACTGCGAATTGCGTCGGGAACTCACGGCGCGGGTCACGGAGGTTCGGTCGACACATTCCTACGAAGCGGCGCGGAACGACTGGCGTCGGATTCTCGCGACGCTCCTCGCAACCGGGTGAGCGGACGCGTCACCGCCGGTTCTGTCCGCTGAGTGGTTCGGGAAGTGGCCGGGTCTCGGCGGGGACACCGACAGCCAGGGTCTCGGGTGGGACGTCGTCGGCGACGACGGCACCCGCGGCGACGAACGCGCGTTCGCCGACGGTCACGCCAGGGAGGACAGTCGCGTTCGCGCCGACCGAGACGTCGGCCTCGAGTGTCGGGCCATCGAGGTCACACTCCCGTCGGAGTGGGTGTGGGTCGTTCGTGAGGACCGCGTGTGGGCCCAGGAAAACGCGGTCGCCGATCGTCGTCTCCGGCGGGACGTAGACGCCGGTCTGCATGCTCACGTCCGAGCCGACTGACGTGTGGCCGTCGATGACGGTATCCGTGCCGACCACGACGTCGTCGGCGATGGTCGTTCGTTCGCGGACGAGCGCCCGATGACCAGTCACGAAGCGATCGCCGATCGTCACGTCGGGATAGACAATAGTATGTGACCGAATGTGCGCTTCGTCACCGATCTTCGGCGGTGCCGACTCGCCCTCTGGCGAGCGCAGTTCCGCCAGGTCGCTCACGATACAGTCCTGTCCGAGTGTAGGAGTGTCAGGCATTCGTCTCGACCGAGCTCTCGCTCACAGGTAGACCAGCGAGTGGAGAATGGTTGTTAAGAGTATCCTACCGGATCCAGGTGCGGTCTACTCGGGACGGTTGGGTCGTGGCCACGGGAGAAGCGGCCGGGGGCGACAGCACCGCTGTCGCTAGACGTGATCGATGAGGTCACACACGGCGTCGGTATCAGCGATGATGAACATCTCGTCGTGAAGCATCGCGTCGTCCTGTGGGAGGATCACGTAGTGGCCGCCGTCGGCCGCCGACTCGGTGATGTCCAACTGGAGGAGGTCGTACCCGAGATCACTCGGCGCCGGGTCCGTCGGAACCTCCTCCCATTCGTCCGATTCAGTTCCGAGCATTACAGTTTCCCCGCTCGGTACATCTGCTCACGGAGCCGTCTCTGTGGCGACCAGACACCCGTCGGGCACGGCTCGTCGCCGCGCCGGTTCACTCGTGATTCAGCGCGGTATGATGTGTCATCTCGACATGAGTCATCGTCCGAACGACGGTGCATGAGTAAGTAGGAGATAGCTACTCTTATAATAGTATTCCAGAGATCGCCCCCACTCGGCAGTAGTTACGTACTAGTTAATTACCAGCTACCAATGCCAGTCCACGAGATGGGGACTCATAGTAAGACAATCATACCGGGCGTCGGGCACCGATCGAGCTACCCGCTACCGGCGTAGAAATGAGTAGGATCACCTTTCCAGCCGCTTTTCCGTGACCTAAGGGAACCGGCGCATCGTCGGTGGGAGTTGGGTAGCGGTCCCACCTTCGCGCTCCGACCCGAACCGTGTCTCTAACAATATCGCTTCTGGCGCTACCCGAGAGTATCCGCGCATGTGGGTCGCGACGGGTGGACGGGCGGTGTGACGAATGCCGGATAGATGGAGACCACGAACTATGCACGAACATACGGGCACGCGGCGGTTGGTGGCGGTTCTGTGTGTATTGGGGCTCGTGACCGCCGGCACGGTCGGTGCAACGGGGGCGGCGGCCGGGACGGAGACGTCGGCCGACGGCGGCCCCGACATCGAGCGCGCGCCGGTCGCGTTCACGGCGCTCGACTCCGGTGACCGCCACATTGAGGTGCACTTCGAAGGATCGATCAGTCTGACCAGGTACGACTTCGTCGTACGGGACAGTGACGGCGACACCGTCGCAGAGCCGACGGTCAACGGCTGGTACAGTGACCCCTCCGAGGGATACCTCTGGTTCGACCAGATTGGGAACCTGGGGGCGGAGAGCGTCTCACTGGTCCTCGAAGACACCTGGACCGGTGAGACACACCGATACGAGATCACGACGACCGATGCGTTCGTCCAGGCCGGCGAGTCGACGACCACGACGCTCGACAGCGAGGGCAGCGCCGAGGTGGCTGTCCTGAACATCCCGGGTCGGGACCCGACTGACCTTGGTTTCGAGATCATGTCGGGCAACGATTCCGTCGCGGCTGACTCGACCGGTGCGGAGACGTTCTCGACTGTCGTGGAGATCGACGCGGCCGCGGCCGAGAGGGGCTTGATGGTCGAGTTCGAGTCGGGAGACACCGTCTCGATAAACGGAGGTGAGTCGGCGGTCGCACAGACTGACTCGGCCGACTCCGAGCCCGACGACAGCGAACGGTTACCCGAGTTCATCGAGTCACGGAAAGTCGAGACCGTCACGGATACGAACTCGTTCGAGGACGGCACGAACATCCTCTTCAGACACGGTCTCGGGATGGGAGAAATCGTCCTCCACAGCTACGAGCACACGTCCGAGGAGATGACGATCGATCGGCTCGATCGGATTCCCGACCGGACCGTCCCGACGCGCGACGGCGAGTCGATACGGGTGTCCGACCCGCCGGGCGAGTTCGTGACGGCAGCCAACGTGTACTTCGAGGACGGCAACGAACCGCTGACGGTTCGGCTGCCGGTCGAGATCGGACAGGCCGAGTACGATCCCGCTGACCTACAGGTCGTCCACTACCACGACGGGACCTGGCAAGAGCTGAACACGACAATCGCCGACCAGGGGCGGGCATACGGCTACCACCAAGTGGTCGTCGAGGGGCACGCACGGAACGCGTCGGTGTTCGCCGTCGTCGCTCAAACAGGCGACGGATAACAAAACCGCTGCCCCACCCTCCTGTGGATGATGGGAGCTGACACCGCGCTACCGGAGCGGCAGGCACGGAACGCGACCTCGCGGAATCGGGATGGATGGAACCAACGGGGCTGGCTATGAGTTCGAGCCATCGACGCCCGGAACTGTACGGCAGTGACGCGGATGCGGAGGCACTCCGGGACGCGTTACGAACGGGTGAACTTCCAGTCGCGGTGTACGGGCTCGGCAAGATGGGGCTCCCGCTGGCAGCCGCGTTCGCCGAACTGACCGGCGACACGATCGGTGTCGACATCGACCCGGATCGCGTCGATCGAATCAATCGTGGCGAATGTCCTGTCGAGCGTGAACCGGGGCTGGCAGACCTGGTCGAACGGACGGTCGAGACGGGCGACTTCCGCGCGAGTATCGACCCGAGCGACGCGTGGGCGGCCAGGATTCACGTCGTCCTCGTTCCGACGTTGCTGGACGAGGCCGACCACCCGGACCTCTCGATGCTCGAAGCCGCGGTCGATGCTGCCGGGGCTGCGCTCTCACCGGGCGACCTCGTGGTCGTCGAGTCGACCGTGCCACCCGGCACCTGTCGCTCGGTCGTCCGTCCACGTCTGGAAGCGGCGAGCGGGCTTTCGGCCGACGAGTTCGGTGTCGCACACTGTCCCGAGCGCACCGCGAGCGGGCGTGCACTCCAGGACATCCGAAGCGCGTACCCGCGTATCGTCGGCGGCGTCGACGAAGCGAGTACCGACGCCGGCTCGCTCGTCTACGACGAACTCACGGACAACGACGTGATCCCGGTCGCGGACGCGAGGACTGCGGCCGCAGTCAAGGTGTTCGAGGGCGTCTATCGGGACGCGAACATCGCCATCGCGAATGAACTCGCGGGGCTGGCGGACGAACTCGGAATCGACGTAAGAGAAGCCATTCAGGCTGCGAACACGCAACCGTTCTGTGAAATCCATCGACCCGGGCCGGGCGTCGGCGGACACTGTATTCCGGTCTACCCCTACTTCCTCGTCAACGGGTGTGAAACCGACACGCCGCTCCTCCGCACGGCCCGTGAGGTGAACGAAGGGATGCCTGCCCAGACCGTCTCGCGGTTGGCGGACCTTCTCACCGACGCGGGTGAGGAAGTAGCGGGCAGTCACGTCTTGATCTTCGGCGTGGCGTACCGCGCCGGTGTCGACGAGACGCGGTTCTCCCCTGGGCTGGCCATCGCTGCTGAGCTCGCCGACAGGGGCGCGTTCGTCGTGCTCGCCGATCCGGTCGTCGACTGTACGGAGTTGGATTACCCGGCCGTAGACGTCGATAGAGTTCAGCTCGCGGACTTTGATGCTGCGATAATCGCGACAGACCACGAGGACGTGGCGTCGATCGACTGGAAAAAGGGCGACCTCGTCGTCCTGGACGGTCGAGGTGCACTCAACGTCGAGGCCGCACACGTGCATACGCTGGGTAACGGCCGGCCGGACTGAACACCGGTTGCGGCGCTCTCAGATCAGACTCTCGGCTGTGATCGTCTCCCAGATCGCGCTCCCGTCCTCGGTTATGCCGTAGACCCGCCCCTTGCGTCGCTCTTCGGAGACGAGGAGTTCGACCAGTCCCTCGTCGCGGAGTTCGCCCAGAGCACGGGAGATGTGGGCGATGCCGACATCCGATTGTTCGGCGATCTGCGAGGGCGTCGCCGGCCCGTCTACGAGGTTTCGGAGGACTACCGAACGGTACCGCGAACTGATGACGAAGCTGACGGTATCCCAATCTGAACTCATTGGGCGGTCCTGCTATCACCAGTTCGCCAGTGGCCGACCGCGAGCCCCGACCAATTATTGCGATGTGCTTCGTTCATACCAGGTGATCTTGCTCGCTTATTTCGTTTCCTCAAGTTTAATTCTGAACTCCCTACTTCTCAGTAATTCTCTCCTTACCCCTCGCTCACGGTACAGGACGGGTGTCGACGGTGGTCATTGTGCCACCGTTCGTCGGGCCAGTTGGCCGGGAACGACACGCCGGTCCAGGGCGACCCTGACAGAGACTACCGGAGGTCGTTCGATGTAATCGTTCTATACTGAAATATATTCGTACTTTTGATGCGGCCAGGCATGGACAGCAGTTTCAGCGCCGAAGAGAGCGAGCAGTCCCCCCAAGTCAAACGACGGTGTCGCGGGTGTGGCGAATACGTGACCGTGCAGTTCGTTCGTGTTTTCGGGGGAAACAACGACGAGGTACACGCGTGTCTCGCCTGTGCGACGATGCGTGAGCTACAGGCGGGACGCGGCGTCTTCGACGAGGGGTAAGTGGCGGTTCAGAAACGTTGGCTGAACTCCTCCGGTGGGCTTGATGTCCGGGATCGCTCGTAGGCGTACTGGATCAACGCCGTCGTCGCCACCGCCACACTGATCAGAATTCCGACAAGCAACGGCGGAATCTGCGGGATCGCCTCGATGTCCACCCACACGAGTACCGACAGGGCCACACTTGCGAGAGCCAGGCCGAGGTAGATTCGCTGCCAACGGATGTCGTCCGAAGAGTCCCCCAGAAACCGGTCTATGCGATCCGCTTCGTCGGTCAGGGCGACGAGATTGTCGTCTTCGGTGTACTCGACGATCCCGAGTGATTCGAGCTTTGGAATATGGCTCTGATAGAGTGAAACGTACACTCGTTTGGATTGCTGGTCGGTCAGCTCGTCGGCCTCGATGTCGTTCTCCCAGGCAGCCACCTTTTCCGCGAGTTCGTTGATGTGGACCGGCCCATCGGCCTGTTTGAGCAGGGAGAGAACGTATCTCCGGCGGCCGTTGCTCAGAATGTCGAATATCTCGTCCTGCGTGAATGCTTCCTGCCCTTCTGTCATCACGGAATCGTTCCTGTGGGAGTGGTGTGGGGTGTGGACATCTGACCGGGTTAGTACGCTACCGTTACGGAAGAGGAGAGACGCCCTTTGTTACACCCCTGCTATCGCCAATAACAGCCGTCTAATATGCAGGGTAGTGGTAGAATCACAGACGAGCACCGCTCGCCGTAATCAGTTCCCCGTCGGCCGGTTTGCGCCGGTGGTGCCGTGCCGGCCGTCGGTCAAGATGTGGATAACAAAGACCGTTCTTCGCTTTCGTTGTCTGTGATTGAGATGACTGATGCAACCTTTCGATGGACGCCGGAACGCCATTGTGCGTGGGGACCCGCCCTGGGGCGGGACTGCGGGCCGTCCGGACCGGTCCGGGGGCAGAGATGACGGAGGATACGGGGGCCACCGTTCCGCTGGTCGATGTCGGGGTCGGAGACCGGGAAGCCGAGGTCGCGGCCGAGTCGGTCCGGAGCGGTCAGCTTGCCAGCAACGGACAGGTCGAGGCCTTCGAGGACGCCTTCGCCGCGTTCTGTAACGCGGACCACGCGGTTGGGACGAGCAACGGCACCACCGCACTCCACACTGCGTTGACGGTGCTTGGCATCGGCGATGGCGACCGCGTCCTGACGTCGCCGTTCAGCTTCGTCGCGA
This sequence comes from Halorientalis marina, assembly GCF_023028345.1. GTDB lineage: Archaea > Halobacteriota > Halobacteria > Halobacteriales > Haloarculaceae > Halorientalis > Halorientalis marina. The sequence continues at coordinate 1,555,397 of NZ_CP095487.1, read as the reverse complement.
CGGCGAACGCGATCCGCCTCGCCGGTGCAGAGCCGGTGTTCGCCGACATCGATATGGAGACGTTCACGCTCGACCCCCACGCAGTCAGGCGTCGAATCGCGAGCCTTGACGGAAGCATCGATGCCATCCTCGCCGTCCACCTCTACGGTTTGCCGGCCGCGATGGACGAACTCAGTGAGATCGCAGCAGAGGAAAACGCCGTGCTCGTGTCGGACGCCGCACAGGCCCACGGTGCGACGTACGAGGGTGACCCGGTCGGCTCGCTCGCCGACGCGGCCTGTTTCAGTTTCTACCCGACAAAGAACATGACCACCGGGGAGGGCGGCGCCGTCGTCACCGACGACCCCGCGGTCGCCGAGCGCTGTCGGCAGTTCATCAACCACGGACGCGGGCACGAAGGCCGGAAGGTTCAGGTCGGCCATAACTTCCGGATGACGGACGTCGCCGCGAGTATGGGGCTCGTGCAACTGGAGAAGCTACCCAAATTCAACCGACTGCGCCGAGCACACGCCGGACGACTCACCGACGCGCTCGAAGGGACGGAGCTCATCCCGCCCGTCGAACCCCGAGACCGGCGCCACGTCTACCACCAGTACACGCTCCAGACGCAGCACCGCGATGCACTCGCCGAGCATCTGGAGGCACACGGCATCGAGACCGGTGTCTACTACGACACGCCGATCCACCGGGAACCGGCGTACCGTGACTACGACTGGGAGTTGCCAGTCGCCGAGCGGATGGCCAGGGAGGCACTCTCCGTCCCGGTACATCCGGGGCTCTCACAGGACGAGCTCGAACGCGTCGCGTCGGCGCTGAAGTCGTTCAGTACGGCCGAGACACGGGCACGGAGTGTTCCGACCAATGAATGAGGCCCCGGTAGACGCAGGCGTCATCGGGGTGGGAACGATGGGGAGCCACCACGCGCGTGTGTACGCCGAGCTACCCGACACGACGCTTGTCGGGGTGGCCGATCAGGACGAGACCCGCGCGGAGTCGATCGCGGACGACTACGGGACGACCGCTCGCTCCCGGCAGACTTTGTTCGAGCGCGCGGACGTCGTTTCGGTGGCGGTCCCGACCAATTTTCACGCCCAGGTGGCCGAGGAGGCTATCGACGCGGGCACATCCGTTCTCATAGAAAAGCCCTTCGTCCGTGACCCTGACCGGGGAGTCGAACTCTGTGAACGGGCCGACGGGGCGGACGTCACGCTTCAGGTGGGACATATCGAACGGTTTAATCCGGTGGTACGTATGCTGAAGCGAATCCTCGCCGGCGAGGTGCCGATTTCGTTCGACGCGCGACGCCTGGGCCCGCCGATAGATCGCGACCCGACCGACGGTGTCGTCCTCGACCTGATGATTCACGACATCGACGTGATGCTCACACTGGCCGATTCGCCGGTGTCAGACGTCGCGGCGACGGGTGCGGCCGACGGGCAGCGTGTCTCCGCATACATCGAGTTCGAGTCCGGCGCCTTCGGCTCGCTGGCGGCCTCGCGCGTCACACAGAAGAAGGTGCGAGATATCTCGGTAACCACCGAGGAATGTCATATCGAATCGGACTACAACGACCAACAGATCGAGATACATCGCCACTCGCTGCCCGAGTTCGTCGACCACGATGGCGACGTCCGGTTCAGACACGAGAACATCATCGAGCGCCCGATGATCGAGAACAGGGAGCCCCTGAAGGCTCAACTGTCGGACTTCGTCACGAGCCACCGCGAGGGAACCGTCCCCGAAGTGACGGGCCAAGACGCACTCCGTGCCCTCCGGATCGCCCGTCGCATCCGGGCCGAAACGACGTAAATCACGAGCTGCGGTCACTTCGTGCGCGACGGGCGGGCCACCAGTTCAGAAAGCCGCGAGCGAAGAACAGTCGGGAGAACCAGTACACTCCATAGAGCGGCCCGACCACCACCCAACGTGACTAGGTTGTGCCGTAGATACGTATTACTAGCTTCCACGTAAGGTAATGACTATCTTACCGGTGCGAGGTAGAATAAGTATAGTATTTACTATAGATAGATATTATAAGGATGATTCTTCTATTGACAGGATGCCGGTGAGGCGGGTGGAGTCGAAGCGGTCAACGAGAGATTCACACGAGAAACAATAGAAATGAGTACCGATTCACGACGCAGTCCGGAATCACGACCTGGGGCACGGGAAGAACAGCAGAAGACGAGTGCGGAGTCGGAAGCCGAGGAGATGGAAGAGGGGGTAGAGCTGTCACTAGACAACGTTTTTGCAATCCTGAAAAACGAACGCCGGCGGCGAGTGCTCCACTATCTACGGGACGAGGAGCAGCGCGTGACGCTCAGTGACCTCGCGGAGCACATCGCCGCGATCGAGAACGACACCAGCGTCCAGTCGATCACCTCCAGCCAGCGCAAACGGGTGTACGTGGGGCTTTACCAGTGTCACCTCTCGAAGATGGACGACATGGACATCATCGATTTCAACAAGGACCGTGGGATCGTCGAGATCGGTGACAACGCCCCACAGCTTTTCGAGTACCTCGACGGGACCGACGAGGAACCGGCAGACCACACTCGACTGTTTCTCGGCATCGGGCTCCTGGGTGGGGCGGCGCTGCTGGCTCTCGCCCTGACTGGTGCCTCGTCCGCTGCCGTCTTCGCTGCCCTCGTCGGACTGACAGTCCTCCTCAACTGTGCTGTCGGCTACTCGCTCGTCACGCGAACCGACGAGCCGCTACTCGATAGCGTGAGAGGAGTTCCGCAGGACTGAGTGGGTACTTCAGCGTTCTCCGACGTGAGCGAGCAGTTCTGCAGCGTCACTACAGTAGCCATCAACCGGCACTGAATCAGGCGAGTTCACGGACCAACTGGACCCGCTCTGCCGTCGTCAGGTCGGACACCGCGACCACGGGGCCGTCCGCAGCGAGTTCGTACACCCGCCTCGCTGTCCGCGTGCTCTCTCGGTCCCGTCCCGCGACGAGTCGGCAGTTCCGTTCGGGGCCTCCGGCCCACCGTGGACAGTATGCAACGCCGTACTGACTTTCGTCGACGGACGCCTCGCGCGCGAGGAGCGGAACGACGGACCGCCGAACCGTCCCCGGTGGCGTCGGCGTGGTGATACAGACCAGGTCACCCGGTCGGAGACCCCCAGCGACCGCCCGGAGCAGTTCCCGGAACTGTTCGTCGACGGGGACAGGTGTGGAGCCCGACGAGACGGCGACGACGTGGATCGTCGCCCAGTCCGCCACGACGGAGTGGTTCGATATCACGCGAAGCGACTCGTCAGCCAGGCAGCCGGTGACGCGCTCGGCGACTGCCGCCGGTATCCCGACCGGTACCCGTGCGTCTTTTAGCGCACGGACGATGCTGCCGTCCGTATCCGCGCCCACGGTGTCGCCGGTGAGCGTCGCGAACCGGCTCGCTTCCAGAAGTCCGCTGGTCCCCAGCCCATAAATGCCGACGGGGACTTTTCCACCAGTGACGGCAGCCTCAAGCACCTCGCCGGAGCTATCGCCGGGCCCCCCGTCCGTGTGGACTCCTGTCCCGTTCATGTGTAAATCAGCCGCCCGGTAGCGGGCGCCGACGGGACGCACAACCCGCCGTTGGAACTACTCCGCCTCACCGTCGTCCGGAACGAGCGCCTCGGGCGTGCGTTCGTACGCCGGTGTTTTCGCGAACTGCTCGATTCGCCGCATTTCCTCTTCAGTGAGCTTGATCCCCATGTCTCGTTACCAGTGAACACGTAGGAATAGTAATTGGTATACTATCCTGAGCGTAGTTAGTGAATACTCACGAGGGTGCCCCGGCTTTCACCTGGCGGCCAGCAGACGAGCGGTTTTGGACGTGCTCTACCCACGCTCGAGACGATTTTCTGCTTCTCAACAACCACCGCGTGTCGGTTTTAGGAGACTAATAACTACTAAGGATATGTTTTAATCCGTGTACGATGACGGGTGGGAGCGAAAACGACACCGGAACTCCGACGAGTGGTGCGCTCGATAGCCGGACGGCTCCCTGTCAGCGGCGGCAGTATGTGATTCAAGTCCTACAAGAAGTCGACAACCCGGTCGGACTGACGGAGATCGCTCGACACGTCGCAGCTATCGAATCCGGTCGTGCGGTTGGGGAAGTGTCGTCGGCTCACCTCCGGGCCACGTACTTGAACCTGTACGATCGTCACATCCCGGCGCTCGTCGCCTCGGACCGCATCACGTACTCGCATTCGGACGGGACCGTCAGTTTACAGTCCGAGCCGAAGCCGTGAGGTGAGGGAGGGTCACACCGTGTCGGATTCGGCGGGTCGGACCACGAGGAACCCGTCGCTGTGAACGGTTACCTCGTATCCGGCGAACCCGAACATAATGCTGGGACCCGAGCTGTCGGTGCTATCCGCTTTCATGATCGCGTCCAGTCCGTCCGTGTCCACCACCTGCTGGAGGATTTCTAGGTCCCTCGGATCGCGATCCGCGGCGAGTGCGACCGACCTGACCACTGCCACACTCGGTTTCGTCGTCGACCAGTCGTACTCGTGTCGCATGACCCTGTCAGCGTCCTGTTGGGCGTTCTCACCGCTTCTGCAGTCCGCTGAGTTCATCAACAAGAATTGTGTCGAGCCCGGAGTTATAAATAGGTTTTGTGAGTATCAGAGGAGATTACTGGCACCGTCGGTGTGATCACGTCGCTGGTGGTCCACCTGCCGTCTCTCGTATCGACTCTCCCTATCCGATGACGGCCTGGCTCTTTCTGAGGTGTTTGTTCTCCCACTGGCGCCGCTCTCGTAGGGCGGTGATCCCCCGGTCGCTCAGTTTGTAGATATTCGCGCGGTCGTTCTTGGCCCGTTTCACCACCAAATCAGCGTCGACGAGCGTATCGAGGTTCGGGTAGAGACGCCCGTGGTTTATTTCGACGTCGTAGCACCGACCCAGTCCCTCCTTGACTGCGACACCAGTCGGGTCTTCCCGCCCCGCGATGACGTAGACGATATCACGCTGGAAGCCAGTCAAATCGAACATACCGTCGAATAATCCTACATAGTCGATTGTAGTTATAAACTTGATACCTAGCCGAAAGGTCAACCTTGGACAGTCACCGATCGGGTAGACCGACCGTTCCGGTCGGTCTAAAGCGGATTTTCACCACTTTCTCGACGTTGGATTACTCCGTGGTTCCGTCGTGCCGGTCTCGCAACAGTCGCCGACGGTAGTGTACCTCGATGGTGAGACAGATGTTTCGGACGGTCGTGGCTCCCGTCGCCGACGATACCGGAAGCGCGAGCAGATGGTCTGCGAGCTCTTCAGCACGTTGTCTGGTGGTATCGGATGCGACCTGCGCCGAGCGGGACGGGTGTCGGTGGTACAGGTACTGGAACGGGAGACGGATATCGAAGCCGTTGTCGACGAGGGACGCCCGAACCGCCGGCAGGTCGGGGACCCAGAGAGCGTAGGTGGTGAATACGTGCTCGGTATCACGCCGACGTTGTGGCGGCCTGACCGGAGTGATATCGGAGAGCCGCCGGGTGTATGCGTCCGCGAGCTCCTGACGGTGTTCGATCCGCGTTTCCAGCCCGGACAGTCGTTCGAGACCGGTAGTGGCGGTTCGTGCAGCTGCCGTCCCGTCGCTCGCTACGGGCTTTCCGGCTCCCGTGGCCGCAGAGAATTGTGTCCACCGACACCGTCGGGCGAGTTCGGCGTCGTCGGTAACGACCGCGCCACAGGGCTGTGACGTACCCGGTTCGGAGAGGTCGTAACAGCCGACGTCGCCGATCGTGCCGACGGACTCGCCCTGGTAGGTCGCGCCGATCGATCGCCGCGCGTCTTCGATCACGTGGAGATCATTCGCACGGGCCGAATCCCGAATCCGGTGCATCTCTGCCGGTTGTCCGCAGGAGTGTGTCGGAACGATCGCCGCAGGGTCGGCCGTCGCTTCGATCAGTTGCTCCAGACGGAGGGTGGCCATCGTGTACGTGATCGGGTTCACGTCGACCACGACCGGGCGTGCGCCAACCGCGATGATAGATTCGAACGTTGCACGGGGTGCGAACACCGACACGAGAACAGCGTCGTCCCGGCCGACACCGGCGCTGCGTAACGCGAGTTCCAATGGGTCTACACCAGGTGGGGCCGTGATCGCGTGCTCGACGCCGAATCTCGATGCGAGTGTGTCCTCGAACGTCGACAGTAATCCGGTCGAAATTCGCTGGGACGTGTCCCATCGATGACCGCCAGTCGACGTCCGGCCACGCCGTCCTCGATCCGGCCGATCGCTGTCGGACGACGTGACCGTCGACGGTCGCGGCTCTTCCATGCATCCGCTCTCCGCGCGTCGAGGTTCGTTATACAGTACATATTGGCAGTATCGTCGATTAAGACGGTTCTAATCGCTGTTTTCCGTCTGTATCGTCGGGAGACCTGTCACTATCGGAGCGGCGCGTGCCTGTTGGCAGACTGCGTTCTGTCGGTCCGCTCGTAGATTGACGGGAGTGTGCCGGCGGAACTCACTCGCGCGTCCGCTCGCCGGCCTCGACGGTCGTCTCGAGCCAGTTCTCCGCGGGCGGCAGCGGACAGTCGAACGTCTCGCTGTAGGCACAGAACGGGGAGTACGCGAGGTTGAAATCGAGCGTGACCACGTCGCCGTCTTCGAGCGGGCGGTCCGGCTCCAGTTCCATGTACCGGCCCTCCTCGTACGTCTGTTGCCCTGTCGTCTTGTCCCGAAACGGGACGAAGACGGTCAGGGAGTCGTCGTCGGGCTGGCGATAGCCGTGAAGGTCGCGGGACTCGCCGTCGAGGTCGAACGCGAACGTCACGACCCGCTCGTACTCGATGGTGCGGCCGGTCGTCGTGTCGAGCGACCGCGACTCGGGGTCGTCGTGGACGGTGACGGTCGCCTCGACCTGGTAGGCGGGGTCGGGGTCGAAGTACGCGAGGCCGTCGAAGCCGTCGCGTTCCTCGGGCGGAATGGGTGACTGGCGGTGGTCCGCGAAGAAGCGGTCCTTCTCGTCGCGGTGCTCCCGGAGCTGTGTGGCCCAATCGTCGGTCATGCCCTGGCGTAACGGGGCGGGGAATTTGAGTCCGGCGCAACGCATAAGCGGCGACCGCCCGACTCGGTGTGCATGCGCGCAGCCGCGTTCAGCGATCTGATCGGACCGGACGGCGTCGAGATCATCGAACAGGACGACCCCGAACCGGGGGCCGGCGAGGCGGTCGTCGACGTGCGAGCCTGCTCGATCAACAGACACGACCTCTGGATTCTCCAGAACGACTCGGCGATGGTCTCGGAAGGGGCGACGCCGTTCGTCTCCGGGCTCGACGTGGCCGGCGTCGTCTCGGAGACCGGCGACGGCGCGGGCGTGAGCGAGGGCGACCGCGTCCTCCTCTGCCCGAACCAGACCTGTGGCACCTGCGAGTACTGCCGCGAGGGGCCGGAGAACCTGTGTCAGTCGTTCATGCTGTTTCACGGCGGGCTGGCCGAGCAGGCGGCCGTCGACGCCCACCGGCTGATTCCCCTGCCCGACGAGGTGGGGTTCGCCGAGGCGGCGGCCCTGCCGACCTCCTACCTGACCGCGTTCCACATGCTCCGGAAGGCCGAGGCGGGCGCGGGCGACCTCCTGTTCGTCCCCGGCGCCGCCGGCGGCGTGGGCGTGGCGTTGGTCCAGCTCACCGACGTGATGGGCGCGCGAACCATCGGCACCTCGACCTCGGCGGAGAAGCTCTCGCGGCTCGAATCACTGGGCTGTGACCACACGGTCCAGTCGGCGGACGTCGACGAGATCGAGAGCGCCGTGTGGGAGATCGGCCAGGTCGACGCGACGCTGAACCACCTCGCCGGGGAGTACACGAAGCTCGGGCTGAAAGTGCTGAAACGCGGCGGCAAGCAGGTCATCTGCGGGCGGACGGCCGGCCCGAAATGCGAGTTCGACGCCGCCCCCTTCTTCCTCGGCCACAACGAGGTCATCGGGTCGACGATGGGGACCCAGCCGGAACTGGCGACGCTGGTCGACCTCGTGGCCGACGGCGGCTTCGAACCGGTGGTAAGTAGAACCTACTCGCTCGAGGAGACCGGCCGGGCGTTCGCTGACATGGAAGACCGCGAGGCGTTCGGGAAACTCGTGGTCGAACCCTGACAGTCCCTGGGAACGGCGGTCACCTCGAACCGCTCGCCGGCCGAACTACTCCAGTACGGTCCCGGGCCGCTTGAGGTAGTACTCCTGCTCGCGGACTCGCTCGAAGACCGCAGCGAGAGTCTCCACGGCGGGCACCGGCGGGTCGAACCCCACGTGAGGCGCGACGTGGTAGGCCCTGCATCCCCCGAGGAAGAAGTACAGTGTCCGGTGGTGGGCGGGCGTCGCGTCGACGACCCCGATGGACTCGCCGCCGAGGTCGTCGGAGAAGTCGTTGAGCATCCCCGCGATGTCGTCGTGGAGGCGTTCGTCGGGCCGCTCCAGTGAGGTGCCGAACGTCTCCCGGAGGAACTGGCTCGTCGCCTGCAAGACGGGGTTCGTGTCGATACCGGTCGGGTCGACGGCGACGAAGACTTCATAGAGGTCGAGCAGGGCGTCGAGTTCGTCGCTCGTGAGCGCGACCGGCATCACCGGGTCGCCCTGCGGGATCGAGGGGTCGGGAAACGTGTACGACCCCGGGTCGGGCAAAGTGGCGAACGCGGCGTCGAGTCCCATAGGCTCGTCCACGTGGGGCAGTCCCTTACCGTTGGTGTCGCCCGAAACAGTAGCGCAGGGAGTCAGTCGTCGGCGACGGCGTCGCCGCGGTCGGACTGGGCGTTCCAGAGGGCGGCGTAGTCGCCGGCGGTCGCCAGGAGTTCGTCGTGAGTGCCGCGCTCGACGATTTCGCCGTCGTCCATCACGACGATGCGGTCGGCGTCCTTGATCGTCGAGAGGCGGTGGGCGATGACGAAGGCGGTGCGGTCCTCGACCAGCCGCGAGAGGCTCCGCTGGATGCGCTCCTCCGTTTCGGTGTCCACGTCGCTCGTGGCTTCGTCGAAGACGATGATCGCCGGGTCGTTGACGAGTGCCCGCGCGATGGCGATGCGCTGGCGCTGGCCGCCGGAGAGTTTGACCCCGCGCTCGCCGATCTGGGTGTCGTAGCCGTCGGGGAGGTCGGTGACGAACGCGTGGGCCTCGGCGGCCTTCGCGGCCGCTTCGAGGCGCTCCCGCACCGCGTCCTCGTCCCGTTCGAGCGCGTCGAGGGCCTCGCTGTCGCCGTAGGCGACGTTCTCGGCGACCGTCCCGGAGAACAGGTAGGGGTTCTGCTCGACGATGGCGATCTCGTCGCGGAGCGCCTGGAGGTCGTACTCGCGCACGTCGCGCCCGTCGACCCGCACCGCACCCGCGTCCACGTCGTGGAACCGGGAGACGAGTTTCAACAGCGTGGACTTCCCGGCCCCGCTCTCGCCGGCCAGCCCGACGGTCTCGCCGGCGGCCACGTCGAGCGAGACGTTCCGGACGACCGGACCGCTCTCGTCGTAGCCGAAAGTCACGTCGTCGAAGGCGACGTCACCGTCGATACCGTCGGGGAGGTGGGCGTTCGGCGGGGACTGGACCGCCGGCTCGCGACCGAGCAGACCGAAGACGCGCTCCGCACTGGATTTGGCGAGCTGGTACTTGTTGGCGGATTTGCCGACCCGGCGCATCGGCGAGTAGAGCCGCCGGAGGTAGAGAAAGAAGGCGGCGAACGCGCCCGCGGTGATCGCGCCGGATTCAGGGCGGAGGATGATGTCCCGGCCGGCGACGAAGAGGACGATCACGAACACGACGCCGGTCAGGAGACGGAGCGCCGAGAAGAAGCCGCGGCGAATCCGGAGCGCGCCGACCTTCTCGTCGTGGTACGTCTGGCTCTGGTCGCCGACGCGGTCGCCCTCGTAGTCGTGGCGGCCGAAGGCTTTCACGACGGCGACGCCGCTGAGGTTGTTCTCCAGCCTGGTGTTCAGGCGGGCGACCGTCTCGCGGATGGACTTGTAGCGGGGTTCGATCCAGGAGAGAAAGAGGTAGCTCGCGAGCCCGATGATCGGCACCGGCGCGAGCGCGATCAGCGCGATCCGCGGGGAGTAGTACGTGAGGACGATTGCGATACCGCCGACGGTCGCGACCACCCGGATTACCTGCCTGAACTCCGTGTTGAGGAACTGTTCGAGGCGGTTGATGTCGGAGGTGAGAATCGACATCATCCCGCCGGTCTGGTGGTTGGCGAAGAAGTCCATCGAGAGGTGCTGGAGGTGGTCGTAGGTGTCGTCCCGGAGGTCGCGCTGGACCTTCTGGGCGGTCGACTGGAGCAAATATCGGGAGGCGAACCGCGTCGCGGACCGGAGCAGGTACGCGAGCGCCGCGATGACGACCAGCTGTCGGAGGAAGGCGAGCCGTGCCGCCTCGCCGACGATGGGGTCCGCGGGGACGATTCCGATGTCCGCGAGCAGTCCGGGCTCGCCCCGGCGCATGATGAGGCGGTCGATGGCCGTCGCGACGATGATCGCCGGGACGAGACGGGCGAATCGGGTGAGGAAGGCGGCGACGACGCCGAGGGTCAGCCGCGGCCAGTAGGGCCGTGCGTAGCCGAGCAGGTTCAGGATGGGGTGGCCGTCGACGTTCTCGCGAACGTCCTCGAACCCGCCGTGGTCCTCTCCCATGCACTGATGAAGGGGCTTGAGCCCGATATATGACCCGGAACGGTCCGGGGGTGGCTTTTTGCGTGCCGGCGTGGAACGTCAACACGTGCCGTCGACCGCGGCGGTTCGCGGCCAGCCGATCATGACCAAAATCGCCTGCGAGAACTGTGGCCGAAAGGTCACGGTCGACAGAGAGGGTCAGGAGTCCCGCGCGCCGATGAAGTACTGTCGGCGCTGTGGCGAAGAGCTTCCACCGCACGACGAACGGTAGGCCCACGGGGGACCGTGGCGAGTCGCTGCTGTTCGCGGCCGGAGTGATACGTCCATCTAGCGACGCCGATCACTCCAGCACGTACGACTGGTGGTCGCCGCGAGTGCGCACGTCGACGAACTGGTGACGGTTCGCGCCCGCGATAGCCCCCGAAAACGACCGCGAGTCCTCGCTCACGTCGTACACCTCGTTCGCGCCGTAGAGGTCGTACTCGGCGAGCCGGTCCGGGAGTTCGTCCGGGAGCGTCGCGTCCGGCTCCAGGTCAACGACGAACAGCCGGTCCGTGAAGCTCTTCGCCAGCCACGCGTCGGCGACCTCGTCGTGATCACGGAGGTCGTCGGCCAGGTCACGAAGGCGCGCCTCCCTGTCGGCCGCGTCGGAGTGCTCCCCATCGGTCATACACGGGAGAAGTGTTCCGGCGCCGAGGGACTGGTCCCGAACCTGTTCGGCTTCGACTGTCGGCACGCGCCGGGCGCGGTTGACGTGCTTGGCCGGCGGCCGGCACGGGTCGGAACGGGGGTCCGGCGGCCGTCGGGTTTGACGAACCGACACTTTCCCTTGCCGTTGCCGACCGATTCCCGCGCCGGTATTTATATTATTCTGACGCCCCAGTATCTGTACGCTCCGTATGATAGAGACCACGGCTACGATACCGACCGCAGTTTCGGTACCACTACAGACACAGGGAGAGGTGCTGAACCAGGTTCAGGGGAACACGTTACTGAACGCGTCGTTGTGGGTGAACATCGCGCTGGCCGGGTTGTCGACGCTGCTTTTCGTCTACATGGGACGGTCCGTCCGCGAGAGTCGGGCGAAACTGATCTTCGGTGCGACGATCATGATCCCGCTGGTCTCGATTTCGAGCTACCTGGGGATGGCGTCGGGGCTGACGCTCGGCCTCATCGAGATGCCGGCGGGCCACGCGCTCGCGGGGCAGGAGGTCCTCAGCCAGTGGGGACGGTACCTCACGTGGGCGCTGTCGACGCCGATGATCCTGCTCGCGCTCGGGCTGCTCGCCGACGTGGACGTGGGAGACATGTTCGTCGTCATCGCCGCCGACATCGGCATGTGCGTGACGGGGCTGGCGGCGGCCCTGACCACCTCGTCGTACGCGCTCCGCTGGGCGTTTTACGGCATCAGCTGTGCCTTCTTCCTCGTGGTGCTGTACGCCCTAATCGCGGAGTGGCCGGCGAAGGCGAAGGCCGCGGGCACCGACGACATCTTCTCGACGTTGCGAATCCTGACGGTCGTGCTGTGGCTGGGCTACCCCATCGTGTGGGCCGTCGGTGTCGAGGGACTCGCGCTCGTCAGTACCGGGATCACCTCCTGGGGCTACTCGGGGCTCGACGTGCTGGCGAAGTACGTGTTCGCGTTCCTGCTGCTGCGCTGGGTCGCGAGCAACGAGGAGACCGTCGCGGCGTCGTCGAGCATGTCGGGCGCGGTCGGTGAACCCGCCGACGACTGACAGCGTTCCGCCGGCGCCCGCGTGTCGGAGAGATGCCGGGCGTCCGGTCACCCCGCCGCAACGATTTTTTACCGTGATTGGACTAGCTAGGAACGGAGGCGGTACCATGCCACTGGTCCCGCACTACCCGTCCGACGAACACGACGACGGGGACGCACCGAACATCGACGACGTGGTGGACCGCATCATCAGCGGCGGTCGCGACCCGTCCCCGACGGTTCGGGTGTGACGGCGTCCCCGTCTCGCACCCGCGCGTTTTACCAAAGGCGTAAATCGCTCCGTGCGGAAGCGGCGAGTGTGGCGACACCGCTTCGCTTTCGCCGGTCGAACGAGCACTGGACGGAGGGACGGGTCCGCTCGGACCTCCTCCAGCCCCTGCAGTCGAAGTTCGGTGCCAGCCTCGACGGGCCGTGGTACAAACCGCCGGCGGGCTACGAGGCCCGTCGGCTGGAGATGGGCAACGGCGACCTCGCGCTTTTCTGCTGGACCGACGACCACGCCTTCTGGCTGGGCAACACCGAGACGCCGAAGACCCTCTGGCGGACCGAGAAGTACACCTTCGCGGAGGTCGACGACGGAGTCGCGGAGTGGGCCGAACGCGAACTGCTCGCGACGCTCTACGAGGAAGAGCCCTGGCTCGAGTCGTTCCCGAACCTCGCGCGCTTTTTCCTGCCCGTGCTTCTCTCGAAGGACGGCCGACACACCGCCCGCGAGTTCTTCCGGGACTACGCCGCCGGCTTCCCCGACACGGACCGCGACGCCGGCCTGACCTTCTACGAGGACCTCCTCGACCGGGGGATCATCGACGACCGCTACACGATGGCCGCGAAGCTGGGGACGAGCGAACAGCTGAACCTCGACCGGATGCGCTCGTCGATGAGCGAGTTCACCGTCGCGCGCCTGCTCGACGACGCCGACTACGACCTCACGCCCGAGATCGAAGTCGCGACCGGTCACTCCATCGACTTCCGCGCGATCAAAGACGGCGACGGCACGCTCGTCGAAGTCACGCGCCCGCGGCCGCCGGGCCGTCGGTCGGCCAACTCGGCGGTGAAAGCGATCCGGGAGACGGCCGAGACGAAATCCACCGGACAACTCCAGGAACACGGCGGGGGCATCACGCTGTTCGTCGACTGCTCGTCGTTCCCGGAATCCGACTGGGGGGGCATCGTCGCCGAGAAACCCGAGGTACGACACCGTCCGGCCGTCGTCTTCCGCGCGTGGCCCGAGGGGTACTTCGAGGGCTACACCAAAGGGAGCGTCCCCATCGACCTCCCGGAGACGTTCACGGTGCGCTGACGGGGATCACGTCTCGGCTTCGCCGTCCGCGTTGGGACCATCGTCGTCCGAGTCCGTACCGCCATCGCCGTCCGCGTTGGGACCGTCGTCGCCCTCGTACTCGTACTCTCTGAGCGTCGACTTCGGGATCCGTGAGAGGGCGGCCTTATTGGTCGCTTCCAGCACGACCGGCGGCGCCGTGCCCGCTTCGTGGGCCTCCAGCCAGCGCCCGACACAGAGACACCAGCGGTCGCCCGGCTCCAGCCCCGGGAAATCGAACTCAGGGCGGGGCGTGACGAGGTCGTTCCCCTGGGCCTTGCTGTACTGGAGGAACTCGTCGGTCACGACGGCACAGATCTCGTGACACCCCGTGTCCCGGGGATGCGAGCGGCAGTAGCCGTCCCGCGCCCAGCCGGTCGTGGGGTCGGTCCCGCACGGCTCGAGGTCGCCGCCGAGGACGTTCTCCTGGTCGTCGGTATCGGTCCCGCCGTCCGTCGCGGCGTCGGGGTCGGTGTCGCTCACGACCCATCACCCTCGGGGACGAGTTCGAAGGAGAACTCCTGCATCTCGTCCTCGGCGAAGACGAACACGCGGCCGTCGAGGGAATCGAAATCGGCCTCGACGTGGACGCGGTGTTGCTCGTTGGTGACGGAGACGCCGGGGAAGACGGTCGTCTCCTCGTCGAGATCGAGCAGGACGCGGCCGACGCCGGTCTCGTCGAGGATGTCGTCGTGGGTCTTGCGGTCGTTGACGTAGACGAGGACGCCCTGCGTCTCCGTCGCATCGGTGACGAGGACGTGGGTTTCCTTGCCGGGCGGGGTCCGGAGGTCGCCCTCGCGTTTCTCCGGCACCCCGCGGTAGAACGTCGTCCGGCCGTCCGTGTACTCCACCTCGATTCCGTCGTCGGTGAGCGAGACGGGGAGGGTTTCCGGGGACACGTCGCTGTGATATGTCATACCTTTCGGTAGCGCCGAGAGCGGGAAAAGCGTCACCGTTGGCGGTTGCCAGCGCTCCCACGCCGACCCGTCGACCGGCAACCACCACAGGTAAGTACCGAGGTCTGCGAGAATCGGGTGATGGACGGCCGGGCAGTCGCACCCGCGGCAGGGACCGTACTGAACGCCCTCGCGACCGGCACGGGGTCGGCGTTCGCCATCGATGCCTACACCGAGGCGACCGTCGAACTCGACGCCGGCGGCGAGGTCACGGGGGAGATCACCGGCGCACCGGACGCCGACACGCACCTCATCGAGCGGTGCGTCGAGTCCGTCGTCGAGCGGTTCGGCGACGGCCAGGGCGGTCACGTGCGCACCGAGAGCGAGGTGCCGATGGCCTCCGGGCTCAAGAGTTCGAGCGCCGCCGCGAACGCGACGGTGCTGGCGACGCTCGACGCGCTCGGCACCGCGGACGAGATCTCCCGCGAGGACGCCTGTCGCATCGGCGTCGACGCGGCCCGGGACGCGGGCGTCACGATCACCGGCGCGTTCGACGACGCGAGCGCGAGTATGCTCGGCGGCGTCACCGTCACGGACAACACCGAAGACGAACTCCTCGCCCGCGACGAAGTGGACTGGGACGTGCTCGTGTGGACGCCACCTGAGCGCTCCTTCTCCGCGGACGCGGACGTGGAGCGATGCAAGCGGGTCGCGCCGATGGCGGACCTCGTTGCGGAGCTCGCGCTCGACGGCGCGTACGGCCGCGCGATGACCGTCAACGGACTCGCCTACTGCGCGGCGCTTGGATTCCCGACCGACCCGCTGATCGAGGCGATGGACCGCGTCGCCGGCGTGTCCCTGTCCGGCACCGGCCCGAGTTTCACCGCGGTCGGCGACCGCGCCGACCTCGAAGCACTGCAGGACGACTGGAACGACAGAGAGGGTAACACATGGCTGACGACAACACAGACCGACGGCGCCCGGACGACATGAGTCTCGATGAACTGCGCGAGGAGATACAGACCATCGACCGCGAACTGGTCGAACTCATCGCCCAGCGCACCTACGTCGCCGAGACTATCGCCGCCGTCAAAGCGGAGAAGGGGCTGCCAACCACCGACGAGGATCAGGAACAGGCCGTCATGGACCGCGCCGGCGAGAACGCCGAACGGTTCGACGTGGACTCGAACCTCGTGAAGGCCGTCTTCCGCCTGCTCATCGAGTTGAACAAGGTGGAGCAGCGTGAGTCCAGGTAGCATCTAACGGAGATGGCGGCGGAGTCTGCTGGGGGACACAAACGTCTTAGTGACGGCTCTCGAACGGACTCGTATGGCGAGTGCGGGCGAGCCGGCCGTTGAGGGCGTCGACCTCGATGAGATGAGCGATTACCTCGCCCAGACGGAGGTTGTCTTCGCGGTGCTGTTCGGCTCGCACGCTCGGGGTACGGCCGATGCTTCGTCGGATGTGGACGTTGCCCTTCGATTCCCCGAGGAGATGGATGCCCACGAACGGTTCCGCCTTCGCAACCGCATCGATGCCCATCTACAGGAGTACGCCGATGGCTTCGTCGATGTGAGTGACGTCGGCTCGCTCCCGACGCCAGTCGCTCACGCTGCACTCCGAGACGGAATCGTTCTCGCTGGCGACGAGCAGACCGTCGAGTCGTACCGAGAACGAGTGAAACAGGACTACGAGGCCAGCGCAGACGAACGGGAGCGGGAGCGCCGAGAGTTCATCGACCGACTGGCTCGGGGAGATACGTAGATGGTCGATGAGGATGTCATCGTCGATAAACTGCGATACATCAACCGGTACACTGACGACCTGAAGCAGATGCGCGGGATGTCGAAGGAGGAGTACGTCGAGGACATGGTGACGCAACGAGCTGACGAACGCACGTTGCTGAACCTCGTCCAAGCGTGCATCGACCTCGCTCAGCACATTCGCTCGGCAAAAGGACTCTCCCCAACCGGAACGGCAAAACAAGAGATGCAGGCCCTCGGGAACGCGGACATCCTCTCACGCGAAACGCAGGAGAAAATGGAAGAAGCCATCGGATTCCGGAACATTCTCGCCCATCGATATGGCGACATCGACCACGAGGTCGTGTTCGACGTTCTCCACGACGACCTCCGTTGGTTCGAACAGTTCCAGCAGGAAATCGCCCGATGGTTTCAGCAGTTCCAGACGTGACCGTCCGCTCGGCACTATTCCACCCCATACAGACCGGTGGCTCGCCGATTTCCTCGTTCAGACTCGTTTTCGCGTCGGCGAGTTCCGACTATCCGTACCCTTCCGCCGAGACCAGCAGCGATGGGTAGTCACCCCACTCACGCGTCGTAGCGGTGCCTGTACCGCTGCCACGATTGATGCTTTTCGTTGGATAGCGACAATCGAAGCAGAATCTGTAACACCAGTCAATGAACAAGGTGGAGCAGCGCGAATCGCGGTAGCGTCACGGAGACGCCCCTGCTGGGCAGTTCGAGTCCGTAGACACGCCCCGGCGTCTTCCCGCTCGTCGGGACGGTCGGCGTGGAGCGTCGTGACCGCTAACGAGGATGCTGGAGTCAGTACGTCCAGAGGCGGCGAATCCGGTCGTCGACTTCGGAGTGAGTATCGCGAAGCGCCGCCACGTCCCGCTCGCCGTCGACGTTGATCACGTGGACCTCGCCGCGGTGGTCGCTGTACACGTCCTGGAAGTCGTAGACGGCGCCGACGACCGTGGCAGCCTCAGGCACGTCGTGGCTGTCCAGCAGGAAGTCGACCTGCCGGTCGACGTTGTACTCGACGAGGTGGTTGACGGCCGTCTCGCGGTCGAGGCCGTCCGGGAGGATTTCGATACCGGGTTCGATCCGGGGTTTCAGGATATCGACGCAGTGTTCGATTCCCGGGGCATCGGAGAGGTCGCCGGTCACCGCCTCGTAGGTCGCGGTCACCGCGCCACAGCCGGTGTGGCCGACGACGATGGCCGTGTCGGTCTCCGTGTGTGCGATAGGGTAGAGGACGTCTCCGGAGACGGCCTCACCGGCGGTCGTCCGCTGGACGACGCGGTTGCCGATGTTCCCGACGGTGAACACCTCACCGGGCGTCTCATTTCCCCACAGCGCGTCCTGAAGGACGCGCGAGTCCGAACAGCAGACGGAGACTGCGCCAGGGTGCTGTGCGTGTTGCAGGTCGTCGAAGCGGTCGCCGAACTCCTCGGCGTGTTCGCCGTTGCCGGCGAGGAGATCGACGACTGTCTGGTCCATCGTGTATCGCCTCCTGCCGCCCAGTTCTGGTGTCGGCTTCAAAAACCCGCCCCATTGTGGGATTCGTTCCGGCGGCGGTCAGTCGGTGTAGTGCTCCCGAACCAGAAAGAAGTACACGAGAATCAGCGCGCTGAATAGCAGCGACGGGGCGCTCCCACTGAACAGGGAGAAAACGACCGAGAGCCCCTGCATCACGACTGCCAGGAGCCAGCCCCACGACACCACACGCCAGAGCCCGACGAGCGAGACGGCGTGGACGATACCGAGCAGCGTCGCGATCAGCGCGGCGACCAGCCCCCCGACGCCGGGGACGAGGCCAGCCATGAGCGGTATCCTGATCGCCAGAACGACGAGGCCGACCACGCCGAAAACGCAGTAGATTTTGATTCCGAGCGGCGGACTCTTCGCGTTCCCCGACCCCCGCTGTGAGAGGACGGACGACGAGCTCCGTGGCATACCCTATCGGCAGGGAGTGGGGAGGAAAAAGTGTCCGCCGATTCGAATAAACGAGCTGGATTTTCGCGTCCGCTTAGAAGCCGTAGTCGTCTTCCTGGGGGTCGTCCATCGCGGCGGGGTCCTGCTGTTCGGCGGTCGACTGGGTGAACAGGTCCTCGCCGGGGGCGTCCTCCTCCTCTTCGACGGGGCCGTACGCGGCGACGCCCTGCTGGAGCAGTTTCTCGACGGCCTCGTCTTCGTTGACGAACTCGCCCTGCTGGACCATCTGTTCGATATCGTTGACAATGCGATCCGGCAACTCGACCTCGACTCTAGCCATATGCGGGGTTGAGAGAGCGAACCGTTTAAGTCTTGTTCGCTGGCAGACCGGCGAGTCCCGCGCTCACAGGGGCCCACGCCTCGACAGCGTGCCAGAGGAGTATCCGTCAGTCGGTCGACGAGGGGAACGTCTCCGCGAGACCGTCGAGTGCTTCGTGGTGTTCGGTCGTGTGCGGGGCTGTGAGTGGCGAAACCGAGACTTTCCCCTCGACGATTGCCCGTCGGTCGGTGCCCTCGGCGTCCGGGATGTCGCCGGTCGCCATCCGTTCCCAGATGCGGTCGTGGAGCATGACCCGGCCTTCCTCCTGTGAGGCGTCCATCATGTAGACGGTCGAGGGTTCGGTGATTGCCATCTCCGGGCGGTCGTCGCCGGGGACGGTATCCGGGACCGGCGCGTTCACGTTCAAGTAGTCCGCTTGCTCGAAGACGCCGGCCGGAATGGCGTGTTCGGCGAGGTACGTCGTGGCCTGCGTGGCGTTACGGTACGCGTCGTATTCCACGTCGACGTCGGTGTAGGCGGTGTCCTCGCCGACGGGAACGTACAGCGAGACGGCGATCGCGGGCACGTCGAAGAAGGTGGCCTCGACGGCGGCGCTGACCGTCCCGGAGCGCCCGAGGACGTACGCCCCGAGGTTCGCACCCCTGTTGACGCCCGCGATCACCATGTCCGCGTCGGGAGCCAGCGAGCCCAGTCCGGCGACCACGCAGTCCGCCGGCGTCCCCTCGATGGCGAACCCGAGTTCGTGCTCGTGGACGCCCACGTCGTGGTTCATCGCCCGGCCGACCGCACTCTTGTCCTCGGCGGGTGCGACGGCCGTCACGTCGGCGGTCTCCGAGAGCCCATCGTAGAGCGCACGGAACCCCGCGCTCTCGATGCCGT
The DNA here is from genome assembly GCF_023028345.1 of Halorientalis marina. Taxonomy (GTDB): domain Archaea; phylum Halobacteriota; class Halobacteria; order Halobacteriales; family Haloarculaceae; genus Halorientalis; species Halorientalis marina. Next base: position 1,535,954 of record NZ_CP095487.1, on the reverse strand, counting down.
CGTCGTTGGTCAGGAGGATGTTCATGTCCTCGGTCATGTCACGCCCTCGGTGTGGAACCCGCAAAAGGCCACCGGCGACGACGCCGGTACATGGCCGGCACTGACACCGACACTGGCGCCGTCACTCGCCGGCCGGCGCGTGGTCGACGACCGTCTCGCCGTCGACCACGAGGTTGTACGCCCGCTCGTCGTCGTTCCAGAGGACGAGGACGTTCTCGAAGAAGAGGAGGTCGCCGTAGGCCGCCGATTCGAGGGGGCGGTTCAGCGCCGACGGTTTCGTGAGGACGGCGTAGTGTGACCGCTGTTGACTGCCGTCGCCGATCTTGAACACGGGGTTCGCCTCGTCGCCGTCCGAGAGGTCGTGGCTGAGTTTCACGGCCACAACGTCGATGCGGTCGGTGACGTGGGACTCCGAATCAGCCAACCGGGCGAACGACGACGGGTCGGGCGTGAACGCGATCCGCTCGCGGCCGTCGGGCCGCCAGAGCCCGTAAGCGTACTGGACGACGGTGTTGACGAACTCACCGGGGTCGTGGTCCGGGTCCGGGGTAGCGCGCTCGCCCTCGTCGAGTCGGCGCTGGACGTTCGGCACCGCGATGTCGGGCTTGCGGTCGAACGACCAGCCCTCGTCGGTCGGCCGCGCGTCGGGCCACAGTCGGACCGTCGGCGCGTACACCGTCAGCCCGTTCTCGACAGCGCGCTCGACCTCGCGGAGACCGATGGCCGTCTCGCGGTCGGCCGGGGCGATGGCGACCATCGTCCCGTCGGCGGCCAGCCACTCCTCGTAGCGCTCGACGACGGCGGCGGGGTCGTCGAGTTCGCTCAGCACGTTCCCGAACAGGACGAGATCGAACGTCGCGTCCGACCTGACGGTCTCGCCCGCATCGAACGACTCGGCCGTCGTCCGGTGAATCGTCGCTTGGAAGTTGCGTCCGGTCTCGTCGAGCATCGCCGTCAGCACGTCCGCGGCGTCGCTCGGCTCGACGGCGTGGTAGTCAACCAGCGCGTCCGCGGGGAGCAGGTCGTGAAGGCCGAGCGCCGGGCCACCGACGCCCGCACCCACGTCGAGGACGCGGAGTTGCCGGTCGAGCAGGCCGTCCTCGGCCAGTATCGCGAGGACGTACTGGACGGTCGCGTAGTAGTCCGGCAGGTGGTAGCACGCGTATGCCAGCGCGGTTTCGTAGTCGTAGGTGACGTCGTTGTTCCAGAGGTAGTCCGTTTTGAGGTCACGAACTCGCTCGCGGATGGCGTCGCCCGTCTCGCCGTCGACCCAGCCCGCCCCGTACTCCGCGACGAGCAACTCCTCCAGTGCCATGGCGTAAGCGGTCGGGAACTCCTCGACGCCGTCGAAGTCGGGCGCCACCGGCTCGTCGGGGACCGGCTCGAAGGTCCCGTCCTCGCGTTCGAGCAGACCCAGCTCGAAGGCGTCCTCGCGGAGGACCTGCCGGATCGCGGCCGGATGGGGCTGGCCCTCGACGTACTCGGTGATTTCCTCGGGGTCGATGGGACGGACCTCGCGGAGGTACTTCGCGTTCGAGCGGACGCCCTCGCGCTGGGACTCGTTCATCGTCGCTCGCCGACCTCCTCGTAGTAGTCGACGAACGTCTCGGGGTCGGCTTCGGCGAGGTCGCGGGCGGCGGCGGCCACGTCGTCGGCGCCGTCGAAGGCGGCCTGGATGTCGGCGTAGACGCGGGCCTCGCCGCCGCTGACCTGCTCGACGAGATCGAACAGGGCGTCGGAGACGGGCGTGCCGAACTCCTCGGGCACGTCCTCGGCCGCGAGGCCGAACGCGAGGACGGCGACGTGGGCGCGGGCCTGAATCGTCTCCATCGCCCGGTCGTGTTCGGCGGCCGTCGTCTCGAAGCAGTGGTTGCCGCGGTTGCGGAGCGCCGTGAGGATCGCCTCGCTGACGGGGCCGCGTTCGTCCGCCACGACCGCGACGTTGCCCGGGGCGTTCGCGGGGGCGAAAAGCGGGTGGAGGCTCAGGCGTTCGTGGTCCGGCGCGTGCTCGGCCATGGCGGCGACCGGCCCCTCGGCACTGCCGGTCACGTCCAGCACGGCCCGCTCGGCGCGCTCGGCGTGGGTCGCGATGGCTTCCTCGGCGACCGGAATCGGCACCGCGACACAGACGGCTTCGAACCGCTCGTCGGTGTCGGCGGGGACCGCCCGCGCGTCGGCCGCGACGCTCGCGGCGGCGTCGGCTGCCGCGTCGGGGTCGGTGTCGCTGAAGGCGACGGCGATCGGTCGGTCGAGCCCGGCGTCGAGGGCATCGGCGAACCACCGACCCATCACGCCGGCGCCGACGACCAGTACGTTCATCGCCCGTGGATTGCCGGGCACCGCTCAAAAGCCGTTCGGGTCCGGACCCAGAGGGCTTTTGTCCCCTCACAGTCGCTATCGAGTATGGATAGGCGGTTGCTGCTCGGGGGGGCACTCGCCGCGCTCGTCGTGCTCTCGGGGTGCTCGTGGGTCCAGCAGACCGACACGCCGACGCCGGCAGCGGGGCCGACGGAAGACGGCACCACGGTCCCCACGTTCCGACTGGAGAATCACTCGCGAGCGCTCGCGAACACGAGCTACGCGGTCGAGATGCGGATCAACGTCTCGACGAACCGGACGCGGCTGAACCGCTCGTTCGCCGTCCGGAGCGACCGCGGGACGGCACGTCAGTTGATCGAACTGCAGGAGGGGCCACTCCGTGCGGATCGGTACGTCGCGAACGGAAGCATCTACACACGCTCGCGAGTCGACGGCTCGGTAGCATACGACAACCGCAGCCTCGGCTCGGGGAACGACACGTTCGACGCCATCCACCGGCGTAGTGTGTCGGCCGACCGACTGGCCGGCATCTACCAGTTCGGCGAGTTCAACGAGAGCGGCACCGTCACCCGCGAGGGGCGGACGCTGACGGAGTACGAACTCGTCGAGACCGCGATCGGTGACAATGCGACCGTCGACAGCGCGAGCGGGCGCGTCCGCATCGATGAAGCGGGAGTCATCCGACTCGCTCGAGTCGACATCACCGGCACGCAGGACGGTGACCCGTTTTTCGTCCACGCCGACTACCGCGTGACCGCGACGGAGGCCGTCACCGTGGGCCAACCCGACTGGCTGGACGCGGCACGGCGGAACGCGACGGCAAACCGCAGTCGAGCGACGCCGACCGCAACAGCGACCGCGACGCCGAGCGACTGACGACCTGCAGGAGACCAGTCACTCGACGACCAGCCGTTCCGGGTAATCGGTCAGGTTCTCGTAGCCGTCTTCGGTGACGACCACGATGTCCTCGATGCGGACGCCGCCCACGTCCGGGTCGTACAGTCCGGGTTCGACGGTGACGACGTGTCCGGGTTCGAGTTCGTCGCCGCCGGGACCGACCAGTGGCTGTTCGTGCACGTCGAGCCCGACGCCGTGGCCGGTGTTGTGGATGAACCCCGTCTCGGCGTTCTCGTCGTCGCGAAGCGTGGGTTCGCCGGCGTCCTCGTACACGTCACAGACGGCGTCGTGAACGTCTTCGCCGGTCGCGCCGGGTTCGAGGGCGTCGAGGGCCGCCGCCTTCGCCTCCGCAGTCAGGTCGTACCACTCGCGGACTGCCGGGGACGGCTCGCCGACGACGAACGTGCGAGTCATGTCGGCGTGGTACTTCGTCGCCTTGTCCTGCGGGAAGATGTCGACGATGATCGGCTCGTCGGCCAGTAGCGGGCCACTCCCGCGGTCGTGGGGGTCGGCCGCGTCAGCGCCACAGGCGACGATGGTCTCGTCCAGGGCACACCCCTCGCGGAGGAGTGTCACCTCGATCTCCTCTTTGACGCGCTCGCTCGTCAGCGGTTCGCCGTCGTGGACGAGCGGTCCGTCCTCGACGGCTGCTACCGAGAGCAGGCGCTCGGCGGCGGCCATCGCTTCCTCGTTCGCTTTCTGTGCCGCGCGGACGTGTTCGATCTCCGCGTCGGTCTTCGTCGCACGGATGTCCTCGATGACGTTACCGTCACCGCGGCCGATGGGTGGACTCTCCGGTGTTCGGACGTCGATTCCGCGGTCGCGAAGGCCATCGGCGGTCGCCAGCGGGAAGCGAGCGGGGACGGCGACCGACGCCACGTCACGTCGGTCGAGGAACTCGGCGAGAACCCGGCGCGTCCCGTCGAGGCGGCCGTACTCCTCGACCTTTCGGCGCATCTCGTAGTCCGCGTGGCGATCGACCGAAGCGGCGTGACTCTCGGATTTCGCGCGGCCGTACTCGAGGCTGGAGACCAGCAGGTGGACCTCGCCATCGTAGAGGGCGTGGAACGGGTCCGGTGCGTCGAACCCCGAGAGGTACAGCTGGTCGGAGTCGTCGCTGGCGGCGTCCACGAGGAAGCCGTCGACGCCGGCGTCGTCGAGGGAATCGTCGAGGGCCGAGAGGTCGGGTTTCATGGCCGGAGTCAGGGGCGGGATACCCTAAACCCCAGTGGTCGTCGCGAACGGGTACAGCCGTGGGCGCTCTCGGCCACGAACCGGGTTCGGTACCCTCATGACCGCCCCCGCCGACGAGGCGGATATGAACGTGCAGATCACGCGGTCCGGAGTGGGGGGCGACGTGCAAGCCCCACCCTCGAAGAGCTACACGCACCGGGCGATTCTCGCGGCGGGGTACGCCGACGGCGCGAGCGTCACCGATCCGCTCGTCAGTGCCGACACGCGCGCGACGATGCGGGCCGTCGAGGCCTACGGGGGCCACGTCGACCGCTCCGATGTCGACGATGTCCTCTCGGTCGAGGGGTTCGCGGGGCGGCCGGCGGTCCCCGCGGACGTGATCGACTGTGCGAACAGCGGGACGACGATGCGACTCGTCACCGCGGCGGCGGCGCTCGCCGACGGCGTGACCGTCCTGACCGGCGACGACTCGCTCCGGTCGCGCCCGCAGGGACCGCTCCTGGACGCCATCGAGCAACTGGGCGGGCGCGCCGAGAGCACGCGCCGGAACGGCCAGGCACCGCTCGTGGTCGAGGGGCCGGTCGACGGCGGCACGGTCTCGATCCCCGGCGACGTGTCCTCGCAGTACATCACCGCGCTGTTGATGGCCGGTGCCGTCACCGACGACGGTATCGGGATCGAACTGGAGACCGAACTGAAGTCCGCGCCGTACGTCCAGATTACGCTCGAGGTACTGGACGCCTTCGGCGTCGACGCACGCGAGACGGACGAGGGGTTCGCCGTCGACGGCGGGCAGTCATACGCCCCCGCTGGCGGCGAATACGCGGTGCCCGGGGACTTCTCGTCGATGTCGTACCTGCTGGCCGCGGGCGCGCTGGCGGGCGACGACGAACTCCGTGTTCACGGGGCACAGCCGAGCGCACAGGGTGACTCCGCCATCGTCTCGATCCTCGAAGAGATGGGTGCGGACCTGGAGTGGGACCGCGATGCCGGCGAGATCACCGTGCGACGGTCGGCACTCTCGGGGATCGAGGTCGGCGTCGAGGACACGCCCGACCTGCTCCCGACCATCGCCGTCCTCGGCGCGGCGGCGGACGGGACGACGACCATCACGGACTGCGAGCACGTCCGCTACAAGGAGACCGACCGCGTGAGCGCGATGGCCGAAGCGCTGACGAAGATGGGCGCGTCCGTCGAGGAGGAACAGGCCACGTTGACGATCCACGGCGGCGACACCGAACTGCAGGGCGCGACGGTGGACGGTCGCGCGGACCACCGGATCGTCATGTCACTGGCCGTCGCCGGCCTCGTGGCAGACGGCACGACCGAGATCGAGGGCGCGGAGCACGTCGACGTGTCGTTCCCCGGTTTCTTCGACGTGCTGGCAGGCGTCGGCGCGGACGTGACTCGGGTGTGAGCCACGGCTGACGGCTCGGGCGAACAGACGGCCCGGTCGCACGCGGCGCAGGGGGCCGTACTCCCGCGGACTGCGCCGCGTCGGTCGGTCAGGACACGGGTCGGTCTGGTCGCGGTTCCGTACTTGAAGCTTCGGCCGGGCGGGGCGGCGGAATCGGGAGTCCTGACGGGAATGTAAGCTTGAAATGCCCAGGTCACTCAGGAGGGAGTAATGAACGGGAACAGTTTCGGTCGGCTCTTCCAGGTGACGACCTACGGGGAGAGCCACGGCGAGGCGATGGGGTGTACCGTGTCGGGGTGTCCGGCCGGGGTCGAACTCTCCGAGGAGGACATTCAGGAGGACCTCGACCGCCGCAAGCCGGGTCAGTCGATGATCACCACCTCGCGGGGCGAACCGGACAAAGTGAAGATCAACTCCGGCCTCCAGGACGGCTACACCACGGGGACGCCAATCGGGATGGTCATCCAGAACAAGGACGCCCGCTCGGGGAAGTACGAACCCTTCGTGACCGCGCCCCGTCCCTCCCACGGCGATTTCACCTACTCGGCGAAGTTCGGGACGCGCAACTGGGGCGGGGGCGGTCGCTCCTCGGCCCGGGAGACGGTCAACTGGGTCGCCGCCGGCGGGGTCGCAAAGCAGGTCCTCGCACAGTCCGACTACGACGTGGAAATCAAGGCCCACGTCTGCCAGCTCGGTGACATCGTCGCCGACGACGTAACCTTCGAGGACATGCTCGAACACAGCGAGGAGAACGAGGTCCGCTGTGCCGACCCCGAGGTGGCGGAGCAGATGCGCGAACTCGCCGACGAGTACCAGACGAAGGGTGACTCCATCGGAGGCGGCATCTACTTCGAGTGTCGCGGCGTCCCCCGGGGATTGGGCGCGCCGCGGTTCGACAGTTTCCCCTCGCGGCTGGCACAGGCGATGTACTCCATCCCCGCGGTCAACGACTTCGAGTACGGTATCGGCCGCGAGGCCCGGACGACCGCCGGCAGCGACTACAACGAGGACTGGGAATTTGACGAGAACGGTGACCCGGTCCCCGTCGGCAACGACCACGGCGGCATCCAGGGCGGCATCACGACCGGCCAGCCCATCTACGGCGAAGTGAGTTGGCATCCGCCCGTTTCCATCCCGAAGGAGCAGACGACCGTCGACTGGGAGACGGGCGACGAAAAGGAGATTCAGGTCGTCGGCCGCCACGACCCGACGCTCCCGCCGCGTGCAGTCCCCGTCGTCGAGGCGATGCTCTACTGCACCGTGCTCGACTTCATGCTCCTGGGCGGCCGCATCAACCCCGACCGCCTCGACGGTCGGACGGGGGAGTACGACACCGAGTATCACCCCTCCAGCCCACGGACCGACCCCGAAGACGCCCCGACGCGGGCCGAGCCGACCGAGGACGACGACTGAGTCGCGCTACGCTCTCGGCGCGACGACGGCGTAGAACGGGTCCCGACCGGGGTCGGTCGCCGCGTGGACCGTCGACTCGGCGAACGCGCCGGTCGCGTCGACGTAGTCCCGAACCAGCGCGGCCCGACCGTCCATATCCCTGTTTCGCCACGCACGGATCGCCTTCTGCGGGAACATCCGGTTCGAGAAACTGACGACCAACACCCCTCCCGGCCGGAGGATGCGGGCGAACTCGGCGAAAACCGGCTCCGGGTGCTGGAGGTACTGGACGGAGACGGCGACGAGGACGGCGTCGAACGCCGCGTCGTCGAGTGTGAGCGACTGCGATTCGTTGAGGTTCCGGACGAACCAGCGGTCCAGCCGGTCGTTCGCGTCGAGTTCCTCGGCGTTCATACCGTGGCCGACGACGGTGCCTAGTTCGAGGTCCTCGGGCAGGTGTGACACCCAGCTGCTCATGGCGTCGAACACGTCGTCACCGGCGTCGAGGACCTCGCGGTAGAGGTCGGTCAACTGTTCACGAAAGGCGTCGTCGACGTGGTGGACGAACCGCGGTGACCGGTAGAACCGGTCGTCGTCGCCGTCGAGGAGTTTGGTGCGGTCGGCGTCGTCGAGGACCCGCTCCATAGTTCGAACCGGGCCTCGTCCGGCATCCGTCTGTCGGTCACGTCACCGTCAGTTCGACGCCTTCCTCACGGATTTCCGTCCAGTAGTGACGGGCACAACGGGCCGTCCGAACCAGAATGGCGAGGACGACGACCAGCCCAGCCCACATGAGCAGGGGGTAGTCCCGGAAGATCGCAGTCTGTGTCTCCACGAACGCGAACCCGATCAGGTAGCCGAGCATGAAGATTCGGGAGGCGTGGCGCATACCATCGGTAGGGGTCGGGACACCGTCACTGTGACGCTTGGTTCCACGCGCTGGCCGCCGAAACGACCCGGCCGCTTATTCCGATCCCGGACCACCGTCGACACATGGACGCGAGACAGGAGGAGCGGGCGAACCCCTTCGGGATGGACGAGACGTGCCGGAACTGTCCGGCGCTCTGTGAGTCGCGCTCCCAGGTCGTCCACGGCTACGGCGACGTGGCCGGCGACTTCGTCTTCGTCGGGGAGTGGCCGGGCGAGGGCGCCGACCGAACCGGCGTCCCCTTCACGGGTGACGAGGCGGGAGAACTGGTGCAGGGCATCCTCGCCGACCTCGGGCTCAGCGAGTCAGCGCCGGAAAGCGAGGAGCCGGCCGTCGACAACGTCTTCCTGACCTACGCCGCCCGGTGTCACCATCCCGAGCGCTCACCGACCGACGAGGAGATAACGAACTGCGAGCCGTACCTGAACGGGGAACTCCGGATGATCAACCCCGAGATCATCGTCCCGGTCGGCCAGCGGCCGCTGTCGGAGTTGGCACTGGAGTACACGACGCGAAAACCCGAAGAACTGGACGTCACGGAGTTGCACGCGACGACGATCCGCGGCCGCGGGTTCGAGATCGTCCCGATGCGCCCGCCGGCCGAACAGTCCCCCGAGGATACCGAGGCGTTCCTCGAACATATGTCGGAGCTGATGGGGCGGGATTACCGGCAGACGAAGGGCCGGCGGGAACGCTGAGTCCGGTCACCCGGGCGCGGTCGTCGCGGACCGTTACCAGTACGGATTGGCAATCCACTCGCGGTTCTTGGACGCGAGCGCGGAGACGGCCCCGAGCGACACCAGGACGAGCGCGAGGACGATTCCGGCGGCGACCTGAAACTCGGCACCGAACGTCTCCAGCACGAGGATGATACCGGCACCGACGACCATCACGAGCCCGAGGAAACTGGCGAGAAAGCCCAGCATCTGTTGCCAGATCATACCTCCCCTTCGCCGGACCGGCACATAAAAACCCCCGGTTCGGCGCGTTCCGGAACGGCGGTTTCAAGGACGCGCCCCGCCGAGTGGCACTCATGACCACCGTCGCCGTCCTCGTGGACCCGCCGCGGCCGGGCCTGGTCCTGGAATCGCTCCCCGACTCGACGCCCCTCTCGACGGGTGAAGCCGCCGAACTGTACAGCGCGATGTGCCGTGACGTCTGCCGGGCGGTGGAGGCGAGCGGCGGGGAGTTGCTCGTCAACTACCGGGCCGACGAGGACCTTCCGGCGGAGTTCACGGGCGAGGAATCCGCAGAGGCGGAGGTGCGAGCGATGCTCCGGCCCGTACTCGAGTCGCCCGACGACGCGCGCTTCGAGGTACAGGTCGGGTCGACGTTCGCCGGTCGCGTCGGGAACACCATCACGCACCTGCTCGACCAGGAGGAAGTGACGACTGCGGCGGCCGTCGAACCGACCGCGGCACTGCTTTCACGGCAGACCGTCGACAACGCCGCCATGAAGCTCCGCCGGCACGAGGTCGTTCTCGGCCCGGCATCCGGCGGGCGGGTGTACTACGCGGGCTTTGGCGAACCGGTCGATTTCGCGGACGCGTACGCGCCGCCGGCGGTCGAGACGCTGACCGAACGCGCGCTCGACGCGGACTGTTCGGTCGATTTCCTGGAGATGCAGCCGGTCGTCGAGACGGGAGCGGACCTCGTGACCGCGCTCGCGCAGTTGCGGGCGCGGGAGCGTGCGGGTCGACTCCGGCCGGAACACGTCACGGCGTACCTCGACGAGATCGGGCTGACGGTGACTGAGGGGGCAGACGGGCTGGAACTCGACCGGGAGTAACCGACAGGTCTTAGACGAGTCGGGCGGAACTATCGCGTGCGGTGGGATAGCGAAGTGGCCTAACGCGCCTGCCTTGAGAGCAGGTGTCCTCACGGACTCAGGGGTTCGAATCCCCTTCCCACCGCTTCCGTGCGAACGACAGTGAGCGCACAGCGGTGCATGGGATTCGAATCAGGGAACCGGTCGCCCGCCGGGTCGGCGACGGAAGGTAACGTTTTTGCGTCGTTCGGACCGAGTCCGAGGTATGAGCGACTGGCCGCACGACCCGGATGGCGAGGAAGGCAGCGAGGGGCGCCGCAAGTACGGACAGGCGATCATCGCGAAGAAAATCGACGAGGACGAGGACTTCCCGCTCGACCGCGACGAGTTCGTCGAGGAACACGCCGACGAGCCGATCCGTATCGACTACGAGACCGTCGTCAGCGTCGAAGACGTCTTCGAGGCCGTCGATCAGGCGACCTTCGAGGACTTCCCGGACTTCCACAAGACCGTCGGCCAGGCCATGCGCGACGAGGGGTACTGGCCCTACGAACTCGAGCACGCCTGACGACGCCTCGTTTTCCACGCCAGTTCTCGCCACCGCGAGGGTGTGTGACCGCGACACATACTTGTAGGGGTACGGTGTACAGTCGCGTATGGCTACGGATCAACGGACGACCGCCGAGGAGCGGACCGATGCGTTGCCCCCGGGCGTCATCGAGGAACTGCTGAGGTCCCCCCGGCGCCGGGCGCTGCTACGCGTGCTGGTCGACCGCGACGGGCCGGTTCCGGTGAACGACCTGGCGCGAGCGCTGACGGACGACGGGGCGTCCCGGGCGGAGCGGCGGGCGACTCGGACGGAAATCTACCAGGAACACCTCCCGAAACTGACGGCGACGGGCATCGTCTCGTTCGATTCGATGCTCGGGACGGTGGAGTTCCTGGGCGACGACGCGTTGACTGCGCGGCTGTCGGCCCTGGAGGACGATTCCAAAGACAAATAGCGAGTCGGGCCGAATCGCCGGGCACCGTGACGAACACGCAGGTGACCCACATCCAGATCGACAACTACGGCCCGTGGACGGTCACCCCGGAGCCGAGACGGGAGGTTGACCTCCAGACGCTGCAGTCGCGGCTGTACGCCGACCTCTCGCAGCTGTTCGGCAACCGCGACGGCTACGTCTTCTTCTCGCGGTTCGACAACATGATCGCGGTCACGAACGGCCTCGACATGGACGCCCACGCGCTCGTTCAGGAGTCGGTCAGCAACCGCTACCCGGTGACGATGAGTATGAGTGTCGCGACGGGGACCGACCCGGCCCAGGCGCTCGGGGACGCCACCGAACAGCTCCAGGCGGCCGGCAGCGCCCAGGACCAGAGCCGGCGCGAAATCCTCCGCGGCCGGGCCATCGACGAGGAGTTCCGCGAGCCATCGGACGTCCAGATCGCGCACTTCGACGTGAACGACGCGACCGGAAAGTACACCGACGAGCTCAACGAGTTCGACACCTTCATTCACATCGAGCAGGGGTACGCCGAACTCATGCGCTACATGCGCCAGGCCCACGACTCCCTCTCGTTTTTCGTCGGCGGGGACAACATCATCGCGGTCTGTCCGGCGCTCGACGCCGACGACTACCAGGACGCCGTCGATCACGTTCACGAGGCCGTCGACGTCGAACTCAAGGTCGGTGTCGGCCGCGGCAGGAACGCCCACAGCGCCGGCTTCGCGGCGAAACACGCCCTCGAGGACTGCCGAGCGACCGGCGCGGACGTGGAACTGGACTTCTGACCGACCGTCGGTCCCGCTGTCTTTCTCCCCGCCGCAGAGTTCGACTGTTTCTCTCCATCGGTCTTAAACGTGGTGGAGGTAGCTTTTAGCTGGTGTGGCTGATACTCACACACATGAATGGAGACGTGACAGTCAGGGAAGTGATGCGGCGGGAGTACGTGGCCGCGAGCGAGGGGGACTCGCTCCACGAGACGGCGGCGTTGATGCTCGAGGAGAGCGTCGATGCAGTGGTGGTGTTACGGGGCCAGGAGCCGGTCGGGATGCTGACCGAGCGCGACGTCCTGGAACGGGCGGTCGAGACGGGATCGCTCGATGGGCTAACCGTCGCCGACGCGATGGCGACGGACCTGCCGACGGTCACGCCCGACGAGTCGCTGTCCGGAGCGACCGAACTCATCTCGGGAGCGGACACGCGGCGGCTGCTGGTCACGGAGGAGGGACAGCCGGTCGGCATCGTCTCGGAACACGACGTCGTGACCGCGTCGACGCTCAGCCCGGACATGAACGGCGCCCGGAGTGTGGAAACCGACGAGGCGATGATGACCGACGCCGTCGCCCCCACCGCCGAGAGCGCGACCGCCGACACCGAATACTCGAACCAGGGCATCTGCGAGGTCTGTGGCTCGCTCACCCGTGATCTCTCCACGTTCAACGGGCAACTGGTCTGTAACGACTGCAAGGACGTGTGACGAACGCGACGGGTGACCTCCCGAACGGGGCACTCGGGCCCGAAAGCATGTCAAAATAGGACAGTGGATTGGGCACTTTTAATACGTTAAGCACGATAGTTGCTATCGAATATGTCACGCAACGTACGTCGACGCGACGTAGTGAAGGGACTGGGCGCAGCGGGGACCATCGCACTGGCGGGCTGTACCGGCGGCGGTGGCGGTAACGGCGGCAGCCGGACACTCAGTCAAGGTGTCCTGATGCCGCTCACGGGCGACCTCGGCAACCTCGGGCAGCCGATCCGGGACGGTGCGACGCTCCCGTTCAAGGTCCTCGACGGCGAGACCGACTTCACCATCGACAGTCAGGTCGAGGACACCCAGACCGACCCGAGTCAGGGGCAGTCGGCGGCACAGACGCTCGTCGACGCGGGCTATCCGGCGGTGACCGGCGCAGCCTCCTCGGAGGTCACGATCCAGGTCGCCGAGAACGTGTTCATCCCGAACAACGTCGTCGGGTGTTCGCCGGCCTCGACGTCGCCGGCGATCACGGACCTCGACGACAAGAACCTCATCTGGCGGACGCCGCCGACCGACCGCCTGCAGGGGCAGGTGCTGGCACAGGTCGCCGCCGAGCGCGAGAGCGCGGAGACGGCGGCGACGATGTACGTCAACAACTCCTACGGGCAACTGCTCTCCGAGAGCTTCGCCTCGGCATTCGGCGGCACCGTCCAGAACCAGGTGTCGTTCCCCAAGGGCGCGAACTCCTACAGTTCACAGCTGAACCAGGCGCTGGGCGACGACCCCGACGTGATGGTCGTCATCGGCTACCCCGAGAGCGGCGTCCAGTTGTTCCGTGACTACTACACGGACTACCCGGGCGAGACGCCGATCTTCGTGACCGACGGCCTGCGGAGCGCGGACCTCCCGAGCAACGTCGGCAACGCGATGTCGAACGTCCGCGGGACCGCGCCGCTGGCCGCCGGCCCCGGGAACGAGTACTTCACCGAGCAGTACCAGAACGAGTACGACAGCGAACCCGGCGTCTTCACCTCGCAGGCGTTCGACGCCACCGCGGTCTGTCTGCTCGCCAACGCCAAAGCCGGCGAGAACGCCGGCCCGCCCATCGCCGAGCAGATGCAGGCCGTCGCCAACCCCGGCGGCGAAGAAGTGACGCCCTCGACGCTCGCCGACGGCCTCTCGATGGCCGCCGAAGGGACCGAAATCCAGTACGCGGGCGCCTCCAGCGCCGTCGACTTCGACGACAACGGCGACCTCCGGGCCGCGACCTACGAACTGTTCGGCTTCCAGGAGGGCGGCGGCGTCGAGACCATCGAAGAAATCCAGTTCTCGGCCTGACCGGACTCCGGTTTCGTTTTACTGGCTCACCCGCCGAGGAACTGCTGGCGCACTTCGGGGTCGTTCAGCAGGACGTCACCGGCTTCCTCGTAGCGGTTCTGTCCCTGGACGAGGACGTAGCCGCGGTCACACCGCCGGAGGGCTTCTTTCGCGTTCTGTTCGACCATGAGGACGGCCGTCCCGGCCTCGTTGATGCGGTCGATCCGGTCGAACATGTCCTCGACGAGGTCCGGCGCCAGCCCGGCGCTTGGCTCGTCCAGGAGGAGGAGGTCGGGTTCGAGCATCAGCGCTCGCCCCATCGCGAGCATCTGCTGTTGGCCGCCCGACATCGTCCCCGCTTTCTGGTCGTTGCGCTCCTCCAGGATGGGAAATCGGTCGTAGACGGCCTGCATGGCGTCCTCGGGAACCGAATCGAGGATGTACGCACCCATCTCCAGGTTCTCCTCGACGGTCAGGGAGGCGAAGACGTTCTCGTTCTGTGGGACGTAGCCGATCCCGTGATGGATGATCTCCTCGGGACGGAGCCCGTGGATCGACTCGCCGTCGAAGGTGACCGACCCGCCCATGTACGTGGTCAGCCCGAAGACCGATTTCATGACGGTCGATTTCCCCGCGCCGTTCGGGCCGACGACGGTGACGTACTCCTCGTCGGCCACGTCGAGGTCCACGTCCTCGAGAATCTGGAGGTCGCCGTAGCCTGCGTCGAGGTCCCGGACCTGCAGGAGGCTGTCGGCGTAGGTGTCCACGTCGACGGTCGCGCTCGTCTCGCTCATATGTCCTCCCCGAGGTAGGCCTCGATGACACGGTCGTCGTTCCGAATCTCCTCGGGGCGGCCCTCCGCGAGGACCTGCCCCTGGTGCATGACGATGACGGGATCGCAGTTGTTCATGATGAGGTCCATGTCGTGTTCGACGAGCAGGAAGGTCAGGCCCTCCTGTTCGCGCAGCGCGTGGATGCGGTCGAGCAGTTTCTCCTCGAGCGTCGGGTTGACGCCAGCGAACGGTTCGTCCAGCAACATCATGTCCGGGTCGGTCATCAGCGCCCGCGCGAGTTCGAGCAGTTTCCGCTGCCCGCCCGAGAGGTTGCCCGCCTCCTCGCGGGCGAGGTGGTCGATCTCGAAGAACTCCAGGGTCTCCCAGACCTCCTCGCGCATCTCCGTCTCCTGCTCGCGGACGTCGCCACGGAGGCCCGGCAGCACCGACCGGTAAAGCTGTTCGCCGAGCTGGTCTTTCGGCGCGAGCATCATGTTCTCCAGGACGGTCATCTCGGCGAGTTCGCGGGCGATCTGGAAGGTCCGAACGAGCCCGCGGTTCGCGACGGCGTTGGGCGAGAGCCCGGTGATCGACTCGTCTTTGAAGTAGACGGCACCGGCCGTCGGCTCGTGGACGCCGGTGATGCAGTTGAACGTCGTCGACTTCCCGGCACCGTTCGGCCCGATCAGGCCGGTCAGTGACTCGGCTTCGACCTCGAAGGAGGCACCGTCGACGGCGGTCAGCCCGCCGAAGTCCTTTCGAAGGTCTTCGATCCGGAGCGGAGCATCGGGGGACGTGGTCACACTGTCGCCGGCGACCTGATCGCTCGCAGCCGTCTCGCCGTCTTCCGCCGTGACTTCCTCGGATTCACTCATCGGTCTCACCTCCGGACCCACCGTCGGCCGCCGGACTGCCGGCGGCGTCGGCCGTGGCGCGCCGCTCACTCAGGTCGATGGTCGACGCTTCCTCCCCACGGTGGCCGAGTACCCCTTCGGGGCGGTTCTGTATCAGGTAGACGAGGATGACGCCGACCAGGACGAACCGCAACTGTGGAATCTGGCCGAGGATGTAGCCGACGAGCGGCGCGAGGTTGCCGGCCGCGACCGGTCCGACCGCCTCGACGACGTTGTTCGGGCTCGCGCCGATGGCGAAAGTTTGCGTGACGATGTTCGAGAGGATCGGCGGGAACAGGAAGAGGATGTTCGCGAAGATCGCCCCGCCGAGGACGCTCCCGGTGTTGGAGCCGGCCCCGCCGATGATCAGCGCGATGAAGACGTAGAACGTGACCCGCGGGCGGAAACTCTGCGGGTAGACGGCGCCGATACCGTAGCCGAACCAGGCGATGCCGGCGACGCCCATCAGCGCACAGCCCAGCATGAACGTCTTGATCTTGAACATGTTGGTGTCCTTTCCGAGGGACTTCGCCGCCATCTCGTCCTCCCGGATGGCCTTCAGGACGCGTCCGAACGGGGAGTTGCCCACGCGGGCCAGCAGGGTGTAGACGAGAGCGACGAGGACGACGAGGACCAGCGCGTACGTGAGATCGAGTGCGAGCGCCGGGCGATAGATCGACAGCGAGTTCTCGAAGAATGTGAACACTGCGTCGCCGAAGGCGGTCGGCTCGGAGGCCGCGTCCCCGGGGTTTCTGTAGTAGAGGGCCCTGACCGGATTGATCGGGAAGTCGCCGATTCCGCTCGCGCCGCCGGTCCCGAGCGTGACACCGCCGAGGCTGAACGTGCTGAGAGCGGGGGAGTTGAACGTCAGCCGGATGATCTCGGAGATGGCGACGGTGACGATGGCGAGGTAGTCGGCCCGGAGCCTGAGTGCCGGCAGAGCGGTGAGCAGGCCGATGAACGCCGCCGCGAGCATCCCGCCGAGGATTCCGACCGGGGCGGGGAGTCCGAGGCCGGGCGGGGACCCGGAGACCGGCGCCGAGAGCATAGCCATCGTGTAGACGCCGACGGCCATGTACCCGATCACGCCGATGTTGAACAGGCCGGCGTAGCCCCAGTGGAGGTTCAGGGCGAGCACGACCAGCGCGTAGACGGCCGTGAAGAAGGTGACCTGCTGGACGAGCGAGAACATCCCCGCGAGGTCGCGGCCGAGATACATGCCCGCGAGCAGGAAGAGCGCGTAGATGGCCGCCATCGTGACCGCGACCATCCGGCGGTCGGTGGCGGTGACGACCGCCCGCAGGCGCCCCGCCACGTCCCCGGCCGACCCGGACGCTTCGGAGCTCATGCCGTACTCACCCCGCCGAAGATGCCCTCCGGACGGAACAACAGCACGAGGATGAGGAGCACGAAGGCGACGGCCTGGCTGAAACTCGAGAAGTCGTTGGTGAGCCAGACCAGCGAGACGCGACTGGCGAGCCCGATGACGAGCCCGCCGACGATTGCGCCGTAGATCGACCCGATCCCGCCCATGATGACCGCCGCGAAGATGAGAAGCAGGAGGAGCCAGCCGAGGTCGAAGGCGATAGTCCCCTGTGTGAGGACGACGAGATACCCCGCGGCACCGGCCAGCCCGCCGCCGAGGATCCAGGTCGTCCTGATGACCCGCTCGGTGGGGATGCCGGTGACCTGAGCGAGGTCGCGGTTGTCGGCCATCGCTCGCATCGCCTTCCCGAGTTTCGTGTACTGGAGCAGGAGGTGGACGCCGAGCATCAGCACGATGCCAATGATGACGATGGTGAGCTGGTGGGCCGTGACGGAAATCCCTGCGACGTCGTACTTCGGAACCGACCCGAGGTCGGTGACGCCCTCGCGGCTGTTGAAGAAGAAAAAGACGATGAGATAGCGGAGGGCGAAGGCGACGCCGATGCTGGCGATGAGCAGCGAGATGCCGTCGGCTCCCCGGATCGGTCGGTAGACGACGCGGTCGATCAGCAGCGAGAGCCCGACCGTGAACGCGACGGCGACGACCAGGCCGGCGACGATACTGCCGGGCGTCGTCGCGATACTGATGCCGACGTCGGCAGGTGCCGGGCCGTCGCCGGCACCGATGAGAAGCAGGCCGCCGGCGTCGAAGCGACCGAGGCCGGCGATGAGGTAGGCGACGGCCCACCCCGAGAAGGCCCCCCAGGAGACGTAATCCCCGTGTGCGAAGTTGGCGAAGCCGAGAATGCTGTACGTCAGCGAGAGCCCGATTCCCGCGAGCCCGATGATGAGTCCGATGACGATGCCGTTCCAGACGAACCCGCCGAGCGACGCGACCGTCAGTGAGCCGACCAGGAGCTTTCGCACGAGATCAGCGAACAGAAGCAGTGCGCCGAACCCGACGACGAGCAGTCCCGGCTGCTCGATCACCAGCCGTCGCCCACGTGCGTACGAATCGCTCACACCCATTGGGAGGAGAAGGCACTCGCTAGTAAATGAATCTTCTCACAACCGCTCGCCGAGGCCGTCGGCGGACCGCAGCGACGAGGGCAATCAACGAACAACAAAACACATATCCACTGCGACGCGGGAGGTGGGGTATGGGGATATCGACGCTGGACGACCTCACCGTCGAGGACGCGACGGTGGGGGTGCGCGTGGACATCAACAGCCCGCTGACGGCGGACGGACGGCTCGCCGACGACGCCCGTCTGGACGCGCACGTCGGGACGCTGGACGAGCTGCTCGACCGGGGCGGGAGAGTTGCCGTCCTCGCCCACCAGGGCCGCCCCGGCGGCGACGAGTTCGCCGGTCTGGAGGACCACGCCGCACGGCTGGACGAGATGCTCGAATACCCGGTCGCGTACTGTGACGCGACCTTCTCCGCGGAGGCGCGCGACGCCATCGCCGCCCTCGACGCCGGCGAAGCCGTCCTCCTCGAGAACACGCGCTTTTACAGCGAGGAGTATATGGAGTTTCCGGCGGAAGAGGCCGCCGAGACCTTCCTCGTCGACCGGCTCGTCCCGGCGTTCGACGTCTTCGTCAACGACGCGTTCGCCGCCGCGCACCGCTCCCAGCCGTCGATGATCGGCTTCCCGCCCCGGCTCCCGAGCTACGCCGGCCGGGTCATGGAGCGGGAACTCGACGTCCTCGGGCACATCGAGGAGACGCCGCGGCCGCGGGTGTACGCCCTCGGCGGCGCGAAGATCGCCGACGCCCTCGACGTGGCCGAAAGCGTCCTCGAACGGGACCTCGCCGACCAGATCCTCACGAGCGGGATGACCGGCAACGCCTTCCTCGAGGCCAGCGGCGTCTGGATCGGGGACCCGTCACACGATGCCATCGTCGACCGGGACGCGACCGCCATCGACGACGCGAGCGCCCTGCTGGAGGAGTACGGCGACCGAATCAACGTCCCCGAAGACGTGGCGATCGGTCGGGACGGCGAGCGCGTCGAGGTCGCCGTCGAGGACCTGCCGGTCGACCAGCCGGCCCTCGACGTGGGCGACCGGACCATCGCGGCCTACGCCGACACCTTCGAAACCGCGGGCACGGCCATCCTGAACGGACCCCCGGGCGTCTTCGAGGAGGAGCGGTTCGCGAAGGGGACGAAGGAGGTCTTCGCCGCGGCGACGCGCGCCGAGTACAGCATCGTCGGCGGCGGTGACACCGCGGCGGCGCTGCGCCGACACGGTATCGAGGGGTTCGACCACGTCAGTACCGGCGGCGGTGCGGCACTGCGGATGCTCACCGGCGACAGCCTGCCGGCAGTCGAAGTCCTCCGAAGGTGATCGTCGAATCGCCCGATCCGAGCGCGGTCGACCGCCTCACCGACTACTGGGTGGACCTCGCGACCGAACAGCGCGACCACGACTCACACCTCGTCGCCGAGGGCAACCGCGCGGAGATGCGAGAACGGATCGGACGCGCCATCGTCAGCGACAACGTCCGCGTCGCCCGCTACGAGGACGACGGCATCGTCGGGTTCGTGATGTTCGACGTGGAACTGGGCTCACTCGCCACGGTCAGGACCCGCGGGCTCGTCCACAACATCTACGTCGAACCAGCGTACCGGGGCGAGGGCGTCGGTAGCGAACTGCTGGCGGCGGCCGAGCGCGAACTCGCGGATCGCGGCGTTGAGACGATCACGCTTGAGGTAATGGCCGGTAACGAGGCCGCGCGGCGGTTCTACCGTCAGCACGGCTACGACGCCCACCGCGTCGCCCTGGAGAAACCGGTCGAAAACGACACTCACTCAAAGGAGAACAAATAATCCACCGCTGGTGCCAGGGGAGCTTGGGCGGTTCAAGCACTCGACTTGTAATCGAGACTCCCTGGGTTCAAATCCCAGCCCTGGCTTCTATCCCTGTCCGACCATCCGGTCCTCGTCGTCCCACTCGCGCCGTCGCAGTTCGTACTTCTGGACTTTCCCGGTCGAAGTGGTCGGCAACTGTTCGACGAACTCGAACCGGCGGACGATCTTGTAACGGGCGAGGTGTTCCTCACAGAACTCCACGAGTTCCGCCTCGGTGACGCCCGGGTTTTCCGGGTCGCCGTTGGCGGGGACGACGAAGGCCTTGGGCGTCTCACCCCACTCCTCGCTCGGCGACGGGATGACGGCGGCGGCACCGACGGCTTCGTGCTCGAACAGCGTATCTTCGAGTTCGATCGAGGAGATATTCTCGCCGCCGGAGATGATGATATCCTTCTTGCGGTCCTTGATCGAGACCATCCCGTTGTCGTCGACGGTCGCCAGATCGCCCATGTGGTAGTACCCCTCGAGGCGGTCGTCGAACGCCTCCTCTGTCTGTTCTGGCTTGTTCCAGTAGCGGTCCATGACCTGGTTGCCGCGGACGACGATCTCGCCGAGGGTCTCGTCGTCGCGCGGGACGTCGTTCCCGTCCTCGTCGACGACGCGCACGTCGGTCCCGAGGTAGCCCAGTCCCTGCCGTTTCTTGATCTTGAACCGGGCGTCGCTGTCGTCGTCGAACAGGCGTCGCGCGTCGGAGGTGGTGATCAGCGGTCCCGTCTCGGTCGCCCCGTAGACGTGTTTCAGGTACCAGCCGAACTCGTCTTCGACCTGGCGAATCGTGGCCTCCGGCGGGGCACTGCCGGCGGTGGCGATCCGGACGTCGTTCTCGCCCTGCGTCCGCACCTCGCCGTCGTGGTCGTCGTAGTAATCGACCAGCATATTCAGCACGGTCGGCGCGCCACAGAGGTACGACACGTCCTCGGCGACGACGGTGTCGAGAATCCACTCGGCGTCGACGCCGCGGGTGCAGACGTGTTTCGCGCCGAGGCCGGTGACGGCGTAGATGTGTCCCCAGCCGTTGACGTGGAACATCGGGAGCGTCCAGAGGTAGACGTCGTCGTCGGAGAGTTCCTGGTGGACGCTCACGAGGTAGGCGTGGATCGTTTCCGTCCGGTGAGTCCGGCAGACACCCTTCGGGTCGCCGGTGGTCCCCGAGGTGTAGTTGATGGTCACGATGTCGTCTTCGGCCATCTCGGGGCGGTCGTAGTCGGTGCCGGCCGCGTCGAGGACGGCGTCGAACGATTCCCAGTCGCCGTCGACCGCGTCGGTGTCGTTCGTGATGAACGTCTCAGTGGGGACCGACTCGCGGACCGCTTCGATCCGGTCGGCGTACTCGTAGTCGGCGTAGATGGCGTCGACGCCGGCGTCCGCGAGGATGTACTCGAAGTCGTCGGGCGTGAGTCGGTAGTTCAGCGGCGTGTGGACGGCACCGACCTGGATACTGCCGTACGCCGCCTCCAGGTGGTAGTGGGTGTTCGGATCGAGGACGGCGACCCGATCTCCCTTCTCGATACCCCGTTGTTGAAGCGCGGCCGAGAACCGGTCGGCGCGCTCACCGAGTTCCGCGTAGGTGTATCGGTCCCCCGTCGTCGCGACGACGGCTTCCTGTTCGTCGTAGTAGTCCCGTGCCCGATCCAGAAAGTCCGTGACGAGCAGTGGTTTCTCCATCTCGGGGGGAGAAACGGAGATAAATCCAAAAACCGTTGCGGTCCGTTCCCACCGTTCGAGAACGCCACCGGCCCGACCGGGTGGCGTGGCACACCGGTGCCGATCACCGCGCGGCGGCGCTCGGTCCGGCCCTCCGAGCGACGGTCGCGAGGGAGCGAGCGGACTCAGGCGAGTTGGTCGCCCACGTCGTCCAGCGAGCCGTCGGCGCGGTCCCGCAGGGCGTCGATGCGCTCGGTGAGCCGATCGTACTCCTCGCTGGACTGGCGCTCGGAGGGCGAAAGCTGGAGTTCCAGCACCGCCTGCGTCGCGGCGAGGGAGACGTACTCCCGTTTCTGGACCTCCTCCTCCGAGAGGGCGGCAACGCGCTCGACGGTCTCGAGGAGGGTGGCCTCGTCGGTCGGCGTCACGAGCGTCTCCGTGAACCTGACCGCGAGCCCGTCCGCCTCCGGTTCCGACTCGCACAGGAGGACGACGGGGCGGTCGACGCCCCGCTCGCGAATCCGGTCGAGCAGTCGCTCCGGTGGCGAGTCGCCGAACGATTGTTCGATGAGGACGACCGCTGCCTCGCCCTCGACCGAATCGAGTAACGCGTCGTCGTCGGATACCGATTCGACGTCCCACCCGTCCAGCCAGTCCCCGTACTCGTCCGCGCGCTCGGCCGTCGCAGCGGCGATCACACGTCCGTTCTGGGATGCCATACCCGCCTGTCACTCACACACATTCATAAACCGACTCGCCCGTTCGGACCGTTCAATCCGTTTATTCCCCCGGTTCGATCGGTAATTTTGTCCTGAGTTCGAATCGCGTTCGCCGCCGGCCGCGGCGGTGCGGCGGGGGCGGGACCGGAGGTGTAACGGGTCGCTACGCGTGAGACTCAAGGTCGGGGGCCTCCTGTCTCCGGACATGACGCTGTTGGTCGATATCGACTGTCCCGACTGTGGCCGCTCCGAACCAGTGCGGAAGGTCGGTATCGGGACCTACCGGTGTGGCGAGTGTGGGCGCGAGTTCACCGAATCGGACGTGCTTCCCTCCTGATTACGGCGCTGGACGGGTCCACAAGTTCTTTTTAGACACCTTTCGTTGACGGTGACAATGGTGACCACCGATGATTTGCTGGCGGCGGAGGCGGCTTACGAGGACGAGGTGACGGGCACGGGCACGATTCCGGCGCTGTTCGAGGACAGCGCCGAGCGGCACGCGACCCTCCCGGCGCAGCAGTACAAGGGCGGGATCTACGACCGGTCGCTGGCGGACGAAGTCGTCCCGGAACCCGCGGACGGCGAGTTCGCGCTCCTGCGCTACGAGGAGATGCGCGAAATCGTCCGAAACCTGGCGGCGGGCTTTCGTGACCTCGGGCTGGAACACCGCGACCGGGTAGGCATCTTCGCGAACACGCGCATGGAGTGGGCACAGACCGACTTCGCGCTGCTCGCGGCCGGCGGCGTCGTCACGACCATCTACACCGAATCCTCGCCCAGGCAGGTCCGGTACCTCCTCGACGACCCGGACGCCGACGGCGTCGTCGTCGAGAACGAGGAACTGCTCGCCCGGGTGCTCGGCGTCGAGGACGACCTCGACCTGGAGTTCATCGTCATCATGGACGACGTGGACATCTACGACGAGCGCGACGACATCCTCACGCTCGGAGAGGTGTACGAGCGCGGCGCCGACGCATTCGACGCCGAGACCTACCAGTCCTGGATCGACGAGACCGACCCCGACGACCTGGCGAGTCTCATCTACACCTCGGGGACGACCGGCCAGCCCAAAGGGGTGAAGCTCACGCACGCGAACTTCCGTGCCAACGTCAGCCAGGTGCGGAAACGCTACGGCCCGCGACCGGACAAGGACGACGACGTGCCGGTGCTGGACGAGGACTCGAAGTCCCTCTCCTTTCTGCCGCTGGCCCACGTCTTCGAGCGGACCGCCGGCCACTTCCTCGCCTTCGGCTCCGGCGGGACCGTCGCCTACGCCGAGAGCCCCGATACGGTCCAGGAGGACCTCCAGAAGGTCCAGCCGACGACGGCGACGAGCGTCCCGCGGGTCTACGAGCGCGTCTTCGACGCCATGCGCGAGCAGGCCTCCAGTTCGGGCGTCAAGGAGGCCATCTTCGAGCGCGCGCTGGAGATCGGCCGCAAGTACGGCCGCACCGAGAACCCGAGCACGGCGCTGAAGTTCCGCTACTACGTCGCGAACAAACTCGTCTTCCAGCAGGTCAAAGACCAGCTGGGCGGCAACATCGACTTCTTCGTCTCCGGCGGCGGCAGTCTCAACAAGGAACTCGCGGAGCTGTTCCGGGGGATGGGGCTGGAAATCTACGAGGGCTACGGGCTGACCGAGACCTCGCCGGTCGTCTCCACGAACCCACCGGACGATGCCCGCCCCGGAACGCTCGGCATCCCGGTCGTCGACATGGAGACCAAACTCGACGATACCGTCATCGGCCCCGACCGGAAGGGGAAAGCCGACGGCGAGATCGGCGAACTGCTCGTGAAGGGACCCAACGTCACCGAGGGTTACTGGGAGCGCCCGGAAGAGACCGAGGACGCCTTCACCGACGGCTGGTTCCGCACCGGCGACATCGTCGAGCGCGACGAGGACGGCTACCTGATCTACCACGACCGGCTGAAGCAGTTGATCGTCCTCTCGACGGGCAAGAACGTCGCGCCCGGCCCCATCGAGGACGCCTTCGCGACGAGCGAGCGGGTCGACCAGATCATGGTCCTGGGCGACGAGGAGAAGTTCATCTCGGCGCTGATCGTCCCCAACTTCGAGGCCGTCCATCGGTGGGCCGACCGAAAGGACATCGTCGTCCCCGAGGACCCCGTCGACATCTGCGAGGACGAGCGCGTCCGCGACTGGATCGGCGAGGCCGTCGAGGAGATCAACGACGACTTCGAGAAACACGAGCGGATCAAGCAGTTCGAGCTGATTCCCATCGAGTGGACGCCGGAGAACGACCTGCTCACCTCCTCGATGAAGATCAAACGGCGCAACGTCGTCGAGCGGTTCGCCGGGAAGATCGACCGGATATACGGCCGCGAGGAGTAGTCGCGGCGACAGCCCGCCGGTCAGAGGTCGGCGACTGCGTCCTCCACGTCCTCGTGCGGGAGCGGACCGATCCACTCGTCGGCCACGTACGCGTACTGGACTTCCCGGTCGGGATCGAGGACGAACACGGAGCGCCACGGCGTCGAGATGTTCGCCATGTGGTCGCGGTCGGTCATCAGGTCCAGTGCCTCCGTGACGCCGCCGTTCACGTCGGCGAACATCCGGAACGGTGGATTCCCCAGCCAGCGGAGGAAGTCGTTCTGGGCGTAGGGACCGTCGCGGCTGATCCCGATGACCGGCGCGTCCTCGAACTCGTCCCAGCCGTACTTCTCGAAGCGTTTCCACCAGTTCTGTGCGATGGCGCTGTAGACGAACCCGGTGCTGACGAGGACGCCGCCCCGGTCCCCGAGCGCCGCGGAGAGAGTCGTCGAGCGGAACGTCTCGCCGTCACACAGCGTCGCCTCGAAGTCGTCGATGGTGTCGCCCTCGGCCGGTGGCATACCCGGGCATCGACCGGCACCGACAAAAAACCACCTTCGTCGGCAGGGACGGCCCGACGGGCGTCCGGCCGACGCCCCGGGACTTTAGACGCCCCGGGCCCTACGGGGAGGTATGTCGCTCACGCTGTACCGGCTGGAGGGCTGTCCGTACTGCGAACTCGTCGTCGACCGGCTCGAGGAGCTGGACGTCGACTACGAGAGCATCTGGGTCGAGGGACTGCACTCGAAGCGCAACGAAGTCGCCAGGGTCTCGGGCCAGCGGCAGGTGCCCGTCGTCGTCGACGAGGACAGCGGTGTGACGATGGCCGAATCGGAGAAAATCCTCGACTATCTCGACCGGAGTCACGCCTGAGACGGCGTCACCGCGGGCGGCCTACTCGTCCTCGTCGAGGCTGTGGGGGTCGAGTCCTGGGTCCTCGACGGCCGGCGCGCCGATAGCCAGGATCACACCCTCGTCGTCGCCGGTGTAGCGGTGGCCGTGGCCGATCTCCGGGCCGGCGGCCCAGAACGCACCGGGGCCGACCTCGACGAACTCCTCCTCGCCGGAGCGGCCGAGCTTCAGCGAGAACTCGCCCTCGATAACGTAGTAGAACTCCTCCTGTTCGCTGTGTGCGTGATACTGGATCTCCTCGTCGGGCTCGAAGTACCACAGCGTGACGTGGAGGTTGTCCAGTCCCATCTGCTGGCCCACCGGCCGGATGTCCAGGTCTGGGGGTACGCCTTCGACGTCGGAGAGGTCGGTAACTGGCACGTCCTCGGTGTCGAGTACCTCGTACTCCATAGCACCGGAGGCCACGACGGGATGGGTCAAAAACCTATGGGGCGGCAGGGAGGGAGTGTCAGGACTGGACGGCGTCGGCGAGTCGCGGCAGGGCCTCAGTCACGTCCGCCCGGAAGTCGAAGTCCGCCTGGTCCGACAGCGGCGTCGATTCGAGGTTCACGAGGACGAGCGTGGCGCCCCGCGTAGCGGCCTCCCGGGGGAGCGAGGCCGCCGGTTCCACCGTCAGCGACGACCCCGCGACGATGAAAGCGTCCGCGTTCTGTGCCTTCGCGTGGGACTTCATCAGCGCGTGTTCCGGCAGTTGTTCCCCGAAGAGGACGGTGTCGGGCTTGAGAGTGCCGTCGCCACACTCCTCGCAGGTCGGCGGCAGTTCGCCGTCGCGGGCGCGCTCGATGACCGGGTCGGCGTCGTAGCGATGCTTGCAGTCCCGGCAGACGGCCCGTGCGGCCGAACCGTGAATCTCGATCACGTTCTCGGAACCGGCCTCCTGGTGCAGGCCGTCGATGTTCTGCGTGATGACGGTATCGAGGTGGCCGGCCGCTTCGAGGGCCGCCAGGGACTCGTGAGCGGCGTTCGGACCGATAGCCGCGTCGTCGAAGATGGCCGCCTGCAGGTCGACACGGTCCTCCCAGAACCCCGCGGGGTCGGCACGGAACCGGTCGATGTGGAAGTCCATCGGGTCGTGGCGCTCCCACAGGCCGTCGTCGCCACGGAAATCGGGAATCCCCGACGCCGTACTCACGCCCGCGCCCGTCATCGCGACCACCGAGTCCGCCTCCCTGATCGCCGTCGCCGCCGACGTTATCGCCCCGTCGCTGTCGCTCATGTGCCACCCCTGGCGGGACAGGAACAAAAACCCGGCGTCGGAATTTGCCTTCGTGGGAACACCGAGGCCGGCCGAGACCGGCGGCAGACGAGCGTCTGACGAACGCTTAAGGTCGAGAGCGTGTCATGTTATGACAATGGCCGACGGGCGACTCGACGACCTAGAGCGGCGGATCAGGGAACTGGACGCTCGAGTCGCGGGTCTCGAAGCGGAGAGCGCGGCGGTACGTGGCTCGCTCGCCGACCTCACGGGCGACCGACGGCTCGTCGACGACGGGCCCGGCCAACGTGAGGAGGCCGATGCTACCGCCGACGGAGAGCGCGGCAGTGACGCGAGCGGCGAGGACCGCGAGGTCGTCATGGCGCCGCCGACGGGGGCGAGCCAGGCGGCGGTGGAGGCAGCAGTCGACGCGGTGGACGAGCCCCGAGATCGGGAGAACGGGCTCGTACTGCGCGGGCCACGACCCTAGAGGGACCGCGATTCGATCTCGGGGTCGATATCGGCCGCCGCGAGGTCCTCCCGGACCCGTTCCCGGAGCGGCGACGGGACCGTCCCCCGTCCGACTGGAACGGCGAGGTCGCCGTCGGGGTCGACCTTCCAGTAGAGGACGCAGTCGCTCGGTTCGTAGTACTCGATGCTGTAGCGGTCGGTCGCGCCCTCGTAGTGGACCCGTGCCGCCCGGCCGTCGACGTGCCACCCTTCCCGGTTCGCGAGCGCGTCGAGTCGGTCGCTCATACCCACACCCACGAGCGGGGTCGGCCTACGGGTTTCGGAAAACGGCAAAGGCCACGCCCCGTACCTGACCAGTGCATCTGGGGTGAGTGGGCAGGTTTCGGGCGTGTCCGTCCGTGAGTAGGGAGCCACACCAGTGAGTGGGGTGCAGTGGGGAGCCCATTGACCTCACTGGCCATCCGATGAGTCGCCCCTCGCCGTAGTGTAGTTTTACCCTCTCATACCAAGTTGTTTTTAACACTCGGAGCGGTTGACCTGCTCCACTTGAATTGCCACAGAATGATGGGTGGATCTTCAATACCGAAGCGAGACCAGTGGATATTGGGACCGCCGACTCCGGGCGATTGGCCGGCCGGTCCCGACTGGGTGTCGACACGGGCCATCCCGGGCCCCCTCGTGTCCTCTACCACACCGTTTTCGGCGGCCGATTCACACGGCGTCTGACGTGGCGAGCAGGGATTCCAGGACCTTGGTCTGGGCGCGCGAGAGGTGTTCGACCGTCGTGGCGACCGAGATGTCGAGTTCCGCCGCCACCTCGGAGGCGTTCGCCCCCTTCGGTCGCTCGAAGTAACCCATCCGAAACGCCGTGTCGAGGACCTCGTACTGTCGTTCGGTGAGGCGGCCGCGGTCGATGCGGACCGGGTCGCCGCCGGCAGTGTCGCCCGACCGACGGAGCTGGGTCAGCCGGACCTTCCCGTAGCGCTCGCGGAACTCGTCGACGATCTCGCGGACCCGCGTCACGTCCGCGACGTAGAAGGTGACGTACAGCGACCCGTCGCGTGCCCGGACGTCGGTGACGGGGACCCCGAGCGACTCGATCCGCTCACACGGGCAGGTCTCCGGGTCCGGCGTCCGCTCGAACCGGTATCGCGTTCGCGTCCCGGTGTCGAACAGTAGCTCCGACTCCGCCGCCGCGCCGTCAGTGTCGGCCTCACCGTCGACGGAGAACTCCTCCACGACGGTCCCGTCGGGCTGTTCGCTCCACGACACCGACTCGGCCACGCCCTGCTCCGCCGAGGCTGTCGCAACCGGACACACCTCCCTGGCGTCGACGGCGAGTTCGACCTGCGTTGTGTCGCTCATACGTGATCGCACTCACCCCCGGTTCAAATTTACTCGGGGAAACACGTTCGCCCAGTCCCCGACCGAGGCGCTCAGTCGTCGGCCAGTGCGGGCTCCGCGTCGATCATCGTGGCGGTGTCCTCGTAGAGGTCCGTCGAGAGATACCGCTCCCCGGAGTCGGGGAGGACGACGGCCACGAGGTCGTCGGCGTGAGCCTCGCGGGTCGCGACCTCGACGGCCGCGTGGAGGGCAGCGCCGGCCGAGATACCGCTGACGAGCCCCTCGTCCGCCGCGAGTTCGTGCGCCCGTCGTTTCGCGTCGGCCTCGGTCACGGTCACGACCTCGTCGAGCAGGTCCGTCCGGAGTACCTCGGGCACGAATCCCGCGCCGATACCCTGGATGCCGTGTGACCCAGCCTCGCCACCGGTGAGGACCGGCGAATCGGCCGGTTCGACGCCCACGCTGTGGAGTGACTCGTCGCGCTCACCTTTCACGTACTCGGAGACGCCGGTGATGGTCCCGCCGGTGCCGATTCCGGCGACGAAGGCGTCCAGCTGGCCGTCAGTGGCCGCCCAGAGTTCGGGGCCGGTCGTCTCGCGGTGGGCCGCGGGGTTGGCCTGGTTCTCGAACTGCTGGGGGACGAAGGCGTCGTCGACCGTCCCCGCGAGTCGCTCGGCGGCCTCGATGGCCCCGTCCATCCCGCCGTCGGCGGGCGTGAGCCTGATGTCGGCTCCGAGCGCCGAGAGCAGTTTCCGGCGCTCCTCGCTCATCGACTCCGGCATCGTCAACACGAGGTCGTACCCCTTCGCGGCACAGACGACGGCCAGCCCGATCCCCGTGTTGCCGCTCGTCGGCTCGACGACGGTCGTGTCCGCGTCGAGATGCCCCTCGCGTTCCGCCCACCCGATCATCCCGCGGGCGATCCGGTCCTTGACCGAATAGGGATTGGCCGCCTCGACTTTCGCCACGAGATTGTCGGCGAACGAATCGAGGCGTACCAGCGGCGTCTCACCGATCAACTCCGTCGCATCGGCTGCGATCTCCATACGGGACCGTCCGCGCTCGCCGCCGATAGGCGTCCACCCACAGTACTGTGGGCCTTCAGGAGGCGAGACTCGATTCAGGGCGCCAGCCGGTTTTTCCGACCTTTCATGTGCTCGTTGTAGTGCTCGAAGGTGATCGGACACCACTCCTCGGCGAGGTCCAGCACTTCCTCGGTCATGTTCCGGATCTCCCATTGGCTGTCTGCCGCGGCACGCATGTCGGCCACGTGCATCAGCATCCGGGCGTTCATCGACATGACCATGTTGACCTTCGTGCCGATGGGGAGGACGAAACGGGCGTCCTCGGGGGGCATCCCGAGGTCGAGCAGTTCCTGGTAGGACTCGACGGCGTGCTCGATGGCGTCGTTGAACACCTCCTCGCGGCGTTCAGCGGTCTCCTCGCCGACGGAGCCGCTCTCCTGGTTGCGGCCGACCCAGTCGGGGTCGGTGGCCGACGGCGGCGTGACGACCAGTTCGCCCTCGCGCACGTCGGCGGGATCCACGTCGTCGAAAGAGACGTAGCGCATGCTCTGAATATCGAAACTGACGTGGCGGTGCCGGGTGATCTGGGCCATGCAGGAGCGACTGATCCCCTTCACCGCGAAGGTGGCCTGTGGGTGCTCGAAGGGACCGAAGTGCCCGTGGTCGAGCAGGTGGCCGATGAGCGTCTCCTGTTTCTCCTCGATGGTGTCGCCCTCCGCCGTCTCCATGATCTCGTCGAACGAGCAGTCGCCGACGAACTCGCTCATGTAGTCGTTCCGCGCGGCCGTGCAGATGACTCGCTCCGGGTCCTCGGTGGCTTCGAGCAACTGGACCTCCATACTCACCACCCCGCGGCCGAGACGCAAAAGCGCTGTCGTCGCTGCAAACCAGAGGGGTTCGGGACGAAACCCACTGCGTGGGCCGCACAGGCCAACATATTCGGCGCAATGTAGTTCCACCGTGGGGGTATATCGTCGTCCCGAGCGGGACAGCTCTCACATCCCCGCTCCGTTCTCCTGCCTGGCGCGTCCGGGAGTCCAGGCAATAGTTTGAGGGGACCTGGCGTGGACGGTCGGGTATGGGCTACCGGACAGCCTCGACGGCGGACGTGGAATCGGTCGTGCCCGAGGAGTACGGCGGCATGTGGTTCCTGAAGGATGCACTCGACACCAGCGAGGTGGGCGTGACGATTCTGGAACTGGAGCCGGGTGCGAAAGGCAAAGAACACGACCACTCTGGCGACGGGCAGGAGGAGGTGTACGTCTGCGTGTCGGGGGCGGTCGACATCGAGTTCACTGACGACACGGTGACGCTGACGGGGGACGACGCCGTCAGGATCGACCCAGGAGAGACGCGACAGATACACAACCGCGGGGACGAGCGGGCACGGCTGGTGCTGGTGGGTGGCCCGCTGGAGTGACGGCCGGCGGCCTCAAAGCGCGGCCCAGGTGGTCGGACCGTCGGTGAGGCCGAGGACGCGGGCCTCGCGGCCGGCGTCGCCGTCCCTGATCTCGACGAGGCCGTCGAAGGCCTGCTTGATGACCTGGAGGGTCTGTTCGTCGTGTGCGCCGGTGTCGATGGTGAAGACGCCGAGGTAGCCGGCGGCGTCGAGCCGCGAGGACAGCACGTGACAGAACTTGAACACAGTCTCGCGGTCGGTGTAGGTGAGCATGGTCGACAGCGACATGAGCGCCATGCGGCCGCGGTCGGCACCGGCGCCGTGGAGCGATTCGAGCGCCTTCGTGATGCCGATCCCGATGCCGGTGAGGTCGCCGGGCGAGGAGACGTGGTGGACGTAGAGCCCGTCGCGGCTCTCGAGGGAACTGGAGCCCTCGGCGCGACAGTCGACGACGCCGAGCTGGAGGTTGTCGATTCCGGCGGCGCGCTCGCGGTAGTCGGCGACGACGTTCTCTGCGCCGTCGCTGGTCGAGACGACGAGTGCCCCCTCACCGCGCCGGGACCCGTCGGCCAAGATGTCCTTCGCGAGGTTCTCCTTGCCGGTCATTGCCGGGCCGGCGATCAGGACGCTCGTGCCGGGCCGAACCGACGAGACCGCGTCCGTATCGAGTACGTCTGATAGATCGTACATTGCTACGTGTCTTCTCCCCCGCCGATCCGTTGGATGGCGGTAATGAAATCCGCGTCGTCTTCGACGCCACCGAGCGTCCGCGAGAGGTCGTCCTGGAGCTCGTCGACACGGTCCGTGAGCCCCTCGTACTCCTCGCTTTCGGCCAGTTCGGCGCCGCTCTTTGCAGTCTCAAGTGTGGCCTGCTTTTCGACCAGTGCGTAGTACTCCTGAAGGAGCGAGTCGTACTCCGACCGTTCGAGGAGTTTCTCGACGGTGGAGTGGAGTTCGTCGCTCCGGATCGGTTTGCTCAGGTAGGCGTCGAACCCCATCTCGAGGATATCGAAATCGGGCTCGACGGCCGTCACCATCGCGACCCGACAGCCGAGTTCCCGGTCACGAATCCGCTCCAGCACCTCGTCACCGGACAGACCCGGCATCATCCGGTCGAGAAGAACCACGTCCACGGCCCCGTCGAGTTTCGCCAGCCCCTCGTCCCCGTCCTCGGCGATGCGAACGTCGTACTCGTCCGCGAGCCAGAGATTGTAGGTTTCGGCGACGTCGGGCTCGTCCTCGACGATGAGCACGACAGGCGCTGTCGAGTCAGTCATTCTGCTCTCCGTAGCCGATTACCATTCCACATACATAGCCCTGTGGGTCGTTTCTCGCCTGATACCCCGTCCGGGCGTGGGGATGCGGTCCGGCCGTCCGACCGCGGCCGCCGAGCATGTTCGGCCCGGCCCGACGACGGGCGGGAGGGACGGAAACGATACCTCCAAGACGCGGGTCGGTCTACGAGTCGACATGATCACGAACCTCGCACGCGGGCAGCGCGTCTTCACGAGCAACGCCTTTCTCGTCGAGGGCGAACGCACCGTCGTCGTCGACGTTGGTAACGACTTCGACGTGGTGAGCGAGATACGCGAGCGGGTCGACGACATCGATGCCGTCGTCCTCACCCACACACATCCCGACCACGTCGGGAACCTCGCCGCAGTGGTGGACGCCTTCGGCGTCGACGTATGGGGGTTCGACCCCGAGTTCGCGGGCGTCGATCACGCCATCGCCGACGAAGGGGCGGTCCAGCTGGGCGACGACGACTACCGCGCCCTGCACACGCCCGGCCACAAGGACGACCACCTCTGTTTCTACGCCGCCGACCCGGGCGTCTGTTTCGCCGGCGACCTCGTGTTCGCCAACGGCGGGTTCGGTCGCACCGACCTCGCCGGGGGCGACCGCGCCACGCTCGTCGAGAGCATCGACCGCCTGCTCGACACCGCGGACGAGGACCTCGCGGCGATGCACACGGGACACGGGCCCTCGATAACGACGAATCCCTACCAGGATATCGAACTCGCCGCGCAGGCCGCGCGAATGGGCGTCTAACCGGCGTCGCTGGCGCAGGCCGCGTTCAGTCAGCCCGCGCCACGGTCAGCAGCGCCTCGTACGCATCGTCGTATGCCCGGGCGACCGTTGCGGGGTCGTCCCGCTCGTCGCTCCCGAGCGCGGGCAGTTCGACCGCGCCCGCTGCGTCGATCAGGTCGATGACGTTCGGAACGCGTTCCTCGAGCTGCCCCTCCTCGGGACTGCCAGTGGCGACTTCACAGGCCTTCGCGTACCGCCCCCCGTCGTAGACGCGTGCCCGACCCGGCTCGACGACCGCGACGGCGTCGGGTTCGAACGCCGAGAGTGGCCGTGCCACGTCGCCGTAGGACTCGACGACCGCCCGGTCGCGGTCGGCGATTCGTCGGGCGATGCCGTCGAGGGCAACGACGTGGAGCTGTGCCATCACGTCGTTGAAGCCGTCGAGGGAGTCGACGCGAACGGCGTCGTCGAGCGGGAGGTGCTCGCGTGCGCCGTCGGGGACAGCCACGGTGTCGTTGACGACGAAGTTCTCAGCGACGCGGTCGACGACGAACTGACGGTCCTCCTGCCCGAGCATCCCCGCACCCGACCCGGGCGACGGGCGCCACAGCCGGTGGATAGGATTGATGTCCTCCGGGTCGAGGTCACCGGGACTGGCGGCGGCGAGTCGCTTCGCGTCTTTCCCGAACAGTCGTCCCTGCTCGACGGCGTACCGGTAGTCGTCGTGGTGGAACCAGTAGTCGTTCCCCGCTCTCGGTTTGAAGCCGACGGCGCCGAGGCGGGAAAGCAGGCCGACGGTGAAGGTGGTCTTGCCGGCGTCGACGCGGTCGGCACCGGCGACGAGGAGCTTCATGCGTCCTCGGCGAGGCCGTACAGGCCAGGATCGTCGTCGGCGGCCGGTTCGGCGAACACGAACCGGTCGGCGTGATACACCATCCACGGGATGGTCCAGTCGAGCAGGATGGCTTCGGTCTCCGGGTCGAGGTCCTGTCCGGGGTCGAGTCCCTGGAACAGGCGCGAGATCTCGTAGACGGTGTACATCTCGTCGGGGTCGAGCACGTCCTCGGGTTCCTGGAACTCCAGCGGCCGCAGATCGTCGAACTCGGACTTCGGAACGGGCATTGCCGCTCGGTTAGCCGGCCCGGGAGTAAAGGGTGCGGATTCGCCGACGAGGGGGGAGTGGTGCGGACCGATCAGGCAAGCGCCTCGCGCAGTTTCTCGACGGGGTGGGCCGGGTGTTCCCCCTCGAAGTCGTCGTCGGCCAGCTGTGAGCGACAGGACGCCCCGGGCGCGACGACGGTCTCGCCGTCGCTGTCCTCGATCTGGTCGTAGAGGATGGTCCCGATGGCCTTCGAGAGGTCGTAGTGTTCGGCCTCGTAGCCGAAGGAACCGGCCATGCCACAGCACGAGGAGTCGAGGTGGTCCACGTCGTAGCCGGCTTCCCGGAGCGCGGCCGCGGCGTGGAAGTCGCGGTTCAGCGCCTTCTGGTTGCAGTGGCCGTGATACGCCAGCGACTCTGCGGGCGCGTCGAAGGTCAGGTCCTCGAAGACGGCGTGGGTGTTGACGTACTCGGCGACGCCGTAGGCCGCCGTCGCGAGGTCCGTCGCGCGGTCGTCGTCCAGGAGGTCCAGGTACTCGTCCTGGAACATCACCGCGTCGGAGGGCTCGACGAACAGCACCGACCAGCCGTCCTCGACGTAGGGAGCCAGCGCGTCGAGGTTCGTCCGGGCGCGCTCCTGGGCGTCGTCGAGCAGGCCCATCGAGAAGGCCGCGCGCCCGCTCGGCGCGACCTCGTCGCTGTCGAGCACCTGGACGTGGATGCCGGCCGCCTCCAGCAGTTCGACGGCCGCCTTCCCGGGTTCGGGGTAGCTGTAGTTCGTGTAGGTGTCCGGGAACAGCAGCACCTTCGACTCTGCCTCCGGAAGCGGGACCTCTGGGCCGCGTGCCGCGAACCAGTCTTCGAGCGTCTCACCGGTGAACCGCGGCAGGTCCCGCTCAGGCGCGATGCCGAACAGTTTCTCCGCCAGGAAGTCCGAGCCCGGGAGCTTCTGCGCGACGTTCGAGAGCGGCGCGAGTTTGCTCCCGATGGCGGAGACGCGGTCGACGTTACCGAACAGTTTCGAGCGGCGACTCGTCCCCTCGCGTTCGTGGTACTCGTGTTTGACCTCCGCTTTGAGCTTGGCGAGGTCGACGCCGGTCGGACAGTCCGATTTACACCCCTTACAGCCGACACAGAGGTCCAGCACTTCGGACTGGAACCGCTCGGAGTAGAGTTCCTCCTCGGGGAGTTCACCGCTGATGGCCGCCCGGAGCAGGTTCGCGCGGCCGCGGGTGGCCTGGATCTCCTCCTTCGAGGCGCGGTAGGTGGGACACATCGTGTTTTCGCCGGTCTGCCGGCAGGTCCCACAGCCGTTACAGAGTTCGACGAGGTGGGAGAAGCCGCCTTCGTCGGCGAAGTCGAGTTCGGTCTGGGGCTCCAGTGACTGGTAATCGGCACCGTACCGGAGGTTCTCGCGCATGTCCGCGCCGACGCCCCGGTCGCTGTCCGGCCCCACGTCGCTCGGACTCTCCCGGTAGACGACGTTGCCGGGGTGCATGAACCAATCGGGGTCGACGGCGGTCTTGACCGCCTTGAACGCCTCCCAGAGGGCCTCGCCGTACATCTTGGGGTTGAACTCCGTGCGGGCCATCCCGTCGCCGTGCTCGCCGGAGAACGCCCCGTGGTGCTTGAGGACGAGGTCGGTCACGTCCTCCGTGATGGAGTGCATCGTCTCGATGTCCTCGCCGGTCTTGAGGTTGAGGATGGGCCGGATGTGCAGCGTGCCGCTCCCGGCGTGGGCGAAGTAGGCCGCGGAGGTGTCGTGGTCCTCGAGGACTTCCTCGAACTCCATGACGTACTCGGCCAGTTCCTCTGGGGGCACCGTCGCGTCCTCGATGAACGGGTACGGCTTGGGGTCCCCTTCGAGGCTCATCAGGAGTGGGATGGCGGCCTTCCGGAGCGCCCAGATGTCGTCCTGTTCGCCCTGGTCGTAGGCCTCCAGCACGTCGAAGGCGTCGCCGTTCTCGACGAAGTGTTCGTTCGTGGCGGCGATGGCCGCCTCGAAGTCGTCGTGGAGTTCGGAGTCGAACTCCAGCATGAGCGACGCGGCGGTCCCCTCCGGGATGGGCTCGACGTACTGGTCGTAGCCGTCCGATTCGGCCGCGAGCCGGAACACCTCGTCGTCCATCAGTTCGACGGCGCTCACGTCGAACTCCAGGGCCTCCGGGACGGCCTCCATCGCGTCCACGAGGTCCTCGAAGTGATACAGCGCCAGCGCAGTCTCCTCGGGCACCGTGACGAGGCCGACAGTGGCCTCGACGAGGACGCCCAGCGTCCCCTCCGAACCGACGTACAGTTTCGCGAGGTTGATCACCTCCTCGCCGTCCTCGTTCTCGTAGATGACGCGGTCGAGGTTGTACCCCGAGACGCGGCGCTTGAGGTCGGGGTAGCGCTCCTCGATTTCCGCCTCGTGGTCCTCGACGAGCCCCCTGACGGTCTCGTAGATCTCGGCCTCGCGGTCGTCCTTCGAGACGATCGCCTCGTACTCCTCGCCGTCGAGGACGACCTCGCGGGCGTGGAGCAGCGTCCCGTCGGGGAGGACGGCCTTCACCGCCTCCGTGTAGGCGTCGGTGATGCCGTACCGGACGGAGTGTGCGCCCGTGGAGTTGTTCCCGATACCGCCCCCGACCGTCGAACGGTTCGAGGAGGCCGGGTCCGGGGCGAACTTCAGGCCGTACTCGGCGAGGTGGTCGTCCAGGTCGTCCTGGACCACGCCGGGCTGGATGGTCGCCGTCTGCCCGTCGGGGTCGACCGAGAGGATGCCGTCCATGTGCCGCGACATATCGAGGACGACACAGCCGGGGCCGACGGCCTGCCCGGCCAGCGAGGAGCCGGCACCGCGGGGGAGGATCGGTACCTCGTGGTCGACGGCGGCCGTGACCGCCGCCTGTACGTCCGCGATGTCCTCCGGATAGACGACGCCCGCGGGCCGTGCCTGGTAGATGCTCCCGTCGGTCGCGTACAGGAGCTGTGCGTACTCGTCGAAGCGAACGTCGCCGTCGACCGCCGCCCGGAGGTCGGCCGCGAGGTCGACGTACTCGGCGATGGTCTCGTCCGGGCTGCGTGCCAACGCCGTCGGGTCGCCCGGCGGCTCCGACGGTCGCGTGATCGGTGTCTGGTCTTCGACGCCCATGTGCCCCCAGTCGTAAGCGGTCCGGAATAAAAGGTGTGGCGAGGTGTCACACGGACCGACAGTCGGCTCCGTGGAGACGTTAGAGAAACCACTCGGCGGTTCACGACCGCGAATCGGCCCGAGGGTCTTCTACCGCGGTTCCCCTTCGATATGGAGATAGCGGCCCAGTTCTCCCCTCTCCAGGCGGTCGAACTCCTCGGTGCCGTTTTCGCCCTCTTTCTTGGAGGCTACGCCTGGCGAAACCGCTCGGAATCCGGTGCGCTCCCACTCGTCGTCATCACTGCCGGGGTCGTGAGTTGGCTCGTCGGTGCCGTCGGCGTCGGTTTCGCCTCGTTCCGGGATCACGCCCCGCCTGCCGCCGTGGTGCTTTTTTTCGGCGTGACGACGACCGTCGCCGGCTGGGGGGCGTTCGCGCTCGTGTTCAGCGGTCGTCGGGAGCGGGTGGGTTGGCGGCGCTGGGCACTGTTGTCCGTCGAACCGCTCGGCGTCGTTCTGGTGCTGCTTAGAACCGGTACCACCAGTGGTTCTACCAGTTCGACCCGGTGACGGGAGAGTACGCCGGGCTCGGGATCGCCTACTGGCTCCACGCCGGGTACTCCTAACTGGTCGTGCTGGGCGGTGACAGTGACCGGAGGCGAGAGCGGCGGCGCACGGTTCGAGTTCCGCAACGTCGGCGTCGTCTCGGCATCGGCAGTCTCGGAGACTGCCGACGATTGATAGCCGCGGGGCTGACGGGTGTGTGCGAAAGAAAAGTCGAGGTTTGCGCTCGGGCGACTGACTCTACTGCTGGGTGGCCTTCTGGTACTGGTCCGCGACCTCGTCCCAGTCGACGACGTCGAAGAAGCCGTCGATGAAGGAACCGCGGTCCGGGCCGTAGTCGTAGTAGTAGGAGTGCTCCCAGACGTCGCAGGCGAGGATGGGGTGTGAGCCCCACAGCGCGCCCTGGTCGTGCTTGTCGACGACGATGTTGCGCAGCTGATCGGCAACGGGGTCGTAGACCAGCAGGGCCCAGCCGCCGGCGGCACCGGCAGCGGCCTCGAACTCGCCTTTCCAGCCCTCGTAGGAACCGAAGTCCTCCTCGATGCGGTCGGCGAGTTCGCCGGACGGCTCGCCGCCGCCGTTGGGATCCATGTTGTCCCAGAACAGCGTGTGCAGGTAGTGCCCACAGCCGTTGTGGGTGACGTTCCGGATCGCGCCCGCCGAGGAGCCGAAGTCACCGCTCTCGCGGTTCTCGGCCAGGGTCTCTTCGGCGCTCTCGAGGCCGTTCACGTACCCCTGATGGTGGGTATCGTGGTGCCACTCGAGGACCTGTTCGCTGATCGACGGCTCGAGCGCGTCGTAGTCGTAGGGCAGTGGCGGCAGTTCTGGTTCGGAATGCTCGGGCATAATGTAACCTCCAATAGATACACTCGGCCGGACATCTGTTAAAGGTTTAGAAGGCGGTCGTTTTCGTGCAAACAACGGGCAATACGTAACCGTCAACGGCTAGGGGCACGCTCGTCCCCGTCCGACCAGCGTCCCGACGGCCGCCCCGTCACTGGGCGGCCGTCGAGGGCGACGCCGTCGCGACCGGGACTTCGACGGTGACGACGCTTCCCCCGTCTTCGGGACACTCGACCGTCACCGACCCGCCCATGGTCTCCGACCCCCAGTTGACTAACCAGAGGCCGAGGCCACTCGAGTGTTCCAACGGCGTCTCCTCCCTGGTCCGCAGGACCGACCGCTCCCCCTCCGGGATGCCGGGGCCGTTGTCCGCGACGGCGACGGCGACGGTGCCGTCCGCCCGGGTGACGGTGACGGTAACGGTAGGCTCCGGGCCGTCGTTGTGTTCGACCGCGTTCTCGAGGAGGTTCCGCAGGACCGGGCCGAGCGTCCGGGAGACCGTGACCGGCGCGTCGACGGTCTCGACCGCGAATTCGGTGTCGGGGTAGGTCTCCCTGGCGCGGTCGATCTCGACCGAGACGATATCGTCGACGGGCATCGGGTCGCCGGCGACCCCGTCGTCGAGGATGCGGTCGATCTCGCGGGCCTTGTCGCCGAGGTCGACCATCCGCATCGCCTTCTCCTGGATGCGGTCGACGGCCGCCCCGTCGGCGTCGAGTTTGCCGGCGTAGCCGTGGACGACGTTCATCTCGTTCCGGAGGTTGTGCCGGAGGACACGGTTGAGCACGTCGAGTTGCTGGATGCGGTTGCGTTGCTCCGTTACGTCGTGGAGGACGACGACCCGTCCCTCGCGGCCGGGGCTGTCGGCGCGGAGCCCCGTCATGCTGACCTCGTAGTAGCGGGTCCCACTGGGACCGTCCATCTCGACGGTCTCGCAGTGGTCGGGGTCGTCGGCTGCCTGGAGCCGTTCGTAGGCCGGTACCAGGTCGGACGCGGCGCTCTCGATTGCGGCGTCGCGGTCGACGCCGAGGACGCTCGCGGCGCGGGGGTTGATGTCGACGATGGCGTCGTCGCCGTCGACGACGACCACGCCGTCGTCCATGCTCTCGACGACCGACTCCCGGGCGATGCGGCTGGAGACGGGGACGGATTCGAGGAGCTTGAACTGCGTGAGCGCGGCGATGCCCGCCGCCCCGGAGATGAGGAACATGAACGGCGTGAGATCGAGGTTCTCGACCGGCGAGTAGCCGGTGACGAAGATGAGGTTTCCCGTCCACGGCGCGACGACGGTGATGAGGAGCGCGAGCGCCTGGCCCCGGTAGAGCGAGCGGGCGCTGACGACCAGCTGGAGGATCAACAGGGTGCCGGCCCCGAGCAGGGCGTAGGCGTAGGCCGTGTATGCCCAGAACCAGGGGCCGTAACTCACCTCGACGATGCTGATGGTCCCGTAGACGTTGACCGTTCGAGCGACGTAGACGAGGTCGAAGGGGGTGCCGGCCCAGACCGCTCCGAGGGTGATGCCGGGGACGAATCCGAGCGCCGCGACGGTCCGCCTCGTCACGTACGCATCGCGGCTGGTGTACTCCAGGGCGAACAGCAGCCAGGCGACGGGGATGACGACGAGGCCGAGCCACTCCAGTCGATGGAGGAGCAGTCGGCGCGCGGGGTCGGTGGTGAACAGACCGATGGAGGAGGTGGCGACCCACCACGTCCCGGCGGCCATCAGCGTCGCAAAGGCCGTCGCGCCGGGTTTGGGGCGCTGGCGCCAGGCCAGAACCGTCAGGCCGAGCGCGGCCGTGATCGACCCCCAGACGAGAGCGAGCGAGAAGAGTGAGGAAACCATGCGCGTCCGTCGTCCTGCAGTGGATTCGACCCCCCGGAATGATAAGGACAGTGGTGATTTCGGCAGGTGACGGGCGGCCCGCGCCGTGGGGGGCGCCGCTCAGTCGTCGCCGCGTGCGCGCTCGAACATCTCGATGGCCGCCTCGCGCCGCTCGCTGTGGTCGACGATGGGCGCGGGGTACTCCGGCGCCGTCCGCTGGCGCTGGGTCGGCGAGAGCGTGTGCCAGTCGTGGATCAGCGCGGGGTCCACGTCGCGAAGTTCAGGGACGTACGCTTTGATGTACTCGGCGTCGGGGTCGTAGCGCTGTCCCTGTTTCATGGGGTTGAAAATCCGGAAGTACGGCTGGGCGTCGGTGCCGGTGGAGGCAGCCCACTGCCAGCCGCCGTTGTCGTTGGCCGTGTCGTGGTCGACCAGCCGCTCTCGGAACCAGTCGTACCCCTCGCGCCAGTCGACGAGGAGGTCCTTCGTGAGGAAGGCCGCGACGATCATCCGGACGCGGTTGTGCATGTACGCCTCCGCGCGTAACTGTCGCATTCCGGCGTCGACGATGGGATAGCCGGTCTCGCCGTCCTTCCAGGCCTGCAGGGCCTCGGGGTCGTGGGTCCACTCGATGTCGTGCTCGTAGTCCTTGAAGTTCGCCGTGACGACCTCGGGGTTGTAGAAGAGGACCTGCGTGTAGAACTCCCGCCAGGCGAGCTGGTCCTGGAACTCGTGGACGGACGCGCGGGCGTCCTCGTCGGGGGCGTCCGCGTGGGCGCGGTCCGTCGCCGCGTACACCTCGCGGACCCCGATGGTGCCCCACTTGAGGTCCGCGGAGAGCCGCGACGTGCAGTCGTCGGCGGGGTAGTCGCGGCGCTCGTCGTAGCGATAGATGTCGTCGGCACAGAAGTCGTCGAGTCGCTCGCGTGCGGCATCGGTGCCGGCCGCAGGGATCTCGGCCGCGGGCTCCTCGAAACCGAGGTCGGCGAGGGTTGGGAGTGGTTCGTCGTCCGAGACTGCGGCGAGGTCGGCGGCCGCGGGCGGGTCGTAGGGGTCCGCCTTCGGGCGGTCGTGCCACTTCTTCGAGAAGTAGGTGAACACGGAGTAGAAGTCGCCGTCGTTGGTGGTGATTGCGCCGGGTTCGTGGTGGACGGCGTCGTGGAGGGCCTCGCGAGCGACGCCGGCATCGTCGAGGGCCTGGCGCACGGCCGCGTCGCGCTCGCGTGCGAGCCCGGAGTAGTCCTTGCACCAGGTGACGCCGTCGGCGCCGAACTCCTCGGCGACGGCGGGGACGACCTCGCGGGGGTCGCCGTGGCGGACGAGGAGGTCGCTCCCGCGCTCGCGGTACCACTCGCGGAGGGACTCGAGGGCGTCGAGCATGAAGGCCACCCGTGGCGGCGCGCCGTGGTCCAGGACGTCGCGGTCGAAGACGAACAGGGGCAGGACGCCGTCACCGTCGTCGGCGTCGTCGGTCTCGGAGGCGCGGTCGCCCGTGTCGGGTGACGCGGCCGCGACGGCGGCCGCGAGCCCGCGGTTGTCGCCCGCGCGGAGGTCTCTGCGGTGCCAGTGGACGTACATACGCGTCGTAGTGGACACGGCCTCATCAACACCGGCCCTGACCTATTGGGTACCGCGGACCCGTCCGGCACGGGCCACATTCTTATCCCACCGCCGCGACGATGCAGGGGTATGCAGGCTCAGTTCGACTGTTCGGACCGTGTCGCTATCGTGACCGGCGGCAGCCGCGGAATCGGCCGCGCCATCGCTGAAGGATTGGCGGCGGCGGGCGCGTCGGTCGTGCCCGCAAGCCGGACGGAATCGGACGTGGAAGCAGTCGTCGAGAGCATCCGCGAGGACGGCGGCGAGGCACACGCGGCGACCGTCGACGTGGCCGACCGTGACAGCATCGACGCGCTGGTGTCGGAGACGGCCGACGCCTTCGGCGGCGTCGACGTGGTCGTGAACAACGCCGGCATGAACCCCGACTCGGCGCTCGGGAAGCCGGAGTCCGTCGACCCGGAGGGCTTCGACGGCACGCTCGAGGTGAACCTCCAGGGCGCGTTCGCGTGCGCGCAGGCCGCGGCGGAGCACCTCCACGAGAGCGACCACGGCTCGGTCATCAACGTCGCGAGCGTCGGCGGCGTGGTCGGCCTCCCCCGCCAGCACCCCTACGTCGCCTCGAAACACGGCCTCGTCGGGATCACGAAGAGCATGGCGCTCGACTGGGCGCCCGAGGTCCGGGTCAACGCCATCGCGCCGGGCTACGTCGCCACCGAGTTCATCGAGGGCGCAATGGAAAACGAGAAGATCAAGCAGTCGCTCATCGACCGCACGCCGCTGGACCGGTTCGCCGACCCCGAGGAACTGGCCGGCCCGGCCGTGTTCCTGGCGAGTGACGCCGCCTCCTACGTCACCGGCTCGGTCCTCAGCGCCGACGGCGGCTGGACGGCGAAGTAAAGACCGGGACGGCCGAATTTTACACTGTTAGCTTTCGCGCCGGACTCGATTCCGTTGGTAGTGGCTTCGGGAAGTTTTTTGAACGCTTCCGCCGTGCGTGATGGTAGCCATGTCAGACGACGCAGTGCTACTCGACATCGAGGACGCAGTGGCGACGATCACCCTGAACCAGCCCGACAGCCGGAACGCGCTCACGGGCGAGATCAGCGACGGGCTGGAGGACGCACTCGACGAAATCTATGCCGACGGCGACGCACGGTGTGTCGTCATCCAGGGGAGCGGCGGCGCTTTCTGTGCGGGCGGGGACATCAACGCGATGATGGAGGGGCTCTCCGGGATGAACGAACCCCACGAGAAAGTGGAGAAGGTCGAGGAGACGGGCGCGACCCTCCAGCGGGTCTACGAGTTCCGCCTGCCGGTGATCGCGAAGATCGACGGGACGGCCTTCGGCGCTGGCGCGAACCTCGCTATCGCGTGTGACACGCAGGTCGCGAGCGAGAGTTCGCGCATCAGTTTCGGCTTCCGGCAGGTCGGCCTCTCGGTCGACGCGGGCACGTCCTACCTCCTGCCGCGGATCGTCGGCGAGAACCAGGCCAAGGAACTGGTCCTGACCGGCGAGATGCTCGACGCCGAGGAGGCCCAGGATCTGGGGCTGTTCACGACAGTCTACGCCGACGACGAGTTCGAGGATTCGGTCGCCGAGTACGTCGAAACCATCGCGCAGGGTCCGACGGTCGCGCTGACGGCCGCAAAGCGCGTCATGCGCCAGGGTCTCCAGAGCGACATGGAGCAGGCAGTGACCAACGAAGCGGCGGCCCAGGCGGCCGTCTTCGAGACCCACGACCACGAAGAAGGCGCCAGCGCGTTCATGGAACAGCGCGAGGCCGAATTCGAAGGACGGTAACGACCCTCACGAGGTATGTGAGACCGTATCAACCTTTTTAATACCCCAGTAATAAAAGACCGGAAAACGCCGGGGA
Organism: Halorientalis marina; assembly: GCF_023028345.1. Taxonomy (GTDB): domain Archaea; phylum Halobacteriota; class Halobacteria; order Halobacteriales; family Haloarculaceae; genus Halorientalis; species Halorientalis marina. The sequence continues at coordinate 1,492,329 of NZ_CP095487.1, read as the reverse complement.
ACGGCATCAACATTTATTACCCTCGTTTCCCATATCAGAGCAGACACCATGGTTAACGATGGTAGTGACAGCCCAGACAGGGGTTATAACGGAAGCAAAGATGCGGCAGGGGAAAACAATGGAAAGTCGCTGGGAGTCGGTCGGCGGAACTTCCTGAAGGCAGCAGGGGCGGGGGCGGTCGCGACGTCCATCGCCGGGTGTTCCGGCGGCGGCGGCGGTGACGGTGCGGACATTCCTCTCTCGGACCGTGACGAGATTCGAGTCGGGGTACTCGCACCCGTTCCCTCGGAGAACCCGATCGGCGCCTCCATCGCCAACGGCGTGAAGCTGGCGGCCCAGGAGATCAACAACAACGGCGGGATCGACGGCACCGACGTTTCGGTGACGGTCAAAGACACCAAAGAACAGCCCCAGACGGGGCGGAACCGGTACGGTGAACTCGTTCGTGACGAGAACGTGGACATGACGACGGGCGTGTTCACCAGCGAGGTCCTGCTGGCGATCATGGACGACATCGCCGGCTCGCAGACGCCACACATGACGACGGGCGCGGCGACGCCGGACGCCAGCGCGCGCGTCAACAACAGCTACGAGGACTACAAGTACCACTTCCGGACGGGGCCGATCAACGCCCACCACCTGGGCGAGAACCTGGTCGACTTCATGGAAGCCAGTCAGAGCGACCTCGGGTGGGAGTCGGTCGCCGTCCTCGTCGAGGACTACAAGTGGACGGAGCCGGTCTCCGAGGTCCTGAACAACAAGCTGTCCGACACCGGCGTCGAGGTCGTGTTGAACCGTCGGTACCCCTCGGGAACCGAGGACTTCAACCCGATTTACAACGAAGTGGAGAACTCCGGTGCCGACGCGGCGTTCATCTCGATGGCACACACCGGGACGGCGGCCGTCATCCAGTGGGCCCAGCAGCAGCGGCCCTTCGAGTTCGGCGGCATCCACGTCCCGATGCAGTTGCCCTCCTACTACGGCGCGACCAACGGGGCCTGTGCATACGGCGTGACCCAGAACTCCGCGACGCCGACCGCGGAGGTCACCGACCAGACCGTGCCGTTCGCGAACTCGTACAACGAGGAGTACGGCAGTTACCCGGTCTACACGGGGTACATCTCCTACGACGCGATGAACCAGTTCGCGGAAGTCGTCGCGAACGCGGGCGATCTCGGCGCGGACGCGGTCGTCAGCGGCCTCGAAGAGAGTTCCTACACCGGAACCGTCGGGACCGTCGAGTACTACGGCCCGGACCACGAGTTCGCCCACGACGTGAAGTACGAACAGGACCTGGTCTGGCCGGTCTTCCAGCAGTGGCAGCCCGACGACCCGGAGAACCCGCAGCAGGGCGGCACGCAGGAGGTCATCTTCCCCGAAAACCTCCAGACGGCCGACTATCAGTCCCCTCCGTGGGTCTGAACTGACCGGATCTTTTTATCAAACATGGCAGCAATCTCACAGTTCATCGTCCAGTCGACAATACGGAGTGGACTCTACGCGCTGATCGCGATCGGGTTCACGCTCATCTTCGGCGTGGGCGGTGTCTTGAATCTGGCACACGGTGCGAGTATCGTCCTCGGAGCGTACGGCGCCTACCTTGCGGCACAGGCCGGCCTCGGTGTCGCCGGCGCGGTCGCCGCGGCGGTAATCATACCCGCGCTCTTTGGAGCAGTCATGTATCTCACCATCATCAAGCGGTTCGAGCACGAGCCGATCATGGTGATGATACTGACGCTGGTGACCTCGGTAGCGATGGAGCAGGTGATACTGAACTCCTTCGGCGCCCAGCCCGTCGCCATTCCGCAGTTCATGGCGGGCAACTTCTCGATAGCGGGCACGAACGTCCAGTTCAACCTGCTCGCGGTGTTCATCCTGTCCTGGGCCATCATCATCGGCCTGTTCCTGTTCATCAACTACACGAACTTCGGGAAAGCGATCCTGGCGACGAGCATGTCCGCGAAGGGAGCGTCGCTCGTGGGCATCAAGAGCAACCGGATCAACCTCGCGACGTGGGTCATCGCCGGCGCACTCGCGGGCATCGCGGGCATGGCGCTTGGCTCACAGCTGGGCGCGACGTTCGCGATGGGGCGGAATCCGCTCGTCCTGTCGTTCTCCATCGTCGTCATCGGCGGCATCGGCTCGATCCGCGGCAGCGTTATCGGCGCGTACTTCATCGGCTTCCTCGAGGTAGCGGTCATCCAGTACATCAGCAGCGACCTTGCGGGCATCGCCCCGCTGCTGGTGCTCATCGCGGTCCTGATCGTCAAACCGGAAGGCCTGTTCGGCCGGGAGCTCGCGGAGTGATACCATGAGTGATAAAAACGTCAGTCGAAGTCGACGGTTGCTCGGGCGGCTGAACCCCGTCGAGATGAGTCTGCGGTACAAGCTCGGGCTCGTGGGCCTCGTCGGGCTCGCGGCCCTGCCGATGGTCATCGACGCGACGATGGCCCTGATGTTCGCGACGGCCTACTTCTTCGGCGTCTACGCGATGAGCTGGGACGTCGTCTCGGGCTACACCGGCCAGATCAGTTTCGGACACGGGGTGTTTTTCGGCGTCGGCGGCTACACCGCGGCGCTGCTGAACCTCGGCCACGGGCTCGATCCGATCACGGCCGTTCCGTTCGGCGTCCTCATGGCAGCCGTCGCCGGCATCATCATCGGCGTGCCGGCCCTGCGGCTCAGAGGGCCGTACCTGTCGCTGGTGACGCTCGTGGCGCCGCTGATCCTCGTCCAGATCTTCATCTACCGGAGCGACATCTTCAACGGCGAACAGGGACTGTCCGGCACGGACGCCCTGTTGGGGCTCCAGACGTTCGGCGACGAGATGATGTTCTACTACATCGCCTTCGGGCTGTTCGTCTTCGTCCTGATCGTCCTGTTGATCATCACCCGCACCGACGCCGGGTCGATCTTCACGGCGATCCGCGAGGACGAGGACACGGTCGCGTCGGTCGGACTCAACCCGGCGAAGTTCAAGATCATGGCGTTCGTGCTGAGCGCGGCCATCGGCGGACTCGCGGGCTCGCTGATCGTCTTCACGCCCAGCGGGAACGCAAGCCCGACGACACTGCTCTCGATCACCGTCAACGTCGAGGTCATCATCGCCGCCATCCTCGGCGGCATGGGGACCATCGTCGGCGCGGCCATCGGCGGCGTGGCTCTGATCTTGATCCGCGAGCAGTTGACCGGCATCAACGCCGAAGTGCCGCTGTTCAACACGCCGGTCTCGGACATGGACTTCCTGATCTTCGCGGTGATCACGCTGATCCTCCTCTTTACCCTCCCGGGCGGTATCGTCCGGTGGGCGATCGGCATCGGCAGGAAGGTTCTGGAACGGGCCGGATTCGACACGCCGGAGGTCGCCGCGGACGGTGGCGAGCGGACGAAGACGCCGGCGGAACAGGTCTACGAGAACTACACCGAGGAACTGCGCGATATCCTCGGAGGTGACGACGATGAGCGCTGAAATGGAAGACAACAAAAGCGAGAGTCTCGAGGGGCGTCAGACGGAGTTCGGGCCCGAGGACGGGATGCTCGTCCTCGACAGCGTGACCAAGCGGTTCGGCGGCCTCACGGCAGTCGACGACCTCTCCTTTGCCGTCCAGGAGGAGGAAATCCTGGGCTTCATCGGTCCCAACGGAGCCGGCAAGTCGACGACGTTCAACTGCGTGACCGGCCGGTTTCCTCCGACAGAGGGAACGGTCTACTACAAGGGCAAGGACGTGACCGGCTCCACGGCCTACGGGATGGTCAAGAAAGGACTGGCCCGGACGTTCCAGGAGTTCCGCCCACTCGAGGACCGAACGGTAGTGAAAAACGTTGCACTGGCGCTCATGCCCGACAAGATGTTCTCGATGCAGGGGCTGAGCGGCGAAACCCAGCGCAAGGCGGAGCAGATCTGCGAGCGCGTCGGTCTCGGCGATCGCAAGCACATGCTCCCCGACGAACTGCCCCACGCCGGGTTGCTCCGGCTGGAGCTCGGGCGGGCGCTGGCGACCGACCCCGATATGCTGCTGGTCGACGAGCCGTTCGCCGGTCTCTCGGGGCCGGAGGTCGAGAGCGTCTCGGACCTCCTGCTGGAACTGCGCGACGAGGGGCTGACCCTCGTCGTCGTCGACCACAACATGCGCGGCCTGCTCTCGCTCATCGACCGGGCAATCGTCATCCAGTTCGGGTCGATGATCGCGGCGGGGCCGCCGGAGGACATCAAGAACGACCCCGTCGTGCAGGAAGCGTACCTCGGAGGTGACGAGCTGTGAGCTCCGAGAGCGGATCGGCAGCGGCGACCGGCACGTCCGGGACGCCGGTGCTTTCCGTGTCGGACCTGCGTGTCAACTACGGGAAAGTCCAGGCGCTTCGGGGCGTCGACCTGACCGTCGACGAGGGCGAGATCGTCTCGGTTATCGGCCCGAACGGCGCCGGAAAGTCGACGCTGGCGAACACCATCTCGGGGTTCAAGGAGTACGACGGCCGCGTCGAGTACCGCGGTCAGACCGTCAGCGACCGAATCCCGGAGGATCTGGTCGAGGACGGCCTGATCCACTGCACTGAATCCCGTGATCTCTTCGGGTTCATGAGCGTCGACGACAACCTCGACCTGGGGTCGTATCGCCGTGGCGACGTCAAGGAGCGAAAGTCGTTCGTCTACGACCTGTTCCCGCGGCTCGAGGAACGCCGCGACCAGGAGGCGAACACGATGAGCGGCGGGGAACAGCAGATGCTCGCCATCGGACGGTCGCTGATGAGCGACCCCGACTTCCTCGTGCTCGACGAGCCCACGCTCGGCCTCGCGCCGGTCATCCTCGAGGACATCAGTGAGGGGATTCAGGCGATTCAGGACGCGGGCGTGACGATCCTGCTCTGTGAGCAGAACGTCACCTTCGCGCTGAAACACGCGGACCGCATCAATCTCCTGGAGAACGGCGAGTTCGTCCGCCAGGGACCGCCCGAGGAGATCAGAAACGACGACTACATCCGCGAGTCGTATCTCGGCGGGTAGCGACCGACGTTAACCTCTTCCCTCGCGTTCGTACCACTGTTAACTATCCACACGTTTTTCGGAAACGCTGGACGATTCAAAAACAACTATTTTAACGGGGTCGTCCATTGTGGCAGGTGATGACGAACCTCGTCAGAGACGTCGCGGAGACGGTAGAGAGCTACCCGGAGCAGACGGCGATCAAGTTCCAGGACCACGAGGTATCCTACGAGGGGTTCTGGCACCGGACGGGGCAGCTCGCGCAGGCGCTCGCCGACGCGGGCGTCGAGCCCGGGGATCGCGTCGGGGTCTACCTGCCGAACCTGCCCCAGTTCGTGACATCGTACTACGGCGTCCTGCGAGCCGGGGCCGCCGTCGTCCCGATGAACCCGCAGTACAAGGCCCGCGAGATCGGCCACATGCTGGAAGACAGCGGCGCGACGGCGGTCATCGCGCTCTCCGACCTCGTCCCGTTCGTCACGGGCGTCCAGGACGAGACGTCTGTCGAGACCATCGTCAGCGTCAACGGTGACGCCGAGGGCGCGACGCCGTTCGACGAGTTCCTGGCCGCGGACTCCTTCGACGGGTACGTCGAGCGTGACGACGAGGACGTGGCCGCCCAGCCCTACACCAGCGGGACGACGGGCACGCCGAAGGGCGTCCTCCTGACCCACGGGAACCTGGGCTGGATGACCCGCCACGCGGGCGACATCCTCGAAGAGGACTACGGGCCCGAGGACCGCCTGCTGGGCGTGCTCCCCCTGTTCCACATCTACGGCATGACGGTCGTGATGAACGCGGGGCTGTACAACGGCTCGACCTACTACCCCCTGCCCGAGTGGGACGCGGAGACGGCCCTCGGCCTGATCCAGTCCGAGGAGCTGACCATCATGCACGGCGTGCCCGCGATGTACAACGACATCGTCAACACGCCCGGTGCCGACGAGTACGACCTCTCCAGCCTGCGCTTCGTCAACTCCGGCGGGAGCAGCTGCCCGGTCGAGGTCATCAACCGCTTCGAGGAGCTGTTCGGCGTCCAGCTCAACGAGGGGTACGGCCTCACCGAGACCAGCCCGATCACCCACGCCAACCGCCCCGACGCGCGCCGGAAGGGTTCGATCGGCCAGCCGATCCCCGGCGTCGACGCCAAGGTCGTCGACGAGGACTTCGAGGAAGTTCCCCGCGTCGAGGAAGGCCCCATCGACGAGGGCGAGTACGACCTCGACGAGATCGTCGGCGAGATCGTCGTCTCCGGCCCGAACGTCATGAAGGGCTACCACGACCGTCCGGGGGCGAACGAGGAAGCGTTCACCGAGGCCGACGGGAGTCCCGCGAGCGAAGCGAGTGGGACGTCGGAAGCGGGAACCGCTTCCGGAAAGACCTGGTTCCACACCGAGGACCTGGGCTACTGGGACGAGGACGACTTCTTCTACGTCATCGACCGGGAGAAACACATGATCGTCACCGGCGGGTACAACGTCTACCCCCGCGAGGTCGAGGAACTCCTCTTCGAGCACGAGGGCGTCGCCGACGCCGCCGTCGTCGGCGTTCCGGACGAGCGCCGCGGCGAGACGGTCAAGGCCTTTATTGTTCCGAGGCCGGACGCGGACGTGACCCCCGAGGAGATCAAGGAGTACTGCCTGGAGAACATGGCCGAGTACAAACACCCCCGCGAGGTCGAGTTCGTCGAGGAACTGCCCCGCACGACCACCGGGAAAGTCCAGAAGTTCGAGCTGCGCGGCGAAGAAGCGGAGTGACGTAGCGCGCCCGAATCTTTTTTCCCTGGCGGGCCAAGGGAGTGCATGGCGTTTCAGCTTTCGGCAGAACAGCGGGCCATCCGCGAAGCCGTGCGGGAGTTCGGCGAGAGCGAAATCAGGCCGGTCGCCCAGGAGTACGAGGCCGACGAGCGCTACCCCCACGAACTGCTCTCGGAGGCGGCCGACCTCGACTTCGTCGCGCCGGCGGTCCCCGAGGCCTACGGCGGTGCGGGCATGGACACCGTCTCGGAACTGCTCGTCACGGAGGAACTGTGGCGGGCCGACCCCGGTATCGGCGGCTCGATCTCCGCGGCCCGCTTCGGGACCGAGATGCTGCTGGAGTACGGCGACGAGTGGATGAAAGAGGAGTGGCTCCCGAAGATTACCGCCGGCGAGACGCCCATCTGTACCGGCATCTCCGAACCCGCTCACGGCTCGAACGTCGCCGGCATGGAGACCCGCGCGGAGAAAAGCGAGGCGGGAAGCGCCTCGGATCGGAGCAGCGCGGCCGCGGAGAAGGACGGCGACGAGTGGGTCATCAACGGCCAGAAGATGTGGATCACGAACGGGACGGTCGCTGACGTGGCGATCATCATGGCCCGTACCAAGCCGGAGGGCGGCCACGACGGCATCTCCGCGTTCCTGACGCCGACGGACGTCGAGGGGTACGACGCGACCCGGATCGACAACAAACTCGGCATCAGGGCCCAGGACACGGCCGAGATCGTCCTCGACGACCTCCGGGTCCCCGAGGAGAACGTCGTGGGCGTCCTCCACGAGGGCTTCTACCAGCTCATGGAGTTTTTCGCACCCGCACGGGCCGACGTGGGCGCACAGGCCGTCGGCGTGGCACAGGCGGCGCTCGACGCCGCCGTCGAGTACGCGGGCGAGCGCGAGCAGTTCGACCGCAAGATCGGCGAGTTCCAGGCCATCCGGCACAAGCTCGCCGAGATGGCGACGGCGATCGAGGCCGCGCGCTCGCTGACCTACCGGGCGGGTGCGGCCATCGAGGCCGGCGACCCGGAGCGTGCGACACGGCTCGCCAGCATGGCGAAACTGTTCGCCTCCGAACACGCTGTGGACGTGACCGACGAGGCCCTCCAGGTCCACGGGGGCGCCGGCTACGTCTCGGACCACCCCGTCGAGCGCTTCTACCGCGACGCCCGCATCACGAAGATCTACGACGGTACGAGCGAGATTCAGAAGAACATCATCGCCGACCATCTCCTGTAGGTCGGCGACAGACCTGTTAACGCTGTTGCCAGTGGGGGCAAACTTATTTTGCATTGGAAACTGAAGGCCGCGCTATGGTAGGTCAGTCACGTGTCCGTATTCGGTCACAACGGCCACGAACGACGAATCTACGGGCGAGCCGGAGGTGTCGCCCGTGAACCACGAGGCGTGGAGCACGGACCAGCAGGAGACGACCGTCACCGTCGACGGGCACGACCTGACGGTCGCGTACCGCGACGAGGGCGAGGGACATCCCGTCGTCCTTCTGCACGGCATCCCGACGTGGTCGTTCCTCTGGCGGGACGTGGCGCCCGCCCTGGAGGACGACTTCAGGGTCATCGCGCCTGACCTGGTCGGCTACGGGAACTCGGCGATGCAGGACGGGTTCGACCGGTCGGTGCGGGCACAGGAGCAGATGCTCGCGGACCTGCTCGGCCAACTGGGCGTCGACTCGTTCTCGCTCGTCGCCCACGACATCGGCGGGGGCGTGGCGGTGCGGTACGCCGCCCACGAACCCGACGCCGTCGAGAACCTCGTGATGTCGAACGCGGTCTGTTACGACTCCTGGCCGGTGGAGTTCATCACGAACCTCGGCCTGCCCCGGACGACCGAGATGCCGCTCGACACGCTCGAAGAGCAGGTCGGCGGCGCGTTCTCCGAGGGCGTCTACGCCGACGAGGCCGACCCCGAGTTCGTCGAGGGGATGACCCAGCAGTGGACGACCGAGGAGGGGCGCACCTCCCTCAGCAGGAACGCGGTCTCGACGAACACGAACCACACGACGGAGATCGACTACGACGCGATCACGGCGGACCTGCTCTGTCTCTGGGGCGCTGACGACACGTTCCAGCCCCTCGAGTACGGCGAGCGACTGGCCGAGGACCTCGACGGCGAGGTCGTCGAACTCGACGCCTACCACTGGGTCGTCGAGGACCGCCCGAACCGCTACGCGACCGAAGTCAAGGAGTTCGTAGGACAGTGAGCGATGATTTGGGCACGGACGACTACGAGGGGGAAATGATAATGCGAGACGAAGCACCGGACTGGGAGTTCAAGGAACGGGACGTACTCATCCTGCGGGAGCTCTCGCGGGACCCACAGCTCTCCTCACGGGACCTGGCGCGTATCCTGGAGGACGAACACGGCATCGAGGTCTCACACGTCACGGTCAGCGAGTCGATCCGCGGGATGCGCGAGGAGGGCGTCTTCCGCGAGGCCATCATCCCCAACGAGGAGTACTTCATTTTCGGGATGTTCGAGTTCAAGATCAACCCGGAACACTTCGACGAGCACTGGCGCGAGGCGATGGAGGCGATCCGTGACTCGCCGAACACGCTGATGTACTTCCTCTCCGACGGTGAGTACCAGTGGAAGTCCGTCATGATGTTTCCCGACCGCGTCTCCGAGTCGAAGTGGATTCACGACTTCTACAAGGAACACGGCCGGATCGTCCAGAACATCCGCAACTCCGTGGTTCACAACGTCCTGAAGTTCCGGACCGACCCGGAAATCCTGGAGACGCTCCACGAACAGGAGGACTGACGGCCGGCGACGGGAGGGTCCCGGACTGCCGGCACGCACCGGCGAGCCGGGAGCCGAGACTCCCGGCGGGCAGTGGCGCGGTGGAACACCGGGTGTACGAGGCACAGGCCTTTTTCCTGTCGAATGCTAACTTACACCAATATGGTGACCGTCGAGGTCGACCTCGAAGAGGAGACGGTACAGGAACTCTCCGAGGAGGCCGCGGAGTTCGAGTTCCAGGGGTCGGAGCCGTACGTGCGCTGGCTCATCGAACACCGGGGCGTCCTCGTGACCGAGGCCGCGGAACTGGGCCGCAGGCTGGAGCACGTCGAATCGCGGCTGGTGGAACTGGAGGAACGCGTCGAAGCGGAGCCCGACGAGCGCACGAACGGCGGCTCGGTGCGAGCGCAGATCGACGAACTGCTCGCGGTGACCAACGGCTCGGACGACGACGAGATCGAGGAAGCGGTCGCGACGGTGGAGGGGACGGTCGACGAGGATTTCCGGCTCTGAGCTACTTCATCAGCGACAGGAACTCACACGAGATGACGACCTCGTCGTGCTGGTTCTTGATCTCGGCCTCGAGGTGGACGACACCGCTGGCGATGGGGTGGTCCGGCTTCTCGCGCGTCTCGGTCACCTCGGTCTCGACGTGGACGGTGTCGCCGATGAAGACCGGCTGACGGAAGCGCAGGTCGTTGATGCCGTAGAAGGCGACGACCGCCTCGCGTTCCTCCTCGCTCCGTGACTGCCAGAGCAGGCCCGTGGCGACCGAGAAGACGAGCATCCCGTGGGCGATGCGTTCGCCGAAGCCCGACTCCGACATGCGCTCTTCGTCCATGTGGAGGTGGTTGAAGTCGCCGGAGACGCCGGCGAAATTGACCACGTCGGCCTCGGTGATGGTTCGGTTCTCGGTGCGCGTCTCCTCTCCTACGTCGATGGTCTCGAAGTAACTCATAGGCTCGAATCCGTGAACAGTCGGTAGGTCGTCGCGCCGATGGCGACCTCTTTCGTCTCGCCATCGGGGTCGGTCCCCAGGACGGTGACCCGGGTGACGCCGGTCGAGGTGCCCGCGCGGATGACCTCGGCCTCGACGTGGAGGTCGCCGGTCGCGGGCCGGACGTACTTCACGTCCAGGTCGGTCGTCGCCAGCGTCGTGTTCATCGGGTCGTCCAGACGGGTCCGCAGGGCGAAGGCGCTACACGTGTCGATCAGCGTCGCCGTCACGCCGCCGTGGACGGTGCCCGTCACCCAGTTGGTGAGTTTCTCCTGGTACGGCAGGGTCATGACCGCACGCCCGTCCTCCAGTTCCTCGAGGGAGACCCCGAGCCACGAGAGGAAGCCGTGCTTCTCGATGACCTGCGAGGCGTCCTCGACGCTCAGGGGCTCCTCGATGTGGATCGGGGCGTCCCCGTCCTCGGCGTCGGCGGTCGTGTCGTCGCCCGCGCCGTCGCTCATCTATTTGCCCTCGAACTCGGGGTCGCGGTCCTCCATGAACGCCGTCGTGCCTTCCAGCACGTCTTCGGTGCTCATCAGGAGGCCGAAACTCTGACTCTCCATCGTGAGCGCGGCTTCGAGGCTCGCGTCCTCGCCGCGGTTCATCACCTTCTTGGCGAAATCGAGCGCGATCGGCGGGCCCTCGACGCAGTCCTCGACGAACTCCGCACAGACGTCGTCGAACTCGTCGCCGTCGACGGCGCGGTTGATGAGCCCCCAGTCTTCGGCTTTCTCGGCGCTGATGCGCTCGCCGCGGAAGACGAGTTCCTTCGCGCGGGCCTCGCCGATCATCCGCATCGTGCGCTGCGTGCCGCCGCCGCCGGGCAGGAGGCCGAGCGAGATCTCGGGGAAGCCGAACTGCGACTCGGTCGTGGCGATGCGCATATCACAGGCCAGCGCGAGTTCGTGGCCGCCGCCCAGACAGAAGCCGTCGATCTTGGCGATGGTCGGCCGCGGGAAGTCGTTGACCGTCTCGAACATCGAGGTGACGGTCCCGGCCTGCCACGGCTCGGTGTTGGCGAAGCCGCCGATGTCCGCGCCGGCGGAGAACGCGCGGTCGCCCGCGCCCTCGAAGGTGACACAGCGGACGGTGTCGAGGTCCGCCGTTTCCAGGACGTGCTCGATCTCGTCCATCAGGTCCTCGTTGAGCGCGTTCATGCGCTCGGGACGGTCGAGTTCGATGGCGAGCACCTCGTCCTCGCGGAGGACGTTCAGGGTGCGGTACTCGCGGTCGCCGTCCTCGCCGCCGTACTCGTAGAAGCCCTGGCCGGCGTCCTCGCCGGTGTGGCCGCCGTTGACGAGTTCGACGAGGTAGTCCGCCGGGTCGTAGCGCTCCGCCTCGGTCTGCTCGTAGTGTGTCTCCAGTTTGTCCAGGATTCGGTCGAGCCCGATCTTGTCCGCGCGGCGACACGGGCCCTCGGGGAAGCCGGCGCCGAGGCGCATCCCGGTGTCGATAGCGTCGGGCGTCGCCACGTCGTTGCCGATGAGTTTGGCGGCCTCGTTGACCATCCGGGCCTCGATGCGGAGCCAGTCGAAGTCCTCGGAGACGTCGTCCGGGCCGTAATCCGGACCGTCACCGTCCTCGTAGTCGTAGTAGCCCTTGCCGGTCTTCCGCCCGAGTTCGTCTGCGTCGACCTTCTCCTGGACGATGGGCGGGATGGGGTCGCCGGCCTCCTTCCGGACGGAGTAGCCGATGTCGATACCGGTCATGTCGCCCAGTTCGAACGGTCCCATCGGGTAGCCGCGCTCGTGGACCATCGTGGCGTCGGCCTCCTTGACCGTCGCTTCGTCGCCGCTGACCATCCAGGCGGCCTCGTCGCCGAAGGGACCGAGTACGGAGTTGACGACGAACCCGCGCACGTCTTTCTTGACGTAGATGGGCGTCTTGTCGATGGACTCGATGAACTCGTAGGCGGTCTCGGCGGTCTCGTCGCTGGTCTCCTCGCCGTAGATGACCTCGACGAGGTCCATCTTCACCGGCGGATTGAAGTAGTGGGTGCCGACGACCTGCTCGGGGCGGGTCGTCGCCTCCGCGATGTCCGTGATGGGCAGCGAGGAGGTGTTCGTCGCGAGGATGGCGTCGTCGGGCGCCATCTCGTCGAGGTCCTCGTAGATGTCGTGTTTGAGTTCGAGGTTCTCGGGCGCGGCCTCGACGACGAGGTCGACATCCTCGACGGCGGTTTCGAGGTCGACCTCGGTGTCGATGCGGCTCATGACCTCGTCGGGGTCCTGGTCGACGAGTCCCTTCTCCGAGAGTTTCTGGAGGCTCCACTCGATGTCCTCGTAGCCCTCGTCGACGATCTCCTGCTCGATGTCACGCATCACCACGTCGTAGCCCCCGAGGGCGATGACTTCGGTGATACCGTGACCCATGCTGCCGGCACCGAGTACTGCCACTCGGTCGATGTCTTCGACTGACATGGACGCGCCTGCGTCCGCAATCGGTATAATTCCACCGGAGAGCCGTTACAGGTGTATCTCTGCTGGCATTCATCTCTTCCATCGGTAGATATTACACCCTGTAACTCCCACACCGTTAATGGTATGTCGAGCCACCCCACGAGGAACGGACGGAGGTGTCGTCGATGGTCGTAATCGACGGTGCGGGCGGGTACGTCCCGCTGTACCGCATCGACAGGGCGGCGGTCGCGGCCCAGCACGACGGCCGCGGGAGCGGCGAGAGCGCCGTCCCCGCGCGCGACGAGAATCACGTAACGATGGCCTGTGAGGCCGCCGAGAACGCGCTCGCCCGGGCGGACGTGGCGGGCGCCGATCTCGACGCCGTCTTCGCCGCGAGCGTCACCGACCCCTTCGCGGAACACGGCATCGCCGCGCACGTCGGCTACCGCGTCGAGGCGACCGGCGACGTCCGCACCGGCGACTTCCGCGGGACCCCGCGCGCGGCCACGGACGCGCTCGTGACCGCCATCGAGTACGTCGAGGCGACCGACGGCGACGCGCTCGTCGTCGGCGCGGACGTGATGCCAGCCGAACCCGGTCACGACGAAGAGGCGACCGCCGGCGCGGGTGCCGGCGCGCTCGTCCTCCGGGCCGACGCCGACGACCCCGCCGCGACGGTCCAGGGCGTCGGCCAGGAGACGACCGGCTTCGTCGAACGCCATCGCGAGCACGGCGAGCCCGCGGTCGCCGGCGACGGCAAGTTCGAGGGCGAACACGGCTTCGGCGCGGCCGTCGAGCCAGCCAGCGAGCGCGCGCTGGCCGACGCCGACGGCCTGCCGGACCGCGCGGTCGTCGGCGTCCACGACTCGCGGATGGCCTCGGGCGCGCTCCGCGAGTTCCCCGACGTGAACCACGTCTCGACGTTCGACCGAGTCGGCTACGCCGGCGCGGCGACCGCCCTGCTCGATACGGCCCACCTGCTCGAAACCGCAGACCCCGACGAGACCGCACTCGTCGTCGCCTACGGTGCGGGCGGCGCGGACGCCGTCGCGCTCGCCACCGAGGCCGGCGTCGGCGGCGACGGCGCTCGGACCGTCGAGACCTACCTCGACGCCAAGGAGGAGGTCACCTACGCCAAGCACCTCGAATACCGCGAACCCGTGGAGTACGAGGGGGTGAAGACGCCATGAGCGGTCCGCGCTACGAGCGCACGAAGCGACAGGACCAGCACCTCGTCGGCTTCGAGTGCCAGGACTGTGGCTGGGTGTCCTTCCCCGAGGAGAAGCGCATCTGCAAGCGCTGCGGCGACGCGCCAGCCGACATGGAAGAGGTCGACCTCGCCGAGCGCGGCGAGATTCAGACCTTCGTCGTCCAGGAGTATCTGCCGGACGACATCGAGACGCCACAGCCGGTCGCCATCCTCGACATCCCGCAGACCGACGGCTCGGGCGAACCGGCCCGCGCCTACGGCCTGCTGACCGAGACCGACCTGGAGGAGATCGAGGTCGGCACCGAGGTCGAGGCGCGCTTCCGCGAGATCTTCAGCGACGGTGAACGGCCGATAAACTCCTTCAAATTCGCGGTCCCACGGGAGGACAAAGCATGAGCACGCCCAGAGCGAAGCACTGGTCTGGTCACACTCGCCACCGGAGGTGGCTCGCGTGACGAGCCCACACGTCGTCGGCGCGGGAATGATCGATTTCGGCGAACTGAAAGAGCAGTCCTTCGACGACCTGCTGGAGGAGGCGTACCTCGCCCTGCTGGAGAACGTCGACAAGGGCGCGGAGCCGTCGGACATCGACGCCGCGTGGTACGGCACCATCGACATCGCCAACGAGGGGTCGTCGGGTGCGTCGGTCGCTCACGCCACCGGACTGTTCGAGACGCCCATCACGCGCGTCGAGAACGCCTGTGCCACGGGTAGCGACGCCTTCCGCAACGCCGTCCAGGCGGTCAAGGCCGGCGACGCCGAAGTGGCGCTGGTCATCGGCGCCGAGAAGATGACCGACTCCACCGAGGGCCTCATCGCCAGCGCCGCCCTCGAACGGCTCTGGCGCGGGCGCGGCGTGACCATGCCCGCCTACTTCGGGATGCGCGCCACCCGGCACATGGACCAGTACGAGACCACGCGCGAGCAGATCGCCGAGATCAGCGTCAAGAACCACGAGAACGGGACGAAGTATCCCCATGCCCACCAGCAGTTCGAGTGCTCGGTCGAGGACGTGAAGAACTCGCCGACGGTGAGCTACCCGCTCAATCTCTACGATTGCTGTCCCGTCACCGACGGGGCGTGTGCGGTGCTGGTCACCAGCGAGGACCGCGCCCACGAGTTCACGGAGGACCCGATCCGTGTCGCGGGCTACGGGCTCGCCTCGGACACCTTCCAGCGCGGCAACGAGGCGGCGCTGACGAACTTCCCCGCCACGCGCCAGGCCTCCAGTCAGGCCTACGAGCGGTCGGGCTACGGCCCCGGCGACATCGACGTGGCGGAAGTCCACGACTGCTTCTCCATCACGGAGCTGATCACCTACGAGGACCTCGGCTTCTGTGAGGAGGGCAAGGGCGGCCAGTTCGTCGACGACGGCAAGCCACACCTCGACGGCGACCAGCCGGTGAACCCCTCCGGCGGCCTGCTGTCGAAGGGCCACCCCATCGGCGCGACCGGCGTCGCCCAGATCGCCGAGATCTTCGAGCAACTGCGTGGCGAGGCCGGCGACGTACAGGTCGACGACCCGCAGGTCGGCCTGCAACACAACATCGGCATCGGCCGGAACGCCACCGGCGCGGTCTCCTGTGTGAACATCCTCGAACGGCCCTGAGGTCAGGCCGTCGGTTCACGCGCCGGCTCCGGCGGAGGGCAGAT
Organism: Halorientalis marina; assembly: GCF_023028345.1. GTDB lineage: Archaea > Halobacteriota > Halobacteria > Halobacteriales > Haloarculaceae > Halorientalis > Halorientalis marina. The sequence goes on along the minus strand of NZ_CP095487.1, from coordinate 1,476,578 downwards.
GATTTATCATCGGACCGCTGTCAGAAGCTCGTATGCCGGACGAGACCCAGATTCGAGGAGCCGTTCTGATCGGACTCTGTGTCGGTATCGCTGCGGTCGTCGCCCTCGTCGCCGTCGGGACAGCGCCCGTCGCCGCCGAGGACACCGGGGTCGTGGGGACCGCCGACGCCAACGCGTCCGGGTCCGACGCCATCCAGAGCAGCCGCCGGTTCGACGCCCGGATCACCGCCGGAAACAACTACTGGCAGGGACAGCGCCTGCTGTTCAACGGGACGGCCGTCGTCGAGAACGAGATCGATGAGGACGTGAGCGGCGGGACACCATCGGAGCGTACCTTCGAGCTCCGGCGCGTCGAGAACGGGCGCGTCGGCAGTCTCGTGACGCAGTTCGTCGTCGCCCGGGACGGGCTGGCGGTCCTGAACGTCACCGAGACGACCGGCCGACTCGTCGTCGTCTACCAGGGTGACGTGGTGAGCGCCAGCGAGGGGCTCGGCCAGGTCGAGGGCACGATCGGTTCCGGGGTCGTCCCGGAGAGTCAGTGGGAGGTCAGCCAGCAGGAACTCGCGGTAGCCTTCGAGGACGGGCGGGTCCGGCGGGGCACGGCGGAAGACCTGACTTTCGAGTCCAACCGCGGCGAGTACCGGCTGCGGGTCCGCTCTCCCACGCTCGACGACGACGCACTCGCGGCCCTGTTCGGTGACCGCGTCGTCGAACGCGACCGGCGCGGGGACGCGGTGGTACTCCGGACCGGCGGGAGCGAGACGGTGACGCTGCGGCCCTCCTCGGCCGTCCCGTTCGGCACTCACGAGTTCCGATTCAGCGTGCCCGACGCGACTGCACGCACGAACGCCACGCTGACCGTCGCGCGCTCGCGGGCGACCACGGCCGAGCCCCGGACCGAGACGGCGACCGACGGACCGGCCACGACGACCGCGGGTCCGACGACCGAACCGACCGACGTGCCGACGACTGAGTCGCCCACGCCCGGCACCGCGACGACGACAACGGTCGGTGACACGACGACCACGCCGGCGCCGACCACCACGGCCCCCGTGACCTACGGGGGAACCGGATCCGCCGCGGACGGCCCCGGGTTCGGCCCCGTCGCGGCGGTACTCGCGCTGGTCTGTGCAGCACTGTTGCTGCGTCGGGGCGCCTGACGGCCACGTTCATGTGTCTCGCCGTCGAAGAGCGGACCGATGCTGGACGGAGAACGGCGGGCCGTCGTGGAGAACCTGCCGGACCTGGCGGCGCTGACGCCGGGCCGGACCGGGAACCTGAGCGCCCGTGACGGGGATCGGTTCGCCATCACGCCGACGGGCGTCCCCTACGCGGACGTGACGGCCGAGGACGTGCCAGTGCTGACGCTAGACGGTGAACAGGTCGCCGGCCGGCCGGCCCCGTCGAGCGAGACCCCGATGCACGGAGGCATCTACCGCGCGATGGACGTGGGTGCGGTCGCACACACCCACTCGCCGTGGGCGACGACGCTTTCGGTCCTCGGGGAGTCGCTGCCGCCGGTCCACTATATGCTCGCGCTCGCCGGCGGCGAGGTACCCGTCGCCGACTACGCCACCTACGGAACCGAGGAACTGGCCGCGAACGCCGTGGCCGCGCTGACCGAGGCCGACGCGTCGGCCTGCCTCCTCGCCCATCACGGCGTCGTCGCGACCGGCGCGAGCCTCGCGGACGCCGTCGAGACCGCACTCGCCGTCGAGTCGGTCGCTCGGCTCTACTGCCAGGCGCGGACGCTCGGCGATCCGGAGCCGCTCCCCGAAGACGAGATCGAGGCCGTCGCCGACAAGTTCGACGAGTACGGGCAGTAACCGATAGGGTAAAGACGACTATCGATGGAATGACAGCTATGTGCGGACGTGGCAGCACACGGCGACAGCGATGGTTGCGAGCCGTGACCGCCGGCGTCGGACTGCTCGTCGGCTCGATAGTTCCGGTGCCGCTCGCCCGGCACCCCGAACTCGGCCGATTCGGACCGGACAAACTCCTGCACTTGCTGGGTCACGGCGGCCTGGCGGCGGCGCTCGCCGACGCACTCGTCGCGGACTGTCGGGACCCCCGCCTGGCCGGTCTCCTCGCGGCGGTCGGGTCCACCGCTGTCGGCGCCGTGGCCGCCTACATCCAGCAGTACGTCCCCGGACGAGCGCCCGAGCGCGCGGATACCGTCGCCGGCCTGCTGGGGACGGCCGTCGGCATCTACTGGTGGGCGACGGCGAGCGACCGCACCGAACCTGCTGCCGGGCGGCCCGCGGACGCGGACGGCCGCGAATCGTCGTGAAGAGACCGGTCGCGATTTCGGCCGCTCGGGTCCGAACGAAGCGCTCCACTTCCCGGACCACCCGACCGTTGGAGCCTCGTTTGCCGCCGGACGTGACGGCCGCCGACCACTGGGCGACCGCTCGGCGAGGCGTCACGCCCCGTCGTCGGCCGCTCGTCGGGCAACGTCGACGAGGGACTCGATGTCGGCGGTCGCCGCGGTTTCGACGAACCGTGAGGCACAGACGTTCCCACAGGCCAGCGCGAGTCGCCAGTCCCACCCGGCGGCGAGCGCGTACGTCAGTCCACCAGCGAAGTGGTCGCCACCGCCGGTGTGGCGCGCGGGCTCGTCGACGGCGAGCGTCGGGACACGCAGGTCGCCGTCGGGCGTCGCGGCCGCCGCCACGTCCGGCGCGTGCATGACAGCGGCCGTGATGTCGGTCGCCCCTCGAATCGCGGCCAGCCGAGCGGCGTCGTCGGCGTACGAACCCGGCAGTGTCGAGGCGATGGCCCGAATCTCCGTCCGGTTCGCGTCGAGGACCACGTCGAACGTGTCCTGGAGCGCACCGAGCGCGCGCTGGAGGGCATCGATCCCCTCGTCCGGGGCGCCGAGGAGGTCGCCCGGGTCGAGAACGAACGGCACGCGCGGGAGCGTCGCCGCGCCCAGTTCGTGAAACGCCGCCTCCAGACCGGGGACCGAAATCCAGTTGCCACAGCAGACCGCATCGACCCCGAACACGTCGGAGAGATCGGCGACGGATCGGAGGTCGTCGAGCGTCCAGTCCGCTATTCCACGGTTTTCCGCCAGCATGACGTCACCGTCGACGAAGTTGAAGGCGTAGACTATCGATGGAGTGCCCATCGAGACGGTCTCGAACGGGAGCGAGGCGAAGAGGTCGTCGTCGAGGTGCCCGTAGCAGGTCACGTCGCTCCCGAGGGCGTGGAGTTGTTCGGCGGCGTTGACGGCCTGGCCGCCGGGTTCGGTACTCTCGACGTCGATCTGGAACGAGGACCGACCCTCGTGACCGATCTCTTCCCGGAGTGTCGAACGCGTCCGAATGTCGTCGAGCGATCCGCTCCCGATACTACAGAACCGGTCGATACTCCCGTCGGGTAACGTCGTCACTGTCGGGGTGAGCCGCTTCGCGAGCGCGTCCCTGAGACGTTCGTACGGCACCGACAGTAACTTCGAGGAACCACGTCAAAGATAGCTCGATTCGGATCGACCGGGACGGGGCGGCCGCGCCGGAGGAAACCACTTGTATCGGCAGGTTCGATTCGTACGTATGCGCACCATCGAATGGGACGGCGATCGCGACGCGGTCGCGATGGTCGATCAGACGAAACTCCCGGGGACCTACACCACGTACGTCGCCGAGACCGTCGACGAACTGGTCGAGAGTATCCGAAAGCTCCGGGTCCGCGGTGCGCCGGCACTCGGCGGCGCGGGCGCGCTCGGCGTCGCCCTCGCGGCCCACCGCAACGACGCGACCGACTGCGAGGCGTTCGCCGCCGCGGTCCGCGACGACGCCGAACGGGTCGCCTCCGCGCGCCCGACGGCGGTCAATCTCTCGCGGGAAGTCGAGACCGTCCTCGCGGAACTGGACGCGGCCGAGACGGTCGCCGAGGCGCGCGAGCGAACGCTGACGCGAGCGAAGGCGGTCTGTGACCGCGACGTCGAGCGCAACAGGCGGATCGGCGAGCACGGCGCGACCCTGCTCTCGGACGGCGACACGGTGATGACCCACTGCAACGCCGGCGCGCTCGCGACGGTCGACTGGGGGACCGCGCTCGGCGTCGTCTACTCGGCCCAGGAGGCCGGCAAGGAGGTGTCGGTGATCGCGAACGAGACGCGGCCGCTGAATCAGGGGTCGCGGATCACGACCGTCGAACTCCGCGAGCGGGACGTGGAGACGACACTGATCCCGGACAACGCCAGCGGCCTGTGTCTGCAGGAGGGGCGCGTCGACGCCGTCGTCGTCGGTGCGGACCGGATCGTCCTCGACGGAGCGGGCGAGTTCGCGGACGGCGCGGTGTTCAACAAGATCGGGACCTACAAGCACGCGGTGCTGGCCGACCGCCACGACGTTCCTTTCGTGGTCGCGGCGCCGCGGTCGACCATCGACCCGGAGACTGCCGCCGAGGACGTCGAGATCGAGGAGCGCGACCCGTCGGAGCTCAGGGAGATCTACGGGACGCAGAACGCGCCGGCGGACGTGCCGGTGTACAATCCCGCGTTCGACCCGACGCCGATGGGACTGGTCGACTACGTGGTCACGGAGACGGGCGTCTTCGAGCCACCGCTCGATCGTGCCGACATCGCGCCCCCCGACGCGACTCCGGCAGCGGACGACTGACGCCTACAGTTTGCTCTCGGCGTCGTCGGCGAGTTCCTGCATCCGTTTGCTGATGCGGCCGGCGTCGGAGAACTCGTCCTCGCTCATCGCGGTCGCGAGGGCGTTCCCGAGCACGAACACCGCGTGTTTGTGCTCGCTTTTCGATTTGTGGACGTCGTTGGGGGTCACGTCGAGTTCGTCGTAGCCCTCGAACAGCTCCGAATCGGTCTCCTCGAGGCTCTTGAAGTACTCCATGATCGTGACCATGTGCTCGTGGAGTTCGAGCAGTTCGTCCTTGTGCATTTGTCGTATCGTTTGTGAGACACCCGTTTAAGCGTTTTCGACGGCTCACCGGGATGATCGAGGCGGTGCTGTCGACTGCCACGCCGACGGGGAGTCCCGGCGACGCCAACATCCGAATGCCACGGCGCTCAGAACACGTACTCGTCGTCGTGGCCCATCATCCCGTCTTCCTCGAACCCACCCGGCTCGTCGTCGTCCTCGATCGGGCCACTCGTCTTGTACGCCTTGATTCCGGTCGACAGAAGGTCCTCAATGGCCTCCTCGCGGTTGAGGAACTCACCCTTCTCGACCATCTGAGCGATCTGCATTTCGAGATGTTCCGGGACCGTGATCTCTACTTTCGGCATCTAATCACTCCCGACTTTGACTGAGGGGTATTTAAATTTGGCGGGGAAATTGCAGTGGAGGCGAAAAACCAGTCTCCGAACGCAAACGATAGTTGCGAAAACCCCTATCGACGTTTGCCTTTCACGATTATTGGTCGGTATCGTTACTGGTTCGGCGCGCACGGGGTCCGTCACGTCCTTGAGTCCCCGGCCCCTCCACTGGTGTATGACCGACCGGGACGTGACGGACCTCTACCGGGAGTTCGGGGACGAGCGACTGCCGCCGGGACAGCGGGAGACGAGCGACTTCCCGGTCCTCTCGAAGGGGAACCGGCCCGACCCCGACATGGACGACTGGGAGTTCACGGTGACGGGGGCCGTCGACGAGCCGCTGACCCTCGACTGGGAGGCTTTCAGGGCGCTCCCGACCGAGACACAGCGCCAGGACTTCCACTGCGTGACGGGGTGGAGTCGCTTCGACTGCCGGTTCGCCGGCGTTCCCTTCCCGGCACTGGCCGAGCGGGCGGGCGTCCACGACGACGCCTGTCACGTCATGTTCTCGGCGCTGGACGATTACACGACGGACCTCCCGCTCGACCAGTGTCTGCGCGAGGAAGTGCTGTTCGCCTTCGAGTTCGACGGCGAGGCGCTCCCGCCGGACCACGGCGGCCCCCTCAGAGTCGTCACGCCCCACCGCTACGCCTACAAGGGGGCGAAGTGGGTGAACGGCGTGGAGTTCCTGACCGAGCCGGAACACGGCTTCTGGGAGGAGCGGGGTTACTCCGTGACGGCGAACCCGTGGGCGGAAGACCGGTACTGGTGAGACGGCCACAGGGCCGCCGGGAGGGTGCGAGCCCCCGGCTGTGGGCGTATCGTGTCGGTGCGGGAAGGACACTCTCAAGAGGGACCAACCCTGAGTGTTAGTAGATGGAACCGGCCCAGCGCGAGGCGACGGCGGCGACGCGTGACGGTGCGGTGCTGGTCAGTCGCACCCGCGAGGTCCCGGACGTATCCTACCGCGCGTTCCTGTCGAGCCAGCCCACGCCGCGAGTCCACTGGGCGGCACCCGACGGGCTGGAGATCGCCGGCAGCGGCGCCGCGGTCCGGCTCACCGCCAGCGGTGCCGACCGGTTCGACGAACTGCGGCGCGCCGCGAACGCCGTCTTCGAGTCGGTAGACCGTGCGGGTCCGACCGAGACGCGACCCCGACTGCTCGGCGGCATGGCGTTCAACGAGAACCACGAGCCGACGGGTCCCTGGGAGGGGTTCCCAGCGGCCGCGTTCACGCTCCCGCGCGTCCAGCTGACGCGTGCGGACGGCACCACGTGGCTGACCGTCCGCGAGTACGGCCCGGACTCGTCGGCCGAGCGCGTCGAGGCGGACCTCGACGACCTCGAAGCCGACCTCTCGTCCCTCCCGAAGATGTGTCCCAGTGGCGGCCCGCCGGGCGTCGTCTCGACCCGCGTCACGCCCTCGAAGGCGGTCTGGACGGACCAGGTCGAGCGGGCCATCGAGCGCATCGAGGCCGGCGACCTCCGGAAGGTCGTCCTCGCGACGGCGCTCGGGGTCGACCTCGGCGCCGAGGTGGACGTGCTCGCCACGCTCGAACGCCTGCGCCGGACCTACCCGAACTGCTATCGCTTCCTCGTCCAGCCGACCGACGACGGTGCTTTCTTCGGCCCGACGCCCGAGCGGCTCGTGCGGATGGACGGCCGGACCGTCAGGACGGAGGCGCTCGCCGGCTCGGTCCCGCGCGGGGGGACGCCCGAAGCCGACGCCGACTACGCCGAGTCGCTCGTCGAAAGCGAGAAGCTCCAGCACGAACAGCAGCTCGTCACCGACGCGATCCGCCAGCAGTTGGCGCCGCTTGGCCGCGTCGAGGCTGGCGAGCAGGGCGTCCGGAAACTGACGAACATCCAGCACCTCGAGACGCCGATCACGGCCGACCTCGACGCCGACGGCCACGTGCTGGACATCGTGGAGGCGCTCCACCCCACGCCGGCGGTCGGCGGCCTCCCGCCGGACCGCGCCTGGGACGTCATCCGCGAGACCGAGACGTTCGAGCGGGGCTGGTACGCCGCGCCCGTCGGCTGGTTCGACGGCGCCGGCGACGGCGAGTTCGCCGTCGGCATCCGCTCGGGCGTCGCCGGCGGCCGCTCGGCGACCCTCTTCGCCGGCAACGGCATCGTCGCCGACAGCGACCCCGAGGAAGAGTGGGAGGAGGTCCAGCCCAAGTATCGCCCCATCCTGGACGAACTGGAGAACGGTGGGGACGACGGGCACGGGACCGACGGCGTCGGTGAGGGAGACCGACGGCCGGACGGTACCGACGGGAGCGACCGCCGGACGAACGGAGCCGAGTGACGCATGGTCGCGCCCAACCGGAGCACGCTGTGGGGCCGTGTCGTCGCGGACGAACTCGCCGCGAGCGGCGTCACCGCGGCCTGTGTCTCGCCGGGCAGTCGGTCGACGCCGCTGACGGTCGCCGTCGACGCCCACCCCGACATCGAGACGTACTCCATCCTCGACGAGCGCTCGTCGGCCTTCTTCGCGCTCGGCCGCGGGCGACGTACGGGGGAACCGACGGCCATCGTCTGTACCTCCGGGACCGCCGCCGCGAACTTCCACCCAGCGGTGATCGAGGCCGACAGGTCGCGGGTCCCGCTGGTGGTCCTCACCGCCGACCGCCCGCCCGAGTTGCAGGACAGCGGCGCGAACCAGACCGTCGACCAGGAGAAACTGTACGGGGATTCGGTCCGGGCCTACCGGACGCTCCCCGAGCCGGCGCCCGAGGCGCGCCGACTGCGGTCGCTCCGGACGACCGTCGCTCGCGCCGTCGGGACCGCACGAGGGACGCCCGCCGGCCCCGTCCACCTCAACGCGCCCTTCGCGAAGCCGCTCGAACCGGTCGACGTGCCGGGCGACGTACCCGACGCGCTGGCCGATTCGGAGCCGCTCGCCATCGAGGGGCGGGACGGCCCCTTCGTGGAGACGACCCGGGGACGAGTCGAACCCGGGGCCGGAACCGTCGAGTCGCTCGCGGACGCCGTCGACGCGGCGGACCGCGGCCTGCTCGTCGCCGGGCCCGCCGACCCCGAGCGCGAGTCCGGGACGGCGGACGCACTCGCCGACCTCGCGGCCGCGACGGGGTTCCCGGTGCTGGCGGACCCGCTCTCCGATCTGCGGTTCGGTCCCCACGTCGACCGCGCGGACGTGACCGTCTGTGGCGGCTACGACTCGTATCTCGACGCCGCCGACGACTGGCCCGCCCCCGAGGTCGTCCTCCGGGTCGGGGCCTCGCCGACCTCGAAGGTCCTGCGCCACTACCTCCGGGACCACGCCGCCCGGCAGGTCGTCGTCGACCCGGCCGGCGGCTGGCGTGAGGCGGAGTTCACCGCGACCGACCTCGTCGTCGCCGACCCCACGCGGCTGGCGAAGCGCCTGACCGAGGCGGTCGAGAACGGCAGCACGACGGCCTACCGCGACCGCTTCGCGGCGGCCGAACGCGACTACTGGGACCTCGTGGCCGACGCTCGGGACGGGGACCCGTTCGAGGGCGCGGTGCTGACGGCCGTCACCGAGCGGGCGCCCGACCCGGCGACGGTGTTCGTCTCGAACAGCATGCCGGTCCGGGACCTCGACCGGTTCGGCCGGCCGCGCGCGGCGGACCTGACGGTGCTCGGCAACCGCGGCGCGAGCGGCATCGACGGCATCACCAGCACGGCGCTCGGTGCGGGGAGCGCGACGGCGGACCCGCTAGTGCTCGTGACCGGCGACCTCGCGTACTTCCACGACACGACGGGGCTGCTCTCGATCACGCGCTGTGGCGTCGACGCGACCGTCGTCCTCGTCAACAACGACGGCGGCGGTATCTTCCACCTCCTCCCCATCGAGGAGTTCGACCCGCCGTTCACCGAGCAGTTCGAGACGCCCCACGGCCTCGATTTCGCGCCGACGGGCGACCTCTTCGGCTTCGAGTACACCCGGGTGGAGCCCGATTCGTTCCCCGAGGCGTTCGCGCGCTCGGTCGGCCGGGACGGGACGCAGGTCATCGAGGTTCCGTTCGACGGCGAGGCCAGCCACCGCCGGCGGGAGGCGATTCACGAGCGCGTCCGATCCGCGGTCGGAACGGATAGCGGCGGCGAAAACTGAAATCAGGCCCGCAGCGCACTCCGGGCGAGCAGGGCCAGTCCGAGCGGGAACCAGGACGCGACGAGCGCGATCATTCCGACGAGCGAGAACAGCGACAGCTCCTGAACGGAGAGCAACAGGAGCGGTGCGAGCAGGCTCCAGGTGCCGAAGACGACGATGGCGACCTCGGGCATCGAGACGAGATAGGCGATGACGAACAGCGTACAGAGGCCGAGGACGACGTTGACCGACAGCGGGAAGCGGGGAAAGACCGCCGAGAACACGAACACGGGATAGAGGGCGAAGGTCGTGACCATCGTGATTGCGGTGCGGGGCGTCAGCGGAACACGGAGCCCGTCGAAGGAGGTGTGGGAGGTCGTCGTTCGAGTCGCGTACGCGGTCCCGGAGCGTTCGGCCTGGCGGCGCTGTCGCTGGGTCGCTCCCTGCTTGGCCCAGGATTCGGCCTCCGATTCCGAGACGTGGGCGTCCGTCCGCCTCGCGCTCCCGGCCGGCCCGGACGCACCGGTGGCGTGACCGGCAGTACCGCCGTCGGCGACACCTCCAGCATCGGCAGTCCCTGTCGCATCAGCCGCGGCGCTGTCGGCATCAGCCGCGGCGCTGTCGGCATCAGCCGCGGCGCTGTCGGCGTCAGCCGCGTCGCCGTCGGCGGCGTCGGACGCGGCCGCGTCGGCGTTGCCGGCGGTGTCGTCGGCATCGACCTCTGGGTTCACGATGCCGTCGACGTACGACTCGTGGCCGAGGCGGTCGTAGCGTTCCCGTTCGTCCTCGTCGGTGAGGATTTCCTTCGCACGCTGGACGCGCTGGAAGCGCTCGCGGGCGTCGGGTTCGTCGCTCACGTCGGGATGTGTCTCCTTGACCTTCGCCCGGTAGGCGGCACGGATTTCCTCGGGCGAGGCGTCGGGGGACACGTCCAGCGTCTCGTAGTAGCTCTCCGCCATTCCTGTCTCCGGGCCGCTCGATAGCGGACCCAGGCACCGAGACGTGAATAAAGCCACGCCCGTCGTTCTCGTCGCTGATACTGTCCGCGGCGGGTGAATCGGACATCTATTTGAGGCGGCCGGCCCCAGCGCCCGTATGGTTTCGGAGATTTTCGACCCGGACCGCTGGGAGCCCATCGAGGAGTTCGACTTCGAGGACCTCACCTACCACCGGGCGGTGGACACCGGGGCCGTCCGCATCGCCTTCGACCGCCCCGAGGTCCGCAACGCCTTCCGGCCGCCGACCGTCGACGAACTCTACGTCGCCCTCGACCACGCCAAGCGACAGACCGACGTGGGCTGTGTCCTGCTCACCGGCAACGGCCCCTCGCCGGACGACGGCGGCTGGGCCTTCTGCTCCGGCGGCGACCAGCGCGTGCGGGGTCCCGACGGCTACGAGTACGACGGCGAGGAGAAGACGGGGCGGCTCCACATTCTGGAGGTCCAGCGGCTCATCCGGACGATTCCGAAGGTCGTCGTCGCCGTCGTCCCCGGGTGGGCCGTCGGCGGGGGTCACTCCCTGCACGTCGTCACCGACATGACCATCGCCAGCGAGGAGCACGCGAAGTTCCTCCAGACCGACCCCGACGTGGCCTCCTTCGACGCCGGCTACGGCTCCGCCTACCTCGCCCGACAGATCGGCCAGAAGAAGGCCCGCGAGCTGTTCTTCCTCGGGAAGACCTACGACGCCGAGGAAGCCGCGGACATGGGCATGGTCAACGAGGTCGTCCCCCACGAGGACCTCGAAGACGAGGCGCTCGCCTGGGCCGAGACCATCATGAACAAGTCCCCCACCGCGATTCGGATGCTGAAGTACGCCTTCAACATGGTCGACGAGGGGCTGATGGGCCAGCAGGTCTTCGCCGGCGAGGCCACACGGCTCGGATACGCGACCGCCGAAGCACAGGAGGGCCGCGACGCGTTCAACGAGGACCGCGACCCCGACTTCGGGCAGTTCCCCTGGCACTACTAAGCCAAATTTTCCGCCTCCCATGTTCGCGGCCGGCACCGGGTGCCGGCCGCTCACAGGGTCGGGCAAAATTTGGCGTCAAAATCAGCCCTCGCTCCCGTGGTCGCGCGCCACTGGCGCGCTCCCGTGGTCACTCGGGCTGGCCGCTCGCGCGGCACGGCCACGCTCGCGGTCGCCCTGGTGGTGCCCCCGCGACCGCACCGCCACGCCGTCACGTGTTCCGTGGGAGCGTGTAGCGTCCGGTGGCAAAGGGTTCAGGAGTCTGGACGACCAACACAGTAGTAATGGCAACGGCAGATGCCGAGGTCTCGCGCACGAAGGCCTGGCTCATGGCCGCCCGTCCGCAGACGCTTCCGGCGGGCGCCTCGCCCGTGATCGTCGGGACCGCCGTCGCGGTCCAGGCGGGCGTGTTCGCGCCCCTGCCAGCGGTCGCCGCACTGCTCGGCGCGCTCCTCCTGCAGGTCGGCACCAACTTCGCCAACGACTACTACGACGCGGTGAAGGGTACCGACACCGCCGAGCGCGAGGGGTTCACCCGCGTCACCGCCGGCGGCCTCATCGAACCAGCGAGCGTGAAGCGGGCGATGGCCGCCACCTACGCCCTCGCGATGGTCGTTGGCCTCTATCTCGTGTGGGTCGGTGGCCTGCCGATCCTCGTCGTCGGCCTCTCCTCCATCGCGGCCGGCGTCGCCTACACCGGCGGCCCCTACCCCTACGGCTATCGCGGCCTGGGCGACCTGTTCGTGTTCGTCTACTTCGGCCTCGTCGCCGTCGTGGGCACCTACTACGTGCAGGCGGCGGCGACCCTGCCGGGCGTGGAGCCGCTGACGGTCGGGATTCCCGCGGGGACGGTCACCGCCGCGGCGCTGGTCGCCAGCCTGCCCGCCGCGGGGCTGTCGACGGCCATCCTCGTCGTCAACAACATCCGCGACCGTGAGAGCGACGCCGAGGCGGGCAAGAAGACCCTCGCGGTCCTGCTCGGCTACACGGCGAGTCGGGTCGAGTTCGGACTGCTCGTCGGGATGGCCTACGTCGTGCCCGTCGTCTTCGCGCTGGACCCGGGCTTCGGCCTGCCCGCGCTCCTCCCGCTCGTGACGCTCCCGCTTGCCGTCACAGTCGGGAAGACGGTCCTGACCCGGACCGACGGCGCGGCGCTCAACCCCGCCCTGGAGCGGACGGGCCAGCTCCTGGCGCTCCACTCGGTGCTGTTCGCCGCCGGGTTGATACTATGATCGAGATCGAGCCGTTCAGCCTGCCGCTCTCGCGGCCGCTCTCGACGGCGAGCGGGACCATCGAGGAACGCGAGGGCTTTCTCGTCCGCCTGGAGTACGGCGGCGTGACCGGCGTCGGCGAGGCCACACCCCTCCCGGGCTGGACCGAGTCTTACGGTGCGTGTCACGAGGCGCTGGCCCGCGCCCCCGACCTCGCCCGCGAGGAGGACTGGGGCGTGGTGCTGAGCGAGACGAGCGAGCCGGCCGCGCGCCACGCGCTGGCGCTCGCGCTGGCCGACGCACGGGCGAAGGTCGACAACCAGCCGCTCTACCGGTATCTCGGCAACGAGCGGCTCGTCAGGCGCGTCCCGGTCAACGCGACCATCGGGGACATGGACCGCGAGGATACCGTCGAGATGGCGCGTGCGGCCGTCGAGGAGGGCTTCGACTGTATCAAGGTGAAGGTCGGCGCTCGGAGCGTCGACGCGGACGTGGCGCGGCTACGGGCAGTCCGGGAGGCCGTCGGCGACGGCGTTGCGCTCCGAGCGGACGCCAACGGTGCCTGGGACCGCGAGCAGGCCGAGCGGGCGCTGCACGAACTCGCGGACCTCGATCTGGCCTACGTCGAGCAGCCGCTCCCGGCCGACGACGTGGCGGGCCACTCCGGGCTGCGCGAGAACGGCGTGCCCATCGCGCTCGACGAGTCGCTCGCCAGCCGGCAGGTCGCGGACGTACTGGCCGCCGAGGCCGCCGACTACCTCGTCCTCAAGCCGATGGCGCTCGGCGGTCCGGACCGCGCCCGACAGGCCGCCCGGAGCGCCCGGCAGGCCGGCGTCACGCCGGTCGTCTCCACCACGGTCGACGCCGTGGTCGCGCGGACCGCCGCCGTCCACGTCGCGGCCGCGATCCAGGAGGTGCCGGCCTGCGGGCTGGCGACCGCCGAGTGGCTCGCGGAGGACCTCGGTCCCGACCCCGCGCCGGTCGCCGACGGCGAGTGCGAAGTCCCCCAAGCAAAAGGGCTCGGGGTACGAGAGGTCGGGTGATGCGAGAGCCGGTCGACTGGCCGACCAAAGACCTGCTGGCCCACAGAGCACTGGCGACGCCCGACCGCACTGCCCTCCGAGTCGCCGAGACGGGCGAGGCGTGGACGTTTCGCGAGTTCGAGAGCGACGCCGAGGCGTACGTCCCCGCGTTCGAACGCGCGACCCCTGCCGCCGACGCCCGCGTCGCGCTCCTGCTCGACGACCCGCTCGCCACCGCTCGACTCCTGTTCGCCGCGATGCGACGCGCGATCACCGTCGTCCCGCTGAACACGCGGCTGACCGCAGATGAACTCGCGGTCCGACTCGACGCCGCCGATCCCGACCTGCTCGTTTGCGAGCGCGACACCGAGGAAACGGCCGTCGAAGCGGCCGGGTCGGCCCTGGCGGTCGCGTCGGTCGACCGCCCAGTCGACGGGACTGTCGACCGCGTCGACGGCGACGAGACTGCCGCCGCGGTCCCGACGACGATCCGGCGCGATACGGAGGCGCTCGTCCTCTTTACCTCCGGTACGACCGGCGAACCCAAGGGCGTCCGGCTGACCGTCGGAAACCTCGTCGCGAGCGCCACCGCCTCCGCGTTCCGACTCGGCGTTACGCCCGAGGACCGCTGGCTCTGCTGCCTGCCGACCTATCACATGGGCGGGCTCGCACCCATCGTCCGCTCGGTGCTGTACGGCACGACCGCGGTTCTCCAGCGGGGGTTCGACACCGAAGCGACCGCCACCGCCATCGCCGAAGCGGAGGTGACGGGCGTCTCGCTCGTGCCGACGATGCTGCAGCGCCTGCTCGACGACGGCTGGTCGCCGCCCGACCGCCTCCGGTTCGTCCTGCTCGGCGGCGCGCCCGCCACGCCGGACCTGCTCGCCGAGTGCGAGCGACGAGGTGTCCCGGTCCACCCGACCTACGGCATGACCGAGACGGCCTCACAGATCGCCACAGCCCGACCCGCCGACGCCTTCGAGCACGAGGGGACCGTCGGCCAGCCGCTCCTCTGTACGGAGGTGACGGTCGTCGACCCGGAGACAAGGGAACCACGGCACGCGGGCGAGCCGGGCGAACTGGTCGTGAGCGGGCCGACCGTGACGCCCGGCTACCTCGACGACCAGCGAACGGCGGCGGCGTTCACGGAACGCGGTCTCCACACCGGCGACGTGGGCTACCGCGACGCCGACGGCCGCCTCTGGGTGCGAAACCGGCTGGACGACCGCATCGTCTCCGGCGGTGAGAACGTCGACCCCGGCGAGGTGCGCGCGGCGCTGCGTGCCCACGACCGGGTCGAGGACGCCGCCGTCGTCGGCCTCGCGGACGATGAGTGGGGCGAGCGTGTCGCCGCGCTCGTCGTCCCCGTCGACGACTCGCTCACCGAACACATGATCGAGACCCACTGCCGGGAGCGGCTGGCGGGGTTCAAGCTCCCGCGGACGGTCGCGTTCGCCGAGGACCTCCCCCGGACCCCGTCGGGGACCGTCGACCGGGACGCCGTCCGCGAGCGACTGGCCGCCGAGCGCGACGGCTGAGTAGTGGCGGCGCGTCCGGCAGGACCTGGCGGCCCCGCTCCGGCGGCCGAGACATCCACGAGCGCGGGACTTAACAGCCGCCGAGTCCTACGAGCGGGCGTGTGTACACTCGTTCTCGCCTGGCAGGTGTTCGCCGATACGCCGGTCGCGGTGGCGGCCAACCGCGACGAGGCCGACGACCGACCGTCGCACCCGCCCGAGCGGATCGACGGTGACCCCGCCGTCGTCGCGCCGCGCGACGAGGAGGCCGGCGGCACCTGGATCGGCTACAACGAACACGGCGTCCTCGTCGCCGTCACGAACCGGTGGATCGAGGCCGACCTCGCTGGCGAGCGTTCCCGCGGCCTGCTCGTCCGGGACGCGCTCGGCCACGAGTCCGCCGAGGACGCCGCCCGCTTCGTCGAGCGCGCGGTCGGGGACGACGAGTACCAGGGGTTCAACCTCGTCATCGCGGACGCGAGCGCCGCGGTCCTGCTGGAGTGGGACGGCCGGCTGAACGTCCGCAATCTCTCACCGGGCGTCCACGTCGTCGTCAACGTCGGCGCCGACGGCGACTACGTGATTCCGTCCCACCGACCCGAGGTGGGCGAACAGCAGGCCGGGAACGCCAACGCGGTGCGAACGGCACTCAAGCCCGAACCTGGCGAGCGGGCGGGCGTGTGGCTCGACCGGGCGAAAGACATCATCAGCGACCACGAGTACGGCGTCTGCATCCACCGCGACGGCTTCGGCACGCGGTCGTCGTCGCTGCTCTCCATCGGCGACGAGGGTGCGAACTATCGCTTCGCGGACGGGCCGCCCTGCGAGACCGCGTACCGTCGCGTCGAAAGTCAGGTTTAAGCGGCCCACCCTCCGTAGGTAGGGACACATGGCAACGTCGGAAACGGAACTCACGGAGGGGGAGCTCGCGGGCCTGGAGCTCGTCAGGGAGAGCGGCGGCATCCACCAGAGCGATTTCTGGAAGGAACTCGACGTCACCTCCCGGAAGGGGAGTCGCATCGTCGAATCCCTCGCCGAGAAGGGCCTCGTCCAGCGCGAGGAAACCGTCTACGAGGGCCACAACACCTACTTCATCACGCCCGCACCTCGTGACCTGGACTTCTCGCTGCTGATGGCCGGCGATATGCTCTCACCGTTCATCGGCGACGAAGAGGTAGACCCTCACTCCGACGCCTTCTCGCAGTGGGTCATGAATCTCGCCTACGAGGAGTAGCCGGCAACGCTTTTGCACGCGACGGCCGAACGGCCGGCCGATGGTCGCCCGAGGCTGGTCCCCCTCCGACGCACAGCGGCGCGCCCTCTACGGCGTCGTCGGCCTTCTGCTTGTGTTCAACCCGGTGTACCTCGGACTGATGGGCATCGGCGGTCCGACCTATCAGTACGAGCGTGTCCCGGTCGAGACCCAGGAGCGGACGTTCGCGTACGACCCCGACGGCGCCACGAGTCTCGGGGAGATCCAGGGCGTCGACTGTACCGACTTCGTCGGCGGTCGCCGCTGTTACGTCGACAGGCTGCTGGCCGAGCGCGGAAACGTGACCGTCAGGGACGACCCCGGCGTCTCGGCCCGCCCGAAGGAACCGTACGTGGTCGTCGACCACCTGGTGTACCGGCGGACGGTCGAGCGCGTGAACGATTCCGCGGTCAGGTTCGGCGTCGTGCCGGTGACGGCCGAGAAAATGCTCCGGGACATCGCGGTGCCCGTCGAGCGCGCGCCGCCGCCGGTACGGCGGGCGGTCCGGACTGGGGAGACTCGTACCCGTACGGAGTACGAGGACCGGTTCGTCAGGACCGACGACGGCTACTACCTGTTCACGCTGGATGGGCGCTCCGCCGGGTGGCTCGGTCGGTGGGTGCTCTTCGGTGCCGGCGTCCTGGTCGGCCTCGGCGCGCTCCGCCGAGCCGACCGGCTGCGACCCTAGAACTCGTCCAGCCGCGTCTGTCCGCCGCCGGTTTCCCGGTCGCGTTCGTCGCTTCCACGGCCGCGACGCGAGAGCGACGCGCGCCGCCGGATGCGCGGGACTTCGTCGATAGCCTCCGTCGCCCGGTCGTGGAGTCGTGCCATCTCCTCGCGGGCGCGGTCGGCGCGGGCCTCGAAGTCGACGACCGGGTAGGGGTAGTCCTCGCCGACCTCGACGCCACACTCCGCCTGCACCGCGAGCGGGGCCTTCGCGGGCCGCGGCAGGTGTTCGTCGGGGAGCGGCGCGAGTTCGGGGACGTACTCGCGGACGAACGCGCCGTCGGGATCGTACTCCCGGACCTGCTTCGCGGGGTCGTAGACACGGATCGGATGGACGCCGACGAGACCGGCCTGTGACTGCCACTGCGTGTAGTTGATCGCCGGGTCGGCGTCGATCAGGTGGTGGTACATGAAGTCCGCGCCCCGCTTCCACCACTCCCGGAGGACGTAGGTGAAGAAGGAGGCGACCATCGCGCGCATCCGGAAGTTCAGGAAGCCGGTCTCGACGAGCGCCCGCATCGCGGCGTCGACCATCGGGAAGCCCGTTCGCCCCTCCCGCCAGGCCGCGACCAGCTCCGGGTCGTGTTCCTCGCGTCGGAAGCCCCGGAAGACGGGGTTGACGCTGCGTTCGGTCCAGCCCGGCCAGTCCGCGAGCTTCTGGGCGTAGTGGCGGTTCCAGAAGAGCCGCGACTCGACCATCGACTTCCCCCGGCAGTCCGGCCCGTCCTGGACCGCCCGGTAGACCTGCCGTACCGAGAGACAGCCGGCGGCGAGATACGGGGAGAGCCGCGAGGTGCCGTCCTCGGCGGCCGCCGGCGGCGAGACGACCGCGGGGTAGTCGGCGACGTTCTCCCGGAACCACGATAGGCGCTCGTTGGCCGCCACCGTCCCGCCCTCGGGGACGGCCCGTTTCGCCGGGTCCACGTCGTACCGGTCCGCGACGGCCTCGACGGTCACGTCGCTGTCGAGAGGATTCGACGGGAGGTCGTCGGGCCGCGGGTGCGGGTCGGCCTCGAAGTACGCCTCACACTGATCCTGCCAGTCGTCCCGGGTGTCGACGCGGACGGTCCCGTCCGGGGCGCGCTCGTCGGGACGGACGATGCCGTCGTCGGCGAAGAACCGGACGGCGTCCCACTCGCCGAGTCGCTGGTCGCGTTCGCGACCGCGCCGCGCGGTCACGTCGCGGTTGACGTGGATTCCGTCGACAGCCCCCTCGTCGAGCAGGGTTCGGAGTCGCTCGCGGGGGTCGCCGTGGAGGAGCGCGAGGTCGCCCCCGCGGTCCCGATACTGCCGCCGCAGGTCGCGAACGGACTCGTGGACGAACTGCCGGCGGGCGTCGCAGGCGAGCGAATCGGGGCCGTAGTAGCGCGGGTCGAAGACGAACGCGGGGACTGGATGGACCGCGTCGTCCGCGGCGGCGGCCGCGAGGGCGGCGTTGTCGGCCGTCCGGAGATCGGCGCGGTGCCAGACGAGGACGCGGCGCATACGCCCGTATGAGGGGCCCGGGATACATACCAGGCTCGGCTACCGCACCGTAGGATGGGCCAACTGGCAAGCAGCCCTTTCCGCACAGCTAATGAGGGAACAGTATGGCGAATGATACCGGCGGTAACTCCGAGGACGCCGTCGTTCAGCGCCGGGTCGATCCCGTCGAATCGGAGGTCAACTACCAGGTGTTAGAGACAGTGGCAGAGGCCGAGGGCGTCGAAATCACCGACCTGCCGTCGATTTACAGACGTATCGGCAACATCGTCGACGATCTGTTCAGCGAACCGCCCGTGTCGGAGGCACAGGTCGCAGTCACGTTTACCTTCCACGGGTACCGAATCACTGCGGAACAACGCGGGACGATCACGCTCCGGCGAATCGATCACGACATCCGGACGGTTGACTGACAGCCGATCCGAGATGAGCACCACAAACGGGAGACCTCCCTCAGGCCAGTGCGCTGCCCGCACGGATGATCGCGTGCTCGCCGAAGGCGGGGCCGACGAGCTGGAGGCCGACGGGGAGCCCGTCGTCGGTCTCACCGGCGGGCACGGAGATGGCGGGGAGATTCGCGAGGTTGACCGGCGTCGTGTTGGCGTCGGCCAGGTACATCGTGAGCGGATCGTCGAGGCTCTCGCCCATCTCCATCGGCGGGACGGGCATCGTCGGCGAGGCGAGCACGTCGGCGTCGGAAAGCGCCTCGTCGAAGTCCTGTTTGACCCACGCCCGGGCGTCCTGGGCCTTCTTGTAGTACTTGTCGTGATAGCCCGCGGAGAGCGCGTAGGTGCCCAGCAGGACGCGGCGCTTGACCTCCTCGCCGAAGCCCTCCTCGCGGACCGCCGCGAACTCCTCGTTCCAGTTGCCCTCGTAGTCCCCGTCCGGGCCGTAGCGGACGCCGTCGAAGCGGGCGAGGTTGGAGGAGGCCTCCGACATCGCGATGACGTAGTAGGCCTCGACGGCGTGTTCGACTGAGGGGAGGTCGACCTCGTGGTAGCTGGCACCCTTCGCTTCGAGGTCGTCGAGCGCCGCCCAGAACGTCTCGACGACGCCCTCGTCGGCACCCTCGACGAGTTCGGTAGGGACGCCGATCTCCATCCCCTCGACGTCGGCGTCGGCTGCGCTCGTGAAGTCGTAGAAGTCGTCGTCCCCGGTCGCCTCGCGGCCGTCACGGGTGGTCGCGTCGCGCTCGTCCGGACCGGCGATGACCTCCAACAGTTCGGCGGCGTCCGCCACGGAGGGAGCGATAGGACCGACCTGTTCCAGCGAGTTGGCGTAGGCGATGAGCCCGTACCGGGAGACGAGCCCGTAGGTGGGTTTGATGCCGACGACGCCACAGAACGCGGCGGGACACCGGACCGAGCCACCAGTGTCGGTGCCGAGCGCGTAGTCCACGTCACCGGCGGCGACGGCGGCGGCCGAGCCACCGGAGGACCCACCGGGGACGTGCCCCTCGGCGGCGGGGTTCTCCACGGGGCCGAACGCCGAGGTCTCGGTGGTGGTCCCCATCCCGAACTCGTCCATGTTGGTCTTGCCGGAGATGGCCGCGCCCGCGTCGGTCAGGCGCTCGACGACCGTCGCGTCGTACGGCGGGACGTAGTCGGAAAGCATGGCGGAGCCACAGGTCGTCCGGACGCCCTCGGTCGAGATGTTGTCCTTGACCGCCACGGCTGTCCCGGCCAGTGGCCCCTCGGTCCCCCCCTCGATTTCCGTTTCGGTGATGTATGCGTTGTATCCCATCGTTTACGAGACTTTCGGACCCTTGAAGAAGCCGTCCTCGCTGTCGGCGTTTTCCAGCGCCTCGGCCTGGCTCAGCGACTCGCGGACCTCGTCGGCTCGCATGACGTTGGTGAGGTCCGGTTCGCTCTCGACTTCCGGCACCTCGTCGAGCGTCTCGAAGTACGCGAGGATATCGGCGAACTGCTCGGCGAAGCGGTCGGCCTCCTCGTCGTCGAGGTCGACGCGGGCCAGCGAGGCCACGTGGCGGACTTCCTCGGGATCAGCGGCGGGCTCGCTCATGTCCGCGGCGAGGCCCGGCCCAGCGGTAAGGGTTTCGATTGCCACAGTCCGACGTCGTCGCGTGCCTCGCCGGATCAGCGGCGAGGTCCGCACGCGTGCGTGAGCGCGCGCGAGCAGCGCTGAAACGCCGATTTCCGCGTCTAGAGGAGTTCATACGTCCGAAAGTTTTAAGTCGGCGAGGCCACAACATAATATCGTATCAGACAGTTCTCCGGGCACGCTGCCCGCCGATTCAACCAATGACCGACACCACCATCAGAGAGTATTCGGGCGAACGCGCCCACGAGCGAGAGGAACCAAGCGAGGACGAAGCGGAAGAAGACGAGCAGCTCGTCTGTCCGGAATGCGGCGGTTCACTGGCGACGGATTCGGAACGGGGCGAGACGGTCTGTGAGGAGTGTGGCCTGGTCGTCTCCGAGGACGAGATCGACCCCGGGCCGGAGTGGCGCGCGTTCGACGCCAGCGAGAAAGACGAGAAGTCCCGCGTCGGCGCACCGACGACGAACATGATGCACGACAAGGGGCTGTCGACCAACATCGGCTGGCAGGACAAGGACGCTTACGGCAACTCCCTGTCCTCGCGCCAGCGCGAGAAGATGCAGCGCCTGCGGACCTGGAACGAGCGGTTCCGCACCCGCGACTCCAAGGAGCGCAACCTCAAGCAGGCGCTGGGCGAGATCGACCGCATGGCCTCCGCGCTCGGCCTCCCCGAGAACGTCCGCGAGACGGCCTCGGTCATCTACCGCCGGGCCCTCGACGAGGACCTCCTGCCCGGCCGCTCCATCGAGGGCGTCGCGACGGCGTCGCTGTACGCCGCCGCGCGACAGGCCGGCACGCCGCGTAGCCTCGACGAAATCGACGCCGTCTCCCGCGTCGACAAGGACGAGATCGCCCGGACCTACCGCTACGTCGTCCGCGAGCTGAACCTCGAAATCCAGCCTGCCGACCCCGAGAGCTACGTCCCACGGTTCGCGTCGGACCTCGAACTCTCCGACGAGGTCGAGCGTCGCGCCCGCGAACTCCTCTCGACGGCCAAGGAGAAGGGCGTCCACAGCGGCAAGTCGCCGGTCGGGCTCGCGGCCGCCGCCGTCTACGCCGCGTCCCTGCTCGCAAACGAGAAGGTCACCCAGTCCGAGGTCAGCGAGGTCGCCAACATCAGCGAGGTCACCATCCGCAACCGCTACCACGAACTGCTCGAAGCGGAAGGACAGGTCCTCTAGTCGGTTTCGGTTCTCCCGTCGTCTCCGTTCCGTCGCGAGTTCCCGTCAGCGCACGGTGAACGAGCCGACCATCCCGGCCCCGCTGTGTGGGCTGCAGTAGTACTCGTACTCGCCGGCGACATCGAACGTGTGGCTGTAGGTGTGCCCTTCGTCGTAGAGGGCTCCATCGTGGGCATCCCACGAGGCGCCGTCTGGTTGGCTGCTGACGCCGATATTGTGGCTGTTCGACTGCCACTCCCAGGTGACGGTCCCGCCGATTGCGAGCTCGAAGGTCTCCGGGCTGAACCGGAGTCGGTCGTCCGGGCCGACGGCGACCGTGACCGCCGACGGAGCAGGAGTCGGCGTCGCCGTGGGTGTCGACGTCGGTGTCGGCGTTCGGGTGGCGGTGGGCGTCGTCGTCGCCGTCGGCGTCGGCGATTCCGTGCGCGTCTCGGTCCGTGTCGGCGACGCGGTCGGTGTTGGTTCGGCTGTCGCTGACTCGGTCGGTGTCGGTTCGGTCGCCGACCGCGTTGCCGGGGCAGTCGTTTCCGTTCCAGTGGTCGCGTCGGAACCGTCCCCAGCACATCCGGCGAGCCCGAGGCACCCGAGCGGGGCGACACGGCGGAGGAATTGACGCCGATCCATAGCCGTTGCAGGGACTACTCGGGCTTCAATGTGGCTTCTGCATGGCCGAACTCACTCACAGCGCGACGCCACGTACTTCGAGACGTGGTCGTCCTGCCGGCGCTTGAACCCCGCCTGTCGGGCGAGCCTGTCGAGTTCCCGGGCGACGAGACTCCCGTACTGGACGGCCTTCTTCTCGCGGAAGACCACCCGGTCGGGGAGCCACGCGCGGGCGGCCAGCCTGAGCGCCCACTTGCGCTCGCCGCGGTCGGTGACGAGTAGCGCCCCCGGGAGCGCGAGGGCGGCCCGCACCACGTCGTCGTGCAGGAGTGGGGCGACGGGTTCGACGCCGGCGGCCCGGAGCGCGAGGACGTCCCGTTCGAGTTGGTCGGGAAGCGTCGCGACGGTCTCGCGGCGCGCCCCCCGAACCGTGTCGGCGTCGAGGCGGGGGTCGTCGGGCGCCTTCGCCACCTTGGCGTAGCCGCCGAACAGTTCGTCGGCCCCCTGCCCCACGGCGAGACGGTCGTAGCCGTCGGCGGCGACCCGCTCGGCGACGAGAGAGAGCGGGAGCGCGATGCTCACGTCCATCGCGTTGGTCCGGCCCGTGGCGCGGGCCACCGCTGGGACGGCGGCTTCGAGGGCGTCGTGGTCGAGTTCGACGACCGTGAGGTCGCGGTCGAGCCACTCGGCGGCCGACCGGGCAGCCTCGACGTCGTGACTGTCGGGAAAGCCCGCGGCGTACAGCGGCGCGTCGAGCCTGGCGGCCAGGAGCGCGGAGTCGACGCCGCCGGAGAAGGCGACGGCGAGCCCGTCAGTCTCGACACCGCCGACGCTCGTCTCGATTGCGTCACGTACTCCCTCGATGGCCGTTCGGCGGTCGGTGACTGGCGCCGGGTCGGGCAGGGACCAGACCCGCTCGTCGCCGTCAGCCGTCCGGACGTGTCCGGCCGGGAGCCGCGTCGGGTCGGTCAGTTCGGTCGGGTCGGCGGCCCAGCCGAGGGAGCCGTCGGCGGGAGCGGCGTCGGAGAAACAGGGGTAGCGGCCGAGTACGTCCCGGACGAGACGGTCGTCGAGCGGGCCGGCGAAGCCGCGCGTGCCGGGGAGCGGGTCGCGGTCGGCGAGCGCCCGGCGGACGGTCTCGGGGTCGGCCCCCTGCATCAGAACATCCCGCCGACGCGGGACTCGATGCGGCGTCTGACGCCGCCGGCGGCCTGTCGGAAACTGATCCGCCAGGGGGTCCGTTTGCCCTCGACAGTGGTGTGCCCCCCGCGGATGGCGTCGAGGATGGCCTGGACGGTCGGTTCGGCCGCGTCGATACGCGTGACGGCCTGGCCGACCATCTCGCTGATGTGGGCGTCGCTCCCGGCGGTCATGGGCAACCCGTTGCGCTGAGCGAACCGTTTGGCCTGGCGGTTCGAGCGCCCGGTCAACAGCCGAGAGTTGTACACCTCGATGGCGTCGGCCTCGGTCAGTTCCGCCTGCGAGATGTTCTCCAGAACGCCGCTTCGGGACTCCTGGAACGGGTGGGGGACGACAGCGATGCCGCCGAGGCCGCGGATGTGATCGAGGGTGTCGGAAAAGGAAAGACCGGCGGGGACCCGTTCGCGGACACCGAGGGCGAGGACGTGGCCGTCGGCGGTGGACACCTCCAGGCCGGGGATACCGATGAGGTCGTACTCCGCGGCCTTCTCGACGGCGGCGAGGCTGGCGTCGATTTCGTCGTGGTCGGTGACCGCCAGCGCGTCGAGCCCCACTGCCTGGGCCTGCCCGAGCAGGAGGTCTATCGGGTCCCGTCCGTCGTGGGAGAGTTCGGAGTGCGAGTGCAACTCGGCGGCAAGCACGTCCATCCATTCGTGTGGCCGTCTCAAAAGGGAATCGGTCCGGAACCGGAACCTGTCGGCCCGTACCGCCGGTTTCGTTCGTTCGTACTGATATGTGATCCACCGTGAACGCGGACCGCGCGGCTGTCGGCGGTGAGCGGGCGCGACCGGACCCCCGTCCGCGTGTCGGAGCGGTTATATGCCTCCGTCCGGGACTTCTCGGTACATGGTCCGTGATCCGTTCGCGGACGACGAGCAACCCGACTTACAGCAGGTCCTCGACGCGCTCGACGACCCGAAGTGTCGGGCGATCATGCGGCATCTGGAGGAACCGATGACGGCAGAAGAAATCGCGGAGGCCTGTGACGTGCCACTCTCGACGACGTACCGGAAGCTCGATCTGCTGACCGAGGCGTCGCTGCTGCGGGAGGGGATGCAGATACGGCCCGACGGCCAGCACGCCAGCCAGTACGAGGTCGACTTCGAGGAGGTGGCCGTCAGGCTCTCCGAGGACCGGGAGTTCGAGGTCGGGATCAGCCGCGTCTCTCGAACCGCTGACGAACGGCTACAGGACCTCTGGTCGGAGGTGCGCAAAGAAACGTGATCTACCCACTCGTCCACTTCCCGACGACGATCGTGTTCAAGACCGTCGTGTTGCTGCTCGGTGCTCTCATCACCTTCTTCGCCTACAGGGCCTACAGTCGTACCGGCGCACGGCCGCTGGGAATGCTGGCACTGGGCTTCGCCATCGTGACGCTGGGCAGTCTCCTCGCCGGCGTCATCGACGTCGGGCTCGGGGGGGGACGGCAGCTCGCGCTCGTCGTCGAGAGCGGCCTGACCGCCGTCGGGTTCGCGGTCATCGTCTACTCGCTGTACACGCGGTGACAGGTCCCAGCGGCCGTACACGGACCGGTGCTGTTCCCATCCCGTGGAAACGCGCGCGTCCTTATTTGATGGTCGACCGCGACGGTCCCAGTAGGAGAGGAACGATGTCCGAACGAGCACTGCTCCTAGTCGTCGCGAAAGCCGCCACGCTGACTTTCGGGACGCTCCTGACGTACTTTTCGTACCGCGCGTACCGGCGGACGAACTCGGGGGCGCTCCGCGCGCTCACTGTCGGAATCGGGCTCGTCACGGCCGGCGCAATCCTCGGTGGGGGCCTCCACCAACTGGCCGGCTTCCCGCTCCGGACGAGCGTCACCGTCCAGAGCGTCTTCACTGCCGCCGGGTTCGCGTTCCTGACGTACTCGCTATACACCGAACCCTCGCCCGAGCGCTCGGCCGAACCGGTCGGGCGCTCCGGCGGCCACGAGAACGGCTGATCGGCCCGATCGACCTGTCAAAACCGTCCCGGCCGCTCAGGATTCGACGAGTCGCTGTACGTCTTTCGTGAGCTGCGTCGTCGCGTCATCCCGGTCACGGTACGCCCGCTCGACGTAGTCGTCACCGTTGACGAGCAGTATCAGCGTCGTGTGGTTGAACATATAGCCGTCACTGCTCGCCCCGTCGGCGGTCGCCGTCCCGGTCGGCGCATCGGTGACGGTCGTCGGCGACGCCTCGGCCGTCCGCGTCCCCGCGGGCGTTCCGGGGTCGTCGGACTCGGGCCCGTCCGCCGTCGAAGAGGGCGTCGGCGTCGCCGTCTCGAAGTAGACACCGAACTCGCCGTCGACGACCTCGCGGGCGCGCGCTTCGGATTCGGGCAGGAGGAAGTACCAGTTACCGGCGTCGAGGTCGACGTGGCGCTCGTCGGCGTACTCGCGGAACGCCTCGGGGGTGTCCCGAGCGGGGTCGAACGATATTTCGGCGAAGTTCACGGCGTCGGCGTAGCCGCCGTCGATAGCGTCCCGCTGGGCGCGCTGGAGCGCGAGCGTCAACACTGGACACGCGGTCATACAGTTGGTGAAGATGAACGTCAGTGCCAGCGGCGTATCGAACTCCGTCGTCGTCACCGAGCGGTCCTGCAGGGCCGCCGGGAGGGTCACCTCGGGGAGCTGCTGACTCCACTGGGGATACGGGTACGCCTCCGGCTCCGCGTCCAGTTCCGGCTTCGGGAGGATCGTGTTCGGGTTCCCGCCACTGCCGCCCAGGGAGGCACAGCCGGCGGTCGCCGCCGCACCCAGCGCACCGGTCGCGGCGACACGTCGGAGGTACTGACGTCTTTCCATTACCGGCGGTTCGGCACCCACAGTCTTGAGCGTCACGTTCGCTCGCGCTCGTGTGAGGGAGGCACAGAAGCGGCGGCCTGCAGGTCCTGCCTCCGGCAACGGTTCCCAGCCGCCGGGAACGACAGGAGAGATTATGGGCAGTGGATGTGGACGTGGTGATATGAGCAACCACGTACTGGTTCCGTACGACGACTCGCCGCTCTCCGAGCGCGCACTCGAACACGCCCTGGCCGAACACGGCGACGCGGAGATTACGCTGTTGCACGTCCTCGATTTCGTCGAAGCAGGCTACAGCGCGCCCGTCGAGACGACGCTCCCGGGCTACTGGGAGGAGTGGTACGAGAACGCACAGGAAGAGGCCGAGGCGCTGTTCGAGGAGGCGCGAGCGACCGCCGAGGCGGAGGACGTCACGCTCGGGACCGAGACGCTCGTCGGCCAGCCGGCCCGGAGCATCGTGGAGTACGTCGAGAACGAGCCCGTCGACCACGTCGTCATGGGGAGTCACGGCCGGTCGGGCATCTCGCGGCTGCTTGTCGGGAGCGTCGCCGAGAAGGTCCTCCGGCGTGCGCCCTGTCCGGTGACGGTCGTCCGCTAGGTCCGGTCGACGAAGTCGACGATGTGGTCGGCACAGGCCCCGCCGGCGTCCTCTTGCAGGAAGTGGCCGCCCCCCTCGACCCACACGTCGGGCTGGTCCGTGGCGGTGGGAACGAGGTCGCGGAAGCGGTCGCGGAACGCCTCGGTTATCGGGTCGGCGTCCGAGAACAGCGCGAAAAAGGGCTTCCCGTAGTCCGCGAGGTCGGCCGCGAGCTGGCGGTGGGCCTCGATGCCGTTGTCACCGGGTTCCCGTGGCACCATCGGCGGCCAGGCGGCGGCCCCGGCCTTCGACGCCTCGGAGTGGAACGGAGCGCGGTAGGCGTCCGCGGCCGCCTCGGTGAGGTCGTTCGCACAGCCGGTGTCGATGACCCGCGCCACGTCGAGGTCGTCGGCCTCGACGACCATGTCCTTGAACTGGTGCCAGACGGCCGGGAGGTCGGTCTCGCCGTCGGTCAGCAGGGCGTTCATGGCGACGATTCGGTCGAACCGCGCGGGCTGGTCCGACACCGCCAGCGGCAGGCCGAGGATGCTCCCCCAGTCCTGACAGACGAGCGTGACACCCGTGAGATCGAGTTCCTCGACGAACCGCGCCAGCCACCCGGCGTGGCGGTCGTAGGTGTACTCGTCGACGGCGTCGTACTTATCCGACCGGCCGAAACCAACGAAGTCGGGCACGACGACGCGGCCCCGGTCGCGGAGCCGCGGGATCATCTTCCGGTAGAGAAAGCCCCAGGTCGGCTCGCCGTGGAGACAGAGGAACGTCTCCTCGCCGTCACCCTCGACGTCGACGAAGGCCATGTCGGGTTCGCCGACCGAGACGAAGTCGGGGTCGTAGTCGTAGTTCGGGACGTCCGAGAACCGGTCCGCCGGTGTCGACAGGAGCGCCATGCTGGCCGATGGATGGGCGTCCGGAAGACGATTGCGGCGAAAAGGGAGCTACCGCGGGCTCGACCGGTCGTTCTCGAAGGGGTCCTCCGCGGACATCGCACCGGTGAGGACCTGGGCGTCGGCCGCCTCCTCGACCAGATGTGACATCGTTTCGGCGTCGGCTTCCGCATCGGCCGTCGCCTCGAACGCGGCCGTTCCATCGGTATCGCCGCGTTCGTCGCCCGCATCGAGGAGCGCCTCTGCGATCTCGTCACGGAGCAACAGTTGCCCGGGTGGTATTCCGTGGCACATCGTTCGACCATGTGCTTGGTGCCTCGACCGTATAAGTTCGCCGGCCGTGACGAGCGGTGATATCACGACCTGAGTTCCGCCTAGCGCGGCCCGAAAGCCGTTCTCACGACGTGAAACCACGACGAACACCTATGAGGACGAGTGGCGAACTGGAAAGTATGACCTTCGCCGTGCCGTTCGACGGCTCGAAGTTGGCCGAAGCGGCGCTGGTCCGGGCCGACGAGTACGCGCGCGCCCTGGACGAGTCGGTGGTGGTGTTGAGCGTGATCTCGACGGGGCCCCACTACGCGATCCGCAAGGGATGGGTCGACTCCCGGGAGGCGTTCGACATCGAGACGGCCGCCCGTGGTCTGAGGGAGCGCGCCCGCGAACTCGTTCCGGACGCGGACTTCGAGTACAGGCTCGTGGGCCCGCGACCGCCAGCCGGGGCAATCGCCAAGACGCTGCGGAATATGCTCCGAAGCGAGAGCCCGAGCGTCGTGTTCATTGGCAGCGACAATGCTGGTCGGATCGCACGACCGGTCAGCAGCGTCAGCACTACCGTCGCCTCCGGGAAGGCCTACGACGTGTATCTCGTCCGGGACCCGAAACCGTCCGAAATCGCCGCACTGGACGGTCACAAGTCGTTCTACGACTGAAGAAATCGGCGACGTCCGCTCCCCCCTCACCCCGTCGTGACGCAGGGTCGAGGGACGACGCCGTCAGTCGGCCGCGGTCGCGTCGTCGGTGTCCAGCGCGACGAGGTCGTCGACGCCGGGAATCTCCGCGTCCGCGTTCGTGATGACGTCGAGCCGTCGCGTGAGCTTGTCACGGGAGTACTCGACGAGCGGCACCGCGTTGACCGCCTCGGTGAAGTCGTTGACCGTGTTGGCGACGTGGGGCATCAGCTCCTGGAGCGTGTCTTGGACCACCTGCTCGTCGACCTCGCCGCTGGCGAGGTACTCCTGGACCTTGTGCATCCCGAAGCCGACGTGGCGGCCCTCGTCGCTGCGAATCTTCGTGACGCCCTCGACGAGCCCTTCGAGGTGCGGGAACTCACGGAGACCGACCTCGTCGGAGCCGCGCGGGCTGAACGTCGATTCGATGCCGTAGTAGCCGGTCTGGGCCAGCACGGACTCCACCGTCAGGTGGTAGTGACAGTACGCGACGGTGCGCGTGTGGGGCGTGTCCTCCTCCAGCAGGCGCTCCATCGCGTCCTCGGTCTTGTCGAACAACTGGATGTAGCCGTCCGGGAAGTAGTGCTGGGCGGTCGGGTCCGTCACCTCGAACCCGTAGTGTTCGGCGACGGGGTTGATGACCTCGCGCCAGTAGCGGTCGAAAAACTGGGTGTGTTTGGCCTCCTCGTAGATCTGGCTGGAGATGAACATCTGGTCGTTGATGTCCTCCAACACCAGCGCCAGCGGCATCAGGTCCTCCGTCACCGCCTCCTCCCCCGCGCCGAAGCGAGCGAGCGTCTGTCGGAGTTCCTCGAACTCCGCCTCGGTGACGTCGTCCATCTCCATCAGCTTCTCTTTGTCCTCCTCGAACCCCTCGATAGCGTAGGGGTCCCAGTGGCGATAGACCGCGTTCTCGAAGTACCCCTGTGCGAACGAATCCCGGTCCAGCCGCATCTCGCGACTGGTGTCCTCTACCTGCGTCATGTTACGCCCCTACGTAAGGGGACGCACGACCTATAAATACCTCCGAACAATTGCGGGGGTTTATATACTACGTTCGCGGCGGGAAAGAAATTCGGCCGATCCGAAGGGAGCGCCCGTCAGTCCGAGGCGCCGAGGCGTTCCTGGACGAGTTCGTGTTCGGCTCGGCGGAGGCGCTCGGACAGCGACGAGCGGGAGATGCCGAGTTCGTCGGCGATCTCGGAGTGGGTAACCCGTTTCGACTCGTCGAAATAGCCCATCTCGTAGGCGGTCACGAGCGCCTCGAACTGCGAGTCCGTCAGCCGCCGGTCGTGGTCCTCGTCGACGGCCCGCCGGAGGCTATCGACTGTCACGTCGATATCGCGCTCGCGGAGGTGGTTCCAGACGCCGGTGAGCACGTCGCGTCCCGACACGCGCCCGGTTAACCGGAGACAATCCGGTTCGATGTAGCCCTGGGTGAGCGTGCCGTCGGCCAGCATATCGTCCGGTGGAATCTCGATGTTCGGGTGGATGGAGACGCGGTACAGACGGACCGATCCGACGTCGTTGACGACCGTCACCTCCGCGGCGTGGGAGAGCGCACGGAACTCCTCGGTGACGCGGTCGAGGTCCGCACCGCGAGCCCAGAGGAACCACAGTACCGTCTCCCCGGCGGGCCGCCACTCCTGGAGCTCCAGTGTCACGTCCGGGACGGCGGCCGCGACCCGCGTCATCTCGATGGGCTCGCCGGTGATCCGGAAGTCGACGACCAGACTCATCGCTGTCCTCCCGGTCGAGCGGTCACCGGTCGGTCGCCGCGGCCATCGCCCGCATCGGCCGGCCCGCCGAACAGCCACTGCCCCGTTCCGTCCATGCTCTCGCCGTCGATGTATCCGATTTGAACTGGCATCCCTGACCCCCGTCGATGCCGGTACTGCCCGAGCGACGGCCGGTTCGCGACCGGTCGCGGCGGGCGCCAGCCCCCGGCACCGACCGGACCGTCGCCGCGCAGCCACCGTATCTTGATTGGTACTGCGGGGACCACCAGTGATAATCTTTCGGCTCGCGACGCGGGAAACGAACGCCAACGGTTAGAACCGTCAGGACGCAACCTGGCGTGTGGACGAGACCATCGACTGGCTCCAGGACCGCCCGTACTACGAGGGCCAGCTCGAACATCGCGAGACGACGCCCGGCCGGGAGGCATCGTTGCGGGACCTCGACGTGGAGTCACGGCTGGCGTCGACACTCTCCGACCGCGGCATCGACCGCCTGTACGGCCACCAGGCCCGAGCCATCGAGGCGGTCCGGGGAGGCGAGAACGTCGTTCTCGCGACCGAGACGGCGAGCGGGAAGAGCCTCGCCTACACCGTCCCGGCGTTCGAGCGGGCGATGGACCACACCGGGACGACCCTCTACGTCGCCCCGCAGGTCGCGCTCATCAACGACCAGACGGAGACGCTCGAGGACCTCGCCCACGGACTGGGGTTCGGGAGCCGCGTGACCGTCGCCCAGTACACCGGTCGGCAGTCCAAATCGGAGAAGGCGGCCATCCGTGAGCGCCAGCCGACCGTCCTCCTGACGACACCCGACATGCTCCACTACGGCATCCTTCCCCACGCACACCGCCTGTGGGACTGGTTCGTCGAGCGACTGGAGACCGTGGTGATCGACGAAGTCCACGAGTACCGCGGCGTGTTCGGGAGCCAGGTGTCGCTCGTCTTGCGCCGACTGAACCGGGTCTGCGAGCGGTTCGACGCGGGTGTCGAGTCACACTCGACATCTCGGAAGACGCAGTCTTCCGGTGGCCCGGAGTACGTCTGCTGTTCGGCGACCATCGGCAACCCCGTCGAGCACGCGGCGACGGTCACCGGCCGTGACCCGTCGTCGTTCGCCGCCGTCACCGACGACGAGAGCGCGACCGGGCCGACCCACTGGCTCCTCTGGAACCCCCCGGAGTACGAGGACGAGAGCGGGTTCGGCGGCGGGCGGCGCAAATCGAGCCACACCGAGACGAAGCGGTTGTTCGTCGACCTCGTTGCCCGCGGCCTCCAGACGGTCGTGTTCACCGGCGCCAGACAGACCGCCGAACGGTACGCCGACGACAGCGCCGCGGAGTTGCGCCGTCGCGGCGACCACGACGCCGCCGAGGGCGTGACCGCCTACCAGGCCGCGCTGACGAACGACCGCCGCGAGGAGATCGAGAGCGGCCTCAAGGACGGCTCGATCCGCGGCGTCTGGAGCACGAACGCGCTCGAACTCGGCGTCGACATCGGCGGACTCGACGCCGTCCTCCTCGACGGCTTCCCGGGGACGCGGATGGCCGCGAACCAGCAGGCCGGCCGCGCGGGCCGGGGCACCGACCCGTCGCTCGTCGTCATGGTCGCCGGCGAGGACCAGCTCGACCAGTACTACACCCGCAACCCCGCCGACTTCTTCGAGACCCCGCCGGAGGAGGCCATCGCCAATCCCGACAACGAGACGCTCCTGCCCGGCCACGTCCTGTCGGCGGCCCGCGAGAACTGGCTCCGGCCGGCCGACGACCGGCACTTCGGGCCGCAGTTCCCCGACCTCGTCGCGGACTTGACCGACGCCGGCGACCTCGACCGCCGGGAGACCGACGCCGGCATCCGCTGGCTCTACGCCGGCGGGGCGAGTCCACAGCACGAGATGAACCTCCGGACCATCGAGGACCGGCAGATCCAGTTGCGGGACCGCCGGCGTGGCGACACCGTCGCGAAGCTCCCTTTCGCGGACGCGCTCCGGGACGCCCACCCCGGCGCGATCTACCATCACCAGGGCCGTACCTACGAGGTGGTCGACCTCGACCTCGACCACGACGTGGCCGAGCTGTCGCCCACCCACGTCGACTACTACACGAAGGTGCTCCACGACAAGACCATCAGCGTGGACCGCGACCGCGAGGAGCGGACGATGCCCGGCCGCGAGGATTCGGTCCTCCGGCTGGCGGACGTGACGATGACGAAGCAGATCACGGGCTACGAGCGCCGCGACGGCTCGACGGGGGAACCGCTCGGGGAGTTCCCGCTCGACCTCCCCGAGACGACGCTCTCGACGACCGCCTTCTACTACACCGTTCCCGAACCGGTCGAGATGGCGATGCGGGCCGCCGAGGGCGACTTCGACGGGGGCATCCACGCCGCCGAGCACGCGATGATCGCGATGATGCCCGTCGAACTCCTCTGTGACCGCCGGGACATCGGCGGCCTCTCGACGCCGCTGCACCCACACACCGACCGCTCGACGGTCTTCGTCTACGACGGCTACCCCGGCGGCGTCGGCCTTACCGAGCGTGCCTTCGAAGGAATCGGCGGCCTGACGGCCCGAACCCGACGGATGGTCGCCGCGTGTGACTGCGCGGACGGCTGTCCGGCCTGCGTGCAGTCCCCACACTGCGGGAACGCGAACGACCCGCTGGACAAGGGACTGGCTCTGCACCTGCTCGGGGAACTCGAAGCCGGCGGGTGAAGCCACCCACGCGGCCGTTCTCACGTCATTGGAACGGCGGCGGGGTTTATCTCGCCCCGGGCCTTGGTAACGACCAGCATGAGCGACAGCGAGGGACGGTCCCAGACCCCAACGCCGGCAAAGAGCGTCTGTCCGTTCTGTGGTGTCGGCTGCGGGCTGACGTACAGCGAGGCCAGCGGGAAGGGCACAGGTTGGCAGGCGCCGGTCAACACGAAAGGAGAGATCTGCCCGAAAGGGGCGGCGGCCTTCGAACCGGTCACCGACGACGACCGCCTCGAACAGCCGCTGGTCCGCGAGAACGGCCACCTCGTCACGGCGCCGTGGGACGAGGCACTGGGGCGGATCGCCACCGCCTTCGCGGACATCGTCGAGGAACACGGTCCCGACGCCCTCACGTTCTTCGCGTCCTCGAACTGCACCAACGAGGAGAACTACCTGTTCCAGAAACTCGCCCGGGTCCTGGGGACGAACAGCGTCGACAACTGCGCCCGGCTGTGTCACTCCTCGACAGTGGCGGCGATGAGCGAGCGACTCGGCGCGGGCGCGATGACGAACACGCTCGACGACCTGGGCGAGGCCGACGTGTTCCTCGCCTGCGGGGCCAACCCCGCCGAACAGCACCCCGTCATCTTCAGGTCGTACCTGTTGCCGGCCATCCGGGACGGGACGACACTGATCCACGTCGACCCGCGAGCGAACGACACCACCGACGCCGCCGACCTGCACCTGCCCGTTACCCCCGGTTACGACATCCCCCTGCTCAACGCGATGGCGAAGGTTATCGTCGACGAAGGGCTGGTCGACGAGGCGTTCTGTGACGAGCGCGTCGAGGGACTGGACACGCTGCGCGAACACCTCGCCGACGTGGACGTCGCGGCGAACGCGGAACTGGCGGGGGTCGACCCCGACGCCCTCCGCGAGGCCGCGCGCCTGTACGGCGAGGCCGACCGCGCCGCCGCGTTCACGGGCATGGGCATGAGTCAGCACCACTGCGGGACCGACAACGTCCACGCCCTGCTGAACCTCGCGCTCGTGACCGGCAACGTCGGCCGCCGCGGGACCGGCGTGAACCCGCTCCGCGGACAGAACAACGTGCAGGGCGCCGGCGACGTTGGCGCGCTCCCGAGTGTCCTCCCCGGGTACGCGGACGTGACCGACGGGGCGGCCCGCGCCGCCGTCGCCGAGGAGTGGGGCGTCGAACCGCCCGCGGAGCCGGGCCTGACGGAGGTCGAGGCGACCCACGCCGCCGGCGACGCGGTCCGGGGAGCCTACGTCTTCGGCGAGAACCCGGCGATCACGGAACCCAACTCGGGACGGGTCGCCGACGCGCTCGACGCGCTCGATTTCCTCGTCGTGCAGGACCTCTACGTGACGGAGACCGCCGAGCACGCCGACGTGGTCCTCCCGGGGAGTGCCTGGGCGGAGAAGGGCGGCACCGTCACGAACACCGACCGGCAGGTCATGCGGATGCGCCCGATGGCCGACCCACCCGGCGACGCACGCCGCGACCTCGACATCATCCAGTCGGTCGCGCGCCGCCTCGTCGGCGAGACGCCGGCGCGGTTCGACCACGACGGTCCGGAAGCAGTGTTCGACGAGCTAACCCGTGTCAACGACCTCTACGCGGGGATGTCCTACGACGGCATCGGCGAGGGAAGCCAGCGGTGGCCGTTCCCCGCCGACGCGGACGAGGGCGTTGGTGTCCTCCACGAGGACTCGTTCGCCACGGGCGAGCGAACGGCACCGCTCGCGCCGGTCGACCACGTCCCACCGGCTGACGACCTGGGCGACGACGAACTCGTGTTGACGACCGGGCGAGTCCTCCAGCACTTCAACAGCGGCGCGCTCACGCGACGGTCGGGGACGTTGATGAAGATGCGCGGCGAGGACGTCGTGGAGATTCACCCCGAGGACGCGGCGGAGCGCGACATCGCCGACGGCGACACCGTCGAAGTGGCGAACGGGCGGGGATCGGTGACGGTCGAGGCGACCGTGACCCCACGGACGACGCGCGGGACGGTCTTCATGACCTTCCACTACGCCGATCCGCTGGTGAACAGCCTGACTGGCGACACGCTCGACCCCGTCGCGAAAATCCCCGAGTACAAACACAGCGCGGTGCGGGTCGTGCCGGCGACGTGAGACCGGGTCTCGCGCCGGCCCAGGTCGCGGACATCGGCCGGTCTCGGCCCCGGTTTTCATACCACCCCACTGCGTACGCTCACGCATGACGGCGACGGTCGGCATCGTCGGCGGGGGTATCGCGGGGACGGCGGCAGCCTACGGCCTCCGCGACGCGCCCGTCGACGTGACGCTGTTCGAGGCGGTCGACGACGTGGGAGGGCGCATGGTCACGCGCCAGCGCGGCGGCTGTACCTACGACTACGGCGCGAACTTCCTGAAGGGCGCCGACGAGCGGTTCCGGACCGTCCTCGGAGAGGCCGTCGGCGGGGACCTGCAGACCGTCGACGGCGACGTGTGGGTGTTCGACGCCGACGGCACGATAGAGTCGGGCCGGGACGACCAGGCCCCGAAGTACACGACGCCCGACGGCGTCCGCGGGATCGCCACGGCCTTCGCCCGCGAGAGCGGCGCGGAGCTCCTGACCGGGACGCGCGTGGGCCACCTCGACCGGACCGGCGACGGCTGGCGGCTCTCGACGACCGGCGACCGCGAGGAGCGGATCAACGGCCTCGTCCTCGCGCTCCCGGCCGGGGAGACCGCGAGCCTGCTCGCCGACGCCGACTGGGGCGGCGAGTACTGCTCCGACCTCATGACGGCGGCGGGGCGCGTCCCCTACCGGCCGGTCGACAGTGTCGTCTGTCACTACCCGTTCCGGCTGGACCGGCCCTACTACGCCCTGGTCAGCCGCGACGACGACCACGAGATCGGCTGGTGTTCCCGCGAGGAGTGCAAGCCCGGGCACGTCCCCGACGGCGAGAGCCTGCTCGTCGTCCAGCTGAACCCCCGCTGGACCGAGAGTCGCCCCGAAGCCGACGACCGGGAGATCGAGCGCGTCGCCTGCACCGCGGCCGCGGACCTCCTCGACGACGACCGCCTGCGCGAACCGGACTGGGTCGATCAGGAGCGATGGACGGCGGCAGTCCCCGACCACGGCATCAACCCTGCACTGATCGAGCGGGCCCCCCGCTACGACCTCGCCATCGCCGGCGACTGGGTGGCCGGCACGGGCCGGACCTACGCCGCCCTCCAGACGGGACTGGACGCCGCCGACCGCATCCGCGAGCGGATCATCTAGTCCGCCGACCGCGGCCCCGTATCGACGATCGGGTTCGAGCCGTGGACCTCGTGTTCGTGGAGGTAACACTGCGGGTCGGGCGCGAACGGGTCGTCGTGGACCGACAGCGCGCGGAGCCGCGAACCGCCACGGCAGATGTCCTGATACTGGCAGTCCCCACACCGGCCCGAGAGCCGCTCCTCGCGGTCGCGCATCGCGCGCAGGAGGGGGTTCGAGTCGTCCTCCCAGATGGCCGAGAACGGGCGGTCCCGGACGTTGCCCAGCGAGTAGCCCTGCCAGAACTGCGTGAGGTGGACGTTGCCCTGGTAGTCGATGTCGGCGACGCGCTCGCCGGTGGGGTCGCCGCCGTTGACCCGGAGGTACTGGTAGACGCGTTCGGCGGTCTCCCGGCCGAGGTGCTCGCGAGCGTACTCGACGAGGTAGGCGGCGTCGGCGTAGTTGCCCACGAGCAGCGTCTCGATCTCGTCGCCCCGGGCGTGGTACTCGCGGGTCATGTCACAGACCGTCTCGACGGCCTCGCGGCGCTGTTCGGGCGTGAGGTCCACGTCCCGTATCTCGTCGCCGCGGCCGCCGTAGTCGAGGTGGTAGAAACAGAAGCGGTCCAGCCCCTCCTCGTGGAGCATCGAGACGATGGCCTCCAGGTCGTCGGCGTTGTGCTTCGTGATGGTGTACCGGAGGCCGGTCTTGAGGTCGGCGTCGAGACAGGCCTGAATCCCCCGGAGCGCAGCGTCGAAGGCGCCCTCCTGCCCGCGGAACTCGTCGTTGCGCTCGGGCATCCCGTCGACGGAGATGCCGGCGTACTTCAGGCCGGCGTCCCGGAGGTCGCGGGCGCGCTCCTCCGTGATGAGCGTCCCGTTCGTCGAGAGGACCGGGCGGATACCCTGCTCGTCGGCGTACGCGATCAGTTCCTCGAGGTCCTCGCGGACCAGCGGTTCGCCGCCCGAAAACAGAACGACGGGGGCGCCGTAGTCGGCGAGGTCGTCGAGCATCCGTTTCGCCTCCGCGGTAGAGAACTCCCCCGACGCGCAGTCGGTGTCGGCCGCGGCGTAACAGTGGTCACAGTAGAGGTTACACTGCTTGGTGCAGTTCCAGACGACGACCGGCCGGCGCTGTTTCTCCCGCCTGATCTGTTTCGCGTCGGCCTCGTCGGCGGCGTCGTAGCGGAGCCCGTCGCCCTCGGCGTCGAGGTCACAGAGGAGTTTACTGACGGAGATCATTGCTCGATTCCGACCCGTTCGACTTCCTCGGCCGGGCACAGCCACACGTCCGCCGTGGTCCAGCCGAACAACTCCGTCGCCCGTTCGAGAGCGGATTCGCGCGTCGGCGCGGTCAGGCTCCCGACGTGCCCGAGTGATTCGTCTGCCTCCTCACGGACGAACAGTTCCCACTCGCGGCCCGTCGTCGCCCGCGGGGTGTCTACTCGTTCGACCCGTTCTGACATACGTCCGGATTGGGCCGACCCGTTCTTACCCCTCCTGCCCGTTCCCAGTTCGTGAAAACGCCTCAGCTCACCACGAGGACGATCCCGCTGACGAACATCAGGATGGCGAGCCCCGCGAGTATCGCGAACAGGAGCTCTTTCTCGGACATGACCAGTGCTAGGGTGTGACCCGATTAATGGGTGTCGATGCGGCTCGATACGCGCCCGCCCTCGATCCATCAGTCAACCCTACACTGTCGAAATCGAAATGGGAATATCACGAGATCGAGACAGCAGCATCGAAGTACTGTATCGTTGTTTCGCAGTTATGTCCGCATTATTATATACAAAAGGAATAATATGATATGATAAAAATAATCGAGGCACATCGGTGGCGATAACATGAACTTCGGGGTGACGGCGGTTCTGTTCGCACCCCCGATCGTCGCGCTCAGCTACGTCGTGGTGATGGCGTTTCGGCGACGGTCAGCACCCGGCGGGCGGTATCTGGTGTACCTCACCGGCAGTAACCTCCTGTGGTTGTGTGGCTACGCCGTTCAATTGAACCTCCAGGTCCCGAAGTGGAACATTCTCGTCGCCCAGATCGAATTTTTCGGCGTGGCGACAAGCCCCGTGCTGTTTCTGCTGTTCGCAGTTCGCTACACGCAGGGGTATTCGCTATCGCGGCGGCAAGAGGCGGGACTGTTTCTCATTCCCGCGGTAACGCTCGTACTGGTCTGGACGAACCCCCTCCACGGATTGATGTGGTCGGACTACCAGATACGGGGCTGGTACGGGCTGGCACTGACCCAGCGACAGTTTGGCCCATGGTTTTTCGTCCACGGAGTGTACTCGTACCTAACCTTCCTGGCCGGCGTGATGCTCTTCGTGAACCTGTTGATGGGACGTAACTTCCTGTTCAGACGGCAGGCAGTCGCCATCCTGATCGGGACCCTCATTCCACTGAGTCTCGCAACGCCCTTTTTGCTCGGGCTGAGTCCGATTTCCGGCCTCGACCTCACACCATTCGGGTTCGCGGTTATGGGGCTCGCATTCGGCTATGCGTTCTTTAATACGGAGTTTTACGATGTCGTTCCGGCGATCAAGACCATCGGCTGGGAGAGCGTTGCTGACGAAATCGACAGCGGTATCCTCGTAACCGATATGGAAACGAAAGTGATCGAGGCAAACCGGACGGCCTGTCGAATGTTCGGTGTCGACTGGAGCGATATCATTGGCCGCCCGATTACGGCCATATTCAGGGACAACGACTCATTCACACAGGTGAACAACGGGTACGAAATCGTCCGCGACGAGGGTATTTTCGAGATGCAAACGACTAGTATTCGTGACGGGCGCGGCGAGCGGATCGGGTTCACGTTCACGGTCGTCAACGTAACGGATCGAAGACAACGGGAACAGCAACTACAAGTTCTCAATCGAGTACTCCGCCACAACCTTAGAAACAAGGCGATGGTACTTACGGGCAACGCTGAACGGATCGAGACGATAACGGATGTCCAGGCGAACGATGATCGCCTCTCGGAAATCAACGGACTAGCGACTTCGGTCGTGGACGCCGCAGAGCGGATCAGTGAGATGAGCAATACGGCCCGCGAAATCGATGGGATTATTCAGGAATCGAGTTTGGTAGTCCAGAACCTCACGGAAGTCGTCGAGTCCAGCATTACCTCGTTGGAGGAAACACACGAGACGGAAAACATACGCATCGACGGGAATTGTGAACTGGCTGTTCGTGCTTCGCCAAGACTCGAACAAGTATTCGTCCATCTCCTTCGGAACGCCTTCGAACACAATCCATCGGGAACGACGATATCGGTCCGTGCCTTCGAGCGAGAGGAGACAGTCGAAATCGAGATCGAAGACGACGGCAGTGGGATTCCGGAGCACGAACTCGAACCGCTCGAAAGTGGGGTCGAGACGGCACTCAACCATGGGAGTGGGCTCGGGTTGTGGTTCGTCAGATGGACTGTCGAGACGTCGAACGGGTCGATAGATATCGAGGTCGACGACGGAACGACAGTCACTCTGCGACTCCCACGCGCAAACCCGGACGGGACGACCGAGACCAGCGAATAGCTACCCTGTCACGGACGGGGGGTATCAAAGACGCCGTGGACGGCTGAATTCAGTCGGCGAGCCGAGAGAAGCGGCGAGTACGATCCCGATGTTCTCCTTCTGTTAACACATAAAATTAATAAAATAGACGTGTGATTCCGTTTTCATGGTAAGAGATGGCACGGAAGGAGATGGAGAGGGGAAGGAAGAGTCGAGTGTTCGATTCCGAACGATGCGTACGATGGTGCACGGGTTGGACCCCGAAGACGACGGGATGACGGCGTTCGTGGCCGACGCACTGAACGATCCGCGGGTCTTCCATACGTACAGTGACGAAGGACGAGAACCGATGACACGCGCTGATGTTCGTGAAATGTTCGCGGGTGACGACGCATACGCGTTCGTGGCACGCGAACGGGGAGGCGACGAGTACATCGGGGTCGTCGAAGTGAGCCGTATTGACCAGCGAACGGGGAGTGCACTGGTCGGCAATTTCCTGATGCCCGAGTACCAGGGACAGAAGTACGGCATGGAAATCCCGCTGCCGATCGTCGACTGGCTGTTCGAGACGATGCGCTGTCACCGGGTATGGTCGATCGCCGGCGAGAACGCCGACCCAGACGGGTTGGTAGGGACCTGGGGGTTCGAGCGTGAGGGGATCCTCAGGGAAGCCGACTACATCGACGGGGAGTACGTGGACAGACATATCATCGGTTGTCTTGAGGACGACTGGGAGGCCGCGAAGCGCGAGCGCGCGGACTTGATAAACCGGTTCAAGCCGACCGACGCCGTCTATCCGCGACTGCCGGACGAGGCGACCGAGACGGACGCGGAGGGGGGCACCGAGACCGTCGAGGCGAAACCGGACGCGGAGTCAATCGAGCCCTCGGAGTGATCCCCCGCCGGGCGAGACGGAAACGCTCATGCCCGTCGTGGACCTATCGGCGGCGATGGCAGACACACGCGCACGGCGCGGGAACCGGGTGGTACTGGTCGTCTATCTGGCTATCGTTGCCGTCGCCGGTGTGATGGGCTTCGTCATCGGTACCATCCGCCCCGAGAACCTCGACCCGAAGTTCCTCGCCGTCGTCGACCTCCCGCCGACGCCCCTCGGGATGGCGCTGTACGGGGTGCTCACCATCGCGTTCGTGCTCGGCGTGCTCCTCCTGCTCGTGCGGTACGTCGCCGACCGCTACGACACCGACTCGGTGTGACCGGGTGGCGGCCGGCCGCCGGCCCGGGCCGCCACCGAGTCCGCTTCAGGCGAGACCGACCGTCTCCTGGTAGGAGCCGTAGTGTTCCTCGAAGACGCCCATGATCTCACCCATCGTCGCGTAGGCTTTCACCGCGTCGATGATGGGCGGCATCACGTTCTCGTCGTTCTCGATGGCGTCGTCGATGTCGTCGAGCGCGTCCTGCACTGCACCGTCGTCGCGTTCTGCTTTGACATCTGCGAGGCGGTCGAGCTGGCGCTCCTGGACCTCCTCGTCGACGTGCAGGAGGTCGACGTCGGTGTCCTCCTCGATGGAGTACTTGTTGACGCCGACCATGATCTCCTCCTCGGCGTCGATCCGTTCCTGGTACTCGTAGGCCGCGTCCTGAATCTCGCGGTGGAAGTAGCCGTCCGCGATGCCCTTGAGGACACCGTCCCGCATCGAGCCGTCGCCCAGTTCCCTGATCTCCTCGATGTAGGCCATCGTCTCCGCCTCGACCTTGTCGGTCAGGGCCTCGACGGCGAAACTCCCGCCCAGCGGGTCGACGATGTCGGCCGCACCGGACTCCTCGGCGATGATCTGCTGGGTGCGGAGCGCGACCCGGACCGCCTCCTCGGAGGGCAGGGCCATCGCCTCGTCGAAGGAGTTGGTGTGGAGGCTCTGTGTGCCGCCGAGGACGCCCGCCAGGGCC
This sequence comes from Halorientalis marina, assembly GCF_023028345.1. Taxonomy (GTDB): domain Archaea; phylum Halobacteriota; class Halobacteria; order Halobacteriales; family Haloarculaceae; genus Halorientalis; species Halorientalis marina. The sequence continues at coordinate 1,434,662 of NZ_CP095487.1, read as the reverse complement.
TGGATGGTGACGCGGACGATGTTGTTCATCGGCTGCTGGGCCGTCAGCGACTGCCCGGCGGTCTGGGTGTGGAACTTCAGGCGCTTGGATTCGGGCGTGTCTGCTCCGTACCACTCGTCCATGATCCGCGCCCAGATACGCCGGCCGGCCCGGAACTTCGCCACCTCCTCGAAGATGGAGTTGTGGGAGTTGAAAAAGAAGCTCAACAGGGGAGCGAACTCGTCGACGTCGAGGCCGCGTTCCTTCGCGTCCTCGACGTAGGCGAAGCCGTCGGCCAGCGTGAAGGCCAGTTCCTGGATCGCGGTCGAACCGGCCTCGCGGATGTGATACCCCGAGACCGAGACGGGGTAGATTCCGGGCGTCTCCTCGACGGCGAACTCGATGGTGTCGGTGACGATGTCCAGCGACGGCTCCGGCGGGACGACCCACTCCTTCTGCGCGATGAACTCCTTGAGCATGTCGTTTTGCATGGTCCCGCGGAGTTCGTCGCGCGGGATACCCTGCTGGTCCGCCAGTGCGATGTACATCGCGTAGATGACCGGCGCGCTCGGGTTGATGGTGAAGGAGGTCGAGACCTCCCCGAGGTCGATGCCGTCGAAGAGGATTTCCATGTCCCGGAGCGTGTCGACGGCGACGCCCTCCTTCCCGACCTCGCCGTCGGCCATGGCGTGATCGGAGTCGATGCCCATCAGCGAGGGCATGTCGAAGGCCGTCGAGAGGCCGGTCTGACCCTCGTCGGTGAGGTAGTGGAAGCGCTCGTTGGTCTCTTCTGCGGTCCCGAAGCCGGCGAACTGGCGCATCGTCCAGGTGCGCCCGCGGTACATCGTCGGGTACGGGCCGCGCGTGTACGGTTCCTCGCCGGGGAAGCCGAGGTCCTCGTCGTGGTCGATATCGGCAACGTCGTCGGGGGTGTACAGGCGGTCGACTTCGAGGTTCGAGACGGTAGCGAAACGGTCCTTCCGTTCGCCGTGGGCGTCGAGAGCGGGGTCGAGTGTCTCCTCCGCCCAGCGCTCGCGCGATTCGCGGATGTCCGAAAGGTCGTCCTCGTCGTACATTCCCGGTAGCCTTCGGAGCGAGTCCCAATAGTTGTGTGGGTCGGTTCCCTCTCGAACGCGCCGTAGTTTTTATACGGGTGACGGCTTAGCACAGGGTATGACCTCGAACGTCGACAGCACGGACACCGAGACGTACGACGCCGTGAAAACGAGCCGCGACGGACACATCGGTCGGATCACGCTCGACCGGCCGGCAGCGATGAACACGTTCAGTACGGGACTGGCGACCGACCTCGACGCCGCCCTCCGTGCCTTCGACGGCGACGACGCGGTGCGCGCTATCGTCGTCGACGGCGCTGGCGACGCCTTCTCGGCCGGTATCGACCTCTCGGAACACGCCAGCGCCGAATCCGAGGACGAGTACGAGGAGTGGGTCGCGCGCATGGAGGAGCCGTTCCTGACGCTCGCCGAGATGTCGACACCCGTGATCGCCGCTGCACACGGCCACGCGGCCGCGAACGGGATCGGACTCGTCGCCGCCTGTGACCTCGCGGTGGCCGCCGAGGGAACACAACTCGGCGCGACTGCGCCGAAGGTCGGCCTGTTCTGCATGGGGCCGGCAGTCCCGCTGATGGGGACGATGACTCGCAAGCGCGTCCTCGAACTGCTGTTGACGGGCTCGCTGATCGACGCCGAGACGGCCCACGAGTGGGGGCTGCTCAACCGCGTCGCCGACGAGGGCGACCACGTCGCGGCGGCGATGGAGCTGGCCGAGACCATCGCGGAGAAGAGTCCCGTCGCCGTCCAGCGCGGGAAGGAAGCCTTCTACGAGATGGTCGAGATGGAGTACCCCGACGCGCTCGCCCACTCGAACGAGGCGTTCGCCGGCCTCTGTACCACCGCCGACGCCAACGAAGGTATCGCGGCGTTCCTCGACGGCGACCCGCTGGCGGCAGAGGAGTGGCCCGGGGAGTGAGCGCCGACCCACGGGCGGTCAGACGCGAGCGTTTGCAATATCTAGTGGTAACGAATAAGCCATGTGGCGCAATATCACTTCGACTGTGATCCCGTATGAAGCGTGAGATGCTAACACTGGATTTCCTCGACAGAGCCGTAGACCTCTACGACGACGTGACCGGCGTCGTCGCACACGACGGCACCGAGTACACGTACGCGGAGGTCGAAGAGCGCGTCAACCAGCTCGCTCACGCGCTGGCCGAACGCGGTGTCGGACAGGGAGACAAGGTCGCCCTCCTCTCGCCGAACACCCACTACTTCATCGAGACGCTGTACGCGACGAACAAGCTCGGTGCCGTGTTCGTGCCGCTGAACTACCGGCTGGTCCCCGACGAGTACGAGTACATCCTCAACGACTGCGACGCGAACACGCTGATCGCAGACTACGACTACGCCCACAAGGTCGAGGCCGTCCGCGACGAGGTGCCGGCCGAGCACTACATCGGCTACAAGGCAGCCGAGATCAGCGGTGACTGGGAGGACTACGCCGGCATACTGGAGGGACAGCCCACCGAGCCACCCGAAATCCCCGACATCTCCGAGGGCGACGACGCTTCCATCAACTACACCTCCGGGACCACGGGCGACCCGAAGGGCGTCGTCCGTACCCACCGGACCGAACACTGGCACGCGCTGGTGCTCAACCAGCACATGGAGATCCGGGACGACGACACGTACCTCTGGACCCTGCCGATGTTCCACTGCAACGGCTGGGGCCACACCTACGCCATCACGGGTACCGGCGGCACCCACATCTGCCAGCGCACCTTCGAGCCCGAAGGCACGCTGGAGCGGGTCCGCGACCACGACGTGACCTTCATGTGTGGCGCGCCGACGGTCCTCAACCGCCTCATCGAGTACGAGGAACGCCACGACAACATCGAGACCACGGGCGACCGCGACGTGCGCATCGCGACCGCCGGCTCCGCCCCCGCGACGGCCACCATCGAGACCGTCGAGGACGAGTTCGGGTGGCGCATCATCCACATCTACGGCCTCACCGAGACCGCGCCGATCATCACCACCTCCAACTCCCCGCGCCGTCTCGCCACCGAGGGCCGGGAGATCAAGGTCAATCAGGGCTCGGAGACGCTGTGTACCGACGTGAAGGTCGTCGACGAGGACGGCAACCCGGTCGAGCGCGACGGGGCCACGATCGGCGAGATCGTCGTCCAGGGCAACCAGGTGATGGACCGCTACCTCAACAAGCCCGACATCACCCACGAGGCGTTCAACGAGAAGATCGAGGGCTACTTCCACACCGGCGACCTCGCGACCATCGACGAGCACGGGATGATCTCGATCCAGGACCGCAAGAAGGACATCATCATCTCCGGCGGGGAGAACATCTCCTCAATCGAGGTCGAGGACGTGCTCTACGACCACGACGAGGTGCTGAAAGCCGCCGTCATCCCCGTCCCCAGCGACGAATGGGGCGAGACGCCCAAGGCCGTCGTCGTCCCGCGGAACGGCGACCCCGACAGCCCCGGCACCTCGGAGGAGGAGATCATCGAGTTCGTGAAAGAGCGACTCGCGAGCTACAAAGCCCCGACCAGCGTCGAGTTCCACGAGGACCTCCCGGAGACGGCCACCGGCAAGGTCCAGAAGTACGAGCTCCGCGAGCAGTACTGGGAAGACGAAGACCGGATGGTCGGTCAGGGGTAGGCAGGACGTCACCACACCGCGTTTTTGCGTACTCACGCCCCGCCAGCGGCCGCACCGTCGCCGCGCTCCACGACGCACTCGCGGACCGACTCGGGGAGCGGCGTCGCCTCGAAGTCCCCGTCGACGAGGACGAACGTCACCGACAGCGTCGCCGCCCGCTCGTCGGTGGAGCCATCGCTGCCGGTTCGGAACACCTCGAAGGTAACGGTGAGCGACGCCTCGCCGAGGTCGGTCACTTCGGTTTCGACGACCGCCCGCTCGCCCGCACGGAGGGGCGACTCGAAGGAGCCGCTGGCGTCGACGGCGGGGAGGACGAAGCCGTCCCGGCGCAGCGACTCCATGAGGTGCCCGTCCATCGCGGGCGCGAAGTAGTCGTTCAGGCCGACGACGGCGAAGTGGAAGAAACGCGGGAAGTAGATGAGCCCGCCGGCGTCGGTGTCGCCCCAGTCGACGTGGATGTCGGTAGTGTGTCCCACGACGGACGGGCGGCGCGTGAGCGCAAAAAACTACGCCTCACTCGTCCTGGAGTCGCTGTGTCGTCTGGACGAGCGGGTGGTGGGCGTAGTCGACGACCTCGATATCGTCGATGGAATCGAGGTCCTCCTTCTTGGCGGTCTTCGCCATCCCGAGGTCGACGCGCTCGTCGATGACGATGACGTAGGCGTCCATCTCCGGGATGCCGAGTTCGTCTGCAGCCTTGACACGGTGGTGGCCGTCGGCCAGCAGGAACTGGCCGTCGTTGTCGATGACCACGAGCGGTTCGGCGAGGCCACGCTCCAGTTCGTAGGTCCGCCCTTCGAGTTCGTCGGCGTAGACCCGACTCTGTGTCGGAGTGAGTGTTTCCAGTGGGATCTCCCGTCGGTCCTCACTGGCCTCGATCCCGTGGATGTTCTCGAGGGTCCGGATCAGTTTGTCCACCTTCCCGGGCGTGGCGCGCTCGATCTGGCTCCGAACCACATCGGCGTTGGAGATGATGCCGACGAGGTTGCCGGCGTCGTCGACGACCGGGAGCCGCTGGATGCCCGACCGGAGGATGACCCGCGCGACGTCGGTCAGTTTCATGTCCGGATGGGCCACCAGCAGGTCCGTCGTCATCACCTTGAAGATGAGGTCGTGGTCCTCGGCGAGCAGGAGGTCCCGAGCGCTGACGAACCCCTCGACGTGGCGGCCGTCGGTGACCGGATAGCCGCTGTGAGAGTCGCTCTCGGCGATGCGGAGTGCGACCTCCCCGACGGTGTCGTCGGGGGAGACCGTCTCCACCTCACGAGTCATGTAGTCCCTGACGGTCGGCTTGTCCGCCTGCTCGTCCATCGTTCGAAACGAGCACTGCCGAGCCCAAAAACCCCCCGCTGTTCCGCCGTCTCCCGCCGTCCGTGGGCTCGGCCGCCGCGTCCCTACCGGCTACCAGTCCGTCTCGTCCGTCGGCGGCTCGCTGCTCGCGTACAGGCCGACCCGCTCGCGGCGGGGGCGGGACTCCAGCGCCTCGAACAGCCGTCCGTTGACGAACGACTCGATCTCGGTCGCGAAGTCCACCTCGGACACGCCACCCGATGCGTCCCCCTCGACCGGTAAGTCGCCGTCCGCCTCCGGGTCGTCGACCGGCGTCTCGATATCCGCGGCGTCGCTCGCCTCGTCCTCGGCCGTCGTCGCGCCCCGTGCCGCCTCGGGGTCGAGCGTCGTGTCCGCCATCTGTATCTGTGCGCCGGCCATGTCGGCGTGGCCGCCGGCGCTCCCGATCTGGTCGAAGGCGTCCCGGAGCGTCTCGCCGAGGTCGAGGTCGGTGCCTCTGGCGCGCCCGGAGACGTAGATGGTCCCCTCCATCACACCGTAGACCACCGTCGTCGACACCCCCTCCATCGCCAGCAGGCGATCGGCGGCCTGCGCGAGTGCGTCCCGGTCGGTCACCTCGCCGACGTAGGTCGTCACGACCGACCCGCGCTGTTCGCGGTTGCGGATCGCCGCCGCGATCACTTCGAACGTCTCGCCGCTGATCGACGGTGACTCGATCCGTTCCAGCGCGTTCACGTCGGCCCACTGGAGCAGGTACGCCGCCGCCTCCAGGTCCTCGACCGACGTCTCCCGGGTGAAGTCGTTGGTGTCCACGCGGATGCCGAAAAGCAGGCCGGTCGCGACCGCTTCCGTGGGCGTGATGTCGAACTTCCGGAGGTACTCCGCCATGAGCGTACTCGTCGCGCCGACGTCGCTGCGCAGGTCGACGAACCGGGCGTCGATGGGCGCACGCGGCGGGTGGTGGTCGACGACGATGTCGACGGTGGTGTCGACCGGCAGTTGGTTGTTGACGCCGGGCTGTGAGTGGTCGACCAGGGCGAACGCGCCGTAGTCGCCCAGGTCCGCGTCGTCGTCGAACCGCGTCAGGTCGAATCCCAGTAGATTGACGAACGCGCGGTTTTCCTGATGGGTGATCCGCCCGTAGTAGCAGACCTCGCTGGCGATGCCGAAGGCGTCCGCGAGCTGGCGGAGCGCGACCGCGCTCGCGATGGCGTCCGGGTCTGGGTTGTCGTGGGCGACGATAGCGAGTGGTTCCTCGACCGCCCGGAGGATGCGGCGCAGTTGTCTGAGGCCCGTCCCGCCGCTCCCGATCCGGTCGAGCAGGCGCTCGGCCGTCGTCGCCTCCGGGTCGACGAGCCTGTCCGCCAGCTGGTCGAGTTCCGCGACGGTCGCGGCGTCGGCGTCGAACCCCGCGTACACCAGCAACATCGCGTCCGGGAACGCCTCCCGGAGCGCCCGGGCCGCGTCGAGATTCGCCGCGGGGTCGTCGGCCGCCGCGACCGCCGTGTCGACGGCCGTCGCGTGGCTCCCGACAGTTCCCACGTCGACGGTCGAGACGTGCTTGGCGTCGACCCCTTCCTCGCGGAACCGTTCGACACGACGCCTGTCGCGTTCGAGAACGAGGAGGTCACCTGGCCGCTCCCCGAGCCGGTCGACCAGCGTGTGCCCGACCGACCCACAGCCGACGACCAGCCGGGAGTGCATACCGTTCCTTCCCGGGCCGAGCCTCATAAGCCCCACTGACCGGTCGTGACACGCCCGCGCTCGGACGGGTTCGACGTTCCCGCGAGGGCTACCCGCTCTCGACCGACCTCTCCAGTCGTCCGTCGCCCTCGACCAGCGCGTCCGGGAGCCGGCCGGCGTCTGCGATGACTGCCTCCAGTACCGACTGGACCTCCGGGAACGCCGGGCCACGCTCCGCGACGAACGGCTCGGTCGACCACTCGACGTAGCCGTTGTCCGAAAGCATCGGGAGGTGCGTGTGGTGGAGACTGATACGGAGCTGTTCGCGGTCAATCACCCCATCGGGCGGGATCGCCGCCGCCGGCAGTTGCACTGCCTGGTCGCACCCAGCGTTCGACAGCGCCAGGACGATCTCGCGGCGTGGTTCGGCCGCGAGACCCCTGAAGACCGCGTTCCAGCGGGCCGAGACTGTCGATCGATCCATATTCTTTACCTTGCTATTCGTAATACTCTCCTTGTCAAGCATCAAAGTGTCGCTGATGCAGAACGAAAGGGGCCGGCGAGCGTGCGCGCGCTCGGCAGCAGCGGAGGTGCCGCGACGGGGCCGACGGAGGACTACAGCCTGTTACTTGAGCCGCTCCTGGAGAAACGAGGGGTGTGCGGCCGGGATACCGTCGATAGAGAGGATTCTGTCGTTGATGACGGCGCCGAGTTCGTCGCCGTCGCTGGCGTGGACCTCGGCCATGAGCATGTGGTCGCCGCTGGAGGTGTACAGCGCCTCGACCTCGTCGATGTCCTTGAGCTGGTTCGTCACCTCGACGTACTTCTCGCTCTCGACGTCCAGCCCGACCATGGCGATGGACTTCGAGGCGAGCTTTTTGGGATCGACGTCGGCGGAGTAGCCGACGATGACGCCCTCGTCCTCCAGTTTCTGGATGTACTTCCGCACCGTGGGCTTCGATACGTCGGCCCGCTCCGCGATCTCTGCGTACGAGGCTTTCGCATCCTCCTCCAGCACCGAGAGAATGCGATCCTCCGTCGATTCAGCGGCCATACTGGTATGTTTTGCATCCGTGAAAAAATATCTTCCGAACCCGAAAACAGTCGGGATAGATCGCTGACCGGCCGCGTTAGCGGTGGTACTCCATCAGATCGTAGGACCGCTCCCACTCGGCGTCCTCCTCGAAGTACCGTTCGGCGAGCGGCTCGTCGGGCATCTCACCGACGGCGTGTTTCTCGTCGCCGTACGAGAGTCGCTCCTCGTCGACGTAGAACCGGCCGGTCAGCACTTCACCCTCGTAGAGCTTCGACTCGACCTCGTACATCATCTTCCCGGCCTCCGCGCGGTCGGTGTGGTCGAACTCGTAGTCGTCGGAGTCCTGCACGTCGATGTAGGGGACGTACTGTTTCGCGTCCTTGTTCCAGGTGGGACACTGCGTGAGGAAGTCGACGTGGGCGAACCCGTCGTGCTGGATGGCCTCCGTCAGGATTTCCTTGGCCTGGTTGGGGTTGACTGCGGCGGTCCGGGCGACGTAGGACGCGCCGGCGGTCAGCGCCAGCGAGAGCGGCCGGATGGGGTCCTTGGCCGAGCCGTGTGGCTGGGTCTTTGACTTGTGGCCCTTCGGGCTGGTCGGGGAGGTCTGCCCCTTCGTCAACCCGAAGATCTCGTTGTTGAACACGATGTAGGTCATGTCGTGGTTCTCCCGGGCCGTGTGGATGAAGTGGTTGCCGCCGATGCCGTAGCCGTCGCCGTCGCCGCCGGCGGCGATGACCTCCACGCCGGGGTTGGCGAGTTTGGCGGCCCGCGCGACGGGCAGTGCCCGCCCGTGGATGGTGTGGAAGCCGTAGCTCTCGAAATAGGAGGAGAGCTTGCCGGAACAGCCGATCCCGGTGACCAGCAGCGTCTCGTCGGGCGTCCGGCCGACCTCGGGCATGGCCTGTTTCAGGGCCTTGAGGACGCCGAAGTCGCCACAGCCGGGGCACCACGTCGCCTGGGGTTCGATACCGGGTGTGAACTCCTCGCGGTCGATCTCGCGGTCGTCGTCGATTGCGCTGAACGTGCTCATATCAATCACCTGCTGCGGGGACGAACTTCGTGCCATCCGGCGCCTCCGAATCGCCGTCGATGGCGGAGTCGAACCCGTCGGCCACCTCCACCGGCTCGAAGGGTTCGCCGTTGTACTTCAGCAGACTGGTCAGTTTCGGCCCGAAGCGGCCGAGTTCCTTCTGGACCAGTCCGCGGAACTGTGCGGTCGCGTTCATTTCCACGACGAGACACTCGTCGACGGATTCGAGGAAGTCCGTGACCTCCTGCTCGGGGAAGGGCGCGAGGTCGCTGACGCCCATCGCCTTCACCGCGTGGCCCCGGGACTGGAGTTCGTCGACAGCCTCGAAGACGGTGTCCTGCTGGCTCCCCCAGGTGAGGATGCCGACGGGTGCGGATTCGTCGCCGTAGATCGTCTGATGGGAGTCGTCGGCCGCGTCCAGTTCCTCGCGGATGTGGTCGAGCTTGCGGAGCCGGCGGTCCATCTGTCGGACACGGTTCTCGGGGTCCTCGCTGATGTGGCCGACCTCGTTGTGTTCGTTGCCGGTCGCGAGGAAGCGGCCGCCGGCCTGGCCGGGCACCGAGCGCGGACTCACCGTCTCGGCGTCGTAGTCGAACCGCTCGAACTTCCCGGAGGCGTGGTGAGCGGCCTCGGCGATCTCGTCTTCGGTCAGCGTCGCCCCGGGGTCGCCGTTGGGTTCCCGGTCGAAGAAGGAATCGTCGACGTTGCGGAGTTCGCCCTGGAGCTTCTGGTCGTAGACGAGGATGGCAGGGATGTGGTACTCGTAGGCGAGCCGGAAGGCCTGGCGGATCTGGTCGTAACACTCCCGGACGTTGGCGGGGGCGAACACGACCCGCGAGGAGTCGCCCTGACTCGTGTAGAGGACGTGTTCGAGGTCCGCCTGCTCGGGTTTGGTCGGCATCCCGGTCGAGGGGCCGGCCCGCATCGCCTCGACGAGGACGATTGGCGTCTCGGTCATCTCCGCCAGCCCGAGCGGTTCGGACATCAGCGCGAACCCGCCGCCCGAGGAGCCGGACATGGCCTTGACGCCCATGTGTGAGGCTCCGAGCGCGAGCGCAGCGGCGGCGATCTCGTCTTCGACCTGCTCGGAGATGCCGCCGATCTCCGGGAGCCGCTGGGACATGATGGTGAACACGTCCGTCCAGGGGGTCATCGGGTAGCCCGAGATGAACCGACAGCCCTCGTCGATGGCGCCGTAGGCGATGGCGTTCGACCCGGACAGCAACACCTGCTGGTCGTCGTGCTCGCCCGTCGGCGCCCGGAGGTCGTGGGTGAACTCGTAGTTCTCTTTCACGTCGTCGTGGGCTATCTCCAGGATTTCGAGGTTGGCTTCGAGAATTTCGTCGGACATCGCCTCCGCCATCAGTTCCTCGATGTACGAGAGGTCGATATCGAGCAGGGCACAGGTCGCGCCGACGCCGGCGGTGTTACGCATGACCTCGCGGCCGTGCTCGCGGGCGAGGCCGCGGAGGTCCAGCGGGTAGACGTGCCAGTCGTTCTCCTCGACGCGCTCCTCGAAGTTCTCCACTTCGTCGGTGTCGACGAGGCCCTCGTCGTAGACGATGACCCCGCCCTCGTTGAGTTCGTCGAGGTTCTCGGACAGGGGTTTGACCTCCTCGTTGCCGTAGTAGGCTCCCTCCTGTGGGTTCCGGGCGAAGCTGTCACCGAGCGCGAGCAGGAAGTTGTAGCCGTTCCCCCGCGAGCGGACCGGGTCCTCGTCGGCCCGGACCTCGACGTAGGTGTGCCCGCCGCGTATCCGCGACGGATAGTGTCTGTGAGTGAATACGTGCAGTCCCGAGCGCATCAGTGCCTTGGCGAAGTTCTGGCTCGTGGAGTCGATCCCGTCGCCGGAACCGCCCGCGATGCGCCACATCAGTTCCCTGTCTGTCATGGTAGATCACCGGCCGAACGCGGCCGCCGTAACGGAGAAACGACCCCCAGAACAAAAAGGGTTTGCGACACGTTCACATACATTAATAGTGATGTTCCTGACACTTTATCACGAACGTTCACCGGAAACTCGGCAGTGGTTTCTGGGTGTCGAGAGGGTTCGGAACGAGCGGGGGCGAGGAGCGAGGGCACGCAAGGGCTATAGTGACGGAGCTTCGATTGCTAGTGAGCGGATGACCCTTTCGGAGCTCATTGCTGGTGTCGAGGAACACGAAAAGCGGCTCACGGTGTTCAACGCCGACGATGCCGTCGCCGAGGAGTTCCGCGAGTATTTCGCGGACCGGAACGTCACCGTCGCGACCGAGACGACGCCGAGCGGAAAGCCCGGCAAGTTCGTCACGCTCAGCGAGAACGGCGACGTGCTGACGGCGACCGGGATCGCTGACTTCGCGGAAATCGTCAACGACGACTCGATGCTCGGCGTCGAGCAGAGCCCCTACCGTCCGATCCTCGATCACCTCGACGAGACGATGTTCACGTCTTGGGGAATCGACCAGATGGTTTCCGCCTCCCGGGAGATCGAGGACCGCGCCTGGCGCGTCGGCGAGGGACAGCTCCACGCCGGCTTCCAGTACCTCTCGACGCTCCGCGGGGAGTTGCCCGTCTACGAACGCCTCGCCTCGAAGAACCTCGACGTCCACGCCTACGCCGCCCCCGACGAGGACCCGCCGAACCACGAGGGCTTCACCCTCCACATCGAGCGCGCCGACGAGATCGAGCGGTCGTGGTTCGTCGTCTTCGACGGGAACGGCGCCGACGAGAGCAAGTGCGCCCTCCTCGCGGAGGAACGCGGCGACCGCGAGTTCTACGGCTTCTGGACCTACGACCCCGACACCGTCGACTGGATCGTGGACTACCTCGACTCGACCTACGGCGTCCTCGAACAGTAGCGAGGTCCCGGCCCCCGACCCGGCGCCCTCACTGCCTCACCACTGACCGTAGATGAGGTTCCGCTGAATCTCGTTCGCACCCTCGTAGATGACCGGGATGCGCACGTCGCGGTAGACCCGCGAGATACGGTTCTCCTTGAGTACCGAGCGCCCGCCGTGGAGCTGCATCCCGCGTTCGGCGCACATGTCGGCCGTCTCCGTGGACTTGACTTTGGCCTGGGCGGCCCAGAAACCGGCGTTGTCGTCGTTGGCGACGTGGTCGGCCGCGCGCCAGTTGAGCGTTCGAGCAGCCTCGAACTCCGTGCGCATGTCCGCGAGGATGTGCTGGACCTTCTGGAACTCGCTGACGTTGCGCCCGAATGCCTTGCGCCCGTGGACGAAGTCGTAGGTCTCCTCGATGGCCGCCGCGGCCAGCCCGAGGCCGTGCCCGCCCACGACCACGCGCCCGTGGTTGAAGAAGTCCGCGAGCATGTAGAAGCCGGCGCCCTCGTTGCCGATGACGTTCTCGGCGGGCACCCGCGCGTCGTTCAGGTGGATGTGAGCCTGCTTGGAGGCGCGAAAGCCGATCTTTTCGGGGATGTGTTCGGCCTCGTAGCCGTCCGTGTCCGTCGGGACGATGAAAAGCGAGTAGTTACCGTACCGGTTGTTCTCGTCGTCGCCGGTCTTGGCGTACAGCGTCACCCAGTCGGCCTCGACGCCGTTGCCGATCCAGTACTTCTCGCCGTTGAGGACGTACTCGTCGCCGTCTTTCTCGGCGGTCGTTTCCATCCCGGCCAGGTCGCTCCCGGTGTCCGGTTCCGAGACCGCCAGGCCCGTGAGCTGGTCGTTCTCCGCGACCGGGCGCAGGTACTCCTCTTTCTGTTCCTCGGAGCCGTACTCCTGAGTGATCTCGGCCCCGAAACTCGCCAGCTGCATCGTCAGGGCGATCCCCGCGTCGGCCCTGTAGAACTCCTCGGCCATCGCCAGGATTTCGTGCAGGGAGAGCCCGCGGCCGCCGTACTCCTCGCTGATGTCCTGTGCGATCAGCCCCGCGTCCATCCCCGCCTCCAGCACCTCCCAGGGGTACTCGCCGGACTCGTGGTACTCCTCGGCGTTGGGCTCGATGTGCTCCTCGGCGAACTCCCGCGCCTCCGCCTTGACGTCCCGGGCGTCCGCCGGAACGACGTCCTCGGTCAGCAAATCCATACTCACCAACAGGAAGGGTCGTAGCCACAAATAACGTGCGGAACCCGATAAACTATAAACTAAATTTAAGTTTCTTGCGGTGCGGAACACCACGCACGGTTCCGGCGGTGGCCGCCGCTGGTGAGGTGGTGACGGCGAAAGAAAGCGGTGTATTCGGGTGCCTCAGTCGTCGTCAGGTGCGGCCTCGTCGGGCACCTGCCCTTCGACGAGGTCTTGGTCGGCGTACTCCTCGCGGAGGTCCTTCTTCGAGAACTTCCCCGTTGCGGTCTTGGGGACTTCGTCGATGTTGATGAAGTCGTCGGGCATCCACCACTTGGGGTAGTCCTCCTCGATCATCTCCGTGATCTCGCGTTCCAGTCGCGTCGGGTCGGCGCCCTCCATCGGCACGACGAACGCGACGGGCCGTTCCTGCCAGCGCTCGTGGGGCACGCCGACGACGGCTGCTTCTTTCACGTCGTCGTGGGCCATGATGGCGTTCTCCAGTTCGACGCTGGAGATCCACTCGCCGCCGGACTTGATCACGTCTTTCGCACGGTCGACGATCTTGATGTAGCCGTCCTCGTCGATGGTCACCACGTCGCCGGTCTTGAGCCAGCCGTCCTCGAAGTCCTCCTCGTTGGCCTCCGGCCGTTTGAAGTACTCCTTGGTCACCCAGGGACCGCGGACGTACAGTTCACCGAAGTCCTCGCCGTTCTCCTCGATCTCGTTGCCCTCGTCGTCGATGACCTTCCACTCCAGTCCCGGCACGGACAGGCCCTGCTTGGCTCGTTTTTCGACCTGCGTGTCGTAGTCGGCGTCCTCCAGGTCGCTTTTGAGGTGGCCGACGGAGCCGATGGGGGACATCTCGGTCATCCCCCACGCGTGGAGCACTTCCACGTCGCGCTCGTCGAACCACTCGATCATCGCCTTCGGCGCCGCGCTCCCGCCGATGATCACCGTGTCGAGCGTCGAGAGGTCCACGTCGTTACCGGCCTGGATGTACTCCTGCAGGCCCAGCCACACCGTCGGGACGCCGGCGGTGATAGTGACGCCCTCCTCCTCGATGAGGTGCGCGAGGTCCTCGGGCTCCGGGGACGGGCCGGGGTAGACGTGCTTGGACCCGGCCGCCGTCGCGGTGAAGGGCATCCCCCACGCGTTGACGTGGAACATCGGTACCACCGGCATCACCACGTCGTCGTCGGCCATCGGGATCCCCTGGGGCGTCAGGGTGGTCATCGTGTGGCTCCAGAGCATCTTGTGGGTGTACTCGACGCCCTTGGGCTTGCCCGTCGTCCCCGAGGTGTAACACATCCCGGCCGGTCGGTCCTCGTCCAGCGTCGGCCAGTCGTAGTCCGTGGGGTGACCCTCGATGAACGACTCGTAGTCGGTGACGGGTTCGAGGCCGGTCTCGGGCACCTCGTCGCCGATGACGACGAACTGCTCTACGTTGTCGAACTCGTCCGCACTCTGGGCCGCACCCTCCAGTTTCTCCAGTAGCGACGGGTCGACGAAGATGATCCGGTCCTCGGCGTTGCCGACGATGTACTGGATGTGCTCGTCGGGGAGCAGCGGGTTGATCAGGTGCAGCTGCTTGCCCGTCGTCGGAATCGCGAAGTAGGTCTCGAAGTGTCGGTTGTGGTTCCAGCAGAACGTGGCGACCCGCGCGTCGTCCGGGACGCCGGTCTCGTCCATCGCGTGGGCGAGCTGTGCCGTGCGTTCGCTGTACTCGGTGTAGTCGTACCGCTCGATCCCCTGGTGAGTGCGGGAGACGATCTCCGTGTCGGGATACAGTTTCTCCGCGCGCCACAAGAACGGCCGCAACGTCTGGTCAGTACCTCCTGGCATAGCGTAAACCAGAGGCGCATCGCTAATGTTTTTTCCCCAGGTGACGTGTTCACACGACTCAGTAGAGTTCTGGCGGCGGAATCGCCCAGCTCAGGCTTCGAGGCGTTGCATCAGATCGACCAGTTCGGCCAGTTGCGGGAACGTGTAGACCTTGACGTTGATGTCCGCGTCCTGGGCGTGAACGCGGGAGTCGAACATGAGTGCCATGTCGCCCTCGCGGTCGCCGATGATCTCGTCGACGGTGCCGCTGCCGGGACCGAACGTGAAGTTCGGTGTGGACATGTCGATGGTCGTCTCCAGAACGTTCGCCCACCCGTCGATGAAGCCGCTGGTCATGATGTTGCCGATCTCCTGGATCGCGCTTTTCTCCATCTCGGTGAACCCGTCGGCGTCCGGCTCGGCACCCCCCATCTCGCCGAGCATCCCGCCGGCGAGCAGTTTCGCGCTCTCGGAGTTGAACAGAAACAGGACGTGCCCGTGGGGCGGTTCGAGCATCTCGATGTAGATGCCGATCTGCTCCTCGTCGCCCACGTGGGTTTTGATATCCGGGATATCGATGAAGTTGATCTTCGTGATCTCCATCTCCGTCTCCATCCCCGTCATCTGGCTCATGTGGCTCGCGACCGTGTTCCCACCCTCCTTCGCCATCTTATTGAAAATACTCAACTTCCGGATGTCGATCATCAACTCGCTCATGGTGATCCGGTTACTCGTGACGTATCCGCGGAACCTATATAACTGGTCCCCAGCGAGTATCAAAACCTGTAACGTCCGGCGGTGGCGCCGGCGAGCGTCGCCGACAGCGGCCGGCCTCAATGGGTCCGGTGGCTCACCGCGACGCCTTCCCCGAGGGGCAAGAGCACGGTCTCGAAATCGGGGTCCGTGCCGACGTGGTCGAGGTACTCGGCCACGCCCCGCGTGTGCTCGTCAGTGTCGACGGACTCGCCGGCGACGAGCGCTCGGAGGGCCGCGAAGTCCATCGGGCCGGCGGTCATCGCGTTGTCCGCGACGACGACCCCGCCGGGCGCGACCTTCTCGCGGACGGCCGCGAACGCCTCCCGGTAGCGGTGTTTCTCGTTGTCGATCAACACTACGTCGAACGGGCCGTCGTAGTCGTCGACCGTCTCGATGGCGTCGCCGAGTTCGTAGCGCGCGTGGTCGTCGAAGCCGCCGCGGCTCATGTACTCGCGGGCCTGGTCGAGTTCGTCCGCGTCGACCTCCGTCAGCACGATTTCGCCGTCCACAGGGAGTGCGCGGGCGAACCAGTACGCAGAGTAGCCGAAACCGGAGCCGAACTCGAATACCCGCTCGGCATCGACCATGCGCGCGAGCAACTGGAGCCACCCCCCGACCGCCGGCCCGACCGTTGGAAACCCTTCCTCGTTGGCCTGTGCGTCCATCGCCTCGAGCACGTCGTCGGGTTCGGGGCCGAGAGTACGGGCGAACTCGGCGGTCGCGGCCGGAACGATCTCGTCGGTCATGGCCCGGGGTTCGGGCGGGGAGGGCAAAACGGTGTGGCCCTCGAACCGGGCCGGCGGCGACCACCGCGTCCGCAGTCACTCGGCCAGTCGTCACGCGGTTGTCCCTGGAGATGGGACGGGAGCCAGGTGAGCCCGAACGTGTTCACGATGGGTCTTAGTAAGTATCGAACAGTAGCTGATGGCTTAGCGATTCCAGGCTTCTGAGAACTGGGTCACTGATTCATACACGTCGGGGAGCGAGATGCACGTGTAGAGGTGTCGACGATGACTAACCAATTACAAACTCAAGACGTTCTCGGCAGGGACGTCACGTTCGAGCTGTCCGGCACGTGGACCGGGTACTGGGTCGCCATGCTACGACTGGTGACCGGGTACTGGTTCTTCCATGCCGGCCTCACAAAGTACGCCAACCTCTGGTACGCCGGGGCGGAGCCGTTCAGCGCGACCGGCTGGCTGACCGGTGCGACCCAGGGGACTATCGTGGCGCCCATCACCGTCTGGGCCGGGAACACCATCCCCTGGTTCGTGAACTTCATGATCCCGCTCGGTGAGTTGCTCATCGGGCTGGCGCTCATGCTGGGCGTCCTCGTGCGGTTCGCGGCCTTCTGGGGCGCGTTCCTGATGACGTTCTTCTACTTCGGGAACGCCGACTGGGCCCACGGGTTCGTCAACGGCGACCTCATGGCCCTGCTGCTGTTCGTCACGCTGATCGTGCTGGGCGCCGGTCGCGTGATGGGCCTCGACGCCTACCTGGAGGAGACGGACCTGGTACAGAACCACCCGCGGCTGAAGTACCTCTTGGGGTGATCACGATGTCCGAACCCACTACAGCTGACAAACTCGCCATGGTCGTCGGCGGTTCCTTCGTGCTGCTCGGAACCGTCGTCCTGGGAACGCTGGACGCACTGATCGGGAATCCGAGTCCGGTTCCCGTAACGAACGAGGCCGGTCAGGTCATCGCGACGACGACATTCCCGGTCGAGGTCCGGGCGTACCTGATCGCGCTGGGCCTGCTGGTGTGGTTCGCCGCCGCGGTCTACAAGGTGGCGACGCCGCGCCCGGCCGAAGAGCCCGCGACCGCGGCGACCGGCGCCGCGGCGAAATGACCTCGGAGGACCCGCCTGGAGTGCCGTGGTCCCACGGTGGGACCAGCCGGCCGATTCGTTTCGCCTGTCGCCGTCACGCGCTCAGTCGTCGGTCCACTTGATCGAACAGCCGCGACTCGGTTTGAACTCGTCGTCGATCTCCTCGCCCGCGAGCAGCCGGTCGATGATATCGCGCATCTCCATCTCGGTCGGCTCGTCGTCGGGATTCAGCGCGTCGTCGATGCGACCGTGGTAGGCCAGGCGGAACTCGCCGTTTTCGCGTGCGAACAGGAACGGGTCCGGCGTACAGACAGCGCCGTACTCGCGGGCCACGTCCTGGCTCTCGTCGCGGAGGTACGCGTCGTAGCGGATAGTGCCATCGTCGACCAGTTCCCGCATCCGTTCGAAGGAGTCGTCGGGGTACTCCTCGGCGTCGTTCGGATTGATGCCCACGACAGCGACATCGTCGTAGCGCTCGGCGATGCGGTTCAGTTCGTCGAACTTCGCTTTCGCGTACGGACAGTGGTTGCACGTGAACACGACGAGCAGCGCCTCGTGGTCCGCGAAGTCGTCGAGCGAGTACGTCGCCCCGTCGGTGCCCGGGAGCTCGAAGTCGGGTGCGGCTTCGCCACGCTGAATCGCGTCGTCCTCTGAGCCGAGAGCGACCATGCCCGCGAGTACGTCCACGTACACCAAAAGCCTTCGAGTCCGCTGGCCCACGCTATGCTGCTCGCCATCGAAAGAGTGTGTCACAGACCCTCGAATCGGTACCGGTTCCGGAGCCTTACTTCTCACAATTGAAAACGAGTTGTTAATGGTACGTCCGGATCCGACCCGGCGCCAGCTGTTAGCGGGCTGTGCGGGCACCGGAGCGGCCCTGCTTGCGGGCTGTTCGGCGAGCGGCGGGAGTACGACAACTGCTGATAACGACGAGCGGACGATGGCGACCGCGACGGAGGTCTCCGTCGAGTTCGGCGATGACGACCGGGTCGCCCTCGGTGCAGTCGAGAGCGGTGAGGGAGATTCCGTCGAGATTACCGTCGTCGACACCGACGGCGAGACGGTGACGGTCGACGGGCTGACCGTCACCGTGTCGGCGGGGAGTGCGACGCTCGAAGAGTCCATCGTCAGGCAGATCACCGCCGAGTCGGTGACTGTCGCCTTCGACGGCAGCCACGGGCTGGGCCTGGACGAGGGCCAATCCGGGGGGACGCTGTCCGTCGGCGTCGTGACGCCGCCGGGCAGTAACTACGTCGACGAGGAATCGAACCCCGAACTGGTCGTCGAGGCGTAGTCACGCCCACTGGACCGAAACCGAAAGGGAAACCCCGGCGGGCGGCGACGGTGCCCTCAAAATGACCTGGACCGTCATGCCGTCGTTCGACACGTACGAGCAGGCCCGCTCGGCGTTCGAGTGGGACCTGCCCGACTCGTTCAATCCTGCCGTGGATTTCGTACGAAAACACGACACCGACAGCGTCGCGCTGGAACAGGCCTACCCCGACGGGCGCCGCGAGTCCTACACCTTCGGCGACCTCGACCGCCGTTCCGACCGGCTTGCCGCGGGCCTGGCCGACCTCGGCATCGAGGCCGGCGACCGCGTCGGCGTCGTCGTCTCCCAGAAGCCCCAGAACCCGCTCACACATCTCGCGAACTGGAAACTCGGCGCGGTCTCGGTCCCCCTCACCGTGCTGTTCGGCCCCGACGCGCTCCGGTACCGGCTGGCCGACGCGGGCGCGAAAGCGGTCGTAATCGACCCGAGCGTGCGCGACGAGATCGACGCCGTCCGGGACGGCTGCCCGGACCTCGAACACGTCGTCGAAATCGAGACCGACGACCCAGCGGGCGACGCGCGCGCCTTCCGGGACGTACTCGTCGGCGCGGAGAACCAGTCGGTCGACCTCGACCCCTACGACGCGACGCCGGACACCGAGACGGCGATCATGTACACTTCGGGATCGACGGGGCCGCCGAAGGGCGTCCTGCACAGCCACGCCCTGTGGCTCGGCCGGGCCGCCGCGGCGTTCAACTACTTCGACCAGGGGCTCGGCCCGTCGGCGACGGTCTGGACCCCCGCGGACTGGGCCTGGGGCGCGGCGCTCGGCGGCACCCTCTTCGCCACCTGGCACCACGGGGGGACGGTCGTCGGCTTCCCGAAGCAGTCCTTCGATCCCGAGGAGGCCTTTGGCCTCCTGGACGAGTTCGGCGTGACCCACTCGTTCATGCCCCCGACCGCGCTCCGGATGCTGATGGGGGTCGCGGACCCGGCCGCGGAGTACGACCTCGACGTCGAGACGTTCGCCGCCGCGGGGGAGCCGCTGACTCCCGAGATCGTCGAGTGGGTCGAGTCGACCTTCGACGACGTGGCACTCAACGAGTTCTACGGGCAGACGGAGCTGAACCTCGCGGTCGGGAACTCCGCGACGTGGTTCGAGACCCGACCGGGGAGCATGGGGAAGGTCCTCCCGGGCTACGACCTGGCGATCATCGACCCCGAGACCGACGACGACGGCGAACTCGACCGACTGGGGACGGGCGAGACCGGCGAGATCGCCCTCCGGCCCCACGACCGCTCGGTCTTCTTCGACGAGTACTGGAACATGCCCGAAAAGACCGCGGCCAAGCGGGTCGGCGACTGGTTCCTGACCGGCGACCTCGCCGAGCGCGACGACGAGGGGTACGTCCGGTTCGAATCGCGCAAGGACGACGTGATAATCACGGCTGGCTACCGCGTCGGGCCGATGGAGGTCGAGGAGGCCATCCTCGAACACCCGGACGTGGCACAGGCCGGCGTCATCGGCGTCCCCGATGACACCCGCGGCGAGATCATCAAAGCCTACGTCGAACCCGCGAGCGGCGTCGGCGGCGACGACGACCTCCGTGCGGAGATTCGCGATCTCGTGCGCGAGAACCTCGCCGAGTACGAGTACCCCCGGGAGATCGCGTTCGTCGACGAACTGCCACAGACCACGACCGGCAAAATCAGGCGGCTGGAACTGCGCGAGCGGGACGGAATCGAGTGAGGGACGTACCGATCAGTTGTCCATCACCGGGAGTTGCAGCCGCGAGGGGCGCGCCTCGGAGTGGTGGATCGTCTGCGTTGCGGTCTCCATGTCGTCCTCGGTGGCGTCCGAGACCTGCATCGCCTGATTGGGGTTGCGGTCGATACGCGGGAAGTTACTGCTCGTGACCTGGACGCGGATGCGGTGGTCCGCCTGGAAGGTGTGGGCCGTCGGCCGCAGTTCCACGTCGAGTTCGTACACTTCCTCGGGCGTTAGCGGCTCTTTCTCCTCGAGGGAGTTGCGGTACTTCGCCCGGACGACGCCGTCGGTGCACCCGTCGTCGCCGTACTGGTCCCCCGTCCCGACTCCCCACAGCCGGCCACACCGCCCGCCGCAGCCAGGCTCAGCAGGGCGAGATACTCCCGCCGGTCGAACATCGTGTCGTCCTTGACCATCGTTAATTAACGACGTTAGAGACTGACACACAAATAATAAACACACGTTTACCAGCAACAGTTTCTCCCACCCACACGGCCGGCGGTCGGCGGCCGTCAATCGGAGCGGGCGGCGGAGACGGCCTCGCCGAACGCCCGGGCCGCGTCGAGAACGTCGCTGTCGGGGTTGACGCTGTAGGCGACTTCCTCGCCGTCGTCGTCGTGTTTCGCCAGCATCCCGAGTTCGACGGCGTAGGCCACGTCGTCTTTCAGGTGCAGCGTTTTCAGCGGAATCCCGCTCGCTTCGGCGATTTCCGACCGGGTGTAGGTCCGGTCGGTGTCGAGCGAGAGGACGGTGTCGATGATCGTCGGCAGTTCCTCGGCTTCGGCGACGACGTGCCAGCCGGAGTGCAGTCGCGTGTCTCCCTCCATGTGACGGCTACGGGGAGTAGCTCGACGGTCTAAATCCTATGGGCTGCTACGGCGCGCCGAACCGGGGACGGGTCACTCCGCGGGACCGTCCCGGAGCGCCCGGCCCGCGGCCCCCGCCAGCCCGGCGAGGCCCGCCGCCGCCGTCGCGATCCCGAAGCCGTCGCCGGAGGCCTGTGTCGTCCCGCCGCCGGTCCCGGTGTCCATGTCGGTCGTCTCCTCGCCGTCGTCCGCCTCCGTCGTCGTCTCGCCGTCGTCCGGTTCGGTAGTCGTCTCCGTCCCGCCACCGTTCATGCCGCCGTTGTCCGTGCCGCCCTCGGTCGCCTTCACGACGACGGGGTTGATCGGGCCGCCGGTCGCCATCTCGGCGTGCAGCGGCGCCGCCGAGAAGAGGAACTCGTAGATGCCGTCCTCGGCACACTGGGCGCCGAGTTCGGAGAGGTTCATGACCTCGTTGATGGTCAAGCCGAGGTCCCGCAGGAAGGCCCCGTGCAGCGGGAGCACGTAGGTCCCGGCGAGGTCCGCGCGGCCGTCACCGAGGTCGTCTTCGGTCACCTGGTGGGTGATCTGTTCGAGTGCGAGGTTGTCCGCGCCCATGTAGGGAATCTGCATGTCGTGGGCCCACTGCACGAGGTCGTCGCTGTAGGTCAGCCCCGGCTCGCCCAGCGCGTGCCACTCGGCGTCGGGGTCTTTCGTGCGCTCGATGGCGCCCGTCCTGATGAGGACGATGTCCCGTTCCCGGATTTCGACGCCCTGTGCCTCGGCGGTGTCCTGCAGGTCCTGGAGCGTGATCGACGCGTCCTCGTTCGTCCCGGCCGGGTCGAGTGGGAGCCAGTTCCCGTCGGGCCCCTCGGTCCCCATGTGTCGGCCCACGTCCAGCAGGACGCCACGGCCGACGACGCCGGCGTCGGCGGCCTGCGAGATGTCGGCCCGGCCGAGGCCGTAGGTCGTGCCGACGTTGCCGAGTTCGGTGTCGCCGGGGAGTGCGTTGATGTTGTTGATGCCGGAGACTTCCTCCTCGAACTCGCGGGCCGTGTGGGTGGTCGAGGCGTCGAAGCCGTTGTAGAGTTGGCCGTCGTACCAGCCGTGACCGAGCGCGTCGGCGTGGGTCGCCCCCTGGATGTACAGCGGGGCGGCGAACGCGTCGTCGGCGAAGGCCATCCCGCCCTCCTCGGGGGCGGTCGCGAGCGACCCCGTCTCGTCGCTGGCGTCGGCCCAGTTCGTCCGCCGAGCCGGGAAGCGGCCGGGGAACATCGGGTCGCCGGTGTCGGTCGTCGGGTTCTCCGCGCCGCTGACCAGCGAGTCGATGCCGTAGCCAGTAATCGGGTCCTGGAGCGTGATCCGAGTGGCGCTCTCGGGGTCGTAGCTCGTCACCGCCTCCATCCCCGCGGCGATCTGGCTGCCGCCGAGATAGTTGATGGCGCCGAGTTCGTCGTCGTCGCCCCACCGCCCCCAGTTGTCCGGCATGTCGTCGAGGAGCGGCCCGATGGGCTGGGGCCCCTCCTCCTGTGCGACCGCCGTCCCGATACCACCGCCGGCGATGGCGAACGCCAGCGTCGCGCCACAGCCGGTCATGAATCCGCGCCGACTCGTCCCGTCACAGCCACAGTCAGGTCCGTGTTCGTGTCCGTTCATGTTATCGCACACCGCGACAACAATCCACACACGGGCACAAATAAGTCGGTGTAGACATGTCAAGGTCGGGACCGACACGGGGGTGGAGTCGTTCGTGGTGACCGTCTCAGGAATCGCCCCAGTCCGTCCGCACGGCCGCGGCGTGTCGTGGACCGACGGGAGCGGGATGCAGAAAGCCTTTAGTCCGCGCTCGGATGGGTAACGGTATGAGCAGTCGCGGCGAGATTCTGGCCTTGCTCCGTGAGAACGCCCGGTACACCATCGAGGACATGGCGCGACAGACCGACCTCGACGAGGGCGAAATCGAGGCGGCCATCGAGGACCTCGAAGCGGCAGGTATCGTCCGCGGGTACACGGCCGTCGTCGACTGGGGCGAGACCGACGAGGAACGGGTCCGCGCGCTGGTCGAGCTCAACGTCACGCTCGACCGCGAGACCAGCTACGCAGACATCGCCGACCGGCTGGCGAAGTTCCCCGAAGTCACCGGCCTGCGGCTCGTCAGCGGCGACTACGACTTCGACATGGAGGTCGAGGGCGACTCCATGCGCGAGGTGTCGCGGTTCATCAGCGACAAGGTCGCGCCGGTCCCGGAGATCACCCAGACGGTCACCCACTACGTGATGGAATCCTACAAGGAGAGCGGCATCGAGTTCGGCGACGGCAACGACGACGACCGCCTCTCGGTCTCGCCATGAAGCTCTCGGACCGCGTCAACGACGTGCCGCCCTCGGGCATCCGGCGCTTCTTCGAGCTGGCCGAGGAGATGGACGACATCATCTCGCTCGGCGTCGGGGAGCCGGACTTCTCGGCCCCCTGGAGCGCCCGCGACGCCGCCATCGCCTCGCTGGAGCGGGGGGAGACCTCCTACACCGCCAACCGCGGGAAACGCGAACTCCGCGAGGCCATCGCGCGCGACCAGCGGCGGCGGTACGGGCTGGACTACGACCCCGACGAGGAGGTACTCGTCACGGCCGGCGCGAGCGAGGCCCTCGACCTCGCCTTCCGCGCGCTGGTCGACCCCGGCGACACCGTCGCCGTCGCCCAGCCCAGCTACATCTCGTACGTCCCGGGTGTCGTCTTCGCCGGCGGCGACCCTCTCCGCGTGCCCACGCGCGCGGAGGACGACTTCAAGCTTACCCGTGAGGTGCTGGAGGAAGCAGGTGCCGAGGACGCGGAGGCGCTTGTCTACTGCTACCCGAACAACCCCACGGGGGCGACGATGACCGGCGAGGAGCTGAAGGAGGTCGCCGCCTTCTGTCGCGAGCACGACCTGCTCGTGTTCGCCGACGAGATCTACTCGGAGCTCTCCTACGAACACGACCACACCTCCATCGCGACGTTGCCGGGAATGCGCGAGCGGACGGTCGTATTCAACGGCTTCTCGAAGGCCTACGCGATGACCGGCCTCCGGCTCGGGTACGCCATGGGGCCGGCCGAGGCCATCACGGGGATGAATCGCATCCACCAGTACACGATGCTCTCGGCGCCGACGACGGCCCAGCACGCCGCGCTCGATGCCCTGGAGAACTGCGACGACGAGGTGGACGACATGGTCGAACAGTACGACCGCCGCCGGAAGTTCGTCCTCTCGCGGTTCGCGGACATGGGCATCGAGTGTTTCGAGGCCAAGGGCGCGTTCTACGCCTTCCCCGAGTGTCCGTGGGACGACGCCGACGAGTTCGCCGAGGCGTTCCTCCACGAGGAACGGGTCGCCATGGTCCCCGGCGACGTCTTCGGCGAGGGCGGCGAGGGTCACCTCCGCGTCTCGTACGCGACGAGCCTCGGCGAACTCAAGGAGGCGATGGCCCGACTCGAATCGTTCGTCGCGTGACATTCTCACGTACTAGGACACCCGTGAGTGTGCGTACCATTATCATTGTTTGAGATAAGGAGGTGCCTAGTCGGTTAGCCCTTAGTTACGGTAGAGGAGCAACTGAGGGGGATGAGAACCCCGATGAATCGATAGAACGCGGGTTCTTTCATTTGATAAGGTGGACATAAGGTTTTTTCCCCCGTAACGTTAGAGAAGAGACTAATGGCAACTGATGACAAAGAGGGGGGCGAGTCAGACGGCGTGGAGACGGAGGCCCAGGGCGACGAGGCCGGTGATACGGAGGCGGAAGCCGTCCTCGCCCGCGTCGAGCGCGCCGCGGTCGGTGAGTACACGTGGGAAGACTTCCGTCGGGAGTTCCACACGGGCGGGCCGTTCGACAGGACCGAGTTCCTGGGTTTCGACCCGCGGAAGATGGAGGACAAGCTCCTGCAGGGCGCCAGCGCCGCCAAGGGGATCGACGAGCCCTGGCAGCGATACCTCAACCCCGATCAGTTCCCGGTCACCAAGGACGCCTACACCTGGGAACACTACAAGCGTGAGTACTACTACGACTCGGAGGGGCAGCCGCCGACGACGAGCGACGGGCAGAAAAAGCCCTTCCAGCCCGGGGAGGAACTCGGCTTCGACCCCACCGAGGTAGAGGGCGTGCTGAGTTTCGCCGAGGAACTGGCGAGTGAAGTCGACGATGTCCTCGACGAGCGGACCGTCGACGTCAACGAGGACCTGGACGAGGACGCCTTCTTCTCGACCGTCGACGGGCGAACGACGGTCGTCAATCGCTACGATCTGGAGAAAGCGGTGCCGCTGCGGAAGAAATCTCACTTTACCGAACTGGAACGCTACTGGGTAAACAAGCCCTACTCCTGTGTCGTTATCTTCCACTCCCGGAAGGAAAACGAGAAGAAGTACTACGTCATCGAGCCACACCTCAACTCTATCGAAAGCGAGCTGTTCGAGTTCCTCTCTGGAAAGCTCAAGACGGCGATCAAGTACAGCGAGGACGACGTCGTCGTCGAGGGCAGCGAGGAGGACCGCGCACAGGTCATCCAGCGCGAGACCGAACGCCTCCTCGAACGGTACGACCTCTACGAGGACGACGTGGGCCAGTCGGTCGGCACCATCGGGCAGATGAAACAGATGCTCGGCATGGAGGTCGAACTCCCGGAGAAGCAGGGCGACCTCGGCGGGATCAAGGCTCGCCCCGAGCCGGTCATCCTCGAAGAGGACCCCGATACGCTCTCCGAGTACCAGGTCGAGAAACTGCTCTACCAGCTCAAACGCGACTTCATCGGCTTCTCGAAAATCGACCCGATCAAACACGACATCAACGTCGAGGACATCTCCTGTAACGGGTACAACTCGCGTGTGTTCGTCTACCACACCGACTACGAACAGATCATCTCCAACGTCGAACACGGGAAGGAGGAACTCGACGACTTCGTCGTCAAGCTCGCCCAGCGGTCCGGGAAGGGCATCTCCAAACGACAGCCACAGGTCGACGCCACGCTCCCGGACGGATCGCGGTCACAGCTGACGCTCGGCAGCGAGGTCTCCGACCACGGGACCAACTACACCATCCGTCAGTTCAAGGACGTCCCCTTCACCCCCATCGACCTCATCAACTGGAACACCTTCTCGCTCGACCAGATGGCGTTCCTCTGGCTCTGTATCGAGAACAACAAGAGCCTCATCTTCGCGGGCGGGACGGCGTCGGGGAAGACCACCTCACTGAACGCCGTTTCGCTTTTCATCCCCTCCAGCGCGAAGATCGTCTCCATCGAGGACACCCGAGAGGTCGAACTGCCCCAGCGCAACTGGGTCGCGTCCGTCACCCGGCCGTCCTTCGGCGAGGACGACACGGGCGACGTCGACGAGTTCGACCTGCTGGAAGCCGCACTGCGGCAACGGCCGGACTACATCGTCATGGGTGAGATTCGTGGTGAAGAGGGGCGGACCCTCTTTCAGGTCATGTC
The DNA here is from genome assembly GCF_023028345.1 of Halorientalis marina. Classification (GTDB taxonomy): domain Archaea; phylum Halobacteriota; class Halobacteria; order Halobacteriales; family Haloarculaceae; genus Halorientalis; species Halorientalis marina. Next base: position 1,408,224 of record NZ_CP095487.1, on the reverse strand, counting down.
AACGGGCCACACCACCTACACCACGTTCCACGCCGACTCGGTGGGCGAGGTCATCAAGCGGTTCACGACCGAGCCGATCAACGTCTCGAAGACGCTGTTTACGGCGCTGGACCTCGTCTCCATCCAGACACAGACGCGGAACGACGGCCAGAAGGTGCGCCGAAACAAGACCCTGACCGAGATCAACGAGTACTCCGCGGAACACGACGAAATCAACGTCAGGGACGTCTACCAGTGGCAGGCCGAGACGGACACGTTCATCCAGATGGGCCAGTCCAACACCCTGGAGGAGATCAAGTTCGACCGCGGGTGGAACCAGGAGAAACTCGACGAGGAACTGTTCAAGCGGAAGGTCGTCCTCGCGTACCTGATCAACAACAACATCAACACCTACCAGCAGGTGGCAGCGACCCTCCAGGCGTTCATCAACGACCCGGACACGATCATCACGCTGATCGCCCACGACAAGCTCTCCGAGAGCCTCGAGGACCTCCGGGAGATGGAGTCGGTCAAGATCGACATCGACCCCGAGAAAGAGGAGATGGTCCCGCGGCCGGAAGCGAACGAGGAAATGCTCGGGGACACCGACGAGATCCTGGAGAACGCCGAACCGCTGTTCGACCGGTTCAAGAGCAAGGAGACGCCCGAGATCGTCAAGGCGCTGTCCGGCATCGACACCCAGGATGACATCGAACCGGTCGAAGAAGAGGAGGCGGACGACGCCGAGATCGACTTCGGCCAGTTCGTGACCAAGGCGGGCGCCGAAGCCGAAGAGGGGGAGTGATCGATGAGCCTCGACACGCGTAGCGGGAAGACCGTCAGTGGGACGAGTAGTATCGGTGACACGTTCTACCCGCTCTACCAGTACCTGTTCGACGGCGAGGGCGATTTCGTCGCCTCCGTCGAGAACAAACTGGCCCAGGCGCGGATGCCCCAGAACGTCGAACTGTTCCTCTCGCGCGCGCTCGCGGTAGGCGCGCTGGCCGGCCTCGCGCTGTGGCTGGTCGGAACCATCCTCGGCTACGCCATCTTCACGATTTTCCTCTCCGATGCGCCGACACTGCTCGGGCTCGGGGAGTCCCAGATTCCGGAGATCCTGCTGACGCTGAAGGTCCCGATCCTCATCATCGTCACGGGTCTCGTGTTCGGGCTGATCGGCTTCGGGATCGGCTTCGGGTCGCTCGTGTCGATCCCCTACTTCCGTGCCGGCGCCCGGAAACGCGAGATCAACGTCCTGCTGTCGGACTCGATCTCGTTCATGTACGCCCTCTCGGTCGGGGGCCTGAACCAACTGGAAATCCTGCAGGCGATGGCGAAAGCCGACGACACCTACGGCGAGGTCTCCCAGGAGTTCCAGTCCATCGTCCTGGAGACGGAGTATTTCGATACGGACTACCGGACCGCCATCCGCAACCAGGCGCTCCAGACCCCGAGCGACGAACTCGCGCAGTTCCTGACGGACATGCTCTCGATCATCAACTCCGGGGGTGACATGACGAGCTTCCTCGAGGACCAGAAGGAGAAACACATGCGGACGGCCAAGCAGGAACAGGAGATGGTCCTCGAGACGATGGAACTGTTCGGCGAGATGTACATGACCCTCTCTTTGTTCCCTCTGCTTCTCATCATCATCCTCGTCATCATGTCGATGATGGGGCAGGCCCAGGACATGCTCCTCTATGGGACCGTCTACGGACTGATCCCGCTGATCAGCCTCGGCTTCCTGGTGCTCGTCTCGACGGTCACCCAGGACGAGATCGGTGACGGCTACCTCCGCCCGGACGAGGTCCGCGACGACGTTGCCGTCCGCGAGGGCCTCGACGTCATGAACCTCGGCCTCGTCGAGCGGTTCACCGGCGAGCGTGCCCTCTTCGAGAAAGTCAAGAGCAAAGAGCGGTCCTACGAACTCGGGCAGATTCTCGCACGCCCGCACATCTTCTTCCGCGACAACCCGACGATCATCCTCGTCTTTACCGTCCCGCTGTCGCTGATCGCGGTTGGCCTCGCGATCCTGTACGGCCTCGCGCCGCTGTCCATCGACGGGATGATCGCCAACCCGGTGGGCGGGACGTTCTTCTGGTTGTACGTCCCACTCTACATCAACTTCCTGCCGTTGGCGATCTTCTACGAGTGGAACGTCCGGTCGCGACGCGGCGTGATCGGCGACCTCTCCGAGAACCTCCGGAAGCTCTCCTCGGCCAACGACACCGGGATGACGCTGCTCGAATCGTTGCGCGTCGTCTCGGACACGTCCTCGGGGACGCTGTCCGACGAGTTCGAGACGATGCACGCGAAGGTCAAGTACGGCACCAACCTGAAAGACGCGATGCGGGAGTTCAACAACAAGTACCACATCCCGCGGCTGGCCCGGACGGTCAAGCTCATCAGCAAGGCCCAGGAGGCCTCGAGTCAGATCGAGGACGTCCTGACGACCGCGGCACAGGCCTCCGAGAACCAGGACGACATCGACCGGGAACGGAAGTCCCGGACCCGGATGCAGATGGTCATCATCATCATGACCTACCTCACCCTGCTCGGCGTGATGGCGCTGCTGAAAACGCAGTTCCTCGACGTGATGTCCGGGCTGGCGAACCAGGCAAGCTCCGCGGGCGGCAGTGGCGGGAGCGCGGCCGGTGGCGGGCAGTTCGGGAGCAACGTCGACACGGGGATGCTGTCGATGCTGTTCTTCCACGCCGTCACGCTCCAGGCGATCTTCTCGTCGTTCATCGCCGGGTACATCCGGGAGGTCGATCTGATCTCGGGCGTGAAGTTCGCCGTCGCACTGCCGACGCTGGCGCTGATCACCTGGATGCTGGTGGGGTAACGGGATCGAATCATGACACGGGATAGGGGACAGACGACGCAGGATTACATCCTCGGCGTGAGCATCATGCTCGCGACCGTCCTGTTCGTGTTCGGGTTCCTGCCGGGGGTGTTCGAGTCGTACGAGAGTTCCGTCGACGGAATCGATCAGGAACAGGCCGAACGAGCCAGTGAGTACATCGTCGCCGAGTACAGCGTTCCCGGGAAACAGAACATCCTCCGGAACGAGACTGGTGGTAGCTCGGACGACCTGTATTCGAACCTCTCGACCGACTTCGAGCGGTTCAGGCAACGGGCCGGGCTAAACACGCAGACCGAACGGCAGGCGAAACCGAACGTCAACGTAGCCGTGGTCAATGCATCGGAGTTCACACTCGAAGGTGACAGCGACATCCGTGAACCGGTGTATTTCGAGGGGCGTGGATTCTACGAGTTCGGTGACGACTACGACAACCAGTCCGCAGCGACACGCACACGTGTTGTCACGTTCAGCGAGGATCCGAGCAGCGAGTGCAGTCCGGCCTGCTATCTGGTGGTGAGGGTGTGGTAAAATGCGCGACGACAGATCACAGGCGTACACTCTAGAAGGCGTGTTCGCGGCGATAATCGTCCTCTCGGCGATGCTGTACGGACTCCAGATCGTGGACGTGGGGCCCTGGACGAGTGAGTCCGCAGAACGGACCGAGCAGCTCCGGAGCCAGGCCGCGGATACGCTCGATCTGGCTGCGAGCAACGGAACACTGAGCCGTGCCGTCAGATGCTACGGGACTGCCGGGAAACGGGCGTTCGACGGGGGCCGCCTCAATACGGGAACGCCACGGTCCACTACGCTCGAACGGATGCTGAACAAGACGTTCGACGAGCGGGATTACGAGTACAATCTCTACTTCTACTACTGGGACGGCTCCGGTGAGCAAGAGCGTGTCGTCGCATCACGTCAGTTCGAGACCAGCGGTGATATCGCGGCCCCCTCAGACGCCGCGGCCATCGTGAGTCGCCGGATCGCCGTCTACGACGACCAGTCGAGCCTGTACACCACGGAAACCGACGCCCGCGAGTGCGGCACCGAGTTCGACTCCCTGAAGGATACGTCCCCATTCTACATGCCCGATGCCGAACCCGACAAGCCACTGTACAACATCGTGGAGGTGCGTCTGGTCGTATGGTGACTGGCTCGCGTGACCGAGGGCAGTTGCTTCTGGTCGGTGGCATCGTCCTCGGGATCGTCATCCTGGGGACCGTCGTCCTGCTGAACGGGATGCAGTTCAACGACACCATCGGATCACAGGGGAACCAGCAGGCCCTCCAGAACGCCGAGCGGACCCAGGAAATGGTCAGACAGGACCTCCAGCGGATGGCGTCGCGCGTCGCCGCCGGAACCGACGTCACCGACTCCGGGAAACTGGAGAGTGCGTACCGGTCGAACGTCTCCACGTACGCGCAACTGTACTCGAACATGACCTTCGAGGACGGAATCGTGTTCGTCAACGCGACGTTCAACGAAAGCGCCTCGGAGAACGGGCGGTTGCTCGAACAGACGTCGACCGATACGTTCCAGCTTGCCGATCCGACGGTGGCAAACGACTGGATTGTCGGCAACGAGATGATGATCCTAGCGCCGATGGAATTCACAGTCGATGACTTTCCGGATAACAACGGTGCAAATAGACCGAACACGACGATCCGCGTAACAGGTAGTGACGGGAACGTGTGGGAGCTGCGGATTAACCGTTCCGAGACCGATCCGATAGATGGGCCTGCGTTCATTGCAATCGTGAACGGCGAGCAGCGAGCTGTCGAGTCAGTCGATCCCGGCGCGAGCGTGAACCTCGGGACCGGGGAACTGGAGGCGGACCCGGGTTCGGGAACGACGACCGTCCCGGCCTTCGAGTTCAACGAGTACGTCTCGCGTCCCTACACAGTGGAAATCGACAACGAGCAAAATGGTCTCGGTGCCGGAAAACTCCCGAAGGGCACGTACCGGATCGGCACCGACAGCCGCTATCTCGACACGCAGTCGGGCGGAGGCGTTCAACCGGAGATCACGAACCCGGTACTCCGTCCAGCGGTGGACCTCACCTACCGGCGACCGGAGCTGGACTATCGGACGACGATCTACCTCAACGCGACCGGAGGTGGGAGCTGATGTGGCTGCGTGACGATAGTCGCGGGGCGTCGATCCCGCTCACACACGCGTTGAGTCTCGGAATCACCGCGCTGTTGATCGCAGGTCTGTTGCTGGGAAGCGGGCAGTTACTCGACCGACAGACCGAACGCGTCACCGAAAAGGGGCTGGCAGACGTGAGCGAGGGCGTTACGAACGAGATTACCCGTATCGACCGACTCGCCACCACCGACGGGAACACGGACGCCGATCTCTCCTCGCGCGTGACGTTCCCCGCCCGGATCGCCGGCGAGGGGTACGATATCACGTTGCGAGAGCGCAGCGGGACGGCAGTCCTGTACGCGAACGCATCGGGACTCTCCCGGCAGGTACAGCTATCACTCGATTCCGACGTCTGCCCACGCTCTATCAACGGCGGGCCGATCAGAATCGTCTACGACAATTCGGACGACTGTATCTCGCTGCAACCGACCAGCAGGTGACAATGTCAGGAATTACTAGACCGACGGAACGGAGTGTCTCCGATCTGATCGGGTTCATCCTCATGTTCTCGATCATCGCCAGCAGTGTTAGCCTGATCTACCTCGTCGGATTCGATACGCTCGAAGACTTCAGCGACGACGAGGACGTCCAGACCGCCGATCGAGCGATGCGTGGCGTCGCGGAGACGTTCGAGGACATCCACAGGCAGGGCGTCCCGGAGCGATCACTCGACGTCGGCATCGATGGTGCGAACCTCGATCTCGTGGAATCCGGTATCGAGTTACGAGTGAAAGAAACGACCGGACCCGGTAGTCCACGCGAGTTCGACATCGAAACGAACGCACTCACGGTCAGTCGCAGTGGCTCCGCCGACGAGATCGCCTACGAGAGTGGGGCCCTGTTCCAGGTCGGAGAACAGGGGAGCATAATCCGGCATCGCCCCGTGTTCAGTTGTGAGGATGGCACGGCAATTCTATCCGTCGTCCAGCTCACGGGGTCGGTAAGTATCAGCGTCGAAGACCCCGTCCAGGTCACCGGACGTCAGACCGAGACACGTCGACTCTATCCGTCTCCCGGTAGTTCACCCAAGGCGACGGAAATTACGATCGACGTGACTGACTCGCGTTACGCGTCCGCGTGGGACAACTATCTCGACCGGCTGGGTTCCGAACAGGACTGGGTACAGGACAGCAACGGCGTCTATACGTGCAATGTCAACCGCGTCTACATCCGACAGACGACGATCAACGTCGAAGCGATCGACTGAACGAGACCACGTGCCCTGCCCAGAATCCCAGGTGCGGCCCGCCCGATCCGAACACGAGGTCGGCTGTGAGGTGCACGGCATCGTCCGTGTGGTGAGCTACACGGCTCCGCGGACGGCCGGGCGGGGTTCGACGAAACGGTTTCTCCCGTGGGGCCGCGATTCGCCCATGGTTCCAGGCGGTCCGTTCCGATCGGATTGGGCAGTGTTCGGGCCGCTCCGCCGTTCGGGAGGGGTGAGAGCGCGGTGACGACGAGCGGTCGCGCCGCTCGCGTCTCGGCACCGCCCCGTTTGCCCCAGTTCCGACGAGCGTCGAATGGCTCGGTCGGGTCCGGAGTTCGTGTTATCTCGAAAGGCCAAACCAGGAGCGGTCCCGGAAGAGGAGGCGTCCTATCAGGAAAGGAGAGCGAGGGTATCGCTCCGGGGTATCGGTCGGTAGACAGCCCAGGAGTGACCGACGAGATGCGGGTATGTGAGTGCCGGGTCCCGGTTGCTGTTACCCCAACTGGATTTTGTTGACATTGACCGAGATCAGGTCACTTTCGGCGGTTTCGTCCATGTCGTAACCCGACGGGTCGTCTTTGATCCTGATAGTGCCCTCGAACTCGTCGTCGTCGGTGACGATCCTGTAGTCGTAGATATCGGGCGTTGCGGACCCGAGTCCGGTGTCGAGGTCGACGGTCGTCGCGCTGTTTTCCAGTGTGACTGGTTCCGAATCCGGCAGGTCCTCGTAGGTCCCGTCGTCGTTAGCGTCGATCTGCAGTTCGACGTCCTGCGTATCGCTGATCGGTTCGGCGTTCTGGACGACGGCAGTGAGCTGGTCGATGCTCGTTCTGGTGATCGTGTCGCCACGGTCGTAGCGCTCGGTGCCGACGTAGACGGCATCGATCTCGAACTCCGGTTCGGTGACTTCGACGGTCCTGAACGCCGTCGTGTTCTCCGTCTCGATCTCGATGGTCGCCTCACCGTGGTCGGGGCCAGCGTCGAACGAGAAGACGTTCGTCCGCTCGTCGTCCCGGGGAATCGTCACGGGCCAGGTCGGCGACGAATCGAGCGAGACCGACGACCCGGAGTTGGCGACGGACACCTCGACGGTCTGTGTCCCATCCTCCTGTCCGATATTGTTCACGCCGGCGGTGACGTCGAAGTCCGTCCCGGGTTCGACCGCGTCCGGGATCGACTCGAACCCGGGGATGAAGAACGGCTGAACCTGGGTACCGACGTAGAGGTTCCGCCGCTCGCGCTGGTCCTCGTTGCTCGCCAGTCGGAACTCGACCTCGTGGAGTCCCTCCGAGAGGCCGGTCGAGGAAACGGGGACGGAGACCGTTTCGTTGCTCGTTCCGGGGATGGACCCGGTATCGACCGATTTCTCCAGCGAACCGTCGACGTAGACGTCGACCTCGGTGCTGCCATCTAGGCCGCCGTTGTTACGGATGCCGACCTCGAATCCGGCGTCGTTCGGCCGCGTGACCTGTGCCGGGCCGCTCGTGTTCAGGAGTTCGAACTCCGGTTCGGTCCTGGTCGTCTCCTGTACCTCGACGACCTCGAACAGCACGACGGCGTCGTTATAGTCCGGGTCGCCCGCCGTGTCCGCGTTCTCGTACTCGGCGTTGTCTTCCGAGAGTTCGTATAGCAGGAGACGCTGGTCGGGTTCGAGCTGGACGTGTCCCGTGCTGTTGATGTCGACGCGACTGCTCTCGGAGATGATGTCAGCCGCGCTCCGCTGGTCCGGTCGGGCTTCCTCGAAATTGGGGATCTTGCTGTCGGTCCGGTTCAGGATCTTCAGGTTCCCCTGATTGCTGCTCTTGCTGACGTTGTGCCACGCATCATTCGTGTCGAAATCGCACCGAAGTCGGTTCGCATCCTCGTATGTGTCGGTCGTCTCGTCGTAGTACGTCCTGACGCCGTCGTCGGGGGCGCCGACGCCCCTATCGAAGTCGATGTCAACGTCGTTGGAAGCACACGAAGTGCCTTGGTACGAAGCGGCGAATACGGATAGTTGCGTCCCAGGGCCAACGGTAACGGACTTGTTGAGCATCGGGCTCTCCTGAATCTGGCGGACGCGCATGGTCGGCGTGTTAAGATCAGTTTCCGGCCCCCACGCGTAGATCCGCTCGTTGGGGTTCGACTCGTTGCTGGTATAGATGTGCATGGTCACGGGACCTCGGTTGATATAGTGGGGGCCCTCCCAGTAATCCGGGGCGTCAAACCAGTAGCCAGTCCCAGTCAGAGCGGTCCCCAGAACCGTCAGGCTGGCCGTGATGTTGCGGGTCGTGTTGATCGTCGCGTTCCCGCTCCCGCCGATCCCGATCCCCGAACTGTTTTGATAGACGTTGAGCGTTCTCGAGAGCGAGGTATCGGCGGTCTCGACGGTGACCTCGTTGGCAACGATGTTCGCACTGTCGGTGTCGAACGTTAGATTCACGCGCTCGGAATTGCCGCTATCGACGGTTTCGTCCAAGACCACGTCCATCTCGGTGCCGTTGAGCGACGCCGTGACGTCCTGCGTGCCGGTCGTCGCGCCCGTGTTCGTGATGAGCGCCGAGACGTTGACCGTATCGCCCTGGATGGCCGGTTCCGGCGTCAGTTCTACCTCCGAGACGAGGAAGTAGGGACTGGTGGATTCGACGACACTGAAGCCGCCGGTCTGGGAGACGTTCGCGGTCTCCAGTGTGTAGACGTACTCACCGGGATGTTCGATACCGGAGAACGTGTAATCGAACGTTTCGGTGTTACCGGGGGCAACCACCCCTGCCTGATCGTCGGTCAGCACCGTCCCGCTCGTGCTTGCGTCCTCGACGAGTGTCCTGTTCCCGGCGTGCCGTATCTCGAACGTCACCCGCTCGCTGGCTGTGCCAGGCTGAGCGGGCGTACCGCCCGTGTTCTCTACGTCCGCTTCGACCGTTATCGACGTATCTTTCAGCGGCGTGTTCGACCCGGATAGACCGAGGTCGTCGATCGCGTAGTACGGGTTGTCACCGACCGAAATCCGTGTCACCGGACTCTCGGGGAGGTCGCCGTCCGGATCGAGAGCGGCAGTCCTGACCTTCGCATCGAGATTCGGGGCCTGTGTAACTGTCGGGATCGCGAAACTGAGAGTCCGGGTCGATCCCGCTGGGATCGTGGTCGCGTTTTTCACTTCGATGACATCGTCGGCGATACTCCCGTCGTCGTCAGTGTCGAAGTGGAACTGGAAGTCACGGGTGGTCGGGACGGCGCCGGTGTTCTCCACGTTGACGACGAAGTCCTCGTCGTCGGTCTGACTGACCGAACTGGGGGTGGAACTGTCGACGGTGATGTCGAGATCCGCGGGATCGTCAGTGACGTTGATGATCGTACTGCTGACCTCGTCACCGGTGTCGATTTCTATCTTGTAGTCCGTTCCCTCGTCCGGTTCGCCGTCCGCGTCCGCATCGAAGTTGGAGCCGGCAAACTGGAAGTCGAGTCGTTCGTTCTCCTCGACGAGGAGCGTCGACGTCGTTTCGGTCGAAGACGCCTGCTCGGACCATCCGTCGCCGTCCTCGACGTACAGTCGAGTTTCGACAGTACTGCTCCCGGGTTCCCCGCCGACGTTTCTGATCGCCGGATCGAACGACAGTTGCTCGCCTTCTTCGTGTGTCGGGGTGAGGTCACTATCGTTGACGGCGAACTCCGCTCGGCGCGTATCGCCGAGATCGAACTCGACCGTGAGCGGATCCGGGCCAGAGACGATCGACGCCTGGGGCCGTGAGTCCCATTGGTCGTTCGCGTAGTTACTCCACGCAGTCGAGAAGGGGCTCCCCGAAACAGTCATCGTGACCGAATCCAGGTCTTCGGGGGCACACTTGATGCCGGATGTCGACGAGCCGGACTGGAGTTCGTCGGCCGTCTCGTCGACGAACAGGGACTGGGTGAGATTCTCGTTGAACCGCCGTGTTTCGAGTCGGTCGAGTCGTGCCTGGATCTGGCTGTTCATCTGCCCCTCGACGTTCGCCATCGAGAGTTCGACCCGACCGTTCCGGTAGCTGATGGCCGGCGGCGATACCATCGTCGATCCGCCGTCCGGATAGCTCCGCCAGACACCACCTGCCTCGTAACCGACCAGCTCGTTGTCGCGGTTTTCGTAGACGAGCGTCGAGATCTGGACATCTCCGGTCGTGCACGTCGTTCCGCTCTCCGTTTCCGCGACGAGTTCGATCGAAGTTTGTCGGATGACCTCCGTGTTCCCCTGCATCCGATCCGGCAGACTGAACGATGCTGTCTCTTCGTCGCCCGTCTTCAGCCCAGACAAACGGCTCGAGAGAGCCTGCATCGACTGCTGGGCCACTTCCATGTCGTTCTGCTGTCGAACCTCGTCGGCCGCGCTCCCGCCCAAGGTAACCACCAGGAGAGCGCCGACGATCGCGATTCCGAAGAGGAGGACCACTGCTATCGTATTTGATACCGCTCGCTCATCACTTGTGCGTGCGGCCCCCAAATTTTTCATACGGCTTCCATTACTGATACGTACCTATAAATCCATCGTCAGTTTCCACCGTCGACACAGAGGTGCCAGTACCGGGGGTTTCAGGCGCCTCTACTGCAGATTGTCGAATCGCGACCCTCGACGAGTTCGAGTCTCGAATCCGAAAATGTAGTGTAATTGAACGCCGTCGTGGCTCGTTTGTCACAGATTATATACGAGACAGCAATCGAGTCGGCGGACGGGTTCCAGCGGCGTCGACAGCCGCGAAAGCCGTATTCCTGTGGAGTGAGTGGTACCCTTCACCAGTTTTTGATAGTATCACTGGTAGAAACGATGGTCAAGAGGCCGGCGCAACGAAGCTGGCACGCCGACGGGCCGGTCCGGGGACTCGAGTGCGTCTCACTCATTCTCGCCCCCTCGAAAACTCGGTCGCTCCGATGGACTCGCCGGGATTTGAACCCGGGGCCTTCCCCGTGCCAGGGGGATGATCTACCGCTGATCTACGAGCCCTCGCATCACCGGATACCCGGTGGGTTTTCTTAAACCCATCGAAGCGGTGAGACGGATGGGTGGTCGAGAGCCGACAGACCCCCGAACTGCCACGGTGTAAGGAGTCATTATCACAGGCGGTAGTTCGGCCAGAAGCATTATATCCCGGACAGACAATCACCCGATAGCAGACCGACGCAGTGCCGGGCCCGGGCAGACCCGGCATCGGATACAACGGACCAGATCGACGGTGTTGGCATCCCAATCATCGGGGTCTCGATCCGCCTCTGGGGCAGGCGGGTCGGCACGGTCGACCCCAGACGGCGGCGCTCGTAACGTGGGTGGTCGGGTCGCGGAGTCACGCGACCGTCGCGACCGGGCCCAGACGACGCTCGATTTCGCCGTCGGTGTGAGCCTGTTTCTGATCGTCTTCATTTCGGTGTTCATCTTCGTCCCGGGGACGCTCCAGCCGTTCGCGGAGGGCGGCCAGGAGGAGATCGTCTCCGCGAACCGGGTCGCCGACAGCCTCTCCGAGGGACTGCTTGGCGATCCGGCGGGTCCGCACACGCTGAACGCGACGTGCACGCGCGAGTTCTTCAAAGACGGCGGTGGGAGTCCGCCGGACGGCTGTGGATTCGAGAGCGGCGACCTGACGAAACGACTCGGCCTCAAGGACAGGCAGTTCGCGAACGTCACGATCCGGGGGAACCTCTCGAACGACGGCGACGGGGCGGACATCCTCTGTATCGAGTCCTCGGGGACGCTCGCCGAGCGCGACAACTGTAGCGGCGGGACGGAGTTACGGAGCGGGGCGTCCCCGCCCAAGCGGTCGGGAACGTCGGTCAAGGCCCGCCGAACCGTCGACATCGACGGCACGGACGCGACGCTGATCGTCGAACTGTGGTAACATGAGAGCACAGGTACACACACTCGAAGCGATCGTGGCCGCCCTGTTGATGGTGACGAGCATCCTCTTTGCGCTCCAGATCACGGCCGTCACGCCGCTGTCGGCGAGCACGTCGAGCCAGCACATCGAGAACCAGCAGCAGGCGAGCGTCGAGGGCGTCCTCTCGGGCGCCGCCGAGAACGGCGAACTGCGGCCCGCGCTCCTCTTCTGGAACAACTCCTCGGGCCAGTTCCACAACACATCGAGCGACGACTTCTACAGCAGTCGCGCCCCGCCGAACGCCTTCGGGGAGCGCCTGGAGCGTGCCTTCGGCGACCAGGGTATCGGCTACAACGTCTACGTGATCTACAAGACGGCGGGCGGCGGGCGGCGCGTCCAGGAGATGGTCTATCAGGGCGAGCCCAGTGACAACGCGGTCCGGTCCGGGCGGACGATGACGCTCACGGACGACGCGACGCTGTACGACCACGAGGGCCGGGAGACGGAGATTCCGGTCAACAGGTCGAACTTCTATGCCCCGGACGTGTCGCCGGAGAGCGGGACCTACAGCGTCCTCCGCGTGGAGGTGGTCGTATGGCGGATCTGAGGCGGCTGGCGCCGACGGACACCGAGCGGCGCGGGCAGATACTGCTGGTCACGGGCTTCGCGCTCGCCGTGGTGTTCGTCGGCCTGGCGCTCGTGTTCAACTCGGTCATCTACACCGAGAACCTGGCGACCAGAAGCGAGAGCACGACCACCTCGGACCCGGTCATCCACAAGCAGTCCCTCGAAGCGGGGACCGAACGGATCATCGAGTACGTCAACGAGTACAACGCGACGAACGCGAGCGGGTACGACCCGGTAGCGAAGAACGTGACGTGGGCGTTCGAGAACATGACAGCGGTGATGATAGACCAACAGTTAGAGGACGGCCAGGTCGTCGACGATTCGATCCGTGACTTCGAGAACGGAACCCTGGTACAGCAGACGAACGCTTCCCGGAACTTCACCAGTGCGACCAACGCGACCAACTGGACACCGATCAACGGCAGTGCGAACGGCGTCAGGGGGATGGAGTTCAACGTCACGGAGATCCACAGCGGAACCGCGTTCAACGTCACTGCCGAGGACGGCGACGGCGACGAGTGGGAGATGAAAGTCCGGAGCGGGGACGCGATACAGGTCGAGACGCCGTCCGGAACGACGACGGAGTGTGGGCCCCCCTCGGGCGCCACGCCGTTCCGGATCAACGTCTCGGCCGGGACGGTCGCGGACGGGAGCGGCGGGACCGAATCGTGTTCCGAACTCGCGTTCGAGGGTCTCGGGACCGTCGAAGCGGTCGAGTTCAACCACAGCGACAACGCGAACGGGAGTTACTCGTTTATCGTGAACAAGACCCGAAGCAACGTCGATACGTCCGGCGTCGACTACGGACCGAACTCCCGATGCCCGAGGATAGATCCGGCGATCTGGGGCGTCACGGTCGAAGTCGACTACGAGAGCGACGTGCTGGAGTACGTGACGGACTTCCGGGTGGTCCCGGGTGAGGCCGATGCGTAGGGCCGACCGCGGGCCGACAGATGGGCGGGCAAACGCGGGCGACCGCGGGCAGGCGGTCACGCTCAACTACACTATCGGGATCGCCATCGCCACGGTGCTCGTGACCGGGCTGCTCATCGCCGGAGGGGGATTCGTGAGCAACCAGCAGGAACAGGCGTCGCGGTCGGAACTCAGGGTCATCGGCCAGCAGGTGGCCGCTAGCATGGAGGCGACCGACCGGCTGGCGAACACGACGGAGCCCGGCGACACCGTCAACTTTTCCCGTGACCTCCCGCCGAACGTCGCCGGGTCGACCTACGAGATCGAGCTCGTGGAACGGGCGGACCCACACCTCCGGCTGACGACGAACAACCCGGAGCTGAACGTGACAGTCGAGTTCTCGAACCGGACGGCAGTGACGGGGAACACCGTCGACGGCGGGAAAGTCGTGTTCACGTACCGTGACGACGGCACGGTCACGATCCAGGAGGGTGACCCATGAACCGTCGCGCGGCCTCGAACGTGATCGGCTTCCTCCTGATATTCAGCCTCGTGGCGTCGGTCATCGCCATCGTCTCCGTGACCGGCGTGGACGCACTCAACGACATCAAACAGGGCGAGCAGAGCCGGAACGCCGAACGGGCGTTCGACGTGCTCAGCGACAATCTCAACGACGTCCACCGGGAGGGTGCCCCGAGCCGGGCGACGGAGATCAGCCTCCAGGACGCGCAGATCGACACGACCGGCACGGCAACGATCAACATCACGGGATGGGACAGCTCCGACCCGGACACCAACTTCACGGTCAATCGGACCGTCAATCCGATCGTCTGGCAGCCACGCGGCGGGGACGACACGCGGATCAGCTACGAGTTCGGCGCCGTCATCAGGGAGCAACGGCAGGGCGGAATCGTGGTCACCGAACCGCCCTTCCAGATGGCGACCGACCGGACGATCCTGCCGGTGATCGACACTGACGGGTTCGAGCCCTCGACGTACAGCGGGACGACGCTCCGCGTGCGCGGCGTTCGGAACACCCCCCGCATCATCACCACCGGCGAGGGGTCGATGTACGACGAGCTCGAGGTGGAGATAACCTCGCCGCGGGCAGACATCTGGGCGTCGTACCTGGAGCGCGAACCCGGCACCGACTGCTCGCTGGGCGACGCGCCGGGAGAGCGCGACCGGGTGACCTGTGACCTCGACACGCGCGACCAGCTCTACATCGCCGTCTACCCCGTCACCGTCGAGATCGCCAGGTGAGCGGCCGACGCGTTCGGGACACGTTTCTGGAGGGGAGGATACTGCCCGACGTGAGCGGCCGGGCCACCGCTCGCGGATTGCATCGGTGGGGAGCAGTGGACGTGTCGCCGATTGACTGCCGTCGGGACCGTGACCCCGTCACGGGAGCGCGTGTGGGATATCGTCCCGGTCCTGGACCGGGACGGTCAGCTCGTCGTGGCGCAGCGGGTACTGGACGGGTGGCAGGTGCTGGCCGAACGGTCGCAAAAACTACCAAGGTGCGTCAGGAGTCGGGTTCAGTCGAAGTCGACGTCGATCTCGTTTTCGGTGATGTGAAGGTAGGTAATGTACTCCGCGCCGGTGGCCTCCTCGTAATCGAGGAACCCGACGGAAGCGCCCTCTTCGATCATATCACTGCCTCCTCCGCTAGTTGTCGCGTCGCACTCCGCCGACGGAGTCGATCCCTGGCTGTCCCCGACCTTGAGTTCGTAGTTCGTTCCCATCTTTGAGATGTAGTGGCTCGTGGTCCAGTTTACCGACTGAGTGTGGCCCGACACCGGTGAGATCGTCGTGCCGGTGCCGGGATCCTCTGTGTGGTCGTCGATTTCTATACCAGAGTCCGGTGTTTCGTTCGGAGAGAAGCACCACTTGCCGCTGGCCGCGCCGTTGGCGGTCACGTCTTCGTATTCGGCATCGACGTCGGTCCCCGAGAGGTTGAAGTAGAGTCTCTCGACCTTGCTGGAGCCGTCGGGGACGCACTCATAAACGTCGGTGGTGTTAGGACTGATCGGAGGGGTCGACCACTCGCGGTACTCCGTCGGGCTGGTATAAAGATACGATATCGTAGCGTCCCGACAGCCACCGCTGTTTTCCATGGTGATGTGTATCTCCATCTCCCTGCTGTTCTCGGAAGCAAACATCGACCAATGGCTCTCTCCGTTGATGTTCTTGCCCGGTTCAAGCGAGAGAGTGAACTCCCTCAGCGGGTGGCCCTCGCCGACCCCACTGATCTCCTGGCCGACGCCCTCGTCCGGAATGGGGAATTGCCCGGGCGCGCCGCCGAGGCTGACCAGCGTCAGCCGGACCGTCTGGTTGTTGTCGTAAACCCTGACCTCGCCGCTCGTGCGCTGGTCGAAGTAGTTCGCCCAGCCCTGGTAGTACTCGCTGTGAACGAACACCCGGACCGTCCCGTTCTTGACCGGATTCCGGTAGTGGCGGTCGGTCCCCTGGTAGTCGTAGGGTGCACCGGTACCGTTGTTGCCAGCACCGAGGTCCGCGCTCGTGTTGGGGTAGACCCGTCTCGCGTCCCCGTCGCTGGAGACGGTGACCGACGGCGACCCGCTCGCGCTCGACTGGCCCTGAACCTGGATTATCGGGAGCGTCAGCGTCGCCCCGCGGTAGTGGAACTCCGGCGGGGAAACCATCCGGGCCTCGCCCCGCGGGTCCAGCCGCCAGACGCCACCGCCCTGGTAGGCGATCCGACGGTCGTTGTTCTCGTAGACGACGGCACCGAGAGACTGGTTGTACACCTCTTCGGTCGCTCCCTCCTCGTAATTGACGTGTTTGATAGAGATGTAGCCGGCGTCGGGGTCGGTCTCGAACTGCCCGCTCTGTTGTTTGACGTTCAGACTCTGGGTGTCGGAGGTGCCGAGTGCGACCATCGCCGCCCTGGAGTCGAACAGCGTCATCGTCTGCTCGGCGCGTTTCAGCTCGGAGACGCTGTTGGTCTGCTCGAGCGCGTCGGCACCGAGCACGACCACGAGCGACGTGCCGCCGATGATGATGGCGAGAACCAGGAGGTAGCCGACGACGTTCGACTGCCCACGGTCGTCGTCGGACCCGCGCCGTTGGGCCCTGCCCGGAGACATGGTAGATGAGGTTTCCCATCCCGAGACATAAGCGCACTGGTCGATTATTCCTCGTGAGACTCGCAGGGGCACGGCGGGGCCGAGTAGTAACCGTCAAGTGTCCGAACGAGCACGTACGGGTGGGAACAGCACGGCCGCAAATCCGACTCGCCGCAGGAATCCGCCACCGGGCGACAGGCCCGGGGCGGACAGTCCGCTTTCGCGGCTTGGGATTGCGGTAGTGTCTCGGCACGCGCGGGCGGCAGCCCCGTCCGTCGCACCGACTACGCCGCGGTCAGTGCAGTTCCAACCACAACAATGGCACGAATGCACACACGCCGCCGCGGCTCGTCCGATTCGGACAAGCCCGTGGCAGACGAACCGCCGGAGTGGAGCGACGTCGACGCCGATGCCATCGAGGAGCGCGTCGTCGAACTGGCAGAACAGGGTCACTCGCCGAGCGAGATCGGCATGAAGCTCCGTGACGAGGGCGTCCAGGGAACGCCGATTCCCGACGTCAAACTCGCCACGGACAAGAAAGTCACCGAAATCCTCGAGGACCACGACGCGGAGCCGGACGTGCCCGAGGACCTGCGGAACCTGATGGATCGGGCCGTCCGCCTGCGCGACCACATGGAGGAGAACCCGACCGACTACCAGAACAAGCGAGCCCTCCAGAACGCGGAGGCGAAGATCCGCCGCCTGGTGGACTACTATCGCGGTGACGAGATGCCGGTCGACTTCACGTACTCCTACGACGTGGCCGTCGACATCCTGGAGGAGTAGGACATGTCGACCGCCGACCGTTCCACGGGGACCGAGGCGGCCGCGAGTGCCGTCGCAGGCGCCTGTCGCGACGCCGGCTTCGTCCGGCTCGTCGCGACGGCCGATGGCGACGCACTCGCCGCCACCGGCGTACTCGCTCGGGCGCTCGCCCGCCTGGACGTGCCGTTCCAGGCGAGCGTCACCGAGCCGCCGGCATCCTCGGCTCGCGGGACGGAGGCGGACGTGACAGTCTCCCTCGGGAGTGCCGACGCAGCGGCCGACCACACCGTCACGGCCGACGGAACCCCGGTCAGCGAGACCGCGTTCCTGGTCGCCGACGAACTCGGCGGCGCGGCCGACCCGGTGCTCGCGCTCGCCGGCGCGACGGCGGCAGAGACCGGACCGAGCGCCACCCTCGTCGAGGCAGCGGAAGCGGCGGGCACGACGCGTCGACCGGGCGTCGCCGTCCCGACGGCCGATATCGCCGACGGACTCGGCCACTCGACGCTCGTCCACGCTCCCTTCTCGGGCGACCCCGAGACGGCGAAGGCCGCGCTCGCGGACCTGAACCTCCTCGCGGAGGCGACCGGTGACGCGACCCTCGACGAGGGCGCACACCGGCGGCTGGCGTCGATGGTTGCGATCCGAACGGTCGGCGCGAACGACGCCAGCGAACGGGCCGCCGAAACGGTCGAGCGCGTCCTGCGCCCGGTCGTCGGCGGCCCCTTCGAGACGGTCGGCGGCTACGCCGACGTGCTCGACGCCGTGGCGCGCGAGGAACCGGGAACCGGCGTCGCACTCGCACTCGGCCACGACGCGCGCGCGGCGGCACTCGACGCCTGGCGGACCCACGGCGAGCGCGCCCACGGTGCCGTCCGCTCGGCGACGACCGGCCGGTACGACGGGCTGTTCGTCGCACGCGGCGCGGCGGCCGACCTGGGCGTGACCGACCCCGGCGACGTGCCGGTCGGCACGGCCGCACGGCTCCTCCGGGACTTCCGCTCGCCGGAGCCGGTCGCGCTGTTCGTCACCGACGGACGGGCGGCTGGCGCGGCCGCCGACGACCGCGACCTCGCCGCGACGATGCGCGAGGCCGCCGACGCCGTCGACGGCCGGGCCGCGGGCGGCACGCGGCGCGCACAGGCACGCTTCGAGACGGACACCGCCGAGTTCATCATGGCCTTCAGGGAGGCACTATGAGTCGAACGGCGACGATCACGACCGACCACGGGAGCGCCAAGCGAGCCGCGATGGTCGCGGCCGCGCTCACCCCCGACAACACCGACGAGATGACGACGACGACGGACGGCCGGCAGGTGACGATGACCATCGAGCGGGAGACGACCGGCGGGCTGCAGGCGACCGTCGACGACTACGTCGTTAACGTACGGATCGCGGACGAACTCACGGACACGACACAATCATGAGCGAACGATCAGTTTCACGACAGAAGCAGGGCAAGCAGTGGTACACCGTGCTCGCTCCGGAGCAGTTCGAGCGGGAGGAGCTGGGCGATACCCCTGCGGAGGAATCGGAACAGGTCCTCGGACGGACCATCGAAACCACGCTGGGCGATCTCCAGAACGACGCCAGCGAGAACAACAAGAAGCTCACCTTCAAGGTGAACGAGGTCGCCGGCGACTCGGCTTACAGCGAGTTCACGAAGTTCGAACTGACGCGTGACTACACGCGCAGTCTCGTCCGCCGTGGCTCCTCGAAGATCGAGGCGTTCGTCACCGTCCTGACGACGGACGACTACCGCCTCCAGATTCAGCCGGTCGCGTTCACCACGAAGTCGGCCGACGAGAGCCAGGAGAAGGCCATCCGCCGGACGATGATCGACCTCGTCGAGGACGCCGCCAGCGACCGCACCTTTCAGGACCTCGTCGACAGCGTCATCAACGGTCGCATCTCCTCGGCCATCTACAACGAGGCGAAGACCATCTACCCGCTTCGCCGCGTCGAAATCCAGAAGACGACCCTCGAAGCCCACCCCGAGGAAGTCGCCGCCGAAGAGGAGACAAGCGTCTCCGTCAGCGAGGAGGACGTGGACGTCGAGGACGTGGCCGAAGAGGACACGGCCGCCGACGAGTCGGCCGAAGCCGACGAGGAGTAGCGCCGCGTTTCGTTTCGTTTTTTCCGAACGTGGACAGCCGCAGGGCCGTCTCGATTACTCGGTCGACGTCGCGTCCGGGGTACTCGCCGTGCCGTCGGTCGGCGTCCCGCCGCGGTCGGTCGTCACCGTTACGCGACCACCCTCTGGCGTCAGCGTGGCGTCCTCGCTGACGACGACGCTACCGACCATCCCGTTTGGCTCGTGGGGAATGCAGACGTAGTTGTAGGTCCCGGGAATCTCGAAGGTGTGGGAGTACGTCTCGCGCTGGCTGATGCTGCCGCCGCTTCGCGCGTTCCAGGCATCGCGGGCGGCGTCCTCGGAGTCGAAGCCGCCGGAGGCGAAGTACGCGGCCTCCTCGGGGATGGCGTTCTCGTAGGCGGTGACGGTGTGGCTGGACTTGCTCGTGTTCTTCCAGACGACGGTGGTGCCGGGCGCGACGGCCAGCTCTTCGGGCCGGAAGCGGGAGACCGACATCCCGACGTCGTACTCGCTGGCACCGCCGGTACTCCCCGAGCCGAGACAGCCGGCAGCGGCGACGGTCGAGGCGCCGAGCGTCGCGAGAAAAGCCCGTCTGCGCATACGTGACGGTCGGGTCCGTACGGATATATGTGGCGTGGTTCGGGGCCGGCAGTGCGGGGGAGGGACCGTGGGGCGGCCGTGACGACCGTATCGAACGGACTAAGACGGCGGTGGGCGGACCGGGAGGTATGAAGCCGCGGTTCGTCGGTCGCTTGGGAGTCGCCGACGTCGTCACCGTCGCCAACGCGATGCTCGGGTTCGGGGCCGCCGTCGCGGCGCTGGTCGACCCGGCGCTGGGCGCGCGCCTGGTCCTGCTCGCGGCCATCGCCGACGGGCTCGACGGCGTGCTCGCCCGGAAGTTCGGCGGCACGCCCGTCGGGGAGTTCGTCGACTCGCTGGCCGACGTGGCCTCGTTCTGCGTCGCGCCCGCGGTGTTCGTCTTCGCCGTCGCCCGCGCCGAGTGGGGGCTGACACTGTCGCCGAGCGACCCGCCCGCCCTGCTCGCCGTGGCCCTGCTCGTCCCCGCGCTGTACGTCGGCGCCGGCGTCGTCCGGCTGGCGATGTACACCGCCTACGACATCGGCTCCCGGGACACCGAGGGGGTCCAGACGACGCTCGCGGCGACCATCCTCACCGTCGTCTACCTCGCCGGCATCCAGCGGGCCGCGTTCGTCCTCGGGCTGACGGTCGTGTTTACCTACCTGATGGTGACGACCATCGAGTACCCGGAGCTGAACGACTCCCACGCCATCGGGATGGGCGCGGTCCAGGCCGGCGCCATCGTCGCGCCGACGGCTTTCTACCGCCTCTTTCCGCGGGCGCTGCTCGTCATGGCCGTCCTCTATCTCATCGGGCCGTGGTTCTACCGGCGCTATCTCGTCGACGAGCGGTCGGACGCGGGCGCGTGAGTTCGGCGACCGCCTGGAATGGAAACGCCTTTTGGCCGGACACACGCAGTGCCGACTATGAGCACCGGGGACGACGACGGCGAGAGCGCGGAGTGGCAGTCCGTCGTCGAGGACTTCCAGGCCCGGCTCGACGACGTCGAGGGAGACATCGACGCCGCCGAGTCGCGGGAAGACCTCGACGAACTCGAATCGCGGGTCGACGCAATCGAATCCGCAGTTGCCGACTCCGACGTGCCCGAGGACAGCGAGGCGGCCGACGACCTCCAGGCACGGATCGACGCGGTCCGCGAGGCCATCCCGCCCGAGTGGACGGTCGCAGTCTGGGAGTTCGAAGACGAGATCGACGCCGTCGAAGCCGATATCGAGGGCGCCGAGAGCCAGGCGGACCTCGACGACCTCCACGACCGGCTCGACGACATCCTCGGGGACATCGAAGACTCGTCGATCCCCGCCGACGCCGACGAGTACGACGGCCTCGAATCGCGGGTCGCGGACGTGCGCGAGCAGGTCCCGCCGGACTGGCACGCGACCGTCTGGGCGCTCGAGGGCGAACTCGAAGACATCGAGTCGGAACTCGAAGACGCCGAACTGGAGGCCGAACTCGACGACGTCGAAGCCGAACTCGACGACGTCGAGGCCGACATCGACGCCATCGACTGGGGCGGCGGCGCGGCCGAGAGCGAGGAGGCCGACGCGGAGGAAAGCGAGGCCGAAGACGACGGCGAGGACGACGAGGAAGACGACGAACCCGACGAGCCTGCCGAAATCGAGGCGCTTCGCGAGACCGTTGCGGACCTGCGGAGCACCATCGAGGACAAGCGCGGCCCCTACGCCGAGGACGTACAGGAGGAAATCGAGTCCGGGGAGGAGACCCTGACCGAGACCGACTGGACGCCGGCGGGCCTCGACGACGCGACCGTCGCCGTCGAGGAGTTTCTCGACCTCGCCGGGAGCGAGTTCGTCGACACCTTCGAGGCAGCCAGCGACTCCGGGGCCGACCTCGCGGCGGCGCTGGCCGACGTGCGCGGCATCGTCGGCGAGACGGGCCTCGACCCCGACGGCGACAGGGAGACGGTCGTGACACTGCTGGACGGCGCCGAGACGATGACCGACCAGCTCGACGCCGCGGAGGCCTGGACGGACCTGACCGTCCAGCAGGAACTCGACCGGAAGGGGCTGTACGACGTGTTGAACCCCGAGAACCGGAAGGACTTCCCGCCGGAGTGGAACGCCGTCAAGATTTACGAGAAACAGTATCAGGAGGGCGACGAGGAGGCAATCGAGATGATCCTCCTGGCGATGGAGAAGCTGACCTCCGACTTCATGGAGGAGAACGTGCTCGACAGCCTGGAGCGGATCGCGCCGCCGGAGGCGTTCGACGAACTCGAGCAACTCGCCCAGAAGCGCAACAAACAGCCGATCCGCATCCTCGGTCGCATCGGCGACGAGCGCGCGCTGGAGACCATCCACGAGTTCGTCGACGGCGGCGACACGGCGCTCCGGAAGGTCACGCTCCGGGCCATCGGGATGATCGGGAGCGAGGACTCGACGCAGATCGTCGCGAACCAGCTGGTCGACGACGACGCCGAAGTGCGCTCGACCGCGGCACGGGCGCTCGGCCTCATCGGTGACACCCGCGCCATCGAACCGCTCGCCGACGTGCTGGAGGCCGACGCGGCCGACGAGGTGCGCGCCAGCGCCGCGTGGGCGCTCAATCGTATCGGCACCGAGCGCGCCCGCGAGGTCGCCGCCGAGTACGCCGACGACGCAGCCTACATCGTCCAGGCCGAGGCCGAGAAGGCACGGGCTGCGACCGAAAGCGCGGCCTGACGACGGGTCGGGTCCCGGCTCGACGCCAGTTCTTTTCCGAGGCGACCGTATGGACCGCCGCGAGCGCCACGCTTTCTACGGCCCGGTCCAAAACCTGACTATGAGCGATACCGACGCCCGCGTGGACCCACGAGACGACGCGCGGGCGAGCTACGACTACGCCGGCGGTGACACGGCACGACCCGGTCTCGTCGACGATCTCGACGGCCTGGTCGACGGCGAGGTCCGCTTCGACGAGTACTCCCGGCAGCTGTACGCGACCGACGCCAGCATCTACTCGGTAACGCCCATCGGCGTCGTCTTCCCGACTTCGACGGCGGACGTGGCGGCAGTCGTCGAGTACTGCGCCGAGCGGGAGATCCCGGTCCTCCCGCGAGGCGGCGGCACGAGCCTCGCGGGGCAGACGGTCAACGAGGCGGTCGTCCTCGACACCACGCGACACATGGACGGCCTGGTCGAGTTCGACGCCGACGAGCGCCGGGCACGCGCGCAACCGGGCATCACGCTCGGCGAACTGAACGCCACGCTCGCCGACGCGGGCCTGAAGTTCGCGCCGGACCCCGCGTGGGGAGACAAATCCGTCCTCGGCGGTGCCATCGGCAACAACTCCACCGGCGCCCACTCGCTGAAGTACGGGAAGACCGACGCCTACGTCGAGGAGTGCGAGGTCGTCCTCGCGGACGGGACGGTCACGACGGTCGGCGAGATGCCCCGCGACGAACTCGACGAGCGTGCCGACCCCGAGGGCGACCTCGAAGCCCGCATCTACGCCGAAATCGGGCGACTGATCGACGACTACGGCGATACGGTCGAGACGGCCTACCCCGACCTCAAGCGGAACGTCTCGGGGTACAACCTCGACTGGCTGGTCGAGCGGGCCCGCGAGGAGGGCGTCGTCGACGTGCCGGGGCTGCTCGCGGGTAGCGAGGGGACGCTCGCGGTCGTCACCGAGGCCGAGATCTCGCTCGAACCGGTCCCCGAGACGAAGTCGATGGCGCTGCTCCGGTACGACGACTACCTCGACGCGATGGACGACGTGGTGCCGATCCTCGACCACGACCCCGCCGCGGTCGAGGTGCTCGACGACGTGCTCCTCGACCTCGCCCGCGAGACCGAGGAGTTCGGCGACCTCGTGGGCGAGATGGTGCCCGAGGGGACCGAGGCGGTCCTGCTCGTGGAGTTCTACGCCGACGACGACGCGGCGGGCCGCGAGCAGGTTGCGACCCTCCTCGCCGACCGCGTGCCAGGGGCCGACACCGCCGCAGACCCGACCGCGGACGGCGTCGACACGGGCGAGCCGATTCAGGCGGCCTCCGCGGACGAGGCCCACGACGACGCCGAGCGAAAGCGGTTCTGGAAGCTCCGCAAATCGGGCCTCCCCATCCTGCTCGGGCGGACGACCGACGAGAAACACATCGCCTTCCTCGAGGACACGGCAATTCCGCCCGAGAACCTCCGGGATTTCGTGGCTGACTTCCGCGAAATCCTCGCCGACCACGACACGTACGCCAGTTTCTACGCACACGCCGGCCCCGGCGTCCTCCACATCCGCCCGCTGATCGACACCAAGACCGAGACCGGCGTCGAGGAGATGGCGTCCATCGCCGACGAGGTGACCGACCTCGTCGTCGAGTACGACGGGAGCGTCTCCGGCGAACACGGCGACGGGCGGGCCCGAACCCAGTGGAACCGGAAACTCTACGGCGGGGAGATCTGGACCGCGTTCCAGGAACTCAAAAGCGCGTTCGACCCCGACTGGATTCTCAACCCCGGGCAGGTGGTCTTCCGCGACGACGACCCGACGGACCTGACCGAGAACCTCCGGTTCGATCCGGACTACGAGTTCGACGCCGGGTTCGAGCCGACGCTCGACTGGGACGTCGACAACGGGATGCAGGGGATGGCGGAGCTCTGTCACGGCTGTGGCGGCTGTCGCGGCCACCAGGAGACCACCGGCGGCGTGATGTGTCCGACCTACCGCGCGGCCGGCGAGGAGTCGCTGTCGACGCGCGGCCGGGCGAACATGCTCCGGCAGGCGATGGCCGGCGACCTCCCGGCGGACGAGCAGTTCTCCGACGAGTTCGTCACCGAGGTCATGGACCTCTGTATCGGCTGCAAGGGCTGTGCCAAAGACTGCCCGAGCGAGGTCGACATGGCGAAGCTCAAGGCGGAACTCACCCACGAGTACCACCAGCGCGAGGGCGCGAGCCTCCGTGACAGACTGTTCGCGAACATCGACAGCCTCGCCGCCGTGGGCAGCGCGCTCGCACCCCTCTCGAACCTCGCGAGCAAGGTGCCCGGTGCGCGGACGGTCATGGAGAAGACAATCGGAATCGCCGGCGAGCGAACGCTCCCCACGTTCCAGCGGGAGACGCTACGGGACTGGGCCGACGGCCGGACGCCGTTCGTCCCCGAGAGCGAGGCCGAGCGGAAGGTCCTGCTCCTGCCGGACACGTACACGAACTACACGAACCCCGAGGCTGGCAAGGCGGCGATCCACGTCCTCGAAGCCGCGGACGTCCACGTCCGCGTCGCGGACATCACCGACAGCGGACGTCCGGCGTTCTCGAAGGGCTTTCTCGACGACGCGCGGGCGACGGCCGCCGAGAACGTCGAGACGCTCGCACCGCGGGTCCGGGAGGGCTGGGACGTGGTCCTCGTCGAACCCTCCGACGCCGTCATGCTCCAGTCGGACTACCTCGACCTCCTCGGCGACGGCGAGCACGCGGCCGCGGCCGAGACCGTCGCCGCCAACGCCTACGGCGTCCTCGAATACCTCGACCGCCACCGACTGGACGAGGACATCGCCTTCGGCGACCCGGGCGAGCACCTGACCTACCACGGCCACTGTCACCAGAAGGCGACGAAGAAGGACCACCACGCGGTCGGCGTGCTTCGGCGCGCCGGCTACGGCGTCGACCCGCTCGATTCCGGGTGCTGTGGGATGGCCGGCTCCTTCGGCTACGAGGCCGAACATTACTCGATGAGCCGCGCCATCGGCGACATCCTCTTCGACCAGGTGGGCAACAGCGACGGCGAGCAGGTCGTCGCGCCCGGCGCCTCCTGCCGGACACAGCTCGGCGACCGACCGGACGCGGACGAGGAACCACCACACCCCATCGAGCGGGTCGCCGACGCACTCGCGGAGTGACTGGGCGCCACTGCCCATCCACCGACCGGCCCCTGTCCCCCGAGTTTTAAATCGGAGAGCGGGACCACGCCGTCACGTGACCGCTGTCGTCAGAGCCCTCGTGTTCGCACTCCTCGCGAGCGTCGCGGTTTCGGGACTCGTCGGCGCCGCCGGGCCGGGATTCGCCGGGCCCGGGGCCCCGGACCGGGCGGACAACGGGACGGACGCCGGGCCCCCGGTCGACATCACGGCCGTCTACCCGAATCCGGTCGCCGATGGCGACAGCGGCGAGTTCGTGGTCCTCCGGGCCCGAGAACGGACAGCACTCGGGACCTACACGGTCGCCGACGACGACGGCCGCGCCGCCTTGCCGAACGTCACCGTCGAGGGGCACGTCGCGCTCTCGCCCACACCGAACCGAACGCGGAACCGGACCGACGCGCGGGTGGTCCGAGCGGAGTTACCCCGGTTCGCAAACACCGGGGAACGGGTCACGCTCCGTCGGAACGGCCACGTAGTGGCAACACTGACCTACGCAGATGCGCCGGAGGGCGAACTCGCGCGGCCGGCAGACGGAGGGAGCGGGTGGCACCCCCTCGGTGCGACGGACCGGCCGGTCGTGACCGCCGACGGTGGAACGGTCCGCCCCTTCGTCCTCCCGGACGCGCCCGCGGTTCCGCTGGCGACAGTCAGGGACGCGGACGACCGACTCCTGCTCGCCGGCTACACGCTCACCTCGGAGCGAATCGTCACGACGCTGGCGAACGCGAGTCGGCGCGGGGTCGCGGTCAGTGTGCTGGTCGACGCCGCCCCGGTCGGCGGACTGACGCGACGGGAGGCGGCCGCGCTGGATCGGCTCGTTGCCGCGAACGTCTCCGTCCGCGTGCTCGGTGGCGACCGGGCCAGGTACGACTTCCACCACGCGAAGTACGCCATCGTCGACGACCGCGCGCTCGTGACGACCGAGAACTGGAAACCCGCAGGGACGGGCGGCCACAGCAGCCGCGGCTGGGGCGTCGTCGTGGGCCAGCAGGAGGTCGTCGCCGGACTCGTGGAAACCTTCCGAGCGGACGCGGGCTGGCGCGGTGCGACCGACTGGCGGTCGTTCAGGCGTGGCCGGTCGTTCGAACCGGCGGCGGCAGCACCGGCGAACGGAACCTTCCCGAGCCGATTCGAACCCCGGCGCGTCCGGGCCGAGCGCGTCGAACTCCTGGTCGCACCCGACAACGCCGAACGGCGACTCGTCGCGCTGCTTGACGAGGCCGACGACTCGATTCGAATCGAGCAGGTGTCGGTCGGGAGCCGGCACCAGCCGTTCCTCCGGGCGGCACTTCGGGCAGCGCGCCGCGGCGTCGACGTGCGCATCCTCCTCAGCAGCGCGTGGTACGTCGAGGAGGAGAACCGCCGGCTCGTGCGGTGGCTGAACGACCGCGCGGCCCGAGAGGACCTCCCGCTGGAGGCCGAACTCGCCGAACCCAACAACCGATTCGAGAAGGTGCACGCGAAAGGCGTCGTAATCGACGGCGAGCAGGTGGTTATCGGGAGCCTCAACTGGAACAACAACTCCGCGCGGGACAACCGCGAGGTCGCACTGGTCCTGCATGGCGAAGCGGTCGCGGGCTACTACGCCGCGGTCTTCGACGCGGACTGGGAGGGCGGAATCCGGCGGCTCCCGGCGGGACTGGCCGCGGCCGTCCTCCTGGCGGCGCTAGTGACCGTGGCAGTCGCTCGTCGAATCGAGTTCGGCGGGCGGAAGGGTGTGGGGCCGGAGCGGCGGTAGCTACTCGTCGGCGGTCGATGTCGCGGAGAGGGCAGCGTCGAGTTCCGCGTCGGCCATCTTCTCGACGAGGGCGTCGAGGACGTCCTCGCGGCGGCCCTTGACGAACTTGATGGAGCCGACGACGAGGTGGCCGCCGCCGGAGACGCCGCCACCGTCGATCTCCTCGGTGAGTTCCTCCACCATCAGGGGAATGTCGAGGCGGACGCCGTCGGACCGGAGGACGGAGAAGTCGGGGCCGTAGCCGATGGTGATGACGGGGTCGCCGGTCTCCTCGACCTTCCGGTCGTGGATCGCCCCGGTCGTCTTCCCGGGCGCGGGGTAAGTGAATCGGTGGGCGTAGTTCTCCACGTCGATGCGGTAGAGGTGGGCGTCGTTGTCGAGCCGTTCGTGTTCGACGTGGGGCATGGCGGCGTCGAGTTGTCGCTCCACGTCGCGCTCGGCGCGGGTGGCGAGGAAGTCGACGAGGTCCTCGTGGCGCTCGCGGTCGTCGCAGTTCACGTTCAGGGCGTCGTCGACGAGTTCGCGCCCGTCGTTGTACTTCAGCCAGTGGGTGGCGTAATCGAGTGCCTCGCCCACGTCTTCGAGGTCGGACTGATCGTAGCCTTTCTCGGCGGCGAGGTCGAGGAAGTCGGCCATTGCGTCGGCCTGCGAGCGGTCAGCGAGGCCGGCGACGGCGGGGACGTGGGTGAGGTCGTCGGTCAGCGACGGGTCGATCATCCGCGCGAGTTCGACGCACATCATCCCCGTCGTGATGCGGTAGTCCTCGTCGTGGAGATAGGGGTTGACGTGCTCGTCGACGAGCGGCCCCACGGCGTCCGGGTCGGGATGATGGTGGTCCACGACGACGATGGGAACGTCGTAGTGGGCGAGGTTGCGGTACGCCGGCGTGTCCTCCTCGGTGGAGCCGTTGTCGAGCATCAACAGGAGCGGGAGCCGCTGCCCGTGGCGCTCGCGGTTTTCGAGGGCGAAATTGAGGTCGCGTGTCACGTCCTCCATCTCGTAGAAGGGTGCCTTGCTCGGGAGGCGCTTGAGGAGGTGTCGCGGTGCCTCGGGGTCCTCGTGGTGGGCTTCGACGAACCGTTCGAGCGCGAGCTGGACGGGCACGGAGGCACAGATACCGTCGCCGTCCGCGTGATGTCGCATCCGGATCGGCCGGCCGTTCAGGGCCGCCTTCCGGAGTCGCTTGGCGACCGCCCGCAGGTCCGGGCGGAGCTTCTCGAAGGCCTCCCACTCGACGAGCGGGTCGACCTCGTTGGGTTCGGCGCGCTCGTCGAGGGCGGCGTCGAGGTCCGCGCGGGTCTCCTCGGCGTCGTCGTCCTCCAACCGGTCGAGGTCGTCGACCTCGATCTGGATGGCGTCGTCGCGGGTCTCGACGCGGCCGATCACGCGGACCACGTCGTCGATTTCCACGTCGGGGTAGGCCCGGACGCCGGGTTCGACGAACGCCGCACAGGGAACGACGCCGGTGTCGTCCCGGAGGTGAAAGATGGTCGGGCCGCCGGTCTGTTTGATCTGGACGACGACGCCGTCGAGTGCGATCGTCTCGCCGACGGCCTCGTCGAGTTCGGCGACGGACACGTCCGGGCCGGCTTCGACGTGTTCGGTGTCGTAGTCGTCGACCCCGGCCTCGGCGAAACTCACGTCGCCGTCGTCGCGGACTTCGACGAGTTCGACGACCAGTTCGTCGCCGACCGCGTAGTCGCCCTGGAGGTTCGATTCGTGGACGAGCCCGGAGACGGTCTCGGTGAGATCGACGAACACGCCGTAGGGAACGACGCCGTTGACTTCGGCGTGGTAGTACTCGCCTGCCTCGATATCGTCGAGCGAACAGCGGTCCGCGAGTCGGTAGACGACCGGTGTCCCGTCGGCGGATACGTCCGCCCCGTCGTCGGGAGTCTGCGATGGACTCATGTAGGTCGTTTTCGGCGCTCCGCCGTTTGAAGCTTTGGAAACACCACAGCGGGAGCAGTGGCGAAAGCGGCGAGAGCGGAGACGGTGGCTCCGGGAACGGCGAGGGCAGGAGCGATGCGGCGCCCGGCACGGCATCCGGAAGTCTTAGAAGGCAACCACACCGAGTTGTTGGTATGCGGCTGTTCCGGTCGAGTGAGATTCTCGGCATCGCCGAAGAGGCGCTCACCTTCGCGCGCGAGGCCTCGGAGGACTCCCACCCCGACGAGTACATGGGACTGCTCCGCGGCGAAGACGCGCGGAAACTCGACCTCGACCGCAAGGGTACCGTCATCACCGACGTGCTCGTCATTCCCGGCACCCAGTCCAACCCCGTCAGCGCCACGGTCAAAACGAGCATGATCCCGAACGATATGCGCGCTGCCGGCTCGATCCACTCCCATCCCAACGGCGTCCTCCGGCCGAGCGACGCCGACCTCGCCACGTTCGGGAAGGGGAAAGTCCACATCATCCTCGGCGCGCCCTACGGCCCGGACGACTGGCGCGCCTTCGACCAGGAAGGGAAACCGCGGGACCTCGACGTCCTCGACGTGGACCTCCCCGAGGACGACTTCTTCGATTTCACGCAGGCCGACATCGACCGCGAACTACGCGACAAGGAGTTCTGAGATGGCACCGGAGGCTACCGCATGACACGCGTCGTCGCACAGGGCACGTTCGACATCCTCCACCCCGGCCACGCCCACTACCTCTCCGAGGCCGCGGCCATGGGCGAGGAACTACACGTCATCGTCGCGCGACGGGAGAACGTCACCCACAAGGACCCGCCAGTCCTCCCCAACCGCCAGCGCCGGGACATGGTCGCGGCCCTCGACCCCGTCGACGACGCCCGCGTCGGCCACCCCGAGGACTTCTTCGTCCCCATCCGCGACATCGACCCCGACGTGATCGCGCTGGGATTCGACCAGCACCACGACGAGGAGGCCCTCGCCGACGCGCTCGCCGACGCCGGTATCGACTGCGAGGTGCGCCGCGCCTCCGGCCGCGAGAAGCGGTTCGACGGCGAACTCCTCTCGACCGGCCGGATCGTCGACCGGATCTGCGCGGAGCGTTGCGACTCCGACTGAGTCAGCCGTCCGTGCGCTCCCGGACGATGGAATCGTCGTCGACGTAGTAGGTGAACGTCTGCGTGAACCAGTCGGCGTGCATCTCGACCGGCGTGCCGCCCTCGTCGACGACCGTCTGCGTGTTCGAGTAGCCCGTACAGGAGACGACGACCTCGTAGCCGTCACCGGCGGGACTGCTGCTGTGGACCTCACACTCCAGGTTCACGTCGGAGGCGTCGCCGTACCACAGGCTGTTGTATGCGTAGCGGTACTCGTGTGTCTTCACGAACTCGCGGGCCGCGGACTCGGACCACTCGTCGGGACGGTCGGGGCGCTCTTTCGGGCCGTCGGGCCACTCGACCTCGCCGCTCTGCCGTGGCACGTCGGTGTCGGTCGGCGGCACTGTCGCCGAGTCGGTCCCCGCCGGCGTTTCGTCGGCCGTGCCGTCGGTCGCCTGCTGGCCGGGCCCGCTAACACACCCCGCCGTCGCGAGGGCGACGACGAGGACCGCGGTGAAGAATGTCCGTCGTTCGATCATACACGAAGGACTCGGCGGCACGTATAAACGCTTTCACGAGGGTCAAAGAGGTGTTTGAGGGTTCGGTTCCGGCGCCCCGTCGGTTCAGAGGTAGCCTTCCGAGGCCAGTCGCTCGACGCCCTCCTGCAGGCGCTCTTTGCTCGCGGCGTCGGAGAGGCGGGCGTAGCCGGGCGTGTCGACACGGGGAGCCGTAACCGGAGCGACCGCGATGACGCGCAGCGGTCGTTCGGTCATACGAACGACCGGGCGGCACCGGGGAACGCTCTCAGAAGACTCGAGGAGGCGTTCGATGTGCCAGCGTGAGCGGACGGTTCGAGGACGAGTATTGTCCGAACGATTTTATATGCCAGTAGTCGACTATGTGCATGCATCGTTCCTTTGGTGAGTCCGCTCCCGAGAAACGGTGGTACCGTACACGGGTGCCGGGCCGACTGGGGCCGACTCGCTGGAAACACTCGCTCGATCACGGACAGGGGGAACCGTGAAATCGAGTGGCCGGAAACTGCGGGCAGTGACGCTGTCAGTGCTGCTCGTCGTGTCGGTTCTCGGTGGCCTCACGGCGTTCTCCGGGGCGGCAGCGGCAGCGAATACGGCACAACTCGACTTCTCGAGCATCTACAACGCCGACGTCGTCCGCGGGACGGCAGACAGTACGGACGGTGACTTCGACAACGGCGGCTACACACTCGTGTCGTCGTCGACGGCCCAGAACAAGGGCAACCCCGCCGAGGACGGGGTTCCGGACGACGGCGTCTTCCCGGCGGTGACGGACGTCCACCCCGAGTTCGATCTCGCGGACTTCAACTCCGACGACAACAACGCCTGGCAAACCCTCGGCACCGGAAGCGTCACCGCGAGCGTCAGCAACGACCAGTACGAGACGGTTCACGTCGTCGCATCAGCGGGCGGTGCAGACCCCAGCACTCCAGCACGATTCAAGCTAATACTCCACTATGCCGATGGTTCGACGGTCACCTCCTCGGAGTTCACCGTCCCGGACTGGTTCGGGTCACCGCCGAGCGATCCCGGCTACGCTGTCCGGGACGACATGGACCGATACGGGTCCAGCTACGAGAACGCGAACGACCCCGCGATCTGGGGATACGCCGTGTCGGCGGATTCGAGCAAAACGCTCGAAGAGGTCACCATCGACGTGACCGAGAACCAGGCGGGATCGTTCAACTTCTTCGGCGGTGCTGCGACCACGCAGACGAGCACCGTCGTGAACGGAGCGCCGACGGCGAACGACGACACCGCGAGTACGGACGAGGACACGACCGTCACCGTCGACGTGGTCAGTAACGACGACGACCCCGACGGTGATCCGCTCGACGTGAGTGCGATCACGAACGGCCCGAGCCACGGGACGGCACTGATCACCGGCGCGAGCAACGACGAGATCGAGTTCGACCCCGGCACCGACCGGACCAGCGACGTGTCGATCACCTACGAGGTGAGCGACGGCAACGGCGGCACGGATACCGCGACGCTGAGCATCACGGTCAACCCGGTCAACGACGCCCCGACGGCGAGCGACGGCACCGGGAGTACGGACGAAGACACCCCACTCTCGGTCAGTGACGGTGCGAGTACCGACCTGTTGAAACTCGCCAGCGATCCGGACGGGGACACTCTCTCGCTCAATGCCATCGACGGGACGAGTTTCAGTTCGGGAACGCCGGTCACGCTCGAGAGCGGAGCGACGGTCACCGCGAACAGTGACGGGAGCTGGACGTACGACCCGAACGGACAGTTCGAAGCACTCGACGACGGCGACTCGGGCACTGACAGTTTCACCTACACCGTCGACGACGGGAACGGCGGCACCGATCAGGCGACGATCACGCTCACCGTCACCGGCGTCACCGCTCCTAGCGGGAGCTACGACCCGCCCGACGAGACGCCACCGACCGCCGACGCTGGCCCTGATCGAGCCATCACGGTCGGCGAGTCCGTTACCATCAACGCCGGTAACTCCTCCGACGACGAGGAACTGGGGACGATCCAGTGGGACATCGACGACGACGGCGGATACGAAAAGCGAGGACTGACAGCGACCCTGACGTTCGATAGCCCCGGCGAGCACCGCGTGTCCCTGCGCGTCTGGGACGAGAGCGGAAACAGCGACACGGACACCATGCGTGTGGCGGTCGCGGCGCCGACGACTGTGAGTGCCGAACCACCAGGGCCCACGACGAGAGTTCCGACCACGTCGACGGGACCCGCCACGACCCCAGGGCCGGGCGCGGGTACACCGCTCGAGTCCACGACGACACGGCCCGAGACGACCACTGTGCTAACCGGGACGACGGACCCGTCAGGTCGGACGACCGACGCGACGACAGTGGAACCCGACCGTACCGGTGACACGACGAACGGTCCCGGGACCGGAGACGGTGCACGGACGACTGCGTCCGGTCCCGGCTTCGGGATGATCGGGGCACTCGTGGGCGTGTTCGCGCTCGTGGCTGGGCTGGCGCACCGCCGTGACGGGAACTGAGGCGGGCGTCGGCCGCTCCCCAGCAGAAGTCGCTAGAGGTAGCCTTCCGAGGCCAGTCGCTCGACGCCCTCCTGCAGGCGCTCCTTGCTCGCGGCGTAGGAGAGGCGGGCGTAGCCGGGCGTGCCGAAGGCGCTGCCGGGGACGGTCGCGACGTGGGCGTCCTCGATAGCGCCCTCACACCAGGCCTGGTCGTCGTCGTCGACCGGGAGCATCATGTAGAACGCGCCGTCGCCGACGGGGACGTCGACGCCGTGGTCGGCGAAGAGGTCCGCGAGCATGTCGCGGCGCTCCTCGAAGGCGTCGCGCATCTCGACGACGGCCTCGTCGGTGTTCTCCAGGGCCTCGACGCCCGCGTGCTGGACGAAGTTGACGGCACAGGAGACGGAGTGGCTGTGGAGCTTCCCGGCCTGCTCGATGAGCGACTCGGGGCCGGCGAAGTAGCCGAGCCGCCAGCCAGTCATCGCGTAGGCCTTCGAGAAGCCGTTGAGCGTGAGCGTCCGCTCGCCCATGCCGTCGAGGGTCCCGAGGCTCGTCGGGGAGACGCCGTAGGTGACTTCCTTGTAAATCTCGTCGGAGATGACGGTGATGTCGTGTTCGACCGCGAGGTCGCGGACGCCTTCGAGGGCGGCGTCGGAGTAGACGGCGCCGGTCGGGTTCGACGGGGAGTTGACGACGAGCAACTCGGTGTCGTCGGAGACGGCCGCCGCGAGGTCGTCCAGGACGGGTTCGAGCTGGAAGTCGGCGGCCGAGGTGTCGACGCGGGTCAGCGTGCCGCCGGCCATCTTCACCATCGCCTCGTAGGAGACCCACGCGGGGTCGAGCAGGCAGACCTCGTCCCCGTCGTCGATGAGGGACATGAAGATCTCGAAGAGGGCCTGCTTCCCGCCGGGCGTGACGATGACGTTCTCCGGGCCGTGGTCCAGCCCGTCGTCGGCGAGTTTGTCCGCGATGGCCTCCCGGAGTTCCGGGATACCGTTCGAGGGGGTGTAGCCGGTGTGGCCGGCGTCCATCGCTTCCTTGCCGGCGGTTTTGATGTTCTCGGGGGTGTCGAAGTCGGGTTCGCCGACCGAGAGGTCGACGACGTCGACGCCGTCGGCTTCGAGTTCGGCGGCGAGGTTGCTGATAGCCAGTGTAGCGCTCGGTTCGACTCGCTGTACGCGGGCTGCGAAGTCCATGCTCATTGTAGTTCCTCCACGAGGTCGACGGCTCCTTCGAGGGCACTGGCGCCGTAGCCGGTCCGAGCGTGGGCTTCGTCCATGCTCATGCCGGGGCCGGTGACGCCGAGCGTGACTGGCGTGTCGCGGTCGAGGCTCACGTCGGTCAGCCCCTGTGCCATGGCCTCGCCGATGATGCGGTCGTGGTCCGTGTCGCCGGACTTGATCGCGCCGACGACGGTCACCGCGTCGACGTCATCGCGGCGGGCCAGGCGGTCGGCCGCCAGCGGCGCGTCGTAGGCACCGGGCACGTGGATGGTCTCGACGACCGCCACGCCCAGTTCCTCGGCGGCCTCCAGGGCCCGTTCCTCCATCGGTTCGGTGACGTCGCGGTTGAACTCCGCGACTACCAGTCCGAGCCGTACCATGTCCCGGAGATGGCGGCCACGACCTAAAGAAATACCGTTCGGAGACCGACTCGGGAACAACCGTGACGGATCGGTGACAGGGTGCCGTGGCGGCCCCAGGCCGGTGCGGAGCGGCCCGAAGCGCCAGCAGGAACCAGAAGGATTCTAAATCCCGGGGGCCTGTGAGCGGACGATGGCAACCCTCGAGGACGAGGATTCCCCCGCCGATTCGGAGACCGGCCGTGCCTCCGAGACAGCCCTCCCCACCGAGTACGGCATCGACCGGATCGTCCTCGCAGTCGGCGGCATCGTCGCGTTCGCGCTGTTTTTGCGCCTGTTCGCGCTCGGCGCCCGCGTCGCCCACTGGGACGAGGCACGTGTCGGTTGGTGGATTCTCGACTACATGCA
This sequence comes from Halorientalis marina, assembly GCF_023028345.1. GTDB lineage: Archaea > Halobacteriota > Halobacteria > Halobacteriales > Haloarculaceae > Halorientalis > Halorientalis marina. The sequence goes on along the minus strand of NZ_CP095487.1, from coordinate 1,372,514 downwards.
GTCCGGAAACTACGAGTACCGCGCGATCATCCACGGCCCCTTCCACCACCACGTCAACAGGTTCGTCTTCTCCCTCTTCGGGGCGACCGACGCGGCGATGCGGCTCGTGACGGCGCTGCTCGGCGGTCTGCTCCCGTTCGTCGCGCTCGGTCTCCGTCACCGCCTCCGCGACGCCGAGATCGTCGCGCTCGCGCTCTTTCTCGCCGTGAACCCCCTCCTGCTCTACTACTCGCGGTTCATGCGCGGGGACCCCATCGTCGGCGTCTTCATGCTCACCGCGTTCGTCCTGTTCGTCCGCGCCGTCGACTTCGGCCAGGCGCGGTACCTCTTCGCCGGCGTCACCTGTACCGCCCTCGCCTTCACCGCGAAGGAGAACGCCCTCCTCTATCTGGTCACCTGGATCGGGGCGACGGCCATCGTCGTCGACCACCGGCTCCTGCGGGCCGAGGACCGCGACCAGGACTGGAAGGCGCTGGCGAAAGGCTACCTCAAGCCGGACCTCGGCTGGACGAAACGGTGGGCGCCGTTCCTGCTCCTCGCGGTCGTCTGGTTCGTCCTCATCATCGTGTTCTTCTACGCGCCGCGGTCGGGGACGCCGAACGAACTCGGTCTGTACAACGCCTTCGGCGCGCTCGGGGGCGGCGACCCGTCGATGCTGTTTTCCGTCGTCAACGAGGCGACCATCGGCTCCTGGAAGGAGTTCTACGGGCTGTGGGTCGACGGCGGCCACCAGGACCACGCCTACCTCCCCTACCTGGGTGACTTCGCGGAGACGCTCGGCTACGGGGCGCTCGCGCTCTGTCTCCTCTCAGTGGTCGGCTTCCTCGCGGACCGATACGCCGCCGGCGGCCCTCGTGACATCGTCGCGTTCTCCTTTTACTGGGGACTGGCCTCGGTGCTCGGCTACCCCATCGTCACCGACATCAAGGCGCCGTGGGCGGCCATTCACGCCGTCTTGCCGCTGGCGATTCCCGCTGCCGTCGGCTTCGCCATGCTCTTCCGGTGGGGACGGGAGGCCATGGCCCGCGACGACAGCATCGACGTCGGCATCGCGCTCTTGCTCATCGTCGTTCTCGTCGGGCAGATGGCCGGCGCGGGCCTCTGGACCGTGTACCTCGCTCCACAGGACCGGGAGAACAAAGTCGTCCAGTACGCCCAGCCCGGCGGTGACATCAAGCCGGTCGTCCGGGAGATGCAGGCCGCCTCGGCGTCGAACCAGGGGACCGACGTGCTGGTCTACGGGGAGTTCTACGTCGACGGCGACGAGAACGCGACCCGGTCGCCCGCGTGCGTGAAGTGGTTCAACGCCCTGCCCTTGCCGTGGTACTTCTCCGCGCACGACTCGGCAGTGGAGTGTGCCCAGAACCCGACGGAACTGCGCCAGCAGGCCGGGTCACAGCCCCCAGTGATCGTCACCCGGGACAAGGCCGGCGAGGACGAACAGCGCAACCCCGCGGACGTGGTCCGCGAGCAGTTCCCCGAGTACGAGGAGCGTTCCTACGAACTCCGGACCTACGGGACCGAGACGGCGTTTTTCGTCCACCCCGACTACGTCCGGAACGAGAGCGATTCCTGACCGGGCGGTACCCACAGCGAACCCGGGCCGGGGAAAAGCGACGGCGGAGCCCGACCGGGCGAGACCGCCCGGCAGGCACGGGACCGCGGCCGGGGCGGTAGACCCCACGGCTGTCACCGTGTGATAACGCTTAAGCGGGACGCTCGGGAAGCGGCGGACGAATGCCGCTATCCGTACCAGGCCCGACGCTGGGCGTCGTCGGCGGCGGCCAACTCGGCCGGATGCTCGGCGAGGCCGCGGCGCCGCTCGGCGTCGAACTCGTCGTCTCGGACCCGACACCGGACGCGCCGGCCGCGCCGGTCGCCCGAGACCAGATCGTCGGCGACTTCGACGATCCCGAGACCGTCCGCACCCTCGCCGAGCGGGCCGACTACCTCACATACGAGATCGAACTCACCGACCCCGACGTGCTGGAGTCGGTGAGCGAGGAGACCGGCGTCCCGGTCCATCCCGCACCCGAGACGCTCCGGATCATCCAGGACAAACTCGTCCAGAAAGAACGGCTCCGGGATGCGGGGGTGCCAGTCCCCGAGTTCCGCGCCGTCGGCTCCGCCGCGGAGCTGCGAACGGCGCTGGAGGAACTCGGCTACCCGGCGATGCTCAAGGCCCGAGAGGGCGGGTACGACGGCCGCGGGAACGTCCTCGTGGAGTCGCCCGACGAGGTGGACGCAGCCTTCGAGAAGATCGCCGGCCCCGCGATGGTCGAGGAGTTCGTCGACTTCGAGCGCGAACTCGCCGTGATGGGCTGTATCGGCGTCGACGGCACCGACGCGTTCCCGGTCACCGAGACGATCCACGAGGAGGAGATCCTTCGGACGATGGTCTCCCCCGCACGCACCGACGACGCGACGTTGTCGGCCGCACGGGCGGTCGCCGACGACGTGCTCTCCGTGATGGCGGGGCGCGGCGTGTTCGGCATCGAGCTGTTCGACACCGGCGACGACATCCTCCTGAACGAGATCGCACCGCGCCCGCACAACTCCGGCCACTGGACCATCGAGGGCTGTCACACCTCCCAGTTCGAGCAACACGTCCGGGCGGTCACGGGCCGGCCCCTCGGGTCGACCGAGCGCCGGGGGCCGACGGCGACGGCGAATCTGCTGGGCGACGTGAGCGAACGCCAGCCGGCCACGCTCCGCGGCGAGGAGGCTGTCTTCGGGACCGACCGGGCACACCTCCACTGGTACGGCAAATCCGAAGTGTACCGCCTGCGGAAGATGGGGCACGTCACCGTCAGCGGCGACGGTGGCACTGGTCCCGACGACGTTCTCCGGACTGCACGAGACCTGCGTGACGGCTGTACGTTCCACCCCGAGGAGGACCCATGACCGACGAGCTACAGACACTGATCGACGACTTCCACGAGGAGGCGGAGCGCGACCGACCGACCGAGGAGACCCCCGAGATCGGTATCGTGATGGGGTCGGACTCGGACCTCGACGTGATGGCCGGCTCCGAGACGGGCCGACCGGGGGCGTACGACGTCCTGACCGAGGAACTGGGCTTCGCGGAGCAGACGAGCTACGACGACCCCCCGGAGGCCCGCTTCACCTTCGAGACGTTCGTCGTCTCGGCCCACCGGACCCCGGAACTGATGTACGCGTACGCGGAGACCGCGGAGGATCGGGGACTGGACGCCATCATCGCCGGCGCGGGCGGGAAGTCGGCGGACCTGCCGAACATGACCGCCTCCATCGCCTACCCGCTCCCGGTGATCGGCGTCCCGGTCCAGGAGAAGTCGGTCGACTCGGTGATCGGGATGCCACAGGGCGCGCCGCTGACCGCGGTCGACGCCGGAAAATCGTTCAACGCCGCGCTCTCGGCGGTGCAGTTGCTCTCCCGGCAGCATTCCGAACTACGCGAGCGGCTCGTCGACTATCACGAGGGGCTACAGGGCGGCGTCGCCGAGGTGTCCCGGGACCTCCACGAACTCGGGACGCCGGCGTTCAGAGAACGGCGGGACTGACGGCCCGAGACCGGCCGGGTCTAGTTCTTTATCCCCTACTATTATATCAGTATTGAACATACGGCACGCCATGCGATGGCTCCCAAGCAGACAGGTGGCACTGACAGTGCTGTTGGTGTTGCTTGTCGCAGTCGCAGGCTGTAGCGGTGGTAACGGACCGGCGACGACCGAGGACGGGTCGGACGACGAGACTGACGACGTAACGGACACGGAAGCCGACGAGTCCACGATGACCGACGGTGGCTCGACGACGACGGCCCCGGAGGGAGGAACGACACCGGGTGAGGAGATGACGCCCGGCGAGGGGACGACACCCGGCGAGATGGCGTCGGGGTACGAGTGGACCGAGGGCGAGTCCTACACGTACGTCGCCAGTTCCCAGCAGGGCGATTCGACCTACACGTGGACCGTGACCGACGTCAGCGACGGGGAGGTAACCGTCGAACTCGCCGTCGAGAGCCCGCAGTCCGACGGTCAGCAGACGTCGACCCTCACCGGGCCGCAGGGAGACATCTTCGGCGGGGAAACCCAGAACCTGCAGGCGCTGACCTTCGTGTTCCTCCAGCTCCCGTCGCAGTTGACCGAAGGACGGTCGCTCGAAGTCGGGAACTCCTGGACGATCTCGAGTGACGAACTCGAGACCGGCACCAGCGGCGGACAGACGGCCACGCCACAGGAGATCACGGTCGAGGTGACCGGGACGTCCCAGATCGCCGGGACCCAGTGTTACAACATCGAGGCCTCGTCGCCACAGCAGGATGGGGCGATCCAGTCCTGCGTGAAGGCCGACTGGCCGTTCGCGCTGACGTTCTCCGCGACCGGCGGACAGATGAGCGGTGGAAGCATCGAGCTGACGGACTACGAACGTCCGTGAACGGCGTGGCGGGCCGAGGCCGGCCATTCGTTCGAAACTGACCGCCTGATGGCATCGGAACCGACCGTTCGTTTCGAAATCGCGACACCAGCTGTGGCGACACGTCAACGGACGTAGAGGCTGTGCGGGGCGATAATGAATCCTTATATGCAACCGTTCCTAACCCGCAAAACGATAGGTGCACACGGATGAGCAATCCATGGATAGCCATCGGGGCGCTGGCGCTGGTCGGAGTTCTCATCCCACTGGGGATGATGGCGATATCGAAGTTGCTCCGGCCCAGCGTGCCCGAGCAGGGAAAACGCTCCACGTACGAGAGCGGCGAGATTCCCACCGGTGACACGCGTATCCGGTTCAACATCCAGTACTACATGGTCGCGCTCCTGTTCGTCGTCTTCGACATCGAGACCGTCCTGATCTTCCCCTGGACGGTCATCTACCGGAGCGCACTGGACAACGGGGTCGGGCTAGCGAAGATTCTGGTACCGATGCTCGTGTTCATCGGGGTTCTCGTCGTCGGCCTCGGCTGGGCGTGGCGTAACGGCGCGGTCAAGTGGGTCCGCTCACCGCGGGCCAGCGAACAGGAGGTCGAACGTACATGAGTAGCGACAACACGGCCGGCGCGGGACAGTCAACACAGGAAGCCCGGATCGGGGAGGGCGTCGACAACCGCTTCAACTCCCCACTTCGGGAGGCCTTCGGGTCGACCCCGTTCATCCTGACCAAGTTCGACAAGTTCATGAACTGGGTCCGGGGCTCCTCCATGTTCATGCTGCAGTTCGGGATCGCCTGCTGCAGCATCGAAATGATTCACACGTACGCGATCAAGCACGACCTGGACCGCTTCGGGGCCGGCGTGCCCCGCGCGTCGCCGCGACAGGCCGACGTGATCATCGTCCCAGGGACCATCGTCTCGAAGTTCGCCCCGCGGATGAAGCGGGTCTACGACCAGATGCCCGAGCCGAAGTTCGTCATCGGCATGGGGTCGTGTACCATCTCCGGCGGCCCGTTCCAGGAGGGCTACAACGTCATCAAGGGCGCCGAGGAGGTCATCCCGGTGGACATCCACGTCCCCGGCTGTCCGCCCCGGCCCGAAGCCCTCATCTACGGCGTCGCAAAGCTCCAGGAGCGCATCGCCAACGGCGAGACCGCCCCGGTGACGGTCAAGCCCTACGAGATGGAGCAGTTCGGCGACCTCGAACAGGACGAGATCGTCGAGAAACTGGCCGACCAGATCGACGAGGACGACCTCGTCATGCGGTACAACTGGGTTGATTCGCCATGAGCCTTGAAGAACCCGAACCCGACGCTGACCTGCCGGCCGTCGGCGAGACCGCGGACGGCCTCGACTACGACGCGCTGGCCGACCTCGTCGGCGACGACCTCCTCGGTCGCGAGGAACACGTCAACGCCGAGGGGTTCGTCATCCGGCCCGACGCGGTGCAGGACGTGCTCTCGCGGCTCAAGAACGAAGCCGGCTTCGACCACTGTTCCTGCGTCACGGCCCAGGAGTACGGGGACCGCTACGAGTCCATCTACCACCTCAAGAAGTACGAGGACCCGACACAGGAACTCAGCGTCGTCGTCCCGACGAGCAAGGACGACCCCGTGAGTCAGAGCGCGAACGACGTGTTCCGGACCGCCGACTGGCACGAGCGGGAGGCCTACGACCTCGTCGGTATCGAGTACGAGGACCACCCGGACCTCCGTCGCATCCTCCTGCCCGAGACCTGGCAGGGACACCCCCTGTCGCTGGACTACGACCAGACCCAGCCACAGATCGTCTCCCTCCGCGAGCACGCCAATCCGCTGGCGGAAGACCAGCGTGCCGCCCAGGACGCGGACACGATGTTCATCAACATCGGTCCCCACCACCCCGCGACCCACGGCGTCCTCCACGTCGAGACGGTGCTCGACGGCGAGCAGGTGGCCGACATCGACCCGGACATCGGCTACCTCCACCGCTGTGAGGAGCAACTCTGCCAGCAGGGGACCTACCGCCACCAGATCATGCCCTACCCCGACCGGTGGGACTACATCTCGGCCGGCCTGCTCAACGAGTGGGCCTACGCCCGTGCGGCGGAGGACCTGGCGGACATCGAGGTGCCCGAGTACGCCCAGATCATCCGGACGATGGGCGCGGAGCTGTGCCGGATCGCCTCGCACATGCTCGCGCTCGCCACGTTCGCGCTGGACGTCTACGGCGACTTCACGGCGATCTTCCAGTACGCGATTCGCGACCGTGAGATCACCCAGGACATCCTGGAGGACCTGACCGGCCAGCGGCTGATGTTCAACTACTTCCGGCTGGGCGGGGTCGTCTGGGACCTCCCCGAGCCACGCGAGGAGTTCTTCGAGAAGACCCGGGACTTCCTCGACGAACTGCCGGCGAAACTCGAGGAGTACCACGACCTCATCACCTCGAACGAGATCTTCCAGATGCGGTGTGTCGACACCGGGATTCTCCCCCCGGAGACCGTCAAGGACTACGGCGCGACGGGGCCGGTCGCGCGCGGGTCCGGCATCGACTACGACCTCCGCAGGGACGATCCCTACGGCTACTACGACGAACTCGACTGGGACGTGGTGACCGAAGACGGCTGTGACAACTACAGTCGCGTGCTCTGCCGGATGCGAGAGGTCGAGGAGTCGGCGAAGATCATCGAGCAGTGTGTCGACCTGCTCGAGGACTGGCCGGAGGAGGAGCGGACCATCCAGGCCAACGTCCCGCGGACCCTGAAGCCCGAGCCCGACACCGAGATCTACCGTGCCGTCGAAGGCGCCAAAGGGGAACTCGGCATCTACATCCGCTCGGACGGCACCGACAAGCCCGCCCGGTTCAAGATTCGCAGCCCGTGCTTCTCGAACCTGCAGACGCTACCGGTCATGTCCGAGGGCGAGTACATCCCCGACATGATCGCCTCGCTCGGTAGTCTCGACATCGTGCTCGGGGAGGTGGACCGCTGATGGTCCTCCTGCAGAGCGCACCGCTTCCCGAGACCCTGGCGCGGCTCGTCGGGCTCAACCCGAACGACCCGCTGTCGTTGTTCGCGATGTCCATCGTCGGCGCGGCACTAGTCGGGACCTTCATGCTGACCAACACCGCGCTGGTCATCTGGGCGAAACGGAAGATCACGGCAGCGTTCACCGACCGGATCGCGATCAACCGCGTCGGCCCGTTCGGCCTCCTGATCATCGTCGCCGACGCCGTGCGCCTGCTCTCGAAGGAACTCATCATACCCGAAAAGGCGGACCGGCCGGCCTACGACCTCGCACCCCTCGTGCTCGCCAGTTCCGCGCTGCTCGGCTTCGCGGTCATCCCGATGGGCAACGGCATTCAGGTGGCCGACCCCGAAACGGGGCTGGCCTACGTGTTCGCCGTCGCCTCCATCGCGTCCCTCGGACTCGTGATGGCCGGCTACGCGTCGAACAACAAGTACTCCCTGCTCGGGAGTCTGCGCGCGGTCGCGCAGAACCTCGCCTACGAGATTCCGCTCGTGCTGACGGGCGTGTCGGTCGTCATCTTCGCCGGGACGCTCCAGCTGGGGAACGTCAACGCCCCCAACACGATCGTCGGGGTGCAACAGCAGACGCTATTCACCGTCGGCGGGATCTCGATCCCCTCGTGGTTCGCGTTCGTGAACCCCTTCGCGTTCGTGCTGTTCATGGTCGCGAACCTCGCGGAGGTCGGCCGGAACCCCTTCGACATCCCGGAAGCCCCGACCGAGATCGTCGCCGGCTACCAGACCGAGTACTCGTCGGTGTACTTCGTCCTGCTGTACCTGGGCGAGTTCATCCACGTGTTCCTCGGCGGCGCGATCATCGCGACGATCTTCCTCGGCGGCCCGGCCGGGCCGGTCCTGCCGGGGATCGTCTGGTTCGTCATCAAGATCTGGGCCGTGTTCCTGTTCACGCAGTGGGCGCGGTCGGCGCTACCGCGGGTTCGCATCGACCAGCTGATCCAGATCGGCTGGAAGGGGATGCTCGTGCTCTCCTTCGCGAACCTGCTGTTGACGGCGATCATCGTCGGGGTGGTCGTCTAATGGTCCCGCTCGCGACAGTCAGAGGTGATACGCTATGATCGGACTCCTCAAGTCGATGGCAACGACGATGAAACACGCGCTCGGCGGCGAGACGTTCACCGTCGAGTACCCGGACACCGCACCCGACGTCAGCCCGCGGTTCCGCGGCGTCCACAAGTTCAGTCAGGAGCGGTGCATCTGGTGTCGGCAGTGTGAGAACGTCTGCCCGAACGACACCATCCAGATCGTCACCGACGAACAGCGCAACGGCGAGCAGTACAACCTCCACATCGGGCAGTGTATCTACTGCCGCCTGTGCGAGGAGGTCTGCCCCGTCGACGCCATTTTGCTGACCCAGAACTTCGAGTTCACCGCGGACACGAAAGACGAGTTCGCCTACAGCATGGAGGAACTCAAAAACGTCCCGTGGTACAAGGACATCGACCCGCTCGAATCCCGCGAACCCGACCGCGGCGCGTGGATCGGCGAGGGCGACGGCGAAGTGGACTATCAGTAGTCGAGCATCCGCGCCCGTAGGGCGCGGTTCACGGAACCGAACGCAGTGAGGTCCCGCTTTTTCGCCCACGTTTTTGCCGCGAGTGGTGGCCGCAGGCCACCCGAGCGGAAAAAGGTGGGAGGGCGACGGCGAAGTGGACTATCAGTAGCTCGTTTTCGCGCACCGCGTTCCATCGCGCGCCGGCCGCGCGTCGCTGCCCCGTTTCTGCCGGCCTTCGCGGCTTTGTGCCTGGTTTGGTGCCACCTTCGGCCCGAACGGCCGTCGTCACCGGCCTAAATTCATTTTAGTTGTCACGATGGTGGCAAATCGTGCGCGTGTACGCGGAACCAGAAAGAAATCTTCAAAGGGCCACCGCGTAGAGTTTCGAGGTAACGATGGCATTGCCTGAAACAATCGCATTTGGGCTGTTCGCGCTCATCACTGTGCTGAGCAGTCTGGGTGTCGTCCTGTTGCGCGACATCTGGCGCTCGGCACTGATGCTCGGGGTCGCGCTGTTGAGCGTGGCAGTCCACTTCGTAATGTTGCGGGCCGAGTTCGTGGCCGCAATGCAAATCCTGGTGTACGTGGGCGGCGTGCTCGTCCTCATCACCTTCGCGGTGATGCTCACGCGGGACACGGACACGGACGAGGAGGAGGTGCCCGCATGACACGGCCGCGGCTCGTGAAGGCGAGCAATCAGCTCGTCACCGGGCTCGTCGCCGTGGCACTGTTCGCCGTGTTCGCCGGCGTGTTCCTCACGGCACAGCTGGGTTCACCGACGGGGTTCCCCGAGGACGGGTCGATTACGGCCTCCATCGGCTACCTCATGTTCAACCTCGCCGATCTGTCCACCCACAGCGGCGAGGAGTTCCTGGTGGCCTTCGAGATCATCGACGCGGTGCTCGTGGCCGCGCTCGTCGGTGCCGTCATGCTCGCGCGCCGCGAGGAAGATGGCAGCGTGACGAACGTGCTGGCCGACGGCGGCCGTGAACTCGGCAGGGCCGTCCGCGGTCGCAGGGACGATGGCGACGACGATTCCGACGAGGGAGGTGCCGACCCATGACGGTCCCCGTTCAGTACTACCTGGTGCTGTCGGCGGCCGTGTTCTGCATCGGTCTGTTCGGGATCCTGACCCGGCAGAACGCACTGATATTCCTGATGTCGGTCGAGTTGATGCTCAACGCGGCGAACATCAACCTCGTGGCGTTTTCCTTCCAGTGGGGCAACCTCACCGGACAGGTGTTCTCACTGTTCACGATGGCGCTGGCGGCCGCCGAGGTGGCGGTCGGGATCGGCATCATCCTCGTGCTGTATCGTAACTTCAAGGACGTGGACGTAACCGACGCGACGACCATGAGGTGGTAACATGGCCGAGGTAATCACAGCATACGAGTTCGTGCCGGCGATCGCGGCGCTACCGTTCGTATCGTTCCTGGTCGCCCTGCTCTTTGGCGACTACATGCCGAAGAAAGGCGCCCTCGCGGGCATCTTCGCGATGGGCTTCTCGCTGCTGCTGTCGTTCTGGGCCGTCCTGAACGTCGCCGGCATCTTCCCGTTCGGGCCGGGCGCTGAGACGGCCCACCACGAGACGATCTGGACCTTCGCTTCGGGGGTCAACACCTTCGACCTCCAACTGGGCTACTTCGTCGACCCGCTGTCGGCGCTGATGCTCACCATCGTCTCGCTGATCTCCCTGCTCGTGTTCGTCTTCTCGCTCGGCTACATGAACGACGAGGGCGAAGGCGGGCTCCCGCGGTACTACGCCGAGCTCTCGCTTTTCAGTTTCAGCATGCTCGCCTTCGTGATGGCCGACAACATCCTGATGGCGTTCATGTTCTTCGAGCTGGTCGGCCTCTGTTCGTACCTGCTGATCGGCTTCTGGTTCCGCGAGGACGGTCCGCCGAGCGCCGCGAAGAAGGCCTTCCTGGTCACCCGCTTCGGTGACTACTTCTTCCTCGTCGGCGTCGTCGGCATCTTCGCGACCTTCGGGACCGGCCTGTTCGTCACCGAATCGGGCTTCCCACACCTCGCGGAGCAGGCGCTCGCTGGTGAGGGGGCGGTGACCACCTACCTCGGCCTGGGCGAGCAGGCCTGGTTCACGGTGCTGGGCGTGCTCGTGCTCGGCGGGGTCGTCGGCAAGTCCGCGCAGTTCCCCTTCCACACGTGGCTCCCGGACGCGATGGAAGGCCCGACGCCCGTCTCGGCGTTGATTCACGCGGCGACGATGGTCGCGGCTGGTGTCTACCTCGTCGCGCGGATGTACGGCTTCTACCTGCTCTCGCCGACGGCACTCGCCATCATCGCGCTCGTGGGCGGTTTCACCGCGTTGTTCGCGGCGACGATGGGCGTCGTCAAGCGCGAGATCAAGCAGGTGCTCGCGTACTCGACGATCTCACAGTACGGGTACATCATGCTCGCGCTGGGGTCGGGCGGGTACGTGGCCGCGGTCTTCCACCTGACCACCCACGCCGTGTTCAAGGCGCTCCTCTTCCTCGGCGCGGGGTCGGTCATCATCGCCATGCACCACAACGAGAACATGTGGGACATGGGCGGACTCAAAGACGAGATGCCCGTGACGTACTGGACGTTCCTCTCGGGGTCGCTGGCGCTGGCGGGCATCTTCCCGTTCGCGGGCTTCTGGTCGAAAGACGAGGTGCTGTACGAGGCGCTCATCCACGGTCTCGGCACTCCGGTGCTGCTGGTCGCGTGGGCGATGGGCCTGCTGGCCGTCTTCGTGACCGGCTTCTACACCTTCCGGATGGTCTTCCTGACCTTCCACGGCGAGCCACGGAGCGAGACCGCGGCGGACCCCCACGGCGTGCGCTGGAACGTGAAGGTCCCGCTGGCGGTGCTCGGCGTCCTCGCGGCGACCATCGGCTTCATCAACATGGTTCCGGTCGCGAAGTTGACGGGGCTGCACATCGACTTCCTGCACAAGTGGCTGGTCGGCTCCGAGGCGCTCAACGCGGAGTTCCTGACCGGGCTCGAACACTACGAGCCGATTCTGAAAGACGTCGCCGGAATCGAGGCGACCTACATCGCGGGCGGCGAGATCCCGACGTTGTTGATCTCGGCCGCGCTCTCGCTGGGGCTGGCCCTGGCGGGCGCGGGACTGGCGTACAAACTCTACAACGTGGACGAACCGACCGAGCACACGGCCAAGCTCGGCGGGTTGCAGACGCTGCTCATGCACAACTACTACCAGGACGAGTATCAGGTCTGGTTGGCACGGGGTGTCACGGTGCCGCTCGCGAAGGCGGCGGACACCTTCGACCAGTCCATCGTCGACGGCGTCGTCAACAGCATCAGTAGCATCAGCCTGTTCTCGGGCGAGCGCCTCCGGCGCATCCAGACGGGCGTGGTGACCAACTACGCGGCCCTGCTGACGCTGGGGCTGGTCGTCCTGCTGGTCGCCTTCGGCGTCGTCGGGGGGTGGTTCTAGATGCAAATCGAAGCACTCCTCGCCGCCTCCCTGGTCGGGGCCTTCCTCGTGTTCTTCGCGCCCGACGAGTACGCGGGGAAGTTCGCGGCCGTCCTCAGCCTGGTCCCGACGGTTGGCAGCCTCTGGATGTACGCCAACTTCGACGGCAGCGGGAACGCCCTGCTCGCCGACGGCGAACTGGCCTTCGAGACGATGGCCCAGTGGATCAGCTTCGGTCCCTACACGCTGAACTGGCACGTCGGCCTCGACGGCATCTCCATGCCGCTCGTGGTGTTGACCACGGTGTTGACGACGCTGGCGATCATCAGCGCGTGGACGCCGATCGACGAGCGCCAGTCGCAGTTCTACGGCCTCGTGCTGTTCATGGAGGCGAGCCTCATCGGCGTGTTCGCCGCGCTCGACTTCATGGTCTGGTTCGTCTTCTGGGAGGCCGTGCTGGTCCCGATGTACCTGCTGATCGGGGTCTGGGGCGGCCCGCGCCGGAAGTACGCCGCGATCAAGTTCTTCGTCTACACGAACGTCGCCAGCCTGGTGATGTTCGTCGGCTTCTTCGCCCTCGTGTTCGGCCTCGGCGGGTCGATCACGACGCTCGACATGCCGGCCATCGCGCAGGCGCTGAACAGCGGCCAACTCGGCTCGCTAGCGGGGATCGGCCCGGCACAGCTGAAGCTGGTCGCGTTCATCGCCATGTTCGCCGGCTTCGCGGTGAAAGTGCCCATCGTCCCGGTCCACACCTGGTTGCCGGACGCACACGTCGAGGCACCGACCCCGGTGTCGGTGCTTCTGGCCGGCGTCCTGCTGAAGATGGGGACCTACGCGCTCCTGCGGTTCAACTTCACGATGCTCGCGGACGTGGCCGCCGTGAACGCGGAGATCATCGCCATCTTCGGCGTCGCGAGCGTCATCTACGGGGCGCTGCTGGCGCTGGCCCAGCAGGACCTCAAACGGATCGTCGCCTACTCCTCCATCTCGTCGATGGGGTACGTCATCCTCGGACTGGTCGCGTTCACCCCACACGGGATGGGCGGGGCGACCTTCCAGATGGTCAGCCACGGGCTGATCTCCGGGCTGATGTTCATGGCCGTGGGCGTCATCTACAACGAGACCCACACCCGGATGGTCGGCGACATGTCCGGGATGGCCGACCGGATGCCGGTCACCGTCGGCGTGTTCGTGGCCGCGGCCTTCGGCTACATGGGGCTGCCACTGATGAGCGGGTTCGCCGGCGAGGTGCTCGTGTTCATCGGCTCGTTCCGGTCGACGGTGCTCGCGGCCGCGCCGATCTTCACCGGGCTGGCGATGTTCGGCATCGTCATCGTCGCCGGCTACCTGCTCTGGGCGATGCAGCGCACGCTCTTTGGCGCGTACGAGCTCGAAACCGACTACGAGATCGGCCGCGCGCCGGTCCACGACGTGGCACCGCTCGTGGTCCTGCTCGTGCTGGTGATCGCGCTCGGTGTCGCGCCCGACCTGTTCTACAAGATGATCCAGGATGCCGTTGCGGGGATGCCCGCACTGGGAGGTGGTGCATAGATGTCGTCGATCCAGGTACTCGCACAGGCGGGCGGTGAGGCCGCCACGCCACTGCCCGACTGGACCGCGCTGGCGCCAGTCTTGCTGTTTGGCCTGACCGCGCTCGCCCTACTGGTCATCGACAGTGTCGACCCCGAATCGACGTATCCGGCCTTCCTGGCGGCCGTCGCCACGGTCGGGACGCTCGCGGCGACGCTCGTCTCGGGCTGGTACCTGATCGCGGGGACGGGGATGCCCGGAACCGGCGGCGCGATCGAACTGTTCGGCGGGCAGATCGTCGTCGACGGGATGAGCCTCTTTTTCACGTTCCTGTTCGGGAGCGTGGCGGCACTGGTCTGTATCGCCAGCTACGACTACCTGAAGGGGCAGCGGTACGAGGCGGAGTACTACGCGCTCGTGCTCATGGCGACGACCGGGATGGCGCTGATGGCCTCGGCCAACGGCCTCGCGGTCGCGTTCGTGAGCCTCGAACTGCTGAGCCTCCCCTCCTATGCCCTCGTGGCCTTCCTGAAGGACAACCGCGGGAGCGTCGAGGCGGGGCTGAAGTACTTCCTGATCGGCGCGCTGTCGTCGGCGGTGTTCGCCTACGGCATCTCGCTGGTGTACGGCGCGGTCGGGCGGCTCCAGCTCGACGCCATCGCCGAGGCGCTGACCACGGCCGGCCCGGCCGACGCCGGCATCCTCGGCGTCGGTATCCTGATGGTCGCGGGCGGCTTCGCGTTCAAGACAGCCTCCGTTCCCTTCCACTTCTGGGCGCCGGAGGCCTACGAGGGCGCGCCCGCGCCCATCTCCGGGTTCCTCTCGTCGGCCTCGAAGGCCGCCGGGTTCGTGCTCGCGTTCCGCGTGTTCACTATCGCCTTCCCGCTCGAAATCGTCGCGGCGACGCTCGACTGGGGCGTCGTGTTCACCGTCCTCGCCGTCGTGACGATGACCATCGGGAACTTCGCGGCGGCGACCCAGGAGAAGGTCAAGCGGATGCTCGCGTACTCCTCGGTCGGGCACGCGGGCTACGCGCTCATCGGCCTGGCCGCGCTGTCGGGCGCGACCGACAGCGGCTTCGTGCTCGGGGCGAGCATGATGCACCTGCTCGTCTACGGCTTCATGAACACCGGCGCGTTCCTGTTCGTCGCGCTGGCCGAGTACTGGGGCGTCGGGCGTACCTTCGAGGATTACAACGGCCTCGCGACGCAGGCCCCGGTGGCCTGTACCGCGATGACCGTCTTCCTGTTCAGCCTCGCGGGCCTGCCGGTCGGCGGGGGCTTCCTCTCGAAGTACGCCCTGCTGGCGGCCACGGCCAACGCCGGCGCGTGGCTGCTCGGGGCGGCCCTCGTCGTCAACAGCGCGCTGTCGCTGTTCTACTACACGAAGGTCGTCAAGGCGATGTGGATCGAGGACCCCGTCGACGGACTGGAGATCGACAGCTACCCGACGGGCCTGTACGCGGCCGTCGTCGCCGCCGCGGTGATGACGTTCCTGCTCCTGCCCGCGTTCAACCCAGTCTCCTCGACGGCCGTCGACGCCGCCGCGGCGCTGTTCTGAGCGGCCGGCAGTCGTCGTTTTTCGCCCGCGAACGAAAAGCGCCAAGTCGCGGGTCGCCGGAACTGGGAGTATGAAAGCGACGGCGAAAGCCCACCCGATCCAGGGGCTCGTGAAGTACCACGGGATGCGCGACGAGGAACTGCGGCTCCCCTATCACGACTCCATCAGCGTCTGTACGGCTCCGAGCCACACGGTGACGACCGCCGAGTTCGATCCGGGCCTGGACGAAGACGTGTACGTCATCGACGGCGACCAGGTCGGCGGCCGCGGCGCCGAACGCATCGACGCCGTCGTCGACCACGTCCGCGAGTTGGCCGGCATCGACCACCACGTCCGCTTCGAGTCGGAGAACTCCTTCCCGACGAACATCGGCTTCGGCTCCTCCTCGTCGGGTTTCGCCGCCGCAGCGCGTGCGCTCACGGCCGCGGCCGACCTCGATATGACACGGCCCGAGATTTCGGCGGTCGCCCGCCGCGGCTCCTCGTCGGCGGCCAGGGCCGTCACCGGCGCGTTCTCCCATCTCCGGACGGGGCTGAACGACGAGGACTGTCGCTCCGAGCGCATCGAGACCGACCTCGAGGACGACCTCCGGGTCGTCGCCGCGGAGGTGCCGGCCTACAAGGAGACCGAAGAGGCCCACCGCGAGGCCGCAGACAGCCACATGTTCGAGGCGCGGATGGCCCACATCCACGGCCAGATCGCCGAGGCGCGGGACGCGCTCCGTGCCGGCGACTTCGACCGGGCGTTCGAACTGGCGGAACACGACTCGCTATCGCTGGCGGCGACGACGATGACCGGCCCCGCCGGGTGGGTCTACTGGCAGCCCCGGACCATCGAGGTGTTCAACGCCGTCCGCGACCTCCGCGAGGCGGGCGTGCCGGTCTACTTCTCGGTCGACACGGGCGCGAGCGTCTACGTGAACACGACCGCCGACCACGTCGACCGCGTCGAGGCGGCCGTCGCGGACTGTGGCGTCGACACGCACGTCTGGGGCGTGGGCGGTCCCGCGCGCGTGCTCGAGGCGGACGAGGCGCTGTTCTGAGCGGCGTCCCGTTCCGGGCGTCGGGGCACCGGTTCGACACCCGCCGCGAGCGGCAGGTTTTACCGGACGGCGGCCTACCTCACGGTATGCGAGTCGCCGTGTTCGGGGCCGGCTACGCCGGTCTCACTGCCGCCCGACGCCTGGAACGGAATCTCCCTCCCGAAGCCGACCTCGTGGTCGTCGACCAGCACGACTACCACCTCGTCCTCCACGAGATACACCGGGCGATCCGCCGACCCTCGGTCGCCGACGCGCTCCGCGTCCCGCTCGAAGAGCCCCTCGACTGGGCGACGATCCGTGAGGCCCGCGTCACCGACATCGACCCGGCGGCCGGCGAGGCCACGCTCGACGGCGAGGAGACGCTCGACTACGACGCCGGTATCGTCGCGCTCGGCTCCGAGGCGGCCTTCTACGACCTCCCCGGCGTGGAGGCGCACGCGACGCCGCTGAAGAGCCTCGACGATGCGGCCGACATCCGGGCGGACTTCCTCGACGCCGTCGACGAGGGCGGCGAGACGACGGTCGTCGTCGGCGGAGCGGGCCTCTCGGGCGTCCAGACGGCCGGCGAACTGACGGCACTGGCCCGGGAGGAGGGTGTCGCGGAGGAGGTAACGGTCCATCTGCTCGAACAGGCGGCCGCGGTCGCGCCGAACTTCCCCGAGAACTTCCAGCGGACGGTCGCGGACGAACTGACCGAGCGGGGCGTGACGATCCGGACGCTCGCGACGGTCACGGAGGCGGACGAAAAGACGGTCACGCTCGACGATGGAACGGAAATCGACTCCGACGTCTTCGTCTGGACCGGCGGTATCCGCGGCCCGGACGCCCTCGACGGAGAGCGGCCAGTCGTGAAAGCACGGCTCCGGCTGGCGGACGACACGTTCGTCGTCGGTGACGCCGGGCGCCTGGTGGATGCCGACGGGTCGGCCGTCCCGGCCGCCTCCCAATCCGCGATCAGGGCCGCGCGCGTGGCCGCCGAGAACGTCGAACGGCTCGTCGAACACGAACTGGCGGGCGGAGCGGGATTCGAGCCCCGGCTGGACGCCTTCCAGTTCGACTCGCCGGGCTGGCTGGTCTCCGTCGGCGACGGCGCGGTCGCACAGGTCGGCGGCGTCGTGCTGACCGGTCCGGCGGCCATCGCGCTCAAGACGAGCATCGGCGCCGGCCACCTGACCTCCGTCGGCGCCATCGAGCAGGCCGTCGACCTCGTCACCGAGGAACTCGACCTCGCGACGGGCGCGAGTCCCGACGCGGACGTCCCCGACGACCCGGTCGACACCCTCGACTGGAACGACGGCGACGCGGAAAACGGCGGAGCGGAGTAACCGAGCCGATCAGGTGGATTGCAGTGCGAGTTCGGGTGTCGTCCAGACGACGAAGTCGTCCTCGTCCTCGCGGTTGATGACGCCGTTGATGTGTTCGGCGTCCTCGTCGGGCGATTCGTTGACCTCGTCCTCGGCGACGGGCGTGACCTGACGGACCTCGTCGACGACCCAGCCGAGATGGCCCTGTTCGTCCATCTGCTCGGAGTCGAAGACGATGATGAGTTTGCCCCGGCCCTCGTCGCCGACGTCGAGGGCGTCTTTCGGGTTGATGATCGCAGTCACCTGCCCGCGGAGGTCGACGACGCCCTCGACGTAGGACGGCGAGTTCGGCACCCTGGTCATGTTCTCCAGTTCGACGATCTCCTCGATGTAGTCGATATCGAGACAGAACCGCTCGTCGCCCAGCTCGAACTCCAGGACGCGCGTCCGGTCGTGGGTGGCGGCGGTCCGGCGGCCGGCCGCGGCGGCCGCGCGGGCGGCTGCGACGGTCCCTTCGGCGTCGATGGCCTCGTCGTCCTCGGCTACGGTGGTCGCCTGGTCCGGGATCGCGAACGTGGCGCCGCCGAGGCCCGCGACCGCGTTCTCCGCGTCGCCTGCGGATACCGACTCCGCGACCCCCGACTGCGTCTCCGCGATGTCCGCAGCGACGTCCGTCGGGTCGTCGTCGGTCGCGGCGTCTGCCGCCGCGGCATCCGATTCTGCGTCGACGGTGAGTTCGTCGGTGGCGTCGTCGGCCGCCGTCTCACCGTCGCCGTTCGACGCCTCGAACTCGAAGCCGCCGGCGTCCGTGGTGGTCTCCCCGACGGCGTCGGTCTCGCCCGACTCCGGATCGGTCGTCCCGTCGACCGTCGCCGACGACCCCACGTCGTCACCGTTCTCCGCGGCCGGGTCGCTCGCCGACTCGTCGGCCGCCGCCGACTCGTCGCTACCGGCGGCGTCGGCGTCAACGGTGGTACCGGCGTCCGCGGCGTCGCTCTCGGGGTCGCCGTCGTCGGGTTCCTCGACCGGCTCCGGGTCGCCGTCGTCGGACTCCCCGACCGTCTCGGTGTCGCCGGCGCCGTCCGTGCGAGAGCGGCGTCCCTCGCGCATCCGTCTGATTCGATCCGCCCGTTCCATTCGGTCGTCGTCTGAATCCTCGTCAGTCATGCTGTAACCTCCTCGACGTAGCCGAAGCGCTCGTCGAGCGTCGTCGCGATGTCGGTGAACACGTCCGCCATGTCGACCGTCGGGTCGTACCGGAACAGCGACTCGCCCTGCGAGAACGACCGCTGGAGGGCGACCCGCTTGCGGACCGCCCAGACCGGCACGTCCGAAAAGACCGTCTCGAGCCACTGGAGCATCTCCTCGTCCTCGTTGGTCGACTCGACGCGGTTCGCGACCACGCCGAGTTCGGTGATCGAGATGCCGGTCCGGTCCTCCAGGGCCGCGATCTGGTCGAACAGGAGTTCGATGGCCCGCTCGGAGGTGGCCTCCGTCAGTGCCGGAATCAGGACGTTCCGGGCCGCGTAGATGGCCGTGTCGGTCAACTGCCCGTAAAAGGGCGGGGAGTCGACGACGACGTAGTCGTAGTCGGTCTCCAGTTCGGCGAGGGCCAGGTGGAGCGCGTCCAGCGCGTGGTCACCCTCGACGGTCGACGGGCCGGCGTTGATCGTCAGCGGCGCCAGCCCCGCCGGGTCGCCATCGAGCGTCGGGTCCGCGGCCAGTTTCGCCATCACGTTCGCCAGCGTCAGCTCGTGCTCGGCCTGGAGCATATCGATGTTGCTCGGCACCACGTCCATCTCCGGGTGGGAGACGACGATATCCGACAGCGCGTCGCGCTGCTCGGGGTCGGTCAACACGTCGAACAGCGTCGGCGGCGCGGCGTCGTAGGCCTCGACCAGTCCGAGCCCCTCCGTGGCGTTGCCCTGGGGGTCGAGGTCGACGAACAGCACGTCCCGCCCTCGCTCGTTGAGCGCACCCGCGACGTTGATCGCCACCGTCGTCTTACCAGTCCCGCCCTTGGCGTTCGTCACGCAAATCGCCGCAGGACGGCCCTCGGCCCCGGTCATCTGTACTCACCGGGAGTCGGTCACGCCCGCTTATAAAAATAGGCTCCCGATTCTCAATCCTTGTACTGTCCCGCGGAGCGTGTCAGAACCGCGCGACAGGACCGTCGTCCGTGTCCTCGATACTGATACCGAGCGCCTGGAGTTCGTCGCGGAGGTCGTCGGCGCGCTCGTAGTTGCCGGCGTCGCGTTCGCGCTCGCGGACCGCCAGCACGAGGTCGGCCAGTTCCTGTGCGACCCGGACCTCG
The DNA here is from genome assembly GCF_023028345.1 of Halorientalis marina. Taxonomy (GTDB): domain Archaea; phylum Halobacteriota; class Halobacteria; order Halobacteriales; family Haloarculaceae; genus Halorientalis; species Halorientalis marina. Next base: position 1,352,406 of record NZ_CP095487.1, on the reverse strand, counting down.
CCCTCGCTCGCGCCGCCGAAGACGAGGCCGAGGACGCCCTCGCCGAACTCCTCGAACGTCTCGACGGCCCGCCTGAGCGCGACGTAGTCGTACTCGTCGTGGTCGTCGACGTGGCGGTTGGCGGCGGCGGCGAGATCGAGGAGAGCCGTCGTCGCCTCGCGGGTGTTGAAGTCGTCGTTCATCGCGTCGACGAACGAGTCGCGGGCGTCTGCGACCGCGTCGCGGAGAGCCTCGTCCGTGACCTTCGTCCGGGCGTCGGTGCTGTCACAGACCTCGACGGTTCGTTCGTAGCCGCGTTCGAGTCGCTCCCAGCGTTCCGTCGCTTCGGTGATCGTCTCCTCGCTGTAGGTCGCGCTGTTGTTGTACGCCGTCGAGAGCAGGAAGGTCCGGGCGACGTTCGCGCCGTGGTCGCCGACGAACGCCGCGACGGTGGCGAAGTTGCCAAGCGAGGAGGACATCTTTTCGTCGGCAGTCTCCAGCAGGCCCACGTGGAGCCAGTAGCGGGCGAACTGCTGCCCAGTGGCGGCCTCGCTCTGGGCGATCTCGTTCTCGTGGTGGGGAAAGACGAGGTCCTGTCCGCCGACGTGGATGTCGATGGTGTCGTCGAGGTGGGTCGTGCTCATCACCGAACACTCGATGTGCCAGCCGGGCCGGCCCTCGCCCCACGGCGAGTCCCAGGTCTGGGCCGTCTCGCAGGCCTCCTCGGGCGGGGCCGCTTCCTCGTGCTGGTGGTCGGCGATGGCCCCGGGGTCGACGCCGCCGGCCTTCCACAGCGCGAAGTCGGCGGGGTTGCGCTTCTCCGACTGTTCGTCGGGGTCGCCCTGAGCGTCGATCTCGTCTATGTCCTGGTTCGAGAGCTTGCCGTAGTCCTCGAAAGTCGTCACGTCGAAGTACACCGACCCGTTGGCCTCGTAGGCGTAGCCCGTCTCGACCAGCGTCTCGACGGTGTCGACGATCTCGGGGACGTGCTCGGAGACGCGGGGGTAGACCTCGGCCCGGCGGAGGTTCAGCGAGCGCATATCGCGGATGACCTGGCCGATGTAGTGCTCGGCCACGTCGGCCTCGCTCTCGCCGTCCTCGCCGACGCGGGCGACGATCTTCTCGTTGACGTCGGTGAAGTTCTCGACGTGGCGCACGTCGTAGCCGAGCCACGACAGCCAGCGGTGCATGACGTCGACGTGAACCCAGCCGCGAGCGTGGCCCAGGTGCGGGGGGTCGGAGGTCGTCAGCCCGCAGTAGTAGAGCAGCACCGAGTCGGGATCCGCGGGCTCGAACGGCTCGCGCTCGCCGGTGAGCGAGTTCGTCACGCGAAGGGTCATTACCGGGGAGTACTCGGGCGAGCGTTTCAAGCTGGCGGTCCGTGAGTCGGGGCCTGCCGACGGCCTTTCACTCCCCGGACACCGTCTCCAGCGCCCGCTCGACGACCCGGACCGCGTCGGCCCCGTCGCGCCGACTCACGACGACGACCGCCGCGTCCTCGGTCGCGCCGGCGGCCTCGACCGTGATGTCCTCGGCAGCGAGCCCGCCGAGGACGTGTCGGAGCACCGTCGCGTCGACGGTCCCGTTCACGAGCAGTCCGGTGAACGACCCGCCACCGGCCGCGAACGCGGTGTCGCCGACCGCCAGGAGCGGGTCGGTTCCCTCGTCGGTATCGGCCCGCGCGAGACCGCTCTCCATCGAGACGCGGGCTTTTCGGCCGGCGGGGTCGTAGTCGGGCAGGTCCGCCGCGTACCGGCGGAGCGCGGCGACGACCGCCTCCTCGTCGTCGGCACCGAGATCGAGGTAGCGCGCGGCGGCCGTGTAGTTACAGACGCCGGCCCGCAACGCCTCGAAGAGGAAGGGGTTGGCCCGGACGGCCTCCCGAGTCCGCTCTGCGAGTGACATACCCGGACGCGGGCGCGCCACCGACAAAAACGCGCCGGGTATTCCGCGGTCACTCCTCGTCGACGGCCGTCTTGACGATAGTGACCGGTCGCTCGGCCATGTTCGCGACGCGGTCGGCGACGCTCCCCAGCAGGCGGCGGTACTCGCCGGACCGGTTTTTCGAGCCGATGACCGCCAGGCCGATACCGGCCTCGTCGATGTACTCGAGGATTTCGGCGTGGGGGACACCGTGCCGGACGACCGACTCCGTCGTCACATCAGCGGTCTCCGCGCGGTCGACGATCTCCGAGACCGCCTCCCGGCCGGCCTGTTCGAGCGCCGTTTCGAGACCCTCGAACTCGTGGACGTACTCGTCGCCGGGGTAGGAACTGTACGCATCGGAGTCGACGACGTAGAGAACGTGTAGCTCCGCGTCGTATCGCTGTGCCGCATCGATAGCGTGTTCGATAGCTCGGTCGACACCGGGGCTCATGTCCGTCGGGAGGAGGATTCGGTCGTACATCTCAGTCGAGAGTAGGGGCGAGAGTGTCAAATAACACTAGTGTCGTTCTCACGAGCCGGGAACCGGGAGCGACGTGGCGGCGGGCTACCACCGGGCTGGGGCCGACCGTCACTCCCGGCGAGATTCGCGTCAGCCCGCCGGTCGCAGTCGCCGGACGCCGATGGCCACGAGGAGATAGAGCGGGAGGCAGACGGCGAGGACGCCGACGAGGAGCGCCCAGTCGCCGAGTTCGAGCGGGACCGTCCCGAAGTAGCGGTTCAGCGGCGTGTACAGCACCGCCAGTTGCAGGAGTAGTGAGACGGACACGGCACCGGCGAGCCAGCGGTTCGAGAGCGTCGGCGTCTCGCGGAGCCAGCGGACCACGTACAGTTTCCCGAACTCCAGGACGACGAAGCCGGTGAACACCATCGTCAGCGCGTAGGGCGTGACCGCGGCCGCGCCGGCGAGGGTGTAGAACATCACACCGAGCATCACGGCGGTCGTGACGACCCCGGTCCCGCCGATCAGCGCGAGCATCTCCCGGTCGATGATCCCCCGGTCGGGGTCGCGCGGGGATCGCTCCATCACGTCGCCGCTTTTCGGATCGGCGCCGAGCGCCAGCGCGGGCAGGCCGTCGGTGAGGAGATTGATCCAGAGCAACTGGACGGCCGGCAGAATGAGATAGCCAAAGAGCGACGCGAGGAACACGATGGCGACTTCGGCGACGTTCGCCGAGAGCAGGTACGCGACGAACTTCCAGATGTTGTCGAAGATGGCGCGACCGCGCTCGACCGCTCGCTCTATCGTCGAGTAGTTGTCGTCGAGCAGGACTACGTCGCTGGCCTGTTTCGCCACGTCGGTTCCGCGGACACCCATCGCGACCCCGATGTCGGCGTTTTTCAGCGCCGGGGCGTCGTTGACTCCGTCGCCGGTCATCGCGACGACGTGGCCGTTGTCCTGGAGCGCCCGGAGGATACGCACCTTGTGCTCGGGCGACGTCCGGGCGAAGACGTCGACGGACTCGACCGCCTCCCCGAGTTCCGCGTCGTCCATCGCCTCGACCTCCGCGCCCTCCATCACATCCTCGCCCATGCCGAGTTCGCCGGCGATGGCAGCCGCGGTCCGAACGTTATCGCCCGTGATCATCTTCACGTCGATGCCGGCCCGCTTGGTCGCGGTGATAGCGTCGGCGACCTCCGCCCGCGGCGGGTCGATCATCCCGACCAGCCCGACGAACACGAGATCGTCCTCCATGCCCTCGGGGTCGTCGGTGTACGCCACCGCCAGCACCCGGAGGGCGTCGTCGGCGAACGCGGTCGTCCGCTCCTCGATGCGGGCCGCCACGTCGTCGGTGAGGGCGGCCGGCCCGTCCGCCGTGAGCACGCGCGATGCGTTCCCCAGAACGACTTCGGGCGCCCCCTTGACGTAGGCGCGGTCGCCGTGGACCGTCCCCATCCACTTCCGCTCCGAGGAGAACGGGACCTCGTCGGTCCGGGGATTGTCCTCGCGCAGCGTCGACACGTCGATGCCCGCGGTCTCGGCGCCGGCGACCAGCGCCCGCTCGGTCGGGTCGCCCTCCTCGGCCGTCGCGTCATTGCACAGCGCCCCGGCCCGGAGCAGGCGGTCGACGCGGTCGGACTCGTCGTCCGCCGGGCCGTCGGACACGTCGACGACGGTATCGTCGACCCAGACCCGCGAGACGGTCATGCTCCCTTCGGTGAGGGTCCCCGTCTTGTCGGTGCAGATGGTGTCGACGGACCCCAGCGCCTCGACGGCGGGGAGTCGGCGGACGAGGGCGTTCTCGTCAGCCATGCTCCGCACGCCGATCGCGAGCGTCAGCGTCACGACGGCGGGCAGCCCCTCGGGGACCGCGGCCACCGCCAGCGAAACCGCAGTGAGGCCGGTCTCGACGATGGGGGTTCCCCGGAACACGAGCAGGGGCACCACGACGACCGCCAGGAGAACGACCCCGATACCGAGGTTCCGCCCGAGGGTGTCGAGTTCGCGCTGGAGGGGCGTGTCGGTCTCCTCGGTCGCCGCCAGTTCCGAGGCGATCGCGCCCATCTCGGTGTCCTCGCCGGTCGCCGTGACGGCGACCGTTCCGTGCCCCCTGGTGACGTTCGTGCCCTTGTACACCATCGAGGTCCGCTCGGCCAGCGGCGTCTCGGGGTCGACCGCGTCCGACGACTTCCCCACCGGCATACTCTCGCCCGTCAGCGCCGCCTCGTCGACCTCCAGCCCCGTGGCGTCGAGGACCCTGCCATCCGCGGGGACGACGTCGCCGTCCGACAGTTCGACCACGTCACCGGGCACCACCTCGGTCGCGTCGACCGCCGTCGGCTCCCCGTCCCGTCTGACCGTCGCGGTCGGGACGGTCAGTTCCCGGAGCGCGTCGAGGCTCTGCTCGGCCCGGTAGTCCTGCACGAAGCCGAAGGCGCCGTTCGCGACGACGATGACGACGATGAGCACTGCGTCGACGGTGTGCCCGGCCCAGACCGAGAGGACCGCCGCGACGACCAGCACCCAGATGAGAGCGCTGTCGAACTGCGCGACGAAGATCCGGAGGGGCGACCGGGTCGTCCCGCGGGCGAACTCGTTGGGCCCGCGTGTATCGAGTCGCCGGCGAGCCTCGTCGGACGACAGCCCCTCCGCGTCCGTCTCAAGCTCGTCGAACACCTCTTCGGTGGATCGGCGATGTGCGTCGGTCACTGGTGGCTGGTCGCAGGCGATTGTCTTGTGATTTTTCCAACAGGCAGGCCGAAGACCAGGGCGGTCACTCCCGCGTGTTGACCGCGACGACCGGCACCTCGGCGTGTCTGATGACCCGCTCGGCCGTGCTCCCCAGGAGGTATCGATTGAGGCCGGTCCGCCCCTGCGTCCCCATCGCCACCAGGTCGACGTCGTTCTCGTCGGCGTAGGCCAGCACGTCGTCCGCCGGGTACCCCTCGCGAATCTCGGTGACGGCGTCGAGTCCCGCGTCACGTGCGCGCGCCGCTATCTCCTCGGTCGCCCGTTGGCCCGCGGATTCGAGGTCGGTCAGCAACTCCGTCGGCGGCGAGATACTGGGGGTCGTGGCCGCGTCACCGACGTCGATCACGTTGAGCGCGTGGACACGTGCGTCGGCGGCCGCCGCGATGGCGAGCCCGTGGTCGACGGCCGCAGTCGCCGACTCGCTGCCGTCGGTCGGGACGAGCACGTCGTCGTAGCCGTCGCCGACCCGGCTCCGGTCGGTCTCGCGGACCGTCAGGACCGGAACGGGCGCCTGCCGGACGACGCGTTCGGTCACGCTCCCCCAGACGTAGCGGCTGACGCCCGTCCGGCCGTGTGTCCCCATCGCGAGCAGGTCAGCGTCGTTGTCCTCGGCGTAGTCGAGGATCGCATCCGCAGGGCGCCCCTCGACGACGGCCGTCTCGATTCGGTCGCTCGCGTCCACCGTCGCCTCGATCTCCGCGACCGTCTCCCGACCTCGTTCGGTGAGGCGGTCGACGAACTCGTCGTCGACGCCGCCGGCCGCGAACGGCCCGGCCTCGGCCTGAATGTCGACCGCGTTGACGACGTGGACGACAGCGTCGAACGCGTCCGCGAAGTACAGTGCGTGGTCGGCCGCCCTGACCGCGTGCTCGCTGCCGTCGGTCGGGACGAGGATCGTGTCGTACATATGTTCCTCTACCGGACATTGCACACCGGCGGATTTATACCTACGTTGCCATTCCCGGACCGCGGGACCACCCGTGGGCCATCCGCCGGAGTGGCCGTCCCCCGCCGGCCGTCAGGCCGATTCGCCGCTGTCCTCGGCCAGTCCCGGCGGGAGGCCGGTGTGTCGCACCCCGGCCCACTCCTCGATCCTGAACTCGTAGATGAGCGTCTCCTCGCTCTCGCTCGCCGCCTGGAACAGTTCCGGCCGCCACCCCGGGATCGCCGCATCTTCGAGTTCCGCTCGCTTCCCGGTCGACAGTTCGTGGAGCGTTCCCTCCAGGAGCACGCTCTCCCAGTTGAACATCGTCTCGGCGCTGTAGACGAGGAAACTGGCATTGTCGGCACCCGCCGACAGATCCGCCTTCCGACTGTCTGCCCCGACTACGTAGAGAAAGTAGAGGCTCCTTCCCCCCGCGAACCCGTAGGACATCGGCAACAGGTACGGTTCGGCCGCCGTCGGGAGGCCGAGCACCCCCATGTTTCGCGCCGAGAGAAATCCCGTTATCTCCTCGTCGTCCATTCGATCCATTCCGTACTCACCGAGTTCGTCGACTGTCATCCCAGTCGATAGTTCGTTCTGACTGGTAAAATATGTGTGCACGCATGTGACATCGTGGGAGAGCACGCCCGGTTACCGGTGTGCGACGGGACACGGGGTTCGTCGGCGCGTGGCGGCCGGCGACTCAGGCACTTGCCACGGCTTCGACGGTGACCTCCCCCGTATCCGGCGTCTCGTCGATGAGGACGGCGGCCTGTCCCTCGACGACCGATTCGCCATCGGCGTCGACCACGTCCGTCGTGAGCTGGTACTTGTTCCGCCCGAGGTCGTCGACGATCTCACAGACCGCGGTCAGCCGGTCACCGATCTCGGCCGGGCCGAGAAAGGAGAGGTCCTGTGAGACGTAGATCGTGACCCCGGGGAGGCGTGCCAGCGCGGCGCTGATGAGGCCGCTCACGAGGGTCCCGTGGACGATCCGCCGGCCGAACCGCGTCTGGCTGGCGTACTCCTCGTCGAGGTGGAGACGGTTCGTGTCGCCGCTGGCGGCGGCGAAGGTCCGCACGTCCCCTTCGCGGATGGTCTTCGAGAACTCGACGCGGTCCCCGACGGAGACGGACTCGTCCGAGAGCCCCTCGCTCGTCACCTCCCAGTCGGCCTCGTCGTAGGCGGTCTCCTGGCGAGCGTAGAACTCGTGACTCCGGGGCTCGTCCCGACTGACTTCCGCGCGCTGGAGGATCTGTGGCACGTGCCGGAGGACGTCGTCGGTGCTGACGACCCCGGCCAGATCGCCGTCGTCGAGGACCACCAGGCGGGCGATGTCGTGTTCGAACATGGTTTCGACGGCGTCGCCGACGGTCGCGCTGGCCTCGACCGTCACCACGTCGGCCGACATGAACGATGACAGCGGTCGTGTTCCGGGGTCGGCGGTCGTGCCGAGCAGCGCCATGAAGTCGTCGCTCGTGACGATACCGGCGACGGACCCGTCGTCGACGACGACGAGCGAGCCGACTTCGGCTTCGAGACACCGATTCGCGGCGTCCCTGGCCGTGAGGTCGGGCGTAGCGGTTTCGACGGGACTGCTCATGACGTCGTTAACACGGATCGGGAAGGCCATATTTGGGCTTCGATTCCGGGGGAAAAGAAGTTATCTCCCTATCGGTTTGCTGCCGGGAACGGGCGAGCCGATAGGGGGGAGTCCCCGTACGGACGGTCACACGTTCGCCTCCCGAGCGAAAGCGGGGAAATATATGTACGTCGGCGACGACTCCCCGTCCGTGTACGAACGCATACTCGTCCCGACCGACGGCAGCGTCGGCTCGGCACACGTCGCGATGCAGGCCATCGACCTCGCCGAACAGTACGACGCGGCGATCCACGTCGTCCACGTCATCGAGGAACCTGCTTCGTCGCTCGTCTCGGGCGGAGAGAGCCGTGACAAACTCGAGGAGCGTGGCGAACAGGCCATCGAGCGCGTCGAGACGATGGCGCGTATCCACGGCATCGACGTCGAGACGGAACTTCTGGAAGGGAGTCCCGCGGACACGATCCTGAACTACGCGGAGGAAGCGGACATGGATCTCGTCGTCACGGGGACGCACGGCCGCTCGGGCGTCAAGCGCCACATCATCGGGAGCGTCGCGGAACGGCTCGTGCGTCACGCGACCTGCCCCGTCATGACGGTCCGGCTCCCCGGGTCCGACGAGACGGTCGACGGGAAGGAACACGCACGAGAACTCGCCGAAGAAGCGATTGCCGACGAGGGACACGACGCGGCGATCACGGGCGTCGACCGCCAGGTCAGCGTCTGGGTCGTCGAGGCCGAGTCCGACACGGAGTCGCTCGTCGTCTACGTCGACCCCGTGACCCAGCGGACGAGCGTCGTCGTCCGCGACTGAACACCGGGGCGGGGAGTCACCGACCCTGGACGGGAATCGGTGCGAGCCGGACCGTCTCGCGGCTGACGGTCGCGTTCCCGCCGACGTCCTCGACCGCGAGGACCTGGATGGCCCGGGGCCGATCGCCCGCCGGCAACGACCACTGACCGGTCACCGTCTCCGTCTCGCCGGGCGGGACGGTCACGCTCGCGGAGTTCGAGACGGTCTCTCCGCCGGTCGTCTCGACGGTCCCCAGCTGGAACTGGTAACTGCTGTTTGCCGTGTTGTTGACCGTGACCGAGAGCGTCAGCGTCCACGTCTCCCCGGTCGCCTGAACCGAGGCCGTCCTGAGCGTCTCCCGCTGTGGCGTGGCGGCGAGCAGTTCGTCGCCGACACCGACGCCCGCGGTCGTCGTCGCCGTCCCGTCCGGTGTCACTGTGCCACCGTCGTCGCCGCCGCCACCGAGGAGCGTGCTGCTCAACAGCCCGCCGAACGTCAGCCCCTCGATGACGAGGGGGACGGCGAGCGCGAGAACGACGACGATCCGGATCAGCCGCTTGCGCCGCCGTTCGTCCGCCGAATCCTGCGTATCAGTCGTCACGTGTCGAGTGGTGTGAATCGAATGGTCGTAAGTCGGTTCCCGAACGGGTCAGAGCAGCATCGGGACGGCCGGGACGCCCGGTGAGAGGACGCCGTCGGCAGCCATCGCCCCGAGCGGGAGGCCGTAGGTCAGCACGACGAGCAGGACGGCGATGACCGCCCAGAGTTTGAGGTTGTCGAGCACCTGCGGCGAACTCTCGGCCGGCGAGAGCGGCGTCGGAATCGCGCCGTTGACGCGGAGCCGCTCGCTCCGGGCGCTCAGCCACGTCGCGCCGACGACGTAGAGGAACATGAGCAGGGAGATGAAGAGGATCGTCCCGCCGATGGCGATCTGGAGACGCATCTCGCTGACGCCGCCGACGACGCCCTCGAAGCCGATTCCCTGGTTCGGGTAGGTCGGGTCCGCAGTGCGCCGCGGGATACCCGCCAGGCCGGCGCGGTGCATGGCGTTCGACATCAGCACCATGCCGACGAACCAGAGGTACGGCTGGATGGACGCCATCGTGTACTTCTGGAGACGCTTGCCCGTCAGCTGCGGGAGCAGCCAGTAGGTGATCGCCATCGCCGTCAGCGCGAAGGCGGTCCCCACGGTGAGGTGGAAGTGGCCGGGCACCCACAGGGTGTTGTGGATGAGGTAGTTGATGCTCATCCCGGCGTTGATCATCCCCGAGAAGCCGCCGGCCGCGAACATCAGCCCCGCGAGCGCACAGCCGGAGAAGGCCGGGTTGTCCCACGGGAGAGCTTTCAGCCAGCCGAACAGGCCCGTCCCGCCGCTCTGGCGGGCGCCGTGTTCGAGACTAGCCACGACCGTGAAGGCGGTCAGCAGGCTCGGGAGCAGGAGAAACATCGTGTTCGTCATCGCGACGAACTTGAAGCCCTCCGCGATGCCGGGGTCGACGTACTGGTGGTGGAAGCCGGTCGGCGTCGAGAGGACCAGAAAGAGGACGAACACGATCCGCGCGAGGCCGTCACTGAACAGCCGTCCACCGGCCAGTTTCGGCATGATCGTGTACCACACCAGATAGGCCGGCATCAGCCAGAAGTAGACGACCGGGTGCCCGAAGAACCAGAACAGCGTCCTGGTAAAGAGGGGGTCGACCTGGCTGATGATACCCAGCGACCACGGGATGAGGAAGACGACGACCTCGACCGCGACTCCGATGGTACAGAGGTACCACATCAGGAAGGTCACGAGGACCATGAACGACCGGAGCGGGATGCGCTCGTTGGGGTTCTCCTGGCGCCAGTCCCGATACATCAGGAAGTAGTTCGCGCCGGCGACCCAGGAGCCGACGATGATCAGCGCGGCGCCGATGTAGAAGATGACGTGGGCCTGCATCGGCGCGTAGAAGGTAAAGAGCACGTCCGCCGAGGCCGGAATCTCCTGGATCAGGCCGCCGATGATCGCCACGGCAGCCAGCACGGTCCCGAAGAGGATCAGTCCGAACCACGCCATCGAGAGTTGCGGGCGCGGGAGATCCATCTCGAAACTGTCGGTGACGGCCCAGAGGAACAGGCCGGCGATGAAGAAGGTGGTGAACACGAGCACCATCAACACGCCGTGGCCGGTCAGGATGGTGTAGTAGTCCGCGTTACTGATGATCTGCACGTAGCCCGTGCGGTGGAGCGCCTGGATGACGCCGAACAGTCCACCGCCCGCGAGCGCGGCGAACGCGACGGCGAAACACCAGCGGACGATCCGCGCGGAACTGGGGTAGCGGTGGACGAACGCCTGCCGGTCCTCCGGTGGTGTCGCGTACTCCTCGTCAGTGCCGGTTTCGGTCGTCGTGTCGTCTATAGTCGCCATCTAGGTTCCCTCCAGCGTCGATTCGTTGAACTCGGACTGTGGCACGACCTCGATGGTCCCCGCCATCGTGTGGTGGGCAGCGCCACAGTACTCGTGACAGACGATTCCGTGCTCGCCGGTCTCCTCGAACCGGGTGGTGAACTCCGCGACCTGGCCGGGGATGACCATCGTGTTGACGTTGGTGCCCACGAGTTGGAAGCCGTGGACCACGTCGGCGCTGGTCACGTAGAAGGTCACTTCCGACCCGGCCGGCACCTGGATGGGTTCGTTCGTACCCGGCTCGAACAGGAACTGCTTCGCGACGACGTGGACGGTGTACTCGTTTTCGCCCACCTTCCGAACGCCGGGCGACTCGAAGCCGTCCGTCGCGTTGTAGTTCGCGTTCTGAATGTCCGTCGAGTCGACCTGTCCGCCCTGATCGTTGACCATCGCGATACCCGGCCCGGTTGCGCCGTAGACGATCGTCACGATGAGGCCGACGATCAACAGCAGTCCAGCACCGAGCCACGCTTTCTCGAATCTGTGGATTTCCATATTGCGTCCTCCGTTAGCCGATGATCGTCGGTCCGTTCCCCAGGAACTCCACGAAGTACATGAACACCCATAGCAGGGAGATGATCGCGAAGTACACGATTATCAACCCTGCCGTCCCTGTGGGATCGAACGCGTCGTGTTCGATCTCCCGTTCCGGCTCGACCTCTTCGGCCTCCGCGGTCACGAGGTCCGGCGTCGGCTCGACCCGCCGGAGCCCGCCGCCGCCCGCGGGTTCGGGCTGACTGCCGATTTCCCCGCGACGCCACATCGTCACGATCGCGAAGACGATCGGTGAGAGCACGCCCAGCACGATCGCCACGCCGAACGCTCGCAGCGCCGGCGTGAACACGAGCTGGCCGCCCTCCTCCTCGCCGCCGCCCTCGCCGCCACCGGCGCCGGGTTCGGCGGGATCGACGATGAGGCCGCCTTTCATCCCCAGCGATTCGTGGGGCGTACAGTAGTAGGTCACGACCCCGGTTTCCTCGAAGGTCCGTTCGTAGGTCGTCCCCGCCTCGGCGACTGCCTCGCCGCTGGTGAAATCGCGGTTCTCGCCGACGACGTTGTGAGCGCCGCCCTTCCCGTTCCACTCCCAGACGACGGTCGTGCCCGGGCTGATCCGGACCGCGGGCGGGCCGAACGCGAAGTTGCCGCCGTTGCCCTGGGCGCCGACGGTGATCGTCACCTCGTCGCTGCCCCGCTCGTCGACGACCGTCCCGTCGTAGTTGTCCGCGTCGTCGAGGTAGCCGCCGAAGTCGGCCGGGATGGGTGTGGGGCCGCCCCCACCGCCGCCGGAGCCGCCAACGACGACGACGCCTTTCATCCCCAGCGACTTGTGGGGCGTACAGAAGTACTTCACCACGCCCTCGTCCTCGAAGGTCCGGGTGTAGGTAGTGCCGGCCTCGGCGACGGCCGAGCCGCTGGTGAAGTCACGGTTCTCGCCGACGACGTTGTGGGCACCGCCCTGCCCGTTCCACCGCCAGACGACCTCGGTCCCGGGGTCGACCCGGACCGCCGGCGGCCCGTAGGCGAAGTTGCCGTTGTTGCCCTGTGCGCCGACGGTAATCTCGACCGAGTCCTGGCCCGTCGCGTCGACGACGGTCCCGTCGTAGTTGCTCACGTCGTCGAGGTAGCCGTCGAAGTCGCTCTGTGCCACTGCCGTCCCTGTGGCGCCGGCTCCGAGCGCCGCCGTCGCCGCCCCCGCCGTCGCCGTCCGGAGGAAGCCACGGCGCGTCGGAGCCGTACTACCTGTCGAGTCGCTCTCACTCATACTTGTGTTTAGGATCGCTCTCGCTCTCGTATCCGATGTTACGACACATTATGGTTGTGGTCATCCCTACGCCAGAGACCTGGTGCGGGTTCTGAACCGACGGTCGATCCTGTCTCCGGCCCAGTCCCTCCATACTGTGGTGGATAGTTTGTTGTATCTTAAACGCGACCTGCGTTCTCACGCGGTGGGAATCCGCTCGCAGGGTTTACTTGAGTCGGTGTCCAAACCGTTGGTATGTCGCTACGACCACAACTGCTCGCCGGGCTCGGACTGCTGGCGTTGCCGGCAGTCCTGGCCTTCTTTCTGGTGAAAGGTGAACTCGTCATCGGATTCGCCGTCGTGAACGTCCTGCTCATCGTCTGGAGCGTCTACACGATGTTCTCGCCGGTCGAGACGGAGCACGGCCACGGCCACGCAGCGTCGTGACGCCCACGCGCGCGCTCGAAGTGGACCGTCACCCGACCCGCGAGTGCGGGCACTGACCAGGAGGCCCTCTCGATGACGTCCTGTACCCTCTGTGACCTGCCGACGCCCGACCCACCCGTCACGGAGGCGGGCGTCGAGGGGACCTTCTGCTGTCGCGGCTGTCTGGAGGTCGCGAAGACGCTCGACGATCCGGCGGAGACCGACGCCACGGCGGCACGCGAGCGACTCGCTGACGACGAGCCGGCGGCCGACGACGCCGACGGCGACACCGCGTTTCTCGCCGTCGACGGGATGCACTGTGCGACCTGCGAGGCGTTCGTCGAGGCGCGTGCGACCGACCACGAGGGGGTCGTCGCCGCCGAGGCGAGTTACCCCTCCGGGATGGCGAAACTGGTCTACGACCCCGACGAGGTCGACGCCGACACGCTCCCGGGCGTCCTCTCCGGGCTCGGGTACGACGCGAGCGAACTCGACCGCGGGGCGGACCGTGACGACAGGGAACTGACCGGCCGCCTGCTCGTCGGCGGCTTCTTCGGGATGATGGTGATGCTGTGGTACGTCCTCTTTCTCTACCCGACGTACTTCGGCGTCGACCCCGACGCGCTCCTGCTGGACGTGACGGGGACGGCCGGGTACTACCTGCTCGCGAACGTCCTCGTCATGTCCTCGGTCGTGCTCTTCTACACGGGCTATCCGATCCTCCGCGGGGCGTACGTCAGCCTGCGGTCGGGCCACCCGAACATGGACCTGCTCGTCGCGCTCGCGGCCTCGACGGCGTGGGTCTACAGCACCGCGACCCTCGCCGTCGGCGGGACGGAGGTCTACTACGACATCTCCGTGGTCGTCGTCCTCGTCGTCTCTATCGGCAACTACTACGAGACGCGGATCACCGACCGGGCGGCCGGCCACCTCACCGACCTCACCGAGGAACGGGTCTCGCGGGCCCGTCGCCGAACCGCGGACGGGACCGAGGAGGTACCGACCGAGGACATCTCGCCGGGCGACGAGGTGGTCGTGAAGCCGGGCGAGCGCGTCCCGGTCGACGGGACCGTCGTCGAGGGGACGGCCGCCGTCGACGAGTCGCTCGTGACCGGCGAGTCCGTGCCGGAGCGCCGGACCGCCGGCGACGACGTGATCGGCGGCGCGCTGGTGACCGACGGCGCCCTCGTCCTCGACCCCGACGAGGGGACCGAAAGCACGCTCGACCGACTCGTGACGCGGCTGTGGGAGATACAGAGCGCGCGCCCGGGCGCACAACGGCTGGCCGACCGGCTCGCGGCCGTGTTCGTCCCGCTCGTCGTCGTCCTCGCCGCGCTCGCGACCGTGGCCCACCTCCTCCTGGGCGCGACCCCGACCGGTGCGCTGTTGACCGGGCTCGCGGTGCTCGTCGTCTCCTGTCCCTGTGCGCTCGGACTGGCGACCCCCCTGGCGGTCGCGAGCGGCATCAAGGAGGCGCTCGACGCCGGCATCGTCGTCACCGACGAATCGGTCTTCGAGACGGCGGCCGACACCGACACCATCGCGTTCGACAAGACGGGGACGCTCACGACCGGCCGGATGGCGGTCGTCGAGACGCTCGCCGCCGACGACTTCGTGAGCGACGGCGGCGAGACCGTCGCGACCGGGGTGACCGCGGACCCCATCGCGCGTGCGAGCGCGGTCGAACAGTTCTCCGAGCACCCGCTCGCGGCCGCGGTGACCGACCACACGCCGCCACCCGACGCGGCCGTCGACGACTTCGAGCGCCACCCGGGCCGCGGTGTCAGCGCGACCGTCGACGGCGACCGGGTCGTCGTCGGCCGCCGGGACCTGCTGGCCGACGAAGGGTTGACGATCCCCGACCGGCTCGGCACGGCCTCCGACCGGGCGCGGGACGCGGGGCGGGTCCCGGCCCTGGTCGGCTGGAACGGGCGCGCTCGCGGCCTCGTCGTCGCCGCCGACGAACCCCGGCCGGAGTGGGAGGACGTGGCCGCCGACCTCGCGGCCGACCACGAGGTAGTGGTCATCACGGGCGACGACGAGCGGGCGGCCGCGCGGTTCCGGGAGTCCGAGGCCGTCTCGCGGACGTTCGCCGGCGTCCCGCCCGAGGCGAAAGCGGAGGTCGTCGACCGACTCCGCGCCGAGGGGACGGTCGTCATGGTCGGTGACGGGAGCAACGACGCGCCGGCGCTGGCGGCCGCCGACCTCGGCATCGCGCTGGAGAGTGGCACGCGGCTGGCCGCCGACGCCGCGGACGCGGTCGTGACGACCGACGACCTCGCGACCGTGCCGCAGGTGTTCGCGGTCACCGCGGCGACGAAGCGACGCATCCGCGAGAACCTCGGCTGGGCGTTCCTGTACAACGCAATCGCCGTCCCGCTGACGATGGCCGGCCTCATCAACCCCCTGCTGGCCGCCGTCGCGATGGCGACCTCCAGCCTGCTCGTCGTGACCAACTCCTCGCGGTCGCTCCTGGACGAATGACGCCGGCACCACCGACGAGTCTCGCCGTGTTCGCCCTCGTCGGACTGCTCGGCGGCGCGCACTGTCTCGGGATGTGCGGGCCACTGGTGACGATGTACGCCGACCGGCTGGCGGCCCAGCGCGACGGCGGAGCGTCGGCCGGTGCCAGTGCAGGGGGCGGCGCTCCGGCGGCGGCCGGAAGCAGCGGCAGTCGCCGCGACCGCCCGCTGCTCTCGTGGCACGACGTGCGCCAGCACCTGCTTTTCAACCTCGGACGGACGCTGAGCTACGCCGTCATCGGGGCGATCATGGGTGCGCTCGGCGCCGTGCTGTTCGACGCGGCGGCGGTCGTGGCCCTCGCGACGCCGATCCGGTCGGCCGCCGGCATCCTTATCGGTCTGTTCATCGTCGGCACGGGGCTCGTGTATCTCTTCCGCGGCTCCGTCGGGCACGGCGGCGTCCCCGGGTTCGGTGGGCTGTTCGCTCGGGCATACGGGGCGGTCACTGACCGCGTCGACGACTGGGTCGGCGGGCCGCGGATCGCGGCGCTCGGGGCGCTCCACGGGTTCCTGCCCTGCCCCATCCTCTATCCGGCGTTCCTGTACGCGCTGGCGCGTGGCTCGCCGGTCGAGGGCTTTCTCGCGCTCGGGACGCTCGGGCTGGGCACGCTCCCGACGCTGTTCGCCTACGGGACGGTGTTCCAGTCCGTCGACGCGGGGACGCGCGTGCGGCTCCACCGGGCGCTCGGCGTCGCCTTCGTCGTCCTCGGCTACCTGCCGCTGTCGATGGGACTGATGGGGCTCGGCATCCAGGTCCCACACCCCGACATCCCGATCTATCAGCCGTTCTCGTGAGCCGTCCCGGGCGTGGCGGCAGCGCGCTGGTTCCCGAGCATCCGAACCCCTAAGAACGGGACACGCCTATGGCTCGGTATGCAGGCGCTCGTCATCGCGGCCCACGGGTCACACCTCAACGCAGAGTCGAGTACGCCCACGTTCACACACGCCGACACCATCCGGGCGTCCGGCGCCTTCGACGAGGTCCGGGAGGCCTTCTGGAAGGAGGAGCCGTCGTTCCGGGAGGCCCTGCGGATCGTCGACAGCGACGAGGTGTACCTCGTCCCGCTGTTCGTCAGCGAGGGCTATTTCACCGAGCAGGTCATCCCCCGGGAGTTCCGTCTCGACGACTGGGACCCCGAGCAGTGGGATTCGGACGGCACCGCCGCGACCCACGCGACGCTGACGGCCGCAGACACCGGGCAGACGGTCCACTACTGCGGCCCGGTCGGGACCCACGACGCGATGAGCGACGTGATCGTCCAGCGCGCCGAGAACGTCACCGACGACCGCGACCTCTCCGAGTTCGGGCTGGCCGTCACCGGCCACGGCACCGAGCGCAACGAGAACTCCGCGAAAGCCGTCGAGTACCACGCCGACCGCATCCGCGATTCCGGCCGCTTCGCCGAGGTGAAGGCCCTGTTCATGGACGAGGACCCCGAAATCGACGACGTGACCGACTACTTCGAGACCGAGGACATCGTCGTCGTCCCGCTGTTCGTCGCCGACGGCTACCACACCCAGGAGGACATCCCCGAGGACATGGGCCTGACCGACGACTACCGGACGGGCTGGGACACCCCGACGGAGGTCGACGGCCACCGCATCTGGTACTCCGGCGCCGTCGGGACCGAACCCCTGACCGCCGACGTGATCCTCGAACGCGCCGCCGGCGCGGGCGCGGACGTCGAGGCCGCCATCGAACAGGTCCGCGAGGAGAGCGGCGGGAGCGGCGGCGTCGCCGGCGACTGACGACGCGGAGCGCGGCCGGACTCGGGCGCGCCCGAGCGCGCGGTTCGGCGCGCAAAGCCCGCGGAGGTTTTTTGTGTCGGACCCCGACAGGGGTTACCATGGCCGGTTCCCGCATCCTCCTCGTCGGCGTCGGCCACGCCCTCCCCGCCGGGACGACGGTCGAGGACTGTGAAGCAACGTTGGCTGCCGCGTTCCCCGACCGGTCGGTCGCCGTCGCTCCCACCGATCGCGAGGGTCGTGCGGCGCTCGACGCCGAGGACGAGGCCGAGGTCGACTGCGTCGTGAGCGGCCGCTCGGCCGACGAGGAGGGCCTGGCGTTTCTCACGGCGATCCGCGAGCGACTGGGCGACGTTCCCGTCGTCGCCCTGCTCGCGCCCGGGGTCGAACAGGTGCCGGCAGCGGCGCTCACCGCCGACGTGACGGAGTGGGTCCGGATGGGCGACCACGAGGACCCCGTCGACGCGCTGTGTCGAGCGCTCCCGCTCGCGAGCACTGACTCGGAAGCGGCAGCGGACCTCTCGCCGTTCGGGCCGGCGGTCGACCACTACCGACAGCTCGTCGAACACCTCGCCGACCCGGTCTACCTCCTCGGCCCGGCCGGCTACGTCGAGATGGTCAACGAGGCGCTGCTCGAGGAAGGAGGCTACGACCGCGAGGAGCTCGTCGGTGCCCACGTCAGCCGGGTGATGCCCGAGAAAGACATCGAGAAAGGCGCTGAAATCATCGCCGAGTTGCTGGCCGACCCCGAGCGCGCCTCCGAGACGGTCGAACTGGAGATCATCCACGACGACGGGACCCGCCGCGAGTACGAGGACCACATCTCCATCGTTACCGACGCGGACGGGAACCTCGCGGGCACGGTCGGGATCGTCCGCGACATCCAGGAGCGAAAGGAGCGCGAGCGCGAACTCGAACAGTACGAGACCATCGTCGAGACGGTGCCGGAGGGCGTGTTCGTCCTCGACGAGAACGCGAACATCCTGGCCGCGAACGAACAGTGCATGGAGCTCTTCGGGTTCTCGCCCGACGAGGAGTTCCCGTCGAATTTCGGCGAACTCGTCGCGGAAGGCCGCGTCGATGCGAACGTCATCCCCCGGTATCAGAGCGTCGTCCGCGACCTGCTGTCCTCGGACAGCGACACGGAACGGGGGACGTACCGGTACGAGGCCTACCCAGAGCTCGACGAGGACGACCCGCGAATCATCGAGGGACGGATCGCACTGCGACCGTTCGACGAGACGTTCCGTGGCACGATCGGCGTCATCCAGGACGTGACCGAACGGAAACAGCGAATCGAGGAACTCGAACGGTACGAGACGATCATGCAGGCGGTCCCGGACTCCGTGTACGCCACCGACGAGGACGGCTACTACACGTTCCTCAACGACGCCGGGCACGAGCGGTTCGGACTCACCGAGGCCGACATCGACTCCCGGTCAGTCCACGTGAGCGACGTGGTCGAGGACGACGACCTCGAGGCGTTCAACGAGGCCAACCGTCGGTTGCTGTCGGACCAGTACGACACGGGCGAGAAAGCGGTCGTGACGTACACGGCCGTCACGAAGGACGGGCGGCGGTTCCCGGCCGAGAGCCACTACGCGCTCATCTCCGTCGGCGAGGACGGGGTCGCCGGCGCCGGTATCACCCGCGACATCAGCGACCGCGAGCGGCGCGAACAGCGGCTCCAGGTCCTCGACCGTATCCTCCGGCACAACCTCCGTAACGACCTCAACGCCGTCCTCGGCAACGCGGAACTGCTCGAACGGCGGTTCCGGCAACACGACGACGAGTACGGTGTCGACATCGCCCGCTCGATTCAGGGACAGACCGACCGGCTCGTCGAGATGAGCCGAGAGATCAGGGCCATCCAGCACGCGCTCGAACGCGACCGGATGGACCGGCCGGAACTGGACGCCGTCGCCCTCGTCGAGCGCGTCGTCGCCCCGTTCCGGGCGGCCGAATCGGACGTCACTATCGAACTCGACCTGCCGGAACAGGCCCGGGTCGAGGGCAACGAGGCGCTCGAACTCGCCGTCTCGAACCTCGTCGAGAACGCCATCGAACACAACGACCGTCCGGAACCCGAGATCGAGGTCGGACTCCGCGAGCGCGACAGCGACCGCGGTGACTGGTACGAACTGTTCGTCGCCGACGACGGGCCGGGCATCCCCGAGGGAGAGCAGGTCGCCCTCCAGACCGACGCCGAGGTGACGCCGCTCAAACACGGGACCGGAATCGGCCTGTGGGCCGTCGCCTGGATCGTGAGTTCCTTCGACGGGACCGTCGACATCTCGGACCGCGACCCGCGCGGGACGGTCGTGACCCTGGGGCTCCGGCGAGTGGACTGAGTCCGAGGGGGTGAGGGCCGGTCGTCGCCGATTTTCTGATCATGAAAGCGTAGGATACCTTTTAACTCGGGCGGATTCCTCGACTCGACCGTGAGCGAGGAGTTGGACCTGGCTGCCGTACTCGACCTCTTGAGCGACGAGTACGCCAGGGACATCCTCGCGGAAACGAGCGTCGAACCCATGTCCGCGAACACACTCAGCGAGCGATGTGACGCGTCACTCCCGACCGTGTACCGTCGCATCGAACGACTCCAGAACTTCGACCTGATCGAAGAACAGACGCGTATCGACCCCGGCGGGAGCCACCACAAGGTGTACGCCGCGAAGCTCTCGAACTTCTCGCTCGACCTCGAAGACGGCGACTTCGGCGCCGAGATCGAGCGCCGCCGGACGGAACTGGCAATCGACGAGGAGGAGGACGTCGCCGACCGATTCACCGAGATGTGGGAGGGGCTCTGATGGCGCTCGCGAGTTCGCCCATCCAGTGGGCAATCATCGTCTTCGCCTTCGGCTCGACCGTCGTCGGCGTCTACATCGGGTACCAGGCCTACCGGGGCTATCGGCGCCACCAGAGTCGCTCGATGCAGTATCTCTCGATCGGCCTCTTCTTGCTCACGGCGGTCACCTACAGCGCCGCCTTCGTTGGCTCGCTGCTGCTCCGACAGGGCATCCTCCCGGGCACGTTCCAGGAACCCTGGCGGCTCACCGTCCAGATCAGTCAGTTCGTCGGTCTCGGGTTCATCGCCTACTCGCTGTACAGTCGCTCCTGAGTCGCGGCGACTCGACGCTCGTTCCCGTTTTCGCGTTGGCGCTCCGGTCACCTTCGCCGCTCGATTCCGTTCGCCGTCGTCCTCGCTCGTCGGTCCGGTCGAACCCCCGGCTCCCCGCCTCACCCACAGCCGACGGACCGCGCGATCTCGAAGTGACGGTCGCGGCTCAGTTCCCCTGTTGCCACGACGTAGTCGTACCGGTCACACTCCCAGGCCAGCAGGAGCGTCTCGCCGTTCGGACCGTAATCGAGGAACCGCGCCGTCCGGTTCCCGAGCGCGACCCGCTCGGGTTCGGTCGGGAACGACACGTCCGGTCGTTCGCTCTTGAGAACGACGGCGTACGACGAGCCGTTGCGGTACCTGAGAGTTAGTTCGCGGGGGTTGCGGTCCTGGTAGGTGCCGTAGTCGAACGCGAGGTGATCCGGGACCGCCGGCTCGGGAACGGTCGTGCGGGCCGCTGCCACCAGTTCGGCCCGCGAGCGGTAGTTCTGACGCCGTACCAGCGTCGGGTCCGCGTTCGGCACGTCCGTCTCGGGGTCGAACCGGAAGGTGGACTCGGGAATCGGGTCGAACGAGACGTTTTCGTAGCGGACACGGATGCGGTTGCGCTGGCCGTCGTTCGTCCAGACGTAGTGGTATGCGAGCGGGACGAAGTGCTCGCTGTCGAACCAGATCGCCTGCGTGAAGTTCTCGGTCACGTCCTCGCCGAAGAGATTGCCCCGAACGCGGACGTGGTAGGCCTCGCGACCGGCCACCTGCTCGGTCCCGACGTAGGTCACGTTGTACCCGGTGACGTTCGCCGCCGCGGGGTCCGGCGTCGGCGCCGAGCCGGCCGGCACGACCGGGAGCGGTGCCACGCCCGGCGTCGGCGTCTCGGCTCCCGAGACACCGCGCTGGGCGTTGATCTTCGCGAACAGCGGGTCGAGGCGCGCGCCGAGCGAGCCGTTGAACCGGTCCAGCCCGGTGATGTCCATCCGTTCCGCCGTGTTCGTGTCGTCGTCGTACGACCAGACGGTCGACCTGTTCACGACCAGGAGGTCGGGACCACTGGACGCGTTTTCGAGTGCCCGCCGGTAGTAGAACCGCTCGCCGGGCTGCCGCTGGACGCGGTAGACGGAGCGGTTCGTCCCGTTCCCGACCTCGCGGACGACCGTCATCCGCGCGGTGAACCCCTCGACTGCTGCGTAGCGGTCAGAGGCGTTCTCGCCGATGGCCGTCGGCGCCGCGTCCTCCCCACCGCCGGCGGCGAACAGGGCGTAACCGGCGACGAGCGCCAGCAAGGCGAGCACGGCCCCTGCGAGGACGATGCCCCGGGTAACCCCGCGAGATGACATCTGTCAGTACCTTCGCCGTTCGGTGGAAAAATACTACCGGTTGTCACGTAGGGTCGGCCGAGGCGGCCACCATCGTCAGCAACGCCTTCTGGACGGCGGTTTCGACGACCGGGAGCAGTGGCTCGGTCGTCGATCACCCGGGACACGAAACACGACGGTTCGCCACGGGGCGTCGGGTGGCGGGCCGAAACGGGAGGTCAGTCGGGGACGGCAGTGGGGACAACGGGGATCGCCAGCGAGCCGAGCGAGAGGGAGGGCCGAAGCCCGTCGGGGACCACGCACTCACCTCTTTGCGCCCAGCAATCATAAACCGAGAGCGCGACTTTCCGGCCGGGAAACACACCCTAAAATTTAAGTTAGTGATGCGACGCGTCGGAATGGCGTCCTTTATTCCGCCCGCGGCCCTCGGTTCGGACATGACTGCAACGGCGGTCGACGCACTGCTGGAGGCGGTCGACGACGGCGGCGGCGTCGCGTTCGACGGGCTAGAAGCGAGTGCGGCCGAGGACGGCTACGCGTTCTCGACACCCGATACCGACGAGCGCGGCCTCTCCGACGCGGACCTCCGGAGCGTTGCCGCAAACGACATCTACGTCGACAACTGGTACTTCTGGCACGCGGTCGCCCCGCAGAACGACGCCGAGTGGGCCTTCCTCCGGTGGCTGGAGGGTGCCGACGAACGGACCGTCGAGGAGCGGTACGAGGCACTTCGGGAGGGGTATTCGCGGTCGTGGGGCCAGCTCCGCCTGACCGCCCACCGTGACGACGACGGCCGGCGGTACGAACTCCGCCACGCGGACGACGCGGACCGGGACCGCGAGGCACTGCAGAGCCACGACGACTCCGCGGCGGCTCGCGAAATCGCCAAGTTCGACGACCGGGACCGCTACCGCCCGCTCAAGACCGCGCCGACGCTCCAGCGAGGGTGGGTCTTCACCGACCTGTCCGCGCCGGTGTTCGTCCGAGCGGTCGATTTCCTCTACCCAGCGACGGTCGCGAACTGGTACCGCGAGCGCGAGGGCGACCTCGACGTGACTCACTGGACCGAACACACGGAGCGACAGACCGGCATCTTCGGGCTGGTCAAGACCTGGAACCGGGGCGAGGGTCACGACCACGTCGACCGCGTCGCCGAGGCCTGCTGTGTCGACTCCCAGTGTGTCAAGCGCCGCGAGTGGGACTACGACGAGGACACCGACCTCGACGTCCCCCGCGGCGAGGGGGAGTTCCCCTGCCGGGAACCCTGCTCGGTCGTCCTCACCGCCGCGCGCCAGTGGACCAAACTGGAGAGCGAGGAGCCACGGACCTACGAGTTCGAGCTGACGCCGAGCGAAAAGGAACAGCTGGAGGACATCGTCGACGCCGTCGCCGACGGCGAGGTCGAGGCCATCCGGGAGGCCGACGTCTACGAGGGCGCGAACCAGTACCGCGCCCGCTACTTCCGGGCGAAACTGTTCGACGAGGACGGGAACCTCTGTGGCGTCCCGACCGACCCCGAGGAGTAGTCAGGTCAGCGCGAACGCGACGGCGGCGACCGCCGCGATGACGACGACGCCGGCACCGAGCGTGACGAGCTGGCTATCGAGGACGATAGCCGCACCGACCGCGAGGACGACCGCGAGGACGCCCAGTCCGACGACGGGCAACACGGGCTGGTCGGCCAGGAGCCCGCCGGATTCGCGGGACGGCTCGCCCTCGTCGGCCGTACCCGTCCCCGCGTCGTCGCCGCCGGAGACGGTGAGTTCGTCCCCGACCGCGACGGGACCGCCGTGGTCGGGTTCGGTGAGTTCGACGTCGACCCAGCGGGTCGTCGCCCCGTAGCCGACGACGATCTTGATTTTGCCGAAGGTCTCGCGGTGGTCGTGGACGCTAACCGGGATTTCGCAGGCACCCTCGGCCTCGACGTAGTAGTTGTTGTCAGCGACGGTCGCGATCTCGGCGAGGTCGCCGTCGAGATGCACGTGGACCCGTCCGGCCTCGCCGTGGTTCTTGACCGCGATCACGAACGAGTCGGTCGCCTCGAACGACGCGGGGACCTCCAGGGAGTGTATCCGCTCGCGGTTGACGTGGACGGGCAGCCTGTCGGGCACGGGTCGAGATGCGGTGGGCGCGGGCAAAAAGGTTCAGTTTACCACCCGGGTCGACGGCCGGTGCCGTCAGGCGGGGGACTCCTCGCGCATATCCGGCGGGAGGAGGTTCGGGATGCCGTCCTCGATGGGGTACTCCTCGCCACACTCCGTGCAGACGAGTCGACCCTCCATGATCTCGTCGTCGGTCCGCTGGACGACCTCCAGCTCCAATTCGTGTTTGTCCAGCGGACAGCAGATGATGTCCATCAGGTCCTCTTTCATACCATCCGTTCGGGGCGGGGCGCTCAAAAACGTGCCGGGAGCGTTCCCACGCTCCGAGGAGTCGGCGACCGCTTAAACGTCCCCACCCCCTCGACTCGACCGTGACCGAGAGCGAAACACTGTACGACAGGCTCGGTGGACGCGACGGCATCCGGGCGGTCGTCGACGAGTTCTACGACCGACTGCTCGACGACGACGACCTCGGCGCCTTTTTCGCGGACACCGACATGGAGGCACTGCGTGAGGACCAGACCGACCACCTCGTCGAGGCCGCTGGCGGCCCCGCGGAGTACACCGGGCCCCCGGTCCGGGACGCCCACCTGCACGTCCCGTTCACCGAAGCGCACATCGAGCGGGCCGTCGACCACCTGGAGGCGAGCCTCGCCGAGTTCGGCGTCGCCGGTGCCGACAGGGACGCAGTCGTCGGTGCGATTACGCGGTACGAAGACGATCTGCTGGCGTCGGACGCCGGGCCTGACAGGGACGGCGGGGAGTAAGGGTCAGAACGGGTGTTCGAGGACGGCGGTCTGTTCGCGGTTCGGGCCGACGCCGACCGCGTAGATTGGCGTGTCGAGTTCGTCGCTGACGTATTCCAGGTACTCGCGGGCGTTCGCTGGGATGGCGTCGTACCCCTCGTCGGCGACGAGGTCCCAGTTGGCGTCGGTCCAGCCGTCGAACGTCCGGTAGTTGGGTTCGCACTCGCCCCAGCGCTCGGTTGTCGGGGGCATCGTGAACGTCTCCTCGCCGTCGAGCGTGTAGGAGTGGCCGACCTTCACCTCGTCGAGGCCGGCGAGCACGTCGACGTGGTTGACGGCGAGACCGGTGAACCCGGAGGCCCTCGTGGCGTGGCGGAGCATCGGCATGTCGAGCCAGCCGACCCGTCGCGGGCGGCCGGTGACGGTCCCGTACTCGCCGCCCTCCTCGCGGATGTAGTGGGCGAGGTCCTCGCTCTCCTCGTCACCCTCCAGTTCCGTCGGAAGCGGCCCGGTTCCGACCCGCGAGAGGTAGGCCTTGACGATGCCGACGATCTCGCCCTGGCCGACGGTGGTCGGCGCGATGCCGGTGCCGGTACAGGCGCCGCCGGCCGTGGGGTTCGATGACGTGACGTAGGGGTAGATGCCGTGGTCGATATCGATAGAGGTGCCCTGTGCGCCCTCGAAAACGACGTTGTCACCGGCGGCGATGCGGTCGGAGACGAACTCGCCGGCGTTGATGGTCATCTCCTCTTCACGGAGCCGGCGACCGAACTCGCTGAACTCCTCGAAGAGGGCGTCGATATCGAGTTCCTCGCCGGCCTCCAGCTCGTAGACGTCCTCGACGATGGCGCGTTTCTGCGGAACGACGTACTCCAGGCGGTCCCGCAGTACGTCGGGGTCGAGCAGGTCGCCGATGCGGATACCGCGGCGGCCGACCTTGTCCTCGTAGGTCGGGCCGATGCCGCGACCGGTGGTCCCCGCGTCGAGGTCGGAGTCGGCTTTCGCCTCCTCCTCGATACCGTCGAGCCGGCGGTGGTAGGGGAGAATCGCGTGTGCGCGCTCGGCGACGCGAACGTCGGGGTCGAGCCCGCGCTCTCGCAGGTCGTCGATTTCGTCGAACAGCGTCCGTGGATTGACGACACAGCCGTTCCCGAGAACGCCGACCTTGCCACGGATGGCACCGCTCGGGACGAGCGAGAGCTTGTACTTCTCGTCGTCGTAGACGACGGTGTGCCCGGCGTTGTCGCCGCCCTGATAGCGGACGACGATGTCGGCCGCATCGCCATAGAGATCGACGATGCCGCCTTTGCCCTCGTCGCCGAGTTGGGACCCAACGATAGTTACGGTCATCAACGGGCTTTGCGCACACCCCGATAAAGGGGTAACGGTCGGCTCCCTCGTCGAGGTGCCGTCACGGTCCCGGCCAATCCTGCCACGGCCCGAAAGGTTACCATGGTACGCCGTCCAATCGATGACCTGGTCACGGTTTGCCGTGGTGACTCACCACGAAGGTTTAACAGAGGCGACCTAGAACCGGATTATCACGGTCGTTTTTTAAGTACCCGGGACAGCAACCTTTAAAACCCGCGAACACAAGTTAACAATTGCCATGATAGACAGGCTTGAGAAGGAAGTAGATATGCTCGAGCGCCATCTCCAGGTTCTCCGGATGGTGATCGAGAACGAGCCTATCGGCATCGTAAAGATGTCCAACGAGACGGGCTACCCACACCACAAGGTTCGGTACTCACTGCGCGTCCTCGAAGAGGAGAACCTGATCGAACCCTCGAGTCAGGGCGCGATCACGACCGAACAGACCTCCGAGTTCGTCGACGATCTGGACGGGAAGATCGACTCGATCATCGACAAGCTCGAAGAGATGAAGATCGAAGACGTCGCCGAGATCGAAGGCTAGATTTCCGGCACGGAGAGGTTGAACTGGGCTTCGCGGGCCTCGACCAGACAGAGATGGAAGCCTTCCTTTCTGGATAGTTTCACGAAACTCTCGCGTTTGTCGCGACTGAGCAGGCCGCCGCCAGTCGCCTGCGAGGCCGCTTCCATCGCCTCCGGTTCGAAGAAACTCGACGTGACCAGGAAGGCGCCGGCCAGTGACTCCTTCGACTCGCTGACCCGCCTCGCGGCTGTGATCAGCCCCTCCATCATTCCCTGACTCGCCGGGTCCCGGGACTCGTTCATGTTCGCCACCGCGAGGGGATTACCCATCCGGTCGCGCAGAACCACGTCGAACCGCTCCTGGGTGCGCTGTTCCTCGCCGTCCTCCTGGTAGACCACGCTGATCGTCCCGTTCAGCTCCGCACGGTCGATCCGCGGCATGGCGTCGTAGAGGTCCTTCAACGCCCCCTCGTGGCCGGTATCGCGTATCTCGTAGGGAAGCACGCGGACGACCCACTCGACGAACCGGTACTGGATCGTCCCTTCGAGGTACTCGTCGAACGGGTCGCCGTCGACCGCCACGTCGCCGGCCTCGAACTGCGTGTGGTACTGGATATCGAGGTTCGCGTTGACCTCCTCGCGGGTCGCGCTGCCGCCGTGGGCGTTCTCCAGTGTCGCCTCGCCTTTCGAGCCGTACCGGATGAAGAGGTTCGTCCCCTCGATGGCCTCCCCAGGACCCATCCGCCGCCGGTCGGCGATGGACTCGCCGCCCTCGCCGGTCCGGAGGTCGTCGATCCTGGACTCCATCCGTTCGAGCCGGTCCTGGAGGTCGTCACGCTCGGACCGCAGTTCCTCGAGTTCCCCCTCCAGGTCCTCGATCCGCTCGTCGCGTGCGTCGAGTTCCGCCTCCAGCTCGTCGATCTCCGCCTCGCGGTCGTCGAGTTCGGCCTCCAGGCGTTCGATTTCGCCAGGCTCCCCGCCGGTGCCGGCTCCCGGATGCCCACCGGTGTCCGCCGGCTCGCCTGCCCGGTCGTCGGCCGGGTCGCGGGCGTCGCCGGCGGCCGGAGCAGCGCCCTGGTTTGGGTCGCGGGACGGCTCCCGTCCCGGCGTCCCGCCGCGTGGCTCCGGTTCGGGCTGCGGGCTCGCGACACCCCCGCCCGGCGCGTTCGCTTCCTCGCTTTCGGGTTCCGCCGTCCGCGACGGGTCGAGCGAGGGAATCGACCGGGTTTCGAGGTCACCGACAGAGCCAGCGTCCGCCGAGCCGCCAGTCGTGCCGCGGCCACCTCGGCGCGAACCGCCGGCGGCCGCCCCGCCCGTCGACTCGCTCGACCGACCGGCGTCTTCGCGGCGCGCTCCACCGGTGCCGCCCGACTCGGTCCGCGAGCCAGCCCCACCGCGCGACTGGTCCCGACCGCGCGACCGCGTCGCGTCGTCCCCCCGGGAATCGGCCTCCCCGCTCCGTGACCGCGAGCCACCCTCCGCTCGGTCGCGTTGATCGCGCTCGTCCGTGCGAGACCGCGTCTCGGCTGCGGTGTCGCGTCCTTCGCTTCGCGTCTCCGTCCGCGATTCCCCGCGGTCACCGGCCCCCTGGCGTTCGTCCCGACTGCCGCCCTCCTCGCGCCGGTCCGGGGTCGACCCGGTGTCCGCCTGGGCCGTGCGGTCGGCCTCCCCGTCGGCCGACTCCGTCGCGGTCGCCCCCTCCGGCTCCGGATCGGTATCGGTCGCCGACGCACCAGCCGGGTCCGCGTCGCTGTCAGCCGCCGTATCGGCGTCAGCGGTTGCGGAGTCGTCCGTCGCGGCAGTCGTCTCCGCGGCCTCCGTCGCGTCGGCATCGGCAGTCTCCGCGGCCGCCGCAGCACCGGTAGCGGCGTCCGCTGTCCCCGTGTCGCCTCCGGCCGCGCCCGCTGGCTCGGGGATTTCCGTCACGTCGACGCCCGCGTCGACGACCTCGTAGATACCGACCTCGTCGTTGGCGCGCTGGAACGCCTCGTCCTCGGAGAGGAACTGTTTGGTGTTGCCGACGTACGCGACGCTCATCGAGCGGCCCTGGTGGTAGACCACGTAGTAATCGCCGCTGAGGACGTTCTCGGAGAGTTCGATGTAGCCGGTGAAGTTGCCGTCCGAGAGCGTCCCGTTGACCTCGCGGATCGGCGTCTCCTCCGTGTAGTACTGTGCCTGCACCTCGCTGTTTCCCTCCTGCATGACCGCCAGCAGGGGGAGCGCGGGCGAGGGTGCGACGTGGGCCGTCCCCGAGGCATCCTCGAAGTCCTCGATAGCACCGTCGAGAACGCCGACGACGGTCCCTTTGGTCATACACAGCCGGGTTGGCCCGACGGTGACGATACCGGAGAACCCCTCGTCCGCCAGGTCGTGCAGGCCACGATACCCGCCCGAGAACGACCGTGTGTCCCAGTCGTCCACCTGCTCGACGGCGCGCGTACTCATTGTATTTCACAAGTCCCATGCATCCCAAATACTTTGCGGGGAGCACACCCCAGCCAGCGTCGGGCCGGGAGCCGACGGAGCGGGCGCCGACGGGTGACAGCGTCCGTCACAGCGAACCGACCGCTTCGTAACCTTCAATGCCGCCAAGAGTGGAAACGTGGGTATGGAACTGCGGGTCATCGAGAAGACCGACACGGAACTCTCTATCGAGATCGCCGGCGAGGACCACACGTTCATGAACGTCCTCAAGGGCGCGCTGCTGGAGAGCGAGGGCGTCGAGGCCGCCACCTACGACATGAACCCCGAGCAGTCCGGGGGCCAGACCGATCCGATCCTCACCATCAAGACCGGCGAGGACGTCGACGCGCTCGACGCGCTCGAAGCCGGTGCCGACCGCGTCATGGACAAGGCCACCGGCTTCAAGGAATCGTTCCAGAGCGCAGCCTAACAGGCGTACTGCAGCACGTACACCGTCCCGTCGGGCGCGACGTGGACGTCCACACCGGTCCGGCCGCGGTCCGGTTCCACGAACGCACCGCCGCTTCGGCCGGAAGCGTTCAGCAAGGCTCGCGCCAGTGCGCGCTCGGACTCGAAGGCGGTCGAGTCCGTGTCGAGGTCCGTCTCGACCTCGAACTCGTCGACGAGGATGCGGTCGCCACACGCGTCGCCGATTCGCGACTCGATCTCTTCCTCGTTAGCCGGTGATCCGTCGCCGTAGGCCGCCCGGACCCGCTGCTGGTTGGCGAACCGGACCGCGTCCGCGATCTGATCGTCCCGCGTGAGTTCGTCGAACCCCCCGTCCGCCCGCCGCTCGTTCAGTTCGGAAACGTACGCGGCCTCCACCTCCGCGAGCGAGAGCGAGCCGGCCGTCGTCGCATTGCCCGGAACGGGGCCCGGAGAGGGACCGATGCCGTACCGCGTGAGGTCGACGATACCGACGGCGCCCAGCCCGATGACGACGACCAGCCCCAGCACCGCGATGAACGCGACCACGAGTTTCGCGTCGAGAACGTCCAGATAGCCTACGTCGGCCGACGGCGTGCTCGCCGTTTCCGACCCGCCGAGCATCTCGCTCATTACCTCCTCCTCGTCGAAATCGATGGGCTGGCGCTCGAAAGTGTCGTGACCACAGCGGTCACAGGGCGGCGTGTTCTTCGGGTGGTCGTTACCACACTCGGTACAGACCCAGACGTACCCATAGGCGTCCGAGGTCGTCTCGTCGCCCTCCGGGGCCGCGGGGACCACCGCTTTCTCGAACTCGCTGTGCCCGCAGTTGTCACAGGGCGGATCGTTCTCGGTGTGTGGTTTCCCACACCACTCACAACGCCACTTCACTACCGGGGAGGAGGGGGCGGGAGCGCAAAAGCCTGCGGAAAGCAGTCGCTCGCGGGCCCCTCACAGCCGCACCGGCACGCCCCGCTCGTCCAGGTACTCCTTCGTCTCCGCGATGGAGTACTCGCCGAAGTGGAAGATCGAGGCGGCGAGTCCCGCGTCGGCACCGGCGTCGGTGAACACCTCGTACATGTCCTCGGGGCCGCCACAGCCCGAGGAGGCGATGACCGGCGTCGAGACGGTGTCACAGACCGCCTTCGTCAGCGGGATGTCGTAGCCGTCTTTCGTCCCGTCGGCGTCGATGGAGTTGACGAACAGTTCGCCCGCGCCGCGCTCCTCTGCCTCCTCGGCCCACGAGAGCACGTCGATGTCCGTCCCCTCGCGGCCGCCCTTGACCGTACACTCGAACCAGCAGGACTCGCCGTCGACCTCGACGTAGTGGTCCCCGGCCTCGTCGAACCGGCGGCGGGCGTCGACGCTGATGACGATACACTGGCTCCCGAAGGCCGCCGCGCCCTCTTCGATGAGTTCGGGGCGCTCCAGCGCACCCGTGTTGATGGAGACCTTGTCCGCGCCCGCACGCAGGGTCTCTTTCACGTCCTCGCGCGTGCGGATGCCGCCGCCGACGGTCAGCGGGATGAACACCTCGTCGGCGATGGACTCGACGACGTGGAGCATCGTCTCCCGCCCCTCCGCGGAAGCGGTGATGTCGAGGAAGACGAACTCGTCGGCCCCGGCCTCGTTGTATTTTTTCGCCATCTCGACCGGGTCGCCGGTGTACTCGAGGTCCTCGAAGTTGACGCCCGTGTACACCGCGGGGTTCCCGTCCTCGTCCAGGTCCACGTCGATACACGGGATGATGCGCTTGGTGAGGGTCATCTACTGTCTCGGGGTTCGCGCGTCCCGGGTTTCACGGTTTCGTTCGCCGCAACGCGCTTCCGACAGGTCGAAGTACCCGCCGCCGGAACCGGGGGATATGAGCGACGACCACGAGGAAGTCGACAACGACTACCCGGACCCGCCGGAGCGCAGCACTGCACCCCAGAGCGACTACTCGATGAGCGACGTGCTTACCGGCTTCGTCGTCATGCTCGTCGGCGTCGCCATCACGTTCGGCGTCCCGCTCCTCCTGGCCTAGGGACCGCGAACACGCACCCGCCGCCCCACGTCGACGCTCGCGTTCCGAACGAACGCGGGCGGGCCGGCGAAGACGGTCGTGGTGCGATTCCCGTCCGTCCGGACGCGGAAGGCGGTGTCGCCGTCACGCCACCCCGCGTCCGTGCGCGTCGCCCGCCGGTCGAGAGCAGTCGTGAACGCCGCCCGGAATTCGCTTTCGTTCGCCGCGTCGTCCCAGCGGAGAACCCAGACGTACCCCCGCTCCGAGCCGTGGCTGAAGGGGATGAGCGTGTCGTTGCCCCACCCGTCGGCCCCGGCTGCGGCCCGCGAGGCGTTCAGGGACGCCGAGAGCGCGATCCGGGTGCCGAGTTCGCCGACACGCTGGCGGTCGGCCGGTCGCCACCGCTCCGCCGTGACCGCCACCGAGAGGTTCGCGGGCGGTTCCGCGCCCGGTTCCAGTCGGTGGAGTATCGCCTCGGTCGTCCGCGGCGGCCGGTCGTAGACCGACGCGAGCGTGTCGTTGTCCGCTACGCGGTCGGCCACGTACCGGTACCCGTACCAGTACGGTGCCATGAAGTACCGACCGCCGGCGGTGTCGCGTTGCCGGTAGAACCGACCGTAGCGGGTCCCCTGCGGGAGCGTGTCGGTGTGGGCACGCCCGTACCGATCGGCCGTGTACGTCGCCGCCCCTTCCTTGACGCTCAGGGTAAGCAGTCGCTGCTCGACGCCGGAGGGGACCTCGTCCCAGGCGAGGTACATCCGTCCCGAGACGTTCCGCTGATTCTGGACGACGTGGACGTACTCGTGGGCGAGGACGCTCTCGATGCGCGGCCGCGTCGCGACGCTCCGGTTGACGCGGATCAGATCGGTCCCGATGGTCTGTGCGGCGAACCCGGCCCCTGGCGGGGACCGGGCACCCAGGAGGCGGAGGAACTCCGGCGGCCGCGGGTCGGTCCTGGTCTCGGCGGGGTCGACGATCCGGATGCGGTCCGGCGGCCGCGCGTCGACGCCGAGTTGTGCGGTCACGTGGCGGAATACCCGGTCCTGATCCGTCCCGAGGCGACCGCCGACCACCGGAACCGTCGCGGCGTCGCCGGTCGAACCCGTCGAGCGCGCCTCCGTGGTGGTTTGTGGCGTCGCAGTGGTGGCGGCCACCGGTTCCGAAGTGGGCGATGCGGTCGTGGCCGCCGTATCGGCGGGCGAACTGGTCGGCGCGCTACAGCCCGCGACGGCGACCAGAGCGAGGAGGAGGAGGGCGATCCGGGCGGACATCACCCGGGTGTAGGGAACCCGCTGTTAGGAAAGTTCCCGTTCGATGACGGCCCGCAGTTCCGCGATCTCCTCGCTGTCGTAGCTGAGCCGTTCGCCCGCGACCGTCAGGCCGAGCGCTCCCGAGCCGTCGGTCGCGCCGACGGCGGTGACCGGTGCCACGCCGTCGAACGCCTCCCGAACGGCCGCCGGGTCCGTAGTCTCCACGACGACCCGGCCGGGCTGTTCGTGAAAGAGCAGTTCGGCGGGGTCGGCGTCGCCGTCGAGTTCGACGGTCGCGCCCGCCTCGGCCGTGACCATCTCCGCGAGCGTGACCGCGAGGCCGCCGTGACTCGTGTCGTGGACAGCGAGCGTGGCCTCGTGGTCCGCCACTTCGGCGAGCGTCTCGACGAACGCCGGCGCGTCCTCGGGCAGTTCGGGGAATCGATCGCTCCCGCCCTGCTGTGCGAGGTATTCGGAGCCGCCGAGTCGCGCCTCCGTGTCGCCCGAGAGCGGCAGGTCGCCGACGACGAGCAGGTCGCCCTCGCCCGAGAACGCGGCCGGCGGCGCAGCGTACCCCTCCTTGGTCCCGACCAGCGCGAGCGTCGGCGTCGGCGGAATGGGGCCGGCCGCCGAGTCGTTGTACAGCGAGACGTTCCCGCCGACGACGGGCACGTCGAGTTCGCTGCACATGTCCGCCAGCCCGTCGACGATGTTCTTGAAGCCGCCGTACACGTCCGGTTTCTCCGGGTTGCCGCCGTTCAGGCAGTCGACCGCCGCGAGCGGCGTCGCGCCCTTCGCCGCGACGTTCGTGGCGTTCTCCAGCGCGACCGCGCGGGCACCCTCGTACGGTGCGGCCGTCGTCCAGTTGGGGTCGGCACCCGAGGAGAACGCGAGGCCGACGCCCGTCTCGCGGCTGTCGCCGCTCAACCCATCGGCGGAACTCCGTTCCGCCCGCTCTCGGATCGCGAGCACCGCGGCGTCGTCGCCCGGCGGCGTCGCCGTCCGGACCTGTACCTCGTGGTCGTACTGCCGGTAGACCCAGCGCTTCGAGGCCGTGTTCGGACTCCCGACGACCGCCTCGAAGGCCTCGGTGAGGTCCGCGTCGGGCAGGTCCCGTTCCGGCTGGGTCGGCTCCTCGGCGGGCAGGTCGTTCATCGGCGCGCCGTCCCCCAGGAACTCCGCGGGGGCGTCGACGACCGTCTCGCCTTCGAACTCACAGACGTAGTTGCCCTCGGTGACCTCGCCGATGACCGAGCAGCCGAGGTCGTAGCGCTCGGCGATCTCGCGGACCGCCTCGACGTTCTCGGGTTTCACTTCGTAGGCCATCCGCTCCTGGGACTCGGCGAGCAGGATTTCCAGCGCGTTCATGTTCGGCTCGCGCTGGTGGACCCGTTCGAGTTCGATGTGGGCGCCCAGCCCGCCCTTGGCGACGAGTTCGCTGGTCGCACCGCCCAGCCCCGCCGCGCCGAGGTCGCGGGCGGACTCGATGACTCCCGCCTCGATGAGGTCCTCGCTGGCCTCGATGAGCAGTTTCTCCGTGTAGGGGTCGCCGACCTGGACCGCCGGCCGGTCCTCCGTCTCGGCGTCCTCCGCGAGGTCCTCGCTGGCGAAGGATGCGCCGCCGAGACCGTCGCGGCCGGTGGCGTTCCCGACCAGTACGAGCTCGTTCCCCGCCGATTGGGCCTCGGCGGTTACCATGCGGTCGGGATCGTCGATCAACCCGACGCAGGCCACGTTCACCAGGGGGTTGCCCTCGTAGTCGTCGTGGAAGGCGACGCTGCCCGTGACGGTGGGGACGCCGATGCAGTTCCCGTAGTGGGAGATACCCTCGACGACTCCCTCGAAGAGGTAGCGGGAGTGTTCGCGGTCGAAGCCGCCGAAGTAGAGGGAGTCCGCGAGCGCGATGGGGTAGGCACCCATCGAGAGCGTGTCGCGGACGATGCCGCCGACGCCGGTCGCCGCGCCGTCGAACGGGTCGACGTAGGAAGGGTGGTTGTGGCTCTCGATACCCATCGTGATGTAGGTCTCGCTGTTCTCACCCTCGGTGTCGGGGAGGGCGACGACCGCGGCGTCGTCGCCGGGCCCGACGACGACCCGGTCGCCCTCGCTGTCGAACGCCGAGAGCAACGGCCGCGAGGAGCGGTACGCGCAGTGTTCGCTCCAGAGGTTCTCGAAGAGCGCGGTCTCGGCCGGGGTCGGCTCGCGGCCGAGTTCCGCGGTCACGAGGTCGTGGTCCCCATCGGACAGACTCATTGCCGGGGCCTTACCCCAGACCGGCTAAATCGCTTTCCATACGCGGGCGGGCGCGGGACGAACCCCGTGACGGACGGGACCGCGCGAGGGACGGGCCCGCCCCGCCGGCCTCGCTCACTCACCGTCGGTCGCGTTCAGCATATCCGTCTCGAACGTCGAGTTTTGCCCCAGCGCGTCCAGCGGTCGCCGCTCGGAACCGAGCCGGCTTTCGGCCGTCGCGATGACGGTCACGTTCAGCCGCGACCGCTCGCCGTTCCGGACGTGCGTCGGCCACCACTCGTCCATCTTCCCGTTGTCCAGTTCCATCGCTATCGGGAGCGTTCGCGTCTCCCCACCGGGAATCCGGTGGCTGTTCGGTGCCTTCCTGTCGGCGAGCACCACCTCGTTCAGCGTCACCCGATACCGGATATCCGTGATCGTCATCCGGGCCGGGAGTTCGTTCGAGACCGTCGTCCGCACGTCGAGCGGCGCCGTCTCCGGCGTCGCCTCGCCCCACGAGGACTGCACGCGCTCGACGGTCAGCGCCTCCCGGCCGTCGACCGTGATCGTCTCGTCGCGCTCGCCGTTCATGTCCGCCAGCACGTCGGTCTCGGTCGTCCCCCGCCGCTCGGCGAGGTCGGTGTCGAACTTCGTGATGCCCACGTCCGCGGTCGCGGTCGGGACCGTCGCCACTACCGACTCCTCACCGCGGTTGAGGTGTCTGGCCCACCACTCCGGCGTCTCGCCGTTGTCCATCGGCGACGTGAACGAGAGTTGCGTCTCGCCGGCGGTGACCGTCCCGACGGTCGTCGACCCCGTCGCGACCCGGACGCCGTTGACCGCCGTCCGCTGTTCGATGTCCAGCGTCAGCAGGTCGTTGATCTCCTGTTCGGGTGCCGACAGCGTCGCCGTCGTCTCGATGTCCGTCCGCTCGTCGGTCACTGCGCCCCACTCCTGGCTCGTCCCCGTGACCTCAGGGTCCGCGAAGTCGGTGCCGTTCGTCGGCGTCTCCATCGGCTCGACGCTCGTCGCGCCGTCACCGAGCATGTCCGTCTCAAGCGTCAGCGACTTCTCGAACAGCCGCATCGGAACGCGCTTCCGCTCGCCGTCGTCGTCGACCAGCCCGTACATCTCGACGCGGAGTTCGCTCCGCTCGTCGTCCCGGACGTGTTCCGGCCACCAGTCGGCCATCTTCGCCGTCTCCAGGTCGACGGTCACGTTCAGTTCGCCCGTCTCGCCGGGTTCCACGTCGATGCCGGACTCGCGGCGTTCCTGCCCCAGTCGGACGCCGTTCATCGTCACCACGTACTCGACGCCGTCGAGGGTCACGTCGTAGTCGTGTGTGTTCTCGACCGTCGAGGAGAACCGGATCGGCGAGGCCTCGGCGTCGGCCTCGCCCCACGTCGCCGTCTCGTCGCTGATGCGCATGACCGACTCGTTTCTGATCGTCACCGTTCGCGGCTCCTCGTTCGTGAACCCGGCGAGGATATCCGTCTCGATGGTCGTCCGATCGGCGGGCACTGCCCGCGAGAAGCCGGGGCCCGAAACCGTCCCCGTCAACGCGAGTTCGGACTGCTCGCCGTTGTTGACGTGGGTCACCCACCAGTCGGCGATGCGGGCGTTCTCCATCTCCGTCGTGAGGGCAAGTTCGTTCGTCCCGGTCCCGAAGCCGACGCCCTGCTCGGCCCCCTGTGCGAGCGTTACGTCGTTGAGCCTGGCCGTGTAGTCGACGGTCAACAGGCCGGGAATCCCGACGGGGTTCGGGTTCGTCACCGTGACCGACGTCTCGATACCCGTCGTCTGCCCCTCGACCGCGCCCCACTGACTCTGTGTCGACTCGACCGTCGGCGCCGCGAGTACGCCCGTCGTCGCGAGGGCCGCTACGAGCACGACCGCGAGAACGAGCACGACGGCGAGCCCCGCACCGCCGAGTTTGAGCGCACGCCTCCGGGATACCATACACCCACTCGGCAATCAGCGGGGATGAGTCTTATTGCCAAAACGAGCGGGGATATCGAGCGGTGAAAACGAGGCGTTCTCAGTCGTCGGCGGTTGCGTCTTCCTCGCCAGCGTCAGTGGTGGCTTCCGTCCCGCCGTCAGTCATCGGTTCCTCCTCTTCCTCGCCGCCGTCCGGGATGGCGGTGGCGAGGCGCTGTTCGTGCCACTGGAACTCGCGGCCGTAGAGAGTCGGCGCCTCTTCCTTGAGGTTCCACGGGTCCTCCTCGTCGACCGTCGCGCCCTCCATCCAGGACTGAACGAGGTTCCAGACGAAGATGAGCTGGCCGACGAAGAGGATGATCGCGCCGGCGCTCGCGAGCGCGTGGAAGTTCGTGACCTGGGCCAGCGGCGCGAGTGCGCCGTCGAAGGCGTAGGTCGCATACCGGCGGGGCATCCCCAGGTAGCCCAGCGCGAGCATGGCGAAGAAGGTGAGGTTGGTGCCGATCATCGACAGCCAGAAATGCCACTTCGCCAGCGTCCGCTGGTACATCCGACCGGTGAAGATCGGGAACCAGTAGTAGATGCCGGCGAACACCGCGAAGCCGATGGCACCCATCACGATGTAGTGGAAGTGGCCGACCACGTAGTAGGTGTCGTGGAGGATCTGGTTGACCGGCACCGCCGCGAGGAACACGCCGGTGACGCCACCGAGGATGAAGTTCGAGATGAACCCGATGCAGAACAGCATCGGCGCTGTCGTCCGAATCTTGCCGTTCCACATCGTCGTGATCCAGTTGAACGTCTTGACGGCGGACGGTATCGCGATCGCTAACGATACCGCCATGAAACTCGCCTGTAGCCGGGGGTCCATCCCGGTGGTGAACATGTGGTGTGCCCAGACGCCGAACGACAGGACGCCGATTGCGAGCGTCGAGTAGACGACGAACTTGAACCCGAACAGCTTCCGGCCGCTGAAGCGCGGCAGGATGTAACTGACGAGTCCCATCGGCGGGAGCACGAGGATGTACACTTCGGGGTGACCGAAGAACCAGAACAGGTGTTGCCACAGTATCGGACTGCCACCTTCGACCGCGAAGAACGTCGTGGCGAAGTTCCGGTCCAGCAGCAGCATGATGAGCGCGCTGCCCAAAAGCGGGAAGGCGAAGAGGATCAGCGCCGACTGGGTGAGGATCGTCCACGAGAAGATGTCGAGGTTGGCCCAGTTGACGTCCTCACCGCGTTCGGTGAAGATGGTCGCGATGAAGTTGATCGCCCCCATCGTCGCCGAGACGCCGGTCAGGTGCAGCCCGAGCAGCATCAGGTCCACGCCGGGGTTGGCCTGTTCGGCCGACAGCGGCGTGTACATCGTCCAGGCCGTCTGGGCGGGTTCGACCGCGTTCCCGGTGAGGGGTGCGGTGAAGAAACCGGCCCAGATGAGGATGGCGCCCGGCGGGAGCAACCAGAACGCGATGGCGTTGATCCGCGGGAACGCCATGTCGTCGGCCCCGATGAGGAGCGGGACGAAGTAGTTCGCGAACGCCGCGATGATCGGCGTCCCGAACAGGAACAGCATCGTGATCCCGTGACTGGTCAGGATCGAATTGTAGAAGCTGTTCCCGATGATCGCGCCCTCCGGCGCGAGCAGTTGAATCCGGATGAGCATCGCCATGATTCCCCCGACCGCGAGGGCGATGATAGCGTACGTGCCGTACAGGAACCCGATGTCCTTGTGGTCGACCGTCGTGAGCCAGCGAACGATGCCGGCCGGCTTCTCGTCGTGTCCGTAGGACGTCTCCTCGCCGAGCGCGCCGCCGCCGGCGAGTGGCGTGTACGAACGCCAGTCCTCGACCCGAGAGAGCGCGACCGCGACGGCGACGAGGAAGACCCCCATCAGCACCGTCAGCGCAAGCTGTTCTCCTGCCATATTCGCCTCTCAGGACTGGTCCCTAAAGAAAGGTTCCATTCGATTCGCGTCACAGCCGTCGATGCGCCGCACAAACCGCTAGGCTGCACGCTGGTCGGTTCGCGCCCACCGTGGGAACGCTCGGCCTCAGGTCGTCGGTTCCTCGTCGCCCGAGCCCTCGCCCTCGGCGGCGACGGGTGCCGCTGACTCGCCGGGTTCGACCTCCATCTCCCCTTCGGCCTCCTGGATCGCCTTCCCCGCGTAGTAGGTGAGGACGACGAGCAGCACGAAGGTGACGATGACGATGGCGAACTGGAGCCCGGAGATGAGGTTGTCCCAGCCGAACGGGTTGGCGACGGCGAAAGCGACGATGAAAAAGACCAGAATACCGAGCGGTATCACGTTGACCGTGAGGTCGAGCATCGTTTCGCGGTCGAATCCGAGTACCATACACGACCGTTTCCAGTGCCCGGTAAATAGAGTGTCGAAATCTCGCGACCGGACGGTGCCGTTCACCGCGTGGTCCGGCCCGAGAGCCTCAGGCCTCGACGTTGCCTTCGAGGACGCGCCCGGTCCCGCCGGCGGCGAGCAGGATGACGCCGGAGACGCCGATAGCCAGCGCCCGCGGGACGACGGCGCCGTAGCCCGCGGGTTCGGCGATCACGTCGAGGACGGCGATGGTACCGGGGTCGACCTGTGAGACGAACAGGCCGCCGCCGATGGCGACGAGGACGACACCGAACGCGAGCAGCGACCCCCACAGCTGGGCGACGTAGCCCGACTCTTTGAGGATGCCGGCGACGCTCCCGCCGAACAGGAGAAGGCCGCCGACCGCGACGGAGAAGATGCCCACGACGATGCCGACTTCGGAGATCGCTAGCCCGAGCGCGACGAACACGGGCCAGGGGCTGGCCATGCGGTACTGATCGCTCAATCCCGGGTCTTCTTCCATACACCGACCTTGCGGTTCGGCGGTGAAATGTACACCGGAATGCAGCCGAGACCGGTTCCCGGCCGCCAGCGGGCCGGACGCCGACGCCAGCACCGTCACGGGGGTGGGCACCGACGACGAGTCGGAACCAACATATTCACTACACCCCTCACCCAAGCGCATCGTATGAGCGACCGGACCACGGGCGTCTCGCGCCGGGGCTTCCTGCGGACGGCGGCGGGCGGTACCGCAGTGGCCGCGGCGAGCGGGACCGCAGCCGCACAGGACGGGACTACGACCGGCACGCCGACCGGGACCGCGAGCGGGGAGACCCGCCCGGACTTCGGCGGCTACCTCGAAGACGTCAGCAACTTCGAGGGCGAGGTCGTCGACGAGCGCGGACAGGACGAAATCACTATCGAGGTCGGCGCGCAGGGCAACAACGGCGCGTTCGCCTTCGCGCCGGCCGCGGTCCACATCGACAGCGGGACGACGGTGGTCTTCGAGTGGACTGGCGAGGGTGGCGGCCACAACGTCGTCAACGAGGGCGGCGCCTTCGACTCGGGCGACCCCG
This sequence comes from Halorientalis marina, assembly GCF_023028345.1. Lineage (GTDB taxonomy): Archaea > Halobacteriota > Halobacteria > Halobacteriales > Haloarculaceae > Halorientalis > Halorientalis marina. The sequence continues at coordinate 1,312,194 of NZ_CP095487.1, read as the reverse complement.
TCGCCTCGGCCGGCGTCAACTTCGAGTACACCTTCGAGGGAGACGGCGTGTACAACTACTTCTGTACGCCGCACAAGGCGCTCGGGATGAAGGGAGCCATCGTCGTCGGCGACGACTACCCGACGACGACCGGCCCGTTCCCCGGCGTCGGCGGCGGTGGCGGGACGACCACGATGGGCAGCGGCACCGAAAGCGGTGGTGGCGGCGGTGGCGGCGGTGCCGCCGGCCAGCCCGACCTCGGTGGCTATCTCGACGACGTCGAGAACTACGGCGGGTCCGTCACCAGTATGCGTGGACAGGGCGAGGCCACCGTCGAAGTCGGCGTCGACAACGGCGGCCAGCCCTACGGGTTCGGTCCGGCAGCCGTCTGGGTCGACACCGGCACGACGGTCAAGTGGGAGTGGACCGGCGAGGGCGGCGGTCACAACGTCATCGCCGAGGACGAGACCTTCGACTCCGGCTCCGCGGTCGCGTCGGCCGGCGTCAACTTCGAGTACACCTTCGAGGAGTCCGGTGTCTACCAGTACTACTGTGCCCCGCACAAGTCACTGGGGATGAAAGGCGTGATCGTCGTCGGCGACGACGTGCCGACGGTCGCCCCGGCCGGCGGCGGTGGTGGCGGCGGCGGGTCCGTGTTCCCCAACAGCGCAAAGACCATCGGCGTCGCGACCAGTTTCGTCATGGCCGCGACGCTCGGGCTCGCCTACTTCTTCATGCGGTACGGCGGCGACTACGACACGCCTGAGTGACGGCACTCGCCGGGTACCACAGGCAGGGGTTTTCGCCCGCTCAGATCGACTCCGGAGTCGTGTGAACCGCCAGTTCGACCTCGCGGTGCCGTCCCTCGATGTCGGCGACGATCCGCTCGACGATTCGCCGCGCCTCCCGTTCGATGATCGGTTTCGCCTTCTCGATCACCCAGTCGAGCGAGACGAACCGCGGGAGGTCGAGCGTGTTCGAGTCCGCCGAGTGTGGGTCGAACCCGATGTAGAGATGGACGCGACAGGCGTGGTTCTCGCCCGCGGGCGCCTCCTCGGGAATCGGGTCGATCAGCCAGTAGCCGGTGGCGTCGATGTCCTTTGTTAGCTCCCAGTCGATGCGCTCGGGCGGGTCGACGTCGGTGACACGCGAGTGGGCGGTGTAGGCGAGCTTCCACCAGGCGAACGTGATGTAGTACATCGTCCCCGGACTGCCCTCACCCTCGCTACGGACCTCCTTGAGGTGTTTCGAGTACTCCGCGTAGCGGGGGAAGTCGACGAGGAACTCGTAAATCTCCTCGGGGGGCAGATAGACGACGGTGCTGACCTCGACTTCGTCCACACCAACAGGACGGGCGGGACATCCCTAACGGTTCCCCCCACTCAGTTGGGTACCGAACGGACCGTGAGTCGGTCCGGCGCCTCAGGCCGGCTCGAAGACGTGCAGCGGCCACCCGTCCTCGTAGGACAGCGCGGCGTCCGGGTCGATTCCCTCGGCGACGGGATCGCGGACGGCGAGTTCGACCGCCGACCCGATCTCGATATCGGCCGCATCGGCGTCCACGCGGCCGGTCAACCGCGCTCCCGAGTCGAGTTCGACGACGGCCACCGGGAACGGCGCGAGGTCGGCGAACGCCGAGGGCGGGCGATAGACCTCGGTGAAGGTCTCGACGAGACCACGCCGGGGCTGTTCCTCGATGGTCACGGCGCGGCTCCCGCAGCCGTAGCAGGCCGGCCGCGGCGGGAGCAGGTGTTCGCCGCAGTCGGTGCAGACGCCGGCCAGCAGCCGTCCGTCGGTGAGCGCGTCGAAGAAGCCGGGGAGCGTGAACGGGCTGTCGCTGTCGATGTCTCCTGTTGCGAGCGGGCCGGTGGGGTAGTCGTGGTCGGTCATGATTGGGTGGTGAGAACGTGTGCTGCGGTCGCCGCGTCGGCGAGGCCGCCTTCGTTGATCAACAGGGCCGTCTCCGCGCCGTCGACCTGGCGGTCGCCGGCCCGGCCCGTGAGCTGTTCGTGGGCTTCGACGGCCTGCAGGAGGCCGGTCGCGCCGATGGGGTGGCCCCGTGCCTTCAGGCCGCCGCTCGTGTTGATTTGCACGTCGGTCCAGCCGTCGGAGCGTTCACTCGGGTCGCGTACCGTCTCGACGCCGTGTCCCTGGGGCGCGAACCCGGCCGCCTCGGCGAGCAGCGCCTCACAGATCGTGAAGGCGTCGTGGACCTCCGCGATATCCACGTCCGACGGGTCGATCCCCGCTTCGTCGTACGCGTTCGTCACCGCCACGTCCGCCCCCTCGACGTACGTGAGGTCGCGCTCGGCGACGGCGAGGTTGTTCACGGTCACGCTGGACCCGGTGGCGGTCACACGGTCGTCGATCCCGAGTTCGTCGGCGACCTCGTCGTTGGCGACGAGGACCGCGGCCGCGCCGTCGGTGACGGGCGCACAGTCGAACAGTTTCAGCGGCGGGGCGACGTAGTCGGAGTCGAGGACGGTGTCCACGTCGACTTCGCGCTGGAACATCGCCCGCGGGTTCGCCGCGGCGTTACGGTGGTTCTTGACGGCGATGCGAGCGAGGTCGGTCTCGTCGGCGTCGAACTCGTGGCAGTACCGCCGGGCCAGCATCGCGTACAGTGACGGCGCAGTGATACCCGAGCGCTGTTCGAGCGCGCGCTCGAAGGCCGCGGAGAGGGCGTTGGTCGCCCCCTCGGTCCCGCCGGCGGTCATCTTCTCGATACCGCAGGCGAGGACGGCGTCGTGGACGCCCGCGCGCACGTCCCGGACGGCGTTTTTCAGCGCGAGCGCACCGGCGGCCGCGCAGGCCTCGACGCGTTCGGCGGGGACGTTCCGGAGGCCGGCCCACTCGGCGGCCAGTGTCCCGTACATGATCTGGTTCTCGTAGCGTTCGGACTGGTTGCCGACGTAGAGCGCGTCGACGACCGACGCGGGGTCGGGCAGGTCCGCGAACGCCTCCGCGAGCGCCGCGGAAAACAGATCTCGCCCCGGCAGGTCAGTGTCCCCGAGGTCCGAAGCCCCGACGGAGAGGACGTGTGCTGGTTGCATCGTCTCGAGATTCTACTCGGGCTGTGTTAACAGTTGGCGTTAGCAGAGTGACAGCTGCCGACGGCGGTAACGGCGTCCGTTCGCCGGTGACACGGTCCGATACACCTATGTGGAGGTTCCCACATACCACGGCTATGAGCCAGGAGACAGAGGCCGGCCAGTTCGGCGACTACGGCGGTCGCCACGTTCCGGAACCGTTGCAGGAACCGCTCGCACAGCTCGCGGCCGCCTTCGAGGAGGTCGTCCCCTCCGAGGAGTTCCAGGAGGAGTTCCACTACCTCCTCGAACAGTTCGGCGGCCGGCCGACGCCGGTGTACTACGCCGAGACTCTCAGCGAGCGCTGGGACGCGGACATCTACTTCAAACACGAGGACCTGCTCCACGGCGGCGCGCACAAGCTCAACAACACGCTCGGGCAGGGACTGCTCGCGAAGAAGGCCGGCAAGGAGCGCCTCATCGCCGAGACGGGTGCCGGCCAGCACGGCACTGCGACCGCGATGGTCGGCGCGATGCTCGACCTCCCCGTCAAGGTCTACATGGGCGAGAAGGACATCCAGCGCCAGGAGATGAACGTCTTCCGTATGCGTCTGATGGGCGCGGAAGTCGAGCCCGTCACTCGCGGGAACGAGGGACTGGCCGAGGCCGTCGACGCCGCCCTCGAGGACTTCGCCGAGAACATGGAGGACACCCACTACCTCGTCGGGAGCGCCGTGGGCCCCGACCCGTTCCCGCGGATGGTCCGTGAGTTCCAGTCGGTCATCGGCCACGAGGCCCGCGAGCAGATCCAGGAGCAACACGGCGACTTGCCCGACGCCTGCGTGGCCTGCGTCGGCGGCGGCTCCAACGCCATCGGCCTCTTCCACGCGTTCAAGGACGACGACGTGATGTTCTACGGCGCCGAGCCGGGCGGGAAAGGCGAGGGACACCACTCCGCGCCGCTCTCGATGACCAAGACGGAGGACCCCGAAATCTTCCAGGGGATGAAGACGAAGGTCATCGACGAGGACACCGAGAACCACTCCGTCTCGGCCGGACTCGACTACCCAGCGGTCGGCCCGGAACACGCCGCCCTGCAGGAACTCGGCCGCGCGGAGTACCACGCCATCCCCGACGAGGACGCGCTCGCCGCCTTCCGCGAACTGAGCGAGGCCGAGGGGATCATCCCCGCGCTCGAACCGAGCCACGCCATCGCGCTCGCGAAGAAACTCGCCCAGGAGGATCGCCACGACACCCTGCTCGTGAACCTCTGTGGCCGCGGCGACAAGGACATGCAGACCGCCGCCGAACACTTCGACCTCGGGCCGAACTGACGAGGCCAGCGGAGCGAAATCCCTTCGGAGGGGGGCGGTGAACGGACGAGTACGGATGACCGAGACACGCGATGTCGTGATCGTCGGCGGTGGCGTCGCGGGCCTGACAGCGGGCGTGTTCACCGCCCGCCACGGCCTGGAGACGACGGTCCTCGATTCGGGCGAGTCGATCCTCCGGCGGAACGCACACCTGGAGAACGTGCCGGGGTTCCCGGCCGGCGTGAACGCGCGACTGTACCTCGATATGCTCGGCGACCAGGCCGAACGGGCCGGTTGCGAACGGGAACTCGCGGAGGTCACGTCGGTCGCCGCGGACGACGAGGGGTTCGTCGTCGAGACGGCCGCCGGCGCCGACTTCTGGGCCGACTACGTGATCGCGGCGACGAAAAACACCGTCGACTACCTCCGGGGCATCGAGGGCGTCGGATTCGTCGACCGCGGAAAGACCTTCGTCGACTGCAACGAGTACGGCGAGACCGGCGTCGACGGCCTCTACGTCGCGGGACGGCTCGCCGAGAAGGCCTACCAGACCGTCGTCTGTGCCGGCCACGGCGCGGAGGTGGCGACCCGTCTGCTCGACGAGGACGAGCGCCCGTTCTATCACGACTGGACCGTCCCGGAGGACTACTTCACCGGCCGCGGCCGAGACGTCCCGCCGGGCTGTGAGGAGATCGACGCCGCGGAGCGCCGTCGTCGCGAGGCCGAGTCCGTCGAACTCATGCAGGAGTACTTCGCGGAGCCGTACGGGGAGGAACCGGTCCAGCACCCGAGCGTCGCCGGCGACGACTGAGACGGCGGCCGCCGGAGTGTTGAGCCCGGGGTAGTTTCTTTGGGCCGCCGGTCGTATCGCCGGTCGGAGGGGATACTGTGAGCGACCTACGATTATCGAGTCCGGCCTTCGACGACGGCGACCGGATTCCAGAGGCGTACGGCTACACGGAACGCAACGTCAACCCACCACTGACCATCGCGGGGGTCCCGGCCGCGGCCGAGTCGCTGGCGCTGATCGTCGACGACCCCGATGCTCGGGAGCCGGCGGGGAAGGTCTGGGACCACTGGCTGGTCTGGGACGTGCCACCCGACATCGCCGAAATTCCCGAGGACTGGTCGGCCGACGCGGCCGGTACGACCGAGGGACAGAACGACTTCGGTGAACACGGCTACGGCGGGCCGAACCCACCGGACAGGGAACACACCTACCAGTTTCGGCTGTACGCGGTCGACACGACGGTCGGGCTGTCGGCGTCGGCGGACAAAGGCGACCTGCAGGACGCGATGACGGGCCACGTCGTCGCGGACGCGACGCTCGAAGGGACGTACGCGCCGTGAGCCGTCGGTTCGGCCGCAGAAACACGCCCCCCATCCCCCACCAGGGGAGTTGGGCGTGGTAGTCGCTCGCCGTTCAGTACTCTTCGTGGACGAAGTACGCGTCGACCGAGCCCGCGATCTCGGTCAACAGCGTCGCGGAGTCGGTGTACTGCAGGACCTTCTGCATGTCACCGTCGAGCTCGAACTTCCCGGACATCATGCCGTCGACGGCACCGATGTTACCCCGGATGAGCTCGACCCAGTTGTCGTAGGTGCCCGTCAGCATGAACCCCTCGTCGACATCGTCGGTGCTCTCGATGAGGCGGGCGCCCGTACACTCGCCGTCTTCGAGGCCGACGAACGCCTGCCCGACGTAGCCGTCGGCGCCGTCCTCGCTGACGTACTGGTCCATCTCGTCCTGGAGTTCCTCGGGCATCGCGTCGATGTCGAGGCTGTCGACCGGCATATCCGTCATCTTGAAGATGAAGTCGCCGTTGAAGTCGACGCCCCAGCCCGAGGACTTCTCGTTGTACTCGTCGTGACCGTTGATACCGTCGTTGTACTCGTCGAACCACGCCTGACTCGGGAATGCCACTTCTGACATACGTGTGCCCTGTGGCGGCAACCCCACTCAAGCTTTGGCAATTTATGTGAGGTGGGTTTTTAACGGCGGCACGGACCTCAGACCGCGTCGAAGCTCTTGTACCCCCAGTAGAGGCCCAGCAGCGTGATGGGAAAGCCGATGATGTTCAGCGAGACGGCGTTGAGCACAGTCCCGATACCGTACAGCACCGTCCCGCCGTAGACGGCGACGGCCGAGCGCCGCCTGGCGAAGTACCAGACGCCGAGGTAGAGGGCCGCGATTCCGAACATGATCACGTAGAACACGCCGAAAAGGGCCTCCATACCCGTCGGCACGCCGGCCATCGACCGAATCGCCTCGCCGAGCGCGACGAACAACAGCCCGAAGAACGCGGAGAGGATCGCCAGCGTGAGGTTGAACCACGCGAACCGCTTGAGGTACTTGTCGGCCTCCGTCCGGACCACCAACGTGCCCGAGTCGGGCGCCCCACGGCCGCCGTGCTGTGGTTGCTGGGTGTTGCGAGCGTGCCCGCCCTGCCCGCCGCCGTACTGCGGTTGTTGTGCGTTCCGCGCTCCCTGCTGGCCGCCGTGGGCTGTGCCGCCCTGCCCGTGACCCGCCGCCTGCGCCCCCCGAGCGTGGGTTCCCTGCTGGCCGGTCCCCCCCACACCGGTCCCGTCGCCGACCGGCGTGCCGCAACTCTGACAGTACTGATCACCCTCCAGTACCTCCGCACCACAGTTCTGGCAGTGCATTCCTCCCGATACGTCGAGTAGAATACATGATAACCGTTGTGGACTTTTCGAAGGGTGACGTGGGTTTTTGGTCCGGGAGTGCGGAGTCGGGGGTAGATGCTGTCGGGAGTCAACGTCGCGCTCGGCGTCACAGGGTCGATAGCGGCCGTCAAGACCGTCGAACTCGCCCACGAACTGCGCCGCCGCGGGGCCGCAGTCCGCGGCGTCATGACGGAGAGTGCACAGGGAATCGTCCACCCCTGGGCCGTCGAGTTCGCCACGGAGAACCCCGTCGTCACCGAGATTACCGGCCGGGTCGAGCACGTCGAACTCTGTGGCCGCGAGGGGTGGGCAGACGTACTGTTGATCGCACCCGCGACCGCAAACACCGTGGGAAAGATCGCCGGCGCCATCGACGACTCGCCGGTGACGACCTGCGCGACGACCGCCCTCGGCGCAGACGTGCCGGTCGTGATCGCCCCCGCGATGCACGAGCCGATGTACGACCACCCCGGCGTCCTCGACGCCATCGAGCGCGTCGAGTCCTGGGGTGTCGAGTTCGTCGACCCGCGAATCGAGGAGGAGAAGGCCAAGGTCGCCACGGAGGACGCCGTCGCGTCCGCGGTCGCCCGGGCGACGACACCCGACACCCTCGCCGGCGAGCACGTGATCGTCACCAGCGGCGCGACCACGGAGTCGGTCGACCCCGTCCGAACCCTCTCGAACCGTGCTTCGGGCCGGACCGGCCGGGCAGTCGCGCAGGCCTGTCACGTCCGTGGCGCGGAGGTGACGCTCGTCCACGACGCCGCCCGCTACGGCGACGACGACGAGATCACCTACGCCTCCGTCGTCCACGCCGAGAGCGCCGCCGAGATGCTTGCGGGGGTCCAGGCTCACGCCGGCGACGCCGACGCGCTCGTCTCCGCCGCCGCCATCGCCGACTACACCGTCGCTGGCGCCGACGAGAAGATCAAGTCGGGCCAGGGGGACCTGACGCTCTCGCTCGCGCCGACGCCCAAGCTCATCGACACCGTCCGGGAGGAGCACCCCGACCTCACGGTCGTCGGCTTCAAGGTCGAGACGGAGGGCGGCGACGAGACGCTGATCGACCGCGCCCGCGAGGCGCTCCGCCGGGTCGACCTCGCGTTCGTCGTCGCCAACGACGCGAGCGTGATGGGCGAGACGGAGACCCGCGCCCTGCTCGTCCACGAGGACGACGTGGCCGAGTACGAGGGCAAGAAGTACGGTCTAGGGGAGCGTGTCGCCGACGAACTGGCGGCCGACCGCTGAGCAAGGTTCTTCTACCGGGCGGGCGAGTGACTGGCCGTGCTCGAAAACACCACCGCGTTCGTCACGGGTGCGAGCCAGGGCATCGGCCGCGAGATCGCCGTCACGCTCGCCGACTACGGCGCGAACGTCGCGCTGGCGGCCCGGAGCGACGGCATCCACGAGACAGCCGAGATCATCGACGACGAGGACCGGACGCTGACCGTCGAGACCGACGTGACCGACGAGGACTCGGTCGAAGCCGCCATCGAGGCCACCGTCGAGGAGTTCGGCGGCCTCGACTGTCTCGTCAACAACGCCGGCATCGCCGGGCCGGTCCAGCCGTACGACCGCATCGAGGAGACCGACTGGGAGTACGTCCTCGACGTGAACCTGATCGGTGCGTGGCGCTGTGTCAAACACGCCGGCGCGCACCTCCGGGAGAGCGACCAGGGCAGCGTCGTCAACATCGGCTCCATCGGCGGGAAACGGCCCTACCCGAACCGCACTCCCTACGCCGCCTCGAAGATGGGGATGGTCGGACTGACGCGGACGCTCGCGTACGAACTCGGTCGCGACGACGTGACGGTCAACTGCGTCCAGCCCGGCCCCGTCGCTGGCGACCGGATCGACGAGGCCATCGAGAAACAGGCCGCGATGGCCGAACTGGAGAACGCCGAACCCGCGTCCATCGGCGACGACGACTTCGCCCTCCCGGAGTTCATGATTCCCCCGGCGGACGTGGCCGAGCAGGTGGCCTACCTCGCCGGGCCGTACGGGCGGAAGATCACGGGCCAGGAGATCGCCATCGACTCCGGCGGGACGTACTGAACCACGCGTCGCCCCGACTCACCCCTCGCCGGGCCGCCGCTGGCCCGCCTCGTCGGCCAGCAGTTCGTCAAGCACCTTCCGCTGCGCTTTCCGGAGGTGGTCGTGCAGCGTCGCCGAGGCGATGTCGAGCGAGTCGGCGACCTCCTCGGCGGTGCTGTCCCGGGGCCAGTTGAAGTAGCCCCCGAGGTACGCGGCTTCGAGGACCTCCTGCTGGCGGTCGGTGAGGTCAGCGAGCGCCTCGTCGGTCAGTTCGGCCGGGGTGTCGGTGGGGCGCTGTTCGCGCTTCGCGAGCATCGTCGTGTCCGGATACGTCTCCTGGACGCGGTCGACCACCCCACGGGCGTCGGCGTCCGGTGCCACCTCGACGACGACCTCCGCCCGGCCGCTCTCGACGGTCGCCTCGTTGACGTTGGTGCCGTACTCGGCCAGCGGGACGAACACGGAGCCGGCTTCGAGCGTACACTCGATGGTGTCGCTGTCGTCGACGGGCCGCGCGTCCTCGGCCCCGGCCTCGGCCAGTTCTTCGCACGCGACGGCCGTGTCGACACCCGAAACCGCCAGGTACGCGAGCAGCCGGTGGTCCGCGATGGGGACCAGCCCCTCCAGTTCGAAGGTGCAGTCGAGGGCCGCCGAGGTGCTGACGAGCGCAGAGGCGTCGTCCGTACAGGCCAGTTCCATCTCGACGACGGCGTCCGACAGCAGGAGATGGCGGTTCTCGATGGCGTTGATCGCGTGGCCGATGGTCGCCCCCAGTTCGTCGAGGACTTCGAGTTCGCGCTCCCCGAAGGCGTCCGGCCGCGTCGAGAACACCACCAGCACACCGTAGACAGTCCGCTCGTAGACCAGCGGGACCGTCGTCCACCGTCCCGATTCCTCGCTCTCGGCCCGGCCGGGCACCGTCAGCGAGGTGGGGCCGCCGTCGGGGTCCGTGATCCCGTCGGCCTCGCGCATCGCCGCGACGATGGCGTCCTCACCGCCGTCAGGAGCCTCCAGAACGGTCCCCCCGGTGCCGGTCCGGCAGGTAAATTCGTCGGTCGGACCGGTGCCGGACCCGATACAGACCGCGTCGTAGAAGGCCGAGTCGACGAGGCGGTTGAGGACGGCCTCCTCCACCTCGTCGCGGGTCGACGCGCCGACGAGCGCCTGGTTGACGCTCCGGATGACGTGATTGATGGAGTCGAGCGTTCGCAGTCGGTCCCGCTGTCGGCGGAGCATCTCCTCCCGGCGCTTCCGCCCGGTAATGTCCGTGACGACCAGCGTATAGCCGATCCGTCGCTCCGTGGGGTCGGTGATGGTCGACGACCTGACCTCGTAGGTCCGGTCGTCGATGGTGACCTCGCCGAGCGCGTCCTCGGTGTCGAAGTCGACGGGCTCGTCGAGGTACGTCGACAGCGGCGCGCCGAGCATCTCGGTCCCGTCGGTGTCGAACAGTTCCTCGGCAGCCTCGTTGCAGTAGACGATCTGTCGTCCCTCGTCGACGATGACGACGCCGTCCTCCAGGTCGCGGATCGCGACGTTGCGGCCGATGTGGCGGGTCGCGGGCACCAGGTCGAACAGCCGGGAGCGAAAGAGCGCGTAGCCGAACGTCAGTCCCGTGGCCGTCAGCGCGTACGGCGTGAGGTCGATCCCCGGGAGCGGCCCGAGGGCCGCGACCGAGAGGGCGTTGCTGACGACGGGGATGACGACGCCGACGAGCAACAGGACCGACTGGTCGAGATAGAGGTAGTCGGAGACGAACACGAGCCGCACGAGCAGGATCGAGCCGACGGCGATCAGGGTGTACGCGTAGACGAGGTGGAACCAGTACCAGGGGCCGAACTGCTGGGCCGCGAGGACGAGGCCGCCCGCCCGAACCAGTTCCGTCTCTATCCAGACCAGTTCGTGGACCGGATTCGTCCAGACCAGCACGACCGTCGCGACGGGGACGGCCAGCAGGGCGCCGAACCGGCGCCGGGAGAGCAGGTCGTCGTACCCGGTGTAGGCGAGCCCGAACCAGAGGAAAGAGACGGAGACGAAGGGAATACCGAACCACTGCACCCGCTCCCAGAACAGGCGAGCCGACTCGTCAGGCTGGACGAGCGCGGCGGCGTACCCGACCGTCCAGACCGTCAGGGCGAGCATCAGCCCGACGAACGGTCGTGCGCCCGGCTCGTGCCGTCGCGGCCAGGCGTACGCCGCCAACCCGAGGGTCGTGACCCCCGAGAGGACGAGGAGTGTGAGGTGAAACGCCGCAGTCGGGATCATACCGGTTAATCATCCCATACTCACAATATACGAACATATTAACGTATGGACTCGTGGCAAGTATCGGTGCAGAACGTCTGAGACGGCCCCGGGACGCCTCAATCGTCGTCCCAGGTGTTCGAGTCCGCCGGCCACTCCGCCTCGCCGTAGAAGGCCACGCCCATCCGTTTCGCCGCCTGGGAGATGACGTGCCCGCCGGTCGGCGCCGTCAGGAACAGGAAGGCGATCCCGACGAGCGAGGTGAGGCCATTGCCACCGGGGCCGAAGTAGACGAACCCGGCGAGGAACATCGAAGCCGCGCCCAGCGTCGTCGCCTTACTCGTCGCGTGCAGGCGGTTGTACACGTCCGGCAGCCGCAGGAGGCCAACGGTCCCGACGAGCAGGAAGAAACTGCCCACCACGACGAGTGCGGTTACGACGACAGCACGAACGAAGCCGATCTCCGGCGGGCCGCCGCCGCTCGCGGCGAGTGCGATGTCCCCGATCATGGTTCGATGATGTCCCCCTCCGTGACGTAGCGCGCGACCGCGATGGTGCTGATGAAGCCGATGATGGCGAGGACGAGGCTGACGGTGACGAACAGGCCACGGCCGGTCGCCAGCGCGTAGAGGACGGCGATGGCGACGACGTTCGTCCCGATGGTGTCCAGCCCGACGACCCGATCCGGCGTCGTCGGCCCGCGGACGACCCGGTAGCCGGCCAGCAGCGTCAGCCCGCTCGCGATCACCAGTCCCGCGGTGATCGCGAGTTCGAGGAACGCGGGCACCGTCGACTCAGCCATCCGTCTCACCTCCGGTGCCGTCCGCGCCGTCGGCCTGGTCGTCGGCGTCCGTGGTGCCGTCGGCCTGGTCGTCGGCGTCCGTGGTGCCGTCGGCCTGGTCGTCGGCCGCCGACGCACGCGTACTCGGCCGCGGCGGTGCGGGGTCGCCCGGATCCGCGTCCTCGCCGAAGATGCGGATGGCGTAGTCCTCCCAGGCGCGGATCGGCTCGACGACCGAATCGCGGTCGCCTCCGGCTATCGTGTGGATGTAGAAGGTGTTCGTGTCGTCGTCGTAGTCCATCGTCAGTGTCCCCGGTGTGAGCGTGATGCTGTTCGCGATCGTCGTGATCGCCAGGTCCGACTCGACGCGGAGCGGGAGTTCCACGACGGTCGGCCGGATCGGCATCGACGGCGCCAGCACGCGGTAGGCGACGTCGACGTTCGCCGTCGCCAGTTCCCGCAGGAACAGGGCAACGTACGCCATCGCGGGCGGCACCCCCCGGACGACCCCGCCGAGTTCGACCTCCGGCTGGTAGAACCGCCGGAGCAGGTACGCGAGCGGGAGTCCGAGCAGGAGTCCCGTGAGGAGTTCGGCCGCGATCCGCGTCGGCGTCAGCGTCACGCCGCGCACGAACAGCCAGAGCAGGGCCAGTCCGACGCCGGCCACCGGCCACCGCCGCGTCATCGGACCACCTCCAGCGCGCGGTCGCCGAGGCGGTGTGTTTCGCCCCCGCCCTCACCGGTGGCACTGGCGTTGCCCGTGGCGTTCAGCGCCTCGGAGGCCGTCGTCGGGTCGACGACGTCGACGTATCCCTGCGAGTCGACGGCCGCCTCGGCGGCAGCCTCGGCAAAGCTGAAGACGAACTCGAAGCCGACGCCGATGGCGACGAGCGTGAGCGCGAGCAGGGCCGTGACGGTCACGAGGGCGTACTGTGGGGACCCCTCCAGGACCATCGCCGTCGGCTCGCCCCAGAACCCGCGGGACCAGGTACGGGAGACGTACGCGATGGTCAGGATGGCGCCGAACAGCGCGACCCCGAGCGCGAGCGGGGCGAATGGCGCGCCGGCAATCGTCGCCCGGCCGGCCGCGTCGAACACGAGCATCTTCCCGAAGAAGCCGGCCAGCGGCGGGATACCGACCAGTGCGAGGCCGCCGACGAAGAACGCCCCCGAGAGGTACGGCGCCTCGCCGGTCAGCCCGCCGAGGTCGCGGAACTTGATGGAGCCGACCGTCTCGAAGACGGCGCCGCTGGTCATGAACAGGAGCGCCTTGGCGACAGCGTGGTTCAGCGAGTAGACCAGTGCGGCGACGATCCCGAGAACCGCCACCGACTGGCCGCCGACGGTCGCACTTACCGTCGCGCCCACCGCCAGCGGCAGGACGATGAAGCCGACCTGGCCGATGCTGGAGTGGGCGAAGACGCCGTCGAGGTCCGGCTGGTTCACCGCGGCCAGCCCGCCGAGGACGATGCTCGCGGCCGCCATCAGGAACATGACGGGGCCGAAGAAGGCGAGGAAGGAAGTCCCCGAGAGGCCGGGCAGTCCCAGCCCGGCGGGCAGGGTCGCCGTCGCGAACACCGTGAAGTAGAGGCGGACGATGGCGTAGATGCCCACCTTCTTCGTGATGCCCGCGAGGACGGCGGCGACGGGCGCGGGCGCGGCGCGGTAGGCGCTCGGGACCCAGAACTGGAAGGGGACGATCCCGGCTTTGAGCGCGAAGACGGCGAAGAGGATGGTGGCGATCCCGAGGACGGGCGTGGGGTCGATACCGTATGCGCTCGCGTTCCCGAGGCGACGGGCCATGTCGGCCATGTTCAGCGTGCCCGTCGTCGCGTACAGCCCACCGATGGCGACGAGCATGATCGCGCTCCCGACGAGATTGAGGACGGTGTAGATCAGCGCCGCGCGGGTGTGTTCCGGGCCGCTGTAGAAGACCACGAGGACGTAGCTCGGCATCAGCATCACCTCGAACCAGACGAAGAGGTTGAACACGTCGCCGGTCAGGAAGGAGCCGCTGACGCCGACGAGCATGAAGTGAAAGAGCGGGTGGTAGGAGAGCCGCTGGCCGAACTCGTCGAGGTAAAACACCGAGAAAGTGACGGCAGCGACGGCGACCAGCGCCGCCAGCCCGAGCATGAACACGGCGAGTTCGTCCGCGACGAGTGTGATACCGAACGGGGCATCCCAGTTCGACAGCTGGTAGGCGACCGGGCCCCCGCCGAGGACGCGCTGACCGAGCGCGACGACTGCCAGCAGATAGCCGACGCCGCCGAGCAGACTCAGCCCCCGCTGGAGTCGCGGGGCGCTCCGCGTCAGGAGCGTGACGATAGCGGCGGACAGCGCCACCAGCATCGGCACGACGACGACGGGGTCCGTCACGCCTCCTCACCTCCGTCGGTCGCGGGTTCCGTCGCTCCCGCGCCAGCCGTGTCCGAGTCGGCCGCCTCCGTCTCCACGGGCCGGCTCCGACCCAGTTCGGACACGTCGATGGTGCCGTGTTCCTGATAGACCCGGAACGTCAGCGCGAGCGCGAAGGCGGTCGTCCCGAACCCGATGACGATGGCGGTCAGGACGAGCGCCTGGACGAGCGGGTCGGTGACGCTCCCGGACGCGCCGCCGTGGCCGCCGATGGGGACGCCGCCGCCGAACCCGCCCATCGTCACCAGGTAGACGTTCGCGGCCTGGCCGATGATGGCGACGCCCCAGACGACCCGGACCACGTCACGCTGGAGGATCAGGTACGTCGCGAGCGCGAAGAGGAGGCCGAGCACGGCCGCGAGGACGAACTGAGTCATTCCTGTCCCACCACCGCGAGGATCGTCAGGATGCCGCCGACGACGACGAAGTACACGCCGAGGTCGAACACGAGCGCGCTCGCGACCTCCAGTTCGTGATACAGCGGGAGCCCCTCGATGAAGACGACCCCCTGTGTCAGGAAGGGATAGCCGAGCGCCATCGCGGCCAGTCCGCCGCCCGCGGCGATTGCGAGGCCGACTCCGAAGACGGGAGCGAAATCACGACCCATAACCGAGGAGAGGTTGTCGGGGTAGGTCACTGACTGGTCGAGCAGTTCCGACTCGATATAGTCGAGCCCGTAGATGATGTACGTGAGCGCGAAGGCCGTCGCGGTCAGCACGCCGGCGATGAACCCGCCGCCGGGGAGGTTGTGCCCCTGCAGGAGGAGCGCGATGGCGGTCACGAGGATCAGCGGGACCACGATCCGCGTGACGGTTCGGGCGATGATCGTCGGCTGGCGGTCGGTCACTGTGCTTCCCCCCGTTCGCGCATCGCGACGATTGTCAACACCGAGAGCGCCGCCATCGCGACGACCGAAATCTCGCCGAGCGTGTCGAACGCCCGGAAATCCACCAGGATGACGTTGACGATGTTGCCCCCACCGCCCCAGTCGAGCAGGAACTGGCCGTGGGTCTCGGGGACGCCCGCACGCGCGACGAAGTAGCGAGCGATGACGTCGTCCGGCGTGGCCGCCGTCGACAGCAGGACGGTCACGAAGACGGTCACGCCGACCAGTGACGCGACCAGCGCGTCGCTGGCAGTCCGCAGTCGGCTCTCCTCGCCGTAGAACGCCGGGAGTTGGTCGAGCACGAGCAAGAAGAGCACGAGCACGAGCGTCTCGATGACGAGCTGGGTGAGCGCCAGGTCGGGCGCGTCCGCGAGGATGAAGAAAATCGCGACCATGAACCCGAGAATCGACAGCGTGAGGACGCCCGCGACGTGGGATGGCGTGAGGTCGACCGCGACCGCAGCCAGCACGGCGACGCCGAGCACGAGGAGCATCGGGAGCGTCACCGACAGCGCGCCGAGTCCGAACCCGGCGAAGGGGTTCGGGACGTTCGTCGCCGCGTACCCCGCGAGGGCCATCACACTCACCGCGACGAAGAGGGCGGCGGCGTAGGTCCGCAACTGCCCGGTCTGGAGGTACCTGTCGACGGCCTCGCTCCGGTCCAGCCCGGTCGTCGCCCCGTCGTAGTACCAGTTGGGGCTGAGGGGCCGGACGGCGCGCAGTCGCCGGATGCCGTCCCGGAGTCGGCCGTAGAACGGGTACGCGACGAGGCCGAGGGCGATGGTCACCACGCTCATCAATACGGCCGGTTTCGGCTTCGTCGGAATGTAGTAGCTGAACGAGAACGACTCGCCGCCGTGGGCGGCCGCGCCGGCGGGCAGGGTCGCCTCCGTGATCCGGCCGACGAACGATTCGAGCGGACCGAGGTGGACTCCGAACGTCGCGGTCACGCCGCCGAGCCCGATTATCGAGGCGACGACCGCGAGGAAAAGCGGCGGGACGAGCATCGGGAGCGGTGGGGTGTGGACCGACTTCAGGCCGTCGGGTTTCTCCCCGAAAAAGAGCATCATGAACCGCACGGAGTACAGGAAGGTGAACACGGAGCCAAAGACCGCGATGGCGGGCAGGAGCCACCAGAGGGCGGAGCCGCCGTCGGCGACGGTCACGTGGGCGACCTCGTACGTCGCCTCGAAGAGCAACTCCTTGGAGTAGAAGCCGTTGAACGGCGGGACGCCGGCCATCCCGAGCGCGGCGACGACGGTGATGGCCGCCGTGATCGGGAGGTCGCGCCAGAGGCCGCCGAGGTCACTGATCGCTCTGGTGCCGGCCTCGTGGGCGACGATCCCGGCGACGAGAAACAGCGTCGCCTTGAACACCGCGTGATTCAGGATGTGGAAAGCACCGGTCTCCGCGCCGAGGACGTTCGCGACGCCGAAGCCCGCGATGATGAGCCCGAGGTGTGATGCCGTCGAGTAGGCCAGCAGTTCTTTGATGTCCGAGGCGGCAACAGCGAGGATGGCAGTGACGGTCATCGTCACGAGCCCCAGCACCGCGAAGACGAGCATCCACTCGTCGGTCACGAGGAGGGGGCGGAACCGACCGACGAGGTAGACGCCGGCCTTGACCATCGTCGCGGAGTGGAGGAACGCGGAGACGGGCGTCGGCGCCTCCATCGCGTTGGGCAGCCAGATGTGGAGCGGGACCTGCGCCGACTTCGCGGCCGCACCGATCGCCAGCAGGAGTAGGGTCGGGACGAACAGCCCGGTCTCTCGTAGTGTCGCACGCATCGCCTCGGCGTTGGCGATCAGCGACTCCTCGGTACCGATCAGCCGGAAGGTCGCCTGCCCGATGGCCTCGGCCGACAGCGCGTGCAAGAGGAGAAAGCCCACGAGCATGAACAGCCCCCCGGCGACGGTGATGAGCATCGACTTCCGGGCGGCATAGAGTGAACTCGAGTCGTCGCGGTAGTGGCCGATGAGCAGAAACGAGGAGACGCTGGTGAATTCCCAGAACAGGAACAGCGAGATGAGGTCGGCGGCGAAGGCGACACCGAGCATCGACCCCATGAACGCCAGCAGGGTCGCGTAGTACTTGACCTGGCCCGGCTCGCCATGCATGTACCCCCCGGAGTAGGTGAAAATCAAAACACCGACACCGGAGGCGAGCAGGCCGATCAAAAGCGAGAGACCGTCGACGTAGAGGGCCATGGACACGTCGAAGGAGGGAATCCACGAGACGGCGACGGTCCCTTCGGCCCCGAACTGGCTCGCGACCAGTCCGAAACAGGCCAGCGCGACGGCGGCAGCGAAGTACGCAGTTCGCTCCCCGAGCACCCGGTAGACGAGCGGGACGAGCGCCGCACCGAGAAACGGGAGCACCAGGAGGGCGAACAGCGCCGTCGGTGTCGGTTGCACGCCCAGAAATCACCGCGAACAGAACTTAATCCTTCTCAAATGTGGTCGTGTGTGTCGTGTGACCGGGCATCAATATATCAGATGGAATACAACAGTTCGTCGCGAGCCGAACGTCCTCGCTTTCAGTCACTTTTATATCGTCCTACTACTGTAAATATCCCATTACTGAACGAGTAAACAGTGGTTAAAATAGAACGAGGGTTTATATAAACAGGTACTCTTTTCTGTTACAAGCACGCCCCCGGAACAGATAGCCGGTATCTCGGCAACGAGCGATCCACCGTGGACCGCGTGCGACCCACCCCCCAATCATGCAACTAAAACGAATCATATCCGACGACGACGCAGTGAGTCCGGTCATCGGAGTCATCCTGATGGTCGCGATTACGGTCATCCTAGCCGCAGTCATCGCGACGTTCGTCCTCGGCCTCGGCGAACAGGTGAGCTCGACCGCGCCACAGGCGTCCTTTACCTTCGAGTACAACGCCGGCAGCAGTGACACCGGTCCGCTGACGATCACCCACGACGGTGGTGACTCGGTCAAGGCCACCGAACTGTACGTCAGAGGGCAGAACGGCGGCAGTGGTGACTCAATCAACGACGCCTGGGCGGATTACCTAGGCACGTCCAATACCGGACTGACTGACACACAAGTGACCGCGAGCGGTTCGATCGGTTCCGAGAGCGCAGTCGTCGCGGGCGACTTCGTGGAACTGACCGGTGTCAACAGCGACGCCAAGTTCCGGATGATCTACAATCCCGCGCAGGGTGAGAGTACCGCGACGCTGAGTACCTGGGAAGGCCCCGACGCCTGATCAGGTAGCCACGTTCGCGACAGTTCCGAGCGTCTACTGCCGAACTCCGGTCCGCCGATTTCCACGTTTTCTCTTTCGTTCGTTCCGTTAATTTGTCATTCGAAGAACCAAACGCATAAATAAGGCAGAGGATAACGGCCGCGTATGCAGGTTAGGCAGCTACTGAACGACGACGACGCAGTGAGTCCGGTCATCGGGGTCATCCTGATGGTCGCGATTACGGTCATCCTGGCCGCAGTCATCGCGTCGTTCGTCCTGGGGTTGGGCGGCAACCAGCAGGCGACACCGACGGCGAGTTTCACGTTCGACTACACGCAGCAAGGCTCAGACTCGAACGAGAACGGCGACGGTGACAGCGACTACAACTACCTCTCGATCACCCACGACGGCGGGGACACGATCAAGGCCAGCGAACTGTACATCAGGGGCAGTGGCGTCGGCAATACTGACATAGTTGCTGCGTCTGACGTGACCTCGGACAACCAGTGGCAGTCCGGTGACGAGACCTGGCCCGCCACGTCGACGAGCACGACGAAGGGCGACGAGAGTGCCGTCGCTGCTGGCGACCGCATCTACGCGTCGGCCGAGTCCGACTACGAGGTTCGGGTCGTCTGGCAGCCGGGCGGCGGCGACACGTCCGCGACCCTCGGGCAGGACACCGGTCCGGACGCCTGATCGGTCGAACCGTTTTCCGCTTTATCGATCCGGTAGCGGTGGCACCGGCACCGTCGACACGCGCGATGGGTTTATATTTCGGATGCCCGACAACGGAGACATGAACGTCCTCCGGGGGATTCCGGTCGTCGCTGTCGCGGTCATCCTCGTGGGGACACTGCTCTCCGGGCCGCTCGTGCCCGGGGTCGACTTCACGAAGGTCAGAGAGACCGAAGAGGGACTCGGCTCGCTCGGGAGCGGGAACATCACGATCAGTGAGGCGACGCTCCCGGACAGCGCGGTTCTCCAGCGCGGGAACTACGGTGCCGGTACGTATCGGCTCCGGGTCCCGGCGGCGACCGTCACGGTCGATCGCTACACCGGGCGACCGATCATCTCCTACGGAATCGACATCGACGAACTCGGGTACAGTCGCAACACCATCCGGATCCTCGTCAACGAGTCGGAATCCCGGCTGACGATTCCGCTCGAAGAGGACGACCTGGACAAGGGGCAACTCGAAGCCGAGGAGTACGACGCACAGTTGACGCTGCTCACCCGGGCAGGCGGGAACGAGACCGTCGTCGCGACACGCAACATCACGGTGGCGGTTCGTTCATGAGCGTTCTCGGCGAGTCCGAGCGGCTGGACCGCTGGTACGCGGGGACCAGGGCCGCCCGCGGGACCATCGAACGGGCCGTGTTCGGGGACGGCTACGGGACCGCGCTGTTCCTCGGAAGCGTCTGCTTTTTCATGCTGTACTGGCGGATCGGCGTGTTCATCACCGACAACAACGCCATCGCGACGACGCTGCTGAACGTCGCGGACGGCCGCCTCCACCTCACCGCCGCACCCTATGGTTCCGGGCTCGAATCCCCCGGCACGTACGTTTCCGGCGACCGTGTGTACGGACGCAACTACGGCGTCGTCTTCGCAGCGCTCCCGTTCCTGTGGCTCCTGGAAGGGGCGGCGACCGTCGCCGACGTCAGGGTCGTCCTCGTCGCGTGCTGGGGGCTGCTAGTGATGGGCTGGGCCGGGACGCTGGCGCGGCTGTTCGAGCGACGGTGGCTCGTCGCGGTCGGGAGCGTCGTCGCGGTCGCGACCTTCCTCGGGAGCCTCACGGCCGCGACGCCGCTCGCGCCGCTCGCGCGGCCGGTGATCGCGCTCCAGTTGCTGACGATGGTCGCCACGGCGCTGTCCGGCGTCGTCCTCTACCGGCTCGTCGCCAGGATACACAGCCGGCGGGTCGGCCTGCTCGCCGGTGCCAGTGCGATGGTGGCGACCCCGCTCGGGTTCTGGGCCTCGCTCCCGAAACGACACACGTTCACGGTCCTCCTGTTGCTGGTGAGTTGCTACGCGCTCTACCGCAGTCGGGCGGCGGCTGACGGCGCTGCTGGCAACGCGACCACCTACCGGGCGCTCGCGTACGGGGCCGTCGGCCTGCTCGCGTGGGTCCACGCCGCGGAGGCCCTGGTCGCGTTCCTCGTGCTCGTCGCCGTCGACGTCCCCACCGCTCGCTCGAACGACCGCCGGTCGCTCGCGGTCGTCGGCGGCGTCTTCCTGCTCTCGCTCGTGCCCTTCTTCCTGACGAACGTACTGATCTCGGGGAACCCCATCGAGCCGCCGCGGTTGCTGACGCCGTACGGGGAGGACCCGGGAACGGGACTCGGGAGCGGCGGCGGCCCCAGCGGTGGCTTCTTCGAGACCACGCTCGTCGGGCAGATGCTGGCGAAGGGGATCAGCGTGCTGACCGCGCTCGCGACGAAACTGTTCGGTGGCCTGCTGGTCCTCCTGACTGACGGCACCAGAGTCTACCAGACGTTCGTCAGGAGCGGGTACATCGCCGAGGTCGCCGCGGACGAATCCGGCCTCGCGATCAGCCTGACGATCCTCGAATCCGCACCGCTGCTGGCGGCCATCGTCGGCGTTCCGGTCGCAGCCGCCCGCCGGCTCCGGTCGGACGGTTTCGGGCGGCTCCGGGCACACCTCCGAACGCCGGCCGGCACCGTCGACGCGTTCGTCGTCGGGAGCGGCCTGCTTTTCACCCTGCTCTACATGACGCGGTTGCCGCTGCACGCACAGGTCACCGTCCGGTACCTCCATCCGCTGTTCGCGTTCGGGGTGTACGGCATCGTCCGGCTCGCGGTCGTGCGGGAGACGCTCACCGACCACTGGCGGACGGGGCTGTGGACGTACGCCGGGACGGTCCTCATCGGCGGCCAGCTCGTCATCGCGTACCTCGCGCTCACCGGGCCCACGCTCGGGGAAGCCGTCCAGTTCCACGCGCTGTTGAGTCTCGCGACGGCGACGCCGCTCGCCCTCTGGGTGGTCGCCGCGGCGGCCTCCGACGCCGTGCCGCGGAGCTACGGCGCGGTCGCGCTCGCGCTCGCGTCCGCCGCCGGGACGCTCTTTCTCCTGCTCTCCGGGCTGGACTACTTCGATTACGCCGGGCAGTACATGCTCCCCGTCGTCCGCGTCGTCACCGACGCCGTAACGCTCGTCGCATGAGCAGATTTTAGGGGCGGCCGTCGATACCGTCGACATGGACAGACTGAAACGGTCACTCCACGAGGCCCCGGTGGTCGAGAAGGACGGGTACCACTACTTCGTCCACCCAGTCAGCGACGGCGTCCCGATGCTCCGACCGGAACTCCTCCGGGAGATCGGCGTCAAAATCGTCCGCAAAGCCGATCTCGACGACGTGGACAAGATCGTCACCCCCGCAGCCATGGGCATCCACATCTCGACGGCCGTCTCGCTGCTGACCGATATCCCGCTCGTCGTCGTCCGCAAGCGGCAGTACGGCCTGGCCGGCGAGGTGTCCCTCCAGCAGGTCACCGGTTACTCCGAGTCCGAGATGTACATGAACGACGTCTACGAGGGCGACCGCGTGCTCCTGCTCGACGACGTACTCTCGACCGGCGGCACGCTCAAGGCCCTCTGTGGCGCACTCGACGAGATCGGTGCCGACATCGCCGACATCGTCGCCGTCATCAAGAAGGTCGGCGGCGACAACGCCCTCGACGGGACCCGATACGATCCGAAGACGCTCATCAACGTCGACGTCGTCGACGGCGAAGTCGTCATCGTCGACGAGGACGGCGACAGCTGAGTCGACACGGACGGCCGTCGAACGAAAGGTTCCCGTCGGTTCGGCGCCTCGGGTAGCCCGATGCGTCGTTTCGCACTCCTCGTCCTCGCCGTCGTCGGCTTCGGCATCGCCGGCTACGCCGTCTTCTTCTGGTCGCCGTCGGCCGACACGACCTACTATCTCGACGCCCGCGCCGTCAGCGAAGCCGAACTCGGTGACGGGCCGGTCGCAGCCTACGAGAACCTCTCCGCCGAGAACCGCCGGCTGTTCGACGCGGCAGTCGGCAACGGAACCGCGACACTCGGAAGCGACACGACCCCGCTGAACGCCCGCTACGTCGAGTACGGTGGACAGTACTACGAGACGACCGTGCGCGCGACCGGGCCCGACGACGGCACCGGCGCCACCCGACTCGTCGCGCTCGGCGTCGGCGCGCTCGCGACCCTCGTCGGGACCTTCGGGCTCGTCGGGCTCTGGGTGACGTCCTGGGAACGAGGGCGGCAGGAGATCGACGCCGAATCCTGAACCCCCGTCGCGAGTGGGCCTGACGAAGGAGCGGGAGGTGGATTTGAACCGCGGTCGTTCCGCTTCGCTCCACTCCCTGCTTCAAATCTACCACGGACAGATTCGCCGCTCGCGGTGTAGCGAGCGGCAGAATATAGCGGGAGGTAGATTTGAACTACGGGAAACGCTCGCTCCGCTCGCGTTTCTCTCGTTCAAAGTACCGTGATCCGACTCTCGACTCACGGTAGCCGCGGAGGTGGACCTCCGCGGCGTGAGTTCGTCGAGAAGTAGCGGGAGGTAGATTTGAACTACCGATCTGCGGGTTATGAGCCCGCCGGAATCTCCTGGCTATCCCATCCCGCTACGTCTCTCTAATCCCGACCGTCAATTAAGGGTTGTGATTCGCAAGCCGTCTGTGAATTTCTCCCCCGCTCACTCCGTGTGCACACGCCACGTGAACAGGCTCTCGAAGACGTAGTTCACCAGCATCCCCAGTCCGATTCCAGTCCCCTTCGCGACCAGCAACCAGAGATCGATCCCGTCGATCAGCGTGACGGCGACGAACTCGTAGAGGAGGGTGAACACCACGATCTGGACCGTCGTCCCCGTCGCACGGACGGCGTGCGAACGAAGCAATCGGTTGGGGAGCGCCCCCTCGCGGCCGTGTTCCGCGAACGTCCAGCGTTCGTTGATGGCGAACATCACGAGGATGGCGAGTTCGATGGTGAGGAGGTTGACCCAGATCGCCGGCAGGCCGCCGAACTGGACGAGCAGGAAGAGCGCGGTCGTGTCGACGACGGCCCCGGCGACGCCGACCGAGACGAACTTCCCGAACCGGACGCCCGAGAGCAGCGACGCGAGCCGCGAGTCGAGCGAGCGGTCGCTCATCGACGGTCCACCAGCGCGTCGCCTTCCTCCCGGGTCGCCGCGATGGCGGCGTGGAGGCGGCTGTCCCGGATGCGTTTCGCCCGGTGACGGGCGGCGAACAGCGCCCGGCCCATCCGCAGGGAGGTCCGGATCGGTTCGACCGTCGACCCGGGCTGGTCCTCCCAGGTGATGGGTACCTCGGCGATGCGCAGGTCCAGCGCCCCGGCGATGGCGACCAGTTCGATATCCCAGGCGAACCCGGCCTCGTAGAGATGTTCGCGGACCCGCTCCCAGGCCTCGGCGGTGATCGCCTTCGCGCCGCACTGGTAGTCGTGGAGGTCTGCATCGAGGAGCAGTCGGGCCAGCCGGACGAACCCCTCGCCGAGCCACCGGCGGGCGACGGTCTGGTGACTCTCGACGGTCGCCTCGGGATGGCGGCGCGACCCCACGGAGAGGTCGAACCGTCCGTCGACGACCGGCTCGACGACGGCCACGAACGAGTCCGGCGGCGTGCTCCCGTCGGCGTCGGTGAAGGAGCGCACGTCGGTATCGAGGGCCTCGAAGCCTGCGGTGACGGCGGCGCCTTTCCCGCGGCGGTACGGGGAGACGCCGACGGTCGCCGGGAGGGCGGCGAGTGCCTCCCGGACGCCGCTCTCGGGTGCGTCGAGTTCGATACGGATGGCGTCGGGCGACAGCCGTTCGTCGAGGGCACGGACGTACGACGAGAGCCGTTCGACGTCGGGACGGTAGGCCGGCACGACGACGCCCAGGGACCGACTCATTACCTGTCACACCGCGAGCGCCGGACAAAAACCGTTCGGCTCACCGCAGTCGGGCGACAACACAAAAGGTATACGCGGACGCGAGTTTGGGTCGGATGATGGAGTTCGGGCTCGTCGCACTCTGGCTCGTCGTCTACATCGCCCTCCTGCTGGCCGGACTGCCCCTGGCGGCCACGCTCTTTCCCCGGCTGGCGGACCGAGGGGCCGGCGTCGCGGTGCCGCTGTCGGCCGCGATACTCTGGGTCGTCGCCTACTGGGTCGGCCACCTCTCGCTGTCACTCGCCGTCCCGGTCGGTCTGCTCGTCCTGTTCGCGGCCGTCGTCGCGGCCGTCTACTTCGGCGACCCCGACATCGACACGCGAATCGTCGGCGAGACGGCCGCAGTGTTCGCCGTCGCCTTCCTGTTTCTGATCGCCATCCGGGCCGTCGACCCGGCGGTCCACCCCGGCGGCGGCGAGAAGTTCCTCGATTTCGGCCTGCTCAGGTCCCTGCTCCGGGCCGAGACGCTCCCGCCCGAAGATATGTGGTTCGCCGGAGAGCCGGTGAAGTACTACTACGGCGGGCACCTGCTTGCCTCGCTGTTGACGCGGCTGACCGGCACCGCACCGCGGTTCGCGTACAACCTCGCACTCGCGGGCTTCTACGCCATGCTCGTGACCGCGGCCTACGGCGTGGCCGGCTCGCTCGCCGCGTCCCGTGGGTCGCCGCGGGTCCTCGGCGGCCTGTTCGGCGCCTTCTTCGTCGGGATCGCGAGCAACCTCCGGACGGCCGGTGCCGCGGCGGTCAATTTCCTGCCCGACAGCGTCGGCGGATTCGTCAGCGGCCTGTTCGCCGTCCAGGCACAGGGGCTGGCAAGTGGCGACGGCTTCAGCTACTGGCACGCCAGTCGAATCATCGAGGGGACGATCAACGAGTTCCCCTTCTTCGCGTGGCTGAACGGGGACCTCCACGCACACATGATGAGCACGCCCTTCCTGTTGCTTGCCGCCGCCGCCCTCTTTTCGTACGCACGGACGCCGGGAGCGAACGTCCGCCACCGGTTGTTGCTCGTCCTCGGCGTGGTTCCGCCCATCGCCGGCCTGCTCGCGGTCGTCAACACCTGGTCGTTCCCGAGCATCGGCGGGCTCACCCTCCTGGCCGTCCTCCTGGCACCGGCCGACCCGACGACACTACTGCCGGACCAACTGGGAGCGTTCCTCCGCACCACGGGCAGTCGAGGGAAAGACGAACTCGGGCGACTCACGGTGGCGGTGGCGATGGCTGCCGGGGTCGTCCTGCTTGGCCTCGTCTGGTCCATCCCATTCTGGCTCGGGACGGCCACGGGCGCCAGCCGCAGTCTCGGGCTGTTCCCCGAACGGAGCCCCCTCGGCCCGCTGTTGATCGTTCACGGTGGCTTCCTGCTCGTGTTCGTTCCCTACCTCCTGCGCCACGGCCTCCCGCGCGTGGCCGACACCGTGAAGGCCTGGGTGATGCTGCTCGTCGTCGCCGTCGTCGCCTGGCTGGTGAAAGCCCCTGCAGTCCTCCTGTTCGGGCCGCTGATCTTCGTCGGCTGGGCGCTCCTGCGGTTCACCGGCGGCGCGTCCGACGTCGGGCGCCGCCCGGCCCCCTCGGTTGCCGCCGCGGACGGTGGCGAGCAGGACACGGAGGAGGAGGAGTCGGTCGACGAGAGCGAGGAGGCCACAGCCGAACGTGACGCATCGACCGACGGGGACCGGCTCCGCGACCGGCCGGGGTTCGAGGTCGTCCTCCTCGTCGCGGGCGCCGGCCTGGCCCTGCTGGTCGAACTGCTCTTCGTCAAGGAGGAGGCCGGCCCCGGTCGGCTCAACACCGTCTTCAAGACCTACATGCAGGTGTGGGTGCTCTGGGCCGTCGCGGCCGGCGCGATCGTCACCCACCTCGTGAGCCAGCACCGGCCGAGCCTGTCGCTCAGCGGCGGCCGCTGGAAGCCGGCCTTCTCGGTCTTCGCCGCACTGCTCGTCGTCTCGACCTCGCTGTACGCCGGGTTCGCGCTCCAGAGCCACTTCGCCGGCTGGCAAAGCGAGAAAGAGACCAGCCGGGTTGACGACCCGACGCTCGACGGGACGGCGTTCGTCGAGACCAGCCACCCCGGCGAGGCGCCGGCCATCGAGTGGCTGGACACGAACGTCGCGGGCCAGCCCAACATCGTCTCCGCGCCCGGCGGGTACAGCTGGAACGCACGGGACGGTGACGGTGCGAGCGCGCCGTCGAGTCTCACCGGCGTCCCGACGGTCGTCGGGTGGTTCCACGAGATCGGGTACCGCGGCCAGGAGGCGTACCGGACGCGCGTCTCGGACGTTCGGACGATCTACACCGGCTCGCCGGCCGAGCGGGTGCGGCTCCTGCGTCAGTACGACGTCGAGTACGTCTACGTCGGCCCGGCAGAGCAGGAGACCTACGGCCGGCCGGCGTTCGCCGGCATCGAGGGCGTCACCGTCGAGAAGCGGTGGGACGCGGTGACGATCTATCGGGTCGACCAGGACGCGCTCGAAACCACCGACGGTCAGGCGAGCTGAACACCGCGGACCGCGAAGCGAGCGCTACCCACCGGCCACCCGTGACGGCAACTCCCCGCATTATTCGCCGCTCAGCGGCCGGAGAAAGATACTATCGCACAGTGTCACGGAGCCACGAGTACGCATCGGCTTCCGTCGAGGGGCCAGCCGGGCGGAGAAAGAGGTGCTGGAACTCGTCAGGCGGCTCGTTTGCGGATGACCTCGATCTCCTCGGCGTCGGCGGACATGGTTTCGAGGTGCATGGGGACGTACTCGCGGCGCTCGTATTTTTCCATCTCAGTCTCCTCCTCGCCGACCGTACACCACAACTGGACGCGGTCGGGGCCGTGCCACTCACCCTGCCGGGAAATGCCGAAACAGAAGTACTCCTCGCCGTCGTACTCGATGAGCGCACCCTTCCGGATGCCGGGGTCCCCGCGGATGATGAGCTGCTTCATACTCGCGCGTTCGGTCGAACCGCTGTTAAGCGCTTCGACACTGGGTAGCCGAGAGCTGGCGGTAGCGGGGGCGCTCGGCCGTCCGCCTCACGGCTCCCGATGGTCACCGTTCGGCTTTCTGCTGGCGCTCCCTTCGGTCGCGCCAGCCCATCCCTGCTCGCGGCTTCCGGTGGTCGCCGCTCGCTCGTTCGACGGCGCTCCCTGCGGTCGCGCCGTCTGGAAACCAAACTGGTTTTAAGCGGCAGTGGCGAAGGACTGGCAAGGTCGATATCTATGGAGATGCCGCGCCGATTTAACACGTACTGTCCACATTGTAACGAGCATCACGAACACGAGGTCGAGAAGGTCCGTACGGGCCGGTCCTCGGGAATGAAAAAGGTCAACGACCGCCAGGCCAAGCGCCGCGGGTCGGGCATCGGAAACAAGGGGAAGTTCTCGAAGGTCCCCGGTGGGGACAAGCCCACCAAGAAGACCGACCTGAAGTACCGCTGTGCCGAGTGTGGGAAGGCCCACCTCCGCGAGGGATGGCGCGCCGGTCGACTGGAGTTCCAGGAGTAATCATGGCGGGGAGCTTCATCACCGTTCAGTGCCCGGACTGTGAGAACGAACAGACGGTCTTCGAGAAGGCCGCGACGGACGTCTCCTGTGCGGTCTGTGGTCACACCCTCGCCCGACCGACGGGCGGGAAGGCGGCCATCGAGGGCGAGGTCCTCGAAGTCGTCGAAGCCCGATAGACGGGGCGCGGCGAAGCGGCGGGTTTTAACGCCTCGGCTTCGAAGCGTGGCGTATGAAATACAGCGGCTGGCCAGAGTCCGGTGAACTGGTCGTCGGCCGGATCGACGAGATCGAGGATTTCGGCGTCTTCGTCGATCTACTGGAGTACGAGGACAAGCGCGGTCTCTGTCACATCAGCGAGGTCGCCTCCGGGTGGATCAAGAACGTTCGTGACCACGTCAGCGAGGGCCAGACGGTCGTCGCCAAGGTCCTGGAGGTCGACGAGGAGTCCGTCCAGATCGACCTCTCGATCAAGGACGTCAACGACCACCAGCGCAAGGACAAGATCCAGGAGTGGAAAAACGAGCAGAAGGCCGACAACTGGATGGAACTGGCCTTCGGCGAGGACCTGGACGACGAGAAGTACGCGGGCGTCGCGAACGTCCTGCTGGCGGAGTTCGGCTCGATGTACGACGGCTTCGAGCAGGCGGCCATCCACGGGACCGAAGCCCTCGAGGACACGGACCTCACCGACGAAGAGGTCGACGCCATCGTCGAGACCGCTCGCGAGAACGTCTCGGTCCCCTACGTCAACGTCACGGGGTACGTCGACCTCCAGGTCGCGAGCCCCGACGGCGTCGACGCGGTCAAGGAGGCGCTCCAGGCTGCGGAGGGCAACGGCGAAATTCCGGACGAGGTCGATCTCGAAGTCACCTACGTCGGCTCCCCGGAGTACCGCATCACCGTCCGGGCACCGGACTACAAGACCGCCGAGAGCCACCTCGAAGAGAGCGCCGAGCGCGCCGCCGCGGTCATCGCGGAACACGGTGGCAGCGGCGAGTACCACCGCGAGCGCCACACCGAGGAAGAGTAACGGCCCGCGGGAAATGAAGTCCGACATTCGCGTCTGTGCCGACTGGGAGGACGCCCACGAGCGGCCGGTGTACACGCTGACCGAGACCTGTCCCGAGTGCGATGGAGACGCGGTCAACAGCGCCCCGGCACCGTTCGACCCGGCCGACCCCTACGGGAAATATCGACGCGCTATTAAGCGGCGGAACCGCGAGTAAGGGCTATGGACGAGTTCGAGATCGAGACGCTCGCGGACCCGGAGCTGGACGATCCGGTTCTCATCGAGGGGCTCCCTGGTGTCGGCCACGTCGGGAAACTCGCCGCCGAACACCTGCTCGAGGAACTCGACGGCGAACCGGTGCGGAACGTCTACTCACAGCACTTCCCGCCACAGGTCACCGTCGACGAGGGACGGACCAAGTTGGCGGGCGCCGAGTTCCACGCGGTCCACACCGACCAGGGCCAGGACCTGCTCGTGTTGACCGGCGACCACCAAGCACAGGACAACCGGGGCCACTACCGCCTGACCGACCAGTTCCTCGACGTGGCCGACGAGTTCGGCGTCGAGCGGGTGTTCGCCCTCGGCGGCGTCCCGACAGGCGAACTCATCGAGGAGTACGACGTGCTCGGCGCGGCGACGACCGACGCGCTCGTCGACGACCTCGAAGCCGCCGACGTGGAATTCCGCGAGGACGAACCCGCCGGGGGCATCGTCGGCGTCTCCGGCCTCCTCCTGGGGCTTGGTGAACGCCGCGACTTCGGGGCCGCCTGCCTGATGGGCGAGACCAGCGGCTACCTCGTCGATCCCAAGAGCGCGCAGGCCGTGCTGACGGTCCTGCAGGAGGTCGTCGGCTTCGAGGTCGACTTCGGCTCGCTGGAGGACCGCGCCGAGGAGATGGAAGAGGTCGTCCGGAAGATCCAGGAGATGGAACAGGGCACGCCGACCCCCTCCGACGAGGACCTGCGGTACATCGGCTGAGAAGGTACGGGGTCCGGTCCCCGGAACGGCTCTTCCGCTGGACATAAACGGGACGCGGCAGAACAACGCCGGCGATGAACACGATCGAGCTGGCGATCCGGCTCGTGGCGGGACTCGCGCTCATCCTGACGAACGGCTTTTTCGTCGCGATAGAGTTCGCGCTGACGCGCGCCAGGCAGTTCACCGAATCGGAGTTCGTCGGGGACAACCCCGCGCTGGAGCGGGCCTGGGAGATGACGCAGAACCTCGAGCTGTATCTCACGACCTGCCAGGTCGGGATCACGGCGTCCAGCATCGCGGTCGGGATCGTCGCGGAGCCGGCGCTGGCGGCGCTTTTCGAGCCACTGTTCGAGACCACGGCGCTTGCCTCAGTCGGCGCGGGCGCCATCATCGCCTTCCTGATCATCAACCTCGTCCACCTCACCCACGGCGAGCAGACGCCGACCTACCTCGGCGTCGAGCGGTCGCGGTTCGTGTGTCGGTACGGTGCGGCGCCGCTGTACTGGTTCCACTGGCTCATCTCCCCGGTCATCACGCTCGGTGACGGGATCGCGAAGGGGACGCTCAAACTGTTCGGCATCGAGATGACCGGCGCCTGGCTCGAAACCGAGGAGGACGTCATCGAATCGCGGGCCGACCTCCGGAACCGGCTCGGGACGGTCCTCGACGAGGGGAACCTCTCCGAAGAACGGCAGGAGGAGGTGATGAACGCCCTCCAGATCGGTGAACAATCGATTCGAGACGTGATGCTCCCCGCAGAGGAGATCGTCGCGCTGTCGACGGCGGCCGACTCCGAGGAGAACTTCCGCCGGATGGAGGAGCACCCACACACCCGGTATCCGCTAGTCGGCGAGGACCTGACCGACTTCGTCGGCATCCTCTACTTCCCGATCCTCGCGCGACACCGGGAGGACCTCGCCGGGGGCGACCTCGACTTCGAGGACCTCACCGCCCCGCCGATGACGATGTCGCCGGATACAGACGTCAGCGACGCCGTCGACCAGTTCCAGGCCGAGAGCCAGGAACTCGCGTTCGTCATCGAGGACGGCGCGGTCGTCGGGATGGTGACCGTCACCGACCTGCTGGAGTCGGTCATGGGCGACATCGAGGACCCGATCGACCAGAACGCCCTCTGAGAGCGCGACCCGACAGCGAACGTTTCATACGCTGACGAGCCGTACGGTGGCTCGTGTCACCGGAGGTGCTGGCGGCGCTCCCGCAGTGGCTGGTCGACGGCGCGCTCCTCGGCGTCGCGGGGAGCCTCCTCGTCGCCGTGCTCTTCTATCTCATCGTGCGCCGGTTCCCCGGCGAGCGGACGGCCGGAGGACGCGAGGCCGGCGAGCGGACCGAGGCACGCCGGCGCAAGGAGATCAGACACTACCTCGATGCCATCGACGAGCAGTACGCGGAGGGCCACCCCGTGGCGGGCCAGCACGTCGACTTCTACCTCCCGAAACGGGACGTGGCGATCACCTTCGACGCCCGGGCGTTCTACCGTATCGACCGCTCGGCGACGGAGCCGGTGCTGGTCGAACACGAGATGCCCGGGGTCGTGCTCGGCCACCGCCTCCCCTTCGAGACGCCCGAGATCGACCTCGACGGCGAAGACGGCGACCTGGACCCGGAGCGAGCGGCCTTCGCCGTCCTCGGAGTCGCAGACGGAGCGGGCGTCGAGGAGATCAAGCGCGCTTACCGGGAGAAGATCAAGGAGGTCCACCCGGACCACGGCGGCGACCGCGACGAGTTCGAGCGGGTCCGCGAAGCCTACACGACGGCGAAAAAACACGCGAGGTGAGCGGGGCCGACTAGAGGCATCGTCAGGTCACTTCGTAGGCCACGCCGGCGTCGCGGAGGGCGTCGGTGATTCGCCCGACTTCGTCGGTAGTGGCGACGACGACGACCTGCTGGCCGCGGTTGGCGGCATCGGCGGCCACCTCACCGGCGGCGAAGTAGCTGTGGTCCGTGATGCCGGCGTCCCGGAGGGCGACGACGGCCTCGACGCCGGCGGCGGTCACGAGGTCGGCGTCGGCGCAGGCGTCGGCGATCTCGTCGACGGCCTCGACACCACCCGAACGGACCGGGCGGACCTGGATCACCCGGACGTGGCCCGGGTCGAGGTCGATGACGCCCTCGAAGCCGGTGACGCCGACGACTTCGTCGGCGTCGGCGTCGGTCGTGGCGACGCCGGTCGCCGACCCCTCTTCGCCGGGTGTCGCGCGGAGCAGGCCCTCACGGAGCGAGAGCGTGACCGGGTCGCCTTCGGCGATTGCCTCGGTGGCGATGGCGGCGTCCTCCTGGACGCTGCCGAGGACGCCCTCGGTGACGTGTTCGGCGTAGCGGCGCACGTCGGTCGCGGCCTGGAAGAGCCAGTCGACCCCCTCTTTCGTGACGCGGTACCGCGACCGACCTTCCTTCTCGACGAGGCCCTCGTCGACGAGTTCGCGGATGTACTCGCTGACAGCCTGGCTGGTGACGCCGACGGCCTCCGCGATCTCCCCCTGACTCACCGCGGGCTGACGGTCCGCGATCTCGACGAGGATACGAAACCGCGTCGCGGCCCGCTTGGTTTCGAGGACGTCGACCATATCGGTTACTCGGACGCTCCGCTTATAAACCCACGGCGAACGGACCGAAGGACGTCGGCAGGCATTTACTCGCCGCGGCCCGAAGGGTGGTCGATGGACGCGACCCTCCGTGACCGCGCGGTCCTGCTCGGGGACACCCTCGTCGTCGCCGACCTCCACGTGGGGAGGGGGACAGCCTCGAACGTCGAGTTACCGCTTGGCGAGCGTGACCACCTGCTGGAGCGGCTGAGCGCATTGGTCGACCGCTACGACCCCGAGACGGTCGTCGTCGCAGGTGATTTCCTCCACTCGTTCGACCGGGTCCCCTCGGACGTGCGGGAGACGGTCCGGGCGCTTTCGGGCCGGGTCCGTGAGTCCGGCACCCGACTGATCGTCACGCCGGGGAACCACGACTCGATGCTCGACAGCGTCTGGCAGGGTCCGACCGAGACTGAGTACACGCTCTCTGGCATCCCCGAAGTCGTCGAGGCCGATAGTTCTCACGAGGGCACCATTCAGAACGGTGAGGGTGACGGGCGGACGGTGGTCTGTCACGGTCATACCGAACCGGCGGCCGATGCGGACTGTTACGTGATCGGGCACGACCACCCGGCGATCACCGTCGAGGGGCGGAAGTGGCACTGTTACCTCTACGCGGCGGACGCCTACCGCGGGGCGGCCGTCCTGGTTCTGCCGGCCTTTACCCACCTCGCCGGCGGCGTCTCGATCAACCGACGGCACGGGACGGCGGACCTGAGTTCGCCGCTCGTCGCGGACCTGGACCGGTTCCAGCCCATCGTCCGCGACGAGGAGGCCGACGAAACCCGCGCGTTCCCGCCGCTCGGCGAGTTCCGGGAGTTACTGTAGGCGGTCGGCCGCGACCCGCCCGCTCTCCAGCGCGCCCTGGATCGACGACCAGCGAGTGTAGTCGCCGGCGAGGACGACCGGTCCCTCGGGGGCGTCGACGGCGGGCAGGTCAGTCCGGAACCCCGGCGGCTGGTCGAACTGCGCCACGTCGATGCGCTCGGTCCTGACACACCGGAAGTCGTCGAAACGGCGCTCGGGATACCAGGATTCGAGGACCTCACGGCCCCGGGCGGCGAGTTCGTCGTCGTCGGCCCGGTCCCCCTCACCGAGCCACGTCGCGCTCACGAGCGTCCGGTCGTCGGGCGCGTACTCGGGCGCGACGGCCGACAGCGGCGCGATCTGGTTGGGGTCCGCACTCGCCGCGTTGAGCAGTATCTTCTTCCCGGTGTCGAGGTCGATGTGTCCCGGGAGCGAGTAGTACTGCGTGACACACCCCTTCGTCCCGGCCGGGACGTCGTCGACGCCGGTCAGTTCCGCGGCGGTCGGCGGGTCGGTCGCGACGACCGCCCCGTCGGCGTCGATGCTCTCGCCGTCCGTCTCGACGCTGACGCCGTCGTTGTGCGCGTCGAGCGATTCGACGCGGGTGTCGAGTTCGACGGTCGCGCCGGCCGCGCGGGCGCGCTCGGCGAGCTGGGCGGTGATTGCGCCCATCCCGTCGGCGGGAACGGCCGTCTTCCCTTCCGAGAGCGCCTTGAACGTGTAGCGGAAGACGCCGGCGTCGGTCGACAGCGAGCGGTCGAGCGTGATGCCGCCGTAGAAGGGGGCGGCGAAGTTGTCGACGAACCGCCGGGAGAACCCCTGCTCGGCGAGATACGCCTCGATGGACTGGTCCGGCCCGCGGTCGAAACAGTCCGGGAAGTCGAGTTTCCCGAGGCGCCGCTGGAGTCGAAAGAGTCGGAGTTTGTCGGTCGTCCGGACGTCGGTGTTGAACAGCGTCTCGGTGAGGTCGCCGAGGTTGTCGAGGGGGTCGGCGAGCACCGAGCGACGGCCGGGGTGGGCGATGGTCGCGCCGCCGGTGAAATAGCGGAGGTCGAGCGCGTCGAAATCGAGTTCGCGCCTCGCGGCCGGGTAGGCGGTAAAGAGGACCTGAAACCCCCGGTCGAACGTGTAGCCGTCCGCGTGGACGGAGCGGACCCGGCCTCCGACCTCGTCGCGACGTTCCAGTACTCGCACGTCCACGCCGTCGACGGCGAGGTGGCGCGCGGCGACCAGTCCGGCCAGTCCCGCGCCGACGACCACGACCTGTGACATAGCCACGGGTTCGGCCCGGGCCCACAAAACCGCGGTGATGCGGGGTCGATGGCAGGCGTTTTGTCCGTGCCGTCCCGAGACGCGGGTATGCCCACGACACCGGCGTTTCGCGGCCTCGCATGTACGGACTGTGGCGAGTCCTTCCCGCTCGACGACGCCAGCCACCGCTGTCCGGACTGTGGCGGCCTGCTGGAAGCGGCCTACGACCACGACGCCGCGGCCGTGACCGCCGACGACCTCGCGCCGCGTCACGAGGCCGGCCTCGAACGCTACGCCGACCTCCTCCCCGTCCCGGCCGACGCGCTCGTCTCCATGAACGAGGGCGCGACGCCGCTCGTCGCCTGCTCGACGCTGGCCGAGGACATCGGTGTCGGCCGCGTGCTGGTCAAAGACGAGGGGCGGAACCCGACGGGAAGCGTCCGCGACCGCGAGATGGCGGTGGCCGTGACCGCCGCCGCCGAGGCGGGCGCGACCGACGTGGGTCTCCCGACGACCGGCAACGGCGGCCAGGCGATGGCCGCCTACGCCGCCCGGGCGGGACTGGACTCACACACCTTCGCCCCCTCGCGGATGCCCTTCCTCAACAAGGCGATGATCAACGTCCACGGCGGCGATATGTCCGTCGGCGAAGGCCGGTACGGCGACTCGGCTCGGGTCTACGCCGAGGAAGCCGAAAACGACTGGTACGCGCTGACCGCCTTCGAGACGCCCGTCCGCCAGGAGGGCGCGAAGACGCTCGCCTACGAGATCGCCGCCGACCTGGACTGGACGGCCCCGGACGCCGTCGTCACCCCCGTCGGCCACGGCATCACGCTGACCGGGCTCCACCGCGGCTTCCGCGACCTCCACGAGCTCGACATCGTCGACGGGGCGCCGGCGCTCTACGCCACACAGGCGGCGGGATGTGCGCCCATCGTCGAGGCGTTCACCGACGGTCTCGACGAACACGAGCCCGTCGAGCGCCCGGATACCATCTGTGGCGCGCTGGAAGTCGCCGACCCGACCGGGAGCCCGCTCGTCATCGACGCCGTCCGCGAGACCGATGGCGGGGCGGTCGAAAGCGAGGACCGGGCGATCCTCGAAGCGGCCGTGTCCGTGGCCGAGACGGAGGGGCTGGAACTCGGTGCCGCCGCCGGTGCCGCCGTCAGCGGCGCTCGAAAGCTCGCCGAGGACGGTCCGCTCGGCGCCAACGATACCGTGGTCGTTTGCAACCCAGCGACCGGGAACAAGGACAACGACATCCTGCGGAGCCACCTGATGAGCAAGGGGATCTGACCGCCCGGAGTGACTTGCGGCGGCACCCCACCATCCGAGTCACCAGACGTATTGGCCGCGAGTTCGCAGTGGTGGGCGATGGCCCTCGGCGGACTCGTCGTGACGTTCGGTGCCGGAATCGTCTTCGGACTCGCCCTGGCTGCGCCGCCGGGGCCGATGAACGCGATCATCGCCGAGGAGAGCGTCGTCCGTGGCTGGCTCGCCGGCTTCACCGCCGGCCTCGGGGCGATGACCGCCGACCTCTGTTTTTTCCTCCTCTCGCTGGCCGGCGTCGTCGCCGTCGTCCGGGACGCCCCGACGCTCCGTGGCACCATGATCCTCGTCGGCGGCCTCCTCATGCTCTACTTCGCGTACGGGGCGGCCGACGACGCACGC
Source organism: Halorientalis marina (assembly GCF_023028345.1). Classification (GTDB taxonomy): domain Archaea; phylum Halobacteriota; class Halobacteria; order Halobacteriales; family Haloarculaceae; genus Halorientalis; species Halorientalis marina. The sequence continues at coordinate 1,275,850 of NZ_CP095487.1, read as the reverse complement.
GAGGGGTTCGCGTCCGGTGACGGGACCGCGGGGTTCGGGGGGGCACCGAGCGAACTGGGCGGGACCAGTCGGGGCTTCAGAAAGGCGTTCGCGCTCGCCATCACCAACCCCTACCAGATCGCCTTCTGGCTGACCGTCGGCGTGGGACTGCTGGAGCCCGGCGTGGTGGACGTGCTCGCGAAGACGCCCTACGTGGGCGCGGAGCTGACGGGCCTGCTCGTCGTGCGCACGGGGAGCCCGGCGCTGCTCGTGGGCCTGTTCGGCGGCATCGTCTGCTGGATCGTCGGATTCCCGGCGACGCTGGTGGCCGCCGGCCGGCGGGTCGACAGACTGGCGCCGCTGGTAGCGGCAGGGAGTGCCGTCGTCCTCGGCGGGTTCGGCATCCTCTTCTGTTACGACGCCGCGACGACGCTGTTCTAGTCGGTGTCCAGCTCTTTAGCCATCTCGGGGCTCAGCTCGGCATCGAGGTCACCCATCCGGGCGACTTCCGATTCGAGCCACTCCTGAAACCACCGAACACGCTTGAGGCGCTGGTGGACGATGCTCTCGGCGGTGTCGCTCTCGACACGCTCGGCGGCGTCGTGACCGCGTTCGAGGACGCGTCCGACCATCTCCGAGGCGTCCATGTGTGTCCGTGACTCGTAGCCCATCCGCAACAGCATCAGTGCGGTCCCGTTCGCGCCGACCTTGTCGAGCAGGTCGGCCTCGATGAGACACTGCGTCTCCAGGGAGAGGTCCGTCAGGTCGCCCTGATAGGAGTGGTCCCGGACGGCCGCACAGACCTGGTCGACGAACGACTGTGGATAGTCGCCGTGGGTCGTGAGGTACTCGCGGGCGATGCGGGCACCTTCCTCGGCGTGGACGTCCTGTTCGGCTTCCAGTTTCGCGATGTCGTGAAAGAGGGCGGCGACGCGCGTGGCGTCGACGTTCGCGCCCTCTTGCTCGGCGATGTCGGCCGCCAGTTCGACCACGTTCATGATGTGATTGAACCGGTAAGCCGCGGAGTGCCAGGGGTACCACCGCATCCGACCGCCTTCGTCCTCGCTCTCGACGCTCGCCTCGAGATAGTCGTGGACGAACGCCTTCATTTCGGCGAATTCGTCGTCGGAGACCGGTGATTCCCGAATCTCAACACCCACGGAACCACCTCCCGACGTGACGTTCGATGTTCATCTTACCGATATAAAAGCGTGTGCGGGTCTTTAGCGTTACGACAACCCTACACCGGGGCGCCGCTGGCCGGTTCGACGGGATAGGAACCCCCCTCACACCCGGGCCGTCCCACCTTCGTCGACGGCCAGCCGGTGTAACACCCCCGTTTCCGAACGCGTCCGTTGACAGATACCCGCCGATTCGGCCACGACGTGTCGAAACGGGAGTCGAACGGCACGCCCAGTGAAAATTCACGTCGTGGACGTAGATTTATGCGGCCGAGTGTCATAGTGGATGTATGGAGTTCCGCAACGCGTCACACGAGGATGGGGAAGCGATGAGGGAGATCGCGACGCGCTCGCTCGAAGCGTCGTACTCCCTGAGCCCGGGGACCATCGAGAACGCCGTCAGACAGTGGTACGGCGACGACAGCCTCGAGGAGAAGATCGACCGCGAGGACGGTCTCCTGCTCGTCGGCGAACTCGACGGGGACCCGGTGGCGTTCACCGAGAGCGTCCTCATCGAGAACGACGACCGGACGACCGCGGACCTGCTCTGGCTGCACGTCCACCCCGACTACCGCGGCCAGGGGTTCGGCGCGGATCTGTTCGAGGAGACCCGTGACCGCCTTCACGAGGCCGGCGCCGCCGACCTCCGGGGTCGGGTCCTGTCGATCAACGAGGCCGGCAACACCTTCTACAAACAGCGCGGCTTCGAGAAAGCGGGGGAAGGCGAGATCGAGATCGACGGTCGGACCCACACCGAAATCCTCTACGTCGAGGCGGAACCGACCGGGCTCCAGCCAGTCACGACCGACGACGACACCACCGTCTACGTCGACCGCGACGACATCGACCAGGGATCAATCGGCGCCTTCCACACCGTCTACAGCGACGAGGAGCGGGACGAGCTCTACGGCTACTACTGCGGGAAGTGTGACAACCTCGCCAACGCGATGGACGCGATGGGCCGCATCGAGTGTGACAACTGCGGCAACTCCCGAAAACCGACGCGGTGGGACGCCGCGTATCTGTGACCCACCGACCGGTCAGTCATCGATCTCGACGTCCTCGCGGAGCTGCCTGACCTCCTCCTCCCGTTCGGCGATCCCGGTCGTCACGAGCAGTCTGATCCCGCGCCGGACGCTGATATCGACCTCGTGGACCTGGTCGGCCGGAACCAACAGGAGTCGCCCGCCGGTCGGGTTCGGGCTGTTCGGCAGGAAGACGTTGAAGGCCTCGCCGCCGGTCACGTCCCGGGTCTGGTCCGGCGCGTCACCGGTCACGAACCCGAGCGTGTAGACGCCCTCCCGCGGGTACTCGACGAGGACGACGCTCTCGTAGCGGCTCGACTGTTCCATCAGCGCGTTCGAGACCTGCCGGACGCTGGAGTAGATGACCCGCACGAGCGGCACCAGGCCGACGCCGCGGTCCAGCCAGCCGAACAGCCGTTCGCCGAGGCTGCGCTGTGCGAGATAGCCAAGTAGCGTGATGAGGAGGAGGATCAACACCGCCGCGAGCGCCTGCGCGACCACCTCGATGTTCGCCGTGTACTGGGCCAGTCGCGTCCCCTGAACCACCGGATCGATGAACGTCGTCAGCCAGTTCAGGAGAAAGCGGAGGGCGACCACCGTGACGATCAGCGGTGCGATCAGTGCCAGTCCCGCGACGAAACTGCTCCGCACTACCTTCGAGACGTCCATGCCCGGGAATCTCTCTCGCCCCGAAAAAGCGTGACGGCGGCGCGAAGGGTTTTGAGCCCAGCGTCCGTACACGGGGGTATGGGTGAGGAGTCGACACGGGACGACCCGACGCCGGACACGGCCGACGACCAACCCGTCACACCGAGGGGTGCCTGGACGCGCGCCGAGATGGGCGACTTCCTCGATTCGGCGACAGTCCCCATCCGGCTTGGCTGTACCACCCCCGCCGGTGGCCTCTGGATGCTCTCGCTGTGGTACCGCTACCGCGACGACGCCTTCCACTGCGCCACGAGCGCCACCGCCGACATCGTCAGGTATCTCGACGCGGACGACCGCGTCAGTTTCGAGGTCTCCGTCAACGAACCCCCCTACCGCGGCGTCCGTGGCTTCGGCCGCGCGACCATCACGCCCGACCCCGAGAAGGACCTCCTCACCGACCTCCTCCAGCGGTATCTCGGCGGCACCGACTCGCCGCTCGCCGACTCCCTCCTCGACGAGTCCCGGGAGGAAGTCACTATCCGCATCGACCCACAGAAACTCTACTGCTGGGATTACAGCGACCGGATGGGCGACGGGGCGTAGCTCACTCCAGCCCCGTCCGTCGTCGGTCCGAACCACCGACTCGACGAAGCCACAGATAGAACAGTCCGACGAGCAGCCCACCCGCACCCACCCCGAGACCGACGTCCAGCAGCGTGTGTATCGTCGATGGCCCGCCGGCCGCGTGCGCGACGATCCGACTCAGCATTCGTTCTCGGGTCGCGCTACGCTCCGGTCGGATAAGCGTCTAACGGAACGAAGCGAATCGGGAGAATTGTCAGATATTTTATATAGTCCCGGACGGATTCGAACCGTCGTCAGCGGCTTTCTTCCGCGAATGCAGAACACACCCACGTCCAAAGGCCGCTATGATTGGCCAGCTACACCACGGGACTACAGTTTGCAATCAAGCCTATGAGCCAGAAGGGAATTATACTTTCTTCTTAGTTCCGTCGCGGGAGCCTCGTCGAACCACAACCAATATACGAGATCGTTTATCGGGTCATATATCGCAAACGCATCGACTTGTTCCGAATCGTACTTTACACTCTCGTACTTGGTTTGTCCCTTGTGAACGGAACCCATCATGTTGACCCTGAGTGTCTCTTCTCGACTATCCTCGAAGCCGCGTTTGACCTGTGTCTTAGTCAGATTACCGTCGATGTCTACGATGAGGTCGTACTGACACGGAATCCGTGGTTCGGCAACGTTGTATCCCGCTTGGATCAATCTCGTGGAAACGATATTTTCGGCTACAGCGCCGGCACGGTTGGCAGAGAGAGCCTCGTCCCCTGACATCGGTTACGCGATGAGTGGCCGAAGTGAAGAGCCCACGACTTCAGGAAAACTGCCCACTGCCCATCGGTTTCAGTCCGCGGCGTCGGGGTTGGCTTCGACTTCGAGCAGGGCACAGACGTCTTCCTCGACGCCGAAACAGTCGGGACACTGGGGTTCGCGGTCGATGATGGTGTCGAGGCGTTCGGCGACGGTCTCGTCGATGACGGGTTCGAGCTGGCGGGCCTCCTCGCGGAACTCCTCGACTTCCAGTACCTCGTGGAGGAACCGCTCGATGATGCAGTAGTTCTGGAGGGCATCGCGGGCCCGGCGAATGCCCTCGTCGGTGAGGGTGACGCCCTTGTACTTCTCGTGATCGAGCAGCGCCTGCTCCTCGAGCTTGCCGATCATCTCGTTGGCGCTGGCGGGGCTGACGTCGAGCATATCGGCGATCCGCCCGGTCGACGCGGGGCCGTCCTCCTGCTCCTGTGCGAGATAGATGGTCTTGAGGTACTGATCTGCAGTGTTCATGTCGTCTCCTCCCCGTGAATCATCCGTCCGCCTCCATGAGTTCGGTCACCCTCTCGACGCCCTCGGCCTCGTCCTCCCGGATGGCCGACAGCGTCGCGACCAGTTCCGACTGGTCGACGCTGAACTCCGCGTCCGACTCCTCGATGGCCGTGATGAGGTCGTCGTAGAACTTGTAGGCAGTCTCCTCGTTACACAGCTGGTCGTAGAGGACGCCGTCGAACTCGGATTCGGCCTCGTACTGGGCCGCGACCAGCTCCTTTATCTCCTCGAAGGGGATCGTGTCGGCGTCGAGGTCGTCGATGATCGATTCGAGTCGCTGGCGGTGCTCGGCGGACTCGGTCGCCGCCTCGTCGAGCAGGGCGACGGTCTCGCTGTCGAGACCGTCGACCGACCGCGCGTGTTCCCCGGCACGGGCCTCGACGACTTCCTCGAGAACGACCCCGATCTGGAGGAGACGAGCCAGCTGGTGGTCCGACGCGACCGGCTGCTGGACGCTCACGCCGACCACCGCCGACGTACCGCTGTCATGTACGCTACTCCGGGTGGGGAGAACTTAAGTCCCCTGTCACGGACTCCGGGGAACGGCGGCGAAAAAGTCGAAACCGTTACTCGCGGAGCCGCGCCGCGATCATGTCCTCGAGGTCCTCGCGGAGTTCGTCCACCGCGACTTCCTCCATCACGGGGACGAAAAAGCCCTCGACGAGCATGTTCTTCGCCTGCTGGCGCGGGATGCTGCGGGAGGTCATGTAGAACATGTCCTCGGCGTCGACCTGCCCGACGGTGGCGGAGTGGCTCGCCTCGGTGTCGTGGTTGTTGATGATGAGTTTCGGGGAGGCGTCGGCCTCGCTCTCGTCGCTCAGCATCAGCGTGTTCTCGCGCTGGTAGGAGTTGGTGTCCCAGGCGTCGCGACCGACGTCCTGGACCCCCTCGTAGACCGAGCGGGCGCTGTCGTCCAGCACGCCGCGGGTCACGAGGTCGGCGGTGGTGTGTTCGGCCTCGTGCCAGACCTTGCTGGCGAGGTCGAAGTGCTGGTCGTTGTGTCCGAAGAAGGCACCGACGATCTTCGACTCGGAGCCGTCGCCGACGAGTCGCGTCTCGACGTTCGTTTTTGTCAGCCGCGAGCCGATGTTGCCCTCGATCCAGTTGACCGTGCCGTACGTCTCGGCGTGGCCGCGCTTGACCTGGAAGTTGTAGGTCTCCTCGGAGAGGTTCTGGAGCGCGCCGTACTGGACGTGGGCGTTCTCGCCGGCCGTCGCCTCGACGATGCCGCTGTAGTAGCGCTCGCCCTCCAGATCGTCACCAGTCGACTGCCGTTCGAGGATGGTCGCGGAGGACGATTCCTCGGCGACGACCAGCGTATAGTTGAACAGCGACCGGGAGTTCATCGTCGTCCGGATCTTCACGTCCTCCGCGTCGACGCCCTCCGGGACGTGGATCACAGTCCCGGTCGTGAACAGCGCCGTCGACAGCGCAGTCAGGTAGTTGCGCTGGGGGTCGACGACCGCGCCGAAGTGCTCTTTCACGAGCGCCTCGTGGTCCTCGACCGCCTCGTGGATCGGAAGGACGGTCACGTCCTCGTCGCCGACCCAGTCTTTCTCTTCGGCCTGGTTCTCCGGGTCGACGATGGTCTCGTAGTCGAGGTCCCGGAGGTTCGTCCAGTCCCGACCCGGCGTGCGGATCACGTCGGGCATATCGAGGTCGTCGAGGGCCGCGAGCGCGTCCAGCCGCGTCTCCAGCAGCCAGTCGGGTTCGTCGCGTGCCTCGCTGATTTCGCGGACCTGTGCCTCCGTGAGGTTCGGGTGTACCTGCGTACTCATTGTTGGATGGACACTCCCGAGGGAGTTATCCGAGGCTCCCCTCCATCTCGAGTTCGATGAGGCGGTTGAGTTCGACCGCGTACTCGATGGGCAGTTCCTCCGTGATCGGCTCGATGAAGCCGGCGACGATCATCTGCTTCGCGTCGTCGTCGTCCAGCCCACGGCTCTGGAGGTAGAACACGTCCTCGTCGCCGATCTTGCCGACCGTCGCCTCGTGGGCCACGTCGACCTGGTTCTCCTGGATCTCCATGTACGGCATCGTGTCCGACGTGGACTCGTTGTCGAACATCAGCGCGTCACACTCGACCGACGTGGAGGCGTTCTCCGCGCCGTCGGCCATGTGGACGAGCCCGCGGTAGTTCGTGCGGCCGCCGTCCTTGGCGATGGACTTCGACTCGATGGTCGATTTCGTGTCCGGCGCGTTGTGGTAGACCTTCGCACCGGTGTCGATGTCCTGGCCCTCGCCGGCCATGGCGATGGTGATGTGGTTGTCCGTCGCGCCCGGCCCCTTGAGGATGGTCGAGGGGTACAGCATCGTGGCCTTCGAGCCCATCGACCCCGACACCCACTCCATCGTGGCGTCCTTTTCGGCGATGGCGCGCTTGGTGTTGAGGTTGTAGGTGTTTTTCGACCAGTTCTGCACCGTCGAGTACTGGACGTGGGCGTTCTCCTTGACGAACACTTCCACACCGCCGCTGTGGAGGTTGAACTCGGAGTACTTCGGGGCGGAACAGCCCTCGATGTAGTGGACCTCGGAGTTCTCCTCGGCGACGATCAGCGTGTGCTCGAACTGGCCCATGCCGTCGGAGTTCATCCGGAAGTACGCCTGCACCGGCATGTCCACGGTGGTGTCCTCCGGGATGTAGACGAAGGAACCGCCCGACCAGATCGCGCCGTGTAGCGCCGCGAACTTGTTGTCGCTGGGCGGCACGGCCTTGGTCATGAAGTACTCCTTGACGATCTCGGGGTGCTCCCGGACCGCCTTGTCCATGTCACAGAAGATGACGCCTTTCTCCTCCCAGCGCTCCTGCATGTTCTGGTAGACGATCTCGGACTCGTACTGGGCGCCGACGCCCGAGAGGGCGTTTTTCTCGGCCTCGGGGATGCCCAGTTTGTCGAAGGTGTCCTGGATCTCCTCGGGGAGGTCCTCCCAGTCGTCGACCCCGCCGCGCGTCTCGATGTCCGGGCGGATGTAGGGCACGATCTCCTGGACGTCGACCTCGCTCAGGTCGGGCGCACCCGGCCAGTCGTCGGGCATCGGCATCTGCTTGAACTGCTCCAGCGCGCGCAGGCGCCGCTCGAGCATCCACTCGGGTTCGTCCTTGTCCTCCGAGATGACGCGGATCGTCTCCTCGGTGAGGCCCTTCTCGGCCTCGAAGGCCGACTTCTCCTCTTTCTTGAACTCGAACCGCTTCTCCGTGTCCGTCTCCTTGAGGTGGTCTTGATCTGAACTCATTGTTGGTAGTGTTGGTTTATTTCTCTAGCCTCTTGAGGCTGTGCTAGGTACATTTGGTTACGCCGCCTCGTAGACTTCCTCGCGGACCCAGTCGTAACCCTCGTCCTCGAGCTGCTCGGCGAGTTCCGGCCCGCCGCTTTTCGCGATCTCGCCGTCGAGCATCACGTGGACGTGGTCCGGCTCGACGTAGTCGAGGATGCGCTGGTAGTGGGTGATCTGGAGGATACCCGCGCCCTGCTCGTCGCGCAGGGCGTTGATGCCGTTCGAGACGTCCTGCAGGCGGTCGATGTCCAGCCCGGAGTCGATCTCGTCGAGCACCGCGATGGAGGGCTCCAGGATCGCCGCCTGGAGGACCTCGTTCTGCTTCTTCTCGCCGCCGGAGAAGCCCGCGTTGAGATAGCGGTTCGCGAACTTCTCGTCCATGTCCAGTTGCTCCATTTTCTCCTGGAGGATTTCCTGGAACTCCGCGACGCCGATGTCGCCCTCGTCGGCGGGGCCTTCCATCGGGGACGTGTCGTAGCCCGCCGCGTCCTCTTTGGTCGCCTCCTCGGCTTCGTCCGCGTCCGCGTCCGCGTCCTCGTCCTCGAACAGTTCCTCGCGCTCATCGAGCTTGGCGTTCAGCGCCGTCCGGAGGAAGTTGACCATCGTGACGCCCTCGATCTCGGCCGGATACTGGAAGCCCAGGAAGATACCGAGCGCCGCGCGCTCGTTGGGCTCCAGGTCCAGCAGATCCCACGTCCGCATATCATCGGGGATCTCCTCGTCGAGGTCGTCGAACTCGTCGGCTTCGATGTGCAAGAGCACGTCGCCACCGTTCACCTCGTAGGCCGGGTGACCGGCGATGACCTTCGCCAGCGTCGACTTCCCGCTGCCGTTGGGACCCATCAGCGCGTGAATCTCGTCCGACTCGACTTCGAGATCGACGCCCTGCAGAATCTGCTCGCCGCCGTCTTCGGCTACCTTCGCCTGAAGGTTCGATATTTCCAGCGTTGCCATATTTAGGGACACCTAAGTCGTATCGACATCGGGTCGTTACGCTCATAATGCTTTCGCATTCTCACGTAATGGTTTGGGTGAAGCGAAAATCTGTTTTTGTTTCGGTAACCACGGGAGGATGAGGGCCCGAATACGTCATCGCCCGCTCAGCAGCGTTCGTCGTCATCGATGTGGTCTACGAGCAGTGGTACTACGTCCACGCCGTACTCGTATCTTCCCCTCGTAATCGCGGCCGCGTTCCTGGTCGACGGAGCTGGTTTCTGACTCGCCATCGTTACCACGGCGGTCGAGGACCACGGCTGGACGATTCGCGTCAGCGAAGGCGGCGCGGACGGCACGGGTTTCGAGGACCGTGGCGTCGACGCCCCGGCCGTCGCTGACGCCGGCCCCGCCAGGGGAGTTGATTACATATACTGCCCGAGACCGGTCTGTTCCTGGCCGCTCTTGACCTCGTCCCAGGAGATGTCGAGCGCCTCCAGAATCCGCTCTATCGGCCCCTTGAGCGTCTTGTCCAGCATCTTCTCCCAGTCGACCGCGAACTCATCGGGGAGCTGGTCGGCGTACTCGAAGCAGATCACGTCCGGATCGCGCTTGAACTCGCCGTACAGCGGGTCAGTCGACGGATCGAGATCGAGTTCGTCCTCGACCCGCTGGAAGAAGTCGTCGTGGACGCGCCGCAGGTACAGCCGCTTCGGTTTCGACCCGCGGCCGAAGTTCGTCCCCAGCAGGAGGTTCGCGTACTTCGCACCGCGGACCTGCGCCGTGTCCGTGTCGTAGTTGTCGAGTTTCTGCCCGATCCCGCCGGGGATACCCACGTCCTCGGGGTCGACGTTCCCGTCCTGGAAGTCCGCGATCACGTCGTGGACGTACGTCTTGATGTTCTCCGCGTCCTCGCCGTGAACGATCCGGTCGATCACGTTCTTCTGGACCCGTTTCGTGATCGGCGCGATGTCCGACCGCTGGTACTCGAAGCCCGTGATGTCGACATCGTCGACGTCTTTCCCCTCCTTCCAGACGATGTGGCCGGCGTAGCGTTTCTTCTTGCCCGCCTGGAAAAATCGTCGGTAGAGCTTCTCGAACTCGATCTCGAATCTATGGAACTCGGCGTTGAGTTGGTCGAGAGCGAAGTCGTCGTACGACTCGTTGATGACCTCCTCCAACTCGAAGCCTTTCTCGATGGTGGCGACGATGGTTTCGAGTTCATCCTCGCCCATTTCCGGGTGTTTCTCCCGCATCGCGTCGGTGACCTCGACCTCGCTCTGCACGTCTTCCGGCGATACTTGTCCAACCTCTAGCATGACGGAATCCGTGTCTCCGTAGACGACCTCGTAGCCCTGCTGTTTGGCGACTTCGTCGGTGTACTCGATCACGTCGCGGCCCGTCGCGGTGACGGCCGCGCCCATCTCCTTGTCGTAGAGCCGGAAGCGGTCCCACCCGAGGACGCCGTATAGCGACTGCCCGACGAACTGGAACTTGCCGTTCTGACCGGCCATGAGTGTCTGATTGTCCGCGACCGTGACACAGTACACGCCGTCGTCGGCGGTCGTCCGCTCCGCGCTCCGGTGCATCCGGAGCGTGTTCTTCGAGTCCTCGGTGACGTAGATTCGGTACGTTCCGCCGTCCTCGTTGTAACTCGCGGTCAAACCGAGGTGGGCACAGAGGCGCAGGACATCGTCCCGGAGGCGCTCGCTAGCGGTGCTGTACCGCCAGGAGTTCTCCTGCCAGTCGCCGTCGCCGGCGATGAGCGTGTCGAGGAAGTCGCGTTTCTGTTCAGCGGTGGTCTCGAAGACGAACTCGGGGATTCGTTTCTCGAAACTCCCGGCACCGCAGACCCGTTCGAGGAAGGCACCGAACAGTTTCGAGGTGAACTGATAGCTCCGCTCGTCGACGTAGTAGTCGAAGCCCATCCTGTCGAGCAGGTCACCGATCCGCCCGTGATGGGACTCGCCACCGTCGGCGATGGCGTCCTGTGCGATCTTGACGGACGTCGCCGAACCACGCAGTTTCTCCCCGAACTCCTTCGTCTCGGACGTGTAGACGTTCCCCTCAGTGATGTACCACGCCAGCAGTTCGAGGAAGTCGTCGCCGTCGAAGGTCCGCGGAATCCACTTCCGTCCGGATTCGGCGTGGACGTAGGTTCGGTCCGCGACTTCTTCGATGTACTCGCGGTGTTCCTCGAACGCCGCGGCGTCGAAGACGTACCCCTCCTCGCCGATGTCGTTTTTCAGCACCTTGTCCGGGTAGTATCCGATCTCGGCCGCGAACGTGTGACCGTGGACTTCGGGGCGGACCCACACCTGATAGCCACCGTCGAGGTACTCAGTGAGATCGACCTCGTCGAGTTCGTCACCTTCCGGTCCCCCCCAGTCGTGTGGGAGTTCGTAGTTCGTCGCATCGTCGAGGTCACCTGCTTCGACGAAGTCCCATCCGTCCTCCGTGATGCCGTTCGTCTCGTTCTTCCGAACGAGCATCCGGTGGTTCGGCGTCACGCTGAAGTCGATCTTGCTCGTCTCGATGTCGACCAGCTCGCCCCGGTAGTCAGGATACGCGTGGGTCTCGACGACCGGCTTGACCTCCATCTCCATCGTGGCCGGGTCGAGTGAGTACACCTCGTCTCCGACGTCGAGGTCGCGGATGTTCCGCACGCCGTCGGGCGTCAGCACGTCCGTATCCGGCGTGAAGCAGTTCATAATCACCTTGACAGCTGCCTGCTGGCGGTCGTACTGCTCGTAGACGGCGCTGTCGGGATCGTGGTCGTTGCGCAGGGACTTCTTCTCCTCGCGTTCGCTGAGGAGTTCGTCGACCATCTCACGGATGACGCCGTCGGGTTCCTTCCGGAAGTGCTGGCCGTTGGGGGCACGGAAGGTCTCGCCGTCGTAGGCGTCGGGGTCCACTTTCGTCTCCGGGCTGGCGTTGATGGTCACCATGCACATCGGATAGAGGGACTTCAGGTCCAGCACTGTGACGTTCTCGCGCACGCCCGTGATGGGGTCGAAGACGGCGCCGCCCTCGTAGTCTTCGGCGTCGTGTTTCCCCTTGGAGGGGAGCGCGAAGTTACCGTGGAGCTTGTGGAGGACGTACATGTCGACGGCGTCGCCGGGCGTGGTCGCGTCCTCCAGTTTACAGCCGACGAACGACGCCACTTCGAGCCAGAAGGGGATGATGTTCTGCTGTTCGTTCAGCTCGACACAGAGTTCCACGTCCCTGAGGTTGTACTCGAGCAGGCGCTCGGGGTCGTCCTCCCAGAGGTCGCCGATGTCGCCGGGGTACCGTTCCTTGCCGACGCCGAGTTCCTGCTCCCCGACGGCGTCCAGTCGGTAGGAGTCGAGTTCGGAGAACTTCGTGCGCTGGTAGGCGTAGAGGAGGTCGAAGACGACCCGACCCTTGATATCGGGGCCCTGCCAGTTGCTACGCCACACCTCGTCGACACGGGAGAGCCGGTCGATGGAGAGGTCGTAGTCGTGGTGTGGGCCCTGGAGTGCCTCCATGCGGTCGAGGAAGTACGGGGCGTCGAAGTCGTCGAAGTTCCAGCCCGTCAGCACGTCGGGGTCGGTCTCCTCGATGTAGGCGACGAAGGCCTCGAGCATCGCCTCTTCCTCCTCGAAGACGCGGACGTCGGCTTCGAAGTCGTCCTCGATGGGGTCGTACGCGTCGAGGGCCTCCGGGGGGTCGATGCCCGCCGGCGAGTCGTAGAGCCAGACGATATACTGGTCGTCGTAGGAGTCGTGGGAGGTGAGACAGACGATGGTCTCCTCGCCCTCCTCGGGGAAGCCCTGGCGGTCGTCGACCTCGATGTCGAAGGTGTTGACGCGGGGGTCGACGCTGGCGTCGACCGGTTCGAGTTCGTCGTGTGGCACCCGGATCGGGCCGTCCGCGGTCTCCCGACGGGCCGGGACGCGGACGCCGCTGGTGATGTCCTTGTCGATGAGCAGGCGGTTGGGAAAGAGGATGTCCGCCTCGTAGTGGTCGAACTCCTCGCGCATCTGCCCCACGTCCCGTGGGGTCTGTCCGAAAATCTTCGTCAGGCGCTCGCCACGGATGCTCTCGTAGGGGTCGCCGTTCTCGTCGGTCTCCTCCCACCCGGTGATGCGATCGCGCTGGAGGTCGGCGTCGGTCAGCGAGTCAGTCGGCGCGTAGAAGTAGGGGTCGAACTCGTAGACCTCGACGTGAACCGCCCGCTCGTCGTCGGGGGTCCGACCGAAGACGTGGACGACGGGGAACTCGTCGTCGCCGCGGCCCTCCACCGTGTAGTCGATCTGCGTGACCGCCAGCGTCTCGTACTCGTCGGCGTCCGGGTAGCGGACGTCCTCGAGATCCACCACGTCGGCCGCGCCGTCGCCGTTGCCGGCGACGGCCGCCGCCTCGGCCGCCACGTCGCGTCCGTCGTCCTCGGCCACACCGTCGTCCGCGCGAAAGTCCGCGAGTCCTGCCTGTTTTTCGTCGGACTCGGTCTCGTCCATACTGTGGACTCGTTCGGGACCCCCGCCTAAAATCCCGACGGTCCCCCGCGGTTCGAGCCCTGTGCCAAACACAAGGTATATGGTATGAGACGGCTTACCAAGCGCCGAAGCCAATGACGGACCGCGCAAACGGTAGTCGGACGGAGTTGGACAGCGCGGCTGTGCCGCGGAACCCGGGTGTTTCCGAGGCAGTCGAGACAGTCGAAGCGTACGAGACCGACGACGGCGTCGTCCTCTACGACGCGGAGAACCCGCTCGCGTGGGTCCAGACAGACGAGGCGGTCCCCATCGAGGACGCGCGGTAACGTCCGTATCGTTCCGCGTCGCGGTGAGTGCCCGAAACCATAGCCAGTGCCGAGAGCGGCCGCAGTCACGGAATCCTTTTCTCGCTGGCCGCCCGACCAACGGGCGTGCTCGGTGACGACGAACGCTGGCCCAACGAGCCAACAGAGCCCGGCGAGCCCGAGCAGCTCGGCGACCTGGAGGACCTGGGGCCCGACGTGCCCGAGGTCGACGTTCCCACGCCGCCCGACCCCTCGGCGAACGAGGTGCCGAGCGACCTCGCCAGGGACTTCTGGAAGCTCGTAGCCACGTTCAACGTCGCCCTCTTCGCGCTCGCGCTGGGCCCTATGTTGATCGTCTTCCGCGGCGAACTCGTCAACGGCGGCGCCGTCTTCCTCCTCGGCGCCGGCTTCTTCGCCTACGGCTATCAGCGCTACCGGACCGTCCGCGCGCGCCACGACGACGGAGACGACCGCGACGCCGACGAAGCCGACCACGCCGATGATGGGACGCGGGACCAGAACGGCTAACCGCCCCCGCGGGCTAATTCAGCGTATGCGAAGCGTCCGCGACGAGTCCGGCAAACGCTATCTCCTCCTGAAGGAGTCCGGCGACGCCAGTCGCGTCCGCGACCCCGAGACGGGCGAGGAGCAGTACGTGGAGAACGACCGGCTCGAATCGGCCGACGGCGAGTCGCCACTGGCGACCGCCGCGCGTGCCGTCCCCGAGGCCGTCCGAGCGCTGACGACGGGCGTCCACGACGAGCGTGCGCTCGGCCTCCTCGTCGATATCCACGCCCGCGGCCCGCTGGACGTACGAACCCTGCTCGCGGCCTACGACCTCTGTGAATCCGACCTCCACGGGCTCCTCGCCGAGTTCCGCGCCGCCGGCCTGCTCGCGGAGACGACCGTCGCCGGCGAACGCGGCTACGAGACGACCGAGACGACCAGCGAGGCACTCGCGGCACTCGGCGTCGACGGGCCGGCTGAGTCGTAGCGACCGTCAGTCGTCGCCGGCCGTCGGGACCGCGTCTGGGTCGGCCACCCCGCGCTCGACGGTCGAGCGGTTCGTCGTCGCGTCCTTGTGGACCTGGACCAGGTCGTCGGCGGCACCGACCAGCTCGTCGTCGTGGCTGACCACGACGATCTGCTCGACACCCAGGTCCCGCATCGACTCGACGAGTTCGACCAGCTGTGAGACGTGTCCCGAATCGAGGAAGACCGTGGGTTCGTCGAGGATCAGCGGCGGCATCGGTGCCGACCCCTCGATGCCCTCCGCGAGCAGGCGGTAGATCGCACACCGGAGGCTCAGATTGAACAGCGCCCGCTCACCGCCCGAGAGCTGTTCGGGGTCGAGCGGCTCGCCGTCCTTCTGGTAGACCGTCAGTTCGTACTCGCCGTCGAGTTCGATCCGCGAGTACGAATCGTTCTGGTAGACCAGGTCGAACGTCTCGTTGAGCATCCGTTCGAGGCTCTCGACGTTGCGCTGTCGCAGTTCCGCCCGGAGCTGGCCGTACATCTCCTGGAGTTGTTCGGCCTCGGTGTACAGCGATTCGAGGCGGTCGACCGTCGCTTGCAGCCCCTCGCGGCGCTCACGGAGCGCTTCGAGTTCCTCGATCTCGTTTTCGATGCCGCCGATCCGACTCTGGAGGTCGTCGCGCTCCTCGCGGAGTTCGTCCAGTTTGGGGTCGACCTGTTCGATGTACTCGGCGGCCCGTTCCTTCTCCTCGCGTGCGCTCTCGACGGCGTCCTCGTCGAACTCGGCTTCGAGATCCGCTCTGGCCTCGCGCTTGTCGGCCAGCCGTTCGCGGCGCTCGTCGTTGACCTCGCCCTTGCTCTCGCGCTGGTCGCGGAGCCGGTCGATCTCGTCGTCGAGGTCGTCGATCCGGGCGAGTGCGTCCTCGACCGCCGCCAGCTGGTCGAGCGACTCGCGGACCTCCCCGCGGCGCTCGTTGCACTCGCCGATTGCCTCTCGGTGGTCCGCCGCCGCTTCGTCGGCTGCTTCTGCCTCCGTTCGCTTCTCCGCGGCCTCGTCGTCCAGGTCCTCGGCGTCCTCGCGGAGCCGGTCGATCTCGGCCTCGGTATCGTCCAGTCCGTCCTCCTGTTCCGCGATCAGTTGCTCGACGTTCTCCCGGTTGGTCTCCAGTCCCTCGATCTCGTCGGCCGCCGCGACCAGTTCCTCGGCCCGCTCCAGCCGGGTTTCGAGCGCCGTGCGTTCCTCGCGTACCTCGTCGAGTTCGGCCTCCAGGTCCGCCACCCGCTCGCGGTTCTCGTCGATGGACTCGACGTGGGGCGAATCCTCGACGGGCTGCTTACATTCCGGGCACTTGCCCGCCTCGAGCAGTTCCTCGGCCTCTTGCAGTGATTTGCGCTCGTTCTTGAGCTCGGTCTCCAGTTCGGTCTCGCGTTCGCGCAGGTCGGCGAGTTCCTCCGCGACGGATTCGCGGTGGTCCACGGCCTCGTCGGGGTCGACCGGCGCGTCCGCGAACGCCGCCCTCCGCTCTTCGATGTCCGCCGTAATCGTCTGCATCTTCTCGCGGCGGTCGGCGATCTTCTCCCGCGTCGCTTCGAGGTCGGCCGCGAGGTCGTCGGCCTGCTCCCGTTTCTCCTCGGCCCGGGATTCGAGGTCGCCCGCCCGCTCGCGGAGCCGTTCGGCCCGGTTCGTCTCCTCCTTCGCGTCGAGCCGGTGCTCCTCGATCTCGCTTCTCAGTTCCTCGTCGCGATCTTCCAGTTCCTCGATCCGAGCCGCGACCGCCTCGGGGTCGGCCGCGTCCAGGCCCGTCTCGGCGAGCAGTTCGTCCAGCCGCTCTCGTTCGTCGTCGACCTCGGTTTTCAGGTCCGCGATGCGCTCGCGGAGGTCCTCGCGTTCCCGTTCGGTTTCCTGGATCGCCCCGGTCAGGTCGTCGATCTCGGCGGCGAGGTCGTCCAACTGCTCGCGTTTCTGCTCGTACTCGTCGAGCACCGCCTGGGCCTCGTCGCGCGTCTCGACCGCGCTCTCGCGCTGGTCCTCGAACCGCTCGATCTCGCCGTCGATCTCCTTGCGCCGCGACCGGAGGCCGTTCAGCCGCTCGTGGAGGTCCCTGTCTTCCTTGGCCTCGATCTGTTCGACCAGCCCGTCCAGTTCCCCCTCCTTGTTGTCGAGGACGTGTTTCACGCCCAGCCGCGCCTCGCTCGCACGCTCGCGGTAGTCCTCCAGCTTCCCGAGCTGGAGGAGGTCGTCGATCATGTCCTGGCGGTCGCCCGGGCTGGCGTTGATGAGCTTGTTCACCTCTCCCTGCCGGACATACGCACAGTTGACGAACGCCTCGTGGTCCATGCGGAGCAGTTCGGTGACGTGCCCGCGGACATCCCGCGCACCCTCGTAGGTCGCGTCGGGCGTCTCCAGCACGCACTTCGCCGTCGTCGCCCGGTCGTCGGTGACGCGGACCCGCCGCTCGACGTGGTAGGACCCGCCACCGTGCTCGAACCAGAGTTCGACGGTCGCGTCCTCGGCGCCGATGGTGACGACCTCGTCGAGCGTCGCGTCGAGGGCACGCGCACCGTAGAGTGCGAAGAAACACGCCTCCAGCAGCGAGGACTTCCCGCTGCCGTTCAGCCCGTGGATGACCGTCACGCCCGGCTCCAGCCGGAGGTCCGCGTCCGCGTAGCACTTGAAATTCTCCAGGCGAACCCGCTGAAACCTCATTCCCACTCACCCAGCGTCGGCTGGTCGGCCGCGTCGTCGTCGGCCGTCTCGTTCGGTTCCGCGTCGGCGTCGGTCGGTTCCTGCGGTCCCGTTCCGTCGTCGGTCGTCGTATCGTCCTCCGGTACCGACTCACCGGAATCCGCATCCGCTTCGCCCCCGTTCGCCGCCACGGGCTCGTCGGACGCCGCGGAGCGTTTCTCGTCGGCAGTCACCGTGTCGGGCCCGCTCGCGTCCTCGTCGTCGTCCGGTGCCGGCTCGAACGCCGCGGTCTCGCCGTCGTCCAGCAGTTCACGGACGCGCCGTTCGGTCTCGTCCGTGACCTTCGAGTCCGGGGTCTTGCTGGCTCGAATAGTCTCGTCCAGGTCCCGGGCCGCCTCGCTCAGGCCGAGTTCGCGCACGCGCTCGCGGACGGCGTCGTCCGGATCGGCGAAACTCACGTCCACGTCCTCGGTGTCGGCGATCTCGCGGTGGTCGGTGACGCGGGCGACTAACGCACCCTCCTCGTCCGCGTACTCTTCGACCGCCGCGGCCGTCACCGGGTCGCCCTCGCCCTCGATGTGGACGACGACGACGGCCCCCTCCAGGTCGTGCTGGCCGACCCGCTCGCGGACGCGCTCGACCCCCTCGCTTTCGCCGAGTTCGGTGTCGACGAAGACGAACTCGCGGGTGGGGAGGCCGCGGCGCGAGATGGCAACCTCCTCGGCGAACTCGACGATGTTGTACCCGCGGTCCGCGCGCTCGTCCGCGCTCGCGCGCTCGGTCGATCCGCAGTAGGTCACCCACGTCCCGTCGACCTCGGCGCGGTCCGGGTGATGATTGTCGCCGAGCAGGAGCGCGTCGAAGTCGACGGTCGATTCGGCGAGCAGGCGCTCCGTGTCCCAGTCGGCGTAGTCGAAGGGCTCGAAGAGGCCGTGGGCGACCAGCGCCGCGTGATCGGCGTCGTGGGACTCGAACTCGTAGTCGAGCGCGTCGCGCTGTGACCGGGGGACGAAGTCCAGCCCGTAGAAGGCCGTGTTTCCGATGGTCACGGGAGCGGGACCGAGGCGGGTCGCCAGGCCGAGCGACTCGAAGAGGTCGAGCCACTGGGCGTCGCGTTTGGTCTCGTGGTTGCCGACGATAGCGAGAAACGGGACGCCGGCGTCGTCCAGGTCCCGGAGGACCGAGAGCGTCCCGAGGACGTCCTGAAGTTCGGGCCGCCGGTCGTGAAAGAGATCGCCCGCGTGGACGACGGCGTCGACGTCGTCGGCGACCGCGTCCTCGATCACCCGCTCGAACGCCGCGAGGAAGTCCGCGCGGCGCTCGGGCCGGTGGTACTGCCGGTAGCCGAGGTGCGTGTCGCCGGTGTGAATCACCCGCGTCATTTGCGACCCCTTCGAAACCGCCACTGAAAGGGGTTCCGCGACCGCGGTGAAAGTGATCCCCCGTCACCGGTCGGTCGCCCCATCGTCCCTCGCTGCGACCGTGTTCTCGGCCGCATCGACCGCGTTTCCGCTCGCGACGGTAGCGTCCCGGCCGGCGAGTGCGTCCCGGAGCGCATCGAGTGCCTCCCGCGCGCGGCGACCGCGACGGGCGGCGGCGTGGTCGTCCGCGGTTTCGGCCGCCCCGATGGCCGTATCGAGGTGCTGTCGACCGTCGGCGTCGACGAAGGCCGCAGCGTCGTCGAGTGCGTCGACGGCGTCTGCCGCCGCGTCGATGACCGTCCGGTAGTCGTCCGTCGCCGATACGGCCGGGTAGTCGGCCGATTCACCGTTCGCGAGTCGCGCCAGCGCACGTTTGACCTCGGTTGGATCGGACACGGGCACGGCTGGTCCCGGTCTGATACTTGAACGTTGGGCTCCCCCCTGGTCGGCCGCGGTCAGTCCTCGATCGTCAGCGTGTAGATGCGCTTCCGGGCGTCCGAGAAGGAAAAGCGGGAGTCGACGACGTCGACCTCTTCGAGGCGGTTCAGCGCGTAGCGCACGGTTCGGGGCGGCAACAGCGTCTCCTCGGCCAGTTGACTCTGGGTGAGACGCTCGTTGTACTCCAGGGTCTTTGCCACCAGTTTCGCGCTCGGCGGGAGGTCCCGGACCGCGTCCCAGCTACCACCCTCCGCATCCGCGCTCGCCGTTTCCGAGGTACTCATGGTACCACTGAGTACCGAATACAGGCTAATAATATTTTCCGTTCTCATTTATTACTAGTGGGAATTCAAGGGGCGCGCGGTCAGGGGGGTATAGCGCCCGGCGAATCACCCGTTGTACCTACCCGAAGTCTCTTATTATTACGGCTACTATCCGGTGGTAATGACCGACACTGTTGACGACGTCGAGTTGCCGTACGACGAAGACGCGTCACAGCAGGAGAAGATCAACGCCCTCCAGGAGCGCCTCGAAGTGCTGGAGGCCCAGAACGAGGAGATGCGGGACAAGCTCCTCGACGCGAACGCCGAGAACAACAAGTACCAGCAGAAACTCGAGCGGCTGACCCACGAGAACAAGAAGCTCAAGCAGTCGCCGCTGTTCGTCGCTACCGTCCAGGAACTCACCGGCGAGGGCGTCATCATCAAACAGCACGGGAACAACCAGGAGGCCCTCACGGAGGTCACAGACGAGATGCGCGAGGACCTCGAACCAGACAGTCGGGTCGCCGTCAACAACTCGCTGTCGGTCGTCAAGAGCCTCGACGACGAGACGGACGTGCGCGCTCGCGTCATGCAGGTCGACCAGAGCCCGGATGTCACCTACGCCGACATCGGCGGCATCGAAGAGCAGATGGAGGAGGTCCGCGAGACCGTCGAGATGCCCCTGAAGTCCCCGGAGATGTTCGAAGACGTCGGCATCGACCCGCCAAGCGGCGTCCTGCTCCACGGCCCGCCCGGGACCGGCAAGACCATGCTCGCGAAGGCCGTCGCGAACCAGACCGACGCCACCTTCATCAAGATGGCCGGCTCCGAGCTGGTCCACAAGTTCATCGGCGAGGGTGCGAAGCTCGTCCGTGACCTCTTCGAGCTGGCGCGCCAGCACGAACCCGCCGTCATCTTCATCGACGAGATCGACGCCATCGCCGCCAAACGGACCGAGTCCAAGACTTCCGGCGACGCCGAGGTTCAGCGGACGATGATGCAACTGCTCTCGGAGATGGACGGCTTCGAGGACCGCGGGGAGATCCGCATCATCGCCGCCACCAACCGCTTCGACATGCTCGACCGCGCCATCCTCCGCCCCGGTCGGTTCGACCGCCTCATCGAGGTTCCCAAGCCCGGCGTCGAGGGCCGCGAGCAGATCTTCCAGATTCACACCCGCGACATGAACGTCTCCGACGACGTGGACTACGAGGCCCTGGCCGAGATGGCCGACGACTGCTCCGGTGCGGATATCAAGGCCATCACCACCGAGGCCGGGATGTTCGCCATCCGGGACGACCGCACCGAGGTCGCCATGCAGGACTTCGAGGACGCCTGGGAGAAGATCCAGAGCGAGGACGAGAGCGAGGAAGTCTCGAAAACGTTCGCGTAGACCCGTAAAAGGCAGATTTTTCGCGCCGGTATCGTGTCAGTTCGGAGCGGCCGTGCCGGTCAGACCACGAAGTAAAAGACCGCGAACGGAATCACGAACAGCAGGACGAACATCACGAGCAGGAGCGCCCCGTACCCGAACAGCACGCCACCGGCCGAGAACCACGACGGGTGATCGAACTTCTCACGCAGGCTTGCCATATCTCGACGTTCGTATCGGAGCAGTTAGTTGTACCGACTCGGCACGCACACCCCGCCCGGTCGGCGATCAGGCGATGATCTCGCCGATCCGCCGCGGTTCACCCGAGAGGGCGGGGTCCTCCTCGACGATCTGGAGCACCTCGTGGTCGGTCACGTCCGGGTACGGTTTCTCGATGGCCTCCTCGATCAACGCCTTCTCCAGGCGAAACTCCGTGCCCTGATACACCACGTCCACCCCTTTGTCGTCGAAGGAAAGTGCAGTCATGAGCGCGGGTATGCGACTGTCGAATAAAAACCCCAAGAACCGTCGCCGCCCAGACCCTTCCGACATCCGACATGCGTCAGACGCCAGTCAGACGACGGCAGGGGCTTTAATACCGGTGAAATCGGTATGTGGGGTGTGCCGCTGCGCTCGGACCCGTTAGACGAACTGAAGATTCCGGACGGGACGACCGCCGAGGAACACGACCTCGTGACGGAGGGTGACGTGATAATCGGCGGTCAGAGTACCGTCGAGTTCGGCGTGCGCGGGCACAACGTGATCGGCGGCGAGCGCGTCCGCTTCGGTGGCGACATCGAGGCGGAAGGCGACTGCCGTCTTGACATGTGGTGTGACGTCGCGGGCAACGTGCTGGTGGGCGCCGACGCCTATCTCGGCGAGCGCGTCCACGTCGGCGGCCAGCTCATGGTCTCGGGCAACCTCGACATCGGCGACGACGTCGACATCGAGGAGGGCTTCGAGGCCAACGGCTGGATCGTCATCCGCAACCCGATGCCAACCATCGTCTTCCTCTTCGTCTACTTATCACAGTTATTGCGAATCGGTGAAGAGGAAGCCGCCGAGGAGATGCTCTCGGGATTGCTGGACGAGGACCACGAGCACGACCCGCTCTTGCTCCCGCGGGGCAGCCGCGTCAACGACGATGCCTGGCGCGTCTCGACCCCGGCGACGGTCGGCGACGACTGTCGCCTTCACGGGAACATCCGGGCGAAGTCCCTCGACATCGGCGTGGACACTGAAGTTTTCGGCAGTCTCCGCGCCCGCGAGGACATCCGGATCGGCGAGCGGACGGAGGTTCACGGCGACGTGACCACCCGTGAGGGGCTGGTCTACGTCGACCGCGACGCCCACGTGTGGGGCGACATCTCCGCCGACGACGTCATGCTCCACGACGACGCCACGATCGAGGGGTCAATCCGAGCGCGCGGCGAGATGACGGTGTTCCACGACGAGGACGACGACGCTCCCGACGTGGACGACGCAGGCGAATCTACCGAGCCATCGAGCGACGACCAGGAGAACGACGAGACGACGGCCCCGGCGTCGGCGACCGACGACCGGGACGAAGACGAGCGGGCGACCGCGACGACCGACGACGAGCGGGCGACCGCGACGACCGACGACGAGCGGGCGACCGCGACGACCGACGACGACCAGGCGTCCGACGAGACGACGGTCGATGGTGACGCGGATTCGGACGACGACACCGACGGCACAGGGAAGCGTGTGACTGCGGACGGGCAGGACCCCGACGACGCCGAACACCGTGAGAACGGCCACGACCCGGCCGAGCTCGCAGAGTAGGCCGAACGCATTCCTTTTCACCACCGCGTTCGGTCGTGCTCTCGACCGCCGAGAGCGGCGTGACCGAAAACCCCTTCCTCCGGTCGCGGGTAGACCCGGGCATGCTTTCGGTCGCGCTCGCCGGGAAACCCAACGCCGGCAAATCGACGTTCTACCAGGCCGCGACGATGGCCGACGTTGACGTGGGGAACTATCCCTTCACGACCGTCGACCCGAACCGCGGCGTCAGCTACGTCCGCACGGAGTGTCCCTGTCTGGAGCGCGACGAGCGCTGTGGCGACGAGCACTGCCGCGACGGGAAACGCTACGTCCCCGTCGAACTGCTCGACGTCGCCGGCCTCGTGCCCGGTGCCCACGAAGGCAGGGGGCTGGGCAACCAGTTCCTCGACGAACTCTCGACGGCCGACGTCATCCTGAACGTCGTCGACGCCGCGGGCGCGACCGACGCGGAGGGCGAACCGGTCGAGGTGGGCGAGCACGACCCCGTCGAGGACGTGGACTTCATCGAGGAGGAGATGGACCTCTGGCTAGCGAGCATCGTCGACCGGAACTGGGAGTCCATCGAGCGAGGGTCCCGCTCGCCCGATTTCGACATCGACGAGGCGCTCGCCGAGATGCTCACCGGCGTCGGCGCAACCGAACTCGACGTGGCCCGGACCCTCCGCGAACTGGACTACCCCGAGGACCCCCAGCAGTGGACCGATGAACACCGCGAGGCGCTGGCCCGCGACATCCGCCAGCGGACCAAGCCCATCGTCGTCGTCGCGAACAAGGCCGATATCGCGCCCGAGGAGAACATCGAACGGCTCCGGGAGGCCACGGACTACCTCGTGCCCGCGACCGCCGACGGCGAACTCGCGCTCCGGAACGGCGCGGAAGCTGGCATCGTCGACTACGACCCCGGCGACCCGGACTTCGAGATCGTCGGTGACGCCAGCGACGCACAGCGCCAGGGCCTGGAGCGCATCCGCGAGGTGATGGAGCAGTGGGGCGGGACCGGCGTCCAGACGGCGCTCGATACGGCCGTCTACGACCTGCTCGATATGCTCACTGCGTACCCGGTGCAAAACGAGTCGAAGTGGACCGACGGGCAGGGCAACGTCCTCCCGGACGCCCACCTGCTGAAACGGGGGTCGACGCCGACGGACCTCGCCTACGCCGTCCACTCGGATATCGGCGACAACTACCTCCACGCGGTCGACGCGAAGTCGGATATGCGGGTGAGCGACGACCACGAACTCGAGGAGGGTGACGTGATCAAGATCGTCTCCTCGGCGAAGTAGTCAGCCCTCGCCGGCAGCCCCGTCGACCGACTCCGTGCCGGCCGCCCGTGCCGCCCGCAGTTTCTCGATGGTCTCGTGGACGCCGACGACCATCGACGGCACGAGGATCATGAAGATGTGTTCCTCGATGGGGATGCCGAGCAGTTCGACGCCGGTCCGGAGCGGGATCTCGAAGACGCCGACCCGGAGGGTGTACCAGTCCCAGACGTACGCGGGGAGGTAGACGACGGCGACGACACGACCGGCCGCGCGGAACGCGTCGGCGTACCAGAGCAATGCGATGGCGACGGTGCCCCACATGACCTCGGTCGCGAGGTAGGTGTACGGGCCGAACACCGAGATGTCTGGAACCCCCATCACACCGCCCCCCGGCGGACCGGCGTCGAGTTCATCATACCCCCACTGAGGGTCGGGGAAAAATCAATCCCAGGCCTGCGGAGTCGACGGCGTGGGGCCCGAATCGGCAGCAGGGTAGGAGCGAAACCAAAGCATCAAGCGCCAGTTAGTTACAGTCGATAGCTCGCTCAAGACGTATTCGGACACCATCACCCGATACGAGGAGCGTCACCGGATCTCCGCACTCGACCGATTCGACCGTTCCCGACGCTGGTTCGCCGGGTTCGAGCGCTCCGTTAACGAGAACGGTCGACTCCCCGTCGACAGTGAGTTCGGCGGTTGTCAGCGTCGACCCGTCGGGAAACCGGTTCGTCACCGTCACGGTGAGGTTTGTGGTCCCGTTAGTCGTTTCCGTCTCCTGAGCGAATCCGACGTACGCCCTGGTATCGTCCACCACGGCCACCTGCACGTCCCGGTCCGCCGCGACAGAACTCACGCCGCTGGTCCCGAGTGCGAGCGCGAGTAGGGCTGTCGTAACGATCAGAAAAAGTATCACTCGCTGTCTGTGCATTGTCCCGAGTACCGAATATGGCGTGTTCCGCTGTCGGGCCTCCCTCGGCGTCGGCGCTGTCCGGCGGAGCGGCGGGTGTGACGTACCACCGCGACGACCGCCCTGTCGAGACCCGCCGGCCCGACCGCATGGCACCTCATTGCCGTCGCACCTCCGGTGGCTCCTCGGACGTCCCGAGCCGGAGTCGAGAGTAATTGTAGTAGGTGTGAACCAGTCCGGAGAGGAGGGCAGCAGTGAGAACGAAAACCGTTATTGCCGGATAGCTGATGTCGCCGAGGATGGGAGCGTCCGCCCACCTACCCAGGAGCGTCGTGAAGCCGACCGCTGCCAGTCCCGTATAGTAGAGGCTCCACGGCACGTCCACTTTCGGCACGACGTCGAGGTATACCTCCAGATTGGACGCGCTCTCGGAGATCCGGGCTGACTCCCGTCCGCTGTCGTACCTGATAAACCCGTTATCGTCCATTTTTGGGAGATGGTGCTGGTGCAACGCGGTTTTCACGCGTTTCAATTCCGACGAAGAAAGGTCGTCTAATGGTTTGTCGTTTTCCCAGGCCGCCACTCGCTCGGCGAGTTCGCGCAGGTACACCTCCCGGTCCGCGTGCTTGAGATAGTGAAACGCGTAGCGCCGACGCTCGTTGCTGAGGACTTCGAAGACTTGGTCTTCAGAGAGCGATTCCTGGTTCGCTGCCGATTCTAATTGGCCCGGTCCCGAACCACCTTTTGAGATGCTCATACTGAAATGTGCCCTTGCCCACGGAATGCTTGACACTCCCGGAGACATCTTAGTTAACAGGTATCTATGAGATTGAAAGTTAGACTTAGTATTATTTCACGACCAGGGAAAGGATCGTGGTCCGTGAGACAGGGTAAAATTACGACAGTGGTTTTAGTAGTTAACTGAACGGTATTAATCGATTACTATAACATCAGTCTCACAATGGCTCTTTTCGGCGGCAATCTGTCTTTACGCTTCCGCAGAGAGGGATTGCATCTGCGGGCCCGTATATACCAAAGGGGTGATACGTGGATGAGTCAGGTGAGCGCGTCGGACTGATTCCGTCGGCGTTGGTGTGGCGAAGACAGTCGGAGTGTGATCGTCCACAGGCGCGCGACAACGAGGTAGACGACCTATGCAACGACGCAAATTCGTGGTCGGAATCGGATCGCTCGCCGCCGGCTCGGCGGCTGCAATGGGGACTGGCGCGTTTGGCGACGTGGACGCAGCCAGAAATATGTCAGGACAGATTGTGGGAGATACAAGTGCATACTTGGGTCTAACCAGTCCCAGCAAATATTCGGAAATTGCAGGTGATGGCGAGTTGGAAATTACTTTAGAGTATCTCAACGACGAAGCTCAAAATAGTTTCGATCAAGTGCTCGTCCTTTCAAACAACGGGACAGATCAAGCGTACGTTTGGGTTGATGTGACTGCGAACGGGGATTCTGGCAATATTTACTTCTACCCAGATGGTGATGAGGACAGCAAGATTTCGACAAACAGTTTTACTGCGAGTAATAGTGACGTCGGAGGGGCGCCAAGTAACGAAGGTGCTTTTGCAGTCCCCGTTGGACATCAGCTCACAGTCGGACTATTCTTCGACACTAGACCCTCCAGCGGCGGCGCGTTCGCCGCAGACCCTGCTTTCACAGTCCACGCGTCCGACACCGCAAGCGAATCGCCGATCGGAACACTCTGATCGTATAGCCAAATCATATTTTCGCGGGTCACTGCCAACTCTCCCTGCAAAGATTTTTATATAGCCTTCAACACCTCAAATCGTCCACCGTATCGGTTCTGTGCCCATTCGTCTAGCGTGGCGTCCAGTTTGCGGTCCGCGTCACCGAGGTCACTCGCATCCGCCGACGCAAGTGACCGCCACTGTTCCTGTGCATCGTCAAAGCCGAGAGCGTATGCTGTCTCATCAGTCGCTAGCTTGATAGCGTACACGCGAACTTCCTCGTTAGAGGGGACCCCACCGTAGGGAGTGACATGAACTGAATCCACCGCATTAAGTTCGGCCAGTTCCTGCGGTCGAAGCGGTCTGTCCGGGAGACGCGTGATAGGTCTCATCTCCGTATCACTCCACAATCACCACACCATCGTAATAGCTGAAATTATTAATTCCCAATTTTAATTAAATATTGTTGAATTTGTTTATATAATCTTACCACTATCGTAGCACAGCCAAGGAACGCAGATGCAATGAAAATATTTCTGGCAGAGCGTCCGTGGATATATAAAAGAGTGGCAGAGGGGCTGAGAGCAACGAACAAGTGCGAGAATTGTGCATACGTCGGCCGAGGTTAGCGTTCTATCGATTCAAACATCCGGGTTTCAAGCCTCAACGAACGACACCTTCCCCGCCGCCAACTGCTCCCGGGACGCCACCGTATCCAGCACTCGCTGGAGGTACTCGCTGTGGTCGATGTCGCCGAGCACGCAGGCCCGCGCCCAGTCGGCGTCGATGCAGTACGACGCCGTCGGGACCGCCGCATCGGCCCCGTAGATGTGGACGGTCAGCTCCGGCCGCCCCGAGCCGTCCCGGACGGCCAGCAAATACGCGGACGCGACGGCTGCGACCTGCTCTTTCACCGCGTCAGTGTCCTCCGTGGTTGGCACGCGGTACCCCAGCGACATGGCGTCGTCGGCGACGACGAGCGACTCCAGTTCTGCCTCGGTCGTCTCCAGCGATTCGGTCACGACGGTTTGAAACGTCGGCATGTGATGAGTGTCCGTACCAAGTCCTTCGACGCCACACCGGAGTAGGTGTCGCCGGCTATACCCCGGCATTTATAACAGAACTGATTATTTCGCCGATCCTGATGAACAATTTAATTCGGCCACGGTCGCGGAATAAACATTGGTAACAGTATTGGGGCGACAGGTGTCAAGCGGTGAGAGGACGGAACCACGTAGCCGCGACGAGCACGGCGAGAAAGAGGTACGAACCGCGTATCAGCAGCATCGTCGCGCGCTGTTCGTCGGCCCGGCGGGTGGTGAGCGCGACGAGGGCGAAGACGGCGGGCGCGAGCGCCGCGCTCGGCGGGAACACTCCGGTCGCGGCGAGAGCGACGACGGCGACGAGGCCGGCGGCCATCAGCCCGTAGGCGGTACGGCGGGCGCGCCGGCGGCCGAGGACGACCGCGACCGTCCGCTTCCCGATGGACCGGTCGTAGTCGTAGTCCTGGGCGTCGTCGATGACCTTGATCCCCGAGAGGACGACGAGGAAGACCGCCGCGAACGCGACGGCGACCGGCGAGATCGCGACCGCCTGGACGTAGTAGCCGCCGAGGAGCGCGAGCGCGATTCCCGCGGGGTAGCCGGCGGTCGCCGTCAGCGGGTGTACGTCCAGTTGGGGAGCGTGGAGGTATCCGATGACCCACCCCGGGGCAGTGAGCAGTGCGGCGATGGGGCCGACGAGGACGCCGATGGCGACCACGCTACTCGCGAAGAGGAGGGTCGCACCGGCCATGGCGACCCGACAGCCGGTGGCCGTGAGCGGGTGGTCGTCGTCCTCGTCGCGGACGTGGAAGTCGACGTAGCCGTCCTTGACGTGGGCCGTGTAGAGCCCGGCGAAGACGGCGAGGGCGTGGACCGTCGCCAGCGGCACCGAGTCCAGTCCCGCGAGGAACGCGCCGAACCACGACGACGCCAGCGGCGGCAACATAAAGACCGGGTGGACCTGCGAGGCGAGCGCCGCGAACGCAGCACGGAACCCGGTTCCGTGACGAGAGAGAGCCATACTGGCAACAGGACTCGTGTGACAATAAGTACCAGTATCAGCGGTCGGAGCGGTCCGGGTCGTGGTCCGTCGGTCGCTGGCCCATCCGCGGGGTCACCCGGTACTATCGAACCGCCGCGGTCGCCTCGTCCATGACCTCCAGCGCCTCTTTCAGCGTCTCGACGTTGACCGCGTAGGAGATGCGGGCAGAGCCCGCGCCGTGGTCGCCGAAAGCCGCGCCGGGCACGACGACGACGCCGCGGTCGATGACCGCGTCCGTCCAGCCCTCCGGGACGCTGGGCATCGCGTAGAAGGCGCCCTTGGGCGTCGGGCACTGGAGGCCCATGTCCTCGAGACCGTCGAGCAACACGTCGCGGCGCTCCTCGAAGGCCGCGACCATCTCGTCGACGGCGTCCTGTGGACCCGACAGCGCCGCCTCGGCGGCGTACTGGGAGGCCGCGGTCGCGCAGGCCTGGCCGTACTGATGGGCGCGGAGCATCCGCTCGACGCGGTCGGTGGGGCCGGTGATCCAGCCCAACCGCCAGCCCGTCATCGAGTATGACTTCGAGCAGGCGCCGACGACGACGACGTTGCCCCGCTCGTCGAACTCCAGGGGCGAGCGGTGTTCACCCTCGAAGACGATGTGTTCGTACACCTCGTCGGAGATGCAGAGCACATCGTGTTCGTCGGCGATGCGGGCGAACTCGCGCATATCGTCGGGGGACTGGACCGCACCCGTGGGATTGGCGGGGCTGTTGACGACGAACGCCGCCGTGTCCTCGGTGATGGCCTCCTCGACGGCCGTGGGGTCCATCGTGAGGTCGTCGCGGAGCGGGACCGGTTTCGGCGTCCCGCCGGCGATGTGGGTCAGTGCGTCGTAGGAGACGAAGCCGGGGTCGGGGAAGATGACCTCCTCGCCGGGATCGACGTGGGCTTCCATCGCGATGTGGAGCGCCTCGCTCCCGCCGGCGGTGGCGACGAAATCGCCCGGGTCGATGGCGAGGTCGTAGTCGCGCTCGTACTTCTCGTGGAGGGCTTCACGTAGGGATTCCGTGCCTTTGTTCGAGGTGTAGCCGTCGCACTTCCCGGCCTCGATAGCGTCGATGGCGGCCTCGCGGACGTGGTCGGGCGTCGGGAAGTCCGGCTGGCCGAGCCCGAGGTTGATCGCGTCCTCGCCGGCGGCCTCGAACACCTCGCGGATACCCGAGATCGACACCTCCTCGATGCGAGCGGAGAACTTCGTCATGGGAGCATGGGAGTGGCGCGCCCCGATAATTCTTCGCCTCTCGGCGCGGTCGCCCGCCAGCACCGCTCCCTTACCGCTCGAACAGCGCCATGATCGCGCCGCCCCCGCCGACGCTCATCCCGACCAGCCCGTAGGTCGCGTCCTCGCGTTCCATCCCGTAGGCCAGCGACGTGGCGAGCATCCCGCCGCTCGCGCCGATGGGGTGGCCGAACGCGACCGCACCGCCGTTCGGATTGAGCCGGTCGGCCGGAATCCCCAGTCGGTCACGGACGTAGACGGTCTGGGCGGCGAAGGCCTCGTTGACCTCGTAGTGGTCGACGTCCTCGACCGCGAGGTCGTTCCGGTCGAGCAGCGCCGCGATCACGTCGCCGACGGCCTCGTTGAACTCGTTCGGGGCGCGGTAGACCGTCTCGTAGTCGACGAGGTGGGCCATCGCGCCGAAACCGTGCTCGTGGGCGGCCTCGGGGTCGGCGAGCAGAACGGCCCCGGCGCCGTCGGCGAGCTTCGAGGCGTTCCCGGGCGTGATCGTCCCGTCCTCGCGGAAGGGTGTCGGGAGCCCGGCGAGGGATTCGAGCGTCGAGTCCGGACGGGGGCCCTCGTCGCGCTCGACCAGGCCGTGGCGCGTCTCGACGGCGACCGTCTCGGCGTCGAACCGGCCGTCCGCGATGGCTTCGGCGGCCCGGTCGTGGCTCCGGAGAGCGTACTCGTCGATGGCCTCGCGGTCCAGCCCCTCGCGTTCGACCATGTCCTCCGTGATTTCGCCCATGTGACCCCCGTAGTTCATGTCCCAGAGGCCGTCCCGGACCATCGAATCGACCACCGTTCCGTCGCCGTGCCGACGCCCCTCGCGATAGTCCGGCAGGAGGTACGGGGCGTTCGACATCGATTCCATCCCGCCGGCGACCGCGAACTCGGCCTCGCCCGCGGCGATACGGTCGGCGGCGAGCGCTATCGCGCGGACCCCCGATCCAGAGGCCTCGTTGATCGTCGTCACCGGCGTGTCGTCTGGGAGGACCGAGCGCACGACGGCCTGTCTGGCCGGGACCTGTCCGACGCCGGCCTGGATGGCGTTCCCGAGTCCGACCCAGTCCACCTGCGTCCGGTCGACGCCGGTCCGATCCACGAGCCCGTCGAGCGCGGCCGTCCCGAGATCGACGGCCGTCTCCGACGAGAGCGAGCCGAGCAGTTCCCCGTGCGGCGTCCGCGCCGCGTCGACCAGAACGATGTCAGTCATTGTCCCACATGCACATTCCACGGCGTCCGGTATGCCGTTTCCCCCGGCGGGGTGTCAGTCCTCGGCGGCGTCCGCCAGGTCCTCGACGAGCGGGCGCAGTCGGCGGAGCGCAGCGTCGGCGTCGAGATACCCTTCATCGTACTCCTCGTAGACGGTCTCGGCTTCCTGCAGGAACGCCGCGAGTTCGTCGTCGTGGTCGGTCATGCTGGAGTCGCCGGGCGGCAGACGGGAGAGCGTTGCGGTGCGGAGGCGGGTCGGTGCCGGGGCGGTCGCGGGCTGCGGTTGCAGGGGTGGGGGTAGCGGAGCGGAGGCGGTCGCGGTGATTGGCAAGCGATTGTACGCGCAGCGCAGCTTCGCTGCGCGAGCGCACGCGACGAGTGACCGGCGGGAACGGGGAGCGGTTCTTAGCGTGGGTTTTTGCCGCGAGGCGCTCTGCGAGCGCCTCGCGTGCAAAGAGGTACTATTGGAACCCGATCGGTTGCGCCTGGGAGCTCTCGTCGGTGGCCTGGCTCATCCGCTTGGCGAGTTGTTCGCGCGCGTCGGCGATTTCCTCGGCCTGTTCGACCAGTTTACTGGTGTCGACCTCGACGCCCGCGATCGGCCCGACGGCGTCGAGAACCAGGGTCCTGGCGGCTTCGGGGTCCGGGAACTGCGGGTTCGACTGGACGACGAGCCCGAGCGCGTCGAGGCCCTCGACGCTGGCCCGGGAGAGCAAGGCGCCAGTGGGCCCGCTTATCAGCCCTCCCTGCCCGGGCTGCGGGATGTCGTACTCCTCCAGAATCGGGGTCGCGCCGTTCGTGGCGACGCCGTGGAGCGCGGGCGGACTGTCCTTCTCCTGTGTCGGGAGGCCGCTGAGATAGAGCGCCGTGGCGTCCCGCTCGTCGAGCCAGCGGGTGAGACAGGTCGAAAAGTCCGCGGCGTCGGCGGGCGAGACCGGTACGTCACTCTGGAGGGCCAGCAGGTCGGTGTCCGGGTCCGCGTAGATCCGAACCGGGCCGAGGACCTCGGTCTCGTCCTCGTGGTAGACCGCCACGTCGGGGAGGCCATCACAGTGACAGGTGGCGTAGTGAGCCATATCGAGCGCGTCGACGAGGTGATCCGTGGCGATCTTGCCCACCAGGCCGACCCCGGGCAGTCCCTCGACGAGGACGGGCGACTCGACGGCGAGGCTATCGTCGTGGACCTGAACGTGTGCCATGGGGGAGGAAACGAGAGCCGGTCTGAAAAACACGGGGGTCGGGTGACTGTTAACTGCCTGGCCGTCACACCCCGGACTATGGGGTACAGCCCGCGGGGGCGGCCGATACTCGGTCCGCTCGTTCTGATCGGTGCCGGGGCGGTGATCGCCTACGTCCCGCTCCGGTTCGAGGGGCTGCTGTCGATCATCGGCGGCGGTTCGCCGGTCGTCGGGTTCCTCGTCGGGGGCGCGCTCGCGTGCTGTGGTGTCGGCGTCCACGTCGCCCCGTCGTTCTCGACGGAACTGGGTGTCGTCGCGATGGCGCTATCGGTCCTCTCGATCTTCGGCGCGCTCGGCGGCCTCGTCGTCGGCCTCGTCCTCGGTCTGCTCGGAGGGAACATCTGCATCGCGTGGCGGCCGGCACCCGAGGAGTGACGGGGATGCCGTCGGTGACGGAGGGACGGGCCGAAGAGAAACCGACGGGCAGCACGGTATCGACGGCATCGTTTTGCCGCTGGCCCCACTCACTGAACCCATGGGAGCCATCACACTCTTCACAGCGGCGGAGTACGAACCGCAGGAGTTCGACGCGGTCCTGCTCCGCGATTCGGTCGTCGTCTGCGTCCGGGCCGAGACCGACAGCGTCCGGCTGGTCCCGATGGACAAGGTCAACCACGTCGACGGCGACGCCGAACACCTGCTGGTCGACACCGAGATTCCCGAATCGTTCTACGGCGGCTCGAACTACGGTTTCGTCGACACGGAGCAGTTCCCCGAGATCGAGGACCACCTGGCCGAGTTGACCGACGAGACGTACTGACCCGCCGGCGGCGGGCGGTACCGGGCGCCCGCATCCGCTCGTGTCCGGGCGCCGCCCCGACCGAGCGTGCGGGCCGCGATGACCGACGTTTTTATCGCCCGGGACGAACGGCCGGTAATGGACGTCCTGGAGCGGTACGAACCCATCGTCGACGACTTCGAGGCGTTCGTCGCGGCCTGCGAGCGCCCGCTTCCATCCGTCGTCCGGGTCAACACCATCAAGACGACCGCCGACCGCGCCCGGCAGGCGCTCGCCGACGAGGACATCGCCGTCGAGCCCTGCGACTGGCATCCCGGCCTCCTTCGGCTCCCCGAGACGCAACCGGGGGCCAACTGGCCGTACTTCCACGGCTGGCTCCACGGCCAGGAGGAAGTGTCGGCCGTGCCGGCGACCGTCCTCGACCCAGAACCGGGCGAGCGCGTCTGGGACGCCTGTGCCGCCCCGGGAAGCAAGACCACCCAGCTCGCGGCCCTGATGGACGACCGCGGCCTGCTGGTCGCTACCGACACCAACCTCGGGCGCATCTCGGCGCTGCGCTCGAACGCCGAACGCCTCGGCGTGACGAACCTCGGCATCACCAACGAGGACGCCCGCAATCACTCGCTCAAGCCCTGGGCGGGCGAGGCGTACGACCGCGCACTCGTCGACGTCCCCTGCTCCTGTGAGGGGACGGTCCGGAAGAACCCCGACACGCTCGAGGACTGGTCGCTCGACCACGTCGAGGGGACCGCCGGCGTCCAGAAGGGCATCCTCACGCGGGCCGTCCAGGCCACCCGCGCGGGCGGCACCGTCGTCTACTCCACCTGTACGTTCGCGCCGGAGGAGAACGAGGCCGTCCTCGACCACGTCCTCGACGCCGAGGACTGCGCCGTCGTCGACTACGACCTCCCGCTTTCCCACGTCGACGGCGTCACCGAGTGGCAGGGCGAGGAGTTCGACCCGCAGGTGGCCGCCGCGAAGCGCATCTACCCACACCACAACGACACGGGCGGCTTCTTCTGCGCGAAACTGGAGGTGGCCGAATGAGCAATTCGGGCCAGGAGTTCGACCGGCTACCCGCCGACGAGAGCGAGCGCGACCTCGAACGACGGGCGACCCGCGCCGAAGTGCTCGACTGGTGGGCAGAACGGTTCGGAGTCCCCCGGGAGGCGTTCGACGGGTACACCTTCTGGGAGAAAGGCAAGGGGAAAATCTGGGCGTTCGCGAGCGATACCGACTCCCCCGTCGGTGTGGAAGGGCTCGGGATGAAGTTCCTCCGGACGCGCCAGGAACACTGGAAGCCGACGACAAACGCAGTCCAGCGGTTCGGGTCCCTCGCAGATGAGAACGTGCTCCACCTCGCCCGCGACGAGGCCGAGGCGTTCGTCGCTGGCGAAGACCAAGAACTCGACTGGGACGGCGACTGGGGCTACCTGATCGTCACCCACGACCTCGCCGACGAGCGCGAACCGGTCGGTGTCGGCCTCTACGTCCACGGGGAACTGCGGTCACAGATTCCGAAAGGGCGGCGCCGGGACCTGTAGG
This sequence comes from Halorientalis marina, assembly GCF_023028345.1. GTDB lineage: Archaea > Halobacteriota > Halobacteria > Halobacteriales > Haloarculaceae > Halorientalis > Halorientalis marina. Next base: position 1,241,261 of record NZ_CP095487.1, on the reverse strand, counting down.
CCGTCGGGGCTATCGGGCGCTGCTGGCGCGGTACTCACCGTGTTTGACGCCGATAACGAGACAGATGAAGCCGAAAATCGCCATCGATGGCAGGACCATCATCAGGATGGTATCCGTCCCCATCGGCACGGGTGAGCCGATCAGGCCACCGACACCGACGGCGACGATCAGGGCGAACAGTGCGGCCGTCTTCGGGAGATCGAGGTCCATACGCGTACTGAGGACGGCACGGAAAAAGAGGTTGCGTCATGGGTCGGCCTCGCCGGCTTCCGGATCGGCGGCCTCAGTCCTCGTCCGCATCCCGCGGCTTCGGACGCACGAGGTCCGCGAGCGTCACGAGGATGCCGAGCAGCCAGCCCAGGGGAACGGCGATACCGAACCACATCCCGGCGTAGGCGATGCCCTCCAGATTGTACCGGGTCCGGAGGTACGTGTTCACGTCCGCGAACGTCAGGTAGTTGTCGAGGATGTAGATGGCGATGTTCTCGCTGTAGGGGAAGACGGCGTCGGCGACCGTCGGCGAGTACAGCGCCGCCACCGACGGCGGGAGGAAGATGGCCGTCATCGCGAACGGATAGGCGAAGACGACGGTCGTGACCCGCCCGCCGAGAAACCGGAAGCCGAGCGCGAGCAACGAACAGAGGACGGCGACGGCCGACGCGGCCGCCACCGCGATGAACCCGGCGAAGGAGAACTGCGCGTACGCGAGTGCCGTCAGCCCGCCCCACAGCACGAGCAGGAAGAGGAACACGCCGACGGTGCCCAGTCGGAGCGCGGCGCTGTCGAGACGACGGGCCTGAAACCGCAGGAGATAGCCCAGCAGGACCAGCGGATAGACCACCGCGATGATGGGGATGCCGAGGTAGTACCACGCGTTGTAGGTGAGTTTCTCGCGGGAGGTTTTCGGCTTCCATTTGCCGAGCACGGAGCCGGCGGCCTCGCGCTGTCGCGGGAAGAACAACTCCATCCACGTCTCGTGCATCCGCTTGACGTCGAAGCGGACGCCGTCGATGAGACCCGACTCGTTGGCCGCAGCCATATCGCCCGGTTACAGTCGCCGCGCTTTAACCGTTCTGGCCTCCGTGACGTCCGTCAGACATCGCCCCCAGCGGCGCGACGGAATCCCCCACCAGTACTCCGACGGTCCCCGTCGGCCCCTACCAGGCGTCCGGCGCGAAGTCCGGATGGACCCGGCGGTCGACCGTGTCGATGTCGTCAATGGCAGCGACGTCCTCGTCGTCGAGGGCCAGGTCGATACTCCCGAAGTTGTCGCGGATGTGGGCCGCGCTCGTGGCCTTCGGGATGGCCGTCACGCCCTTCTCGCGGAGCCACGCGAGGCTGACCTGGGCCGCACTGGCGTCGTGTTTCTCCGCGATGTCGACCAGCGTGTCGTTCTCGAAGACCTCGCCGCGGGCCAGCGGCGAGTACGCGACCAGTTCCAGGTCCGTCTCCGCGGCGTACTCCCGTAGCTCCTCCTGCTGGAGCATCGGGTGCATCTCGACCTGATTGGCGAACACCGGCGCGTCGAGGTGGTCACGAGCCTCGTCGACGTGGTGGGGCTCGAAGTTCGAGACGCCGACCGCCTCGATAGTCCCCTCGTCGTAGAGTTCGTCGAAGGCCTGTAACGTCTCCTCGGGGTCGTACTCGCCGGCCGGCCAGTGGATGTAGAGGAGGTCGACGTAGTCCACGCCGAGCCGGTCGATGCTGTCCCGTGTCGATTCGAGCACGTCGTCGTAGGCGAGCTTCGAGATCCAGACCTTCGTCGCGAGGAAGACGTCCTCGCGAGGTACGTCGGCGGCCGCGATGCCCTCGCCGACGGCGTCCTCGTTCCGGTAGGCCTGTGCGGTGTCGATGTGGCGATACCCGGTCTCCAGGGCCGTGCGGACGCTCTCGGTACACTGGTCCGCGTCGTCGTTCTCCCAGGTACCGAGGCCGAGCATCGGCATCTGTCCCGCGTATGGCACGCTGTCGGGGTCGATCTGCTGGTGAGACATACAGGACGACGCAGGGTGCTCGGACCCAAAGGGGTTGTGAAAGGGGCGACGGTCACAGGAACTTCTTCAGCACCGCGGCGGACACGGACGCGAGTCCCGACCCCGCGTCGACGTCGGCCGCCTCGTCGAGTCGCTGACGGGCGAACTTCCCGAGCAGGGGTGCGTCCGAGAGGTGGAACATTCGGGTGATGGCGAGGAAGTCGCCGTCGTTGGCGCGGGCCAGGGTGTCCTCGTCGGCGTGCTGGAGGTCGCGCATGAGCCGGTCGTACCGGTCGTTGGGCGCCAGGTACAGCAGGCGCGTCATCCTGAGCCGGGCGTCCATCCGCGGCGCGACCCGGTCGTGCCAGAGTTCGTCGTAGATCGTCATCTCCGCGGCGGAGGTGTCCGGGTCCCGTGGCGTGAGACACCGGTCGGCCGTGATCGCGGCGACCCGTCCCGACTCCATGCACTTGTGGATGCCCTCACCCCACAGCGGGTCGACGGTCGGCACCGTGTCCCCGATTGCCATGAAGTTGTCCGTGCTGAGCGAGTTCGGCATCTGGATGTGGGCCGACCCGCGGTGCATCTTGCCTTCGAGGCGCTCGGCCTCGGCGAAGCGCGGGTCGTCGTCGAGCCAGTACTCGAGGTAATCGTCGATGGTCATTCCCTCCTGGCCGTAGGTCTGGTAGGTCTCGTTCTGGATGTAACAGACGCCGACCTTGGCGGTGTCCCCGCCGGTGTGGAAGATCCAGGAGTAGCCGCCGGGCGCGATGTCGTGGTCGAGCCGGAGCATCATCGAATCGGTCAGGTCGGCGTACTCGGGGTGGTCTATCGCGACGCCCTCGAACTCGTACTCGATACCGATGGCCTGGTGTTTCCGTTCGAGACCGGTCACGTCGAGGGCCTTCGCCAGCGGCGCGGCGGGGCCGGTCGCGTCGATCACGATGTCGCCGTAGACCTCCTCCCCACCGTTGTACTCGACGCCGACGATCTCGCCGTCGTCCATGATGGGGCCGGAGACCCTGGCGTCGAACCGGTAGTCGGCGCCGTTGTCACGGCCTTCGGCGACGAGCCAGCGCTTGAAGTCGGCGAACTCGAGCACCGCGCCGGCCTGATCGCGGACGAAGTGTTCGTTCGGCGACTCCAGGACGACGCGGTCGGTGAAGTTCATCACCACGTCGTCGGGGACGCCGAAGGAGGCCATCATGGAGGGGAACGTCCCGGCGGTCGACTTGTTGGACTGGCGCGGGAACTCGTCTTCGGCCTCGGTTTCGAGGACGAGCACGTCGTAGCCGCGTTTCGCCACGTCGCGGGCGCACTGGGCGCCTGCCGGGCCGGCGCCGGCGACGATTACGTCGTAGTGATCACTCATGCGTGTCGAGCAGGGCAGCAGCGGACGTCACGGCCGAACCGGTCGACGTGGCGTCCGTCCCCGTGTCGTCACCCTCGGGGCGGGCGTCGAACTGCGCAGTCATCGAACGAGTAATTGATGCCCATCTCATAAAAAAGAACGTATCTTGGACAGTTCTGCCCCAAACCCCGGAGAGCGGCCCTGGCGCTGAAATTACACCTCGGATCAGGGGTGAAAGATTAATTGTGGTCTCGGAACATATCGCGGGTATGTTCGAGGACCAGCCGGTTCGGGGGGAACTGGACGGGCACGTCGAGAACATGCTCGACCTGCTCAACGACTACGACGTCACGCTGTCGGCGGACACCGTCGCGGAGGCCCGCGGCCAGTTGGAGATCATGGTCGACCTCGCTGCCGGCGATCCCGTCGACGTCGACACGGTCGAGGACGTGTCGGTCCCGGGGCTCGAGGACGGGCAGGACCCGATCCCTGCCCGCGTCTACGCGCCCGAGGGCGAGGGGCCGTTTCCAACCGTCGCCTTCTTCCACGGCGGCGGGTTCGTCCTCGGCGACATGGACACCCACGACAACCTGTGTCGCCTGCTCTGTGACCGCGCCGAGGCAGTCGTCGTCTCCATCGACTACCGCCTCGCGCCGGAACACCCCTGGCCGGCCGCGCTCAAGGACTGCTACGCCGGTACCCAGTGGGCGGAGCGCAATGCCGCGGACTTCGGGGGCGACCCCGACCGCCTCGTCGTCGCCGGGGACAGCGCCGGCGGCAATCTCGCCGCGACGGTCTCGCTGATGGCCGCCGAGCGCGGCATGCCCGACATCGACCGCCAACTCTTGCTCTACCCCGCGACGACCTACATGGAGCCGATGCCCTCCCGGTCGGAGAACGGCGACGGCTTCTTCCTCAGCGCGCGGGACATGCTGTGGTTCGTCCAGCACTACATCGAGGACGAACTCGACGCCCACCACCCGTGGGCGTTCCCGATGAACGCCCGCCAGGACGCCCTCGCGGAGACGCCGCCGGCCTACGTCACGACCTGTGGCTTCGACCCGCTCCGCGACGAGGGCCACGCCTACGCGGCCCGCCTCGCCGAGGCCGGCGTCGACGTCGAGTACAGCAACCACGAGACGATGATCCACGGCTTCCTGAACATGGAGGGCATCGTCGACTACACCTACGAGGGGGTCGAGGAAGTCGTCGAGCAGATTCACCGGGCCTGAACGCGGGACTTATTCGCCCGGCGGCCCTTCGACGGGACGATGACAGCGAGTGGCGTCCGCGTCGCCGATACCGAGGCCGAGCGCGCCGACGCCTTCGCCGTCCGGCACGCCGTCTTCGTCGACGGACAGGGCGTCCCCGAGGCCCGTGAGCGGGACGGACAGGACGACGAGGCCGTCCACTTCGTCGCCACCGACGACGGCGAGGCCATCGGCGCGGCCCGCCTGCGGGACGTCGAACCGGAGACCGGGAAGGTCGAGCGCGTCGCCATCCGCGAGTCCCGCCGCGGCGAGGGGTGGGGACGCAGGGTCATGGCGACCGTCGAGGAAACCGCGCGCGACCGGGGCCTCGACACGCTCGTCCTCCACGCCCAGACGCACGTCGAGGGGTTCTACCGGCGGCTCGACTACGAGACGGTGAGCGACGAGTTCGAGGACGCGGGTATCCCCCACGTCGAGATGCAAAAGGAATTGTAGCGGAATCGACCCCGAGCCGTCACCGGCAAAACGCCGACGCCAGGGGCGTTTCGGGGAGCGAAACCGTCGAAGTTTTTTGACAGGGTGGTCGCGAAAATCGGGGCATGGAGACGGGAATCGATAGCGGGGCGGACGGAACCGTCGGCGGCTCCACAGGAGAGGCAGCGACCGATACCGACACCGACCTCTGGCTCGACCGATTCGCCCGGCTATTTGGGTTCGGGTGGCTGGCCGAGCGCGTCCCCGGCGACCTCCCCCCGTCGTACCTGTACGCGGTCGTCACGATAGTCCTGTCGAACGCCCTGACGATTTCGTACAACCTGCTCAACGGCGTCCCGTTGATATACAGGGAGAACCCCTACTTCGCGCTCCAGCCGTTCCTGCTGTTCGCGGCCGTCTACGGTGCGCGGTCGCTCCATCGCGAGTACGACACGGTGATGACGGAGATGGCAGTCGAAGCACGTGCCGACGACCCGGAGTTGCTGCTCGACCCCGTGCCGACGTGGCTCCCGTGGGCGCTGTTCGCCGTCGGGGCGCCGCTCCAACTCGGCCGGGCAGTCCTCGACATGGGTGCGTTCGGCGTCACGGATATGATCGCCAACTTCGTCCTGTTCCCGTTCGTCTTTCTCCCTATCGTCGTCCAGTTTTTCACCGTCTACGTCTCGATAGAGTTCCTCGCGCCGTGGCGGCTCGCACGGTCGACGGTCGGAATACACTTCCTCGACCCACAGGGTGTCGGCGGTCTCAGGCCGCTCGGCGAACTTATCAAGAAAGCGTACTACTACATCGTCGTCGGGCTCGTCGGGTACGCGCTCATCACCTACGCGCCGTTCGTCGATTCGACGTGGACGGTCTCCGCGGCCGCCGGCGTCATCTTCACTGCAATCTGGGTCCTGACCGTCGGCACCGTCGCGTTCGCGGTGTTCACGCTCCACCGGTTCATGCACCGGGAGAAACGTGCGGAGATACGGCGGCTCGAGGCCCGCCTGCGGGAGTACATCGAGAACCCGTGGGACGTGAAAGCCTACGAGATTCCGGCGGACTGTCGCGAGGAGGTCGAGGACCTCCGCGAGCGGATCGACCGGGTCAACGCGACCAGCGAGTACCCGGCGACGTTCAGCATCTGGTCACAGTTGTTGCTCAGCATCGCGCTCCCGAAAGCGCTCCAGTTGCTCATCGCGAACGCCTGAACGGGGTGCGGTGGCGTGGCGGTCGCGGTGCGGTTGCCGGGAGGTAGGTGTACGGAGCGCGCCGGAGACGCGCGGTTCGGTCACGAGTACGTCGTACCGGACGCGACCGCAGGGAGCGTCCGGCTTTTCACCCACGTTTAGTAGAACTCTCGGACGAGGTCCATCGCGTCGTCGGGCGCGCCGTCGGGGATGTCGGACATCGGTTCGGTGAGGCCCTCCCGCTCTTCCCACGGAACCGACCCCTCGTCCTGGTAGATGACGCCCTGGTACTCCTTGTCGGCGTCGAGGATAGCCGACTTCGCGTCGTCGTAGTCGGTCGGGTCGTGGTCGGTCTCTTCCAGGTCGACGATGGTGTCCCGGAAGTAGTCGTAGGTGTCGACGTCGTTGAACGTCACACACGGGCTGTAGACGTTGACGAAGCCGAACCCGTCGTGCTCGATGGCCTGCTTGACGATCTCGGTGTGGCGCTGGCTGTCCGAACTGAACGACTGGGCGATGAAGGTGCCGCCGGCCGCCAGCGCCAGCGCGAGCGGATTCACTGGCGGCTGTTTCGGCCCGTCCGGCGAGGTCGACGTCTCGAAGTCCTCGCGACTGGTCGGGGAAGCCTGCCCCTTCGTCAGCCCGTAGATGCGGTTGTCCATGACGACGTAGGACATGTCGACGTTCCGGCGAACGGCGTGGATGAAGTGGCCGGCCCCGATGGAGTAGCCGTCGCCGTCGCCGCCGGCGACCATCACTTCGAGGTTGGGGTTTGCCAACTTCGTCCCGATGCCCACGGGCAGGGCGCGACCGTGGACACCGTGGAGCGCGTAGCTGTGCATGTAGGTGCCGATCTTCCCTGAACAGCCGATACCGGCGACCACGAACGTGTTGTCGGGGTCGTTGCCGGTGTTCGCCAGGGCTTTCATCATGCCGTTCATCGTCCCGAAGTCACCGCAGCCGGGACACCAGGTCGGTTGCTTGTCGGATTTGAAGTCCGTGAATCGAACGTCTGAGCTCATTTATTCTGCCTCCACTTCGGTTGGTTCCGCGAGTTTCTCCTCGACTGCCTTTGCGAGTTCGTCGGCCTTGAATCGCACGCCGGTGTATTTGTTGATCCGCTTGACGCGAGTGAGCGTGTCGTGTTCGAGCACGTCGGCGAACTGGCCGGTGGCGTTACACTCGACGACGATCACGTCCTCCGCCGCTTCGATCTCCTCGGACAAGTCGGGCCGGGGGAAGATGTACGGCACCGAGATGAAACGCACGTCGGTTCCCTCCTCGTCGAGAAGCTCGAGGGCTTCCCGCATCGCACCCTCGTTCGACCCCCACGAGAGGACGAGCGTGTCCGCGTCGGGGTCGCCGAACTCGCGGTACCCCCAGTCCTCCGCTTCGCGGGCAGTGTCGACTTTCTGCTGGCGTTTCTCGACCTGCTCGACGCGGACCTCCTCGTCCTCGGTCCGACGGCCGAGACCGTCGTGCTCGAGCCCCGTCGTCATGTGGGCGCCGTCCTCGGTCCCGGGGATCGCGCGGGGACTGACGCCGTCGGCGGCGGCGAAGTGGGGCTGGAACCGGCCCTGCTCGTCGAGCCAGGACTCGATCTCGCTCTCGTCGACGACTTTCCCACGGTCGACCTCCACCTGATCCATGTCGAACGTCTCCGGCGGGAACGTCTGTTCCGTGACGGACATCGCGAGGTCGGAGACGAGGAAGACCGGCGTCTGGTACTTCTCCGCGAGGTTGAACGCCTCGATCGTCTTCCAGAAACACTCCGAGATGTTGGTCGGCGCGACGACGAAGCGGGGGACCTCGCCGTGGCCGCCGTAGAGCAGCTGATTCAGGTCGCCCTGTTCCTGCTTGGTCGGCATCCCGGTCGAGGGACCCGAGCGTTGTACGTCGGTGATGACGAGCGGCGTCTCGCTGGTGGCGACCAGCCCGAACGTCTCGGTCATGAGGTCGATCCCGGCACCGGAGGTGGCGGTCATGGCGCGAGCGCCGCCCCGGGCCGCGCCGAGGGCCATGTTGATGGCGGCGAGTTCGTCCTCGGCCTGGACGACTTTGCCGCCGTACTTGTCGAGTCGGCCAGTGAGATACTCCATGATGGAGGTCGCCGGGGTGATCGGGTAGCCGGCGTAGAACCGACAGCCGGCGACGAGTGCCCCCATGCCGAGCGCCTCGTTACCGTTCAGCAGGACGTAGTCCTCGTCGGTCGTCTCCAGCTCGTAGTCGAACTCGTGGTCGGTCTCCTCGGCGACGTACTCCTGCCCCATGCGGGCTGCCTTCTGGTTGTTGTCGACGATGGCCTGTCCCTTGTCCTTGAAGCGCTTTTCGAGCGACTCGTCGAGGTTCTCGATGGGGAACTCGGCCACCTCGCAGGCGGCACCCAGCGCGACGATGTTGCGCATGATGGCGCCACCGGCGTCCTCGGCGAGTGATTTCAGCGGGACGTCGAGGCCGATCATCCCCTCCGGGATCTCGACGTCCTGCATCGTCGTCCGTTCGCCGTCGTAGATGATGACGCTCCCCTCGTGGAGTTCGTCCATGTTCTCGTGGATCGTCCGCTCCGTGAGGGCGATCAGGACGTCGAGCCTGTCGACGACGCTCTCGACACGGTTCACTGACGTTCGTACTTTGTACGCCGTGTACCCACCGCGGATACGCGACGCGAAGTCCTTCGAGGTGAAGACGTGACGACCGGCACGGGACAGAGCCTGCGCGAAAATCTTGCCCGTAGAGTCGATCCCGTCGCCAGCCTCACCACCGATAGCCCAGTTCAGGTCCTCGGGCATACTAGCTACTCGCTTCCCACCCGCGGAGCAAAAGCCTTCTGCATGGGGTTTTTCCAGAAACGAAAGGTGTTTTCGCCGGGAACTCGATGCGACCGCATGGAAGACGTGACAGTGACCGTCGCTTCCGTACGGTCGGTCGGTCCCGACGCCATCGCCATCGCGTTCGAGTCCCCCGAGGGCTTCGACGCACGCCCCGGGCAGTTCGTCAAACTCGGCACCGAGGTCGACGGCGAACACGAGTCCCGCTTCTACACCATCTCCTCGCCGAACGTGGCCGAGACGTTCGACGTGACCGTCGAGATCGACCCCGACGGGACGCTCGGCCCCCTGCTCGCCGACCTCTCGGCCGGCGACACCCTCACCATGTCCGGTCCCTACGGCAACGCCTACTACGAGGACGACCCCCGCGTCGTCGTCCTCGCCGGCGGGCCCGGCGTCGGCCCCGCCATCGGCATCGCGCGCCGCGCCCTGAACGACGGCGGCGAGGCGGCCGTCGTCTACCGCGACGAGACGCCGCTGCACGAGGCGGACCTCGACACCCTCGATGCCGACGGCGCGACCGTCCACGTCCTCGACGCGGACGACGACATGGCCGACGCCGTTGGCGACGTGGTGACCGGCAGCGACGGGGAACAGGTCTTCGTCTACGGCTTCGCTGACTTCCTCGATGCCGCCACGGGCGCCATCGAGGCCGCCGGCGGCGACCCCGACGGGGCGAAAGTCGAGAACTTCGGCTGAGGGACCGACCCCCACCCGTTTCGAAGCGCCGTAATCGGTGAGACAGTTATGATCGGCCAGTCCGCCCAGACGGCCCCGTCCGAATCCAAGGACAGCGTCCCGGGCCCGGACGCGTCCGAATGGGAGTTCGAGAAGCGAGGGACCGTCGGCATCTGGTTCATGCAGGGCTGGCAGGGATACACCGACGAGGACCTCGAAGCGGCAAGCGACCACTACCGGGAGCGGGGGAAGCGTGCCGACATCACGGCGACCCTCGCCGTCTTCGGCGACGACACGACCCTCCCCGCGGAGACCCAGGAGTACATGGACGAGGAGTGGTCGAGAAACGGCGAGTACACCGGCGTCGACCGGATCGGCTTCGTGTCGGACGGGACCACCGCGATGGCGGTGAGATCGAACGTCGAGGTTCCGGGCGCGACGGTGGAGAGCGTCCGCGACCTCGACGACGCCGTCGCCTGGGCGCGGGACTGACGGGAGAGTTTTTACCCCGCCGCGACGGTCCCCACGTATGGCCGAACTGACTGCACGACTCCGGGAGTTCGTCTCGGAGACCCGCGAGCCGGCGGCACCGTCCTCGAGTATGGTCGAACTCGCCGAGGAGATCGCCGAGAACCCCGAAACCGTCACCGTCTCCGACGGCCGGGAGATCGGCTACGCCGAGGTCGGCGACCCGGACGGCACGCCCCTGTTCGTCTTCCACGGCTTCCCGAACTCGCGAGTGTTCGGCGCGCTGTTCGACGAGGTGGGCCGCGAGCAGGGCGTCCGCGTCGTCGCGCCCGAGCGGCCGGGCTTCGGCGTGTCGACGCCCGACCCCGACCGACGGCTGACCGACTGGCCCGCGGACCTGGAAGACGTGGCCGACGCCCTCGACATCGACTCCTTCTCGGTGCTCGGGATCTCCGGCGGTGGCCCGTACGCCGCCGTCTCGGCGGCGCTCCTGCCCGACCGGGTCGAGCGGGCCGGCATCGCCTGCGGCGTCGCCCCGATGGCCTCGGTCGGCCTGCGGGACCGGCTCTGGTACTACGCCGCGCGGTTCACGGCGCCGGTGAGCAAACTCGGTCTGTGGCTGCTCGGCCGGCGGGCGCTCGCCGGCCGCGAGGCGTTCCTCGAGGAGATGGCCGACAGCGCCTCGCCGGCCGACGAGGACCTGTGGCGCGGCGAGGTCGGGCAGACGATTCACGCGAGTATGCTCGAATCCCGCCGCCACCACGGACTCGACCCGCTCGTCGAGGAGACCGCGATCTACGGGAGTCCGTGGGGGTTCGACCTCGACGACATCGAGGTCCCGGTCTACCTCTGGTACGGGAAAGCCGACGTGCTCGTCCCGCCGGAGATGGGGCTGTACCTCGCCCGCGAGATTCCGACCGCCGAAACGCACGTCTACCCCGACCTCGACCACCTCTCGGTCGTCGAGGAGAACGAGAGCGAGATGGTCGAGACGCTGACGGCCTGAACCGCGAGTACCGGCCGAGAGGCTGGTGACGGCGGACAGACCGTCGGTTCCGAAAACATTTCAGCGAGAGGGAAGAACGGGCGGGTATGCCGGCCGCCGAAATCAACCGGGCGGAGGTCGACGAACGGCTCGACCGACTCGAGCGGGAATACGGTGACGTGCCGGTCCGGGACGAGCGGGAGACGGTCCCGGCGGGGGTGTTTCCCGACCTCCGCGCCCTCTCCCGGGAGGGATACAGCGGCGGCAGCTACGTCTGGGTGGTCCGGGAGCCGTCGGCGGCACCGCCGCCGAGCGACGGTCTCGCGGCCCCCGAGGCCGACCGGGAGCGCGTGTTGATGGTCCTCGGGCGGGGGTCGAGCCGGTGGGGACTCCCCGGCGGCGGCCGCGAGTGCGGGGAGAACTGCGAGGAGGCGGCCGTCCGCGAGGTCCGCGAGGAGACCGGCATCGACTGTTCGGTCACGCGGCCGTTCCTCGTCTGCCGGCGGGTGACTGTCTCCGAGGGCGACCACGACGAACGGCTCCACTCGCTGTGGACGTTCTTCGACGGGACCTACGAGGGCGGGCACCTGACCATCCAGCCCGGCGAACTCAACGGCGCGGCGTGGTTCGCCGACCCGCCCGAGCGGATGCAACCCGAAAACGCATTCCGCGCGGCGGACTGGCGGCGGTAGCGCCACCACCGGCCGCGACACCGTCAGTGCTCGACGTATTCGAGCAACACGCCGCCCGTCGACTCGGGGTGAAGGAAGGCCACCTCGTGGCCCCAGGCACCCTCGCGTGGCACCTCGTCGATGAGTTCGACACCCTCCTCGCGGGCCCGCTCCAGCGCGCCATCGATGTCGTCGGTCGCCAGCGCCAGGTGATGGATGCCCGGTCCGTTCCGGTCGAGGTAGGAGGCGATGGCGCCCTCGTCGTCGAGTGGTTCGAGTAGCTCGAAGTAGCCGTCACCGAGTTCGAGGAAGACGACGGACATCCCGTCGAACTCCTCGACGTGTGCGACGGGCGCGCCGAGGAGCGACTCGTACTGGGCGGCCAGTCCGTCCGCGTCCTGTGTCGCGATACCCGCGTGATCGAAGTGCATATCGGCCCGTCGGCGCCCGGGCCTAAATACGGTCGTGGTCGAGCGTGTAGTGCTAACGCGTGTCAAGAATTAAGGGCGGTGCGGTGCAGGGTAGGGGTATGGAATCGCTGGAACCCATCGACCTGGCGGACGACCGACAGCGCATCTACGAGTACGTCGAGCGCCACGGGAGCGTCGACCCCGAACGCGTCCGGAACGCGCTCGGCTACGAGCCACGGCCCTTCGGGCATTACCTCTCCCTGCTCAAACGCGACGGCTACGTGGAGGAGCGAGAGGGCGAACTGTCCATCGCGCTCGAACCCGGCGTGGACGACGAGTTCGAGCTGGACGGGCTGGCGGTCACCATCCGGCCGGCCAGACAGGACGACATCACGGGGATCGTCGGCACGATGCGCCAGGTCACGGAGGAGGGCGCCTACATCGAGGCCGAGAGCGTCGCCTCGCAACTGGACTACGAGGGGTCGCTGCTGCGACACAACGAGTTCGAGTCCCGCGTGTTCTTCGTCGCCACCGTCGAAGAGGAGGTGGTCGGCTGGGTCCACCTCGAAGTCCCCGAAATCGAGAAGCTCAGACACACCGCGGAGCTGACCGTCGGCCTCGTCACCGAGTACCGCGGTGAGGGGATCGGCCGGCGGCTCGTCGAGCGCGCGCTCGACTGGGCCCGCGCGCAGGACCTCGCGAAGGTGTACAACTCCATTCCGGCGACCAACGAGGGCGCCCTCGCCTTCTTCGAGTCGCTGGGCGGCGAGATCGAGGCCGTCCGCGAAGACCACTACCGCATCGACGGCGAACCCGTCGACGAGATGATGATGGGAATCGCGCTGGAGTGACTCACGACCGGACCCGGAAGGCCACGTAGACGGCGTTCCAGAGCAGGTAAAACGCAGAGAAGGCGTAGATCGCCCCCCAGACGGTCGGTCCGACGACGTACCGGCCGGTCGCGTCGAGGAGGTAGAGAACGACGACCGTCGGCAGGCCGACGTAGGAGAAAAGCGACACCACGGCGTTGCTTGCGCGTTCGTTCAATCGCCGCTCGCGTTCGTCGGAGAACGTAATCGACTCGCTGAACTGGCCGTACAGCGTCAGTCCAGTCGCACCGAGGGCGGCGGCGTAGACGACCAGTCCTGCGAAGTTCTGTACGATCCCGATACCGACGAACAGCGCAACGACGCCGAACGCGACGAGACCGAGGAGGAGGCGCTTGTACCGCTGTCCTTTCCGAACGGGGTGTGTGGATGACATGCGTCGAGTCCTGTAAAGCGCTCTTCTGTAAAGTCTGTTTTACAGTAAAACACACTTTACACCACGTACTTGACCCTACCGTTCACTGTCAGGTCGAGAAACACGGAGGAAACCGTCGAATCGGCCGTTCAGATGCCGCCGCCCTTGTACTCGCCGAAGACGTCCCGCATCGCGTCGCAGATTTCGCCGGTCGTGGCGTAGGCCTTGACGGCGTCGATCAGGTACGGCATGAGGTTCTCGTCGCCGCGGGCGGCGTCACGGACCGCCTGGAGCGCCGCCTCGGTTTCCTCGGAGTCGCGGCGCTCCCGGAGTTCCCGTATGCGGTCGATCTGCTCGCCTTCGAGTCGCTCGTCGACCTCCTCGATGTCGACGTCCTCCTCCTCGTCGACCGTGTAGTCGTTGACGCCGACGATGATCCGCTCGTCGTTCTCCTGTTCGCGCTGGCGCTCGAAGGCCACGTCCTGGATCTGTCGCTGGACCCACTGGTCCTGGATGGCATCGAGCATCCCGTCACGGTCGTCGACCTGGTCGATGATGTCGAGGGCGTCCTCCTCGACGCTGTCGGTCAGGTTCTCCACGTAGTAACTGCCCGCGAGCGGGTCGATGGTGTCGGCCGCACCGGACTCCTCCGCGAGTATCTGCTGGGTTCGCAGGGCCGTCCTGACTGACTTCTCCGTGGGGAGACCCACGGCCTCGTCTTTCCCGTTGGTGTGGAGACTCTGGGTGCCACCGAGGACCGCAGCGAGTGCCTGGTACGCGACCCTGACCACGTTGTTCTCGACCTGCTGGGCCGTCAGCGTCGATCCCGCGGTCTGGGTGTGGAACTTCAGCTGCTTCGATTTGGGGTTCTCGGCGTCGAACCGCTCCTCCATGATCTTGTACCAGAGCCGGCGGGCCGCCCGGAACTTCGCCACCTCCTCCAGGATGTTGTTGTAGGAGGCGAAGAAGAATGATAGCTGCGGGGCGAACTCGTCGACGTCGAGGCCGGCGTCGATGGCGGCCTGGACGTACTCGATGCCGTTCCCGAGGGTGAAGGCGATCTCCTGGGCGGCGGTCGAGCCGGCTTCGCGGATGTGGTAGCCCGAAATCGAGATGGTGTTGAAACTCGGGGTCTCCTCGGCACAGAACTCGAAGATGTCGGTGATGATCCGCATCGACGGCTCCGGCGGGTAGATGTAGGTGTTGCGGGCGATGTACTCCTTCAGCACGTCGTTCTGGATGGTCCCTCGCAACTGTTCGCGGTCGACGCCCTGCTTGTCGCCGACGGCGATGTACATCGCGAGCAGGACCGACGCGGGCGCGTTGATGGTCATCGAGGTGGACACCTCGTCCAGCGGGATGCCCTCGAAGACCCGCTCCATGTCCTCCAGGGAGTCGATGGCGACGCCGGTCTTCCCGACCTCCCCGGCGGCCATCTCGTTGTCGGAGTCGTACCCCATCTGTGTCGGCAGGTCGAAGGCCATCGAGAGCCCGGTCTGTCCCTCGTCGAGCAGGTAGTGGAACCGTTCGTTCGTCTCCTCGGCGGTGCCCATCCCGGCGTACTGGCGCATCGTCCAGAGTCGGCCGCGATACCCGGTCGGGTAGACCCCGCGGGTGTACGGGGGCTGCCCCGGGAAGCCGAGGTCCTCCTCGTAGTCGAGATCGTCGACGTCGGCCGGCGTGTACAGGCGGTCGACGGTGTGTCCCTCGGTGTCCGTGGTGAACTCTTCTTTCCGTTCACCGAACCGCTCGACAGTGGGCTGGACGTCCTCGTCCTCCCACTCGGATTTGGCGGCACGGATTTCCCGGAGGTCCTCCTCGTCGAACATACCTACCCCCTGCACCCCCAGCCGCGTAAAACCCTCGGGACGTGGTCGGCCGTTTACACCTGACCCGGGACTGCAGGGGCGATGTCGAGTGTATCGAGGACACGAACCTCGCCGGTACGGGTACCGTCACCGGCCGGTATCGTACTTGTAGGTCGCCTCGTCGGGGTCGATCCCGAAGTCCTCTGGGCCTTCCTCGGGTTCGTCCGTCCCGGCGTCGGGGGCGGCCTGTTTGAACGCCTGGCGGAACCGCTGGGGCATCTCGAAGTCCCCGGTCGAGAGGGTCAACGGCACCGCGTCCGGGGCGCTCGCGTCGCGTTTCGCCGAGAGGCGGTCCTGCAGTTTTCCCGGCAGTTCCTCGACGGGGAGCGGCTCGAACCCGAACTGGGAGAGGTAATCGGGTTCGTCGGTGAGCGCGTAGACGGTGTCGAACCCCTCGTCGCCCGCCATCTGGACGAGTCGCTCGACGATGTGGGCGCCGACACCCTGTCCGCGCCAGTCCGAGAGCACCCCGATGGAGGTGAGTTCACAGCGGTCCGGTTCGTCCTCGGCCTTGTGTACGCGAATCCGGCCGAATCCCGCCTTCTCGTTGGTCTCCTCGTCGATGGCGATCACGTAGTCCCGTGACCGGAAGGCAGTCTCGTCCAGGCCCATGTCCTCGATGTGGTCCAGCAACCAGACCTCCTCGCGGTTTTTCGCGTCCCGGACGTACATACGGAAGGATTGACGGGCCGCGAATAAAAGGTTTGCAGGACCCCACCCCCCAGTCGCCACCGACGACCGGAGCGACGCCGACCGCAATCTATTTTCGGCCAGTCTTTTTAGGCACGCCTAAAGATGGTCGGCACGACGTTGAACAAGATCAGAGCGCGGATCGAGGCGCTCGCGTCGCCGGGAGGTGAGTTCCGCGTGGTCTGTGGTCGCACGGGGACCAGCCCGGTTCCGGTCGCGGGCAAGCGGTTCCCGGACCGGGAGGCGGCGGAGGAGGCGGCCCAGACGGCCGCCGCCTACCGCGACGTGTTGCGGCGCTGGGACCCGCGTGCGCCGTGGTACGACTTCATCGCCTGTGAGGTCCCGGACGAACTCGACGGTGGCGCGCCAGCGCCGGCCGGCGAAATCGAGGCTCCCGAACGCTCCCGTTCGGCGCTGACCGGCTACTGTCACGACGTGGCGGCCGCGGTCTTCGAGACGCTCTCCGTGGAAGGCCACGAGGACGTTGAGTCCGGGGTGATGGACGCTTACTGCGAGCGGGCCGACGATTTCGACGACCCCGACGCGCTCTGTTTCCATTTGCTCGGGACGCTCGCGCGGGAACTCGACGACAGACTCTCCCCGGGCGAGGGAGCGACCGTCCTCGAGGGCGCGGCCGCGGAGTTCCCGCGGCCATCGACCAGCGAGGACCCGCTCGACGCCACCTTCGGCCGACTCCAGCGCCTGGGCCTCGTCGAGGGATACCGACTCGACCCGCGCCAGGGGGACCGGGTCGGCCAGCAGTCCTGGCGCGTGACCGTCGAGGGGTACGCACTCGCCGTCGACGGCCGGCCGCTACCCGCGCTGCCCATCGCCATCGACCTCTGCCGGCGACTCCCGAGCGCGACCCTGCGGCTCTCGGCGGCCGAGCGGCTGACCGACCGGACCTGGCGGTTCGACCTGACGGCGACGACCGACGACGACGCGGCCGGCCTCCTGTGTGTCCCACTCGCCGATGCGGCATGAGCCTGTGTGTGGCCCGACAGGAACCGGAGAAACTACTTTGTCGCCGGTGGATGAGGTATCCGGTATGGCATCGGAGTCACTCGAAGACATCGACGAGGTCGTCCACGAGCCGAGCCGGGAGTTCGTCGAGTCCACGAACGTCTGGCAGTTCATGCAGGAGTACGACATCGACGACTACGAGGAACTCATCGAGCGGACGACGACCGACATCGAGGGCGTCCCCGAGTCCGGCGTCGACTGGTTCTGGGACGAGATCGTCGACTACCTCGACATCGAATTTTACGAGGGGTACGACCAGGTGCGGGACGATAGCGACGGCCCGCAGTTCAGCGACTGGTACCCCGGCGGGAAACTCAACGCCGCCCACAACACGCTGGACCGCCACGCCGCCCGCGACAACGAACGGCGCAACAAGGTCGCCACCATCTGGGAGGGCGAGGACGGCGAGGTCCGGGAGGTCACATTCCACGAACTACAGCGTCAGGCCAACAAGGTCGCGAACGCTCTGGAAGAGCGCGGCATCGACACCGGCGACACCGTTGGCCTGTACATGCCGATGGTTCCCGAAGTCGTCTCGATCCTCTACGGCTGTTTCAAGGTCGGGGCCATCGCCGTCCCCATCTTCTCCGGGTTCGGCGTCGACGCGACCGCGACCCGGATCGAGGACCCCGAGTGCTCGGTCCTCTTCACCGGCGACGGCTTCCTCCGCCGTGGCGACCCGGTGACGCTCAAGGGGACCGCCGACGAAGCCATCGAGCAGGCCGAAACGGACGTGGAGTCGGTCGTCGTCTTCGACCGCCTCGGTGCCAGCGACCCCGACACCGACCTCTCGATCCCGATGACCGAGGGCCGCGACGAGTGGTGGGCCGACGCCGTCGCGCCCCAGGACGACGACTACGAGACGAAGTCCCTCCCCAGCGACCAGGAGTCGATGCTCCTGTACTCCTCGGGGACGACCGGCAAGCCCAAGGGCATCGTCCACACCCACGCCGGCGCGGTCACACAGGCCGCGAAGGAACTGCACTTCGGGTTCGACGTCAAGCCCGCCGACCGCTTCTTCTGGGTCTCCGACATCGGCTGGATGATGGGGCCCTGGACGCTCATCGGCAACCACGCCTTCGGCGGGACCATCTTCATGTACGAGGGCGCGCCCGACTACCCCGAGCCCGACCGGTTCTGGGAGATGATCGACCGCCACGACCTCACGCAGTTCGGCATCTCCCCGACCGCCATCCGCGCGCTCCGGAAGCAGGGCGACGAGTGGGTCGAGGGCCACGACCTCTCAAGCCTCCGTCTGCTCGGGTCGACCGGGGAACCGTGGGACCCCGAATCGTGGCAGTGGTTCTACGACAACGTCGGCGGCGGCGACACGCCCATCATCAACATCTCCGGTGGCACCGAAATCATGGGCTGTTTCCTCATGCCACTGCCCATCAACGACCTCAAACCCTGCACGCTGGGCGGGCCGGGACTGGGCATGGACATCGACATCGTCGACGCCGCGGGCGAATCGATCAGGGAGGACCACGAGCGGGGCTATCTGGTCGCGCGCGACTCCTGTCCGTCGATGACCAAGTCCCTCTGGAGCGGTGACGAGCGCTACCTCGAGGAGTACTGGGCGCGGTTCGACGACATGTGGGACCACGGCGACTGGGCCCAGAAGGACGAGGACGGTTTCTGGTTCCTGCACGGCCGGGCCGACGACGCCCTGAACGTCGCCGGCCGCAAGGTCGGCCCCGCCGAGGTCGAGGGCGCGGCGATGGAACACGACGACGTGAACCAGGCCGCCGCCGTCGGCGTCCCCGACGACACCACCGGGACCGCCGTCGTGCTGTACGTCATCGTGGAGGACGGCGTCGCGGAGACCGACGACCTCCGCGAGGAGATCCGGGACATGGTCGGCGAGGAACTCGGGAAACCGTTCCGGCCCCGCGAGGTCATGTTCGTCGACGAGTTCCCCAAGACCCAGTCCGGGAAGATCATCCGCCGGGCCGTCCAGGCGACCTACACCGGCGAGGACCTCGGCGACATGAGCAGCATCGAGAACCCCGACGCGCTCGACGACATCGAAGACGCGCGATAATCGAGTCTGCCCCCGAAAGCCGTTCTCGAATCGGATTTTCGACTCCGATTTCACATTCGATAACTACGACGGTAGGTTTAGACGCGGCGGTCGGCTATCGCCGGTATGTCCCGCTGGGCCTGGTTGTACGTCGCCTTCCTGGTCGGGGCCAGCGCGATCTCGGCGGGACTCATCGTCTACGCCTGGCGCCACCGCGACCGGCGCGGCGCAGTCCCGCTTCTGGTGACGTTCGTCGGTTCGCTCGTCTGGGAGGTCAGTTCGCTCGCGGGCGTGCTCGCTGCCGGGACGCCGACGGCGCTGCTGACGACCCAGACGACGACGGTCGGTGCCAGCCTGACGGTCATCGGCTTCTTTCTTTTCGCACTCTCCTATACCGGGCGTGAGGAGATCGTCACGCTCCGGCTGGGACTGCTGTTGTCGGTCGTCCCGGCCGCTGGACTCACCGCCAAGGTCACCAACCCGCTCCACGGCTACTACTGGACCAGCATCGCACAGGACAGCTCGGAACTGATGGGCTACGCCATCGAGTACGGGCCGGCCTTCTTCGGGTTCACGCTCTACTCGTACGCCCTCCTGTTCGTCGGGACGGTCCTGATTCTGGATTACGCCACCGACGCTGCCTCGATCTACCGCTATCAGACGACGGCGATCCTGACCGCAGTCGTCGTCCCCTGGGTCGGCAACGCCCTCCTGGTGGTGGGAGTCGTCGACGCCGACCTCACCCCCATCGCCTTCTCCGTCTCCGGGGTCGCGCTCTGGTGGGCCATCTTCCGCGCCGAGTTCCTCGATCTCGCGCCGATCGGCCGGGAAGCCGTCGTCGCCGACCTCTACGACGGCGTGTTCACCATCGACCCCGACCACCGCCTCGTCGATCTCAACCCGACCGGACGCAAACTGTTCGGGTTCGAGGACGGCGACGACATCGTCGGCCAGCACGTCGACGACCTTCTCGCTGGGTTCCCCGAGATACGGAACCTGTACTGGGAGGAGGTCGAAGCGGACGGTGACACGGAGTTCGAAGCCGCGCTCGGCAGCCGACACTACCACGTCGAAGTGCTCAGGCTGGGCGAAGGCAGCACCGTCGACGCCGGCCGAACGATTCACGTCCGGGACGTGACGGAACAGAAGCGTCGCGAGCGAGAACTCGAACGGAAGAACGAGCGGCTCGAACGGTTCGCGAGCATCGTCTCCCACGACCTCCGGAACCCCCTGAACGTCATCCAGGGCCGCGTCGAGATGGCCGAACACGACGATGGCGATGTCGGGCCCCATCTGGAGCATATCGCGACGAACGCCGACCGGATCGAGGCCATCATCGAGGACGTGCTCGCGATGACCCGCGAGGGCGAACTCCGGACGCGGGAGCGCGTCGACGTCGCCGCCGTCGCCCGGCGCGCCTGGGACCACGTCGCCACCGCCGACGCGACGCTCGAGACGCCGACGGACGCGACCGTCGAGGCCGACTCCGACCGCCTCGTCCAGGCCTTCGAGAACCTCTTCCGGAACGCTGTCGAGCATGGCTCGACGAGCCCCGACTCGCAAGCTCGTCGGAACGCCGTCGACCACGCAGGCCCCGACGTGACCGTCACCGTCGGCACGCTCGACGACGGCGCGGGCTTTTTCGTCGCCGACGACGGCCCCGGGATTCCCGCCGAGGAGCGCGACGCCGTCCTCGAAGACGGGTACACGACCAGCGAGTGCGGGACGGGACTCGGCCTCTCCATCGTCGCCGAGATCGTCGACGCCCACGGGTGGGACCTGACCGTCACCGACGCGTCGACTACCGGCGGAGGGTACGACTCGGCCGACGGCGACGCTCCCGGCGGTGCCAGGTTCGAAATCGCGTGTGAATCGCGTGCCGCTGCGAGTGCGACGGACGGGGTGACGGTCGACCCGACGACGGACGCGTCCGGGTCGTGACCGGAACGCGTCCGGGCGGAGAAGTGAGGCGTCAGTCCGCGGCGGCGCCGACCGAGAGGTACTGTTCGAGCAGGTCGTCGCGGTCCCGGAGTTGCTCGATGGTCCCCTCCCAGGCGTTCTCACCGCTCTCGATGATGTAGGCCCGCTCGGACAGCGAGAGGGCGAAATCGACGTTCTGCTCGGTGATGACGACCGTCACGTCGCGGCTCACGATGTCCTCGAGAATTTCGGTCAGGTCCTCGACGATGACCGGTGCCAGCCCCTCCGTCGGCTCGTCGAGGAGGAGGAGATCGGGGTCCTGGACGAGCGCGCGGGCGACCGACAGCATCTGCTGTTCGCCGCCGCTGAGGTTCCGCCCGCGGTTCTCCCGCAGGTCGTCCAGCACCGAGAATATCTCGTACATCTCCTCGACGGGGCGCGGGTCACCGGAAGAGGAGTCGTGGGCGACCACGAGGTTCTCCTGGACGGTCAGCGTCGGGAAGATGCGGCGCTCCTCCGGGACGAGTTTGATGCCCTTCTTGCTGATCGTGTCCACCGTGTCGTTGACGATGGACTCGCCGCGGAAGTCGATGCGCCCCTCCCGGCGCGGGACGGTTCCGGTGATCGCCCGCAGGGTCGTCGTCTTGCCGGCGCCGTTCCGGCCCAGCAGGGCCACGACCTCGTTTTGCTCGACGGTCATGTCGACGTCGAAGATGACGTGGCTGTTGCCGTAGAAGGCGTTCACGTCCTCGAGTTCGAGGAGACTCATGCTTCACCTCCGAGGTAGGCCTCTTTGACACGCTCGTTAGCCATCACCTCGTCCGGCGTGCCGTCGGCGATGAGCGAGCCGTTGTCCAGCACGAGGATGCGATCCGAGATGTCGAGGACCACCCCCATGTCGTGTTCGGTGAGCACGAAGGTCGTGTCCGTCTGCTCGTTGATGTCCTCGACGAGGTCGACCATCCGGTCGGTCTCGGTCGCGTTCATCCCCGCCGTCGGCTCGTCGAGCAGGACGACCGTCGGGTCCGTCCCGAGCGCGAGCGCGACCTCGACCTTCCGCTTGTCACCGTGAGACAGGTTCGCACACTTCGTCTGTTCGAGGTCCTCGAGGTTCACCATCTCGATGACCTCGCGGGCCTCCTCGGAGAGTTCGGCGTCGCTCCGGGCGATGGAGCGCAGGTCGAGCGAGCGCTCGTTCTGGCTGATGCGGGCGATCCGGAGGTTGTCGATGACCGACAGCCCCTCGAAGACGTTGTTGATCTGGAAGGCCCGCGACAGCCCGAGGCGGTTGATCTCGTAGGGCGTCTGCCCGGTGACGTCGATGAGGTCGGCCCCGTCTCGGGGACGCAGTTTGACCGTTCCGCCGGTCGGGTCGAGCCGGCCGGACAGGAGGTTGTAGAAGGTGGTCTTGCCGGCGCCGTTAGGACCGATGATGCTCGTGACGTCGTCGCTGTCGATGCTGACGCTGACGCCGTCGACGGCCATCAGCTTCCCGAACTGGCGTTCCAGGCCGTCGGTTTCGAGGACCGTCGTCATGCCTCGACACCTCCGAACAGCCCTTCGGGTTTGACCAAGAGCACGACGATCAGCGCGACGAACGGGAACAGCTGTCCCGCGCCGGCGGCGAAGACGCTTCCGACGGCGATCATGAGGCCGATGAGGTAGGCCCCGACGAACGCACCGCCGAAGGAGCCGAGTCCGCCGATGACGACGATGACGAAGGCGTTGATGATGACCTGATTCCCGAGTTCCGGCGTGACAGACTGCAACGGCGCGACGAGAGCGCCGCCGAGTCCGGCCAGCGCGGCGCCGATGAAGAAGACGGCCGTGTAGAGCCGGGGGACGTTGATACCGAGGAGGAGGGCCATGTCGCGGTCACTCGACGTGGCGCGGACGATGCGGCCGAAGTTCGTGACCCGGAGGACGGCGAAGATCGCTCCCATCACGACGAAGGACATCAGGATGACGAACGCCCGGTAGCCGGGGATCGAGACGCCCTGCGTGAACACGATGTCGAAGCGGAACAGTGCGGGCGGGTCGATGACGTTCGACCCGGACCCGAAGACGTTGCGCACGCCGTCCGTGATGATGAGCACGAACGCGAACGTCAACAGCAGTTGGTCCAGTTCTTCGCGCTCGTAGACGCGCCTGAGAAAGCCCATTTCGATGACGGTGCCGATCAGACCGACGGTGAGTATCGCCAGTACCACGCCGACCCAGAAGCCGCCCAGCGAGTCGTTGATCGCAACGACGACCATGTACGCGCCGATCATGTAGAGGGCACCGTGTGCGAAGTTGAGCACCTCCAGCACGCCGAAGATCAGGCTGAGACCGACCGCGATGAGAAACAGCGTACTCCCGATGCTGATGCCGGTAATCACCTGATCGATCAGGAGGCCAGTCGAAACCATGAACGCCCCGTGTGTCAGCATTGGATTAAAACTTTCGCCGCCGATAATCAGTAATTCGACGTGTCGGTGACGTGTTTCCGAATATTTGTATAAGCTCAGCGATAATGTTTACATATAATCCCGGACGTATATCCGTGTCATGGGTGTACAGGGTACAATATGCCAGCGAACGACCCGCCGGCAGGGAACGGCTCGGGCATAGGACAGTCGAATATGGTTAACCGACGGACATTTCTCACGGCAGCGGGGACTGGTGCGGCAGTCACGCTCGCAGGGTGTAGCGGCGGCGGCGGTGGCGGCGGGACGGTGCGGATCGGCGGCGTGTATCTGCTCTCCGGGCTGGCCGAGGCGCTCGGGGCAGGGTCGGCCGCCGCGGCCGAGGTCGCCGTCGACGCGATCAACGAAGAAGGGGGTATCAACGGCAACGACGTGGAGATCGAGATCCGCGACCACGGTGACAACCCACAGCAGCAGATGCGGAGCCTGGTCCAGGAGTTCGGTGCCGACGCCCTGATCGGCCTCACGTCCTCGGGCGTGACGCTCAACTCCGGGCCGACCATCGAACAGCTCGGAGTTCCGTTCACCCTCACGGACATCGGGACGCCGTACATCACGGAACCGGACACGGACACCTACGGCGACTACTACGAGAGCGACGACGGGCTCGCGGCCGGACTGCCGAACCTGTTCCGGACGAACTCGAACACGAGCCACATGACCTACGGCATCGCGTCGTTCATCCAGGAGAACCACGCGGGCGACGGCACCCTCAGCATCGCTAACATGGGGCCGGACTACGCCTACGGCCAGCAGTGCTGGGACTACGTGCAGGCGTATCTAGACGGGCTGGGCGTCGACTACGAGGTCGCCGCCTCAGAGTTCCCGGAGCTGGGCGCGACGAACATGACCCCCCAGATCAACTCCGTGCTCGACTCCGACCCGGACCTGCTGTTCACGAGCTTCTGGGCCGGCGACACCGTGACCTTCGTCAACCAGGCCTCGGAGCAGGGCCTGTTCGAGGAGGTCGACGACGTGTTCGACACCATCGGTGCGGACGCGACGAACTTCGAGGCGCTGGGCGACACGATGCCCGAGGGCGTCCACTTCTCGGGCTGGTACTGGCCCGGCGCCTACGGCACCGAGGCCGACCAGCGGTTCATCGAGCTCTACCAGGAGACCTACCAGGACGACAGCGAGGTGCTGGCGTACCCCACCTTCACGGGCGGGAGTACCTGGGCGGCGATCCAGATCTACAAGGACGCGATGGAAGCCGTCGGCGGCACCAACCCCGACGACGTCGTCTCCCAGATGGAGGGCTACACCTACGAGGACGACCCGCGCGGCTCCGTGACGCTCGACGCGGACACCCACCAGGCGACCGCCTCCTGTGTCATCGGCGAGTCCTCGTTCGACGCCGACGTGCCGTACGACGGCGTCGGCCAGGCGAACACGCAGACGTACACGCTCGACCGAGACACTGCGCTTGATCTGCTGGACGGCAGCGGCCTCCCGCCAGGCCTGTAAGACATGAGCTACGGGTTCACACAGCGGTTGCGGAACAGGCGGAGCATGGCCGGGGTAGCCGTCGTCGCGGCGGTCGCCCTGGTCGTCGCGCCGTTCGTACTCGGCGGCTTCCAGACCAATCTCCTCGCGGAGACGCTGTGTTTCGTCCTGTTCGCGACCGCGTTCAATCTGCTCTACGGGTACACGGGGCTGCTCTCGTTCGGCCACGCGATGTTCGTCGCCGCCGCGGGCTACGCGGTCGCGATCACCGTCGGTCAGATTTCGCCGATGCTCGGCGTCCCGGGAATCTTCGGCGGCGCGGCCCCGCTGGCGACGTGGTTCCTCGCGCTGATCATCGGCGTCCTCGTCGCGACCGTGCTGGCCGTGTTCATCGGGTTCCTCTCGGTTCGGCTGGAGGAGATCTACTTCGCCATCATCACGCTGTCGTTCTCGATGGCGATCTACGTGATCGTCCTCCAGGACACCATCGGCTCCATCCTGGGACAGAACATCACCAACGGCTCCGACGGGCTGACCTTCGTCATGGGCTCAGTCGACCTGTTCGGCTGGCAGTTCCGGCTCGTCGACATCGTCAATCCGGTGGCGTACTACTTCCTGACGCTGATCGTCGTCACCGTCGCGATGTACGCCCTGTGGCGGATCGTCCGGTCGCCGTTCGGGATGATCTGTCTGGCGATCCGGGAGAACCCCGAGCGCGCGGAGTCGCTTGGGGTCGACGTCCGGTATCACCGCTGGATCGCGTTCATCATCTCCGGCGCGTTCTCGGGACTGGCGGGCGCGCTGTTGATCCCGCTGTTCACCAACGTCAACCCCCAGTACGCCTACTGGACGTTCTCCGCACAGCCGGTCCTCATGACCGTCATCGGCGGGCCCTACGCCTTCCTCGGTCCCACGCTCGGCGCGTTCACCTACGAGTACCTCCGCTGGTTCATCAGCCAGTTCCCGGCGCTCGAGGCGAACTGGCAGTTCAGCCTCGGGATCCTGCTCCTGGTCGTCGTGCTGTTCTTCAACAACGGCGTCGCAGGTGGCGTCAACCGGTTCCGGGCCTGGTTCGGCGTCGCCGGTGACCGCTACGAGGCCGACGGCGTCGGTGGCGTGACCGCGTTCACGAAAGAGACGCTCGTGAAGTACGTCGCGCTGGCCCGAAAAGGGCTGAAGGACCGCGTCCAGTCGCTCAAACGGCGGGTCGGAGCCGGGAGCTAATTCCTACTCGCCGCTCGTTCGGTCGAGATTCAGTTCGTCCATCGCGTCCACGACGTTCCCGAGGAGTTTCCGTTGTCCGCGTCGGAGGTTCTGTGAGACAGCCATCTTCGAGATGTCGAACTCGTCGGCCAGCGTCGAGAGCGTCGCGTCCCGTGGCGTCTCGAAGTAGCCGCCCGACACCGCCGACCGGAGCGTGTCCCGTTCCGTCTCCGAGAGCACCCGAAGGCCGGCCAGCATCGACGTGGCTGCGCTGACGTTCCCCATGAGTTCGTAGTAGTCCTCCAGGTGGAGCGACTCGCGTGACTCGACGGTGTACTCGTTGTTCCGGCCGAGTTCCGACAGCGCAGCGTCCGCCACGTCGCCGCGGTCGAACCCGACGTGCCAGATCTCGCTCCCCTCGGAAATATCGAACGGACCCGTGATGTAGCCGCCGTGTTCCCGGATCACCCGCATCGCGTCGGTCTGTTCGATACGGGAGTGCAGCAGCGCCATCTCGCCGTCACGTTCGAGGAGATCCACGTCGCGCGTGCGCTCGTGATCGGACAGCATCGACAGTCCGTTATCGAGCGATTCGTCGTCGGCCCCCCGAACCACGATCCGCGTCTCCAACCGCTCGTCGTCCCGGTGGAAGTCCCACTGGGTCGCGTAGAAGGACACGTCGTTCTCGACCGTCGTGTCGATATACGGACAGTCGTACTGGACCATATCCAGTTGGAGCGATATCATTTACCACACCGTTGTCCGTCCTACTGTGCGGGAAGGATTAAAATTATTGTGTGGGATTTGAGGATACGGGGGCCCTGGCGGACGGCAGCCGTGCCGCAATCACGACGTGGTGTCGTCTCGCGGGTCGCTCGCGTCGCCCGCCCTCAGCGGGCGTCGGCGGGCAGGATCGAACGGGGTTCGGGCGCTTCCTCGGCCGTGACGGCGACGCTCCCGGCGTCCTCGACGCCCGGCAGGAGTACCTCGGCGCCGACCGCGAGCGGTGCGAGCAGTCCCGCGACGACGGTCCCGGGATCGGAGAGGGGGGCACGGACCGCGACGCTGTCCTCGGCGGTCAGTTCCAGATCGGCGACGACCCGACCCGTGCGTTCGAGCAGGTCCGCGTGCGTGTGGGTCCCGTCGGCGGTGAGAAGCGCCGGGGCGTCGGGGTCGGGTTCGTCCGGCGGCATCGTCGGATTCTCGCTCCAGACGTCCCGCTCGAAGTGTGCGACCGCGGGGTCGTCCGGTGGTCCGTCGTAGGCGATCCGCTTACTCCCCGGTGGGAGCGTCCAGTCACCGATGTCGGCCGCCGACGCGACGAGCACCCGAACGTCGCTCTCGGCCGGCGGCGCGAACCGCACCGGTGCACCGAGCAATGCGGCCCCGAAGGTCGAGAGCAAAACCGGCGGCACCGGCTCGTCCGCGATGCCGACCGTCCGACCCGGACCGGCACCGTCGTACCGGAACAGGTTCGCGGCCTTCCAGGCGTCGGTACAGAACTTGTGGGCCGTATAGAAGTCCGCCCGCCCCGGGCCGAACCGGACCAGCGGCTCGTCGGTCCGTCGCTCCCTTGCCACGAGGTCGCCGAGAACGTCCGCATCGAGGTCCATACCCGCCGTAGGGGAGCAACGTGGTTAAGCGTCCGGAAGCAGAGAACGGCGCAGGGTCGCCGAGGGGGAAGGGGGTGGGGTGTATGACCTAATGGTCAGTCGACCGATACCGACCCCGCGCCGTGTACACGTATGACATCCATAATATTAAACGTAATTGAAGTAGAATAATATGTTCGAGCGAAGTCGACCGGCCGGGCAGGGAGCGAGTCAGAAACTGTTCTTGATCCGCTCGAAAAAGCCCTGTTCGACCTCGATTTCCTCGCCGCCGGCCTCGGCGAACGCCTCCAGTGCTTCCCGCTGCTCTTCGTTGAGGCTCTCTGGCGTGACGACCTGTACCTGGACGTACAGGTCACCCTGGCCGCGTCGGCGGAGGCGGGGCATCCCTTTGCCCTGGAGGCGGAACACCTCGCCGCTCTGTGTCCCTTCGGGCACGTCGAGGTCCACGTCGCCGTCGAGGGTCGGCACCGAGACCGTATCGCCGAAGACCGCCTGCGGGAACGAGATCGGGTGCTGGTAGTAGAGGTCGTCGCCCTCGCGGTCGAAGTCCTGGTGGTCCTCGATGCTGATCTCGATGAGGAGGTCGCCGTTCGGGCCGCCCTCCTCGCCCGGTGCGCCCTCGCGTTCCATCCGGAGGCTCTGTCCGTCCTGGATGCCCGCCGGCACCTCGACCGAGAGGGTCGCCTCGTTGCGGACCTGCCCTTCGCCCCGACAGGTCGAGCAGGTCTCGTCGTAGAGGGTCCCCTCGCCGCCACAGCGACGGCAGGTCGTCGTCTGCTGGACCCGCCCCATCGGGGTCTGCTGGACCCGGGTCTGCTGCCCGCGGCCGTTACACTCCGGGCAGGTCTGGGAGTCGCTACCCGGCGGGTGACCGCTGCCGTCGCAGTCCGGACACGTCTCCGGCCGGGTGATGGTCAGCTCCTTCTCGATTCCCTCGTAGGCATCGTCCAGCGTGATCGAGAGTTCCGTCCGGAGGTCGGCGCCCTGTCGTGGCCCGCCGCGGCCGCCACCGCCGCCGAAGAACTGCTCGAAGATGTCGCTCATGTCGCCGAAGGGACCACCGGCGCCCGCGCCGCCACCGCCGCCACCGAACGGGCCGCCGGCACCGCCAGCGCCGCCGGCGCCGCCGTCGAAGCCACCTTGCTTTTCGGCCTGCTCGAATCGCTCGTGGCCCATCCGGTCGTATGCCTGGCGCTTCTGCTCGTCCGTCAGGACCTCCTTTGCCTTCTTGGCTTGCTTGAACTTCTCCTCTGCGTCGGGGTCGTCGCTCACGTCGGGGTGGTACTCGCGGGCCTTCTGCCGGTAGGCCTCCTTGATCTCGTCCTCGTCGGCGTCCCGCGAGACGCCGAGCACCTCGTAGAAATCCTCGCTCATTCGTTGTCCGCCCCTATTCGGTTGAGCCACTTGAAAAGAACGGGTCGGCGACCCGAGCGGTCCACCCCTGTCGGCGGACCGAGGCTCACTCGTAGTCGATTTCGACCGCGTCGAACGCGGCGCTCACCGCGTGGCCGTTCCCCCAGGCGTTCGCGAACAGCTCGAAGCGGACCGGACGATGGGTCCAGTCCAGCGTCGTCGACACCGATTCCGCGACGTCGCCGAACCGGCCCGTGATCCGGTCGGCGTTTTGCACGTACAGATCCGCCTTGTTCCAGCGCTCGTCCGCTGGAAGGACGGTCACCGCCGTCCGGGGGCCGGTCGGCTCGCCGGACTCGTCGTGTTCCCGGAGCGTGACCCCGCCGTGGTACCCGCTGACCAATAGCCTGACCTGTGCTTCCGAGTCCGGGTCCCTGAGACGGATTCCCACGGCGTTCTCCCGCCCATCTGACTCGTAGCGGGTCACCCACACCGCGTGGCCCTGGGTCCCTTCGAGCAGGTCCGCCGTGACCACCGAACACCGGGTCTCGGTGCCGGGGTCCGATTCCAGTGCCAGCGCCTGCTCGCCCTCGAACGCTCGCCCCGTCGTGAACATCGGCGCCGAGTTCGCCTGGCTCCGGTCCGCGAACGGCCCCGTCCCGTCCTCGAACCCGTACGCCGGCACCGCCGGACTGAACGGGGTCGGCGCCGGTGTGGTCGTCGTCTCGACCCCGGTCGTCGCCGGGGTCGCCGTCGATTCGTCGTCCTCGTTCGGTTCGTCGTCCCCGTCGGTCGAGAGTACCCCGCTACACCCGGCCACCGCGCCCGTCGCGACGGCACCGCACGTCGCGAGGAGACGACGCCGGCACCACGTGTCGTCAGCGTGTCCACCCATACCACCGGCAGCGTGTCGAATGCAGTTACGTTTTGCATTTCGGAACAATCGGCCCGTTCGACACGTCCGGCGAACCACCAGACCCAAGCCGCTGGCGCCTCCCGGTCGAGTCATGCCGCGTTCGCTCCGCCGCGACCGGACCGCCACCCTCGGTCTCGAACGCCTCGCAGTCTGGCTGGTCGTCCTCGCCATCGTCGCCGGGATGGTGTGGCTCGGGCTCTGAGCGGGTCGGGTGGCCCGCACCGTTATCACGGGTCCGGTCGTATTCGGTCTCGCCATGTCCGACTACGACAACCTCCGCGTCTCCCACGACGACGGCGTCGCCACCGTCACGCTCGATTCCACCGCCGGCCGCAACGCGCTCCACCTCGATATGACCGACGAGATGGTCGAAGCCGCGACCACCCTCGGAGAGGACCCCGAAGTGCGCTGTATCGTGCTCACTCACGACGGCGACTTCTACGGCGCCGGGGCCGACCTCTCGCAGTTCGAGGGCGACGAATCCGACGCCCCCGGCCTCCGTCAGCTCGCCGGCCGACTTCACGAGGCCCTGCTCCAGTTCCACCAGGCCGAGGTACCCGTCCTCGGTGCCGTCGACGGCGTCGCCGCCGGCGCCGGCTTCAGCCTCACGATCTTCCCCGACATCGTCGTCCTCTCCGACGAGGCGCGCCTGGAGTACGCCTACCCCCGCATCGGCCTCGTCGGCGACGGCGGCTCCACCTTCTTCCTCCCGCGGCTCGTCGGCCTCCGAGCGGCCAAGGAGATCGCTCTCCTCGACGACCCCATCGACCCCGAGCGGGCCGTCGATCTCGGCCTCGCCACCGAGGTCGTGCCCGCCGCCGACTTCGACGACCGCGTCGACGAACTCGCCGGCCAGCTCGCGTCCGGCCCCACACAGGCGATGGGGGCCACCAAACGGCTCATGACCGAGAGCTTCGACGCCAGCCTCGAATCCCAGCTCGCCGCCGAGACCGAGGCCATGGCCGAGGCCACCCACACCGAAGACTGGGGCCGCGGCCTGTCGGCCTTCTTCGAGGGCGAGGACCCCGACTTCGTCGGCCGCTGAGGCGCAATTCTCATACCCCCTGCGTCCCTGCATCACATCGAGTCGGATGACCCCGACAACGAATTACACTGAGGGTTCAAAATGACCAACCGCGCGTGGCTCTTCCTCCTCGTCGGCACCGCCGTCCTCGTCTTCGGCGCCGGCATCGTCGCCGTCGTGATCGCGGCCGGCGGCTGAGCAGCGCGCCCGCGCTTGACCGCAGGGCGGCGCCCCCAGAGGGAGGTCAGTATTCCTCGCTGAGCTGTTTGAGGTCCGAAGTGACCTTGAACACCTTGGCGGTCTGCTGTTCGCTCGCGGTCGCGACCTCGTCGATCTCCGCGCTGATCTCCGTGATGCGGTCGGCGGCGTCCTCGATCATGGTGGCGACCTCCTCGGCCGTCTCGGCCTGGTCGTCGGTGGCGACGGCGACTTCCTGGACGCCTGCAGCCGCGTCCTCGACGATGGCGACGATCTCGTCGAGCTGTGCCAGGGCGTCCTCGACGCGCTCGATGCCAGTCTCGATGCGCTCGGTGGTCCGCTCGACGTGGTCGACCGTGTCCTCGATATCGGTCTGGACGGTCCCGATCACGCTCTCGATGTGGTCGGCCTGGGCCTGGGACTCCTCGGCGAGGTCCTTCACCTCGTCGGCGACGACGGCGAAGCCCGCGCCGGCCTCCCCCGCGCGGGCGGCCTCGATGGAGGCGTTCAGCGCCAGGATGTTCGTCTGTTCGGCGATGTCGTCGATCACGTCGACGATCTCGCCGATCTCCCGGGTCCGCGACTCCAGGTCGGTGACGTCGCCCTCGATCGCCGTCGCGGACTCCTCGATGTCCTCGAGGAGGCCCATGGCTGCCGAAGCGGACTGCTGGCCCTCGACGGCGGATTCGAGCGCGCGCTCGCTGGTCTCCTCGACCTGGTCCGAGGTCGCCGCTATCTCCTCGATGGTCGCAGAGAGGTTCGACATCTCGGCGCGGATCTCCGTGACGTTGTCGGCCTCCGTCTCCGCGAGGTCCGCGATCCGTTTCGCGCTCTTCGAGACGTCGCTCGTGAAGTCCTTGAGGTCGCGTGCGGCCCCCTGGGTCTCGTCGGCAATCTCGCGGCGGCGCTCGATCTCGTCTTCGAGGCCGCGCTCCCGGCTCCCGACGTAGGCCGCCGTCCCGACCTGCAGATCGAGGTTCAGGACCTTACACGCCGAACGCGCGTCCGCCGCACCCGCATCGAGCGTCTCGGTGACCGCCGCGATCGTCTCCTCGTCGACGCCCTCCTCGGCGAGCGTCTCGGTGACCCGCTCGCGCGTCCGGTCGGCGAGCGCCGAGAGGACGGCGTCGACGTACAGTCCGTACTGGCCGACGTATCGGTCGAAGGGCACCGCCAGGTCCTCGTGGAAGACACCAACCCCCGCCTGGGCCTCGAAGTGCCCGGACCCGTACGTTCCATCGGTCAGCGTCGTCCAGTGGGCTCGCTGGATCCGCTCGAACTCCTCGTCGTCCGTCGAGGAGCGCTCGATACACTCCGCGAACGTCTCGTCTTCGGTCAGGGTGTCGTGGATCCGATCCGCGACCTCGTCGGCCCGCTCCTGGAACTGCTCGTCGAGGGCCGCGAGACGCCGTGCATCCTCGTCATCGAAGTCGATCAGCGCCTTCCGCCGGTCGATCGCCGCAGCGTCGAGTTCGACGGTTGGCGCCGGCTCGTCGTCGCCTTCGAACAGCGACGTCAGTTCCTCGTCGTCGGTCCCGGCATCGGGTTCGTCATCCACGGGTACTTCCTCGTGTCTGCTCATGGTTGTGGTGTTCTGCGGTCTGTCGGCGCCCGGCTGACGGATCGGATCGTCACGCGTTCACCGGTCCGGATTGGTTCGCCGTCCCGACACGTTACTGGTACTGGTAGGCGTCGAGTTCCTGTCTGACGTACTCGCCGTACCCCTGGTCCTGGTCCTCCCCCGCGATGTGCGAGTCGAGCCAGTCGCGGGCGAACTCCAGGACCTCCATCGTGATGTACTCGCCGTTCTCGTGTTTCTCGCGGAGTTCCGAGACCTTCGCCGCGAAGTTCTCGTGCATGTCCTGATGGTCGCGGAAGCAACTCGAACAGTCCTGTGCGTACCCGCAGTCGTGCATCATCGACTCCTCGTCGCCGAAGTGGTACTCGGTGTACCGTTCGAGTTCGCGCAGCGTGTCGCCGACCTCCTCCTCGGCGTGGCCCTCCTCCATCGCCTCGTACAGGTCGTTGAGCAGTTCGAACAGCCGCTTGTGCTGGTCGTCGATCTTTTCGACGCTGGTACTGTAGCGGTCGTCGTCCCACTGGATCAGTGACATTTAAATAACCTCTCGACTGGACGTTCGGCCAGGGTTTCAATACCTCTGTCTCCAGTTCTCACTTTCTGGGATTCGGTAGCGAGTTTAACGGCCGTACTACGGCGTTCTCCCGTGCGCTACGCACCCGATTATCGAGGGCAATATTTGGAGTTGTTACGTCGATATCTGTTCCCGCGGTCAGCGTCGTCGATTCGCGGGGCCGGTCTGGAGCGGACGGGTGCTCGTCGCCCAGCATCGACCCCGCCGCACGCCGCCCGCGAGGTCCTGGCTCGGTTCACTCGTCGTCGTACCGTCGAAGCTTGCGCTGACGAGTCACGAACGACGACCCCCCTATTCGTCCCCGTCGGCGTCGTCAAACTACGTCCGACGGGCTGACGAAAGCGATTCAGTCTTCGTCTTCATCGCTTTCGTCAACGTCCTCGAAGTCCGCGTCGACGTACTCCTCGCCGTCACCGCCAGCGCCCGCACCCGGACCGGCCCCACCGGGGCCAGCGCCCGGGCCCGGGCCAGCGCCGCCAGGCCCGCCGGCCGCACCGCCGGGGCCGGCACCGGCCGCGCCGCCGGCGGCCTGCTGGGCCTGCTCCTGGTACATCTGTTTGCCGATCTCCTGGAGCTGCTCCGAGAGGCTCTCCGTGGCCGATTCGAGCGCCTCCGCGGCCGTGTCGAGTTCGTCGCTGTCGACGTTCTCGTACTCGTCGAGGGCGTCCTCGACGCGCTCGATCTCGGCCTCGATGTCGCCCTCCAGCTCGTCGTCGATCTCCTCCTCGTTCTCGTCGAGGAGCTTCTCGGCGCGCTGGATGGCCGACTCGGCCTCGTTGCGCGACTCGACGAACTCGCGGCGCTTCTGGTCCTCCTCGGCGTGTTCCTCGGCTTCCTCCTGCATCTGCTCGATCTGGTCGTCGGAGAGGCCGGCACCGCCCTCGATGGTGATGTCCTCCGTGTTCCCGCTGCCCTTGTCCTCGGCCTCGACGTTGACGATGCCGTCCTCGTCGATGTTGAACGTCACCTCGATCTGGGGCGTGCCGGCTGGCGCGGGCGGGATACCGGTCAACTGGAACTCCCCGAGGAGTTCGTTCTCCTCCGCCATCTCGCGTTCACCCTGGAAGACCCGCACCTGCACGGAGGTCTGGTTGTCCGCCGCCGTCGTGAATATCTTGGACTCCTCCGTGGGAATCGTCGTGTTCTTCTCGATGAGGCGCTCGAAGAGGCCGCCCTTGACCTCGATCCCGAGGCTCAGGGGCGTCACGTCCAGCAGGACGATGTCGTCGACCTCGCCGCCGAGGACGCCGCCCTGGATGGCCGCACCGAGGGCGACCGCCTCGTCGGGGTTGACGTTCTTCTTCGGCGGCTTGCCGGTCATCTCCTCGACTTTCTCCTGCACCTGGGGCATCCGGGTCGATCCGCCGACGAGGATGACCTCGTCGATGTCACCCTTGGAGTAGCCGGCGTCCTCCAGGGCCTGCTCGGTCGGGCCGACCGTCCGCTCGACGAGGTCCGCCGTGAGGGACTCGAACTTCGCGCGAGTGACCTTCTGTTCGAGGTCCTTCGGCCCGTCGTCGTCCGCGGCGATGAAGGGGAGGTTGACCGTCGTCTCCTTCCGCGAGGAGAGTTCGATCTTTGCCTCCTCCGCGGCGTCTTTGAGGCGCTGGAGGGCCTGCCGGTCGTCCCGGAGGTCGACGCCGTGTTCGGCCTCGAACTCGTCGGCCATGTGGTCGATCAGCGCCTGGTCCCAGTCGTCGCCACCGAGGCCGTTGTCGCCGTTGGTGGCAACGACCTCGTAGACGCCGCCGCCGAGATCGAGAATAGAAACGTCGAACGTCCCGCCACCGAGGTCGTAGACGAGGACGGTCTGGTCGGACTCGTCGTCCAGCCCGTAGGCCATCGAGGCCGCAGTCGGTTCGTTGATGATGCGCTCGACCTCGAAGCCGGCGATCTCGCCGGCGTCTTTCGTGGCCTGGCGCTGGCGGTCGGAGAAGTACGCGGGGACCGTGATGACCGCCTTCTCGACCTCGTCGCCGAGGTACTCCTCGGCGTCCCGCTTGATCTTCTGGAGAATCATCGCCGAGACCTGCTCGGGCGTTTTCTCCTCACCGTCGAGTTCGACGGTGTAGCCGTCCTCGCCCATGTGCCGCTTGATGGACTGGATGGTCTGCTCGGGGTTCTGGACGGCCTGATTTTTCGCGGGTTTGCCGACCAGTCGCTCGCCCTCCTCGGTGAACGCGACGACGGAGGGTGTCGTCCGGTCACCCTCGCCGTTCACGATGATTTCGGGATCGCCCCCCTCCATCACCGCGAACGCGCTGTTGGTGGTACCGAGGTCGATACCGAGAATCTTGTTACTCGTCATGTTGTTCCCCTCTACCGGCCTGAATCGGTTAAAAGTTGCTAGATACCGGGACACACGAATCGCGGCCACCCCGCTCACGTCTCCCGGTTTGGTCGCGCGGCGGCACGGTGCCACCGCGGGATATAACACGAGTGCAATTCGACCGCAGTTGGCGAGGCGGGTCGTTGCACCACGCGGGCGTGGCCCGGAGCGGACAGGGCAGCGCACGCAGTATCGAGCGACCTCGATGCCGACGGGCTCGACCGGCAGTACGGTTACTCGTCGCCGTCGGCCGACCCCTCGCTGACCGTGACCTGGGCCGTTCGGATGACCTTCCCCGCCATCTCGTAGCCGGGCCGGTGGACCTCCGCGACGGTCCCCGCCGGCTGGTCGCTCTCGACGCGCAAGAGGACCTCGTGGCGCTGCGGGTCGACCTCGGCGCCGGGGTTCGGTTCGACTACCTCGACGTTCTCGCGGTCGAGTTCGTCGTCGAACTGTCGGAGCGTCGCCTCGATGCCGTCCCGGATGTCCGCGTCCTCGTCCTGTTCGAGTGCACGCTTGAGGTTGTCCCGGACGTCGAGCAGACGCTCGACCAGGTCCTCCGTCGCGCGCTCTTTCTCCTGCTCGCGGCGCTTTTTCATCCGCTTCTTGTAGTTCTGGAAGTCCGCCTGCTTGCGTTTGAACTTCTCCTCCAGTTCCTCGACCCGCTCCGCGCGGTTCGCCAGTTCGGATTCGAGCGTGTCCACGCGCATCCGGAGCGAGGAAATCTCCGTCGCCAATTCCTCCGGGTCGGTGTCTGCGACCCGTTCGACCAGGTCCTCGCCGACATCGGCGTCGTCGGGGACATCGTCGCCGATCACGTCGTCGAGGTCGGCGCCGCCGGTCGGCCCCGCAGCGTCGGTGGACGCCTCGGCGTCGTCCGCGTCCGCCGTCGCGTCCGCGTCGCTGTCCGGCTCGTCGGTCCCCTCGGGCGTCTCTGAGGCGTCCGGCTCGCTCATACCCGTACGAACGCGAGCGGCGTGTAAAAGGGTTCAGAAATCGGCCGCAATCGGCGGTCACGGGCGGGGTACCCCCTGACCGTCGCGTCGCCCCTCACGGCCCCGCGTCGAAGGCGCCGAGGTCGTAGGTGAGGGGGCGCCCGAACCCGGTCCACTCCCCACGCTCGTCGAGCCGATAGCGGGCGAACGGGGGATTCCGGACGAGTTCGAGCTCCACGAGCCGCCCCTGCACCGGTGTGTAGAGGTCGCCCCAGTCGACCGACCGCACGTACTCGTCGCTCCCGTCGGGATCGGGCTCGAAGACCAGTTCACCTTCCGCGTCCCGGCTGGCAGTCCCGAACTGGTACTGGTTCCAGACGGTGTACTCGCCGAAGGGCGGCTCGTCGGCAGGGTCCGGAGGGCGCCGGTACTGTGATTTGTACCGCTGGTGGCGTTCGTCGTCCCCCCAGAGGTATCCCCGCGTCAGGAGTTTGATTCCGCCGTCTGTCGTGACGCCGCCGTCGTAGTACACCTTCGCGTGGTGGTAGTCCCGCGAGTCGAACTCCTCCCGGACGACCGCGGGACCGTACACCCGCGTCCCGGTCCGCTGGTACGGCGTCTCCGTCGCGAGGGCGCGCTCGACGACCGACCGGATCGCCGCCCGGCCGCCGTCGCGGCCGTCCCGCGGCGTCGACCCCCGCCACTTCGACGGGTCGGTCTCGTTGGGATCGACGTAGTCGCCCATTGCTTGGGATTAGCTACCATAGGGAAAGTGTCTTTCGGGGCCTGCTCGGGAGCCTTTTTGTCCGCCCACGTCCTCCGTTCGAACGTGTCGGTACGGCTCCGCTACGAGGACGGGACGATCCGGATCGAGGGGTCGGTCCCGGCGGACCTTCCGGGCGTCGAGCGCGACGAACGCTCGAAGACCGCGCGGGCACCGGCCTACCGGTACGCCGCGCTCCGGCAGGCCCTCGACGAGCGCGGTGTCGAGTACGACGACCGCGTCCTCGACCTTCCCACCATCGACCCGACCTCGACGTACGAACTCCGGGACTACCAGCGGGCGGCACTGGACGCCTGGCGTGACGCGAGCGACCGGGGGAACCTCGAACTCCCGACCGGGAGCGGCAAGACCGTCATCGGCATCGCGGCCATCGAGGCGCTCGGGACGCCGACGCTCGTGGTCGTCCCGACCGTCGACCTCCTCGAGCAGTGGCAGGCCGAACTCGAACGGGAGTTCGACGTCCCCGAGTCGGGAGACTCGGGGGCTCGTCGGACGGCGGATTCGTCCGACGGTGGCCCCATCGGCCGCTTCGGCGGCGGCGAGCAACGGCAGGAGGCGATCACGGTCTCGACGTACGACTCGGCGTACCTGAAAGCCGACGACGTGGGCGACGACTTCGGCCTCGTCGTCTTCGACGAGGTGCACCACCTCGGTGGCGAGGGGTATCGCGACATCGCGCGCCTACTCGCCGCACCCGCCCGGTTGGGCCTCACCGCCACGTTCGAGCGCCCCGACGG
This sequence comes from Halorientalis marina, assembly GCF_023028345.1. Classification (GTDB taxonomy): domain Archaea; phylum Halobacteriota; class Halobacteria; order Halobacteriales; family Haloarculaceae; genus Halorientalis; species Halorientalis marina. The sequence continues at coordinate 1,203,097 of NZ_CP095487.1, read as the reverse complement.
CGCTCACGAGGCGGTCGAAGCACTGGTCGGCCCGCTCGTCCACCGCGTCGAGATCGACGATCTCGCGGGCGAGCACCTCGCCGACTACGACATCAAACGCATCCAGGTGGCCCTGACTCCCGAGGAACGCGAGGTCTACGAGCGCCACCAGGAGACGTTCACCGACTACCTGCAGGAATCGAACGTGCAGTTGCGCAGCGGGAGCGACTACCAGGAACTCGTCAAACGGTCGGGGACGGACCCGCGGGCACGCGAGGCGTTGCTGGCGAAACAGCGCGCACGCGAGGTGATGATGAACGCCGACCGGAAGGTCGAGGAACTGGCGACAATCCTCGACCGGCACCGAAACGACCGGATCATCGTCTTCACCGCACACACGGACCTCGTCTATCGCCTCTCCGAGCGATTCCTCCTGCCGGCGATCACCCACGAGACGCCGACGGGCGAGCGCCGCGAGATCCTCTCGCGGTTCCGGGCCGGCGACTACGACCGGGTCGTGACCGCGAACGTCCTCGACGAGGGGGTCGACGTACCCGATGCCAACGTTGCGGTCGTCCTCTCGGGCAGCGGGAGCGAACGTGAGTTCACACAGCGGCTCGGGCGGATCCTGCGGCCGAAGGCCGGCGGTGTCTCCGAATCCGGGGATTCGGAGGCTCGAGAGACTGCTGTGTCGTCTCTCGGTGGCCGCGCACTGCTGTACGAACTCGTCAGCGAGGAAACGGCGGAGGAACGGGTCGCACGACGGCGGCGGTAGCCGCCGATCACACGTCGACCCGCCGACGACCGCTCACTCCACGACCTCGAAGTCGAAGTTGAGACCGCCGCCGGCGTCCTGCCACCTGGCGTAGTCGACCGGGAGCGTCGCGTTGACCGCCGTCTCGTTACCGGGCCCGAGCGATAGCTCCCGCCTGTCCGCCGAGAGTTCGCCGTCGACCCGCGTCGAGACGTTCAGGACCATCGTCCGGGGTCGCTCCGCCGGATTCGCGACGACCACCTCGACGGTGAGCTGACTGGAGTCGTTGTAGACGGCGAAGTCGGTCGCCTCGAACGACGGGATCGCCGTGACCGGCCCCACGTCGCCGTCGGGCCCGGACTCGCCGCCCCCGCCCTCCGGGCCGGTCGGCGCGCGTGCGCCCGTCGGTGGATTTCCGCCGGAGCCGCCACAGCCGGCGACCGCGGCGGCCGCGAGCGTCCCCAGCGAGGCGAGGACCTGTCGGCGATGCATGTCCCCGGGTCCGACCGGGGCGGGCATCAATCTTCTCACCTGCAGCGAGTCCCGCGGCCGTTCGGCCCGGGCGAGCGGTCACACCGGGGCGGTCCACGGGGCTTACGTCGGTCCGGCACCCAGTGTCGGCCGTGCTGACGAAGGACCTGCTCCGGGTCTCTCGGGCCGGGGGTGGCTACCAGCCCCGGTTCACCGACGCGGACGACGAGCGGCTGGCCGCCCGCGTTCTCGGCACCTACCAGGGCCACGTCGGGGAATCGCGGGCGGCCCTGGACGAGGCCCTCACCGACCTCGAACGCGAGGCCGACGACTTCAAGCTCGTCCGCGGGTTCGCGAAGCTCCTCGACCGCGAGGCATCCTTCGAGACGCGAGCGCCCGTCGACCCCGAGCGCGCCCGCCGGACCGCCTTCGAGACTGCGGCGGCGGTCGGCGTCGTCACCGAAGCCGAACGGGAGGCCGCGCTCGGGCGGGCCGCCGAGCGACTGGACGCCACGCCCGAGGCGGTCGCCGAATCGCTGTACGCCGACCGCGAGCGCCGGCAGGTCCTGACCGACGCCCCCGCGCGGTGGGACCCCGCCGCGCTTCGGGAGCAGTACGACCTCTCGCTGGCGCAGACGGCGTTGTTCGACGCCGTCGAGGTGCGTATCCGCACCTCGGACCCGAAAGCCGTCGTGAGCGCAATCAAACGCCTGCGGCTGATGTACGAGATCAGGAAGACCGACCGGGGCCGAGAGTTCGTCGTCACCGGCCCGGACACGCTCTTCCGGAACTCGCGGCGGTACGGGACCGCGTTCGCACGGCTCCTCCGCTCGGTCGCGAAGACGGCGGAGTGGCACCTCGAAGCGACGGTCGACGACCGCGGTACCGAACGCGAACTCGCTCTCGACGACGGGGACGTGTCCGTGCCCGACACGGAGCCGGTCGCGGAGATGACCTTCGACAGCGGCGTCGAAGCGGACTTCGCCACGCGGTTCGCGTCGCTCGACCTCGACTGGGAGCTGGTCCGGGAACCCGAGCCGCTCGCGGCCGGCGACCGCGTCGTCATCCCCGATTTCGCCTTCGACTACCGCCACGCCGACTTCCGCGTGTTCTTCGAGATAATGGGCTTCTGGACGCCCGAGTACGTCGAGAAGAAGCTCGCGCAACTGGACGCGGTCGAGGACGTGGCCCTCCTCGTGGCCGTCGACGAGAGCCTCGGGGTAGGTGAAGAAATCGAGGCGCGCGACCACCGCGCGATTCCCTACTCGGGCACCGTCCGGCTCAAGGACGTCCGGGACGCGCTCCGGCGCTACGAAGAGCAGTTAGTCGCCGACGCCGCGGCGACACTCCCCGACGAACTCCGCCCCGAGGAGGACGTGCTCACCATCGCCGCCCTCGCGGAGCGCCACGGCGTCAGCGAGAGCGCCGTCGAGGACAAGTCGTTCCCGGCCCACGAACGGGTCGGCAGGACGCTCGTCCGGCCCGCGGTCCTGTCGGAACTCCGCGAGCAGGTGGAAGACGGCCAGTCGCTCGACACCGTCGAGGACCTGCTCGACGACTACGACATCGACGACACCGGTGCTGTGCTCTCGCGACTCGGCTACCGCGTCGCGTGGGAAGGACTCGCGGGCGGGACCGTTCGCGAGAAGTGACAAGTAGGGGAATACAAATCGGTGTTTTATTGTCGCCGAGGAGCACGACGGCGGGTGTCTCACTAGCGGTCCGTGACCCGGGACTGACAGCCCGGTCCCGCAGTCCGGCCGTCCGACCGGGTAAGATGGCTGTACGGCAGGTATCGTCCTCATAACTACTAATTCGCGCGGCGTGGCACGGAGGTATGACAGGAGAGCAAAACGACCTGAAGCGACGGCGGCTCCTCAGCGTACTCGGCAGTGGCACGGCGGGTGCGCTGGTCATCGGGACGGGATCCGCCGCCGGGGCGCCGAGTCACGGCCGCGGCGGGCCGCCCGGAGGCAACGGGGGCGGACCGCCCGGGCAGAGCGAGGACGACCCCGGGTCGCGAGGCGTCGGTCCCTGTACGTGTGGCGAGTGTCCGGAAGATACGACCTGTGGGAAGGTCGAGGGCGCACCGGAGGCCGGCGAGACGTACGAGTTCGGCTCCGGCGACGAGCGCTACGCCGTCACCATCGACAGCGTGACCGAGAAAGACGGTGACGAAGTGACCTGTTTCGAGTTCTCCTCGGACGACCGGATCGAGAAGGTGTGCGTGAAAGGCGGTCCCGACACCGCGACCTACGATTCCGACCCCGAAGGGCAGACGCTGTGTGCCCCGACGAACCCCGGCGGCCAGCAGGCCGCTATCAGCAACTTCTCGTTCTGTGGTGCGCCCCGCGACACGGTCAGATACTTCCAGGTGGACCTCGTCGGTGGCGGACCGCTCCAGGAGCTAGACCGCGAGACCGACGACACGTACAATGAGCAGGACCGGCTGCTCGAAGCGTTCGACGTAAGCTCCGAGGGCAACGTCTCCGATCCCGACGATCCGAGCGTATTCACGTACAGCGGTGACCAGAAGACGGCCAGTGTCGATGGCGAGGACTGCACCGTCTCGTGGGGCACGTTCTCGTTCGACGGTTCGGGACCAACGGTATCCGTCGACGCGACCCTGGACAGCACCACGGCGACGTCGGGGGAATGTGACGTCACGCTGGTCGCCTACGAACTTCCGGACGGAGACACGGAGGCGACGCCCGACAACCTCTCGGAACAGACGCTGGTCGACTCGCAGACCGAGACGCTTTCGGAAGGGCAAGAGTCGAACTTCGCGGTCACACTCCAGTAGCCTGGCGACCGGCCGCTACAGGTACCCAGGGTCGCGCAGGCGCTCTATCAGCCCCTGCCCTGGGCGCAGCCCTCGCAGTTCGGACGTCTCGTCGAGATCCTGTACCAACGCGGAGCAGTCGGCACGACCGCCGGACCCGCTGGCCGTCTCCACTGACCGGAACCCGCCGAAGTACTTCGGATTGACGGGCAGGTCCGTGGCCGTCAGGCCGTCGGGCAAGTCCGTTCGATCCCGGGGACGAAGCCGGTCGAGAACCCCGCAATGGTGTCGAGGACGACGAAACCCCACATCGCGTCCCAGACCGCGCGCTCGTCGAACGGGAGGATCGAATGCACGCGATCGGGTGGCGGGTACTTCTTGCTGTCGTGGCGGGGTGAAAAGAACGTTTCGTCGGGCCGCGCGTCCTGCTCGTCCCAGCACACCCCCGAGAACACGACCTCGTACCCGCCCGCCAAGGTAGCGACGTTGAGCGCGACCGTTTTCAGCAAGTTGTTACCTTTGGAGGTATCTGAAGAAAAACGAAAAGTATCACCCCTGAAGTCGCGCCGGCCGAGTTCTGGCGGATGTGTTCGGAGAGGGTAGCGACGGGTAGTACTCGGATTCCCCCCCTTATCGGTCGTATAATCGACGGTGAGGTAGTCGGGAAACAAAGGCTCGTCGGGCATTGCCGGCGGCTACGCGGGGTCGTAGTTCTGCCGGCACCAGTGGATCGACCACGTCACGGTACCGCCCACCTCGTGAACCCCCGACAACACTAATGGAGTGGTCGTTTGGTCGCGTTTCCGTGCCCTTTTCCGATGGCTCGGGAAGCCTCGGTATCGATGAACCACGACCAACGGCAGACCGAGGGCGGCAGGCGGCGCGGGCGGATGCTCGCGCGCGAGTGGACCATCGCGGCGCTGTATCACGATCCGAGCGACCACGGGATTCCCGCGCTCCCCGACTGGGCATCGGGGCGGGACGCCGCGGGCCGGTTCGCGCTCGCGGACTCGGCCGCGGACGAACCGTTCATCCTCGCGGACGAGCCGGTCGAAGTCGAGCGGTAGCGGGCGAGCGGTCCAGAAAAAGCGACCACGAAAGAGCATCCGCGCGCCGGAGGCGCGCGGTTCTCCGGATTCGCGCCGACGGCGCGAATCCGGTTTTTTTAGCGTAGATTTTTTGGCGAGTGGTTCCCGCAGGCCGACGGAGTCGGCCGAGGAAACCCGAGCCGAAAAAAGGTACTACATGTACCCGAGGTCGCGCAGGCGCTCCATCAGGTCCTCCTTGTCCTGGGCGCGGCCGGCGCGCTCGGTGGTGTTCTCCATGTCCTGCAGCCAGGCGGGCTCCTCGGCGGACTTGTCGGTCGAGACCTCGCTGCCGAGCGAGCGGAAGCCGGCGAAGTACTTCGGGCTCACGGGCAGATCCTCCTTGGTGAGGTCGCCGGGGATGTCGTCGGCCCCCTGCGGGACGTAGCCGTCCTCGGGGTAGCCCTCGACGGTCTCCGGGACCACGAAGTGCCAGTAGGCCTGCCACACGTCGGCCTCGGTGAACTGGAGGATCGGCTGGACGCGGTCGTGGGGCGGGTAGATGTCCGGGTCGTGCCGTGGCGAGAAGAACGTCTCGTCGGCGCGGGACTCCTGTTCGTCCCAGCGGATGCCCGAGAGGATGCCGTCGACGTCGTACTCCTCGATGGCGTCGTTGAGCGCGACCGTCTTCAGCAGGTGATTACCCACGTAGGTATCCAGCAGGAAGGGGAAGGTGTCCTCCTCGTACTCGAGGATATTCCGGACGTGGTGCTGGTTGTGGTCGGAGAGTTCGTCGACCGGGATGTCGTCGCCGGGGACGAGGCCGTTCTCGTTGACGTAGTCGCCGACGTCCTCGTTGCGGGCGTAGATGACTTCGAGGTCCCACTCGTCGGCCCAGTGCTCGACGAAGCCGAACAGTTCGTCGAAGTGCTGGTAGTGGTCGATGAAGACCGCCGGCGGTACCTCGAGGTCGTACTTCTCGGCGACCTCCTTGATGAAGTAGAGGACGAGCGTCGAGTCCTTGCCGCCGGTCCACATGACGACCGGGTTCTCGTACTGTTCGAGGCCGACTTTGGTGACCTCGATGGCCTTCTCGATCTTGTCGGTGATGGTCGGATAGTCGTCGGGGTTTTCGCCCTCGCCGTCGGTGTAGTCGACGTCGAGGTAGTCTGGGAAGTCTGCCATGGTGTAATGAGATATAATTAGACCCTGTAAGTGTTTTTCGGCACGAAGGTCGTATGCGAAGGAGTGTCATGGGCCGCCGGAGTACAGTGCGGTCGTCGCGGCGGCGATAGGTCCGGGCCGTCGCCGGCCCCGGGATTTACGTGGCGAGGGAGCGTCGAGGCGGGTATGAGCGACCACCAGTCGGAGCTGCGGACGGCGTTCGAGGACGCGGACTACACGGTCGAGGACGCGACGACGAACCGGAACCAGATTCGGGTCGTCCTCCGGGAGGAGGACGCGGAGGGCGAACGGCTGAAAGGCATCGTCGAGGAGACGCTCGCCGCGGACGACTTCCTCGGGACGAACGTGACGACCGAATCGGTCGAGGGCGGCACCGAGATGACGACGGTCGTGACGGTCCGGCGGCGGCCCTGAGCGGTCGCTGGGCGTCGTCGTTGTCGAGCATCCGCGCGACCACAGGGAGCGCGGTTCACTCCGACGAACGAAGTGAGTCGGAGCAGTTTTTCGCCCACGTTTTTGCCGCGAGTGGTGGCCGCAGGCCACCCGAGCGGGAAAAAGGTGGTTGGTCAGGAAATGAACTTGTTGTCGCGCCAGTTGACGCCACCGCCTTCCTGGTCCTCGTTGGGTTCCTCGACGACGTTGACCGAGGCCGGTCGGACCTCGCCGTCGACGATCCGCGTCGCGCGGAGTTCGCCGTCCACGGCCGAGACTGCCGTGAGCGTGCCCTTCTCCGCGACTTTCGCGAGTTCACAGAGGACCTCGAACATCGGGTACTGGAGCGCCGTGTTCTGGAGGACGGTCTCGCGGTCGCCCTTGAAGCAGGCGTACTCGACGAGTTCGGACTCGATTTCCTCTTCCTCGTCCTCGAGGGCACCCCACTGCGGGCCACCGCCGCCACCGCCGGGACCGCCCGGTCGGTCCTCGGGTTCTTCCTCGTAGACTCGGTTTTCCGTGATACTGGCCTTGAGCTGTGCTGTCGGCGTGTACTTGGACATGCTCTCGTCAGCGGCGATTGCGCTGATGATGAGCGTATTATTTCGACGCGTGATGTCGATGTCCTGCATCTCTACGGGGAGCTCCGGCTCCTCGAAGAACTCGTACACGTCTTCCAGCGGCAGTTCGAGCGTCGAGTGTAATCTGTAAACGCGGCTGGTCATTGTATATGGTGGCGGTGGCGGGTGGCTGACTTCTGGCTGGTCGGAAACTGTTCACCTGTATATTCGACCCCCAAGCATATATGGCCTGTCCTTCGTGTGACCCGTTCAAACTATGCGTCGCGTTAACAGCCATCAATCCGGAGTATCGGTCGTCTCCGGACCGATTCGAGCAGGGGTGGTGCAACGACTAACGTGTGGGTTACCGGACGGTTTTGTACCTCGCGTGCATAGTAGTACCCACGAATGAGCGAGTCACCGGAGTACGAAGTGGTCGTCGTCGGCGGCGGCCCGGCGGGGTTGACGGCAGCGCTGTACACGACGCGACTCGGCCACGACACGGCCGTCATCAACCGCGGCGGCGGGCGGGCCGCGATGATGAAAGACACCCACAACGTCATCGGCATCACCGAGGACGTCTCGGGGAACGAACTCCTCCAGACTGCCATCGAACAGATCAAGAGCTACGGCGCGGACTACCACCGCGACTTCGTGACCGACGCCGAACGGCTGGACGACGGCCGGTTTCGGCTGGAGGCGGGCGACGTCACCGCCGTCACGGAACGGGTCGTCCTCGCGACGGGATTCAGCGACGAGCGGCCCGACCCGCCGCTGCCCCGGACCGGATCCGGGCTCCACTACTGCCTGCACTGTGACGCCTACATGTTCGTTGACGAGTCGGTATACGTGATGGGCCACGGCGAGGCCACCGCCCACGTCGCGATGATCATGCTGAACTTCACCGACGAGGTGGACATCCTCCTGCGCGGCGACGAGCCGACCTGGAGCGACGAGACCGACGAGCAGGTCCGCGCCCACCCCATCGACATCGTCGATGCGGACGTAAGCGGCGTCGAGAACGGCGACGACGGCTGGCTCGAAGCCCTGGAGTTCGAGGATGGCACGCGCCGGGAGTACCGGGGCGGCTTCGCCATGTACGGCTCCGACTACAACACCGACCTCGCCCGGCAACTCGGCGTCGACCTGAACGACGACGGGACCGTCGCCGTCGACGACCACGGTAACACCTCCGTCGACGGCGTCTACGCGGTCGGCGACGTGATCCCGGGCCACAACCAGATTCCCGTTGCGATGGGCCAGGGCGCGAAAGCGGGCATCGATATCCACTACGGCCTGCGGACGTTCCCGATGTCGATGGCGGAGATCGAGGCCCGCGGCGGCATCGACGGCGAGGACACACCGGCCGTCTCCGACGCCCTCCGGGAGCAGGCCCGTGCCCACGAGGGCGGCGTCCCGAGCGGCGGCGACGAGGCGTCGGCCGACGACTGAACGATCACGCGGTTCGGCACTAAACGGCCTCGCTTTTTCGGCGCAAGCGTTACACGGTTTCCGTCCGCCCGTACACGGGAATGTCGACCATCACTTTCGAGTCGGCCACGGCACTGGCCGAGGCAGTCCGGACGGGGGACCGCTCGCCGGTCGAACTCGTCGACGCCTTCCTCGACCGCATCGGCGAGCGCAACGACGACCTGAACGCCTACGTGAACGTCCTCGGGGACGACGCCCGGGAGCGCGCCCGCGAGGCGGAGCGAGCCGTCGAGAACGGCGCGGACCTCGGCCCGCTCCACGGCGTTCCGGTCGCCATCAAGGACCTCCACTTCACGAAGACGGGCGTTCCGCACACGATGGGCTGTGCGCCGCTTTCCGACAACGTCGCCGCGGAGACCTCGATCATCGTCGAGCGCCTCGAAGCGGCCGGCGCCATCGTCCTCGGGACGACCAACACGCCCGAACTGGGGCACACGATGCGGACGTACAACGAACTCGTCGGGCCGACGCCGACGCCGTTCGACCCCGACGGTGAGATCAACGCCGGCGGCTCCTCCGGCGGGAGCGCGGCAGCACTCGCGGACGGTCTCTGTGCGCTCGCCACTGGGTCGGACGTCGGCGGTTCCCTGCGCAATCCCGCCTCGCCCTGCAATATCGTCTCGGTCAAGCCCACCTTCGGGCTGGTCCCGAAGGACACCCGCCCCGACGCCTTCAGTTCACACACGCCCGTCGGCGTCGTCGGCCCGATGGCCCGCACCGTCGACGACCTGGCGCTCATGCTCTCGGTCATGGTCGGCCCCGACGGTTCGGACCCGTTCAGCGTCCCGGAGCCGAGCGACGACTACCGTGCCGCGACCGACCGCGACGCCGACGAGTTCTCGGTCGCGTTCACGCCCGACCTCGATACCTTCCCCGTCCACTCGACGGTCACGGACAGCTGCCGGGACGCGATGGATGCACTCGCGGACGCAGGCGCGACCGTGGCCGACGCCGCGGTCGACGCCCCGAGCAAAGGCGACCTGAACTACGCGTACGGCTCGCAGGCGACGCCGCTCTTTGCCCTCCAGTCACGCATCCTCGACCAGGAGTTCGGCGTCGACGTGACGGGCGAGCACGCCGACCAGCTCTCGGACACCTTCGTCAACACCGTCCGGATGGGTGAGGGCTACGACGCCGTGGACTACCTCGAAACGAACCAGGTCCGCACGGAACTCTACGACGCGGTCGAGGCCGTCTTCGACGAGCACGACGCGCTCGTGATGCCGACGCTGTCGACGCCGCCGCTGACCCACGACGAGCCGTTCCCCACCGAGATCGAGGGGCAGTCGGCCGGCGGCCTCCCGATGGACTGGGGGCTCACCTGGCCGTTCAATCTGACGGGCCATCCGGTCGTGAACGCGCCTGCCGGCCTGACCGACGATGGACTCCCGGTCGGCCTCCAGATCGTCGGCCCGCGCTACGCCGAGGCGGACCTCCTGGGGATCGCTGCGGCGCTCGAAGACGCGAACCCCTGGGCCGGCGACTACCCCGGGAACCGCTGACGGTCGCTCACGACCGTCGGCCGTCCTCGATGGCGTCGAGGGTGGGCCCGTCCGTCGCGTCAGTCCCGCGTTCGAGTTCGAGGATACGGTCGACGTAGAACGCCTGGAGCGAGTCGTGCCCGGCGAGGTCGATCCGGTCGGCGGCGTCGTCGACGACGACCACGCCGTCGTGGAGGATCGTCAGCCAGTCGACGAGCGGTTCGAAGTCGACGAGGTGGTGGGTCGAGACGACGACGGCGTTGCCGGCGTCGCTGTAGGCCCGCAGGAACGAGAACAGTCGCTCCTTCGAGACGTCGTCGAGGTCGCCGAAGGGCTCGTCGAGAAAGAGCACGTCCGGTCGGTCGAGCATGGCGAGCGCGAGGTCGAGTTTCTTCGCGAAGCCGCCGGAGAGGTCCCTCGCGACGCGGTCCCGCACGCGGTCGAGACGCAGCGTCTCGACGACCTCCTCGCGCCAGGCCGCGTCGTCGGCCCCCATCAGCGCCCCGAACACGTCGAGGTTCTCGTCGACAGTCAGCCCGCGGTAGAAGTTCCCCCGCTGGAACCCACAGCCGACGCCGCCCTCGGGCAGCGACACCGCCCCCGCGGAGGGCTGTGTCAGTCCGAGGACGATCCGGAGCAGCGTCGACTTCCCCGAACCGTTCGGGCCGACGAGACAGTGGAAATCGCCCGCCCCGACGGTCAGGTCGATACCGTCGAGCGCGACGACCCCGCCGTAGGTCTTCTCGACACCGCGGAGCGTGAGGATCGCACGCTCGTCGTCGCTCGCCCGGTCGCCGGTCGTCGAGTGCCCGTTCGTCGCGTCGCCGTCGAGTTCGTCGCGTGGTCCCGTCATGGTCACCTCGTTCGCTCGTAGCGGATGATCGAGAGTTTCAGTAGCACGGCGGTCGCCGCCGTGAACCCGACGAGCACGAGGAGCCAGTCGGTAAAGAGCGTGACGCTCACGTCTTTCATCGAGAGGCTCCGGGCCATGATCATCGAGTAGTGAAGCGGCATCAGTCGCGCGATCTCCTGTCTGAGCGGCGAGAAAAAGCCCACGGGATAGACGAGACTGGAGAAGGTGAGCACCGCGAACAGGGCCGCGACGTTGACGAACCGGCCGACCGTCGAGAAGTCCGTGAGGATCATGATGCTCATGCTGATGGCGGTGAGATAGACGAACGTGAGCAGGAACACCCCGACGACCGACGGGGACAGAAGCGTCACGCCGTAGTCCAGGTACCACGCCGTCGCCGCGAACGAGAGTATCGGCAGGCACATCAACGCCGTGAAGTAGCCGATCTTCGTGACGATGACCTCCTCCAGTGATGCCTCTACCAGCAGGCGTTCCAGCACGTCCGACTCCCGTGCGAGGTTGTAGGGGACGTAGGTGAACGCGAACAGCAGGAGCATCCCCATCAGAAACACGGGGATGAGGTACTCCGAGAGGGTGTAATCGGCCCCCATCACGACACGCTCAACGGACACGTCGGCCGGGAGGTTCTCGTTCAGGTAGAACGCCATGATTCCCCGGATCGCCTTCGACGGCTCGCCGAAGGGAACGATGCTCCCGTCGACGTACAGCGAGAACGTCGCGTTCTCGGTCGACTCGTCCAGGATACCGGGTGGCACTTCGAGCACCGCGTAGACGCTCTCGCGTCTGAGCGCCGTCATCGCCTGGGACCGATTCTCGTAGACCTCCGGGTCGGCGAACAGCGACGCGCCGCCGGTGATGATGTCCATCCCGTTCTGGGAGACGTTCTCGTTCTCCGGGACGATGGCGATGGGCGCGTCCTCGGGCACGACGGTCTGGAAGGCAACGGTCGTGTAGGCGAAAAACGACGGGAGGAGGACCAACAGGAGGAGGAGGACGAGGATCCTGTGACGGCTCCACAGGACCTCTTTTTTGAAAAGCGACGGGAGGTTCATCGCGGTCGTCCGCGGTATCCGTGGCGGGGGGACTTGAGCCTGCTGTTAGCGTCCCGAAACGACGAAGCGACACACCGGCTGGACCCGACTGGAATGCGTCGAGCTGGCGGCCCCCCAGTCCGGCACCCGAACGAGTGGACGCAAAAATATCCGATTCGGTGGTGACAGCCGTCTCAGGCCGGGTTCGCGGCGGGCGCCTCGACGGCACCGTAACTCTCGGCGGGACCGGCGACGCTGCTACTGAAGCCGCCGGCACCGCCACCGCCGAAGCCGCCCATCATCGGCCCGATGCCTTCGAGCCCGTCGGCGATGGTATCCACGTCGGCCTCGAAGGTGACGACGGCCGTCGAGCCGTCCTGCGACGTTTCGACGCTTTCCACCAGTGCGACCACGTCGTCGTCCTGAACGCTCTCTTCGACGGACGCGGCGGCGCCGTCGATCTGGTCGACGATGTCCTCGGCGTCACTGGAATCGCCGGTCACCATGCGGACCTCCATGCCGACGGTCTCGCTCCCGGAGGAGTAGTACGATCCGGCCACGACGTCCACGTTCTCGGCGGACTGTGAGGCCATCCCGGAGCCGACCTGGTCCTCGGGCAGGGTCGACGCGAACTTGACCATCCCGTCGCGGGCGCTGTCGTACGCGTTCCGGAGGTCACCGCTGAAGGAATCCTCCTCGCCGGCGTCCACGTCGAGGGCGTCCTTGACCGCGTCCTCGCTACCGACGACGTACTGGCCCTCGGAGATGACGCCGATGTAGGTCGGGTTCTCCGTGTCCTGGCGGAAGTCGTCGACGTCGTCTTCCTCGGGTTTCTGGATGTAGATCGTGTACCCCTCGTACTCGTCTTCCTCGTAGACCGTGGTGGCGTCGCCGCTCGGCGCCTCCTCGGCCGCGTCGACGAAGTCGTCCTCGGCCCAGCTCGACTCGATCAGAGCCGCGCTGTAGCCGGCACCCGAAATCTGGGAGGCCGGACTCCCTGCTCCGTCCTCCGGATACTGACCGAAGACGACCACGCTATCGAACTCGTCGTAGCTCAACCCGTACTCGTCTTCGAAGCTCTCGCGTAACGCCTCCGAATCACTCGACTCGCCCGCGCCCGCTACTGCACCTAACTCCTCTCCGAGGGCCTGTGTCGCCTCGTCGTCGGCGAGCGACGAGTCGACGTACATCACCAGGTCCACGTCTTCGGGCACGGTGTCGACCATCCCGCTCGACCCGCCGACGAACGGCACGTCACCACCCGTCGCGGCGTACGCGGCACCGCCGCCGCCGACGATGACCAGCGCCGCGACCGCGATCTTCGCTTTCCCGGCCAGCAGTCCGCCACCGGCCGCGCCACCTACCGACATACGACACCTCCTCGACGGTCGGCCACACACCCATCGTCCCACTGTCGAGCAGCTAACCTGTCACGTGACTTCATACACTCTGTGCACTTTCTCGGTTGGTATATATGTTGTCCCTCAGTATCTCGGTCACCGCGCCCGAAGGGGGCGCAGGGGTGCGCAACCCCCCGATACCGGGCCGAAGAGAAGTGTAAGCGGAAATTACGAATCGGGGCAGGTCCGTCAGCCCTCGTGGCGGGACTTCAGTTCCTGCTTGTCGGTCTTGCCCACGTCTGTCAGCGGAATCTCGTCGACGATGTGGATCTCCTCGGGCATGGCCTGCTTCGGCACTTTGCCTTCGAGGTGGTCGCGGACGTCACCCTCGGTCAGATCCCCGTCGTAGTTCGGGTCCGGTTCGGCGTAGATGACGACGATCTCGCTGCCCGGCCGCTCGGGGTCGGGTGCGCCGATGGTCGCCGGGCGGTGGACGCCCGGATGCGAGAACAACACCTCGTCGACCTCCTCGGAGTAGACCTTCAGTCCCGAGACGTTGATCATGTTCTTCACGCGGTCGACGATGTAGAACCGCCCCATCGGGTCGACCTTCGCCACGTCGCCGGTCGAGACGAAGCCGTCCTCGTCGAAGGGATTCTTGTCCTCGTCGAGGTAGCCCTTCATCCGCTGTGGCCCGTTGAGCAGGAGTTCGCCCTCCAGTTCCTCGTCGATGGCCTTCCCGATGGGGATCTCCTCGTCGGTGTCGACGTCCCGGAGTTTGACCTCGGTGTCGGGCGCGGGGACGCCGATGGTCGGCATGTCGAAGCCCTGTTCACGGGTGTCCTGGCCCACGAGCATATCCTGCAGGCCGCGGACGTTGAAGTGCGTGATCGGGGACATCTCCGAGAGGCCGTAGCCCTGGGATACGCCCTTCGATTTCTCCTCGAACTGCTCTTTGGTCTCGGTCGCCAGCGGCGCCGACCCCGAGAGGCCGATGATGTCCTGTTCGAGGTCCTCGTTGACGATGTTCATGAACTGGGTGGGGACCCCGAGCATGACCAGCGGTTCGTAGTCCTCGATGAGGTCGACCATCATCTCGGTGTCCCGCGCGTCGGGCACCATCAGGATGTCCAGCGATAGCTCGACGAGCGAGTGCATCACCGAGTAACCGTAGGCGTGGTACATCGGCAGGGCCATGACCGCGGCCTCGCTGCCCCGCATCATGTCCGCCATCCGCGACTGGACCGCGACGCCCTGCAGGGAGTTGGCGACGAGGTTGCGATGGGTCAGCTGACACCCCTTCGGCAGCCCCGTCGTTCCCCCGGTGAACAAGAGCGTGTGGACGTCCTCGGTCACGTCGAACTCGATCTCGGGCGGGTCCGGGTCGGCGGCCTCGATCACGTCGGTCAGCCACTCGATGCCATCGATCTCCTCGTGGGATTCCGGCGGGTCCGAGCCGTAGTCCTCGACCTCGGTGAGGATGACGTCGGTGAGGTCGAGTTCCTCCTTCAGGCTCATGATGAGATCGCGGTGCTTGTCCTGCCCGATCAGCACTTCGGGCTGGCCCTGTTCGAGCCGGTAGATCAGGTCCTCCTCGGCGTCGAGGAAGTCGTTCGGGATGTGGACGCCCCCGGCCCGCGAGATGGCGTTCTCGGCGATCACGAACTGGACCGAGGTCGGCAGCACTGTCGCCACGCGACTCCCCTTCTCTACCCCCCGTTCGCGGAGCGCCGTCGCAAGGCGGTCGACCTGGTTCGTCAGTTCGGTGTAGGGGTGTTTCTTCCCCATCTGGACGATCCCCTGTTCCGGGTTCTCCTCGGCGGCGTCGTAGAGGAACCCGTGAACCGGCTCGTCCGGATACGGCTCCAGCGTCTCCGGCACCCCGAACTGCTCGTACTCCCTGAACCACGGTCGCTCCGGCGTCTGTCGTGTCTCGGACATTCGTATTCGTCATGATCTTCTCTTCAAATAAAGGCGTCCGCGGCCATAGACGGTGGTTGAAGTGGCCTTGCTGATCGTTATCAGTAGTCTAATCAGCCAGTGAAAACACTCGAATACGGCCCACCGAAGCCGATCAGCAGCTACGGACTGTTGACGATGTAGTCCCCGTTACCGGTCCACGGTGGGTCAGTGACCTCGATACCGGGCCGCTTTCCGCCCGAGTTACCGCAGTTTGTGTTCTCGAAGTCGAAGTTGGGATTCTTATAAGCGCGTCCATCAACGCGGACACCGACTAAGGGCCCACCACCCTGGCCGTTTCCTTGGCTATACAAGACAGTCTGTTCTATCGTTTTATCGGTATCGACACGGCCACAGCCACGGAAGGTCGGCGTCTCTTCGGGGTCGATACACGTCACCGTAACCTCCTCGTTTTTCGTGACCTCAATCGTTTCCCCGCTGGCTGCTATTTCGAGTGTTACTGATTCACCCTCATCACCGGTCGCTTCCTCACACACGACCTCGACATCGCCGTCTACTTCGTCCGAGTCGTAACTGATCGGCGCGTCGTTGGGGAGACTTACCGAGTCGACATCCACCTCTTCAGGGAAGTTGTCTGTAAGTTCCAGAAGGGAGAACGAACCGCCGCCGACGGTTCCCTCTGTTTCGACGACGGTGACACCGAGATACGCCCGCTGGTCGCTCGCGACGCCCACGGAACTGGCCCGGCTCGCGTCGACCGACGAGAACGCACCCGACCCGGTAGCCAGTAGCGCCGCGGCGACGATCAACGCGAGACTGGCGTACCGGAGTCGGCTCATCGGTCCCTGACCTCCGGCGGGCGCTCCCGTTCGCCGAGTCGCTGCGAGGAGTCGTGGTAGACATGGACCGCCGCCGAGACCACGAGCGTCGTAACCACGAACGCCGCCAGCGCGACGGCCGAGAGCGCGCCGAACGGCGGCACGCCCGCAGCCGCGGCGGCGACGAGCCCGGCGTCGACCGCACCGAGCGCGAGGTAGTACTGGCTCCAGGGCACGTCTTTCCCTTCGACGACCTCCAGGTACACGTCCAAGTTCGCCGCGCTCTCGTCGAGTTCGATCTCGCCCGCCCGTTCGTCGTACTCGACGATCCCGCGCTCCGCCATCTTCGGCAGGTGGTGGGACTGCAGAGACGTGTACACGCGCTTGCGCTCGGCCGAATCGACCTCGTCGAGTGACGTCTCGTTCTCCCAGGACGCCACGCGCTCGGAGAGCTCGCCCAGTTCGACCCGCTCGTTCCTGTGTTTCAGGTAGTGGAGCGTGAACCGGCGGCGCTGGTTGCTCAGTACCTCGAACACCTCGTCGGTCGATACATCGTCCGATGTCGCTTCGTCTGCTTCGATTCCATCCGTCGACGACGGTTGCCTTGCTTTGCTCACTGTGGATACCCCCGGGTTCGGGTGACTGCTCAGTCAGTCCGCTGCGATCCGAACGCCGAATCGCCGACAACTCCGCTCGTCGGTCGCCCACCTCCATGGTCGACCGCGTCGTACCCCACCGCCTCGGACCCGCCGGCCCGAATTAGTGTGGTTTCCTTGTTGGTTGGTATACATAAAATGGTTTTCGGTAGTAAACTAGTGTTCACACGTAGCCAGTTGGGATCGATAGCTCGGCGGTCGTTTCGGGTTCCGGTTCCGGAAATTAATGATGGGGTAACCGGTTCGATGCCGATCCGCGTTACAGCCGTTGATATTCACAGCGGGACCCGGATACCTTCTCGTGGATTTCGAATTATCAGATTTTTCACCTAGTCACGGAACCTCCGCCGTGTATCGAGTCGTTACGGAGTGGATGGGAGTCTTGGAACCGGTCCACTGGTCGATTGACGGGCTACAGTCCTCGTTTGAACCCCGCTCAGTCGTGTTAATACAATGGGGTAATGGGGTGTGGTTGGAAGTGAGCGTGACCCGCCCTGGGGGTGGGCACGCGTGAACGACTATGGAACGACGCAAATTCCTGATCGGCGCGGGATCGCTCGCCGCCGGCTCGGCGGCTGCAATGGGTACAGGCGCGTTTACGAGTGTGCAAGCCAACCGTGATATTGAGGTCAGCGTTGCAGACGACGCTGATGCACTGCTTGCAATGTCGCCAAGTGGTGGCGAAAACGGTGATTACGCCGTTGTGAATGATGACGGGACTATTGGCATCGACATTAGCGACGATAATCCGAGTAATCCCAGCGAGTTCGAGGGAGATGGTGTCAATGAAAACGCCTATACAAATATCCTTAACGTGTTTACTATCACCAATCAGGGCACGCAGGACGTGACCGTTTGGGCCTCTGGTATTGGCGCAAACTTGGGAGGGGCGTCATATGATCCAGACAGATACGTGGACCTTGTCGCCACAGACCTGCCAGGCCAGAGCGGTTCAGTGAGTCTGACCGGTGGTGGGTATTCAGGTACAATCCCTGATGACCTGAACGATGACTGGGTGCTTGAACCAGGCGAGAGTTTCGATGTTGGGATCTACATCGACACGACGAGCGATGGTTCCGATGAACTTGATTACGATGAAGTGACGATTCACGCGGACGCAGAGGCGGGCTCGTTGTAAAAGGCCCGTATCTAGGTCAAGTATCACCAAACAAAGTATACAATCTCCCACACCGGTGTAACATTGCCTCAAAGACAATGTGACGGCGGTTCGATTCCGCCGGTGGGTTTCACCCCAGGTGGGGGTACCACATGAAACGACGCAAATTCATCCTCGGAACGGGCGTGTTCGCGGCGGGATCAGCCGGTGCTATCCAGACCGGCGCATTCACCAGCGTCAGCGCCCAACGAGATGTCGAGGTCGCAGTTGCTAGTGACGAATCCGCACTGCTCCGGCTCGCACCGTGTTCGGGGAGTCCAAACCGTGGCTACGTTACCGGCACCGACGACGGTCAGCTGTCGCTCGCGCTTTCGTCGGACAACCCAACGGATGAGGGCGGTGAGGGAGTCAACCCCGACGCGACGACGGTCATCAACGACGTATTCGAGATTTGCAATCAGGGTACCCAGCCAGTCGGAGTCTGGTTGAACATCGATCCCGTCCAGAACGGGAACGGCGATGACGCCATCAGCCTCTATCAGGACGGCGATCAGAGCCTGCCGATCGTCGGACAGGACAACGCAGTTTGTCTTGGTGTTGGTGACTGTGTCTGTATCGGGATCGTAACCCGGACACAGGGAATCGATGCCGATACGAACCTGTTGAACAAGGTCGCGGGCGACAGCGAGATGGTTGTAAACGCCGACGCGGACGTATCGTGTTCCCCACCGCTAAGTGGCGAGCCACGTCGGTTGGACACCGGTACTGCTGACTGGAAGGTAACAGAGCTTCCGTCCGAGGTATCTCCGCCGTCCGGCGAGTCACTGTCCTACGACGCGCGGGTCGTCAACCCGCCATCAGCTTGGGACACGTCGAATACAGCCGAGTGGGTCGATCCATTCGGCGACGGTGGCCTCCAAGGCGACCCGGTCGGCGACTACGCCTACGAGCTCGACTTCGAGGTTGTCGCAGGTTCACGAGAGCTCGTAATTGAGGCATACGGTGCAGACAATCCAGTCGAGTTCTTCCTCGATGGGACCTCAATCGGTGGCTTCCCTGGAGAGGAGGCGTACGACCCACTTCGGTCTGATATACCGAATCAGACGGTGTTGGGAGGAAATCATACCCTGCGAGCCGAAGTCGAGAACCAGGACCAAGGGAGTCCGACTGGGCTGCTGGTCGCGGCGAAGTTCGAATAGACGCGTAACCACCTCAACCCACGACGGCGCACGGCGGTTCGATTCCGCCGGTGGGTTTCACCCCTGGTGGGGTAGGCAGGAGAAAAGATGAAACGACGCAAATTCCTGATCGGCACGGGTGCACTCGCCGCCGGCTCGGCAGCAGCAGTCGGGTCGGGGGCGTTCACGAGCGTCAGTGCCGCCCGAACTGTCGACGTCAACGTTGCTGGCGATGATTCGGCGCTACTGGCACTGGCACCTTGCGACGGACCGAACGGCGAGTACGCGACGGCCAACGGAGCTGATCCTGGCGGGGACAACAGCGACGCACTCGACGAAATCGGCAGTGACTACCAGTTCGAACTCAACATTCCGAACCTCAACCCGAACGCGTTCACGCGGATCGACAACGTGTTCGAAGTCACGAATCAGGGCACACAGCCCGTCGTGGTGTACATTCAGGAGGACGGGGCCAACACTGTCGCGGCTGACATCGGTGTCAAAGAGGACGAACTTACCGGTACCAGTCTTCCCACGGAGGATGACGGACCGAGTGGCAACGGCATCGACGGCCCCGATGTCTACGACGTTTCGGACCCGGGCAGCCCGGGATACGGTAATCTCGGGATCAAAATCGACGAAGGCGAATCGGTCAAGTTGGGAGTGTACGTGGACACGTCTGACACGAACGTCAACGATGGTGTCAACGAGAGTCCGGACCGCGATTCGCTCGGGGCTGGCGAGGAGATCTGGGATCGTCTCGAGATATTCGCCGACGCCAACGCGGCCGAAGACGGTGATTTCGAGTTCATAGAGGCGAATTCGAATTAGGGGTTCGAGTCAAACGTAGCCACGAGCGCCGGATTGGTCGAAAACTAGCCCATGAAGGTATCTGCCGCATGGATCGATCGGAACGAGATACGACATGGAGAAAGACAACGGACCCTACGATTACGACTTCGGCGACATGACTGTCCGGCAGGAACGATCGTTACCATCGCCCACGCAGGCGCGCACGGCGGTTCGATTCCGTCGGTGGGTTTGAGGCGAAGATGAGACGACGCAGACTCCTGGCGGGGCTGGGGGGCCTCGCTGGGGCTGGCGGGATCGTCGGGACCGGAGCGTTCAGTAGCGTCAGCGCACGGCGGGACGTGACGGTGGCCGTCGCGGACGACGATGCAGCGCTCCTGAAACTCACACCGTCGGGCACGGCCAACGGCGTCTTCGCGGAACAGTTGGACAGCGGCGTGCTCGCGCTGGACTTCGACGAGACCGACGCCGGTGGGACGGGACTCGGAACCGACTCCGTCTACGACTTCGACGACGTGTTCCGGGTGACGAACCAGGGCACACAGCCCGTCTACGTCTGGGGGACATTCGGTGGCGCGTCGGGGAACTTCACTCCGAGCGGCTCCGGGACCGACATCTGGCTGTATCCGAACGGGAACAGCGGGACGAAACTCCGGGACGACAGCGACAGCGTGATCAGGCTCGATGTCGGCGAGACCGTAAACATCGGCGTCCACGTCGACACCCACGACGTGACGAGCGATCAGGAGCTGACGATGACGATCCACGCCGACGCCGAGCGGCCGAGCGGGGCGCCGGGGACCACCAGACCCTACCCGCCGATCAACGTCTCGAAAGCGGGCGAACCGACGCGGTACTTCCACACGATTCCGACGGCCGCCGAGTACGCGAGCGGTGGCGAGGACGTGGTGATAGGAATCGAGGAGGGAACCTATCCGAGAAAAGAACCGGCATTCCGCGTTACCGACCCCAGTAACAGCCGAAATTGGGTCGAGTACGTCCTGTCGCCGGATTCGAATGTCGAATTCACGTCCCAGACCGGTTCGTCGGTCGCGATTCAGTGGGACAGCTATGGAGTGGTGCCGAGCACGGATTGGATCGCGACGATCGATGATGGTGGAGAATCGGCGACTATCGCGTTGGCGGACCTGTTCGACCCCTCCGCGGCGACGGCGAATTCTATCACGTACACGACCAATTCGAAGACGATCGAACTCACTGGCGAGAGCGACGGGGAACGCGACGCCATCGAGTTCACACGCTCGGGAACGGACGAGACGCTGGCGATCGAACCGTCGAGTTCGGGTGACTCGGTCGCTGGTATCACCCTAACGAGTAGCGACGCCACGGTGACGCTCACGGCAGCCAATCAGGTCGAGAACGCGCTGTCGAGATTGGGGCCGGGGCCGGAGACGGTATCAATTACAGTACCGGACACGCTGGAGGTCAGGGGTGAGGGAGGTGCTCCGTCGATATCTCATCAAATAAAGGTTGTCGCAGAGTCATCGGAAAAGCGGATCGAGTTCTGCGACCTGACGTTCGGAGAGACACCCTCTAGTGCCCACAGTTCGATAGAAATCGAAGCGAACGGGAGCGGTACGGTTACCGACCTGCGCATGATCCGTATCGAATTGGAAAGGGTCCAAGATGTTACGGACGGTGTCCTCGTTACGGACACGATTCGAGGGCTCCAGATAGAGAGCTGTACGTTCGAGGGAAGACAGGGTGGGTTTGTCGTGCAGGGAGGTTTTGGTGGCGATTCGACCACGTCGGAGTTAGAGATACGGAACTCGGTGGTCAGAGACAATCAAAACGGGATGGTCTTCCAAGACGTTCAGGAAGGCTACATTTGGAACACCGACTTCGTCGACAACGAGTACGACGGATTGCGGATGGACGATCCCGATGCGGTCGGCATGGAGGGGTTGACCGTGGACGGAAACGAGACTGGAATCGATTTCGACGGGGACATCGCGAGTGTTGACGATAAGACCCCTCTAGCTGACCAAATCGAATCGAACGTCAGTGACGACACAAAAGGGAAGACGGGGATCGTTGATTCGACCTTCACTGACAACGGCATAGCAATTGAGGGGGACTTGTTCGCTGGTGACATGCCCGTCGAGAACTGCGAATTCGAATCGAACGGAAGCAATAGTGACATAAAACACATATGAACCGTCGACGCCTCCTCGCAGTCGCTGCACTCCTCGCTGCGGGGAGCCTGCTCCTGCCCTCGATGGCGGCGCCGCTGACTGGGGACGGTGATGCCGTCCGAGATACCGAGGTCGTTCTAGAACCCCATCCCGGGCCCAACGGCGCGTACGCGGTGATGGAAGACCGGAACGGCGACGGCGAGGAAGAACTGTCCCTACAGTTCACCCGGGCCAACACCGACGTGGAGGGTGACGGTGTCAACGCCGGCACCGTCACGCCCGTCCACCGCGTGTTCACGATCACCTACACCGGCGACCAGTGGGCGGAGGTGTATCTGACCGACGACAACGACGACGTCACGTTCTACCAGGGAGACGACACGGACGAGAGCCTGGAGGGAGCGGAGAACGCCGTCGAACTGGGCCCGGAGGAGAGCGTCGCTGTCGGCGTCCTGATCGACGCCACGGACGGGACGAACATCGAGAACGTCGACGGCTTCACTGTCCACGCGAACGTCACCGAACCCGGTGACGTGGAGACGGCGAGCGAACCGACCACGACAGAGGCGACCACCACGGAGACGGACACGACGACCACCGAGACCGAAACGACCACAGAGACCGACGATGGAGGCGGTGGTGGTGGCGGCACCGGAGAGACCAATATCCAGTCGCTCCCGACGCCCACCGATACGCCGACCTCGGACGACGATGAGGGTTCGGCGACCGATACGACGACTACGGCGACCACGACAACCGACACCGAACCGAGCGGGACCGGCACCAACGGCGAGACGGCGGTGAACACGACCACCGTGACCGCAGCGGAACCACCGGGAACGACCACGACCGACGGGGCGTTCACGGCGGCGAATCCTGCACGGGACACCGATACCGGACAGAGGGCGTCCCTGGTACTGGGTGAGATTCCGTGGTGGCTCGTTTTGTTGATCCTGCTGCTTGCCACCTCGACTGCGGGGCTGTGGTATTACGCAACGGGTGAGTGAGGTGTCGGACCGTGACCACAAAGTAGGAGGGCGATGTTGAACGATACGGGGCGACGGACTCGATCATGAAGAAGAAAGTGGGCCTGGTACTGGAGGGGATCGCGGTAGTCCTCATCGTGGCGCTCGTCGCGGGGCAGGTGCTCGGTCAGCCGGTGCTTCTGAGTTACGTCACGTCCGATAGCATGGAGCCGACGCTCGACCCGGGCGACGGGTTCGTGGCGATCCCGGCTGGCGTCGCGGGTGAGGTCGAAGAGGGTGACGTGATCACGTTCCGGGCGGAGACGCTCAATGGCGGGGGGCTGACGACCCACCGCGTCGTCGAGGAGACCGACCGCGGATTCGTCACGAAAGGCGACGGCAACCCCTTCACCGATCAGGACGACGAGGAGCCGCTGGTAAAGCGGACACAGATCGTCGCCGTCGCCTGGCAACCGGGCGGCTCCGTGCTCGTGATCCCATTCGTCGGGACGGTCGTGACCGGGACCCAGTCGGCGCTCGAGACGGTCCAGCGAACCCTCGCGGCGACGCTCGGCACGCGGTCGCTGCTCGGCGTGCAGGGGCTCGCGTACCTCTTGCTTGCACTGTCAGTCATCGCATACGTCCTCGACCTGTGGCTGAATGGGGGTGAGAACCGACGCCGTGACCGGGAGCGGTCGCGGGATTCGGGGACGAGCACGCGGGTCGTCGTCGCGGGGTTCGCGCTGTTGATCGTCGTCGGGGCGACGGCGGCAATGGTCGTACCGGCAGGATCGGAGAAATTCGGCATCGTGAGCGCGGAATCCGACTCGCCGGGCCCGAGAGTCATCGAGACCGGGACGAGCGAGACGGTCGAGTACCCGATAGGGAACGGCGGGCTCGTCCCGGTCGTCGTCTTCCTCGAACCGGAGAGCGACGGCGTCGGGATCGAACCCCGGCAACTGTCCGTTCCGGCCCGTTCGTCGGTCAACGCGACGCTGACGCTGTCGGCGCCACCGGAGACCGGGTACTACCGGCAGTTTCTCGTCCAGCACCGGTACCTCGCGGTACTCCCGGAGTCGACGATCACCACGCTGTACGAGGTGCACCCGTGGCTACCACTGATAGTCATCGACGCCCTGCTCGGCGGCGGGTTCTACGTCGTCGGGATGGCGCTGGTCGGCACCGGCCGGCTCCGATCGCGCTCCCGCGACGGGGCAGGGACGGCCCTCGGGTGGCTGTAACGGGCGAGTAGGGGCCGTGTCGGATGGCAAAGTGTTTTATCGGTTCGTGATAAATGGATTACTCGATAATGGGGAAGCGGGGTCGACGGATACGGGCAGTACTAGACGGTCAGTTCTGGCTCGTCGTCGGCGTGCTGGGCGTACTCGTCGTCGGGGGCGGATACATAACCTACGACGCGTATGCGGACCCGGGCGTCCACGTCGAACAGCGACCCGGGACGAGCGCCGAGTTCGTCGGCGAGTTCGACCACCGCGGGACGGTCCAGTCGCCGAACCCGGTGTATCCGACCGGCGAGACGCTCGCGAACCGGGAGGCGTACTTCAGCCGACTCACGCCACGGTTGAACGGGGCCTTCACGTACACTTACGATGCGTCGCGGAGCGGTGACGTGCGGGCGGACGTCGACCTCGAGCTTCGAATACGGTCGGTCGGCGAGGCGAACGAGGGCGGCCAGGGAATCGAGTACTGGAGCGTGACGCGACGAGTGAACGCCACCGAGGCGGCATCGCTGTCGCCGGGCGAGACGGTCCGGGTAGCGTTTTCCCGGAACGTGACGGAACTGTTCAACGAGACGCGGCAGATTGACGAGCGGGTCGGCGGAACCCCGGGGACCAAGGAGGTGCGCCTCGTCGCGGTCGTCGACACCGAAGGAGAGGTCAACGACCGGGAGGTGGCTCGGACACAGGAGTACCCGGTCCGGTTCAGCGACGACGACAGCATCTACCGGGTGGACGACCCGGGCCGCGTCGTGAACACCACCAGCACCAACCGGACCGTCACGGTGCAAAACACGTACGGCCCGATCCGGCGGGGCGGCGCGCCACTTGCGTTCGTCCTCGGACTGGTGGGGTTGATCGGTCTCGCGGTCGCCCGATACAGGGGCGGGATCGAACTGACGGACGCGGAGCGGGCGTACATGACCTACGAGCGGTCGCGGGCGGAGTTCGACGACTGGATCACGACGGCACGACTCGACCCGGAGACGTTCGCGGGCGAGCGGATCGACGTGGAGACGCTGGACGGACTCGTCGACGTCGCTATCGACAGTGACCGTCGCGTGTTGCAGGACGTGGCGACGGACACCTGCTACTGCCGGGTGGACGATCTGGTGTACCGGTACGAGCCCCCGCCGGAGCCGCCCGAGGGCCCGCTCGCGACGCTCGGCGAGCAGGGCGGGCTGGCCGGAGACGGCCGGATCGACGAGTGGTCGGACGACGCGGGCGGCGAGTCCGTGAAGGACGGCGGCGAGATCACTGGCAAGGACGACGGGACTGGCGAAAAGGGAGACAGTGAGATCATGGACCAGCAGGCGAACGACGACGGGACCGGCGACACGACGTGAGCGACGGGGGTCTCGAACCCGGCCGAGCGGCCGAGCCCGGTCCCCGAGGGGGTCGTTCACGATGCCTGAAGATATCGAACACGTCGTTACGAGTCCGTAGTGACTCGTTATCGGTTCATTTCGGCGCTAAGAGGTCCAAGAACGAACAGTACTGTTATATGAAACGTCGTCAAAGCGAGACGTAGTCGATGGGGGTACGTTCAAGCGTGGCGGAACAGCAGTCGGAGACCGTACGGGTCCTGTACGTCGACGACCAGGTCGACGGAACGGACGCAGCGATAGCGACGGTGGCCGCGGACGACGAGTTCGAGATCGAGGAGGTGGACCACGCGGCGGCGGCGATCGATACGCTCGGGACCGGCTCGTACGACTGCGTCGTCAGCGGCTACGACCTCACACAGGTCGACGGCCTCACGTTTCTTGAGGAGGTCCGGGAGCGATGGCCCGACCTCCCGTTCGTTCTCTACACCGACAGCGGCTCCGAACGGGTGGCGAGCGACGCGTTCTCGGCCGGGGCGACGGACTACGTCGAGAAGGACCGCGCCCACGACGACCCCGCGGTCCTCCTCGACGCGCTCAGGCACACCGTGAACGGAACCGCGGCTGGCGACGGCAGCCGCGGCGACCGGGACGGCCGGCTCGAACCGGACGCTGCCGACCTCGGCGTCCTGTTCGAGCGCCACCCCGACCCCGCGATCCGTCTCGAGTACGTTGACGGCGACGCGGTCGTCCGCGCGGTCAATCCCGCCTTCGAGGAGACGTTCGGCCTTACCGACGACGCCCTCGCCGGACGGTCCGCGGGCGTGTTGCAGGTCCCGACCGGCGCAGCAGATGACGCGGACGCGGCCGCGGCGACGGACCGCGTCGATACGACCGTCACCAGGGTCACGACCGACGGCAGCCGACGGTTCCGGTTCCGGACGATCCCGTTCACCGCCGCCGACGGCACGCCGGGCGTCTACGGCGTCTACACGGAGCCGGCAGAACCAGCCGATGCCGAGGTGGAGACCGGCCTCGACCGGACGCGAGTCGACGACGCGCTGGAACGGACCGAGACGGGCGTCTGGACCTGGGACCCGGAGAGCGACCGGCTCTCCCGGCACGCGTCGGTGAATCAATTGTTCGGGATCGACGAGGGGGCCACCGAGGGGGCGCTCGACGAGTTGCTCGGCCGCGTCCACCCGGTCGACCGGGAGACGGTCGCCGACGCCTTCGAGCGTGCGGTGACGGAGGAACGCTTCGACGCCGAGTTCCGGGTGCAGACGGCCGACGGCACGCGCCGCTGGATTTCGGGGAGAGGGGAGACGGTGACGGCCGACGACTCGACGCTGCTGGTCGGCGTCTTCGTCGACGTCACCGAACGGAAACGTCGGGAGGAGGAACTGACGCAGTATCGGCGAATCGTCGAGACCTCGAACGACCCGGTGTACGTCCTCGACAGGGCCGGCCGGTTCGAGTTCGTCGACGACGCGTTCGTCGCCGCGACGGGCTACGAGCGCGACGAGATCGTGGGTGAACACGTCTCCGAGTTGCTCGACGACGAGGACGTGCTGGAAGGCGAGGAGGTAATCCGGGCGCTCCTGACGAGCGACGTGGACCGCGGTGTCCTCGAATGCGAGGTCGAGACGAACTACGGGACGTCCCGGTGGTGTGAGATCGATATCGCGCTCCTCGACGGGGACGAAGGGATCGACGGTACGGTCGGCATCGTCCGGGACGTCACCGAGCGGATGGAGCGCGAACGCGAACTGGAACGACAGACCGAGCGGCTCGAAGAGTTCGCGAGCGTCGTCGCACACGACCTCCGGAACCCGCTGACGGTCGCCATCGGCCACACCGAGGTCCTGCAGGACGAGTACGACGACGAGTTCCTCGACCGCGTCGCCGAGGCCCACGAGCGGATGGAGCAACTCATCGACGACCTCCTCGCGCTCGCCAGGGAGGGACGGGCCGTCGACGAGACCGAACCGGTCGACATCGAGCGGGTGGCGCGCGACGCCTGGGGGACGGTGGCGACCGGCGACGCCGACCTGGTCGTCGACGCCGAGGCGACGGTGTTGGCCGACGCGGACCGGCTCCGGACCCTGTTCGAGAACCTCGTCAAAAACGCCGTCGAGCACGGCTCGACGAGCCCTGACTCGCAAGCTCGTCAGGACGCCGTGGAGCACGGCGGAGCGGACGTGACCGTGACCGTCGCGGACCTCCCCGACGACTCCGGCTTCGCGGTCGCGGACGACGGCGCTGGCATCCCCGAGGGTGAGCGAGAGGCGGTCTTCGACCGCGGCTACTCGACCGACGACGACGGGACTGGCTTCGGCCTCGCCATCGTCGACGGCATCGCCGAGGCCCACGGCTGGACGGTCACGGTCGAGGAGAGCGCGGCCGGCGGCGCGCGCTTCGCGGTGACCGGTGTCGAGGTCGTCGAGTGACCGTCAGTCGTCGGCGGCGGAGGGATCGCCGGTTGCGTCGACGGCGTCGGCTTCGAGGCTCGGCGGGTACTCGCCGCGGTCGAGTTTCAGGTCGGAGGCCGGCCGCGCCATACAGGTGAGCGCGTACCGTTCTTTCTCCTCGTCCGTGAGCCCGTGGGCGGCGGGCTGTGTGACCTCCCCCTCGAGGATTTCTGCAGAACAGGCGAGACACATCCCGACGCGACAGGAGTACTCCTGTGCGATGCCCTCGTCGATGCACCGCCGCAGGATGGTATCTTTCTCGGAAACGGTGATGGTCTCGCCCGTCCCCACGAACTCCACGGTGTAGTCGGTCATGGGCGGTCGTTACGCGGGCCGCGACAAAACTCTTTATTCCGGCGGTTCTCGTCACGACCGGGTGGGTCCGCGCAAGTTGCGGAATAAAGAGTTTTCTCCGTGCGGTGTCGAGGGGCGGGCATGGCAACCGAGGAGTCCGACGCCGCCGGGTCGACGGCCGGCGGGGGGACCCGGACGTACGACGTGGTTATCGTCGGTGCGGGGACCGCAGGGTGTTACGCGGCGGCGACGGTCGCCGCCGAGGGCCTCGACGTCGTCGTACTCGAACGCAAGACCGAGCAGGAGGCAGGCCACATCGCCTGCGGGGACGCGCTCAAAGGCGCCGACAAGTTCCCCGAGAGCATCCCGAAATCGAAGATCGAACCCGCCTTCACCAACACCGACGTGGACCACGGTCGCTTCGAGATTCCGGCCGAGGACACCGTGCTCGACATCCCGGTGCCGGGTGAACTCGCCGTCATCGACCGCATGGAGTACGGCCGGCGGATCATCGACGGCGCCGAGTCCGCGGGCGCCGAGTTCCACTACGACACCGTCGTCCAGGACGTGCGCCAGGACGACGACGGTCGGGTCACTGGCGTCACCGCGATCCGGAAGGGGGACCCGCTCACCTACGAGGCCGAGGTCGTCATCGACGGTGCTGGCTCGCTCTCGCTGTTGCAGGACAAGGCCGACCTGGAAGCGGCCACCTTCGACACGAACGTCCAGTACTCGCAGTTCTCCTCGGCCTACCGGGAGATCGTCGAGGTCGACGAGCCGGTTGAGTGGGACGACGCGCTCGTGTTCAAACCCACCCAGCGTTCGGCGGGGTATCTCTGGTACTTCCCGCGGACCCGGACCGAGATCAACGTCGGCCTGGGCTTCCAGATGAACGAGGACCCGATGCAGCTCGTGGAGGCGCTGAAACGCGACGTACGCGAGCGTCCGGAGTTCGAGAACGCGGAGGTGAAAGACAAGCTCGGCGCGGCCCTGCCGACTCGGCGACCCTACGACTCCGCGACTGCACCGGGATTCATGGCCGTCGGCGACGCGGCGGCCCACGTGAACCCGACGACTGGCGGCGGCATCGCCGGGGCGGCCTACGCCGGCACCTACGCCGCGGAAGCGGCCATCGAGGGGATCAGCGACGGAACCGTCGGGGAGTCCGCGCTCTGGGAGTACAACGAGCGCGTGATGGACCACTTCGGCGGCCGCTACGCCGCACTCGACGTGTACAACATCTTCACGACGGCCTACGACATCGACGACCTGATGGCCCTGCTTGCGGCACTCCCCGTCACCAAGCTCTCCGAGGCGCTGTACTCCGGCTCCGCCGACATCGGCCCGCTCCTGAAACTGAAGACGGCGGTCAAGAGCTACGGTCACTGGAGTACCATCTACGACCTCTACCAGACGAAGGGACTGGCCGACCGGCTGCTCGAGCACTACGAGGAGTACCCGGGTACGCCCGACGCCTTCCCGGCCTGGCGGTCGCGCCGCGACGAACTGATGGAGGAGATCTACACGACGACCGGCGCCGATCCGAAGTACTGACCCGTCGGTTGCCGCCCCGTCGCCGACCCTGTTCGCTCCGTGGCCGAGTTCCTCATAAACCCCGGTGTAACCCCTGCTCAAGCTTTATGAGTGGCGAGTCGGCTAGTATCGATAACACGGGACGGGACCGTCCCGGCCCACGAACCGTGGGGACGGCACTCGGGCTGAGACGGGGCGTCGGGTCGGGACCCGTTCGTGTTGGGGGAAGGAAGAATGCAACTGTACGAACTGCTGCGTGACGATCAGGCGGTGTCACAGGTCATCGGCGTGGTGCTGATGGTCGCGATCACGGTGTTGCTGGCGGCCACGGCCGCGTCGTTCTTCCTGGGGCTCTCGAACGACCAGCAGACGTCGGCACCGCGGGTCGCGATCGCCTTCGATTACGACGCGTCGAACGACGCACCGCCGGAGGACAGTCTGAAAATCACCCACGATAGCGGGGATACGGTCGATGCGGAACGGGTCGACATCGTCGTCTCGGAGGCGGCGGTGCCGGGTGACGTGGTCGATAGACGCTACACCTGGCAGGAGATGGCCGACGGCTCGCCGGAGGACGTGGCCGCCGGGATGTCCGTCACGGTGAACCGGAGTACGCTCAAGGACCCGACGAGCACGAACGCCTACAGCGACCTCGCGCTCGACAACGCGGGCGTGCAGGTCATCTGGAGCGATCCGGGGAGCGAACAGACGTTCGTCCTCGGGGACTGGCAGTGAGCGGTCGGTGACGACCTGCCGGCCCGACTCCGGGCCGGCCGCGACCTCTCGTCAGGGCCGCTCGTCGGCGAGTCGCCGGATCGAGTCCGCGAGTACCGCCACGCCGAGCGGGAGCGACGCCTCGTCCACGTCGAACGTCGGCGTGTGGTGGCCGGTGGGGTGGTCGGTCCCGACGCCGACGAAACTGGCCTTCCCGCCCTGCTCCTGAACGTGACGCAGCAGGTAGGTGGCGTCCTCGCTCCCGCCGAGGTCGGCGTGCCGGCGGACCGAGTCGACGCCAGCCGTCTCGCCGGCCACCGATTCGACGACGTCGACCACCGCGTCGTCCGGTGTCGCGCTCGGGGCCTCGCCGGCGGTCGTGACCGACACCTCGCAGTCGTGCATCTCGGCGGCGTTCGTCAGGATTCGGTCCGCGTGCTCGCGGGTGTGCTCCATCAGTTCGGTCGTCTCGCCACGGACCTCACCCTCGATGTACGCGTGTTCGGGGATGATGTTCGCGGCGGTGCCGCCGCCCACGTCGCCGGCGTTGATGCGTGTCGCGCCCTCGGAGTGACGCGGGATGCCGTAGAGGTTCTGGACCGCCGTCGCCATCGCCTGGACGGCGTTGCGGCCGTCTTCCGGGTGACCGCCGGCGTGGGAGGACTCGCCCGAGAACTCGGCCCGGAAGTGGGAGACCGCGAGGATACCCTCGACGCCGGCGACGACCTCGCCCGTCGGGTGGTCGAGGCCGATGTGGAGGGCCAGCAGGTAGTCCACGTCGTCGAGGTGGCCGCCCGCGACGACCGACGCGGCGCCGCCGACGACCTCCTCCGCTGGCTGGAAGAGGACCTTCACGGTGCCGGGGAAGTCCCGGTCGGCGAGTGCCTCGACGACGCCGAGCCCGATGGTCATGTGGGCGTCGTGGCCGCAGGCGTGCATGGCCCCGTCGTGACGCGAGCGGAAGCCCTCGGCGGCAGGGGTGTGGTCGTCGGCCCCGGATTCGGACAGCGGGAGGGCGTCGATATCGACCCGGAGGGCGACCGTCGGGCCGTCGCGGTCGCCGTGGAGGACGGCCAGACAGCCCGTCTGCCCGCCGCCAAGGCGGTCGAGCGTGTCGGGGTCCGCGCCCGCGTCGCGGGCCCGGTCGTGCCATTCCGTCAGGTCGGCCTCGTCGGGAACGCCCATCCGGGCCTCGGGGGCGAGGAGTTCGGGGCCGACGAACAGGTCGTCGACGCCGATGCGTTCGAGTTCGTCGACGACCCGGGCGGTGGTCCAGAACTCCCGCCAGGCGGGTTCCGGGCGCTCGTGGAACGTCCGCCGGAGGTCGACGAGCCGGTCCGTCGGGACGCGGTCGGTGGCGTCGCTGTCGCTCATGCGGGAAGGAATGCGAGGGAGGGACTTGGCTGTTGCCCGGCCGCCTCAGCCCAGCTGGCTCCGCTGTTCGATCTCGGCGGAGACGTACACGCCGTCGGGGAAGTCCCGTTCGGCCACCGAGCGGGCGAACTCGTCGTGACCGACGATCTCGATGCTCCGCCGGTAGACGGTGTAGCGCCAGGAGGAGAAGTGGTCGCTGTCGGCCACGAGCCGCGCGCTCTGTGGCACGGCGAGTTCGTCCGGCGGGTCCGGATGAGGGCCCTTGAACTCGACGCCCTTCCGCGCGGCCTCCTCCTTGATCCGGTCGACGACGTCGTCGAGGCCGCGGCGGTCACCGCTTTCGAGCGTCAGTTTCGTGACGAACGGCATCTACCCGGCAGTCGACCGCCGACAGGCAAAAACCCATCCCTTCGACGCGGGCCGCCGTGGGACCGGGAGACGGGGCGGTCAACTCTCCGACATTCTCTTAAGTACCCGCCGAGTACCGTGTCGTAATGATAGAGGCCACGAGCGCGGGAGCGATCCTCTTTCGCGATACGCGTGGCCGTCGGGAGTACCTCCTGCTCAAGTCCCGCCCGGGCGACTGGGAATTTCCCAAGGGCGGCGTCGAGGGCGAGGAGGAACTCCAGCAGACGGCGATCCGCGAGGTGAAAGAGGAGGCCGGAATCGGCGAGTTCCGGCTTATCGACGGCTTCCGCAAAGAGTACGACTACGTGTTCGAGGCGAACGGGAACACCATCCACAAGACGGTTCACCTGTTCATCGCCAAGTCCTTCGAGGCGAGCGCCGAACTGTCGAACGAACACCGCGACCTGCAGTGGCGCGACTACGAGCAGGCCATAAACACCGTCACCCAGGACGGCCCGCGGGAGATCCTGGAGGAGGCACACGAGTTCCTGAACGAGGAGACCGACCACTGACCGGGACGACCCGCCGACGGAGTCCCGGCCCACGGCCGACGACCCGCTTAAGTCGCCCCGGCCCCGACCGGGAGCCGTGAGCGACGACACCGCGGAGTTCACCTTCGAGCTCCGGGTCTGCCAGTGGGCCGAACGCGAGTGGCCGCCCAGCGGGAGCGACGCAGTCGGCGACACGACCGCAGTCATCGCTCGACAGCTCGGGACGAAGCGGCGCCGCTGGGACACCATCGTCGTGGAGGCCGACCCCGACGCGCTCCGGCGGCGGGCGCGGTTCGGCCCGGAGCGACTCGATTCGGACCTGCTGCACGTCGTCCGCAACGCCCCCGCCGAGTGGGCGTGGTACCGGGACGCCCTCCCGGACCCGGGCTACCCCTGGCAGTACGTCCGCGAGGCGGTCCACCGCGCGAGCGACCGCGGCATCGTCGACACCCGCAAGGACGGGCGCGGCCGGATCGAACTCCGCCGGAAGTGGCCCTACCCGGACTGGGTCGAACGACTCGTCGCCGTCGAGAACAAGCCGGACCTCGACGCGAGCGCCGCCCGCGACCTCGCGCCCCAGCTCCAGCGGGACGTGGCGCTCGCGCTCGCCGACGAGGTGTGGGTGGCGACGACCGCGACCGGCGCGACCGTCGAGCCCGCACTGCTCGAGGACGTCCCCGTCGAGGCGGGCGTCCTCCTCGTCGACGACGACGCTGCCGAGGTGGCCTGGCACCCGCGGGCGCTCGCCGTCGACGACCCGGGGACCATCATCGCGGAGCGACCGACCGGGACGGGCCACGACGCCTCGGCCGCTCGCTTCGAGTACGCCGACCCGGAGTGGAAGGCCGACAAGCGTATCGAAATCGCCGAACGTGCCTACGAGCGGGGCTGGCGCTCCTACGTCGACACGATGCGGCCGGACTGCCGGCACTTCGAGGTGCGGTCGGCGGACGGCGACGTGCTCCCGTGGTGTGCGGCGAAGGGGCGACACCCGACTGCAGCGGAGTGTTCGGGCTCCTGTCCGCAGTGGGAACCGGAACCGCCGGCGTGGCGCCAGCGCGGGTGGCCCGTCACGGGCGGTCCCGGGAAGGCGATCAAGCGACTGCTCGACCGACAGCGGCGCCGGCAGCGGCCGGGGCGAGAGAAGTAGCGAGAGGGCGGCAGCGCGGTCAGTCCATCTCCTCGACGACGAACTCGTCGCGGTCGAGTGCCAGCCGGAAGGTCGGCACCGTTCGCTGGACGGTCTCGATCAGTCCCTTGTTCGAGAGATTGCGGAGTGCGCTCCGGACGTCCTCGACGGCGGGGTCGTGGCCCGCCTCCCGGAGTTTCTGGAGGACGGAGACGACGCTCTCCGAGTCCTCGTCGGGGCCGGCGACGACGCCGAGGACGGCGGCCTGGAGCACGGGGACGCGGACGATGCGCTCGCCGTCGTCGGTCTCCGTCTCGGCGCCGACCAGCGCCGCGGCCTCGTCGGTCGCACAGATCAGCGAGTCGTCGTCGCGGTAGTAGTAGTCGCTCAGTTCGGATTCGAGGTAGCCGTGGACCTCGCTGCCGCTGTTCATCCCCCACTGATCCTGGAGTTCGGCGTTCTTCGTGGGCTGGAGCGCCACGACGTCGGCGAGTCGCTCGCGGGCCTCCTCCGAGAGGGTCATCGTCCGGCGGTAGGCGAAGCACCTATTTCGACCTTCTGCATCCGACGGGCAATGTGGCGTGTTCACACACCACTCGTCAGTTCCCGGGAGCGCCCGAGCGCTTATGGGGCCGGTCGGCGCAGTTGGGCTATGACCTGGGACACGGTCGAACTCGACACGGAGGACGGCATCACGACGATCACGGTCGACCGGCCGGACCGGCTGAACGCGCTGAACGTCGCCACGCTGGAGGCGCTCGACGAAGCGCTCGACGAGGCGGAAAAGCGGGACACGCGAGCGCTGGTCGTGACCGGTGCGGGCGACGACGCCTTCGTCGCCGGCGCGGACCTGGCGTACATGAAGGACCTCGGCGTCCAGGAGGCACAGGAGTACTCCGAACTCGGGCACCGGGTGATGACCAAAACCGAGACGTTCCCGGTGCCGGTCATCGCGGCGATCAACGGCTACGCCTTCGGCGGCGGCTGTGAACTCGCGCTGGCGGCGGATATGCGCGTCGCCAGCGAGCGAGCGGTCATCGGCCAGGTCGAGGTCAGCGTCGGCATCATGCCCGGCTGGGGCGGCATCCAGCGGCTCGCTCGCCTCGTCGACGACGAGGTCGCCCGCCGCCTCGTCTACTTCGCGGAACGCATCGACGCCGAGGACGCCGACCAGTACGGCCTCGTCGGCGACGTGGTGGCCCACGACCAACTGGACGACCACGTCCATGACCTCGCCGCTGAAATCGCCGCCCAGCCGAAGTACGCCATCCGGGCGGCCAAGGAGGCGTTCACGAAGGTCCACCGCACGCACCTCGACACCGGGCTGGACTACGAGCAGCGGCTCTGGTCCGGGCTGTTCGACACCGCCGACCAGGAGGAGGGGATGGCCGCCTTCGTCGAGGACAGAGAACCCGAGTGGGAGAGCTAATCGAGCGAGACGAACTGGGGCGGCACGCGCTCGGCGGCACTGTCGGCTGGTCGCCCTCCCTGTGAGCCGCTTTCGGGCGTGAACAGCGCGGGGGACGATCCGACCTCACTCGCCGTCCAGACCGTCGAGCCGGGCCGCCACGTCGTCCCAGTGGCTCCCTTTCCAGAACCACTGGTCGCACTCCCGACAGCGCCAGCAGTCGACTGCGGCCGGGTCCGGGGCGTAGTCCGGCGGGTCCGGCGCCCGCCCCGCGCCCGCTGGGTCGGCCGTCGTCGTCCCCTCGACCGGTTCGACCCGCCCGTTACAGCGGCCACAGCGCGTCGGGCTGTCGTCGAGTTCGAGTCGAAAGCCCGCCGCCCGGAGTTCCCGGAGCTGGTCGTCGATATCCTTGCTCGTTAGCAGCACCGAGTCGCTCCGGCGGTTCGCCAGCCGCCGGTCGCGGGTCAGCAGGGTCCGCCCCTCGCTCCGGGCGATTCCCAGGATCCGGTTGTCGGCCTCGACGCCGCGGTCGAGCGCGTACGCGGCGTCGAAGCCACACATCCGCAGGTACGTCGCGAGTTTCCCGAGCATCACGTCGAGCAGGAGCCGTCCCCGGATACGCTCGGGGTCGTCCGTCTCGGGGTCGCTCGCCCCGGGACTGCCACCAGTCATTCCAGGAAGTCACGGACGCCGTCGGCGTCCCGGGCGTTGAGTACGTCGCCGGCCTCGGCCCAGCCCCGGCGCGCCGTGTGGACGCCGTAGCGGATATACGAGAGGCTCCCCGGCTGGTGAGCATCGGTGTTGACGGCGACGGTCGCGCCCGCTTCGATAGCCGTCTTGACCGCGCTCCCGTCCAGATCGAGGCGGCGGGGGTCGCTGTTGACTTCCAGCGCGACTCCCTCCTCGGCCGCGGCCTCGGCGACGGTCGCCACGTCCAGATCCAGCCCCTCGCGCTGGTTCAACAACCGTCCCGTCGGGTGGCCGAGGATGTCGACCTCGGGATGGTCGATGGCCGCGAGCAGGCGCTCGGTCCCGTCGCCCGAGAGGGCGGCGTGCGGGGAGGCGACCACGCAGTCGAGGTCGGCGAGCACGTCGTCGGCCACCGAGACACTCCCGTCGGCGCCGACGTTCGCCTCGACGCCGGCGACGAGGTCGATGTCGACCGACTCGTCGACCGCCCTGATTTCGTCGAGCTGGTCGCGCAGGTCGTCGTCGGAGAGGCCGACGCCGCCGACCATCCCCGGCCCGGTCGCGTGGTCGGTGATCGCGAGGTAGTCGTGGCCGAACGCGGCAGCGCCCTCGGCCAGCTCCCGGACCGTGTTCCTGCCGTCGGACCACTCCGTGTGCGTGTGGAGGTCGCCCCGGAGGTCGCCCTCGTCGAGCAGGTCCGGGAGGCGTCCCTCGGCGGCGGCCGCGACCTCGCCGCGGTCCTCCCGGAGTTCCGGGGGAATCCACGGCAGGTCCAGCGCCGCGTACATACTCTCCTCGGTGCGGCCCGCGACCCGCTCGCCGACGCGCTGGCCGGCGTCGGCGTCCGCGACCTCGGACACGTCGAACGTCCCGTACTCGTTCATCTTCAGGTCTCGTTCGATGGCGCGGTTCCTGACGGCGACGTTGTGGTCTTTGCTCCCCGTGAAGTACTGGAGCGCGCTGCCGAACTCCTCGGTGACGACGACGCGGAGATCGACCCGGAAGCCGTCGGTCCGCAGGCTGGCCTTGTTCGTGCCGGCCTCGATGACCGTGTCGGCGGCCTCCCAGTCGGTGAACGCCGCGACGACCGCCTCGTCGTCCGCGCTGCCGACCAGCACGTCCACGTCGCCGATGGTCGCGCGCCAGCGCCGGATCGACCCCGCCAACGCGACTTCGTCGACGGCGGCCACGTCCGCGAGATAGTCCCGGATGCGCTCGCCGTAGGGCCGGGCCTCGGCCAGCAGTTCCCGCCCGTGGGCCTCCCGGGCGAAGTCTATGTTCTCGCGGATTTTCTCCTCGGTCTTCGGGCCGAACCCCTCGACCTCGCGGATTTCCTCGTTCTCGGCCGCGGCCTGCAGGTCGTCGAGGTCCGTGATTCCGAGTTCCTCGTACAGCGTCCCCACGGTCTTGGGGCCGACGCCCTCGACGCTCGTCAGCGCGGCCATGTCGACGGGCAGGTCCGCCCGCAGTTCTTCGAGTTCCTCGATCTCGCCGGTCTCGACGTACTCGACGATCTTCGACGAGATGGCGTCGCCGACGCCGTCGATCTCCCCGACCGCGTCCTGTCCCTCGGCGGCGAGGTCCTCGATGGCCCGGGAGTGGGCGCGGACGTTCTCGGCGGCCCGGCGGTACGACCGGGGCTTGTACTCCACGTCCTGGGCCTCCAGGAGGTCGGCGAACTCCTCCAGCAGGCCGGCGACCTCCTCGTTGCGGGCCATCTCAGTTCCCCCCGCGACCGACGCCGACGCCGCCGCTGCTCGCGTCCTCGTTGCCGAGTGCCTTCTGCAGGAACCGCATCCAGCGCTTCCGGTCGGCGGTCTCCTGGGCCTCGACCTCCCGTTCGAGGTCGGTCGGCCCCAGCTGTTCGAGGGCGTTCAGCGCGCGGTCGATGCCGATGATAGCCTCGACGAGATGCTCGCCTTCCTCATAAGAGATGTCGCCCTCCTCCAGCCGTTGCTTGCGCTGGAGGCGCTCGCGCCGGAGGTTCTTCTTGGCGCGTTCGACCCGCTCGCGCTCGCCCGCGGGGACGGTGTCGCGCTTCTTGATCTCGAAGACGAACGCCTGGAGGTCCACGTCCTCACCCTGGACCTCGATGGTCTCCGGGATGTCCGCGCCCACCGTCGCACCCTCGCGCTCGGTGCGCTCGATGAGGCCTTTGCGCTCGAACTCTTTCACAGTGAACAGTCGGGGCCGGAGGCTCAAAACAGTGCCGAGGCCGGCAGTCACGGGCGGGGTGCGAATCGGCCCGGAACCGCGTGCCAGCCCCGTTTTCCGGGGCGGACACAGGTGGGGAAAGCCTTTCCCGCGCGGTCACATACGGCTCGCCAATGGCGAAGTGTGACCAGTGCGGCAAAGAGGAGAACATGCCGTACCAGTGTCGTCACTGCGGGGGGACCTACTGTGCCGACCACCGCCTCCCCGAGAACCACGGCTGTCCGGGCCTGGAGAACTGGAACGACCCGGACAAGGTGTTCGACAGCGGCTTCGACGACTCCGTGAACCAGCGCGGCGGCGGGAGCGGGAACGTGCTGAGTCGCATGGGGGTCAACACCGGCCCCGGCGGCGTCTTCGGCTACTTCCGGGGCAACATGACCTACGTCTTTCTCGGCGTCATCTGGGTCGTCTTCCTCCTCCAGCACGTCGTCCTCCTGACGCTGGGAGAGAGCGCCCACAACGCCCTCTTCGTGATCTCGCCACAGCATCCGGAGTACGTCTGGACGTGGGTGACCTCCATCTTCTCGCACTCCCCCTTCGGCTTCTTCCACATCGCCGGCAACAGCATCGTGATCTACTTCTTCGGCCGGATCGTCGAGCAGTACGTCGGCTCCCGTGACTTCGCGCTGCTCTTTCTCGGGAGCGGCGTCCTCGCCGGCCTCGGCCAGATCGCGATCCAGGC
The DNA here is from genome assembly GCF_023028345.1 of Halorientalis marina. Classification (GTDB taxonomy): domain Archaea; phylum Halobacteriota; class Halobacteria; order Halobacteriales; family Haloarculaceae; genus Halorientalis; species Halorientalis marina. The sequence continues at coordinate 1,164,101 of NZ_CP095487.1, read as the reverse complement.
CTACCAGGGCATCGGCGTCGGCGCGCTCGGGGCCTCCGGCGCCGCGCTGGCGATCATGGGCGTCCTGACCGTCCTGAACCCCAGCCTCCGGGTCTACCTCTACTTCATCCTGCCCGTCCCGCTGTGGCTCATCACCATCGCCTACGCCGGCCTGACGGCCTTCGGCATCCTCGGGTTCGCCGGCGGCGGCATCGCCCACGTCGCCCACGGCGTCGGCCTCGTCATCGGCCTGGCCTACGGCCAGCGCGTCAAGGACAAGCTCAGCGCCCCGTCACAGCTCCAGCTCGGCGGCGGCATGGGCGGCCGCGGTCCGGGTGGCCCCGGCGGCCCCGGCGGCCGCGGCCCCTTCTGACATGGAGCCCGTCCACCCCGAGTTCGTCCCCGACGCGAGTCTCGACCGCGAGGCGATGGAAGCCCTCCAGCGCGACATCGCCGACCGCGCGGTCTTTGCCGACGACTTCGCGTTCGACCCCGCCGGCGTCTGCCGGGAGCGCGACGCCGGGCAGCAACGGCTCGGCGACGCGGCCGGCGAGGCGTCGGCGGACCGGCCCGTCGTCGTCGGCGTCGATCAGGCCTTCCTCGACGACGACCGCGCGGTGAGCGCGCTCGTGGCGATGCGGGGCGGCGAGGTGGTCGAGCGGGTCCACGCCGTCGCGCCGACCGAAATCCCGTACATCCCGGGCCTGTTGAGCTTCCGTGAGGGCGGCGCCATCCTCGCCGGCTTCCGGGAACTCTCCGTCGACCCGGACCTCGCGGTCTTCGACGGGAGCGGCCGGATACACTTCCGCGAGGCCGGGCTGGCGACCCACGTCGGCGTGACGCTCGACCTGCCGAGTTTCGGTATCGCCAAGAACCTCCTCTGTGGGGAGCCCGAGGCCGACACTGCGGGGCTGGCCGCCGGCGACCGCGTCGCCATCGCGGCCGACGCGGACGTGACCGCGCCCGCCGGAACGACCATCGGGTACGCCGTCCAGACGAAACAGTACGACTCCCCGAACCGCCACGTGAATCCGGTGTACGTCAGTCCGGGCCACCGCGTGAGCGCCGAGACGGCGGCGGACTTCGCCCTGGCCTGTACGGCCGGCTACAAGCTCCCGGAGCCGACGCGGCGGGCCGACGCCTACGCCGACGAGGCGAAAGATATCGTCGGGACTTAACTGCTGGCGGTCGAGAGAGCGGGTATGACAGCGAAGACGGTGCTGATCACGGGGTCTTCATCGGGGATCGGTCGCGCGACGGCGAAGGCCTTCCACGAGGAGGACTGGACGGTGTACGCGACCGCCCGCGACACCGACGACGTGGCGGACCTGGCCGAGGAGGGGTGTGAGACGGCCGAACTCGACGTGACCGAGGACGACCAGATCGAGTCAGTCGTCGACCGCGTCGTCGACGAGCAGGGGAGCATCGAGTGTCTGGTGAACAACGCCGGCTACGCCCAGTTCGGCGCGGTCGAGGACGTGCCGGTCGAGGCGGTCCACGACCAGTTCGACGTGAACCTCTACGGCCCCCACCGGCTCACGCGGGCGGTCCTCCCGCACATGCGCGAGCAGGGCGACGGGACCATCGTCAACGTCTCCAGCGTCGCCGGGCGGATCTCGACGCCGGGCCAGGGCGTCTACGCCGGCTCGAAGTTCGCGCTGGAGGGGCTGACCGACGCGCTCCGCAACGAGGTCGACGACCACGGGATCGACGTGGTGCTGGTCGAGCCGGGTCCCACCTCGACGAACTTCGACGACCGGGCGACGGCGGAACTCGACGGCCGGCTGGACCGGTCGGGTGCCTACGACGACCTCTACGAGTTCTACGAGCAACAGCGGCTCTTCGGCGGTACAAGCGCCATCGCGGGGGAACCGGAGGAGGTCGCCGAGGTCATCCGGGAGGCGACCTGTTCGGCCGACCCCGAGGCGCGCTACCCGGTCGGCGGGCAGGCGAACCTGCTGCTTCTCACACGGTTCGTCCCCGACCGCCTGCGCGATACGGTCTTCCGCTTCGCCAGCAAACTCGTCTAGATGATCGCGAACCGCGACGCGCTCGCCGACTCGTCAACCCACCGGACCGCGCTCCACTGCGTCGAGGCCGGCATCCGCGCCGCGGCCCCGGACAACGTCGTCCGCGAGCGCCTCGCGCTCGACGGCGACCACCTGCTGGTCGACGGGAACGCCTACGACCTCGACGAGTACGACGAGGTCGTCCTGGTCGGCGGCGGGAAGGCGGCGGCGGGCGTCGCGGCGGCCGTCGAGGACCTGCTCGGCGACCGCCTGACCGGCGGCGTCGTCGTGACGAACGACCCGGAGCCGACGGATCGCATCGCGGTCGTCGAGGCGAGTCACCCCGTCCCAGACGCGGCAGGCGTCGACGGCGCCGAACGGGTCCGGGAGACCGTCGCGGCGGCCGACGCGGGGACGCTCGTCCTCGCCACCGTCACGGGCGGGGCGAGCGCGCTCCTCCCGGCACCGGCCGACAGCGTCTCGCTCGCGGACCTGCGAGCCGTGACCGACGCCCTGCTCGACAGCGGCGCGACCATCAACGAGATCAACGCCGTGCGCAAGCACTGCTCGGCGCTCAAGGGCGGCCTGCTCGCCCGCGCGGCGGCGCCCGCGACCGTCGTCGGCCTCCTGTTTTCCGACGTGGTCGGCGACGACCTCGCCGTGATCGGGAGCGGGCCGACGGCACCGGACCCGACGACGTTCGCCGACGCCGCGGCCGTCCTCGACGAGTACGGCATCGACGCGCCCGCGGCCGTCCGGGAGCGCCTGGAGGGGGGCGCGACCGGCGAACTCGCGGAGACGCCGACAGCGGACGACGCGTGTTTCGACCGCGTGACGAACCACGTCCTCGCGAACGGGTGGACCGCGCTCGACGCCGCCCGCGAGGCCGCCGCCGACGCGGGCTTTCGGACGCTCGTCCTCTCCTCGCAGGTCGAGGGTGAGGCCCGCGAGGCCGCCCGCACGCAGGCAGCGGTCGCGACCGAGATCGCGGCGACCGGCAACCCAATCGAGCCGCCCGCGGTCGTCCTCTCCGGCGGGGAGACGACGGTGACAGTCACGGGCGACGGCCGGGGCGGGCCGAACGCGGAGTTCGCGCTGAGCGCGGCCCGCTCGCTCCCGGCGACGGCCGTCCTCGCGAGTGTCGACACCGACGGCGAGGACGGAGCCAGCGGCGCGGCGGGCGCCCTCGTCGACGGCGACACCGTCGACGACCGCCGCGCCGCCACGGCCGCGTTGCGGAACAACGACGCCGCCGGCTACCTCGACGCCCGCGACGCGCTGATCGAGACCGGCCGGACGGGGACGAACGTCAACGACCTGCGGGCACTCGTCGTCACGAAGTCCTGACACACGCCGGCGGCGTGACGACGGCTTGCCGCCGGCCCGAACCCGGGCGATTTTTGCGGCCACGCCACCGAACGCGGGTATGAATCTGGGAATCGACGTCGGCGCGAACCCACCGACCGCCGTACTGGGACTCCACGTCCTCGTCGGGCTGGCGTTCGTCGCACTGGGTGTGCAAAACGTAATGAACGGGCGGCCGCTCGGCCTCCTGCTGAACGGCCTGCTCGGGGTCCTCATCGCCGGCGTCGGAATCGCCGCCGCGCGAATCCTCGCGCGACGGTAGCTACGCCAGGCAGGCCGCGACCACACGAAGGAGGTTCTCGCCGCGGACCTCGTCGGCGAACAGTGGGACGCGCCTGACCTCGTGACCCCGGAAGAGGTCCTGTGCCTCCCCCAGCGCGCGCTGCTGGACCTGCCAGCGGCGCTGGCAGAACTCGCAGTCGTCGAGGTCGGGCGAGACGAACCAGTCGCCCTCCACGTCGGCGATATCGGCGAGGTCCTGCATCACCCGATTGACGACGACGGTCCCGACCGGGATGCCAAAGTCCTCTAGCTGGCCGAGCATCCGCTGGGACTCCACGACGCTCAGTTCCTCCGGCACCATCACGATCCGGAAATCGGTCCGCGTTGGGTCCCGGAGAACCGTCCGGAGCCGCTCGATCCGCTCGCGGAGAACCTCCATGTCCTGCAACTCGGCGCCCGCGTCCTCGTCGTCGTCGCCGCCGAACATCCCGGTGAGGTTCTCGAAGAGGCCGCTCATGCGCTGGCGGAGCGTGAGCAGGCGGCCGAGCATCGAGTCCATCAGCTCCGGCAGTTCGAGCAGGCGGAGCGTGTGACCCGTCGGCGCCGTGTCGATGACGACCCGGTCGAAGCGGTCGTCGTCGAGATACTCCAGCAACATCCGCATGGCCGCGGCCTCGTCCATGCCCGGCATCGGCCCGGAGAGGGGGTCCACCGACTCGGCGTCGGCGTCCTGCTCTGGCCCCGCGCCCGCCTGGCCGCCGGGTCCGCCGGGGCCTGCGCCGCCCGGGCCGGCACCGCCCATCCCGCCGCCGAGTAGTTTCCCCAGGCCGCCCAGTCCACCCATGCCGCCCTCGGCGTCGAAGGGACCGTCCCCGACGGCGGCGTCGGGGTCGATTTCGGCGGCGTAGAGGGGGATGTCCTCGCGGATGCGGGCCGGTTCCGCGGGAATATCGGTTTCGAGCGTGTCCGACAGCGAGTGGGCGGGATCCGTCGAGACGACGAGCGTGGCGGTGTCGTCGCGGGCGCTCGCGAGCGCGGTCGCGGCCGCCATCGTCGTCTTTCCAACGCCACCCTTCCCGCCGTAGAGGACGTACTCGGCGGCGTCCACGCCGCGGGGCACCGCCTCGTCGTCGATCTCCTCGACGGGCTCGACCTCGATGTCCATACGCGACGGTTCGTCCCGGGACTTGTGTACTTCCCGGTCTCGCCCAGTCAGGCGTCCGACTCCTCGTCCGACGTGGGCGGACAGTCATCGCTCTCGTCGGCCGTGCCCGGGCCGTCGCCGCTCCCCGCGGTCACGTCCGCGTCCGGACCGTCACCGCCCGACGTAGCCCCGGACTCGTCGCGCTCGGCGACAGCCAACCGGCGGCAGACCGTCGCCACGACGCCCGCGTGCAGCGCCGCAACTGCGCCGCTCCCGACCGGGCCGACGACCGGCACGCTCGTCAGCAGGTGGTTCGCGACCCCGACGACGAGGACGACGCCGAACAGCGCCCAGCCGTGCCCGCGGGCCCGGCGCCAGCTCCAGCCCAGCGCCGCCCGGATGCTATCCCCACGAATCACCCGTCCCGGAAGCGGCACGAGCCGGACGGCGACGACGAAGAAGCCGATCAGGAGCGGGAGGCCGAACAGGACCGCACCCCCCTCGAAGGTGATCCGGCCGGCACCGAGCCACAGCACCGCTACGAGTGCGCCGTAGCGCAGGACCGCCGGAGCCGTGAGGTCGACCTCCAGCAGGGTCGCGAGCGCGTAGACGCTCGCGGCGACGACGGCGAGGTACTTCGCGAGGACGAGACCGACGGTCCAGGCGAGCCACCGCGGCGTGAGGTTGAGGAGGGCGGACGGCGGCACCCGCGCCCGTGACTCGACGGCGACGGCGACGCGGAACGTCGCCGCGATGCGTCCCTGCTCGATACCCTCGTACCGAACGGTCGGCACCGCGTCGTGGAGCAGGAGCCAGTCGACGCCCGCGACGACGAGACCGGCGAGCAGGCAGGCGACGAGCGCGCGGGGGTGTGCCGCGAGCCGGTCGCGCGCGCCGGAGAGGACGGCGGCGGTCGAGAACCGCGGCGAAGACGACGAGACGGGGCCGGACGCCTCGACCGCCGGTTCGTCGGTGCTCATGATTCCTCCAGCGCGTAGACGTACTCGTTCCCGACGGCGTAGAGGGCGTCGCCGGCGAGCGCCGCCGGCGACCACGGGAGCGGGTCGTCGTTCGGCTCGAACCGCCAGCGGACCGACCCGTCTGCGGCGTCGACGCCCGCCAGCCCCCGGTCGCGCTCGGGGACGTAGACGACGCCGTCCGCGACCGCCGGCGGGGCGAACCGCGGCTCCGACGCGGGGACGGCCGGACTCCGCCAGCGTTCGGTGCCGTCGGCGGCGTCGACCGCGACGAGGAAATCGTCGTCCTCACCGCGGAAGCCTCCGTAGGCGACGCCGTCGGCCAGCGCGACGGCACCGCGGTCCCGGTAGAGATCGTCCGGTGCGAACTGCCAGCGGACGGTGCCGTCGTAGGCCATCCCCGCGAGGCCGTCGTCGGTCGCGACGACGAGCCGGTCGGTGCCGGCGGTTACCCCGAGCGCGAGAGTGTCCGGGACCTCGTGGCCGAACCGCCGCTCGCCGGTCTCGAGATCGTACCCGACGACGCCGGTGGGGTAATCCGCGGCGTAGACCACGCCCTCGTGGACGACGGGGCGGGACGAGTCCGTCCCGGCCCGCCAGCGGACGCGCCCGCTGCTGGCGTCGACGGCGAGCAGCCCGCCGGCCGTCGCGAACAGGAGCGTTTCGCCCGCGGCCACCGGCGGGGGCTGCTCGGGCGTCGCGTTCGGGAACACCGGCGTCCCGCGGTCCTGCGAAATAGACCACCGTTCGACGCCCGCCTGGCTGCCGAACAGGTCGAGTCCGCCGTTGGCGTGGAGGCCGCCGATGCGCCCCGACTCGACGACGCCGAGCGTCGGCGAGGTGTACGCCCGCGCCGGCGCGAGGGCGGCGGCGGTGCCGAGGTCGCGGTTGACCCGGAAGCGGTCGCGTCCGGTCCCGGCGTCGAAAACGCGCAGGTCGTCGCCGGCGACGTACACGCGTCCGTCGGCGACGACCGGCGTCGCACCGTAGGCGAACCCGCGGTCGGAGTCGACCGGGCGTTTCCAGCGGACGGCGACGCCGTCGCGTGGCGGTCGCGCGTCCGGGGCGTGGCTCCGACCCGCCGGGCCGTGCCGAGCCATCGGCCAGGCCGACCCGGAGCCGGCGGACGAACTCGCGAGTGCGGTGCCGATGCCCGTGCCGACAGCGAGCGTGCCGGCGGCTGCGAGGAGGCGTCGGCGAGAGAGCGCGGGGACCATCGGCCGACCGGTGCGAACGCGACCAGAATAATCCTTGTGTGAGAGCGATGCGGCGACCCCGGACGACCCGGGGCGTCAGGAGCGTGAGGAGCGTGCCTCGCGAACGTCGTTGCCGTCGCGGATCTTGTCCTCGCAGTTGGGACAGACCCGCGGACCGTCGTGTACCTCCGGTGTGAACACCCGTACGTAGTCTTCAGTCACGAAAGAACCGCAGTTCTGACACTCGGGCATCATCGGGAGGGGAGTGAGCACGGCAAATAGGCTTTCTGAATCCGTGCAACGCTCGCCGGCAAATCCCTGCTCGAAGCGACCCTACCGGCCAAATTATCCGGTTCAGGCTCGTCACCACGGGCCACGGTGACACGGCTCAGGCCGGCGGGTCGTGGTCGGCCCAGAAGGCGGTGAACTGGTCGGCGAGGAAGTCGGGCGTCATCCGAACGAACTCCGCGCGCTCTGCGGGGGAGAGGTACTCGTGGACGGAGTGGACGGCGTCGGGCGTGTAGCGCTCGCCGACGAAGATTCGGACGCCCACCTCGTCGGTCCCGCGGATGACCCGGCCGATAGCCTGCCGGGCGCGCCGGACCGCCGGCACTGTCAGCGCGTACTCGAAGGCGTTCTCCTCGCCGAACGCGCGGCCGTAGGCCGCCCGGACCGCCCGGACTCGCGGCGAGCCGATGTTGACCAGCGGCACGCCGACGACGGCACAGGCGTGGAGTTTGTCGCCGTCGTAGTCGACCCCCTCCGTGAGCGTCCCGCGCGTACTCGTCACGAGGACTTTCCCTGGCCCGTGGAAGAACTCGCGTTTCAGGTCGTCGGTGGCCTCGTTCGAGGAGGACTCGTCGACGAGCACGTCCTTCTCGACCACCTCGCGGAGGTAGTCGCCGGCCCAGGCCGCCTCGCGGTAGTTCGGCATCGCGATCATGACGTTGCCCGGGCTCCGCGCGACCGTCCGGAGGACCTGCTCGTACTCGTCGCGGACGCGGTTGCCGTGGTCCCGGACCGGGTCACCGCGGTTGCGCGCGGTGTAGGCCGTCGCGTCGACCAGCCAGCTCTCGCGGTTCTCCTCGGGAAAGGTCAGCCCGTAGCTGCGCGTCGTGATGGGCCTCCCGGGGTCGTCGTCGTCGGCCGCGACCCCGCCCGTCCCCGTCCGTTCGAGCGCGTCCAGCCCGGAGACGCGCGTGAACACGTCGATCGGTTCGAGCGTCGCACTCATCAGGACACCGCCGCCGAGTTCGTCGAAGACCGAGCGCAGCGCCTCGGCGGGCATACAGTCGTACAGGAGGAGGCCGGCGGTGTAGACCGTCTGCCAGGGGTGGGCAACGGCGTCGCTGTCGGCCGGCGCCGCCTCCAGTTCGACCTCCCGGAAGTGGGTGACGTGGTCGCGCTCCCACCACTTATGGATCGTCGCGCCGACCGCCGGCGCGACGCACTGCCGGCCCTCGCCGAGTTCCTCCAGCGTCCGGTCGACGGCCACGCCCACCCGGTCCAGCGTCCGCCAGACGTCACCGGTGTAGCCCTCGCCTTCCGCCCACTCCGTCAGGTCGTCGCGCTCCTCGTGCTCGGGGTCACGGAGGGGTATCTCGCGGGGCTCCTCGGGCAGTTCGTCGGGGCGCTCCCGCCAGGTCTCGCCGAACTCCTCGTCGAGGTGGGCCGCGACGCGCTCGGTCAGCCACCGCACCACGTCGTCGTAGAACTCCCGGGCCCGCTCCACGGCGTCGAGCGTGACCTCGTGAGTCGCGAGCAGGTCGTCGACCTCCGTCTCGTGTTCGCGGCTCTGTCGGGCCAACTGGAGGAGCTGGGTGCAGTCGTTGCGGGCGCGGACGAGCGTGTGCCGGCCGACGCGGTCCGAGAGGAGATCACGGACGCGCTCCTCCAGCCGGTGTGCCTCGTCGACGATGACGAAGGTATCCTCGTCGAGGGCGTCCTGCACGAGCGGCCGGGAGCCGGGGTCGAACAGGTGATTGTAGTTGCCGACGACCACGTCCGCCTCAGAGAGGAGGACGCTCATCGCTCGGTGGGGGCAGGTCCCCCGCTCGGTCGCGGCGGGCAGGAACTCCTCGCTCGTGAGGACGTTGTGCCGGCCGGCGGTGAAGTCGACGGGCGAGCCCTTGTTCCGGGCGTACCAGTCGGCCTCGAACGGACAGTAGAGGGGTTCGTCGTCGTCCACCTCGGTGGGCGCGCTCGGCTGTTCGCGGCGGTAGGGCGACGTCGCCCCGGCCGTCGAGAGCCGGTCGTCGGTCAGCGTCTCGAACTCGCCGGCGTCCTGCCGGGCGGCTTTCACGAGGTCGCTCGCCTTCCCCGGGTCCCACCAGGTCTCCTCGTCGTCGTCACCGCCGACGGCGGCGTCGGCGGCCGCCACACTGCTCTCGGTCCCGCCGCCGTCGGCCTCGACGAGGCGCGCGGTGGTCTCCCGGAGGTCCTCACAGCGGTCGTGGACGGACGAATCGCGGGGGAACACGTCCTCGCGGCCGTAGGGACAGAGGTCGCGTTTGCCCACGAGGGCGATGCCGTCCATCGGCTCGTCGAGACCGGCGTTGATGGTCCGCAGGTCGTCGACGAACTGCTGGAGTTGCTGTTTGACCGGCGTGACGACGACGACGCGTTCGTAGTCGCCCGCGCGAACGAGCGTCGTCGCGGCGGTGAGCGCGGCCATCGTCTTTCCCGTCCCGCAGGGACCCTCCATCGCGAGGAAGCCCTCGGCGCGGCCGGCGTCGATGGCCGACTCGATGGCGTCGGCCTGGTTCGCGTAGGGCTCGTCGAACCCGAAGACCTCGCGCCAGGCCGGCGGCTCGTCGTCCGCTGCCCGACTCGAACCACCTGCCTCACCCGATGTCGCCGGGTCCCGGTCGCCGCTCATGTCGTGTGCGGAGGTGGGGTCCTCCTCGCGTATGAACCTCCGGATTCCGGACGGGAGTCCAGAAGAGATATATTCCGGCCGCCGGACTCTCGGGTCGATGAGGTTCCCGCGGAGTACCGTTTTCGTCGCGCTGGGCGTCGTCCTCCTGACCACGACCCTCGTCGCGAGCGCCACGACGGCACCGACGCGCGAGGTGGCCCGCGACGGGAGCGCGGTCCTCGCGAGCGACAGCCGGACGACGACGACGGCAGCGAACGACTCGGCCGACCCCGGCGGCGTCCTCGTCGCCATCCAGGGTGGCGGGCCCCAGTGGCAGCGCAACGGGCAGGTCTACCTCCTTCGGGACGGCGAGCGGATCTGGAGCGTCAGCGACCGCGACAGTTACTTCGACGCGACGAGGATGGACAACGGCAACGTCGTCGCCGGGTTCCACAACAACGACTACGAGTCGGGCTGTGACCCCTACGATCCGCCCTGTACCAAGACCGGCTTCCGCGTGATCGACCCCGACGCCGAGGGCGGGCCCGCGACGGTTTCGGAGTACACCTTCCCCATCCGGTCGCCGACCCACCGGGAGGTCCACGACGTGGAGCCGATCGGTGAGGATAGCTTCGTGTTCACCGACATGGAACACGAGCGCGTCGTAGTCGTCTCCGACGGCGAAGTCGAGTGGGAGTGGCGCGCCGCGGAGTCGGGCTTCTACGACGCTCCGCCGGATCCCACGACCACCGACTGGCTCCACATCAACGACGTCGACTACCTCGGCGACGACCGCTTCCTCGTCTCCGTCCGGAACGCGAACCAGATCGTCGTCATCGAGCGCGGCGAGGGCGTCGTCGACGTCATCAACGAGGACCGGTCCGCGGAGAACGACGACGCCTGTGACATCGGGGGGCAGCTCCAGGACTACGACGGCGACGGCGAGATTCGCTGTGGGAACCCCGACGTCATCGACCACCAGCACAATCCCCAGTGGCTCGGTGACGGGGCCATCCTCGTGGCCGACAGCGAGAACGACCGGATCGTCGAACTCCACCGTCAGGACAACGGCACCTGGCGGCCGGCGTGGGCCCTCGAAGAGGCCGGAGACCTCGGCCTCGATTGGCCCCGTGACGCCGACCGCCTCCCCAACGGGAACACGCTCGTCACCGACTCGCTCAATACGCGCGTCTTCGAGGTGAACCGCAGCGGCGGGGTCGTCTGGAGCAACAGCACGGATCTGATCCCCTACGAGGCCGATCTCCAGCCCGAGGGGGAACTCACGGGCCCGTACACGCCCAACGCGACGGCGGAGAGCGACGGCGGGGCGATCACGAACGACACGGACGCGACCGACGGGACGAACGCGACGACGACCGCGAGCGACCCGGACCTGCGCTACGAGCAGTCCGAGCGGGTCCAGACCAGCGACGACGACGTGCCCGTCCTCTCGCTCGCGCTGGTCGGCATCCGGGCAGTGTTCCCGAAACTCCCGTTCTGGTTCGGCGAGCTCCAGCTCGTCCTGACCGCGCTCTCGCTCGGCCTGATCGCCGGCGGCGGGATCGACCGCTACCGGAACGGCTGAGCGGGCCGCGTGGCGCTCCGACAGACCCTTGAGCGAACGGTCCACAGGAACGGGCGTGTACTGCCAGCCGAGCGACGAGTGGTACGGCGTGACCGATGAGCGGTGACGACGGAGCGACCGGGGCGCTGGCCCGACTGGCCCCGCTCCGTGGCGGCGGTCGCGGCTGGGTGCTGGCGACGGTCGCCGCCGGCTGGTTCGTCACGCTCGGACTCCGGTTCGTCATCCCCGCCCTGCTGCCACAGGTCAAGGACACCTTCGGCGTCGACAACGCGGCGGCCGGCCTCGCCGTGACGCTGATCTGGCTCACCTACGCCGGGATGCAACTGCCCGCTGGCACGATGGTCGACCGCGTCGGCGAGCGGCGCCTGCTGACGGCGAGTCTGCTCGTCGCCGGCACCAGTCTCGTCACGTTCGGGTTCGCGCCCAGTTTCGCCGTCTTTCTCCTCGCGGCCTCGCTGTTCGGCCTCGGGACCGGCCTGTTCGGCCCGCCGCGGGGGACGGTCCTCTCGAACACCTTCCGGGAGAACGACGGCGCGGCGTTCGGCCTGACGCTGGCCGCGGGGAGCGTCGGCGCCGCGGCGCTCCCGTTCGTCGCCACGCAACTCAGCAATCGCGCCGACGACCTGTTCCCCGGCTGGGCCGGCTGGGAGGTCGCGCTCGCGGCCTTCGCGCCCGCGTTCTTCGTCCTCGCGGCCGGGGTCTGGTGGGCCGTCCCGAACCGCGAGCGCCGCGACTCGGCCGACGGTCCGGCGGCGACCGACGGCGGCAGGACGGTCGGTGCCGTCGTCGACGCCGCGACCCGACGGACCGTCCTCGTGGCGGCCGTCGGCGCCGCGTTCATGCTCTTTACCTTCCAGGGGTTGACCGCCTTCTACACGACGTACCTCGTCGAACGGAAGGCACTGACGGCGGGGACTGCCGGCGCGCTGTTCGCGGTGCTGTTCGTGGCGGGGGCGGCGTTCCAGTCCGTCGCCGGGCGGGCGGCCGACCGCTACGGCCACGGGCGGGTGCTGGTCGCCATCGCACTCCTCGGCATCCCGCCGCTCGTGGCCCTCCCCTACGTCGAAGGGGCGCTCGCGCTCGGTCTGCTGACGGTCCCGATGGGGGTCCGGCTGGCGGTCGGGCCCGTCGTCAACGCCTACGTCGTCGCAGCCATCCCGCCGGCCGTCCAGGGGACGACGTGGGGCCTCGTACGGACGGCCTTCTTCGCGCTCGGCTCGACCGGCTCGGTCGCGGTCGGCGTCTTCGCCGACGCCGGCCAGTTCGACCTCGCGATGATCGGCCTCGCGGTGCTGACGCTCCCCTCGGTCGCGATATTCGCGTTCCTCCCGGCACGACACACCGAAGCGACGGTCTAGAAGTAGTCGGCCAGGCGCTCGGCGGCCTCGGCGGCCCGCGGCGTCACCAGCGCGAACCGGAACCAGTCGGCGCGTGACTCGCCGAATGCCTCGCCGGGCATCCCCGCGACGCCCGCCTCGTCGATCAGGCGCTCGACGTTCGCCATCGTCCCCGGGAACCCCTCGAAGCGCGCCATGACGTAGAAACTCCCGCCGGGGTCGGTGTACTCGGCACCGGCGTCGTCAAGCGCGTCCGTGAACGCGGCCACGCGGTCTTCGAGCAGACGCCGATTCTCCGCATAGTACTCGGGACCGGTCTCGCGGAGCGCACGGTAGACGGCGTACTGGGCCGGGCGGCTCGCGGTGACGTTCGTCAGCATATGTCGAGTGGCGACCCGTTCGACCAGTTCCGAGGGGTAGACCCCGTAGCCGACCCGAAAGCCCGTGATCGCCATCGACTTCGAGAAGGAGTTGGTGACGACGCGGTGCGCGGAGTCGACCGCGAGCGCGCTGGCGAACTCGCCGGTGAAATCGAAGTGGTCGTACACTTCGTCGCTGACGAGCAGAGCGTCGTGCGCCTCGGCGACGGCGACGAGGTCCCGCATCGTCGCTTCGGGATAGACGGCGCCGGTGGGGTTGTTCGGACTGTTGACGACGACGACGGCCGTCTCGTCGCTGGCGGCCTCGCGGACGCGGTCGGGGTCGAGCTGGCCGTCCGGCTCGACGGGAACGTACCGGCTCCGGGCGCCGAGGAGGTTCACCCGACCGGCGTAGTACGGGTACACCGGGTCGGTCAGCAGGACCTCGTCGCCGGGGAAGCGGTCCAGCCCCTCGACGGTCGCGAGGTGGTTGGCCTCCCCCGCCCCGCTGGTGACGATCACCTGTTCGGTATCGACGCCACGGCGCTCGGCGATCTCCGCCCGAAGCGCCGACAGCCCCTCGCTGGCGGGGTACTGGAACTCGGCGGGGTCGGCCTCGGCGTAGTCGGAAAGCGCCGACCGCAGCGCCGCCGGCGGCTCCCAGTCCGGGTTCCCGCTCACCATGTCGACGACGTCCCGGTCGGCCGCGTCCGCATACTGCATCACACGGAAGAACTGCGGCTCCTCGTAGTCCATACTCGCGCTCGGACCGCCCGAAACGAGTGTCTTTCTACCCAGTCGTGTCAGACAGTAATGTAGAGGGACGGCCAATCTGCTTATTGCCGATACCACTCCAATTTTCAGCTATGAAAACACCGGCACTCGGAAACAAGCCGTCCCCTCAGCATATCGTCTGGACGACGGGCAGAGGGTCGAAAACGAAGCGTTTCCACGAGGGGTACCTGCGGAAGTGGTGTCGGCACTTCGGTTTCGATTTCGAGACCTACAGCCGCGTTGACCACGACCGGGCCGAGGAGTCCCGCGAGCAGTACCAGGTCGTGTTCAGTTACGCTTCGGGCGGCGGCGACGACTTCGAGTTCGGCGGGGAGGAGTGGGCAATCGATGCCGGGAAGCGGCCCCGGACGTTCGTCGAGATCGACGAGGACGGGCTCATGCGCCTGCAGGGCTGGTCCGTCGAGCGCATCCTCGACGTCGAGGCCCTCTCCCACCGCGGCCCCGAACTGATCGTCGAGGCCGTCGGCGAGGAGAACCGTCAGCGGTTCGACGCGCGCGAACTCACGGCCTGAGAGAGCGCCCGACGCGCGGGAGCTCGGGGGACGAGTGCGAGCGACTCGTCCCCGGTCGGCGGTGTTTTCATACCCGGTCGGGCCGTCCGCTCCCCCATGCACCAGTTCGCCGAGGACTCACCGATAGAGCGCCGCGTCGGCGACGCCCTGACCGACCGCGAGGAGACCGTCGCCGTCGCTGAGGGACTGACCGGCGGGCTCGTTGCCGCCCTCCTCACCGACCGACCCGGCGCCAGCGCGTACCTCGACCGGGCGCTCGTGCCGTACTCCTACGACTCGCTCCGTGAGTTGCTCGCGCTCGACCGCGAACGGCTCGACGCCCACGGCGTCGTCAGCGAGCCCGTCACCGGCGACATCGCCCGGGCCGCCCGCGACACCGCGAACGCGACCTGGGGGCTAGCCACCACCGGCGTCGCCGGCCCCGACGGCGGTTCAGCCGAGACCACGGTCGGTACGGCGTTCGTCGGCGTCGCTTACGCCGGTCCCTGGGGCAGCGAGTCGTCGACGACGACGGTGGCCCGCTACGAGTTCGACGGCGACCGCGCGGCCGTCCGCGAACGGGCCGCCCGGCAGGCCCTCCGTGACCTCCTCGCGCAGGTCGACGAGCGCGAGGGCGCCGACGCCGACGAGTGAACCGCGTTCGCGGACCCACCGGCGGAGCCGAACGTATTTACAGTCCGCTCTCGACGACTCTGGCCATGCCGACCGAAATCGTGGACGGCGTTCACGACCTCACGGTGCGTGACGACGAGCACGGACGGCGGTACCGCGCGTACCTCGTGGACGACGACGTACCCGCGCTGTTCGACGCCGGATTCGCCGACACGACCGACGCGCTGTTCGACGAGATCGCCGCCACGGGCCTGACCCCGGAGCGACTGGTCCTCACCCACGGCGACCCGGACCACGTCGGCGGGTACGACGCCGTCGTCGACCGCTACGACGTCGAGACGTACGTCCCCGAACAGACCGACCTGTCGACCGATCACGACGCCACGCACCGCTACGCCGATGGCGACGGCATCGGCGGGTTCGAGGCGATTCACGTCCCGGGACACGCACCCGACCACCACGCGCTCGTGAACGAGGAGACCGGCGTGCTAATCGCCGGCGACGCCCTCTCGGGCGCCGACCTCAGGGGCTTCCCGCCGGGCTATCTCCTGCCACACGCCGCCGTCTACGCCGAGGACATGAAACGGGCGGAACTGAACCTCGACCGACTGCTTGCCTACGAGTTCGACGCCGCACTCGTCTACCACGGAACCGCCGTCACCGAGGACGCACGGGCCGTACTCGACCGATACGTGAATTTTCCGGGCCGTCCGGACAGCCCCGTCAAGTGACCGCCAGGGGACGTCCGTGAGCGCAGGGCCGGTGAGAGTGATACCTCCCCGAAAGTCCGGGCAACGACACAGGAGAAAATCTTTCCATCGGCCGCTCCTGTCGCCGGTAGATGAACAAAGACGGGCACGTGCTGAACGCCGTGTTGTTGAGCATCGGTCTCGGGTACATCCTCGAACCAGCCGGCGACCTGACGACCTTCCGCACCATCGCGGAGGTCATCATCCCCGTCACGCTCGGGGCGCTCTTTCCCGACGTGGACTCGGCGTTCGGCAAGCACCGCAAGACCTTCCACAACTTCCTCGTCCTCGGCGTCTTCCTGGCCTACCCCTACTTCTTCGGCAACCTCCAGTTCGTCTGGATCGGCGTCGCCACCCACTTCGTCCTCGACCTGATGGGGACGAAACGCGGCCTGGCTCTCCTGTACCCCTGGGAAAAGGAGTTCGACCTCCCCTTCGGCGTCCCCGTCAGCAGTTCCTACTCGAACCTCGTCATGCTCATCATCACGGCCCTCGAGCTGGCCGTCATCGCCGTCGTCCTGCTCTATCTCCCGGAGTACGTCCCTGCCGGCCTCCTCGAGAGGGGCACCGCGGCCGTCGGCAACGGAACCGTCGCGTTCGGCAGCTAGTACAGCCGCACGTCGTCGAACGCCCCACCGTAGGCGATGTGCCCCGGGTGGGTCGGTTCCGTCCCCTGGAGGTACACCCGGTCGAACTTCTTCCACGTGTTCTCCCAGCCCAGATGGGCGAACTCCAGTTTACACCGCAGTCGGTGCCGCAGTCCTTCGCGTCGCTGGATCGTCCGGGACGCCCCACGTTTCACCGCATCGACCACGTCCGCCTCGCTCTCGACCGGGTCGTGGAACGTCGTCCAGGCCTCGCCGACCGTCCGCCGAAGGTGGGCGTACGACGAGGTAAAGGCCGGCTTGTCCACCTCGCGGGCGATCTCCTTCGCCCGGCGGTTCTGCCACGACCAGTGTTTCGGGTTGTATATCTCGACCGCGTCGATCACGTCCGTGTACTCCCGAATCGCTTCCCGGTCCAGGCTCACCGACAGGAACTCCGGATGTGGCACCAGCACCGCCGCGTCCTGTCGCCCGAGTTCCGCCATCGTTCCTTCGAGGGTCAGAAAGTCCGGGACTGGATCTTCCAGCCCCACCGCGAGCACGTGTTTCCGGCGCCGCCAGTCGCCGGTAAACAGCTCCCGGGCGGGCACCACGAGCAGGTCCTCGTCGGAGAAGCGCCGCGCCCGCTCGCGGATCTCCGGCAGGCGCATGAAGTGGGGCGCGTAGACGAGGGCGTCCAGCCCGCGGGCTTTCGCCCGTTCGACGACTGCCTCGTCGAGTATCTTCACGTGCATGTCGACACGCGTGCCCGCCGTCGAGTCCGACCCGGCCATTCTGGAGGTCCCTTCCGCCGGTCGGGACATATGGATTCTGGTTGGCCGCGGCCCCGATTTCCGCCCGTCGATGCCCGGGAAACGGTTTTAACCCCGTGTGGCGTCACTGCCGACAATGCCACATTGGGTGTGTGCCATCGAGGGCGACGATATGCGCTTCGAGCGCGTCGAGGACCTCATCCTCCACCAGGCGACCGAGCACGACCGGATCGAGTGTCGCGTCTGCGGAACCGTCCTCCCCGACGGCTACTTCGCCATCCGTCACGCCTTCGAGGAGCACTCCCGTGCGGAGTACGTCCGCGCCTACGACGCCACCAGCGACGAGGTACGCCGCCGGGAACAGATCAAAGAGACCATCGAGGAAAACGCCGATATCAAGGAAGTCGTCGACCGCCTCGAAGGCAGTGGGCGTGGTGTCTAAACCCCACTTTTTACACGAGGGGGTGCGCTCGCGTTGCTCGCCCACCCCCTCCTGCAAAAACTTGGGGAAAAACTACCTCCGCGCTCACTCCGTTCGCGCGGAGTGAACCGGCGCGCTTCGCGCGCCGGATGCTGTGTTATCGTTCTTCAGAGTCGAGAACCCGAATCTGGTCCCCACGAACCGTCACGGGAATCGGGACCGTCGCCTCGTACAGTTCGACCGTCACCTGGTCCTTGGACTCGTCGATGCGCTGGACCTGTGCCTTCTCGCCCTTGAAGGGGCCGGCGATGAGTTCGACGATGTCCCCCTCGGCGATGCCTTCCACGTCGGGTTTCGGCGAGAGGAAGTGCTCGACCTCCGCGAGCGAACTCTCGCCCTGCACGACGCCGTTTGCGTGTGGAATCTCGTCGAGGATGCGCTCGAAGACGCTCGCGTCGTCGGCCTCGACCATCACGTAACTGGTCAGGCTATCGGGCGCGAGCGCCGCGTGGATCGACTCCTCCTCGCGGTTCATGATCATGTCCGCGACGGTGCGTTCCTGGCTGGCCGTGGTCTTGACTGCGTAGATTCCCATCGAGATCACCCGGGGACGAAACTCATGAACACGAAGATGATGAACCCGAGGATGCCGACCAGCAGGATGCCGGCTCCCGCGATCTTCGCGATCTGGGAGAACTCCTGCCACGACGGCGTGCTCGCGAGCTTGAGCACCCGAACGTAGGAGGTGAGGTCGTACGGAACTTGCATATGCGTGGTGTATCCGCTCCCCCTTTTTCTATCTATTGATGCGACCGACGAGCGGAGAAAAATCGAAGCGGCGACCGCAGCGTTATTCGACGTAGTCGATATCGTCGCCGAGGTTCTGGGCGGCCTGTTCTGCCTCGCTCTCGTTGTTGCCGTAGATCTGCGGGCTCTCGACGCCCGTGACGACGATCATCGTCTCCATCTTGCCCTCGAACTCCTGATTGACGGAGGCGCCCCAGATGATGCGCGCGTCGGGGTCGATCCGGTCGTAGATCTCCTCGACGACGCCCTCGGCCTCCTCGATGCTCATGTCGGGACCACCGACGACGTTGACCAGCGCGGAGTTCGCCCCCTCGAACTCCACGTCGAGCAGGGGCGACCGGAGCGCGGAGCGGATGGAGTCCTGGGCCTTGTTCTCCGAGTCGGACTCGCCGAGGCCGATCATGGCGACGCCGCCGTTCTCCATGATGGTCCGAACGTCGGCGAAGTCGACGTTGACCAGGCCGGGCTTGGTGATGAGTTCGGTCATGCCCTTGACCGAGCGCATCAGGACGCGGTCACAGATCTTGAACGCGTCCTGCAGCGGCATCGAGGGTGCGTAGTCGAGCAGGCGGTCGTTCGGAACCACGATGACCGTGTCCGAGACAGCGCGCAGGCGTTCGAGGCCGGCGTCGGCGTTGGCGCGCCGGCGCTCGCCTTCCGCAGTAAAGGGAATCGTGACGATAGAGATCGTGAGTGCGCCGGCCTCCTGTGCGGCCTGGGCGACGACGGGCGCGGCGCCCGTCCCCGTCCCGCCGCCGAGTCCGGCGGTGACGAACACCATGTCGGAGCCGTCGATGGACTGCTGGATGTCCTCGATGTTCTCCTGGGCGGCCTCCTCGCCGATCTTCGGGACCGACCCCGCACCGCGCCCGTTGGTGCGTTTCTTCCCGATGAGGATCTTCGTGTCCGCCTTCACCTCGTCGGCGAGGTGCTGGGCGTCCGTGTTGGCCGCGACGAGTTTCGCCCCGTGAATGCCCTCCTCCATCATCCGGGTGACCGTGTTGCCGCCCGCGCCGCCACAGCCGACCACGGTGATTTTCGTTTCGAGATCCTCCACGACGTCGGCCAGTTCCTCGTCGGTCATCTGACCCGACGTGGATACGTCGTCCGTCGCGGACGATCCGCCCGCGTTCGCGGCCTCCTCGCGGGGCTGGTCCGGCTCCTCGTCGGCATCCTCCATGGCGTCGTTGATAATCGAATCCATATTTAAATCGGGAATTGGGGACCAGCATTAATTATTTTTCCCCTCGTGTCATCGTTCCGTCATACGTTCCTTCGGACGAAGAAAAGGCGGATTAAACTACAAGGGGAAGCGTTCGACCCGTTCCGACCGCACCTGGGCAGGGTCGATAGTATCGCCGTTGACATCGACCGGTTCGCCGTCCGCCAGCTTCCCGAACTTCGGTCCCTCCGGAACGCCGAGTTCCGCGGCCTTCGCCGGGTCGAATGCCGTCTTTCGGGCCACGACGGCGTCGTCCGTTCGCTCCACCGAATCGTAGGCACTGGTCAGGATCTCGACCAGCCCAGCGATCAGCCGGTCGGAATCTCCACTGGAAACAAGCACCGCACAGTCGCCGAGGCGGGCACCGTTCGCCCGCGTCTCGAACGCGAGTGCAACGTCGGCGACCGCCGCACGCGCCCGCTCGCCGTCGATTCCCTCCGTCCGCTCGACCAGTTCCGACGGGAGCGCGACCGTTTGTAGGGGCGTGTCCGGGTCGGCTGTCCGCGCCGGGTCGCCGAACCGGAGCCCCGCCGCGACGGGGACGAGCGCGTCTTCGAGTCGTTCGACGAGCGGGAGGGGAACGCCGTCGACCGCCCGGACCCAGGACTCGCCCACGACGCGGTACCCCTGCTCCTCGACGGTCTCGATCAACGCCGGCCGGTCGCCTTCGACGACGGCGTACGATGCGCGACTGGACTCGAACGTACGGGCGACGAGGTCGGCGGCCGCCGACGGCGCGCCCAACGTATCGAGCCCCCAGTCGGCGGCGACGTGGCCCACCGCCCAGTCGGTCTCCCGGACGATACGCTCGAACCGCGGCGCGTAGTGGCCGCCGCCGAAGCCCACGAGATGCCGGTAGCGGTCGACCGTCCCATCGCCGCCGTCGTCGGCCGCCGTGTGGTCCGGTCGGTCCGGGTCGACCCCGCGGAGGTCGAGGATGGCCTGTGCCACCGCTCGTGCCGCGTCGGGGTCTTCCCACTGCGGTTCGGCACTCCCGACCTCGACGAACATCGACGGCGCGCCCACGTCGGACGGTCCGTGGTGCGTACACTCCGTGCCGACCTCGTACCCATCGGGCGCGTGCTCGGCGAGCGCGTCGAGGACGGCCGCGTGGGCGTTGGGGCAGGCCCGGGCGAGGTCGCGGGGGTCGCCGCCGTGGTCCGCCGGCCCGAAGTTACCCGTGTGGTGGGCGGTCAACAGCGGCCCCGTCTCGCCGCTGTGCCGGGAGGCGAACACGAGCACGTCGATGTCGCCGAAGGCCTCGGCGACGCCGTCCAGGTAGAGGTGCAGGGCGTCGAACGTCCGGAGTTCGGCGCCGTCGGTCCGGTAGACGGCACCGCCCCCGTCCGCGTCGGGCCGGGTCGGGTCGTCCTCGGCGGTCCAGTCGGCGAGGGTACGCAGGTGCTCGCCGATGTGTTGGGAGGCGCGGTCCGCGCGGGAGACGACGATTCCGAGCATCCTAATCGGCCTCGAAGTGGACGGGCTCACGGCCGAACGCGGTCCGGATCGCGTCGCCAGCCAGCCCGAACAGGTGTTTGAGCGCACCCCGTCGCTGCACGAACAGCGCGGTCCCGGCGAGCAGGTACAGCGCCGTGTACGCGAAGAGGAGTTCCGTGCTGGAGATCGGCAAGGCGACCAGATCACGGATGATCGCGAACTCGATCAGCACCTGCGAGATGAACAGGCCAAAGAGGACGATGGACTCCCGGATAGAGATCTCGAAGTTACAGAGGATCGCCAGCGCGAAGTAGGACTGGCCGGCCGTGATCCAGATTTCGGCGGCCTGCCGTGAGTCGAAGGGCAGGGTCCCGTAGGCGCCCAGCGCGAGCGAGTAGACGACGGCGATGGTCCCGATGAGGAGCGTCCACTGATTGAGCTTCGAGGAGATGAGGGCGTTGAACCCGGCCGTCGACCGGGCCTTGTTGACGAGGACGGCGACGACGATCAGCTCCGGGCTCTCGCTGGCTAGCGGCGCGACCCACTGGATCATGAAGAACTCGGGGATGCCGTTCTCGACCCCGATGACCTCCAGTCCGTGAGCGAAGGGCTCGACGGCGCTGAAGATCATCGCCCCGGAGTACCCGAAGAGAACGAGCACGGCAAGGGGCCGCCACGGCCGGGACCATCCCTGGAGGTACTTCGGCACGCCGACGGTGTGTTCGCTGTGTTCGATGTCGGATTTGAGCACGAGCCCGATGTACGCGACGTAGAGCCCGACCAGAAAGAGCGTGTCGAACAGGCCGATACCACCGCCGAGCGGGACGAAGAAGGCCCACGCGGTGGCGAGAAAGAGGAAGGTGATCTCCGTCGCGATGTCCGTGTCGAGCTGGACGGCGTCGCTCAGGATTCCTTCGCGGTCCTGCACCGCCGGGTCCCGCGTCTTGGCCGCCCGCCAGACCGTGAACACGGCGATCCCGGCCCAGCCGATGCCGATGAGGATGCGGTTGGCACCGGTCATGTTGGCGATAGCGAGGTTGGCATCGTGGCAGGCCGAAGCCAGCTGGCTCCCCTGTGCCTCGACCTGGGCGGCCGTCAGCCCCTGACAGGCCTGTGCCGTCGCGCCGCCCGCGCCGGCGTTCCAGGCGTACAGCGCGTCGACGGCGTACTCCGGGGCGACCGCCAGCACCGCGAGCACGGCGATGGCGAACGACCGCGGCACGTCCTTCTCGGCGGTCTCGGCGCCCCACGCGAGCAGGAACGAGGCACCGAGGACCGCCACGCCGCTGACGAGTACCGTCGACACGGAGCCCAACCCCGTCCCGGTGAGTGCAACCCCGACCCACGGGAGCGTCAGCGCGACCGTCGCGGCGACGGCAACGAGTGGATGCCGGATTCGGGTCACTACTCCGAGTGAGACAACATCGAAAGGAGAGTCTTGCGGAACCGGGTGGTGGCACCCGGCGAGCCTGCGCTCGTTCGAGGGACAGCGATGCGGTTATGTCGGTCCCGTCGGACGGGCCGGTATGGACGTGTACGGACTCATCGGGAACCCGGTGGGACACTCGCTGTCGCCGCCGATGCACGAGGCCGGCTACGAGGAGTGCGGCATCGACGCCCGCTACGTGACCTTCGAGCCGCCGAAAGGCGAGGGCGCGGCGGCGGTCGAGGCGGCCGCGACGCTGGACGTGGCCGGACTGAACGTCACGGTGCCGTTCAAGCAGGACGTGCTCGACGCGGTCGACCCGGCCCCGCTTGCCGACCGCATCGGTGCGGTCAACACCATCGACTTCGCGACGGACCCGCCGACGGGCTACAACACCGACGCCGCCGGTGCGACGCGGGCGCTCGAATCCCACGGCGTCGACCTCTCGGGCCGGGCCGTCGTCGTCGGCGCGGGCGGCGCGGGCCGGGCCGTCGCGTTCGGCCTCGCGGACGCCGACATGACCGTCGCCATCGCGAACCGCACCGAGGAGAAGGCACACGACCTCGCCGCCGACGTGCCCGACGCGACCGGCCACGGCCTCGATACGCTCGGGGACCTGGTGGCCGACGCCGACGTACTCGTCAACGCGACGACGGTCGGGATGAAGGAAGACCAGTCGCCGGTGCCGGCCGACGCACTCCACGGCGGCCTCGCCGTCCTCGACGCGGTGTACGACCCAATCGAGACGCGACTGCTCCGGGACGCCGCCGACGCGGGGGCGACGACCGTGGACGGCGCGTGGATGCTGTTGTATCAGGGCGTCGAGACGTTCGAGACCTGGACCGGGGTCGACGCACCGGCCGAACCGATGAACGACGCGCTCCGGGCACGGCTTTAAGTAGGGTGACTAACTATACCGACACATGGGGCTGCTCAGTTTGTTGAAATCCGTCATCGGTCTCGACGGTTCCGGGTCCGACACGCGGTCGGGTGCAGGGTCCGGCCAGCGTGACGTCGACGTGACCGTCGAACACGACCCCGCGACCGAGAGCGAGGCCGCGGTCAAGGGGACGGACGACGCCGAGACGGCGGCGACCGGCGCCCAGGCGGCGGCCGGCGACGGGAGCGTCGCCACCGAGACCACGACGGAAACGGAGACAGAGACGGAGACGACAGTCGAGGAGACGGCGGAGACGGACACCGCCGATACGGACGGCGACGGGTCGACCGGTACGGCGAGCGAGACCGAGCCCGAAACCGGAGACGAAGGCGAGGATGCGGACGAGTCCGATGTCGAGGGCGCGGCCGAGCACGTCGACACCATCAAGGGCATCGGCCCGTCCTACGCCGAGCGCCTGAACGACATCGGCATCGAGACGGTCGGCGACCTGGCCGCGCGGGACGCGGAGGGCATCGCGGCCGAGACCGACCTCTCCGAGAAGCGCGTCGGGCGCTGGCTCGACCGCGCACGCGGCGAGGACTGAGAACCGCAAGACCGTTACTCTCGCTCCCCCTTCTCCTCGATGATGACCGGGACGGTCGTGACCGACGGGGACGCCTTCCGCGAGGCCGCGACCGGTCTCGACCCCGGCACGCGCGTCCCCGTCGAAGTCCGGGTGACGGTCACCGACCCCTTCGAGGCCTACCGCCGGGCCCGCCGCGGCGACGGCGGCGACGCGTACCTCGCAACCACGGGCGGCCAACCCGGCTGGGGGTACTTCGGCGTCGATCCCATCGACCGCCTCGCAGTCAGTCCCGGCGACGGGGCGGCACTGGCCGCACTGACCGACAGGCTCGACGCCGAGACGCTCTCCCGCGGTGACTGTGACGTCCCCTACCCCTGTGGCGCGGTCGGGTGGCTCTCCTACGACATCGCACGCGACCTGGAGGACCTCCCGACCGATGCCGAACGGGACCGTGCCCTCCCGCGCCTCCAGCTCGCCGTCTACGACCGCCTCGCCGCCTGGAAGGAGCCACGCGACGGCGAGACGACCCTCCGGATCACGGCCTGTCCGCGCGTCGACCCCACCGGCGAAACAGGGCGGCCGCTCGACGCCGCGTACGACCACGGTCGCGACCGCGCGCTGGCCCTCGCCCGCCGCGCCGTCGAGGGTGACCGGTCGGTCGGCCCGCCGCCAGTCGACGCCGACAGCGCGGCCTTCGAGAGCGACCCCGGCCGGGCGGCCTTCGCCGACCGCGTCCGCAGCGTCAAGGCGCACGTCCGCGACGGGGACACGTTCCAGACGAACGTCTCCCAGCGGCTCACGGCGCCCGCGGCCGTCCACCCCGTCGCCGCCTTCGACGCCCTCCGGCGCGTCAACCCCGCGCCCTACTCCGCCCTGCTCGAGTTCCCCGGCGTGGACCTCGTCAGCGCCAGCCCGGAACTCCTCCTCGACGTCGAGGGCGACCGCCTCGTCACGGAACCCATCGCGGGGACGCGCCCGCGAGGGGACACACCGGCGGCGGACGCCGAACTGGAACGGGACCTGACGGGCGACGAGAAAGAGCGAGCCGAGCACGCGATGCTGGTCGATCTCGAACGCAACGACCTCGGGAAGGTCTGCGAGTACGGGAGCGTCGAAGTGGGCGAGTATCGCCGCGTCGACCGCTACTCCGAAGTGATGCACCTCGTCTCCGAAGTCGAGGGGCGCGCTCGCTCGGACGTGGACCTCGGGGACGCCATCGCCGCGGTCTTCCCCGGCGGGACGATCACCGGCGCCCCCAAACCCCGGACCATGGGGATCATCGACGAGGTGGAAGCGACTCGCCGTGGCCCCTACACCGGGAGCATCGGCATCTTCGGCTTCGACGGGCGAGCCACCCTGAACATCGTCATTCGGACGCTGGTCCGTATCGGCGACGAGTACCACCTCCGGGTCGGTGCGGGCATCGTCCACGACTCCGACCCGGAACGGGAGTACGACGAGACCCTGGACAAGGCCCGCGCGCTCGTCACCGCCGTCGACGAGGCCCTGGGGCGCCGAGCCGACCTCGCAGTCGACGGGACGGACTCGGAGGGGTCACCGTGAGAGTCCTCGTGGTCGACAACTACGACTCCTTCGCCTACAACCTCGTCCAGTACGTCGGCGAGGTCGTCACCGACCCCGACTGGGGCGTCGTCGCCGAGAGCGGCGCCGGGGAGGTCGTCGTCCGTCGGAACGACGAAGTCACACTGGACGACGTGGACGCTATCGACCCCGACGGAATCGTCGTCTCACCCGGCCCCGGGACCCCCCAGTCCGCGGGTGTCTCGGTGCCGCTGTTCGCGGAACGGGACTATCCGACGCTCGGCGTCTGTCTCGGCCACCAGGCGCTGTGTGCCGCGAACGGTGCACCGGTCGGGCATGCCGAAGCCGTCGTCCACGGGAAGCCGTCGGTCATTTCTCACGACGGAAACGGGCTGTTCGCCGACCTCCCCGAACAGTTCGAGGTCGGCCGGTATCACTCGCTGGCCGTCGAGCGCGCGGACCTCCCCGAGTCCCTGGTCGAGACCGCGTGTACGATCACTCACGAAGGAATTGATGGAAAGAGCGACCACACCGAGCCCCGCGTCCTGATGGGCGTTCGCCACCGCGAGCGGCCCCACTACGGCGTGCAGTTCCACCCCGAGAGCATCCTGACCGACACCGGCAAACGACTGATCGCGGCCTTCTGTCACCGATGTACGACTACCACGTGAACGGCGAACTGGTACCGGCCGACGAGGCGACCGTCAGCGTCCGCGACCGCGGGTTCATGTACGGCGACGCCGCCTTCGAGACGCTCCGCGCCTACGGCGGCACGGTCTTCGAGTGGCCCGCCCACGAGGCGCGCCTGCGCAACACCTGCGAACTCCTGGGCTTCGCCGACGCCACGCCCGCCGACCTCCGCGAGCGGGTCCGCGAGACGCTCGCCGCGAACGACCTCGAGGACGCCTACGTCAAGGTCTCGGTGTCCCGGGGCGTCCAGCCCGGAAAACTCACGCCCCAACCCGACGTGGACCCGACGGTCGTCGTGCAGGTCGACGACCTCCCGCGGGGCGGCACCGAGGAGCAGACCGTCTGGGACGGTCCCGCCGTCCTCCAGACGGTCAAGACCCGGCGGGCGCCGAGCGCCGCACTGCCGTCCGAGGCGAAGACCCACAACTACCTGACAGGCGTCCTCGCGCGGTTGGAACTCCGGCGGGCGGCGACCGACGCCTACAGTGCCGACGAGGCCGTCCTGCGGACCGTCGACGGCCACCTCGCCGAAGGGGCGACGAGCAACCTCTTTTTCGTCGACGGCGGCGTCCTCAAGACCCCGAGCGAGGACTGTGACGTCCTCCCCGGCGTCACCCGGGACGTGGTGATCGACCTCGCCCGGAGCGAGGACTTCCCGGTCGAACCCGGTCGCTACGGGATCGACGACCTCCGGGAAGCCGACGAGGGATTCGTCACCAACACCACGTGGGAGATCCGCCCGATCGATACCGTTGACGGCATCGAGGTCGGAACCGGCCCCATGACGAAACTCCTCCGACGCCTGTTCGACGAGCGCGTCGAGCGACGGCACTACGAGACCGACAGTGCGGCGTGAACCTGAGGACCTAAACGGTACCAGTTCCAACCCCCCGTCGATGGCACCGGAGAGCCGAATCACGTCGGTCGAGAACGTCCCCGAGGACTCCTCGTTTCTGTTCACCGTCCGCGACGACGACGGCGAAAACCGGGAGGCGATCCTCGTGGCCCTCGCGGACGGTCCCGGGAACAAAGCGAACGGGGCCTCGTCGGAGTCTCACTCCGACGGTGGAATCGCCGGCTGGCTCAACTACTGTCAGCACTTTACCCACATCAAACTCGACAAGGGGTCCGGCGCGGAGATGCGGGACGGCGAAATCGTCTGTACCAACCACGGCGCGTACTTCGAGGAGGACACCGGGGTCTGCACCTACGGCCCCTGCGAGGGCGCGTATCTGGAGACCATCGAGATCGAGACGCGGAACGGCGACGTGTTCCTCGTCGACGAGGACTACGAGTTCGTCCGTCCCGGGCCGATGGAGTCCGACCCCACCGACCTCGCCTCGAAGTCGAACTTCGAGTTCTAGCTGAGTCCCCAGGCGGTTCCGACGAGGACGAGCAGTCCGCCGAGGACGGCAAGTAACCCGGCGGGAACGAACAGGATCACCACATCCGGGATCCGCTGAACGACGAGGAACACTCCAGTCGGGACGACACCGACGAGGGCGGCTCCGCAAAGGACGGTCGCGCGCTGGCGGCGCGTGTACCGCTGGTAGGGGACGAGCGGGAGCGAACTCCGGCCGGGGACGGCCAGCGCAACCGCGGCAACGAGGAGTCCGAGAAAGATGGCTGCGATGGACGGGAGCGTGCTCGGCCCACCCCCGGATGCCGCCGGATTCGGATTGGCCTCGACGCCCGTGGCCGGGACGACGGCCGCCCCGAGCGACGGAAACGCGTACGTCCCGATACCGGTGAACAGCAGCGCCATTCCCGCGACGAACAGAAGCGTCCTGCACGCCGCACCCAGCGTCCCCCGCACGGTTCGATGTCCCGGACTGGCCGTCGTATATCTTACCATGCGACAGGACGTTGTGGACGACTCACGCGGCGACGCCCCTGTCGCTGCCGCGGGCAGGTAGCCGTCGGGTCGGTCAGGCGATTCGGAAGGCGGGTTCCTCGACGGATTCGCTCTTGCAGTCGGGACAGCGCCCGGGGCGGTTGAGCAGGTCGTCGAAGTCTTCGAACCCGCAGTCCCGGCAGGTCGGCGGCGCGACCATGAGCTGTTCGTCCTCGTTTTCCAGCGACTTGGCGATGTGTTCGACGTGACTCACGGCCGTCGCGGTGTCGACCTCGAAATCACGCGCGATTGCCGCCGCGGACATCGCTTCCGTCCGGAGTCGGTCGGCGATGCGCTGACGCGTCGTCTTCGATGCCTTCGCCTCGCGCATGCCGGCAGTTTGGTGTCCAGTGGCATACTTCTTCTGGACGGTGCAAGGCGGTGCGGGTCGGTGGCGGTAGCGGTGGCGGAAAAAGTTCGTCGGACGGCGACGAGGGCCGGCGGCCCGAGTCGCCGCTTTTTTCGCCCACGTTTTTTCGGCGAGCGGTGGCGAGCGAAGCGAGCCACCCGAGTCGAAAAAAGGTGGATGAAAAAGAACTTATCGCGAGGCGTGGACCGTTCGGACATGGAAGCTGTGGTCCTCGCCGGGGGTTACGCAACGCGTCTGTGGCCCGTCACGAAACACAGGCCGAAGATGCTGCTCCCGGTCGGCGAGACGACTGTCATCGACCGCATCCTGAGTGAACTGGAGTCCGACGACCGCATCGAGAGCGTCTACGTCAGCACGAACGAACGCTTCGAGTCGGAGTTCGAGGCCCACATCGCGGAGGAGGGCTACGAGAAGCCCCAGCTCTCCATCGAAGAGACGACCGAGGAAGACGAGAAGTTCGGCGTCGTCGGCGCGCTCGCACAGCTCGTCGAGCGCGAGGACGTGGACGACGACCTGCTCGTGGTCGCCGGCGACAACCTCATGGGCTTTCACGTCTCCGAGTTCCTCGACTACTTCGAGGAGCGCGGGGCACCGACGCTGGCCGCCTACGACGTGGGGTCCCGGGAGAAGGCCAAATCCTACGGACTCGTCGAACTCGACGGCGACGAGGTCGTCGACTTCCAGGAGAAACCCGACGACCCCAACAGCACGCTCGTCTCCATCGCCTGCTACGCCTTCCCGGCCGAGAGCATCCGCTTCGCGGAGTACCTCGACGGCGGCAACAACCCCGACGAGCCGGGGTGGTTCATCCAGTGGCTCCAGGGCGAAGAGTCGGTTCACGCTTTCACGTTCGACGACGCCTGGTACGACATCGGGACGCCGGAGAGCTACCTCGAAGCCGTCGCGTGGGAACTCGACGGCGGCACGCTGATCGCCGAGAGCGCGACTATCGAGGGCTCCGAGATCGGCGAGAACGTCCACATCCTCCCCGGCGCCGAGGTCGTCGATTCCACAGTGGCGGACTCGGTCATCTTCTCCGGCGCGACCATCCGCGACTGCGAGGTTCACGGCTCGATCATCGATACCGAAACACACATCGAGAACCTCGACCTCGCGAGCGCGCTGATCGGCGCTCACACGCACATCACGAACGGACAGTAGCGGCCCGACCATTCTCTCGTCGCTCGCCGGACAGTTACTCCAGCCACGCGTCCTCGATCCGCAGGTGACCCCGTGACCCCTCCCACTCGGTGTCGGACTCCAGCCGAATCGGCCGGTCCATGTGCGGCCCGTCGGTCACGAGCGTCTCGAACTCCCCACCTTCGCCGAGGACGTGGACGCCGTACTCTTCGTTGAGTGCTTCGAGGTCGGCGACGGCGTCGGCGTCGAGCGTCCGCCCGAGCCAGGACTCGTCGAGGCCGTAGGCCGCGACCTGGACGATCCGAATCTCGAAGCCCGCGTCGAGCATCGCGTCGGCGAGTTCGCGGGGGTCCTCCTGCCAGAGCGGCGCGAAGAGGTCGGCGTCGAGGCGGTCGGCCATCGCCTCGATGCGCGAGGTCTGGTACTCGCTCTCGACGGCACCCGCCGTGAGGCCAGCGATACCGCCGCCCTCGTCGGCGAGGTCCCGGAGTGCGGCCTCCAGCGGTTCGAGTTCGGCGTCGCCCTGCCGGCCCGAGTCGGTGGCGGCGTCGGCAGCGAAGTCGTCGGGTTCCACGTCGACGAGCGGGATGCCGATGCTCTCGGCGGCCAGGGCGGCGAGGTCCGTCGCCGGCACGTGGTACATGTAGGAGTCGCCCTCGGGGTGAACGGTCACCAGGCGCTCGACGGGCAATCCCCGTTCGAGCGCACGATAGAGCGCCCACGAGGAGTCCTTACCGCCGGAGAACAGGCTGACCCACGCGCCGGTCGTCATGGCCGCGGGTAGTCGACGGGCGCATTTACCGCCACCGGTTCCGGACCGCGGTCCGTCACTGCTGATCGACGAGTTCCTCTTCGACGCTGGCGGCGCTGAAGTAGGCCGCGAAGCGGACACCGATGAGGCTGATGAGGATACCGGCGAAAATGAACAGCGCGAGTCGCGTCCCGCGGGGGATCATGAACCCCTCGATGCTGACGGCGCCCAGGTCGGCGGGCGGGATCGAGAGGGGGTCGAAGACGCCGGCGCGTTCGAGGACGTACGCGGAGAACCCGCGGACGACGAGTCCCACCGCGACGGCACCGAACGGGAGATTGACGTACGCGGAGCGGACCCGCTCGTCGCGGATGATCTCGTCGAGCAGGCGGCCCGTGCTCGCGGCCAGCGCCGCCGCCGTCCACCAGGGGATCGCGTCGAAGGCGAAGCGCATCCCGACGATCAGTGGGGGCCAGTCGCCCATCGACGAGATGCTGATCGCGCCGACGAAGACGCCGATCATGGCGAGCCCGGCGGCGACGACGTAGGTGACGAGCGACACCTGCCCCGAGTAGAGCGCGTCCCGGACCTCGCCGGGCAGGGCCGCGAGGTACGCGTCGATTCCCAGCCCCTTGTAGAGGAAGAACACGCCCGTCACGGCCGCGATGGCGGCCAGCGCCACCTGCGGACTCGCGGCGACGAACAGCAGGGCCGGGAACGCGAGCAGGGCGACCCCGACGGGGACGAGCACGGTTTTGCGCAACTGCTCGTCGGCGAGGAACTGCTTGAGCAGGTAGTACGTGGACTCGATGTCCCGAGCCTGGCGGACGACGACGCGGTCGACGGCGTCGACCTGGACGCGGCTCTCGACGATGGGGACGAGCCGTTCGTCCTCGGCGGAGTCGACGATCACGACCGCCGAATCCGGGTCGTGCTCGGCCACGAGGTCATCGATCTGTCGCGCCACCGCCCGGTCCGCCGACACCGACTCGCCGCTGGCGGAGATGACCGCGACCACCGCGTCCTCGTTCTCGTCGGAGAGGTCGCGGGTCACCCGCAGGGCTTCGAGGACACAGTTCACGCGGCTGTCCTCGGGGTCGTCGACGCCCAGTTCCGAGACCAGCGACTGGACCGCCTCCCAGCCGACGACGGGTGGCTCGACCTGAAGCCCGCTGCTCCGATCGATGCTCACGACCAGCGTGGTCACACCGGTACCTGATGTCCCGACGGATAAAAACCATCGGAGCCGACAGGCTCACACTCTAAAATCGAACCCGTCGGCCTCGTCGACGACGCTCGCGACCCCCGCACCGAAGGCGTACGCGACCGTCGCCGCCCCGCCGCGCAAGCGGCCACGCAGTCCCGCCGCCGGCTCGAACTCCTCGACGGCGACGCTCGTCCCCAGTTGCTCCTCCAGTCGCGTCTCGACGGCCGTGCGGTCCCCGATCTCGTCGACCAGTCCGATCTCGGCCGCCTCGTCGCCGAGGTAGATACGGGCCTCCGTCTCGCGGACGGTCTCGGGGTCCAGCTCGCGACCCTCGGCGACGGTGTCGACGAAGTCCTCGTAGTAGTCGTCGACGATCCCCTGCAGGTACTCGCGTTCGTCCTCCGAGAGGTCCTTCAGCGGCGTCCCGGCGTCCTTGTACTCGCCGGCCGTGAACTGCTCGTAGCTGACCCCGAACCGGTCCGCGAGGTCGCTGACGTTCACCCGCGAGCCGATGACGCCGATGGAGCCGACGATGCTCCCCGACCGCGCCCACAGTTCGTCACAGCCGCTCGCGATGTCGTAGCCCCCGCTCGCACACACGTCCGTCGCGTACGCGACCGTCGGCCCGTCGAACCGCTCGGCGGCGAGCCGGATGTCCTCGCTCGGGACGATCTCGCCGCCCGGCGTGTTGAGTTTCACCAAGAGAGCGTCCACGCTCCCGTCGGCGTCGGCACGCTCGATCTGCTCCACGACGTCGTCGGCGTCCGCACCGACCGGCGTCGGGACGACGCCACCGCCGGCCGAGCGGGTGATCGGCCCCTCGACTGTCACCTCCGCCACGTTGTAGTCCGGCAGTGCCGACGACGCCACGCTCCCGCCCGCGCGGAGGGCGAGCGGGACTGCGATCAGCACGGCCAGTACGCCCAGGAGGTCCGTCAGGTCCGCGGGAAACCTGACGAACAGCCCCCAGGCGGCGACGATTCCGACCGCCGTGATACCGAGCGCGATGAGCACACGACCCAGCGTCCGTACCGGTCCCGTACGAGCCATGTCCGGCGTTCGGCCCCGGGCGACAAAAGAGCCGCGCGACGGAGCTCTCTCGAGTGGGTGGTGGATATCGACGCCGACGAGCGCCGGCGTCGCCACTCTTCGGTAACACCGGTGGCGTCACTGGGGGACGGCGTCGAAAAACGAACGAAAAGTATCAGGCGCCGGCCGAAGAGCCGGAGCGGTAGCGGATCAGAGCAGGCCCGTCTTCTGGAGCTTCATCAGGTCCTCGGTGTCGAGGGTCTCGCCTTCCTTGAACTTCTGGTAGATCTCCTCGGCTTCCTCGCGGGCGGCCTCCTGCTCTTCCTCGCGCTGGCTCTGCTTTTCCTCCTCCTCTTTCTTGTCCAGTTCGCGCAGGCGCTTCTGGACGCGCACGAAGTCCTCGTGGTGCTGGTCGGCCGCCTCCTGTGCCTCCACGAACTCCTCGTGTTTCTCGTCGGCCTCGTCGCGGATCTCGTCCGCCTCGCGGTAGGCCTCGATCATCTGGTTGTGGTGTTTCTGGGCCTCGTCGGCGAGCTCCGTCACCTTCTGGTGGTGCTTGGAGGCTTCCGAGCGGATCTCCTCGGCTTCCTCCTTGAGCTCGTCGACGTCACCGGTCTGGTCGAGTTTCTCCTTTTTCTCCTGGAGCTGCTCGCGCTTGTCCTCGATCTTCTCGATGAGTTCCCGCTCCTCCTCGGGATTGAGGACCTCCGTCTGCTGTTTGAACTCCAGGTCTTCGATCTCCTCCTCGAGCTTCTCGATGGATTTGCCCTCGTTCAGTTCGAGGTCGTCTTTCATCTCCTCGACCTGGTCGAACAGCTCGTTCGCCTCGGCGTTGAGCTCGTTGCGCTTCTCCTTGTGCTCCTGGACCTGGGAGTTGAGTTCGTCGCGTTTCTCGCGATGTTCCTGGGCCTCGTCGACCTTCTCGCGAGTCTTCGCGTTGAGGTCGTCGCGTTCGGAAGCGCGCTCCGAGGCGAGCTGGTTGAGATCGTTCCGTCGATCTCGGAGCTGCCCGGCGAGCTTGATGAGTTCGCCCTTGGATTTGTTTTCGATGTCGTCGTCTGTCACTTCGGTGTTTTTGGATTCGTCAATTGACTCTGCCATGGTTAGTGTCTATGCCATTACCGCACCGGCGAACGGCAGCGAACGCTCTACGAGGGAGGCCAACGCCTGATAAGCAAGGTTCCCTGTCATTCTGTGGGCGTCGCACGATACTGCCGGAACGCCGGAGACGTTCTGGTACCTGCTAGTTCTGTCGGCGATAGTTTAAATATTCCGGTCGTCAGACACCGTGGAATCCCCTACCAAACGGGAGCAGGGGTCATGTAACTCCGTGTCACGGGCCTGGACGCCCGGCGGCGGGACTACATATAGTAGCGGTTGGTCACAGCCCGGTCGTCGGTCGTGAACGAGAGGGTCACCGACGCGGCGTCGGCCGGGACCGACACGTCACCGGCCGTCGCCGTCTCGTGGGGGTCGACCGTCACGTCGAGCGACTCGTCGGTGAGCGCGTCGTCCCTGGTCTCGACCGTGACGGCTCCCGAGACGCGCTCGCCCGTGTCGTTGACGACCATCACTGGCGTCGACGCACCAGCCGTCGGGTCGGTCAGCGTCGCCTGTACCGGTTCGAAGGCGGCAGCGACGGCCTCGTACGCCGTCTTCTCGCTCCCGTCGCGTTCGAGCACGCCCGTCCCCGCGTCCCCGGTGTCCCGGAGGGAGTCGACGGCGAGGACCGTCGCCTGCCGCCGGCGGAGTGCCTCGGCGACGCGTTTCGTTACCCGGGCCTGATACCGCTGCGACGCGGCGGGGTCGTCGGCGTCGGGGACCCTGTCGTCGTGTTTCTCGCGGTCGAACCCCGCGAGTTCCTCGGGATCGGCCGCCCCCAGCGCGGCCGCGCCGAACGCGCCGACCACGTCGTCGAGGTCGTACCGGTCACAGAGCCACTCGATGTCGGCCGCGTCGCCGTAGTCCCACCCCGGGTAGAGGTGAGCCGCGTCCGGCGTGCAACCGAGCGGCCCCGCGACCGGGAACACGGGGAGGTCGGCGGGGAACGCGTCCGCTACCGTCTCCGCGGGGCCGTGGTCGTAGCCGGTCCGCCAGGCACGCCACCGGAGCCGCAGTCGGTCGAACGTCCCCGATCCCAGCGTGTCCGGGAAGGGGTCGACCGGGTCCGAGACGACGCCGGCCGCCGCGAGACAGGGGTGGTGCCCGTAGGTCGCGACGAGGGTGTCCGCGAGGTCGGCCCCCCGGTCGGCGTCGAACGTTCCGGGGCCGGTCAGCGGGAGGTCCTGCCAGACGAGCAGGCCCGCCTCGCTGCAGGCCTCGTACACCGCCTGTGGGGGTGCGTGGGCGTGCATCCGCACGAGGTTCGCGTTGGCCTCGAGCGCGCGGTCCACGTCCGCCGTCGTCGCCGAGTCGAGGACGAACCCGCGTGCGCGCAGGCGCTCGCCGTTGACCAGCAGCCCGTCGTCGTCCCGGGTGATCGAGCGGAGGCCGGTCGTTATCTGACGGGTGTGGTCGCCCAACTTCGCCCGGACCGTGTAGCGGTGCTGGGGGCCGAGTGCCGCCGGCCACCACAGCGACGGGTCGCGCACGTCGATCGTGTGCTCGACGACGGCCCGCTCGCCGGCGTCGGCCTCGACCGCCGCGCGGTCCATCATCCCGCGGCTCTGGAACTCCCCCTCCGGGCGCAGGGAGAACGTGATTCTGTCGTCGAGTGGCTCGTCGGTCTCGACGACGGCCCGGACGTCGATTTTCGCCTCGTCGTCCACGAGGTGTGGCGTCGCGTCGAAGTCGACGATGGCCGTCCCCGGGAGCGTTTCGAGATCGGCCCCCCACCAGATTCCGGGGGTCGCATC
Organism: Halorientalis marina; assembly: GCF_023028345.1. Taxonomy (GTDB): domain Archaea; phylum Halobacteriota; class Halobacteria; order Halobacteriales; family Haloarculaceae; genus Halorientalis; species Halorientalis marina. The sequence continues at coordinate 1,128,789 of NZ_CP095487.1, read as the reverse complement.
GGCCTCGGGGACGGCATCGGTGTCGTGGATGCCGCCGAAGCGATCCGCCGGGGCGCGGCACTCGACGACGAGTTCGTTCGTCTCGGCGGGCTCGAAGGTGGTTCGGAACGGGCGGAAGTAGGCGTCGTGCTCCCCGAGCAGGTCGCCGTTCAGCCAGACGCGGGCGTGGGCGTAGAGGCCGCGCAGTTCGAGGACGGCCCGCTCGTCCTCGGGCGACCGTGGATCGTCGAACCCCGTCCGGTAGGCGACGGCGTCGGCGCCCGAGAAGGCCGGCGGCCGGCCGAGCCCGTCCAGCGGCGTCCACACGTCCGGGTCCGGTCGCTCGCCGTCCGACTCGACCGACGCGCCACTCCACTCGCCCAGCATACCAGTCCGCGCGTCCGCCGGGGCCATATCCGTTACGGGACCCACGCCGACCGACACGCGGTCACGGGACGGTCCCTACTCCAGCTCGACCGTCGGCAGCTCCCCGTTCCAGCCGTACGAGACGAACACGAAGACGAGCGCCGCCAGTCCGACCGCCATCAGTCCGAGTTTGACCAGTTTCCCCAGCGTGTGCAGTACCATACCGAATCCGTCGGCGACCGTCGGCAAGTACTTTCATATCCGATGGCGCTACCGACGGCCGCGAAGGCACCGCAGGCGGACCGGTGCGCCGCGCCGGCAATCGCGGCCCCGCACTTTCACTTTCACCGCGCGGACGGCTCGCTTTCATACACCCTCCGTTCCTCCATTCGTGTATGTTCGAGGAGCTGACCTGCACCTGTCGGGGCTGTGATCGCGACCTCACGGACACCGAGCCGGCGGTCGTCTACCGGGACGGCGGCGGCGAGCGGCGGGCCTACGCCTGCGGGTGTGGCGCGGTGACCGTCACGGTCGCCGAGTGAGCGAAGCGGCGAGAGCCGCGACGAGGGCAGCGGCGTGGAACGACTCGCTGAAGTGCGACGGGCGGGAACCGGCGGGCATGGAAGAAGTCGTTCACGCACGCGGGCACGAGAACGTGTCCGCAGAGCACGCGAGCACGTTCGAGGTGACGAGCGACGATTACCTGACGCCGGCGGGCGACTGCATCCTCGGGGTCGAGGCCGACCGCGTCCCTGCGGACTTCGACCCCGAGTTCGTCGCGGCCTGCCAGTCCCACGACGCGACGATCACCGCGGCGGTCGAGGCCGGCGGCTACACCGTCCGTATCGAGGGACGTGGTCACCCGGACCTCTCCTTCGAGAACGAGCGGAGCATCGTGGGCCGCACGAGCGACTACGTCGACGACCGAACGGTCCTCGTGGATGCCGACGCTGCCGCCGGGGACCTCGACCGCGACCTCGTCGACGCGCTCGCGGGCGGCGCCGACCTGACGCTCACGCTCAGCGTGGCGTAGCCCGGGGAGCGACACCGTCGAGTCGCAGGTCGTTTTGTCGTCCGGCCCGTATCGATGGCCGATGACGGAGGACCCGGAGCCGGCACGAAACATCAGCGGCGGGGACTCGGGCGGTGGCTACGCCGAGCGGTTCGAGCCGGGGACGGCCGATACCCGCGCGGAGGCGGTCGTGGATCGGTTGGGCGAACAGTACTGGCAGAAGTCCTACGGCGGCCGGGACGCTTTCGAGTGTCTCGTCCGCACCGTCCTCAGTCAGAACACGAGCGACACGGCCAGCCAGCCCGCCCACGACGCGCTCGTGGAGCGCTACGACGGCGACGCGGACCTCGTCGACGCGCTGGCCGACGCCGACCAGGCCGAACTCGCCGAGACCATCAGTTCGGCCGGCCTCTACAACCAGAAGTCCGAGACGCTGATCCGGCTGGCCGGCCGGATTCGCGAGGAGTACGGCGGCGAAACGGCCTTCGACGAGTTCGTCCGCGAGGGCGACCCCGACGAGGTCCGGGCGGCGTTGCTCGACATGAAGGGCGTCGGCCCCAAGACCGCCGACTGCGTACTCCTCTTTGCCGGCGGCCGGTCCGGCGTCTTCCCCGTCGACACGCACGTCCACCGCATCGCCCGGCGGATGGGGCTCGCGCCGGCCGACGCCGACCACGAGGGCGTCCGCGAGGCGCTCGAACGCGACGTGCCCGGCGAGAAGTGCGGGTTCGGCCACACCGCGATGATCCAGTTCGGCCGGGACACCTGCTCGGCCCGGACGCCGGACTGTCTCGACGACCCCGAGGCCTGTCCGCTCGGCGACCTCTGTGACCAGGTCGGCGTCTATCCCGCCACGGGCGAGGTCGTCGACCCCGCCGAGGCACCAGAGGTGGCCGATGACTGACGGCGACGGGGACACGACGGGCGCGAAACCGAACCCCGGCGCGGGCGGTGCCAGTCGCTATCTGGACACGCAGGGCGTCTACCGTTACGTCGCCGACCGACTGGGACGGGCCAGCGACTGGGCGCTCAGTCCCCACGCGGCCGGCCTCGGGAACGAGACGCTGTTTCTGGTCTGGGACCACCGGCAGTTCGTCCTGCGTCGCCCCCCGCTCGACGGGGCACCCGCGGACGCACACGACCCGCTCCGTGAGTATCGCGCACTCGTTGCCCTCGACGGTACCGACCTACCGACGCCTCGTCCCGTTCTCGCCTGCGGGGACGCCTCGGTGGCGGGCGCGCCCTTCACAGTCGTCGAACGCCTCGACGGCGACGTGCTCCGCCACGGCGAGCCCGTCAGCTACGCCGCGAGCGATCATCGCCACCGTGTCGGGGCCGAGATGGTCGACACGCTCGCCGCAATTCACGGACAGGACCTCGACGCGCTCGATGTCGACGGGGACGAGTCGGCACTCTCGCACCCGCCGCTGGCCGAGCGAGTGGCGACCTGGCGCGACCGGTTCGCCCGCTACCGGGCGGCGACCGACCGCCCCGTCCCCGGTGCCGGGGACGTGGCCGAGTGGCTCGCCGCGAACGTCCCCGACCCGGCCGAACCGACGCTCGTTCACGGCGATTTCACGCTCGCGAACGTCGTCTTCACGCGGGCAGCGCCCCCGGACCTGGTCGGCGTCCTCGACTGGGAACGCGCGGGCGTCGGTGACCCGCGGCTCGACCTCGCGCGCCTGCTCGTCACGTGGTTCGAGACCGAGGACGAACGCGCCGGTCTCCCGTACGACCTCGCGCCGGGGTTCACGACTCGCGACGGGTACCCGAGTCGGGCCGACCTCCGCGACCGCTACGAGGAGGCGACCGGCCGGACGTACGACCACGACCGATTCTTCCGGGCGTTCGCGTGCTTCGAACTCGCGGCCGTCTGTGAAGCCTACTACCGCCGTCACTGCCACAACGTCTCCGACCATCCCTCGTTCGCGGCGCTCGACGAGGCGGTCCCGCGGCTGGTCGAACGGGCACAGGAAATCATCGAGAGCGACGAATCCATTTGATTTACACGTAGGAACTATTCGCCGTGGCCCCACCGAGTGCCGTCTTCGTCGTAGCGTGCGTCGAGGATGCGGTCGAACTGGTCGTCGGAGAGCGAGAGGTCGACGGCGCCGACGTTCTCGTCGAGCTGGTCGACGGTGCGGGCGCCGACGATGGGCACGCAGGTGAACTCGTCGTGTTCCACGAGCCAGCGGAGCGCGACCTGCGCGTTGGTGGCGTCGAGTTCGTCGGCGACGGCGCGGATTTCGTCGAGGACCTCCCACCCGCGTGCGGAGACGTAGAAGTCGTCGAAGCGGTCCGAGAGCGCGGCACGGGAACCGTCCGGCGCCTCGACGGTGTAGGGGTCGCCCTCGACGCGCTCGTACTTCCCGGTGAGGAAGCCGCCCGCGAGCGGCGAGTACGGACGGACCGCGAGGTCCTGGTCGGCGCAGACGTCGAGGTAGTCGCGCACGTCGTCGTGGTAGCCGGCGTGGAAGAGCGGCTGGGTCACGTCGAAGGCCTGCCAGCCGTTCGCGTCGGCCTTCCAGAGCGCCTTGGTCAGTTGCCAGGCGGCTATCGTCGACGCGCCGATGTAGTTGACTTTGCCCTCGCGGACGAGGTCGTGCAGCGTCGCCAGCGTCTCCTCGACGGGCGTGGCCTCGTCCCAGCGGTGGATGTAATAGAGATCGAGGTAGTCGGTGCCGAGGCGTTCGAGCGTCCCCTCGATCTGCTCGCGGACGTGCTTGCGACCGAGTCCGGAATCGTTTGACCCCGGTTCGCCCCAGCCGTCGAACGGGAAGTACACCTTCGAGGCGATGACGAAGTCCGAACGGTCGTGGTGGGCGAGCCAGTCGCCGATGTACTCCTCGCTCGTCCCGTTGGGCGTGCCGTAGACGTTCGCGGTGTTGCCAGACTACGTCTGGCAGCTAACCAGAACGCTTCGCGTTCTGGTGATGTCGATGAAATTGATACCGCGGTCCCACGCCGCGTCGAGCAGGTCGTGGGCCTGCTCCTCGTCCGTCTCGACGACGTTGTCAGACGGCGTCTGACAGGCTGCCGAGCTTCGCTCGGCAACGCCGCCGGTCTCGCGACCGAAGCGCCACGTCCCCAGACAGAGCCGCGAGACCTTCGTGCCGGTCCGGCCGAGCGTGACGTACTCCATGCCACTGGCATCGACCCCGGGCGCGAAAAGGGTGGCTTTCAGGCGCCCGAGACGTGGTGGAGCCCGACGATACCGACGACGACGAGCGCGATGAACGCGAGGCGGTCGAGCGACGCGGGTTCCTCGAAGAGGACGATGCCGAGTATCGCCGTCCCGACGGCACCGATACCCGTCCAGACGGCGTAGGCCGTCCCGATGGGGATCGTCTCGACGGCACGCGCGAGCAACACCATACTGATGACCAGCGCGACGGCCGTTCCGGCCGTCGGGAGCGGGTCGGAGAGGCCGTCGGAGTAGGCCAGTCCGATGGCCCACGCGATCTCGAACAACCCGGCGACGAAGAGGACGAACCACGACATCCGTTCGGGCTACCGCGTCGAGGGGCCTATGATTTCCGGCTCACAGGAACCGGAAGGTTTCGAGGTTCTTGGGCGCGAACGTCCGCATGTTGTACTCGTGGTACAGCGACGAGGAGAGGTCCTGCGTGGACTTCTCGTCGCCGTGGACACAGAGCACCTTCTCGGGCCGTGGGTTCATCGTCTTCACGAAGTTCTCCAGCCCCTGCCGGTCGGCGTGGCCGGAGAAACCGTCGACGGTCTGGACGTCGGCTTCCAGGTTGAGCGTCTCGCCGCGACCGCGCCCGCCGCCGCCGACCGGGATCTCGTCCCAGCCGTTCTGGATACGGCGTCCGAGCGTCCCCTGTGCCTGGTAGCCGACGAAGGTCATCGTCGTGTCGGGGTCGTCGCCGAGGTGTTCGAGCCAGGACATGATGGGGCCACCCTCGACCATCCCCGAGGTCGAGAGGACGATGCACGGCTCGCCGTCGGCGACTTCCTGGCGTTCGTCCTCGCCGCCGTCGATGTGGTTGAACTCGTCGGCGAGGAAAGGATTCTCGTCCTCGTGGAATATACGGTCCCGGAGGTCGTCGCGGAGGTACTCCGGATATGTGGAGTGGATCGCCGTCGCCTCCCAGATCATCCCGTCGAGGTGGATCGGCATCGATGGGATGTCCCCTTCGCGCATGGCCTCCTCCAGCACGAGCATGATCTCCTGAGAGCGCCCGACTGCGAAGGCGGGGATGAGGACTTTCCCGCCCCGGTCGTAGGTGTCGTTGATGATCTCCTTGAGGCGGCGCTCGGAGTCCTCCTGGTCGGTCTGGTAGTCGTTGCGCCCGCCGTAGGTCGATTCGAGGACGAGCGTCTCGACGCGGGGGAACTCGTTGACCGCGCCGTCGAACAGGCGCGTGTCCTTGTAGTGGATGTCCCCCGAGAACGCGACGTTGTACAGGCCGTCACCGATGTGGAAGTGTGAGATGGCCGACCCGAGGATGTGCCCCGCGTTGTGGAGCGTGAGCTTGATGTCCGGAGCGATATCGGTCACGTCACCGTACTCCAGGGGGATGGTGTGTTTGATCGCCTCGCGGACCATCTCCGAGTCGTAGGGCGGCGTCCGCCCCTCCTTGGCGGCCACGTCGAGGTAGTCCAGGGTCAGCAGGCCCATCAGGTCCCGCGTCGGCTCGGTGGTGTAGATGGGGCCGTCGTAGCCGTACTTGAACAGGAGCGGGATCAGCGCGGAGTGGTCGAGGTGGGCGTGGGTCAACACGACCGCGTCGAGAGTGGCAGCGCCCGCCCCCAGCGCCTCGGGGACCTGGAGGTACGGTACCTCGTCCTCGGCACCGGGTTTATCGCCACAGTCGATCAGGATGCGCGTCTCGGGCGTCGAGAGGATGAACGCGGCACGGCCGACCTCGCGGCAACAGCCGAGCGTGGTGATGCGGACCCACTCTTCGTCGGACATCTCCTCGCGGTGAATCTGTCGGCCGATGCGTTCGAGGATGTCCCGGCGCTCCTCGCGTTCCTGCTTGAGGAAGTTCCGCACGTTCGAGACCGTCGCGGACTCGATGGGCGGCGTCCGGACCACCTCGGGCGTCCAGCCGACTTTCTGGGTGATCTCCCGGAGCGTGGAGCCGTGGCGCCCGATCACCATACCCGGTTTCTCGGCTTCGATGACGACCTCGCCGGTGTCGGGGTGGAAGTCGAGATCCGTAACGCCGGCCTCCTCGGGCACGACGGCGTTGATCTCGTCACGTGCGTCGTCGGGCCGGGAGAGTACGTCCGGGTCCGGCCGGACCGTGATCCGTTTGCGCAACTGGCTCGCCAGTTTCCGGATCAGGTCGCCGTTCTGTGCGAACCGTTTGGGGTTCCGGGTGTAGACGACGAGTTCCGGCCCCTCGTACTGCACGTCCGAGATGGAGATGTCGTTCGGGACTTCGCCTCTGATCTCCGCCTGTAGGTCCTCGAGTTGCTGTTCTACCTTGCTCATAGCTCGACAGTGAAAGACCGAGCCCACGTCCGGACGGCGCACCGCTGGCCGACGGGCGGGAGGAACCGCCCCGACCCCCGAACGCCGGGACGCAGGCTCTCTCCTGTGGATATCATAGTGTGTCTGTCCGTATCGGTACGGATGGCGGTCCGGCCCCCTGATTCGTGGATGGCGGTCCGGAAAACCGGTCTGTATTCCGGATTTTGCCTCTCGATTATAAAAGCCTTCGCAAAACAGTAGGTATTTCGCCACGATGGGGCGGTATGGAGATCACGCCCGCCGTCGTCGCCGCCGAACACGAGTGGGTCCGCGAGCGAGCGTCGGTCGTCGTCCCGCTGGTCAACGACACCCGCGACCGACTCGGCGACCACTTCGACACCGCAGTCGACCCGGTCGATACCGACCAGTACCACGCGGCCGTCGACGAGGTGTTCGCCGACGGCGACCGCGCGGTCAACGTCGCCACGCTCGTGGCCCTCCTCCGTGACCTCGACGTGCCCGGTGACTACCCGGGGTTCGTCGTCGACGAACTGCTCGGCCGAGAGTTGGCCGGCACGATCGCTGGCACCCAGCCCCGCCGGCTCCTCGGCGAGGCCACCTTCCACTTCGCGGACGTGACGACCCACGGTGACCCCGGCGACGCGGCCGGTGCCGACGACCTCGACGCCGCGCTCGCGGCCGGCTTCCAGACTCGACTGCCGGGCTGGGACTGGACCGCGACCGAGAGCCCCTTCGCCAGTTCGTGGGACGGCGAGTGACCCCGGCGGACCGACGACCGCGCTCCACCGGCCGGACTCCGGAAGGGTTTCGGCCCCGCGAGTCGAGCGCCGAGATATGCGTGAGCGGCCGGTCGTCCGCGGCCTCCTGATCGCCTGCCTGCTCGCGTTCGTCGGGTGGGGACTCGTCGACTACGCGGCGGGGATGGACGCGCGCTACGCCTACCCGACGGACCGGGAGCTGTCCGAGAACTTCCCCGCGTACCACGGCGAGGCTGTCGATACGTGGGTCACAGTCGCCGAGCGTCGCGACGGCGCGTTCGTCACCGACGAGGGGTGGGTCGTCACCGCCGACAGCCTCCCGCCGTCGCTCGATGCCGGCGACGGCGTCCAGGTCTACGGCACCGCGCGGCCCGGTCCGCGAATCGCCGCCGAACGGCTCGTCGTCACCGACCGCCGGAACCGCCAGTACATGCTCGCCGTCTCGGCGGTCGGCCTGTGTCTCGCCGTCGGCGCGACGCTCCGACACTGGCGGCCCGCGCTCGGCTCGATGTATCTGGTCCCGCGAGCGCGCGACGATGGAGGGAGCGACGGCGGGCACAGCGACGATACCGGAGGACCGCGACGATGACCGACCTGTTGACACACGTCCTGACGGCCTACGTGCTGGCGACGGTGGTCTCCTGGCGACTCGGCTGGCTCCACCGGCGACACGTCCCGCTGGCGATGCTCGGCGCGGCGATCCCCGACGCTGCGAAAGTCTACCTCCTGCTTGGCGGCGTCCGAACGACGGTCGCTGGCGTCGAGGTGGGCTGGCTCGCCCTGCAGACCATCGGGGCCGGGCTGGCGTTCGCGCTGGTCGGGGGGCTGCTCGTCCCGCCAGGGGAACGCCGGGCGACCCTCGCCGCGCTCGTCGGTGGCCTTTGTACACACGTGGGAATGGATTACTTCGTGATCCGAGCCGGGGGGCTCTCGCCCCCGTATCTCTACCCGGTCACGTGGGCACAACTCCCGGCCGGGAACCTCTATCTCAGTGCCGACGTCTGGCCGTCGGTGGTCGCCGTCGTGGTCGCGGCGAGCGTCGTCCTGGTCGACCGGCGTCGTGTGCGTGGCTGACGGCGTCGAAAAGCGAAAACCATGGCGCGTTTCGACCACCCCAGAGACCCTAGCCGGTCGTGATCCACCCCACCCGAGCGAATCGACGTGCCGGCGGCAACCAAACCACGGGTCCGAGTGTTCCACCCCGATGACCCCCCGTCATCGGGACACGTCCACATCCCACCCGGGCGACCCTCGTTCTACTGCCGGGTATGCCCCGGATTTTATACCGAGTCGTGCGTGACTCGCCGCGGACCCGAGACAGCGTCCGTCACCAGTACGACGCACGGAGGTGGTCGTCGATCTCAGCGACGCGGTCGCGGTCGTACGTCCAGAACCCGTCGTAGCCGTCTTCCCGTTCTTCGGCGACGAGGGCACAGTCCTGGTCGCCGCCGGCGGCGAACGCCACGAACCAGAACTGTCCGAGTTCGTCGCCGGGTTCGGCGTGGGTCGTCACGCCGTCGGCGGGGTCGGCGGTCCACCCGCCATCGACGTAGACGTGGACGTCGAGGTCGCTGTCCGCGAGGGTAGTGTACACGTCCCGCTGTGCGTCGAACGCCGCCGCTCGCTGGAACCCCGCGTGGAGTCGACCGGTGCCGACGCGCCAGGCGCGGTCCTCGATTTCCCGGCTCACCGCGAGCAGTTGTCGGCGGTCGAACGCCCGGAAGGTCGTGTCGTCGAGCAGGCCGAGGACGGAGTCGAGCGAGGATTCGTCGGTCGCACCCATTGCCCGTTGCGATGCGGGCGGTTCGAGGAGCGGGTCGAACACGCGGAGGTCGATGCTTCCGAGGAACTCCGTGCCCTGCCGGACCGTGACGAACCCCTCGGCCGAACCGACCGGGAGCCGGTCGAAGCGTACCTCGACGTTCCACCCCTCGAAGTGGGACGCGATCTCCGGGCGCGGCTCGTCGGCGTAGACCGTGAGCGTGCGCCGCCGCGCGGCCACGTCGTCGAACTGGTCGCGGAGGGATGTGGCCGACATGGACTCAGTTTCGCTCCCCCGAGGAGCGGCCGGCCTGCCGGTCGGCCTCGGCGTCGGTCGTCGTCTCCACCGCGAACGCCAGGTCGAGACAGCGGTCGACCCACGGCGGCCAGTCCGTCGTCTCGACGATGTCGCTGTCGAGCGACGCCGAGACCAGTCCCCCGTCCTGGAGTGCAGGAAGGTGCCGGTGGTGGAGTTCGCACTCGAGCTGGTGGCGGTCCTCGTCGGACGCGGTCCCGTCCGGCCGGTCCGTCGCGCGCCAGCCGGTCAGCACGTCCGCCAGTTCCGTCCGCGTCGCCGTTCCGTGTTCCCGCAGGTAGTAGAGGAGCCGACGGCGGTCGGCGTCCGAGAGGAGCGCAAAGACTGTATCGAGTCTCGTGCTGCTGTCGTCGTGCATGAGTAGGCTCCGGACTTGTCGGTCCCGTACCAGGGCCATTCACACCCAGATACATTAGCGTAGTGGACGGTCGGTCGGCCCTCGCGTCGCAACGGGACGGGCACACCGTGACCGTCGCCACACGAGCCTTTTATTACGGCGCTCGGATACGCTTCCGGTAATGAGTGGCGAGCAGGAACTCGGCATCACCGAGTCGAAGGAACACAGTCCCGGCGAGTGGTACGCGGAAGTCGTCCAGAAGGCGAAACTGGCCGACTACGCGCCGATGGGCGGGTTCATCGTCACCCGACCGCGGGGCTACGCGATCTGGGAGCGACTGCAGAACCACCTCGACGCGTGGTTCAAAGACACCGGCGTCACCAACGCCTACTTCCCGATGTTCATCCCCGAATCCTATCTGGAGAAGGAGAAAGACATCGTCGAGGGGTTCGACCCCGAGGTGGCGTGGGTGACCCACGGCGGGTACGACGAGCTGGAGGAGCGACTGGCGGTCCGGCCGACGAGCGAGTCGATCATCACGCCCTTCCTCGCGCAGTGGACCCGGAGCCACCGCGACCTTCCCCACCGCGTGAACCAGTGGTGCTCGGTCGTCCGGTGGGAGGCCACCGAGACCAAGCCGTTCTTCCGCACCAAGGAGTTCCTCTGGCAGGAGGGCCACACCGCCCACGCGACCGAGGACGAGGCCTTCGAGGAGACGATGACCCGGCTGGACCAGTACGAGCGTCTCTACGAGGACGTGCTGGGGATTCCGGTCCTGCGCGGGCGGAAGCCGCCCCACGACAAGTTCCCCGGGGCACACACGACGACGACGGTCGAGGCGCTCATGCCCGACGGCAAGTCCGTCCAGGGCGCGACCTCTCACTACCTCGGGCAGTCCTTCGCCGAGGCCTACGACGTGACCTACATCGACGAGGACGAGGAAGAACGGACCGCTCACACGACCTCGTGGGGGCTGTCCTGGCGCGCGCTCGGCGCGCTCATCATGACCCACTCGGACGACCAGGGACTCGTCCTGCCGCCCGCGCTCGCGCCCGATCAGGTCGTCATCGTCCCCATCTGGCAGGAGGACACCAAGGAGGAAGTGCTGGGCTACGCGGAGGAGTTGCGGACGGAACTCGACGACGAGGTGCGCGTGAAACTCGACGACCGCGAGGAGCGCAACCCCGGCTTCAAGTTCAACGAGTGGGAGCTGAAAGGCGTCCCGCTCCGCATCGAGATCGGCCCCCACGAGGTCGAGGACGGCGAAGTCACCATCGTCCATCGCCCCGACGGTGAAGAGGAGACGGTCGGCCGCGAGAACCTGGCCGCGACGGTCGACGACCACCTCGACACCGTCTTCGCGAAGCTCAAGGCGTCGGCCGAGGAGACCCTGGAGGAGAACGTCCGCGAGGCCGACAGCCGCGAGGAGATCCTGGGTACCATCGGTCAGCACGGCGGGTACGTCAAAGCGCCGTGGTGTGGCGACGAGGACTGTGAGGACCCGATCAAGGAGGCCATCGCCGCCGAGATCGTGATGGTTCCGATGGACCGCGACGCCGAACCCAGCGGCGAGGAGTGTGCGATTTGTGGGGACGCCGCCGAAGAAACCGCCTACTTCGCGAAGTCGTACTGACGACCGCGTCACGCGCCGGCCGACGACGAGGTGGCACACACCCCCACGATACCTGAATTATCCGTGACGTTTTTCGAAGGTCGCCGAACCGTCCCACAGCCCCGGATGTTCCCTGAGAGGTCGTAAAATATATCAGTACTATAGGGTGTGCGATTAAACACCCTTATTTGCGTATAGAGAACCCTTAACCCTTGATGGTCAACCTCTTAATGATCGAGTCAAACATCCACGTATGGTTGGGCAACGGACTACTCCCGAGTCTGCGAGCGAGGTCGGGCTCGCAGATCCGACTGACGTACGATCTAACTGTGGGGTCGGCGTGGTACTCGACCTGGAGCGCGGTCAGAGCCACGACGTCGTCGCAGACGGTCTCGAACTGCTCGCGAACCTCGAACACCGCGGCACGACTGGGGCCGAGAAAAACACCGGTGACGGCGCCGGTATCCTGTTGCAGATGCCCCACGAGTTCTTCGCGGACGAACTCGACGTGGACCTCCCGCCGCAGGGGGAGTACGCGGTCGGCTCGGTCTTCCTCCCGCGTGACGACGACGAGGCAACCGCCGGCCTGAAAGACCTCATCGAATCCAAACTCGCCGGCGAGGGGCTGGAGGTCTTCCACTGGCGGACCGTCGAGACGGACAACTCCGACCTCGGCGAGACAGCCGTCGAATCCGAACCCCGCGTCGAACAGGCGTTCGTTCGACCGACGGACGACGTGAGCAACGAGGGACAAGGTCCCTCTGGCAAACGGACGCAGTCCGTTGACGACGACGAGTTCTCGAAGCGGCTCTACGTCGGCCGCCAGGTCATCGAGGACGCCGTCGAGGAAACAGAGCCGCCGGGCCACGAACGCTTCTACATCGTCTCCCTCGACCAGGACACCGTCGTCTACAAGGGTCTGCTCCTGGCCGAGCAACTGCCGAACTACTATCCCGAGTTGACCGACGAGCGGATGGAATCGACGTTCGCGATGGTGCACGCGCGGTTCTCGACGAACACGCTCGGCGCGTGGCACCTCGCCCATCCGTACCGCAACATCATCCACAACGGCGAGTTCAACACGATTCAGGGCAACATCAACTGGATGCGGGCCCGGGAGACGGACCTCGACGCCTCCGCCGAGACCGCACTCGACGGCGCCGACTACACGCCCGAGGAGATCGACAAGATCACGCCGATCATCGACGACCCCGAGCAGTCCGACACCGCGAGCGTGGACAACGCCCTCGAACTCCTGATGGAGACGGGTCGGGACCTCCCGCACGCGCTCCGGATGCTCATCCCCGAGGCCTGGCGCGGCGAGGCCAACAGGGTCTCCGAGAAGCGCCGCGAGTGGTACGACTACCACGCCTCCCTCGTCGAGCCGTGGGACGGCCCCGCGCTGGTCTGTGCCACCGACGGCGAGCGCGTCGGCGCCGTCCTCGACCGCAACGGCCTGCGACCCTGTCGCTACGACATCCTGGAGAACGGCCGCGTCGTGATGTCGAGCGAGGTCGGTGCGCTCGACCACGACCCGAGCGAGATCGAGGAGCGCGGGCGCCTCCAGCCCGGCCAACTGTTCCTCGCCGACCCCGAGGAGGGACGGGTCGTCCCCGACGACGAGGTCTTCGACCGCCTGACAGACGACAAGTACGCCGAGTGGGTCGAAGACGAACAGGTCGACCTCGACGACATCGCGGACCACGAGGCAGAGATCAGAAACCCCGTCGACGGCCTGCGCTCCCACCAGGCCCTCTACGGCTACACCATCGACGAGGTCGACCACCTGCTCCAGCCGATGGCCGAGAAGGGGAAAGACCCCGTCGGCTCGATGGGTGACGACACGCCCCTCTCCGTGCTCTCGGATTTCAACCGACCCCTGTTCACCTACTTCAAACAGCTGTTCGCGCAGGTCACGAACCCGCCGCTCGACTACATCCGCGAGGAACTCGTGACGAGCCTCGAGTCGCGCCTGGGCTACCAGCAAAACCTCCTCGACGAGAGCAAGGCCCACGCCCGTCAGCTCGTCGTCGACTCGCCGGTGCTGACCGACGAGGAGACGACGGCCATCAAGGAGCTGGGGTCATCTGACGATGCCCCCGCAAACCAGAACTCTGCGAGTTCTGGTGACCTGGACGAGAACGGGATGTCCTCGACGGTCATCGACATCACCTACGACCCCGAGACGGACCTCCGCGAGGCCGTCGAGCGGGTCCGTTCGGAGGCCGACGCGGCCGCCGGGGAGTCCGATATCCTCGTGCTCTCGGATCGCGGCGCTGGCGAGGACGCCATCCCCATCCCGAGCCTGCTGGCCGTGGGTGGCGTCCACCACCACCTCGTCCGCAACGGTCTGCGCAACCACGTCGGGCTCGTCCTCGAATCGGGCGACCCCCGTGCAGTCCACCACTTCGCGACGCTCATCGGCTACGGCGCGGGCGCGGTCAACCCCTACCTCGCCTACCAGACCATCGAGGACCTCGTGGCCGGCCCGGACGGCGCGAACCTCGAAACGGCCATCGAGGCCTACATCGGTGCCGTCGAGGACGGCCTCCTCAAGACGATGGCGAAGATGGGCATCTCCACCGTGGAGAGCTACCAGGGCGCCCAGATTTTCGAGGCGGTCGGCCTCTCCTCCGACTTCATCGCCGAGTACTTCGAGGGGACGACCTGCCGGACGGAGGGGATCGGCATCGAGGAGATCGAGTCGGACCTCCGAAAGCGGTACACCGTCGCCTTCGGCGAGGACGACCCCCAGATGGAGCGCCAAGGCGAGTACGAGCACCGGTCGGACGGCATCCACCACCAGTGGAACCCCGAGACGGTCGGGACGCTCCAGCAGGCGGTCCGTGCCGGCGACTACGAGACCTACAAGGAGTTCGCCGAGCTCATCAACGACCAGCAGGAGCAGCTCCAGACGCTCCGTGGCCTGCTGGAGTTCGACACCGAGGCCCGGGAGTCGGTCCCGGTCGAGGAGGTCGAACCCATCTCGGAGATCGTCGAGCGCTTCTCGACGGCCGCGATGAGTCTCGGGTCCATCTCCCCGGAGGCCCACGAGACCAACGCCATCGCGATGAACCGCCTCGGCGCGAAGGCCAACACCGGCGAGGGCGGTGAACCGCCAGAGCGGTTCGATACCGAGAAGGAGTGCAAAGTGAAACAGTGTGCCTCCGGGCGCTTCGGTGTCACCTCGGGCTATCTCACCGCCGCCGACGAGATCCAGATCAAGATGGCGCAGGGGTCAAAGCCCGGCGAGGGCGGCCACCTGCCCGGCAAGAAGGTCAACGAGATGATCGCCCACGTCCGGTACTCGACGCCGGGGGTCGGCCTCATCTCGCCGCCGCCGCTGCACGACATCTACTCCATCGAGGACCTCAAGCAGTTGATCCACGACCTCAAAGCGGCGAACCCCGATGCGGACATCAACGTCAAGCTCGTGGCCGAGGACGGCATCGGGACCATCGCGGCAGGTGTCTCGAAGGCCAACGCCGACGTGGTCCACATCTCGGGCCACTCCGGCGGGACCGGCGCCTCGCCGAAGACGTCGATCAAGAACGCGGGCCTGCCCTGGGAACTCGGCCTCGCCGAGGCCAACCAGATGCTCCGCGCGACGGGCCTGCGCTCGCGAATCGAAGTGACCGCCGACGGCGGGTTCAAGACCGGGCGTGACGCCGCCGTCGCAGCCTTGCTCGGTGCCGAGGGCTACATCTACGGCACTGCGTCGCTCGTCACGGGCGGCTGCGTCATGGCCCGGCAGTGTCACGAGAACACCTGTCCGGTCGGCGTCGCCACGCAGAACGAGAAACTCCGCGAACGCTACCCCGGCAAGCCCCAGCACGTCATCAACTACTTCACGTTCATCGCCCAGGAACTGCGGGAAATCATGGCCGAACTGGGCTTCCGGACGGTCGACGAGATGGTCGGCCGCGCCGACCTGCTCGAACAGCGGACCGACGTGGAACAGGAGAAAGCAAAGAAGTTGGACCTCTCCTCGATCGTCGCGGAGCCCGTCGACAACGACGGCCGCTACAAGACCCGCGAGCAGGACCACGAGGTCGACGAACAGCTCGACTGGGAAATCATGGACGAGATCGGCGACACCATCGAGTCGGGCGAGCCGGTCTCGCTCGACATGGACATCTCGAACGTCGACCGCGCGGTCGGCGCGACGCTCTCGAACGAGATCTCGAAGCAACACGGCACCGACGGCCTGCCCAGCGACACGATTCAGGTCGACTTCGACGGCACCGCCGGACAGAGCTTCGGTGCCTTCGTCCAGGACGGCGTCACCTTCGAGCTGACCGGCACCGCCAACGACTACGTCGGCAAGGGCCTCTCGGGCGGGAAACTCATCGTCAACACACCGGCGACGGCCAACTACGAGCCCGAGGACAACACCCTGATCGGCAACGTCGCGCTCTACGGCGCGACCCAGGGCGAGGCCTACGTCAACGGGCAGGCCGGCGAGCGCTTCGCCGTCCGCAACTCCGGCGTGAAGGCGGTCGTCGAATCGGTCGGCGACCACGGCTGTGAGTACATGACCGGCGGCGCCGTCGCCGTCCTCGGGGACACCGGGAAGAACTTCGCGGCCGGGATGTCCGGCGGCGTCGCCTACGTCCTCGACCGCGAGGGCGACTTCGAGGAGAAAGTCAACCGCGGGATGGTCTCGACGTTCCGGACGCTCGACGAGCGCGACCGCCGGATGCTCAAGCGGCTGCTCGTCAACCACGTCGCCTACACCGACTCCGACCGCGCCGAGTACGTCCTCGAGAACTGGGAGGACGAACTCGACAACTTCGTGAAGGTCATGCCCGACGCCTACACGGAGATCATCGAGGACCGCGACGACGCCGACGTGCGGAAGCGACCGCCCGAGCGCGCCCGTCCGACCGCGGACGCGGGCGAGTCGGTGCCCGAAACCGCCGACGACTGAGCGGCGTCCCGTTCTCCCCGACGTCTCCGTTCGCAGGTATCCGGCGGACGGTCACGAGACCGGGTCTCGATTGTCCACCCGGAGACGGTGCGTCGCGTTCTCGCTCACGCGATAACGAAACGACTGCGTGAACCAGTCGGCGTGGGGTCCGGGCGTCGCTGTCGAGTCCTCCGGCGGGTCCGTGTTCGAGTACCCCGTACACGTGACGACGGCCTCGTACCCCCACTGCCGGTCGGCCACGCTGTCGACGCGGCAGTCGAGTTCCACGTCGCTGTGTTCGTTCACCCAAAGCGAGTTGTACGCGTAGCGGTACTCGTGGGCCCGGACGTAGTTTCGGACCGTCGATTCGGTGAGTGACGACGGACGCTCGGGCGGCGCTTTCGGGCCGTCCGGGAAGTCGACGCTGCCCGGTGGAAGCGGTGTCGCGGTCCCCGATGGGGACCCATCGGCGTCGGTCTGCGGGCTGTCGGTGGTGTCGGAGCCGGACTCCGGGGTCCCCGAGAGACAGCCGGTTGCCGGGACCATCCCCGCGCCGAGGATGGCGAGCATCGTTCGCCGTTTCATACTGTCATCATGACGACGACAGCCGAAGTGCTTTCTCGAAGGACAAAGAACCGTTTCACCGAATCGGTAGAGGTGGCCCTGCTGCCGCCCCGGGCCACCGACACGTGGCCGACGGACCCGTGGGGCGGCGACGGCCAGCGTTCGACGGGCTCACGTCCGCCGGTCGCTCCCCCACTCGTCGGTGTCCCGCCGCGCGCTGCGCTCGGCGCTCTCGCGGGTGTCGGCGCGGGCAGCCTGCTCGGCGCTGTCCCGGTCCAGAACGGGGTTGTCAGTCGTCTCGGACCTGATCACCAGCCAGAGGCCGACGGTGAACAGGAGGCCAACGACGAGGAAGGCGATCGCGACGGTCGCCACCGGCGATCACCCGAAGAAGATATCGACGAGGTCACTCGTCCCCGCGTCGGACTTGTACAGTTCCGTGTACCCGCAGTTCGTACAGGAGACGGTCTCGAACCCGCGGTTCTGAATGTCGAACAGTTTGCTGAGGCCACCGCCGGTGGTGGTGATCTTGTCGACTTCGGCGTCGGTGTGACCACACTTCGGGCAGCCGCGGTCGTCGGCGAGCGTATCGGAGGGCATCACTCGCCCTCTTCATCCGAGAGGGGTTTGAAACTTGGTGTCCGCCGGCCCCGCCGGCGTGTCCCCCCGTCGGGACGCCCGACGTGCCGGACGGTCACGGCGGAATCGACGAGTGCCGGACGGCGACAGCACACGGGCGGTCGGACGGACCTTTTTGCATCGTGGCGCCGTGGGTCGTGACATGACACAGGCGCTGGTCGTCGGCGGGACGGGGTTCCTCGGCCGCCACACGGTCCGGGAGTTGCGCGATCACGGCTACGAGGTGGCGGTCTGCTCGCGGGGCGAGCGGGAGAACCCCTTCGCGGACGACGACGTGACCCACGTCCGCGGCGACCGGACCGACGACGCCGATCTCGCGAACGTCGCCCGGGCGGTCGACCCGGAGGTCGTCGTGGACTGTGCGGCCTACTTCCCCCGGGACGTGCGGACGGCGACCCGCGTGTTCGACGACTGCGAGGCCTACGTCTACGTCTCCAGCGGCGCGGCCTACGGCACCGAGGCGATCCCGAAACGCGAGGGCGAGACCGCGCTGCACGACTGCACCGACGAGCAGGCGACCGAGGACGCGGCCGAGACGTACGGCCCGCGGAAAGCCGAAGGCGACCGGGCGGTCTTCGCGGCGGCCGAGGAGGGCGTCCCCGCCCGGAGCGTCCGGCCGTGTAACGTCTACGGTCCCGAGGACCACACCGGCCGCGTCGACTACTGGATCGACCGCATCCAGCGGTTCGACCGCGTGCTCGTCCCCGGCGACGGCACGAACGTCTGGCACCGCGTCTACGTCACGGACGTGGCCCGCGCAATCAGGCTCGTGCTCGAAGACGGAGCGGACGGCCGTGCGTACAACGTCGGCGACCGCCGCGCGGCGACGCTGGAGGAGACCGTCGACCTGATCGCCGACGCCCTCGACGAGTCCGTCGAAGTCGTCCACGCCGGCGCGCGGGAACTGGCCGCCGGCGACATCGACCCCGGCGAGTTCCCGCTCTACCGGGACTACCCGCACCTGCTCGATACCGGCCGACTCGCGGGGCTTGGCTGGGAGTCGACGCCGCGCGAGGCGGCGATGGACGCGACGGTCGCGGAGTACGTCGAGAGCGACCGCGACGGGAGCGACTACGGCCCGGACCGGGCACGCGCCGAGCGCGTGCTGGGCGTGCTGGACACGCTGTGAGCGCGGTCGCGTGACCGCGACCCGGCCCGAGGGACAAATCCTTACGTCGTCGGGCGAGATGCGAGGGTATGTTCGAGAAGTCGACGTGGATCCGCCTCCCGCGGAACGTGGTGGTGGGCCACGACGTCCTCGACCGGACGGCCGAGGCCGTGGCGGAACTCCACCTCACGGGCCGGCCGCTGGTCGTCACCAGCCCGACGCCGCGGGAGGTCGCGGGCGAGCGGGTCGTCGCGGGGTTCGCGGACGAGGGACCGGCGCCGGCGACGGCCGTCGTCGAGGAGGCGAGTTTCGGCGCGGTCGAGGAGGTTATCGCGACCGCACAGGAGGCCGACGCGGGCTTTCTCGTCGGCGTCGGCGGCGGGAAGGCCATCGACATCACGAAGATGGCCGCCGACGAACTCGGCCTCGGGTTCGTCTCGGTCCCGACCGCCGCGAGCCACGACGGCATCGTCAGCGGCCGCGGCTCCGTTCCAGAAGGGGACACGCGCCACTCCGTCGCCGCCGAGCCACCGCTCGCGGTCGTCGCCGACACCGAAATCCTGGCCGACGCGCCCTGGCGGCTGACGACGGCGGGCTGTGCCGACATCATCAGCAACTACACCGCGGTCAAGGACTGGCAGCTCGCCAATCGCCTGAAAAACGTCGAGTACTCCGAGTACGCGGGCGCCCTGAGTCAGATGACCGCGGAGATGCTCGTCGAGAACGCCGACTCCATCAAGCAGGGACTGGAGGAGTCGGCCTGGATCGTCGTCAAGGCGCTGGTCTCCTCGGGCGTGGCGATGTCAATCGCCGGCTCCTCGCGGCCGGCCAGTGGCGCGGAACACCTCATCTCCCACCAGCTCGACCGGCTGGCCGACGACCCTGGCCTCCACGGCCACCAGGTCGGCGTCGCCTCCATCCTGACGGAGTACCTCCACAGCGGCGCGAAAGGCGAGTGGCGGTCGGTCCGCGACGCGCTGGCGAACATCGGCGCGCCGACGACTGCCGCCGACCTCGGGATCGCCGACGAGACGATGCTCGAGGCGCTCACGACCGCCCACGAGATTCGCGACCGCTACACCATCCTCGGGGACGGGATGAGCGAGGAGGCGGCCCGCGAGGTCGTCCGAGCGACCGGCGTCATCTGAGCAGCGGCGGCACCGGCGGCTCGGCCGTCCAGCAGGTCCGCGGCCCGGGGTCGCCCGCGACGTGCTCGCCGTCGAGCAGCGCGATCAGGCGATAGATCGGGTCCGCATCCGGGTCACGCTCGTCGCGCACGCCCGCGATGGTCGCCTCGCGGACGGCTCCGTCGGCGAACTCCACACCCGTCCGCGACCGCACGGCATCGCGCGCGCGGTCCGGCACCGACGCCGCCCGGTCGACGACGACCGAGGGCGCGACCGGATCGTCGTCGCGCTCGACGACCAGCACGCGTCCGCGGTCGTCGCGGACGTACACGTCGATCCGTGCCGTGCCCGCGCGGCACCGCTCGCTCACCGCCTCGAACAGCGCCGGCGGGACCGTCACGGAGGTCTGATTCACCGGAAACGCGTCGTAAGACGCTTCGAGCGTCGCGAGGACGGCTTCGACCTGGTCGCGCGACCGAGCGACGGTATCCATGGACCGTCCCATGGACGTCGCCGACATAAACCCGGCAGACAGTTCGCGCCCGGTGGCGGGTGCAAGCCCCGATTGAAGCCGGAGGGCGTCGGGGTCCTATCGAGATTCGATACGAGCGAAAGACCCGGGTCGCGCGGGCCGCTCAGACGTGTTCGTCGAGGAAGTCGACGACCGCGGTGTAAGCCTCGATCCTGTTTTCCAGCTTGGAGATGCCGTGGCCCTCGTCCTCGAAGATCAGTTTCTCGACGGGGACGCCGTGGTCGGCCACCTCCTCGGCGATCTGTTCGGCTTCACCGACCGGGACGCGCGGGTCGTTGGCGCCGTGGAGAACGAACAGCGGGGCCTCGATGCGGTCGGCGCGGTTGAGCGGGCTGATGGACTCGAGGAACTCCCGGTCCTCCTCCAGCGAACCGTACTCGGCCTCGCGGTGCTCGCGCCGCCAGGCCCCGGTGTTCTCGAGAAAGGTGACGAAACTGGCGATGCCGACCGAATCGACGCCCGCGGCCCACAGGTCGGGGTATTCCGTCAGCGCCGCCAGGACCATGAACCCGCCGTAACTGCCGCCGTAGGCCACCAGCCGGTCCGCGTCGGCGTCGTCGTGGGCTGCCAGCCAGTCGACCGCCGCGCGGATATCTTTCACCGAGTCCATCCGCTTTCGAACATCGTCGAGGTGCGTGTAAGCCTTCCCGTAGCCCGTCGAGCCGCGGACGTTCGGCTCGAAGAGGGCGTAGCCCCGGGAGAGGAAGTACTGTCTGAGTCCCGAGAAGGAGGGGCGGCGCTGGCTCTCGGGCCCACCGTGGATGTCGACGATGACCGGCGCGCCGCCCTCGGGCACCTCGGCGGGGAATGTGACGTAGGCGGGAATCTCACGGTCGTCGAAGGTCTCGTAGTGGACCAGTTCGGGCGCGCGAAAGGACTCTCTCGGGACGCCGGCCGTCGATGCGTGCGTCCAGCGCTCGGCTTCGCCAGTCTCGAAGTCGACGACGTGGACGTTCGTGTTCTCCGTCCGACTGGCGGCCGAGAGCGCGAACCGCTCGGCGTCGGGGTCGAAGCTCACGCCGCCGGCGACGCCCTCGGGCAGGGCCGGCGCGGGCCGCTCCTCGTAGCTGGTCGGCCCCGTGAGTTCACCGACCGTGAGGTCCGTGTAGCCGTCCACGTTCCGCGAGAAGGCGAAGCGGCCGGTCTCGTCGTCCAGCGCGATCCCGTCGACGTTCCACTCGCCCCCTGATTCGACCGTCTCGGTGGCGAGCTCGTCGAGGTCCAGCCGCACGAGTTCCATCGTGTCGGTGTCCCGGTCGGTACAGCAGTAGAGTGCGTCGCCGTCGGGCGCCCAGGAGGGACTCTCGAAGCGCGCCGCCCCCTCGTGTGGCGTGACGTGGTCGAGGTCGCCGCTCTCGATATCGAGGACGTAGAGGTCCTGGTCGAAACTGGAGCGGTGTTCGGAGACGACGAGGCGGTCGTCGCTCGGCGACCAGCCGCTCACCGAGAGCCAGCTATCCCCCTCGTGGACCAGGGTCGCATCTTCGCCGCGGTCGTCGCGACCCTGGACGTACACGTCGAAGACGGACTCGTCGCGGCGGTTGGCGGCGAAGGCGATGCGGTCGCCGTCGTGGGACCAGCCGCCCCAGTAGTGGATGGCGTCGGGGGTGTCCGTCAGCGGCTGGACGAGGCCGTCCGCGAGGTCGAACCGGAACAGCTGGGTGAACTCGTCGCCGCCCTCGTCCATGCCGAAGGCGAGTTCGCGCCGTTCGGGCGAGAACGAGCAGAAGCTGACGCGCTCGTCGTAGAAGGTCCGCTGTTCCGGCCAGGCGCCAGGCTCGTCGAGCGTCCAGACCTGCGGCGTCCCGGTCGCGTCGAGGAGGAAGGCAACGGTGCCCTCGGGACCGACGGACGCGCCGTAGGCACTACGGATGTTGAGGTACCGCTCCAGGTGGTGCATGGCGGTCGGTAGGCCGGGACGGACAAAAGCGCCGCGGCGTGCCACGGTGCCGGGCGAACGACGGGCAGAGCCACGAAGGGCAGGGATTTTTGAGAAGGGGACGCCTCCCCTGGCGTATGCGGGTCGCCTTCGTGTCGGAAACGACGGTCTTTCAGGGCGCAACGGGACCGCGTACACGCCTCCATCGGGTCGCTCGCGGCCTCGCCGCCCGCGGACACGAAGTCACCGTCTTCTGCACGCAGTGGTGGTCGGGCTACGAGGCGTCCACGACACAGGACGGCGTCGTCTACCGCGCGGTCACGACCGAACCGGCGACCACCTCGTTTCTCTTTCGCCTCCCGGCGTTTCTGCTCCGGTACCGGCCGGACGTGATTCACGCGAGCCCGGAACCGCCTGGGACGGTCGTCGCTGCCAGCGTCGGCGGGACGCTCGCCCGCGCCCCGCTCGTCGTCGAGTGGACCGGCGAGGAATCGGTTCCGGAGTCCCGCGTGGCCCGGTACGCGACGCGGACGCCGGCGACCATCGTCACGCCCTCCGAACTCGTCCGGACGACCGTCCGCGAGCGCGGCGCGACGGCGGAGAACACGCGCGTCATCCCGGAGGGAATCGACATGGACCGCGTCAGGGAGATCGACCCGAACGAGGACGCCGACGTGGTCTTCGCCCGCCGGCTCGACGGGAGCGCCAACGTCCAGAGCCTCCTGCTCGGACTCGCGGAACTGCGCGACCGCGACTGGTCGGCGACGATCATCGGCGACGGGCCGAAACGCGACGAGTTCGAGTCACAGGCCGCCGACCTGCGGATCGACGGCCGCGTCACGTTCACGGGTGACGTCCCGCGCAGCGAGCGGATCGCCACCTACCGCGGCGCCCACACGTTCGTCCAGACCGCCTACCGCGAGACCTTCGCGACGGAGCTTTTGTGGGCGCTGGCCTGTGGCTGTGTCGGCATCGTCGAGTACCAGGCCGAGTCCAGCGCCCACGAACTCATCGAGACCTACGAGCGGAGCTTCCGGGTCACCGACGACCAGGAACTCGCCGCCGCAATCGTCGAGGCCGGCGGTTACGACCGCCGGAGTGTCGACGAGTCGTTCGACCGCTACGACCACGACGCCGTCCTCCAGCAGTACGTGGACTGTTACGAGGAGTGCCGGGCCGAGAGCGGCCTGTTCTGAAGCGGCAGGAACCGCCGTCCCGTTTTTTGTGTTGGCCCGTCGAAGGGTCACGTATGTACGACAGGCTGCTCTTTCCGACCGACGGGAGCGACGGAGCGACCGCGGCTCTCGACCACGTCCTCGACATCGCGGCGGCCCACGGCGCGACGGTTCATCTCCTCACCGTCGCCGACACGGGACACGACAGCGTCACCCGAATCGGCGACGAGGTCATCGACGCACTCGAAATCGAGGGGCAGAATATCGTCGACGACGCGGCCGAGCGCGCACAGGAGCGAGGGGTCGTGACCGAGACGGCCGTCCTGCAGGGCACCCCGTCCGCGACGATCGTCGACTACGCCGACGAGCGCGGGATCGACCTCGTCGCCATGCCGACGCACGGTCGGCAGGGTATCGAGCGGCTCCTCGTCGGGAGCGTCACGGAGCGTGTCGTCCGGCGGGCGACCGTCCCGGTACTCACGATCCGCCCGGACGAGGAGCGGCTCCGCTATCCCTACCGGAACGTCCTCGCCCCGACGGACGGGAGCGAGTGTGCAGACGCTGCACTCGACGAGGCCATCGAGGTGGCGACCGGGGCGGACGCGGCCCTCCACGTCCTGTCGGTCGTCGACGTGACCAGCCTCGGTGTCGACGTCCGGGCGGAGTTCCAGGTCGACATACTGGAGGAGAGCGCGAACGAGATCGTCGAGACGGCCACGGAGGCGGCGTCGGCCAGCGGCGTCGAGACGGTCTCCGAGACCGTCGAGTTCGGCTCGTCCGTCGGGCGCGCCATCGTGGAGTACGCCGAGGACCACGACGTGGACCTCATCGTCGTGGGTACCCACGGCCGAACCGGGCTGAACCGCTACCTCCTGGGTAGCGTCGCGGAGAAACTGATCCGGACGGCACCGGTGCCGGTGCTGACGGTCAGGGAACCGGGAATCGAGGCGGAGTGAGAGGTCGGGAACGGACTACTCCTCGAAGCGCTCGGGGTCGTCCGCGGCGGCGACGGTCCGGACGGCGGCGACGTTCTCTCTCACGTCGTGGACGCGGACGATGTCGGCGCCGCGTTCGGCCGCGAGCGCGGTCGCCGCGACGGTCGACTGGAGTCGGTCGCCGGCCTCACGGCCCACGAGCTCGAACAGCGACTTGTGGGAGTGGCCCACGAGCACCGGACAGCCGAGGGCAGCGAACTCGTCGATGCGCCCGAGCAGCTCGAAGCTCTCGGCGCTCGATTTCCCGAAGCCGAGGCCGGGGTCGACGATGATCTGCTCGCGGTCGAGTCCGGCCTTCTCCGCAAGCAGGATGCGCTCGGTGAGGTCGTCGATGACGTCCCCGACCACGTCGTCGTACTCGATATCCGTGTCGGGATCGACCGGCGTCTCGATGCTGTGCATGACGACCACGGGCACGTCGCGCTCGGCGGCGAGCAGTCGCATCTCCGGGTCCTCCAGTCCCGAAACGTCGTTGAGGATGTCCGCGCCGGCATCGAGTGCCGCCCGTCCGACCGCGGCCTTGCGCGTGTCGATGGAGATCCAGGCGTCGAGATCGCTGACGGCCTCGATCACGGGGACCACGCGGTCGATCTCCTCCTCGACCGGGACCGGGTCAGCGCCGGGTCGCGTCGATTCGCCACCGATGTCGACGATATCGACGCCGTTCGCGACCATCTCCTCGGCGCGGTCGATGGCGTCCGCGACGGCGTCGAACTCCCCGCCGTCGTGGAAACTGTCCGGCGTGACGTTCAGAATGCCCATGACGGCCGTCCCGTCGGCCCAGGGGTAGCCGTCGTCGTCGCGGCCGTGACCCTCGATGCCGAGGGCGGCCCGGAGGTCGTCGGCCAGCGGCGCGAGGCCGTAGGGCTGGCCGTCGAGTTTGCCCGCCAGCCGCTTGAACTGCGCGAGCGTCCCCATCAGCACCGCGTCGAGGTTCTCACGGTCCTGGTCGTTCAGCCCCGAAACGGCACACTCCCCGCCCAGCGAGAGCATCTCCTCTTTGAGGTACTGGGCCTGCCGGGGCTGGACCCGCGTCTGCAGAACGCGGTGGACGGCTTTGCCGCGCATCCGCCAGGCGCCAGCCTCGGTGACGTGTGCTCGTTCGAGAGTCTCGCGGGCCTCCGGGATCGCGTCGACCTGCTTGGGGACGTATGGTCGGGTCCAGTCCGCGCGGGCCTCCGCGACGCAGTAGAGCGACCCCGTGACGACCACGCAGTCGTCCTCGCCAGCGGCCTCGCGGACCCGCTCGAAGGCGCCGGCCACGTCGCTCCGGGTCGACACCCCGGCGTCGGGCATCGCCGCCTCGACGGCCGCCGCGAGCACGTCGTCCGCCTCGGCCCGGTCGAGGTCCGGCTCGCAGGCGACGACCGTCGCCGCGTCTGGCAGGGCCTCGGCCATCCCGCGGTGGTCCTTGTCACTCATCGCGCCGACGACGACGTGGAGGTCGTCGTAGTCGAACGAGTCGAGAGTCTCGGCCAGCGCCGCACAGCCGCCGGGGTTGTGCGCCCCGTCGAGGACGACCAGCGGTTCTCGACTCATCACCTCGAACCGACCCGGCCAGTGGGCGTTGCGCAACCCCCGTGCCAGGTCGTCGTCGGCCACGTCCGCCACCTGCCTGCACAGCGCCGCCGCAACGCCCGCGTTCCGTGCCTGATGGGCGCCCAGCAGTGGGATTTTCGTCTCCACACCCCAGTTAGTTCCTTCGAGGGATATGGTACCCTCGAGGGAATCCCGTCCGTGGTAGTCGACGGTGAGATCCGAATCAGCCGAGTCGGTCCCAACCGTGAACACGTCGTCGGTGGCCGACCGGATGGCGTCGAGTGCGTCCCCGGTCGCGCCGGTAACGAGCGGCGCGTCGTCCGGAGCGACGTGGGCTTTGTCGCGAGCGATCTCCTCGACGGTGTCGCCCAGCAGGTCGGTGTGTTCGAGCGCGACGGTCGTGACCGCGCCGGCGACGGGGTCGACGACGCTGGTGGCGTCGTATCGCCCGCCGATCCCGACTTCGAGGATTGCCACGTCCACGTCGGCGCGCTCGAAGGCCCAGCAGGCCAACGCGGTGAGCGTCTCGAAGAACGTGGGGGGGTCGCCGGCGGCCGCCTGCTCGGTGACGTAGGGGCGGACCGCCTCGACGAACTCGACGAGCGCGGCGTCGGTGAGTTTCCGGCCGTTGATACGGACGCGCTCGCGCACGTCGTCGAGGTGTGGCGAGGTGTACAGTCCCACGTCCAACCCGGCCTCGCGAAGGACGCGCTCGACCATCCGCGCCGTGCTGCCCTTGCCGTTCGAGCCGGCGACCTGGACCGCCCGGTACGACTCGTGAGGGTCGTCGAGGTGCGAGAGCAGGGCCGCCGTCGCGTCGGTCCCAGCGCGCGGCGGATAGCGCCGGAGATCGAACAGGAAGTTCGCCGCGTCGTGGAACTCCATACCCGTGTCGAGCGGAGCGGCGCGCTTTAGCGTGTCGGACTGGAAAGGGTCAGGTTGGGCCGACTTCCGAGATGATTCGGGATTCGATCTTCCGGAGGTGTTCGCCGACGGTGCTGGTCGAACAGTCCATCTCGGCGGCGATGTCCTCGTTGGTCGCCCGCCGCGGAATCTCGTAGTACCCCTTCTCCAGGGCGACCTCCAGTACCTCCTGCTGGCGGTCGGTCAGCAGCGTCGTCACGTCGACCATGTCGACGTCGCCCTCCTCGGCCTCCTCGAGCATGATGTCGACGTTGTCGGGGCGCATCATCGCCGCCTCGCGGATCTTCTCGGGATCGCCCGCGACGCTCATGTGGAGCCCCCCGTCTTCGTCGATCTCCAGGGGCGGGTTGATGATGAGGTCGTACTCGTTTTTCAGGTGGATGAGTGCCGTGACGAGCGTGTCCTCCTCGAAGTGGACGTGGGCGCGGACGGTCCCTTCCTCGACCGGGAACACGTCGTAGGAGAGGGCGCTCGGCTCCTCGTCCAGCAGCGTCCGGACGGTGTCGGCGTCGCCGACGATGTCGTAGAGCAGCACCGTCGTGCCGTCGGGCATCAGGTCGAAGTGTGTCACGCCGTCCCGGGACAGTTCGGGATGGTCGATGATGGCCTCGTCGAAGGGGTTGTAGGCACCGTCCTCCGACCGGAGGACGATATTGAACTCCCGCATACCTCCGTGTTCCCAACGGGAGGACAAAAACCGTTCGCCCCTCTTGTGAGGGGAAACGGCGCCGTACGGCGGTGTGAGGGAGTATCACACCACTCGACTCCCCGGCGGTTCACGACGTCGATCACACCACTCGCCGTCGGCGCGTTTACGCCATCAGTTCCGAGAGCACCCGCGCCTCGATCTTCCGGAGGTGCTCGCCGACGGTGCCGGCCGAACAGTCCAGTTGCGCGGCCAGGTCCTCGTGGGTCGCCTCCCGCGGGATGGTGTAGTAGCCCATCTCGATGGCGGTCCGGAGCACGTCCCGCTGGCGGTCGGTCAGCATCGTCGCCAGCCCCTCGCGCTGTGGCTCGTACTCCCCGATGAGTTCGAGGTGGAAGTCGACGCCGTCCGGGATGTCGACGGCCGCCTGCCGGACGAGTTCCTGCGGGCCGGCGGCCGTGACCCGGAGGCTCCCGTCGCCGCCGAACTCCAGGGGCGTATCGAGCATCAGTTTGTACCGGTCGATGATACGGAGGAGTTCGTCGGCCGGGCTGTCCGGCTCGAAGTGGACGTGTGCGAAAAACCCCTCCTCCTCGCTGTCGAACACGTCGTAGGAGCGGACCAGTTCCTCGGACTCGTACATCTCGACCAGCGACTCGGGCCGTCCCTCCATCGAAAAGAGGGCAACCCCGGTCCCGTCGTTGAGCAAATCGAGGTGCAGGATGGCCTGTCGCTGTACGTCCGGCATCGCCGCCGTCAGCGAATCCAGACGGTGAAACCCCCCGTCTTCGGGCGCCAGCCGAACCTGGAAGTAGCGCATATCAACGGCTCACCGTCGGTCACCGTAAATTTTTATCGTCGGTTGGCTTCGTCGCTCGCACTGGTTTCCGCTCGGAGCGGCGTTGAAAAAGGTCCTCACATCCGGGGAACTATTTGTATTGGGAATCCGTACCTTGGGTCGGGTGGATAGTATGGATGCCAGTGCCAGCGAACCGGCGACGGGGCGCATCGACAGGGACAGTACCTACTACGAATTGTACCAGAAGTCCGTCGAGTTGGGGACGTGGGACGCCGAGAAGCTCGTCGAGAAGGTCGGTTTCGAGGAGGACCGCGAGGTCTGGGAGGGCCTCGACGACGACGAGAAAGAGCAGTGGGCGCGGCTGATCGCGTACTTCATCGACGGCGAACACGCGGTCGCACAGGACGCCCGTCGCATCATGAAGACGGTGTCCTCCCCCTACTTCGACCGCTCCATCGAGAAGGAGATGTTCGCCTCCGCGCTCGCCCTGGAGGAGGCAAAGCACACGCAGTTTTTCGACCTGTACATCTCGAACGTGATGACCGACAAGTTCCCGCAGTACGAACTCGACACGCGTCGCGGGGGCATCCAGATTCCCCGCACCGAGGCCTGCGGGGCCGGCGAGATGTTCGAGCGCCAGGGCACGCTCCAGGCACAGGCCGCCGACGGCGGTGACCCCGTCGACATCGCCCGTGCGGCGACGAACTACCACATCGGCGTCGAGGGCGTCCTCGCCCGCGGTGGCTACTTCGCAAAGAATCGGATGATGCAGGAGGCCCCGCTGACGCTCCTCAACAAGGGTTTCCAGTTCATCAGCACCGACGAGGGTCGACACATCACGTTCGGCCTCGAAGTCCTAGAGGAGCTCATCGAGAAAGAAAAGGAAGGGCTGCCGGCGTACCAGGGCGTCCAGAACGCCATCTGGGAGCAGGCCGTCGAGGACGTGGGATACATCACCGACACCGGCTACTTCATCACCGCCGACCTCGGCGACCCGCTGGACGTGGACTTCGACGACCTCGTCAACCGCGGGGCGCGACTGGCCGGCGATATGCTGTTCGACACGCTCGAACTCGACAACGCCACGGCCCGCGACTACATGCAGGCCGCCGCCGACGCCATGGAGGAGGCCCAGGGCAACGACTACGGCGGCGTCATCGAGCAGTACGAGCACATTTACGACGCCAAGCGCCAGGCGGCGGGTGATTGACCATGACGAAACTCACCGACATCGAGGGCGCCGACTTCACCGCTGACGACGCGGAAGTGGAAGCCGCCGTCGAGGACGCCGCCGCCGAACTCGGGATGGACCCCGAGACGGTGTCCGAGGAAGTCGCCTACATCCTCGACTCGGGGTCGGGCCGTGTCAACAACGAGGGCGTGGCCGGCGCGGCGGCGGCGGTCAACGAGGACACCGCCGACGATCCCCGGCTGGAGGCCCTCGAAGTGTTCAAACTCCGCCAGGAGCTATGACGGAGTCCGCCGAGGTCGATGCCGACGAATCGGTTGGTTCCCTCGAAGGAACCGGCGGAGGCGTCGACGGTGACTACGCCGTCGAACTGGAGCACGACGGGGAGACGGTGACGGTCGGTGTCGACGAGGACGAGTACATCCTCGACGCCGCGGAGGACGCGGGGTTGGACCTGCCCTACTCCTGTCGGCAGGGGCAGTGTACCTCCTGTGTCGGGACGCTGCTCGACGGCGATATCGACCAGAGCGAGGGGACGGCACTGGACCCGATGCAAGAAGAGGACGGATTCGCCCTGCTCTGTATCGCCTCCCCTCGCTCGGACTGCCGGATCGAGACCGAGACGCAGGACGACATGTTCGGCGGCGACATCCTCTGAGCCGCGGTCCGTGCCCGTCGGCCCGATGGCTGGCATATAAACCACCTCAGATCACCGGGAGAACGGATACTTTCATACCGAGAGAGGGTGTATATGAACCCGTTGGACGCCCCCTGGGGGGGTGCCGACACGACAACGGGGTGATCACAATGAGTGCGTACGAAGAAATCGAAGAATACGATTACGACGAGTACTGGCCGACGACGACCTGGCTCGAGAAGTACGAGGACGACCTCACCGAGAGCGAGGAACTGTCCCGTGTGATGGGCGGCTGGGGACAGGGGTTCAACGGCGATTTCGTCTTCGAGATCAACAACCTGCCCATCGAGGAAAACGAAGTCCAGGACCTCCCCGAGGAGGTCTGGAAAGCCCTCGACAAGGGTATTCGACAGCTCCCTGAGGGCGTGCTGGAGACGGTCCTCGAGGACGCACCGCAGGCGGTACAGGACGGCATCGAGGAACGGGAGGGACCCCTCTCGGACCGTGCGGCGAACGAACTCCTCGAGACGAAGATCATCAACGCGCCGGACAAGACCTGGGACGGCCTCCGTCGGGTCATGCCCGACGTCCTGGAGTTCCTGCTCGACCAACTCGAAGAGAACGTCACCGACGACGGGCACGTCTACGCCTGGATCGGACTCGAAGACGGCGACTGCACCGGCGTCGACACGCTGATGGAGCTAGACGAGCGCGACAAGGGATTCGTTCTCACCGGCGAGTACGAGCAGTGGGTCCGGCTGGTCACCAGCGACCTCGACGTCGTCGAGGGAATCATGTCCGGCGAACTCGAACTCGACGGCGATATGCAGAAAATCCTCCAGTACTCCGACGCCGCGTTGATGATGACCGACATCGCCTCCGAGACGGACAAGCGGTTCCTCTTCTGAGGATCGTTCACGAGCAATCCTCGCCGTTTTTTCCCCTCAGTTGCCCGGTCGTGATGTCCTCGAACGACCAGTACCTACGTATGAAATAAAAAGGGAGCGACGGGACGAATATAAAATCACCTCACATCCGACGGAACAGGCTCAGGGAGGTACCCGAACAACATCGGGGTAGCCATCGGCCACGAGGTGGGCCGGTGGGGTGAAACGATGACCGAGGAACTCATCGACCGAGTCGAGGCATCGCTCGAGAAGGACGAAGACCAGCTCAAGGAGGACCTGCCGGCCCTGCTCGCGGAGATCGAGGGGCAAGAGCGGGAAATCATCGCGGAGAACCCCGAGGTGTTCGCCGGGGTCGTCTCGCGGATGGACGACATCGACATCGAGAGCTTCTACGCGGACGCGCCCGAAGCCGCCGACCAGTTCCAGGAACTGCTCTGGACGGGCGTGAACCTCCTCGTCGAGAACAACGAGGAGATTCGCGAGCAGATCGCCACCGATATCACGGCCAACTTCGAGGCCGACGACTGCCCGATGGAAGGTCATCTCGACGTCGACGCCGACGAGGAGACGATCACGGGCGGCGCGAGTCTGGTCGACGATCCGGACCTGACGCTGACGGGGCCGGGCGACACGCTGACTGGCCTCATCACCGGGACCATCGACCCGATTCAGGGCTTCATGACCCAGGAGTACGAACTCGACGGCTCCGTCCAGAAAGGCACACAGCTCGCCTCCGTAATGGGCGAGATCACCGAGTCGGTGCCCAACTGAGATGGACCTGACAGAGGAACAGGCGGCGTTCCGCGAGGACCTCCGGGGCTACCTCGAGGCGGAGGTCGAGCCGGTCGTCGACGAGGCAGACCGGTCGCCGTTCACGCGCGAGGAGATGGTGAAATACGTCAAGGACCTCCAGGAACTCGGCGTCGGGTTCGACCCCGAGACGGCATCGGACTTCTTCGGGGACCTGCGGCGGTTCGCCATCGTCTCCGAGGAGGTCAGCTACGTCTGGCCGAGCCTGAACGTCGGCCTGCTGATGAGCTTCCCGGCGGTCTTCGTCCAGCACGCCGCCGAAGTGACCCGGGAGAACCAGCTCTCGAAGCTCGAAACCGGGGAGTGCATCGGCTCGCTGGCCGTCACCGAACCGGAGGGCGGCTCCGACACGGCGCGCCCGCGGACGACCGCCCGGAAGGAGGGCGACGAGTACGTCCTCGAAGGACAGAAGACGTGGGTCGGGAACGCCCCGGTCGCGGACGTGTCGCTGGTCGTCGCCGAGGACGAGGACAGCGGCGCTCAGGACATGTTCCTGGTCGACCGCGAGTATTCCGATTACGAGGCGGAGACGCTGAACAAACTCGGCTGGAAGGCCGTCAACAACGGCCGGATGGACCTCGACGGCGTCCGGGTGCCGGCGGACAACAAGCTCTCGAACATCATCGGCAACGCGCTCCGGGAGGGCCACCACATCACCGACGTGGTCCCCTTCCCGGACTCCGTCGCGGAACTGTTCTTCGAGCAGAAGGCCCTGAACGCCACGTTCTCGTTCATGCGGACGGGGATGGCGTTCATGTCCGTCGGCATCATGCAGGCCGCCTACGACGCCGCCGAGGCCTACGTCACCGAGCGGGAGACCTTCGGCAAGCCCATCGCCGAACACCAGCTGGTCCAGGAGCAGCTCTACGACATCCGCGTGAACCTCGAAACCTCGCGCCAGCTCTCGCGGCGCGCCCTGGAGATGCTGGAGCGCGGCTCCAGTGACGCCCGCCTGTTCTCCTCGATGGCGAAAGGCTATACCGCCGAGAAGGCAGTCGAGGCGACCTCCGGCGCGCTCCAGATTCACGGCGGCGAGGGACTGAAGACCGAGAACCGCCTCGAACGGTACTTCCGGGACGCACGCGTCATGC
Organism: Halorientalis marina; assembly: GCF_023028345.1. Taxonomy (GTDB): domain Archaea; phylum Halobacteriota; class Halobacteria; order Halobacteriales; family Haloarculaceae; genus Halorientalis; species Halorientalis marina. The sequence continues at coordinate 1,095,713 of NZ_CP095487.1, read as the reverse complement.
CTATCCCCGACGGGACCACGGAAATCCAGAAGCTCATCGTCGGCAAGGAAATCACGGGCCACTCGGCGTACAAATAGCGATCCGGTTTCACTCGCAGCCCCAACTCGTCTGTCGCCGTCGTCGAGGGCGGCCCCATCCCAACCGCGGCGGGACCCCCCGCCCGCCGCGGTGCCATCCGTGTTCAGTCCTCGCCGCGCAGCCGGTTCACGAACAGCCGCATCGCCACGAGCGCCGCCATGCCGACGAGCGGCGCGACCTTCGGGTACTCGCGTTCGGGCTCGGGCACCGTCTCGTCTTCCTCGTCGGTCACCTCGATGTCGACCGCGGTCGACGTTCGCCGCCGCTTGACCACGGCACGCCCGACCAGTCCGATCACGGCCAGCAGCGCACCCACGACCGTGAGCAGCGTCAGCCCGAGCGTCAGTTTGTCCCGGGAACTGGTCTCGGGCAGGTCGTCGCGGTCCGGTAGCTCGGGCGTCGGCACGGCGTCGGGCACGTCCGGCGCAGTGTCCGGCATCGCGCCGGACGGGTCGGGCCCGGGCAGGTCGTCGCCGCCGGGCAACCGCTCGCGGACTGCGGCCGGTGCAACCTTCAGTTTCGAGAGAACCATACCGGGCGTTCGGGCCGGCCCGGCATATCTTTTGGCCATCCGCCGGCCGACATAAACCCGCCTCGGAAATGAGGAGACAGCGCGTGAACCGTCGGCTACGAACTCACCGACCTGCCGGCCGACGCTGAACGCGGGCGGCGTTGGAAACTATCGCTGGCCGCCAGTCTGCCCGGGCTGTCCGCCCTGCTCGTCGTCGTCCGACTCGTTGTCACCGGGCTGTCCCTGGCCTGGCTGACCGCCCTGTCCACCCTGACCTGGCTGCCCATCGTGGCCGCCCTGACCAGGCTGTCCACTCTGTCCCGGCTGACCACCTTGGCCCGGCTGTCCACCCTGGCCACCCTGACCTGGTTGGCCGCCCTGACCAGGCTGTCCACCTTGGCCGGGTTGGCCGCCCTGACCAGGCTGTCCACCTTGACCGGGTTGGCCGCCCTGACCAGGCTGTCCACCTTGACCGGGTTGGCCGCCCTGACCAGGCTGTCCACCTTGACCGGGTTGGCCGCCCTGACCAGGCTGTCCACCTTGACCGGGTTGGCCGCCCTGACCAGGCTGTCCACCTTGACCGGGTTGGCCGCCCTGACCAGGCTGTCCACTCTGTCCCGGTTGACCACCTTGGCCGGGTTGGCCACCCTGGCCACCCTGTCCCGGTTGGCCGCCCTGACCTGGCTGACCGCCCTGTCCCGGTTGACCCCTGGCTTGGCCGCCACGTTGGCCACCCGCCTGTCCGCCGTGGCCTCGCTGGCCGGACTGGTGGCCGCCCGGACCGGCGGAGCCGCCGCCACCGAGACCGCCCATGGCAGCGCCCGCCGCAGCAGCACCGCCGCCGACGCCCGCCATCGACGCGGCCTTGCGTGCGTACTTGTTCTGGAAGAGTTTGCTGTCCGTGTCGACCGACTTCGCCGCGCGGACGACGCCCCAGACGAGGAACCCGACCCCGATCAGCCCGATAACGACGAGCGCAATCAGGTACGTGATGAAGGTCGTCACGATGGACGCCTCGGACGTGAGCGCACCGAGAACCTGCGCGATCCCGAACAAGCCCACGACGACGAACACCAGTGCCGTAATCGCCAGCCCGATCACCGGGCCTTTGAGGTTACTGAGCATTCCCATGTCGGGCCGACTGTCAGCCAGGAACTTCAATGGTTCGGCAGCTGACCTGTCCGGAGCGGCGACTGAATCGCCATGCGTGCGATGCCCCTGCTAACGCTCAGTCGTGGCGGAAACGCCGTCGTTCCGCGTCGCTCCACGACGAGTTTCCGGCACTCGGTCGCTGACGCTCAATCGTGCCGGAAACGCCGAAAGGGTCGCTCCGCTCGTCTTTCGAGCCTCCACCACTAGTCGTGTCTGAAGCACCGACTCCCGGTGAACACCATCGCCATGTCGTGCTCGTCGGCCGCCGCGATCACGTCCTCGTCGTTGACCGAGCCGCCGGGCTGGATGACCGCCTCGATCCCCGCCTCGGCGGCGGCCTCGATCCCGTCCGGGAACGGGAAGAAGGCGTCCGAAGCCATCACGGCCCCCTCGGCGGACTTGCCCTCGGCGTCCTTCCCCGCTTTCATCTTCGCGATCTCGACGGCGTCGACCCGCGACACCTGCCCCGCACCGACACCGACCGTCTCGGTGCCCGTCGCGAACAGGATCGCGTTGGACTTGACGTGCTTGATCGTCTGCCAGGCAAAGAGCATCGACTCGATCTGCTCGTCGGTCGGCTCGCGCTCGGTGACGACTTCGAGGTCCTCGCGCGTCGGTGCCTGGTCGTCCCGCTCCTGAACGAGCGTCCCACCGACGAGGTCCTTCTCCGTGACCGTCTCGGTCGGGTCGTACTGGTCGCCGACGTCGAGCACGCGGAGGTTCTCCTTCTCGAAGAGGGTGTCGAGGGCGTCGTCGGTGTAGCCCGGCGCGACGACGACCTCCTTGAACGAGTCGATTATCCGCTCGGCAGTCGCCGCGTCACAGTCGCGATTGAGCGCGACGATGCCGCCGAAGGCACTCTTGGCGTCCGTCGAGAGCGCGTCCGCGTAGGCGTCCGCGAGGGTGTCGGCCGTCGCACAGCCCGCGGGGTTGGTGTGTTTGATGACTGCCGCCGCGGGCTCGTCGAACTCCTTGACGAGGTTCAGGGCCGCGTCGGCGTCGTTGTAGTTGTTGTAGCTCATCCCCTTCGCGCCCTCGTTCAACTGTTCGGCGGTGACGACGCTGGCCTCCTCGGTCGTCACGTCGGCGTAAAGCGCGGCGTCCTGATGCGGGTTCTCCCCGTACCGGAGGTCGGCGTGCCGGTCCTCGCTCGTGACGCGCCGGCCCGGGAAGTCGCCCCCGGTATCTCCGTCGACGGAAACCGCGTTCGCGTCCCAGTCGATCTCCACGCGGCCCTCGGCGAACCAGCGGACAGCCCGGGGGTACGCCTTCATTTCGCCCTGGTAGAGCACGCGGTCCTGCAGGTCCTCCCTGGTGTCGCCCTCGTAGACCGGGACGGGTTCCTGTGTGACGACGGGGCCGCCGTCGACCTCGTCCTCGATGAGCGAGCCGTCGTCGGCGACGGCGTTGGTGACGGCGTGAACGGTACAGCCCACCACGTCGACGCCGTACTCCAAGGCGTCGCCCCAGGCGTCCATCCCGGGGAACGCGGGGAGCAGGGAGGGGTGGACGTTGAGCGTGGTCGGCATCGGGTCGAGAAACGTCCCCGAGAGCACGCGCATGTACCCGTCGAGACAGACGAGATCGAAGTCGTAGTCGGCGAGCGCGTCGACCACCCGTGTTTCGTGTTCGCGGCGCCCCTCCCCATCGTCGCGGACGACCGTCTCGGTCGGGATTCCGCGTTTCTCGGCTTTCTCGACGACCGGCGCGTCCGCCGAGTTCGTGAGCACGACGGCGAGTTCGGCACCGCCCGGCGCGAGGTCGTGGACGTTCATCAGGTTCCGGCCACGGTTGCTGGCCATTCCCGCTATCTTCATGTTCGGCAGGGGGCCGGCCGGCCGCAAATGCATTGCGTTTCCGTCGACTCACGCCTCCACCGACACCTCACGGACGCCGACCGGCGGCGTCGCTACCCGGACGCGAGGAAGGGGGAAAGTGGTATCGAGGGGGGGGAAAGAGAGGGATAGGAGGGGGAAACCTGTGTGGGTGTGGGTGTCCCCACCGTGGTTCTGTGAGTCGTCGATTATCATTGTTTCGCTTCTAACCGAGCCTGATTTACAACGTTACCTCACTCATGGGTTTTTTATCCGTTGTAATTATTGACGTGGGTATGAACCACACTGGACACACGCGGGGTGACCGTCGATGAGCGAGGACGAGATGGACGTGGCGGACCTGATCGAGGAGGTGCAGGCAGTCAAAGAGCGCGTGGCGGACGCCGGCCGGCCCGAGGCAGTCGAGCGTCAGCACGAGGCGGACAAGCTCACCGCGCGGGAGCGGGTCGACTACCTCTGTGACGACGGGACCTTCGACGAGATCGGGCAACTGGCGGCACCGATGCCGACGACACCCGAAACCGCTGACTGGGAGCGCGAAGACGCCCCCGCCGACGGCGTCGTCTGTGGCATCGGTGAGGTCGACGCCCGCCCGGTGGCGATCGTGGCGACCGACTACACCGTCAAGGGCGGGTCCATCGGTCACGCCGGCGGCCGCAAGCTGGAGCGCGTCGCCGAACTCGCCCGGGACCGTGGGTATCCCTTCGTCATGCTCCACGACGGGGGCGGCCACCGCATCCAGGAGGGGCTGGACGCCGCCCCGACAGCCCGCGGCGACGCCGGCTTCGCCAACCTGCAGGAGACCCTCTCGGGATGGGTCCCGACCGTCTCCGCGATGATGGGGCCGGGCTTCGCCGCCCCGACCAACTTCGCCGCGCTCTGTGACTTCGTGCCGATGGTCGAGGGGACCTCGACGCTCGGCGTCGCCGGCCCCTCCCTGGTAGCGGCCGCCCTCGGGAAGGACCTCTCGAAGGCCGAACTCGGCGGCCCGAACGTCCAGGCCCGCCGCCACGGCATGGCCGACGTGGCCTGCGAGGACGACGAGGCCTGTCTCGACGCCATCGAGACGTATCTCTCCTATCTCCCGCGGAACGCCACGCGTGACCCGCCGACCGCCGGGGGCTTCGACGCGCCGGGCGACGACCAGGTGGCCGCGCTGACCGACGTGATCCCCGCGAACGCGAAGAAGGGCTACGACATCTACGCCATCGTCGAGGGGGTCGTCGACCAGGACTCCTTTTTCGAGCTGAAACCCGAGTTCGCCCGGAACATCGTCACCGGGTTCGCGAGGCTGGAAGGCCGACCCATCGGCGTGATCGCCAACAACCCGCGGCACAAGGCCGGCACCATCGACACCGACGCCTCGGACAAGTCCAGCCACTTCGTCAGCGTCTGTGACGCGTTCGGCCTGCCCGTCCTCTCGCTCATCGACGTGCCCGGCATCCTCCCCGGCCCCGACTCCGAGGGGGAGGGCGTCGCCCGCCACTCCGCGAAGCTTCCCTTCGAGTTGAACCGGGCAACGGTGCCGAAAGTCACCGTCTGTCTCCGCCGCGGGTACGGCTACGGCTACGTCGCGATGGGCGGGGGCCGCTCGACCGATACCGACCTGAGCCTCGCGTGGCCGACCGCCGAGATCGCCGCCATGGGTATCGAGGGCGCAGTCGACGTGGCCTACCGCCGCGAGATCGAGGCCGCCGACGACCCCGACGCCAAGCGCACCGAACTGATCGAGAAGTTCAAGGACCGCACCGACGCCGTCCGCGCTGCCTCCCGGGTCGGCATCGACGCCGTCGTCGACCCCGCTGACACCCGCGGGCGGGTCGCCCGCGCCATCGACCGCGCCGAGGACACCAGAGACGACGACTGGCCGCCGAAGAAACACTCCATCAACCCGATCTGAGCGTCACTCCCCCTCGATCGTCCCGGCACGCGCCCGCGGCCGCTCGATGTCGGCGTCGGCGAACGCCGCGAGGACCCGTTCGGTCACGTCCGAGGTGTACGCGAACTCGTTGCGGAGGTCGTTGACGTAGGCTTTCCCGCGGATCGTCCGATAGAGCGGCTCGTCCTCGACCAGGACGGTGAACGGGCGGTCGTCGTCGACGTAGACGTAGGGCGCGACGACGAGCGCGTCCTCGACGATCTCCATGGCGCGGTCGACGTCGGCATCGTCGACGATGTGGAACTCGACGACGATCATCATCTCCGGGCGCCCGGTGTTCGCGTTGACGACGGCGTCGGTGATGTACGTGTAGTTGGGAACCGAGACGACGCTGTCGCCCGGGGTCCGCACCGCCGTCGACCGGAGCCCGATGTCGGTCACCTCGCCGTAGTGTTCGCCGAAGGTCACCTTGTCTCCGACCTGGTAGGGCCGGGAGACGAGCAGAACGAGTCCGCCGATGACGTTGGCGAAGAGGTCCTGCAGGCCGAAGCCCAGCGCGGCACCGAGCAGGCCCGACACCGCGAGCAACTGGGTGCCGGACAGCTGCAGCAGGGGGCCCAGGATGTAGTACAGCGCGGCGCCGTAGATGACGAACTTGAGGACCGGGGCGAGCATCCGGACGCTGATGCGGTACTCGACGAACCGCTCGGAGACGGCTCCGAGGACGGCGACGACGATCCGGGCCAGGACGTACGCCACGACGAGTGTGAGCGCGGCGCCGACGACCGTCCCCGCGTTCAGGTCGACCCCGGGAACTGCCTGCGCGATTACCACACCAACCGCCTCCGGGAGAGAAACGCCGTCGCGCTCGGGACGGCCGCCGGGCGGATCGACACCCGCCCGTCGGTGACGGTCACCAGCTCCTGCTGGCGGAGCCGCCGCAGGCTCCGGCGGTACTCCCTGCCGCCGACGATGGATTCGAGCCGGGCCGCGGGCACCTCCTCGTTCGTGAGGACGACGACCAGCGTGAAGGCGTCGGCATCGTTCAGCGACACCTCCGGGACCGACGCGCGAACGCGGGCCGGCGATACCGTGTCGTCCTCGATGGCCGCGTTCCACAGCGCCCACGCGACCGTCGGGTTCCCGCCCGACCTGTCGGCGACGGTCTCGAAGACGCGAGCGCGCACGTCGTCGGGGTCGTCGCTCCCGAGCGCGTCGCCGACCGCAGCCAGCGAGACCGCCGGGAGCGGGATCGATCGGCCGCCGGGCAGGGACAGCGCCGGCGCGTCCTCGGCGTGTCCCGTCGGGTGCTCGCTCTCGGCGAACTCCGGGAGGGAGCCGTCGTGATTCTCGGTGAGGAACTGCTCGGTCGCGTCGGCGGAGAGCCCCGGGACCTCGACGGTCGCCGCGAACAGCTCGTCCACGTCCCTGACCGCGGTGAGGTAGTTCCACGCCTGCCGGTTCCAGCCGGTCACGAACAGCCGCTCCCCGTCGACGAGGTCGTCGGCGAACGCCGCGAGCGGGTCGAACCCGTCGACGGACCGGGTGTAGAGGTACTGACAGTCGTCGACGACGACCGCCGGCGCGTCCGGCAGTTCGACCGGTTCGTCGACCGGGTCCGCGAGGGAAACGCGGACGCTCTCCGCGAGCAACGAGGCGGCGTGATCGAGGAGTGCTGCCCGCCCGGCGTAGGGCTCGCCGACGACTGCGACGTGTGGCGTCGTGTCAGTTTCGACGGCCGCGACGGTCCGCTCGATGGCCTCCCGCTCGGCGCCGGCGTCCACGTACTCGAACCCGCGAGCCTCCATCCGACACGGGTAACACGCGGCGTGGGCAAAAAAGTAGGGCCGTCAGCGAGTCGACGACGGGTGTGACCACGGGAGCGACGGCTTCGACACGCTTTTTCACGCCGTCCGCCCACTCACGGGCATGACCGACCGTAGCTCGCTCGACGCCGTCTCGCCGCTCGACGGGCGGTACGCCCGCTACACGGAACCGCTCGTCCCCTACGCCGGCGAGCGGGCGCTCATGCGTGCCCGCGTCCGGGTCGAAGTCGAGTACCTGATCGCGCTCGCCGACCTCGACGCCACCCCCCTGACCATCGACGACGGCGAGCGCGCCGCCCTCCGGGACCGCTACGAGGACTTCACCGTCGAGGACGCCGAGATCGTCAAACGACTGGAGACGGAGGGCTGGAAGGAGTACGCCGCGACCAATCACGACGTGAAGGCCGTCGAGTACTTCGTCCGCGAGGGACTCCCCGCGGGCCTCGAGGCCGGCAACTGGATTCACTTCGGCCTGACCAGCGAGGACGTGAACAACCTCGCCTACCGTCTGCTCGTCGGTCCAGCGGTGGAAGACGTCCTGGTCCCCACACTCCAGGAGCGCCGCGACGACCTCGCCGAACTGGCCCGCCAGTACCGCGGCGTGCCCATGCTCGCGCGCACCCACGGCCAGCCGGCGACGCCGACGACGTTCGGCAAGGAGATGGCCGTCTACGCCGCCCGCCTCGGCCGCGCGCTCGGTCGCATCGAGCGCGCCGCCGATTCCCTCGAAGGCAAGCTCGCGGGCGCGTCCGGCACATACGCCGCCCACGACGCGGCCTACCCGGATGTGGACTGGCGGGCGTTCTCGGCGGAGTTCGTGGACCGGTTGGGGCTCGACCACGCCGGCCTCACCACGCAGGTCAACCCCTGTGACGACCTCGCGGAGTTGTTCGACGCGCTCCGCGGTGCGAACAACGTCCTGCTCGACCTCGACCGCGACGCGTGGCTCTACGTCTCGGACCGCTATCTCGGTCAGGAGGCCGTTTCCGGCGAAACCGGCTCCTCGACGATGCCACACAAGGTCAATCCCATCGACTTCGAGAACAGCGAGGGGAACCTCTCGAAGGCCAACTCGGACCTGACCTTCCTCGGCGACTACGTGACGAAGTCCCGGCTCCAGCGTGACCTCTCGGACTCGACGATCAAGCGCAATATCGCCGCGGCGCTGGCCCACTGTCTCATCGGCTACGAGAAATGTGGCAACGGGCTGGCGAAGGTCGTCCCCAACGAGGAGGTCATGCGCGAGGAACTGGAGGCGACGCCCGAGATAATCGGCGAGGCCGTCCAGACGATCCTCCGCCGGGAGGGCCACGAAGACGCCTACGAGCAGGTGAAGGAGCTGACCCGGGGCCAGCGCGTCACCATCGAGGACTTCCGGGCGCTGTTCGACGACCTCGACGTGTCCGAGTCGGTTCGGGAGGAACTCCGCGCCCTGACGCCGGCCGGCTACACCGGCGTCGGGGCCGACCTCGTGGACGACCTCGGCGACGCCTGAACTGCGGGGCGGGCCAGCACGTTCCTGTCGAACGGGAACACTGATAGCCTTCCAGCGATACCGACTCCTCAATGCGGTACGTCGAGGGGCTGCTGGTTCCGGACCGGGGGTGGTTCCACCCCATCGAGCGCCGGATTCAGAAGGCGCCGGGGATCGAGAACGAGCGCATCCTCCAGATGGAACTGCTGGAGGACGGGACGGTGACGACGATGTACGAACTCAGCGGCGACCGTGAGGTCGTCGAGTTCGCCGCCGAGCACATGCCGGAGCTCATCACCTACCAGATCTCCCCGATGCAGGACCGGATCATCACCTACGCCCACCTCGAAGCCAACGAGATGCTCCAGGAACTGCTCGAGATCCCACACCAGTACGAGATCGTCCCCGACTTCCCCATCGAGTTCACGCGCGACGGGGCCGTCCGCCTGACCATCGTCGGCGGCGAGGAACAGATCCGCGAGGCTATGGACGCCATCCCCGAGGGCATCACCGTCGAACTCGAAAAGCTCGGCAGTTACGAGCCGGAGGGTGAGCGCCTGCTGACCCGGCTGACCGACCGCCAGCGCGAGGTCGCCGAGATCGCCGTCGAGATGGGCTACTACGACACGCCGCGGCAGGTCACATACGACGACATCGCCGCCGAGGTGGACGTCGCTCCCGGCACCGTCGGCGAGATTCTCAGAAAGGTCGAATCGCGGCTGTTGAACGCCCTGCTCGGTTAGCGGCGGAACGACCGCGAGGGCGTCCCGAGGTCCGTCGAAACGGCCAGTTCGTTCCAGTGGTTCAGCGCCCAGTAGCCAAGCCCGGTGGCGATCATCCCGGCCGCGAGGAAATAAAAGACGAGCTGTGAGGCCACCAGTTCGCCGGGGTTGCGGAGGACGTAGACGATCCCCTCGCCGCTCAGCGTCCCGAAGATGAACGTCGCGACGGCGACCGACCCCGCGGTCGCGATGACCTGCTCGCCGTCGACGCGCTGGGCCTCCAGAAAGAGGATCGCCGCGACGAACGCCCCGGCCGTCCCGAGGACGTAGAGCGGGAGCCGCCCGCTCACGCCCGGCGCCGACGCCGAGAGCAGGGCGACCAGCCCGACGAAACTCGCGGTCAGTACCAGCGTACACGCCGCGACCAGCGCGCCTGCCCGTGCCAGCGATTCCGTGTCCAACTGCCGTGCCCGTGCCGTTGCCATGATTGGTAGTTCGAATCCGCCGACAAAAGCCTTCTCCGGGCGTCTGACGCCCGTCCGCCGGTCGTCTGCCGGGCGCTATCACGGCGCGAAATACCGGGGCCCGTCCCCCGAGGTTCGAGTATCACGCAGTCGAATCCCCGAGCAGCGTCTCGACCGCGCCGGTCGCGATTTCGCCCGCCCGCTCGACCGCCGACCGGCGGACGTACTCGCGGTCGGCGTGGGCGACGGCGCCGACTTCGTCGGCCAGGTCGCCGGGGCCGAAAATAACGGTCGGCGCGTCCGCCGCGAAGTACGAGGATTCCGCGACGGCGCCGAACGGCCGCGGGTCGCCCGCGCCCGCGTCCCGGAGCGCCCGTACCACGTCGGCGTCGGCCGGCGTCTCGAACGCCTCGAAGAAGGGCGTCTCCCGCTCGGTGTAGGCGAAGGAGAGCGACATCGACTCCGGTATCCACGCCTCGAGGTGGGCCTCGAACTGTTCCCGGAAGCCCTGCTGGGTCTCGGGGGGCACCGAGCGGCGGTCGACGGTGATGCGGCACTCCGCGGGAATCTGGTTGGTCGCCTCGCCGCCCTCGATAATGGTCGGCTCCAGCGTCGGCCGGCCGAGCGTGTCGTGTGCGGGCGGCCCGACCGTCTCGTCGTAGCTCTCGATGGCCTGCAACACGGGCGCGGCCGCCCGGACCGCGTTCGCACCGCTTCCCGGCTCCGCCGCGTGGGCCGCGACCCCCTCGATGGTGACCGTTCCCTCGAAGCGACCCGTCGAGGCGGTACAGACGTCCAGCCCGGTCGGCTCGCCGACGATGTAGCCGTCGGCGTCGAGCCGGTCGGCGAGCGCCGCCGCGCCCGTGGAGTGAGTCTCCTCGTCGGGCGTCACCGCCAGCGTCAGCCGACCGCGCTCGACGTCGGCGTCGAAGAAGGCCGCGAGCAGTGCCGAAAGCGGTCCCTTCGCGTCGCAGGCGCCCCGTCCCAGAAGGACGTCGCCGTCGGAGTCGGGGACCGCCGACCCGTCCGCGTTCGGGACGCCGGCGACCCGCTGGCACTCGACGTGTGGCGGGACCGTGTCGATGTGCGTGTTCAAGACGATATGCGGGCCGTCGGCCGCGCCCTCGCGGACGGCCAGCGTGTTGCCGGCGTCGTCGACCGTGGGGTCGTGGCCGGCGTCCGCGAGCGTGTCGACGAGTAACTCGCGCATCGCGGTCACGTCCTCGTGTGAGGGAGTATCGACGGCGCGTTCGTGGAAGGAGAGCGTGTCGAAGGCCATGTCAGTCGTCGCCGGTGGCGTCGGCGTCCGCGTCGCCGCCGACGCGGTCGGAGCCGGTGACTGCGGCCTGCCCGGCGAACTCCCGTTCGACCGGGCCGTGCAGGAGCGCGTCGTCGTCAGTAAGTTCGACGACCAGACGCCCCCCCGGCGGGTGGACGGGCACCCGCTCGCCGCGCTCGACTTTCCCCAGTCGCTCGGCGGCGGCGACGATGGCGACCGCGCCCGTCCCACAGGAGTCGGTCTCGCCCTCGACGCCGCGCTCGAAGGTCCGCTGGTCGAAGCCACGGACGGAGGGGGACCGTCCGTCCTGGTCCCCCTCGCCGCGGCTCGCGGGACCCCCGTCCGGGCGCGCGGCGGCGAATGTCACGTTCGTGCCCTCCGGGAACACGTCGGCGTGACGCACCGGCGGGGCCACCTCGTCGATGTGAACCGTCGTCACGTCGTCGACGAACGCAACGGCGTGGGGGACGCCGGTGTTGACCGCCGTGACCGGCAGCCCCTCGACGGTCTCCTGGATCAGCGGGTCGTCTCGGTCGAGGGGAACTCCCTCTGGCTCGAAGGCGGGCGCGCCCATCTCGATGGTGACGCCCTGATCGCCGATCTCGGCGCGGCGAGTCCCGGACTGGGTGTCGATCATCACCACGTTCGAGCCGGTGCGCTCGGCGACCCACTTGGCCGCACAGCGCGCGCCGTTGCCACACATGGCTGCGACGCTCCCATCCGGCTGGACGAGAGTCATAATGACGCGTGGCGGCGAGTACTCGTCCTCCAGCGCGAGAAAGAGGATGCCGTCCGCGCCCGTCGTCGAGGCGTCCGGATGGGTCAGCCCCGTCTCCCGGTCACAGAGGTCCGCGGCCAGCGCCCGGCGGTCCGGCACGTTCTCGGCCGCGTCGATGATGATGAAGTCGTTACCCGTCCCGTGATATTTCTCTACTCCGACCATTGTTCCTCCAGTCGTGTCAGGTCCGCCAGCCGCTCCCGCCGCGTCGCCAGCCGCGCGTCGCTGCCGTCGTAGGCAACGACCGCGGGCCGCGGTCGCGAGTTGTACTGACTGCTCATCTCGTAGCCGTACGCACCCGCCGTCCCCACCGCGAGTCGGTCGCCGGGCTCGGGGGCCGGCAGCGCCCGGTCCTCGCCGAGCACATCCGCCGTCTCACAGATCGGCCCGGCGACGGTCGCCGTGATCTCCTCGCGGTCGGCCGCGTCCGGCGCGAGCGAGACGGTCTCGTGGTACGAGCCGTACATCGCCGGCCGGATTAGGGTCGTCATCCCCGCGTCGACGCCGACGACCGTCGTCTCCGGCGTCTCCTTGACGGTATTGACCGTCGTCAACAGGACGCCCGCGTCGGCCACGAAATAGCGTCCCGGCTCGATACCCAGCGCGGCGTCGGTGTCGCCGAAGGCCGCCCGGGTCGCGTCCGCCACCGCGTCGAGGTCCAGCGGCGATTCGTCGGGCCGGTAGGGGACCCCGAACCCGCCGCCGACGTTGACGAAGTCGAGCGAGGTCACGTCGGCGACCCGCTCGGCGATGTCGGCCATCCGGACGACCAGTTCGCGATGTGCGTCGAGGTCGTCGCCCGAGATGCCGCTTCCCGCGTGGGCGTGCAGGCCCACGAGGTCGAAGCCGCGGTCGACCGCCCGCTCTGCGAGGGCCGGTACCCGGTCGGCGGGGACGCCGAACTTCGGCGCGGCCCCCGTCGAGACCTTCTCGTGGTGGCCGGCACCGACGCCCGGGTTCGCCCGGATGCAGAGCCGCCCGTCGTAGTCCCGCTCGGCCAGCTGGTCGAGCGTGTCCGCGGCGCCGACGGTCACCACGAGGTCGTGTTCGCGGGAGAGGGAAACGACGTGATCCAGGTCACGCGCCGGCGGATTGACGGCCGTGTAGCGCACGTCCGCGCCGGCAAAGCCCGCGTCGAGGGCGCGCTGGACCTCGCCGGCCGAGGCACACTCGGCGCCGACGCCCGCGTCCCGGACGGTTTCGAGGACCGGCCGCGTCGTGTTGGCCTTCACCGCGTAGCTGATGTCGGCGTCGGGGAAGGCGTCGCGGAGACGGCGCGCGTTCTCGCGCACGCGGTCGGGGTCGAGGACGTACAGCGGCGTGTCGAACTCGGCGGCGAGCCCGCGCAGTCGCTCGGCGTCCCAGTCGGACGGCCGGCGCACCGCGGGTCCAGTGCTCATTGACGTAGCGCGTCTTCACGCTCCGTGCTTTCGAGGGTTTCGGTCTCGATGTCGGTCGCGACCACCGCCGGCTTGTACGCCGCGCCGGGGATGAGGTCCTCGTCGCTGACCGACGATTCGACGTACCGCGCGAACGCCCGCCGCTCCGCGGGGAGTTCGCCGTACAGCACTTCCTCCTCGACGAGGTCGTAGACCGGAATCCGCGGTGTCAGGAGCGTGTTCTCGCCCACGACGGAGTTCTCGCCGACGGCGAAGCCGCTCGTGACCCGACAGCCCGCGCCCAGCGAGACGCCGTCCTCGATAATGACGGGGTTGTCCTCGACCGGTTCGAGGACGCCGCCGATCAGCGTGTTCGCGCCGAGTTTCACGTCCGCCCCGATCTGTGCACAGGAGCCGACGGTGTCACAGGAGTCGACGAGCGTTCCGTCGCCGACGTACGCGCCGATGTTGACGAACGACGGCGACATCATGATGGCGTCGCTGCCCACGTAGGCACCACGACGGAGGACGGTGCCGTCGGGCGTGTTCCGGGAGCCCCGCTCGCCGATGTCGCCCGTCTCGCGCAGGGGGAGCACGTCGTGGTAGTCCACGTCGCCGTGGGTTCGGGGCTCGATGGAGCGCAGGCCGAAGTTCAGGAGGATGCCGTGCTTGACCCACTCGTTGACCGTCCAGCGGTCCCGGACGGACTCGCCGCTCCCCGAGGGCTCGGCGGCCCGTACCTCACCGGCCTCCAGCGATTCGAGGAACGCGTCGAGCGTCGCGAGGTCGTCGGCGGTGGCGTCCTCGGCTGTCAGTCCCTCGTCGTAGCGGTTCCACAGGTCGTCGATGTCGTCTCTGAGGCTCATCCGTCGATCACGTCCCCGAATTCGTACCAGCCGGGGTCCTGGTTTTCGATGTGGACCGCCGCGTCGAGCGCGCCCGCCGCGAAGACGCTCCGGTCTTCCGTGTGGTGGGACAGCGAGAGTACCTCGTCGTTGCCCGCCGCGACGAGTTCGTGCTCGCCACGGATGTCGCCGGCCCGGCGCGCGAACACGCCGATTTCGTCCTCGTCGCGCGGTGCGTGGCCTTCGCGCCCGTAGACCGGTTCCACGTCGCGGTGCTTCTGGACGGTCTCGAGCATCGTCTTGGCCGTCCCCGAGGGCGCGTCGATCTTCTCGTTGTGGTGGGTCTCCATCAGTTCGAGGTCGTACTCGGGGACCGCTTCGAGCGCCGATTCGATGGCTCGCAGGAGCGCGTGGACCCCGCGGGCGAAGTTGGTGGCCTTCAGCACCGGAACCGAGTCGCTGGCCGATTCGAGGGTCGCGAAGCCGTCCTCGTCGAAGCCGGTCGTGCCGACGACCATCGCGGTGTCGGTGGCGACGCAGGCCTCGGCGAGCGCCAGCGTCGACTCGGGAATCGTGAAGTCGACGACCACCGCTGGGTCGTGCTCCGCGAGGGCGGCCTCCGTCTCGTCGGCGTGGACGACCGGGACGCCCTCGATCTCGTCGGCGTCGTCCACGTCGAAGCCCACCACGACGTCGACGTCGCCGCGCTCGGCGGCCGTCTCGATGACCGTCCGCCCCATCCGGCCGGCCGCGCCGTTGACCGCGATCCGTGTCATTCGGCAGCCTCCCTCGCTTCCGGCATCGGTTCGCCGTCGAGGTCCGCGAGGACGGCCTCCAGTTCGGCGAGGTCGTCCTCGTTCATCCGCGAGAGCGGCGAGCGCATCCGCGCGGAGTCGTAGTGGCCGCGGATCGCCATCGCCTCCTTGATCGGAATAGGGTTGGTGACCATGAAGAGTGCGCGAAAGAGCGGCCCGAGTTCGTGGTGGATGTCCCGTGCCCGGTCCATGTCCTCCGAGAGGGCCGCGCCGACCATCGCGCAGGTCCGCTCGGGTTCGACGTTCGCGGAGACGCTGATACAGCCGGTGCCCCCGGTCGCGATCACGGGGAGGGTCATCGCGTCGTCGCCCGAGAGGACCGAAAACGTCTCCTCGCGCGTGCGCTCGATGACCTCCGTGATGCGGTTCATGTCGCCGCTGGCGGCCTTGTAGCCGACGATGTTGTCGTGGCTCGCGAGATTCACGGCCGACTCGACGGCGATGTTACGGCCCGTCCGCGAGGGGACGTTGTAGATGATTTGTGGGAGGTCGACGGCGTCGGCGATCTGGCGGAAGTGGTTTTCCATCCCCGCGGGTTCGGGCTTGTTGTAGTACGGGGAGATGAGCAGCAAGCCGTCGGCGCCGGCGTCGGCGGAGCGCTCGGAGAGTTCCAGCGCCTCGCGGGTGTTGTTCGAGCCGGAGCCGGCGATGACCGGCACGTCGTCGACGGCCGCACAGACCGCCTCGATGACCTCGATGTGTTCGTCGTGGGTGAGTGTCGCGCTCTCGCCGGTCGTGCCCATCGGGACGAGGCCGTCGACGCCGGCCGCCTCCAGATACTGGGCGTGCTCGCGAAGCGTCTCGAAGTCGATGCTCTCGTCCTCGTGGAACGGCGTGGTCATCGCGGGGAACACGCCGTCGAAGGTGTCGTATGTCATTGCTGGTGATGTATCGCTGTGTGGTGTCGCGTGGTCGAAGGTAGTGGGCGCACGGTGCGGTTGAACCGGCCCGGGACGGGGTCGCTACGCCCGCCACGAGCCGCCTACCGGCGTTTTTTGGGTTTCGCGCGCCCCTGAGAACGGGCCTCGCCACACCGGCGGCTGGCGGTCGAGCCAGCGGTGCCGAGCGTGGCAGTTCGCATACGCGAGTGACCGTCACGAGGCGACTTAGGCGTTGCGACTGCCGCTCGCGATGGGACACGAAGGCATTTGGTGGACCGCTCACAAAAGCCGCGCATGACTGACATCCATTCCGGGCAGCGCGTCGCCATGCTCGCCGACGCGCAGAACCTGTATCATACCGCCCGGAGCCTCTACAACCGCAATATCGACTACTCGTCGCTGCTGGAGGAGGGGGCTCGCGGTCGCCAGGTCACCCGTGCCATCGCCTACGTCATCCGCGCCAACGCCGAGGACGAGGAATCGTTCTTCGAGGCGCTCGTCGACATCGGCTTCGAGGCCAAGACGAAAGAGATCAAGACCTTCGGCGACGGCTCGAAGAAGGCCGACTGGGACGTGGGGATGAGTTTGGACGCCGTCTCGCTCGCCCCCCACGTCGACACCATCATCCTCTGTACCGGCGACGGGGACTTCTCGCGGCTCTGTACGCACCTGAAACACGAGGGCTGTCGCGTCGAAGCGATGGGCTTCCAGGAGTCGACCGCCGAAGAGCTCGTGGCGGCCGCTGACGAGTTCATCGATCTCAGCGAACGAGAAGACACGTTCCTGCTCTAGACGGGCCGACCTTCGTCGGACGTGCCCACGAGCAGTGCGCCCGCCGCCAGCCCGAGCGCCGCGACGGTCGCGCCGATCACCGGCAGATTGACGCCCTGCACGCCCGTGCTCAGGATGAGGACGCTGCTCAGCAGCAGCAGCACCGCACCGAGTCCGATTTTCGTCGTATTCGTTGCCATATCGGAACGAGGCAGCTATGGGATATAAATCCACTCAAACCGCCCGCATGTGGCATGATAGTTCATGATTGACTCAGTATGTCACGGCCCCTGATACCGATAGCCACGGAACCCGTACTGGACGGCTCGCCGACGGCAGGGTTTTGCCCGTGGCCGCCGAAGCGGCGGCCGATGAACGAGGACGACCGGCGGATGCTGGGACGCGTCGCGGACTACCAGTTCGGCGTGGGCGCGGGGACGGCGCTGTTCCCGGCCGACGGCGACCCCGAGGTGACGCGGACGAGTTCGGGGCGGCCGCGCCAGGTCATCGCCGACGAGGGGCGGCTGGTCACCTACGCCGTCGACGGCCGGTTCACGCTCGGAGCCGCCGGCGGCCGCCGCCTGCAGGACGCGCTGGCACGCCCCCGATGTCGGGTCGTCGTCGGCGACGAGTCCGAGCCGTACGTCCGCGAGGGGCGCAACGCCTTCGCGAAGTTCGTCCGGGACGCCGACCCCGACATCCGCCCGGGCGACGAGGTGCTGGTCGAGCACGAAGACGGCGCACTGCTCGCGGTCGGCCGAGCCGAACTCGCCGGCGGGGGGATGCTCGATTTCGACACCGGCATGGCCGTGTTCGTCCGGAACGGGCTCGACGCACCGGGCGGGCGGACGGACGAACCGGCCGACGGCGCCGCCTGAGCTGACCGCCCCGGTCGGAATGGGAGCGCTTTATACGCCGCGGCCGTTCGGGGTAGGCAGATGGCGCTCGGTAGTCTCGGCTCGCTCGACCGTGGGCGGCTCGGCCTCCTGACCGCGATACTTGCGGTAACCGTCCTCACGCTCCTGTTCAGCGTCAGTGCCGCGACCGCACCGTCCCGCGGGGTCGTCGGTGAGAACGACTCACGGACCCTGGTCGGCGTCCAGGGCGGCGGCACCGGCCTCCACGAGTTCGGGAGCGTCGAACTCCACGACGAGAACGGGAGCGTCGTGTGGCGGGTCGCCAACGCCGACAGCTACTTCGACGTATCACGAGCCGAGAACGGGCGCGTCCTCGCGGCCTTCATGGACGGGGGTTACGAGGCGTGTGGCCCCTACGAGTCGCCCTGCGTGAAGACCGGCTACCGGGTCCTCGACCCGAACGCCTCCGAGCCGACCGTCGGGGAGTACGCCTTCCCCGTCCGGAGTCAGGGCAACAGCGAGGTCCACGACGTCGAGCGGCTCCCCTCGGGCCGGTACCTCCTCACCGACATGGACCAGGAACGGCTCGTCGAGGTCGCTCCTAACGGCACCGCGACCTGGGAGTGGCGCGCGAGCGAGTTCTACACGCCGCCGGACGACCCGACGCGCCGTGACTGGCTCCACATCAACGACGTGGACGCCATCGACGGGGGGCGGTATCTGGTGTCGGTCAGGAACTCGAACCAGTTGCTCGTCGTCGAGCGCGGCGAGGGCGTCGCCGACGTGATCAACGAGGACACCGACCCGTCGAACGACGGGAGCTGCCAGCTGTACGGCCAGCAGCTCGTCGGGGAGGACCCCCAGTGTGGCGACCCCGACGTCATGGACCACCAGCACAACCCACAGTGGCTCGGCGAGAACGCCGTGCTGGTCGCGGACAGCGGCAACGACCGCATCGTCGAACTCCACCGCAACGGCTCCGAGGGCGAGTGGACCGTCGCGTGGGAACTCCGGTCGGCAAACGGCCTCGAGTTCAGCTGGCCGCGCGACGCCGACCGACTGGCGAACGGCAACACGCTCATCACCGACTCGATGAACCAGCGGGTCGTCGAGGTCAACGAGTCCGGCACCGTCGTGTGGGCGTCGTCGTCGTTCGAGGGTGTCGTGCCCTACGAGGCCGAGCGGCTCCCCGAGGGCGAGACGGTCGGCGCGTCCGTCTACAACCCGAGCATCGGGGGCGTGTCCGAGTCGACCGACGACAGCGTCCCCGTCCTCTCGGAGGGCCTGTTCGTGCTCCGGACCACCGTGTCGGTCCCGTTCTGGGTCACCGAGTGGCACCTGTTTTCGGTGGTGGTCGGGGTCGTCGCGACCGTCGTCGGTCTCGTCGTCTGGTGGCGAAACCGAGACACGTCGGCCCCCGTGGCCGTCGAGGACGCCGGGGACCTCTGAGGGTCGAAGGGGTTTTTTGTGCCGGGCGCGACCGGACGGATATGTTCGGAGGCGGAGGCGGGTTCGACCCGCGCAAGATGCAGCAGATGATGGACCAGTTCGGGATCGACCTCACCGAGATCGACGCCGAGGAGGTCGTCATCCGTACCGAGGACGAGGAACTGGTCTTCCACGACGCCGAAGTCCAGAAGATGGACGCCCAGGGCCAGGCCACCTACCAGGTCATCGGCAGTCCCGAGAGCCGCGCACGCGGCGAGGGCGGGTCCGACGGCGGGGCGGCCGCCGGCGGCGACACCGGTGACGGGGGCGGCGGGACACCCGCCGTCGAGCCACAGGACGTGGAGATCGTCGCCCAGCGGACGGGCGCCAGCGAGGACCGCGCCCGCGAGGCCTTAGAGGAGACCGACGGCGACCTCGCGGCCGCCGTCGAGCGCCTGGAGTAACGTGGCCGTTCTCCTGGTCCGGGACGACCGCGAATACCTGCTGGAGCGCGGCGAGACCCTCGAAACCGACCTCGGCGTGCTGGAGGTCCCCGCGGACGCCGCCCCCGGCGACGAGGTCGACACGCACCTCGAGGAGACGTTCGTCGTCCGGGCACTTCGCGGCCCGGACCTCTTCAATCACTTCGAGCGCACGGGCGCGCCCATGCTCCCGCGGGACGTCGGCCTCGTCCTCGGCCACACTGGCATCGGCGGCAGCGACCACGTCCTCGACGCCGGCACCGGTACCGGCGTCCTCTCGGCGTACATGGGCCGTGCCGGCGCGTCGGTCACGACCTACGAACAGGACGCCGAGTTCGCCGACGTCGCCCGCGAGAACATGGCGCTGGCGGGCGTCGACGACCTCGTCGACGTGCGGACCGGCGACCTGACGGAGGACCTCGACGACCTGGCGGACGGCGAGGGGTTCGACGCGGTGACGCTCGACACCGCCGACGCCGCCGCCGTGGTCGAGCGCACCCCCGACCTGCTGGTCCGAGGCGGCCACGTCGCCGTCTACTCGCCGTTCGTCGAAGCCACGCGGGACGTGGTCGAGGCGGCCCGGGCGGCCGGCCTCGCCGGGATCGAGACGCTCGAAACCATCCAGCGCGAGATGGACTTCGACGACCGCGGCTCGCGTCCCTCGACGGCTGGCGTCGGCCACACCGGGTATCTGACGTTCGCGCGACTGGAGTGACCGCCCCACAGGTATAAGTTCCAGTCGCCCAACTAGATGCCGCATCATGAGTGACGCAGAAACCGAGTCGACAGACGACCGTATCGACGAGACGACGACCTGGCCGGAACTGGCGATCAGCCTCTACGACCGACTGACGGGCCGCGGCGCACGGATCACCTACGAGTTCGAAGACCTGGAGATCGCGGTGCCGAGCAAGGCGGGCGAGGACGCCGAGCACGCCCACTGGGAGATCGACGGGACCCTCAAGATCACCACCACCGAACAGGACTGAGACCCGTGAGTGAGTCGCGGACCGCCACCGGCGGACCCCTCGCGGAGATCGAGCACCGCCTCCGTGCCGGCCCTGGACTGAGCGTGTCGAGTGACCTCACCGTCACCGTCGACGGAACGGCGCTGTCGGTGTCGTCGTTCACTGACCTGCTCCGGGTCGAACTGCCGTCGCTCCGGGCGGCGCTCGCGCTCGTCCGGCGGGAGTCGGGTCGGTTCGGCAGGGTCGCGAGCCTGCTGGATGCCGCCGGCCTGACCGCGGCGGTCGTGGTCGGGCGCAGTCGGATCGCGACGGTCGGCGCGGACGCCACGCCGGGGCCGCTGGCCGCCCGTCTCGGTCTCGGACCGGTCAGGCTACACGCTCGCGGCGTCGGGGCCGCAGTGCTGCGCGCGCCGTGAGTCACCGGACCGCTCGGATCACCCCGAGCAGGTCCTCACGGAACCGATTCTCGCCGGCGGCGGTCAATTCGTCGACCCCGGAGTCCTCGATTCGTAGTACGTCCGCGAGCGGCCGCGACGGATACGCGCCGCCGGCGAGCCGGAACTCCCCATCGACGGTCCAGACCGCGAGCATACCCGCGGTCTGGAGGTCGATAGCGTCGTCGCCGGCATCGACGTCGAGGACGGCGGTGTACTTCCGGAGCCGTGCGCGGCCGCCGGTCTCGACACGGACGCGCTCGCGGCGGCCCCGTGAGACCGAGCGAAACCCCCGCTCGGCGAGGATGTCGACGAACCGGTCGTCGGCCTGGGATGCGACCGTCGAGAAGACGGCCATGGGACCGACGCCGGGCGGGAGCGGCGGCGAGAACTCCAGCCGGGTCGCGAAGAAGAAGCGCCACATCCGGTCGACGCCGGTCGCCTCGCGAACGGCCGTCCGGAGGCGGTCGTCCTCGTAGATAACCGTGTGACCCTCGACGCTGACAGCGGAGAGTTCGAAGACGGTCTCGGAGAACGCGTCGGTCCGGGTCCAGCCGTCGAGCCGGCCGTCGGGGACGGCCGGGAACCGGCCGGCGTCGCCGCTCATCTGTCAGTGGTCGTCTTCACGCCACTTGTGCTCGCACTCGGTACAGGTGAAAAACCGCGTCTCGCTCTCGTCCGCGGCCCGGATCTGTTTCATCTCCCAGAACGCGCGGTCGTTGCCACACTCGGGACAGCGGGCATCGGTCGTCGGGCCCATGTCCTCGGCGCTGACCTCGGAGGTGTCGATCACTTCGCTTTCCTCCTGGGACTGCGTGGAGGTCATCGCCGCTTCCTTCTGTGTATCCCGCGCCTTCTCGGCGCCGCAGCTCCCACAGACCCACACGCCGTCTTCGGTCTTCATCATAGAGCCGCACTCGTCACAGAACTCCATTGTATTCCCACCCCTACTCGGGACGGCGTTATAATCCCGTCGGATGCGACGAGAATCGTCGGTATCCGCGCGGGGAAAATCCCTATGTGAGCGCCGTCGGTTGGTGATGACGGACACCATGGCAGGATTCACCGCCACCCTCGAACGGTCGCTCAACGAGTTCGTCCGGGGGATCGTCGGCGCGGTCCCGGAGTTGCTCGCCGGCCTCGTGTTCCTCACGCTCGCGTACGTCGCGATCAGGATCATCCAGGCCGTCCTCCGGTCGATACTCGGCCGGGCCTACCCCACCGAACAACGGCTCATCGTGGATTTCATCGTCATCGTCGTCAGTATCTTCCTCTGGTTCGGCGTCGGCCTCACACTGCTCTCCATCGTCGGCCTCGGCGGTCTCGCGGCGAGTCTCGGCACTGCCGCCGGCTTCATCGCGCTCGGCATCTCCTATGCCCTCTCGGAGATGATCGAGGACACCGTCGCCGGCGTCTACCTCCTCCGGGACGCCGATTTCAACCCCGGTGACACCGTAATCGCCAGCGCCGGGACGGGCGTCCTGACCGAGATCGGCCTCCGAAAGAGCCGGTTCCGGCTGGAGAACGGGGACACGCTCGTCGTCGCGAACCGTGACGTGGAGTCGAAGTGGACCAAGAAAGCGGAGTCGGCGGACGGGACGGGAGCGGCGAGCGACGACTAGTTGTTCGGCGTCCACTCTTCGCAGGCGTCCATGTCGTCCATGACCTCCTCGTGGAGGGTGCAGGCCGGGCGGATGTCGCCGTCGACGCGGACGTACTGGAAGTGCTCGCAGTTGCCACAGTACGAATCCGGCCGACCGCGGCGCTTCGCGGCCTCGACGAACTCCTCGTCGTCGCCCGCGGACGGCCCGGCGTCACCGCCCCCGGTGGCAGGGTGGGTCGCCGAGCCACCGTCGCTGGCGGGCGCCGGCCCGGTCGGCTGGCTGGCCGTCTCCGAGGGGGCCGACTCGCGGGTGTACAGCGCGTCGTCGCCGTGATCCTGTGTCTCGCCGCGGTTCGTCTGCGTCTCCACATCGCCGTCGGGGTTCCGACCGAAGAGGCCGACGCTCCCGAGGCCGGGCATCGAGCCGGTACCGCCGAGACCGGGCACGGCGCCGGAGACCTCGAGAACGGTGGTTCCCTCCTCGGTGACCTGCATGGTGACGGTCCCGCCGGGGTCGTTGCGCGTTTTGAAATTGGCGATGGCGAGGAACAGACACCAGAACGTCGCACCCATCCCGACGAAGTAGACGGCGGTGACCGGGAGCGTCAGGTCCGCGACCGGAGCCGGCGACCCGACCCAGTGGGCGGGGTACGCCTCGCGAAAGAGGACGACGCCGAACACCGAGAGGGCAGCGCCGATGCCCGCGGCGGCGCGGAGCCGGCGGCTCGCGGGGAGCAGGACGAAACTGCCGATGAAGACAGCGGGCAGGCCGAGGCCGGCGAGGACCCCGGCGAGTTCGCGGGCCTCGTAGACGCCGAGACCGAGGCGGTCGCCCAGGGCCGTCGTCGCGACCGCGATGCCGGCGACGATCATGGCCGCCCCGACGGCGAACAGCGCCAGCCCGAAGTAGACTCGCTTCCGGCTGGCGATCTCGCCGACCTCCCGTTCGTACACGCTCGTCAGATCAGTCATGCGGGCGTGTACGTAGCGACTCCTCAAAACAACCCGTCAGACGCCCGTCAGACGGCCTGAGCGGAGGGAACGTGGTACGAACGGGTCAGTTCGTCACGAGGCTGGAACCGTCGAAGGCAGTCCGGTCGTACTCGACGTCGAGCAGGTCCAGCAGCGAGGGCGCGATGTCGTAGAGGTCCGCGTCGTCGATGCGGACGTTCTCGTCGTCGACGAACAGGCAGGCGTTGTCGAAGCTATGCATTCCGTTGCGCGGGCCCACGCCGAAGACCTCCTCGCTCCCCTTGAACCCGGCCTTGAGGTCGAAACCGTGGTTCGGGATGACGACGAGGTCCGGCGCGATGTCGTCGTGGTTTCCACGGAAGGCGTCTTCCTTGGTCACGACGCGCTCTGCGACCTTGTTCCCGTCGGGGCCTTCGAGGGCTTCGAGTTCGGCCCGGAGTTCGTCACGCACGCCCTCGTACTCGTCCTCGGGGACGGAACCGCGGGGTTCGCGGTCCTCGAGGTTGATATAGAAGCGCCCGGGGATGAGCGAGTACGCCCGCGTGTCGTCGGCGATATCGCCGAGTTCGTCGTGATCGTCGTCCTCGTAGGAGAGCCAGCCCTCCTGGGCGAGCCACTCGTTGAGGTGGACCTCGTAATCGAGCGACGTGAACCCGTGGTCGCTGGCGACGGCCATCGTCACGTCGTCGGCGAGCATGTCGCGGAGTTCGCCGAGATACCGGTCGACCTTCCGATAGAACTCGAGGAACTCCTCCCTGTACTCGCCGTTTTCCTCGTAGTCTTTGAACAGGAAGTGGTTGACCCGGTCGGTCGTCATGAAGACGCCGAAAAACAGGTCCCAGTCGTCCTGCTCGATGTATCGCTTGAACGCCTCGAAGCGCTTGTCCAGCGTCTCGTGGGCGTCCTGGATGAACTCCGACTTGTCGTCCTTGTGGCCGAGTTTGGCGTTGACGTCGATGCGGTAGTCGAGGTCCTCCAGATTCTCGCGGAGGTCGTCGGGGTAGGCGGCCTTGTCGAGGCCGGGGGAGAGAAAGCCCGAGACCATCCGCTGGACGTCGCGCTGTGGCGGGAACGTGACGGGGACGTTCATCACCGTCGCGTTCCGGTCGGCGTCGTGGACGCGGTCCCAGAGCCGGGTCGCCTGGACGGCACTCCCCATCGGGACGTAGGTGTCGTAGGAGCCGACCTCGCGGTCCTGGAAGCCGTAGACGCCCGTTTCACCGGGGTTGACGCCGGTCGTGAGCGCCGGCCAGCAGGCGCTGGACTCCGGCGGCACGATGCTCTGTATCGGGCCGGCGGCACCCTCGTCGGCGATGGCCGCGAGGTTCTCGAACTCGTCGAAGTGTTCCGCGAGCATACTGTACGGCACCCCATCGATCCCGAAGAAGGCGACGCGAGGGCCGCCATCACCACGAAGTCGGTCGAACAGACCCATACCAACCGTTACCGGGGACTGCCACAAGAAGCTTCTTTTCGCGTCTTGACACGCCGTCGGTCGCAGACACCGGCAAATACCGCGAGCTACCGCTCGTCGGCCGCCGACTCGGCGCCGGTCGACGTGCCGGTGTCGTCGCGCTCGGCCGCCCCGTCCGGGTCGAAGTTCTCCGGGACCACGGTGAGGTGCGCCATGCCGCCGGTGTCTTTCGTCGCCATGTTCGAAAGATGGGGCCTCACACCCAAATAATTACCCATAATCATAACACATGGCGCTGACGGGCGGGGATTACTCCGGGGCATACGGTCGCGGCGTCGGCGGCCAACGCGGCGAGGGACACTTGTGGCTCGCGACCGACCAATGGGTATGAGCGACGTGCTCCCGAGGAACGTGGGCGGGCGTGACAGACAACTGCGATTCGTGGCCGGGACGCTTCTGATCGTGCTCGGCGTGGCGGCGCTGGTCGCCGGAACGGGCCTCGGCGGGACGCTCGCGGTGATGCTCGCCGCGGGCGGGGCCGCCCTGCTGTTCAACGCCGTGACCCAGCGGTGTCTGATGAATCGGTTGCTGGGCATCGACACCTGCGGGGAGAACTGCTGACGGCGGCGCAGTCAGGCGAAGTTCTCTTCGTAGAGGTCCATCGCGTGCTCGATGGCGTCTTCCGCCGCGTCCCTGTCCTCGAAGCCGAGGGTCTCGACTTCCTTGCCCTCCTCGAGGTTCTTGTAGGTCTCGAAGAACTCGGCGATCTCGTCGAGTTCCTGCTGTGGGATGTCTTCGAGATCCTCGATGTGGTCGAAGCGGGGGTCCTCGGTCGGGACGGCGATGACCTTGTCGTCCTGCTCGCCGTCGTCGTCCATGCCCATCAGCGCGACCGGGCGGGCCTCGATGACACAGCCTGGGAACGTCTGGTCCTCGACGAGCACGAGCACGTCGAAGGGGTCGCCGTCGTCGTAGTAGGACTGCGGGATGAAGCCGTAGTCGCTGGGGTAGTGGACGTTGCTGTGCAGGACTCGATCCAGCACCACCCCGGGGATGTCCTTGTCGTACTCGTACTTGTTGCGCTCGCCTTTGAGACACTCGACGACTGCATAGAACTCCTCAGGCGGGTTCGGTCCGGTCTCCAAGTCTTCCCAGAGGTTCGTCATCGTCCGCGTCTGTGGCAGGCGGTCCAAAAGTCCTTTCGACCTGAGTCCGATCCCGTCGGCAGCCACGACCAGCGAGAGCCGGCCATCGAACCACATACGAGCGGCGCGCCAGTCACCGAATCCGGCACCGCCACATATAGTCATTTCCCGGACATCTCGGAGTCGGTGTTCCGCCACCAAGTGGTAACACGGACTGGTCGAATCGAAAGAGCGACAGTGAAAAACCGAACCCAGAGGGGTCGAATCTCGAATAAACTGCCCGACGGGCAAAAAGTGTTAAATAGCCAGGTGACATTTAGCTAACTATGTCAGAGTCACAAACCGTCACTGAACAGTCAGGCGTCGCGAGCGAACTCACCGCGTTTCAACAGAACATTCTGACCATCCTGGCCGAGGAGCCACGGTACGGACTGGCGATCAAGCGCGAACTGGAGTCCTACTACGACTCGGAGGTCAACCACGGTCGCCTCTACCCGAACTTGGACGAGCTGGTCGAGATGGGGCTGGTCGAGAAGAGCGAACTGGACAAGCGGACGAACCAGTACGCGCTGACCGAGACGGGCCACGACACGCTCCTCGAACAGTTCGCCTGGGAGTTCGGCCGGTTCGTCACCGACGACGAGCGAGCGGCGGAACTGCAGGACCTCATCGAACAGGCCCAGTAGACTCGGCAGTTTCGAGCGCGAGTTCGACCGATTCAGCCACCACTTCGCGCTGTTCGTCCGTCGGCCACACGTTCCGCGGGTAGTACTCGTCGAGGAACTCCGCGACATCGTCGTCGGTCGCGTCGTCGAGCGGGCTGGCGCGGTGGTTGCCCATGAAATCGGCGAACGCCCGGGCGTTCGCGGCGTGGTGCTCGCCGTGTTCGTCGGCGACTCGCTCGACGACCTCGCTGTTGTACGCCTCGATTTCCTCCCAGTCGTCACCGACACCGGGCCCTTCGAGCGGCCGCTCGATACCGCGGTCCACGTCCTCGATCCGCTCGCGCCGGATCAGTCCGTCCTCGTCGATCCACTCCGCGGGGTAGAGGACGAGCGTGTCGCGTGCCTCGTCCTCGCGGACCCGTGCCTCGAAGTCGTGGGTCGAAACGAGGTCGTCGCGCTCCGCCCGGTAGGCCGCGGCCTCGTTCTCGTCGACCGCGGCCCGCGCGAGGCGCGTGAGGCGCTCGACCTCGTCGATTACGTCCGGGGGGACTTCCTGCTCCGCGTCGGTTGCCGAACGCTCCTCGGTCGCGTCCGCTGCCCGGTCGTCGCCTCCGTCGTCCGTCGCCCGGTCGTCCGTCGCCGCGTCTGGTCGGTCCGCGTCGTGTTCAGTCATCGTCGAGTGCGTCGTTTGCAAGTTCGTCGGCGCGTTCGTTTATCTCCCGCGGAACGTGCGTGATGGACCAGTCGTCGAACTCGCGGAGGAGTTCGTGGACCCGGACCCGCCGCTCGCGCAGGTCGGGGTCGTTGGTGTCGTACTCACCGCGGACCTGCTTGACGATCAGTTCCGAGTCGCCCCGGATCTCCACCTCGTCGAAGCCGTAGTCGCGGGCGACCTCCAGGGCCGCGACCAGCGCCTCGTACTCGGCGCGGTTGTTCGTCGCCCGCCCGATGGTCCGGTTGCCCTCGGTCGCGATGCCGTCGCCCGTGACGATCACCCACCCGACGGCCGCCGGCCCGGGGTTTCCCCGGGCGGCACCGTCGAAGTACACGTGGGCACGTCCACCTCCGTCGCGGAGCAGGGCCTCGACCCCCTCGGGGCGTTCGCCCTGGATCACGACCTTGTCGTCGTAGGCCACTGCAGTCGCGCCGTCGTGGCTCGCCCGCCAGCGCTCGTGGTCCGTGTTCCCCGTCTCGACGTCGACACCGGCGGCTTCCAGTCGCTCCCGCGCCGCGGACGGGTCACACTCGATGACCGGCATTACACCCAGCCAATCGCCGCCCGGAGTTACCGCTTGTGGTCCCGTAGCGGCGTAACCGGTACCGGTTTCGGCCCGAAACCCGCGACTCGGCTCGAACCGCCGCCCGGCGTAACGTCTGACGCCTCACCGGAAACCATAAAGTATTTGTCCAAGAATTTAAGTCCGACCACGCTACTATCATAAAAGTGCGATGACACGGTCCACCCGTCAGCGGGAGCGCGAGCGCGAATCCGAGAGTGAACGAGCGGACAGCGAGGGTGTGCGCACCTGTCCGGAGTGTGAGTCCGAGGAGTTAGTGAAGGACGCGGACCGCGGGGAGTTGATCTGTGACGACTGTGGGCTCGTCGTCGAGGAGGGGAACATCGACCCGGGGCCCGAGTGGCGGGCGTTCAATCATCAGGAGCGCCAGAACAAGTCCCGCGTCGGGGCACCGACGACGAAGACGATGCACGACAAGGGGCTGACGACGACCATCGACTGGAAGGACAAGGACGCCTACGGCCGTTCGATTTCCTCGAAGAAACGCTCGCAGATGCACCGTCTGCGGAAGTGGCAGGAACGCATCCGCACGAAAGACGCCGGCGAACGCAACCTCCAGTTCGCGCTCTCGGAGATCGACCGCATGGCCTCCGCCCTGGGCGTCCCCCGTTCGGTTCGTGAGGTCGCCTCCGTCATCTACCGACGCGCCCTCAGCGAGGACCTGATCCGCGGCCGGTCCATCGAGGGCGTCGCTACCTCTGCGCTGTATGCCGCCTGCCGGAAGGAGGGGATTCCGCGCTCGCTGGAGGAGATTTCGGAGGTCTCCCGCGTCGAACGCAAGGAGATCGGCCGTACCTATCGCTACATCTCACAGGAACTCGGCCTGGAGATGGAGCCGGTCGACCCCAAGAAGTACGTCCCCCGCTTCTGTTCCGAACTCGAACTCAGCGAGGAAGTCCAGACCAAGGCCAACGAGATCATCGAGACCACCGCCGAGAAGGGGCTCCTCTCGGGGAAATCCCCGACGGGCTACGCCGCCGCCGCCATCTACGCCGCCTCCCTGCTCTGCAACGAGAAAAAGACCCAGCGGGAGGTCGCCGACGTTGCTCAGGTCACCGAGGTCACCATCCGGAACCGCTATCAGGAACAGATCGAGGCGATGGGCATCCACAGCTAGAGCCGCTGCCCGCTTTTCGTCGCTCGCGACGCGAGCGCCGCACCTGAAGATTCATACCGGCGAACGACCAACGCCCGGTAGATGCGGCTCGACGAGTTCATCGACGACTTCCAGCGCGACGAGGCCGCCGACCTCCGGCGCCTCGCCGAGGAGAAGTCCTACGCCATCACCGAGTACCTGGACGACGTGGAGCAACAGCTCGACGAGACCGTCCAGGGGGACTCGCTCTTCGGTTCCACCGCGCCCTCCATCTTCGTCGGCCGCTCGAACTACCCGAACGTCTCGACCGGGGTGCTGTCGCCGGTCGGCGGCCCCGACACCGACCCCACCGACTTCGTCACCAGCGGCGAGTGGTACCAGCAGGGCTACTCCATCGACGACGTGTTCCAGCGCCGGACGGGTCTGTTGAACTCCACGCGCTCTGCCAGCGTGGACGTGAACGACGTCTGGGACGGCTTCGTCGGCACCCAGCGCGAGGTCGCCATCGCGGACAGTCCGGTCGACGTGGAGATCGGGCTCGACGGCGAGCCGGACCTCGACGTGGACGTCGACGACATCGGCGCGCCGCGCGGGCCACGGGCCAGGGCGCGGTCGGCCGACCTCGCGGAGAACCCCTCCGTGCCCAGGGCCGTCGAGAAGACCCTCGAAGACGACGACTGGCAGGCCGAGGGCGCCATCACCTACCTCTACCGCCGCGGGTTCGACGTGTACGACATCAAGGAGATCCTCTCGGCGGGCGCGCTCGGTCGTGGCGAGAACCGCCGACTCGTCCCCACGCGCTGGTCGATCACCGCCGTCGACGACACCGTTTCCCAGTACCTCCGCGGGGGCATCCGCAACGCCCCGAGCATCGACCAGACGGAGGTCCGGCGCAACGACTACATGGGCAACGCCTACTGGATCATCATGACCCCCGGCAAGTGGGAGTTCGAGCTGGTGGAGCTGAAAGCCCCGGGGAGCATCTGGAACCCCGACCCCGACGCGGGGATGTACATGGCCGCCGACAGCGAGGGCTACGAGGGACGGACCGCCTACGTCGACGAGACCTCCGGCGCCTACTACGCCACGCGGCTCGGCGTCCTCGAACATCTCGAAGAGCGAGGCCGGCAGGCGAAGGTCCTCGTCGTCCGGCACGCCTCGCCGGAGTACTGGGCGCCCGTCGGCGTCTGGCAGATCCGCGAGGGGATACGGCACGCCTTCGACGGCGAGCACGGCGTCGCCGAGTCGTTCCACGACGCCATCCGCGACCTCGCGCCGCACTTCCCCGTCTCGCTGGCCGAGTTGCGCCGGAAATCGGGGATGGTCTCGGGTCTGCAGGCGCAGTTGAGCGACTTCTCGTGACGCCTCAGAGGTTCTCGAACGCCTCTTCGACCAGTTCGCCGGTCGTGTCGACGATGTCCTGCCAGGCCTCGTCGTCCTCGGCCATGCCGACCAGGCGCGCGACTTTCATGATCGAGAGGTGATAGACCCGCTGTCGACCGGGCTCTTCCTCCCAGACGACGACGTTACACGGCATCAGCCCGCCGAGTTGCATACACTCGTCGAGCGCCCGGTCGGCCACCTCGGGATTGCACGCACCGAGCACGTAGTACGGGTCGCGGTTCGCGTCGATCTTCTCCGCGAGCATGTCCGAAACGGAGAACTCGACCGCCACGCCGAAGCCCGCGTCCGCAAACACTTCGCGGGTGTGTTCGATCGCTTCTTCGTGGCCCATCTCCAGGACGGCCTGCTTCTCGCCGAAGTCGTCGGAGTCCAGTGTCGCCGGATCAATCGGGAGCGTCATACCCATATAGAATTGTGCGAAGGGCAAAAGCCTGCCGTCACGGTACGGGGTCGCGGTCCCGTCGGGTCCCCCCGACCTTATCCGCGCCCGCTGTCAATGCCACGCCATATGTCAGAGGCCGCGCCGAGCGAACGGACGTTGAGCGAGACGAACCTGTTCATCACGATTTCGGGGCCGCCGGGGTGTGGCGGCACCACGCTCGCGAAGGGGCTGGCCGAGACGCTCGACTGTGGCTTCGCCTCCGGCGGCGAGGTGTTCCGGGAGATCGCCGAGGACCGCGACATGAGCCTCAACCAACTGGGGGCGAAAGCAGGCGAGTCCGACGAGATCGACCGGGCGCTCGACCGCCGGCTCCAGACCATCGCGGAGAAGTGGGGGACCGCGAACAAGGCGTTCGTCCTCGAATCCCGGCTCGCGGGCTGGCTCGCCGGGAACCGCGCCGACCTCCGGATCTGGCTCGACGCCCCGGAGGAGGTCCGGGTCGAACGGACCAGCGACCGCGAGGAGGGCCGCGCCGAGATGCTCGTCCGGGAGGTCATCGAGGCCGACCGCTACGAGTCCTACTACGACATCGACATCACCGACCGGTCGATCTACGACCTCTCGATAAACACCGCTCGGTGGAGCCCCGAGGGGACGCTCGACCTCGTCCTCGCGGCTATCCGGGAGTACGACCCCGAAGTCGACGAGGGAGCGTTCCCCACGCCGGACTTGGACATCTGAGCCGCGAGGTCCGTGAAACGGTGGCCGCTGGGGACCGTCACTCGGTCGGAACCGGGCCGGTGCCGACGACCTCGCGGACCGCGTCCTCGAACTCCTGTCGCTTCTCGAAGTAGGGGATATCGACCTCGTCGAGTACGTCGCCGAGTTCGCGGGGGCCGTCCGGCGTGCGAATGACGGTGTCGCCCTCGCGGCGCCGGAGTTCGCTCTCCTCGATGCCCCACATCAGCCGGGCCGACACCTGCGCGAGCGGGACGCCCTCGACCGATTCGCCCTCGCCCAGTTCGACGGCGGGTTCCTCTTCTTCTTCGGGTTCCTCGTCCTCGGCCATGCGTGGCGCTTCTGCTCGCCGGCGATTAGTCCTTTCGAACCTGCTCGTCGGGCGCGCTCGCGGCCAACTGCATCGAGTAGGCGATAGAGAGCAGGCCGGCGAGCTGGAGGAGCCGGACGCCGAGCCGGAAGGCGTCGCGGTATCGCAGGGGGAGGACGCGGGCGGTGATCAGTCCCTGACCGGCCAGCGCGACGACGTACGTGACGCCGAACACGAGGATGAGGCCGGCCGAGAGGTACCACATCGCCCGGCTGTCGTTGCGTCGCAGGCCGCGGTAGGCGTGATACGCGATGAACAGGCCAACGAGGGCCGTGCCGGCGGCCGCGAGGGTCGCCGCAAGCTGGATGGGATTGAATCCGGCGACCCTCATAGGTTCTCCCAGAGCGCGGTGAGGCCGTCGGCGAGGTCGCCGCGCACGCGGTCGACCTCGACGTGCAGTTCGCCGTCCCGCAGCCGGACCTCGACACTGTCGAGTGTCGCGTAGTAGACGGTGTCGTGGTGGCCGTCGGCTCGCGGACGGGTACGCTCGCCGAGCAGGCCGGCGTCGACGAGACGCTCGGTGCGACGGTAGACGGTCGAGCGCGAGGCGTCGCAGCGCTCGCTCAGTCGGTTCGCGGTCATGGGTTCGATGCTCGTGGCCGTGAGGATTTCGCGGGCGTACGCGTCGTCGAGGAGTTCGGCGACGGTCTCGAGGTCGGGGTCGTCACTCACACTCCCCTCCGATCCGTCGCGCCCGTCGGCGGGGCAGTGCCCCGCGAATCGCTGGCTGTGCTCTCATGCATCTTCCTCCGCCGGGTCGTAGGAGAACAGCGTCATCGACGAGTCGCCGTCCGGACTCGTGTAGACGACCCGCAACGGAAGTCCACCCGAGTCCTCGACCTGAACCGTCACGCTGTCGCCCGGCTCGAACCGGTCGAACTTGGCGAACGGCGTCGCCTCAGGTGCGACGTTCCCGATCGACAGCCGCGCCGCGTCCGCCGTCTCGCCGGCCTCGTGGCGGACCGTGACCTGCTGGCTCGTGCGGTCGTACTCGACGCCCCACGTGATCTGCGGGTGGCCGTCGCCGCGCCCGCTCGAGTCGACCGTCCGCGCGGGCCGGCGGAGTTCGACCCTCGCGAACCGCCCGTCGGTCTCGATGTCGATCAGCGAGGATTCGACGGCGCGTCGCTGACCCCGGAGCGAGTCCTTGATCGCCCGCTCGGGCGCCTGAGTCCCCTCGGGAAAGACCAGGTCGTAGACGAAGTAGACCGCCTCGTCGTCGAAGTCCCACGAGATCGAGCTCGTGGCCAGCGAGTCCAGTTCGGGGCCGTCCGACCCGGCGACCCCGCCGAACGGGGACACGCCTAGCCAGTTCCCGGGTCGACTCGCCGCTCGTTCGACCAGCGTGGCGAACGCGGGTTCGGCCTCGGTCTGGCGGGGCACTCGTCCCTCGCCGGCGTCGATGGTCGTCTCGACGCGCCGGCGGGCTGTGTCGGGTTCGTCAGTGCCGCTCTGTGCGTAGACCAGGACGCTATCGTCGACCGCGACGCTCCGCGGGAGGTCGTCGCGGCCGTAGGTCGCCCAGCCCCGGTACCCGCCACGTTCCTCGTAGCCGGTTCCGTCGACCGCGTCGGCGACAGTCGTCCGGTCGAAGCCACCGACAGCGATGGTGACCGACGACGAGAGGGCCGTGACTGCACGCTCGTAGGTCCGGTAGCCGACACCGAAGTGGTCGAGACGCCCGGTCGTGATGCCCACCGGCAGGGAGGCGGCGCCGAACGGCGACTCGGTGAGCCGTGCCGGCTGTGCGTGCCAGACGTGGTCGACCCCGTCGTCCTCGTCGGCGTCGTCACTCGTCGGGCTCGCCGCGGCAGCGGGCACCCACCGGGTGTAGCCGTCAGCGGTCGGTTGCGGGGCGTCGATGCGGCCGAAGTTCAACTGGCCACTGAGCGGGGGGATACCCGACTGACAGCCAGCGAGTGCGGTCGTCAGTCCGACGGTGAGCGTCGCACCGCCGGTCTTGAGAAAGCGGCGGCGGCCGTGGTCGAGAGCGTCGGAGGGCGGCATCGGTACCCCGCAGGTTCTCACCACGCCCACTTAATACCGGAATCCGGCTCGCCCCGCCGAGCGAACCGTCGAAGGAGTTATATACGGAAGACGAACGCGCAGTCGGGCGAGTCGAATGCGGTCGTTGTAGTGGTGCGGTGGCGGTGCTGGAGTGTATTGTACCGGACGCGAACGGAGTGAGCGTCCGGCCTTTTTCGCCACCGGAAGACTCACTGCGTTCGTCTTCCGAGCACCCGCTCGTTCCCTGCGGTCACTCGCGGGAACCACGTTTTTGCGGCGAGCGGTGCGCTTCGCGCACCCGAGCCGCAAAAAGGTGGGTTAGAAGAGATCGTCGAGTTCGTCGTTCTCGAAGGTCTGTGCGGCGTCCCGGGTCCCCTCCTCTCGGCTCTCCTGTGCTTCGCGGGCGCGTTCGAGGAAGTCGTCGAGGCGCTGTGAGCGCTCGGCACCGCCCAGCAGGACGAGCGTGGCGATCCGCTCGGAGCCGAGCGGGAAGTCGCCGCCGCGGACCTCCAGCGAGCCCGTCTCCTCTTCGAGCCACTTCCGGGCGCGTTCGACGCCTTTGCGGGCGATACGGTCGGGATGGCCGGCGACGATGAGGAGGGCAGCGTCGGCCTTGACGGCGTTGGGGAGGGAGGTGCCGGTAAGCAAGGCGTTGCGGACGGTGGAGGTGATGACGTTGATGTTCTCGCCGGCGTCCTCGTCGGCCTCGGCGGAGGCGTAGCCGAGCGAGGCGATGCCGCCGGATTTGAGCGTGTTGATGATCTCCGAGGAGTCGACGACGGACTCGCCGACGCCCTCGATGACCTCGCCGGCGGCGAGCAGCAGGCCGACGCGCTCGGCGATCCGTGAGTTGATCGTGTCGAAGCCCTCTTCGACGCTCTCGCCGGAGGAGTGCCAGGCGTCGTTGTCGATCATGAGGACGGAGTCGGACTCACGGACGAACGTCTTGAGCGAGCGGCCGGCGTTGGCCTGGTAGATGCCGCCCTCGTTGCGGCCGGGGAGGACCCCGATGCCGTAGATGGGCATCTCGTAGATGCGCTGAAGTTTGCGGGTGAGCATCGGTGCGCCGCCGGAGCCGGTGCCGCCACCGAGGCCGGCGATGACGAACACGGCGTCGGCCTCGCTGGTGACGCGGCCGTCGAGTTCGTCCATCACCTCCGTCGCCTCGTCTTTCATGATCTCCGCGCCGAGTTCGTTGTCGCCGCCGACGCCGTGGCCTTTCACGCGGTCCTGGCCGATGAGCATCGTGTCGATCTCCAGGTTCTGGAGGTCGGCACGGGCGGTGTTGACGGCGAACGCGCCCTGGACGGCGCCGAACCCGCGTTCGTAGTCGAACTCGGCCAAGGCCTGCGTGATCTTCCCGCCGGCTTGACCGACACCAATCAGGACGACCTTCATACCTCGACTGTTGTGATACCGACTATTCAACGTTGGGTGCTTTCGGCCGAAAGTTGAAATGGGAGACCGGGACCATCGCCG
The DNA here is from genome assembly GCF_023028345.1 of Halorientalis marina. GTDB lineage: Archaea > Halobacteriota > Halobacteria > Halobacteriales > Haloarculaceae > Halorientalis > Halorientalis marina. Next base: position 1,060,282 of record NZ_CP095487.1, on the reverse strand, counting down.
CTATGACGAACGGCCAGCACGACGACCGGCTCGAACTCGACGAACTCGACGAGCGGCTCACGGCCGTCGAGCGCGCGCTCACCGACGGCGACGGGGAGCCCGCGGCGTTCGGGGACGCGGACCGCACGGCGCTCGCGGACCTCCGGGAGCGACTGGACGACCTCGAAGCGCAGGTGGCGGACCTCGACGCGGCGACGCAGGCGCTCCGTGGTTACGTCGGAAACGTCCGGAGCGTCGACCGCGACATCGAGCGCCGCGCCGACGCCGCGCTGGCGAAGGTCGAATCCCTCGAAGCGGAACTCGACGGCGAGACGGGTGGGAACGGCGACGAACGCCCGCAGGGGACGACGAAGGAGTCGGCCGTCCACGACTCGGCCGAGGCCAGCCACCCCGCCGACCCTCACACCCGTGACGGGTCGCTGGCGGACGTGGACGGTGACAGGACCCCCGACACCGTCACCTCACAGCCCGACCGCTGTGAACGCTGTGGAGCGGCCCGCAACGATGGGGCGAGCGAGCCACGGAACCCCCACGGCGGACGGTCCCGGCGCGACGGTTCCCAGGCGGGCGCGGAAACCGAGGCCCACGACCCGAATCGAGGGACGCGAGCGGTGGCCGGCGGCGAGCACCACCGACGGGACCGACCGACGGCCGGCGGCGGACGGAGCGAGTGCGGTGAACGGGCAGAAACCGCCAGCGGTGGCCGACGCAGCCGGGACGGCGGACCGACGCCGGAAAGCGAGACGGACGACGACAGTGGGCTGTTCGCCAGCCTCCGCGAGTCGCTGTAATGCTGCGGGCGGTCGTGGCGGTCGTCCTCGCCGCGGCGCTGCTCGCGACGACGCTCCCCGCCGTCGAGACGGCCAAGCACCAGCGGACGGAGACCCAGGTCGCGGGCGAACTCGACCGGCTCGAATCCGCAGTCGCTGACCTCCGCGCGCGCGACCAGGCAACCGTCGAGCCGGGAGCACGCCGCGTCGTCACCGTTCACATCCCCCACCGCGACTGGATCCACGCCGGCGTCTCGTACGTCGCGCTCGGCGGCCGCCCGGTGGACGCGCGCGGCGACCGGAACGGGACGACCTTCGCCTGGCGGATCGACGGCGCGGACGAGCGCACGAACCAAATCACGGGCGTGCGCGTCGAGGCGGCGGGGACGGCAGGTGATCGACCGCTCGTCCTGCGGGAGCCGGGCACCCACCGCATCGCGGTCGAATTGGCGTGGCGCGACGGCGAGCGGAGAATCCTCGTCAGCCGCGTCGGCTGAGGTTTATACTGGTCAGCGAGGCGAATACCCCGACCCACCGTGGTCGGGGATGAAGCTGACAACTCGTGATACAAACCATTAAGTGAACACATTTCTAATCAGGAGACAGCGATGGAATACAGTCACCGCTACCGCGCTTACCCGACAGGAGAGGTAGCGGAGCGACTGGAACACCATCTCGACGTTCATCGCCAACTGTACAACCACGTCCGCTGGCACTACGAACAAGCCCCGGAGGACGACAAACCGTCCGAGTACGGCCAGAACAACAAACTCCCCGAGTGGAAACGCAAGTGGCCGGTGTTCGGTGAATTGCACTCGAAAGCCGCACAAGCCACCGTGGCACGCTTCCACCGTAACCTCTCAAACCTTCGCAAGAAGAAAGAGAAAGGGTACACTGTTGGTCGGCTCAAACGACAAACACCCACCGGATACCGAAGCGTGACGTACAGCCAGTCTGGTTTCGACCTCGATGAAAAGATGGGCCACGACAAGTACGCCTACGTCCGCTTCAGCAAGATTGGGTGGGTGAAAATCCGGTATTCGCGTCCGATTCCCGACAACGCCACCATCAAAGAAGTCACGGTCAAGAAAGAGACGACCGGCGAATGGTTCGTCTCCTTCGGTCTGGAAACCAACGATGCCGACTTTCCCGAGAAACCTAACGTGGACACGCTTGACACGAGCAACAGCGTCGGTATTGACCTCGGTATTCTCAACTACATCCACACCAGCGACGGCAAGACTGTGGACTGGCTTGGCCTCGAAGACGAGTACGACCGACTCCGACGAGAACAGCGGAAGTTGTCGCGGAAACAGAAGGGGTCGAACAACTACGAGAAGCAACGCCAGAAGGTCGCCAAGGTCAAACGCCACATCAAGCGGAAAGTGCTGGACTACCAGCACAAGATAACGACGTGGCTCGTCCGCGAGTACGATGCCGTGTTCGTGGAAGACCTGAACGTCCAGAGTATGCTTCAGAGTGACGGAAACGCTCGGAACAAGCAGGATGGGGCGTGGCGACAGTTCATCACTCTGCTCGAATACAAAGCCGACCTGCACGGAACGCACGTCGTGCAGGTCGAAGCACGAGGGACGACGAAAGAGTGCGCGTCGTGTGGTGTGGAGACAGCGAAACCCGTTTGGGTCAGGGAACACGCCTGCCCGGCGTGTGGGTTTGAAACGGATAGGGATGCGAATGCGGCGATGAACGTCCTGAAACGTGGGTTCTCTGAATTAGGGCTGGGATGGCCCGAATCAACGCCTGTGGAGACTGTGACCGCTACGGACACGGCTCAGTTTGAGTCTGTGTCTGCAAGTCGCGTCATCGAAACAGGAAGCCTGCCCTCGTAAGAGCAGGATTCCCCGCGCCACCGTGCGCGGGGTAACATTCAAACCGGAAGCCGGGACCAGCCGCGCCCATGCGAGGGTTACTGGACCGCGTGACTGACGACGCCGACGACGGGTGTCGGTGCGTGACCGCCGTCGACGGGGACCGACTGACCGTCGACGCGACCGACTGTCCGGGCGACGGTCGGCTGTCGACCGCACCGGACTGTCGCGCGACGGTGATCGAACGGCTCGAATCGCGAGGCGTGGACGCGATATCGACGCGGGCCTCGGGAACGGAACGGGTGTACGAGGACGACGCGGCGGCGTTGCTCGTGGCGGCGGGACGGTTCGCCGATGCGGCAGGGTTTCACGACGACCGGCTGGCTGCCCGGGCGCGGACGGACCCGCTCGGCGCCGCCCGGGAGGCGACCGGCAGGGCCGGACCGGTCGCGCGGATCGCAGCCGAGACGGGGCTCGCGGCGCTGGCCGAGCGTGCCGCGGGGTACGAAGACGGGCTCAGGCCGTACGTCGGGCCGACGATCAGCCGGTCGCGGGTGGCCGTCCGCCCCCCGGCGGACGCACGATTCGAGGAGCGCCGCGACCTCGACACCGGTGCGGTGGTCCGTCGGTACACGCAGCCAGCGACCGAGCGGGCGACCTACCACGTCGAGCCGGTCGAACACGACCTCGACCCGGCGGCGACGGCGACGCTGATGGCGGCCTACGACCGGCTCGCGAGCGGCGCGGTCTCGGGCGGGGACCGCGCCCCGGGCCGGGCAGTACGTCGGGTCGCGGACGACGGGACGGACGTGGCGAAGCTCGCCGCCGTGTTGCGGAAGCACACGCACGGGCACGGCGTCCTGACGGACCTGTTCGCCGACGAGCGCGTCTCCGATGCCTTCGCGACGGCACCGACGACCGACAACACGCTCCGGGTCAGGGTCGACGGCGAGACCATGCTGACCAACGTCAGGCTGACCGAGCGCGGCGTCGAGGCGCTGGCCTCTCGGTTCCGCCGGGAGAGCGGCCGGGCCTTCTCGCGGGCGAGCCCGACGCTCGACGCCGCGGCGACCGTCGGCGACCGCAGAATCAGGGTCGCGGGCGTCACGGAGCCCGTCAGCGACGGGGTCGCCTTCGCCTTCCGTGCCCACGAGCGGGAGGCCTGGACGCTGCCCGCGCTCGTCGCGAACGGGACCCTGCCGGCCGACGCCGCCGCACTGCTCTCGTTGTCGGTCGAGCGCGCCGCGGCAACGCTCGTCGCCGGGACCCGTGGCGCGGGCAAAACGACGCTTCTCGGCGCGCTACTGTGGGAACTGCCGGCCGCGACCCGGACGGTCGTCATCGAGGACACGCCCGAACTACCCGTCGGGCGCCTCCAGGCCGCCGACCGGGACGTGCAGGCGCTCCGCACGGCCGACGACCCCGCCGGCGCCGGGATCGATCCGGCGTCGGCACTCCGAACCGCGCTCCGACTTGGCGAGGGGGCGCTCGTCGTCGGCGAGGTCCGCGGCGAGGAGGCCGCCGTCCTCTACGAGGCGATGCGGGTCGGCGCGAGCGGGAGCGCCGTTCTGGGGACGATCCACGGCGACGGCGGCGCGGCCGTTCGCGAGCGCGTGGTCGCGGATCTCGGCGTCCCGGAGTCCTCGTTCGGCGCGACCGACCTGCTCGTCACGTGTGAACCCTACCACGGCGAGAGCGGGCGCCGCGTGAAATCGATTCAGGAAGTCGTCGTCGGCGAGGACGGCGTCCGCTTCGAGCCGCTGTACGGCTTGACGGACGGCGACCTCGTCGCGACGGGGCGGATCGACCGCGGGAACAGCAGGCTGGTCGATGAGATGCGGCGGTCCGAAGAGGAATATGCGGACCTCAGGCGAGAGCTCGCGGACCGGACCGAGTGGCTCGCGGACCTGGTGGCTGGGGGCCGGACCGACGCAGGGTCCCACTGCGAGGCACACGCCCGCCGGCGGGAGCGGGCATGATCGAGCGCACGCTCTGCGGTCTCGCACGGCTCTACCCCTGGGCTGTGGACACGAGCGACGACCTCGACCGGGCACTTGGTTTCCTCGGGGCCGACCTCGAACCGCAGACGGTCGTGCGGGCCGGCTACGGTGCGGCGCTGGCCTGCCTCCCCGTCGTCGTGGTTGCGGTCACGCTGGCACCACCCGGGATGGGGGCGGTACTCGGCGTCGTCGGCCTCGTCGGGATTGCGTCGGTCACGCACGCTATCCACACGGGGCCGCGAGTGCTCGCGACGGCGCGGCGCACGCGCGCGCTCGGGGCGGCCCCCGCGCTGGTCAGTCGGGCGGTCCTCCGGATGCGAATCACGCCGGCGGTCGAGACGGCGGCGACGTTCGCGGCCGACACCGGCGACGGGCCGCTGGCCGACAGCCTCCGCGACCACGTCCGCCGCGCGGCCGGGACACCTCGCTCCGGGCTCTCGTCGTTCACCGAGGAGTGGCGGGAGTGGTTCCCCGCGGTCCGTCGGTCGCTGTTGCTCGTCGAGGCCGCCGGGACCGCACCGGCCGGGGAGCGCGAGCGGACGCTCGACCGGGGGCTCGACGCCGTCCTCGACGGGGCACGCGACCGGATGGCCGAGTTCGCCAACTCGCTGCAGGGGCCCTCGACAGCGCTGTACGCCTTCGGCGTCCTCCTGCCGCTGGCCCTGGTCGCGCTCCTGCCCGCGGCGCGTGCAGCGGGCGTCGCCGTGCCGCTTCCCGTCGTCGTCCTGTTGTACGACCTGCTACTGCCGGGCGTGATTCTCGCCGCGAGCGTCTGGTTGCTGGTCCGTCGCCCCGTCACGTTCCCGCCACCGACGGTGCGGCGCGACCACCCGGCCGTGCCGGACCGGTGGTGGGCGCCCTACGTCGGCGGCCTACTCGTGGCGGTCACCGGGGCCGTCCTCGCGTCGCGGTTCGTCGCACCCTGGACCGGGCCGCTCGTCGCGGTCGGCGGCTTCGCCGGGACGGCCTTCCTCGGCCGCTATCGGCCGATCAAGACGGTCCGTGACCGTGTCCGCGCCGTCGAGAGGGGGCTGGCCGACGCGCTCTATCACGTCGGCCGCCGCGTCTCGGAGGGACGTGCCGTCGAGGTTGCCATCGAGTCCGCCGCCGACGAGGTCACCGACGCGACCGCCGAGGTGCTGGCCGACGCCGCACATCAGCAACGACAGCTGAAAGTCGGCGTCTACGAGGCGTTCCTCGGCGAGCACGGGGCGCTCGCCGCCGTTCCGAGTACGCGCGCCCGAAGTACCGCCACGTTGCTCGCCCTGGCCGCACGCGAGGGGCGACCCGCCGGCGGCGCCATCGTCGCGATGGCGGACCATCTCGACGGCCTCGGCGAGGTCGAGCGCGAGGCACGCCACGAGATACGGATGGTCACGAGCACGCTCGCGAACACGGCCAGCGTCTTCGCGCCGATGGTCGCCGGCGCGACGGTCGCGCTGGCCGACGGGATGGAGTTCGCGGGCGAACTGGCGGCGTCAGGCGGTCCCGGCACCGGCGAACTCGGCCTCGCGGTCGGCGCGTACGTCCTCGTCCTCGCGGTCCTGCTATCGACGCTCTCGACGGGGCTCGCGCGCGGCCTCGACCGGGCGCTGGTCGGCTACCGCGTCGGCTGGACGCTCCTGGCCGCAACGACGACGTACGTCGCGACCTTCCACGCCGTCGGCCTCTTCGTCTGAAAGTTTAAGTCCGGTTACGGGACCAGGCCGACCCATGTTCGACGCACCGGCGGACACCTGGTACCTGTATCTCGGCGTGGCGGCCGCGAGCACGCTCGCGCTCGGGGTCGCGCTCGCGCTCCCGACGACCGCGCCGCCCGATGCGACCCGGGCGGCTGCGACGGTCGACCACGTCGCCACCAGCCCTTACGACGCGACGGGGGAGGCGCCGCTCGACGCGACAGCGGTCGACCTCGGCCCGTCACGGATCACGCTTCGGAACGACGGCGGCACCGCCGGGGCGGCGTTCGCATCCGGCCCGGTGACACCGGTCGGCGAGCGGTCCCGGCTCCGGCGTGTCCTCGATGGGAGCCCACCGGCAGCCGTGTTCGACGACCCGACGGCGTTCCGTGAGGCGGCGGCGACGGCGCGCAACCGAACCGGCGGCTGGCGCGACGCCGGGAAGCGACTCCGAGTTCGCCGCGTCACCTGGGGGGGTGTCGATGTCACGCTGGTCGGGGCGTAGGGGGCAGATCGAACCCCTCGCCGCCATCGCCGCCGTCTTCCTCGTCGGGGCAGGCCTCGCCGTCTACGCCGGCGTCCTCGGCGATGTTGCCTTCGACGGTGACGGCGACCGGGCGGTCGCGAACACGGCGCTCGATTCGGTCGAACGGTCCGTCGAGCGCGGTGGCGTCGTCGAACCCGACCGGCTCGGTACGGTCCGTGAGCGCGGGCCCGCGGGCTACACGCTGAACGCGACGCTCGAAACGGCGGAACGGCGGTGGCACGTCGGGCCGACGGCGACGGCGGCGGCGACGAACGCGAGCGAACGGGTGAGCGTGGAAACGGAGGCGGGGAGCGTCCGTCCCGGCCGACTGGTGGTGCGCGTATGGACGTGACCGACCGCGGCGTGAGCAGCGTCCTCGACGCCACGCTGTTCGCCCTGTTCGTCGGCGGCGCCATCGTGACGCTGACGCTCCCGGCGGCGCCCGCCCCCGACGAGGATCGGGCGGACGCGGTCGCGGACACGCTCGTGGCGACGACCGCCGACGTTGAGTACACGCTTGCGCCCGGAGCGCGACGGGCCAACGAGGCCCGGGTCGTCTTTCCCTGGACCACGGGGCCGGCGTTCGAGCGGACTGCGCACGGAACGCTCGCGGAACACCTCGCGACTGCGACGGTCGGCAGCGTCGCCGTCGACGGCCAGCAGGTGGGTCACACGTACGACGACCTCGCGGCGAGAGCGGTCGCCGAAACACGCAACGCGACGCGGAACCGACACCAGCGGGTCGCAGTCCGGGCAGTCTGGGAGCCGTACCCCGAGGCACCGCTCCGCGGGGCCGCGACCGCCGGCCCGACGCCCCCGCCGACGGCGGACATCCACGCGGCGAGGCTCACCGTCGACAGCGGTATGCCGGCGACGCGGGCGAATGCACTGGCGGCCGCCGAGAGCGGGAGCTACGACGCGGTCGCAGCGGCGGTCGCCGACGGTGTCGTTCGGGGGTTCTTCCCGCCGAACGCGACCAGGCACGCGCTGCTCGCGGACTATCCCGTGAACCGCCTCGTCGACTACCGCTACCGACGGTTCGGGAGTCTGGTCGGGGCCGACCTCTCCTCGAACGTCAGCGTCGCCGACAACGAACGGAACGTCACCGGTGCGAACGCGCAGTTACGCGCGGCGCTGACCGAACGGCTCGCCGCCGACATGCGAGACCGTTTCGAGACGCCGCGGGCTGCCGCCCGGGCGGTCCGGGTCGGAGACGTACGGATCACGGTCAGGACGTGGTCGCCGTGATGACCGACGACCGCGCCCGGGTCCCCTTCGCCATCGTCGGCGTGGCCCTCCTGCTCGGGAGCGCGACGTTCGCCGCCAGTACGCTCCCGGAACGGCCGGCGGCGACGCCGGGGGTCGAGACGGCAATGGACCGTGCGGGCAGCGAGACGCGGACGGCGATCAGGCACGCTGTCCGGCGGGCCGGCGACGCGGCGGCACGGAATCCGGTCGTCGTACCCGCAAATACGGCCGCCGGCAGCGTACTCGACTCGAACGTGACCTTCCGCGATGCGCTTCGGATCCAGGTCTATCTCCGCGCGCGGGAGCGCGTCTCGGAACTGGCGGTCCGACAGGGCGACGTGGCGGTGTCGGCGTCACTCCCGCCGACGCCGAACGCGAGCGCGCTCGAACGGGCAGTCGGTCGAGTAGAACTCGAACGGGTCGGCGAGAACGGAACGGCCGTCGAGGCGACGGTCGAGAACGTCTCGCTCGTCGCACGGCGCGGCGGCCGGACGGTCGCTCGGCGGACCACGAGCCCGACGGTCGTCGTCCGGACGCCGGTGCTTGAACTCCACGACTCGGTCGGGACCTTCGAACGACGGCTGAACCGGAACGTGACGAAACCGGGACTGGCACAGGGTCTCACCGCCCGCCTCCTTCAGATCGCCTGGATTCGCGGGTACGCACAGTACGGGGGAGGAGGGCTGATCGACAACGTCGTCGACAGCGGACACGTGGAGTTGACGACGAACCAGGCGATCCTCGCCGAACAGCGCCACGTCTTCGGGCGGAGCGACGCCGAGGGGCGGCGCGCGCTCCGCCGGGCGACCGCCCGCGTCGCGCTCTCGGACCTGTTCTCACCGTGGGGCAGGTACCCGAAACAGTGGGTCGACCTCGTGCTCCGTGGCGGCCCGGTAGGTCGGAACGATACGACGACAATCCCGCGGTTCGAGACACGAACGAACGCGCCGGAACCGAACGGGCAGCGCGAGGTCACCGTCGGTCCCGTCGCCGACCGGGCGTTCGGTGACTTCGTCGCTAGTGACAACGTCTCCCAGGTGCTCCGGTCCGCCTACAGCGCGGACGTTCGGCTGCGAAACCGGACCCGAATCGTCGACGGCCACTGGCCCCCACCGCCGCCGGAACCGGCCGGCTCCTGGCAGCCGGACGGGGAACACACGCGGTGGAACGAGGTCGAGGTGACCGGGCGGCTGGAGCCACGCCCCGCCAGCGCAGCCGGGGACTGGCACACGCTCGACAGCCACTCGTTTCGGGTCGAGACGAACGTGACGCGGGTCCAGGAGTGGGTGGACGGCAACGCCGTGAACCGGACGACGGAGACGGCGACGCCGACCTACCGGGTCGACCTCTGGGTCGAGGGGAAACACGCGCCGACGCCGACGGCACCCACCCGCGGGATCGCGACGGTCCACGAGCGGGGCGAGGGGCCGTTCGACGGCCCGAACCTCGCCGGCGTCGAGCGCAACGCGACGGAGGCGCTCCTGGCGGACAACGGCGGGCCAGCGACGGTCGCGGAGGCCATCGTCTCGGAGCCGCCGGGCGAGGCGATTCCGGAGCGGAACACGACGGTCGCGGGCGCACGGCCGGACGGTCTGCGTGCCGCGGTGCTGACGAACCTGACGGGGTTCAGGTCGCGCGTCAAGAACGTCTCGACGCGCGTACAGCGGGACCGACTCGCCACGATGCAGGCGAATCCCGCCGCCGACCTCGCGATCACGCTCCGGGACCGCCACGACGACCTGATCGAGGCACCGTCGACGTACGGCAGCGTCGGGGAGAAAGCGCGCCTCTCCGTCCGCGGGGCGTACCTCGACCGGGTCCGCGCACGACTGAACGAGCAACGCAGTCGCCACCGCGCCGCGAGCGACGAACTGGACGACGCTCTCGGAGAGGCGAACGCCGGCTCGAAACGGCTCCTCGAGAACGCGATGGGGAACCGGACTCGAGCCCGTGGGCGCGAAGCGACCGGTCGGACGGGCGACGGGACCCGAATCACCGCGGTCAACGGCGCACCGCCGTACCTGACGGTCGGCCAGGTAGGGCACGAGCAGGTCCCCGCCATCCCCGAGGGAACGACGGTGCATCCGCTGGCGGCGCGGAACGTGAACGCCTTCACCCTCCCGTACGCCGACATCGCGGACGCGCTGTTCGGGGCCCTGCTCGGCTCGACGAAGACGACGAGTCTGGGTCACGCCGCGAGCGTCCTGCAGGCGTCGACGAGGGTCGACGGGAACGAGTCGGTCGTCGAACGACGGGCGGAGCTCCGCCGGACGGTCCGCCGGAAGGTCGACCGAATCGAGTGGCGACTCGTCACCGTACTCGAAGACGAGGGGCTCGGCGAGGACTGGGCGGAACGGAATCGAACCGTAACCGCCGGGCTCTCGCGGTGGGACACGCCCGCGGCCGAGGCACTCGCGCTCTCGAACGAGTCGGCAGTCGAGGCGATCACGCGGGCGGCGGCGAGCCGCTACGGACTGAACGAGACGGAATCGGCGGTCCTCCGCGGGCGACTGGCAGCCGAGTTGCAGGTGGCCCTCGAACGGAATCAGGTGAGCCGAGGGAGGGTGAACCCGCTCGCCGGGTCGACCCGCCAGTGGCTGAAACACAGAACCGGCGAGGCGGTCGACGGTGCGATGCGTCGTGCAGGGGGTACCGTCCTCGACCGACTGGACGGGCAGTTGCGAGAGCGGATCAACGACGACATCGCGGGGCGACTCGGCGGACGGACTACAAACAGGGTCCCGGCCGGGTTGCCGCTCCAGCCCATCGGCACCTGGTACACGACCATCAACGCCTGGCACGTCGAGGTGCGCGGCGCGTATCCGCGGTTCGCTGTCAGCGCGCGGCGCGGCGGCCCGGACGGAACCGATGGGACGCTCACGTATGTCCGCGAGCGGGAACCGGTCCGGTTGGATTTCGACGGCGACGGGCAGCGGGAACTGTTCGGCCGAAACGAGCGCGTGGCGTTCGCAGTACAGACGAGCGTGGGCGTAGCCGTTCCGCCGGGGCCACCGGGCGTCGGCGACACGAACGGGGACATGGACGAGCGGTCCGCGGGGTGGGCCGAGTGGACAGCGGGGGCGAACGGGTCGGCGCCGCCGGGGTGGCCGCCGGACTGAGATTCGAAAGGTCTTGTACGGGGCCGCCGTATCTGGACGCATGCTCAGAGACGAGTTCGAGACGCCCGGCCAGCGCACCCCCGAAGACCTGCTGGCGGCCTACGAGCGCGTCCTCGCCGAGACGGTCGAATCGATCGGCGTCGACAGCGTGGCCGAGGAAAGCGGCGTCGACCGCGAGACGCTGGTGGCCTTGGTCGACGGCGACTCGCCCGAGGTGACCCTCGAAGACGCCGCCGCGATCCTGGCGACCGACCCGGACCGACCCGACGCCGACTTCATCGCCGCCGACGCACGCGATATGCTCCTGATGGGAATGAGTATCGCCGTTCTCGACGTCGACGCCGTCGAATCCGGGATCGACGGCCGGATGGAGGCAAAGGAGATCCAGCAGAAGATGGAAGGTCGGCACACGATGACGCTGGCGGAGTACGCCGTCCTCCACCAGTACATCGAGGAAAAGAAGGGGTAACATGCGGGTCGTCATCCTCGGCTGTGGATACGTCGGACTCGAACTCGGCCGCCAGCTCCGCGGCGACCACGACGTGGTCGGCGTCCGTCGCTCGGCGGACGGAATCGCGGCCATCGAGGACGCGGGCTTCGAGGGTGTCCAGGCGGACGTGACCGACCCGGACGACCTCACGACGGTTCCCGACGCCGACGCGCTCGTGTTCGCGGCCAGCTCCGGCGGTCGCGGTGCCGACGCCGCCCGCGAGGTCTACGTCGACGGCCTCCGAACGGCCATCGAAGCCTTCGGCGAGCGCGACTCGCCGCCGGAGCGACTGGTCTACACCTCCAGTACCGGCGTCTACGGCGACCACGGCGGCGACTGGGTCGACGAGTCGACGCCGCTGGAGCCGACCACCGAAAAGACCGAAGTACTGGCCGAGGCCGAACGCATCGCCCGCGAGGTTGCCGCCGACCACGGCATCGACGGGACCGTCGCCCGGTTCGCCGGTCTCTACGGCCCGGACCGCTACCGACTGGAACGGTATCTCGAGGGGCCGGTCACCGAGGGCTACCTGAACATGGTCCACCGCGAGGACGCGGCCGGGGCGGTACGCTACCTCCTCGAGGAGGACCTGGCACGCGACGAGGTCGTCCTCGTCGTCGACGACGAACCGGCTCCGAAGTGGGAGTTCGCCGACTGGCTCGCGGCCGAGTGTGGCGTGTCGGAGCCGCCGAAACGGACCAAGGCGGAGCGACTGGACGACCCGGACCTCTCGGAGGCGGCCCGGCGGCGCATCCTGACGAGCAAACGCTGCTCGAACGAGTATCTCCGGGAACTGGGCTACGAGTTCGCGTATCCGACCTACCGCGAGGGGTACCGCGAAGCGGTCGAGGCGTACCGACAGACCGGCCACTGACACGGACAGGACGGGCGTAGTCGGGCGGTACACGCGGTTTCCGTCCGGGAGTCGGATGGGGAAGCTACTTATTCATCGAGAGCGACAACAAGCAGATATGCCATTCGCGGCCGCAAGCAGCGACGGGGCGGGTCCCGTCGACGCCCTCCGGGCGTTCGTCGAGGCCGACCCGTTGCAAGCGGCCCTCGTCGTGGTCGCCCTGATCGTCGCCCTCGCCGCCCTCGCCTGGCTGATCCGCCGGTTTCGCCCCGCCAAAGGCGAGCGGTTCGAACAGCTCCTCGCCGACCGCGAGGAAGTCGCAGTTCTGATGCACCCTAACCCGGACCCCGACGCCATGTCGTGTGCGATGGCCGTCGAGACCATCGCCGAATCCGTCGGGACCGACGCCACGATGCAGCACGCCGGGCAAATCCGCCACCAGGAGAACCGCGCGTTCGAGACCGTCCTCGACCTCGATTTCGACCGCATCTCGGACGCCTCCGAACTCGCTGCCGACGACGTGATCTTGGTGGACCACAACACCGCTCGCGGCTTCTCCGGCGCCGACACCGTCGACCCCATCGCCGTCGTCGACCACCACCCCGGCGACGGCACCGGCCAACAGTTCACCGACGTCCGAACCGACAACGGTGCCTGCGCGACGATCCTCGCCGAGTACTGCGAGGAACTCGGCTGGGAGACGACCGACCCCGACGCGGAGGCCGGCCCCGAGGAACTCGACGCCGACACCGCCACCGGCCTCGTCTACGGCATCCAGTCCGACACGAAACACCTGACGAAAGGCTGTTCGGCTGCCGAGTTCCAGGCCGCCGCCTACCTCTACGACGGCATCGAGGAGGACCTGCTCGACCGCATCGCAAACCCCGAGGTCGACGCCGAAGTGCTGGAGGTAAAAGCCCGTGCCATCACCGACCGTGACGTCCGCAACGCCTTCGCCTTCTCCAACGTCGGCGAGGTTTCGAACGTCGACGCCATCCCGCAGGCCGCCGACGAACTCCTCCGCCTGGAGGGCGTCACCGCCGTCGTCGTCGCCGGCATCAACGACGGCACCGTCCACCTCTCCGGTCGGTCGCGTGACGACCGCGTCCACATGGGCAAAACGCTGCGGGCCGCCGTCGAGGACATCCCCATGGCCGAGGCCGGCGGCCACGCCCGGATGGGTGGCGGTCAGATCTCCATCGAACACATGGAGGGCATCGGCCCCTCCGCCGGCGTTACCCTCCCTGAACTCACCGACCGGCTCTTCGCCGCGATGTCCGGTGATATCTGAGCCACCCACTTTTTACAAACGGGGGTGTCCTCGTGGCGCTTCGCGCCGCTGCGGGCACCCCCGTTTCCAAAAACTTGGGGAAAAACTACGGAACTCGCGCCCCGCGCGAGTTCCGCGAACCGCGCGCCTCCGGCGCGCGGATGCTCGTAGCCGCTCCCCTATCTCCACTCAACGACAGCAGCCCTGCCCTACCCCTCCCGGCCGTCCACTCCGCGACTGCCACCGCCGCGTGACCACTCCCGCTCCGGGCTCGCCACCGCAACCGCCCCGCCTTTATCGCCGCCGACCCAACGCCCTCGCATGGCTACACGCGAGGCGACCTGGAACTACCGGGACCGCCACCACGAGCGGTTCGCCCGCACCTACTTCCGGAGTTTCGGCGACTGCGTCGTATCGAGCATCGGCCTCGGCACGTACCTCGGCGACCCGACCGACGCGGCCGACGAGGCCTACCACGAGGCCATCGTCGAGGCCATCGAGTCGGGGGTCAACGTCGTCGACACCGCCATCAACTACCGCTGTCAGCGCAGCGAGCGCGTCGTCGGCGCGGCCATCGAGGATGCCGACGCAGACCGCGAGGCGGTCATGGTCGCGACGAAAGGCGGGTTCGTCCCGTTCGACGGCGACCGGCCCGACGATCCGGGACAGTACGTCCGCGAAGAGTATCTCGACACCGGCATCGTCGACGCCGACGACCTCGTGCACGGGCAACACTGCATCGCGCCGGACTACATCGACGACCAGGTGGACCGCTCGCTGGAGAACCTCGGCCTGGACACGATCGACTGCTACTACGTCCACAATCCCGAAACGCAACTCGAAGAGCGGTCGCGGGACGAGGTGTACGACCAGCTCGAAGCGACGTTCGAGCGGCTGGAGAAGCGCGTCGCGGCGGGGGACGTTCGTCACTACGGGGTCGCGTCGTGGGAGTCGTTTCGGGTGCCCGAGGCCGACGATAGCTACCTCTCGCTGCCGGAAATCGTCAGGCGGGCGCGGGCGGCCGCGGACGCTGCCGGGCGTGAGGCGACGGGCTTTCGCGCGGTCCAGTTGCCGTTCAACGTCTTCATGGCGGACGCGTTCACCGTCGAGAGCCACGAGGGGGCGGAGGGGCCACAGAGCGCGCTCTGGTTCGCGAACGACGCCGGACTGGACGTGTTCACGAGCGCCTCCATCATGCAGGGCCGGCTCGCGGCCGAGATACCGGGCGAGGTGGAGGCGAAACTGGACGGGGAGACCCGTGCGCAGCGGGCGATCAACTTCGCGCGGAGTGCGCCAGGGGTGACGGCGTCGCTGGTCGGGATGGGGACACCGACACACGTGGCGGAGAACGTGGACGCGGGGACCTTCGAGCCGCTGGGGGCCAGCGCCTTCGACGCCGTCTTCGAGTAGCTACCCCACCTTCTTCCACTCGCGGCCACAGCCTGGACAGACCCGGACAGTCCCGATCTCGTCGGGGTCGTTCTTCGTGTCGAGTTCCTCCCCACACTCGGCGCAGTTGAGGCGTTCGTAGGTGTCCTTCTCTATCGCCCCGGATCGAAGCCCCTTGCGGACGGATTCCATACGCGGCCGTAACAGGGGAACCGTTAAAAACTCCGTGCCACCGGCGGGGGAACGGGTCAGCGGTCGACGGCCGCGTCGAGTGCGCGGTCCGAAGCGGCCACCACGGTTTCGGGGTCGAGGGTCGTGTCGCGCCAGGCCGGCAGGCGCGTGTCCTCGCCCGGCGGTTCGATGGCGTCGGCGTAGGTCGCTACCTGGTCGCGCTCGCCAGCCCCGTCGAAATCGAGGCCGTTGAACGCCGCATCGGTCCCGTACTGGCGAACGAGGCGGTCGGCCGTCTCTCGGTAGCGCTCGCGGACCGCGTCGTAGTCCAGCGAGAGGCCGGCGTCGTCGACGACCTGGAAGAGCGCTGTCGCGACCTCGCTACACATATCGCCGAGCCCCTGCGGGCCGGAAACGGCGCGGTGGTCGTGTTCGTGCTGGCCGAGGTCGACCTGGGCGGACCCGTCGAACCCGGCATGGGTGAACGCGTCGCCGAGCGTCCCGACCTCCAGGCCCCAGCCCCGCTGGGCGCGCAGGCGCCGGACGAGGTCGCTCGTGGCGGCGAACTCCCCGGCCAGCGCGTAGCGGAACGCGGCGAGGTAATCGACGACCGGCTCGTCGTGGCGCTCGTCGAGCGCCCGGACCAGGGGCGTGTAGAACAGCCGGAACAGGCGGCCGTAGAGACGGTCGTTCTCGACGCGGGCGTAGTAGCCCTTCGAGAAGTCGTAGCCCTGCGCGAGTGGGAAAAGCAGGCGCGGGACGTGGGCCCGCGAGTAGGTCTTCGTGTCGGCGTCGTGGACGACGACGTACTCCTCGCTGGCGGCGACGCCGAGCGCGAGCCACACGTCCCGGCCCTTCCCGGCGGGACCGTTCAGCCCGGCCGCGCCGAGTTCCTCGCGCACCTCGGGGGCGTTACACCACAGCACGTCGGGCGAGAGCTCGAAGGAGTCGAGCCAGCGAGCGACCGTCGAGACGCGGTCGGGGCTGGCCCGAAGCGCGACGACGACCCGCGCGGGGTCGATCCGTTCGAGCGTCGTGAACACCCGTTCGGCGGCGAGGCTGGCGTGTTCCCGCTCGGTGAGCGGGACGACGACCGCCGCGCTGTCGGTCGGCGCGTCCGGGACCCGATCCGAGAAGGCATGGAGCGTCGCCACGCGCTCCTGGACGTATTCCATCGACCCGACGTAAGGACTGGGGCGGAAAAAGCTCCCCGTTCGAGCGCCGGCGGCGGCAGAGGAGTCCCCGAAACCTCAAGGGCGAGCGGACCGCCGATTCCGCCATGGACCCCAGCGGGGACGAACTGGCCGGCATCGTCGACCTCTTCGGGGGGCTGACGCGGGCCGAACTCGGGGAGGCGCTCGTCGAACTCGCCTTCCGCGACGGCGCGGACCGCGAGCCGGCGGACTTCGCCGACGCCATCGACGCCGCCGTCGCGGAGTACTACCTCGTCGCGGTCGAGCGGCCGACCGAAGGCGGCGAAAGCGAGGGCAACGGCGAGCAAACCGACGAGGAGTCGCTGCTCGTACCGGGTCCGGTCGCGTTCCCGGAACTGCCCGAGCACGCCACTGACCTCCCGCACATCATGGACGTCAGTGGACGCCACGTCGACCGCGAGCGGGTCGGGGAAGCCGCCGAGGAGCGGTTTCGGGCGGATACGGCACGGGCGGTCGCAGCCGGCGACGTCGAGCGGATGACGGCGTTGCTGGACGTGAGCTACGAACTGGAGGCCTGGGCGGCGCCGGTAGAGCTGTCGACGGCGCGGGACCGGCTGGACGACGCGCTCTCGTGAGCCGTCGGTCGACCCCGGACGAATTAAGAACACGGAGCCCCTCTGTCGGGGTATGGACTTCGAGCGGGTGGCCGCGTTCGGCGCCGCGTCGGTGACCGACGAGGAGCGGGAGGCCGCGGTCCTCGCGCCGGTCGTCACCCGCGACGACGGCTACCACCTGCTTTTCACCAAGCGTGCGGACCACCTCGGCGAACACCCGGGGCAGATGAGCTTCCCCGGCGGCGGCCGCGAGCCGAGCGACGCCGACCGGACGGCGACGGCGCTCCGGGAGGCCAACGAGGAGATCGGCCTCGACCCCGACGAGGCCGAGATCGTCGGCCGCCTCGACGACATCCGGACGATCACGAGCTACTCCGTCCGGCCGTTCCTGGCACGGATTCCCGACCGGGAGTACACGCCCGACGAGCGCGAGGTGGCCGAGATCGCCGTCCTCGCCGTCGACGACCTGACCGACCTCGACAACTACGAGTCCGAGCGCCGGGACCACCCCCACTACGGCGACATCCGCCTGCACTTCTTCCGCGTCGACGGCTACACCGTCTGGGGGGCGACCGCCCGCATCCTCGTCCAGTTGCTCGAACTGGCGACCGACTGGGAGATGCCGCCCGAAGTGGACCGCGTGGTCGACCCCGACGCCGACCTCCCGACGTAGCCGTCCGGGTGCGGGCGGTCCCGGACGGTCAGCCCGGCGTCGCAATCCCGACGGCGGCGAGTAGTTTTATACGTTCGATGACCGAGAACAATGGTATGCGAAAACGACTGAAACGCGCTGTGAATCGGGCGAAGTACGCGGCAATCGGCGCGGCGGTCGGCGCGGCGCTGGGGGGACTGTTCAGCCGGAGCGCGGCGAGTACCGGCGCCGGCGTCGGCGCGCTCGCCGGCGCGACGTTCGGCGAGAAGCGGTCGGACTTCGACTCGCTGATCGAAGAACTGCGGGAACGGCGGGCCGAGGGGGAACTGGTCCCCGAGCCGGAACTCGAACCCGACCGGGAGTGAGCCGATAGCGTTTCCCCGCCCGGGCCGTAATCGACAGCGATGGGAGACGTGAAACGCGTCGGGGTCGTCGGCGCCGGCGCGGTCGGCGTGACGGCCGCGGCCGCCCTCGCGGCGGACGGCCACGACGTGACGCTGTTCGAGCGCGACGCGGTCGGTGCCGGGAGCACCGGCCGCGCCGCCGGCATCTGTTACGACGCGTTCGCCGACCGGCTGGACGCCGCCGTCGCCGCGCGTGCGCTCGAACGGTTCCGCGACCTCGCGGCCGAGACGCGCTTCTCGGTTACCGACCGGCCATACGTCTGGCTCGCTCGTGAGGGTGACGAGAAGCGGGAGCGGGCCATCCGTAAGCAGGTCCCGCGGATGCGGGACAACGACCGTGACGTGACTCTTCTCGACCCGGACGCGCTCGCCGCCGAGTTTCCCGGCCTCGAAACGGACGACGTGGCCGTGGCCGCCGTCGCCCGGGACGCGCTCTGTGCCGACCCCGCGGAGTACGCGGCGGTCGTCGCCGAGCGGGCCAGCGCCGCGGGCGCGACTCTCCGGACGGGAACCGAGGTCGCGGTGGACGCAACGCCCGCAGGGACGGAGTCAGCGAGGGGCGATTCGGGACCGGGCGCGACGGTCGTGACGCCAGCGGGTCGCGAGCGGTTCGACGCCGTCCTCGTCGCGGCGGGCGCCCACACGAAGCCGGTGCTGGCCGACGCGGGCGTCGCGATTCAGGTCAAGCCGTACCGCGTGCAGGCGCTCGTGACAGCGCCGTCGAGCGCGGCCGAGACGACGCCGACACTGTACGACGCGACGCGGGGGTTCTACTGCCGGGCGAAGGCGGGGGGTTTCCTCGTCGGCGACGGCACGGAGGAGCGGGCCGCCGACCCAGACGACTGGGACCGGACGGCAGACGAGGACTTCCGAAGCGACGCGCTGGCGCGCCTCGACGCGGCGCTTTCGGCCGACGGGCCGACGGACGTGACCGACTCGTGGGCCGGCCTCTGTACGGCGACGCCGGACCGCGACCCGCTCGTCGGGGCGGTAGCGCCCGGGCTGTTCGTCGCCGTCGGCTGGCACGGCCACGGCTTCATGCGCGCGCCGGCGCTGGG
The DNA here is from genome assembly GCF_023028345.1 of Halorientalis marina. Lineage (GTDB taxonomy): Archaea > Halobacteriota > Halobacteria > Halobacteriales > Haloarculaceae > Halorientalis > Halorientalis marina. The sequence goes on along the minus strand of NZ_CP095487.1, from coordinate 1,041,056 downwards.
CGAGCGCGTCGCCGACGAGATAGCGGGTGAGCGGGAGAAGGAGAGCGACGACGTCCTGCGAGCGTTCGACCCGGCGCGGTTCGACGGTGACGAGGAGTTCGCGGTGGTCGAAGGGATGACCGTCGAGTGATTACTCGTCGTCGGTCTCGTCGGTGCCGTCGTCGGCTTCGGAATCGTCGTGGGCGTCCTCGGCTTCAGTCTCGTCCGCTTCGTGGTCGTCGGCGTCGTCGGATTCCACGTCGGTCTCGACCGTCTCCTCGCCGACGGACGCGGTCGCGTCCTCGGTTTTGGGGACGCGGACGTGGAGCGTACCGTTCCGTTTGAGCGTCGCGGCCGCCTCGCGGGCGTCGACCTTGGCGTCCGGCGGGAGGGTGACGTGGCCGTCGAGCGAGAGGCCGCGGCCGGGCAAGCGCATCTCGAAGCCGTCGTAGAAGTCGCGGAAGCGGTCGAGTCGGACCTCGACGCGGTTCTCGTCGAAGCGGACCTGGACGTCGCTGCTGGTCGCGCCGGGCGCGTCGAACACCGCGAGGTAGGCCTCGTCGCTTTCGAGCAGGTCGACCGGGAGCGGGCGCCGCTCCTGGACGCGGCTGGCCGCGCGGCCGACGGTCTCCATCACGGTGTCGGTCAGCGTCCGGCCGAGTTCCCGGATCATAGCTCGATCTCTTCCAGTCCGTCCCCCTCGCCGCAGTACGGGCAGTCGAAGTCGGCCACCCCCACGCTGTCCGGCATGTCGTACGTGTAGTGAAGCTCGAACATATCGAGTTCACAGTCGGCGCTCGTACACTTCACTTCGAGCGTCTTTGGCATACCAGAGCGTAGGCGTCCCAGAGTCATCAATGCCCCGGCTTTTTGCCGTGGGCCCCCACAGTCGATGTCATGACAGCGACCCGGCACGGGATCGACTTCTCGGGGGCCAGCGACGCCGGCCACGGGATCTGGATCGCGACGGCGGCGGCCGACGGCGACCGCCTCCGGATCGAGTCGTGCCAGTCGGCCGCCGAGCGGTTCGGCGTCGCCGACCGCGCCCCCTGTCTCGGCCGCCTCGTCGAGTTCCTGCGCGACGCGACCGTCGCCGGGCTCGATTTCCCCTTCGGCGTCCCCGCCGACCTCCACGACCGCGAGGACTGGGCCGGCGCCGTCGAGTGGGTGACGACGGTCGCACACGACGCCGACGGCTTCCAGCGCGAGTGCAAGGACCGCGCCGAGTCGGTCACGGGCGGCGACCGGACGAATCTGCCCCGCGAAACCGACGGCCCCGTCGGAGCCATGTGTCCCTACGCCCAGTACGTCTACAAGCAGACCTTCCACGGGATCCGGGACGTGCTCGCGCCGCTCGCCCGCGCCCCGGACGTGGCCGTCGAGCCGATGGGGCCGCCGGCGAGCGACCACGATCCCGACGAACAGACCCGGCTCTGCGAGGTCTACCCGGCGGCGACCCTCGCGGGCCTCGACCTCCCCGCCGAGGCGTACAAGGATTCCGGCGGCCGGGCACGGGACCGCCGCCGGGCGATCGTCGACGGGCTCGAAGCCGAGACGGCCATCGAGTACGCCGAGGGGCTGCGGGGCCGCCTGGTCGACGACGCGGGCGGTGACGCCATCGACAGCGTGGTGGCCGCGCTGGCGACTCACCGGGCCGCGAACGCGGACTTCGAGCCGGACCGCCCCTACGACGAGCGCGAGGGGCACATCTACGTCTGAGCGCGCCGCCGGGGACCGCATCGCACGCGTTTTACTCCTGGGGCGTCAACAGCCGGGCATGACCGACCCGGCGGACCTGGACGTGACCATCGTGGACGGCTACGTCGACGAGCCGGCCCACTTCGGCGTCCCACCCTACGTCTCGACGTACCCGCGCTACACCGCCGGGGCGCTCGTCGACGCGGGCGTCCCCGAGGATGCGATCACCTACCACACCATCGACGCCCTCCGCGACGACCGCGAGCGGTGGCGCGACGTGGAGTCCGCGGACCTCATGATCTACGTCGGCGGGATGACCGTCCCCGGCAGCTACGTCGGGGGGACGCCCGCCGAACCCGACGAGGTGCGCGAACTGGCCTGGACCGCCGAGGGGACGACCCTGATGGGCGGCCCCGTCCGCTTCGGCGTGGGCGACGAGAACGCCGGCGCACAGGACACCGAGCGCGACGACCTCGACTACGACTTCGTCGCCAAGGGCGACATCGAGGCCGCGGCCTACGACCTCGTCCACGGCGGCATGGAGGGCTTTTCCGACCGGATGCGCGACAACGAGGAGATCGCCCGCTGGGCGCGAGCGGGCGCGTTCGTCATCGAACAGCACCCCAACCACCCGGACTACCTCATCTGCGAGCTGGAGACCTCCCGGGGCTGTCCGTACCGCTGTTCCTTTTGCACGGAACCGCTGTACGGCGACCCCTCGTTCCGCCCGACCGAGACGGTCGTCGACGAGGTCGCGGCCCTCTCCGAGCGGGGCGCACGCCACTTCCGGCTGGGCCGACAGGCCGACATCCTGGCCTACGGCGGCGACGGCGAGAAGCCCAACCCCGAGGCCCTCCGGGAGCTGTACGGCGGGATTCGGGCGGTCGCGCCGGACCTGGAGACGCTCCACCTCGACAACATGAACCCCATCACCATCGTCGAGTGGCCGGAGCTGTCCCGGGAGGGTATCCGGGTCATCGCGGAACACAACACGCCCGGCGACACCGCCGCGTTCGGACTGGAGTCCGCCGACCCCGTCGTCCAGGAGGAGAACAACCTCAACGTCTCCGCCGAGGAGTGTTTCCGCGCGGTGAAGATCGTCAACGAGGAGGCGGGGTGGCGGCCGGGCGGCGATAGAGATACGGCCCCCAACCACGGCGACGGCGCGGCCCGCCGCCTCCCCAAGCTCCTCCCGGGGATCAACCTCGTCCACGGGCTGATGGGCGAGCGGCCCGAGACCTACGAGCACAACAAGCGGTTCCTGCAGCGGGTCTACGACGAGGGGTTGATGCTCCGGCGGGTGAACATCCGGCAGGTGATGGCCTTCGCCGGCACGGACATGTCCGAGACGGGCGCGGACATCGCCAAGGAGCACAAAGACCAGTTCAAGCCCTACAAGCGCGACATCCGGGAGACCATCGACAACCCGATGCTCAAGCGGCTCGCACCGCCCGGAACCGTCCTGCCCGACGTCCACCTGGAGTATCACCAGGACGGCAAGACCTTCGGCCGACAGCTGGGGACCTACCCCCTGCTCGTCGGGCTCCCGGGCGAGCGCGCCCTCGGGCGGACGGTCGACGTGGCCGTCACCGGCCACGGCTACCGCTCGGTGTCGGGTGTGCCCTACCCGCTGGACGTGAACGCGGCGTCGATGGACGAACTCACGGCGATTCCGGGCGTCGGGCAGCGGACCGCCGGCGACATCGTCGTCGACCGTCCCTACGAGTCGGTCACGGAGGTCGCGACCGAGGAGGTCGACCTCGGGACGTTCGCCACCGCGCAGTCGCCCGAGGGCGCGGACTAGACCGCCTCGAACTCCTTGAGCACTTCGAGGTCGCGGTCGGTGCGCATGAACTCGGCGACCGGCCGCTCGGCCTCGCAGTCGGGACACGCGAACGCGGCGTCGGGCGCGGGGAGGTCCATCGGCTTCGCTTCCCAGTCCTTCCGGCAGTCGGGACAGACCAACTGAACGAACGCCTCGTTCATATTCGAACCGGCGACGCGGACGTTGAAAAAGCCTGGCGCCGATTCCGACGCTGGGGGAACGGGACCGAAGTATTAGCCACCCGGGACCGGGACCGTGGCGACCCCGTCCTCGCCGGTCGCGGGCACGACCGTGATGGCCGCCCACGCGAGGACGACGTACTTCAGCGAGTAGACCGCGTGGTAGTTGTACCAGACCGCGCCGAGTGTGCTGAAACACAGGACCAGGCCGGCCGAGGCGGCCGTCCACGCGAGGACCAGGTGGTGGCCGTCGGCGGCCCCGTCCGTCGCGGGCAGGACCGTCGCCGCGAAGACCAGTCCGCCGGCCAGCAGGAAGACGACGAGCGCGATAGCCTCAGGTGGGAGCGACCGGGCACCGGCGGCGGACTTGTCGACGCCCTGTGAGAGCCAGCGGCCGGGGTACCGTGACCAGACGACGGCGTTGGGAAGGGCGACGAGCATCGATACCGCCGCGACGGCGCCGAGGGGTTGCCACTCGCGGGACCAGAGGAGCGCGAGCGCGAGGACGTACGCGGCGAGACCGGCCTGGACGAGCTGGATGCTCCCGGCGACGCCGAGGGTACCACCGGCGAGGGCGAGATAGAAGCGGCGGCGACCGACCTGGCGACCGAACAGCGTCACGGCGTGGCCGGAGTCGGCCCGGACCGCGCGGACGACCGCGGCGAACGAGACCAGTATCCACGGCATCGCGAAGGCGTACTGCCAGTGGTGCGTGTAGTACCAGACGAGCGTGTACATATCGAGTCCCACCAGCGGCCCGCCGGGGACGACGAGGAAACGAAAGAGTGCGGCCGCGAAGAGGGCCGCGAGCCCCTCCCGCCGGGCGTAGACGGTCGAGACGAACCAGTAGAGCGCGAGCGGCGTCAGGACGGCCTCGCAGAGAACCGTGTACGCGGCGTTGGCGGCGAGTGCATCGGCGGCGTCGACGGGCTCGACGACGGAGACGGCCCGGAGCACGAGCACCTGTGGGACGTACCGGAACCACGGGTCGGGGGCGACGGTCAGCGGCGCGCCGTCGACGATGGCGGCCGTGAACTCCGCGATCCAGATGTTGTCGAACGGTTCCGCGGCGAGGTCCGGCAGTGCCCGCCGGAAGAGCGCGAACGGGGCGAGGTTGGCGAGGAGCCCGGCGACGAGTACGGGGTCGGGGAGGGACTCGCGGGACTGCATCCGCCCGGAGCTATCCGCAGTCGAACACATAAGCGGCGTGAATCGGCGGGAGACCGGCCGACGCCGGCGGCGGGTCCCCACGGAACAGAAGGTACTTTTGTCCGCTGAAGGTACTACGGTGCAATGAGCCAGGGTGTCGAGGTGAGCGTGGTGTTGCCCGCCTACAACGAGGCGGACACCATCGAGGAGACCGTCGCGGTCACCCTGGAGACGCTCGCTTCCTTCCTGCCGGCCGGGAGCTTCGAGGTCATCGTCGCCGAGGACGGCTGCGAGGACCGCACGCCGGAAATCGCGACCCGGATGGCCGAGGAGGACGACCGAGTCCGGCACTTCCACAGCGACGAGCGACTGGGACGGGGCGGCGCGCTCGAACGGGCCTTCCGCGCCGCCGACGGCGGGACACTCGTCTACTTCGACACCGACCTGGCGACGGACATGAAACACCTGGAGGAGTTGGTCGAACGCGTCCGAATGGGCGAGGCCGACGTGGCGACCGGCTCCCGCTGGGTGCCCGGACGGGAGGCCGACCGCCCGGCGAAACGCGGCATCCCGAGCCGGGGGTTCAACGGGCTGGTCCGCCTGCTCCTCCGGTCGGACCTGCTCGATCACCAGTGCGGGTTCAAGTCGTTCGACCGCGAGGCCCTCTTTACGATCCTCGACGACGTGGAGGACGAGCACTGGTTCTGGGACACGGAGGTCCTCGTGCGGGCCCAGCAGGCCGGCTACCGCGTCGAGGAGTTCCCGGTCGAGTGGACGCCGAAGGGCGACTCGAAGGTCGACCTCGTCCGGGACGTGTTCGGCATGGGGAGCCAGATCGTCCGAACCTGGTGGCAGCTCTCGGTCAGCCCCCGTATCACCCGGCGGGTGAGCCTGACCGCAAGCACCCTGCTCGTCGTCCTGGCGCTGGCACTGATGACCGTCTACCTCGACCCGTCGACGGTGATCGAGCAGATGGCCGGCGCCTGGTCTCGCAGTCCGGAGCTGCTGGTCGCGGCGGCGCTCGTCTACCTCCTCTCGTGGCCGCTCCGGGGCCTGCGCTACCGGGACATCCTCGAACGCCTGGGATACACCGAGCGTGTCGGCTTCCTGACGGGGGCGATATTCATCAGTCAGACCGGCAACCTCGTCTTCCCGGCGCGGGCCGGCGACGCGGTGCGGGCCTACGTCATCAAGGCACGACGGTCGATCCCCTACCCGTCGGGGTTCGCGTCGCTGGCGGTCGAGCGCGTGTTCGACCTGCTGACCATCACGGTACTGGCGGGGACGGTGCTGGTCGGGTTCGCGGCGACCGGCTCGCTGTCCGGGGCGGAACTGCCGACCCCGACCGGTGCGGAGTCGGACTTCGTCAGCAGCGGTCGGACCGCGCTGGTCGTCGCCGCGGGCGTGGGCCTCGCCGCCATCGTCGCGGTCGTCGGCATCGTCCTGAGCGCGCGGAGCGACCGCAACTACGTGCGAGCGGCCGTCGCGCGACTGTCGTCGGACTCCTACGCCGACTACGTTGCGGGCATCGTCGAACAGTTCGTGGGCGACGTCCAGACCGTCGCGAGCGACCGGCGGGCGTTCGCCTCGGTCGGGCTGAGTTCGCTGCTGATCTGGTCGCTCGACGTCGCGACGGCCGTAATCGTCCTCGCGGCCTTCGACGTGGGGCTGGGGACGGCGACGCTCGTGACCGTCGGCTTCTTCGCGGTGAGCGTCGGGAACCTTGCCAAGATCCTGCCGCTCTCGCCGGGCGGGATCGGGCTGTACGAGGGGGCGTTCACGCTACTCGTGGTGGCGTTCACGCCGATCTCGGTGGCGACCGCGCTCGCGGCGGCGGTCGTCGACCACGCCGTCAAGAACGTCGTCACCATCCTCGGCGGCCTCGGCTCGATGGCCCTGCTGAACGTCTCGCTCACGACGGCCGTCGAGGAGAGCGAGAGCGCGGAGGCCGAGGAGATCGAGGCCGCCGTGGAGACGGACTGAGCGAGGGCTTCGGGCACCGGTGGGGAGTCAGTAGCGGTCGGTCACGAACGGACCGAGCGCGCCCGCGACGGCGTGAGTCAGCGCCGACTCGCGGTCGACGATGCCGCCGGTGAACACGCCCGCAGCGCCCTGCTCGCGACCCACGCCGTCGGTGTCGAGCAGGTCGTCGAGCACGGGACCGAGTTCCGCTCCGTCACGGATTCGGGCGGCGACGGCGTCGGGGAGGCGGATGCTCGGACCGCCGCCGACACCCCAGGCGTCGCCGTCGGTCGCGGCGGCCCACATGATCAGGAAGAGTCCGGTCACGGCCTCGCGTTCCGCCGGCTCCTCGACCGCGGGGTTGCGGACGGCGCCGCGCTGTGGGAACTCCGTGACGCCGCCCTCGATGCCGACGCCGAGGTCACCGCCGGTCTCGTGGGCCGCCGCGGCGCGGTTCCGAGCGCCGGTGACCGTCGCCGCTCGCCCGCGGGGCTGTTCTGCCACGCCCGGGTCGACGCTCTCGCCCTCGACCGTGGCCTCGAGTCGCTCGGCCACCGCCCGCTCGGTCGCGGCCACTTTCACCGGGTTCCCGCTCCCGACGACGACACGCATACCCGAACCCCGCGGCCGCGCGACCTTGTGAGTTGTCATCGCACCACACTATATATAGTCCCCCACGCACGATCCCGAAACGGGCTGTCTGACCCGTGTACGACTCCGACTGACGAGGTTGTCGAAAGATTTAAATGGTTTTCGGTCGATTACTTTTTTACCTACAATCGTCCGGGATTTTTCAGGAACGCCTGCCCGGATAGGGTTCGCCTTCCCAGTATGAGCGAGAACACGAGAGCGCGAGCGCGCACGACGGAATCGGAGACGGAACAGGAGCAGGAACACGAATCGGAACAGGTCGACTGTCCCGAATGTGGCGGCAACCTGGTGATGGACGACGAACACGGCGAGACCGTCTGTGACGACTGCGGCCTCGTCGTCGAAGAGGGCGAGATCGACCGCGGGCCGGAGTGGCGCGCGTTCGACGCCAGCGAGAAAGACGAGAAGTCCCGCGTCGGCGCCCCGACCACCAACATGATGCACGACAAGGGGCTGTCGACCAACATCGACTGGCGCGACCAGGACGCCTACGGCAACTCGCTGGGCAGTCGTCAGCGCCAGAAGATGCAGCGCCTCCGGAAGTGGAACGAGCGGTTCCGCACCCGCGACTCCAAGGAGCGCAACCTCAAGCAGGCGCTGGGCGAGATCGACCGCATGGCCTCCGCGCTCGGCCTCCCCGAGAACGTCCGCGAGACGGCCTCGGTCATCTACCGCCGCGCACTCGACGAGGACCTCCTGCCCGGCCGGTCCATCGAAGGCGTCGCGACGGCGTCCGTGTACGCCGCCGCGCGACAGGCCGGCGTCCCGCGGAGCCTCGACGAGATCACCGACGTTTCCCGCGTCGAGAAGTCGGAGATCGCCCGGACCTACCGCTACGTCATCCGGGAACTCGGCCTGGAGGTCAAGCCCGCGGACCCCGAGAGCTACGTCCCGCGCTTTGCCTCCTCCCTCGGCCTCTCCGACGAGGCCGAACACCGCGCCCGCCAGCTCCTCCAGAACGCCAAGGAACAGGGCGTCCACAGCGGCAAGTCGCCGGTCGGGCTCGCGGCCGCCGCCGTCTACGCCGCCGCACTGCTGACCAACGAGAAGACCACGCAGGCCGCCGTCTCCGAAGTCGCCGACATCAGCGAGGTCACCATTCGTAATCGGTACCACGAACTGCTCGAAGCCGAGCAGGACCTCCCGATGGCCTGAGTCGGCCGCTTTCTTTCGACGCCGCCCCCGACCAGCGGCGCGTCCGTCCGCCGCCGGGCCGCGTCCCAACCGGCGGACCACAAGAGTCGAAAGGCGGCCGCTCGTGGGGACGGGCATGGAGACCGAGCATCGGGTCGTCGTCGGCGACGCCCGGTCGATGGACGCCCTGGCCGACGACTCGGTCGACCTCGTCGTCACCTCGCCGCCCTACCCGCTGGTCGAGATGTGGGACGAGACCTTCGCCGCGCTCGACCCCGCCATCGGCGAGGCCCTCGACGCAGGCGACGGACGGCGCGCCTTCCAGCGGATGCACGACGTGCTCGATGCCGTCTGGGCGGAGGTCGAGCGCGTCCTCGTCCCCGGCGGTATCGCCTGCATCAACGTCGGCGACGCCACCCGCTCGGTCGGCGGGGAGTTCCGCCTCTTTCCGAACCACGCCGAGATCACGAGCCGCCTCCGCGAGCGGGGCCTGCGCTCGCTGCCGGATATCCTCTGGCGGAAACCCACCAACAGCCCGAGCAAATTCATGGGCTCGGGGATGGTCCCGCCCAACGCCTACCCGACGCTCGAACACGAGCACGTCCTGGTCTTCCGCAACGGGACCCGCCGGGAGTTCCCGCCGGGTGACGACGACCGCTACGCCGCCGCGTACTTCTGGGAGGAGCGCAACGACTGGTTCTCCGACCTCTGGGAGGTCCCCGGCGAGGACCAGCGCCTCGACGCCGACCAGGGCACGCGCGGGCGCTCCGGGGCCTTCCCCACGGAGATTCCCTTCCGCCTGATCGCGATGTTCTCGACGTACGGCGACACCGTCCTCGACCCGTTCTGGGGGACCGGCACGACGACGCTGGCGGCGATGGTCGCCGCCCGCGACTCCGTCGGCTACGAGCGCGACCCCGAGTTCCGGGCGGCCTTCGACGACCTCGTCGCGGACGTGCCCCGGCTGGCACGGGAGCGCGTCGACGCCCGCCTCGACGCACACCGCGAGTTCGTCGCCCGGCGCCGCGCCGACGACGACCCCCCAGGCTACGACGCCGAACACTACGATTTCCCGGTCGTGACCAAGCAGGAGCGGTCGATCCGTTTCTACGACGCGACGGCCGTCGAGACGGTCGACGACGGTGAGAACGCCCGGTACGTCGTCAGCCACGAACCGCGGTAGCGGGGGCAGGGCGGGGGCAGCGAGGTGGGGAGCGGCAGGTTCGGCGGAGAAAGGCAGGCTTTTGCCGGACCCTCGCCGTAGCGGGCGTATGGAGTTCGAGTCGTTCGTGCTCGCGGCGTCGACCGACGACCTGGGGGTGGAGCCGGCCGCCCGCGAGCACGCCGACATCGTCGAGTTCCGGATGGACCTCGCCGAGGACCCCCGAGCGGCGCTCGCCGCCTACGACGGCGACCTGCCGCTGCTGGTCACGAACCGTCCCGAGTGGGAGGGCGGAGCGACCACCGACGACGAGGCGCGGCTGGACGCCCTCTGTGCCGCCGTGGAGTACGACTTCGTCGCGGCCGTCGACGTGGAACTCGAGAGCGTCGCCGAGGGCGACGGCGCCCGCGTCCTCCGGGCCGCGCGCGAGCACGGGGCGACGACCGTCGTCTCGACGCACGACTTCGAGAAGACACCGACCCCGCCGAAGCTCCGCCGGCTCCTCGCCCGCGCCGCCGACCACGGCGACGTGGGCAAACTCGCCGTGACCGCGGAGACGGAAGACGACGTGCTCGAACTGCTGGCCGCGACGCGGGCGAGCACGCTCGACGGCGACCGCGTCGCCACGATGGCGATGGGCGAGGCCGGCCGCCACTCCCGGGCCGTCGCGCCGCTGTACGGCTCGAAGATCGGCTACGCGCCGGTCGACCCCGCCGACGCGACCGCGCCCGGCCAGTACGACCTCGCGACCCTGCGACGGCTCGTGACCGAGCTCTCTTCCGAGCCGGAACCTTAACCAAGGGTCGTAACCGACACCCGATATGATGGGACCGAGCGGTGGCTCGACGCGCAAGCGGCCGTGGCTCGCGGCCCTGCTCGCCGTCGGCTATCCCGGGCTCGGCCACCTCTATCTCCGTGAGTGGGCGCGTGCACTCCTCTGGTTCGGGTTGACGCTGCTGACGGCGTCGCTGCTCATTCCCCAGTCGGTCGTCCCGACGACGATGTCCGCCGAGTCGATGCGACAGGCCTTCGACGCCATGCCGGTCGAGGCGTCCGTCGGCCTGCTCGTCGTCGGCCTCCTGAACGTGGCCGACGCCTACTGGTTCGCCGTCCGCAACAACAGACAGCAGGCCCAGGCCGAAACCGGGCGCCGCTGTCCCAACTGCGGGAAGGAGATCGACGGCGACATCGACTTCTGTCACTGGTGTACGACCGAGATCGACGGGGCCGGCGACGGGCCGGCGCCCGAGAACTGACCTACATCGGGTAGTTTCGCTGTTCGCGCTGGACCGAAATCCACTTCGTCTCGGTCATTTCCTCGAGGATGTACTCGCCGTTGTACCGCCCCAGCCCGGAGGCCTTCATGCCGCCGAAGGGCACGTGCGGTTCGTCGTTGATGGGCTGGTCGTTGATGTGGACCATCCCGGCGTCGATGGCGTCGGCGATGTCCTCCGCGCGGTTGCGGTCGCCGGAGAAGACGGACGCCGCCAGGCCGTACTCCGTCGCGTTCGCGAGTTCGATGGCCTCCTCGTCCGAAGAGACGGGGACGATGGGCGCCACCGGCCCGAAGTGCTCGTTACAGGCCGCGGTCATGTCGTTGTCCACGTCCGAGAGCACCGTCGGCTCGACGACCAGCGAGTCGTCGACGCCGTCGACGGGGACGGTGTCGCCGCCCGTCTCCAGCGTCGCGCCCTGCTCGACCGTGTCCTCGACGTAATCGAGGATCTGGTCGCGCTGCCCCTCGTTGATGATCGGCCCGACGATGGAACTGGCCTCGTGGACGCTCCCGGCGGGGATCATCTCGGCTTTCTCGACCATCCCCGCGACGTACTCGTCGTAGATGTCCTCGTGGACGAGGTGGCGGTTGATCGAGATACACACCTGCCCCTGGTGGGCGAAGGTCCCGAAGGCACCGGCCGAGAGGGCGTTGTCCAGGTCCGCGTCCTCCAGAACGACGTTGGGGCCGTTTCCGCCGAGTTCGAGGGCGGGGAAGGCCAGCGTGTCGACGGCCTGTTTGGCGACGTGGCGGCCCACCTCGGTCGAGCCGGTGAACGCGACCACGTCCACGTCGGGGTGGCCGGCGACCCGGTCGCCGATCTCCGAGCCCTTGCCGGGGACGACGTTGACCAGGCCCGGTGGCGCGCCCGCGAGCTCGAACAGGCGGGCGATGGCGAGCCCGCTCGTGACCGGCGTGTCCGTCGCCGGCTTGATGACGACGCCGTTGCCCGTCGCGACGGCCGGCGCGACCGCACGGACCGAGAGGTGGAAGGGGAAGTTCCACGGCGGGATGACCGCCACGACGCCGGCCGGCTCCCGCTTGACGAGGTGTTCTTTCCCCTCCATCACCGACTCGCGGATGTCACCCGACATCCGCGTCGGGAAACTGGCGGCCTCGCCGACGATCCCCCGCGCGGTGTCGAGTTCGAGGTCGCTTTTGATCTGTGAGCTCCCGGACTCGGTGACCAGCAGTTCGAGCAGATCGGCCTCGTACTCGTCGAGCAGGGCCAGCACCGTCTGGACCAGCTCCGCGCGGCGGTCCGGACCCTTCTCCGCCCAGGACTCCTGAGCGCGTTTCGCGGCCGCGTAGGCCTCGTCCACGTCGTCCTCGGTCCCGGCCGGGACCTCCGTCCAGACCTCCCGCGTCGAGGGGTCGGTCACGTCGAGCGTCCCGCGGTCGCCGGGGCCGTGCCACTTGCCGTCGATATACAGCGCGTTCCAGTCGGCCGCCGTCGACAGTTCCGGTTCCGAACGTGTTGGCTGAGTCTGTTTCGACATCAACCGCTAGTGGTTTCACTCACGGAAAAGATACCGGGTGGCGGAAACACTGTTAGTTACCCGTACGGGAGTGACGAGCAACGGGAATGCGACGACGAGGTTCGGGCAGCCTGCGGTCGTCGGGCGGGGGAGCACCCGTTACTTCTCGATGATGCTCTCCTCGACGGCCTCGCCGAAGTGGCGGGCGGTGTCCTCGTAGTACAGCAGGAGTTCGTCGCCGGCTTCGAGGTCGGTGACGGCCTTGCGGCCCTCGTTCGTGGCGACCTTGATCGTCTCGGCGTTCTGCAGGAGCGTCTCGATGCGGTCGGTCTCGCCGTTCTCGCGGGTCAGTTCCGCCTGGACCCGAAACATGGGGCGTTTCTCGATCTTGACGCGACCGACGATAGCCTCGCGGGTGTTACCGTCGGTGTCGACGACCTGTACCTCGTCGCCGCTCTGGAGTTCGGAGAGGTACTTCGTCTCGCCGCCAGGGGTGCGGACGTAGGCGTGGACCGCGCCGGCGTTGACCCGGAAGGGGCGGGAGGCGACGTAGGGCGACTCGGCGGTCTCGGCGTGGACGAAAAAGAGGCCGCGGGCCATCGAGCCGACGAGCATCCCCTCGTCGTGGTCCATCAGGTTCGCCGTGTCGATACAGACCCGGTCGGCCGAGCCCGTCTGTTCGATCGTCGTCACCTCGGCGGTGGTGAGGGCCAACCGCTCGCGGCCGGCCTCGTCGCGGACCTCCACCGTCTGGCGGATTTCGTCGGGGTCGTCGGTGTCGAGCAGGACTGCGTCGGCCCCGAGTTCCAGCGTCTCGAAGGCCGTCCGGGCCTCCTCGGCGGTCGTAACGCCGGCGACGAGGTCCGTCTCCTCGCCGATGCGGGCGATGAGGTTCTCCAGCGGGATGATCGCCCAGTCCTCGCCGATGACGATGGTGTACTCGGCTTCCTCGGCGACGGCCTCGGCGAAGGCCTCGTAGCTCTCGTTCAGGATGCGGACGTACCCGCCCTGCGTGGCGTCGCCGTTGGCCCGGAGCGTCGAGAGGTCGGCGGAGCCGGAGAAGTCGGAGGGGAGGTCGACGGTGCCGTCCCCCTCGCCGCCCTTGCCGACGACGACGGCGTCGGCGTCGCTCCCCTCGTTTTCGGCGTCCATGACGTGGACGTCGCCGTTCGAGAACGCGGCGACGTTGACCTGTCCGAGTTCGCGGACGCGTTCGACGTCTCCCTCGTCGACCAGTACCCAGTCGACGCCGGCCTCCAGCCCCGCCGTGATACGGCGCTTGCGGGCCTCCCAGTCGCCGACCGCGTCGTCTGCTTTCAGCCAGACGGAGCGTGTCATGCCCGACACCTCGCCCGGACCACGCTTGAACGTGACGACTCCCGGCCAGTCTTGCGGACGCCGACGCCGCGCGGACGGGGGCGCCCCGGCGACCACCGCGGCCGCTACATGTACATCCTGTCCACGGAGAACTCCCGCGGCCGCGTCTCCTCCATGGCCGTCATCCGCTCGGCCAGTTCCGCGTAGTACTGGCGCATCCGTTCGATCTCGGCGGCGAGCGCCTCCTCCGCCACGTCCAGCCCGTACACTTCCTGAATCGTGTCGAGCAGGCGCAGCGCCGCCTCCAGGTCCGGCCCCGGCGGGTGGCTCGCCGTGACGAACACCCCCACGTCCGGTCCCGTTTCCAGGCCGCGCAGGAGGAGGTCGCCCACGACGCCGTCGAAGAACCCGCCCGTCGCCGCCTGGATGTCGTGCCCCTCGAGCCGGCGCTCGCGGTACGCGTCGGTGGCGACCACCGACACGTCGTGGCCCTCCGGGCCGTGGGGGTACGGAATCCCGTAGAGGACGGCGACCTCGTCGAGCGACGTGTCGGTCAGCCAATCGAGGAGGCCGTCGGTGAACGCCTCGGTGGCCGACAGCGGGAGGAACGTCTCGCTGACGAGGACCGTCACGCCCCCGCCGGCGTACAGCCGAACGGGATGTCGCGGCCGACCGTCCTCGAAGGGTGCGATGGTCGGGAGTCCGCGCGTCTCGACGTGGCCGATCCGCTCGAAGTCGAGGTGCTTGACGAGGTGGTCGACCGCCGAGAGCCCCGCGATACCCGGGTGCGTGAAGCCGGCGAGCAGCGTCTTGCCCGTCGGAGCGTCGGCCTCGAAGGTGAAACTCGGGTCGGGCATGGAAGCCCTGTCGGCGGCCAGTGGCTTAATATCGGTCCCGTGAATGGGGTGGCCGAAGAGTCAGGCTTCGACGGCCAGGCCGGCCTCGCGGGCGGCCTCCTCGGCCGTCGCGTCGTCGTGGATGACGGCAGCGACGCCCTCCGTGATGGCTTCGGGATCGTCGTGCTGGAAGATTGACCGGCCCATCGAGACGCCGGCGGCACCGGCGTCCATCGCGCCCCGGACCATCGCGAGCGTCTCCTGGTCGGTTCCCTTCGCGCCGCCGGCGATGACGACGGGGAGCCGCGTCGACTCGACGACGTGGCCGAACGTGTCGGCGTCGCCGCTGTAGGAGGTCTTGACCACGTCCGCACCGAGTTCCTCGCCCAGGCGGACGGCGTGACCCAGCGCCTCGGCGTACGCCTCGGGGTCCTCGTCGTCGATGTCCGGACCGCGAGCGTAGGTCATCGCCAGCACGGGCATCCCGTACCGTTCGGCGGCGCTCGTGACCTCCGCGAGCCCCTCGATCTGTTCGCGCTCGTACTCGCTACCGACGTTGATGTGGAAGGAGACGGCGTCGGCGCCGGCGCGGATGGCGTCCTCGACGGTTCCGGTCGGGCGCTTGTCGTTCTCGTCCGGCCCGATGGTAGTTGACCCGTTCAGGTGGACGATGTAGCCCGCGCCGTTTTTGTTGTCGTGAACGCGCGGCGCGACGCCGCGCTGGGTGAGAACCGAGTCCGCGCCGCCGCGCGTGATCGCGTCGATGGTCGATTCGATGTCCTTGAGGCCCTTGACGGCGCCCATCGTGATACCGTGGTCCATTGGGACGACGAGGTACCGCCCCCCTGTCCCGATGCGCGCCAGACGTGCGTCTTTCCCCGTGCTCATGATACGAGAACCTGTGGCAAGTGACGGTTAATTGCCTTCCGGTCTCGGCCCACCTTGCGTCACCGCTCCCGCCCGGGCGCCGCCGGAACCGACCGGCGTCCTTCGCTGCGTCTGCGTCTTACGACGATGTAAACGCATCGGCGCGGTACGGGGAGGGCGTCCTCGAAGTCGATACGCTGGATTCCGTCGATACGGTGACGGGATTAATGTCGACCGACGCCGAAACGGCGTGTATGGGTAAAGGCGGGTTCGGACCCGGCGACGTACTCAACCGGCGGGTGTCGGGCCACATCGCCGAGTTGCTCCCCGCGAACGTCTCCCGGCGGTCGGACTACTACGTCGAGGGGCGGCGGTGGCTCGACCCCGAACGGATTCCGGGCGGCGCGAAGCAGGGTGTCTGTCGGCTGGAGGCCTACGTCGGCACCGGCGGCGAGTTCGAGGTCCAACTGGCCCGGGCGTACGACCCGAAGACGGACCACGGCTGGCGCTGTCGCAATCGGATCGCCCGGACCAGCGCGGCCGGCGGGCGCTCGCTCGACCCCTTCGAGTACGTCGTCCGGACGGCAGTGACCATCGGCGGGAAAAAGCGGACCGACCGCTCGACGGTCGACTGGGAGACACTCGAGGCGGACCACATCTACGGCGGCCGGGAAGCACAGGCCGCCGTCCTCCTCTGTGAGAAGGTCGCCCACTACATCGCGAAGTCCGACGAGGGGTTCACGAGTCACGCCGGTTCGCTGTCGGGCTGTGGTTCGCTGTCCCGCGTCGTCGACGAGGAGCAACCGCTCGACGCCGACTGGGGGACCGTCGACGAACTCCTCGGGCCCGACGCCGACACCATCGCCGCCACCGTCGGCATCGAACGCATCGAGTCAGAAGAGCGGATCGAGCGGGCCAAAGAGCGCGGCATCGAGTTCCTCTCGGAGGACCTGTCCCGGGACCTCGCGGAGACCGAACTGGCCGAGACCGACTGGCGGGCCGTCTCCGACGCGGCGCCCGTCGGCGACGGCGCGGTCGAACCCTGGCAACGCCTCCCCGGCGACCTCGACCCCGAGGAAGCGAAGGCGAAGCTCGCGGAGATGCGGGCCACGCTGCAGGAAATGCGCGACGACTAGACCCACCAGAACCGGTCGAAGAGCCGCTTGACGCCGCGTGTCAGCGGGAAGGGACGGCCGCCGCGGGCCGCGCTCGCGGCCCCGAAGACGAACCCGACCGCGAGGACGAGGATACCGGCGTAGGCCGCGAGCGACCAGTCGCCGACGGACGAGAGGGCGTAGGTCGCCGCCACCGAGGGGACGAAGGCGTCGACCAGTCCCAGCAGTGCGTACCCGACGATGCGTCCAGCGCCCATGCTCGACGGCTCACGCGCGCCGGAGAAAAGTCCCGCGTTCAGTCGCCGTCGGCTTCCGCCCGCTTCCGCGCGCCGCGTTCGGCCCCCTCGACGAGTTCCCGTGCCTTCTCTGCCAGTCGCGCCGCCACCTCGTCCGCGGGGTCGCCCCGCTCGTGGCCCTCGGCGACGATGTCGACCAGCGCGGAGCCGACGATGATGCCGTCGGCGCCCGCGCGGACGATGCGCTCGGCGTGGTCGCCGGTCTTGATGCCAAAGCCCACGGGTTTGGGCACGTCCCAGTCGGCGATGCGCGCCAGGGAAGCCTCGGTCTGGTCGCTCACGTCGTCGCGGGCGCCGGTCACGCCCAGGCGGGCCTGGACGTAGACGTAGCCCGAGACCTGCTCGCGCATCCGTTCCAGTCGGTCGCCGCGGGTCGTCGGCGCGACGATGAACACCAGGTCGAGACCGAACTCGTCGCAGGCCGCGCGCATCTCGTCGGCCTCCTCCGCCGGCAGGTCGACGATGACGAACCCCTCGATGCCGACCTCGGCGGCCTTCTCGACGAACGGCCGCGGACCGTCTTCGTCGCCGTACTGGAAGACCAGATTGTAGTAGGTCATGCACACGAGCGGGACGTCCACGTCGAGGTCCGCCACGAACTCGAAGTAGCGGTCGACGGTCATCCCGCCTTCCAGCGCGCGGACGATGGCGCTCTGGATGGTCTTCCCCTCGGCGATGGGTTCCGAGAAGGGCAGGCCGAGTTCGATGATGTCCGCGCCGCCCCGTTCCAGCGCCTCGACGTACTCCAGCGAGTCCTCGTAACTCGGGTCGCCGGCGGCGAGGTACGGGATGAAGGCGGGGCCGTCCTCGAAAGCGCGTCGGAGTGCTTCGCTCGGCATCTACATTCCCCCCATGCCGTCGAACACCGACATGTCCGCGTCCACGTCCAGGTCGCGCTGCTCGGTCTCCTCGATGACGGTTTCGAGGTCCTTGTCGCCGCGCCCGGAGACGTTCACGATGGTCACGTCGCCCACCTCGTCGGGATGGGCTTCGAGATAACCGAAGGCGTGGGCCGTCTCCAGCGCGGGGATGATCCCCTCGTCCTGCGAGAGGCGGTGGAACGCCTCCAGCGCGAGGTCGTCGTCGACGTTGACCGGACGGACCCGGCCCTCGTCGACGAGGTGGGCCAGTTCCGGGCCGACGCCGGCGTAGTCCAGCCCCGCCGACACGGAGTGTGATTCCATGATCTGTCCCTCCGTGTCCTGGAGGAGTTTCGTCCGTGCGCCGTGGAGGACGCCCTCGCCGCCGGTCGACAGCGAGGCGGAGTTGGGCGCGACGCCCGCTTCTTCGTCGACCGAGAGCGACGAACCGCCGGCCTCCACGGCGAACAGGTCCACGTCCGCGTCGTCGCGGAAGTGGTGGAACGCGCCCATCGTGTTCGAGCCACCGCCCGCGCAGGCGAGCACGGAGTCGGGGAGCCGACCCGCCTGCTCCTGGATCTGTTCACGGGCCTCCTCGGAGATGACGGCGTGGAAGTCACGGACCATCGACGGGAACGGATGGGGGCCGACGATGCTCCCGATGACGTAGTGGGTGTGCTCGACGGTCGTCGCCCAGTCCCGCATCGTCTCGCTGATGGCCTCCTTCAGCGTCCCCCGCCCGACCGTCACGGGGTTGACCTCGGCGCCGTTGAGCCGCATCCGGAAGACGTTGGGCCGCTGGCGGTTGATGTCGGTCTCGCCCATGTAGATCTCACAGGGCATGTCGAGATGGGCGGCGGCCATCGCCGTCGCGGTGCCGTGCTGGCCGGCGCCCGTCTCGGCGATGATGCGCTCTTTGCCCATGTACTTCGCCAGCAGGACCTGCCCGAGGGCGTTGTTGAGTTTGTGCGCACCGCCGTGGAGTAGGTCCTCGCGTTTGAGGTAGACGTCGGTGTCGTAGCGCGCGCTCAACTGGTCGGCGTACTGCAGGGGAAGCGGGCGACCGCCGAAATCCCGCAGCCGACGGCGGAACTCGTCCATGAAGCCGTCCTCGTTGTCGAGGACGTACCGCTCGTAGGCGTCAGTGAGTTCCTCCAGCGCCGGCATCAGCGCCTCCGGCACGTACTGCCCCCCGTAGCGCCCGAACTTCCCTCGCTGTGTGTCGCTCATGGTTCCTCCTGGGACTCCGCCCGTGTCAGCGTTTCCGTATTCGCTCGCACCGATCCGTCCATGATGGCACTGCCGACGAGCAGGGCGTCGGCCCCGGCCGCCCGCATCCGGCGCACGTCCGCCGGCGTCGAGACGCCGCTCTCGGCGATCAGCGTCACGTCGTCGGGTGCCTCCGGCGCAATCTGCTCGAAGGTCCCGAGATCCACCTCCAGTTTCGCGAGGTCACGGTTGTTCACGCCGACGATGTCGGCCCCGGCGTCGAGAGCCGCTTCGAGTTCCGCCGCGTCGTGCACCTCGACGAGGACCTGAAAGCCACGCTCGCGGGCCGCGTCGACCATCCCCGGGAGGTCGTCGAGGAAGCGCGCGATGAGCAGGACCACGTCGGCCTCGACCACGTCCAGTTGGGCCTCGTGGAGCAGGAAGTCCTTCCGCAGGACTGGCACGTCGACTGCCTCGCGGACGCGGGTCAGGGCCTCGGGCGACCCGCCGAAGTGCTCGGGTTCGGTCAGGACGGACAGCGCCGCCGCGCCGCCCGCGACCATCTCCTCGGCCAGCGCCACCGGGTCGTCCCGGCGCTCGCCGTCGGTCGTCGGGCTCGTCGGCTTCACCTCGGCGATGATCGGCACGCGCCCGTCGGCTTCGGCCGCCGCGAACGCGTCGGGCAGCGACCGCGGCGACACCGACAGCCGCGACTCGCCACCCCCGCGCTCGCGTGCCGCCGACAGGATCGACTCGACCGCTGGTGCGATTTCCTCATCGTCGTCCATTACTGTACATTGACGGACTGATTTGCACATAAGACTTGCGACTGGGCACGCGTCGCGGCGGTGCGGATGTGACCGCACGGCGCTTCCGTGGTCGTGATACAGCGCGAAGGGTTAAGACCGCGAGGCCGCACGTGGGCGCATGGTCCGGCGACGACGGTTCATCACGGCCGGGCTCGCCGCGACGGCACTCGGGGTCGCAGGGTGTAGCGGCGGCGGGACCGGCGGGGACGACGAGACGGCCGCCGACGGCGACACGACGACGGCGCCGCCGACGAGCACGGGCGCGACGAGCACGCCGACGCCCGACGAGTTCGGGACGGCGCCACCGGTCGAGGAGACGGTCGCCGACGACCCGCAAGTGACCCCCGAACCCCGGACGGCGGAGTCGGACGACGGCGGGTTCGACAGCGCGTTCGACGTCACCGCAGCCTACGGGACGGCCATCCGGAGCCGGTCCGTCGGCGTCGTCAGACTCCAGCTCGCCGTCGCGCCGGGCGTGACCGTCGACACCAGCACCATCAGGGCACGCTGGGTCGATCCCTCGGGCACCTACACGCTGGCGTCGACCATCGACGGCGGCAACGCCGACGGCTACTTCGGGATCAGGTCGTTGGCCGACGGCAACGGCTCCGCGCCCGTCCTCGACGACCCCGACGACGTGTTCGAACTCGTTTTCGACCTCGGGGACTCGGACACGACGGTCGACGACCCCACCTCGGGTGCCGAACGGCCCGGCGCGACGGCCTTCGGGAGCCGACTCCGGGGCAACTCCGTCGTGAGCGTCCAGCTCGCGGCCGGCAGCGGCCGGTCGATCACCCGGCGGCTGGAAGTGCCGGCCGCCCTCGGTGGCGAGGGCCGTGTGGCGTTCGCAGTGACCGACTCCCGGTGACCCTACGGCTCGAATCGTCACAAAGGATTAAGCCGTAGGGGGCGGACCAGTCGGCAGACCATGAGCCGATGCGGCCGCCCGCAAGCCCTGTTTATCGCCCTCCTCGCCGTACTGGTCCTCCTCGCCGGCTGTAACGGACTCGGTGGCGCCGGTACCGGCACCGGCACGGATACCGAAGCGGACGCTGTCGGTGCCGAGGACGAAAGCGAAGCCGACGAGGGGGACGACGAGGAGACCGAGACGACGACGCAGCCACGCCAGCAGGTGACCAACCGCCTCCAGGTGTTCGCCGCGGCGGGGAGCAACATCGAGAACGGGACCGTCGGGACCGTCAACCTCACCGTCGGGAAGGCGCCCGGCGCCGACGACATCGACCTCCGGGACGTGACGGTCCAGTGGGTCGACGACAGCGGCACCTACGACGTCGTTGCCCCGTCCGTCGAAGCCGACGCGGTCGACGGGTACTTCGGCGTCGCAGCGGTCAAGGACGACGACGGCTCCGCGCCGCTGGTGAACGGCCCCGACGACAGGATGGTGCTCACCATGGACATCGGCAGCGACGACCTCGCGGTCGACGACAGCGGCCGCGGTGCTGGTGCGTTCGGCGAGCGGCTCGAAGCCGGTGAATCTGCCACGCTCCGGCTCACGACCGAGAACGGCGCGAGCACGACCGTCCGGCTCGTCGTCCCCGAGTCCCTGAAGGGCCGTGAAGCGGTCACGCTCTAGCGCCCCGCTCCCGCCACAGCCCGAAAGCGTAAGGTCCGTCCTGCCGGACTGTCGGTATGGACGACGCCGGTATCTACGCCCGCGAATACGAACTTCTCGACTGCTGGGTGCAACTCGGGATCGCACAGGGGCGTGTCATCTCCGTTTCCTTCCCGGACAGCCCCGAGGCCGACGCGAGCGAGGACCACGACCTGCTCGACCGCATCGACGCCTACCTCGAAGGCGTCGAGGCGTCGTTTACCGACGTGACAGTGGCGCTGACCGTCCCGACCGACCAGCGCGGCGTGCTGGAGACGGTCCGTGGCATCCCCTACGGCACCGAGATCGGCGTCGAGAAGGTGACGTCGATGACCGCCGGTCTCGACTCCGAATCCGACGACGACCTGCGGCTCGTCCGCACGGCGCTCGCGGACAACCCCGTCCCGCTTCTCGTCCCCGACCACCGGGTCCGGGACGGGCCCAGCGCCGCGCCGGCCCCGGTCGTGGGGAAACTCCGCGCGGTCGAGGGCCTCTGAGGAGGCACGCCCTCGGCACCCCGCGTCGGTCCCATCGTCACTCCGCGTCCGCGTCGTCGGCCGCGGCGCCGTCACCCTCGCCGTCGCTCCCGTCGTCGACGAACTCCCGCTGGTAGAAGTACGCGCCGAAGGCGATGAGCAGCGCGAGGTCGCCGAGCGTCCCGAGCATGGAGAACGCGGGCACGAGGTCGAGGGCCGCCAGTCCGCCGTAGCCGATGAACACCCCCGCGAGCAGGTAGCCCCCCGCGGCGATGGGGTGGATGCCGTCCCCGAGGTTGCCGACGCCGACCGCGAAGCCGACGCTGACGATCAAGACGAGGCCGATGTGGACCCTGACGAGCGCGAACCCGAGCCGGCCGTCGACGGCCGTCCCGTACGCGAGCAGCACGACGAACACGAGCAACGCGGCGGCCGCGAAGCCGAGCCGCGTTCGTCTGCTCGTGAGCGCCGCCCGAACGTCCATACCCCCCAGAGACAGCCCGGCGATTAAAACCGTTCGCTCCCACGTCCCGGCCTTCGGGGTCGTCCGCGCGGCCGCCCGGTGCCGACGCACTCGGCGACCGCCACGGCGGCCGCTACTCCCCGGCCCCGTCGCCGGCCCACTCGATCCCGAGCAGTTCGTGGACGACGAACTCCAGGGCGTTCACGAGGTAGTGCGCGACGAACACGACGAGGAAGCTCCCCGTGAGGACGAACGCCGCCGCCAGCACCAGCCCGAGCCCGCCGGTCACGAGCACGCCCATCCGACCCTGTGCGCCGTGGCCGAGGGCGAAGGCAATGGAGGAGACGACCGCCAGCGCCCACGGCGACGTGCCGAAGCCCGCGTTCGTCGCGCCGATGACCGCCGCGCGGAAGATGAACTCCTCGACGCCGGCGACGATTGGCAAAACGAGAAACAGGAGGACGACCCACCCGCCCGAGGAGTCGGGCGCCAGCAGACTCCGCAGGCGCTCGTCGTACTCGACGCCCATCGCGTCCGCGCCCGCCGCCCCCACTTCGTTGGCGACGTACAGTCCGACCCCGAGCGCGACCCCGACGCCGAGCGCGGGCAGGCCCGTACTCAGCGCGTCGCCGGTGATGCCGAACGCCGAGGCCGGAATCCGCCAGTACAGGGCCGCCCCGAGGAGGACGACGCCGAACAGCCCCTGCGTGAGCGCGACGTTCGCGAGTAACTGCCCGGTCGTGAACGAGTCCGCGTCGTCCGCCGTCCCCGCGCCGCGGTTCGCCGTGGTCGTCGCCGGCGTTCCGGAGGCTTCGCTTCCGTGCGGCCCCGCGCGCCCGTCCGGGAACGGGTCACGCGCCAGTTCCTCGGCCGTCAGCGCCCCCGGCGACTCGGGGTCGATGGGGACCCCGTGGCCGGTCTCGCGTCCCGGCGGCTCCAGGTCCCCCGCGCCGAGGTCGGCCTCGGGGTCGTCGAGCGTCAGCGACCGCTCCGCGTCGTCGGTCGGCTCGACGGTCGAGAGCCGGCCCGGCAGGTCGGTGTCGTCGCGGACCAGCGCCTGGGAGGCACGTGCGAGCGCGAGCAGAAGGGAGAGGACGATGGCCGTGACGCCGACGAACGCCGCCCAGCCGGGTTCGGGCGGAGCCGTCGTCGCGGCGACCCCCCCGACCAGCATCTACTGCGGGCTGGGGCTGCCGCCGGAGCGGCCGACCTCGCGCTGTTCGAGCGCCTTGCCCGTGATGGACTTCAGGCGGTCGACCAGCGAGTCCTTCTCGGGTTCGCCCGCGAGGGCGACCTCGAGCACTTCGCTGATGTGGGAGACGGGGATGATCTCGATCATCTCCTCGTACTCCTCCTCGATCATCACGTCCTGTTCGTTCGCCTTCGGGATGATGACCTTGTCGAGGCCGGACTTCGCCGCGGCCTCGATCTTGTGAGTGACGCCGCCGACCGGGAGCACGTCGCCCCGCACGGACAGCGAGCCGGTCATGGCGATGTTCTGCTCGACGGGGACCTCCTCCAGCGCCGAGATGACGGCCGTCGCCACGGTGATGGAGGCGGAGTCGCCGTCGACGCCACCTTCACCGGCCTGGACGAACTGGATGTGGACGTCCTTCTCGGTGATGTCCTCGTCGCTGAACTTCTTGATGATGGCCGAGACGTTCTGGACGGCCTCCATCGCCATCTCCTTGAGCTGGCCCGTGGCGATGACCTCGCCCGGTCCCTGCGACGGCGTGACCTCCGCCATCACCGGGAGGACGATACCGGAGTCCTCGCCCATCACGGCGAGTCCGTTGACGCGTCCGACCACGTCGCCCTCGTTGACGGTCAGCTCGTAGTCCTTGCGGCGGTCGATGTAGTTGTCCGCGAGCTGCTGCTCGATGGACCGCGAGCGGCGCTTGGCCTGCAGCACGTCCCCGCGCTCGGTGTGTTCCTTGTCCTCGGAGCGGGCGATGTCGCCGGCGACCCGGACGAGGCCACCGAGGTCACGCAGCTTCAGCGTGAGGTGGTCTTTCCGACCGGCACGGCGCCTGGCTTCGAGGACGAGTTCCTCCACGGCCTCGTCGGTGAAGTGCGGCAGACGGCCGTCCTTCTCGACTTCCTGGGCCACGAAGCGGGCGTACTTCCGGCGCATCTCGGGTTCGTCCTCGATGGTGTCGTCCATGTACACCTCGTAGCCGTACCCCTTGATGCGGGAGCGCAGCGCCGGGTGCATGTTCTCCATGGCGTCGAGGTTCCCGGCCGCGATCATGATGAAGTCACACGGGACGGGCTCGGTCTGGACCATCGCGCCCGAGGAGCGCTCGGACTGGCCCGTGATGGAGAACTTGCCCTCCTGGATGGCCGTCATCAGCTTCTGCTGGCTGCGGATGTCGAGCGTGTTGATCTCGTCGACGAACAGCACGCCCTTGTTGGCCTTGTGGATGGCGCCTGGCTCCACGCGGTCGTGGCTGGGCGTCTCCATGCCGCCGGACTGGAACGGGTCGTGGCGGACGTCGCCCAGCAGCGCGCCGGCGTGGGCACCAGTCGCGTCCTCGAACGGTGCCGTCTTCTGGTCGTTGTTGTTGACCAGCAGGTTCGGAATCATCGCGTCGTTGCCACGCGACCCGTAGCGGAACGCGAGGTAGATGACACCGGCCGCCAGGATGCCGAGCAGCGGTTGCCCGACGATCAAAAGCGAGTAGCCGATGACGATGGCGATGATGATCCACATCAGGAAGCTCCGCATCTGGTTGCGCTTGCGGGCTTCTTCCTTGTGCGCCTCGACGATCTGCTCGCCCTTGCCGGCCGGCACCGTCCGGACCTTCGGCGCGTTGCCGTCGTCCGGGTTGTGGTAGACGAGCACGTCCTGCAGTTCCTCCTTGGGGAGGAGCTGGCTCATCGCCTTGGCGAGCATCGACTTCCCCGTGCCGGGCGAGCCGATCATCATGACGTGGCGGCGCTGCTTGGCCGCCTTCTTGACCACGTCGCGGGCGTGGTCCTGTCCGATGACCTGGTCGACCAGGCGGTCGGGGACTTCGATGTCCTGGGTGCTCTCGATATCGAGCCCGCCGAGGAGGTCGTCGTCGTCGATCTCCCCGTCCACGTCGGCCTCGATTTCGACCTCGCTGCCGAGGTCTTCGATAGTGCCCTCGTTCCCGTCCGGGACCTCGGGGTCTGCTGTACCTTCGTCGCCGTGGTCGCCGCCCGGCGTCTCGTCGACGGAGTCGTCTGCCTCGTCTTGCTCCTCGACGGAGTCCACGGCGTCTTCGATGGAGTCACTCGCCCCTATGGGGGTCTCGTCGGAGTCCGTGTCTTTACTCATAGAACCGTTGCTGTTAGCAGAACGGAAGGGCTGTCCACTGATATACTTTCTCCCCACGTGCGCCCGCGAAACGGACCGAAACCGCACGACTGCGGCGGTACAGCCGGAAAACTGTCGGCCCGAGTTTCGACTCGCCGGGTTTATGAATTTCGCCAGCCAGGTACGGATATGACACGGGGGTTCTACATCGGCCGCTTCCAGCCGTTCCACGAGGGCCACTGCGAGATGACCGCCGACATCGCCGCGGAGGTCGACGAGGTCGTCGTCGGTATCGGGAGCGCCGGCAAGTCCCACTCAGTCCGGAACCCGTTCACTGCCGGCGAGCGGATCATGATGATCTCCCGCGTGCTTGAGGGGATCGACACCCGGACCTACGTCGTCCCCATCGAGGACATCGAGCGCAACTCCGTCTGGGTGAGCCACATCAGGAGTATGTCACCCGACTTCGACATCGCCTACTCGAACAACCCCCTCGTCGTCAGGCTGTTCGAGGAAGCCGGCATCGAGGTCCGCCGGTCGGGAATGTACAACCGCGACGATCTGAAAGGCTCGAAGATCCGCGAGCGCATGATCGCCGGTCGGGAGTGGCGCGACCGCGTGCCCGAGGCCGTCGTCGACGTCCTCGACGAGATCGGCGGAATCGAGCGCCTGCGGACCATCGCCGGCGAGGACGGCACGGACGCGACCGAAAACGACCACTGACGGCACGACGACTCCCCGGACACGCCCCACCATGATCACGCTCAGCTCGGATTTTGGCTCGCCGTACCCCGCCGCGATGAAGGGCGTCCTGCTCTCGGCCACCGACGCCCAACTGGTCGACGTGTCTCACGATTTCCCCCGGCAGGACGTGCGTGCGGCCGCGTTCTGGCT
The DNA here is from genome assembly GCF_023028345.1 of Halorientalis marina. Taxonomy (GTDB): domain Archaea; phylum Halobacteriota; class Halobacteria; order Halobacteriales; family Haloarculaceae; genus Halorientalis; species Halorientalis marina. Next base: position 1,014,526 of record NZ_CP095487.1, on the reverse strand, counting down.
CCGCGAGGTGCTCCCGTACTTTCCGCCGGCAGTCCACCTCGCCGTGGTCGACCCCGGCGTCGGCACCGACCGCGCGGCCGTCGCCATCCGGGCCGGCGACCACGCGCTGGTCGGGCCGGACAACGGCGTCCTCGTGCCCGTCGCGCGCGAACTCGCGGACGGGAGTTTCGAGGTGTTCCGGATCGACGCCGACGACCCCGAGAGTTCCACGTTTCACGGGCGAGACGTGTTCGCTCCCGCGGCCGCCGCCGTCCACGAGGCCGGCGTCGACGCCTTCCACGAGCGCGAGCGGTTCGCACCCGCGGACGACGTGGTCGAGCTCACTTTCCCCGAGGCGACGGTCACCGACGGCAGCGCGACCGGCGAGGTACTCGTCGTCGACGACTTCGGGAACACGATCACGAACGTCCCCGGGACGGTCCTCGACGGCCGCTTCGGCGGCGAGGTGACGGTCGACGGCGAGTCCGCACCGGCCCGCCGGACCTACGCCGCCGTCGATCCGGGCCAGCGGCTCGTGACCGTCGGCAGCCACGGCAACGTCGAACTCGCCGTCAATCACGGTCGCGGCGACGACGCGTTCGGGCTGGAACCCGGCGACGCCGTCGAACTCTCCGTCTGACCACGGGACGGACGACGGCGTCCGTGCCCGCCCCAGGCTGTCGTCGCTCGTGCGGGCGACGCGTCTCTCGTGGAGGCCAAAAATGGGGTGCTGATGAGTACAACCTGCTTCATTTTTTGCTGGTATAGGCGACAGCCGACAGTCGGTCTTATTCCGGAAACGGATTCGTAAACAGTCACAACCCATTTAGTGCGTTCCGACAACGGTCCCGATCGTAGGCAGATGGCCGAGGGATGCACGGTTTGCGGAGAGTCGGATCAACTGCTCCGGGATTGTAAATACTGTACAGGCGTGTATTGTAGTGAGCACACACTGCCGAAGAACCACGACTGTCCTGGTCTGCAGGAAATCGACAACGAAGACGGCTGGTTTCGAGACGAAGGGGCCGGTGTACCGACGAAGCGGGGGAAGAACGTTCGACCGCGGCCTGAGCCACTGAACAGTGACGAAGTTACGACGTACGGGAGCACCGAAACCGATTTCGAGAGTTCGCCGGACGTCAATGCTGATGGGTCGATAGCAGGTCGTGGGGGTGGCAGTGACGAGCAAATGGGGTCAGAGACAGGATCAATCGCGAAACTCGTCTCGGCCCTCAAATTCTGGTCGTAACTCCACGGATCGTCCGTCGAGACCGGCCGCTGATGAGTGAATCGAGTAAAAATGGCTGTTGTCCGAGATGCCGTCCAGAGAGGACGAGGCCGTCCTTACTCCGCGGCGATGACGTCGTCGATGCGGACGATCATCGTGGAGGCCTCGGTCGCGGACTCGACGGCCTCGCGCTTGACCGCGGCGGGGTCGAGGACGCCGTACTCCAGGGGGTCACCGATGATACCCGTCTGGCCCTCGGAGATGATGCCGGCGCGGCCCTCGCTCTCGAACTCGGAGCGGAGGTCGACCAGCGCGTCGATGGGGTCCATACCGGTGTTCGAGGCGAGCGTGCGCGGGAGCACGTCGACGGCGTCGGCGAAGGCTTCGACGGCCAGCTGCTTGCGGCCCTCGATGCTCGCGGCCTCGCTGCGGATGTGGTCGGCGATGGCGATCTCGGTCGCGCCCGCGCCGGGCACGACGCCGTCCTCGCCGAGCGCGGCGACGACCACGTCGAGCGCGTCGTTGAGCGCGCGTTCGAGCTCGTCGGTGACGTGTTCCGTGCCACCGCGGGCGAAGACGGTCACGGAGCGGGCGGCCGTACCGCCCTCGACGAAGGCGAGTTCGTCGTCGCCGAACTTCTGGACGCTGATCTCGTCGGCCTCACCGAGGTCGTCCTCGGCGAGGTCGTCGACGGACCCGGCGCGGGAGGCGCCGGTGGCGCTGGCGATGGACTTCGCGTCGTCGTCGCCGACGCTCTCGAAGGCGAGGATGCCGCGCTTGGCGAGGAACGCCTTCGCGCGGTCGGCGATGTCGCCGGTGACGAACACGACTTTCGCGCCGATGGAGTCGATCCGGTCGACGTAGCCTTTCAGCTCCTCTTCCTCGGCCGCCATGGCCTCGTTGAGCTGGTCTGCCTCCGTGATGTTGTACTCGGCGTCGATGCTCGACTCCTTGAGGTCGATGTCGTTGTCGACGACCGCGACGGTCGGGGTCCCGACCGAGCGCGGCATGTTGTCGTGGGCGGGCTCCTCGTCGACGATGACGCCCTCGACGAGGTCGGTCGCGGAGGATGAGCCGCCGGTCTGGGTCCGGACGGTGATGTTCGAGCGGTCGACGTGGTCGTTCTCCTGGACGTGCGTGACCGTCGCGACGACGGTCTCCGCGAGGTCCTCGGCGGCCACGTCGCCGGTGCCCTTCCCGGTCATCGAGGTCTCGGCGACCTTCCGGAGCACGTCCTCGTCGATCTCCTCGTCGAGCGCGTTCGCCCGGACGGCTTCCTGTGCGAGGCTCGCGGCCTCGTGGTAGCCCTCGACGATGGTCGTCGGGTGCACGTCGTCCTCGAGGAGGTCCTCGGCCTTCGAGAGGAGTTCGCCCGCGAGCACGGACGCGGTCGTCGTCCCGTCACCGACCTCGTCCTCCTGGGTCTCGGCGACCTCGACGATCATCTGGGCCGCGGGGTGTTCGATGTCCATCTCGTCGAGGATGGTGGCGCCGTCGTTCGTGATGACGACGTCACCGGAGTCCGAGACGAGCATCTTGTCCATGCCGCGGGGTCCGAGTGTCGTCCGTACCGACTCCGAGACCGCTTTCCCGGCGGCGATGTTCGACGACTGTGCGTCGTCGCCCTGGGTTCGCTGAGAGTCCTCGCTGAGAATGAACATGGGCTGACCGCCCATCCGGCGCTGTTGAGACATAGTCACTAATGAGGTGGTCAGCGGTTCTATATAAATTTTTCTAAACTGCGGAGCACCCGGACGGGCACGCGGGCGTTCAGCCGGCGATTCACCCGAGGGGTTCAAGTAGGCAGTGGTACCGGTCGCGGCCCGTCCGGTGGACGCGTACAGTGCCGCGGGTTCCTGACAGCGAGCGTGAGCCAACCGTTATGTGGCGACCGCTGCATGTGAGGATAGATGCTCGAACTGGAGCACGGGTTCCGGGTGGTCGACGTCCACGTCCAGTTAGAGCCGGACGAGACGCGTCGGCCGGACCGGAACACGGGCGACTCCGAGACCATCGAGCGCGAGATGCACCAGGCGGGCGTCGTCCGCGCCGTCGTCTTCCCGGGCGCCCGGCAGGGAAGTTACCTGAAGGCGAACAACGCCGTCGCGCGGATGAGCGTCGAGCGCCCGTTCGTCGCGTTCGCCCGCATCAACGGCGCGCGCGACCCGAACAGCGGTGCCGGCGCCCGACTGCGGAACCTCACGGCCTCCCGGGAGGAACACCACACCTCGCCGGCGGACATCGAGCAGTACGCTTACGACGACCGGTTCGTGGGGTTCAAACTCCACCCAGCACGCGACGGCCTCCCCGACGAGGAGGTCCTCGAACAGCTGGCCGACGTGGGCCTCCCCGTGCTCGTCCACGGCGGACAGTCGTTCCCGCCGGCCGCCATCGAGGAACACCTGCTCGCCTACGAGTTCCCCGTCGTCGTCGAGCACTTCGGCGGCTACCCGATGAACCGCCGGCTCGTCGCCGGCGGCATCGACCTGCTCGACCGCTGGGAGAGTTGCTTCCTCGACACCAGCTACGTCCGCTTCCGGGACCCGATGGAGCGGGCCATCATGGAACACCCCGACCGGGTCTGCTTCGGCAGCGGCGCGCCCGCGACCCACCCCGACGTGGCCGTCATGGAGATCCTCACGCTGGACGTGCCCGAGGACTCGATGCGCCGGGTCTTCTCGAAGAACCCCTCGCGGGTCGTGCCCGAACTGGGCGCGGGCGGGGAGTGAACTGAGCATCCGGCGGCGAAGCCGCCGGTTCACCGGGCGCGAGGCAGTGCCTCGCGCCCGGCAGTTTTTATACTAAATTTTTGCGAGAGGGGTGCCCGCAGGCCCGCAGGGCCGAGGACACCCCTCGAAGTAAAAATTTAGCGGTAGTCGTAGACCGCCACCGCGCGGTCGGCGCGTTTCGAGCGGCCGTTGGGGTTGCGTCGCGGCGAACGGTCGCGGTAGCGGGCGACGGCTCCGTCCTTGAGGCCGGTCGCCAGCCCGGCGAGTACCTCCCGTCCGTTCCCGAACCAGCTGGAGGGGTCGGCGTCGCCCCGCGCCACGTCCTTGAGCGCGCCCACGGCGTCGCGGACGCTGTGGCCGGTGAGGCGTCGGAGGACGGTCGGACGAACGCCGTAGTTCTTCGCGAGGCGGTAGGCGAGCGAGCGGTACTTCCAGCGCCAGTCGGGTTCCGCGCGGCCGCCGTCGGCGCTGTACTCCCGGCGAACGCTCATCCCGCCCTCCCAGGCGACCTCGTAGTCGAGCGCGGCCAGCCGGTGGGCAGCGTCACGCGCGCCGCCGGTGTGGAGATACTCGTCGAAGCCGTCGATTTCGTCGAGCAGATCGGCAGTGAACGCCGCGTTGCCGCCGTCGAAGTACGTGACGGTCCGGCCCTTGATGGTCCTGGATTCGACGGACTCGGTGGTGAGTCCGGCTTCGAGTTCCTGGTGAGTGGGGCCGGTGACGGCGTCGCCGTCGGCGATGCCGTCGGCGAGGGCCGCCAGCCAGCCCGACTCGACGGTGAGTCGGTGGTCGAGCAGCGCGATGACGTCGCCGCTGGCGCGGTCGATACCGGCGTTGCGTGCGACGTTGAGCCGGCGGTCCGCGAGTTCGACGAGCACGTCCACGTCGTCGCGGTCCTGGACCATGCCGGTCGTCCCGTCCGAGGAGGGCCCGTTGACCACGATCACCTCGGCGCCGGGCGCGTGTGTCGCGAGGGCGTCGAGACAGCTCTCGAGCTGGTCCCGCCCGTTGAGCGTCGGCACCACCACCGAGAGCTTCATACGAGTCCGTAGCTCTCCGGAGCCGTAAAAAACTCGCGCCGGGAGCGTGCGTGTCGGTCCCACGGCTCTATCGGTTTCACGACGGCATCACTGGGCGTCGACACGGGCGTCCCAGTAAGAGACCGACGCCAGGCGTTTCCCGAGGGGCGACCGGATGAGGGTGGTGTCGATCTCCCGGAGCGTGCTGGCGAGTTCGTTCGGGATCTGTCGGTAGAGCCCGTACGGGAAGGCGAAGTCGTGGTCGTCGCGGGCGAGTTCGAGGCCGGCGCTGTCGAGCAGGCGGGATATCTCCCAGCGGGAGTAGAGTCGGGACCCCATCGGGAGCGCCCAGTTGTAGATCGACCGCGTCGTGAATCGGTTGAACGTGTCGAAAAAGACCTGCTCGCGGGAGACCCGTCGCATCTCGCTGAGGAACGAGGCCGGCTGGTCGGCGAGGTGGAAAAACCGCATCGCCATCACGGTGTCGAAACTGTCGTCCGGGAACGGTAGCCGCGCGGCGTCGCTGCGCATGAACTCGAGGTGGTCGTCGACGCCCGCACGCTGGGCCTTGGTCCGGCCCTGCTGGAGCATCGGACCGGAGATGTCCAGTCCGACCACGTCGGCACCGCGCTCGGCCAGCATGACTGTAAACCGGCCGGTTCCGCAGGCGATTTCGAGAACGTCTTTCTCCTCGACGGGGCCGACCGCGTCCAGTACCGCCTGTTTCTCGCGCCGGTCGATGAGGCGACCGCCCTTGGAGAAGCGCTTTTCCTCGTACTCCTGGGCGATGTCGTCCTCTTGATACCACTGCTGTCCCTTCACACTCTACACCCCTCTCCCGGACCCGAGAATAAAACGATACTGAAACCGGTCGCCGAACCCACGACCCACCGCACGAGTGACCGAATGCCCACGGAACCGGACAAACACCGCAGAATCAGTCACAAAGAAAATGCATCCCCGGCCAGACGTTTCGCTCAATCCACAAACCGGGCAGGAGACCGGCGGAAACGGCCAGTCACGGACGTTGACGGTTCCGCCAATTTATGTCCGGGAGGTTTGTATAAGGACACATAATATGCACTTAGTTATTTCTATTGTTTTGACACACATATAGCCAACTTTTACCACCGAGGTTGGACGAGTGGGAAATATGAGTACGACCCCGGACGACGTCGCGCGGCAGAGTGATGGAGAGGAGAGCCTGCTGGCAGACCCCGATTTCCGCGAGCGGCTCCGCGAACTCCCGCCGAGCGCGAAGCTCGTCGCGAAGGTACTGGAAGGCGAGTCGCCGCTCTCGCAGGGACAACTGGCCGAGGAGTCGCTGCTGCCCGATCGGACCGTCCGCTACGCGCTCAACAGGCTCGAGGATTCGGATCTCGTCGACTCCCGGTACAGTTTCCACGACGCGCGCAAGCAGGTCTACTTCCTCAGCGGCTGACGACCACGCCGCCCACACCTGCGCGCCGTATCCCGACGATCCGCCCGGCCCACAGCGCCGTCCCACCGCCGCCGTTTTCCCGGAACCGTCCTTCGATACGGGTATGAACGTCACTCGGGTACCCGTCGAGACGGCCACGCGGGGTCCCGGCGGAGAGACGAACGCCTACCTGCTGGGCCGGGAGGAGGCCCTGCTCGTCGACCCCGCGGCGCGGACCGACGACCTCGATACCGCCGTCGCCGACGCGACGGTGACGGACATCGCCGTCACGCACCACCACCCCGACCACGTCGGGGCCGTCGCCGAGTACGCCGACGAGACCGGCGCGACCGTTTGGGCTCGCGTCGGCCGCACGGACGCGTTCACCGGCGCGACGGGTGTCAGCCCCGACCGGACCTTCCGCGAGGGAACCGTCCTCGACACCGACACCGGCCCGGTCCGCGTCCTCGACACCGCCGGTCACGCCCCGGAACACGTCACCTTCGCGTGGGACGGCGGCGCCGCGGTTGGCGATCTCGTCGTCGCTGCCGGGAGCGTCGTCGTCGGCGCCCCCGACGGCGATATGCGCGCCTACCTCACCGCCCTCCGACGCCTCCACGCCCGCGATTACGCGACCCTCTATCCCGGTCACGGCCCCGTCGTCGAGGAACCCCGTGAGACACTCGCCCGACTCGTCTCCCACCGACTCGACCGCGAGGACGCGGTCCGCGCCGCGGTCGCGAACGGGGCGCGAACGCTCGAGGAAGTCCTCGACGCCGCCTACGACAAGGACCTCACCGGGGTCGAAGACCTCGCGCGCGCGACGGTCGTCTGTCACCTTCAGAAACTGGCCGTCGAGGGGGACCTGACCTGGGACGGCGAACGAGCGGTGCCCGCCTGACGCGGCGCCACGTTTCGAAACGTACAAACGGAAACCCGCGGTAGGAACGTGTGAGCCGAGGTAGCCTAGCCTGGCCAAGGCGGTTGCTTCGAGAGCAACTGTCCTCACGGACTCAGGAGTTCAAATCTCCTCCTCGGCGTTTTCCACGAGCCACCCGGCGAGTGGAAACGCCGCCGAGATTTGAACCCTGGAAGTCGCAGCGGCCGAGCGGAGCGAGGCCGACCGTCTCCCTCCGGTTCAAATCTCCTCCTCGGCGCTTCTGCCGACGCAAACCGACGAGCACCGCGAGTCGGTCCTGTCGGCAGAGCGGCGACGGCGTTTGAATCAGGGAGTGAAGCGAAGCGGAACGACCGTGGTTCAAATCGCCTCCTCGGCGTTCTTCGGCGAGCGAAGCGAGCGACCGTCTCCGCGTAGTTCAAATCTCCGTCGCGGCGGTTTCGACTGGGTGGCGCGGGTGAAACCGGTCACTCCACGTCGCCGTCCGGGTCGTACTCGGTGTCGTGCTCGTGGACGAACCCGGACCGGAACGCGATCCAGGCGAGCACGCTGACGAAGAGGATCGGCGGCAGGATCATGAAGCCCCAGAGGCCGTCCAGTCCCCACCCGAGCAGGAGTACGACGTCCGCGAGACCGATGAACAGGAACGGCGCGACAGCTAACGCCGCTCGCTTGCGGTTCAACGTCCGGCCATCGGCCTCCTGTTCGACCATATCGGGCGTTCGGGACCCGCGGTCAAAAACGTCGCGTTGTCCCCGCCCCAGACGTTACTAATCCAGACCAGTTTCAGTAATAACTTCTGCCATCAGAGGGGTGATCCGTAACAGTCGAATTAATAAGGAGAGGTGAGCTACCTCCGGATATGAGCGGGACTACCGAAGCGGCGGGAGCGGGCGAGCGGCTCCGGGTGCAGGTCCCGGAGATGGACTGCCCCTCCTGTGCCGGGAAAGTCGAGAACGCCCTCGCCGGCGTCGAGGGGATCGACGACGCGGAGTTCAGCCCGGCGACGGGGACGGTACAGTTCACGGTCGTCGGGAACGGCGACGTGCGGGCGGACGCCGTGGCTGCCATCGAGCGGGCCGGCTACGAGGTGACGGACGTGCGCGGCGCGGACGATCGCGGCGCCGTCGGCGCGTCGACCCCGGTCTGGCGGACGCCGCGGGCGGTGAAGACGGCCGCCAGCGCGGTGCTCCTGCTGGTCGCGCTCGGCGTGCGTTTCCTCCTGCCCGGTGCCGACGCGCTGCTTGGCCGACCCTTCGGCAACCCGCTGTTCGTCGCCGACGCCATCATGCTGGCGGCGGTCGTCGCCGGCGGCGAAGTCATCGTCCGGGGCGGCTACCGCTCGGCCCGGAACCTGAGCCTCGATATCGACTTCCTGATGAGCGTCGCCATCCTCGGCGCGACGGGCCTGTCGCTGTTCACGAGCGAGCGCCTGCTCGTCGAGGCCGCGTCGCTCGCCGCGCTGTTCAACGTCGCGGAGTTGCTGGAGCGGTACGCCGTCGACCGCGCCCGGAACTCGCTGGGGGAGTTGCTCGAACTCGCGCCCGAGACGGCACAGGTCAGGCGCGACGGGGAGACCGTCGAGATGCCAGTCGCGGACGTGGCGGTCGGCGAGACGGTCGTCGTCGAACCCGGCGAGAAGGTGCCGCTCGACGGCCGGGTCGTCGAGGGCGAGAGCGCGGTCGACGAGTCGCCGATCACCGGCGAGAGCGTCCCCGTGGACAAGACCGTCGACGACGAGGTGTACGCGGGCAGTATCGCCGAGAACGGCTACCTCGAAGTCTCGGTGACGGCGGCGGCCGACGACTCGACGCTCTCGCGGGTCATCGACCTCGTCGAGGGCGCCCAGGAGCGCAAGACGAAACGCGAGCAGTTCGTCGACCGCTTCGCCGGCTACTACACGCCAATCGTCGTCGCCGTCGCGATCCTCACCGCGACGGTCCCGCCGCTCGCGCTCGGCTTCCCGGCCATCGAGTGGCTCGTCAACGGCATCACCTTCCTCGTCATCGCCTGCCCGTGTGCCTTCGTCATCTCGACGCCCGTCACCGTCGTCTCGGGCATCACGAGCGCCGCGCGCAACGGCGTCCTCATCAAGGGCGGCGACCACCTCGAACGCATGGGCGAGGTCGACGCCGTCGCCGTCGACAAGACCGGGACGCTGACGACCGGCGAACTCAGCGTGACCGACGTGGTCCCGCTCAACGGCAACACCGAGACCGACGTGCTCCGGTGTGCTCGCGGCCTCGAAGCCCGGAGCGAACACCCAATCGCCGAGGCCATCGTCGGCCACGCCGCCGAGAGCGGCGTGGACGGCGACCGCGAGGTCGGCGGCTTCGAGAGCCTGACCGGGCAGGGCGTCCGCGCGGACCTCGGCGGCGCGACTCACTACGCCGGGAAACCGGACCTCTTCGAGGAACTGGGGTTCGACCTGAACCACGTCCACTTCACGACGAGCGCCGGCGGACTGGCCGAAGACGCCCGCCAGCTCTGTGACCGCGAGGGCTGTCTCGACCTCGTGGAGGATACCATCCCGCGACTCCAGAGCGAGGGCAAGACCGTGATCCTCGTCGGCCGGGAAGACGAGATCGAGGGGCTCGTCGCCGTCGCGGACACCATCCGCCCCGAGGCCGCGCGGACGGTCGCCGCCCTGCAGGAGCGCGGGCTGACGGTCGTGATGCTGACCGGCGACAACGAGGGCACCGCCCGCGCCGTCGCCGCGGAGGTCGGCGTCGACGACTTCCGGGCCGGCCTGCTCCCCGAGGACAAGGTCGACGCCGTCGAGGAACTCCAGGCCGAGTACGGCGCGGTCGCGATGGTCGGGGACGGCATCAACGACGCGCCCGCGCTGGCGACCGCCGACGTGGGCGTCGCGATGGGCGCGGCCGGCTCCGACACCGCCATCGAGACCGCGGACGTCGCGCTACTCGGCGACGACCTCTCGCGGCTCCCCTACCTCGCCTCCCTCTCGCGGACCGGCAACTCGGTCATCCGGCAGAACATCTGGGGCTCGCTCGGCGTGAAGGCCCTGCTCGCGCTCGGAATCCCCTTCGGACTGGTGGGCGTCATCCACGCCGTCCTCATCGGCGACGTGGGGATGACCACCGCGATTACCGGCAACGCGATGCGACTCGGCCGGCTGACACCCGAGGACTTCCGCGAGTAGCTACTCCCGCTCGAACTCCGGCTCCCGGTCCTCCAGCGCGGCCGCGAACCCCTCCCGGCGGTCGTGGGTGTCCCAGATCTCCGAGACCAGTTCGTCTTCCAGTTCGGCGCCCTCGGTGACGGGAGTGTCGAAGGCGGCGTGCAGACACTCCTTCGCCCGCGCCATCCCGAGCGGCGCGCGAGTGGCGAGTTCGTCGGCCAGTGACTTCGCCTCCTCGTCGACGGTCCCCGGTTCGACGACCTCGTGGACCAGTCCCATCCGTTCGGCCTCCTCGGGGTCGACGAGATCGCTCCGCAGCACGAGGTCCTTCGCCCGGGAGAGGCCGATCATCCGCGGCAGCCGCTGGGTCGACCCGAAGAAGGGGAAGATGCCGAGTTTCGTCTCCCGCAGTCCGTAGGTCGCCTCGGCGTCGATGACACGGAAGTCAGCGGGCAGCGTGAGCTCGAAGGCGCCCGCGATGGCCGACGCCTTCACCCCGGCGACCGTCGGGACGGGGAGGGCCTCGATGTCGTCAATGAGCGTGTTCGCCTCGGCGCTGAACTCGTCGCGGACCGCCGCGTCGGCCTCGTGCATCAGGTTCAGGTCCATCCCGGCGCAGAACACCGGCCCCTTCCCGAGCAGGGTCATCGCCCGGATGTCCTCGTCCTCGCGGACGGCGGCCACCTCGTCGATTGCGGCGTGCAGGTCGGCGATCACCTGCTGGTTCATCGCGTTGCGCTTGTCCGGCCGGTTCAGCCACACGTCCGCGCGGTGGCCCTCGATGTCGAGCAGTGCGTTGCCGTCTCCGATCTCGCGCATACCTGTGACACCAGCGGAGACCGATAAAAAAGCTCCCCCGCCCGCGGCCGACGAGGGCCCGGGAGAGGCCGTCGGCCGCTGCCGCTCAGAAGCGCTCGAAGGGGGCCTGTTCGCCCGCCGAGTCGCCGGCCCCGCCGACCGTCGGGCGGTCGGCCCCGACGAGGTAGCCGTCGACGCCGGTGTCGTCGTGGGGCGGGGCGTCCTGGACCCAGAGCCGGTAGCCGTGGCCGCTGTGCCGGCGCGCCCACTCGCGGGCGAGGGCCTTCGAGTCGAACCGACGGCGCGGTCCCTCGCGGTTGACCCACTCGCCGGCGGCGGGTGACCGGCGGCGTGCGGAGGGTTTGATCGCGACGACGTACTCGCTCACGGGCCGGCTTGGGGCGCCGGGGGTTTGTGTCCGGCGGCGTGTGGCCGGCGGGTGGGCATGGCCGGACCGGCGGTCGTCCCGGGGTATCTTTTCATACCTCCCCGCCGTACCGTCACGTATGCACGAGGCGACCGTTGAAGGGGTCGGCGTCGGCGTCGGCGACGAGGGGTCCGGGGCCCCCGTCGTCGTGCTGCGCGCCCGCGACGAACTCCTCCCGATTTTCGTCAGCAGCGACCAGGCCCAATCCATGCAACTCGCGGTCGAGGGCGAGCCCTTCGAGCGGCCGCTGACACACGACCTGTTCGTGGAGATGATCGCCGAGTTCGGCGGCGCCATCGACCGCGTCCGCGTCGACGACCTCGCCGACGGCACCTTCTACGCCAAACTCGACGCCGAACAGTACCACGGCGGCGAACGCAAGGACCTCGTCTTCGACGCCCGCCCCTCCGACGGCGTCGCCCTCGCGCTCCGCGTCGACTGCCCCATCCTCGTCTCCGACGAAGTCCTCGACGAGGCCGGCCGCTCCCCCGAGGAGTTCGACATCGAAGGAACCTGAGCCTTCGCTCACCGAGCCAGCAGGGTCGTGCGAGCAGTGAACGCGACAGCCGAAGCGCTCGCCTCAGTCCAGCACCCGCCCGTGTTCGTCGATCTCGCCGCGGGCGATCCGCGTCGAGGAGATCCGCTCACCGTCCGCCGCGAGGACGTACGGCGCGACGATGCCCTCGACCGGTTCGAAGCCCCGTTCGCGGCGCCGGTCGTTGACCGCCGGGAGTTCGGCGGCCGTCTCCGGCGAGATCACGAGCGCGTCGATCCCCGCCTCCAGGGTCACGATCCCCAGTTCGTCCCGGAGTTCCCGGATTTCGACCGTCCGCCCCCACTCGTCGATGTCGTCTATCGCCGCCGCGACCGCCGCCCGCCGCGACTCGACGGGCGGGACCTCGCGGGTCCGGTCGTCCCGTGCGAACGCGTCCGACGTCACGCCCACGACGAGGCCACCGTCGGCGTACTTCAGGGCCGTCCGCAGGAGCCGACGGTGGCCGTCGTGGAGTGGCCCGAAGGTGCCCGCGACCGCGACGCGTGTTCCAGTCACGTACGGCCATTCGGTCGGCTGCTACTTCAACGGTTACCGTGGGGAGACGAGACGGTGGTGGTGCGGTGGCTGAGCAGTGGCGGTGGCCGAGCGGTGGCGGTGGCTGAGCGGTGGCGGTGGCCGAGCGGTGGCGGTGGCCGAGCGGTGGCGGTGGCTGTGCGGTGGCGGTCGGTGCCAGCACGTCGTACCGGACGCTCGGGCCCGCGGCCCGAGCGTCCGGCCTTTTTCCCCAAGTTTTTATCGCGAGTGGTGCGCTCCGCGCACCCGAGCGATAAAAAGTGGCGGTTAATCGTCGGCGAGCACCCGGTCCGGTTCGTCGGCGATGAGGCGGTCGATGGCCTCGACCATCACCTCGACGGACGCGCGGGTGATGTCGGCGTCCGACGCGGAGACGGTGACGGACTTGTCGCCGCGGGACATCTCCACCTCGACGGTGACGACGGCGTCGGTGCCGCCGGTGATGGCGTCGACGTGGTAGGAGTCCAGCGAGGCGTCGGCGGCGTGGCCCAGCGCCGCCTGGACGGCGTTGACGGCGGCGTCGACCGGCCCGGACCCGGTCCCGGAGGCGACGCGCTCCTCGCCGTCGACCTCGACGCGGACGGAGGCCGTGGGAGTGCCGGAGCCGCTGGCGGCGGTCATCTCGAGCAGTCGGACCCGGCGGTCGCGGTCCTGGCCGATGACCTCCTCGGCGATGGTCAGGAGGTCGGCGTCGGTGACGCGCTTCCCGCGGTCGCCGATGGCTTTGACCCGCGTGACGATCTCGCCGATCTCCTCGTCGGTCGCGTCGAAGCCGTGCTCTTCGAGGGCGGCCTCGACGCCCGCGCGGCCGGCGTGTTTCCCGAGGACGAGCCGGCGCTCGCGGCCGACCTTCTCGGGCGGGTACGGCTCGTACATCGAATCGTCCTTGAGCGTGCCGTCGGTGTGGATGCCGCTCTCGTGGGTGAACGCGTTCTCGCCGATGACGGCCTTGTTCGGGGCCAGCGGCACGCCGGTCGTGTTGGCGATGAGTTCGGCAAGCGGGTACACCTCGGTGAGGTCCATCGACTCGACACCGTAGCCGTGGTCGAGCGCGATAGCGACCTCTTCGAGGGCGACGTTGCCGGCGCGCTCGCCGATGCCGTTGATCGTCCCGTGGACGAGGTCGGCGCCGGCGGCGACCGAGACGAGCGCGTTCGTGACCGCCAGCCCGAGGTCGTCGTGGGTGTGGGTGCTCGTCGGGCCGAGTTCGGTCATCGGCTTGATCCGTTCGAGCGTGTCGTCGGGCGTCGCGTGGCCGACGGTGTCCGCGTAGCAGATGCGGTCGGCACCGGCGTCCATCGAGGCGGCCATGAGTTCGGTGAGGTACTCGGGGTCGGCACGGGAGCCGTCCTCGCCGATGACCTCGACCCAGAGGCCGTGGTCTTTGGCGTACGCCACGAGCTCGGCCGTGTTCTGCACGTTGTCCTCGCGGCTGGTGCCGACTTTCTCCTCGATGTGTTTGTCGCTGCCCGGCACGACGATGGTCACGCCGTCGACGCCACAGTCGAGCGCGAGGTCCACGTCGTTCTCGATGCCGCGACAGAAGCTCGTGATCGTGGCGTCGAGGTCCAGGCCCGTGACGCGCTTTATCGTCTCGCGCTCGCCCGGGCCGGTACAGGCGCTCCCGGCCTCGATGAAGTCGATCTCGGCGTCGTCGAGCTTCTGTGCGATGCGGGCTTTCTCGTCGGGCGTCAGCGAGACGCCCGGGGCCTGCTCGCCGTCGCGCAGGGTGGTGTCGAGGAACTGTACGTCTTCGACCTCGGAGAGGTCACGCAAGGCTGGATGGTCACCGAAGAGGCGATTGTGAGTCACAGATTGTCCACGTCCATCAGGCAGGACCGAGAATTTCACGCCCAGTCGCCTCGCGGCGACTTCCTCTATCCTCCGTCGGGGTATCGTCCGACATTGTGAGTAGGGGTAGCGTGACCGCCACGGATTAATCTGTCTGTTCGACAGCGCCCGGGCGCTCGCTCAGGCGCCCTCGGCGTCGTCGCCGCCCTCGTCGCCGCCCGCGTTTTCGACCACCACGCGGTCGCCGACGGCGACGCCGTCTGCCGCCCCGGCCGGGAGTTCGACGACGGTGTCGGCTTTCGCCTGCCCGAGGCCCGTCCACGGCGAGAGGGTCGCGACCGCGACGACCTCGCCGTCCCGGAGCCACAGGACGTCGAGCGGCATCCGCACGAACAGCATATGGATGAACCGCCGGGGAACGGTGTCGAACTGCCGGTAGAGGAAGGGTGGTTCGCCGAAACGGAAGACGAGCGCGTAGTCCTCGGGGACCGAGGACTGTCCCATCAGCCCGACGGTCTGGGCGATGAAGCCGTCGGCGATTTCGGCGTCGGCCGCGAGCACTCGACGGTCCGCCTCCGGGTCGTGGACGACGCGCATACAGGCCGCGTCGCCCGGTCCGGGCAAAACGGTTTCCCCTGAATCGGCGACTCAGTCGTCGGTCGCGGACGGCGTGGGACGGCCCGCCGATCCCTGTGCCTGCTCGGTCCCGGACGCGGCCGCCTCATCGACCTCGAAGGTGGCGACGAGGTCACTGAGTTCGTCGGCCGACGCCGCGAGCGAGTGGACCTGGTCGGTCGCAGTGGAGATGGAGGCGGTCTGCTGTTCGGCCGCCGAGGCGACGGTGTCGGCCTCGGCGCTGGTCTCCTCGCTGATAGAGGCCACCTCGTCGACCATCTCGGCGACCTCGCGGGTGATCTCGGCGCCCTCGTCGGTCGCGCCGGAGATCTCCCGGGCGCGCTCGTCCAGGTCGCCGACGACGTCGACGATGTCGTCGAACTCCCGGAGCGTGGCCTCGACGGTTTCGATGCTCTCGGTGATCCCCTCGCTGGTCTCCCGGACCTCGGTGGCGGTCGCGCGCGCCTCCTCGTTGATCTCCTCGATGCGCGCCGAGACCTCGTCGGCGGAGTCCCGCGTCTCGTCGGCGAGCGTCTTGACCTCGTCGGCGACGACGGCGAAGCCATCGCTACCCGATTTGGCGCGTGCGGCCTCGATGGAGGCGTTCAGCGCGAGCAGGTTCGTCTCCTCGGCGACCTCGTCGATGAACGAGACGATCTCGTCGATGCCCTCCAGTTGGTCGACGAGCGACTCGACCTGCTCGGCCGTGCGGTCGATGCGGCGCTCGACGGCGTCGAGTTCGTCGATGGCCTCGGTGGCGGCCTCGCGGCCGGACTGGCCGCGCTCGGCGGCGTCGGCGGCGGTCGTTGCCACCTCGTCGGCGGCCGCGTCGATCTGTTGGACCGTCGACGCCAGGGTGTTCATCTCCGCGGCGATGCTGCTCAGCCGCTCGCTCTGTGCGGCCGCCCCATCGGAGATCTCGCCGACCGACCCGGCGATTTCCTCGCTCGTGGTGTCGAGTTCGTCCATCGTCGTCCGCACCCCGTCGCTTGCATCGGCGACGGTCTCGGCGACAGCCGCCACCTCGCCGACCGTTTCGGCGAGCGTCGCGAGCATATCGTTGTAGTTGCCCGCGACGGCCGCGTGTTCGTCGGCGTCGCCCGCGAACTCGACGGTCGCGGTCAGGTCGCCGTCGCTGGCGCGCTCGGTCGCCGTCGCGAACTCGTCGGCCATCGCTTCGAGGTTCTCCGAGCGCGCTTCGAGTTCGGCCGTCATCGATTCGAGGTCGGCGGTGTAGGCCTGGAGGTTGTCCGTCATCGTCGCGAGCGACTCGCCGAACTCCCCCGGCAGGTCCTCGTCCAGTACGGGGTCGTCGAACTCCTGGTCTGCGAGCGCCCGCGCCTGCTCGTCGACCGTCGAGAGGTACGCGCTCATGTCCGCGACGGCGTTCGTGAGCGACCCGAGTTCGTCGGGCTGTTCGGAGCGGGACACCGACACGCCGAGGTCGCCCGCCGAGACCCGCGTCACCGCCTCGTTCAGGCGGTCGATTGGCGCGATGAAGTCCTGCCGCGTGATCAGGATGGTGTTCACGAACGCGACCGCCGCGACGAGAAGCAGGGAGCCGATAGCGACGATTCGAGTGAGACCGGTGAACAGGAAAGGCATCACTGCCTGCCCGAGCGAGATACAGAATTGGATGCCGACCGCGGCCAGTATCTTCCGCTCCACGGAGTCGTCGACGCCGATCGCCTCCATCGACGACCACAGGAGTGCTTCGTACCGACTGCGAAGCGTCTGGGACATACACGTCTTCCGCGGAGCGGCCACTTAACTAACCGCCCGTTTTTCAAAAATCGAGAATTAGAGGCGTTCGTAAGTGCGATGTGTGGACAGTACGTTCGGTCTCGTCGTCGTTGGTTCTCGGATTTGATTTCGGAACGGTACCGACAGCGGCAGCGGCCGTAGGTTCAAATGGCTGCCGGCCCAGCATCGGGACATGGCGAAGACGCCGCGCGGGACCTCCGTGGGGGTCGACGACCCGTACGACTACGTCGACCGCTGTGACCACCTGACCGACGAGGGGCGCTGTCGGTTCGCGGTCGAACACGGCGACCGCGACCCCGCCTTC
Source organism: Halorientalis marina (assembly GCF_023028345.1). Taxonomy (GTDB): domain Archaea; phylum Halobacteriota; class Halobacteria; order Halobacteriales; family Haloarculaceae; genus Halorientalis; species Halorientalis marina. The sequence continues at coordinate 997,343 of NZ_CP095487.1, read as the reverse complement.
GCCGACGAACTGAGCGCGGAGGACTTCCGCTGTCCGGTCGCCGGCGACGCGGACACCGAGGACCCGGACGGCCCCTGGGACTGGGGCGACTGTCCGCACTTCCGGTGTCGCGACCACCGCCGAGAGTGCGTCCGCTGTGGCCTCGACGAGTGCCGGATGGCCCACTCCGACGAGCGGCCCCTGCTGGAGGAACACCACCTCTCCTACCGCGACGGCGCGACTGCGGGCGACGGCGACCCCAGTCACGAAATCACGGTCTACCTCTGCCGGTGGTGTCACGCGAAGGTCCACGACTCGTGGGCGCGCATCGACGACGACGCCGCCCCCGACCCGGAAGCACTGGCAGAACGGGAGGGGCGACGCTCCCGCGAGCAGGCGGAACTGGACTTCTCGTCGGCCGCCGACCGGTACGAACCCGGGGACACGGACGGGTAGCACGCGGGTGCCCGGATCGCCGGTACCGATTTGGGCCGCCGCCGTCACGGGAGGATATGGACGAAGACCCACCCACCGTGCCCGAGGGGGCACGTCCGACGACGCTCGGACACGTCCACCTGAAAGTCCGTGTCCTCGACCGTGCGGTCGAGTTCTACCGCGAGGTGCTCGGGCTCGGCGTCCGCGAACGGCACGGGAGCTACGCCTTCCTCTCGTTCGGCGACCACCACCACGACCTGGCCCTCCAGGCGGTCGGCAGCGACGCCGCCGGCCCAGGCCCGGAACCGAGCGTCGGCCTCTACCACGCCGCCTTCGAGGCCCCCTCCGCGGCGGCACTGTCGGCCGTTCACGAGCGGTTGCGGTCGCACGACGTGATGGTGTCGCCCGTCGACCACGGCATCAGCCGGGCGCTGTACTTCGACGACCCGGACGGCAACGGTCTCGAAGTCTATCACGACACCCGCGACGAGCGCGACCGGGAGCGATGGGACGGACAGAACCGGCGGTTCGACCCCGACGACCTCGTCGAGTGACCGGGCAGTGCAGCAGGGGTCAGGACTCCCCGATCTTCGCGACGACCGTCGCGGGACTCACGGAGAGCCAGGCGGAAGCGAGGCCGCCGACCAGCAGCAGGAAGGCGTAGTTCGTCACGCGATAGAGGAGGACGCCGGCGGTGCTCGTCCCGAGGTCGAGACCGGTGAGGCCCGTGACGACCGCGGCCAGCGCCAGTTCGAACCCGCCCACCCCGCCCGGCGTCGGGACGATATTGATCAGGCTCACGACGGGGACGGCAAACAGCGCGAGTGCCAGGGAAATCCGGACGCCCAGCGCGGCGAAGGCGGTCACCAGCGGCGTGACGAACGAGACCCACCCGAGGAGCGCGAACAGACCGGCGGCGACCAGCCGACGGCGGTCGTCGGCGGCGCGGTCCAGCGCCGAGTAGAAGGTGTCGACCCCGCCGTCGACCGCCGCCGGAGTGAGCGCCGAGCGCACGCGGCCGGACGCGCGACCGACCGTGCCACGGACGACCGCAGCGAGCCGCTGGACGAGCCGGCGAAGCGTCCGTCGACGGGACGTGACGAGAAACGCGACGACGAGCAGGAGCGCCGTCGAGAGCAGGAGGCCGCCGGCGAGGGTCTGCACGACGGGGTTGTTCGGCTGGCGGACCAGCAGGACGAGCATCCCGGCCGTCGCCAGCAGGACGGAGGCCCCGACGTTGACGAACTCCCCGAGCATCGTGGCCGCGAACGTCTCCTCGTAGGAGGTGTCGGTCACCGAACTGACGGTGTAGGCCGTGAGGGCCGGCCCGGCGCCGTGGCCCAGCGGAACGGCCTGCTTGACGAACTCGCCGGCGAGAAACGCCGCCCGGTAGCGGGGGCCGCCGGCGTCGTGGCCGGCGCCACGGACCAGCTGACGGATCGTCTCGCTCCAGCAAAACAGGGCCGCGATGACCGCGACGAACCCGAGCGAGAACACGCCGGCGTCGGCGCCCGCGATGTCCACGAGGACGCGCCGCCAGCCGATCAGCGAGAGGACGGCCCCGAGCACGAAAAGCGCGACGAGGAAGCCGACGGCCATCCGCACCCGGCGGGAACCCACGAGTGACACGACCGGGACGTGGCCCCCATGCCATATAAACACGAGTGACACGCCGGGGCACGATACGGCGTCCCGCCGACGACGGGGCGAGACGCGGGGACGCCACCGCCGGCCGGCGAGTTCCGGGTCGCTTATACGTGTGAGGGGCGTCCGGTTCGGCAAATGACTCGTATCGACGTGGTGGACAACCACGGCCAGTTCACCCACCTCGAACAGCGCGCGTTGCGGGACATGGGCGTCGACGTCGAACTCGTCGACAACGAGACGCCGCCCGAGGAGATTACGGCGGACGGGCTCGTCCTCTCCGGCGGCCCCGACATCGACGACATCGGGCGCTGTCCCGACTACCTCGATCTCGACGTGCCGGTGTTCGGCATCTGTCTCGGGATGCAGCTCATCGCGGACGAACTCGACGGCCGCATCGGCGGCGGCGATTACGGCGGCTACGCCGACGTGACCGTCGATATCACCGAGCCCGAGGACCCCCTCGTGGGCTCTTTGGCCCCCGAGACCCGCGTCTGGGCCAGTCACGCCGACGAAGTCAAGGAAGTCCCGTCGGGCTTCACCCGGACGGCCACATCCGACGTCTGTGGCGTCGAGGCCATGAGCGACACCGACCGGGACCTCTACGGCGTCCAGTGGCACCCCGAGGTCTCACACACTGCCGAGGGCGAGGAGGTCTTCGAGAACTTCCTATCGCTCTGTAGGTGATCGCGCGTGCCACGCGACGCGCGAGCGTCCGACGGCCGGCAGACCGTTATCAACAGTTATAGGCCTGAACAGCCTGGGTATCGGGTACGATGACGGCCACGCAGGGAGACCTGGCGGATCTGTCGAGGTTCATCTTCCGTGCGCCGAACTGGTACTCGAGTCTCGTCTTCGCCCTCGTCATCGGCGCCATCACCGGCGTCGCCGCGTTCGACTCCCAGTTCGTCCTCGGTGACGCCTGGGAGGGGGTGTTCTTCGTCGGCCTCCCGACGGTCGCCGCGAGCGTCCTCACGCCCTACGTCGACCGGCGGCTCGGCGGCCAGCTCACGCCCAACCGGGCCTCGCTGCTCGCGCTCCTCTGTGAGCTCATCACCATCGCCTTCCTCGTCGTCGCCGGCCTGCTCGTGGTCCTGACGACCAGCGGCCAGGACCTGCTGCTCGCCGAGCCGATGGTCGAGCCGCTCGGCCAGCAGTTCGTCTTCGACGCCCTGATCGTCGCGCTGGCGTCCATCTTCGCCTTCCGCCTGTTCGTCATCATGGCCGTCTCCCGGCACTCCGTCACCGTCGCGGCCATCCCGGCCAGCATCCAGACCGTCTCCGCCGCCGTCCTGCTTTTCATCTACAGCGGGACGATGCGCTTTTTCGAGATTCGGGGGCCGCTCCTGCGGTCGTACCTCTCGCGGCCACAGGAGGCCCCGCCGGAGCTGCTGATCATCACGCCCGACGACTTCGTCATCCTCGCGGCCACCTCGCTGCTGTACGCCGGCGCAGTCTGGCTGTTCCTGACCGTCATCGACTACCCCTGGCAACGCAGCCTCGACGTGTCGGTCCTCGATTTCATCCAGGGCTTCATCGGCCACATCGCCGAGGGGACCCGCGAACTGGAGGACTTCTTCGAGGAAATCGGCGAGGACGCGATGGTGCCGGTCACCGTTACCTCCTTTCGCCGGTCCGACGGCTCCGAGAAGGCGCGGTTCGTGCTGCCGATGATCCACCCGGGGCCGATGGGCGAGATCGGCGGCGGGAACCTCCCCGAGCGCGTCGCCGGACAGGCCGAGGGGCTGGCCTTCCCGCCCCACGCCACCGCCGGCCACGACTTCAACCTCGTGACCGAACGCGAGGTCGACACCATCATCGACGCCGCCGAGACCGCACACGAGAACATCGACTTCGGCACGGAGGCGAGCGTCAGCATCCGCACAACCGAGGGTGACGCCAAGCTCCTCGGACAGTTACTCGGCGACGACGCCTTCGTCGTCACCACCTACTCCCCGGGCTTCGCCGACGACGTGGAGTACGCGGTCGGCCTCTCGGCGGCCGCCGAGGCCCGCTCCGCGGGCATCGACGACGTGATGCTCGTCGACGCGCACAACTGCAACAACGGGCTGGAGGGCGACGACCTCGGCCACGTCAGTCCCGGGAGCAAACGATCCTTCGACATGATCCAGGGGGCCCGGAAGCTCGCCGACGAACTCGACGCGGCCGAGCGGGGTCAGTTGCGAATGGGCGTCGCCTGGGAGGAGACGGACTGGGAGCCACAGGACGGCATCGGCCCGCTGGGCGTCCGCGTTGCCGTGTTCGAGGTCGCGGACCAGCGGACCGCCTACGTCCTCGTCGACGGGAACAACATGGAGCCGGGCCTGCGCGAGAAGATCGTCGCCGCCATCCAGGGCGTCGACGAGGCCGAAGTGATGACCACCGACACCCACATCGTCAACACCATCGAAGCCGACAATCAGGTCGGCGCGGCCATCCCCGACGCGGACCTGGTCGCCATCGTCACGGACCTCGCCGACAGGGCCATCGAGGACCTCGAACCCGTCGAGGCGGGCATGGCGAGCGAGCGCGCCGAGGTGACCGTCTTCGGCAACGACCGCACCGAGACGCTGGCCTCCCACGCCAACGCCATGATCTCGATGGGATCGGCGCTCGCGGCCGTGTTCATCCTCGCAGTCTTCGCCGTCTCGATGCTCATCTTCTTCCTCGCGTGAGGACGGGGCCGCGGCCGGCGTCACAGGAGGACGAACAGGGCCCCGCCGAGGACGGCGAAAACCGCGTACAGCGCGACCATGAACTCCCGGATGAACGGCCGGCCGAACGGTCGCCCGAGCAGGTGTCGCGTCGGCGGGAGGATGACGAGGCCAGCCAGCAACAGCGGCACGCCCGCGGGGTCGGTGAGCACGGACAGCGCCAGGACGATGGTCACGAACCCGACGGCGTAGCCCGCACGGTCCCACAGCCGGTCGGTGTCGCCGGTCAGCTGTGCGAGCAGTTTCCCGCGGTCGCCGCCGCCCGGCAGGCCGCTCTCGTCGAGTTCCTCCTGGGCGAGGTCCGCGAACTGCGCCCGCGCCTCGTCGGTCTGGGGCGTGCCACAGTCCGGACAGAACTGTGCGGCGTCGTCGATGGCCGACCCGCACCGCCGACAGTCCTTCATACCCGTGGTGACGCAGGGGGCCGGATAAAAACTTGGCCTCGGATCGACCGCCAGCACCGGTATCGGGTTTGATAACTCGGGCGATGCGTTTTATTGGGCGTCGGGGGTAGGGCCGGCAACGGAGACCGCCAGCGGGCCCGCCGACATCGGCGCCGCGACGGCACCACCGCGACGATGACCGACACTGCCACCCTATCACGGACCGGTTCGACCCGCCCGACAGGCTGGAGTCTGTGCCGTCGGGCCGTGTGGGTCGCGCTCGTCGCGTGCTGTACCGTCGTGGTGTTCGGCGTCGCGGCCGCGGCGCCGGCGAGTGCGGCGCCTGCCCCGAGCGAGAGCACCGGAGCGAACGCCACGGGCGGGAACTGGACGGCGGTCGTCGAGGGCGGCGGGGTGACGGCGACCAACGGGACGACGACGGTGCGCCTCCGCACGCTCCAGGCGAACGACTGTTTCCCGAACGACGCCTACGAGGACGAGGCCGGCGGGCACGTCGAGGTGACGGTCAACTGTGGCGGCTACCTGCTGGTCGGCGGGGACAGACAGGAGGGGGAGACCTCGGTGACGAACTTCGTCGACGTGCTCTCCATCCCCGGAGGCGGGACGACGTTCACAATCAACACGCGGCTGCTCGGGACCGACGCGTCCTCGGGAGCGGTCTTTTCGAGCGGCGTCACGAGCTACGACCACGAACTGGGTGCGGCCAACCCGCCGACGGGCCCGTTCGACGGCCTCCGGTTCGAGGCGGCCAACGGCACCGAGATCGACACGCTCGCCGATCTCCGGGCCGAGATGGATGTCTCGCGGCCGCCCCGTCCGCTCCAGCCGAAACGGTACCGGCTGCTCATGACCAACGGGACCGTCGTCCTCGGTGACGACGGCATCGCCTACGCCGCGGACCCGGTCGACCGCTCGAACCTCCGGTTCGTCCAGCCCGAGATCGACTTCGAGGAACCGTCGACGTACATCGCGCCACGGGACGGTGCCGCGGCGACCGACGAACTCGGCCAGCTCCGGGCGGTCTGGACCGAGCGGGACCGCGTCGCGAAGGGTGACCGCATCATCGTCGGGGGGTTCAGCACCGACGGCCTCCACGGGACCATCGGCTCCCTCACCGAGACCGATGTCGGGACCATCGCCCCCGCAAGGACCGGCCCGGAGTTCCTCCAGGAACTGAACGGCATCGAGGAGGGCGTCAGCCTCACCATCGAGGAGACCGACCCCGGACCGAACACCGAGCCCGCGACGCTGTCGCTCGACGACGCCACCGAGGACGGCCTCTCGGTCGTGTTCTCCGGGGATCGCGACGAGTTCTACCTCGTGATCGACACGCGGAAGGGGTCGACGTTCGACCGGGAGTTCTCGCCCAACGCGACGTTCGAGGTGACCTACACCGTCGAGTCGACCGCGGGGGAGCGCTACGAGTTCGACCTGCCCGACGACGGGAGCGCCCCTGGTCCCTTCGCCGCGGCCCCGACGCCCAACGAGGCGGGGCAGTACCCCTACTTCGGCGTCGACGAGGAGCGGCGGACGGTCTCGACGGAGTTCACCCTCGTCGAACCGCGCATCAGGTACACGCGCCTGAGCCGCGACGGCGAGGTGATCGTCTCGAACGAGGCCGGCGAGCGCATCCCGGGGTACACCAACTACGCGCCCGGGACCGATATCGGCATCCAACTCATCTCCGAGGACGGCGAGCCGCCGACGACCATCGAGATAGAGGACGTCGTCATCGAGTCCGACGGAGTCTTCCGGCCCAGCGTCGACCTCTCGCCGCTCTCCCGGGAGTACCCCGTCGAAATCGAGACGTTCCTGCGCGAGCGGCTCCACGACCGCCGGCCCGTCGTTCTCGCCCGGAACCCCGAGAACCCGGTGCGGTTCGAGGTCGACGACGCCCCGGCGAACGTAACTGTCACCCAGGGCCGCCCGCTGTCGGCCCTGACCGCGACCATCGAAAACACCGGCGTCGACGACGGCGCGCAGTTCGTCACGCTCCGCGCCGGGGAGCGCCTGCTCGGGAACCGCTCGGTGTTCGTCCCGGCCGAGGAAAACCGGACCATCGACTACGAGTCGACCCTCGCGAACGTGCCGGTCGGGGAGTACGAGTACGTCCTCGCGACCGACGACGACGAGGCCAGCGGCTCCCTCGTCGTCCAGGCGACGCCGACGCCCACACCGACGACGACCGCCACGCCGACGCCCACGACGCCGCCGACCACGACAGCCCCACCGACGACGACGGCCCCCACGTCGGCGCCGACCTCACCGACCACGACCGCACCGCCCACGACGCGGGCACCGGCCGGGACGGCGACGGGAACCGCGACCGGGACGCCCGCACCGACCGGGGCCGGCGACGACGCCGGCTTCCTCGGCCAGCCGTTCCTCGGTCTCGGATTCGTCGCGGTCCGGGAAGTCCTCGCCGGGGCGGTCATCGTCGGCGCCGCTTACGTCGGCGGCTACTGGAAGTGAGGGAAAAGCGGCCGGCTACCGGGAAGAGGGCCGTCCCTGAAGCGAGTCCGAAACCGCGTCGCGTCAGGAGTCCGCAAAGAGGTCGTCGACGGCCGCCCGTGCCGCCAGCGCGGCATCGTCGGCCACCTGCTCGGGGTCGTGGCGGTCGTCGGGTGCGTTGAGGTACACGTCGACTTCGAGAACGCCGTCCTCGAACGAGACGGTCACGTCGAGGTCGGTGACCGCGGACTGTTTGTATCGCGAGAAGACCAGGCCTTCGGCGGCCTCGGCCGCGGCCTGTACGACCTCCTCGTCAGTCGGCTCGGACATTTAGTCGCCGGCGCCGGGACCCATCGGGCCGCCACCGCCGCCACCGCCGCCGAGCATCTGCTGGAGCTCCTGCTGGAGGTCCTCGAACTGCTCCTGGACGCGCTCTTCCTGCTTTTCGAGCGTGTCGACGCGCACTTCCAGGCTCTCGACTTTCTCCTCGAGGTCCTCGCGTGCCTCGCCGTAGCCGGTCTTGACGAGCAGTTCGCCGACCTCGCGGTACATCGTGGTGTCCTCGTCGACGTCGTCGAGCTCGTCGAGCGCCGTCTCGGACTCGGTCAGCTGTGTCTCTGCCTGCTGTTTCTGGGCTGCGACCTGCTGGGCCGTCTCCTGAAGGTCCTGCAGTTCCTCGATTTTCTCCTGTGCTTCCGGCGGTAGATTACCCTGCATACCCTGACCGTCGGCATCCGGAGTGAAAAACCCACGCATCTCGTGGGCACACCGGGCTCCCCCACCCGCGATCCAGCGCATGGAGCGGGTGTTGTTCGCGACGCCGGTAGTCGAACCCCGATCCGGGACCGACGACGAGGACTCGTCGGCCCGCGAACCTATGGTTCGGGTTCGGGCCGGTCGTCCACGTGTCGCGTGTGATCCAGCCACTTCTCGACGGTCGGCTGGCCCCAGTACCGCACCGCGTTGCTCCGCGGGTCGTACTCGATCAGGCCGGCCTCGTCCAGTTTCGGCAGGTGGCGGTGGTGGCAGTGGATCGCCAGCCGCTCCCGTTCGGTTTCGTGGTCGGTCAGTGCGTTCGCGATTTCGTCGACCGTCACGACACCGGGCGCCTCCGACACGAGGAAGCGACAGATGTCCCGTCGCTCCTCGTCTGCCAGCACCTCGAACACCGTCTCCAGGGACGGCGTGAGTGCGACCCCACCGTCACCCAGGGGACTCCCTCGGCTCAGTGAGTCCGTCGCTCCGTCTTGGGAGTGATCATCCATGCGTACCCATTGGTACCCGTTCCCCGTTCAAGAGATGTCTACCTACGTGTCTAGGTTCGGGCTACGGCCCCCGTCAATGAAGCTCGCTTCGAGGAGTTTTCGCTGTGCGTGCCGGAGATGCTGGTGGAGCGTCGCGGAGGAGATACCGAGCGCGTCGGCGACCTCCTCGGCAGTGCTGTCCCGGGGCCAGTCGAAGTAACCGCTGAAGTACGCGGCGTTGAGCGCCGCCGACTGCCGGTCGGTGAGACGGTCGGCGACCGCGACCGGCGTCCCGCGCCCGGCCCGCACGTCGGCGTCGATCTCGTGTTTCGCCAGGAGTTCGACCCCACCGTGTGTGGATTCGAGCGTCCCGAGCACCGTCCGAAAGTCGAGGTCCCGTGGCCCGCGAGCGACGAACTCGACGGTGCCGTCCTCGGCGACTGCCTCGGTGGTCTGGACGCCGGACTCCTGAAGTATCTCGGGGACGCTGCCGACAACCCGCGCCTCGACCAGACAGGTGTCCCCGTCGTCGCTGATGAGCCGAACGTCCCCGATTCGGTCCGATTCGGACTCGTTCAGGGCCGCCTCGATCTCGGCGGCCGTCGCCCCCTCGACCGCAACGTAGTGGAGCAGCCCCGGCTCGGCGGTCGATGCGAGTCCGAGCACGCGGTAGCGACAGTCGAGGTGCTCGGTCACGCCGGCCGCGACCGTATCCGATTCGTCGAGCCGGAACTCGAACTCCTGGACCTGGTCGGCCTGGATGAGTCGCCGGTTCTGGATGGCGCTGATCGCGAAGCCGATCATGTCGCCGAGGACGTCGAACGCCCGGAGTTCGCGCCCGCTGAAGGCGTTGGTCTCGTCGGCGTAGACCGCGAGGATGCCGTGGACCGTCTCGCCGTGCCGGAGCGGGACGACCGTGACCGACCAGAGGTCGTGGGCCAGCGCCGCCTCGCGCCAGGGCTCGAACCCCGGGTCCGCCGCGACGTTCTGACAGACCTGCACGTCACCGGTCCTGATCGCGCGGCCGCCCGGGCCCTGACCCGTCGCGTCGTCGGCCGACGTCACCGTCAGCGAGTCCAGGTAGTCGGTGCCGTCGCCGGCCCAGGAACTCGGCTCGACCACGCCGTCGGTGCGGTGGAGGTCGCCCGTCATCGCCAGCCGGTAGAACTCCGAGTCCGCCAGCCGCTCACAGACCGTCGTCTCGATCTCCTCGCGCGTCGCCGCCGATGCGAGCGCGTGAATCGTCTCCTGAATCAGCTCGTTGATGCGATTCAGCCGCGTGAGTTCCTCGTGGCTGCGCTTGAGCTGTTGTTCGCGCCGACGCCGTTCGGTCACGTCACGAACCACGCCGACGGTCCCCTCGCCCGGGAGCAGGGAGAGCCGGTTCTCGATGGGGAGGGAGCGCCCGTCCGCGGTCGCCAGCTCCGCCTCGTGAGTCGCGACCGATATGTCCCCAGAGAGAAGCTGTTCGACGAGGCCGTTCGCCCGCTCGAACGCGTCGGAATCGACGACCAGGTCGGGCGTCTCGCCGACGAGATCGTCACGGTCGTAGCCGAGCATCTCGGCGAGCGTGTCGTTCGCCATCGTGATTACCCCGTCCGTGTCCGTGGTGTAGATGCCGTCGCCCATCGTCTCGACCAGCGTCTCGTACCGTTCGAGTTCGTGTTTGCGCTCGCGCAACCGCCGCTCGCGGTCGAGCCGCTCGAAGGCCGCCTCCACGTCCGCCGCGAACACCCGGCCCAGTTCCAGGTCCGCCTCGTCGAACGCGCCGGGTTCGGTCGCGGCGAGGTTGATCATCCCGTGGCCCGGAATCGGGAGCAGCATCGCGCTCCGGGCGGGCCCGTAGTCGATTTCGGGGTCGAGATCGCGGAGGTCCTCGTAGCGGATCGGCTCCCCCCGCTCGTAGGCCGCGCCGACGAACCCTTCGCCCACCTCGTAGGGCGGGAGCCGTTCGTCGAGGCGCTCGTCGTCCGTCTCGACCGCAACCATCTCCAGTCGGCCGTCGACGAGCAGGCGAACGCCCGCGGTCGCACACTCGAAGTGGTCCTGTGCGATTTCGACCGCCGCGTCGGCGACCGCCTGTTCGCTCTCGGCCCCGAGCAGGACCCGCGACACCCTGTGGAGGTCACGAAGCAGCCCCTCCCGGCCACGCCGGGCCGACACCGCGCGGGCCGTGCCGGTCATCCCCCAGACCCGGCCGTCGTCGTCCGTCAGCGGCGACGCCGTGAACTCGTGGGGAACCCGGTCGCCGTCTGTCGTCACCAGCGGCGCTTCGACCGTGATCTCCCCGCCGTCGGCGACCGCCGCCAGCAGCCGGCGCGCCTCGGATTCGGCCTCGTCGGGGATGATATCGAACTGGTGCAAGTCGGCGATCTCGTCGTCCGTGTAGCCCGTCGCCTCGCGGAACCGCTCGTTCCACTCGACGAACTGCCCGCGCCGGTCGACGATGTAGAAGAGATCGGAAACGGCATCGAGGACGGTGTCGGCTGCGAAGTCCGTGGGCCAGTGGTCGCGGCTCTCCGCGTCTAGGAACCACCCGTCGCTCGATGTCTGCATGTTTCGTGTGACTCCTCAGTGTACCACCGATAGTGGAGACACGAGGAGATAAGCGTGTTGCCGCGGTCAGGCGACCCGTTCGGCGACGGAGACGAGCGTCGACCACGTGTTACATCCCGCGCGGAGCGCCACGAGGTCGCTCGCGGCGACTGCGACCGTGACCGTCCGGGCCGTTCGGTCGACGCTGGCACGGGTCCGGTCGCCGTCGATCTCGTCGACCTCCTGGCGAACGCTCTCGGTGACGATCCGTGCGCGGCGTTCGCTGTCGAACGCGAAGGAGAGTTCCGCGTCGTGGGCGGCCGGCACGCTACCGGACGCCGACTTCCTTGACGTCGCGGCTCCGCTCTTTCAGCAGGACGCGGTGTCCACAGTAGGGACAGCGGACGCCACCGTACTCGTCGAGTTCGACGTCACGCTTGCATCGGGAACACTTGTAGCTCATGTGTGTACGAAAGACGGCGAGTGATTTAGCTCTCGTCCTCTCCGAGCGCGGCCCGGATCGAGCGCCGGACGGTCTTCCCGCCCGGGGTCTCCGGCTTGTACGTGCCGCCGGTGAACTTGTAGCCGCAGTCGTCACACTCCCAGATGCCGGTCCCCTGGCGAGCGACACGCTTCTCGCCACACTCCGGGCACTCGTGGTCCTCGTTCATGTCCGCCTCGATATCGGCGACGCGACGACGGGCGACACGGCCGTAGCGGGCGCCGAATCGGCCCGCGCTACCCGTACTCGCTTTGTCACTGGCCATAGTACCGTACTATCGACACAGCGCGCAGATAAACCCTGCGAGTCGGGACGAGTTCCCCGGGACTGATGCCGACCTCGCCCCTATCGGTCGTCGTGTCCGACCACGGTCCCGTCCGGTCGCGGCTCGCCGCCCTCGCACCGTCCACGAGCGGCCGCCTCGGCAGCAGTGACTTCCTCCGGCTCGGTGCCGTCGTTGGCCTCGTGGGGTGGACTGCGACCGCCGTTCTCGAACTACTGGCACCCGTGGCAGACCTCGCGGCGCCGACGGCCGGCCTCGTCGCACTCGCCGTCTGGACGCCGCTCGTGGGCGTGATGGTCGGTGCGGGCCTGTGGCACGTCCCCGACGCGATGCGGTTCTCGCTGCCCCTGCTCGGCTTCGGGCTCCTGAACGGGCTCGCCACGACGGCGACGCTCTGGGCCGTCATCGTCGGCCTCCCGGCGACCGTCGGCGGCGACCCCTTCGTAACCGTCCCGCTCGGCCCCGTGGCCGACGCGGTGTGGTCGCTGTGGACGGTCGACCTCGCCATCGGCTACGCCTGGACCGCCGACGCCCTCCGTCGTGACGGGCAGCCCGGCCGCGCCGCCGGCTACAGCTACGCCGCCTTCCTCGGGTTCGGCCTCGTCGTCTACCACGCTGCCGGGGTCGACGCGATCAGGACGGTCCGCTACCCCACGCTCGCCGCACTCCACGCGCTCCCGCTCGCGCTCGACGCACGCGCCGACCTCGGCGGTCTCCGCCGGACGGCCGTCCTCTATCTCGTCGTCTTCGCGCTGGTCGGGGTCGGGGCGCTGCTGTGACCGTCCCGGTGCCGGCGGCGCGTGCCGTTACTGTCCGGCCGCGTTCCGGCGCCGCCTGCGGGAGACGAAGACAGCGACGACTGCGACGAGCGCGACCGCGGTGTAGACGGCGCCGGCGACCCAGAAGCCGACCACCGTCCCGAACCAGTAGAGGTACGGCACGACGAGCAGGGCGAGGATGAGGTACTGGCGGCGCTCGATCCTGTCGAGGCGAGCCTGGAGGGCTGACTCGTCCATACGCGACCGTCAGCGCTACCACGCACGAAAGTTTTTGGTGTCAGTCCTGCAGGTCCGCCTCGGTCAGCGCTTCGTTGAGGTCGGCCCGGACCCGCTCGCCGAGTTCGCGGTCGCCGGCGGTCGTGACGACGCGGTTCTCCTGGACGCTGGAGCCGTCCCGGATGAGCAGGCGGACGTTCCCCTTCGCGTCCGCCCGCGTCGCCTTCGCGCGGACGCCCGTCCGTGAGCCCGAACCGCCCGCGTCGATGGGGCCGGGGATGATCTTCTTGACGTGCGGGTGGCCTGCGACGGTCTCGATGGCGCGTTTGCCCGCCCGCTCGCCGATCAGCGTCGTGTGAGACCCACCGAGGATGTCGGCCGTCGACTCCTCGACGACCTCCAGGGCCGGCCGGCCGCGGCGCTCGACGACCGCCGGCACGGGGTCGTCGGCCGCGACCCGGTAGAACTCGTAGTGGAGTTGGCCCCGCACCTCCCTGAGCACATCGCGGTCGCCGGTCGCGTACACCTCCTCCGGGCGCTTGCGGTGGACCTCGTCGGCGATCAGACTCGCGAAGTTCCGGAGTTCGATCACGTCCGATTCGCCGTCGGGGTCCTCGGGCGTCGTCGTGACCGTCCGCTCGCCGATCACGTCGTCGTCGAGCAGCGTCGTCACGGTCGCGCGGTCGCGGTCGAGGTCGAGCACCGCGGTGTCGGCGTTTCGTGTCCGGCAGACCAGACAGTAGTCCCCGGGCCGCTCCAGCGCGGACGCACACTGCCGACACTCCATACCCCACAGTCGGCGACTGCGCCGGATAAGCGGGGCGGTTCGGTGCGGTCTCCGGGGAGTAGTCAGTCCAGCCCGTCCGGGTCGCCCTTCAGGTACTCCCGCAGGAGGACGGTCGCGTAGCTCCCCTTCGGCAGGCGAAACTCGAAGGTGAGCGGGTCACGCGTGACGGCGAGGTCCGTCCGCACGAGCACCGCCCGCCGCGTCCCGGTCGAGTGGAACTCCCCGGGGAGGTCGAAGTCGGCCGGTTCGATTCCGGCCTCGTTCAAGACGGTCCGTTCGATCTCGCCCGGCTCCGTATCCGCGGGCGCGAGCGTCGTCTCCGTCCCCACGAGCGGTGCGGTCACGAACGCCCGCCCGCGCTCGCAGTGGCGCGTGACGGTGTCGACCCGGTCCTCGTCCACGCGCTGTGTCCGGTCGGTGTCCGGCAGTGGGAGGTCGTCAGGGGCGTCCCGGTCGGCGAAACAGACGGCGTCGCCCGCCACCGGGCGGTCGAAGGGCAGGCCCCGCTCCAGTCGCGCCGAGAGCATCCGGTTGAACAGCGCGGACTGGGCGGCGTTGACGAACAGCCGCTGGAGGTTCGTCGGCGCCGTCTCCAGGGCCGCCCGGAAGTCGTCGGCGTCGCTCGACCCCCTCTCGGCGAGTTCGTGGAGCATCGCCCGCTCGTAGCCCAGCCACTCCGGCATCCGGTCGAGACCACCCTGCCAGTCGCGGGTCTCTTCGACGTACTCGCGGGCTTCGCGGGTCTCCGCGGGTTCGCGGTCCGAGGGGTTGCCAACGTAGGCGAGAACCGCGCCCTCCCAGTCGTCGCGGAGGACTGCCAGCCCGATCTCGTGGGTGACCGGGCGGCGACTGCCGAACCGCTGCTGGCCGAAGTAGTTGGGGACGCCGACGGTCGCGGCGTCCGCGGGGTCGTCGGCCCCATCGGCACCGCGCTCGCCCTCGCCCGCCACGCCCGCGAACGCCCGGAGGTCGGCGGTGACGGCGTCGACGTGCTCGGGCGCGTCCGGGTCGCGGACGACGATTTCGAAGGCGTTGCCCGCGAGGTCGCCGAAGAAGATGTCGCGGCCGGTCCGACCGAGGACCTCGATATCCGCGCCGCCGAGGTCCACGGCCGCGACGGCCTCGGGGTCGGCGTCGCGGACGGTGAACAACTGGGTGGTGACCGCTCGCTTGTCCTTGGTGCCGGCCCAGGAGACGCGCTCGCGGCTGGCCCCCAGGGCGTCCGACAGCGCGGCTGCGAAGTCGTTCGTGTCCCAGTCCCGGAGCGTGGCCCGCAGGAGGACGTGGTTGTACGCGCCGGGGTCGGCGTCGACCGGCTCCGACTCGAAGGCCTCGATCTCGGTGACGCGGAAGTCCTCGGGGTCGGCACGCAGGCGACCGCCGATTCCGTCGACGTCGCTGACGTAGTAGGCCATGCCCACGGCCCGCTCGACGGGGTGGGCCGCCCGGCAGTCGCGGTCGGCGTCTGCGTCGGTCATTGCCGACCGGTTCGCGCCGGCGAGTGATAAGCCCCGGCAGTCGCCGCCGCGAAGTCGCCGGGCGTCCGCCGTCCGCTCAGAACAGCGAGAGCTCGCCCGTCACGCGGTCCACGGCATCCTCGTCACCGGGGCCGATGGCCAGCGCCGTGACCGTCCCCGGCTCCAGCTGGGTGTGGCCCGCGTCGCGGACGACGGCGTTGGGCAGCCCCTCGCGCTCGGCTGCGTCCGCGAGCTCGAACAGTTGCTGTTCGCTCTCGCCTTTCAGGACGACCTTCTTCTGTCCCTCGCCCTTCCAGGCGCGTCTGGTCTTCGCGGACGCGTCCTCGTAGGCGGACAGCGAGGCGTGTGCGACCTGTGCGGCGAGTTTGCCCTGCCCCATCCCGATGTCGGTGCGGGCGACGATGGCCTGTTTCATGCCCGAGTCGAGCGGGGCCGCGACAAAAGGGATACCGGACCGCACCGCGCTTCGTCGGCCCATCTCGAAACTGGTCGAACGGGACCCGGGGAACTTTAGACGCGCGGCCCCGCTCGTTGGGATATGATCCTCTCGGACGCGGACATCCTGCGGCGGCTCGGGGACGGTGACCTCGTCATCGAGCCGCTGGAGGACGTCGATCTCCAGGTCCAGCCGGCCAGCGTCGACCTCCGGCTCGGCCGGGAGTTCCTGGAGTTCCAGCACGCCAACATCCCCTGTATCCACCCCAACAGCGAACAGGAAGTCGACGAGTACGTCGCCGAGACCCACGTCGACGAAGGCGGCGAGTTCATCCTCCACCCCGGCGACTTCGTCCTCGGGACGACCGTCGAGCGCGTCGAGATTCCGCCGGACCTCATCGCCCACGTCGAGGGGCGGTCGTCGCTCGGTCGGTTGGCAATCGTGGTGCATGCTACAGCCGGTTTGTGCGATCCCGGTTTTTCAGGCAAAATAACTTTGGAGCTGTCCAACCTCGGCACTGCGCCCGTCGCGCTCACGCCGGGGATGCGCATCTCACAGTTGACGTTCACGGAGCTGAAGACGCCGGCAGACCGGCCATACGGCGAGGAGCGTGGCTCGAAGTACCAGGACCAGTCCGGGCCGCAGGCCTCGAAGATACAGGGCGACCACGAGTTCGGCGGGGACCAGAAGTGAGCGGGGTGGCCTGATGCGATTCATCGAGGAGGTCATCGTCGAGGAGTTCCTGCCCACGTACCGCTCGCTGTTGGCCGAGGCGCTGCGCGAGCGGGGGCTGACACAGAGCGAAGTGGCGGACCTGCTCGGCCTCAGTCAGAGCGCGGTCTCGAAGTACGTCCACGGCGACGTGGCTACGAACGCGCGCCTGGAGACCGACGAGCGGGTGCTCGACCTCGTCGAGCGCCTCGCCGACGGGCTGGTCGACGGCTCGATGACGCCGGTGCAGGCGCTGGTCGAGACGGAGGTCCTCGTCCGCCAGCTCGAAGGGGGGGACGTGCTCGCACAGCTCCACCAGGAGGCGGTGCCGGAACTGGCCGACCACGGCGGCGCGTTCGACGTCCACGACCCGGACAGTTCGGTCCGGACGGCCGAGCGGGCGCTGGCGTCCGTCCGGCGCGGGCTGACGGTCCTGGAGAACACGGGCGGGTTCGCGCGGCACATCCCCGCGGTCGGGTCGAACCTCGTCGAGGCGCTGCCCGGCGCGGACGGCATCGACGACGTGGCGGCGGTCCCGGGGCGGCTCATCGACCTGAAAGGTCGGGTCGAGGTGCCCGCGGAGCCGGAGTTCGGCGCGAGCGAGCACGTCGCGAACGTCCTGCTGGCGGCGCGGGCTGCCGGCAGCGACGCCCGCGGCGCGATCAACGTCAGCTACGACCCGGTGCTGGTCGAGGGGCTCGAATCGGCCGGGCAGGTCGCCGTCGAGTTCGACGCCGAGGCCGACATCGCGGACGGTATCGCCGACGCGCTCTCGGCGCGGCCCGAGGCGACCGTCCTCTACCAGACCGGCGGGTTCGGTATCGAGCCGGTGGCGTACGTCCTCGGCACGGACGCCCACGCCACCGCGGAGTTGCTCCGGGACGTTCTATGAGCGTCGCCGCCGTCCAGTCGTTCTACGGTCGGTGGGCGCGGCTCTACGATCTGCTAGCGACCGCCCCCGGCGTGACCGCGTGGCGCCGCCGCGCCGTCGACGCTCTGGACCTGAAGCCGGGCGACACCGTCGTCGAGATGGGCTGTGGCACCGGCGCGAACCTCCCGTACCTCCGCGAAGCCGTCGGTCCGGAGGGAACCGTCGTCGGCCTCGACCTCGCGCCCGGTGTCCTCGCACGCGCTCGCGGTCGGATCGTCGACCGCGGCTGGCGGAACGTCCACGTCGCTCTCGCCGACGCGACCCGCCCGCCCGTCGACGGCCCCGTCGACGCCGTCCTCGGAACCTTCGTCGTCGGGATGTTCGCGGCCCCGGCGGCCGCCGTCGCCGACTGGCTCGACCGCTGTACCGGTCGGGTCGCGCTGCTGAACTTCCAGCGCAGCGACGCCCCGCTCGCGGCGCCGCTGAACCTCGCGTTCCAGGCGTTCGTCTGGGCCGCCTCCCCGGGACGGGGCATCCCCGCCGAGTCGCCGGCGGCCGCGCTGGAGCGGCGGGTCGCGGCCGCCCGCGAGACCCTGACCGCGCGAACCGCCGACCGACGCTTCGAGATCTTCGCCGGGGGCTACCTGGGACTGCTCAGCGGCCGGGTCGCGGACCGCTGACCCCGACGCTTTTGTCGCCACAGTCCTCAGCCGGGGGCATGAGACTCCGTGTGGCAGGAGTTATCACACTCGTCCTCCTGGCGGGGTGTGGCGCGTCGCCCGGTGGCACCGGGCCGACGACGACCGCTCCCGCGGACACGGCGACTGCCGGCCCGGGAACCGCGACGACAGCGGGACCGCCGACCGCCGACTCGCCGGCGACGACCGCGACGGCGGCGGACGGCACGGTCGCCTCGGCGGCCGTCGCGACCGCGACAGCGACACCGGGCGGCGAGCGGGTCGAAGTCGACGGCGACCTGGACGCCAACGCGACGCGTGTCTTCGAGCGCATCGAGCGGTCGACCGGTGAGGAGGTCGAACCGAGCAGGGTCGTCGTTCGACACGCAGTGTTCGGTGGGGGGCTTGGCTACGACGACCCCGTCAAACGGATATTCCACTTCACGGCGACGCGGCCGTACGTCGACAGCACGCGGGGGATGACACGGCGGGCCGGCAAAGTGTACGTCCACCCCGGCGACGGGACGCCGGACGAAGTCGAGCACACGCTCGCCCACGAGTTCGTCCACGTCGTCCAGTTCCGGACCGGGATGGTACCGTGGATCGACACGTCGCCGCCGCACCGCGACCGGTTCCAGGCCAACGCCATGCTCGCGGAGGGCGGTGCCGTCTACGTCGCCGACCGCTACGCGGAGCGGTACGGGCTGAACTCGACCGGCCACCGGGAGCGGGCACGCCAGCGGTACGAGGCCGGCCCGACCGGGACCCGATACATCTACAGCCTCTATTACTTCGGCGCCCGGTACGCCGCACGGGAGATAGACTCGCCCGACAACCTCTCGGCGCTGTACGAGAACCGACCGACGACGAGCGAGCAGGTCCTCCACGACCTGTCGCCGGCGGCGGAGCCGCCACGGAACCTGACGGTGAGCTACGAGCGACGCGGCTGGCGGGTCCCGCGGACCGACCGGATGGGCGAGCTGTTCGTCCGGGTGGCGCTTCGCGACCAGCTCCCCCGCTCGGTGGCCGCCCCGGCGGCCGCCGGCTGGGGGAACGACGAGATCGCCGTCTTCCGGAACGGGCAGGTGGCCGCCGTCGCGTGGACGCTCCGGTGGGACGACCCCGCGAATGCGACGGCGTTCGCCGACGCCTTCGAGACGTACCGGGAGCGGCGCTCGACCGCCTACGATTTCCGACTCGTCCGCGTCGACGCGGACACGACGGTCGTCTTCGGCGGTGACCCCTCGTTCGTCGCGAACGCGACCGCCAGCGCCGACGACGCCGCGGTCACCGTCACGGCACCGCCCGAGTGAGCGGCAGCCTGGCCCGCGAAGCGGAGACGCCGAGCGGCAAGGAATTAGTGAGACCTGTCAGACGTATCTGACATGCGCGCAGCCGACCGAGTGGCTCCCCTCGCCGTCGCCCTCCTCCTGCTGCTGGCGGGGTGTGGGAGCGGCCCTGGTGGGGGAACGGCGACCGAAGCGCCCGCGACAACGGACGGAGTGAGCCCGGAACCGACGGCCGCCGACGGAACCGGAACGACGACCGCCGACGAGTCCGAGACGGCCGAGTCACCGACGCCCGGGGATGGGACGCCGACGCCGGCGAGTACGGACACTGGCGCACCGAGCTACACCGTGACCGTCGAGAACGGGACGCTCCCAATCAACGCGACCCGGACCTATGCCCGCGTCCAGTCGTTGCTCGACAGCGACGCCGAACCCTGGCCGGTGCGGGTGCGAAACCTCAGCGAGTGGCGCCGGAGCGTCGGACGCGTCGGCGCGTCACCGCTGAACCGCGCGCTCGGCTTCGAGAACGTCTCCGTCGACTGGAGCGAGCCGACCGGCGTCACCCGGTTCGGCGCCGTCTACGTCCACCCCGGCGACGGCTCGGCCGGGAAGACCGAGCGCGTCCTCGCCCACGAGTTCGTCCACCTCGTCCAGTACCGGACGACGCTGCTCCCCTGGGCCGGACGGCTGACACAGCAGCGGCTGACGACCGACCGGCTCAAGACCCGCCGCTCGCTCGTCGAGGGCGGGGCGGTCTACGTCGCCGACGTCTACGCCCACCGGTATCTCGACGTGCAGAACAACTCCGCGTACGTCCGGAACCTCTACGAGTCGGGGTCGGCGACGTACCGCTCCGCGCTCGCCCAGTACCGCTTCGGCGCCCAGTACGTCGCCCACCGCATCGACGACCCCGCGAACCTCTCGCGGGCCTACGACGACCACCCTCGCACGACCGAACAGGTGATCCACAACTACAGCCGAAGCGAGGAGCCACCGGCGAACCTCTCGGTGGTCGTGGGGAACACGACCGACGAGTGGGCGTCGCTGGGGAACAACACGCTCGGTGAGATGACGACCCGGACCGCGCTGGGGACGGAACTCACTCCCGAGCGAGCGGCCGTCGCCGCGACCGGGTGGGGCACCGACCACCTCGCCGTCTTCCAGCACTCAACCAACGACAGCCGCTTCGGCTGGGCGTGGGTCCTGCGCTGGGACACCGCCGCCGAGGCGGGTGAACTCGAAACCGCGCTCGACGACTACGCGACCGCCCGCGACCGCGCCTCGCCCGCCGACTTCCGCGTCGTCTCCCTCGACGACCGGACGGTCGCGCTCGTGTTCGGCGACCCTGCCTTCGTCACCAACGCCACCGTGCGCGCCAACGGGAACGTGACGGTCGCCGTCGGCGAGTGACGGCGCGGCCCCTCACGGTCGGTACCGTTCGGCGTGGTCGGGGCAGAACTCGGGGTCGCGGAGTTGCGCCGCGACGACGCCGGGCTGGCGGTGGGGGTTCGCGAGCCGGCAGTCCCCGTCGTCACAGAAGGCCTCGCCCGTGTCGAGGTAGTGGTAGGCCTGGAGGACGTACCCCCGGAGCGCCTCCGTCGTCCGCGGGTCCGACTCGACGAGGAAGTCGCCCTCGACCTGCTCCTCCAGCACCTCCCGGGGCGGCGAACTCCCGGAGACCATCGCCGACTGCTGTTTCGCCTTGTAGTAGGCCTCCGGCTTCGCGGGCGCCTCGTAGAGGCCGGGCACGGAGACGAGACCCGGCTGACCGAGGACGTTCACGCGCTTGTGCCAGCGGCCGTCGTGGTCGCCCCAGGTCCCCAGCACGCGGTCGAGCAGGGGGACGTGGAGGTGGTCGAGGCCGCGCTCGTCGGCCGGGAGCCGCCGGCGGAGCGCCTCCTGAACCGCGAGGCCGTCGTAGATGACGCCGCCGGCGCGCTCGGGGTGCTCGAGAGCGCGCTCCTCGTAGCGGACGATGCCGAGCATCGTGTTGCCCGTCTCGCGGTCGTACGGCGAGAGGACTCGCGCCGCGGCGAACGCCTCCGCGAGTTCCCCGTCAGCGTAGATATCGAGAAACCAGTCCCGGACCCGAACCTCGGCGGCCACGCGCTCGGCGAGCCAGTCGGCGATGGCGTCGGCGTTGGCTTCCGTCGTCGGCGCGCGATAGAGCGTGACCCGGTCGACCATATTCGTCGGTGGTATCCCCGCGTGAAAACGTCTTGCGGTCGGCGGTGCTGTCGCTGTGCCGGCAAGCGTGTTGCACCGGACGCGAACGAAGTGAGCGTCCGGCTTTTTCGCCCACGTTTTTCGACGAGTGGTGGCCGGAGGCCACCCGAGGAGAAAAAGGTGGTCAGTCGTCCGCGGGCTCGGCGCGCGTCGTCATGTCCACGTCCTCGGCGTCGACGCCGAGTTCGTCGATGGCGGCCTGTGCGGCACGCTTTCCGGAGAGGAGCATGGCGCCGAACGTCGGCCCCATCCGCGGGAGACCGTAGGTCGTCGCGGTAGCCATCCCGGTGACGACGAGGCCGTCGTGGGCGAGACCGGTGTGCTCGACGACGGCGTCTTCGCTCTGACCGACCCACATGGAGTCGTGGCCGGGCGAGTCGTGACCGGGCGCGCCGTAGGAGTCGTCGCCGGTCTGGTCCATGCCGGTGTTGTGCTCGTCGGCGTGCTCGATGCCCGGCGCGTTCAGGACGCCCCGCTCCTGGAGTTTCGAGATGGCGACGGCGTCGTGGCCGGTCGCGTCGATGACGAGGTCCGCCTCGACCGCGATGGGGTCGACGCAGGTGATCTCGCGGGGGAGCGCGTGGACCGGCGTCCAGTTCATCACGATGCCGCCGACGCGGTGGTCCTCGCGGATGACGATGTCCGTGAACTCGGTCATGTTCTGCATCTTCGCGCCCGCGTCACAGGCGGCCTTGATGAGGCCGGAACAGGCCTCGGGCCCGTTGGCGACGTACAGCCCCTCGCTGTCCTGGGACTGCTTGTAGTCCACGTCGAGGTCGTCGAGCACCTGCTGGGCCGGGCTCCGGACGGTGACCTTGTTCATCAGGAAGCCGCCGAGCCAGAAGCCGCCACCGAGGTAGTTGTTCTTCTCGACCACCATCGTCTGAACCCCGCGCTCGGAGAGTTCCTTCGCCGCCATCAGCCCCGAGGGACCCCCACCGACGATGATCACGTCGCTGTCGCTGAAGTCCATGAACTCCTCGGTCCACTCCTGGCCGATGGCACGGGTCACTTCCGCTTCGCCGACGTCGCTGAACTGATCGAAATCGCGTTCGCTCATACCACTGGGTGTTAACACCCCGTGGTGTTATGCGTTGTGTTATAAATTACCGATACAAGCGGCTTATGACTGGCGTCGCGGAGCAGGTGGCGCAGTGAGAAGTGCCGAACCGGGCGGTCAGTCGTCGGCGCCGCTGACGGCGTCGACGAGATCGGCGAGGGCGATTGCGGCGTCCTCGGCGGTCTCGGCGAGGACGTAGGTGATCGGTTCGATGCCCATGGCGCCCTCGTGATAGACGACCGTCGGGACGCGACCGGCCTCGCGGAAGCGGGCTTCGAGGTGCACGGCACGGCCATCGTAGTCGGCATCGAAGGCGACGGGGTCGTAGCCGGCGTCGCGGGCGGCGTCGAGAATGGCGTTGGAGGTAGCGAGGTTGATGCCGCCACGGATCGAGTCGTCGACCCGCATCGCGGTGAGGATCGTCGTCGCGACGTGTTCGGAGGCCCCGAACTCGGGGTTCGAGGGGACGTTGACGCGGCCCCGGAGCGAGTGGATGCGGCCGGGGATCGCCGCCACGTCGAGCTGGTCTTCGGCGTTCGCGAGCGCCATGCCGACGTTCATCCCGACGTTCGGGATGTGATCGACGACGGCCGGCGTGTCGGCGATCCGGCGGGCGGCCTTCCGGACGGAGGCGAGCACCGCGCGCTCCTCGCTCACGTCGGCGTCGAGCCCGCGGATACAGAGGTCACAGCCCGTCCCCTGGAGGGCGGGCATCTCCTCCTCGTGGACCGCACAGATGGGACCGCGGTCCTCGAACTCCCGGACCAGCGCGAGGAGTTCGCCCAGCGCCTCGTAGTCGTCCATCGAGCCGTCGGCGAAGCCCGCGGCGATGCGCTCGACCGTGGCCTGCATCCGGGCGTCCTCCACGAAGCGGTCCTCGGTCGGAACGTCCTCGTTGAGGTACTTGCTCACCGCGGCCTGCGTGACGCCGAGACGGTCCGCGACGGCCTGCTGTGTGAACCCGCGGGCGTCGAGTTCCGCCGCGAGCATCGCCCGCGCCGTCGGCAGGAACCGCTCGACGACGATCTCGCTCGGTAACTGGAGTGCCATTGGCCCTGCGGGGGGTTCGGCGGTCCGGCGTTTAATTCCCCCGCCCCGTCCGGGACCGTCGCGGGGACCGTCCCGGGTTCGGCCGAGGGAAACGACGGAACCGCCAGCGGTTGCCCGTTTCGACTGCGAAGAAAAGCGAAAACTGATAAGTCGCGCTATTGAGAACCGTTGGGAAACGCCCGTATGGTCTGGCAGAACACCCCGTTTACTGCGCCGCTGCTCGTCGCCGCAGCGGCGGTGCTGCTCGCGGCGCTGTACGTCGTCCGCCAGCAGCGCGCCTACGAGCCGGTTCCCGGGGGCTATCTCTCGGTCTGTCTCTCGATTGCCGCCGCGACCGCACTGCTCGTCACCGCGGTCAGGGTCGGGGTCGTCGGGACCGACGCCGCGACGCTGTGGCTGAAAGCGACCTACGCCGTCGCCGCGCCGATACCCGGCCTGCTGTTCCTGTTCGCGCTCCGGTACACCGGGACCGACGACTATCTCACGCTCCCGACCGCCGCCGCGACGATGGCCGTCCCGGTGGCGTTCGCCGGCCTCTCGGCGACGAACGGGTTCCACCGGCTCGCCTGGACCGACGTGGCGGCCGCGACCAGCGGCTACGAGACGCTCATCGTCGAATACGGTCCGTTCACGGCCGTGTTCGCGCTCTACAGCGGCGTCGTCCTGCTGGTCAGCGTCGCCCTGCTTGGGCGACACGTCCTCGACTCGGAGGGCATCTACCGCAGACAGGCGACGATACTCGTGATGGGCGCCACGACCGCGCTGGCGGGCCTGGGCGTCGAGGCGGCCGCGCTCAACCCCGTCCCCGCGGTGAACGTCTCGCTGGTAGGCGCCGGCGTCGCCGCGTTCACCATCTCCTGGGGCATCGCCCGCCACGGCCTGTTCACGCTCGTCCCCGTCGCCTCCCAGACCGCCGTCCAGCAGATGGACGAGGCCGTCGTCGTGATCGACGTGCGCGGCCTCGTCGTCAACGTCAATCCGCAGGCCGAGCCGTTTCTCACCGTCCCCCTCGACGAGGCCACGGGCCAGTCGGTCGGCGACGTGCTCCGTCCCTTCGCCGTCCCGCCCGCGCCCGTCGACGCCTCCATGAGCCACCGCGAGGCCGTCACCGACGAGGAGACCGGGCGCCACTACCAGCGCGTCGGCACGCCCCTGACCGACGACGACGACATCCTGCTCGGCGAACTCATCGTCCTCCGGGACATCACCGAGCGAACCCGCCGGGAGGAGCGGCTCCGCCAGCAGAACGAACAGTTAGAGGAGTTCGCCAGCGTCGTCTCCCACGATCTGCGCAATCCGCTGAACGTCATCAGCGCCCGGACCCAACTGGCCCGCGAGACCGGCGATGCCGAACACTTCGACGCGCTCGAGGACGCCGCCGACCGCATGGACCGGCTCATCGACGACCTCCTCCAGCTCGCCCGGCAGGGCCAGACCGTCGGCGAGACCGAGGAGGTGCTCGTCCGCGAAGTCGCCGAAGACGCCTGGGCCACCGTCGAGGCACCCGCGGCCGACTTCGAGATCGTCGGCGACGAGGCCGTCGAGGCCGACCGCGACCGCCTCCAGCAGGCCTTCGAGAACCTCTTTCGGAACGCCATCGACCACGTCGGCGAGGACGTCGCCATCCGCGTCGAGACGATGGCGGACGGCTTCGCCGTCGAGGACGACGGCCCCGGCATCCCTCCCGAGGAGCGCGACGAGGTATTCGAGTACGGCCACACCACCGCCGACGACGGCACGGGGTTCGGCCTCTCCATCGTCTCCGAGATCGTCGACGCCCACGACTGGGACATCGGCGTCACCGACGGCGAACGGGGTGGCGCTCGCTTCGAGATCACCGGCATCGACACCGCTCGGCAGGTCTCGCTCGAAGCCGCCGAGAGCCCCTTCGAGTTCGAGTGAGCCGCTCTCAGCGCGCGCCGACCCAGTCGGCGATGCTCGATTCGGTCCCCGAGACGGCCCGTTTCAGGTGCGTCTGCTCGATGTCCGTGTCCTCGCGCATCGCCTGTCGGGCGGCGTTCTCCGCCAGCAGTTCGAGGTCGCTCGCCGCGTAGCCCTCGGTTGCATCGACGACCGGCCCCCAGTCGATGTCGTCGGCGACCGGCCGTCCCCGGAGGTGGATTTCGAGGATGGCCCGCCGCGCGTCGGCGTCCGGCGGCGGCACCTCCACGCGCTCGTCGAACCGGCCCGACCGCCGGATGGCACCGTCGATGTCCTCGACGAGGTTCGTCGCGGCCGCGACGACCACCTCCTCGCCCACGTCCTCCAGTTCGGCGAGCAGTTGGTTGACCATCTGCTGTTCGCTGGTGTTCATGCCGCCGGTCCGCGAACCGGCGATGGCGTCGATCTCGTCGATGAACAGCACACAGGGAGCGTTCGCCTCCGCGACGGCGAACAGGTCCGCGACGTTCTGTGCCGGCTGGCCCATCCACTTGCTCGTCAGATCGGCGGGGGTCGCTTCGAGAAAACCGTGGCCGAGTTCGCCCGCCAGCGCCCCCGCGAGGTACGTCTTCCCACACCCCGGCGGGCCGTAGAGCAGGAGGCCATTGAGCACGTCCAGCCCGTACTCGTCGTAGTCCTCGGGGTTCTCCAGCGGATCGATGACCGTCTCGCGAAGGCGGGCTTTCAGGTCGGCCATCCCGCCCACGTCGTCGAAGTCGCGGCTCGGGTCCGGTTCGACCAGCGACCGCGCTTCGAGGTCGACGCCGGCCGGCTGTTCGACGTGGTCGTCCTCGTCGGCCGGACCGTCCCACCCCGGGATCGAGGAGTCGGCCTCCTCGGCGGCCGCCACGAGGTGGTCGGTCCCGATGTCGACGCCCTCCCGCAGGGCCTTGCGGGCGGCGTTCTCAGCGATCAGTTCGAGATCGCTGGCCGCGTAGCCCACCGTCTCCTCGACGACGGGTTCGAGGTCGATGTCGTCGGCGACCGGCCGGCCGGCGAGATGGATGTCGACGATTTCGCGGCGTGCGTCGGCGTCCGGCGGCGGCACCTCCACGCGCTCGTCGAACCGGCCCGACCGCCTGATCGCCGGGTCCACGTCCGCGACGAGGTTCGTCGCCCCCATCACGACCACGTCGTCGTCCGTCGACTCCTCCAGTTCCGTCAGCAGTTGGTTGACCATCTGCTGTTCGCTTGAGTTCATGTTACTCTCGCCGTCGCGGGCGCCCGCGACCGCGTCGATCTCGTCGAGAAAGAGCAGGCAGGGCTGGTTCGCGCGGGCGATCTCGAACAGTTCCTGCACCTTCTGGGCGGGTTCGCCCATGTACTTGCTCGTCAGGTCCGCCGGGGACACCTCGACGAAGTCGTGGCCGACCTCGCCGGCCAGCGCCTCCGCGATGTAGGTCTTCCCACAGCCCGGCGGCCCGTGGAGGAGGACGCCGTTGACGACGCCGACGCCGTACTCCGCGAACGTCTCGGGGTCCTCCAGCGGGCGGACGACCTTGTGGCGCAGCGTCTCCTTCAGGTCGCCCATGCCGCCCACGTCACCGAAGCCGCGCTCGACGCGTGCCTCGACGAGCGTGTCGGCGTCCATCTCCACGTCGTCGGGCTGGACGATTTCGTCGTCGGTGGGGTCACCGCCGGGGCTGACGCCGCGCTCGACCGGGCGGTCCGTCCCGTCGGAGCGGCGACCAGTCCGGTCGCCGTTTTCCCCCCCGTCGTCCTTCGAGAGCTGTTCTTGCACGCGGTCGAGGGTGACCTCGTGGCCGTACTCCGCGAGCCGGGTCGGGTCCTCGGAGACGAAATCCGACAGCCAGCCGTGGTCCACGATCTCGGCTTTGCTCACGTCGGCGTCCCGGAACGTGAGCAGGATGGCGTTGTCCTCGTCGGGGTCCTCGCTGCGGTACTCCGCGAGCCAGAAGGGGAGATAGAGCCGGGTCACGTCCGTCACCTGGCGAAATCCCTCGGGGTCGAAGTCCCCGGGCAGGCCGTAGTGGTCACGGAGCTTCCGCAAGAAGAGGTCGGCGGTGTCCGACTGTCCGTGGCTGCGCTGGTCCTCGTAGTCGGCGACCCGCTCGGGCAGCAGCGACGCCGCGCGCTCGTTCGCCACCTGGAACTCGAGCAGGATGCTCCGGCCCAGTCCCGAGCGGTCGCGGCCGAAGTCGTAATCGCTCGTGGGGAGGTTCGTCAGCGACTCGGTCTCGGCGGCGTACTGGCCGACGTGTTCGTCGTTGTCGGCCCACAGCCCGTCCAGAAACGCCGTCTCCGATTTCTCCTCGCTGCCGATCAGCGTCCCCTTGCTCGTCTCGTACTCGAAGTCGACCCGGAAAACCGGGTAGAAGACGCGGTGCAGGCGTTCGAGCCGCTCCTCGTCCCCGAACGGCGTCAGCGTCCGGGACTCGAGGTGTGTCCGCACGATCTCGGCCGTCGGCAACTGCCGGTCGACGTACACGTATGGCGGCAGCGACACCTCAGTCACCCCCCGACCGGATGCGGTCCTCGGCGGCTTCGAGGGCCGCCTCGGCGTCGAAGTCGTCGCGTATCTGCGCCAGTTCGGCGTCGCTCGCGTCGGCCAGTTCGCGGGCGTGGGCGGTCACGTTCGGGACCGCGCGGATGATGTTGTCGACGATGGGGACCGTCGCGGCCTGGGCCGACCGCGAGAGGGGGTTCAGGTCGATGACGAGCTCCGTTTTGCCCATCTCCGCCAGGGCCTCTGCGCGGTCGCCGTCCTCCAGCGGGACGAGCACCACGTCCGCGGCGCCGATGCCGTCGGCGTCGACCTTCGCCCGCTCGTGGTCCAGCCCGGGGATGCGCCCGTCGGCGGTCAGGCCCTTCACGTCCTCTGCGCCGTGGTCCTGGAGGTGCTCGACGATGGCCCGCATCCGCTCGTCGGTGCGGTTGAAGAGGTTCACCTCGATGTCCGCACCAGTCGCGGCCGCGAGGTCGACGATCTCGCCGGGGACGAGGGCGGCGACGTTGCCGTTGACCGAGAGGACCGCGTGGTCGGCCGCGAGGAGGTGGGCGGCGGCGGCGCGGGCGGCGTCGTCGGCGCTCGGAATGGTCTCCTCCCCGAGCAGGTAGTCGTAGGCCTCACCGCGCCCCTGTGCGATGAGTCCCTGCCGGGAGGTGATCCCCGCCTCGACCCCCGCCTCGATGCGGTGGCGAGTCAACAGCGACTCGTACCGCGGGTGGCTCTCCGGTATCTCGATGTCGTCCATAGAGGGAGCGGGCGGGCCCGGACCAAAAATCACGCGTTCCCTCAGCGAGCGTGAGAGTCAGGCCTCGACCGCGGTCGCGGCGTCGCCGCCGAACGACCGAAGCGAGTCCAGCGCCTCGCGTGCCTCACGCCGCGTCGGGTAGGTCCGCATGCTCTCCGCGAGCGTCGAGCCGTCGGTGTCGACCAGCCGCCACCGCCAGCCGCCGCCAGAGGGCTCAAGCGGCGCGTCGGCAGTCGTGTCCTCGCCGTCTCCGCCGTCGTCCTCGTGGAGCTCGAAGGCCGGCGAGTCGATGTCGAGCAGGCTCGCATCCGAGAGGCTGGCCCGGAGGTGGCCGAGCGCGCGCTGGGCCTCGCGCCGGCTGCCGAAGGTCGACCCACTCCTGCCGATGACGGTCCCGGCGGTGTCGATGAACCGCCAGCGCCAGCCGTGGCCGTCCTCGACGATCTCGAAGGCCGCCACGTCGAAATCGAGCAGGTCCGCGTCGGTCGCCAGCTCCTGCACCCGCTCGAGGTCCGCCCGGACGTCCGCGCGCTCGTCGTGCGTCCGGGTCCCGACGGCCAGCGTGTTCCGGTCGAAGTCCACCAGCCGCCAGTGCCACCCACCGTCGGACGAGTCCGACGAGGCGTCACTCGCTCCGCTCGCGACACCCCCCGAGCCCTCCTCCAGCCGGAAAGCGACGGGGTCGGCCCGGAAGACGCTGGCCGCCCCGGCGTGGTCGCGGAACAGCCGGCCCCGCTCGGCGACCCCGTCGCGGGAGTCGAAGACCTCGGTTCCGGTCGCGAGTCGACTCCGGTCGCCGTCGACGACCTCCCAGTTCCACTCGGTGACGGTCGTCCCCTCGTCGTCGACCGTCCGCTCTCTGGTCCCGAACCGGACCGCGATGTCCTCGATGGTGTGGACCGTCGCGTCGGCAGCGAAGGCCGCGACGGACTCGGCGGCCGCCTCGGCGTCCTCCCTGGACGCGAACCCGTCCTCGCTCCGGGCGACGATGGTTCCGTCGGGGTGGATGAGTCGCCAGCGCCACCGGCGGTCCTCGCCCGCGCCGGTGTACACCTGGAACGCCGCGGCGTCCATCGTCCGCCCGTCGGCGTTGGGCGCGAGCAGTTCGAGGGTCTCCATCCCCTCCCGGGCCGCGTCGGCCGACCCGTACCGGCCGGGGCTGGTCGCCAGCGTCTCCCCGTCGGCACCGACCAGCCGCCAGTGCCACGCACCGTGGGCCCCGTCCGACGATCCTCCGCCGTTCCCGTCGGCCTCGTACAGTTCGAGCGTCGCCGTCTCGATCTCGACGAGGTCGGCGTCCGGCGCGTGTTCTTTCATCGTGTTCATCGCCGCCGCGGCGTCCTCCTTCGAGGCGTGTTCCTGACCGCTGTCGGAGACGACGCTCCCGTCGCCGTCGACCAGCCGCCAGTTCCACCCGCCGTCGGGGGCCTCGTAGAGATGAAACGCCGACGAGTCGAACTCGATACGGTCGGCCCGCTCGATCTCCTCGCGGACGCGCTCGACGGCCGCCTGTGCCGCGGCCTCCGCCTCGTAGCCCGTCTGTGGGCACTCCGCGACCGTTTCACGGTCCTCGGTCACCAGCCGCCAGGCCCAGCGGTCCCCCTCGGGGTAGACCTCGAACGCCGCGTCGTCGAGGTCGATCACCGACGCGTCCGCAACGACGTCTTTGATGCGGCCGACGACCGTGCGCCCGCTCTCCGCGGACGGGACCGGCTCCTCGCAGGTCGCGACGACCGACGCGTCGTCGTCGACCAGTCGCCAACCCCAGCCGCCGTCCTCGTGGGCGACCACCTCGTAGGCCGGCGACCCCGTTTCGAGGAAGGGCGCGTCGATGGCCCCCTCCGCGAGCCGGGCGACCGACGCCTCGGCGGCCTCGCGGTCGGGGAATGTCGCCGCGCTCTCCAGGATCGGGTCGTCGGCCGCATCGACCAGCCGCCAGCGCCACTCCCCGTCGGCGTCAGCCGGCGAGCTGGCGCTCCCACCGTCGACCTTGATCAACTCGAATCCGACGTACTCGACGTCCATCAGCGGCGCCGACGGGATCCGTTGGCGGGCGGCCGCCAGCGCCTCCTCGGCGGCTGCGCGCTCGTCGTACCCGCCCGGGCCGGCGGCGAGCGTCCCGCGGTCCTCGTCGACGAGGCGCCAGCGCCACACACGCTCGCCGTCGTCCGCAGAAGCGCCGCTCGCGTCGCCGGCGTTGCTCCCGTACAGCTCGAACGCGCCGTCGTTCACGTCCAGCCGGGCCGCGTTGGGACCGTGTTCCTTCAGGAGGTTCACGGCGTTTTCGGCGCGGCCGCGGGTGTCGTAGGGGCCGTCGCTGTCGGCGAGCGCGATCCCGTCCTCGTCGACCAGCCGCCAGCGGTACGCGCCGTCGGTTCCGTCCGCCGAGCCGTCGGCCCTGTACAGCCGGAACGCGGCGTGAGTGATCTCGAGCAGGCTCGCCGCCTCGACCTTCTCCTTGATGCCGTCGAGGGCGAGTTCCGCCTTCGTCTGTGTCTCGTAGTCGCGGACGCTGTCGGCGACCGCCGCCTGTTCGACGAACCACCAGCGCCAGCCCCCATCGCTCGGGAAGACGGCGAACACGCCGTCACGGGTGGCCTCGCCGAGCATGACCGCCGACGCCGATCCCGACGCCGTCGCCTCCTCGTCGACCATCCAGGACAGCGTCTCGGCCGGCTCCTCGTCGAGCAGGAGGCTCCGGCGGCCGGTCACCACGGGGATGAGCGCCGCGACGACCGCGACGACGCCCAGCCCGCCGACGTAGGCCGCCGCGACGGCCCGACTCGGCGTGGTCGCGAGGTTCCAGCTACGGGGATAGAGCCGGAAGAAGAAGCCGACGGCCGCGAGCGACGCGACCGAACCGAGCACGGCGACGTAGATCGCCCGCCGTCGCAGGGGGAGTTGCAGGACGGCACCGAGCAACAGACCGATGCCGGCACAGCCCCCGAGAACGACGACGATCTCCTCGAGGGCGAGCGGCGCGAGCCCGAGGTCGACGGCGGTTCCGACCGCGAGGACGCCGCCAGCGGCGATGGCCGAGAGCAGCCCCAGCACGAACACCCAGTACCCGTACACCTGGGGCTTCGTGCGCGCTTCCCCCACGTACTTGTCGTACACCCCGTAGAACACGCTGTCGGGGCGGGATCCGGTTGCCATTCTGTCACCTACCCCGTCGGTAAGCGAGGTGGTGACGTTAAATGTGGGGTCCGTTCGCGGGGTCAGACCGGGTCGGGGCTCTCGTCGTCCGGCGTCGCCATGCGTGCGCCCGTCGGGTCGATCCAGCAGGTCGCCGGGTCGTACCCCGCGTCGGAGAGGCCGTGGCCCAGCGCGAACACCGTCTTCCCCAGCATCGCCATCGACGACTGGCCGTCGGCCTCGTTCACGTCGAGGATCACGTCCCGGATTTCGGGCGTCAGCAACTCCGCCTCGCGGGCGAACTGCCGGGAGGCGCGCATGAACGAGGCCAGCGTCGGCTCCTCGACGAGCCGCGAGAGCGCCCGCTTGCCCGCGTGGTTCAACAGCTCCGAGTCCCCGGAGATGACCTCCTCGGTCGGGAGTTCGCCCATCGTGTGGTACTCGACGCGGGCGCGCTCGGGCACGCCGTCGAGCTGGTTGTCGTGTGGCCCGCCGGGTTCCAGTCGAATGGGGGCGCCGCCCCGGGCCTGCGCGACCACGTCACCGAGCCCCGTCCCCGCCTGCACCTCCGCGCCGTGGGCGATGGTCACGAGTTCGTTCTCCGAGAGCCCACGATCGAAGGCGGCGTTGACCGCCAAGGCCGTCCCGAGCGTCGTCGCGCCCGAGACGCCGAACCCGGAGCCGACCGGCAGCGGCGTCTCGGCCTCTACGCGGGCGGACGCCTGCAGCGTATCGAGAACCGTCTCGACGGCGTCCATCTCGACCGCGACGCCGTTGAGTGCCACCGACGGCTCCGCGGCCCGTTCGACCGTGACCGTCACGCCGTCGGTCAGTGCCAGCCCCGCACCGCGGGACCCGGTCTTCGTCGGGTCGGCCTCGTTGCGGTGAATGGAGAAGAAACCGGTCACGTGCCCCGGCACGAACGCCTCCGCGTCAGTCATGCCTCCCCGTCGGGTCCCCGGGCACGTAAATGGTGGTCGTTATGTGGCCGGCGGCGGGATTGCCGAGCGAATGCCGACCGATGCAGACGGCACCGACCCGACGCTCCTCGCCCCCGACCACTGTCTGCTCGACGAACGGTTCGCGGTTCGACTCCGCGACTTCCCGCCGCGGCGGACGGTGACCGTCCGCGCACGGTTCCCGCTCGACGGCGCGATGTGGGCGTCCCACGCCGTCGTCCGGACCGACACCGACGGCCGCGCGGACCTCGGCGAGCAGGCACCGCTCGCGGGCACCTACGGACGGGCCGACGCGATGGGACTCGTCTGGTCCGCCCGCCGCGTCGGCGACCGCCCCGCCGCCAGCGACCGGGTCGAGTCGGACGGGAACGTCTCGCTGACCGCCTCGCTGGACGGCCGGACCCTCGCCACCGCAACCGTCGAGCGCCGCTTCGCCAGCTCCGGCGTCACGCGCCGGCGCGTGGCCGACAGCGACCTCGTCGCCGAACTGTTCGAGCCACCGGGAACGGGACCGCATCCGGGCGTCCTCCTGCTCGGCGGGTCTAGCGGCGGCTTCCCGTCGCGCCGGGCGGCCTCGCTACTGGCCTCCCGCGGGTTCGCCGTCCTCGCGCTCGCGTACTTCGGCGTCGACGGGCGCCCCTCCCGGCTGGTCGAGGTCCCCCTCGAATACATCGACGGGGCCGTCGGGTGGCTGGCCGACGCCGGCGCGGTCGCGGACCCGCCGCTGGGCGTCGTGGGCTGGTCGCGCGGCGGCGAACTCGCCCTGCTGACCGGCGCACGGTGTGACCGCGTCCGAGCCGTCGTCGCCTACGTCCCCTCGTCGGTCGTCTTCCAGGGCAACGCCGTGACCGAGGACCCCGGCTCGGCCTGGGCGGTCGACGGCGACCCCTACCCGTACGTCCCGCTCTCGCCGCCGCCGGCGTTCCGACTGCGGGCCGGCTACCACTGGCTCCGGCGAACCCCGCTCGCGCTCCGCCCCCTGTTCGAGCGCGGCCTCCGCGAGACGCCCGACGCGACCCTCGACGCGGCTACCATCCCCGTCGAGGAGATCGGCGGGCCCGTCCAGTTCGTCACCGGCGGCGACGACCGGGTCTGGCCCGCCCCCGACCTCGCCACGCGGGCGATGGCCCGTCTCGACGCCACCGAGTACCCCCACCGCTACGGCCACCTGCGGGTCCCGGGTGCCGGCCACGACATCAAGGTTCCCTCCCACCCCACCACCGAGCGCGCGACCCGCGGGATGGCCCTGCCCGGCTTCCCTCTCCTGCTCGCGATGGGGGGCACCCCCGCCGGCTACGCCCGCGCCGACCGCCTCGCCTGGGACCGGACCCTCGATACCCTCCGGCACGGCCTCGTCGAGGAGTGAGGAACGGCGAACGGACCGAGACGCCCCGGTCGAGCGAGCGAGGAGGAACGACCCGCGAGCCCAGCGAGACCGCGGCGGTGACCGACCGTGTCCGCTTTCGCGGCCCGAATCGCCCCCGACCTTCTTGTTTGCGCTCGAAGACGACGCATACATGCCGACAATCAGCGCGCGCATCGACGACGAGGCGTTCGCGGAACTGGAGCGAGTCGCGGAGCTACTGGACGGGGACCGCAGTACGACCATCCGGAAGGCCCTCGAAGAGGGACTGACGGAACTCCGGGTCCGGGAGGCCGTCGGCCGCTACCAGCAGGGCGACGTCTCCAGCAACGAGGCCGCACGCATCGCCGGCGTCTCGGTCGCCGAGTGGCTCGAGATCGCCCGCGAGCGCAATCTCACGACGCAACTGACCGCCGAGGACCTCCGGCGCGACGCCGAGGCCGCCCAGGAGCTATGAGCCGCGTCTTCGTCGGCGCCACCACGCTCGTCGCGCTCGGGCAGGTGGGCGAACTGCAACTGCTCGATTCCTTCGCCGGCCGGCTCGCCATCCCCGAGTCGGTACGTGCCGAGGTCACTGCCGAACCCGCCCGGACGAATCTCGACCGCTTCCGCTCGGAGAACGGGGTAGACGAGGGCCCCGTCGACACCGGGTGGCACGACGAGGCGCTCCAGGTCCTCGGCGAGTCCGAGCGAAACAGCGATACGGATCTCATCGAGGGCGTTCTCGCGACCGTCGAGGAGCGCGACGACACCGACCGCGACTCCCCCGTCGGCCTGATTTCCGATGACCGCCGCCTGCGGACCGTCGCGGAAGGGCTCGGCGCGACCGTCACCGGGACGTTCGGCGTCGTCGTTCGCGCCGCCGCCGTCGACCGCTACTTCTCGGCCAGCCAGGCCAAACGCGTCGTCCGTCGCATCGACAGCCACGGGACCCACCTCACCGGAGAAATGCGCGAACAGGCCGTGGGAGCCACTGAGTAATCACTGGCTTTCAGATTCCCGCTCGACGGACAGCGGCGTCGCCTATGGCGGCAGCCGCTGCCGGTCCTGCGAGACGCTCGCGTTGCTCGCGACTCGTTGGCTCCCAGAGACTTCGCCCTACGGGCTCAGTCTCTGACGATCTCGCGGGAAGATCACAGCCTCACGGATGTTCCCAAGCCCGAGCATCGTCATGATGAGGCGTTCGCCGCCGAGCCCCCAACCGGCGTGGGGCGGCATCCCGTACTTGAACATCTTGGTGTAGTACTCGAAGGCCTCGGGGTCGAGCCCCTGCTGCTCGAAGCCCTCGACGAGGCGGTCGTAGCGGTGTTCACGCTGGCCGCCGGAGACCAGTTCCATCGACGGATGCATCATGTCGAAGCCCGTCGAGGTCTCCTCGTCGTCGTCGTGGTCCTTGATGTAGAACGGCTTGATCTCGCTGGGCCAGTCCGTGATGAAGTAGTGCTCGCCCACGTCCTGTCCGAGGGCGTGCTCCGCTTCGGTCGGGAGGTCGTCGCCCCACACCAGCGGCTCGTCGAGTTCGCCCGTCGCGTTGATGCGGTCCAGCGCCTCCTCGTAGGTCAGGCGCGGGAAGTCGCCGTCGGGGGTCTCGAAGTCGTCCTGCAGGTCCAGGGCCTCGAGCTGTGCCTGACAGTTCTCCGCGACGCCCTCGTACGCGGCTTTCACGACGGCTTCGCAGGCGTCCATCGCCTCGGAGTGGTCGTAGAAGGCCGACTCGAAGTCGATGGAGGTCGCCTCGTTGAGGTGCCGGGGCGTGTTGTGCTCCTCGGCGCGGAAGATCGGACCGATCTCGAACACACGTTCGAGGCCGGAGCCGACCATCAGCTGCTTGAACAGCTGCGGGCTCTGGTTCATGAACGCCTCGCGCCCGAAGTACGTGATCGGGAACAGCTCGGTCCCGCCCTCGGTCCCGGTGGCGACGATCTTCGGCGTGTTGATCTCCGTACAGCCGAGGTCGCGGAACTGCTCGCGCACGGCACGGAGGACCTCGGCGCGAATCTCGAAGATGGCCTTGACCTCGTCCTTCCGCAGGTCGAGCGTGCGGTTGTCCAGCCGCGTCGGGAGTTCGGCGTCGACCTTCCCGGAGGGGTCGAGCGGGAGTTCGGGGTCGGCCTCGGCGACCACGTCGAGGCTGTCCGGCGTGATCTCGACGCCGGTCGGCGCGCGCTCCTCTTCCTCGACGTCGCCGGTGACGGCGACGACGCTCTCGCGCTGGACGTCGAGTCCGGTCTCGACCAGCTCGTCGTCCATCTCGTCTTTCTCGAACTTGATCTGTATCTTGCCGGTGGTGTCCCGGAGGATCAGGAACGCAATCCCGCCCAGATCGCGAATCTCGTGGACCCAGCCGGCGACAGTGACGGTGTCGCCCGGCTCGGCCTCTGCAGTGTAGGTTCGGTCGTCCATGCTCATCGGTCCGGGTGGACGGGACTTAAGCCCCGTCCATTCACCTCGCCGGAACGGCCGAGTCGTCTCGCTCGTGAGCAGGAGGCAGGGTGGCGTCCCCGATCACTCGTGGGCGTCGTGGGCGCCCTCGACGGTCTCCCGGACCGCGTCGACGCCCTCGTCGTGGACGAGGTCGCCGACGACGATCACGTCCGCGTTGCTCGCCATCCGGTGTGCGGAGTCGTAGTCGTGGATGCCGCCGCCGTAGAAGAGCGTCGCGTCGTCGAGTTCGTCGTGGGCGGCCGCCACCTTCTCGGGGTCGCCCAGGCGTCCGGAGTACTCGACGTAGACGATCTCCTGGCCGAACATCTGTTCGGCGACCTCCGCGTAGGCGGCGACCTCGTCGGCGTCGAGGTCACAGTCGGCAGACGTGTACTCCGCGACGGTGGCGTCGGGGTTCATGACGATGTACGCCTCCGTCCAGGTCCGGGCCCAGTCGATATCGTCGTCCAGCCGCGCCCACTCCTTGTGTGCGCCCGTGATCCAGGCGACGTCGCCGGCGTTGAACACGATGGGGACGAGATAGCCCGCCAGCGCGTCGCTGTGGACGACCGCCTCCGAGTGGCTCGGCTCGATGTACACCGGCACGTCGTACTTCCCGGTGGCGTCGATCACCCGCTCCATCTTCTCCTCCGTCATGCCGGTCGTGCCACCGACCGCGATGGCGTCCGTCCCGGTCTCGCAGACGTCCTCGAAGGTCTCCCCGTCGACCAGCGTCTTGTCCGGGTCGATCTTCAGGACGTGGTCCCACTCGGTCCAGGGGCCACTCATACCCGTGCCATTCCCATCGGGGGGCAAAACGCTTTGGAAACCCGGTCGGGGGAAGGGCGTTCGGCGGATCCGCACGCGGCAACGGCACCGGCGGTGGCGCCCGCTCAGTCGCCGGCGGCTTCCTCGGCCGCCCCGACCTCGGCCTGCCACTCGCGAATCTGTGCCGCGCTGACCCCCTGGATCTCCGTCGCCACCTCGTCGGCGTCGACCGTCCGGAGGTCGTCGAGCGACTCGACGGCGGCGTCGGCGAGTTTCTCCGCCGTCTTCTCGCCCAGTCCGTCGAGGTCGACGAGGGCCGAAAGGGACTGCTCGGCCTTGTACTCCGCGTAGTTGCAGATCGGACAGCCCAGTTCCCACGGCTCGTCGCCGTCGTGAACCACCAGTTCGGGCAGGTCGTGGTCCTCGCAGTACTCCTCGACCACCTCGATATCGCCCCGCCGGGGGAGCGGCAGCGAGTACTCGCAGTCGGGATAGCGCGTACAGCCCACGAGCCGCGACCCGCTCCGGAGGTGCTTGATGGCGAGTTCGCCGCCCGCTCCGGCGGTTTCACCGCCTTCGCCTCGCGTCGCCTCCGGCGTCGCGCCCTCCCCGCACTCGGGACACGCGCCGATGATCTCGTCGTCGCTCTCGTCGGCCTCGTCGGCCCGGCACTGCGGACAGCCGTGGACGAACGTGTCGCGGCCGTCGAGCATCTTCACGTGCGAGAGATCGTGCTCCTCGCAGGTCTCGTCGAGGACGAGCGGTTCGCCCGAACTCGGCAGCGGGAGCGTGTAGGTACAGTCCGGGTAGCCGTCACAGCCGACGAAGAAAGAGCCGTGGCGGCTCTGCCGGATCAGCAGGTCGTGGTCGCTCTCCGGACAGGGACCGAGCGTCCGGTCGGCCTTCAGCGACTCCTGGAGGTAGTCGCCGATCTCCTCGTGGGACTCCCGGAGTTCGTCGAAGACCCGCTCCAGCATCTCCCGGGACTCGTCGGTCACCTCCTCCAGGGTCGCCTCGCCGTTGGCGATGGCCGCCATGTCGGCCTCCAGTTCCGCCGTCATCTCCTCGCTGACGATGTGGTCCGCGAACTCCTCGGCAGCCGAGACGACCGCCTTCGCCAGCGCCGTCGGCTGTGGCGGGTCCCCCTCGATGTAGCCGCGGTCGTACAGTTTTTCGATCACGTTGTGGCGAGTCGCCTTCGTGCCGACCCCCATATCCTCCATGGTCTCGATCAGCCGCGACTGGCCGTACCGGCGGGGCGGCTGGGTCTGTTTGGCCGCCAGTTCGACGTCCGAGACCGCCAGTTCCTCGCCCTCCTCGACCTCGGGCACGAAGTTCTCGCTCGCGCTGGAGTAGGGGTAGACCGCGTGATAGCCCGGTTCCACGAGGCGCTTGCCGTTCGCCTTCAGTTGACGGCCGTTTGCCTCGGCGACGACCCGGAGGTGTGCCCACGTCGCCGGCTCC
The DNA here is from genome assembly GCF_023028345.1 of Halorientalis marina. GTDB lineage: Archaea > Halobacteriota > Halobacteria > Halobacteriales > Haloarculaceae > Halorientalis > Halorientalis marina. The sequence goes on along the minus strand of NZ_CP095487.1, from coordinate 958,303 downwards.
GCGACGGTTGCGAAAAAGCGGCGGACGACGAGTTCGTAGATTTCCCACTCGTCGTCGTCGAGCTCCGAGCGGTTCGGCAGTTCACCCGTGGGGTGAATCGGCGGGTGGTCGGTCGTCTCCTCGTCGCCCTCGGTCGGCTCGATGTCGTCCAGCGCGAGCAGCGACTCGGCGTCCTCGCCGAACGTCCGGTGGTCGGTGAACGCGTCGAGGAGGTCGTCCGGGTCGAGGTCGTCGGGATAGACCGTGTTGTCCGTCCGCGGGTACGTGATGTAGCCGGCGGTGTACAGCTCCTCGGCGAGGCTCATCGCGCGCTGTGCGGAGTGGCCCAGCGACCCGGCGGCAGAGATGAACTGTGTGGTGTTGAACGGCGCGGGCGGCTCGTCGGTCCGGGTGCGCCGGCGGACCTCCGTGACCGTCGCCGCCTCCGCGTCGAGCAGGGCCTCGTGAGCCGCGTCGGCGCTGTCCTCGTCCCAGACGCGCTCGGCCTCGCTGCCGTCGTCGTCGTAGAAGTACTGCGCCTCGAAGGCCTCCTCCCCTTTGTGCAGGTCGGCGAACAGCTCCCAGTAGTCCTCGGGGTCGAAGGCCTCGATCTCGCGCTCGCGGTCGACGATGAGCTTCAGCGTCGGCGACTGGACCCGGCCGACGGAGATGAAGTCGTCGCCCAGTTGCCGGGCCGAGAGGGAGAGAAAGCGGGTCAGCGCCGCGCCCCAGATGAGGTCGATGATCTGACGCGCCTCGCCGGCCGCCGCGAGGTCGAAGTCGATGTCGTCGGGGTCGGCGAAGGCGTCCCGGACCTCACGTTCGGTGATCGAGGAGAACCGGACCCGTTTGATCGGCGCGTCGGTCTCCTCGCGGATGATCTCGTAGGCTTCCTTCCCGATGAGCTCGCCCTCGCGGTCGTAGTCCGTCGCGATGACGGCCTCGTCGGCCCGCTGCGACAACTCGCGGAGGGTTGCGACGATGTTCTCTTTCGTCGGCGACTTCGTGATCTCGGCGTCGATGAGTTCGACCGGCTCCACGTCCCGCCAGTCGTTGTACTCCGGCGGGAAGTCGACGCCGACGACGTGCCCCGAGAGGCCGACGACCCGTTTCTGCCCCCAGCGGTAGACGTTGACGCCGTTCCGGCGCTCGGTCTCGGCGGTGCCCTCGCTGAGAATCTCGGCGATGCGCCGCGCGGCGTTGTCCTTCTCCGTGATGATTAGCTCCACGGCGACCCACCTCCCGGTACGCAGGTGCTCATTGTACCCCCCTAAGCGGAGCCACGTTCTAAAGGTTTCGTAGCGGAAAACCGCCGGAAGGGGCGGCTCCAGGCGCGTGCGAGTCACGCGTCGCTCGCGCGCGTGCGAACGACGTATACCCCGCAGGAGTACGACGAGTGGGAGCGCGACGAGGAGCGCCAGCGCGCCGTACAGCGTCGGAAGTGCCGGCGCGACGATGCCGCCAACCGACCACGCGGCGAGAGCTGCGAGCAGCGCCAGCCCGTAGACGACCCACTCGCGGCGCGCCGCCGCAGCCGCCGGCACGAGGGTCGCGACGGGCCGCGCGACGCCGACCGTGACCGCGAGCGCCACGCCGAGCGCCACCGCCGACCGCGTCGTCGGGTCGCCACCGACCCCGCTTCTGACCGCCACGTCGACCGCCAGCAGCGCCGGGCCGGCGAGGAGGCCGACCATCCCCGCGCGAGTCGAGGAAACCGGCGGCACGAGCGGGGACAGCACGAGCAAGGCCCCGGTCAGATACAGCACGAACAGCACGATGGCGCTGGCCCCGCCGACCGCGGTGAGGAGTTCGAACCCGCTACGGGAGACGAAGGGGAGGGCGGCGAGGCCGGCGGCGATGCCGGCGACGCCGACCAGCAGAACCCCCCCGCGCCTGAGATTGCGACGCGTCCGGTCGTCGAACGCCGGCGGCGGGAGGAGCGGCCGTCTCGCCGGCCCGCCGATTCCGAGCGCGAGTGCCAGCAGGCCGGCCGCGAAGTGGCCCGCGAGCACCGCCGCGACGAGAAAGAGCGGCCCGACGACGCCCTCCGGCGGCGCGTTCAGCGTCGCCAGCAGGCCGTCCGGGACCGTCCCACCCGCGTCCTCGATCAGGTCCGTCGCGCGAACCGCCAGCCAGCCCGTCGCGCCGTATCCCGCCAGCGCGAACAGACACAGGACTGTGCGGACGACGCCGCCGCGGGACGCCGTGATACCGCGCGCTCCCGTTTCCGCGTTCTCCGACTCCCACCCCATTTCCGTTCGGGGTTCGACAACGGGAATGAAAAGACTGTCTTCGAGACAGACGCTACGAAACCAGGACCGTCAACCGTCCAACTCCGCCCGCAACAGCTCGTTCACGTCGCCGGGGTCCGCAGAGCCGCCGGTCTTCTGCATCACCTGACCGACGAGGAAGTTGATGGCGCCGCCCTCGCCGTCGTGGTAGTCCGCGACCGCGTCGGGGTTCTCGTCGATGGCTTCGGTGACAGCCGCGGCGATCTCGTCCTCACCGGTCTTGCCGAGGCCCTCGGCCTCGACGATGGCGTCCGGGTCGTTGCCCTCGTCGAGCATCCGCCGGAGGACGGTCTCGTGGGCGTTTTTCGCCGTGATCTCGTCGGCCGCGACGAGTTCGATCAACCGCGTCACCTCGTCGAGTCGGCCCTCGATCTCGGTGATCTCGATGTCGCGGTAGTTGAGTTCGCCGAGGAGGTTGTCCGCCACCCACGTCGCCGCGAGGGCCGGGTCGTAGGCCTCGGCCACGTCCTCGAAGAAGTCCGCCACCTGCTTCGTGGAGGTGAGCTTCGAGGCCGCCTCCTCGCTCAGGTCGTACTCGCGCTGGAACCGCTCGCGGCGTGCGTCCGGCAGTTCCGGGATGGCGATCTCGTCTTTCCAGCCGGCCACCTGCAGGGGCGGGAGGTCCGCCTCCTGGAAGTAGCGGTAGTCCTTCTCCTCCTCCTTCGAGCGCATCGAGACGGTGTTCCCGTGGGTCTCGTTGAAGTGGCGCGTCTCCTGTTCGACGGCCTGACCCGACTCGATGAGCTTCTTCTGTCGCGAGCGCTCGAAGGAGAGGGCCTTCTCCGCGCCCTTGTGACTGGAGATGTTCTTGACCTCCGTCCGGTTCGCGTCCTCGAGGACGGCCTCGTCGATGTCGCCGTCGTCGCCGACCTCCTCGGCGGGGACCATCGAGAGGTTGGCGTCGATGCGGAGCGACCCGTCGCGGGTGGGATCGAACACGCCGAGGTACTCGAGGACCTCCTCCAGTTTTTCGAGGAAGGCCCGGACCTCCTCGGGGTCGCGGAAGTCCGGCTCGGTGACGACCTCCATCAGCGGCGTCCCCGCGCGGTTGTAGTCGACGAGGGTGTAGTCGGCGCGGTCGATGGAGCAGGTCCGGGTCTCGATGTCCTCCCGGCCCTTGCGGACGTGTTTGATGCTCCCGGGGTCCTCTTCGAGGTGCGCCCGGCGGATGGCGACGGTACGGCGGTCGCCGCCGACGCTGAACTCGAGTTCGCCGTCCTGGCAGATGGGCGCGTCGTACTGGGTGATCTGGAAGTTCTTGGGCAGGTCAGGGTAGTAGTAGTTCTTCCGGTGGAACCGGGTGTCCTCGGGAATCGTCGCGTCGATGGCCTTCCCGACCTTGACCGCCGCCTCGACGGCCCCCTCGTTGAGCACCGGGAGCGCGCCGGGGAGCCCGAGACACACCGGACAGGTGTTGGTGTTTGGCTCCTCGGCGGCGTCGGTCGAACAGCCACAGAAGATCTTCGTGGCCGTCTCCAGTTGGACGTGGACCTCCAGCCCGATGACGGCGACGAGGTCCCCCGTTTCGACAGCCTGTGCAGTCATTACCCGCGATTCGAGAGCCGCCGGCTAAAGGCTAACGCTACGCGCGATGGCGGCAATCGCGGTCCGGAGCGGGCCGGCGGCCGCCCGCCACCGTTCCCGCCGCCCGGGAGCGGACGAGGGGTTCTTGTCGACCCGCGCCGTATCGCCGTCGTGTTCACCCCGAAACTCCGCAAGCTGAGCTACGCGTGGCTACTGGTACAGGGACTGTTCGCGGCGGTCGCGCCGAAGCGGAACCTCGACCTCAACGTCCGGCTCTGGGGGTTCCCCTTCGAGAACGCGGGCGAGCTCGAACCGAGCGACTGGTACGTCCGGACCGTCCGGGCCGCCGGCGTCGGCATGCTCGCGGCCGGCGGCGTCGGCCTCCTGCTGGAGGACCGCGCCGAGTCGACCGCCGCGGAGAGCGACGAAGAAGTCGAGGTCGATGACGAACCGGAGACGGTGAGCGTCGACGGCTGACGGTCACTCCCGGACGATCTGCCCGTCGAGGTAGGCGTCGATCTTGTCGTTGGTCGCGCGCGTCTCCTTGACGAACGTGACGACGCGCTCGCCGTCGGCCTCGCGGTCCTCGTCGATCCGCAGGTGCAGCCCCATCCCCTCCAGATGGGCGAGCAAGTCGTCGATCACGTCCGACGGCGCGCGCACGGTGTGTTCCTCGCCGACGGTCTCGCCGCCCTGGACGTCCTCGATGGTGTCGAGCATCGGCAACAGGATCGACTCCCCGAGGTCGTGAGCGCGCTCCCGACGGGTCGCTTCGTCCTCCTCCCACTCGATGGCCTGGAACCCCTCGCGGATGATGCGGCGAAAGAGGAACGCCTGACCGTAGTCGAACGGGAGGTCGAACGCGTGAGCCAGGTCGTCCTGGTTGGCCGCCGAGGTGGTGTACTTCAGGTACTGAGTGTCGTCGAGCGCCTTCATCACGATGCCTTCCCGACCCTCGGCGTCGAGTTCGTCGAGCAGGTCGGGCAGCGCATCGACGGCCTCCTCGGGCGTGAAAACGCCGTGGAACGGGACCTCCGGGAAGTCGTACTGGCGACAGAGGTCCTTCCGCTTCGCGATGGGCAGGGGGTCGCCGGACGCCCGGTCCCGGACGTCGAAAGCGGCAAAGGCGAGCGAGTCCACGTCGGGATACTCGTGGTCGGTGTAGGGGTTCTCCGGGCCGTAGATCTCCCCACAGAGCTGGAGTTCGGGGTGGTCGTCGAAGAACGCGTCGAGGCCGTCGAGCATCGCTTTCACCTTGTGGGTGGTGAACGGGCAGACGATCCCGCTCCGGGTGAACGCCAGGATGCGGTCGTCGGCGACGCTGGCGACGCGGACGTTGTAGCCGTTGAGTTTCTCCTCGACGGCGAGTTCGCCGTCGAAGTAGCGGGGCACCCCCTCGGCGAGGATCAGCGTCCGCGGAATCTTGGGAAACCCGGCGACCACGTCCCCTTCGATCAACACCGTGCCGCGGTCGAGCGAACTCCGATAGTCCGGGAGATGGCGGTACTCCAGGTCCCGAAACTCCCGGTGCTCGAAGCCGTCGAGCAGGCTCTCGAACTGGGGACGGGACACACCCAGTTGCCGGTGGTACTCCATGCGTACGTCCACGCCGCCCGACGGAAAAACCGTAACGGGAATTCCCGGCGACTACGACCCGGCAGGTGGCTATTTGACTATCGAGTGACTACTGTCGGGTGATGGCCGACTACCCGCTCAAACAGCGGTTCGTCGTCGACACGTCGACGGTGTTGACCGAGGAGATACGAGCGGACGACGAGAGCCTCAACGACGCCGCTCACCGCCTGCTCGATCTGATCGCGGAGGCGAAACTCGGCCTCGACATCTCCTGTTATATGCCGCCGTCGATCTACGAGGAGCTCAGGCTGATGCTCGAGGACCGCGAGGTCGACGACGAGGTGTTCTCGAAGCTCAACACCTGGATCATCAAGAAAAACCCCGCGCGATTCGAGGTGATGATCCCAGCCGAGATCGTCTACGAGTTCATCGACGAGATGTCCGACCGCGTCGACCGTGGCCTCCGGGTGTCGGAGAAGGCCGTCCGGAAGGCCGAGGAGTCCAGGGCCGAGGAGGTCACCGAACACGAGTACATGAGCCACGTCGACCAGGTCATCTCGGACCTGCGCGACGAGTACCGCACGACGCTCCGTCAGGGCGTACTCGACTCGCGGGAGGATTTCGACCTCCTGATCCTCGCCAGGGAACTCGACGCCGGCGTCGTCACCGAGGACCAGGGTATCATCAACTGGGCCGAGGACTTCGGCCTGCGATACATGAAAGGGCGGGACTTCCCCGTCCTGCTCGAGGAGTACCTCCAGGCGTCCGACCGGACGGAGTACTGACTGGGACCCCCCACACGGAGGGTGCACTCGCGTTCCAGTCCACGACCCGTGAGTGTGGTGGCGACGGTCTCAAATAGGGCTACTCGTCGTCTCCCCGTTCGCTGGTGAGCCGCCGATAGAACAGGTATCCGACTCCGCCCACGCTTGCGAGCGTGCTGGACAGTCCGAAGCCAGGGCCGTCACCGGTGGTGGTGTCGGCATCGGATTCGGGTGACTCGTCCTCGCTCGTGGCAGACTCCGACCCGGTCGTGGCGGTCGCGTCACCGGCGACTGGGGTCGGTGACTGCGTCGCCGTGGAGGCCTCCGGCTCCGGATCACCGGGGAGGCCAGGCGGACCGATCGGGTTGTCCTCGCCTGTGCTTCCGTCGGCATTGGCCGGCCCCGAGGTCGCCGTGGTGGTCCCCGAGTCCGGTTCGCCAGCGGAACTGGGCGGTCCGGGCGGTTCGAACGGACCGTCTTCGACCGGCCCCGCTGACGGCGTCGGCGTGGAAGGTTCCGCGTCCGAATCACCAGACGAATCGGGCGGCTCGAACGGACTGTCCTCGCCCGTATCGCCGCCATCCGCGTCGCTCGGCGTGTCGATCTCGTCGACCGCTTGGAGCGTCGTCCCGAACGACGGTTCGGCGGCCGCCAGTTCAGCCAGGCTCGTCCGAGCTGCGTCGACGTGCTCGGCGAGAAGTCCCTGCTCAGCGAGTTCCTCGTGTGCGTCCGTGACCGAAGCAGCGAGCGTCAGCGCGGCGACGCGGGTGAACTGTGTCGTCCCAGATTCACTGATCAGACCGGTGAACGTCTCTTTCTGCCCGGTTTCGTAGCCTCTCGACTCGGCATACCGTCGTTTCGTTTCTTCGACGGTCCTCCGTTCGTTCGCTCGGCGCTCGTCGTACGCCTCCTCCAGGTCGGTTATCAGCCCCTCGGCCCGGTCGAACTCCCGGTTTTCCAGTGCTGACGAGAGGTCTGCGACCAGCGACTCGATGTGGTCGCTCATCCGGAGACCCCCGGAGCCGAATCGAGATCGATGTCCCAGCGATCGTCGACCTCCGAAATCGCAGCCGAAACGTCGTCCTGTCGTCGCAAGGCGTCGACGACATCGTCGAGTGTAACCGGCTCACCGCGCTGTACGCCCGCAATCCCGCGGGCATGGATCGTCATCAGCGCCTGAATCGTGAATTTACCGACGAAAGACCCGATGGCTCGCACAGTTGCGACCGCCAGTCCGGCCTGTGTAAAGACGGTCCCGACCAGGCCTGCGATCCGCCAGATCTCTTCGTCGTTCCGGACCCCGGTGCTCAGTTTGTAGACGTTTTCCAGAATGTTTACGAACTCCAATCGGGCGTCTAGCTCGTTCAGAAACGTTTCTGCTGTCGAGGCGACCCGGTCCAGTTGGTTCGTCGCAGCGACCGACGCTTCTTGCATCCCCTCGTCCGTTCCGGCGAGCCCGTTACGGCGGACGGTCGCGGACGAGAACCTCTCGTTGAGCGAGGAGAGCCCGGCCTCTGCATTGGTGAGTCGGCTGGCGAGCGTCGCCGGAAGTTGTGTACCGAACGGTCCGAACCCGTCGCCGATTTCGACCGTTCGCTGGAGCGTGAGGTTAGCGGCCGTCTCGGAGACGCGGTCCTCGAAGACGGCGGCGAACTCTTCGGCCGATCCGTACTCGTCGGCCAGCGAATCGGCGTAGGGATCGTCGACTATCTCAGTGATAGCAGTCGCCGCTTCCGTCTGGCGTGCCTCCGAAAAGCCGAGGCTGAGGAGATCCTCGAACGCCCCGTCGAGGAGTGCTCGCAGGAGATCGCCGTTGGGGACTAACCCGGACAGTCTAGGATCAGCCAGGAGTTCGGTGATCGAGACCTGCAACAGGGCGACCGAGACGCCGAGTTTGATCATGAATTCGGTGGTGGTGACGGCCACCTGCTGTTGGTTCCCCACACCGTCCGTCGCGGTCGTCGTTTCGAGGAGGCGTTTCGAGATGCGTTCGCCGAAAATGAGCCGTCTGACAGCGTCCCTCGGGAGTTGCTCGTCGTCGAACGCGCCGGCTTCGAGATCGTCGGTGTACGTCGAGAGGAGCGCTTCGACCCGCTCCCGTTCGGAGACGTACACAGCGAGTTCGTCGATGTCGGCCGCCAGCGACCGTTTACTGTCGGCCGCTTCGACGAACGACTCGGGAAGGGACTCTTGCCTGCCGTCACCTGACGAGGGTGTCCCCTCCGTGCGAGGCTGTTCGTGATGACCAAGCGTCCGCAGAGTCACCCGCGATCCGTCCGACGACCCCGAGATCTCCGCATCCAGCGCGTAGACGTTCCCGCCGTAGGTCCCGACGTAGACGGTCCCGTCCGCGACCGTCGGGGACGAGAACACGGGCGATCCCGATTCGAAGAACCACTGTTCGGTCCCGTCGCCCGCATCGATCGCGTAGAGGTGAGTGTCCCCACTCCCGACGTAGACGACGCCGTCCGCTACTGTCGGCGACGATTGGACGCCATCGTCCGTCTGGAAACGCCACCGTTCAGTGCCATCGCTCACCGAGACCGCGTACACAGCGCCGTCCAGACTGCCGACGTAGACAGTGCCGTCCGCCACTGTCGGTGACGAACCGACGCCGGGGGGCCCACCACCACTCTCGTACGCCACGAAGCGCCACTGTTCGGCTCCATCGCTCGCCGCAAGCGCGAACACCCGACTGTCCGCGTTCCCGGCGTAGACAGTCCCGTCCGCTACCGTCGGCGACGAAATCACCTCGTCGATCGTCTCGAAGCGCCACTGTTCGGTCCCATCGGGCGCTGAGAGCGCGTACACGTTCCCGTCTTCACTCCCGACGTACACGGTGCCATCCGCTACAGTCGGCGACGACCCCACACGACCGTCCGTCTCGAAGCGCCACCGTTCGGTCCCATCGGGCGCTGAGAGCGCGTACACGTTCCCGTCTTCACCCCCGACGTACACGGTGCCATCCGCTACAGTCGGCGACGACCCCACACGACCGTCCGTCTCGAAGCGCCACCGTTCGGTCCCATCGGGCGCTGAGAGCGCGTACACGTTCTCGTCCCCACCTCCGATGTACACGGTGCCGTCCGTCACCATCGGCGACGACGCGACAGGTCTGCCCGTCTGGAAGCGCCACCGTTCGGTGCCATCGCTCGCATCCAGCGCGTACACGTTGCCGTCGTAACTTCCGACGTACACGGTGCCGCCAACCACTGTCGGCGACGAGTACACCCGCTCGCCCGTCGAGAACGACCACCGCATTCGGTCCTCGCCTCGTCGCTGCGCACTGGCGGACGGACTCACAGTCAGGCCAGCCAGGCTGGCCCCTGCCAAGGTCCCGGTCTTCAGGAGCGTCCGCCTGTCGAACCGCTCGCTAGCCCTTCCCCACGTTCCACCCGACTGTTCATTCATTAGTTATACGTTACAATGAATTTCAACCGGATTAAATATTGCCACTTGTTAATCAAACTATCATAAATTGGCTATCGAAGTAGTGTTTTGATCGATTGTCCCGACACTCGCGGTCGAGCACAGTTCTTGATCGGTCGAGGGTCAGGACCACCGCTTTCGACCGCGCCGGACGTATCAGAAAGGATGTGAATGTCTGACGTAACTTTATGCGGACGGAGTCGGGGTGTAGTGGTATGGCGAGTGGTAATCGAGTCGAAGAACTCGAATCGCGGGTCAAAGAACTGGAAGCGACCGTCGACGGGCTCACCGACGAGCTCGTCGAGTGCAAGGTACGCATTCGGGAGCTAGAGAACGCGGTCGACAGCGAAGACCCGCTCACGCGTGCGGACAAGGCGAACGCGGAGACGCCGCCACAGGAGCCGGACGCAACGGCCGACCCGGACGCGGTCGAGGCGGAGACCGCCGACGCGGCCGCCGACGCGACGGCGGAGCCGGCCGACACGTCTAAATCCGAGGGGCCCGACGCTGACGAAAACGAGTCCGACGAGAGCGAAAGCGACATCATCATCGCCTGACGGTCGGGCTCGTCCACGAGCACCCCCATGCACATCAAAGAGCTCGTCCTCGACGATTTCAAGAGCTTCGGCCGGAAGACACGAATCCCCTTCTACGAGGACTTCACGACGATCAGCGGCCCGAACGGCTCGGGCAAATCCAACATCATCGACGCCATCCTCTTCGCGCTCGGACTCGCCCGCACGTCGGGCATCCGCGCGGAGAAACTGACCGACCTCATCTACAACCCCGGCCACCAGGACGGCGAGGGCGGCGGCGACGGCGAACGAGAGGCCCAGGTCGAGGTCATCCTCGACAACGCCGACGGCACGCTCGACCGCTCGCAGGTCGTCAACGCCGCCGGCACCGAGGACGTCGGCGGCGTCGAGGAGATCTCCATCAAGCGCCGGGTCAAGGAGACCGAGGACAACTACTACTCGTACTACTACATCAACGGCCGCTCGGTCAATCTCGGCGATATCAAGGACCTGCTGGCCCAGGCCGGCGTCGCGCCCGAGGGGTACAACGTCGTCATGCAGGGCGACGTGACCGAGATCATCAACATGACCGCCGCCTCCCGGCGTGAGATCATCGACGAGATCGCCGGCGTCGCCGAGTTCGACGCCAAGAAGGAGGACGCCTTCGAGGAACTCGAAACCGTCCAGGAGCGCATCGAGGAGGCCGAACTCCGGATCGAGGAGAAGCGGACTCGCCTCGACCAGCTCGAAGACGAACGCGAGACGGCCCTGGAGTACCAGGAACTCAGAGAGGAGAAAGAGGAGTACGAGTCCTACCGGAAGGCCGCAGAGCTGGAGGACAAACGCGAGGAACGCGACGAGATCGAAGCCGAGGTCGACGAACTGGAGGCCGAACTCGAAGCCCTCCAGCGCGAACTCGACGAGCGCGAGGGGAAGGTCGTTCGACTGGAGGAGGACCTCGAAGACCTCAACGCCGAGATCGAGCGCAAGGGCGAGGACGAGCAGCTCGCGATCAAACGCGAGATGGAGGAGATCAAAGGCGAGATCGCCCGGCTCGAGGACGCCGTCGAGTCGGCCGAGGCGGGGATCGAGGACGCGGAAAACGAGCGCCGCGAGGCGTTCGTCGCCATCGACCGCAAGCAGGAGCGCATCGACGAACTGGAGGACGACATCCGCGAGACGAAGGTCGCGAAATCCGGTATCAAAGCCGACATCCAGGAGGAGGAAGGCGAACTCGCCGACCTCGAAGCGAAGATCGACGACCTCGGCGAGGAGTTCGAGGAAGTCAAGGCGGAACTCGACGAGAAGCGGGCCGCGCTGGAGGATGCCAAATCCGAAAAAAACGACCTCCAGCGCGAGCAGGACCGGCTGCTCGACGAGGCGCGCCGGCGCTCGAACCAGCAACGCGAGACGGAAGCGGAGATCGAGGACGCGGAGGCCCGCATCCCCGAGATCGAGGCCGAGATCGGCGACCTGGAGACCGAACTCGAAAAGGCCGAACAGAACCGCGAGACCATCTCCGGCGTCGTCGAGGACCTCAAGCGGGAGAAACGCGAGTTGCAGTCGAACCTCGACGAGATCGAGGACGAGATTTCGGCCAAACAGCAGGAGTACGCGGAACTGGAGGCCAAGGCGGGCAAGGACGGCGACTCCTCGTACGGCCGCGCGGTGACGACCATCCTCAACGCCGACAAAGAGGGCGTCCACGGGACGGTCGGACAGCTCGGCGGCGTGAACCCCGAGTACGCGACCGCCTGTGAGACCGCCGCCGGCGGCCGCCTGGCCCACGTCGTCGTCGACGACGACGGTATCGGTCAGCACTGTATCGAGTACCTCAAGTCCCGGAACGCCGGGCGAGCGACCTTCCTGCCGCTGACGGAGATGCACCAGCGGTCCCTGCCTTCCCTCCCCGACCGCGCGGGCGTGGTCGATTTCGCGTACAACCTCGTCGATTTCGACGAGCAGTACGCCGGCATCTTCGCGTACGTGCTCGGCGACACGGTCGTCGTCGAGGACATGGACACCGCCCGCGACCTGATGGGCGACTACCGGATGGTCACGCTGGAGGGCGACCTCGTGGAGAAGTCCGGTGCGATGACCGGCGGCTCCTCGAAGGGGACGCGCTATTCGTTCTCCGGCGGACAGGGCCAACTGGAACGGGTCGCCCAGCGGATCAACGACCTCGAAGACGAGCGCCAGTCCATCCGCACGGACCTGCGTGACGTGGAGGAACGGCTCGACGACGCCCGCGACCGCAAATCCGACGCGACCGACCAGGTCCGCGAGATCGAGAGCGAGATCGAGAGCCTGGCGGCCGAACGCGAGGAGGTCGAGGAGCGCATCGAGCGGCTCGAGTCCGAACTCGACGAGATCGAAGCCGAACGCGAGGAGGTCTCCGACCGGATGGACGAACTGGAGGCCGAGATCGGCGAGCGGACCGACGAGATCGAGGAGATCGAAGCCGAGATCGCGACACTGGAGGCCGAGATCGAGGACTCGGAGCTGCCCGACCTCACCAGCCGGGCCGACGAGGTCCGGGCCGAGATCGACGACCTCGAGGACGAACTGGACGACCTCGACGCCGACCTGAACGAGCTCCAACTGGAGAAACAGTACGCCGAGGAGGCCATCGAGGAGCTCCACGACGACATCGAGGACGCCCAGAACCGCAAGGCCGAAAAGCAGGAGCGCATCGCCGACCTCGAAGCCGAGATCGACGAGCAGGAAGCCCTGCTCGAAGAGAAGGAGGCAGCGGTCGCGGAACTCGAAGAAGAACTCGCGGACCTCAAGGCCGACCGGGAGGACCTGAAAGACGACCTGAAAGCCGCTCGCGAGGCTCGCGACGAGCAGGAGCGGCAGGTGAACGCGGTCGAGAGCGACCTCGACGAGTACGGCGAGGAACTCGACCGGCTGGCGTGGGAGATCGACGAACTCGACTCCCAGGTCGGCGACTACGACCCCGAAGAGGTCCCCGACCACCACGAGGTGAAATCGCGCATCGGCCGCCTCGAGAGCGAGATGGAGAAACTGGAGCCGGTGAACATGCTCGCCATCGAGGAGTACGACGAGGTGCAGGCCGACCTCGACGACCTGACGGACAAGAAGGGGACGCTCGTCGAGGAGGCGGAGGGGATCCGCGAGCGCATCGAATCCTACGAGGCAAAGAAGAAGGCGACGTTCATGGACGCCTACGAGAGCATCAACGGCCACTTCGAGGACATCTTCGAGCAGCTCTCTGACGGCACCGGGACGCTGCACCTCGAAGACGAGGACGACCCCTTCGAGGGCGGGCTGACGATGAAGGCCCAGCCAGGGGACAAGCCGATCCAGCGGCTGGCGGCGATGTCCGGCGGCGAGAAGTCCCTGACCGCGCTCGCGTTCATCTTCGCCATCCAGCGGCACAACCCCGCGCCCTTCTACGCGCTGGACGAGGTCGACGCCTTCCTCGACGCCGCGAACGCGGAGATGGTCGGGGAGATGGTCGACGACCTCGCGGGCGACGCGCAGTTCGTCGTCGTCTCCCACCGCTCGGCGATGCTCGAACGCTCCGAGCGGGCCATCGGCGTGATGATGCAGGCCGACGAGAACGTGTCGGCGGTGACGGGGATCGACCTCTCGGGCGACGGCGACCCCGAGGAGGAGGTGCCTGCCGATGACTGACGGTGGCGAGGACCCCGAGGAGATGCTGAACATCTCCGGCCACGAGGAGCGCGAGCCGCCAGGCTCGGACGGCGCGAGCGGGGAGCGAAGCGACCCGGGAGCGAGCGAGCGGCCGGGCGACGCGAAGTCGATGCTCGGCAGTGAGGGCGAAGACGCCGACGAGGAGTCGGCGGACGACCGGGCCGACACGTCGGACGGCGAAGACGAGGCGGAGGTCCAGCCCGTCGAGGTGCTGGTCGCGCTCGCCAAGGACGGCGAGATCGAGCCGTGGGACATCGACATCGTGACGGTGACGGACAAGTTCCTCGACCGGCTCGACGAGGCGGACCTGCGGACCTCGGGCCGGGCGCTGTTCTACGCGAGCGTCCTCCTGCGGATGAAAAGCGACGTCATGCTGAACGACGACGAGCCCGTGGAGCCCGACCCGGAACCGTGGGAAGCAGCTGCACGGGGCGAGGAGACGCCCATCGACCCGGACGCGGACCCCTTCGCCGAACTCGACGCCGAGATGGAGCGACGGCTCGAACGGAAACGGGCCCGCGGGATGCCACAGACGCTCGACGAACTCGTCCGCGACCTCCGGGAGGCCGAACGGGACACCTGGTGGAAGGAATCCCGGGAGTACGACACCAGCGACTCGCCACAGGGCTTCTCGCGGGGGACACAGGAACTCGACTACCGCGCCGGCGACGACTTCCGGATGGACGACGAGCCGACCGTCGCGGACGTGACCGGGACGGCCCACGCCGAGGACATCGACACCATCATCGACGACGTGTACGGTGCCTGCCTCGAACGGTGGGAGGCCGGCCGCGACGAGGTCCTGTACGCCGAGATCGCCGAGTCCGGCGGCACCCGCGTCGAGACGTTCCTCGGCCTGCTCTTTCTCGCGCACCGCGGCCAGGTCCGCCTCCAGCAGGACGACCTCTTCGGCGACCTCTGGGTGCAGGACCCCAACGCCGCCCAGGGCTCGGAAGAAGCCGTCGCGGACTGATACGTCCGTTTTCCCGCCGCGAGCCGACCGCCGAAAGAGCTAAGCACTCTCGTGGCGTATGGTAACAGTGAACATGACTCCGACGACACTCCAGGAGCGCCTTGAGGCGAGCGAGGGGCGGATCGACGTCGAGGCGTACCTGGAAGCGGTGGCGTACGTCAGGGACGACGGCCGGCACTGAGGGACTGGCCGCGGACGGTCGTCGGTTCTCGGGACTGGTCGGCACCGATAGCCGACGCTGTTTTGTGAGTGACACTCGCAGGGCAGGGCATGGCACCCGCCGACCGACGGACCCTCCTGCGAGCGCTCGCGAGCGGCGGCGCCGTCCTGCTCGCCGGCTGTGAGGGGGACGAGACGGCCCCGACGACGGACGACGTAACGACGCGGCCGCCGACGGACGCGACCGCGGCACCGACGAGCGCGGCGACCACGACGGGGGCGACACCGGACGAGGGGACACCGACCGACGGGGAGACGCCGGACGACGCGGCGTTGCGGGAGACGGCCGAGGCGGTCGTCTCGCGGATGGCCGACGGCGAGTTCGAGGCCGCTCGGGAGTCCTTCGATACGACGATGCGCGAGCAGGTCGCGGCCGCCGACCTCGCGGACATCTGGACGGCGTTCCGCGGCGAGAAGGGGCCGTTCGTCGGGATCGTCGACACCGAGGTCACGACGGTCTCGGGGTACCGGACGGTCCTCGTCACGGTCAGGTACACGGACGGACGCACGCGATTCGGGCTGTTGTTCGACGACCGGGGACAGGTCGACGGCATCCGCCCGGCACCGGCCGAGACCGCGTGGTCGCCGCCGGCCTACGCCGACGAGTCGGCGTTCACCGAGTCGGAGCGGTCGATCCGCGCGACCGACGGCTGTACGCCGGGGGCGACGCTGACGATGCCGACGGGCGAGGAGTTCGTGCCAGGCGTCGTACTCGTCCACGGTTCGGGCCCGAGCGACCGCGACGGGACCGTCGGCCCGAAAAGCCCTACAAGGACCTCGCGTGGGGGCTGGCGAGCCGCGGGATAGCCGCGTTG
The DNA here is from genome assembly GCF_023028345.1 of Halorientalis marina. GTDB lineage: Archaea > Halobacteriota > Halobacteria > Halobacteriales > Haloarculaceae > Halorientalis > Halorientalis marina. The sequence continues at coordinate 942,538 of NZ_CP095487.1, read as the reverse complement.
CGCTACGAGAAGCGAACCGCGGCCTGCCGGATCGAAGGCACGCTGAACATCAACGAGGAGGTGACGGACGACGCGCTGGCGGCCGCGGAACTGCTGCGCGACGAGGATCTCGTCTCCGACGGCGACGTGATAGTGGCCGGCCACAGCCTCGGCGGGGCCCTGGCGCCCCGCATCGCGACCGAGGACCGCGGACTGGCGGGGCTCGCCATGCTCGCCGCGCCCGCACGCCCGCTCACGGAGGTACTCGTCGACCAGTACGAGTACCTCGCGAACCTCGACGGGACGGTCACGGAGATGGAGGGGGAACGCCTCGATGAGGTACGCACGGCCGTCGACCGCATCGAATCCGGCGACGTGGGACAGGAGGAGACCGTCCTCGGCGCCAGCGGCGCGTACTGGAACAGTCTCCTGGCATACGACCCGACCGCGACCGCCGACGCCCTGGGCCGGCCGGCGTTCGTCCTGCAGGGCGAACGGGACTACCAGGTCACCGTCGAGGGCGACCTCACGGAGTGGCGCGTTGCGTTCGCCGACAACGCCGACGCGCGAATCGAGCAGTACCCCTCGCTGAACCACCTGTTCATGCCCGGCGAGGGCCAGCCGACGCCCGCGGAGTACTACGAACCGAGCCACGTCGCCGAGTCGGTCGTCGCCGACCTCGCCTCGTGGGTCCGCGATACGGTCGACGTGGGCCAGTGACCGGGCGATGACGGTCGCGTGTGGGTGGCGACTGTTCCGGCCGGTCACCGCCTGGCGCGTCAGACGCTGGCGGTGGATTCATCCGGCAGGTCACCGAAAGCGGGCGTATGGACACACGGCAGGCCCTGCTGGTCGACGCGTTCACGGAGGAGCCGATGACGGGGAACCCCGCCGGGGTCGTCCCCGACGCCGACGGCCTCGACGACGAGCAACTGGGCGCCATCGCGAGCGAACTCGGCGCGAGCGAGACCGCCTTCCTCACCGACTCGGACGCGGCCGACCGGCGCGTGCGCTATTTCACGCCGGCCAACGAGGTCGACCTCTGCGGGCACGCGACGGTCGCGAGCCACGCCTACCTCTTCGAGCGCGGCCACATCGACGCCGGCGAGCACACCCTCGAAACGAACGTCGGCGAACTGACGATCACCGTCGACGACACCGGGTTAGTCTGGATGACGCAGGACCAGCCCGACATCCGCCGGGTCGACGTGGACTACGACGAGGTGGCCGCGGCGCTCGGACTGGACATCGCCGCGCTCGAAGACGTTGGCGCGGACCTGCCGCTTGCCCGCGCGACGACCGGCCTCCCCTTCCTGCTGGTGCCGGTCAACTTCATCGACCACCTGCGGGCGCTGGAGCCGGACATGCGCGCCATCGAGGAGATCAGCGACGAGGCCGAGACCGCCGGCATCTACGCGTTCACGTTCGACACGCTCGACGGCGACGCGACGCTGCACGCGCGGATGTTCGCGCCCGGCGAGGGCGTTCCCGAGGACCCCGTGACCGGGACGGCCAGCGGCGCCTGCGGGGCCTACCTCCGGGAGTACGACGCGTTCGACTCGATACCCGAGGAGATGGTCTTCGAGCAGGGTCACTTCGTCGACCGCCCGGGCCGCGTCCACGTGAAGGTGGGGGCCGAAATCGAGGTCGGCGGCCGGGCCGTGACGACGCTCGACGGGGACCTGGTCGTCCCCGAGTCCGAGGACGACGAGATCATCGAGGTGTAGGGGTCGTCGTGGTGTCGCGGCGAGGGCAGGACCGGGCGTGAGTCGGCGGGAGCGAGGCAGGGCAGCGACCGCGTGTACGAGGAGCGAACCCGGTGAATGACCGGGAGACAGCGGCTGAACGGGAGCGAAACGGGCGACCGGCGGAGAACGGGCGCGACCGCTGGCGCGGTTCGGAACCTTCTTTATCGGTGTTGGTCACGTCACAGGTGAGGACATGGCTGTACTCTGGCTGGACGAAATCGGGGCGGACGACCTCGAGTCGGTCGGCGGGAAGGCGGCCTCGCTGGGGGAACTGACGGCCGCCGGTCTGCCGGTCCCCCCCGGGTTCGTCGTCACGGCGGGGACATACCGACGGTTCATCGAGGAGACGGGTATCGACGAGGAGCTGTTCGAGGCCGTCGACGTCGACGCCGAGGACTCGAAGGCACTGGCCGAAGCCGAATCGCGCGCCAAGGAACTGATCCTCGAAACCGACCTCCCCGAGGGACTCCGCGAGGAGATGCTCGGGACCTACGCGGAGATCGGCGACGGCGAGGCGTTCGTCGCCGTCCGCTCGTCGGCGACCGCCGAGGACCTCCCGGACGCCTCCTTCGCGGGCCAGCAGGAGACGTTCCTGAACGTCACCGCCGACGACCTGGTCGACCGGATCAAGCGCTGCTGGGCCTCCCTCTTTACCCAGCGGGCGACCTACTACCGCCAGGAACAGGGCTTCGCCCACGACAAGGTCGACATCGCCGTCGTGGTCCAGCAGATGGTCGCCGCCGAGAAGTCGGGCGTGATGTTCACGTCGCACCCGTCGACCGGCGAACCGAAGATCATCATCGAGGCCGCCTGGGGTCTCGGCGAGGGCGTCGTCTCCGGCTCCGTGACGCCGGACAACTACGTCATCGACCGCACCACTGGCGAGGTGACCGACGTGGAGGTCGCCGACAAGAAGACGATGTACGACAAGGACGCGGAGACGGGCGAGACCGGGGAACGGCCCGTCCCCGAGGAGAAACGGACCGAACAGGTCCTCTCCGAGGCCGAGATCGACCGGCTCTGTGAACTCGGCGAGGAGGTCGAGGACCACTACGACACCCCACAGGACGTGGAGTGGGCGATCTTCGAGGGCGAAGTGTATATGCTCCAGTCCCGCCCCATCACGACGATCTCCGAGGGCGAGGGCAGCGCCGCCACCGCCGACGGGAGCGGCACGGCCGTCGAGGAGGGCGGCGAGGCGCTACTCTCCGGGCTCGGCGCCAGCCCCGGTATCGCCTCCGGCGCCGTCCGCACCGTCGACAAGCTCGACCAGCTCGACAAGGTCGGCGAGGGCGACATCATCGTCACCGAGATGACGACGCCGGACATGGTGCCCGCGATGAAACGCGCCGCCGGAATCATCACCGACGAAGGCGGGATGACGTCCCACGCCGCCATCGTCGCCCGCGAACTCGGCGCGCCCGCCGTCGTCGGCACCGGGACCGGCTCCGAGGTGCTCGAAGACGACCAGGTCGTCACCATCGACGGCGACAAGGGGACCATCCGCGAGGGGCGTCAGGCCGAGGAAGAGACCGAACCCGTCGAGGAGGCCAAACCGAAGACGCCGGTCAAGCCGATGACCGCGACCGAGGTGAAGGTCAACGTCTCCATCCCGGAGGCCGCCGAACGCGCGGCCGCGACCGGCGCCGACGGCGTTGGCCTGCTCCGCATCGAGCACATGATCCTCTCGACGAACAAGACGCCCACCCGCTACATCGAGGACCACGGCGAGCGGGCCTACATCGAGGAGATCATCGACGGCGTCCGGACCGTCGCCGACGAGTTCTACCCCCGGCCGGTCCGGACCCGGACGCTCGATTCCCCCACCGACGAGTTCCGCCAGCTCGAGGGCGGCGACGACGAACCCGTCGAACACAACCCGATGCTCGGCTACCGCGGCATCCGCCGGAGCCTCGACACGCCCGGCGTGTTCAAACACGAGCTCGAGGCCTTCCGCCAGCTGTTCGAGATGGGCTACGACAACGTCGAGATCATGTTCCCGCTGGTCAACGACGCCGAGGACGTGATGCGCGCCAAGGCGCTCATGGAGGAGGTCGGCATCGACCCCCAGAAGCGCCGCTGGGGCGTCATGATCGAGACGCCCGCCGCCGCGCTGGGCGTCGAGGAGATGGCCCAGCAGGGCATCGACTTCGCCTCCTTCGGGACGAACGACCTCACACAGTACACGCTGGCCGTCGACCGCAACAACGAGAACGTCGCCGACCGCTTCGACGAACTTCACCCCAGCGTCCTCGAACTCATCAGCCAGACCATCGAGACCTGCCGTGAATACGGCGTCGACACCTCGATCTGTGGGCAGGCCGGCTCCAAGCCACGGATGGTCAGACACCTCGTCAACGAGGGCGCCACCTCCATCTCGGCCAACATCGACGCCGTCCGCGACGTACAACACGAGGTCAAACGCATCGAGCAGAAGCTCATACTCGACTCGGTGCGCTGAGCGGTCCGCCCGGAGACAGCCACCGGCCACGACCCGAACCGGTTTGGACGCGCTTTTTTCATGGTGTGGACCGAACGAGAGAACATGGTATCCGACGGCGACACCGCACCGACGTTCACGGCGACAATCGGCACGAGCGACCACGAGCCGTTCGACCTCGACGACCACCTCGGGGACGGCCCCGTCGTGCTGGCTTTCTTCCCCGGCGCGTTCACGCCGCCCTGCACCAACGAGATGGTCGCCCTCCAGGACCACCTCGCCGACTTCGAGGCCGCGGGCGCGACGATCCTCGGGGTCAGCGCCGACTCGCCGTTCTCACAGGGCGCCTTCCGCGAGGAACACGGCATCGAGTTCGACCTCGTGAGCGACATGAGCGGCGAGGCGATCCGGGCGTACGGCCTGGAGATCGACATCGAGGAGCTCGGTCTGTACGGCATCGCCAACCGCGCGGTGTTCGTCCTCGACGACGACGGCACGGTCGTCTACGCCTGGGAGGCCGACGACCCGACGAACGAACCCGATTACGACGCGGTACTGGACGCCGTCGAGTCGGCCTGAGACGACGGCGCCGGCGGGCTCACTTTTATTGTCCGTCGATGGAGAGGGTGTCGTATGCGATGCCGCCCTGCCCTCCCGTGTATCGCCCTCCTCCTCCTCGCCGGCTGTACGTCCTTCGGCGGGGGCGTGACGACGACCGACGCACCGGCCGACACGCCGACCGTAACGGAGACGACAGTGCCCCCGACGGACGCGACCCCGACGCCGGAGACGACGACCGACGGGCCGGACGCGACGACTGGGACGGCGACGCCGTCGAACGACTCGTCGCCGGCGGCCGACGCGTACCCGCCCGGCGTCGGTCCCGACGGACTGACGAACAGCACCGCGCTCGAACTGGCGAACCGGGACGCGCTCCTGGAAACCGGCTACGCGGCGGCCGGGACCCGGAACCTGACCACCGAGGTCGGGACGCGGAACACGTCGGTCCGAGCGGTGGTCGGGGCCAGCGGGTTCCCGCACCACACCGTCACCCGTCAGATAATGAACGGCACTCTCGGCCGTGAGACGGCGACGTGGGCCAACGAGACGGTCGGACTCACTCGCTACCGGGGCGACGACCCCGTCGAGTACCGCAACCGGTACGGCCCGGACGCGCCGACCGCGGCCGCCACGGAACTCGGACTGTTCACGGCCCTCGAAGGCGGTGACTGGGAGACGGTAGCGGTCGAAGGCACACCCGATGCCCGACGACTCACGCTCCGTGCGACGACGCCCGACCCGACCGGCGAGCGCCCGCCGGAGGCGACCCTGACCGGCTACGACGGACGGCTGGTGGTGGGTGAGAACGGAACGATCCACCGCGCGAACGTCACGGTCGACATCGAGATGCGGGGCGCGAACCACACCGTCCGCTTCGCCTACGGACTCACTGCGACCGGCGGTGCGACCGTCGACCGCCCGGCGTGGGTCGACGAGCGAATCCGTGACGTACTGAACGTCAGCGTCCGGGCGGCGGCGGTCGACGACCGGTTCGTCCGCGTCGAGAACACCGGTCGGACGGCCATCGGACCCGGGAGCGAGTTCCTGCTCTGGTACGGCGGGTGTGGCCGCGCGGCGGCCGACCTCGAACGCCCGCTCGCGCCGGGCGAGGCGGTGTACGTCTACGTCGAGAACGGCACGTACAGCGACCTCGGCTTCAATCACACGAGCCCCAGCGGGCCGGCTCAGTCCATCTCGCACCCGAGCGACCTCATCGTGTACCCGCCCGCCGGCGACGACGAGCGGCCGGACCCGGTCGCGCGGGCGGACGTGGCCGAGGTCGACGCCACGAACGCGTCCGCGTCGGGGAGTGCCGCCCTGTCAGTGGCGGGCGGTGCGACTCGTCTCGGCTCGGCGGTGGGGTGCTGACGCGCCGCCTCACATCGTCCCGAACAGCTCGAACTTGTCGCGGCGGAACATGTCGATCTCGCTTGCCATCGAGGGGCCCTGCTCGGCGGCGAAGACGACCGCCTCGGCGATCTCCTCCGGCTCGGTGACCTCGCCCTCGTCGAACCGCTCGGCGAAGGTCTCGCCGTAGACGCCGCCGAACTCCGTGCGGACCTCGGAGGGATTGACGACGGTGACGCCCACGTCTTCGGTGCCGACCTGCGCGGAGACGCTCTTGGCGAAGCCCCGCGTCCACCACTTCGAGGCGGCGTAGACGGGGTTGAACGGGCGGGGGAACTTCCCCGCGAAACTGCCGATGAAGACCAGGTTCCCCTCGGACTCCCGGAGGTGGGGGATGGCCTCTCGCGTGACGAAGAACATCCCGTCGACGTTGACCTCCATCATCGTGCGGTACTCCTCGGTCGTCATGTGTTCCACGTCGGCGCCCCGAGCCAGGCCCGCGTTGTTGACGACGAGGTCGAGGCCATCGAACTCGGAGACGGTGGCCTCGACGAGCGTGGCGACGGCGTCCTCGTCGCGGACGTTCGTGGGGACGACGTGTGTCTCGGCGTCGTACTCCGCGGCGACGGTCTCGGCGATCTCGTCGAGTCGTTCCTCGCGGCGGGCGGCGAGGACGACGCGGGCACCCTCGCGGGCGAGCGCGTGAACGGTCGCGCGACCGATCCCCGCGCTCGCTCCGGTGACGATGGCCGTCTGTCCGTCGATGGATCGTGGCATGCACTGGGGTTCGGGCGGTCGGAGCGTGAATCTTTGGCCGGGTCGGCCCTTCGAAGGCCCTTTCGGTGCTGACGGTGGTTGTTGGGACGAATGCGCACTCGCACCCTCGTGCTGCTGGTTTTCGCGGCCGCGGTCGCCCTCGCCGGCTGTGGCGGGCTGGGCGGCACGACGACCGACGGGCCGAACGCGACGACGAACACGACGGCGACGGACGGGTCGCCCGCGACGGCGACACCCGACGGCGGCGGCGGGAACGGTGACGTCGACTACCCGCCCGGCGTGACCGAGGCGGGACTGGCGAACGCGACGGCGCTGTTCGAGGCCGACTGGACCGCCCTCAACGAGAGCGGCTTCGCCGCGACGGCGACGCTGAACCGGTCCGCGGGGGACGCGACCCTCACGCTCGTCCGCGAGGGCCGTATCACCGCCGGCGGACAGGACGCGCTGTTGCGGAACGAGGAGCGGACGGCGAACGGAACGGTCGAGACCACCATCTGGCGCAACGAAACGGTCGGCCTCAACCGCATCAACGAGCGCGGCTTCGAGTCCGGAACGGCAACGCTCTACCGCCAGCAGTCCGATATCGGGCGGATCGGGGCGAACCCGTTCTACAGCGGGCCGACGGCGGGGATCATCGCACTCGGGAACTACGACGTCGCCTCAGTCGACGGGACGGGCGCTGACACGCGGATCACGCTCACCGCCGACGCGGCGAACGAGAGCCGGGCGTCACAGCTCCGTGTCGACGTCACGAGCTACGAGAGCGAACTCGTCGTCGACCCGACGGGCCGCGTCCGTGCCGCCGACACGACGGTCGAGACCGGCGGCCAGCGGGCCGCGACGATCTCGATAGACTACGAACTCCGGGAAACTGCGGACGTCACCGTCGACCGCCCGGACTGGTTCGAGACGGGCGCGAGCGAGGCCCCGGACGTGACGGTGTCGGCCGAACTCGTCAACGAGAGCTACGTCGCGCTCACGAACGAGGGCCCCGACGCGCTGGAGAGCGGCTGGCAGGTCCAGCTCCGGACCGGGCTCCGGCCGATTTCGGTGTCGCTCCCGTCGGCAGTCGAGCGCGGCGAGACGGTCTACGTCTCCTACCCGGCCGACGGCCAGGAACTGCAGGTGACCGAGAGCGCCCCCTCGGAGACGGGCGAATCCATCTCCGGCGCGCGGGGCGTGACGGTGGTCGAAGTCTCGCCGTCGGGTCGCACCTACCCCGTCGCCGGCACCGCGCTGGGCGGGGCGGGGCAGCCGTAACCCCGAGTCGTCCCACACACGCACCCGGCCGTGCCGGGACCGTTCGCGCGGTGAACGGAGCGCAACGGATAAACCGTTGCCGCGTGATAGCGTAGGCACATGCAGCGGGTCCAACCGCAGGATTTCGAGCGGGTCCTCTCGTCGATGTGTACCAAACCGCATCCAGCGGCCCGCGACGCCGCCGAACGCTTTCTCGCGACGAACCCCGGCGACCCCGGTACGTACGAGACCATCGCCGAACTGGAGCGGAAAGCGGTCGAGATGCTGGGAACTATAACCGGCCTGCCGAGCGCCGAGGGCTACGTCACGAGCGGTGGGACCGAGGCGAACATCCAGGCGGTCCGGATCGCGCGCAACCGTGCAGCGACGGACCAGCCGAACGTCGTCGCGCCGGAGAGCGCCCACTTCAGTTTCAACAAGGCCGCGGACCTGCTGAACGTGGAACTCCGGACGGCGCCGACCGACGCGGACCACCGGGCCGACATGGCGGCGGTGAAAGAACTGGTCGACGACGACACTGTCGCGGTCGTGGGCGTCGCGGGCTCGACGGAGTACGGCCGGGTCGACCCGATTCCCGCGATGGCCGACCTCGCCGCCGACCACGACGCGATCTGTCACGTCGACGCCGCGTGGGGCGGGTTCGTCCTCCCCTTCACCGACCATCGGTGGCACTTCGGCCACGCCGACGTGGACACGCTCACCATCGACCCGCACAAGATGGGACAGGCCGCCGTCCCCGCCGGCGGACTTGTCACCCACTCCACGGAGTTGCTCGACGAGCTCGCCGTCGACACGCCCTACCTGGAGTCGAAGTCACAGGCGACGCTGACGGGGACCCGGAGCGGCGCGGGCGTCGCGAGCGCGGTCGCGGCGATGGAGGAGCTGTGGCCGGTTGGCTATCGCGAGCAGTACCACGAGTCGATGGAAAACGCCGAGTGGCTGGCCGAGGAGCTGGCCGCGCGGGGTCACGACGTGGTTGCGCCGGACCTGCCCATCGTCGCCGCGGACATGACCTCACCGGTGACAGAGGACCTCCGCCAGCGGGGCTGGCGCATCTCCAAGACCGGCGCCGGCGAGATGCGCATCGTCTGTATGCCCCACGTCACGAAGTCGATGCTGCGCTCGTTCGTCGCCGACCTCGACTGGTACTGACTCGGCGCCCCCCGATGACACGGTTTCACACAGGAGTGCAACGGAGTGAAAACATCAAGGCTTACACACGGGGGCAGCTAACTCCCGCTCGTGGCGACTGTATCGGTCCTCGCGTCGGGAGGGTTCTTCGACGGTCTCTACCACGGACTCGAAACCCTGGTCCGGACGTCGACGGGACCTGCAGGACTCGGTATCATCGGCGTCTACTCGTTTCTGATCGCGTTCGTCCTGCCGCTGCCGAGCGAAGTCGTCCTCGTCGCGCCGCTCCGGCTCGGCCTGCCGGGCTGGGTGGAGCTCGGACTGATCGTCCTCGTCAGCGGCCTCGGGAAGGCGGCCGGGAGCGTCTTCGCCTTCCACATCGGCCAGGAAGCCAAGCAGTCGGGCCCGGTCATCCGTTTTCTCCGCCGGTCGCGGTTCGACGTGGTCGAGTGGTCCGAGAACAAGACGGTCGAACTCGCACAGCGGTACGGCTACATCGGCCTGGCGCTGGCGCTCTGCGTTCCTGGTTTCCCCGACACGCTCTCGATCTACGCATTTAGCGTCCTCGAAGAGGACTACGTCCGGTTCGCGCTGGCGACGTTCGCCGGCAGCGTCGGGCGCCTCCTCCTGACGCTGGCCGGCGCCGCCAGCGTCGCCGCACTGGCCTGACGACACGGCCGACTGCCTGACCGAAAGATACACGACGTGTGGTGACACATACCGCACGTAGATCGGGGGAATGGAAACCGCACTCACGTCACGGGAGCTGCGCGACGAGTCGCGCGCGCTCGTGCTCGCACCGACGGGTGTCGCCGGGGGTGGCGGGGCCTGCGTCCCGGGGATCGCCCGGCCGTCGGACCGGCACGTCCTGCAGGTCTCGTACGAACGGCCACCGGACGCCATCGTCGAGGACTGGCTGACACACCACGACGACCTGCCGGCGTCGCTGGCCGTCGTCGGCCCCGGCGACGGAGCGGCGACGCTCCCGACGGACGTCCACGTCACGACCGTCGCGCCCGACGACCTCACGGGGGTCGGCATCGCCGTCGGCCGGTATCTCGACCGCTGGGACGGGACGCCGGTGGTCTGTGTCGACTCGCTCACGACGCTGCTGGCCCACGTCGACCAGGACCGACTGTTCCGGTTCATGCACACGCTGACCGGGCGGTTCGTCGCCGCCGGCGCGGCAGCACACGTCCACCTCGACCCGTCGACGCAGGACGAGCGGACCGTCGCCACGCTCGCGACGCTGTTCGATACCGTCGTCCGGCACGACGACGGGACCTGGCGCGTCGAGCGGCCCTGAATCCGGCTGTCAGGGCCGCGCCGGCCCGTACCGGCGCGGAACGACCGGGTGTCCGAGAGCCTCACCCGGTCGCGATGCCGCCGAGGACGAGGCCTTCGGGGGACGCCGCGGACACGGCTCAGCCACCCGACATCGTGCGTCCGCGTGGCGGTCGATGCTCGATCACACGCCGGCCAGTGACCGAAGCCTACCGCGAGAGCGGGGATGACCGGCGACGCGGCAGCCGTGACGCCCTCGCACAGGGGACCGGACCGGAAACCAGCGGGTTTTAGGTCGGCATGGCAGTAGGGAGAGTCATGAGCCACGAGGAGTTCCCGACGGACGACCCCGCGGTGGTGACCTGTGGGTTGCCCTACGCGAACGGCGACCTGCACGTCGGCCACCTGCGGACGTACGTCCTCGGCGACGCCCTGAGCAGGGCGCTCCGGCGTGTCGGCCAGCAGACCGCCTTCGTCTGTGGGTCCGACATGCACGGGACGCCCATCGCCGTCAACGCCGCCGAGGAGGGCGTCGACCCCGAGACGTTCGCACTGGAGTACCACGAGCAGTACGAGGAGACGTTCCCACGGTTCAACGTCGAGTTCGACAACTACGGCCACACACACGACGAGACGAACACCGAGACGACGCGGGAGTTCGTCGAATCCTGGATCGACAACGACCACGTCTTCGAGAAGGAGATCCAGGTCGCCTACGACCCCGACGCCGACCAGTGGCTCCCGGACCGACTGGTCGAGGGGACCTGCCCCTACTGCGGCGAACACGCCCGCGGCGACGAGTGTGACGAGGGCTGTCAGCGCCACCTCGAACCCGGCGAGATCGAGAACCCGGAGTCGACGCTGACGGGCAACCCCGCCGAGTACCGCGAGCGCGACCACAAGTTCCTCCGGCTGTCGGACTTCCAGGCGTACCTCCAGGGCTTTCTCGACCGGATGGAGGGGACCGACAACGCGAAAAACCAGCCCCGCGAGTGGGTCGATGGCGACCTGCAGGACCTCTGTATCACCCGTGACATGGACTGGGGCATCGACTACCCCGGCGAGGGCGATGGGGAGACGCCGGAGGATCTCGTGCTGTACGTCTGGGTCGACGCGCCCATCGAGTACGTCTCCTCGACCAAGCAGTACAGCGAGCGGGTCGACGACTACGACTGGGAGGACGTCTGGAAGATCGACGGCGAGAAGCGCCACGGCACCGAGTGGGACGACGACTGGACCGACGCGGGCGGCGAGATCGTCCACGTCATCGGCCGCGACATCATCCAGCACCACTGCGTGTTCTGGCCTGCGATGCTCCGCGGGGCGGGCTACAACGAGCCGCGGTCGGTGCTGGCGACGGGCTTCGTCGGCATCGACGGGAAGGCCCTCTCGACGAGTCGGAACCGCGCGGTGTGGGCCGACGAGTACCTCGAGGAGGGGTTCCACCCCGACCTCTTTCGCTACTACATGGTCAACGGGAGCGGGCTGGAGACCGACGTGGACTTCTCGTGGGACCGCTTCGCCGAGCGGGTCAACGGCGAACTCGTCGGGAACCTCGGGAACTTCTGTTATCGGTCGCTGTTGTTCGCCCAGCGCAACTACGACGGGACGCCGGACACCGAGGTCAGCGACGACGTGCGAGAGCGCATCGAGGACGCCGTCGACGAGTTCGGCGCGGCGCTCGACGATTACCGCGTCCGGGACGTGGGCGCGGTCGCGGTCGACCTCGCGGACTTCGGCAACGAGTACATCCAGCGCAACGAGCCCTGGAAGCTCGTCGACGAGGACCCCGACGAGGCCGCACAGGTCATCCGCGACTGCGTCCAGCTGGCGAAGGCCATCGCCGTCTGTATGCAGCCCGTCCTCCCCGGGAAGGCAGAGGAGCTGTGGGAGCAACTCGGCGAGGACGGCTCCGTCCACGAGGCCGGTCTCGACGACGCGCTGGCGGCACCGCCCGCCGACTTCGACGAGCCGACGGAGCTGTTCGAGGGCATCGAGGACGAACGCATCGAGGAGCTGAACGCCAAGCTCCAGGAGCGCATCGAGGAAGCAACCGAGGACGACGAGGAGGGCAGCGACGCGGACGAGACCACCGACGACGAGGACACCATGGACTTCGATCCCGAACCACTGACCGAAAAGCGCATCGCCGTCGACGACTTCGAGGACCTGGACATCCGTGTCGGGCGGATCGAGACGGCCGAACCGGTCGAAGGGTCGGACAAACTCGCGCGGCTGGAGGTCGACATCGGCGTCGAGACCCGACAGGTCGTCGCCGGCATCAAGCAGCTCCACGACCTCGACGAACTGCCTGGCACGCGGGTCGTCCTGCTGGCGAACATGGAGAAAGCCGAGCTGTTCGGCGTCGAGAGCAACGGGATGGTGCTGGCCGCCGGCGAGGAGGCGGACCTGCTGACCACCCACGAGGACGCTCCCTTGGGCTCGAAGATCCGGTGACTCCCCGGCCGAGTCAGGCCGTGACCTTTTGCCGTTCAAGCGACTACGATGGAGTATGACTGACGAAGACGAGGGTGCCGACGAGGGCGGCAACGAGTGGCGGTTCGGGGTCGACGAGGTCGGTCCCGAGGCCGACGACGACAGCGAGGCCGCCGCCAGCGGAGCCGATGGTGCGAGCGCCGACGGCGAGACGGACGACGGCGAGGCGGACGACGACGGCAACGTGGCCGGGTCGCTACTCGAACTGGAGGACGAACTCGAACCGGGAACGCCGTCGCTCGAAGGGACGATGTTCGTGCTCCTTGGCGCGTTCGCGACGGTCCTCTTCCTGCTCGAAGCGGGCGGAGTCCTCTGACCCCGGAAGGATTAACCGCCGCGCACGTCTAGTAGGGAGTATGGCAGGAACCCTCATCGGCCAGCAACTCGCGCTCCTTCTGGTCGTCGCGGGCGCGGGGCTCGTCATCGCCGAAGCGCTCGCTCCGGGCGCCCACTTCATCGTCCTCGGCGTGTCACTGCTCGTGGCAGGCCTGCTGGGGCTGGTCATTCCCCCGAGCCTCGGCCTGTTCGCCCCGCTCGTTCTCGCGGCGACCGTCATCGTCGTTGGCGGCATCACCCTCTATGGCTACCGCCAGTTCGACTTCTACGGCGGGAAAGGCGCCGGTCAGACCTCGGACTCCGGCGACCTGCGCGGGAAGACCGGTCGGGTCACCGAGGAGGTCACGGAGACCAGCGGCGAGGTGAAACTCGACAGCGGGGGGTTCAACCCCAACTACCGCGCCCGCTGTCTCGACGGCTCGATCCCGGAGGGGACCGAGGTTATCGTCGTCGACCCGGGCGGCGGCAACGTCGTCACCGTCGAAGCCCTGGACGAGATCGAAGACGAGATCGACCGCGAACTCGCCCGCGATCCCGAGACGCCCGAGTCAGGGACCGGCGACCCGGACGCCGCCTGACGCGACCGCGCCCGTCGTCTCCCCTGCACCCACCTCGGTATATCCGAATGTCTATTTTTACCGGCCAATAGTGTCGATACGTAACGTATTACCGCCATCGTAGAATACAACCACACACTGAAATCCGATATAATCCTCCTTATACCCAAATTTTATTACCCTCCTCGGACGTTTGTGTAAGTGTAATGTCCGTGTTTGAACGGTCGTACGCGGTTCGGAGGTGGTAGCGAACGAACGACAAATCAGAGTGCAGGTCTCGTAGACGGCCGCACTCTCGCAGTGGCGGTTCTGGCATGCAGCGCGCAGTGGCGCCATCCCAAGATCGCCACGGCGCGATCCGTTCCCAACCCTGTGGACCGTGTTCCCCCTGTCAACGGTCCACGTTCGGCCGGATTTCCGGCCGATGGCTGTACCGAATCCTTTTCACTTAGTCGACCGAAGGTGAACACAATGTTCCCCGCCGTCCCCTTGCAGTTCAGCGGCCCGATCGGGCTCGTCACGGTCATCCTGCTGTTGATCGCAGTCGTGACGGTCTACCAGATGGTCGAGATCGTCAACGCCTACGAGAAGCGGGCGCTGACCGTCTTCGGCGAGTACCGGAAACTGCTGGAGCCGGGTATCAGCTTCGTCCCGCCGTTCGTCTCCCGGACGTACGCCTTCGATATGCGGACCCAGACGCTCGACGTGCCCCGGCAGGAGGCCATCACCCGGGACAACTCCCCGGTCACCGCCGACGCCGTCGTCTACATCAAGGTGATGGACGCGAAGAAGGCCTTCCTCGAAGTCGACGACTACAAGCGCGCCGTCTCGAACCTCGCCCAGACGACCCTCCGTGCCGTGCTGGGCGACATGGAACTGGACGACACGCTGAACAAGCGCCAGGAGATCAACGCCAAAATCCGCCGTGAACTGGACGAACCCACCGACGAGTGGGGGATTCGCGTCGAGTCCGTCGAGGTCCGCGAGGTCAACCCCTCCCAGGACGTCCAGCAGGCCATGGAGCAACAGACCTCCGCCGAGCGCCGCCGCCGTGCCATGATCCTCGAAGCGCAGGGTGAACGCCGCTCCGCCGTCGAGAAAGCCGAGGGTGACAAGCAGTCCAACATCATCCGCGCGCAGGGTGAGAAGCAGTCCCAGATTCTGGAAGCCCAGGGTGACGCCATCTCCACCGTGCTGCGGGCGAAATCCGCCGAGTCGATGGGCGAACGCGCCGTCATCGAGAAGGGCATGGAGACGCTCGCCGACATGGGACAGAGCGAGTCGACGACGTTCGTCCTCCCGCAGGAACTCACCTCGCTGGTGGGCCGCTACGGCAAACACCTCACCGGCAGCGACGTCCAGACGAACGGCGAGAGCATCCTCGACAGCCTCGATTTCGACTCCGAGACCCGCGAGATGCTCGGTCTCGACGACATCGAGGAGATCCTCGGCGAGATCGACCAGGAAGCGGAGGTCGACGTCGAGCAGATGGAAGAGCAGGCACAGGCGGTCAAGTCCGGGGCCGACCCCGCGGACATCAGAGACCCCGACGAGGTCATCGAGGAGATGGACGCCGAACTCGACGAGTCGGCGCCGCCGACGGACGACACCGAACCCGGCGGGGCCGGGTCCGACGAACCCAGCGGAGCGGACGGCGAGGAAAGCGACGAAAGCGACAAGTAACAGATACGTGTGCGTAGTCGAAGCCGTTTTAGGTAGCTCTATCCTACACGTTCGTAGATGAGCGACGAGGGCGTCGACGAATCCAAGCGGGCGACGTTACGTCGGTTCGCCGCCATCGGGGCGGCCAGCCCGCTCGCTCGCCTGGACGCCGGCGGTGAGGGCGACAGCGACGCTCCCGGGGGCATCGCCGGCTACGTCGCCGCCACCCCCGGCGCCCACTTCTCGAAGATCCGCGACGACCTCCAACTGGGAACCGGCGAGACCCAGCACCACCTCCGCGAACTGGAACGCCGCGGCGTCGTCGAGCGCCGGAAAGACGGCGACTACACCCGCTTCTTTCCCGCCGACCGCTTCTCCGAGTTCGAGCAGGTCGCGCTGGGCTACCTCCGCCGGGAGACGCCACGCGGGATGATCGTGACGCTGCTGCGCGACCCGGCGGCGACCGCCGGCGACCTCGCGGACCGGCTGGCGGTCTCGACGCCGACGATCAGCAAGTACGCCGCCGAACTCGATACTGCCGGCCTGCTCTCGCGGGCGGACGGCTACGCCGTCGAGCAGCCGGAGACGCTCTTGCTCCTGCTCGTTCGCTACGCGGACTCCTTCGACGCCGACACGGCGGCACTGGCTGCCGAGGCCGACGCCATCGTCCAGTACGACCCCTGAGTTGCCTTGGGGCGTCGACGAGCGGAAAGACCGGCCGCTCAGGCCGTGACTTTCCAGGTCGTCGAGGAGGAGTAGCCCCACTTCTCGACGTCGATGTCGAACTCGCCGTTCCGGATGGCGGGCATGTTGGTCCCGACTTCCTTGGCGGACATATCGAGGTCCTCACCGATACAGCGCGATTTGAAGTAGGTCTTGGTGTCGGCGTGCTCGCGGAGGTACGCCAGGATACGCTTCTGTTTCTCGGTGAGTGTCTCGGCTGCGGCCGTCGCCGTCGCAGTCGCGCTCATACAAACGACGTGGAGCGTAACCCCCTTAGCGGGTTTGGTACGGTCGGCTAAACCGCCCGCCCGCTTGCGGTTCTGGGAGAGAAGGTGCGAGAGAGACGACGGGTGATCCGTCGCTGGCCGGTGTGTCGGTGCCGGTTGGTACGGGGAGGTAACGGCGCCGGCCGCCCCGCGGCGCTGTCAGATATCCTCGTCGATGATCTCGCCGACCGCGAAGTTGGACTTGACCTCCGTGATCTCGACTTTGACCCGTTCACCGATGTCGGCACCGGGGACGATGATGACGTAGCCACGTTCCACACGGGCGATTCCATCGCCCTGTTTGCCGATGTCCTCGATCTCGACGTAGCGGATCTCGCCGGCCTCGACCGGCGGTTGTGGCTCGTCGGATACCTCTTCCTCCGGTTCGTCGGGCGCCGGTTCCGCCCGCTCGCTGGCGATGAGCGCGACGCGATACGTGCTACCGGGCTCGACGGAGCCGGTGTCGATCTCCCGTTTGGGGATTTCCACCGTATAGGTGTCGCCGTCGTCCCTGACTTCCGCACTGAACAGACACAGGAGCTTCTCAGAGATTTCCAAGGTGAGACCTCCACCGACCGAAAGGCCGCCTGTAATAAAGACTTTGCCCGTCACTCGCTGCTTGAAGCCGCCCGTGACGCCCGCTCGCGCGCCACGTTCCGCTCACTCGATGGGCGTCCCGTCCGGCCGCTTCCGTCCCTCCGAGTCGTGGACGACGACCTCCCCCGGCCCCGGGTCGGCGGGTTCGTAGTTGTCCCGGACGGCGATGGCTTCCGTCAGTTCCCGGACCGCCCGCTCCTTGAGCGCCCCGGCCAGTTCCTCGGCCTCGGCCCGGGAGATGTCCCGGCCCAGCCCCTCGCACTCGTGCGCACGGACCATGCCGTCCTCGTCGACGGCCTCGCCCATCGGCTGGCTCGTGCCGCTCAGCGCGACGGAGAAGGGGTAGGTCCGACAGATCAACGGGCGATCCCCGTGAACCGTACAGGCACCGACACCGTCGTCTTCCTCGTAGAACGTGCAGTCACCGCAGCCGTCGGTCTGGAGTGCCCACTCGAAGGTCTCTCCCTCCGGGCCGTCCGACCCCTCGCTGAGGCCGTAGGGCATCGGCCGAGCCACGTCCCTGAAGTCGTAGTCGCCGGCCTCCTGTAGGTCCCGGATTTCGTCGGGGAAGACCGTCGCCGTGTGGGGTTCTCGGTCGGTCTCGTCGTCCCCCGTGTCGGTCTCGTCGGCACCCGCTTCCGACTCCTCACCGCACGTCTCGGCCTTGCAGCAGGCGCCACAGCGCGTACACTCGAAGCCGATTGACTCGATAGCGTCGGCCAGCTCGCTCTCGTCGAGGTCCCGCGCCCGGTCGAGTTCGGTTTCGAGGCTTTCCATGCCCTCGCTTGCCGCCAGGAGTAGAAGAGCCTGCTCACTCGGTGTCGGGCGTCCCGTGGCCGCCGCCGCCCGGCGTCTCGATCCGGAGGGTCGTCCCCGCCGCGACCTCGCGGGTGGTCTTCGCGGGCAGTTCGACCCGCTCGCCGTCGGGCGTCACGAGCAGGTTCCGGCCCGACTGTCCGTCGGCACCGCCGGCCAGCCCCCGCGGCGCGTGCCGCCGGCGCTCGGTCAGCAAGGAGACGGTCGCGTCGGTCAGCACCGTCAGTTCCCGCACGAGACCGTCGCCGCCGTGGTACCGACCCGCGCCGCCGCTGTCCTGGCGCAGGCCGTAGCTCTCGACCCGGAGCGGGTACTCGGCCTCCAGCGCCTCGACGGGCGTGTTCAGGGTGTTGGTCATCCCGACCTGGACGCCCGAGAGCCCGTCGCTGTCGGGGTTCGCCCCCGCGCCGCCGCCGACGGTCTCGTAGTACTGGAAGTCGGCGTTACCGACGACGGTGTTGTTCATCGTCCCCTGCCCGCCCGCGGGGACGCGGTCGGGCGCGGCCTCGGCGAGTGCGGCGAAGACCACGTCGGTCACCCGCTGACTCGTCTCGACGTTGCCCCCCACGACTGCGGCGGGCGGCGTCGGGTTCAGCAGCGACCCCTCGGGCGCGCTGACCGTGACCGGGTCGTAACAGCCCTGGTTCGGCGGCACGTCCGGGTCGGTTATACATCGTATGACGTAGTAAACAGCACTCGTGGCGACCGAAAGCGGCGCGTTGACGTTCCCGGGCACCTGGTCGGCGGTGCCGGCGAAGTCCACGTCGACGGTCGCGCCGTCGACGGTGACGGTGGCCTCGATGGGCACGTCGCGGTCCGTCTGTCCATCGCCCTCCAGTACGTCGCTCGCCGTGTAGGTGCCGTCGGGGAGGTCGCGGAGTTCGGCCCGGACCCGCTCGCGGGAGTAGTCGATGACGGCGTCGAAGGCCGCGAGCAGGCGGTCGCCGTGGGCGTCGAGGAGGTCGCCGAGCCGTTCCTCGCCGCGCTCGTTCGCGGCCCGCTGGGCCCGCAGGTCCGCCCGGCGCTCGTCGGGGTTGCGGACGTTCGCCAGGAGCAGCGCCTCCACGTCGGCGTTCGTCTCGCCGGCCGCGACGAGTCGCACGGGCGGAATCCGGACCCCCTCCTGCTGGATGTCGGTCGCCCCGGACGGCATACTGCCCGGCGACATCCCGCCCACGTCGGCGTGATGGGCTCGGGAGACGGCGTAGCCGACGATCTCTCCGTCACCGGGCGACGCCCGGTTGCCAGAGGGACTGCGTCCCTCGCTGTCGGGCGCCATCGGCGAGACGAGCGTCACGTCGGGGAGATGCGTGCCGCCGGTGAAGGGGTCGTTCAGCGCGAACACGTCGCCCGGTCGCGGGTCCCGCTCGCGCACGGCGTCGACCGCCGCGGGCATCGCACCGAGGTGGACCGGGATGTGTTCGGCCTGGGCGATCAGTCGGCCGTCCGCGTCGAACAGCGCCGTCGAGCAGTCCTGGCGCTCGGTGATGTTCGGGGAGTAGGCGCCGCGGATGAGGACCTGTCCCATCTCCTCGGCGACGCTCTCCAGTTGGTTCCGGAGTATCTCCAGTTCCACGGCGTCGATGTCGTGGGCCGCCGGCGCGGTCGCCCCGTCGTCGCCGCTCATCGGTCCACCTCCAGCACCAGCGCCCCGTCGTCGGCGACGCGAGCGGCCCAGTCCGGCGGCAGGACGACGGTGCTCTCCCCGCCCTCGAAAATCGCGGGGCCGTCGTAGGTCTCGCCGGCTGGAACCCGCTCGCGGGCGTACACCGGCGTCTCGTGGAAGCGGCCGGCGGTGGCGTCACCGGTGTCGTCGCCCGTGTCGTCGCCGCCGTCGTTGCCGGCTCCGTCGTTCGCCTCCTCGCCGGCCGCGTCGGCCCCCTCGCCGACGAAAAACGCCTCCCGCGTGCCGGTCCGGGGGTCGCCGGTCGGGTCGTGGTCGAGCGTCGGCGGGTCGCCGGGGACGGTCGCCGTCGCCCGGAGATTGACGAGCGTGACCGGTTCGTCGGCCATCCGGTAGCCGCGGACGCGCTCGTGGGCGTCGTGGAACCGCTCGGCGACCGCCCCCGCGTCGAAGGGGTCCGGGACGGCGACGGTCAGCTCGAAGCTCTGCCCGGCGTAGCGGCAGTCGGCCTCCCGGGTGACCGTCGCGGCGTTCGGCTCGGCGGTGTCGGCCAGCACCGTCTCCCGAAGGTCGTCGTAGGCCGCCCCGACGGTATCGGGGTCGGCCTCGGCGAGCGGGGTCCGGTGGGTCCGGACGGCGTCGTGTTTCTCGTCGGCCGCGAGCAGGCCGAGCGCCGAGAGGACGCCCTCGGCGGGCGGGACGACGACCGTCTCGACGCCTAGCCGGTCCGCGAGCGCGGCGGCGTGCATCGGCCCCGCCCCGCCGAAGGCGGCAAGCGCGAACGCGCGCGGGTCGTGCCCCTGTTCGACCGTCACGCCGCGGATGGCGCGAGTCATCGTCGCGTTGGCGACCCGGTAGACGCCGCGGGCAGCCGCGAGCGCGCCGTCACCCTCGCTCCCCCCGTCCAGACCCGCCTCGTCTGCGAGGGCCGCGAGCGCCGCGCGGGCGGCGTCGGCGTCGAGTTCGAGTCCCTCCCCGAGCGTCGTCTCCGCCCCGAGGTAGCCGAGCACGAGGTTCGCGTCGGTCACCGTCGGCTCCGTCCCGCCCTTGCCGTAGCAGGCCGGGCCCGGCTGTGCGCCGGCCGAGCGGGGGCCCACACGGAGCGCGCCACCGGCGTCGACCCACGCGACCGACCCGCCGCCCGCACCCACCGTGTTCACGTCCACCATCGGAACGCGGACCGGGTGGCCGCCGACGTCCGCCTCGGTCGTCCGCTCGGCCTCGCCGTCCCGGACGAGACTCACGTCGCTCGACGTGCCGCCCATGTCGAAGGTGACGAGGCCGGCGGCGGGGGCGTGGCGGTCGAAGACCGACGCGCCGACGACCCCCGCCGCCGGGCCGGAGAGGACCGTCGTCACCGCGTTGTCACGGACCGTCGCCGCGTCCGCGATGCCGCCGTTTGCCTGCATCACCCGCGGCGCCGGCAGCCCCTCCTCGTCGGCCCGCCGCTCCAGGCGTCCGAGATACCCCTCGATGGCTGGCGTGACGTACGCCTCCGCGACGGTCGTCGCCGTCCGCTCGTACTCCCGGAATTCCCCGAGCACTTCGTGGGAGGCCGCGACCGGCACATCGAGTTCCTCGCGCAGCGTCGCGGCGACGGTCCGCTCGTTCTCGGGCGTCGCGTAGGCGTGCAACAGGGAGACGGCCACGGCCTCGACGGGCGGGTCCGCCCCCGCGATGTCGGCCGCGATCTCCCGGATCTCCGCCGGGTCCACCGGCTCGTCGATGCCGTCGGGCGTCGCCCGCTCGTCGACCGCGAAGCGGCACTCGCGGGGGACGAGCGGGGCGGGCTTGCGCGCCGAGAGGTCGTAGAGCGCCGGGCGGTCCTGGCGCCCGATTTCGAGGACGTCCCGGAAGCCGTCGGTCGTGACCAGCGCCGTCCGCGCGCCCGCCCCCTCCAGGATGGCGTTGACGGCGACGGTCATCGCGTGCCGGAAGCCGTCGACTGCGGCAGGGTCGACGCCGGCGGCCTCGCAGGCCGTCGTGATTCCTTCGACGACGCCGACGCTCTGGTCGGCCGTGCTCGGGACCTTCGCAGTCGTGCGGTCCTCGCCGACGAAAAGGACCACGTCGGTGAACGTCCCCCCCACGTCGACCCCCAGCCTGACGCCCTCGTCGTCCGCTGTCATGCCCGTGACATCGGTCCGCGGGCCCGTAAACGGTGCCGGTCCGGCGGCGCTCGGGACCGAGTCACCCCCTCGGCCCCCTCCGAATAAGTTAAAGCTTTATTACCTGTCAGGCTGTCGTGATGCGTATGAGTGACGGACCAGGTGACGACAACGGCGGACAGGGCGATCAAGGCGGACAGCCCGGGCAGGGCGGTCAGCTGGGCGGACAGGGCGGTCAGCCGGGTGGACAGCCAGGCGCCCAGCCCGGACAGGGCGGCCAGCCGGCCGGACAGGGTGCCCAGCCGGCCGGGCAGGGCGCCCAGCCGCGAGGCCAACCCGGCGGCGCGCCCGGTGCGGGCGCCAGCGCGACCGACGTCCTGAGCCAGCCGGCGGGCCAGGCGACGCTGAAGTACGTCGTGGGCCTGCTGGGCGTCCTCGCCGCCGCCACCGGGCTGTTCGCGTTCCTGGCGAGTGAGCTACTCGGCAACAACGCCATCGCCGTGAACGCTCCCCAGTCGGCGTTCCTGACGCTTACCTACGTCGGCGCGCCGCTGCTCGTCGCGCTGCTGGCCGGACAGGGCGTGTTCGAGGTCGGACAGGACGACGCACAGAGTTACCTGCTCGGGTTCGTCGGCGGCTTCGCGGGCCATCTCGTGCTCGTGTTCGTCGGCGGCATCTTCACCGCGCTGGCGTCGGACACGTTCGAGTTCGGCGACGCGCTCATCCTCGGGATCATCCTCGCCATCGGCACCGGCGTCGTCGCCGCCGGCGTGACGTGGGTCCGGGACTGGAGCAGGGCGCCAGCGGCCTGAGCCGGGACCGCTCTTTTACTCGCGACCGAACCCCGCCAGCGTCGCGTTCGTTCGATCCGCGAGGTGCGTCTCGACCGCCTCGCGGCGCCAGCCCAGCGGTGAGACGACGCTCTCGGCGGCCCGAACGAGCCGGTCGGCGTAGAAGTCGGCGTCGTAGGTCGCGGGGTCCTCGTCGGCGAGTCGGACTCGCTCGCGACCGTCAGCGCCGTCGTCGACGACCACGTACCGGACGTGCTGGCCGGGGCGACGATCCAGGCCCGCGTCGGCGGCCCGCTCCAGCGCGGCGACCGTGCGCGTCGACCCCTCGTACTCGTCGACACCCTTCGAGGCACGCTGTTCGATCACCAGGTCGGCCGGGTCGACCGCGCCGCGCCGGAGGCGACCCAGGTGGTCGGCGAGGCGGTCACAGACCGCTTCGGGGTCCCGTGTCGCGTCGAACGCCCGGAGCAGATCGCGCTGTATCTCGGCGACGAACGCCGCCGTGCTTTCCTGCCGGCACTCGATGCCGCGCGTCTTGAACGCGTCCGCACCGTCGGTCGCGGGGTCGGCGTCGGCACGGCGGCCGAAGTACTTCGTGAGCGCGCCGGCCGCGCCGTCGCGGGTCGGGACGAACGCGAACCAGTCGTACTCGTCCTCGTACTCCAGGGCGATGTCGGTGTCGTCGCTGACGCGGGCCGCGACGGCGGCGACCGGTTCGCGCTCGCTCGCCGGCACGTCGGGCGCGGGTGTCACCCAGAGGCTGTCGACGACGCCGTGGAGGACGCGCCAGCCGCCGGCCTCGAAGGCGGCTTTCGCGTCGAGCAGTATCTCGCGGGCGTAGGCGTTGATCGCCTCGTGGCACTCGATGCGGCCGAACTTCGCGTTGGAGAACCCCTGGTAGCCGAAGCAGGCGACGAGGATCCACTTGAGCGCCTCGATGCGCCGGTCGAGGGATGTCCGGCGTTCGGGGTCGTCAGTCGCCGCGCGCTCGCGTTTGAGCGCGGCGCGGTCCTCGACGAGCGGGGCGAGCACGTCCGGGAGATAGCCCGGCTCGTCACAGACGCTGTAGCCGAGGCCGGGCACGTCCGCGCGGTCGTGGCAGTCACAGCGGACCGTCTCCGGGCTGACGTTGCGGGTGCGGATGACGTTTGGATACAGCGACGCGAAGTCGAGTTCGTGAACCGTCTCGTGGACGCCCACGGCGGGCGAGAGGGTGTGGCCGCCGCGGTCGGCTCGCCGGAGCGTCGTCGCGGACTTGAAGAACTCGGGGCGGTAGGCGTGCCAGGGGACGAGCACGTCCCGCTCGCGGGCCTCGCGGATCTGGATCGCCGTGAGCACACGCCCGATGGACGCCCACGCGAGTTCCTGCAGGGGCTGATGCGACCGCCCGACGAGGTCGAGACAGCCGTCGAGCCCGGCCTGCCGGTAGAAGAACGTGTTCGACCGGTCGATCACCGCCCGGCCCGGCACCGTGTAGCGGGCCGGCGAGTGGTGGACCGTCCCGTAGCTCTCGTAGGTCGAGGCGCCCGCCAGCCGCCGCCAGCCCGGCAGTCGGCCGAGTTGCAGGTCCACGCCCCCCGTCGCCGCCGCCTCGTACAGCGTCGGGATGACCGCGCCCGCGTTCACCACGAGGACGTCCGGATCGCGTCGCTCGACGGCCGCCGCGACCGCACCGACGAGGTCGCCGGGCGCCCCCTCGTGTTCGGTGCCGTCGACGACGAGCGATTCGAGCGGGCCGTCGCCGAGCGCCCGCTCCGGCACGGCGAGTTCGAGCGCGCGGGGGTCGCGGGCAGGCGTCGGATCGACTCCCCGGTCGAGGCAGTAGCGGAACCCCCGCGAGAGGTCCACGTCGGCCAGTCGGACCTCGCCGGGGTCGCCGCAGTCTCGGATCCGGGCCGCGAGCGGTCGCACGCGGTCGATCCCGCGCACGTCGACCCGGAGAACCGGTTCTGGGTCCCGACGCCAGCCCCGCCGTTTCTCTGCGACGGCGACCGAAACGGCGTCCGCCATGGCCGCGACCTCGTCGCGGATGGCGGTCACCGGGCCGTCGGCCCGAACGACGTAGAGCGTCGGCGTGTACTCGGTGTCCCGGTCGGCGGTCGCGCCGTCTTCGGTCAGCCGCCACGCGAGGGCGTCGCCGTCCCGGTAGTCGACGGTGAAGGCCATCAGCCGTCCGGGCCTCCGGGTCGGTCGGGTTCGTCGGCGCTTCCGGAGCGGTCGAGGTCGTCGCCGACCGCCGACGCGGCGTCCCGGTCGCCGCCGCGCTCGCCGTCGCCGGTCGCCGTCCAGGGCCGTTCGAGCCGAGCCTGTGCGCCGTCGACCGACCGGCGTTCGTCCGGGTCGATCCCCGCCTCGGCTTCGAGGGCGCCGAGGCGGGCGTCGAGCGCGGCGAGCCGTGCCTCCTGTTCGAGCGCGACCGAGAACAGCACCGCGGCGAGGGGCGCGTCGTGGTTCAGGTAGCTGCAGGCGTCGGCGTGGGCGCGTGCGTGGGCGAACAGGCGGTCGAAGTGCGGGCGGTCGCGCCGCCGGAGCGCCCGCCGGTAGTCGGCGAACTCGCGTTCGATCCCCGACAGCCGGTCGCGGAACGTGGGGTTAGTACGCCCCATCGGTCACCACCTCCCCGGGGACTGCACCGGTCGACGCGAACGGGTGCCCGTCGGCCTCGCGGTTCGTCGCGTCCGCTCGCGTCGCCGCGTCGTCGGCGACCGCGCCGGCGGGGTCGACGGTGACGCCCTCGTGGCGCGCCGCAAGCACGGACTGCCAGAAGGCCAGCGTCGTCTGGACCGTGCCGTCACCCTGGGGGTAGACAAGCGTCTCGAACGCCTCGGTCCGGAAGCGCAGGCCGAAGCGCGTCCGCTCGCACTCGATCACCCGCTCGCTCGCCCGCTCGACGGGCGCGGCGAAGTCGTCGGCCCGCCGCCGCGTCACCACCACCGGCACCGCGTGGTCGCGGGCCAGCCGCGTGAGTCGTGCC
Source organism: Halorientalis marina (assembly GCF_023028345.1). Lineage (GTDB taxonomy): Archaea > Halobacteriota > Halobacteria > Halobacteriales > Haloarculaceae > Halorientalis > Halorientalis marina. The sequence goes on along the minus strand of NZ_CP095487.1, from coordinate 917,061 downwards.
AGCGAACGCAGGAGGAGCGCCTGCCCGTCCGCGCCCGCTTCCTCGCGGTACCGCGCGTCGACGGCGGGGACGACGAGCAGTGCCGTCCCGTCGTCGACCCGCGACCGGAGTCGCCGGACCAGTTCGGCGTGCTGGTGGGCGGTGAACCCCCGGGCCACGTGCACCCGGTCCAGCAGCCGCGTCTCCGGTGCCAGCCGCACCAGCGGGCCGGTCCGGGCGTGCCCGCCGGCGTCGACCCAGCGGGCGCGGCCACCCGTCCGCAGGAGGTGGTCGACGACGAGCGCGGCCAGCGGTTCCAGCCGGTCGCCACGGCCCGTTGCCTGCACGTCCAACAACTGTACCCCCGACTCCAGCGTCGGCAGTTCGGGTCGGTCGTCGCGTCGCATACGCGAGGTGTCGGACGCGACCGGGAAGAGCGAACCCGGGTCGGTTCCGGAATTTCCAGAAGTCAACGGGGTCGTCGTCAGTGGCGGGGAGCGGTGCCGAGGCTGCTGGTTCTCGATCTTCGGGCCGTTTCCGAATCGTTTCCAGAAGGCGTCAGCTACCCACCGCTGGAGCGGTGGGCTTGCCGGTGGACTCCCGTTCTGCCGACACGTAGGTGACACACCCCCGGCTCGCGGCCACTGCCGGGTCACCGGTCGTCGTCGGTCGCGTGCGGGGCGGTCGAGGCGGCGTGGCCGGTCGTCGGGTCGGCGACGCGGTAGACGCGGTCGCGGCTGGTCCCCTCGGCGACGAGCAGGTCGTACTGGACCATCTTCGCGAGGTAGTTGCGGACGGTGCGGTCGGTCTTGGGGTCGTCGACGCGCTCGCGGTAGGCCTCGTAGAGCGGGGCGGGTTCGATGGCGCCGACCTCGTCGACGGCGTCGTACAGCGCCCGCTGGTGGGGCGTCAGTGTCTCGAGGTTCTTCCGGTGGACGGCGGTCCGGCCGGCGGGGATGGCCTCCTCGAGCAGGTCGTCGGTGACCGTCTCGCGGTCGGCGCGGTCGGCCTTGCGAGCGGCGCTACGGAGGATGCTGATGCCGACCCGGGCGTCGCCCGCCGCCGCGTCCGCGATGGTCCGTATCTGGGCAGTCGACACCGCGTCCGCTGTCAGCCCCCAGCGGGCGCGGGCGGCGAGGATGCTCGCCAGTTCGTCCAGCCCGTAGCGGTCGAAGCCGATGGTCTCGCTCCCGCGGAGGCGGCTGGTGAGGCGCTCGTCGGCCCGCGCGAACAGTTCGGCCTCCCGGTTGGCGATGAGCACGAGCGAGAACGCGGGCAGCGAGTGCAGGTCGTAGAGGACGTCGAGCGCCTCCAGCTGGTCGACCTCGTCGAGGACGACCACGCAGGGCGGGCCGTCGTACCTCCGGAGCCGGTCGAGCAGTTCGTCGTGTGGCGTCGACCGCCGGTGGATGTCGACGGTCTTCCCCAGCCCCTCCAGGATGCGATAGAGCGCCCGGAATCGCGAGTAGTTCTGCCAGCAGTTGACGTACTGGGAGCGCACGTCGAGGTGCTGTTCCCTGAGCCGCCCGACGGTGTAGCGGGCGATACAGGTCTTGCCGGCACCGGAGGGACCGGTGATGACAGCCGTGTCCGCTGGCTCGCCCCGCGTGACCGGTTCGAGCATCCCCGAGAGGTGTGTCACCTCGCCGTCGCGATGCTCGACCTCGCGGGGCACGAACTCCTCGCGGAGGACCCGAGCATCCTCGATCATACGGGATGGAGGGGACGCCAGCGGCTTAAGCGCCGGCGTGTCACTTCCGCGGTTTCCAGAATGTGTCACACACCCATGGAGAGCACGAGGGCGGTGCGACCGCGCGTGAACCGACCGGAGATTGATGTGGGGCGGCACCGTAGCACCGGTCACCGTGACCGAACCCTCACATCGCTGCGACGGCTGTGGGGCGACGCTCGGTTCGAAAGACGAACTCGACCACGAGTCGGGTGCCGGCGGCCGTTCCTGGTACTGCCGGTACTGCGGGACCGCCGTCCCGGGAATCGTCGCCGAGAAACTGAGCCACCGCCGCGACGGGTCCGCGACGGACCGGCGGTCGTAGACGGCACACCCCGACTCACGCCAATGGTAGAGGTAGCCGCCGATCCGGCAGTCACGCCGGGCGGGTCCGGGCGTGCAGCGGGAGGGCAATCGGGCGGCGTCGCTGAGTTTTCGCGATACCGGCACTCCCGGACCGATGAGGAGTCGCTGACTCGCGTTTTCGGAGGCCACAGCGAGCGGGGGGCCGGTAGCGGAAACCCCCGAAGAGTGGTGGGGATTGATGTGCCGGCCGGTGTAATTGTTGGCAGTCATGCGCGAGTACACCCTCGCTCCCCCCGCGACCCCGGTGGAGGCGGAACCAGAACTGGCGATTCCGACGCGGCAGACGGACCACGGACGGTGTGACGTATGAGCGAAAAAGTCTTCGACGGACTCAAAGTACTCGACGTCTCGACGTTCGTCACCGGTGGGTTCTGCTCGGCGATGCTCGCCAACCAGGGTGCCGACGTCGTCAAGATAGAACAACCCGGCTACGGCGACGCCATTCGCCACTCCGGCCCCCCGTTCATCCAGGGTGAGTCGCCCTACTACTGGACGGTCAACTACGGTAAACGAAGCCTCGAACTCGACCTGAAGAACGACGAGGCCAAAACGGCGCTCTACGATCTCGTCGAGGAGGCTGACATCTTCGTCCAGAACTTCCGGCCCGGCGTCGCCGAGCGTCTCGACGTGGACTACGATACGCTCACCGAGTACAACGACGACCTCATCTACCTCGCGGTCTCCGCGTTCGGCCAGACCGGCCCCTGGCGTGAACGCTCGGGCTACGACCTGCTCATTCAGGGCATGGGTGGCATCATGGACGTCACCGGCGAGGAGGGCCGCCAGCCGGTCAAGGTCGGCCTCCCGATGTCCGACCTCGTGACGGCGATGTGGGCCGCCTTCGGCGTGGCGACCGCCCTCTACAGGCGCGAGCGGACCGGCGAAGGCGAATACATCGACCTCGGGATGCTCGACTCGGTGTTGCCGTGGCTGACCAAGCAGGCCGGCAAGGTCTTCGCCGACGAGGAGCCGGAGCGCATGGGCACCAAAGACCCCGTGCTGGCCCCCTACCAGACCTTCGAGACCGAAGACAGCTACATCAACGTCTGCGTCCTCAACGAGAAGCTCTGGGGCGAACTGTGCGAGGCGATCGGCCGCGAGGAGTTGATCGACGACGACCGCTTCGCCCAGAACGCCGACCGCGTCGACCACATCGACGAACTCGAAGCCGAGATCGAGGCGACGCTCACCCAGAAGACGACCGAGGAGTGGATCGAGATAATCGCCGACGAGGGCGGCGTCCCCGCCGGCCCGGTCTACAGCGTCGAGGAGGCCCTGCACAACCCGCAGGTTGACGCCCGCGGTGTCATCACCGAGATCGAACACCCCGACCTCGGCGAGATTCCGGTCATCGAACACCCGTTGAACTTCGAGAACGCCGACAGCGGGTTCGAGTCGGCACCGCCGCTCCTCGGGGAGCACAACCGCGACGTGTTCCGCGACCTGGGCTACACCGAGGACGAACTCGATGAACTCGAAGCCGTGGGTGCCTTCGGCGACCAGGAGGGAGGTGACTGACCGTGACGGACGACCTCCCGCCGGTCTACGGGGGCGAAATCCTCCACGTCCACCTCGACACCGGCGAGACGGAGACCGAGGAGATCACGGCCGAGGACGCCCGGCGGTTCCTCGGCGGCAACGGCTTCGTCGCCGAGCAGGTCGCCGAACACGTCCCCGTCGACGCCGACCCGCTGGACCCGGAGAACGTCCTCGCGATGGGCGTCGGCCCGATGAACGCGACCCCGTTCCAGTCGACCTCCCGGGGCGTGCTGGGCTTCGTCAGCCCGATGACGAACGGCTTCTTCGACTCGACGTTCGGCGGAACGCTACCGCAGGCACAGAAGACCACCGGCTTCGAGTGTGTCGTCCTCCACGGCGAGGCCCCCGAACTCTCGTACGTCCTCGTCGACGGCGACGGGGCCGACGTGAAACCGGCCGACGACCTCGCGGGACTCGAGACCTACGACACCTGCCAGGCCGTCCGCGAGCGCGAAGGGGTCGGGTACGACACCCACGTCCTCGCCAACGGCCCGGCGGGCGAGAACCGGGTCCGCTATGCCTGCCTGCTCCACGACTCGGAGATACGCGAGGGGGTCGCCGGCCGCGGCGGGAGCGGCGCCGTCCTCGGGTCGAAAAACGTCAAAGCCGTCGCGGTCCAGGAGGGCGACTTCGAACCGGAGCCGGCAGGAGACCTGCGCGGTCGGACCGTCCAGCAGATGGGGCGGCTGATGGAGGATACCGAGATGCTCCAGGACTACGGGACGGCGGGGCTGGTCAACCCCATCAACGAGATGGGGAAACTCGGCCAGCACAACTACCAGCACGAGCAGGCCGACCCCGAGACGGCCGAGCGCATCAGCGGCGAGCGCATCCGCGAGGAGTACGTCACCGAGGACACCACCTGCGCGAACTGCGCGGTCAAGTGCGGCAAGCACGTCTCGGTGCAGGCAGAGGGGATCACCGAGGCGAAGATTCCGGAGTTCGAGTCGCTGTTCGGGACGGCGACGATGCAGGAAGTCTACGACGTCGAGCGCGTCATGAAGGCGAACGACCTCTGTGACCGACTCGGGATGGACACCATCTCCTGGGGCGTCACCGTCTCGTTCGCCCGCGAGTGCAACGAGGACGGACTGCTCGACGACGCCGATTCGCCGCACCTGGACTTCGGCGACGCCGACGGTCTCGTCGAACTCGCCCGGAAGACCGCCCACCGCGAGGACTTCGGCGACGACCTCGCCGAGGGGTCGTTCCGGCTGGCCGCGTCGCTGGCCGACGAGGCGGAGCAGTACCTCCACGGCACGAAGGGGCTGGAGTACGCCGCCCACTCCCCGCGCGGGCTGAAGGGCATGAGCATCGGCTACGCCACCGCGACCCGCGGCGGGTCACACCACGACACCCGCCCGACCCTCCAGTACGACGGCGAGCACGACGAGACCACGGAGGGAACGCCGGAGTTCGCCGCCCGCATCCAGCACTTCACCGCGCTCGGTGACTCGCTCACCCAGTGCCGGTTCGTCAGCGAGGGCGGGTGGGGCGCTCGCGTCAACGAGAACTACACCGAAGCCATCAACCTCGCGACGGGGTGGGACCTCTCGGTCGAGGAGGTCGAGGAGATCGGCGAGCGGGTCTACAACCTCGAACGACTCATCAACGTCGCCCGCGGCGTCGCCGACCGCGAGTCCGACACGCTCTCCCATCGCGTGATGCACGAACCCATCCCCGACGGACCCGCCGAGGGGATGTACTGTCCGCCGGCGGAGCTGGACGCGATGCTCGACGAGTACTACCGGTTCCGCGGCTGGAACGACAACGGCCACCCGACCGAGGAGACCGTCGACCGCCTCGACCTCGACGACGTCGCCTCGGCCGTCTCGGAGTGATGCCCGTCGAACTCCGGTACTTCGCGACGGTCCGGGAGGCCGTCGGCCAGCGCACCGAGACCCGGGAACTGCCGGCCGGCACGACGATCCGGGAGGTGCTCGCCACACTGGAGGACGAACACCCCGACCTCGACGGTCGCCTCCTCGACGGCGAGGGCGTCGCCGACAGCGTCACCGTGCTGCGAAACGGGACGCACGTGACCCATCTCGACGGGGTCGACACGGAATTAGCTGACGGCGACCACCTCGCCATCACTCCGCCGGTCACGGGCGGGTGAGGATTGAAACGTATCACACACGTTATTAAACACTTTTACTCTTCCTTCGTGTTTGTCGAAAGTATGTCCGAGCCGACACCGGAACATGGGACACGTGTCGTCGTTTCACCGGGCCGAACGGTACTGGGCGTCGACGCCGTCGAGAAGACGGGGACCTACGCCGCCCGACACGGGGAGAAGGTACTCATCGTCGCAAGTCAGCAGATATTCGACATTCACGGGGAGCGTATCGTCGACGCGCTCGAAGGGGCCGGCGTCGAGGTCGCGACGTTCACCGACGTTCGGCCGGACCCGACCGTCGAGAACGTCGAGGCGGCCCACCAGGTGTGGGACGCCGAGGGGTGTGACGTCATCGTGACGCTTGGCGGCGGGTCGTCCATCGACGTGGGCAAGTCGGTCGGCATCCTCGCGACCAACGAGGGGTCGATCCGGAGTTTCGGCGTCGACAAGGCCGGCTACGAGGGCGTCCCGAACCCCGCGCCGCCGATCATCGCGGTCAACACGACTGCCGGGACCGGGAGCGAGACGACGCGGACGGCGGTGCTGTCCGACGAGTCCACGTCGACGAAGTTCATCATCGTCTCGGAGAACATCGTCCCCGACGTCGCCATCGAGGACCCCGAACTGACCAGGTCGCTCCCCAAGAGCCACACCGCGTTCACCGGCATCGACGCCTTCACCCACGCCATCGAGGCGTTCACGTCGGTGAAGTCCTACAGCGTCACCGACGACTACGCCCGTGACGCGATGGAGCGCATCGTCGACTCGCTGGCCCTCGCCTGGTCCAACGGCGACAACATGAAGGCCCGGACCGAGATGATGATCGCCCAGTTCAAGGCCGGCAAAGCCTTCGGCAACTCCTCGGTCGCGCTGGTCCACGGGATGGCGCGCCCGCTCGGCGCCCAGTTGCACATCCCCCACGGCCTCGCGAACGGCCTCATCCTCCCGTACGTGGTCGAGTTCAACTCGATGGCCGCACCCGAGAAGTACGCCGAGGTCGCCCGGCTGCTGGGTGCCGCGGACGAGTTCGACGGGACCCGCCAGGCCGCCGCGAAGGCCGGCGACGCCGTCGAGCAACTCTGTGAGGACATCTCGCTCGTCGATTACCTCGACGAGTTCGGCGAGGTCCCGTCCCGCGAGGAGTACCTCGACGTGGTTCCCGAGATGACCCAGGACGCCTTCGACTCGGGTTCGCCGGACAACAACCCGCGGACGCCGACCCGCGACGAACTGGAGGAACTCTTCGTGACCGTGTACGACGACGCGCTCGCTCCCGACAGTCGCCGCCGATCCTGACCGACGACGACGCGGGGGGGCGCCGGCCACGCCGGGTTCGACCCGCGACGACGCGGGAACGAGCGGACCACGTCACCCGTCGTGGTCCCGGCACCTGACTCGAAAAGCCTTCCTACGCGCCGGGACAGGTGTCGCGTATGGCAGACGACACCGATGACGCGCTCGAATCGACGCTCGCGGAGGCGTTCGCTAGCGATTTCGGCGCCGACGAGGAGACCGCCGCCGACGCCGCATCGAAGGCCGAAGCCTTCCGCGAGGACTGGGCCGAGGACCTGACGGCCGAGGACGTGCTCGACGAACTCGCCGCAACCCCCTACGAGGACTTCCAGCACCGCTTCGACGACGCCATCGGCGAACTCGCCGCGGCGACCGAGGACTGCACCGACTCCCGGGAGTACCGACTCGCCGGCTTCGGCGACCTCGCGGCCGACCCGACCCAGGGCGCCTGAGGCGACCGACGACGCCCGACTGCACTCGGCCGTTCGGCCCCCTGAACCGACCGAAAGGTACGTCCATCGGGGGTCCGAAGCGGGGCCATGGCACCGGCGGTCCTGTGGCCCGTCCTCGGTTCGCTCGGGGCCGCCGGCGGGACGCTCGCGCTCGTCTGGTACCTCTGGGACCGGCGCGACCGACCGGGCGCGTCCTGGCTCGTCGCCGTGCTGGGCGTGCAGTTCGTCCTCACCGCCAGTTACGCCGTCGGCTACCTCGTCTTCGACCCGACGCTCCGCCTGGCCGTCGAAATCCTGTTCTGGGTCGCGTACATCTGGCTCGGCGCCCTCTTCGTCGCTTTCGGCCTCGCCTACACCGGCCGGGGCCACGTCATCCGCTCGCCCTTCTTCGGCGCGCTCGTGGCTTTCTCGGTGGCACTGTCCGCGCTCGTCGTCACCAACCCCCTCCACCACGTCGTCTGGGAGGGGTTCCGCGTGCTCCCCCCGCCGGGGCTGGCGACGGTCGAGTTCACCCGCAAGAGCGGCGCGATCCTCGTTCTCGGCGTGTCGGCGCTGGGCGCGGCCGTCGGTACCCTGTTGCTCGTCGACACCATCGTCAGCTACGGCCGACTCTACCGGGCGGAGGCGCTCGCAGTGGCGATCAGCCCCCTCCCGCCCGGCATCGGGTTCGTCCTCTGGACGTTCGACGTCGCGCCCGAACCGGGCCTCAACGTCGCGCCCGTCCTCTTTCTCCTCCACGTCTGCATCGACGCCTACGCGTTCGTCGGCGGCGGCATGTTCGACTTCCACCCGGCGACCCGGCGGGCCGGCAACCGCGCGGCCATCGCCGACCTCGGGAGTCCCGTCGTCGTCGTCGACGAACAGGAGCGGGTCGTCACGCTCAACCCCGCCGCGGAGCGGACGCTCGGCGTCGAGGCCCAGCGGGCACTGACCCGCCCGCTCGCCGACTGCTACGAGGGCGACCGCGTCGACCCGACGGTGACCGAGCAGGACGCGACCGTCCGCGTCGCGGCGGGAACCCGGACGTTCAAGATCACCTCGACGGAGCTGGCCGACAGCACGGGCACCCACCTGGGGTACACGCTCGTTTTCCAGGATATCACCGACGAGCGGCGGCGCGAGCAGCGGCTGGCCGTCCTCAATCGCGTGCTCAGGCACAACCTCCGCAACGACCTGACGGTCGTCAGGATGACCCTCGGGGAAGCCGTCGACCGCGCCGACGAGGACATGGCTGCCCTGCTCGACCCCGCACGGCGCAAGACCGAGGGCCTGATCGACCTGAGCGAGAAGGCCCGCGCCTTCGAGCGCGTGATCGACGACGAGACCGAGTCCGTCGTCGCCGTCTCGCCGGTCGTCGAGTCCGTCGTCGCCGACATCCGCGCGGAACACCCCGACGCGGACCTCCACATCGCGGAGACGGACGTGGGTCGAGTCCGAACCAACCGGGACCTCCTCGATGTCGTCGTCGGCAACCTCGTGGAGAACGCCGTGGAACACGGTTCCACGAGCCCCGACTCGGGGACTCGTCGGGACGCTGTCGAGCACGGCTCGGCGAGTCCGGACGTAACGGTCGCGGTCACCACCGGGGACGACACGGTGACGGTGACGGTCCGGGACCGCGGGCCCGGGGTGCCGGAGCACGAACTCGCGGTCATCCGGGACGGCGACGAGTCCGCACTCGAACACGGGAGCGGTCTCGGCCTCTGGATCGTCCAGTGGGGCGTCACGGCCGCCGGGGGCGAAATCGACTTCGACACGAGCGACGGAACGACGGCGACCGTCACGTTCCCGCGCGCCGAGGACTCGGTCAGCGAGGACCCCGCGCTCGACCGCTGATATCGGTTGCGGCGAGGTGGCGGGCCGCCGGTCCTACCCGCCGTCCGCCCGCATACCGTAGACACACTCCCGGTACGACTCGCCGCCGATGACCGTCTCGCCCTCGTCTTCGAGCGTGAAGCCGGCGCCCTCGTAGAAGGCCCGACCCGGTTCGTTGTCGGCGAGGACCATCGCCTGCACGTGGTTTGCGCCGCGGTCGCGCAGTTCGCGCTCGGCCCGGTCGAGGAGTTGCGACCCGAGTCCCTCGCCACGCGCGTCCGGGTGGACGTAGACGCGCAGGATCGTCCCGCGATCCTCGACCACCACGGCGTGGACGAACCCGGCTACCTCGTCCTCGCGCCGTGCCACCAGGACGACCGCGTCGTCGCGCTCGATCTCGGCAGCCAACTGCTCGTCGTCGTACCACTCCTCGACCCCCTCCTCGGCCGTCTCGCGACTCAACACGTCCGGGTAGTCCGCACGCCAGGACGCGCGTGCGACGCGCTTGATGGCCGTCACGTCCGCTGTCGTCGCCGCTCTAATCGGCATACGATACCATACATCACGATAGCAGTTAAGCGTACTCACGCGGCCGAAAGCTTAGGGCGGGTGCCGCCGACGTGGGAGGTATGTCCGAGGACACCGACGACCGGGACCGGCGCCTCGTCACGGGCTGGCAGGGCCGGTACTTCGAGGACTTCACCGTCGGCGACGTGTACAAACACCCCTACGGGCGGACCGTCACGGAGACGGACAACGTCTGGCTCACGAACGTCACGATGAACGTGAACCCGATGCACTTCAACGAGGCCTACGCCGCGGGGACGGAGTTCGGCGAGCGCCTCGTCGACGGCCTGTTCGTCATCGCACTCGCGGTCGGGATGAGCGTGATCGACGTGTCCGTCAACGCCACGGCCAACCTCGGCTACGACGACGTGCGCCACCACGCCCCCGTCTTCCACGGCGACACCATCTTCGCCGAGAGCGAAGTGCTCGCCAAGCGCGAGTCCGACTCGCGGGACCACGTCGGCATCGTCACCACGGAACTCCGCGCGTACAACCAGGACGACGAGCTCGTCCTCTCGCTCGAGCGGACGCCGATGGTCCTGAAACGCGAACACGCACAGCCCTCGGCCGCCCAGCCGCCGGGCTGGCCCGAGGGCGTCGGCACCCAACCCGAGGACCTCGACGATGCGTGAGAGCGGTGCGGGCCACGAGGGCGGCCCCGTCGACCAGCGACTGACCGGCGACCTCCCGGTCGCGTCGGCCGCCGCGGCCGCCGACTACGTCGGCGACGACGACACCCTCGTCGTCTCGGGGTTCGGGAGCGTCGGCGACCCGAAAGCCGTCCCCGAGGCGCTGGCCGCGTCGGACAGGGACCTGTCGCTGACCGTCGTCAGCGGCGGCTCGGTCGGGCCGCCCATCGAGGTCGACCTCGCCGAAGCGGGCGGGCTGGCACGACGGCTCCCGTTCACGAACAAGGCCGCAACCCGGGACCGAATCAACGCCGGCGAGATCGCGTTCCACGACCCACACGTCGCGCGTATGGGCGAGCGCGTCCGGACCGGGGCGCTCGTCGACGCCGACACCGCCGTCGTCGAGGCTATCGCCGTCGGCGAGGACTGGCTCGTCCCCGCAACGTCCATCGGCCAGACACCCGCCTACGTCGCCGCCGCCGACCGGCTCGTGGTGGAGCTGAACCGCGCCCACCCGCTCGCACTCCAGCGGTTTCACGACGTGTACCGGCCCGGGCTCCCGCCCGACCGTGACCCCATCCCGCTGTCGGCGCCGGGCGAGCGCATCGGCGACCCGCGGGTGCGGTTCGACCCCGAGACGCTGGTCGCCGTCGTCGAGACCGACCGCCGGGACGCCACCTACGAGTTCCGCGACCCGACCGCCGCCGACGAGGCTGTCGCCGCGACCCTCCGGGACTTCCTCGCCGCCGAGATGGAGCGCAATCCGGCCCTCGCCGACCGCCTCACCCTCCAGTTCGGCGTGGGGAGCCTCGGCAACGCGCTCATGAGCGCGGTCGCCGACCTCGACCGCGGCGACCGCGACCTGGTCTACTTCGGCGAGGTGATCCAGGACGGCCTGCTGGACCTGCTCGACGCCGGTGAACTGGCGTCGGCGAGCGCCACCTCGCTGGCCCTCTCGGCCGACGGGCAGGACCGCCTGTTCGCCGACCCCGGGCGCTACGCCGACGACGTGACCCTCCGGCCCGCCAGCGTCTCGAACCGCGCGGCCCTCGTGGACCGCTTCGGCGTCGTCGCCATCAACAGCGCCCTCGAAGTCGACCTCTCGGGCAACGTCAACTCCACGCACATCGACGGCCGCCGGCTCGTCGGCGGCGTCGGCGGCTCCGGCGACTTCAACCGCAACGCGCTCGTCTCGATCACCGCGCTGCCCGCCGCCGTCGACGACCGCTCGCGGATCGTCCCCCACACGCCCCACGTCGACCACACCGAACACGACGTGGACGTGATCGTCACCGACCACGGCGTCGCCGACCTCCGCGGGAAGGGGCCGACGGAGCGCGCCGAGGCACTCGTCGAGAACTGTGCGGCCCCCGTGCACCGCGAGTCGCTGCGGGACTACCTCGACGGCGCTCGCGAGCGGGGTGGTCACGTCCCCTTCGACCCCGGGTCGGCGTTCGACCCGTAGCGGTTTCGGAGTGTCCAGTCCGCGGTCACTCCGACGGGGCCTGGTACTCTGGGAGGGGGACGAGCGTGATGGGGATCGTCACCTGCTGAAGGAGCGACTGGGAGACGCTCCCGAAGATGATGCGCTCGGTCCGGGAGTGGCGGCGCAGGGCAGTCAGTATCTCGTCGGCCTCCACCTCGTCGGCCATCGCGGCCAGTTCCTCGGCGGGCGAGCGCCCCCGGCTGATCTGCCGGGCCGTCACCGAAATGTCGTCGCCGAAGCGCTCCTCGAAGATCGACAGCGCCGCCTCGCCCTCGCGCAGGTCGTCCGCGTCGTCGCCCTCCTGCACGTTGATGACCTCGACGTGGTCCTCGGGGGTGACACGTCCCTCGAGGTAGTCACAGATCACTCGACTCGCCGGTTCGCCATCCGTTCCCACGAGGTACGTTACCATATCATATACACTCACGACATAGATAATAAATCCGTGGGGCCGTCGAACCGGCCGAACAAGGACGGCGGGGCGGTCGGTTCCGCGGCCTCAGTACGACCGCGGGAGCCCCAGCACTCGCTCGCCGAGGTAGTTGAGTGCGAGTTGCTGGGTAATCGGGACGAGGCGGGTCAGTCGCGCCTCCCGGAAGTACCGCTCCACGTCGTACTCCCGAGCGACGCCGTACCCGCCGTGGGTCTGGACGGCGGCGTCGGCCGCCGCGAAGGCCGCCTCGGCCGCGAGGTACTTCGCCACGTTCGCCCGGGCCCCCGCCGCCTCGCGGTCGAGGTCGTCGAGGCGGTCGGCGGCGCGGTAGATGACGCTCTTCGCCGCGTGGAGGTCGGCGTAGGCTTCCGCGAGCGGGTGCTGGATCGCCTGGTTCGCGCCGATGGGGCCGCCGAAGACCTCCCGCTCGCGGGCGTACTCGATGCCCCGCTCCAGCGCCACCTCGCCCAGTCCCAGACACTCCGCGGCGATGACCAGTCGCTCCTCGTTCAGTCCGTCGAGCACCTGGTAGAACCCCCGGCCCTCCTCGCCGATCAGGTTCTCGGCGGGCACGGAGACGCCGTCGAAGTACAGTTGGTAGGCAGGCACGGCGGCGCTCGCGGTCTTCGGAATCGGCTCGATTTCGAGGCCGTCGGCCATCGCGTCGTCGAGGTCGACGAGGAACATCGAGATACCCTCCGTCCGTTTCTCGACCTCGTCACGCGGCGTCGTCCGGGCCAGCAGGACGAGGTAGTCGCTGGCCTCGACGCGCGAAGTCCACACCTTCTCGCCGTCGACGACGTACCGGTCGCCGTCCGCAGAAGCCGTGGCTTCTGTGGGGTCAGCCGAGGTTTCCTCGGCAGAGTCGCGCTCGGCGCGGGTCGTCATCGCCGTCGAGTCCGAGCCGGCGTCGGGTTCGGTCAGCCCGAACGCCTGGATGCGCGCCTCGCCGCTGGCCACGTCCGGAAGCAGTCGCTGCTTGAGGGACTCGTCGGCGTAGTTCACGATGGGGACGGTGTTGTAGACGCCGCCGTGGACGGCCTGTGCCGCGGCGAACCCGCCGCCGCTTCCCGCGATTTCCTCCATCATCACGACGGCCTCGGGCGTCCCCATCCCGACGCCGCCGTACGCCTCGGGGACGAGGATGCCGAGCCAGTCGTTGGCGGCGAGTTCGTCGACGAACTCGTGTGGGTACTCGCCCTCGCGGTCGCACGTCCGCCAGTACTCGTCGTCGAAGTCGGCACAGACCTCGCGGATGCTCCGACGGACCAGTTCCTGCCGTTCGGTGAGCGGGACGGACGCCCGCCAGTCCCGAGCCATATCCCCCGGTAGACCGCGAGGAACAAAAACCCACGAGCGATTACCCGGGATGGGGGTCGGGGTCGTAGTCGGAGCCGACCCGGAGGTCGAGCGCGGCCGGACGGATGGAGACGGCGAGGCGTTCGTACTCGCCGACCTCGCCGTCGCGGCTGAACGTGATGGGACCGTCCTGGCCGGTGACGGTCACGGAGTCGGCCTGGACGTGGAACACGCCGTCCGTCTCCCGGCCGAGGACGCGGTGGCTGATCGCCTCCGCGACGAGGCTCCCGGCCGGCATCCGCTCGACGACGGCCAGGTCGAACACCCCGTCCTCCATGTTCGCCTGGCCGCCGGCCTCGACGAACCGGCGGGCGTTGCCCACGAGCAGGCAGAGCGCCTCGCCGTCCCAGGTCCGCCCGTCGCCGGTCTCCAGGTGGATGTCGAGGCCGTCGAACTCCCGGGCCTCCCGGAGCCCGGTGAGGACGAACGCGAGCGTCCCGAACCGCTCTTTCAGGTCGCTGGAGGTCGCGACGCTGGCCTCGGCCGGGAACCCGGCGATACAGGAGACGACGAAGGGGTCGTCACCGGCCATACCCACGTCGACAGTCCGCACGTCGCCGGTGTCGGCCACCTCGACCCCGTGGTCGATACTCTGGATACCGATCATCCGCGCGAGGAGGTTCGCCGTCCCCGTCGGCACGACCGACAGCGTCACGTCGCCGAGGCCGTCGGCCGCGACGAGTCCCCGGAGGACCTCGTTGACCGTGCCGTCGCCGCCACAGACGGCCAGTTCCGAGACGCCGGCCTCGGCGGCCTCGGTCGCGAACGCGACCGCGTCACCCGCTTTTTCGGTGCGGTCGACGGCGAACCCGCGGGCGCGAACGAGCCGTGAGACGTACCCGGCGTGGTCCCCGGTCCCGCTGACGGGGTTGAGGATGCAGCGACGCGACCCGACCTGCATGGTCGAGCCGACACACGGCACCTACTTAATCCGGGCGGACGGCACACAGGCGACGGTTCGGGTCGCCGAAACGGCCGCTAGTTTCATATTGACAGACAGTTTTGGCTGCAACGAAGCCGTGCATGGGCGGATCGAGCTGCTGGGGTGGGGGTATCTACTGATGACATCCTCCGCGCCGTAAACGGCGCGGTTTCCCAAGCGTTGGGATATTATGGTTCGCGGTTCGCCTGTTCTTGTGGGGCTACTCGCCCCGTGGATTTGTCGAACAGGCGCACCGCTGGCTGTGCCATCCAGCCGTTATCCCTATCTCCCCCGTCACAGGCGAGACTCGGGAGTACCTTCTGTCGGATGTTCGCGGCGCCGTTCACGTCGGCATTGGCGACCAGCCCACACACCTCGCAGACGTACAGCCCACGTTCGACGCGCTGGCTGTCGTCGGTGGTTCCGCAAGACGCACACGATGTCGAGGTATCGCGTTCGTCCACGCGCTCCACGCTGATGCCGCGCTCGGCGGCTTTGTATTCCAGCATTTCGATGAAGCGGTCGAACGCCCACCCGTGGAGGTCCAGATTGCCGTGGTCGCTCCAGTCGGTTCCCTCGCGGATGCCCGACAGGTCGCCCACGGCAATCGTCCCGACATTACGGGCGGCACACTCGGCCACCATATCCGCTGAAACAGCGTGCAAGAAGTGGTCACGTCTGCCCCGGCGCTTCCGGTCCAGTCGTCGTGCTTGGCGGGAGTCGCTGTCGTCGCACTTTGCCCGCTGTTTCTGGAAGTAGTAGTCGTCCTCTTTGAGTGTGCCACCGGGGTACAGTAGGGCCTCGTCACTGACCGCGACGGCGGCGAAGTTGCAGATGCCGAGGTCGATGCCCGCTACCCGGTCGCCGGGTGGGTCCGGGTCGCCAGTCTCGATACAACAGACGATGTGCAACTCCCACTCGTCGCCGGTCCAGACCGCCCGGACCTGCTGGACGTTCTGTACGTCCACGTCTGGGTCGGCGGCGTACTCACAGAGAACGAAGTCCGACCACGACTCTTTGAGATTCGCCCCTTTCGAGAGTCGAATCCTGTCGTGGTCGGGGTCGTGCTTGAACCCGTCCTCTTTGAACGTCACCGTCGAGCGCGGGTGGTCGTCGCCATACTTGCGGTAGCCGGGTGGGTTCGCGTCCTCGTTACCGTTCTTGCGGTGGGCGTACCACGACTCGAACGCTTCAGCCAATTCTTCGAGAATTGCCTGACTGGATTGTGCGTTCAAATCCGCGTAGCGTTCGTGATTCTTGAGGTAGGCTTTGAGTGTGCTGTCGTCTGGAATCGTCCCGGTTTCGTCCCAGATGCGGTCACACGTCCATCGGGCGACGTTCCAGAGTTTCGAGGCGGCGAACCCGAGCGAATCAAGGTCGTCGCGCACCTGCTGGTGGTTGCGAATGGACGCAACGTAGGTGCGCGTGACCTGATTCGCCATACATAGCCTGTGACGGACTGGCTACATAATGGCTTGCCGACCGGAGTGGAAGTAGAATATCCGGCCCGGCAGACCCCGTGGACTGTGGCACCGGGCGTACGCGATTCACGCCCGGCCTGAAGGCCGGGATTCTCTCGCTGAATCAAGATAGCCCTGCTTGTCATCGCGTTCGTCTATATCGGGTACAGACACTGGACGACACCGGGAACCACTGGGTTCGGGCTCGTCATCGTCGGCGGTGCTGGCTGGGCGTTCGCATACGCCGTCCAGTTGCTCGTGGCGCATCCCTTCGTGACCGTCGCCGCCGCGAACGTCGAGCGTGCGTTCGTCGAGATCGGTGCAGCCGGTTGGTTCGTTCTCGGCTACGAACTCTACCGCCAGCGGCACCTCCCGCTGAAACGAGTCCTCGCACTGCTCTGGATCGTCCCCGCCGTGCAGCTCGCCCTGTGGACGAACCCGCTCCACGGGCTGGCACGAGCCCCCGGCACGCACATCGACGCGAACGG
This sequence comes from Halorientalis marina, assembly GCF_023028345.1. Classification (GTDB taxonomy): domain Archaea; phylum Halobacteriota; class Halobacteria; order Halobacteriales; family Haloarculaceae; genus Halorientalis; species Halorientalis marina. The sequence continues at coordinate 900,425 of NZ_CP095487.1, read as the reverse complement.
TGTGCTGCACACGATCAACGGGCCGTTCCTGTGGGTCCACGCGCTCTATGACTACGCGCTCATCCTGCTCGGCCTCGGGATGCTCGTCAGCACGCTGCTGCGCTCGCGGGGCCTCCACCGCGATCAGGTCGGGACGCTACTCGCTGGCGGGCTCCTGATCGTCCTCGTCAACGCGGCCCACGTGGTCGGCGCGACGCCCGTTCCGGCGGTCGATCCGACGCCGCTCGCGTTCGTTCCGGCGGGAGTGATCATGTCGTTCGGCCTGTTCCGCCTCGATCTGTTCGAGCTGACACCCGTCGCCCGGGATCGGGCGATGGCCGAGATGGCAGAGGCGACCATCACGATCGACGCCAACGACCGAGTAGCTGACCTCAACGGCGCCGCCCGCGAACTGCTCGCCACCGACGACGACGCCATCGGAGCGCCCGTCGCCGACGTCCTCGGCGACTGTCCGGCGCTCGCCGATGCGCTCCGTGGGACCACGGACACCGACACCGAAATCGAGATCACACACGGGACCCGGCGGCGTCACTACCTGCTCAACGTCACGCCGATCAGCTACGAGGGTGGCGACGTCTCCGGTCGGCTCGTCGTCCTCCGGGACGTTACCGAGCTGAAAGAGCGGGAGGCGGAACTCGCGCTCCTCAAGCAGGTACTCGCGCGTGTCCTGCGACACAACGTCCGAAACAGCCTCAGCGTCGTCATCAGTCGCGCCGAGACGCTCGAGGAACGGACGACCGGCGAGGAAGCCGACCTCGCGGCGGGGATCGTCGAGCAGAGTCGGACACTCGCCCGGCGGAGCGAGAAAGCACGGAGCATCGAACGGATCGTCGACCGCGACCAGCGTCTCGTCGAGCGCGATATCTGTCGGTCGCTCACCGGTCTCGTCGACTCATTCAAGAACGAGTTCCTCGACGCCGACATCGAACTCGACGTGCCGCCGACCTGTCGCGTCAGAGCCGACAGCGGGATCGACGTCGCACTGGAGAACCTCCTCGAGAACGCCCTCCTGCACGGCGACTCGCCGACGGTCACCGTGACCGTCGAGCGGACGGCGGAGCGCGCACTGATCCGGGTCGTCGACGACGGTCCCGGCATCCCGGACCACGAACTCGCCGTCCTCGACGCGGAGTCCGAGACGCCCCTGGAACACGGGAGCGGGATCGGGCTCTGGCTGGTCACCTGGATCCTGGACCGCTCTGACGGGACCGTCTCGTTCGAGCGGACCGACGGCAGGACTGTCGCCACGGTCGAGCTACAACGGGTCCCGGAGAACGACGTCGACCGAGCCGAGCCGGTCGGGCAGTGACCGGAGCCCGATCAGAACCGTGGCGGGCGCTCGCCGAGGATGTCCTCGCCGGGCGGATGGCCGTCTGCCGACCGAAGCGAACGGGTATCAGCAGCAACACCCCGAGGTCAGGACGACTCCGATAGCCGTTCTCGGCTAGAATCCACCGTTCGGCTGAGAATAGGACTCCGTAGGTGGGCGACGGTCTCAGTCGTCGCTCGGCTCGGCCACGCGCTCCACCGTCTGGTCCGCCTCGGCCGCGACGGTGAACCCGTCGAGATCGGCCTCCAGCGTCGTCGCCTCGTCGCTGAACGACCCGACCGCGTCGGTCATCTCCGAGACCAGCGAGCGTTGCTGGGCGGCCGTCGACGCGAGGTCGTCCGCGCTCCGGGCGGTGCGGTCCCCGATAGCGCTCACGTCGTCGATGAGCGCAACGACTTCCTGGGCGGAGTTGGCCTGTTCGTCGGCCGCACGGTCGATCTCCTGGACGGCGTCGTTGACCTGTTCGACCTCCGCGACGACCTCCCCCAGCGTCGAGATAGTGGTCGTGATCGTGTCGCTCCCGTCGCTGACCCGTGAACGCATGTCCAGCATCTCCTCGCGAGTCTCCTCGACACCCTCCTCGATGTCCGCGACGAGGTCCGACACGTCGGTCGTCGCCGCCCGCGTCTCCTCGGCGAGTGCCTTCACTTCGTTGGCGACGACGGCGAACCCCTCGCCGGCCTCGCCCGCGCGAGCGGCCTCGATAGAGGCATTGAGTGCGAGGATGTTCGTCTCCTCGGCGATGTCGTCGATGACGGTCACGACCTCCGCGACCTCGGCGGTGATGTCGGCGAGTCGTTCGACCGCCTCGACCGCCTGCCCGGTCTGGTGGTTGATCGCGTCGAGCGCGCTCTGGGCCTCCGAGGAACTCTGCTGTGCCTGACGGCCCATCTGGGTCGCCTCGTCGACCTGCGCTGCGATCTCGGTCACCGACGAGGACATCTCCTCGACGGTGGCAGAGAGCGTCGACATCTCGCTGGCGGCGGTCCCGAGTTTGGTCTGTTGGTCGTCGGCGTCGGCCGCGATCTCGTCGACGGCGTCCGCGACGGCCTCCGTCTCCTCGCTGAGTCGCCGTCCTTCGGTCGCGACGGCGTCGCTCTCGCTCGCAATCCGCCCGGCGACGGTCTGGCTCTGCCCGATTGCGTCTTCGAGCGCTGCCAGCGTCTCGTTGATCGCCTCGCCGACGGCCGCCATCGCGTCGTTCATGCTCTCGCTGTCGACCCGCTGTGTCAGGTCGCCGTCCGCGGCGGCCGAGAGCGCCTCGCGGTACTCCGTCGCCTTCAGTTCGAGGTGGCCGGTCAGGGCGGACAACTCCGCCTGCTCGCTCTCGGCCTCCTCTCGAGCCTCCTCCGCGGCTTCACGTGCCCGTTCGGCCTCCTCACGAGCCTCGCGGGCCTCGGTGAAGGAGGTTTCGAGCGAGTCGGCGGTGTTTTCCAGCGCCGTGTAGGTTTCGCCGATCTCGTCGACACGCTCGCGCTCGAAGGACACGTCGAAGTCGCCGTCCTCCAGTCGCTTGACGCGGGCGTTGATCTCTCTGAGCGCACGGTACATCTCACAGTAGCCGAGGAAGCCAGTGACCGTCACGATCGACGCGATCAACAGCGCAGCCGTCAGGACGTCGTCCGTCAGGAGGATCGCGATCCCCGGCGCCACGACGATCGAGAGGAAGGCGAGCGCGAAGATTCGCGCGCCGAAGTTCCGCCGGACGAACTCCGGCAGGGACGACTCGATCGCCATCGGCACCCTGCCGACCGTGACGAGGATCCACTCGCTCCGTGTCGTGTGTGTCGTATCCATCGGTGAGCCAGAACGCCGTCGTGGGTCCTAGTTCATACTGTGGTCGCTCACCGTATCAACGGTTCGTGGATTTCGGCACTCGACGTGATCTGAGGTTTTACACGCCCCACGGGGCTGGGCCCCGGTCGGCCACCGGGCAGTGCCAGCCCGCCGGCTCAGACCGCTTCGACGTACTCGGCGACGGCCTCGACGCGGTCGACGCCCTCGGCGCCCGGCACCAGTGGCACCTCCCGCACCGCCGGTTCGAACGACTCCCGGGCCGTCGAGAGGGCGGCCTGCTGGTTCTTGTGGCGCGGCCAGCAGGTCGGACAGTCCTCCGAGGGGTCCTGTAACACCTTGTTCGCCAGCACGTGGTCGACCGAGATTCCTGACGCACCGAGTTCGCCCAGCAGGCGTTCGGTCTCGGTCACGGCCATCCGCTCGGGGATGGTCACGACGCGAAAGCCAGTCCGGTCGCCGTTCCGGAGCCGGTCCGCGACCGCCTCCATCCGGGTCTGGAGCCGCTCCATCTGGTCCCCGTAGGACGCCGACTCGTCCTCGTCGTCGTCACCGCGCCCGAGCATACTCGACACCGTGCTCGTCACCGACCTGAGTTGCTGTTTCATCCCCAGCAGGGTCCCCATCGTCGAGTCCATCACGTCGGGCAGCTCCAGCAGCCGCAGGGTGTGGCCCGTCGGCGCCGTATCGAAGACCACGACGTCCCAGTCGGGATGGTCGTCGTACTCCGCGAACAGGTCGACGACCGCGATCTCGTCGGCTCCCGGGATCAGCCCGTGTTCGGTCACCGAGGAGACGTCCCCCTGTGTCAGGTCGATGCCCAGTGACTGCACGTCATCGAGCATCCGCTCGAAGGTGTCGCCGTACCGGCGCTCGAACCGTTCGCTGGGATCGATCTCCAGGGCGTACAGGTCCGCCTCCTCGGTCACCCGCGTCGGCGTCTCCCCCACCGCCGACTCGTAGGCGTCCGCGATACTGTGTGCCGGGTCGGTGCTGACGACCAGCGTCCGGTTCCCCGCCCGTGCGCTCCGTAGCCCCGTCGCCGCCGCGAGCGTCGTCTTGCCGACTCCGCCTTTCCCCCCGTACAGCACGAACTCCGTCATGGCACCGCCTTGCGACTCCGAACATAAATCCGATTCCGTCCGCGTCCGAGGTGACTGCTCGTGACAGGCCCTGTCCGGGCGCCGCGTGACCTCCCCGTCAGTACGGGAACTCGGTGTCGACCTGATTGGCGGCGCTCGCGAGCGTCGACGCCCCGTCGGTGTACTGGAGCATGAGCTGCATGTCGCCGACCACGTCGAAGGCACCGCTCATCAGCCCGTCGATGGGGCCGATCTCGCCGTGGATCAACTGCTTCCAGCTGTCGTACGACCCCTCGTAGATGAACCCGTAATCGTACTCCTCGATCTCGTCCGGGTCGACATTCTCCACGCTGTGGACCGCGCCGTCACTCACCTCCGCGAAGTTCGTGATTGGTTCCTCCATCGGGCTGTCGCCCGGGTTCACCCGGAAGATGTAGTTGCCGTTGAAATCGACGCCCCAGCCCTCGCCCGTCTCGTGATAGTCGGTGTTCTCGTTGACCTGGTGCATCCACTCGTCCATCCACTCGTCCGGTTCGTCCACGAAATCGATTCCCATGATACGGATGACCAACACGACCCAAATATCCTTATAATTCATTATACTAATACGGACAGGAAAAAACCGCGGTACTGAACCTGGAGCCGCTGAAGTCGCTTCTGACAGGCTGGTATTACCAGTATCCCTATTTACCATTGGATTTATAATGATAGATTCCAACGGGATGGTTGAGTATGTCTGGCACAGTTAATTATGGGAACCGCATCGACAGCGATGACAAAATATACGAGTTGTTCCAGAAGGGCGTCGAATTGGGCGGCTGGAACGCGGAGAAGCTCATCGAGCAGGTGCCGGTCGAGAAGGACAGGGAGACGTGGGCGAACATGGACGACGACGAGAGCGAGCAGTTCGCCCGGTTGATCTGTGTGTTCATGGACGGTGAGCAGGAGGTCGCACAGGACGCCTCGCGGCTGATCCAGATGGCCGGGTCGCCGTATCTCGACAACAACTCCGTCAAGGAGATGTTCTACGCCAACCTCGCGTTCGAGGAGGCGAAACACACCCAGTTTTTCACCTGGTACGTCGAGAACGTCATTCCCGACGACGTCGTCTCGAGCACTGGTGAGGGCCGGCAAAACGGGGTCGAACGCGTTCCCCTGACCGCCGGCTCCGGGGGGTACAAGCGCCTGTTCGACCGCCAGCGCCAGTTGCTCTCGGCGGCCACCGAAATGGGCGCCGACCCCGTCGACATCGCGCGGGCGACGACCAACTACAACCTCGGCGTCGAGGGGATCATCGCCCGCGGGGGGTACTTCATCCGCAACCGGATGATGCAAAACGCCGAACTACCGAGCCTCAGCAAGGGCTTCCAGCTCATCTCGACCGACGAGGGGCGGCACATCACCGCCGGCATCGAGATCGTCAAGGAACTGCTGGAAAAAGAACGCGCCGGCAAACCCGAATATCAGGGCGTCGACGCGGCCGTCTGGGACCAAGTCAAGACCGACCTCCCGGACATCTACGACCTCGCCGTGTACATCTGCACCGACCCCGGGCACCCCGACAACACGGACCCGCTCGACGCAAACATCGACGAGGTACTGAGCCGGTTCAGCAACCTCTATCACGACGTGTTCGTCGAGTCCCTCGGGCTGGAGTCGTTCGACCCCGGCGAGTTCGCCCGCTTCGCCGGCGAACAGGCCGAGCTCTGCAAGTCCAAGGTCGACGAGGGCGTCTTCGACCGCAACATCGAACAGGCACGCGAACTGCACGAACGCCGCGCCGAGCGACTGCAGGGCAGCACCGACGTGACCGCAGCGGACGACGACTGACGACCACCGACGACACCACAACACAATGAGCGAGACAGAGATTCCCGATTTCGACTGGCCGGAACTGAGCGGCGGTTCCTACACCGCTGAAGACGACGAAGTAAACCGACGCATCACCGAGGCCGCCGAGGAACACGGCGTCGACCCGGAGGAAGTCTACGAGAACGTATCATTCATCCTCGACGCCAGCGGCGACGGCAGCGTCACCGCCGAGGGCGTCGCCGTCAGCGCCGGCGAGAACCCCGACACGGAGAGCGATTCGCGATTGGAGGCACTCAGCATCTGGGAGATGCGCCAGGGCCTGTAGGATGAGCTACGAGGTGACCATCGAGGTCGACGGCGAGGAGACCGTCGTCGACGTCGCCCCCGACGAGTACGTGCTGGACGCGGCCGAAGACGCCGGCCTCGACCTCCCATACTCCTGTCGAGCCGGCCAGTGTACTTCCTGTGCCGCCCGGATGGAGTCCGGCGCGGTCGACCGCGAAGGCGTCGCGCTCGACCGCGGCCAGCGCGAGGACGGCTACGTCCTCATCTGCTGTGCGACCCCCGAGGACGACTGCCGGTTCGTCGCCGGCGGCGAGATTCAGGAGGAGTTGCTCGGTATCGATTTCGACGCGCTCTAGTTGCCCTCGCTCCCGCCCTCCGCGCTCGCACCGCCAGCGTCACGCTCGCGGAGTTTGCGTCGCTGTATCTTCCCCGTCGTCGTCTGCGGGAGCGCGTCGACGAACTCGATCTCCCGGGGGTACTCGTACTCGGCCAGGCGCTCGCGCACGATGCCCCTGATCGCCGCGCGGAGGTCGTCGTCGCCGGTCACCCCGTCGACCGACTGGACGAACGCCTTGATCACTTCCCCCCGCGTCTCGTCCGGGATGCCGATGACGCCGGCCTGTGCCACGTCCGGGTGTTCGAGGATCGCGCTCTCGACCTCGCCCGGCCCGACGCGGTAGCCCGAGGTGATGATCACGTCGTCGTCGCGGGCCTTGAACCAGCAGTACCCGTCCGCGTCGCGGTAGCCGAGGTCCTCCGTCAGGTGCCAGCCGTCGACGGTCGCCGCCTCGGTCTTCTCCGGTTGGTTCAGATACTCCCGGAAGACGACGGGGTCACCCTCGCGCCGGACCGCGATCATCCCCACCTCGCCCGTCGGCAGTTGCTCACCGGTCTCCGGGTCGATGATCGCCACCTCGTGGCCCGGCACGGGCTTGCCCATGCTCTCGGCCTGTGCCGGGAACCAGTCCCGGCAGTTACAGACCAGCAGGTTCGCCTCGGTCTGCCCGTACAGTTCGTTGACCGCGACGCCGTCGAGCGTCTCGTCCGCCCAGTCGAGGATTTCCGGCGTCAGCGGCTCCCCGCCCGAGGCGATGGCCTTCAGCGCGAGGTCGTAGCGCGCCGTCGGGTCGTCGACCGACATCATCATCCGAATCGCCGTCGGCGGGAGGAAGGAATCGGTGACACCGAACTCCGCCAGCAGTTCGAAGGCCGTCTCGGCGTCGAACGACCCCATCGGGTAGCCCACGATCGGCCGGCCGTAGTGCCAGGCGGGAAAGACCAGGTCGCCCAGCGCGCCGATCCAAGCCCAGTCCGCCGGCGTCCAGAACGTCGAGTCGAACACGTCCCGCTCGTAGTACATGTATGCGGCCGGGCAGTGGCCCGCCCAGACGCCCTGACCGTGGAGGACGCCCTTCGGCGGCCCCGTCGAGCCCGACGTGTACATCACGATGGCCGGCGTGTCCGGGTCCGTGTCGGCGAGTTCGCGCTGGTCGTCCCGGCCCGATCGGAAGGCCTCGAACCCCAGCACGTCACCCGCGGCGTCGCCGTCGACCTCGACGACGTGGTCGAGGTTCGGGCACTCCGTGCGGGCCTCGTCGACCGCATCGCGAACGCTCGCGTCGACGACCGCCACACGTGCGTCGCTGTCCCGAAACCGGTATTCGAGCGCGTCGGGGCCGAAAAGCACCGAGAGCGGGAGCGACACCGCGCCGAGTTTCCAGCAGGCGAGGTGAGTCAGCGGGTTCGCCGGCTTCTGTGGGACGACCACGGCCACGCGGTCGCCGCGCTCGACGCCGAGGGCGGCCAGGCCGTTCGCCACCTGGTTCGAAAGCCGGTCGAGGTCGTCGAACGTGTACGTCTCGCGCCGCCCGTCCGGGTACGCCTGGTGGAGGGCCGGCCGGTCCGTCCGGTCGTGTTTCCGGAGCGTGTCGTGGGCGATGTTGTAGTCGTCGGGCAGGTCCCACTCGAACTCGCGACGGGCCCCCTCGTACGTGTCCGCGTCGAGTGTGATATGCCACGTCATACCGCCACATCAGGGGCGGCCAATAAATGTCTTGGCGAGACGCGGCGGGCCGTGCGCGACGGCCAAAAAATAAAGCGGGCAGCGAACGCGGCGGGCGGCGTTAGTCGCGGCGTGCGACGAGCACGGCACTCACGAGCAGTGCGACGACTGCCAGTCCGACGCCGAAGCCGGGACCGGTGCCGGTCGTCGTGGCGTTGGTGTCGTTGCCTGCCGTGTCGGTGCCGTCGGTACCTTCGTCGCCGTCGGTACCCTCGTCGCCGTCACTCCCGGAGTCGCCCGCGGACTCGTCCTCGATACCGAGGTAGTCGCGTGCGTTCTCGGTGTCGAGCGTGGGGAACTCGCGGTCCCAGTCGCCGGCCATATTGATCGTCGTGTCGTCGCCGACGTACTCCAGCGCGCGAACGTCGCTCTCGGAGGCCCCGCTACTGACGGCGCCTTCGACCGTCACGTAGGTCCGCGTCTCGCCGTCTTCCGGCTGGGCAACGACGCTCGTCAGCCCCGCGGGGAAATTCTCTTCGGACTCGGCGAGTGCGTCACGGATCGCGGACATGTTCTCGAACTGGGCACCGCCCTCGAGGGTGACGGTGCTCTCGTTGACGTTGACGTCCATCCTGCCGACCTGGAAGTCGGACTGCTGGAACGCTTCGAGCGCCCGCTGGGCTTCGGGATCGTCCTGCGTGGCGTTCGCGAACTGCTCGGTCATCCCGGCGAAGAGGTCGCCCTCTGCGGTCACACTCCCCTCGAAGTTCAGCCGCTCGCCGGTCGACGTCCCCGTGAACTCGTACTCGGTCCGGGGGGTGTCGATCCCGCGCGTGTCGAGTTCCGAGATGTAGGCCTGCCAGTTCTCGGTCTCGTAGTTCGCGTCGAAGTCGAGCGTGACCGACTGGGTGCTCGGCTTCGTCACTTCACCGTTCCAGGTGTAGGTCTGCTGGAGGTTCGCGGCCTCCTGAGCTTCGATCTGCGAGCGGAGCCGGTCCAGGCCCTGGAACGACGCCGAGTTCACGCCCTCCGTATCGGCGGACTCCGCGACTTCGAGGAAGCCAAGCAGGGCGGCGTCGTAGTTCTCGAGGTCGACCGAGAAGTCGGCGGTCACGGCCTCGGGACCAGTATCGTAGCTCGCCGAGACGTCGTTGATCGAGAGTTCCTCGAGGCGGGTCGCGAACTCTTCGGCCTCCTGTTGGGTGAGGTCGAGGTCGGGGTCGTTCGTCATGTTCCGCGCGATGGCGTCCGCGAGCTGGCTCTCGATGTCAGCGTACTCGACGGTGTAAGCGATGTCGAGCCGGTACTGGTTCGAGGACCGCTCACCGGGACTCGGGACCTCGGTGTAGGAGTACTCCTCCAGCGTGATGTCGGCCGACCCTTCGAGCTCCTCGGCGGTCAGCTGGTACTGTTCTTCGAGTGTCTCCAGTGCGGACTCGCGGGTCTCCCACTCGGACTCGCCGAAGGAGAAGACCGTCTCGTTGCGGTCCACGTCGACGGTGTACCCGCCGTCACTCTCCGAGAGGGCGAAGGAGAACGAGGACGGTGACGTCGCGGACGTCATCGGCGACGCCTGGAGGTCGGCGTCGAAGTCGCCGGTCGCGGTGAACTGCGATGCGGTCGACGTGATTTCGCCGGAGGTCGTCACCGAATTGAATGCCTCGTTTGCACCCGTCCCGGCCGTGTTGACCGTCGCGTCGACCGTCAGCGTCCCGTCGGCGTTCTGGTCGGTCGACTGGCCCGACAGCTCCATCGAGAACTCTTCGAGCAGGGCCGGCTGCCGTGCCGAGAGCGAGCCGTTCCCGACGAACTCCGTCGGCGTCAGCGAGAGTGTCGCCTGGCCGGTCGTGTCGCCAGTCCCCTCGCGGGGCTGGGTCACGAGCAGGTACGCGAGGTTCGAGCTCACGTCGAGTCCGAACTCGCCCTGGGTCTCGGGCTCGGTCGAACTCTGTTCCTGGTCGTACACGAGGACCGCGTCACCGTTCTCGCGAACGTAGACTTCGTCTGCCTTATCTACCCCGTCGTCCTCCTGTGCGGACTCCTGGGCCGAAGACTGTTGGACTGCGGACTGTTGTGGAGCCGCCGCCCCGGCGCTTCCAGCCGGCACGAGGCTCACGACTACGAGCAGGGCGAGCAACACGCCCATCAGGGGACCACTTCTGTAACGTGTCATACCCAATTATTCTACTACTACATATAATAAAGGTGGTGAACGACGAACCCGGGTGGGCAAGCATCGGTAGCCATCGCCACGACGGACAGCGCCCGGCCGACTTTCCGTCCGATGTCACGAGGGTCCCCGCGACCGATCCAACTCGGTGTGGTTCGCCAACATATCACAGTACAAGAGTTTAAAAACCAGAACGCGGCCACACCCGCTATGTCGCAGTTCGGGACCGGCCAGTCGTCACAGCCGACCGTCCCAGCGCCAGCACCGCCCGACGACCCCGAGGCCTGGTACGCCCCGGACGTCCACCGGCAGGAAGAGGTCCACCCCGGCGTCGTCGCCACCGTCCGCGAGACTCGCGATGGGTTCCGATACGAGGTCCGTGAGCCCTCGCTCACGGACAGCGAACGCGCGGAGTTAGCGGCCGTGCGGGAGCACTTCGCCGACGCTCACCTCGAACGTCCCGTCACCCGTGAGGGCGCAATCGAGCGGATGGACGCCGGCCTCGGCGAGAAGTACCGCCGCGTCGTCGACCGCCTGACCGACGCGACGCCGGCGGGGCGCCGGCGACTCGACTACCACGCGCTCGCCGAATTGCGGTGTCTGGAGGACCTCACGCCCTACGCGCTGGACGAGCGCATCGAGGTGGCCGACACCGCCGAGGACCGCCTGGTTGTGCGCTACGTCTCATCAACAGCAGCATCATCTATTGGAGAGGTCGATCTCAGGCTTGACTATAGTGTAAACCCACTGGGGAACAACAGGAAGACGACCCCAAAGGCGGAGAACCCCAGTCCGAAGAGCACCAGAGAAATCGATCCCGACGCACCCGGCACGAGTACGGCGCGATTAGGGCGGTCCGGATCGTAGTGGATGGTGACCTCGCCTCTCGGCCGATATCTCCATTTCCTGACTGTACCGATTGAGAGAGTCGAAAACGCGGTGTCTATGAACTGTTGTATGATACCCTCTAGTGTCCGCAAGTAGTTACTGAATGTGGAACGTCTCAACTCGGGTATTTCAGGCGGTGGATGTGAGGTAAACCGCAAGAGCGGCACACCCCAGCCCTGCGATTTTGCGCGCCGTCGCGGGTTCCTCGAACGCGACCATCCCGATAACGGAACTGCCAACCAGAAAGAGCCCAAAGATGGGCGTCACGACGCTGACTGGGCCGATCGACAGCGAGTGAAAGTACGACAGCACGCCGACGGTGAGGAACACCCCAGCCGCAATCGCGTAGAGGCCGTGTGTTGAGGACAGCGACCCCAGCCCACCCTCGTCGAGGTACAGGACGACGGCTAGGTTGACGACTGTGATGGTCACGTTCGCAATAAGTGCGACCAGCATGATCGGGAGCTGGTCGGACGCTAGTTTCGAGAGCGGGGGCACTAACGAGTACGCAAGTAGCGCAAGGATTGCCCAAAGCAGGTAGTGCATGCGAGGCACGGCGAGTTGCGTGCCAATATGGCTGGTGCTACCGGATGAAAATGGAACGAGCGGTCAGTCGTCGGCGGGTGGCACCTATGTCATCCTGACCCGCAACTCGCAAAGTCAGAGGGCAGTAAAAGAGTACGGGCGTACTGTGACGTAGCGACCAGTCTGCTAACTGCACGCTCTGTATTCAGCAGCCACTGCCGATTTCATAACACATCTGTATTCAGAACGACCAAGCCGCTCTTGTTTAACGAAATTCAATCCAATAGCGTCTACTATACTGGATGTCAAAGTAATTGGATATTCTGGCAGTGAGTTTCCGGCTCTGACCTGTTGAGCCGGCGCTACTATCGAACCACGCCTTGACGAACTTCTGGCTTTCAGGATAGTAGATGTGCGTATACCCCAAATCGGCAGACAGAAGCCAACTGACTAGACTGGATGAGTTATATCTGATAGGGTTTTATGAGACTGCTGAATTCAGCACGCAAGGACAGAGACCCTACCTACGGCTGTTTCAGGAGGAAGGATGTCATATTGATGGGGTTTCAACAGAGCCTCCCGTACTGGTGTTGGAGAACCTCCAGTACATCCGGGAGAACATGGACTACGGCGCGACCGAGTTTTCCGTGTGACCGTCGCCACCTTCCGCGAGGCAGTCGCTGACGACAAGCGGTTCGTCACCCCGGACAGGCTCGAATACCTGTGCTGTGTCCTTCACCGAACGACTCTGAGTCCCTCGGTTCCGTCGTCGACGAACTGGACCAGCGAGACGTGGACCGCGTCGTCGTCGATGGCGACTTCAGAATCGGTGTTCGCAGCGAGTGTATGGCCTCGCTGCTCGGCATCCGGGACAGCACTGACTGTCCCGGCAGGGTCAAAGACTGTCTCCACCCGCTGTTCGATTACGTCCATGTCTGCTCGAGTGACCTCCGCGCCGAGCAGGAGGAACGCGAACACCGTCGACGTACGACCGTACTCGCTCTCGAACAGTGGGTCGATGCTCGCGGGAATCTCGCTGTCGAGGTCGGCCGTCCGTGGGAACGACCCGGTCCACAGGACGCCGAGGCCGCCGTTCGAGAGCTGTCGGTGCCAGGCCGATCGATCCAGCCCCCCGCACGAAGCGCCAGTGAGTACCCGAACGAACACGGAGAACAGATCTGCCACCCGGTCGGTGGGGCCGTCCAGACCGTCGGTAGTGGGGCCGTCGACGTGGTCCGTTACACGGTCGGTGTCAACGGGGACGACGGACGCTGACGCGTCGATCAGGCGTGAGAGCTTCGTATCGCCGCCCGCTCGGTTCACCACTGGGATCGATACCGGGAGGGCATCCGCCTGGCTCGCGAGGCGTGCGATTTCCGTTGCTGCCCCCATCGCCATCGGATTCGTCGTGTCGACGGTCAGGAGGCAGTAGTCCGCGTCGGCAACATGATCGCGAAGCTGACGACGTGTGTCGTGTGCTCGCTGCTGGCCTGCGGTCCACCGGGACCGACGTGCCGTCGGCTGGACTCCCTGGGCCAGCGAGACGACGTGATCGGCCCGCTCCGTTTCGTCCGGGGCAGCACTGATTGGAACGACGACTGATCGGGTCGATTCGGCGTGTGCACGCATCGCCGTCTCCGTTTCAGGGAGGACTTCGTACGCCTGGAGTCGGTCGATCCCACCCGCGCCGACACCCACCAAGAGGATCTCCGGGGGACCGAGCTCGATGTCGTCGCCGTCCTCCGTCGATGTCTTTTCTCTCTCGGCCGCGAGTGCCTTCTCCACGATATCTTCCATGTGCTTTCCGTCTCACCGGAGCCGGGTATATCTTCAGCATGAAAGCAATGTATATGTTGACAGTTTTTGGTCGGTGAAGGAGGCACCGCTCCCGTCACAGCTAAAGGTGAGTGCGAGTGCCCCGGCGATACTACGAATCCGGGAGAAGATCGAAGGTTGCCTCGACCTGTGCCTCGACCGTGACCGGGCCGGGGTGAAACTCGAAGGCGTCGTGCGGCCCAGCTTCGAGTGCACTATCGACGAGCGATCCCATTCCTGCGGGGTCGACAGTCGTCACGTCTCGAACTGACCCGAGCGTCGCCTCCTCGGCGGACGCGATCTGCCTGGCAGTGTGACGTGCGGCCGTCGTCGCCTCGGCCACCGCCTCGTCGTAGAGCCGTTTTCGCGTTTCCTCGGTGAGGTCGAACTGTACACTGGTCACCGACGCGCCCGCGTCGGTTGCTGCGACGACGACTGCCGCTGCTTCGTCGGGCATGGGGGTCGCTTCGACGGTTTGCCGGGCAGTGAAGGGCAGATCCTCGTCGTCATCGGGAAACGTCCCCTCGTCGATGCGAACGCCAGTCGTCCGACCCAGTTCGCCGGGCAGCGATGCTAGCACCGTCGCGCCCGTGTCACTCGCTTCCTGCCGAGCCGACCCCGGCGACGGGCCCTCCCCTTTCACTTCCAGTTCGACGTGTGTCCGTTCGACCGGGTGTACCCGGTTCCCGCTCCCGGTCGTCGTCACTGTTCTCTCGACCATGCGCTCCGGTCGGATGGTCGACAGATAGTTGTTATGCCCCGGTAGCTAGTAATTACTAATAATAGCTAAGCCAAAGTCATTATTGCTAGTTATCGGTAAGTATAAGTTAAACCAGTCGAAACGCAAGGCTGTGATGACAGATCACGACGACAACCTGCGGAGTGTGGCAAAGCGAGTCGGCTTCTTCCACCAGACTGCGGAGAACTACGGTGGAGAAGGCGGACTCTGGACGCTCGGACCCCACGGGACCGGCGTCAAGCGGCGAATCGAGAACGACTGGCGCCAGCGGTTCACCGTCGAGGAGGGGCACGTCGAGATCGAAGCGCCGACCGTGATGGGCGAAGCCGTGTTCGAGGCTTCGGGACACCTCGACGGGTTCGACGACATGCTCGTCGAGTGTCCACAGTGCGGACAGAGCGAACGGGCCGATCACATCGTCGAGGACAACACCGGCATCGAGGAAGCGGAGTCACTCCCCAACGAGGAGGTCGAATCACTCATCGCGGAGCACGAGCTCGTCTGTCCCGAGTGCGGCACTGACCTAACTGGCCAGTCCGTGATCGACCACAACCTGATGTTCGAGACCAGCATCGGGCCGGGTAGCTCGACGCCCGGCTATCTCCGTCCGGAGACGGCACAGGGCATCTTCGCCGACTTCCACCGACTCAAACAGTACGAAAACAAGCAATTGCCCTTCGCTGTCACCCAGATCGGGCGCTCGTACCGCAACGAGATCAGCCCGCGGGGCGGACTCGAGCGGCTACGGGAGTTCACCCAGGCCGAACTGGAACACTTCATCGACCCCGCGAAACACGAGCCCGACCTCGAACGGGTTCGCGAGGTGCCGGTGACGCTGTACCCGAGCGAGGCCCAGCAGGCAGACGACGGCGCCCCGTTCGACACGACGATCGGCGAGGCCGTCGACGAGGGCGTCATCGCCGACCCGTGGATCGCGTACTACATCGGCATCGCGAAGGAGTGGTACGTCCGCATCGGCATCGACCCCGCACGGCTTCGGTTCCGGCAGCACCAGCCCGACGAGCGCGCCCACTACGCGTCTGACTGCTGGGACGCCGAAACGGAGATCGACAGTGACTGGCTCGAAGTGACCGGATTCGCCGACCGCGGGAGCTACGATCTGCGGAAACACGGGGCTCACACTGGTGACGAGACCGCCTACCAGATCTTCAGGCCCTTCGACGCGCCCCGCACCGAAGAGCAGGTCGTCGTCGATCCGGACATGAGCGTCATCGGGCCGGAGTTCGGCGAGCAGGCCGACGCCGTCAAGCAGGCGCTCGAACGGAAGGGCGCAGCCGATCCGTCCGCCTTCGACGGCGACACGGTGACGGTCGAACTCGGCAACGGCGAGGTGACGGTCCCGACCGACGCGGTCGACGTGGAGCGCGTCGAGGTCACGAAGGAGGGCGACCACGAGCATCCGAAGATCATCGAGCCGTCGTTCGGCATCGACCGCATCGTCTACAGCGTGCTCCACCACGCACTCGAGGTCGACGCAGTTCCCGGGAGCGACGATCAGCGGACCGTCATGTCCCTGGACCCGGTCGTTGCACCGACGCTCGCCGCCGTCCTCCCCCTCCGCGATACAGTCGACGACGCGGCACGGTCTCTCGCCGACGAGCTTCGTTCGGCAGGGCTTCCGGTCGAGTTCGACGCCGGGGGGCGAATCGGCCGTCGCTACCGCCGACAAGACGAGGCCGGGACCCCCTTCTGTGTCACGGTGGACCCCGAAGGGGTCGTCGACGGCTCCGTCGAGCGGGTGACGATCCGCGACCGGGATTCGACCGCGCAGGTCTGGGTCCCCGTCGAAGACCTCGCCGCGGAACTCACCGCCCTGCAGGCCGGGGCACGCGAGTTCGACGACCTGCTCGAGGCGTACCAGATCCGAACCGAACCGAAGGCGGAGGCGGCCTGATCGGTCCCGACCCCCGGAGCGGTTCAATTCAGGAGATTCACAGGCATGATCTTTACACGTGCAGCGGACGGACCGTACGCGGCGCTCGCCGAAGAGATCGCGGCCGACCGGAACGAGCCGGTCGTTTCGGACATCAACCGCGTCCACCAGGCCGACAGCGTGCTGATCGTCGACGCGCCCGGGTCGATCCAGCCGTCGGACCTGCGCGCCATCCAGACGCGGTTCATGGAGGCCGAACCGTACACCCTCGACGCCGGGCTGATAACCGGCCGCACGCCCGAAGAGGCTCGTGACCTCTATTTCGACCGGGCGCAATCGACAGCGACGGCGGCGGAGTCAGCAGACACGCAGCACTGTATCGCAGTCCCGGACGCGAACGAATCGATCGGGACGAACGACGAGACTGCCGCACTCCTGACCGGCGATTCGGTCCGACGGGCCCAGCTCCGGGGACTGGCTGACGGCGGGATCGACTCGCTGTCGACAGTGCTTCACGGCTCGCACATGTTCTCCCGGCTCGCGGACGGGCTGTTGAGCGGCTTTCCGGCAGCGCCAGCGGACTTCGCGTTCGACGGACAACAACCACCGTTCGTCGACCAGGACGCAGGGTCCCAGCGCGTCGAGGAGCAGGCAATTCTGGCCGAAACCCTCGAAATACCGCAGGTCTTCCTCGATGGCTGTAGCGCGCTTTTGCAGAATATGAACGATGGCAAGGACCGACCGGTTCACACCGCGCTGAGCCTGCTCGCAGGCGCCGAGTCGATGATCGGGACGTACCGCATCACGGAGTGTGTCGAACACCATGGACCCCTGCATCACAATTTGCTCCGTGCTGGGTACTCGGCCGGCGAGCGTGCGTACATCCTCAACCGAAGTGCGGTCACTGCAGGCGTCGAGCCGTACCCCTACGTCGTCGCCGGTCTCCCGTCGCACGAACCCTCGCCTGCTACTGTCCGTGACCAGACGTACACGACCACGCTCGAGCGGGCCGACGATCGGTGTTTCGTCACCGTCTCCGACGTTGATTCCCCCATCATCGACGTCCGGGTACCGGCGGACGTCTTCGCTGCGGACGCGGAGACGTTCGCCGTGCGCTGTGTCGACGGCCCGAAGCATCCGCTGTATTATACGGCCTTCCGCGAAGGCGAAGACGTCCGGGTCGTCATCAACGCGTGGGGACTGATCGTCGCCGACCAGTTCGAGTTCGAGGTGGCACCGTCTCGAACCATCGACGAGTCACGGTCGCGACTCGCGGCACTCGCCCCCGAGGACAGGTCGGACACAACCGTCGCACGGATGGCAACACTTACTGAGTCAGTCCCGGATGCCGAGCAGATCCTCTGGGCTGAGCTGCCGGAGAGAGCCACCCGACAGTCGATGAAGGAGTGCCGTAGTGCGCTGCGACGCGTCAACGAGAAAGCTGCGGCCGAACGGTTCGCAGTTCAGGACTACCGAGAGACACTCGACGCGCTCGCGGAGGCGAGTGAACACCTCGAACGCGCCCGTGGGAACCTTGTCGAGACGGTCTGTGAGCGGAAGTCGGATTCCATACAGGACCTCTATCTGTCTCGGACCGACACGGCACAGCCGGAGACACTCGACAGCGGCTGTCCGTACTGTCACGGCACGGTCTACCTGCGGGTGCGAGAGGATCGGTTCGGACCGGCTGCACGCGCCCTCGGGATCTGTGCCAATTGTGCGTATGTCTTCGACGCCCCCCACGACGACACCGGCGACGTCACATTCCCGCGTCTCTGGGGTAGCTTCCACGACGTGTCTACCGACACGCAGACGTTCACGGTGGAGTTCGAGAACCCTCTCGACCGGCTGACGACAGCCTCCTGTCGACTCTCCGTCGAGCAACTGAGTGACGAGGAGGTCATCGGTCGACCGACCCGAGAGGTGGTACTCGAGCCCGGCGAAACGATCACTGTCGAGTACACGCTCGATGTTACCGGAATCCGTGAACACCTCCGCTCGACGTGGAGCCAGTCTGCGGCGGTCTCCATCGAACCCGACTACTCGACGTTCGGCCCGCGGTTCGCTGACGTCGGGCCTGACAACGTCGAAGCGGCTCTCGAGGAACTGGCAGCCGACGGCCACGACGCGCTCGGTATCGAATCCGTTACCGTCGCTGTCGATGGACAGGAGGTGACGGTCGACCCCTCTCTGTACGACGTCGAGCGTGGGGAACCCGACAGATCGTACAGCCTCGCGGAGTTGTCCGGGAACTTCGTCGTCGAGGCACACGTAGTGCTGGATACGCTCCACACCTACAGTGGGACGCGGACGCTGCACCCGGATATGGGCTAGCTGGACGACCCTGCCGTTGCCAGTTGCCGGTACGTGTCTCAAGACAGGGCGGTGGAGAGCAGACGCTCGACGATACTCGGCTCGTACTGTTTCTGCTGGGCGTTCCAGTCGGGTAACCGACCGTGTTTCCGCTGGAACCAAGTGAGTTCGGCGTGTTCGATCTTGTCGAGACATCGCTTGACCGATGGCGTCAGTGGGTGGAGCGCCCACGACCGACGAGCAAAGTACTGTCGAACGGTCTGGAATCGGAATCTGTTCGGCTGTTGATCGCTGTATTCGAGGAGACGCCGGCGGAGGTTCACCGACTGTCCGACACGTACCAGGCGGCCAAACGACCAGAGCCAGTACACGCCGGGCTCCTCGGGAACTTTCGTCCGGATTTTCTCCGGACTGTACCCATACGGACGGCCTTTCGGGGGCATCGTGGATTCGGTGGTCACCCTCAACCGATTTGCTCGGTGTATTCGGGCGTTGCACGTCAATATAGATAATAATTACTCATAATCACAAATCAGTCCGCGTTTCGAATATGCAAGAGGACAGAGCAGTATTCAATTTATATCCTCGTACACAACCTTAGACGAGCATATTAAACCGCATTCGATTCCTGCGGAGATTCTGTAATTCGCGAAACCCACGACTATAATGACTAAGAAAAACTTTTATTTACTACCATACCTGTACTAGTGGATGCAATGGAACGCGACGATAGAGACCGATTCGGCCCGGCAGGACAACCCGACGGTGGTCCCGCAACCGAGTCGTCTGCTGTCGAATCGACGCATGCACAGCAATCTCGCCCAGTTCAGGTCACTGGGATGGGCGAGGGAGGGTCCCGTACCATGCTGATCGTCATCGATACGCTGAATCGGTGTGGATACATCGACATCGACAACGCGGGCATGGGTGGCACCCAGATCACCACGGACGACGGTTCAGTCCTGGAGATCGGCGTTCTCGACACCGACGAACTCATCGAACAGGAGGTGCCCGAGGCCGTCGAGGACCCGACCCTCGCCGAGTACATCCTCTCGAACACCATTGCCCCCTACGAGGGCAGCGGTGGCAATCCCGAGCGGGTACTGCGCTGGTTCGACAACAACCCGGACCTCGCAGACTGGCTCGTCAACCAGCACACGCCGGAGGGAGAGCAACACCCCGCCGGAACCATCGTCCACATCGCGCTGCTGGGCGGATCGGGCAACGCGGGCTCACACCGCTTCTGCAGGGACATCACTGACGGGAAGTACCTGCAGGCCGACGACGACCAGCGCGGGCCGGTCACCATCGTCGCCATCCTGCCGGCGTTCCGGCACGGCGACCGCCCACGCAAGCAACTCGCTGACGAGGAGGGCATGCCTGGGACGGCCTTCGTGAACAACGTCATCCCGCGGCTGGATGACCTCAATACCCACGTCAAGCAGGGCAACATCAACGCTCTGACGCCGGTGTCGAACGGGTTGTTAACGCTCCAGTCACACGCGCTCTCGAAACTCATGCCCTACAACGAACTCCGGCGCATCCTCGAACCGATCCGGACCAATCTGGACTGGTCGAAGTTCCGCCGGTACTTCCAGCAGCAGGGTGAGATGCGCGACGCGACCAAGTTGATGTACGCGAACGACGCGCTCAGGAAATCGGTCTGGCCGCAGTATCTGGGGATCATCCGGCCCCCGGACATCTCGATGAGCATCGGGTGGGCCAACGTCGACGCCGCGGACTTCGAGGGCATGTTCG
Organism: Halorientalis marina; assembly: GCF_023028345.1. Lineage (GTDB taxonomy): Archaea > Halobacteriota > Halobacteria > Halobacteriales > Haloarculaceae > Halorientalis > Halorientalis marina. Next base: position 880,018 of record NZ_CP095487.1, on the reverse strand, counting down.
GCCACGGCGTCTACGCTCCCGGCCGGTGTTTCCTCAACGAGGTCGACGAGATCGCCGAACTGTTCCCGCGTGATGTGCCAGCCGGTGCGGACTTCGAGACCGCGCTGAAGGGTGCCGCCAAGTACTCCGCGTGGACGAACGCAGCAGCCTACCGGAACGACTCCGTCTACCGGGCGACGACCATCGCCTTCAGCCGGTCGCGGGACGTGACGACCACCTCGGCCTACGAGATTCGGGAGGGCGTCGCCACCGAACTGGGCATCAATCCCCACGACGTGACGCTGGCGACGATCGACGGCTTCACCGACGAGACGTTCCCCGGTGAGCGTGCCCCCGAGATCGCGGTCTGGACCTACGCCAACATCGACGACCCGCTGTCCCCCTACGCACAGCATCTCAGCCCGGACGAACGCGCCCATCTCACCGATGAACACGACATCGACCTTGGCGGGAGGGGGCTCTGACGATGAAGGACACTCTCGTGGGACGACTGCAGGGCCCGACGCCGGCCGCAACGGTGCGACGTTCACTGCTCGTGGCCGCCGCCGTCCTGCTGGCCGCTATCGTCGGCGTCCTGGTCTTCGATCTCGGACTCCGGGCCGACCTGCAGGCGATGGGGATCGGTGCCGCGCTGGCCGTGGCACTGGTCAGCCTCGCGCTGACGCTCCAGGCTCACAGCGAACTCCGAATGCTCGAGGAGCGCTTGAGTGTTCACGCCAGCCGCCTGGACAGTCAGCAGGGAGCTACCGGACAATCGGGCACGGAGGAGTCCCAGCAGCATTCCCAGACCCCTTCGACCCAGCAGGACGGCTCCCAGACCGGCCTGGACAAGTCGCTCTCGGAGATGAACGGAAGCGAACGGGCCAGGGAGACCTGGCCGCAAAACACCGACGAGAACGAGACACTCCGGTAGACTGAGACACCGATGCCGTCACACGCCCCAGAACAGTCCCCCCTGACGCTTTTCCCTCCATCTCTCACCAACGCCAGCAGATCACGTTCGGTCGACCACTGGTTCCCGAACCGCTACCGTAGTGTTCCCCATTCCCGACAGTTTCAGTATCGGGCGGTCATTACCCGTGGTATCGGGGTCTTTCAGAGCCACTGACATCCGGATGTCTCACTGGTATACTGATACGACGGTACCCACGCAACCGCCAGATATCGTGCCGGGATGCACCTGGCATAGGTATGTGGGGAGACGGGAGACGCATCTATGACTGGCTTCGAGTCCGGATCGGTCGACTCCGGTGAGGTGACCGACAGCGATTCGTCCCCGGCAGCTCGACGGGAGGCCATCGAGACGCGGCTAGCTCGCGAGGTTCCTGCTGACGCATCGCTGGGAAAACTCGCTGGCCGCGCCGAGGCGCTCGCCGACGCCCGGGATCTGTCGACGGCTCATCCCAAGCAGGTCGGCGCGCTCGTCCCAGCGATCAGCCAGACGATGGCCGGTGTCGCCGCAACTCGTTGGAGCAAGGGGAGCGAGTACCTGCTCGGTGCCTACAGGGACGACGTCTTCCGACACGGGTTGGCCGCGATTGCCGAACTCGATGCCAATCACCTCCCGACCGACGAGACCGAGAGCCTCGAGAGGGTTCTCGAGGTCATCCAGACGGTACTGGCGAACGCTGACGACACCGAGATGACTGGGCACGCGATTCGGGCATTCGGGGTGATTGCGGCGACCCGACCCGACTGGACCGCCACGTGGGTGGCGAACAACTACGGGGAACGCCACCTCTATCGGTTCAACGAGCAGGTCGAGACAACCCTCACAGAGATGGCCGACACCGATGAACTGGTGTCGCTTTTGCAGACCGTTGCAGTCCTCGTCAGCCACGACCGGCTTTCCGTCCTCGTCGCCACCCTGCCTCGACGTGTCCTCGAGAATTGCGCAACTGTCGATGAGTATCGAAGCAGGACCTGGATTCACGTGATCTGTCGGGAACTCGGATACGATTCGCCAGTCGACCCCGCGGACGTCTGGGTCCGAATCGAGAACGAGCGACATGCATTCGGGATGTACAGGTGGCTCTTGGTGACCTACAGTGTCGGAGAGATTCCTGGCCTCGATCCAGGGCCCGACGCGGCAGCAGTCGTCATACAGAAACAGCGCCACATCGGGATCACCCAGGTCGCGACTCTCCCGGAATCGCTCGTCAATACGAACGATCTCATCGACCAGTTGATGATCCTCGCGACCCGCGACACAGACGGCTACCCCGGCATCCAGAAGAGGGCGGCCAAGAGTCTCGGAGCGATCGCAAGTTCGCCTCGACTCTCGGTGACTGAGGCAACACAACTCGTCGAGCATTTCGAATCGGTCGTCGACGATCACGACCGCCGCGTCCAGAAACCGGCCCTCGCGGGTCTCAAGCAACTCGCCGTCTCGGATGGGATCCCATCGCGTGTTCGGTTGCGGGCAGTCGAGGTGATCACTACTGCGATGGACACAGACCACGCTGGTGTCCGACACACGGCTCTCAAGGAACTTGGAACGATGTTGACGCTGGACACTGCCGCACTGACCGGCCGTGTCCGTGAGATGCTCGAGACCGCTCTCGATCACGCGGACCCGGTCGTTCGCGCAACGGCCGCATGGGAACTCGTACGCTCCGAGGGGACGAAAGATGGCTCAGACCTGACACGGACGGAGGTCGTTGCGCCGCTAGAACGTGCACTCGACAGCGACGATGCTGAGGTACGTGAACTGGCCATCGAACGGAGCAAACTGCTTGCGAGTAGCACCGTCGTGCCGGTGGACCTGCGACAGGGGGCGATCTGCGTCCTCGAACGCGCGATGGAGGCTGACACCGCGGAATTACGCCGGAACGCCGCGAGGGGACTTGGTGAAGCTGCGGACACCACCGGCCAGTCCTCGAACACCCACTGGCGGATCTTTTCAGCACTCGAAACAGCGCTCGACGACCCTGCGACGAAGGTTCTGGAGGCTGCAGCTAATGCACTGAAAAGACAGGCAGCGGGTGAGACGACCCCACCGGAACTGTGTGAACGAGCGATTCCGACGCTCGGTTCGACCCTCCGTAACTCTGAGCGTTTCGACGCGGGGGCTGTAGCGGGAGCGCTCGTCGAGTGGACCGGGAGAGCCGCAGTTTCAGATGCCGTGAGTGACACGATAGTCACAGCATTGACTACCGCTTTCGAAGCTTCCGATGGTAATGATCGGAACCAGGTCGTCCAGGGTACCAAGCTGCTCCTTCAGGCGGATTCAACGTCGCTCTCGCCGCTGCAGCGGTCACAGGTTCGCGATCTGCTTTGCACTGCGGTCCGTGACGAAAACCAATTTGTGCGGGAGGAAGCTGTTGCCGGTCTCACAGCGTGGGCAGAAACGGCAACCTCGCCGGCCGACGGGGACGACGAAGTCGTCAGGGCCCTCCAGTCACAACTCGATGCTGAGAGTCCCGACACCAGACTGCACGCTGGCGACGGGCTGTCAACAATCGCCGCAAGTGGTCAATTCACCGAGGGTGCCAGCGATTCGGCTGCCGACTCGATGGCCAGCATGCTTGAGGACGACGATCTCCGCGTTCGAGTGGCGGCTGCGCTGAATATCATTCGGCTGTCGTCATCACCGCTGATCACGACAGCGAGAGTGAGTCGAGCGCTAGACGTGCTCCAGGCGGCCCAACAAGCCGATAACCCGGCCGTTCGGCTGTATATTCTGGACCGGCTCGAGGCGTTAGTGGTAGAGGAAGCCTCGATCGAGACACACGGATGGGTCTGGACACTCTATCTCACGGCTCTGGAAGACGATCGGAACGAAATTAGAGAAAGAGCGGCCCGCGGGATTCGAGATATCTGTGAGCGAGCGCTCCCGTCGCCAGGTAGCGCCAAGCACTCGTTTGTTTCAGACCTCGGCGATGCGCTTTCAACGCTCGATCCGGCAGTGACACGCCACCTCTTGGTCGGCCTTCGGACCCCCGCAGAGAACGATCCAGTACGACTCGAGGCACTGCGAGCCGAGATCAGGGCCGTCCTTACCGAAGACGCGCCCGTTGACGTACAAATAACGGCACTGGGACTGCTCTCGCTGCTCGGTGTTCGAACGATGGCGACCGACTGACCGAAGGATTTAATATTGACTAAATATTAGTAAGTGGTGCAGAGAGGATCGGTGGTGTAGGCCGGCATAACACACGGCCAGCCGCCCTCGCTCAGTCCCCTGCGGCCGCGGGTCGTCGGGGCGGCACACATGGCCGTGCCGGAGGTTCAAATCCTCCCCGATCCATTTTTCAACACCAGCAGACCCAACCAGTCTATGACGCACCAGACCGCAGATGACCGACCTCGAACGGCTGATACCGGCCCAGCGAGTGCAACTGGTGTCAGTGTCGTCAGGAGTCGTGATATCGCCGATCAGGAACGGTCTGTCAGCCAATACTGGGTTTGATACGAATCTGGCTGTAGAACACACGACAAGGAACGTTGCCAATACCGGCTTATGACTACGGAACAACTGGACGGTGGCGAAGACTCTGTCACTTCTGACGCGTCGGTCGAGGAGAAACGCGACCGTCTCGACCGACAACTCGCGGACGAACTGTCCGCAGATCCGAAGATTGGCGAACTCTCGGCTCGTGCAGATTCGCTCACAGCTGCTCGAGAACTGGCCGTCGAACGGCCCGATCTGATCGGCGATCTCGTGCCCGAGATCGCTCAGACAGTGCTCGCAGTCACACCCAGTCCCCGGAGCAAGGGCAGGTCGATGCTGCTCGGTCGCTTCGAAGCGGCCGTTCGGCGCGACGGAGCAGCGGCGCTCGCCGAAGCCATGTCACGGTCGAACACTGGAGAGTCGGACGAACACGTCGCAGTCGCGTTGCGGGCCGCGTCATCCGTCCTCGAACACGCCACCGCGCCTGCTGCGACGCGACAGGCGCTCCGCACGGTCGGCGCGATTGCTGCTACTCGGCCGGACGCTGTCGCCAACCATCTGGATTGGGCTGTATCGGGGGCCGATTCGGAGTCGCTGTGCACGACTCTCGAGACACTCCTCTCACGGACCAGCGAGCGAGAGCAGTTACGAGAGTTACTTCGAACAATTGCGATCCTGGCGGTGCACGATTCGACCCGGCCGCTAATCGACGGCCTACCATCGTCAGCTTTGCCACCGGCCGACTATGCCGACGGTATCGGCGAGCGAGCGTATCGAGTGCAGGCGTGGGCGTATGTGTGTCGCCACGAACTCGGGTACGACTCACCGGTCGATCCCGGACAGCTCTGGGCGGACCTCGAGCAGGGAATCGGCGTCAGTAGCGCAGACCCCGGCCCGGGTATCGTCTGGTGGCTCCTCGCTGAGTCCGCTGCTGCCGATCTCCCGACCGATATCGATACTCGATTCGCAACCATCGTCCAGCATGACCATGCCAGGACACGCCTCGGCGATGCAGTGGCGCTTCCGGATGCGATCGTAGACACGCGCCGACTCGTTTATACTGCTGCCACCGCGCTTGACGACGCTGATATCGAACGTCGGACCGAATCCGCACGAGCGCTCGTCTCGTTGGTGGGCACGCCTCCGATGTCGACGCCACTACTGGAACTGGTCATCGACACCCTCACAGACGCAATCGGCGACCCGGACTTGTCCCCGAGTGGTGTCGTCCAGGAGCTCGCAACGTTGGCAGACTCGCCATCGGTCTCGACGTCGCTTCGACGCCGTGCCCTCGTCGGTCTCACTACTGGACTGATTGTCGATCACGACGGGACAAAGTGGCTTACAGCACAGGAACTGGCCGAAATAGATACACCGGTGATTGACCAGTCCCATCGTATGCGTGCAGTCGAGACGCTCGAACAGGTGCTCTGTCGTGACCCTGGAAGTCTCACCAGTCCTCTTCTCGTAGAGCAAGCCGCGAAACAACTCGCGAGCATTGCCTGTGATGAAGCATTTCAGGACGGCACCCGCGAGCGTGCTGCCGACGCCCTGCTCGCCGCGCTGACCTACGACGAGCACTCGGATTCGGAACACATCCAGGGCTGGGCGACGGATCAGCTCATGGAACTCGTCGGAACCGACATCCTCTCGGCTGACCAGCACGGCCAGATCTACGACTCCCTTGTGAAGATGCTCAACGGCTTTCAGCCGGAACTGGGAGAGAAGGGTGCCAGAGGGCTCGGGATCCTGGCAGGGACAGCAGCAGTCCGAGAACCGCTTCGTCACCGCGCCGTCGAGACGCTAGCCGCCGCCCTCGAATCCACGACCGAGAACCCACTCGAGCAGATTTCCGGCCCGGCCAAGGTCTCTGCCGCATTCGTACTCACGAGACTGACCGAGACTGACCTGGTCACGCCCGATGTTCTGGAGCGTGCCCGGAGCTACCTTGCCGACTACACCCTGCGCAGCGATACTGCTGTCGACGGACTGGGTGAACTGGTCGCGGGTAATTCCGTTCCGACGCCACTCAAAGAACGCGCGTTCGCCGACCTCGTGACCAAACTCGAGTCTCTCGCCGATCACACCACGCTGAGAGATCCTCGACGCACAGCAGCGAGGCGACTGGCGACCGCAAACAGCTACGAAACCGTCTCCGAGGAAACGGTTCTCTCGGTGGTTACGGTTCTCGGTTCAGTCCTCGACGACTCCGCGGGCCGAGCACCAGCCGCTCGCGGTGTGCGTAACGTTTGTGAGACAAGCCCGGACCTTGCGTCTCGTCTTGGCCGCGACCATATCGAACAGTTCGGGGCGGAACTGTCCCCAGATACACCGACACCGACCCGGAACCTCCTGTGGGCGCTGAAAGTGCTGGCCGAGGAGTCTCCAGCGCTGCTGTGTCATGTCCGGGACGACCTCCAGGGACTCCTCGTGGAAGAAGCGCCCGTGAGCGTCCAAACCCAGGCGCTCGAGGTACACTCGTGGCTCCAGCAGACCGGAGAACACGAGACCGACGGTGCGTGACTGGTATCGATTCGGAGTGTGCTGAGTCCTGAAAGACCAAGCCAGTACATTGCCGACCTGCCAAAACCGCGGCCATACATCGAAGCCGAGGGTTCACCGACGAGAACGAAATCGAAACCATGCAACGGGACCTCGAGTAGCCCGTTTCTCACAGTCCCGGATACTCCACGATCTGGGATGCGTCCCAAAGTTTATACCCTACAGATACAAAACTAAGATTGAGTCAGAAGTAGTGATTATTATGACTGACGAACCACAGTCCGATGACGATGATCAGCCAGACGAGTCCGGGAAAACGGGGTTGCCGGAGAAGATGGAACGAGAGGTTGAATCATTTCTCGGTCAATTTGACGCGACGCGACAGTTTCTGGACGAACTGCAGACACAGCAGGTCCAGGGGCAAGACGCCGAAGTGCGCGAACAACTGCGGCAGTGGGCAGATCGGAAGCCCGGACAGTACACAGTGCTGTTCCACACTCTCGTGACAGGGGAGCGGTTTCGGCAGGACGTCAAGGTGAACTTCGGGTCGAAGGTGGCGACCGCGCTGGAAAAGCTCCAGGACCAGTATTCATCTCTGTCATATGACTTCTTCCTCATTCGATTGGAGCGAGTCTATGGTCTGTATCGGTCGGATCTCCGGGCGATCGTCACCGATGCCGTCCCAGCTGAACAGGACGGAATGCCGGTACTGTCGGTTGAATACCGTGAGGGGTCGGCAGTCGTCGCCGAAAGTCAGCAGGAGCCGTCCCAGGCACTCGTGACCGCAGCCAATCTCACACAGGCTGTGGCGGAGTTGCTGACGACGGAGCAAGACGAGTGGGACCAGCAGCATCCGGCAGAGCTACGAGGACAAAAGGAAGCGATCGAGCGACTTACAGACGCAGTCGAACAGCTCCCGGACGTCGAGGAAGCCGAAGTCGAGACTCGTGACGCGGCCAATGTCGACACCACGGACGCTGACCAGTCGTCCCCGTCGCTACTAGAACACGACCCCGGGTCGTACAGGGACCGCGACGATCCCTCCGAGTCCGAAAGGCCGACGTACATCCAGTGATGAGAGACTCCGTCTCGGTCCCGGGACACTGCCCACGTGCCATCCCACAGGCTGTTCAGGCCCCCACGCCGGAATTCGTCTCGATATTTGGTGATGCCCATCAAACACTGCGGGTCGGTGAACTGGTGGTGTAACTGATTTCCTGGAGTCCAGGCAGCTCTCAGCTGAACTGTTCCGAATATTTTAATAGTAACTTTTATTGACTAAAGATGGCTATTTGAATTAAGATGAGCCCAGACAATCGAACTGCGCCGGATACCACCAGTCCAGGAGACCAACCTGCGCTGGACGCCGATCCGGCGCACCGACTCACGGTGACCGGTCTCGGGGGTGCCGGTGCGCGCTTGCTGTGGGGTACTCTGACTGCGTTCCACCGACTCGGTCTCGTCGAGATCGACGGGGAAGACGACTCGGAACTGTACTCTGGTACTGACACGACCGTCAACGTCGGCCTCTTCGACACTGACCGGCAGACATTCGACAGGACGCGGGAGCACATCGACGACGAACGTCTCGCCACCCATCTTTCTCGACACACGATTGCGCCCTTCCAGGGTAGTGGGGGCAACCCAGAGCGGGTCGATAGGTGGTTCGACGAACACCCCGAACTCGGCAACTGGATCCGTAGCCACCTCACAGCGACGACGGAGTTGCAGTCTGACCACGCCATCGTCTACTGTTCGCTCATGGGTGGGACCGGGAGCGGCACTATCGAGCATGTCTGTGATGTCTTCCGGGATGATGGGTGGCGAGCATCCGACGACAGTCGGGAACAACACGTCTCTGTGGTCGCAGTCGCGCCTGCGTTCCGGCAGGGTGACCGCCCCTGCCGACAACTTCCGGGGTCCGAGCGCGAAGTGAAGACCGCATACGTCGAGAATGTTATCCCACGACTCGACTCCCTTGCGACACGTGTCGAGCGTGAGACGGTGGACAACGTGATTTTGGTGTCGAACGACCTCCTGAAGCTGCAATCGTTTGCCACAACGGCGGATCTCCCGTTCCAGGAACTTCGAGCGCTGGTCGAACCCCTCCGGAGTGACCTCGACTGGAGCCCCATCAGACGTCTGTACAGACACGAAGATTGGGTGCAGAGTGCGACCCGAGCGAGGGCAAACCAGTCGCTGGTCAGGGCCCTGTTCCCCCTGTTGCTCGGGACACTCCAGCCACCAGATGTTGCACTCGACCACGGCTTTGGATGGGGAGCGCTCGATGCGACTGGCTTCGCTCAGTGTCTTGCTGACGGCTTCGTCACGCCAGGGTACTGTTTTTTACAGGAATCGTCCGCTGTGCGGCAACTGTTCCCCTCACAGGTGCACAGTACCGAACAGGCAACCTTCGAAACAGCACTGCGGGGTGCGACCACCTACTCGGCCTGGACCTCAGCAGCGGCCTTCTGCCACGAGACGGTCCAGCAGGCCTTACTCTTCGCCTATGGTCGCGACGAAATTGACCGCTCAGTCTGCAGCGAACTCGAACAGGTTGTCAGCTCCGAACTCGATATTGACACCCACGACGTCCAGTCGGTCACGATAGACGCGGAGCGAGATGCGTGGTTCCCCAACGGCGACACACCCGAAGTCGCAGTCTGGACCTATCTGGTGTTCACTGACCCGCTGCCTCCATACGCCATGCACCTGACTAAGGAAGAGCGATCCCACCTGACCACCGAATACGGAATCGATATCGAACGATAGACACCCTCTTGCACAAAACAAATAACATACGCATTGCAACCACTCCATATGGTTTCAGAATGTTCGAATTGTGGGTCCTCAAACATCTACACTCAGAAGGAGTGTTCTTACTGCGGGACAGAGTTCCACTTCAACAGGAAATCGGATAACTGTGTGGCAGGACGAAAACAGGTGAGATATCGAACGTCCTATGGTGGCGATGAGGTTCGGAAGGGATGGCTGGTGAAATGCCCGAGCTGTAAGGAGTGGCTCTACCATACTGGCGGCACCAAGCCAAACCGTGAGGTCCGTGCGACTGAAAAATATCAGCGAGGGATGGAGATAGTCGAAACCATCAAAACCGGCGAATACTGACAGGATGATGTCAATTCTGCCTGCGTTGAAGAACGTGGGTCCCGCTATGAGAGATGAGATTTTAGGTGCACTCCGGGCACTCGAACACGTTGCTGTGCGGCCCGTAGTCGATCCACTGTTTCCGAGCCCCGCAGTCGCTGCAGGTTCTGGGCTGTTCTGTCCGGGGATTGCTGCATCGGCACTCCTGACCAGGTAAAGGGTCCATAGGTCAGTTCCCTCCGAAATCGGGGTTGCGGAGGCTGTCGTGAAGGCCCACGTCGCTGGGTTTGCCGTGGAGTTCGATGCGTTCCAGCCGCTGGATGAGGTCTTCCAGGGCGGCGTGTATGTGTTCCATCTCCTCGGTACTGGCTGCGAGGTGAGCTTCAATCTCGTTCAACTCCTCCTTCAGCTTTAGTTTCTTCTCCTCGGATTCCTCCAGTTCCTCTTCGAGGAAATCGATCTGATCGTAGAGCCGGTCAATGTACTGTTCGAGGTCCTCCTCTGAATCGAACTGTTCCGGTATCTCGGGTATTTCAGTCACCGCTTGCCTCCTACAGGTCTATCTGTGGTTCTGGGAAGTTTTAACTCTGGGAGGCTACACCCCCGTCCGCGAGGCGCGACCAGCAGGAGCGAGCAGGGCGAGGATACAGCCGTCACGTCCCGAGGTCATTCTAGGCAGGGGATGACCGTATCGTCGCCACTGTTTGCTGGTGGCGGGCTCACCGCCAGGGGTTCCGGTCCCGACGCCGTCCTCGGTCTTCGGGGGTCAGCCGCTCAGCGGTCGCATCCGGAAGCCCTGTCCTCTTGATCTCACGAGTGACCTCCTGAATGGCATATTCAGTGCTGTAGACGGAAATCTCGTGGGTGTCGGCGTCGACGACTGCGTAGCGCGCTGCCGTCCCGTCACGTGGTTGACCGACGCTGCCCGGATTCACGATCAGTCTATCGTCGATAACCGCCTCGTGCTGGAGATGCGTATGACCCAGGAAGATGCCGTCGTGGTCCTCCAGGTACGGCCGCATTTTCGGGAAGTCCTTCGGGAACACGTACTCATCCAGATTCGTCGGATGGCTGTGAACTGCCAGGAACTCTCCGATTTCCTGCTGGGTTGGAAGCGCCAGCAGGTACTCTATCTGCTCGTCTTGCAACTCGCGCTGGGCATACTTCAGCCCCGCTCTGGCCTGTCTGTTGTTGTCATAGCGCTCCGGATTCGTGACCTCTCGGTCGTGGTTTCCCTGCAGTACCACGTCACACTCGTGTCGAACCATTTCGACGCACTCTGCGGGAAACGGATTGTATCCGACGATGTCTCCGAGACAGACCAGCAGGTCCACTGTCGGCATATCGTCCAGAACAGCCTCGAGAGCCGGTCGGTTCGCATGGATGTCCGACAGCAGGCCGATCTTCACTCGTCACTCACCTGTCTCAGGTAGACGCTCGGGGCCTTTCAAACTCCGCCGGTTTGTTCGCGAGGTCATCACCCAGCCACCATCCGACAGACCCCTGGAACTCACCTGAATCTCCACATTTCTCGATAGCCAGGTGTATGGCAAACACATCCGAGATGTCGACACGGCAGGGGCCGAATGCCTTGGATACCTGTTCCCCGAATGCTACTGCTGGAACGTGTGGGACGCTGTTGCCGCTCGCCGTACCAACGCATCGTGTGGATCGGTTTCCTCCCTGTGGGCTGCCACCTGCTTGAACGCCTCGTCGATGCTGATCCCTCGGTGAATAGCGAGAGCGGTAGCCGCTACTGCCGGACTGCGAGAAGCACCCCGCGAGCAATGCACAAGCACACTATCGCTCGAGCACAATCCCGAGAGAACCTCCTCGACTGCCGACTCGAAACGGTCCCTTTCGTTCCTCGGTCCGTCCTTCATTGGAACCTTGTCGATAGAAACACCGGACGGGAACCCAGTCTCGGGACCTCCGTGCGTGAGTGATACCACTCTATCTACACCACACTCACGGAGCAGGACCTCGTTTCCTGCTTCGTTCGTTGTCCCGACGAACAGACCGGAGCAGATCTCGTCCATTGGTCGTGAGTCAAGGCAGTTCGTATTGAATGTGTGGCTGTCTCGTGGCCGATTCTGACCGACACGGCCTGGAGCTCGCGCTGTTCTCGATGCGGTGGCTGTTATCTGGCGCCGGGGAGGAAGCGTATCTGCAGGTGGATCACGTCAGGGACATTCGCTGCTTCCGCGAAGTACGTGCTTTCGCCACACTCGTCACACACCGTTTTTCCTTTAGTGGTAGTTTCGTCATCCGGCCTGAAGGGAGATGCGGAAATCTGGATGTGCTCACCCGGACATTTCCGTATCCGGTTCTCGCAGGCCTGGTTTGAACAGGGGATTCTAATGCCTTCTGCCCGTGTTGATTTGTCCAACCTGCTCCAGCTGACCCGGACGAGCCGACCACAACCGGAGCAGATGCTCGAATCCAGATCGACAATTGATGGTGTGTCATTCGATACCGTGATGTGCTCATCTGTTATCCACAGCGACTGAACACGACCCACCGACGGGACAGTACAGCGTATCGACCCATCACAGCCCGGATCTGGACAACTCGTGAGTATTGATCTGGATGTCATCCGTCCACTAATAAGCTATTATTACTAATTAATACTTCGAAGTGACAACCTATAGCTTGTAGTATTCCTCTCTCCAGTCAGACTCCGATGGACTCCGTCAGTGATTGGAGTTGTCGAATGTGGACGGTAGACTGTTTACGGGATCGAATTTAAATAGACTAATGCAAACTCAGAAAAAGCACAAAAACCTTAAGCATATGTCAAAGTAACACCCGCCATGGACGATGACATCAAGGACTCGGTCCTGAAGGTGAAGAGTTCGGACGTTCGTGAAGAGATACTTCGGGAGTTGCACGAACGCGGCGAACAGGTGCGTCCGTCGAAAGTCCTCAAAACAATCCAGGCGCGCAAAGACACCTCGAGCGGAAATTTTTATATGAACTTAAAAACGCTGCAGGAGGAGGGGCTCGTCGAGAAGATGGAAGGGAGTGGCGGTGGCGCGACGTTGTACTGGACGACTGACCTCGGCGAACGGGTTGCGGCCGAGCTGGAAGACGAATGGAGTGATAAATCGTCAGCGGAGCGTGACGAGGAGACGAGCAGCGTCAAACAACCGACTGCGAACCCAGTAGACGGCCAATCGGAGGACCAGGCGCGAGCTCGAGATCGTGACGAGGGTGTCGGTGGAGAGGCGGCGTTACCGGACGAGGGCCACCCGGTTAGCAGCGAGACAGTCGATGTGGATGTCGACCCGTCGTTCGTCGACGACGTGCTCCGGTTCCTTGGCCGGCGGTCTCAGGGGCCAGACGAACTGATCGCTGCTGCCAACCAGATCAAACAGGAGCGGGAATGATGACGACGGGTGATCGCTGGGCAGTCATTCCCGAAGCGAGCGCCCCCACCGGCAGTGAATCAGCGGTCGAAAGCGAGGGCCCAGAATACGACATCGCTGGATTGGCCGACTGGCCAACCCATCCCGAGTGGCACTTCGATGTCGCACCCTTTGCAATCATCTATCCCGAGATCAGTCTGCTCTGGTTGTATCGACCGAGTTCGAGCAAGGTCGAGATGACCAAGACGTACGCATTGCACACACGCGAGGAACTCCTCCATCTCGATTGGCAGAATAACGGACTCACGCGAACGAAAGCTCAGATTGCTATCGCAGCGAGTGAGGCGCTGCTCTCGACGCTGACACGCGATGACCCTCGCGTTGGGGAACTCGAAGAGCAGATCGATCTGATCGACAAATTCCTCGCCAACAAATACGTCCTGGAGACGCTCGACGGAATCTCGTCGTTTCGAGAGGCGGTCGACAAGTTCCACATCGCTTCCGAAATCGCACCGACAGGAGCCACCGACGAGGCGTATCTTCGACGAATCGCGGACTCGATAGCAGGTAGCGATATGGAACCGGACGTGCTGATCGAAGAACTCGAGAACTCGAACTCCGATCTCCTGAGCGAGGAGGGCTACGAACTACAGGTTGACGCGGAACACGACGCGGCCGCTGACATTCTGTACAAGGTGTTGCTCGAGGACGTGGACAAGAATATCCTCGGCCACGTGGAAAACACAGGAAGGGAGACGAGCCCTGCGGAAGCGACAGAAGGTTACACGAACTCTGCAATATACTACGCGCTGAATCACATTACAGAGGAGTTCAGCGATCAGGAACTGGGTGGCGAACGGAGGGATGGCCAGTCCGTCGCCGAGGCAGTCGCAAACGCCACACTCGACGTGCCGTATCCCATCGTTCCACTGAGCCACCATACTGACAATCGACATCTGAACGTAGACAATCTCGACGTGGGGGCGATGGATTCACTCGCGAGGTTCGTCGAAGAGTCGGGCATTGGGGCTTCGCCCGAGACGGACGATTTCCTCACTCACGAGGTACTGCCTGCCGGACGCGAAGGATCCAGAGACGAATATACCACAATTGAGTCTATCTTCATCCGTATGTATCGCGAGGTCGGTTCCATCCAGGACGACCTCGAGGAAGGCCAAATTGAGACGGTCAGTGACGAGGTAACGCATCCGGCCGAATTGGACCAGACTGTACTGCACCGGCTGCTGGTCGAACGGGTCTACGACGTTGACCTGGACCAGATGAAGACGATCAAAGATCTCGAGATACCGTTACTTGATTTCCCTGCGGAGGCGACCACGCCGCGAACGAGCGATGTAGACACGTTGGACGAGAACGGTGGTATTCTCGGGAAGATTCTCTTCGATAGCTTTCGCGCCAAAGGAAACTTCGGCGGGGCTATATTTCAACTGAGTGATGAGGAGACGAACTTTCTGGTCAACCCCTATACGATGGGGCCGGCCAGCGAGGAATCAATTAGTTTCGAGTCCGACCGACACCCGGATGTTGACTCGTATCCGGCCCTGTGGAAACGCTACGCGTTCGCGTTCCTGACGATCATGCGGCTCGAACATGTCTCACGGGACTGGAGTACCATCGCCGACGCCTGTCTGCAACGCACGTTCCGCGATTCGAAGGATGGTGTCGACGAACTCGCCCAGCAACTGTCCGAAGGCTATGATGTCTCGAGATCGACCCTCGACGAGGTGGTTGCAGACGCAGAGGCGGCTGACGCAGAACCGTTCTTCGAGGCATTCCTCAGAGGGTTTCTTCAGCACCCGGACACCGATGCGAGTGGCTGTCCGCTGTGTGGCGTGAGTCGGGACAGTAGTTGTGGGTCGAATCAGTGTGACTTCGAAGCAGAACAGAGGGCACTGGAGAACGCCTTCCCAACGCTCGTGCTCGCAATGACGCGGAAGCGACGCGGGAACCGAGTCACCGAACCGATCTGACCCACCACTGCACTCACGGGGTCACCGCCATGTCGACACTGCTCTCTGACGACCATTGCAGATAGTGGAGTTTAGTAAATAATACCCAATACTTATTTACTATTAGTCCCAACGGTTCGCTTGCATCTCAGGTGGAGTGACACAATCAGCGATCACAACCTATCCATGACAACGAACACTCAAACATCGGTTGACGCAAACGACGGAAGCGGGCTCTTCATGGCCATCCTCGTCGTGGCGGGGCTCGTGGCCATCGGTAGTGCGCTGTTCATCGACGTGATCACGGACGTACCGAAAGAACTCCCGCTAGCCCTCGTCGGGCCACTGTTTGGTGGCCTGACCTTCGCCCTGTTGCTGACCCAGTACAATCGTCGCCAGCGAAGCAGTCTCGTCACTGCAGTCGGCGACCTGGAGGGACGAATCGCGGAGCAGAACGCAATCATCGAGACTCATCGAGAACAGCTCAGGGAGCTCGAATCGGAGGTCAGCGAACTGCAGGGGCGCAACTGGGGACACCACGGGGCGACAACCCGGTCCAGACAATCGACAGCCTCGCAGACTGGCCAACAGGCTCGATCTGGCGAGCAGGCGCGGAGCCCCACTGGAAAGTCCACCCGAACCGGAGCCAGTGACGGGAGCGCATCCAGTAGCGAGACCCGAACTGATCGACACGGCGACGAACAGTCGACACAGCGTTCGGCGCATCACGAGGACCTCGTCCACCGTGTTGAGGTCTCGACCGACGAGCCGACTGAATGACCGGAACTGGCGCAGTGTCGACCATCAGGTATGCCAGAGATCAACCTGGGTTATGATTGACCCTCATCGTAGCGACCACCTGCTCTGCCTTCCACTCAGCAGTGAGCGACAGTTCTCCGTTGGAGTCGACCTCGCCGGCTCGCGGGTCTGGATCGATGGTGACTGCGGCGAGCCATCGACTCTGCCGGCCGTCATGTTCGGACTCGAGGTGAGTCGGCACCAGCAGACGTCCCTGGTACTGGAGCTCGGACGGGTGGAGAGTCGCCTCCGAAGCGTCTTCGGAGAGATCACGCGGCAGGAACCGACCGAGGACCGTGTTGCGGACCTCCTGGCGCTGGACCAGACTCGAACGCAGTTGTGCCAGTGGATCCGCTCGCTGGCGACTCCAGGTGCCTGCGTCGGTCTCAGGCCCTATTACGAGGACGAGCAGTTCAGGGAGCGAATTGCCTCACAGTTGTCGGCACTGTCGGGGATCGACAGTACCGGGGCAGTCTATCGAGAGCTCGGTGGCTTGCAGGATCTCAGGGCCGCCACGGAGGGAGGGGACGAAATCTGGACGCAGCTCGACCGTATCGACGCGGCCACGTCCGACCGAGGGGTCCAGATCGCCGTCAGAGTGTTGTTGAATCCCCCACCGAACCAAGTGCGAACCGAGGGTCAGCGATCCGGCCATGCTGCGGAGCGTCTGCGATCGAGACTGAAACGCGCCGCGGACCTCCTCGTTTCCGTCCCGTCTCCACGGCAGTGGACGACTCGCGACCTGTACGCCGAGGTCCACCGGGAGCTGTGGGACGCCGAACCGGACCGAAGGGGAACCGTCGACAGTCACATCTCCGCGTCAGCGCGTGCCCTCGTCACACGACCCCGGGAACTGGAGCAGGTGACCGGCTCCCCCGAACTGGGGGGTCACCCGAACGAGGTCCGTTTGCGCGGATGGGCCCTGTATCGACTCTTCAGACAGGCACGATACGGCGGTGTCATCTATCCGCACGCGACGGGTGACACCGCCCATCTCGTGAATCCGTGGGTCGATTCCGCCACTGTCGACGAGAGTGTGGGTTCCTACCGTCGGCTGTGGCGTGAGGCGCTGTTCTACGACGGCCTTCTGGGACAGGTGTTCGAGCAGGTGGCCAGCGGCTCGGAACGCACACCGCTACGCTGCCCGCTCTGTGCTGTCTCGGTGGCACACTGTGGCGGTGAGACCTGTGGACGGCGAACGACGGTCGCGCGCGCCAACCGCCAGCTTCACGAACTGGTCTCGCGCCTCCGTACCGCGGACGACTCGGGGTGAGCAGTCCGATGCGAATCCCGTCTGCCCCCGTGCGAACGACGCGTGAGGCCCACAGAACGAATCGCCTAGCAACAGTTTCACTACAGCCCGCCGATTGGTCGAGTATACCAGTTGCCTCATCGTCGACCGATGGTTCCACAGCTCAGGCACACCCCCTCGGGCTCGTGGGCACAGCCTCGAGGTTCGTTTCACGACCACTCCACGCTGTGTGGGGAGCGCGGAGCGCCAGCAGGAGTCACCCATGACTGAACCGACCGACGGACAGCGTGCCGCCGCATCTCGCGATTCGACTGAAGAGACGCGACTGTCTGCGGTTGAGCGGCGGGAAGCAATCGAGTCACAACTGGCAGTCGAGGTGTCCGCCGAGTCGCCGACCGGAACCATAGCCGCCTCTGCCGAGGCATTGCGCGAGGCCAGAGAACTGGCGACCACAGACCCGGAGCAAGCGGCAAGACTCGTACCAGACATCGCCCAGGCGGTGCTCGCAGTGACTCCAGGGTACCACAGCAAGGGCAGGGCGTTCCTGCTCGGGTCGTACGAGGCCGACATTCGGCGCGACGGGATGGCCATACTCGAAGAACTGGGGTCCGAACGGATTGTCGCTGGCGATGCTTCACGACTGGAGTCCGTCATCTCGGCCGTCGTGGCGGTGCTCGAAACTGACGCCGCCTTGACTGCCCAGCAACACGCTCTCGTCGTGCTCAGCACCTGTGGGGCGGCACTGCCGAGGCGGACCGCAGAACGACTCCAGTCGACAACTGGGGAGCCAAACGGTATCCCCGACTACAGCGACCGGATCGAAGCGATTCTCGTCAACACGACGGATACCGACCGGCTGATCACAGTGCTCCAGTCGCTTGCAGTCCTCGCCGGCTACGATCAATTGCGGGGGCTCGTCTCCGGTCTCTCCCGACTCGTACTCAGTGAACCGGAACGTGTGGTCGGCGAACTCGCCACAGAAATGCCGAGCGGGAGAGACGCCTTCCTCGTCCAGGGGTGGCTCCACTTCGTCACGACCGAACTGTTCGGGAGGTCACAACTGGCTGTGTACGGTGAGTCGCCAGTGGATGTCTGGGTGCTTCGGGATTTACTCGACATCCATGGCAGCGAGCATGCGTTATCAGATGAAGAAGCCCTGCTGTGGTGGCTGCTCGCAGAGGCGGACAACGAGACAATACAGGAATATTATGGGGACTTCGAGACGCTACTGCAGAAACCATACGCTCCCGATGGTCTGATCGCATCCGACGAATACCCGAACACGCTCCTCGATACGCCGACGTATGTCGTCTTGAGTGAACGAGCGCTCGATACGGCAGATTCCAGTGTCCGGGTGACAGCCGCCAGGACGCTTCTCCGATTGGTGGAGACCGATGGCGTCACGACGGAAACCTTCGTGGCGGCCCTGGAAACGCTGGGGGCGGCCGTGGACACCCTCTCCGAGGTCGTGACTGAAGCCGACGATACTGCTGTCCAGCGACGAACTGCCAGCTGTCTGGCGATCGTCGCAGAGATCGGCCAGTGCGAGGCGGCCCATCAGGCAACGGCACTCGACGGATTGTGTAGCTGTGCGCGCGACCGAGAGAACGAGCCCGCGGTCAGACGCGAGGCGATCAGGTCCACACTCGCGGTGGTCGACGGGATGTCGGCGAGTCACGAGGACGTCGACCTCGTCGTGGATACGCTCGCGGAGACGGCCAGCGGCACCGCCGAAACTCGCGTTGGGACCGAGTCGGTACGGGGTCTCTTACGCGTCGTCCGGCGTTGCAGTGTGACCGCCGAGCAACGCGACCGCGCAGTTGCAGCGGTCACCGAGGTGCTCACGACCGCGGACGACACCAGTCTTCGACTGGCGGCCGCCGAATCTATCGTCGAGGACTCGACGACCGACACCGCGAACGGCGACCTCGAGGAGGTCGCCGTACGCGAACTCGCAGACATCGCTCGTGACCACGATCCGCTTTTTCACGACTTCCAGGCAGTCTGGCAACTCGTTCGGGTCGCACAGCGCGAGTCACGGTCGACGGGAGACGCTCGGCTGGCGATCACGGCCCTCGAAGACATAACCGAGAGCAACGGGGCGGCGAGCGTCCGGACGCTCGCCGCTTGGGGACTCTACGCAACAGCACATCGTCCGTCCGTCACACCGTCCGCGCTCGGCCAGGCGATGGACGCGCTGAACGAGTGCATGACGGAAAGCTACAGCCGAACCAACCCGCTCACTTGGTTGCTGGGCACACCCGGCCTGTTGACGATGGAAGCTGCCGAGAGCCTCGCAGTCCCGGAAGCCGGAGACACATTCCCCGCATCCGATCAGTCCTCGACCCGACTCCGGACGGCTCGACGACTCGTCGACCTCGCGGATACGCCAGTCGCTGGCCCTGGCGACCTCGACCGTGCCCGGGCCCTCGTCACTGATGTAGCCCGTGATGGTCACTCCTCGCTGTCGACGTATCGCGTTATCGGGGTCATCGAGGGACTGGCATCCTTCGAGACAGTCACGCCGGAGCTCCTCGACGACGCCGTCGACGTAATCGTCGACATCATCGAAACAGCCGACGGCGAGTCCAATACTATCTTTCCAGCGCTCGAGTGTCTCGGGGACCTCGCCGAGCACGATGCACTCCCCACCGGTTCGTTTGCGTCCGTTCACGACGGATTCCTCTCAGGGTTGGAACAGTCGAACAGAGAACCGATCAGACGAGCGAGTGCCGACGGATTCCAACGGTTCTGTCGCGCTCACCCCGACGCGTTTGCCGAGTCTGGGGCCCAGCGGTGCGCCCGGTACAGTGCTCATCTGACACCCGATACGCCAGCCGTCTGCAGGGATCTCCTTGCAGGATTCCGCTCAGTTACCGCTTCGAATGCTACCACCCCTGTGTCGATACGAGACGACATCCGGCGTCTCCTGGCCGACGACGTCCCCGTCGAACTCCAGGTACAGGCGCTGGAAATCAGTTCTTCACTTCCGAATAAGCGGTAAGAACATGGTTGTGAAGTCGTTCGGTTCTCTCTTGAACTGACGATTGTGGTCGATTGCTTGGGCATTGTATCGTACTGGGTCCAGAGCTGTCAAGTGGGTAGGCTGTTTTCGACAGATAACTACTCTATACAGCCTTGAACCGTGACTGATCCCGAACCCATAGAAACCGACAATCCCGTTCGGACCCCCGAGGAGCGGTCCGAACGCATCTATCGCAGATTGGATGGGGGCGTCCGGTCTTCCCCGAGCATGGGTGAACTCGCGGTTCGTGCCGATGCACTAGGCGACGCGAGACAGCTGGCAACCACGCACCCTGAAGTGGTGATCGACCTCCTGCCAGCCATCGTCCGAACCGTGACCGATGTCGCTGCTGCCTTCCAGAGCAAAGGGCGAGGTGTCCTCCCGGGAGAGTACGATACGAAGATATTGCGACGTGGACTCGCTGTCATTACTGATATGGCCCAGGAGCATCGCGTGGCTGGTGACGCTGAGGTGATCGATTCCGCGTCGACAGCGGTCCTTCGCGTCCTCAGTGACGACACAATCGAACAGTCCGCACGGCAAGACGCACTCGTCGCACTCGGCGAGTTAGCGGCTATGGCACCCGACTGTGTCGCCGAACACCTTGCTGACAACAGTGCTGTCGAGACCAGTCCTGCCTCGGGCGTCGTGATCGACCGTGTCATAGCCGGGACCGACGACACCGACCGCTTGAGCGAACTACTCGCCGCCGTCGCCTTCCTCGCGAGCGACGACCGACATGCCCACGTGATCGATACGGTTTCGCGGTCGACGCTCCAGCGCTGTGCAGTCACTGACGACGATCGTGTCCGTATCTGGTGTCACGTAATCAATCGGGCAAGCGACCGGAGTTCGATGGTCGACCCGATCCAGACGTGGGAGTCGTTTCTCGAAGGCCAGGCCGGCAGTGAGACAGCATTCGCTCTGTGGGTGCTCATACAGCACACTGCGACGGAACCTGTACACCCGAATGCCGACTCACCCGTCGAACCAGTGCTTCGCCAGATGAACTCCGTCGAAAGCTTCGAGGAGGCGGCCAGGCTACCAGACAGTCTATTCGATCCCGCCAAGCTCGAAGCAGACATTGCGGACGTTGCCGCCAATGCAGAACTGTCCGTTCGACTGCGAGCTGCTCGACTCCTGTTGAAGCTCATCGACACGGCGGACGGTACGACAGATCATCTCTCTGAAGCCTGTACAGTCATAACTGAAGCGCTTGAGCGCGCGAGCGAACTCTCATCCGAGGACATCGAGGTCGCGCTGACCGACCTCGCCCGGTGTACTCCGCCGACAGGCCAGCATACAACTGTACTCAATGTTTTCGAGGTGGCACTTGGGCACCCCGACCTTGGTCTGCGTATCCACGCTGCCGAAATACTTCCTACCCTCTCGATAGAGGGTGGTCTCCCAGTTGGACACCGGACCCGTGCTCTCGACGTGCTTGCCGCTGCACTTGAGGCTGACAACCTCTTGCATCGACTCGGGGCCGTTGGAACGCTTTCCGAATACGTGGTCGAGGAGACCTTCACCGCTGCAGATCGTGACCGTATGCTAGCGCTTCTGGAAGACACACTGGATCACGACGACGAACACGTCAGGACCTGGGCAGCACACGCGTTCGCGGATCTGGTTGTAGATGAGGGAATGCCACAAGCGCATCGAGAGCGGGTAATTGATGCGTTGCAGACGGTACTTCAGGACGACGCCTCACCAGTCCGGACGTGGGCAGCGGTCGCACTCGCCGACCTCACGACTACGAAGACGGTTCCCGAGTGGTCCCGGAGTATGGCCGTGAATACATTACGGGATGCGCTCGACGACGATGATCCTGACCTGCGCATCGAAGCTGCGGGAGCACTGGTAGACCTGGCAGTGGATTCGGGGCGTCTTGAATCGCTTGGTGAGACCGCCTGCCGGACATTGACTGCGGCGCTTGAGGATCCAGATTCCGAGATTCGGCGGTGGGCGGCACGGCGACTCACCACTCTGGCAGTCCAAGATGATCTGCCATCACATCACTACGCGAAGACTCTTGACATCCTGCTCACTGCCATCGAACTCGATGGTCTCCAAGACCAAGAAGACGCAGATCGACTGGAACAGTTGTGTACCTCGATACCAGATGCAGCAGCTATCCTGTCAAGATTTTCTTCTCGGGTCGCAACCTTGCTCGACCCGGATCGGCCCGTGGTTTCCCAGTCTCTTCTCGCTGGGCTCAGTACGCTCCCGAGAAGTCCGACTGCCGAAGATCTCGAAACTAAACTTCAGCGACTTTTGATCGGCGAAACACCGACTGGCCTCCAGATACGGGCCCTGGAAGTCCGTTCACAGTTAGCTGGCACCTGAGTAACCCCGAACACACAGAGTGGTACCCGTCACAAGATTTAATAGATACCAACTATTAGCTATAATTAGCAATAGCGGTTCAATGGTGTAGTCTGGCTTAACACACGGCCGTACGCGCAGGCACAGTCCCTGACTGCAGGACGTCTGCGCGTAATCCACGGACGAGCCGGAGGTTCAAATCCTCTGAGAACCACTTCTTCCCTCAGGTGCTCAAGCCACCGTATGGTCTATCACTATCTTATAATTACTAAATATGAGTTAGTTTTTTATACAGTGAGAGACAACAACAGTGATGGAGGAAATGCATGTCCACTCCCACCACCTCGGCAAACGTCACAGACGTTCGCATCGACCACTCGGATAGTGCGGTTCGCCGGCGAGCAGGTAAGCAACTCGTCAATGCGTTCCGCGGAGGAAATGCAGATGGAAACGGCGGAGGCTCGTTGCCGGATCGCAGTAAACTCCTCGTCCGATTGAATCGTGCGCTCCGTCACGACGACTACAAGGTTCGCTGGAGGGCAGTCCGGACCTGCCAGGAACTCATCGCGGCGGTTCCGTCCGTCCGCGACGCGATCGAACCACTTCTTCGCCAACGGACATCCGACAGCGTCCCACTCGTGCGACAGGCAGCTCGAGCCTGCCTCGAAGACGAAGAAACGGTGATTCAGGCGCTTTCCCCGCGATATCTGCCCGGTTGAGCGTCCACTATCACCTAATTAATTTGTTCGATACTTTCAGTAGCAGGGGAGTCAAACAGAGACTGACCGTGGGTACGCGAGCAGTTCGAGTAGGGTGCGGGGTGGAAAAGCGAGACGAGTGGCCGAGAAGGCGTTGTACCCGGCTGCGAGCGGAGCAGCAGGTCCGCCAGGAAGCTGGATACCGGGGGCAGGTTGCATGAATGGAGACTCGGAGGTCCCCGATCGCGAGGCCGTGCCAACGGACGACGCCGGCCAGACGCCCACCGACCGAAAGAAAGTCATTGAGCGACGGTTGGCCGAGACAGTGTCGGCTGATTTGAGGATGGGTGGACTGGCGGTCCTGGCCGACGCGCTAACAGACGCTCGAGACCTTGCGACCGAGCATCCTGAGATGGTGGCTGAACTGGTACCCGAGATTGTGCGGACGGTGATAGCGGCGATCGAATCCCAGTCTGGAAAAGGACGGGACGTGCTGCCTGGGGCCTTCGGGACGCGAATCCAGCGCGACGGGATGGCCGCGCTTGCAGTACTCACGGCCCAGCAGATGATCGATGCAGAACTCGACGACGGGGAGCGGACAGATCGGATTTCGGAAGTTGTTGAGGCGGTCAACGCCGCACTCGCCGACAGTGGGGATGTGGCGACGACCGGGTACGCAATAGAGGTGCTGGGGACACTCGCCATACCACACCCCGAACAGGTAGCAAGACTGCTGACAGATGAGCAAACCGACGCGGGAACCCTGGCGATTGAAGCGTGTCTAGAACGAGTGGTGAACCGAGCAGATGAGTCCGAACTCGTAGCTGGGGTATTACGCGGAGGGACGATCTTGGCCAATCACGAGGCAACACGGCCCCTCGTGGATGATATTAGTCATTCGCTGCTGGCCGAAGTGACCAACGGAGATGACACGCTCGTCAGGGCTTGGTGTCACGTGCTGTGTCGAGAACTGGGGCGGGACTCGCCTCTCAATCCTGCCCAACTCTGGACCAAACTCGAGGAGCAATCGAATCCGGACGGACTCAGCAGGTGGCTACTGGCCGAGTATAGCGCAGATGAGGTTCCCGCTCTCGATAGCGGCGACGTATTTGTGACACTCCTCTCCCAATCCGAGGCACTGGCGTCGATCAACGAGGCTCACCGCTTGGGAGATACCTTCTTCGAGACCATCCTTCCCTCCAACAACGTTCTCGCCAGTCTCGAGGTGGTCCTCGATGACACTGATGAGGACATTCGACAGCGTGCTGTGTGGGGCCTGAAGCGGGTAGCAAGCGAGGAAACCCTCTCCGGTGAGGTGGAGCAAAGACTGGTCGAGGCAATCATAACAACTCTGGAAGATCCCGACCTCGCTGTTAGACGTCGTGCTGTTGAGGATCTGGCAGATCTGGTAGCAGAAAATTCCCTACCGAGTGCGGAAGAGGTGCGAGTTATCGAAGCACTTGAAACTGCTCTCGAAGACCCCGACGATGGTGTTCGGAGTCTCGCTGCGGATGGCCTGAGAGAGGTGGCAACGAGAGATACCCTCTCAACTGAGGTGCAGCAGCGAGTGGGTGAAGCACTGGTAACTGCCCTCGAATACGACGATAAAGGTATTCAACGGCGCGCTTCGGAGGGTCTAACGAAGGTAGCAGCAGAAAATGACGTGGCGATTGGGGTGCAACGGCGCCTGCTTGACGTGCTGGCAAACACTCTCGAAGACAACCGTGGGTTCGTCCGAAGACAGGCCCTGACGTCCCTCAGAGATGCAGCAGCGGAAGAAGACCTGCCCCGTGAGGTGCGGCACCGATTTGTAAACGTGTCAGCATCTGTACTCGAAGACACCGAGTATGAGAAGCTTCGAGAGATAGCCGCGACGGGCCTGGCCTATCTTGTAGGAAAAGAGAATCTCTCCAGCAAGGTTCAACGAAACGCGGTCGGAGCGCTGGTAGACGCTGCCGAAAACGAAAACGAGGGTGTTCGACGATGCTCTGCACAGGGACTGAGAGATGTGGCAGCCGAAAAGAGCCTGAACGCTGAGGCACAGCAGCGCGTGTTCAGGACACTCGCAATCGCCCTTGAGGATGCCGACGAGGTGGTTCGACGATATGCTGCACAGGGCCTGAAGTGGTTGGTAACGAATGAGAGCGTGTCCAGTGAAACAAAGCAGCTCGTGGTCGAAAGATTTGGAACCACACTCGAAGAGGCCGACGATGAAATCGTTCGGACGAAAGCTGCGGAGGGCCTCGTGAATTTGCCGCCGGGTGAGGATCTGTCCTGCGAGAGACAGCAGCGCGTACTCGAGACGCTCCTGAATGCGCTTGACCACGACTCTTGGGACGTTCGAGTCAGTGCCGCGGAGGGCCTGAGAGATCTATCTTCAGGATCCGAACTGTCTGGCAGGGTCGAGCGGCACGTGTTCGAGACGGTTCTGACTGGCTTCGAGGACGAACGTCCGTCCGTGCAAATGGCGTATCTAGAGACGATTGTAGATTTGGTAACGGAGGAAGACATACCTTCTGAGGTGCAGCGGCGCGCACTCAAAACCCTGGCGCGCGATCTTGAAGACGATGATAAATTTGTTCGACAGATCGTTCTTGATAGGGTAGAGGAGATGGTTATGTGTAGGACCCTCACACAAGTTCAGGCGAGAATCCTTCTCGAGGGCCTCCAAACTGTGATTGACGCTGAGCACCGAAGTCTCCGACAGGATGCCGCCCGAAACATTCGAGTCTGCTGCGAAATCCATCCACAGGTTGCTGGTGAGATGTCACGTCTGACGACAACGATTGGCCGGGGGCTAAAGCCAACCGAACTAACGGTAACACGGGAATTGCTGGGTGCGCTCGAGGCACTGGCAGCAGATGACGTGCTGTACGTCATGCCAGTAACCCATAATATTCAGAGGGTCCTGACTGCTGAGACACCAGAAAGAATTCAGATTCGGGCACTGGGGGTACTCTCACTCACTGGTGCGAGTCCAGGCAGCGCAGGGACTGATAGAATCAGTCCAACTGACTAGGGTGCTGCCTGAATTCAGACGGCGGGTCCTCGAGGTCCGTCAGAAGTATCTCAGGTAGCCCAACACGGCCGGTGGAGCAAATTTGCAGTCAATTCGAGTCAGTACTCATGAACATACAGAATGTGTTGGCCGAGAGGGAAACAACCGAAGTCGAGAATTGTCGAAAGAACCCCGGCTAGGCGTGTTGGCTGTCCAGAAGCCCTCACTGAGGCACGTTTTTGTGTCCGCAATCCGAGAGGACTGGACGGGACTGCTGATCAACCGACCGCAGAGTCCCTCTCCATACCGATATCACTCGAGAACTAGTTTTCCAGATGGTGAGGGGACGTTTCCCGGGATCTACCGCTTTTTCCCGCATTTCGTACAGCGCCAGTTGTTTTCCCCGACGAACCAGTCAGCACCGCCACAGCCCCTGTAGCCACATGTGGGCCCGTTCGTGACGTACGCGTAGGTTCCTTTCAGCCCCCTGTCTTTTCCGCAATTGGAACATTTAATCTTGCTGTCTCCTTTGATGATCCAGTCGGTTCCGCCGCAGTTCCTGTATCCACACCGCGGTCCGTCTTTAATGAATCCGCCCTTGATTTCGGTCTGTGTCATGTGATGGTTTCCTTGGTTTCCTTGCGATCTATTCCACGGCCAGCCGTCGCGTGATCTCGAGTGTACGTCGAGGCGATGCCGGTTGCCGGTTCAGCCGTCATAGGGATAGTCACCCTCGGCGAGCCGACGGTGGCCCTGCCACGAATGCGGCATGACCTCCTCGAGACCTTCGTCCATCTGCCTGGCCCACTTCGCCTGTATCCTCCTATAGTCTAATTTACTCATTGTGACTCAACACACTAGCCAACACTGACGAAAGAACATAAAACTGTCGTCGTTAGAGACGTCCCACCTCGACTCGTGGAAATCTGATTCCTTCACGGATTTCCACCTCTACAGTCGTGTTTCTGTCTGGGTTCGTGCGGGAGTCGCTTCGGACACGGGGCGGGTGGCCGGTCGCTGAGTAAGATTTATCTCTCGTGAGTCGTTTCGACTATACAGTGGTTCGATGTCACCTCTCCCGCCCGCCCGGTCATCGAGTGCGCGACCGAACTCCGGAACGGTGACCATCCGAACGGACCAACCCGACCGTGGTGAACGATGAGTGCGCTCGACGAAGGGCCACGGGTAGATACCGCATCTACCGCCGAGAGTCCCGAACCGACGCCCACCGACAGACGGGAAGCCATCGAAACGACACTCGCTGATGGGCAGGCGGACAGTCCCGGGCTGGGTGAACTGGCAACCCGTGCGGAGGCGCTCGCCGACGCCCACGCGCTGGCGGTCGACCACCCCGAACAGGTGGACCGACTCGTTCCGAATATCGCAAGCACAGTCCTCGCCGTGTCCACAGGCTCGTGGAGCAAGGGTCGACAGTTCCTGGTCGGGGCCTACGACACCGAGGTTCGACAGGAGGGAATGGCTGCGCTCGCAGCGCTCGATGAAGCGCAACTGGCGTCGTCGGCCGACCGGACTGCAGTCGTCCTCCAGGCCGTGACCGGTGTTCTCAAGACCACAGCCACACGGATTGCCCACGTCGAGGCGATTCGGACACTCGGGACCGTCGTCGTCGCCCGCCCCGAGTTCACCGCCGACTGGCTGCTGACCGAGCACACCGACGACCGCCTGCCACGATTCACGGGCCAGTTCGAGACGGCCCTCTCCGGACCAGCCGACGCGGACGCGCTGACGGACCTGCTTCGGACGACGGCTGTTCTCGCTGGACACGAGGACCTGTCTCGACTTGTCACTGGTCTCTCGCGATCCGTCCTCGAAGACTGTGCCGACGTGGACGATTCGCGGGTCCGTATCTGGACGCACGTTGTGAGTCGTCAGTTCGATCTCGCGTCTCCAGTCGACACCGATCTCCTCTGGAACAGAGTGGAACGGGGGAGGAACCCGAGTTCGTTCTACCGGTGGCTCCTCTGGGCACATACGACCGGTGACATTCCCATGCTGGACGGTGACGACCCGTTCACGGTGCTCGTCGAGTCCGGTGCAGCGCGGTATCTCAACGAAGTGGTGCGGCTCCCGGGCATCTCGGTCGATAGTCGACTCGGCGGGGACACCACGGTTACAGACGCTCTTGGCACCGTCCTCAGCGGCGAGGCTTCCCGTACCGGTGCCGGATACGGACTCGCGTCGCTGGCCGGCGACGAATCCGTCGCCCCGGCGCGTCGATCTGCCGCCGTCGAGGTGCTCCTGGACGCGCTCGAAACGGGTGGCGCTGGCTCTGATCGGGTCCTCCAGCGCCTCGCGGACCTCGTCGAGGACGGCTCACTGCCGCCCGGCTGTGGGACGGCAGTCGTCGAGACACTCGAAACGGTTCTCGCGGACGGCGACGAATCCAGACACGGGACGGCAGCGGAACTGCTCGCGCGACTGGCAGCTGACGACGAACGCTCGACTGAGACACGGAACGCACTGCTCAACGTGTTCGCGACACGGATCGAAGACGAGCGGTCGAGCGTCCGCCGCCAGGCCGCAACGGGGCTTGTCGCATTGCTGGCGCGTGCGAGCATCGCGCCCGAGCATCGGGTGGTTGCCGTCGACACCGTCTGTGCGGCACTGGCCCACGATGACGCTGCGGTCCGGACTGCAACTGTCGAAGCTCTCGTCACACTTCCCGAAGGGGCGACCCTGTCCGCCGACCACCGTTCCACGCTCCTGGATGCACTCACGACTGCCCTCGTGGACGATGCTGTCCGTGTCCGAATCGGCGCTGCACGGGTCCTCGTGCGGTTCCCGAACGACGAGGCCCCCACCGCGGCCCGCGACACCGCTCCTGCCGACGTGCTCACTTCTGCTCTCGACCACCACGAGCCCGAGGTCCGACGCGACGCTGTCCAGGGGATCGTGGAGCGACTGGAGAGGGACGGGCCCACTCTCGATCCCTCTCCCACTCTCGTCGACGCGCTCGTCACTCCCATCGACGATGACGATCCCGATGTGAGGGGCGCCGCCGCTCGAGGACTCGTTGTGCTCGCACGCCAGGACGACGTCCCAACGGACCTGCGCGCGACCGCGGCAACCGCGCTGGCGGAGTCTCTCCGCGAGGCGAATCCCGACCGCATTCTCCTGACGCGCACGGCGAAGCTGGCAGGCGAGCAGACACTTCCTCCCGACCAGCGTCTCGTGCTCGTCGATGCGCTCAATGACGCGCTCACGGTCGACGACCGGGAAGTTCAGGCACGGGCCACAGGCGAACTCGCGGCGCTGGCGGGAGCGGAGAGTCGGTACGCAATCGCTCGAGGCGACGAGACCGACTCGAGCGGCATCCGAACACATCTCGTGGGGATTCTGCGGGATGCCCTGGGACACGAGAGACGTGAAGTCCCGCGAACGGCCGTACGTGGACTGGTGGCACTCGCAACCAACGGTCACCTGTCGGATGACGTGCGCACCGCACTCGTCGCGGCACTCGAAGCAGGACTCGACCACGATGAAAAGATAATCAGAGGATACGCAGCAGTGGGTGTCGCAGCGCTAGCAGACGACGTCCCGGTCGACCTCTGGACCGACGGTCTCGACACGCTTGGGTCCGTGCTCGACCACGCGAACCCCAGGATGAGGGTGCGAGCAGCGAGCGCACTCCGTGACGTAGCGAGCGATCGGACCGTCCCGGCCGGACTGCGCGCACAACTCGTCGATCCCCTGACCACTGCTCTCGAGCACAGTTACTTTCAGATGAACCACGATGGGGCGAAGGGACTCGCGGCCCTCGCTGCTGACGCCACGCTCCCTGCCTCCCTGCGGGCCGACGCCTACAGCGAACTCGCCAACAGCTGCGAGTTCGACCGACAGAACCTTCTCGACGATCACTCGCGCAAATGGGCCGCCACGGGACTCTCGCTAGTCGCCGACGACGATTTCCGGCTGGACCTGTCCGTCGACAGGTACGTGACACTCGACGAAGCCCTCGGTGGTGATCACACGGGAGACCGTCGGTACAGAACAGGCGTGTCGACAGCCCTCCACAGACGCGCGCTCGTCGATCTCTCTGTGGCGCTCGACGATCACCATCGAGACGTCAGATCACAGGCCGCCTTCGAACTCTGTACGGTGTCCGGGTTCGGGGTACTCTCTCCGGAGACGGCCGCCGGACTGGTCGCCGTGCTCGGCGACGCGCTCGATGACCGCCCAGCAGTCCGGGAGCCAGCCGCCGTCGCCATCCGACGGATCTGTGAACAGATGCCGGCAGTGGCCCGGTATCTCGATGATCCGGTACTCGAGAACATCGGGACAGCGCTCTCCCCGACGTCCCCGGCCACGACACGACCCTTGCTGTCGGCATTGCAGGCGATCATCGGCGACGAACCCACTGCGCTCGCCCCCGTAGAGGACGCGGTCAGTGCCCTGCTTGAAACCGACTCACCCGCGAGTGTGCAGGCACAGACGCTCGAACTGCTCTCCCGGCAGCGGGTACCGCGTACCGTCAGTGAGCTTTGATGAGCTTTCCGTCCTCGACGCGCTCGCGGACACTCACGATCTCTCCACGCTGTACTAGGCATTCATTAGTTCACGCTCTTCAATCGCTCTTCAACTATTCGGGAGATAGATCGGTGTAGAACACCCACAAACCGGAAAAGAGCTAAAGAACACCATCACTTCGGCCCCATACTTAAATTGGTAAATACAGCTAATATTGAGTTATCTTTATTAGCCTGGGGATTAGTATTCGGTAGTGGAGTCGAACGATGAGCGAGAATCAAGATTCACAGGCGGAGTTCGCAGACCAACCACCGACGAATGTCGCACGTGTACCGACCCTCCTGCTGTTGGACACGTCGCGCTCGATGGACCAGAAAACGAAGGACGAAGACGGGAACAGGCGGCCAAAAATTGACCAGCTCAACGAGGGCCTGAAGCTGTTCAAACAGGAGATCGACGACGACTTCAAGGCGGAACGCGCGGTGGATATCTCACTCGTGACGTTCGGCGGGGACGTCTCGGTCGAACAGGAGTTTTCGGAGATCGAAGACTGGCAGCCACCGAACCTGTCTGCAAGCGGCGGGACGCCGCTGTGTGAGGCGCTCGTCAAGGGTGCTAACCACCTCCGAGATCATCGCAATGATCTCCGTGACGACAAAGTCCCGCTGAAGAAGGCGCTCGTGTGGGTGTTGACCGACGGCCGACCGACTGACGACCGGGGCTCGAAGTGGGACAAGGCCCAGACTGTGGTCGAAGACGGGACCGAGGACGGTGAGCTGCTGTTCTACGCAGTCGGTATCGGCGAGGAGGCGAACATGAGCAAACTGGAAGACCTGGCCTCGGCCGCCCCCGACGAGTCGAAGGTGAACACGTTCCAGCTGGAATCGGGCATGTTCAAGGAGTTCTTCCGGATTGTCTCGGAGAGTGCTCAGGCACAATCCGAGGGCGGAGACGCTGAAGAGGCCGATGATAACCTCACCCAGCAGTAACTGATATAATGACCCGATCTGATCCCGAGAAGGCCACTGTCGTCGGCTGTGCCGTCGAAGGCCCCAGTCACGAGGGGACCGAACTTCCCTGTCAGGACGCCTGGTGCAGTCACCGGCTTCCGGATGGGCGGTTCGTGATCGCCGTCGGAGACGGTCTCGGTAGCGCCGCCTTCTCACACGACGGATCAGAGATCGCCACCGAGAGAGCGGCACAGGTCCTCAAAGATCGCTTCGAGACCGCCGATTCCATCGACGAGGCGACGGCCCAGCCGATCTTCGAGCGGGCGTTCGTCGAGGCACGGTCGGCTCTCGCACGGAAAGCCGAGAGCAGGGGTGACGATCTGTCCGACTACGCCACCACGTTGCTGGCCGTCGTCGCGGGATCCTCCGGTGCAGCGGGAGCCGCAGCGGGGGATGGCGGTGCTGTTTTCGGTCTGCAGGACACGTACGAGCCGCTGGTTCCGCCGGAGGAGGCCGTCGCAGACCTCGGCGCCGCTCACAGGACTTACCCGCTGACCCACGACGCCTGGGAGGACTATTACCGATTCGACTACAGGGAGGACGTCGACAGTGTCGCCGTCTTTTCCGATGGCCTCAGTCAGTGGGCGTGGCAGGGCGACCACGAGGCGAACCGGACGTGGTTCGAGTCCGCGTTCGCCCTGATCGAAGCCGCTGGCGATGCGGGCCGTGCCGAGCAGTCGCTGCGTGAAGCCCTCGACAACGACAACTACCGCCAGTCACGAGACGACAAGACCCTCGTGATGGGGACTCTCGACGTGGCGGATGTCGAGGACCAGATCGAGGCCGAACAGGGCACTGACGACATCGTGTCGGTCTGGTTCAGAACCGTCGTCGGATCGGTCCGCGCGGTGACCCGCGTCTTCGCGCCAGCACACCGCAACCGACGGTGAACGAATTTCGAGCGGAATCCAATGACAGACGATCGAGTTTCGATCGACCACA
Source organism: Halorientalis marina (assembly GCF_023028345.1). GTDB lineage: Archaea > Halobacteriota > Halobacteria > Halobacteriales > Haloarculaceae > Halorientalis > Halorientalis marina. The sequence continues at coordinate 847,144 of NZ_CP095487.1, read as the reverse complement.
AGCCCCTCCGGCAGCGGATCGCTGGCGGTGAACTTCCGGACTGGGCAGACTGGGACGACGAGGAGAGTACAGACACGAATCCACCCCCTGATAGCTCCGACTCGTGGTTAGACGACACGCTCGCGGATCTCGGCTCACCCGAGCGTGGGAGAGCGGATACGTCTGCATCACCAGACGCCAGCGAGCACGGACTGCGGTTGACGGTCAATCAAACCGTCTGTCAGCACTGTGGAACCGCGAGCCGGCGTCACCACCAGGGCTGTGACGCACCACTGGTCCGTATCAGTGGGCAGTGGCGATGTGGCGACTGTGGCGTCGAAATGCCACCGCCAGCAGAGTGCACGGAGTGTGGGGGACAGGTCGACAGACGGCCGGTCGACGTCCCGTTCGACCTGCGCCTCGAGGCACGGCCAGCCGAGATCGAGCGCGCGATTCACGAGGAGACCAACGACCGCCGGCACGAGCACGCGCTCGATTCACTGGCGTACAGTAGCCACCTGAGCACCATCGCCTTACATCACAGTCGGGACATGGTCCATCGCGGGTTCTTCTCCCACACCAATCCCGAGGGGCAGGCGGCTATCGACAGGTATCGCGAGTACGGACACAGCGACCGGAGCGCGGGGGAAAACATCGCGGAGATCTACCTCGACCGCACCGCGTCCGCCGAGGATGCAGCCCGAACGGTAGTCGACGAGTGGATGGCTTCGCCCGGCCACCGGGAGAACATCCTGCGGGACCGCTTCGAGCGCGAGGGAATCGGGGTGTACCTCGCGCAGAACGGTGCCGTGTACGCGACACAGAACTTCTACTGAGACTCGCAGTTTCCACCGAGACTCGCGGTTGTCGCTTCCTCGTCCGCCCTCACCGGCGACGTTTTCCCTGACTGGTGCACACTGAGCAGGATGGTTCCTATCCCATCATTACTTATTTTGAGTAAATTTTAACTTTGTATGAGAGGATGGTGGGGTATGGACGAATCAGTGGAGATACCGACCGACGTCGTCACTGCTGCGGATATCGAGCCAGGTGCCACGCTCCGCGGCGTGAATCTAGAGGATGCAAATCTCACGGGGGCCGACCTGCGGAACAGCGATCTGCGGAATGCGACACTCATACGTGTCAGTAGCATGAACATCATTCTCCGACAGGCGGACCTCAGGGACACGACGAGCTACCATGCGGTGTTAAAAGAGGGGGATCTCAGAGGAGCAGACCTGCGCGGTGCTGATTTCGGGCATGCGTACTTCCAGCACGCAGATCTCCGAGACGCCCAGATGACCGGGACGATCCTGACTGATTCCTATTTCACTGGTGCTGATCTGACCGCGGCGACTCTCTCGGAGTCTGACGTCAGGCACGTCTGGTTCAGGTCCTGTACACTGACGAACGCCGACCTGACCGACGCGAATCTCACGAACACCGACTACACCGACGCGACACTCGTCGACGCCGATCTGAGTCAGTCGAGACTACGCGCTGCTGATTTCGAGGACGCTGACCTCAGGGGTGCCGACCTCAGTAATACGAACCTGAACGACGCGAACCTCGTCGGTGCGAATCTGAGTGGAGCCGACCTCAGGAACGCGACGCTCGACGAGGCTGATTTCACGGACGCGACGCTCACGGATGCCGATCTCTCGGCCGCCCGTCTGGAGGATGCAGATCTGTTCGGCGCCTACGACCTCTGGGAGGCTGACCTGACCGACACTATATTCGGTGACGCCCAGTGAGACGGGACTTACTTCCCGAACTGCGCTCGGCCGCTATGACGTGCTGTTACTACGCTCGTCGTCAGCTGATCCGAACTTCGGGACGTCCAGTTCGTCAGTATCACCGTCGGCAGCGGACTGGTCGTGACTCGTGCCCGACTTGCCGAAGTCCGGGACGGTGACATCGTCCTCGTCAGAGTCCGCGTCCCGTGCCCGTCCAGTGCCTCGAGTGGTGGGCCCGAAATCTGGAACCGACAAACCGTCGTCGGAACCGCCATCGTCACGGCCAGAGGTGCCATTGCCCGACGGCTTGCCAAACGCAGGAACGGTCAATCCATCGTCCGTGCTATTTCCCGTCGCGGATTCGCTATTGCCCCCGATCGGTAACTCGCTATCACTGAACTGCAGATCGTACCGGGAGCTGGTCAGTTCACCGATCGTTCGGATCCACTCGATCGGGGCCGGCCGCCCCCAGGTGAGGGCCTTCGAACCTGTACCGAAACACTCCTCGAACAGCGCCCGAATCTCCGAGGGGAGTTTGTCGTACTTGGCCTGCATCCCGTTGCCCGGCCGCACGTCGCTCTCGGTGTCTTCGTAGGGAAACGGATTGCCCTGAATCTTGTCGGCCCAGTCCCCGTTGGCAGCCTCGTCTCCGACTGCCTGGTACGGGTGGGCCCCCTCGAGAAGGAACTGGAACAGGTGAACGCCGAGGCAGAACTTGTCGGCCTCCTGGACCGCAGTCAGCGAGTGGCCCCGTTTTTGCGGCGGGGAGTACCTCGGGTGGTAGGTCGAATCCCCGTAAATCGTGCCGCCGTCGCTGACGTGAAACGCGTCGCAGTCGATGAGCGTGACGTACCCGTCGTCGATCAGGATGTTCTTGTCGTTGAAATCGCCCATCGCGTGGCCTGCGCGATGGATGTTCCGGACCATGATGGCCAGGTTACGAGCTGCCTTGAATCGGTCCTTGATATCACTGGCCTCCCAGCTGAGGTCGACGACCGAGTACTCAAACGCTGGCGTTGCCGACTCGAGGTCCTTGTAGGGCATCTGGTAGCCCAGGAACGCGCTCGAGGTTTCCTTTTCGGCAACCGCTTCGGGCCAGATAATCGAGCGGACGCCTTTCCGCTTGTAGGTCCGATCAGTCGGTTTTTCTCCGATCATCGCCTCGATCTTCGGTTCTTTCTGGTCACGCCGGTCGGGATGAAATATCTTCACGACCTGGTCCGGCGCCCCTTCGATACGATAGACATCGCCCTCGCTCCCGGAACCGATTGCCTTCCCGACGGTCTCTGTGTCTGTTCCCACGACGATTGTCTCACCTTGCCAGTCATCACGGTCGTATGAGCTCATCTATTTCTCACTCTATGTTTACTATTATTGAGTCTGTATAAATTACTTTCGGCGGAACTCACCCTTCCGTTGAAAACTACCATAGAATCCCGATAATTGCCGTTTTTCGGCATATAACCGCCATTTAGCCGAAAATATAGCCCTCCGCCGTTAGCATAGATGTTTTACGGGGAACACAAGAAATAAGTTATAATGGGTTTATCTAGCTAAATACGATGGTAGACGATTTCACCACCCGAAAAGCGGATCTGGAGCGCGCGTGGGAACCACTCACTGACGAACACGAACGGCAGTTGGAGCGAGCTGAAGGGACATTCGAGCGCTTCGCGAACGGTGAATCGGTCGATCCCCTTGCGATCGTCGGTGCGTACCGGTCGGGAAAGACACAGTTGCTCTACCATCTCTTTTCACAGTCCTGGGAGCAGGACATCCCGGCGTTTTACATCGGCGACCCGGGCCAGCTTTTGACCGAGTACGCCGCCGCTGATGCGTCTGACCTCAATACGTGGCTACAGGCCCGCATCGATGACCAGCTTTCCGCGTATGTCAATGACGATCCGTCCGAGATTCCGTGGTTCCCGAACGTCCCGACCGAGACAAAGCGTGCATTCGTACAGGCCCACGGGGACGATCTCGATCCCGATGAGCCGGTCCAGACGGCCCTGCTATTCGACGAGGTAGAGCAGTCCTATCGTGACTTCATCCGGGTCATGGACAAGGACGACGACAATCCGCTGCGGAAGATCAACGACGGCCTTCAGGACTCGATCAAGGTCTGGAGCTTCGGGATGATATCCGCCTTCGAGTTCATCGGAGAAGCCGACTGGGGGCGGATGCGAGAGATCCGGGTTCCACCGCTCGAAGTCGATGATGTGCGGGATCTACTTGCGGACAGACGACCAGAGGCGACTGGTCTGGCAACAACTCTGTGGTGGCTCGCACGTGGCCGAACCGGACTCATAATCAAATTTGTCGACGGTCTCCCGGAAGACCCAGATTCGGACGCAACCGAGTGGCTCCGGGGCCTGGCCGAGACGAACTTCCGGGACACGAAGCTGCTCAACAATCTCTGGACCGAACGCGAGAGAGACGAGTGGGAACAGGCGATCCGCGCGCTCCTGTTCGACAGCACCGGACTCGATGCCTGGCAACTCACCCAGCAGACAGCTCTCCCTGCTACCCGCTGTCAGTATCTGGCAGTGGACATCCTGAAAGATGTGTTCACGTTCGAACAGACCGAGAGGCACCAGAACGCGCTCGAGATCATCGATCGCAATCTAAAGCGTGTGTTCTCGGGATTGTGCGTCACCGAGGATAATCTATTTCCGGCCTTCGGGCTGGCAGACGAGGAGCAGGCCGAGGCGTTTCTCTCGCTGGTTAGCGACATGATCGTCTCATTCGAACCGGCGAGTGACGAGCGTTCGACCGCACTCGAGGCAGTTGACGACGCGACGGAGGGGTTCCACACTCAGTGGATAGAACACGTTTCGGATGCGGAACTCGTCGACCGATCCGTCGCCACCGTGACGCCGACCATCCTTCAATCGGCTTTCCCCCCGATTGCGGTGAATCCCGAACGCGTCTCTGACCGCTCGACAGAGTCCCTGGAACCCAGGATGGACCGCGGCCTGACAGTGGCTGCTGGGACTCCAGCAGCTGAAACCGTCGACATCCGACTCTGTCCCACCGAAGCGACGTTCCAGACGGAACTCGAGTCAGTCACCACCAGTTACGATATCACCGCTCCGACGCTGCTCGTCGTCCCAGAGGACGCCGACTTCGATCATGACGCCACTGGCGTCGATGTTTACGAGCGCCACCAGTTGCTCGGTGTCGAATCGTACCGCTCGAACCGGTTCTGGACTTTCGTCGTCCATCTGTTCGGGCGGCTGAGCGCCGACGGCGTCTCGGACCCGTATCAGGTCGACGACCAGACGATATCTCGCCTGCTCGCCGACTGTGATGACCGAGAGGTCCGGAATACGATCGAGACGCTCTACGACCAGTTGCGACAGGTTACGATCGATCTTCTCGACACCTTCGCGGCCACCTACCGGGAGACGTACTCACTCGACGACTCGGAGTCGTTGCTATGGGAGGAATCGCGGCTCGACGGAATGAGGCCGTACTGGGCGAGCGGCAAGTTCGTCGAATCCACAGTGGCACTGTCGTATTTACTACTTGTTGGGCCCGAGTACGAGTCAGGCCGTGCCTACGCCGCGTTGCACGAACCGTTGCAATCCGGGATCGAAGACGACCTTGTCTCGGGTGGGAGAGACGGATTCCAATTCAAAACGTACCTCGAGAGCCTGTTCGTCCAGGACGGGTTCAGTCGGACCGTTCGGTCGGAACGCGACCATTACACGGCCGACGAACACCTGGCAGCCCCAGTCCGTCGGACCCGGGATGCGCTGTCCGATCTCGCCGCGCTCACCGACGTCTCGGATATCGTCGACCAACTCGATGACCCGGCGCTGTCACTCCAGGACACACAGGTGCCGGTCGCGAGCCTCGATGGACTCACCTATCTCGGGAACGCCCTGATTCGGGCCCTGCTCACTGCGGGACTAACCACCGGGTCGGACCCCGAGATCGACATGGGTACTCGGCTCCAGCAGGTGATGGACGATATCGATGCAGCCATCGACACAGTCACTAACTGCCGACAGCAGGTCGAAACATACGATTCACGACTTCGACCACCGGACAGTGCGACCGTCGGAACCTGGTTCGAGATAGACAGTGGCCGCCTGGAGCGCTATCAGTCGAACCTCGAGCGGCTACGGGACGGGGTTATGGACCTGCGTGACAAGATCGACACAGAGCCTGCTTCCGGTCCAGTTGCGTATCACTACTGGTTCCTGCTGCGGTTGTATCTCGACGATATCACCGGCCAGATCGAAGCCATGGAATCAACGATCGAAGCTCCCCTGATTGCGGCTATCACGGAAGCCGGTGACCGGTTCGATGAGGTCCATTCGATACTGGCGTCGGAATCGTTCGTGGAGTTCGTGTTCGAGGACCGTGACACGCTGGTCGATCAGTTCGAGGAGTATGGTGACCAGATATTCGATCTGCGATCGCAACTCACCCGGATGACCGTTGGAAACCCGGACGATGACGGTGTCGTTCTGAGTCAGGTCGAAGAATACGACGACAGGGTCCTGCTGAGTGACCCCGAGGAGGGCGATGTGAGCCTCAGTCTCCCCGGTGATGCCGACGTTCTCAAACAGCTGAACCAGTTCCTGGCCGAGCACAGACAGCATCTCACGACACTCAAAGACGAACTCGACGCACTCGAGTCAACAGCAACCGACGTGGAACAGGTCACCGAGGAGACGCGGAAGGAGTTACTGACACTGCTTCCGGCAGACCAGACAATGGAGGCCGCCGATGACTGACACTCGCCCGGCAATCCTCGAGACAGTCACTGAGCGCTCGAGGACGCTTTCGGAAACGCTGCGTGAACTCCGTGCGTTCAAAACGACCGTCGAGGAGTACCAGGACCGCGTCGACAATATGAGTACCAACGAGCGGGAGTTGTTCTATCAGAGTACCACCTCGATCCAGACCGACGTCATCGAAACGACGGACCCGGAGACACTTCTGGAAACGCGAGAGACTCTCGAGGAAGCAGTACGGTCACCACTCCAGCAGGTCGCACGCGAATCCTTCACAGCCCTCCTTGGACAACTCCAGGTTGCACTCAGTGACCAGGAACGCGACCAGGCCCTCGATAGACTCGAATCCAAAATCCCCGCCGAGCTGGAGAGCATCACCGAAACGTATCAAAACCTGTACACACGGATCGACGATTTCGACACTGTCCTGCTGGGGTTGCTTGGCGAGGTGGTCGAGGAGCGGCCGTCGATCATGCTCTCTCCAGAGCACGAGTTCACACCGATTGTTGACAGACTCGAAGCGAGACACGAGACGTTGAAAGAACTCGAGACGATCCTTGCGGAGAGTGACTGGGCCCCGACACTCGAGTTTGCGGATGCAAAGCAATTCTACGACAGGGATGCAGGCGATATTGACCTCTCTGCCGTTCGAAGCGACGTCGACGCGATCGCCACCGCGCTCACGACGCTCCGCGAAAACGGAATCGAAATTCAGCTGGTTCTCGAAGAAGAGCTGACCGACGCGTACGAAAGCGGCAACATCGACGAATTCGTGGATACGCTCGAGAACGCTAGGCAGACTGTGGCCGCGACGGCCGATACCCATACGACCGTGGTTGAATTCATGGACCCGCTCGAAGCCGATGCCCAGTCACCGGAACGATTCGAGTCCGTCCTCGCCGATCTGTGGGCGTCGTACGAGACGCTACAGACACACGACTATTCGACGCTCGAGTACACAGCCCAGTCGGTCGAGGACATGACGAACGACATCGACAGGTTCATCGAGTTACTCCACGGGCGCCTCCAGGCACAGCGTGAACTCGTCGACGAACTCGACCTCGCGGCGAATGCATCCGCGTCGAGGCCGGAACCGCGATTCGAGGAATCCCCACTCCTCCCGAGTCACGTCAGGGACAGACCTACCGAGGCGCTGGAGGAGTATGCTGACCGTCACGAGTGGCTCACCTCTCACCTCGAAACGGACGTGGAATCAGTCGATCAAGAACAGGTACTCGAGATCTGGCAGTCACTGACTGGCGGCGAGGAGGTACCCCTCACTCCGGACAATCAGGACACTGTCCTCGCGCTCGCAGATCGGCTCCCAGTGAGTGTCGTACTGTCCAATAGCCAACGTTACGCTTGATACAGAACTACAGATGATGAAACAGCGATACCGACTCGACCGGAGCACAAGATTCTCTGTTGGCATATTCGTTGTTAGAACACCATGAGAGAGGAGATCAGGCGGGCAACGGCGTCGGAATCATTGCCGACAATCGAGGGGTCTCTTCCGACGCGGGAGACGTCCACAGTCGACGATTTTGACGGCGCGCCAGCGATCCTGAGCATCAGCGACATTCACGGCTATTACGAGCCAGCCCACTCCGCACTGACCGCGGTCGGGGACGTACGCGATCCCGTCGTGACCGAAGACAGTTCGGGACAGCTTCACTGGGCCGGCTCGAATTACATCCTGCTGTTCAACGGTGACCTGATCGACAGGGGAGACGAGAACGAGAGCGTGCTCGAAACCGCGCTTCGGCTGAAACAGGAGGCGCCACCCGGGCGTGTCCGACTCCATCTCGGCAATCACGAGATGGCTATCATGTTGCCGGACGTTCTCCACTGGCCACAGACCTACAGCGGACAACTGACCCAGGAAGCCCGCGTTTCGTTCGTCGATCAGGTACGCGCCGGGGTCTGGAACGCCGCGTTCGAGGGATACAATCACACCTATAGCCACGCCGGCCGCGAATCGTCGTTCGACGCGACCAGCGTGAATACACGGCTTCGAACCTGTGCTGACGAGGTTCACGAGGAGATGACAGGCACTGACGACGGGAGCGTGCAGGAAGACGTCCCCGAGCAATACGACCTGCTCTTCGGTCTCGACAAGGATGGCCGAGGTCCCGACGCAGGGCTCCTCTGGATGGACTTCCTCCACATGCCGCGAGACGCACCGCCACAGATCGTCGGTCACTCTCGACAGACGGAGGTCGTAAGGAAAGGGAACGTCGTCTGCCAGAACACGATTCGCTCGAACCTGGGATCGATCGGTGGCGAAGCCGTCGTGATCGAGACGCCGAACGAGGTCACCGTCGTGACTCGGGATGGATCGGGAACGGCCACGACCACGGTGCCGAAAGAGACCCCGTGACGTCAGCGGTCACACAGGCCGCTCAGTCGCCCCAGTAACAGAGCAGATCGAGTGCCCGGATCTGTGTCGCTGTCGTTCCGTCGGGGTCCGTAAGGTAGGCCATGGGTACTGGACCCAGTTCGAGCGGTCCGTCGTCAACTGAAGCCAGCTCGAAATCCGGACTCGAGAGGACGAGACTCGTGTGGAGTGCGTGTAGCAACTGTTCAGTCGCGGAGTCACCAGCGAGTGGCGATCCGTCTGACCCAGCAATCGACGTCATGGCGTCAGTGATTGCTGGAACGAGGCGTTCCGGGTCGACGGCAGTTGCGAGTGTATCGAGGACAGCTGCCGCTTCCGGTGCGTCGAGGTCGTAGCTGTGAGTATCGACCGAGACCCCCGAGAGAGCGAGATAATCTTCGATGTCAGCACTGGGAGGGCGCTCCGAGAGGCGAACCATCGACGTACAGAGGTCGTCAATCAGCGCCGATAGATCGGGTTTCAAATCGGTATCTGCGTCGACCGCCCAGGAAAGGGCCAGCGCGGCCGCAAACGTGTGCGTATCGTCCCCGGGTGCTGCGCTCTCAAGAAGCGTCGTTGTACTCTGGTCCCGTTCGCCCTGTGGTATCGCTGGGTGGGTTTGTAAGAGCGTCCCCAGACAGACAAGCGGCTGTCGACTATCGATCGCGGCGTCAGGAGTTGTCGCCATGCGGCGAAGCGGACTGAGGTCGGGGAGCTGCAAACTGGCGTCGATGTAGCCCTCCCGAGCGAGGGTCGAAACGACGAGTGCCGCCGTCTCGCCGTCGCCTGCGAGGTCGGGGTCCGTCCACGCGATGAGACGACGGACGGTCTTGGTGAACGTGACGTCTGTGAGGGGGCGTTTGGCTGCCATGATACCGAGGCCAAATGCTGCGCCGGTCTGGAGCACGTCGCCCGAGTCAGGGGCGGGAACGTGCGCCGCGAACAGGGTAGCGATGTGCTCGAGGCTCCGGGTGTCGGAAAGATACTCATTTGTGAGGAAGACTGCCAGGAGACGCGAGACCAGACGAAGGGACGGACGAGGCTCGTCGGTGGTGGCTCGTGACAGGGTGGCGTCGAGCGGACCGCTCTCGACGAACCGGGAGAGGACACTCGTATCGACACCACGACTCAGTACGTCTTCGATGAGGTCGATGACCGGGATGTACTCGCCGTCGGCGGGGAGTGCATTCGTCGCTCCGAGCGCGGTAAGTGCTTCCAGCGGAGATTTCGGATCCGGCTCGGTTGTGGGGTGTGCGGCTCGGCACAGTGCATCAACGACTGGCCGGTACGCATAGTGAGTGTCGAGGCAACCCGCCTCTACGAGTGTGTTGAGCCGCTCCGCCGCGATCGTCGATGATGCCTCGGAGGCAGGGTCAATTCCCTCGGTGAGTATCTCGACCGATTCCGACAGGTCAGCCTGCTTGAGCAGACCCGAGTGGGCGAGTGCGTCGAGAGGTGCCTGCGTTCGGAGGCCGAGAGAATCAGATGATACAGAGGCCGCACAATAGCGCCGACAGCTCGTCGCATACGTGGGTTCACCCGACAGGAGGCCCCGTCGTTGCATGACTGCGAGCACGAGCGCCGGCACCTGGTTGGCTGAACTGGTGATGCTACCCAGTGAGCTTCGGAACGCATCGACGACGAGCTCCGGGACGCGATCGGGAACCGCTGGGTGTCTGAACGGCCGAACAGCTGTCTGGATGTCCGTTCCCGGCCCGAGAACCGGTCCACACAGTTCAGCTCCCTCCTGCAGTCCCGACAGTGTGATCGACTCAACGCTTTTGGTTGCGACGAGTGCGACCAGTGCCGCCGCCAGCGGTTCAGGATCGGTTTGATTGGGGGCGTACATCGCCCGCGCGAGGGCGGTGAACGCCGCTTTACACTCGGTATTTATCAAGTCGCCAGCCGTGGCGAGTCGTTCGAGCGTACTCGCCGCTTCCGTGAGGACAGGTGGTGTTTCGCTATGTGCGAGTATATCAGCGAGCACGTCACAGATACGCTGTGAGATCTCCGCAGTCGGGAAGCAGCCAGCAACGGCGAACTCTCCGAGCGCCTGGATGGTTGTTTCCGTCTGGAGTGCTGTCGGATTCTCGGCTTCAAAAGCACGAAGTGACGCGAATGCCGGTGCGTACTGCTCTTGCTTCCCATCCAGATGCCCGGTCGTATCCAGCAATCTTTCGAGTGTCGCCGTCGCGGATGACTCGGCTGGCGCGTCCCCCGATGCGTCTAGTTCCAGCAGTCGACAGAGGAGTTGGACAGTCCTGTATGTCGGTTTGTCTGCCGACGTGTGGATCGGGATGCCATCAACTGAAACGTTTAGACGCTCGATCACCAGCGAACTCCAGACGACAGACAGGAGGTCGTCGGCGGTTGCGGCCTGGCGAAGCGTGGCTATCGCGGACTCCGAGAGAGGGATCGAATCGGCTGTGACTGAACAGGCACCGAGAACACGGATGGCATCGAGACGAGTACCCGTCCCGTCGAGAGCGGGGAGCCAGCGTCGAACGCCTGAAACCACTCCAGACGCCGTCAGCATCGGGCCGGTCACTTCCTCGCTTGCCACGACCAGTGTCCCCAGTAAATCGAGAGCAGGACGCACGACCGCAATCGCATCACTATTGGTGAGGACGGCGGTGATCACTCGGAAGAGTCTCGTACGCATTTGTTCGGTGCCAAGCGAGAGGTGGTCGGGTGCAAGTGTCGCAAGGGTCTCGATCCCGTACTGTTGGACCCGCATTGTGTAGTTCCCGGCGAGAACCTGTTTTCCAGCTGAGGAGTTCTGTGTCGCAACGGACTCGACAATCGAGAGAATGTCAGAGACGAGTGGGGAAATCTCGGCCGGATCGGTCTGAGCAGTTGTCTGTGCCCTGTCAAGTGTGTCGGCGGTGAGTGCGAGTTTGCTCAGTGGCGCCCCCGTAGAGAGGTTACGGTCGAGACTCGTGTCGAAACGGTCACGCTCGCTAGTCACTGCTGTTGTGCCGTAAGTCGACGGGAGCGTTGCCGGCCAGAGCAGGTCCACCTCGGACAGTGTCACGTGTGAGCCCACCCTCCTGCCAGCAGGTTCAGGTGTTGACTGCGGTGGCGTGCTCGAGTCACTTGACGCCTGCGCGAATCGTGCCCGCCATCCGGATTGTGAAAGATGCCGCTCTCCGTCTGGCGTTGGAATGGTGCTCGACAACGACTCCCGGTCCGCCAGAATCCAGATGCGGTGGCTCCGCCAGGTTCGTACGATCGGCTGTTTTTGCAGCGTCGCTGCTCGTGGCCTTGCCAGCCGTCCTGACTCTCCACTGCATCGTTCTGCCTTCGCCTAGTCCCGCGCGGCATCTAGTTGTTTGTCGTTCGTCGCCTGCCCTACTGAACCTGACGCCAAGCCACCACAACCTGTAACCCCGCCCTCGCTACCATGTTCATGATCTCGACGGAACGTCCGCTGTTGCGGGCGGTTTTTTATGGGTTTCGGAGACTCTCGCCCGTCTCTTTGCAACCGAATCTGAACAACGCACCGCGTCTGTCGCACCGCCGACAGTCCCGAGGAAGGGTTATCAGTCGGCGAGCGAGAGACGCTGCGTGATTTCCTGCTCTAGGAGGACTGCTACCAGGCGTGCGAACTCCGCGAGCTCGTCGTCAAGTTGCTCGTCAGTCGTGACTGGCGGTCGGTATGGCGTTTCGCTCTCGGGCACTGGAAGTACTTCGGTCAGGATCTCGCGATCCTGCCGGTTCGTCCCTATGTACCCGAACGCCCGTTTGAACCGTGGCAGAATCTCGGCGTGTTCTTCCTCCAGTTCTTCAAACACAGCCATCCAAGCGTCGTGAATCACCATGGGGAAGTCGTCAGTGCTGCCGCTGTTGTTAGTTGCCATTGGCTAGTGGAACACCTCGTTGTGCCCCCGACGGGGCAAGACCCAGTAATCGACCGGTCCGCCCAGTCGACAGCTGGCGACCGATGACCGCATCAAGCCCTTCTGTACACAGGTGATTAAGCCCTTCAAATACGTGAGCGCTGATTGATCTCCCTCTCTCTCAGAGGAGAGTGTCTTATCCTGGCTGATGGTATAAGGAGGTTGTTCGCTCTTGACTGTTTTTAGATATAGATGAACGCCCAGAAAGCAATATATATTATAAACCTGTTGTGATAACATATGTCGAAGAAACGCTCGTGGTTCTGTTTTGGTGGTCATACGATACGTTCAGCGTACGAAAAGGTCACCATTCCGCAGCAGGTATTTGCAGATGGGGTTCTGGAGTACGATGATGACTCCGTGTTCACCGTTATTGATTCACAGGGAAGATATGCAATAACCCAAAACCCAGGCGGGTTCAGAGGAGTTGACGTAGCTGAGTTTAAACAGTTCACCAGTATATCCAGGCCCGACGGTGGAAAGACGCGCGTCCTCCAGTTATTGAAGAGCGTGCTTGTGGACGATAGCACGCCGATAACGTACGACGAGCCCGTTGTGTTTTGTGCAACAGAAGAGATGATCGAACCCGAAGATCACACGCTATATTTGCTGACTTTCGAGCAGCTCGCAGAGAGTATTCACGGTCCAGATATGTGGAAACGAGCGATCGATGTCGAACAGATAGAGACGATTCTCTCGCGGCATGAGTTGTCTGCGGTTGCGGATGAAGGAAACCATCTCAAGGAGATGGTCCCCACCGAGACGACAGGAGAGTCATATCAATCACACCCTGAAGTCACTGTTCTCGGGTCCGCGCAAGACGGAGGGGTTCCACAGATAGACTGTGCCTGTTCAAACTGTGAGCAAGCACGAGAGAATGACCGCCCAAGATATGTGTCGTCCCTAGAAATAACCGCGACGAAAGGGCGGACGTTTCGATACGTTATCGACCCATCTCCGGACCTCAGGTTTCAAACACAGACTGATCACATAGACGGTGTCTTCATCACCCATGCACATATAGGACAGATTACAGGACTTCTTCAATTCGGGAACGAGGTATCCGACTCCCTCCGACTTCCGATCTACTGTACCCCTGACCTCGAAGAATATCTCTTCTCCTCTTCTGGGCCATTTTCAGCGTTAGCTGAAGCCAACAATATTCAAATCAATAACATACATGGTGGTGAGACGATCGATCTCGTTGGGTGTGAGATAACGCCGTACAGCGTCCCTCACGAATACTCGCCTACTGAGACGCTGGCGTTTTATATCGAGGGGATTGGTCGCTCGCTGCTGTATATCAGCGATATCGATAGATGGACGAAGCGTCTCTCAGAACTCGTCCAACGAGTCGACATCGCCATCGTGGACGGGTGCTTTTGGGACGCGAACGAAATTGGCCGTCAAGAATCCGTCCCTCATCCACCCATCCCTCGGACGATGGATACATTCCGAGAGGTAGATACTGACATATATTTCACAAATATAAATCATTCCAACCCGGTTATTGACACAGAATCCGAAGAACACCGACAATTGAAACACAGTGAGTTCAATTTGGCCCAGCGCGACCTCGAGTTCCAGTTGCTGGAGCCCGCTGCTTCCGCGTTAACTGAAGAGGACTCGTAACTACTCGGAGTGAGTCGCCGTTCGTTCGATCGACACTCAGTGGTGGGGCTATAGGCAATCACTTTGACATCGGTGAGCCGAACAGCATCGTCGTAGAATTTCCCTTCAACATGCCCCTCAAAGTATTCGAATCGCCCCTCGACGACGGCCTGTTCTTTCCCGCGATCGCCCAGTTGCTCCGCGATGCTCACGGCCTCGCCGGGACGACGATGCGGCTGTACGACATGGTCGGAATTGAGGTGACGACCGTGTACCGGTTCCCCGACTGGGTGCTTGACGACGCTGACCGACGCCGCCACGTCGCGAAGATGCTCGCGACGGAGACGGCGATCAGTTCGCGCTACGGTGTGTACTCGGCGAACCGCGTGCTGTACGAACCGCGGTCCGAGAAACGCGAGCAACTTCTCGGGACGCCGGACGTCGGCCACCAGGACCCGGCGGGCGATGTTTGCGGATCGTGGGTCCTAGTCGGTGACGGCGCCGACGACTTTCACAAGTTCCTCGACGCGATTGAGGACCTGCTCTAAAAAAAACGTCATGTAGAATTCGCGCTCCTCGCGAGCGTCGACGGGTCCGGCTGTCGCCACGATCACGCCGGGACCGCACCCTCTGCCAGGATATACACTGACCTCAATTCTACTTAGATCGCTGTTGGGCGGCGTGTGTATAAAACCTGAGTGCTCAGTGTGCGTGCACACTGAGCAGGTGATTCATATTTAGCAATCCTGAAAGTAAGCACCTTGTGAACTGCCTGTAAAAACCCTGCACGTTCTATCACACTCTATGAAGCGATGGAACGGAATCCCGATCAAAATAAGGAGCCGCTCTTCGCGCATACTTTGATTAATCTGACGTCTCTATCGTTACTCAAGAGAAATACTCACCCACGCCGGTCGTTATCCATGCGGTCCCGAACGGACGCAAAATCCGGCTTTATTCCGGCGCTACAACGTCTTCGCACACCGGACACTCGGCCCACAGGCCTTCAGTGCCGTCGTCCTTCTCGTACTCGACCAGTAGCCACGCTTGGGGGATAGACTCACCACAGTCCGGACACCGACCGAGAGACGATTCATCGGTGCTCATGGAAAGGGGGTGGAAGGAGCGTGTGACAGGCTCCCTTCCGTACGTACCTGTGAAGTCCTCGTAGGTAAGTTTTCGGCGGCATTGCCGGTGATGCACACAGGATTTCCGCTGGAACAAGTCTCCGCCACAATTAATCCGTTGTCACCTGTAGTTCAAAGGACGATGGGGGTCCGCACAGTCCTCACTCGATTACTCCCCGGAGGCGGGTCGAACGTAGTCGTCGAGTGTCGCAACTGCGGAACGAGCGTCTCGGCGGAGACCGAAGAATGTCCAGACTGTGGGGACACCGAGTTCTCTCGATACGAGATTCCGGAATAGGTTGTCGGGTTACTTGTGATCCGCGGCACCGATGATGGCGACTTCGTCGGTATCCTCACAAACCGGCGGATCTCATCCACTATCTACCTCGACTCAGGAACACGATTCTCCGTAGCCGAGATGACTTCGCCGATCAGTGAAAACCCTATATTCAGCAGGGTGATTCTGTCAGGACAATTGACTGAGGGTTGCATCAGCAGCCTCCAACTCTACTATACTGGATGTCAAAAGTAATCGGATATTCTGGCAGTGAGTTTCCGGCTCTGACCTGTTGGGACGACGCTCCTATCGAACCACGCCTTGACGAACTTCTGGCTTTCAGTATAGTAGTCGTTCGATTTGGAACGCCCACATGCCCTTCGTCGACTACGACGACCGCCCCATCTCCATCGACGAGGGCTCTCGGGAGGTTCGGCTCCCCCACGAGACGGGCATCTCGATGATGACCAGGGACCACGGAGGCGACTGGAAGCGACACCGTGCCACAAAGAACCTGCCAATAAGATCTAACGTGGTCTTCACCCATGCGGTCACCTGTCCAGTATCAGTTATACCTTTTAGACGAGCAGGGCGCCAGGATTTACCTCAAGAATTCGTAGATACAGTTCCGATACGGTTCTTCGATATCCTCATAGTAGGTATGGATGTAGTGATCGATACCGGCCTTGTCGGATATTGACTCAGTACCTGGTGAGTCGCCCCGCATGTATTGCAACAGGGGGCGCGATAACTCCTGTTCAACCCGCCAATACGTCGTGAAGTAGTGCCGTCCAAAGTGGCTCGTGACCGGTCGGTGATATTTCGTTTCCTCATACATCGGGTGAAACGCTGCCTTCCAAAGCTTCGTGACATCTTCCTGGTTGAGTTGTTTGTTATTCTCCTTCGAAAGAAAGAGCCAGCCTGCGTCCACATCAGGTCGACTGTAAAGATACCGCGTCAGGTAGTAACGAACCTCTCCATCCAGTGGGAGGACACGAGGGCGGCCTGACTTGTTCCCGTCGCGATCGTGTGGAACGTAGATCGTATTCGGTCGTCCCTCAAGCGTCCCCTGTGTTCCAAGTTCGGAGTAGTAGGACTGAACCGTCGAATCCATCAATGAGAGATCCTCCAGACGAATGTTACAGAGTTCCGTGGCTCGCAGGCCGAGTTTCAGCTGAAGGAGGATTAGTAACTGATCTCGTCTGTGGGTTATCGATTCCAGTACAGTCGTTATTTCCCCCTGCGTGAGCGGTGGCAGTTCTTTCTGATCGGGATCATCGAAGGAAACCCGCTGCCGAACCACATCGAATGGGTTGTAATCGCCGGGATGGGGGAATTCCGGGGTGCTCTGCCAGAACTCGTAAGCTTCGTTCACCCGACGAAGCTTTGCTTTGATCGTCTGTGGATGGTTGTCCTGGGTTGTCGAGAGATAATCGATGAAGCCAGCAACGTGTTCCTCCGAAGGGCAGGCTGGGTGCCGGCCACTCTCTTCCATGTGTGTCTTCCAGTGACGGAACGCGATTTGGTAGGTATTGACCGTCTTGTCCGTCACATCTCGTCTCGACAGTGACTCGGTAGTGAATACCTCGAACGGATCTACATCGAGTGTCGTGAACGTCTCTGCGTGGGCCGCGAGTGGATCGTTCGATCGATCGAACGCCGCGGCGACCTCGTCGCGGGCGACAGTTGGTTCCTCGGTCATGTTTCTGCCTCCTCGATCTTTGTCGTCCACACTTCGCCAGCGTGTTCGAACTGGGCGGCTGCCATCAAGACCGGATGGTAGAGATGGGGATGCTCTGTGTGCCAGAGCAACCACGTGTAGAACCGTTCGAGCTTCGACCAATAGGTCTTGTACGCTGTCCGCGTGTTCACGTCCGAGAGGAGTCGTTCACACCACGTTTCGACATCGACCGGGCGGGCGAGTGCATGATGTCGCTCCCGGTTCTCGATGTGGTCTTTCCACCGGCGTCCCGCCAAACGACCCGTCTGTTTCGTTCGGTAGGAGTTGTGTGACGGAAACAGTTCCGTGACGAGAAATGTCCCCCAGACATCATTACCTTCGTACTCGGTTTCATACTGCTCAAGGCGTACCGCAGCGGGCACGTCTTCGAGTTGTTTGAAAACGCCTATTCTGTCGTTCGGATCGGGAGATTGTGTTGGTTCCATACTGACCGGCGACGCTCGCGCCGCCACCCCTTACCGGCGCGAAAAAACCAACGTGCGTTACAGCGGTAGCAGCGTGGAGGCCCACGAGTTTACAGTAGTTGCTGAAGTCGGTCTAGTGTCGGTTTCGATGCCCGCTCATACCGGTTCCGAGAGCCGTACACCCGGTGCACGGAAATTTCAGACTCTCTGCGTTCGCTCGGTAACAGAGATAGCAGTTGGATCAGCAACGACTGTTCAGTGGTGGATGGCTGACACTGGACAGAAATACAAGTAATCTCTGTGAAGCGACTCAGTCTGGAAGCGAACGACGGCCGGTTCGGACACACTCCCAGCACGGGAAGTCGTCGGAGAGAGCCGAGCAGTCACAGGTATTATCGGATGCATCGGGATCAGTCATATCCATCCCATCGTCCGATGGCGAGGTTGCCGTCCCACCATCAGCCGCCATCTGCTCGGCGCGGGCTGCATCGAGGAGTGGTTCACGTATCGCGACCGCGATCCGATGTTTGCAGGCACCGTCGAAGCGCTCATCTGCCGGGCACGTACAGGCCGACGGAAGACCGTCGGAGATCGTGACGAGGTATTCGTGGTCCGCAGGGTTCGCGTGGCTACAGTTGCGAACACTGACGCCCTTCGGCGTGAGGGCGAACTCGAAGGCTTCGTATTGGGCACGCTTTGCGACGCGAGTCGTGAACTCCAGTTGTTCGAGGGGATTCATCCGATCAGGGCGCTCGACTGTGTGCGCCCACCCCTCGGGCGCACCACAAACACTGCGGGGTCGCCGCTGTGTTCATTCCGGGCCAGTTCCCTGATCGGACGAGACAGGCGATCAGGGAATTTCGTAGCGAGCGATCTCCGACGACCCACACTGTGGACACGTTTCGGTCGTCCCATCGACCGGCGTTCCACACCGACGACACTCCAAGACGACCGTCCGCCCCGCCGTGCCGAGCAGGACCCGCGACCAGAACCCCCTCATTTCGTGTCCAGGAACCGCCCACGAATCACATCGCGGTGCCTCCGGACCGTCGCTGGACAGACATCGGCTGCTGCAGCCAAATCAGCCAGTTGGACGTCGATCCCCTGCTGATGTGGGGCAACAGCCAATAGCATCGACACCTGTTCCCGGATGGTCCGGTCCAGGCCCAGCACCGCGGTCATGCGGGCGATTTCGGGACAGCCATGCCCCAGATTCCGCTCGGCTTTCGACTGCCACCTCCCGCGGCGATGCTCGCGTCGCAACCGCGCCAGTTGTCGTCGTTTTCGCGCCGAGAGTGTGTTGCCCCGGGCGTCACGATCACGACCGATCTCCGTCGGGAGACCGCGGTCGTGGCGCGTATTTGTCAGTGGCTGTTCCGTCCGTTTGCGGTTCGAATCCTGGTCGTCGAATACCCGCGGCCCCCGCCGATCAAGTCGTGCAGCCTCGATCACCAACCCACAGGATTCACAGCGCGTTTCGCCGGCGTCCGTGACGAGTGTGCTGTCACAGTCCGGGCAATCCGTGATCGACAGTTCGCCAGTCGTTTCTTCGTCGAATGCATCCGTGTAAATGTCTCTCGTTGCCATCTCGAATCAGCGCGACCACTGCGTGTGGCCCCGCACCCCTCTGGGGCCACAAACAAACCAACACGCGACTGCAGCGAAGTTTGTTCGACTGTGCATATTGGAGTCCGGAATTTGGCACCCCTGTCAGCGGCAGCTTATCGGTGGCATTGCACCGAATAGAGTCTCCGTCGCGTCCTGATGGTACGTTCAAGACAGGGATGCAGACGTTCCAGCAGTATCCGGCGTCTGTGTTCCCGGAGGCTGAGCGAGACGAAGCCGGACTGGTACAGATCCTCGCCGATAAGCTGGTAAAGTAGCCCAGGTTGAGCGGAACAAACGAGCGACCCCTACTGGCAAGATCGACGGAAAGGCGAAGATGTCAATAAGAGCGGGCAAACAAGATATCGAAACATGTCGAAAGTTGGGAGGGGAGAAGTTCAATGACCGGCGACCGATTCCCACATGCTCCGACCGAGTCCCGTGAGATCGACCCGAATGCTCCAACGTCGTTCGATGAGGCGAAAGAACACGTCGAAGATGGTGATGCAGAGGGACTCGGATTCGTTGTGAACCGCCACGATCCGTTCCTCGTTGTAGAGATAGCGAATGCGTTAGAGGGCGATGAGTTAGCTGAGCCGGTTGAACGTATCCTTTCGTCGCTCGGGATGACGTTCACAGAGAAAGAAGACGACGAGACAATTCGGTTGATGTACGAAGGGGCCCTTCCGGGGGACTTACACGGTGGTGATCCTGTAGGTGTCGTAGTCAGTGGGGAGGAGACGAACTACGCGTTCCGTTTGTACGATAACGGATGGACACCCCTGACCGGGAACCACATCCCTGGTACGCCAGAAGGCGTCGAGGACATCGATGCGAATGCGCTGAAGAGTTTCCTAGCGAAATCGGGGAAACTCGACTGATAATGCGTAAGACGAGCGGATCGAGTGCCGGGAAATCGGTTAGTCTGTCTCACCATCCGGGCCCGACAACAATTCGGTCAGCCGGCTGCGATAGGTATCGATCTCGTGCTGGTCGACGAGGTCGAGTGCGGCGAGAACGGCTCCATCGTTCGTGATGCCATCCGCTGCGAGGTTCCGGAGTCGCGCGACTGCGGCTGCTTCGTCTGTGTCACACCGATGGAGGTCGGGTACGAGGTCAAGGGCCAGTTGCTTCCAGTCAGTGGCTGTACCAGTGAGTTCGACCGACCAGTCGTCGATACGTCCGTCACGCTGGTAGCCATCCATCGCGTGGTCGGCGAGGAGATCGTCGACAATTACAGGCTTACAGACAGCTGGTCCACTCCCCCTGAACGTGGGATCGAGTACTGACTCGAAGGCATTAGCCGACCGGATCTCCCGTTCGATATGCAGCGTGACGCTGTCGTGTTCGGCGAGAATACTCGCCGTCCCGTCGGCGCTCACCTGCCGGGTGAACGTCGCAGGGCCGGTCGAGACAACCGTCAGCGTCGGCACCGATGTGTCTGGTTCTGTCTGTGCGTCTGTCGTATCGGTCGTGGATTCGGGAACTTCCGAGCTCATCGTTGCTGGAGGGTATTGCTCCCTCCACCCCTGGAGGGGAGACAAAAACACAAGTGGCCGAGAGTCGATCAGGTTGGATACGTAGCTGAATGCTTAGGCCGTCATACAACGGTTCTCAGACCCATCCTTCGCCCTCAATCCGATCAGTACAGAGCATCCATTCCTCAAAGAACGCGGGTCAGTTCGTGAATTCGGTCTGCGACCGCAGTCATGGTTGAGTCGTTGGCCTGCGCCACGCGCTTGGTGACCTCTTGGTGGGGAAAGACGTGCAGCGACCACGGACTCACGTAACTTGGATATGTCTTCAGTTCACCCGCCGTGAGCGAATCGGCCGTCAGTTCGACTGCCGTTTCCCGCTCGGTCGACGTGATGACCGCAACCGTATATCGGTCGCCAAAGAACGGTCGGTTCCGGTTCGACACGACGAGATACGGTCGGACCCCGCTTTTGAACGTCGCTGGTGCGAGGACGACACTGCCCTGTGCGTAGGCCATCCTACGCGTTCTCTCCCAGATCCGGCGCGTCGTCAGCCCACTCGTCATCGTCGCCGTAGGCGTCTTCACCGTACTCGGCCTCGATCTGCTGGAGGCTCACCACGTTCGCAATCTCCGAGGCCGCGACGTCCTCGGCGACTGCCCAGTAGGAATCGACCTTCCGAACGAGGTCCTTCTCCTGGAGTCGAGAGAGGGTCTTGTGGACACTGGAATGGGGGACATCGGTGAGTTCCGTCAGTTCCTTCGGACTGAACCCCATGTCTGGATGGTCGAGCAACACGGTGAGCAGTTCGTGGGCGTTCGTGCCGGGTTTGACCGGTGGCGTGTCCTCCCCGCTGGAATCGATCTTGATTGGCATTGGCGTCAGTCTATGTCAGTGTCTGTCTGAGATCGTCATAAAATTTGTCGTCGTCGGAATCCGATCTTGGCCTGTCATCTCGACACGATACCCCCGGTCAGGATCCAGTCTGCCGTCTTCGCAGTGATCGAGGGTACTCCAAAATCTGTCTCGGCCGGTCTGTTTCCGTGGTCTCGCTACACAAGCAGTGAGGAATGCGCGTTTTCAACGCAGCATGACTTGCTAGAAGTCTCGAAATCAATCACCCACGGAAATGTACTTTGGCAGCCTGTGAATGCTGCTCAGTATTCAAACCATGAGAACGGTGACCGCCGCTACATTGTGCTGCGTTCCCCCAGTTGGTCGGTGACTGCGTCGATGATCGTCGTCGCCGTCGTACTGATCCGCTGCAGTCGGTCAGTGATGGTGTCTGTCTCGTCGTCAGCCCACGCCGCCAGGTAGAACGCCGCATTGCGCGTATCGAGTCCGAAGTACCGACCGACGACGTACGCCACTGCTTCAGCTTCGACCTCGCGTTTGGCCCGTTCGCTGTCGTCGTCCATCTGAAAGTGCAACAACGCGTGGGCGTACTCGTGGATCAACGTCGTCGCCAGATCGGCACTGTTTGCTCTGTTCGTTGCCTTCACGACCGGGTGCTCGTCCTGGACTGCCTGACTACAGACACCCTTTGCACCTGGATGGGACCAGTCGGACTGAGCGACGATCCGAACCTCGACATCGAGAGTCGGTGCAGCCGCCTGCAATGCATCGACCAGCTCGGACCCATCGCCGTGGGTGTCAGTATCGAGTTCGGGAAGTGGCTCGCCCTCGGTCTGGGAGACGTCAAACACCGGCGCGGGTTTGAATCCGACCAAGCCCTCGTCCCATTCCTCCGGTGGTGTCTCGTCGTAGTCACAGTCGATCTTGTCGTGATACGACGGCGCGTTCTCACATTCGGGACACCGCGTCGTGATGATCGGTGCCCAGATCCAGATGGCCGACTCGCCCTCCTGGACGTGTCTGTCGAACTCCTCTTGCCACGTCCGGTAGCCAGCAACCTTCGTCGCCTCCGGACACTGCTGTTTGATCAGGAGTGTATTCCGATGCGAATAGTCGTGAAACCGACTCTGGACATCCAGCCACTCCTGGAACTCTTCGCTGGCTCGTGCATCGTCGACGAGGTCGGTGAGGTCCGCGACCCACTCGTCGATGGTTGCTCGCATCTGTTCGTCACGCGTCTCGCGGTCGTCGAATCGCTTCGTTGTACATTCGCTCGAAGCCATCTCGGATCAGCGCGACCACTGTGTGTGGCCCCGCACCCCTCATGGGGCCAAAAACCACCACATGCTGTTCGCTAAGATGGTCTACCGAGAATCCGACGCCCGACCGGGAGTCGTCCGCCGATCGGCCATCCGAATGATGAGGTCACGCCGATCCCTGACCCACTCGCGGAGTTTCCGTTGGAGATACTGCTGTGCCTGCTCGGGTGTGAAGACACCACGGTCGACCATGTCACCGACGACGTCTTTCAGCGCCCGGAACTCGCCCTGGGTAGCGCCGTCACCGACCGGTTCGCCATCGACCCACCGCACCGTCCGGAGCGCGCCGTTGCCGACCGTGGGCGCGTCGGTGACCGTCTCACAGTCGTAGGTGAGCCCGAACCAGTGTGTGCGGTAGGCCGTTACCTCGAAGTCCTGCGCGACTTCGAAGAACGCCTCGTGGTGGAGAAAGTCCAGGTACTCGGTGACGATCTCGTCTTTCGTGAGCCCGATCGCCATCGGGTCGTGGTTGACCTTCGAAGCGAGGAGATTGGCCTCGCGGACGTACCGTGAGACTGCCTGCTCGTCGGTGCTGGTTCTGAGTGTCCGACAGAGCAACTGGTGTGTCTCTGCGGCACGGTCACCGCCGAAGGGGGTCTCGGGAGTGATGTCGTGTTTGAGTCTGAGGTTACATGCCCCCCAGTGGCTGTAGTGCAGATTGTACGATCCATCCGGTCGTTCGTATGCGACAAGTGCTCTGTGTCCCATAGTGAGTCACGCGGGACTATCTGCTGCCCCGCACCCCTCGGGGGCGAGAAACAGACCTACCTATGAGGGAAGTACGGTCAAGGCCAGCGAGCGCAAGCTCAAACCCAAAGACGAGACCCACCGCAAGCATACTGAATACGTGACGACATCCGTGGCTGAAGAATTGCTGCGGGAATTTGACGAGGAGGTGAAGCTGGACGACGACGGGCCTTACGCTGGTGGCTTCTCCGACAGCAGAGTATCGCCCAACCCAGAATCTGAACTGCTCCAGTGAAGAGCGGCGGCTATGAGAGCAGTGCTTACTGCTCCTGATCTCGGGTTGAACTGGCTTTGTTGGAGGGCTCGCCTCGGTCTTCAGTGGGAACCTCCGGGGGCTCCGCTGGTTCAGCTGAAACATGCCGAAACAGAACGAGCACCGCCGAAATCGCTGCGACGGCTAGGAAGACCGGTGGTGTTGCCTCGAGGACTGTTCCGACAATGGCGATGCCCGTGAGACTCAGCGCATACATCGAGACTAGGAGATCTGCACGCTGAGTGTTAGCCTCCGCCCAGTGAGCGAATCGCTTGTAATAGAACAGCCACGCGACGGTGACCGCCCCAACGGTTGCCAGCAGTATGGATCGGCCGATCGGCATGATGATGAAATAGGCAATGAGGAGCGTACTCCAGAACGAGACGAAAAGCGGGATACCCACCCGCCAGGAGGCATCGGGTTGTTCTGACGATTGCCCAGAAAGCGTTCGCCGAAACGTGACGAGATGGACGATGACGAGGGGTGGCCACAGAACCACGAAAAGCATCGATGGCTCAACCGGCAGCCAGCCGAGACGAAGCTCACCGATCGAGTACAGGAGCTCGATTTTCCAGGCAAAGACCAGCCCAGCAGCGGGGAGCAACATTCCCGGTGGACGAACCGGATACGGGCCCTCAGCGCCCTCGCTGTCGCTGCCCGGGACCATGCTCGCGACGGTTCCAGGCAGGCGCTGAATCTCTCGATACCAGAACCACGTTGCATACCCGATTGCGATCGGCAGCGCAAGGAACTCACCAGTCTGGCTGCCAGCGCTCACGAACTGCTCGCCCACCGCGCCGATACTGACGGTTCCAGTTACCGACCGGACGAGATAGTCGATTGTGAGTCTCCAATCCGAGACCACATACGCCGGTGTGAGGTACCCAGAACTGAGCACGAGAGCGACGGCCGCAACCGGCGTCAGCACTCCAAGGACACAGACGAGGGTGGCCGCAGCGCCGGTCATCCCTCGGGTCGTCATTGATAGTTGTTCGTAAAAGGTCTGATCAACGTCGGTGAGCTCGCTGAGTTCGAGATGCTCGGCGTCAGTAGATTCGTCCTGGCGTGCCTCCCAGATGAGGCCGAAGAGAACCAGCAGTTCGAGGACTGGAAAGACGGCATTGAGTGCGCCGCCGATGACGCCTAAGAGAATCATCGGGATGATGTAACTCGCGGCGACAGCGCCCACCGCCAGGAAGCGAACGAGGTGTCCGAACCATCGCGGCCCTTCATCGAGTTGGCCAAACTCCGCTCGGATGACGTCTGCAGTTTCGTCTCGGCGTGCTCGGATAACCGCGTAGGCATCGCTCTCGGGTTCAAGAAGTGGTTCAGCTTGTGTGAGCGACAGCAGGGCGATGACGAGAAAGACTGCAATGACGACTGTACTGAAGAGGTAGGTGACGAACAGCCCCCCAGTGCCGCCGATCGCCGTCCACGCGCCGGTCGCGAGGAGCACGACCGGGATAGCGAAGAGGGTTGCAATACTCGCGAGGATGACTCGAAATGGATCGTTCTGACGTGCTCGTTCCCCGGCCGCTCCCGGCAGGACCGTCGGCAGGAAAAAGTAGAACGTGACGAGCAGGAACAGCGCCTGGGCAACAGAGAGCAGAATGCTATTTTGAATACTGAGGTTCACTGTAACCGAAGCCAGGACAGCGGCCAGTGTCTTACCGAATGCCGCATTGAGTGTCTCAGGGAGGAGTCTGACACCCACCTCGAAGAGTCCCGTCCCAACGACTACGATTCCGCCCCGCCCGAGAGAGAACGGCCGACGGGACACGGGCATAGGTGATATGCGATGGCAGTCGGACTTAATCCTTCACAGACTTTCGACAGGCAAGTGAACGGGATGAGTCTCACGGGCGAAAATCGAAAGACTTCACAGTGAACCTGCGTCCGTGTCCCCGACTACAACAGAGTACTGATGAATGGTATGTATTCTAAATAAATGTCTATATATTCAATGAGTGTGAATTCTTAGAATTGAAAAAATACTGGCTGAAAATGACTCCTAAAATTCGGAGGTAAACAAGGTTACTTGAGACCGTGGAATTCACGTGCCTTATCAACTATCCTTATGGATCTGATCCACGCTTCTGGATTTAGCGAAGACTTGTTCAGCATCTTAACCAGTTCATCCCCATCTACATATTCTATCTCCAGATCTTCTGCAGCGGTCTCAGCTGGATCTGTATATTCTGAAGCTGTGACAAATACCGCCTGATCAGCGTTGTGACGTCGCCGGACTCCTTCCATCCGTTCAATCTCGCTCATCGGAATGCTACTGTTGTAACGTTTCGCCTGTATGACTATCTTGTCGAAGTTGAATGGGCTGATACCAGAAGATTTCAGGCCCCGGAATTCTGCGATCACGTCGACACCACCGTCACGTGAGCCTTGGGTCAGTTCCGTGCTACAGCCCTTGATATCTTCCCACGTGTCGGATACTAGTAATTCAAATTCTTCCGGACTCAATTCGTTCTGAATATCATCTTCAAGGTCCCAATTTCGCGTGTCTACTTCCTTTCCATCTTCAAACGGTAATTCCGTCCAGCCCATACCATATTGACACTTCCATATCATATATTTATTTTGTCGAGGAATTATATCAGGGGAAGATGAGCGATTTTGCTCAATTTAATCACGTCTCAGACCAGAGTCGTTAGTTCATTATATCCCTCTACAACGGAGTAAATATCAAAATACAATTAGTTCTTGAGATGCTGTCCGCAGGAAGGAGTAAGATAGTTCAAACTCTTATAATTCGTCGGAGTGACCGCTTCGTTCACCGGAGTGATTTGCTACCGGGAGGCTACGGGCGGAGATGTTATTGGCACACCTAACTGGATATAGATCGTTTCCCGCTTAGGCGCTAAACCGATTGAGACGTCCTCCACAGAGTCGTTTCACCGTACTCCACGGGCACAACTTCCTCTACGTTCTGGAGTTCGTCAAGTACTTCCTCACGTGAATATTCGTACACCTGCTGGATCTCCTTCACAGCAACCGGACCGTGCCTTTCGACGAATCCTGGGAGTGGCTGTGGGTCAGCGGCCTCCAGCCCTGCTCGCTTCAAGAGAGTCTTCACGTCGTTGGCCGTCACTAGACCGGGCTGGGTGACAGTCTCGCCATCAACGTGGATGGTGGTCTTCGGTGTCTCTACTCCCCGTGAACTTTGTCGGAGATCTACACCCTCCCAGTCCTCTTCCAGTTGGTCGGTGTCCAACCCGACGTTCTGAGCCAGTTTGAGGAGAGTCTCGCGGTCCTCGATGTTCATACCCTCAATGATAGCTGCCGTCCTCAGCCGACGCATGAACCGCTTCGCCAATGGGATGCTCTGCTGACGTGCAGCCGCGAATGCTCGGTTCGCAAGTTTCGTCGACTCAGGTGGGTCTTCGTTCCAGACCTCGGTGTTGACTGGCATTCCGTGGCGCGGCTCCCATTTCTCCCAGTGTTGAGCCCGGTCTTCCGGAGAGTCGAACTCACGGACAGGGGCCAGTCGGTCATCGAATTGGACTTGTTCGCCATACTCCTCCTTGAGTTGGAGCCGAATAGGGTAGATTCCCCACGCGATGCTGTCCCATGCATCGGAGTGGACTACTATGTGAGCCACCTGATCTTCTTCGTCGTCATCGTCCTCGTCATCGTCTTCATCCTCCTGCTCTTCCTCGTCGTCATCCTCCTGCTCTTCCTCGTCGTCATCGTATTCATCTTCCTGTCCGTGGTCATCAGGCCTCTCAGGTTCCTCCGGCTCGAGGTGGTCCGGTTGTTCTGGTTCCTTTTCAGGAGAGTTTTCTTCGGGAGTTTCAGGTTGGGCGGGTATCTCAGGTTCAGACTCCACCTCATCGTCAGATTCCTCGCCCGATGGCTCTTCAGGAGTAGATGTTGGTGTACCTCCTGCTCCTGCACCTCCTGCCGCTCCGGCACCGGCCGCTCCAGAAGCAGCCCCTCCAGCCGCTGCTCCTGCGGCTGCAGCCCCAGAACCGCTGTCGGAAGAGGAAGTATCGTCTACCTCTCCAGTCTCACCGTCAGATGTGTGGTCATCAAGTCCGGTTGGCCGAGTACCATCGTCTTCTTGATCACCATCTGAGGAGTCTCCACCACCAGAACTGATTGGTGGGTCAGGATCAGTTCCGTCCCCCATCACTTCTCACCTCCTTCTGAGTAGCCGAATTCAGTCCGATCTGTCTGCTGGTACATTCCGTCCGTAATGCGTTCTTGACCTTGTGAAACCATGTCGCAAAGTCCTCCGATGAATAGCCGTCCGCTGTCAGGTTACACGCCTCTTTCCAGTTCCAATACCCTGCAGCTCCGTCGACCAGGTCGGGAAATTCCGCGACATCCTCAGGTGCCTGCCGACCGATAACCAGCACGCCCTCTGGGTCAAGTACGTCGATGGCCTGGTCAACCCGATTCACCAGCCTATCGAGACTCCGGGTCTGCGTCCCATAGACGGCGAACCGGTCAACATCCCATCGCTCGAACGTTTCGACCAGTTCGGCAAAGTGCCCGTCGTGAAGCCCCTTGGCGAGCGGTATGAACTCAACATGGTCCAGACCGATTATTTCAGCCCCCTCATAGAGTTCATCGAGTCGGGTAGTGTAGTCGTCGAGACTTTCCCGGCGCTCGGTAGAGCTCATATCATTGTTGTAGATCCAACTCCAGTCAGGGACGTACCGGAACTCCTTCTCAATCCCCTCGAAAAAGTCCAGTACGTCCCACACTGGCCGTTCTAGTGTATCCAAGTCATCTTCCGTGCCGGTGATTGTGAGAGTCTGGTGAGCCTCAAGCAACTCGTCGAATCGCCCAGTACGATTCTCGAATGCAGTCTTTGCCTTGCTATAGTTCACCATCAGGTGGGAGGCGAGCCGGTTCCCGTCGGTGAATCGGATGAATTTGCCGTGCGGGTCCCACCGTAGAATGACCTCATTGCGCCCGCTGTAACCCGACAGGGTACTATCTTCGGAATTCTGTACACCGCTCTGGATTGCTGAGGACTGCCGCGTCAAACTTTCACCCGGCCTCCTGGTTGTGTTCGGACGGAGACAGATTGGTGTTGGAGGAAGAGACATTTAAAGCCTGTGGGCTTTCAGATACTATATCCGGGTTTCGGTCGGCCTAGACCATTGATATCGACCGAATCCAAAATCTGAAATCGAAAGCTGATTGCAAATATTGCGTGTCCCTTGATTTTCGGACATACTCTTATAGTAACAAAATCTTGATTCGTGAGTCGGTTTTCGATGGTGAGGTTGGTCGTGGGATATTCTTTCGGTGATAACCACCGAACACTTCCAAATATTGCTTGATCTACTCAGAGCTGAGTCGCGACATTACCCTCACTCTTCGGTCCGGGGGCTGTATGCCAACACTTCAGCGTCGATGAGACGAACAGCGTCATCGTAGAATTTCCCCTCAACAGTCCCCTCGAAGTGTTCCAGAATCCCTTCCACTACTGCCTGTTCCTTGCCAACCCTTCGGCCCTCCTGTGGTAGCCGTCGGGCATCGTCACAATTCGCGCAGAATCGGAATCGTTGGTACCACTCCTCATCGCCCCGCTCATGATCTCTGACGTACGATATGATGACGCCATCACCAGCCTCCATACTCCCCTTGCAATTGTGACAACCGTAGTCAACTTTCCCCATCTGTGGGTGTCCCTGACAGTGGACGACGCCTCCCTTTGTGTGCCGGACGACGTCTCCAATGAACTCCTCTCGTTTCATTAAGTCACAATGTTGTCTTTACACTGATTAACCTAACGAGGAGCAAAATCAGTGTGTCCGAAGGTTCTTTCATAACAGGCCAGAAAAATTTCCTAAGAAATGCCCCGGATACGCGAAGACGACCTCAATTCCGTCGCAGAAGCTGTGAACGACGGTGTCCAGACGATCCATATTTCCGGGCAGCCGGGTGTCGGAAAGAGTACGTTTCTTGAGGAGTTAGCCGATGAACTCTCGGACTCATACAAGACCCAGGTTCTCTACGTCCGAGAAGGGAATTCACCGACGGCGCTAACCCGAGATCTACTCTACGAGATACGTGAGGCAGTCGGGCACTTCCGTGCATTACTTAACAAGGCAACCGGTGGTAGTTTCGGAGTTCATCCCGTCAGTGTAGGTGTTTCTACAGACGACCGTGCTCGTCACCTCCGGAAATTAGCAAGTCTCTCAGAATCTATCAAGGAAACCAAGGCCCTCATCTTCTTCGTTGATGATATTCATAAACTCGCTGAGCCGACGGTTACATGTGACTTTCTCCGGGAACTCTCCTCTACGCTCGGTGAGAACGTCCATTTAATCACAGCTGGTCGCCTCACCTACGATGACGCTGGCTACACAGTCCACCTTGGTACCTTCTCACGTGAGGAGACTGCGGAATACCTTCGTCAAGTGTACCCAGATGTAGACGACGACACAGTCGATGGCGTCTATGAGACGCTGGAGGGGCATCCCTACTATCTCGGTCTTCTCAGGGAGGCTGCGGGCGATGATAGTGCGTTTGAACTTCCAGAGGAAGATGCCCGTGACTTCATCGAGAGGGCATATTTGGACTCGATGTCGGAGGAGGAAGAAGAGTTCATCCGGAAGACCTCGGCGCTTGCCGAATTGGATGAGGAAATCTGCTCGTCAGTACTGGACGACGTGAGCCGCACCCAGGCTCGACGTATCCTTGACTCGTTAAGCACCAAGGCAGTCGTTCAGGAACTGGGTCGTTCAGAAGATACAGGAGATAAAGTGTTCAAAGTTCACGACCTCTTCCAGGAGTTCCTCTACAACCGACTTGATAACCCCGAACATCTCCACCGGGCAGCTTTCCAATACTATGCTGGGAAACTCTACAATGTGGTGGAAAAAAGTGAGGCGCCACCACTCGAAGGCTTCGTCTACGGACTGATGGCAAATGTTCACTTGGAAGCAATCTACAACGGGGAGCCAGAAATTGAGGAACTCCGCGAGGAAATAGACCGGTTGGAACTGGACCCAAGTGAGCGCCTTCAGTTCATGTTCGCCTACGGGATGAATGCTGTAACATCCCAAGAGAAGTCCGCGATGTTACTCGCATTGGAGTTGGATAACTACACGGAGTGGATCCGTGGCTTGGAGCCTGAAGACGAGGGGGAAGAGTTGAAAATCGAGTTTCACGGAGTGATGTTGGATTTAATGCGGGCGACGTTCAGGTCCAATACTGATATCGAGTTTGAGGAGTCGTCTGTAGAAATCTACGAATCCACGATCCAGCGAATCGAAGACTCCGATTTTGTCGCGTTCTTCGACGAAGATAAGCAGGAAGCGGCCCAGATTATCCCGGATATGCTTCGGGTCTGTGTCCACGTTGCTGCTCATCGGGATCTTGAGGAAGGTAAAAGCGACGATGAGCACCTGGTTGCGGCCTATGACGTGCTTGAAAAATATGGACTAAACCGAGGTGTAGTTGAGGCATTCCTCGGTAATTGGCGTGAGTTGGCCGAGGAGTACGAGGCAGGCGAACAGGCTGAGGATATGATAGAAGGCCAGATGGAGGAATTCTTCGCCCAATTCGACCAAGACGACGCTACTCGGAATACCCTCATCCGAATGCAGTCGGACCTTTACCGGGAGATGATGGAGTTGGCGAACTCGGCTTTCACTGCGATGGTTTCGGAGTCCGACCGATTGCTGAAATTCATTCATGAGTGCGGGGACAGTCTAGAACAGGCCGATAATCCATTCTTCGTCGCTGCTTGGTACTCGTTCGCCGCGCATGTCTTCAGGATGTTTGCCCCAGACGCGGACTCCACCAAAGAACTGGAGGAAGCCGCTCAACACTACGCAGAAGTCCGTATGGAGTATGAAGAGGAACTTGAGAACCCCATCTACGAGATTGAAGAATTTGAGGTCCACGACATGGACTTTCCGGATTTGATGAGCGAAATCACGGATAGCGATGATGACCGTCGGCTCACGGAATAGAGTCAACACACATTTTCTTAGCACAGGAATCTTTTCCGAAGGTCGTGAGCAATACGGACCTCCAAACGGCCAGTATCCGCCACAAGACCGGCTTGAACGCAGACAGCATCGCCGATAGTTTTTCGTTTTTCCACATGACTGCATAGAGCGTCCCCAGTGGCGCACAAGAGGAATTTGGTTTTATGAAAGGTCGGGAAGGAGCCATTCGGTTCTATCTGCAAACAATAACGCCGATCCCTCTAAATCGGAGTGACTTATGCTTTCTCAGGAATTGTACTAGCTAAAATAGCAATGAGCACGGGTAACGACCAACTCCGAACTGAACTCGACCGTAAATTCCAACCACCGATCGACGTACTGCTCGATCCGTCACTGCTTGTTGCTAACCGCTCTCTCGAACGGTTGGCCGACTCGACGGTCTTCGCATCTCAGACGCAGGCTACACTCGGTCGAACACCCACGGAACCTCGTCTTGGAGATCTGTATGTGCCTGCAACCTTTCACGGCCTCCTCTCGAACGAGGAGCGGTCAACCGTACAGAAGACGGACATATGGGACTTCTACCGTGGACAAGCCGAAGCGGCATTCCCAGACGACGTTGTCGATCTTCTCGACGGGAATGACGTAGATACCTACTCCGGTGAGTCAGCTTCGGATGACCTCGAATGGGCAAACGTTGTTGACGACCCTGATCGGCAAGAGCGGTTGCTGGCAATCCTCGACGAGGAGTTTTCTTTCCTGCACTCCGGCGAACTCGTGTTGTCGAGGACATCGGCGGCTTTCGAGGCGTTCCGCGATGCGGGAGTGCCAACAGTCGATGTGGGGAAGGCAGAGTTGGCGCCCAAGCTACGAGAGACTCTGATCGACGTTGGGTATCGGGATCCAGCTTCCGTCTGTGCGTTCGGTGTTTCGACCGCCGGGTCAACCACCGATGCTCTGGTGGGGAGCGTTCTCGCTCACCCTTCAGATGTTCTCCTCTATCGGGTGGTTGACTAACCGCTTAATCGTCACAGCAGGCTGCTCCCACCGTTTGCTTCCCATCTATATCCAGCGGGTTCTCGGCCGTCAGTTGTTGTCCACACCTGTCGCAGGCGACTTCCTCTACGACGCCGGCACCGAGGGCGTATCCGTACGATTTCGAGATTGTAGTCTCGTCAGCTCCAAGCGTAAGATCGAGATCGCCACGTTCGAACGAAACTGCTGTCGCAGCCACCGGTCGCAGACGAACAGTGAGGGCGTGACGCTCCCGTATCTCTTGGCGCTTGTCGGGGAATCCAGCTTCAATCTTGGTGGTCAAGTCGTCCAATTCGGAACGGAGATCATCCCGTTCTGCTCGGAGTTCCTTCCGCTTCCGGAGCGCATTAACGCGTTCCTCCTGTTGGGAGACAGTGTCGATCGTTTCGGTCACGTCCTCTATTCGCGTCGTCAGGCTATCAATCTCGTCCGATAGTTCGTCACGTCGCTGGCGCACGAACTGGCGATACTCGTCAAGTTCGACCTCGGCGGCACGTGTCGCCCGCTCACGAGTCTCTCGTACCGTCGACGATAGCTCGTCTTCGAGGGTGGCACATGCAACATCGAGTGTGTCCGTCAGCTCCTGCTCGTCGATAGCCCGCCCCTCGTCGAGTTCCGGTTGTCCGTCATCAGTCAGCTCAAGATACGTGTCTGCGAGCCGGGGACGCTCCTCGTGATCGTTGAGATCGATCGCGATGGCGTGAAGCTCTTCTCGCTGATATTCGCTGACGGTCTCGATTCCAACGTGAAAGAGCGCACAGACCGCCCGCCGGTCGTAGTACGGCGTGAACGTCTGATCCACAACGTCGACCGGGCCATCAGTCAGCCACGGCGGAAGCTGGATGTCTACCCGCTCGCCAGTCAGCGCTAGTGAACCGATGGGGGTTCGATCGGCCGCTTCGTCGAGCATCCGCTCTACGAATGGACTCTCTGGAGCGATGGCGAAGGGCCCCTCGTCTATATCATTCGGATCGTCGGTGATCTCCAGCACCGCCCCATCCAGTTCAAGATCAGTGGGGGTGCCCTCGGGAAGGGTGACCGTCCACCGCCGTCCCTCCTTCGTAATCTCGGCTCCGAGAGACGTGAGATAACTCTCAGCGAACCGCTCGACAGCCCGCTCTGTGACTGCAAGGGCGGCGTCAGTCATCGCTGGCCCCCAAGTCGAACCCCTCGAAGACACCGCTGTTGAAGTCCTCGACCTTGTCGGCAAGGTCGCGCTGCTCCTGCAGGTCGACGGCCATCGCGTCGAAGTCGTTCTCCAGCTCGATCTCGGAGTCCGCTTCGACCAACCGCTCGAACACCTCGTCCTCGAAGTTACGACCGGTCTCCTCCAGCCGGGTGAGGATCTCGCTCAGTTCGCCGACAGACTGCTGGAACAGGTCGATCTTGTGGTAGAGCCGTTCCAGCACGTATTCCTCGATGGTATCTTTCAGCGCGGTGTTGAACACGTAGACCTCGCGATCCTGTCCGATCCGGTGAATGCGCCCGATGCGCTGTTCGACTTTCATCGGATTCCACGGCAGGTCGTAGTTGACCATCACGTTGCAGAACTGGAGGTTGCGCCCCTCGTTCATCGCATCCGTCGAGACGAGGACACCGCCTTCCTCCTCGAACCGCTCGACGATTTCCTCCTTCTCGTCGCTGGAGTGGCCACCGTGAAACGGATGTGTGGTGTACCCCTCTTCGTCGAGTGTCTCCAGCAACTCCTGTTGGGTTGCCCGGAACTGCGTGAAGACGATCACCCGGCCCTTGTCGACGCGGTCTCGAGCCTCGCGAGTGATGCGTTGGACGCGTTCGAGCTTGGTTGGCGTTTCGATGGCGTCGATTCGCTCCAGAATCTGCTTGAGCGGGGCGACGTGTTCGGGTTTCACGTCGTCGCCTTCGAGCTGGCGCTCGACGGTCTGTTTGAGTGCTGCGGGGCTGCTGACGACCTCCTTCTGGAGTGTCATCAGGACGAGCTTCTGGCCCTGACTCTCGCGGTACGCCGTCCGAACGTAGTCGGTGACAGCCTCGTAGAGGTCGCGCTCCTCCGGCGACGGATCGAAAGTGTGCGTGGTGACGTTGCGCGGCGTAAAGTCGATGTCCGTCTCTTCGCGGCGGTTGCGGATCATCACTTCGCGGAGCCGGTTCTGGAGTTCGTTGCGGTTGACCAGCGTCTCCTGCGAGGAGTTGACGAAGTAGTTGTGGAACGCCTCGCGTGTGCCGAACAGGCCCGGGCGGAGGAGCGAGATGATATTATAGAGGTCGGTGACGTCGTTCTGGATAGGGGTCGCCGTGAGGAAGAACGCGTAGTCGTAGGAGAGCTTCTCGAGCAGGGCGTAGCGATCGGTATCCTCGTTCTTCACGTAGTGGGCCTCGTCCAGCACGAGGACATCCCAATCGCGGGCGAGAACGGTCGAGCGATGACGATCGCTCTTGGCGGTGTCGATGCTGGCGATGATGTGGTCGTGGGCATCGAATCCGGCGAAGTCGTCGTCGTAGTTGCAGGTGAAGTCAAGGCCGAACTTCTCCAGCATCTCGGCCTGCCACTGCTGGGCGAGCTGCGCCGGTGTGAGGATGAGCACCGCGTCGTCGGTACCGCGGTAGTGCATCTCCTTGAGGATCATCCCAACCTCGATAGTCTTCCCGAGGCCGACCTCGTCGGCGAGGAGGGCCTTGCCGTCCATTTCGAAGAGGGCGCGGTGAGCGGCGTCCACCTGATGTTCGAGAAGTTTGACGTTTTCCTCATCGAGATGTGAGAGGGAACGAAGTTCCGAGTCTGGATGGCCAGCTTGGAGGCGGTTGGCCTGTACTGTGAGAAGGTGCTCTTCTAACGAGGACGTGTTGGTGGCTCGTAACACCAACTCTTCGGTATCCTCGTGGCGGAATTCGACATCCACGAGGGTGTCTTTCGTCATCTACTCTCTTCTGGCTACCCGCTCGTTTGTATATCTGTGGTGAATAGACTACACCGTATTTGACTCCGATTTAGAAGGGTGACGATAGCGAAGGAAAAGACTCACTCTTTTTATAAAGGGGCGAGATGCGCGAATATGAGTCTCACTACGACGTTACTATCTGGTGCGATTGGAGGACTCGTCGCCACACTCGGTTCAAAATGGCTATGGAGGTTCTATTCACGTCCGAAACTGGCCTTTGCGTCGGGGATCATCAAAGAGGGAGAGTCACACTATGAAGAGCCGATGACTTGGGGGAGATACCGGGTGGAGGTTTCAAATAAAGGTAGATCAGTTGCTTCTAATTGTAAACCGAGAATCCGACTCATTGGTTATAGAGAAACGACTGAGGAGCGGCCAGACGTTGCTCCAGGAGGCGGATTCAAATCGTACGAAGTTACAGTACAAAAGAAGTATATTGTCGATATAGTACCAACTTGGAATGAATCAGGTTCTCCAACGAGAATCGATTTGAATCGAAATGAGTCCGCACAATTTGATTTGTTCTATGCACACTCCGAAGCTTCACCACCAAACGGTAACCATACCATCATCCGGTTTGGTGATCGAAAGGATTCAGAGGATTTCGAAGAGGGCAACGATAAATGGGAAACGCGTCCGATTCGTGTTGAGACCTCGAAAGACGGAGATTTCACTCAACCACTCGTAGATACGGAACCGCGAATAAATGCGGACGATTTTAGAGAGATCGAATGGGTGGAAAAGAAGATTCAGATAACTTCTGCTGATACGGAACCTTTGGAAGGTGAATTAGATTTTAAATGGGATGAGGTCATCCCCGTAGTCAGCGTAAAGTAGAGATTTTCAGAAGTCGCTTAGCCGCGATTCCAGAATGTTCCGGTAGGTGTCGTCGCCGGTTGCATCGGCCAGTCCTTCACACAGCTCTCGCAGATCGTCGGTAATCTCCCATTCACCGAGGTATTCGGAGACGGACTTGCCGTGTTCCCACCGGTAGCGGAGGAACTGCGCCTTGTCGAGGTCAGTGAGTTCTTCGTCGCTGTCGACGCGTGACTGGATGTAGGCGATGCGCTTCTCGTCGTCCCACGTCCCGAGCTTAAAGCCGTCGTCCATCCGGTAGAGTCGCATATCTTCCATACGCTCGGGCGTGGCATTCGTCCCGCGGCAGAGCTTGTTGAGGTCGTCGTAGGATGCACTCGGAGTCTCCAGTAAGTCGAGGAAGACATCAATCTCGCCAATGTCACTGCCGTGCTGAATAACGCCGTAAATCTCGTCTACGACTTCCTTGGCGGTCATCGTCTCACCAGCACGTTCGACCTTGCCGTGGTGCTTCGAATACTCGTGGAAACACCGCCCCATCTCAACGACACCGACATCGCCGCGAGAGAGATCACGATTTTCTTCAAGACGCTGCCGGGTCTTTTGCGCTGTTCGGTAGATGTTGCGTCGGAGGCTGTTCCACGAAATGGGTTTGCGCTCGGTTGCTGGGCGAGCGATGATGACGATGTCGAACTCGACCGCTTCGCCTTCGATGAATTTACTAACGTCTGCAGTAATCGGATAGGTTGCCGTCACCTCGAACTCAGCCTCACACAATGATTGAAGCAACTCCCCCCACGATTCCGAGTCGCTATGGTGGTAGGTGAACGCGAGTAGACCATCCTGTTTCAGCGCCTGCTGAATGGACGAGAATGCCTCACCAAGTTCTTGTTCGAACTCCTCTTCACCTTTTTTGAGGAACGGGTTGGCAACGATGCTATCCTCGTGTGGCGTCCGTTCGCCCTCAAAGCACTCGTACTCCTCCTCAAGTAAGACTTTCTGCCAGACATAGAAGAAGTCGGAGATCTCCGAGTAAAGGATATTGTCGTAGTATGGGGGATCAGTGATCACGGCATCATATTCGTTTTCGACACCAATATCCCGAACATCTCCCTGTTCGACTGTTGTGTTTTGACCAATCGGCTGAGCGAACGGGGAAGTCTCAACTGTGTCTGGTTCGTCAAGATCTCTATTTACCGGAATATCCGGGAAGCCGTCCCGCTGTGGATATTCAATATAGCGATCAGTCGGAGCGTTCGCCCATTTAACTCCACGAATTGTCTTATCCCACGTTGATTGGAATGTTCCGGTACCATAATCGGCACCCCAAAAGTTACTCTCAGTCGGTTGCGTCGGTGGATCGAACGCGTTTGTTTTGAATAAGTGATTAATTTGGTTAGCGGTTTCACTATACGCACACATCATCGAATTCCGGCACAACGAGTCGGTGAATGTGAGAAGAAGGAATTCTCGTATGTTTTTGTCAGTTATTTCCTCAACCTCTTTGAGGAACAGTCCGAAACACAGTAGCTGTCTGGGTGAAAACATATCCTCCCAATGTTCATAACCGTGATCAAACAGTGGGTTACGATCTGAGGTCATATGTCCCTCTGGTATCGGCTCATCTGGGACATAGCCGTGAAGATCGGGGCTATTCTCCCATCGTGACTCCGCCTTCTCGTACAATTTGATGTCTTCCTCGCGAACGCAACGGTAACCCTTTGTATCGCTCTTATCGTAATCTCGACGGTCGTCGCATATCGGACAGTGATACTCAATAGCGAAGTATTTCAGATCGTAACCGCCCTGCTCTTGGATAGCGTCCGTAATACCGTACTTTTGCCCACACTTATGGCAGGTGTAACTACTGCCACTCACGGTCCCTTCTTGTGGCACCCACTCGTGGCCGCACTCCGAACAGGTCGTGTCGCTTTGCCAGTCGTCAGCGTAAACCACCGACTCGCAACTCGGACAGAAGACGCTATACTTGTCATCGTTCTCGTATCGGCCTTTTCCGACCCGGTAGTCGCCAAATAACGAGACCGTCTCTCCACAAGAGACACAACCCAGTTGCTTCACCCAGAAGCTGTTCATCACGTCGGCGTCGTGTTCTTTTGGATGATTCGGACAGGGAGTCTTGTAGTACTGCTTCAGTTCGTCTGCGACGCTCGCTTCAATCTTGTCGTACGCTGCTTCCAACTTCTCCGGATCGGTTGAACCGGCGTCGATCTCTTTTTTCGTCACGAACCACGCCACAGGGTTGAGATCTCGTCCGTGACATTCCGCTCCGAATCGCGACGCCTCTACAAGTGAAGTACCACCTCCCATGAACGGGTCGAGTATCTTCTTGTCGGAAATGCGAACATCCTTCGGATAAAGTTCCCACAATGCGTCCGGTTTTTCAATCGATACCGATGAGATTAGTCGCTCAAGATCGTTTCTTCCTCCTTCGAACGACGATAGCTGCTGATCAGCACCGGGTTCGTAGACATCAATGCTGTCTGGGTCGTCAAGGAGCGAATACAGGGAAATCGCTCTAAACGTGCTGCCTAAGCGCCGGGCCCACCATTTATGCATCGTATAAATAGGCCGGTACCACTGTCGCGCTCCACCGTACCCCTCCTTTTCAGCGATGTCATTGAGTTGCCGTATCGGGAATCCGTTCTCGATAGGAGCAGTCGTACGCTCGCTTTCCTCAGACTGTCCGATCTCTTGAGACATTGATTGTCTCTTACGTCCCGCGGCAGGGTTGTATATGTTTCTGGTCTACGACTGGCAGGTTACGAAATAGAGCACTCGCTATAGCACTACCGTCTTATCCGAGAAATGTTGTTTAATTACTTGGCTTGTTCCCGACCGTGAATTATGTATCGACGATGAGACACAGTACTTAAGCGGCCAACATACGGTGTATATGACATCAAATGGCCAGTACGGAATCTCTCTCACAATCAATCGCGGACACGGTCACAATAAGCCAAGAACTCCGAGAAGAGGGCGAAATCGACGGCCAAGTCAAGCTCTACAACGTCGATGAAGACGACGAATTCGAGGCCGACGCGTCCACGTTCTTCGACCGAACGCTGATGACACAGGGGCTCCGCGAGGGGTTTGTCGACCTCCGAGACACGCTCCGTGGTGATGCGAACTACGGCACGCACATCCTCTACGGGCCGTACGGGAGTGGGAAGTCCCACCAGATGGTGGCGATGTACCACTGCTTCGCCGACCCTGAGGCTGCTGGCGAGTTCGGCGACCGCCACGTCGATGGTTTCAGCGATGCGTTGCCCGAGGCCGATAACTCGGAAGCGGTCACCGTCTCCCTCCAGCAGCGCCAGCCGGACTACCTCTGGGAGCCCTTCTTCGACATCCTTGGCTACGAGCCGTCCGACAGCGACCTCGATCCCTATCCCGACATGGAGACAATTCAGGAGGCGGTCGACGGGCGCACGGTCGCCTACCTGATGGACGAACTCGAGGATTGGTTCGAGCCGCTCAGCGGCGACCGCAAGAAGCGGAATCGTGGCTTCCTGCAGGCTCTTCTCGAAACTGCCGACCTCGACGACAGCGACATCTTCGCCATCGTGTCCGTCCTCCGTAAGGGCTCGGAGGTTCACAACATCCTCGACCGCGAGAACGCGTCCGAGGTCAATATGAGTAGCAAGGTGAGCAAGCAGGAAGTCATCCGCCACCGCCTCATCGACGACATCGACGAGAGTGCGGTCGGCGAAATCGTCTCGGGCTACGTGGATGCGTACGCCGACAACGACCACGTCTCGGACTCCGAGATCCCGAGCGACCTCGCGCAGAAGATGCGTGACGCGTACCCGTTCCACCCCGTTCTCCTCAACGCCCTCGAGACCCGCTACTACGCCGACGAAGGCAACCAGAACACGCGGGGGATGATCTATCTCTTCTCGAAGATTCTCACAACTGCTGCGGATCCCGAGGCCGACCCAGACGACGAGGACGCCTCCCGCCTCATCGAGGAGACCGACCTCGTCACGCACGGCGACATCGATGCCGTCCTGTTCGACGACGAACTGACGCGGATCAATATCGATCGTCCCGGCGTCTGCATCGAAGACATCCGCAACCGTGTCGATCCCGATTCGATCCCCTACGGCCGGCGCATCCTGAACACGATCCTCCTCTACAGTCTCAAGCCAGACGAGGGCGAGGGCGCTGGCAAGGCCGAGATCGTGATGGGCACCTACCAGACGGGAGACCTCGTCTCGGATATTGTCCTCAACCTCGAACAGCTCTACGGCGTCGCGTGGTACCTCCACAAGCTCAACGGCAAGTACGCTATTCGCGACAGGCAGAATCCGAACGCGCTCATCCAGAACAAGGCCGAGGACGTCGACGAGAAGGTTGCACTTGGCCAGATCGCAGACACAGTCGAACAGGTCTTTGGCTCCGAAGCGTACCCGGTTGGGTTCACCGACAACGACCTCAAGCAGGTACCTGACAACCGGGAGGTCAAGGTCGTCGTCAAGGTCGATGACTGGACGCAAGAGGAGGTCGAGACCGTCATCAAGAACGCAGACGGCAGCCCCGGCCGCGAGTGGCGCAACACGCTCGTGTTCGTCCAGCCGGCCGGCGATAAGGCAATCGAGTCCGGGACTGGCTTCATCGAGAAGGCTCGCTACATCGAGGGTGCCGAGCGCGTCCTCGAAGACAACTCACTCGACGACGAGATTCGCTCGTCTGTCAGGCGCCAGCGCGAGGACGAGCAGCGCGAACTCCGCGATCGCGTCGAACTTGCCTACGGCGAAGTTCTCGACGGCGACGACCTCCTGAACGAGTTCGATCTGGCCGCCGAGATGGATCTCGACGTGTTCGTCTCCGATGGTGAGCCGCTCAACGCTGGCGACATCGCCGATAGCGTCGCCGCCGAGGGGATTGACCTCCAACAGCACATCTGGGGGATCGTTGACGACCTCCTCGACCGGCGGGGCGAGGCCAGCATCGAAGATGTCTACGAGCAGTTCCTCCAACAGCCCACCTACCCAATCCCGGGTAGTCCGGGCGACGTAGTTGATGCCGTCGTTGATGCCCTCGAAGACAAGCCAGTGATCACCCACGGTTCGAACGGCTTCTCGGAGTCGCTTGAGGGGAGTTCTCTCGACACGACGCTTCTCCACGAACGTGACGTCCAGCGGTGGACGACCGATGATGTCGAGCAGGAACTCCGCCAGCGATTCGGGAGCGGTACCAAGTCAGTCGACATCGGGAATTTCGAGCTTGAACTTCTCGAAGACACCGAGATATGGCTGGAAGGTGACGGCCACGACATCGTGATGACCGCTGCTGGCCGACTCGCACAGGACGGCCAATACGTCATCTACAGCGGCACCGAGATCGTCACGAAGGCCCAGTCAGACGCGACGATCCGCGATATCTCCGAGGCTGAACGTATCGGTGCTTCCGAAGTTCGCGAGCGCATCGACGACGCCCTAGAGGACAGCGGTCGAGCGAACACCCACCGTATCCTCGAAGATATTCGCCGCGACGAAACTGTCTATCTCCCTGACAGCGAGACCGAGCGGGCGTTCCGCGAGGCTGTGACGAACCTCCTCGTCGATGACTACCTTGTCGACATCAACCGCGAGTACGCTGACGGGCTGGACGACCGCGACCCGACCGACGTTACGCTTGTCCCCGTAGTTTCGGACGACATCGTCGAGCAGATCCTTGACTACATCGAGGGGCTCGATGGGGGCGACGAGTTCACGGTTGGGAGTGTGGCTGACCGGTTCGACGCGTCGGTTTCGGAAGACGCTGTTCAGACGTTCCTGCTTCGAAACCTCGGACGTGAGGCGGAGCCCGAGTACGTCATCGCCTCTGACGGATCTGGCGACCCGACACGGTGGTCGCCGGGCTACCAGTTCCGCATACCGAGCGGTGGCTGGCGGTTCGTGTTCAACGGCGACGACGCAGCCGCGTTGCGTCGGAAATGGCGAGAGGAGGAAGATTCCGGGGAGGTCACATACGGCGAGGTCAGATTCCAGCTGACCAACCGAATGGGAATTCCCGAGCCCCTCCAAGGTACTGCAAGAGTCGAGGAGACGATGACAAAGCTCACCCTTGAATCCGGCGAGGACTTCACGAAGGTGCGCGACCTCTTCGAGCGTATGCCCGATGAAGCATCAAACATCTCCGTCGAGATCAACTTCGAGTAACGATGGTCGAGCACGGCAAACTTCCCGGCGAATATAACATCGTCGTCGAGGACGAGTACGATCTCTTCGATCACCGAGTGCCGGTCGAGGAGTTCGAAGAGATGCTCCGCGAGAACGATGTGCCCGACGAGGTGTGCGTCGTCGGCCTTGACGACCTATTTGGCGACGACGATGCGGTGAGCGAGCTGTCGACGCTGATGGATCGCAACGCGAATACACTTGAGAACCGCAGTCCGCTGCCGACCATTCAATTCGCTGTCAAGGGGTCGTTTCAGCGGCGTCAGCGCGACTTTGAATTGCAGACTGGCGGTGATCTCCACCGGCTGAGTCACGTGTTCGGGCCGCAGATCGAGCGTCGGAGTGGTGGCTGGCTCACGGCACCATTCTGAGGAGTCTGCTCAGAGCAACCGGAAATCGTCTTCGGCGGAAACGTCTGTAGGCTTCCCGTCCTCACTACGCGTCACGAAGTACAGGTCGATTCGCTCCTCGCGGTTCTCTCGACGAAAGACCGGGACGCAAGTCGTGAACTCCGCCGACCGTTCTCGGCACTGCGTCTCGATTTGCCGCCGCGTCCACTTGCCATCTTGTTCGAGATCGGAGCGCGACCGGTACTGTGTCGATAGTGTGTCCGCGGCCGCGTTGATCACGCGAAGCGAAAACTCGTGGACGTTGCTGAAGTCGAACGGCCCATCCGGGTCGGTCAGGCGATCCAGTGCGGACGCGTCGTGCTGATCAAGACAGAGAGCGTGCTCCTCAACGGCACGGTAGACGTCGAGGGCGGGATACACGTCGGCAAGTGCCTCGTGCAGGTAATTCCGGACGCAGGCGTGGTATCCATCGAGCGAAAAGTGGTCGCTGTCGGGGGAGATCACCTGTAGCTCCGCCCCTGTCTGGGCGACCGTCCGTGTCCGCGGCTCACCGAGCGGTGTCAAAAATCCCATCCGCGGCGTATTCAGCAGGTACGCGTAACTGAACAGCCGCGACCGCGAGCCGCCACTCTTCACCGGATCCTTGCCCTCAGCGTAGTACTTCGAGTCGAGGACGGCCAGCGTCTCGTCGCCCTCCTCAACCGCGTGATCCGGTTGGTGGAACACTTGCCTTTCCTTCTCGAAGGGTTGGAGTGTCGGCGACCGGACGGCCGAGACGTTTGCGGTCTGGTCAAGCTGGTCGTAGTCCTTGATTGTGTCCAGC
Organism: Halorientalis marina; assembly: GCF_023028345.1. Taxonomy (GTDB): domain Archaea; phylum Halobacteriota; class Halobacteria; order Halobacteriales; family Haloarculaceae; genus Halorientalis; species Halorientalis marina. The sequence continues at coordinate 802,915 of NZ_CP095487.1, read as the reverse complement.
TCATCCTCGATGGCGACCTGCGAGTACTGCTCGAACAGGGACTCCATATTCAACACGTAATCCACGACCAATTCTCGGTCGCCCTCCATCGCCGGCGTTCCAAGGGAGGAAGCCACCACCGCCTTCGCAACCTCGATGGCCTGCTGATAGTAGTGGCGCTGCTTGGGGAGGTCGTGTATGGAGAAGCGTCGGTACTCGGGGATCCGTCGACGCCCGCTCGTCACGTCCAGCCCCTCCAAGTGACGCACCTCCTGATGCACTTGCGAAAAGATGTGGTAGTACGCCTGATGGTCGTACTCGTCCTCGTACTGCCGGAAGAGCCGAAGAAGATGCGTGCCCGCGTAATGGAGCAGCGAGTTGGCCGCGTTATCGTAGTTGACCTCCTTTAGCAGACAGTGCTGCTGGGCGCGACCCTCGGCTTGATTGACCAGCGACTGCTCGATATCGATGACACCCCGTGGCTGTTCGAGGTCAGCACGTCGCGTCTCCAGTCGCCGTACGAACCCGTTGCGGTGGATGGTCTCCAGCCCGTTGAGGTAGTTGATCGCCAGAATCAGGAACACGTCCTCCAGATCGATGTCTTCGGTGCGGAATTCGTCCAGTGGGATGCCGTGGTATTCGACCGACCGCTTGCGACCATGCACCGCCAGCAGCATATCGAAGATGTAGTCCCAGTCGATCTTCGGTTCGATGCGGAGCTTCGACCGAGGTGTGAGGCTGACGATGCCCACGTTGTCCCGCGCCGTCACGTGCAGTACCGGGCCATTGACTCGGACTTTGACGACCCGGTACTCCTTGTCGCGGTCGTCGAGCGACTCCTGCGTCTTCACGAAGACGTTGTCGCTCTCCTGCTCGAAGGAGGCGCGACGGAGCTGGTCGTCGATCGAAGGGGGACACCCCTCGATGCGAATTTCACCTCGCTCGGGCACGCTGAACGTCCCGGGCTGGTAGGTGTACGATGCGTCCGGATCGGAAACGCTCATTGCTCGTAGGAACCCATCCGGCGACGCTCGGCCTCAAGTTCTCGGCTGGCGAGGTCGGCAGCCGGCGCGAGGTCGAACATCTCGAAATCGTTGTCGAGTGCCCGATAGTGCTCCTCGATCTGCTCGATCTGCGGGAACGCCGCCGAATTCAGTAGGCGCGGGACAATGAACGTGCGGAACGCCTGCCCGACAGCCTCCTCCGGGGCGTCCATATACAGGTCGTCGTCTTGGAGTGCCTCACGCAGGAAGATCGTCACGTCGCGGTAATGCATCGGCCCAAATCGCATAATCGGGCCACGTGAAGCCTGTTCAGAGCCGTTGTTGATACCGTCGTAGTCGGCCTCGAAAAGGTCGAGCAGATCGTCGTTGCTAAGGAGGGGGGTCTCTCCGAGGTTGTCCTCAAGCCAACCTTCGAACAACGCCCGACGGTCGTCGTCATCGTATTCGTCGAGTTCGACCATCGCGAATCGCCGGGTGATTGCATTATCCAGCTCGTTGACCGTTCGGTCGGACATGTTCATCGTGCAGATGATGCTCACGTCCTCGTCCAGCTCGATAGTCTCGCCGTCATCAGTCTCGATGAGGGTCTGGTTGCGATTCTCGATGGCCGTGTACAGCGGCCCGAAGATCTGGGAAATATCGGCCCGGGTGATTTCGTCAAGAATGACTGCGTAGGGGATGTTGAAGTCACGGGCCCGCTTAACTCCTTCCGAGACTGCCCCAAGTTCTGTCTCGTAGTTTAGCGACTGATAGCCCGAAGAGCCAGTGAGATTTGGTCCGATGCCCCCGATGATGTCCTTTGCTGTCCATGACGGTGTTGCAGTGTGAAGCGAGTAGCCGACGCAGTGATTGAGTGCGAGTTGTTTAGCGAATGTAGTCTTCCCTGTACCAGTCGGTCCATAGAGAACGACCGGCTTCCCGGTTTTTAGAGCGGTTTTTGCGTTCCGTTCCACCGCGTCCGGGACCAGAATAGTCGCTGGTGTATCATCACCACGGGTGATGACGGTGCGTTTCAGATTCTGTGAGGCCTTCGAGGATTCGAGAACTGCTCGGCGAATTCGACCGACACCCTGATCGCCCTCATGATGAAGATCGAGTTGCTGCTCGCGGATGAGATATTCTAAAACGTCTGTGCTTGCTGCCTGCTCGATTGCTTCAACAACTTTGTCCTCTACAGCCCGAAGAACGTCCAAATTCTCCTTCGCTTTCTCAAGTGAATAGCTATCATCAGATGAAGCGCTCATTTATTGAATGACTTTTCAGACTCCGAGAACAAAAACGTGCCCTCGGTTTTTTACCCGATAAGGACGGTAGCAATAATACTACGCCGTTGTATCAGTAGACACCCGAGTAGTGTCTCAAGATTTCGCGGCGTTCTTGAGTGCGGACGCAACTGAATCTAAGGACATCACTGCGAATCTTAATCAGATGGTGGTGGAGTAGTGAAAACAGTCGCTCTCTGTCTTCCTCTGAGTCGCCACCCAGTGGTCGTGGCTGCGCGCACAGCGTAGCGAGGCGTGACGACAGGAACGCCTCGTGAGCGAGCACGGAGCGGAGGGCGGGGAGGTGGGTCGTGGGAGGTCTGGTCCACAAATTAAAAAGAAATAGCCGCATAGCTCACTCCTGGATATTTGGGTTGAGTGGAGACAACTGCTCCCAGTACTGGTGATGAGGAATACACAGCGTCACCGAATTATTTAGCCGGTCCATTTTGTCAAAGTCTGCGTCCTTTCCCTCCCTGAACGTGGGAGCAGGAATGTTGGATGAATCGGAAGGGGTATGCGCTGAAAAGGGTATCAGCGGATCACTGATTTGCCGAAAGATTCGGGGAAGGCCGTCAGTGACCGTCCTCAACAGGTCGAAATTCGAACTCGCGGCTGTTCGCCGGTGCGTCACTTGGGACTTCGTTGTGATTGAGTAGGTAATCGGGCCATGCCTCGTATGCGAGTCCAACCAGTAGCGGCTCAACTTCTGCGAGATACGCTGGATAGCCGTACGGCCCCGGATACATTTCCGGGTCCCACGCACGGATCCACAGGTACGTCTGTTGTTTGAGCTGCCGTGTTCCCTGTTCGAAAAGTTCGCTCGCCCAACTGAGTTTCTTCGATGCCTCCCCGAATACTGTCTCCGAGAGTTCCCCTACGTGCCAGTAACTCCCGTCGCCCCACCGAGCGAAACTCCGTGTGCCGCTCCGGTCTTTCGCTATCTCCTCGAAGTTCGCACTCAGTTCGTTCTTTTTCCCGTACGCCTCAGCTTTGCCGATGTACCGTGGGACAACATCCGTAGGGGAGGGGTTTTCGGAGTTGAGTTGAAACATGACATAGAGTAATCCGCTCTCTCCTTCTCTCACACCGTCACTGTGCACACATCGTTTGCCCTCTCGCCGGATCCGTTCGTCAATGGCATCGCTTCGCGTGAGCACCGTCGAGGAGCCGAGTGTCTTTGTCTCGACAACGAGGTTTTCGTCAGTCTCGAAGAGTGGTATCGGATCTGTCTCTTCGGAGTCGTTGATGTCTCGACAGATGGTTTTCTCGACCCACTCGTACCACAGTTCGGTCTTACTCTCCGCGGTTACCTTCTCAACGGGTAGGTCAGTGAGACGTGCTGGTTCGTCGTTCGAGGATTCGTTTTCGTCGTCGACCCATTCGGGGCCCACTTGGCCCATCTCGTGAGGGACGCGGTTTGGAACAAAGTCGCGATTGGCGAAGACGCGATCGAACCGAGGGAGCGAGTGAACGAGGCCGACCATCTTCCCCTCGAGTTCGTGTCGATACGTCGGGTACCCGTACGGACCTGCCTCCAGATCGTCGACGTCGACCACCCACGCGTATAGCTGTGCAGCCGAGTGTTCGTAGACGGTCGCGATGTGATCGTACTTCCCGTAACTGCCCCATGACCCATCGTCTTCCCACTCCGAAATGGGGAGGGCGTCCCGGAGCTTTCTGAAGTGGTTCATCAGTCGGCTCGCGACGTTGCTCGTTTCGCCGATGTACACCGGGATCACATCTCGGGGTCCGTCTGCGGGTTCCGCAAGGAGGTACAACATGTACAGATAGTCACCACTCCCCCGACCCAGGCGATACGTATCGTACTCGTCGGCCATCGATAAATCCGAGCCGCTGTCGTCGACCATTGGCACCGGATCCGGGGTTGCAGCCGACTGGATATCTGAGAGAACTGTCCTCCGCACCCACTCCTCCCAGATCTCCTCTTTCGATTGTCTATTCGGCATTGCTGGGAGGAGACAACATACGATGATAAAGTTGATTGCGACAATTCAGAGCAATACTCGAGTCCCAGTGGTCCCATGAAGGATTCACCAGACGACTACGCTAAATGTGACACCTCGTCTGGTTCCTCCACATCGTCGAATTCACCACGCTCGACAGGCTCCCAGTCCTCACCTGGCTCCGGACTCCACCAGTCGACCTCGTAGTCGTCCGGGGCACCGAAGACCTTCACGCGTGCTGACCCATCAGGTAGGTCGCGACGAAGCTTCTCGTCAACGTGGAGGTTCCAGGTGGTGTCGGTATCGAAACAGGCGAGTACGGCCTCTTCGTAGCCGCGTGTCTCTCGGGACTCCTGAAGTTCGACCTGCGTGTTGCAGTTCTTGCAGAACACCCCCTCGAAGGGGATGTGGGTGAACACCTCCTGCCCGCAAACGGGACACCAGAGGAACTCGAACAGTGCCTCGCTGTGTCGGTCGAGTACTTCGAGACTCATTGTTTTCCCAACCCGGTCGTACCGGGTCACCTCCTTCTGCCCGGACAAAAAATAGCCCCCAGTGCGAGGCCACCCACTCTCCGTTCGGCACCGTAGACGATACGTGAGGGGACTTCGTACCCACAGTCGGGACAGTCGTACCACCGCTGGATCTTGGCCCCATCTGCTGCCTTCTCGCCGACGCGAACATCGTCGTTCGGACACTCCGGACAGCTGAGTTCCGGAACTGGCCGCTCCCGGAGCTCGTCACGGAATGACTTCGCGTCCATCGTCTCATACCCCCGTGACCAGACCGGATAGCCGTCGGCGAGGATTTCCCCACGCCATTTGTACCGGTAGGAGTCCGGGGCTCGATGCAAGACAGCTCGGGCACCGCTCTCGGTGTTCCGATATATGAGTGTCGGCGAGCGGCTCTCGCGTCGCCAATTGGGAATTCGGGACATTGTTCAGAAATGGACGTCAGCGGGCACGATCCAGAGTTCTTCACTCTCTTCGAGGAGTCGGTCCAGCTGCCCACGGTGGCGAATGCCGGTCGCCTGCTCGGTGTACAGGAAGATCGTCGGGCCGTCGTACGCGCCGACCTGGTGGAAGGAGTGCCGAGCGAGATCCTCGTCACGCATGATCTCCTCATCGGAGAGTTCATCCAGTGCTTCCTTCACCCAGTCGAGATTGCGCTCGAACTCTTCCTTCGTCGCCTCCCAGCCACGCTCGAGCAGGTCCTGACCGTCGCCGGAGTCGACAGGAGCTGCTGTCGGGAGCTCGCCCCATCGCGCCTTGCCCGCAACAGACGTGTCTTCCTGGTCGAAACAGACGTAGTAATCGAAGACGGCGCCAGCGTGTGGATCCGCGCCGACCAGACGGTCGAACACCGTCTTTCCGGTGGCCAGCGCGTCGTCGTGCGTCGATGCCTCTACCAGTGCGTATATCATCATATGCATCTCGAACACCTCGAAGCGCCGACGCACCGGGGCCATTGCTTGCTCGCCCTGCTGCGCCGGCACCCATCGCCGGCGCCAGACAAACCGTATCCAAGGTCGTGGCTGCGCGCGCAGCGAGTGTCCGAAACAAAGCCATCACTTAACAGCTCACCAGCAGTTGACAAAGCCATGTCACTCAGGTCGCTCGATCCTCGTTGGGCCGATCGGGCACCGACGATGCGCGTGCTTGATCCACTTGGGGTCGAATCAACAGAGGCGAGTCTGCAGGACCGCCTTCTCCGACCGGTCCTGAGCATCGCAATAACCCAGCGGCTGCGTTATCTCTCCTACTGGGCTTGGGTTACAGCCAACCTGGACGAACACGATGCTGACGAACGTGCCCTCTTCGAGAAAGTGCTGCTCGTCGCGAGTACGGGACATGAGTGCCCCTCAGCGGGGACGGGGACGAACGGCATCATGGGTGGGACCGACGACCTCGAGGACCAGCTTGCCGACCCAGCAGTAGACGACATCGACATCAGCGCGGAAGCGATGCAGATCGCGGGTAGTGACACCGCTCGCTTCGATAGCTACTACAGCGGCGTCCTCTACCGATTGTTGCTGTTCGAGAACGAATGGACGCTTACGCCACTTGGCGAAGCACTCGCCAATGCATACGAGGTCGCTGTACCCGTTACATTCGAAGCCGTCGAACAGGCGGTCAAACAAGAAACGGTACCGCGTAAGTTGCTCGACCAGATGATGGCGGGTGGCTGTCTCTGTCAACTCTCCAGTAAGGAGCAGGAGCTACTCACACAGGCCTACTGGTATCTCGTGACCCCGACCGACCACTTCGACGAACTCGCATTTGGCCGTGAACCGGGGCCGGATCTGCTGACGTTGCGTGAGTATCTCGAATCGCCAGCAGATTCGGCCGAGGGCCACGATGCGATCATCGAAGCAACGATTGCGGGGGCCAGCGAGGTCGATGACGCAGAGTATAGTGAAGACCTCGACCTGTTTTTCACGACGGGACGTGACGCCTTCGTTCGGAGTTCGCTCGTCCTTCTGCTCTCGATCGGTGACTGGGTCAATCGGCGACACACGCCGACACCTGCGTTTGAAGCACTCGCGGACGCTCGCGAAGCGTGGCGACTCCTCGTTCATGCAGAGTTTGCCTCGTATGCGCTCCAGTCGCTGTTCATCGCGATCCTCGAGGCGATCAAGCAACTGGAACCGATCGCCCCAGAACAGTTACTCCAACAGCTGTTCACGACTGGCAAGTTCGACCAGGCGGCTGGCGACGCACTGGCCGGGCTCTCACTGACCGAACGATCAGCCGACGATCGTACGACACTCACAGGTGTCCGTGATGCAGTGTATTTCGGTGAGGCACCGACTGCCCCACTTCAGACGACTGTGCCCGGAGAGGCAGCCCCCATCGATACGACGTGGGGAGGAGTCTGTGCCAGACTCCAGGACACGGATTCCGAAACTGACCCGTTCACATTCTCCGGACACAGCGAACGCGCCTACCAACGATTGCTCGATGCCACACTGTCTGAACCCCGCAGTCTCGAAAAGTCCCAGCGCGTTGCAGCCTACAGTGCCATCCAGCTCGCTCGGCTCACGACGCGATACACACAGTACTACAGTACAGACACAATGGCCCCATTCACGAACTGGTTCCAGACGGCCCAGGACGAACCAAGTGCCGCGACCTGTTGGCGGTTGAGCAGTGCCCATGAGGAGCAGGCACAAATCGAGATTGACCCAGAAGACACCGGGGCGGCATCCCCATTCGCACTCACTGCGGCCAGCCTAACTCGCCATTGGGTACTCGACCACTATTTCCAGCGGCTGTACGGGAAGATCAAGGACGGGAACGGGAAATCGCCACAGCTGTTACAGGTTGAGCAGGACGGTCGCCTGACTTTCGATCACGGCATCAATGACGGCAACGTGTACAACGGTGGCGTCCCGAACGCGCCGACGCTAAAGTTCGACCGATTGGGCGATATTTGCTATGAGTTGGGGTTAATCGAAGACAACGACCTGTATGATATGCAGGTCACTGATCGGGGCCGACAGTTCACAGCTGCGTTCACCAGCGAGGAGGATACATGAACCTGCTTCGCGAGCTGGACAAGGACGATCGTGTCATGACTGGTGTGATCATGACGACGTATCCGTTTGCGCCACAGTTCTTCGAACAGGCTGTCCTCCCCGCACTCCAGGACAAAAACGTCGATGAGACGATCGCAATCCTCGCTGATGCAACACACTACGAGAGCACGCTGACAACAGCCGATCAGGCTAATGACCAGCAGTGGCGGGCCAGTCAGGCACCACGCCATGCGGGACAGCGATATCAGTTAGCACCCGTCTCAGCAGGCCCGAATCGGGCGTTCCATCCCAAGATCCACTACATCGCTGGTGAGCGGCGCGTGCATGCCGCCGTTGGGAGTGCAAATCTGACCCATCCAGGCATGACGAACAACAGGGAAATCGCAACGTGGATAGCCATCGAAGCAGATCAGGATGGGGCCACAGCAGACAGTGATAGCAATGCTGACTCCGCGCTACAGCGAGGGGAACGAGCCGCCGTCTGTCTGTCAATCAGTGCGTTCCTTCGCGCGCTCTGTGAGCCACCGTTCGGACAATCGATCGATTCGGTAACAACCCAGACAATCGAGCAAACCCTCGCCGCAGGCGCGTGGCTCGATGAAATCGATACGCCAGAACCGACGCGGCGATCGACACGTTTTCTCCACAACCTAGAACGCCCACTCTTGGCACAGCTCACCGAGGTGCTACGGGAGCGAGGCGAGCAGATACAAGCCGTCGACATTGCAGCGCCGTTCTATGGCTCGTCGCTTGCCGTCCCACGGTCGTTCACCGAGGATGGCATCAAGACACGACTGTGGCTCCAACAGGGCCGAACACAGATCGAGACAGAGGAACTCGAAGACTGGCTCGAATCCCCCACAGCGACAGCATTACGCTACGAGGCAAACCGCTACGTCCACGGGAAGGTACTCCGCGTACAAACGGAACAGGCAGACTACTGTTTGAGTGGCAGTCCAAACGCATCTCACGCTGCGTTGCTGTCCGCAGCGACTGAGTTCGGTGGGAATATCGAGGCCGCACTGCTTCGGCGAGCGCCACAAAACCACTTTGAGTATCTGTTTGAGACACCGCCGTTTGCAACTGCGACCGCCGTCGATCTGTCGACGTTCGAGGCGGGGGCCGAGTTCGAAACGCTCGAAACTGACCAGAATACCGAAAGGCGTGACGAGACAGATCTTGAGCTATATAGCGTCAGCTACCACCGACGACCCTCCTACAACGGTGGGACACTCACCGTGGCTGGTGAAGGAACCGAGTCAATCGAAGCGACACTCCGTGAAGATGGGGCCACGCTACTCGTTCAGACGGCTGATGACGATGAGCCAGCGAAGATTTCGCTCGAACCATACGAATTCGAGTGGGCATCTGATAGTGACCGAGCTGAGTTTACCGTGAAGAAAGACCTGTATGGCAACGCAAACGAGCGCCCACTCACACGGACGGCAACAGCCACGCTTCGCTGTGGGAGCCAGACTTCGACAGCGCGGTGGGTCCAGACCCATACCCCCACGTCTGGTGAGCCCACACCTGATGAGATCGAAGACGCAGGCGCGACAACGGTTCCCCAACAGATCCCCGGGCTGTTCCAAGACGACCAAGAACAGCGATCGAACGCTGTTGAGTCGCTGAATGGGCTGCTCTCTGCGTTGAAGAACCTCGATGAGTCTGATTCTGGTGACGAACCAGCATCTGTGGACGAGCAACCGAAGCACAAAGATGAGCCTAAAGGCGGCCTCCGCGTTCGGGAATGGAGTCAATCGGGAGGTGACGATCCCACCGATCTCATCGAGTCATTCTATGCGGGGTGGGAGGAGGATATCAGCGAGTTCGTCCACGGGATGACCAGCGAGGAGTACCACTTCGAGGAAGTCGAAACCCGCCTGAAAGCGATCAACGCAACGACGCTGCTGTTGTTCCTGCTCGATGAGGGACGGTCCGATATTACTGTGCCTCGCCAAGCCGCACTCGAAGCAATCAAGGCCGTCTACTCACAGCAGGATCAGCAGGGCGAACGGGGAGAAAGTCACGTCGCTGATTACTGTGCGTACCTCCGCCACTACGCGGGCCAATCCGACGCTCAAGCAGCGGAGATCTATCCAAACATGCAGTCACAGATCCTGCCTCACGTCGTGTTCGCGGCGATCCTCGCGGAAACACACATTGCCAATGATCGCGAGACGTACTTCCGACAGCAAAACTGGGCGTTCGAGGCGCTCATCGGCGACTGCTTCCCTTCGGGTTATCCAGAGCCGACACACCTGACTGACGACAATGTTGACACGGTCGTCACGACACTCAAAGAGAGTATGGCCGGACTTCGGACCCGAATCGAAGAGAACCCACAGCTAAATCGGTATGCCGATGCAGGCTACATGAAGGACAACCATCTCCGATCGGCTGTGATCGAACTCCTTGCCCGAAGTATCCTCTATGCCGGGCCTGAAGCTCTCGAGGCGTACCAGTCGAACCCGCGATGGGAGGCACGAATGGAGCGGGTGTTCGACGACTGCGTTACCTATCTGCCCGCAGAAAGGCAACGACAAGTGGAACGACAGCTCTGATACCTCGACTGGGGTCGTCCTGGTCTAAGGGTCATGCCACAACCTGGTTACCAGGGATAGGAGGATTCGAACGATGCAGCCCCAACCGAGCTTAGCGGTGCGAGGGAATTACAGGACTACTATCACCCACGAGTGAGTGACTGCCGTCGCTGTTCACGTGGCCGATGCTGCTACGATTCCCGAACCACCCGAATCCTAGCCACGAGACCGATCACAAGCAGACTGAGCAATGTGGTAAATCCCGGTCCACTCCCACTGGTCGTACCAGTTGAGTTGTAGCCGTCATCTGTGGAGCCTGCATCGGCAAACCGATTACCGTCGGTGATCCGGTTGCCGTAGCCGTCTTGTCGTCTCCGCGAAGTACGAGAACACCGATACAAAGTACAGCAACTTTGTTCTATCAGTGTCCATCAAAGTAGATGAAGGTCGTGGCTGCGCGCGCAGCGACCATCGGGAGCGAGCACGGAGCGGAGGGCGGGGAGGCGGGGCAGGCCGAGGTGGCACGAGAAAAGAAAAACCGGAGAGCGTGTCGCCTACTGGTCAGTCCACCGGTCGCGATCCGGGAAGTGGATGTGGCTCTGCCCCGTCAGAGCCACCGAACATCGACCCTGGTACCAGTTCTTGGCGACGTTCCGGAACACGACCCGATCACCTTCCTGGACGATTGGCATCCGAGACTTCACCCAGCTTGTCCACTTGATACGACCACTCTCATCTTCGAGCAACCCCACCTGGCTGATGGCTTCACTGTCAGCGTCCCAGAGCTGACTGACTGTCCCCTCGATGCTGACCGTCGCTCGATCCACCTCGGGAACGGCCGCGATCGGTACAGCCGTCCCGGGTTCGCGCTGACAGCCCTCGACCACGTCCAGCACCGCCCGTGAGATGTCTGCGCCGTCGACGACCCGTGCGGCCAGCCGCCGCGCGATGGCTGCTCGCGACCACCCATCGACCTCCTCAACCAACCGGGCTGCCTGCTCGTTGATCCGCGCTAACTCCGCCTGCGAACACAACTCCCGGGGATCGCTCGGCCCCTGTGACGGAGCCACGCTCGCCGCGCGTTCCTCGAACTGCTGTCGTCGCTCGTGACTGCCTGACCTAGCCACCTTGCGAGTCCGTCGTTCCCGGCTGGACTGTTGCCGGCGATCCAACCGCTGGCGCGTCCGTTCCTTTTCCATTTTCCGCGCCAGGTGCGTCTCCTGCCCTTCGAGCGTCATGCCTTCCGGGCGTGCATCGGGGTGGTTGGTGTCCACCTTCGCCTGGGACTCCAGTTCGACCGTCGCCCGGAGCTCGGGATCGTCCTCGACGGCGTACGCCGCATCGTCCGCGTACTTCTCGTTCTGTGCCTCAACCGAATCCTTATCTACGACTGTCTTTCTAGAAGTCATTGGAGTACAGCTCCGAAGGCGCTCACGCGCCGCCACCGCGATGCCCTTACATCGCGGTTTTCCGACGACGACAACGACCGACAGACCCATCTGCGCGCTCTCGCTCGCGCCTTCGCGAGCGCCCTTCTGGGCGCGAGCGAGAGCGCGCCTGCATGAGGTGGCCCCATCCAGCACCGCGCGCCGTCCGCCCGGAGCGAGCGGCCAGCTTTAAGCCGTTTCTCGCGTCCGGCCCGGACTGCGGGTCCGTGTCCAGCGCGACTGTCGCCGAGAACGCGCGCCGCCGTGTGGCGCGCGACAGCGTAGGCGGCACCAAGCGCTGGAACGCGAAAGCCCGCGAGGGGCGCAACCGAAAACGCGCTTAATGCTGGCGGCGAGGGCACATTCATTTTAGCCCGGCAGTCCGCCCGCTACTGCAGGCAGACCGCCCGGAATGGTCGGTCGCGAGCGACGCGGAGGTCCCGCGAACGAAGTGAGCGGGACGCCGGTGAGCGAAGCTCACCGGAAGGCGGCACGCGGCGAGCGGTGCGGGCCGTCAGGAACCACTGTGCAACCACCGACGGAGCTCAGAGAAGTAACCACCGTCCTGGCGGACGCAGAAAGGGCAAGGCCGCCTCGATCGTCCCGACCCCGCAAGCACCGCAGGCACGAGGAGCGCAGCTGTGGTCGCGGGATGCCGAGCGGCCGAGGGCTTTCAGGGATAGTCTCAGATGTCGACCGTGATCTCGCTACTACTCCAGCAAACTCAAGATCGGTCGCGAGCGTGACGGCAGGGTTCTTGCCAGTATCGAGAGCAACCACCCGTGTATCGCGTGTCTCTGGACGGGAACGGTCCCGAAAACAGGAGTCTACCCCATACTGAACGGCCATCGGGAATCAAGAGGATACCCGTGACAGTGACTCTATGACAGTCTGTGACGACTGCGGGAATACGGAACTCCCATCGGCAAAATACTGCTCGAACTGCGGAACACAGTTACAGCGAGACAAGAAAGATCTCTCTGAGGGGTTCCTGAGTATCGCTGACCGTGTCCACATACAGGAAGCAATCGACGGGAATCGGCGACCACCGGATGGCTACCATGACCGACTCCATGAAACAGTCCGTCACGCGTTCACCGATTTCTGTCACCTCAATCGCTGGGACGAGTTCGACAACCGGACAGCAATACTCGGTGATCTGGTCGAGGAGGACTTACCCGAGGCCCTCACATCAGACGACGAAGCGTTGAGTCACCTGTATCGACTCACCTGCCCATTCCGATTTATCCATACAGCGGTGGGTGTCGACGGACTTGAAACACTCCTCGAGCTTAGTCTCCTCGTCGTGTATGGAACCACGACTAATCAGGAGCCTGACGGGAATACTATCTCAGTATCGATCGACGTGGACGGAAACGAATCCGGATAGGAGAGCTACCTAGCTTACTCGAACCAGGTAGTCCGAAGCCTATCAAGGAATCCACCAACCTCGTCCACATTCCGTTGTAGCCAGCGTTCGAAGGGGTCAACGGACGTAATCCAGATTTCGTTGTGGGCGCGGCGAGCCCGAATGTGCCGAGGGAGGTTCCGGAGGTACGCGTTGTCGATTTCATAGGAGGCGAGATCGTCATCAAACACGGCAACGAGTCGGTCGTTGCGGCGCTGGAAGGCAAGATACCCATTATCAATCGCCTCGTGCCAGCGCTGTCGACCGATGTCATGCTCCCATTCTGCTGGCTGTTCCGGGAAATACGTCGGTAGTGGACGATCAGCGTACTCGTACAGGTCGATGACCGTGTCCCGGACGACTGCCAGAATGTCATCACGGTCGGTCTCCTCGTCGACCAGATCCGCCATCTCGATATCGCGTCGCAGATACTGATGTGTGAACCACTTGTAGAATGGATTATCGGCCTCGACGATTTCCCGCATTCGCATCCGAGACGTCGATTGTCCAGTGAACATCAGCTTGAAATGGAGCATCTTGGCCCGCTTGAGGAACCACTCGTCGGGCTTGTTCTCGTTGCTCGTAATGATGATCGCCGGGTATGGTTTGCCGTTCCAGTTGTCCCAGTAATTCCGGAGTCGTCCCAACCGACCGAACGTCTGTCGCTCGACATCGTCGAATGCAACGGGAAATGCAGTCACTGGTTCGCGAATGTTGTTTGGCGTCCGACTCCCGACGGTTGCACCGTCGATCGGGCTGACGACGGAATTGTCCGAGATGAGGCGGAGTCCGAATTCAAGGAATGTCCCCTTCCCGGCGTTTGGTTCACCGTGGATGTAGAGAAATGGAACGCTCTTTTCGACGTCACCGACCTGCCCTGCCCCAAACGCCGTGGCGTACTGGTTGACAAATGGGGCCCAGAGAAAGTACAACAACCCCTCATACATGTGAGCTTTTGCGGCCGCTGCATCGTCAGTTTCCGCCTTGTCGACCGTCTCCAGATATGCTTCGATGTTAGCGAGGCTCATATCGACCGCCTGAGAATTGGGTGGTGGTTCGGTCAACTCGATGTGGCGTCCACTCGGCGTCAGCAGATGTACTCCATCAGCTGTTACCCACAACTTCGGAATATCGTAGTTGCGCTTGACAGCACGACCATATTCCCCAATGGATGTCCGGAAGAGGCTATCATTGAGCGTGATATCAAAAGGCTGGAATAGATCCTGCATCTTCGAGTGCGTGCTATCGGAGTACTGTTGCAGCGATTCGTGGATTATCTCATCAGCATCGATCGACGCTCCGAACTCGCCGAGTTGGGTAGAAATTGAACCGTGAAACTCTCTGAGTTCGTTTTCTTCTTCTGCATCGGTTACCGTAAGCCAGCGTTCGATGACCGCTTCAGGTGGATCATCGGATGCGTCGAGTTCGTCCGTCAAGTCTTCCAGAAACGGGTCTGGATCACAGAGATCCATGTATTCATCGTAGAGCTCAAGTGCCTGTTGATGCCATTCGGACTCTGGCGCGCAGTTGAATACGTCGAGGTTGTTGACCTGATAGCGATTCGTCCACGCTGAATCGGTGAAGTTCGGTGAGCCGGTCAGGATCGTGATGTCCTCGTTGTTTCGCAGAATATAGAGTTTCGCATGGATATCACGGTCGGGTGAGAGATAGATCAACAGGTCCCCGCGTCGCTTGTATCGTTCGAGTGCCTGGGCGACGGAGGCGGATTTGATTTCCTCACGAAAGTCGGTTTTCTCGCCAACGATCACCTCCAGCTTTTCCATGTCATGTTCGTTGAAGAGTTCGAGAATCATCCGCGGAGAGGTACAGTAACTCACGACCTTCATTCTGTCAGCCGACGACAGGTACTTCTCGAATCCTCTGTAGCTGCGAAGAGAGACAAACGGTGACAGCGACCGCATGTCTGCAGATGATTCCTGTGGCTCCATGGTAGGTGGTCCAGAGATCGTGTATTGACTCTTGTTACCATATATCAGCATTTTCCATGGCTGGCGTGTCTGTTAGACCACTGATAGAGAGACACGACAGAGCAGTGACCGACGGCCCTGATCGGGACCTCGATCACCCCGTCAAGGGGTACATCTATGCGTAGTGGCCAGCCTGATCGAACCCAGCCCATGTCCGTGTTTCAGGAGTCGGGCTCCAATGGCGGCCGCTCTGACAGCCGATCGAACCGGGACTGGGCTGCCTCGCTCCGCTCCTCGGTTTCCTTTCCTCGGAGGGTGCCTCGGCCATCCCCCGACCTTGCAAGCACCGCAGGGCGTCGATCAGCGCCGGCGTGATCGTGTACTCACGGTCGCCCGCGGCCGTCGTCACAGTCAGGTCGATTTCGCGGGCGGCATACCGCCGTGGCTGCTCGTCATGAGTAACCTCGACAACACCGGCGTCGACGAGCCGATTGACGTAGCTGTAGGCCGTCCCCTGGGCGAACCCAAGGTCGTCTGGACAGTCGCCTCGCCCCCCGCGAGAGACCACTGTGCAACCGGCACCGTCGCTCGGCGACCCAGCCACCAGCCTGGCGGACTGTGAGGGCGAGCCCGGGTCGCGTTCGCGTGGTCGCCTGCGCGGCCCCTCGCTGGCGATGCCGCGCAGCGACCGCGAGCCGGGCGAGGGCTCACGCCCCAACCGACTCTCGAATCAAATCCACAACACATAACTATCAGCCAAAGTGGCAGACCCACATGAATCCGGACGAGCTACCGGTGAAAAAAGACAGACAGCAGCCGGATGCGATCCAGGTTCGCCCCGCAGCAACTGCCCTCGCACCACGCGCGGCCAGCAACCAGGCCAAACGGTTCCACGGCCTGAGCAAGGGCCGGCTCCCGGACGGGATCACACACAAACTCGCCCGGGCACTCGACATTGGCGCGGCGCCACCATGGATCGAATGCCAGATTCTCTCGCGGGGAACCGACGCACTCGAATACTGCTTTAGCATCGAAGACGCCGACGAGCACGGGCTCGATGTGCTCGAAACCAGCCTCCGGACGCTGTTTCCCGACGAGTACGAACTCAGGCGCACGTACCGGGAGAACCTCGGGGCCACCCATCTGCCACAGGACGCCGGTGAGGACTGGTACGTCGCCGGCGTCGAGTACGTCGGCGACGCCGACCGCCGCCGGGACTGGCAAACCCGACTGGAACCGTTCGCCACGAGCGACCGGCCCCACCAGCAGACACAGGCCGACACCAGCCAGCATACGGGACAGAACGACCACGACCACAGTCCACTCACTGCCATCATCGAGACGATGGCGACGAGTTCGCTGCCCATGGTCTATCAGGTCCTCTTTCGCCCCATCGACGACTGGCATCGAGCAGCCGACGCTCGGATCGAAGCCATCGAAACCGGGACCGAGACGCTCTGGGGCCAACTCACCAAGCTCCGCGAGGTCGACCTCGACCGGGTCGATCTCTCTCAGTCCGACCGCCAACGCCGGTCCGAGATCCGGGCCCGAGCGTCGGCCCACTCCTTTGCTGTCAATGCGCGTGTGGCCGCCCTCGCCCCGGCCGAGGAGGCCCACCGTGCCGACCGGATTGCGACCCAGTTGCAGTCGGCGTTTAGTCACATCAGTGGTGACTTCCACAGCGTCACTGGCCGTGTCCGGACCGACGACGACGGCTATCTGGGATCGACCGGCCGGGACCTACTCGGGGCCATCCACAAACGCGCGTTTTACGACCCGAGCTACCAGCGCCCAGGGACGGCAGTCCCGCTCACGACCAACGACAGCCGTGGGATCGTCGTCGACCACCAGGAACTCCCTCACTTTTTCGCGGTCGACGGTGCCCAACTGCCCCCCGATGCACACCGTGCACTCGAAACGATCCCCGAAGACCAGACTTCGATCACGCTCCCGCCCGAGTCGGTGCTGGACCGCTACCGCCAGCCCGGCCTTGCTATCGGTGCGCCCCAAACCAACGACGGGACGACGACCGACCCGATCGCCATCCCGCCGGCTGTCCAGACGCACAACGTTGCCTGGATCGGCCAGACCGGTGCCGGGAAGACAACGAGTCTCATCACCGCTGGGCTGGCGAACCACCGGGCGACTGCCGGGCCGGAGATCATCCTCGACTCCAAGGGTGGGCGCATGCCCAGAGAGTACATGCAGAGCCACGTCGCCGCGTTCGGCGATCTCGACGACGTCATCTACTTCGACTGTGCCGAGTGGCTGCCGGCGATCTCCTTTTTCGATATCAAGCCGGAACTCGACGCGGGCGTGCCCCGGACCGTGGCCGTCGAGGATCGCATCGCCCACTACGAACAGATCCTGCGCCAGAATATCGGCACTGAGCAGTACGAACGTGCCCTCCGCTCGATACAGGTCATCAGCACCGTCCTCGAGGCACTGTACGATCCGATTCACGGCCGGGATGCCATTACCAATCGCGACCTGCAGGCGGCACTCAAACGGTTCGCCGACCGTGAAACGCCACCGGCCGTCAGCAATCCCGATCTCGAAGAGCGGCTGGATAGCATCGTCACTGGCACGGACTATGAGACGTTCAATCAGATCATGGGCGGTGCGATCAACCGCATCGAGACGGTGAGTTCCTCAACCCATCTCAGCCGACTCTTCAACCATCGCCCCAGCGGCATCGAGGCCGACCAGCCCGCCTTCGATTTCGCAGACTGGCTCGATGACGACGTCGTCATCATCCTCGACACCGGTCGGCTCCGACCAGCTGTCCGCGAGGAACTGACACTCGCATTGCTCTCGAATCTCTGGACGGCGCTGCGTCGGCGACGACGTCGCCGTCCGAACGCCGAGCTCGGACTGGTCAACGTCTATCTCGAGGAGGCAGCGTCGGTCGCCAACAGCACGCTTCTCAAGCGATTGCTCGCCCAGAGCCGGTCGTTTGGCTGTGCGTTGCTGTTGGCCATGCAGTTCCCCGGCCAGCTCGAAGCGACCGACGCTGACGTGTACGCGGAGTTGCTCAACAACGTCGGCAGTTACATCACCAGCACTGTCGGCGTCGATCACGATCTCGCCCACCGGTTCGCGACCGAGGCCATGGACAACCAGGAGATGGCCAACCGGCTGCGTGGGCTCTCGGCCGGCGAGTGGCTCGTCGACCTGCCCGGCGAATTCCGAGGTCGTGATCCGAACCCCTTCATGGTCGAGTCGCTCCCGTTGCCAGCCGGCCACCCCGACAGGGTGGACAGCGCCCCCGCCGGGTTCGAGACCGCCTTCGACGCGATGCGGGACCGAACCCGGGGCGAATACGGGCTGTCGGTCGCGGCCGACCAGCCGGCACACGCAGCGTCGGCCACGGGCACCAACGCGGCTGCAGGGGCCACTGCTCCGGATGGGACAGCCCCAGCCACTGCCCAGACGGGTGCGAAACCAACCCCGGATGCTGCGTCGCCGTCGGACGCCGAGGCCCCGTCGGACGCCGAGGAGCCGTCGTCGATTCTCGCTGCGACCAGTCGGATGCCCTCGTTTCTCAGGTACACCGCCGACAGTGACGCCCTGGTCTGTACGACCTGTGACAGCCGGTTCGATTCCACGGCCGACGGGATGCGGGCGGCGATCCAGTGTTGTCACGACCTCGCCAGCGTTGCCCTGGATGACGTCCCCATCTGTAGCTGCAATGTAACGCTGAGTCCCGACGAGATCCAGGCGTGCAAGTGGTCACCGCGCCAGCTCACCTTCCTGCAGGCAGTCCACAACGCCCAGCAGCTGCGGTACGACCCGATCGAGTACGATATCGTCCACGACAGTATGATCCGGCTGAAAGAAGACGTCGGGATCGACCAGGCCGAAATCGACGACCTCCTCGATGCCGGCCTGCTCCGCCACGACGGCGACCATCCCCATCGGTATTACACTGTCACACCAGCGGGTCGTGAGACGATCGACGAGCAGTTCCAGGAGGGCGTCGATTTCGGGCATGGAAAAGGCGATCTCGACGAGTCAAGCCAACACGTTGCGATGGTTGAAGCGGCCCGCCGTTGGCTCCAGTCCGAATACGTTGCAGATCCCGAGTCAGCTGCCGAGGAGGTGGTTACCTACTACGAGGTCAGCGAGGGGAGTGCTGACGCGGCAGCGTTCATGGGTGGGGACGAGGAGCCCGAGTCGGTTGCCGATAATTTTGAACGGCGACGGTTGGACTGTGTCGCTCTCGACGCCGATGGCGACGTCGTCGTCGCGGTCGAAGCCGAGCGGGTCAATCACGATGTCAGACGCGCCGTCCCTGACGACTACGATAAGATGGCAGCGTGTGAGCCGGCGGAAGCGATCTGGGTCGTCCTGAGCCATTCGGCTGGCCACGAGATTCTGGAGGCACTCAACGAGCCACTCGAGGGCGAGCCCCGGGTCGAGAAGACCTACAGTTCGACCAGCCCCCCGCAACGCTTCGTGATCGATAAGCCGGGACTGACTGCCGTGTATCCGCTCACGTGGCTCCAGCGCCAGTTCGAGGGGTCTCCGGACAGCTAAGAATCTACCTGCTGGGGTGGTTCAGCGCTAGTCGGCGGCCGTGATGTATAATCGGTCCCTGACGTGCTAACCGTCGGAGAACCGTGCTAGTATGATTTGCGGAGCTAGTGGATGCGTATATTCGGCACCAGCCGCCGCTACTATGTGGGTGAGAGAGGGGTGGTTCGAGTATGATGTGCGCGGTGCTGTTCCAGTAGCGATGTCGGACTGCGAGTCGGCCTGTCGATGGCGATACCGGCCAGGGAGGTGCGTTGCACGACTGGTATGAAATCAGTTTGAGGAAAATTCTAATCGGATGTAATCGCCGTACGTGGTCCGAATAGAATATTAGAGCTGTCGTCGACCGCTCGATATACAATCATGTTCGCTACTCGGCCGGGTTCTAGTCGCCCGCTGGTGGCTTGCTCGCATGCGTTTCGCTTTCTCGGACCCCTCAAATGGCTCCGTCTAGTTCTGATTTCACAGCTCTGTATTACATTATTGCGGGCCCAGGAGTTGATTATACACCACTCTAATTGGGTAGAATCGGACAAGAACCGCTATAAGACGCAGTCAGTCAGTGATGCCGATCATAACGAAAGTTCGACGGCGAGCACGACCTCCAGTTCAGGGCCTTCCACCGCATTGCAGAGCGGACCGACCGCCACGTCGAAGGCGTCGAAGACGAATTCCACCGGAAGCATCGGTATGTCGAGGACCTCGCCCGCGAGAGCGTCACCGACTTCCCGAACTGTTCGGGTTCCTGGCCGACCTCAAGACCAACAAGGCGGCGACGGTCCTCTCCGGCGAGCCGCCACAGCACCGGGGCGCTACACGGCTCGCGGAGGTCGTCGCCTCGGCGGAGAGTTTCGAGCGCGAGCGGGGCACCCTCGACCGGCGAGTCGACCGGATCCTGCCGGCCAACCTCATGTACCGCGTCGAGACGCCCCACGGCGCAGTGGGGTTCCGGAAGCCCGCGAACGCGCCGGTCGGTCGCGCGAGCGTCACGACGGTCAACGGGGAGGTGACGATCTGGGTATGGTACGCGTGAGCCGTGACCGCGGTCAGCTCGTCCTCGTCGCCGCGGCAGCGCTCGCCGTCGCGCTCGCGCCGGTCGTTCTCGCGTACCTGCAACTGGGCTACCACGCCGACGTGGCCGCCAGCGCCGACCACGCCGACCCCGCGGCGAACGCCGACCGCTACCTCGAACGTGCGGTTCACGAGGCCGCCGCCGACGTACAGGGCGAGTACGCCTGGAGCCACGGTGTCGAAACGGGGCCGGCCGTCGACCGCGTCCGGGAACGACTCGACCCGAAACGGGGCCGGATCGCCGACGCGCGAGTGACCGCAGGGACCGTCACCCGCACGCGCTACAACGACTCGGCCGCACGAGCCTGGGCGAGCGACCGCTGTCCGCGGGGACCGAATCGGCAGTTCGGCGATTGCGATGCCCGCCGCGGCGTCGTGGTACAGGAACGCGCCGGCCGGGCGCACGTCCTCGCGGTCGCGCTCGACGTGACCGTCACGACCGAGCGAGGGCGGATCGAGATGACGCTGGTCGTCGAGGCGGTCGACGGAAGTGAGTAGGCGGCTACCCCGCTTCGATGGTCCGGTGGGCGGCGTACACCGGAATCGTCCGGGAGACGGTGTCACCCTCGACAGAGACGGTGGCATCGACGGACTGGGGCGCGTTCGCGGCCAGTCGGGCGACGGGGAACGGAGGGGTACTCCGCTGCCCATCGGGGCCGATCCGCGTCGTGACCGAGAGGGTGACGACCGGTTGTGACGCGTCCCCGCCCGGCGGATCGCCGGTCCGGACCTCGAAGCGCTGTGTGTTCAGCCGCTCGGCCGTCACCGTCCGGACGCGGTCGCGTCCCGCCTCCGCACACTGGATCGCGCCCCACTCGTCGAAGGGCATCGTCTCGAACCACGCCGGGTCGCCGCCGCTCCGCCTGGCGACGAACCGCACCGTCTCGTTGCTGGCGAAGTACTCGATGTCGTCGTCGTACCCCGATTCGTCCGTGATAGCGCGTTCGACGGCGACCGGTTCGCCCCGGCAGCGGAGCGCGGTCCCCGGCCCGGACCGCGTGAACGACTGGGTCGGCGGCGGGTCCGTCGAGCCGTTTGCCGGCTCGTCGTCGAACGCCGCGTCGCTCCCACAGCCCGCGAGCGGGACGCTGGCCGCCAGGGCCGCCAGAATGGTGCGCCGTCGCATCACCAGAGGCGTGTGAGCGAGCTATCAAAAGGGTTCGTACTCCGAACGCCACTCGGCAACCGTTATGCGCCCGGGGCCGCTCTCACCGGTATGGACACCGACGCAGTCGCCGAACTCATCGAGTCGGGCGTGCCCGACGCACGGGCCGAGGTTACGACGCCGCGGGACCCGGACGACGACGACCACTACGCGGCCGTGGTCGTCTCGCCGGCCTTCGAGGGGGAGTCGCTCGTCGACCGTCACCAGCGCGTCCACGACGCGCTGGGCGAGCACATGACCCGCGATATCCACGCCATCGAACTCGAGACGTACACTCCCGAGGAGTACGAGGACTGAGCGAGCGCCTCACTCGACGGCCGCATCGCTCGCGGTCGGACTCGACCCGCCGTGTGGCGTGTCCCGTTCGCGGACCTGTGCGGCGTGAATCGTTTCGGTCGAGTCGTCGACGACGACGACCTCACCGGGGTCGGTCGGCAGCCGCTCGGCCAGCGACTCGTTCATGTACGTCGGCTGGGCCTTCTCCAGGGCGTCGAGGTCGGCGCGGGAAGTCAGCCGGTGGGAGAGCAACAGGTCGGACTGGGAGATGCCGACCGCCGGGACGGCACTGGGTCGCTGGGTCGCCATGACCAGACTCACGCCCGGCGCCCGCCCGCGGGTGAGGATCGTCTGCAGCGCCGACTCGGCGACCCCCTCGAAGAAAGTGTGTGCCTCGTCGACCAGGAGCCACGGGAGCCGGTCGACCGCCCGGTCGACACGGGCACGGTACAGTGACTCTGCGACCCCGCGGACGACGGCGTTCATCGGCGCCGTGTCGAGCCCGGACACGTCGACGACGGTGACATCCGGACCCGCCAGGCCCGCGGCGGTGAGTCCATCGGCGTCGAACACGTCCCAGGAGTCGGCCAGCGTCAGGTGGTTCGTCGCGGCACGCTTGTCGCTCACGGGCGCGTCGGTCGCCTCGACGGCCGCTCGCATCGCATCGAGCGTGGCCGCCCCCTGTGTAGCCTGCCAGACGAGACTCCCCGCCCCGCTCTCGGGCGAGAGCCCGAGCAACGCACACCACGACCGCGGGTCGAGAGCGGTCGGCGCGACGGACGGCTCGGCGACGACGGTCGTCGGCACTGGCTCGCCGTCGCTCTCGGCGGCGAGCGTGTCGAACACACCCATCGGATCGACGACGGCGGGCGCGACGCCGTCGGCCCGCGAAAGCGCCTCCGCGAACACGCCCAGCGTGTAGGACTTCCCGTACCCGCGTTTCCCGACGATCGTCGCCGCGTGTGGTCCATCGAGGTCGACGTGGACCCTCGCGCCCTCGCTGCCGTCCAGCGCACGGTACCGGCCGAGGTGACCCGTCGGCCCCGCGTCGATACCCGCGTCACGACCGAGTACGAATGGCACGGCGGCTCTGGCTCCGTCCTCGTATATGAACCCTGGCCCGTGCGCTCCGACAGACGAGTCCGGTACCGACCGCGTCCCTGCTCGACGCCCGGGGGTCGGTCGCGCTCGCCGTCGGTCGCGGTGCCTCAGGCGAGCCCCCTGAGGTCGGTGACGGTCGAGCGGATAGTCATCAGGGAGACGTCGGCGAGGTCCGCGGCCTCGCTCTGCGTGACCCCGACCCCGTGGTCGTCGGCGGCCTTGTAGAGGCAGGCCGCGGCGACGCCGCTGGGTTTCTTCCCGCCCACCTCGCCGGCCTCGCGGAGCAGGTCGACGCACTCGCGGGCGCGATGCTCGACGTCCATCGCCACGTCGAGGTCCGAGGCGTACCGCGGGAGGTACTCGCTGGGTTCGATGGGACTCGCCGGCAGCCCGAGTTCACGGTTCAGCGCGTCGTAGGCCGCTTGACACTCGCTTTCGTCAGCGCGTGCGTCCGTGACGACGTCGTCCAGCGTCCGCGCGATAGAGCGGGTCCGGCAGGTCGCGTACACGGACGCCGCCGAGAACCCTTCGAGCGAGCGGCCACGGAGGAGCCCCTCGGACTGGGCGGACTCGAAGAGGGCACAGGCCTGTTCCCGAACGGACCCGGCCAGCGACATGGCCGACACCAGCCGCCGAATCTCGGTGAAGGCGTACAGCCTGTTGCGGTCGCGCTTCGAGGAGAGTCGCGCCCGGTTGTGCTGTGTGCGCATCCGAACCAGCTGTCGCTGGCGTTCCCCGGACACCGCCGAACCGGTCCCGTACCCGATCTCCGTCGACAGCCCCTTGTCGTGTCGCGACCGTCTGAGCGGCGCACCGGTCCGCCGCCCGTCCGTCCCTCCGTCGAGGGACCGCCACTCCGGTCCCCGGTCTATCGTCTCCGACGAGACGACGAGCCCGCAGTTCTCACAGACCGCCTCGGCGTCACGCCGGCGAACGATACCGCTACATTCCGGACAGTTGTGACTATCGCTACGTGTCATTTACACACCCCACCCTGGCAGCGTCGACTCGTGAACCACCCGACGTCTCCCTACCGCCAGGAGATACTAACAGCGATAAATTGTTGTCTAATAAGTGTTACTATCAATACGTATTTTTGAACTGCCACGATACGACGGTAGTACAGTTGTCGGGTGGTGTAGGCCCAGCACGTCCGGAGCCGGGACCGCTCGGGCGGCTACGAGCGGCAGGCCGGCGTTCTCAGGGGAGCGACGACCGGTAGCCGCCGACCCCGAGGCAGAGGACGCCGACCAGCGCCGGGAACAGCCGGAGCAGATTCGCCGTGTCGGACAGTGGCGGGCTGTCGGTCGTGGTCTGCATCATGTCGTAGCGCGTGATGGTCTCGCGCATCTCGTCGTAGTCGGGCGTGGTCGGCGTCGCGGTCCCGTTGCCGGTCGACGTGCGGCGGTCGCCGTCGCGCTCACGGGCCCGTTCACGTTCCGCTGCCTCGCGCTCACGGGCTCGCGCCACGGCTTCGACCGGTTCGTCGGCCGGCGGCAGGTCGGCGTCGGGCGGCCGCTCGATGGCGATCGTTCCCGATCGTCTGACGCTCGGGCCGGTCGGGCCGCGCCCGTCGTCGCGGTCCTCGGCCCCGTAGTCGAAATCCGGCGCGCCCTGTCCGATGGGGACGGTGTAGCGGCCCCCGTTCTCCAGCGTCTCCCGGTAGAGCTCCTGCCCGCGGTCCGAGAGGTTCTCGTAGGCGACGACCTCGATCCCGCTCTCTTCCAGCTCGGCCCGGTCGGCGGTCGTCCCCCCGCGGGTGTCGTGGACCCGGTACTGCTGGACCGGAGCCAGCGCGGGGACGACGAGGAGGACGACGCCGACGGCGACGAGGGCGTGGGCGAGCGTGACCCGGTCGCCGATCATAGGTCGACCCCCCGGAACCGCAGGTATCCCAGTGTGATCGGAACGACCAGCCAGACGGCGAAGACCACCGGCGCGAACTCGTCGGTGAGGTAGACCGGGAGGTCCGCGGCCTCCCGTTCGACGGCACGGAACACCTGCTGGTCTCCGGGGAAGACGAGGTTCGTCGCCTTCCGGTAGGCCGTGAACGGGCTGGTGTAGGTGACCGCGCTGTAGAGGTGCGGGTTCTCGGCCTGACCGAGCATCGTGTGGTGGACCCAGCGGACGATAGCCGGGATACGGACCGCGGGGACGACGTAGAGGATCACGAGCAGCAGGTACGAGGCGACCGCGGCACCGATGGCGCGGCTCCGGGCGGCGACGCTCGCCGACAGCGCGACGGCGAGGGACACGAACACCGCGGCGTACACGAGCGTCAGGACGAAGAGTCCGAGGACGGCCGCGAGCGGGAGCGTCCCGTGGCGCGCCAGCGACATGCTCGCGGCCGCGGCGAACAGGAACGCGACACCGGCGGTGACGACGACCAGCCGACTCCCGAGTTTCCCGAACACGACCTCCCGGCGAGTGTTGGGGAAACCGAGCAGGAACTTGATGCCGCCGCTCTCGCGTTCGCCGGCGACGGCGAGATAGCCCGCGACCAGCGCGACGATGGGGACCACGGCGGCCAGCAGCGTCGCCAGCGTCCGGAACGCCGCGGTCGCCTCCTCGGCCGGGCCCATCCGATAGCCCTGGTAGCCGAACACGAGCAGGGCGGCGACCATCGAGAGCAGGGTCGCGGCCGCCCACAGCGCCCGGGAGCGCCGCGCCCGCGTGAAGTCCTTCCGCGCGACCGAGCGGAGACTCATTCGTCTCCCCCCACGCCGTCTTCGCCCCCTGCGGCGGCCCCGGCCGGCCGGGGTTCGTCCGCCGCGGCCACGTCCCGGCCACCCTCGGTCAGGTCCGCGAACAGTGACTCCAGGGAGACGGTCTCCGAGCGGATGTCGAGGACCTCTGCGCGGTCGGCGACGTGGGTGACCACGTCGACTTTTGCCCGGGGGTTCGCGCAGTCGACGACGAGTGTCCCGTCGTCGACGCTCGTCCCGGCGACCCCGTCGAGCGCCTCGACGCCGATGTCGGTCGGCGGGGCCGCACAGTCGAGGTGGATCGTCGCGTGGCCGCCGGCGCTCTCCCGGAGGCCGTCGATGGTGTCGACCGCGACGAGTTCGCCGTCGTTCATCACGCCGACACGGTCACAGACCGCCTCCACCTCCGCGAGGTGGTGGCTGGAGAAGAAGACGGTCGTCCCCCCGGCGGCGCGCTCGCGGACGACCTCCCGGATGGTCCCGATGCCGTTGGGGTCCAGCCCCGTCGATGGCTCGTCGAGGATCAGGAGGTCGGGGTCGCCGACCAGCGCCATCGCGAACGCGAGTCGCTGTTGCATCCCCTTCGAGTAGTCGCTAGCCAGCCGGTCGGCGTCGTCGGTCAGCCCAACGGTATCGAGGAGGGCATCGGGGTCGTCACCGGCGTCTTTCGTCTCGATGGCCCACTCCAGGTACTCCCGGCCGAGCAGCGGGTCGTCGAAGCCGTAGCCCTCGGGGAGGACGCCGGTGCGCTGGCGGACCGCCGTCGAGCGGTCCTGTGCGTCGAGGCCGAACACCTCGACGGTCCCGCTCGTCGGCCGGATGAAATCGAGCAGGAGGTTGATCGTCGTCGACTTCCCCGCGCCGTTCGGCCCGAGGAAGCCGAAGACCTCGCCGCGCTCGACGGTCAGGTCGAGGTCGTCGACCGCCGTCTCCTCGCCGAACCGTTTGGTCAGTCCCGTCGTCTCGATGGTCGCCACCGTCACCCACCCCCGTGGCAGGAGCCGATCACGCCAGCGGGCGTCGGCGGGTCGCGAGCGCTGCCTTGAGGGAAACGGCAGCGACTGGGGGCAGTTTCGGTCGCGGTGCTGGGAGGGAGGGGCGTGGCGAGGGGACCAGCCATGCGGGACACCTGCGAGCGACCCAACAAGTGTCTTCTCCTTCCGGGTCGGTCCCGGTCGGCCCTCGAACGCGGCGCGGGTCGGCACGGCAGCCCGCGCGAGTGCCGGAAATCATTTGCATCAGGCACCCCGAGTAACGGGTATGACTTTCGAACCCGGTGCGGAACTCTCGGCGGACGAAGTCGAAACGCGGGTCGAGGAGACCCTCGCGGAGAACGATGTCGTCCTGTTCATGAAGGGGACCGAACTGATGCCACAGTGTGGCTACTCCCGGAAGGCACTGGGCCTGATCGGGCAGTACCGCGAGGAGTTCGAGACCGTCGACGTGCTCGAATCGCTGGAGGAGTACCGCGCGGCGCTCGAACCCCACAGCGGCCGCGAGACGATTCCCCAGACGTTCGTCGACGGCGAGTTCGTCGGCGGCAGCGACATCCTCGAACAGCTCGACGAGCGGGGCGAACTCGAAGCGAAACTGCGGGCCTGAGGCGTCGAGCGGCGGACACGTTTTTCGCCGGCTCCCGTGCCCTCAAGCCCCCCAGGACCGTCCGGTCCGACATGATCGAGGGGCTGGACGCAGACGTGGTCGGGACCGAAGCCGCGACCGAGCGACGGGACGAAGTAGTCGCGCGGGTGCGCGAGCACGCGGGAACCGTCGCGCGCGAACTCGCCCTGCTGGAGGGCGGCGACTACGGGAAACGCTCTTTCGAGACCGACGCCGGGACGTGGACGCTGAAGTACGAGGCCGGCACCGTCAAGTTCCTCCTGTTCGAGCGGGGCGGCGCGGAGACCTACGTCATCTCGACTCACCAGCCGCCCGACCCCGAGGCGCTGGCGGAAGCGATGACCGACTACGCGGACTTCGTCGCCGCGTTCAACGACTACGTCGAGTCGCTCGCTGGCGTGCTGGACGACGCGCCGACGGAGTTCCCCGAAGTCGTCTCGACGGAGTCCGTCGTCGCCGAGCGCGAGCGCGTCCTCGAGGGAATCCGCGAGGCCGCGACCGCGATGGCGGGCGAACTCCACCGGTATCAGGGGTCGAACTACGGCACGTTCGAGACGCGCGTCGACGGGACCCGCTGGGAACTCAACTGGGAGGACGGCCGCGTCGACTACCTCCGCGTCGGCGGCGAGAACGGCGTCTACCTCCTCTCGCAGTACGGCCCGCCGTCGGCGCGGGACCTGCGTGCCCACGTCGACGACTTCGCGGCGTTCGTCGCGGCGTTCAACGACCACGTCCGCGAAATCTCCGAGGAACTGGAGACGGTCTCGCTCGACTAGTCGAGCAGGCTGCGGACGGCGTCGGTGACGGCGTTGACGCGGGCGGCGTGCTCGTAGGATTCCTCGCGGATGCCGTTTGTCACGTACGCGAAGCCGACCTTTTCCTCGGGGTCGCCCCAGCCGAAGACGCTGCCGAGGCCGGCGTGGCCGAACACCCGGTCCGGACTCAGCGTCCCGAACATGTCGGCAGCGTGGCCGCCCTTCCAGAACCCCATCGCGTAGCGGGCGGGCCGCGAGAGCGTGCCGTCGGACTCGGTCTCGGCCTGGAGTTCGAGGGCCGCCTCGACCGTCGATTCCTCGAGGAGCCGGGTTCCGTCGAGTTCGCCGCCGTTGGCGATGCAGGCGTAGAACCGCGCCATGTCGCGGGCGGTGCCGATGCCAGCCGCCGCCGGGATGACCGCGTTCCGAATGGCTGGCTCGTTGAACGCCGCGGCCGACTCCTCGGCGGGGTCGCCCAGCCCCTCGCCGGGGTCGCGACAGCGGTCGAACTCCGCGAAGCCCGCGAGCGTCGCCACGTCGTCGGCCGCGCCGAGGGTCGTGTCGTCCATCCCGAGCGGGTCGAAGACGTGCTCGGCGACGTACGCCTCGATGGGCTGGCCGCTCACGCGGCGGACGAGTTCGCCGACGAGCCAGCCGTAGTTGAGCGCGTGGTAGGCCGACTGTTCGCCCGGCGGGAAGACGGGTTCGATCTCCTCCATCGCCGCGACGACGGCGTCCCAATCGCCCCACTCGCCGGGTCGGTCGTCGAACTCGCCGAACGGAATCCCCGCCTGGTGGCTGAGGACCTGTCGGACCGTGATCTCGGCCTTCTCGCTGCCCTCGTCGGCGAACTCGGGCCAGTGGGCCACGAGCGGGTCGTCGTAGTCGAGGTCGCCGGCCTCCGCGAGCTGGTGGACGGCGACGCCGGCGTACGGTTTGGTACACGAGAAGAGGACGTGCTGCTGGTCGCTCTCGGTCGGCTCGCCGTCCGGGCCGGTCTGCCCGCCGGCGAAGTCGACGACGAGGTCGCCGTCGACGACGAGCGCGAGTTGGGCGCCGTGGTGGAGCCCCACGTCGAGCTGGCGGTCGAAGACGGCACGGAGTCGCTCCCTGTCGGTGTCCGATAGCATGGCTTCCCCTGAGACGGTCGCCCACCTAACGTTTGGGGCATACTCACACTCCAGGACCGTGACCGACGGCGGTAGCCCCGGTTTGGCGTTCACCCGCCGGTCGGCGGACGGCGTCGAGCGACCCGCTGTGACCCCGCGGCGGCATCACCGCCACTCGCGGAGCGAACGGGCCGACGATAGCACCGCCGACAGCGACGCCCCGTCGCGGCCACGCTCCGCGATGACGAGCCGCGGGTGCGCCCCGGTCCGGTCGACCGAAGCCACGACCTGCCGAACCCCCGGCTTCGCGTGCGGACGGTCCCCACTCGCCATGGGCGTCCGTCCGTCGAGACGGAAAAACCAATCGTGATATGACAGGTCAGATCGTGTGCCACGTCGACATGGGTCACGAGTTCGCCCTCGGGCGGTCACGGGACCGCGCGCACCCGAGCATTAAGTAGGAGGGCAGCGATGGGGCCGCCAATGGCAGACCCAGGCCGCGAGACGGAGTTCACACAGGCGAGCGTCATCGAGGTGTTCGAGACCCGCGAGGATTACGCCGAGCCGCTGACAGCGACGGAAATCGCGGAGCGGCTCGGTTGTTCGCGGCGGACCGCCCTCAACAAACTCCACGACCTCGAAGACGAAACCGACGTGACGAGCAAGAAGGTCGGCGGCCGGAGCCGGGTCTGGTGGATTCCGGTCCCCATCGACCGGTAGGCGAAGACGAGAAGCGGTGTGGAGGGGGTAGGCGACCCCGGGGCGGTCGCCTCAGGCGATCCAGGCCCCGTGTTCGGACCGGGCGTGTTCGAGGAGAGCCTCCGTCGAGTCGAACTCCTCCCCGCAACTGCACGTGTGGTACGCCGTCGGCTTCTGGCTTGTCGCCATACACGAATAGGAACGGTACGCAACTACATAGTCGTTTATCCGTCCAGCGAGAACTGGACGTGCGTCCACCTCACGCAGTCGGCACGCGCCGGAGCCGCGCTGCCGGCTGGGGGAGTCACCGCCTACGTCCCCAGATCGTCGAATCCCCACTCCCGGGCGCGCTCACGTGCCTCCTCGCGGGCCTGCTCGCGGATGGCCGCGATCTTCTCCTCGTCGTCGAGGAAGGCTTCGAGCGCGCCCGGGTCGTCGTCGGTGCGGTCCGTCGTCGGACCGGATTCGGCGTCCGACCGCGTGCGCGTCGCCGGCGCGCGGCGGCGGGTCCGGTCGGCCAGTTCCGCGTCGCCGGCGAGGCGCTGGGCAGGCATCGCCGGCGGCACCGTCAGCGCCGGCGTGTCGTGAACGGCGTCGAGACTGCCGTCGGGCACCGCGACCAGTCGGACGTGGTACGGGCCGGGAACGGCGAGGTCGGCCAGCGCCGGCGGCCCGCCGCGGTCGGTCGCCGTCGAGTACGCCAGTACGGGCACCCCGTCGGCGAAGGTGATGACACCGGCGCCGTCTCCCCCCGCCAGGAGCGTGTCCTGCGGTTCGAGGACGGCGTAGCCGGTCAGCAGGCGGTCGAGTGCGTCCTCGAAAAGCGCCGCGAGGTCGTCGACGGCCCGCGACCGCAGGAGTTCGCCGTCGGGGAGTCTCATCGTCGCTCCGGGATAACGGCACTGCGGAACCGATCCGCGACGTCGCCGGCATCGCCTGCCCGGACGTCGAGCCCGTCGGCGGCCTCGCGGAACGCGGCCGCCGCCTCGGCGTCAGGCGCGTGTGCCAGCAACGGCTCGCCGGCCCGCCGCGCCGCCCGAACCGCGTCGCTCTCGGGGACGGTCGAAAGCGTCGGCCCCTCGAAGTACCGCCGACTCTTCTCGGCGATCCGGTCGATGGCCGCCGGGTCCGCCACCTTGTTGAAGATCGTCCCCGCCGTGTCCGTGCCGTAGGAGGTCGCGTACTCCTGGACCTTCAGCCCGTCCGAGAGCGCCGGAATCGTCGGCTGGAGGACGATCACTACCCGGTCGGCCAGCACGACCGGCAGGACCGCCGACTTCGAGGAGAGCGTCGCCGGCGAGTCGAGCAGGATGACGTCGGTGTCGGCCGCGAGCGTCGCCACCACGTCCCGCAGGCGCTCGGGCTCGGCCGCCTCGAACCCCGCCAGGCTCGTCCCGCAGGGGACGACCGACATCCCGAAGCGGTCGTACACCGCCGCCTCGACCGACGCACCCCCCTCGATGAGTACGTCGTGCAGTGTCGTGTCGACGGCTTCCAGACCGGCGTGAAAGAGGAGGTTCGCCATCCCGGTGTCCGCGTCGATGACCGTCACGTCGTACTCCTCGGCCAGTGCCATCCCCAGCGCGAGCGTACTCGTGGTCTTTCCCGTCCCACCTTTCCCGCTGGCGACCGCGAACGCCTCCACCATTACCCGGGGTTCTGTGCGGTCCCTGGTTTAAACCTACGGGTCGAAGCGGGGGGGTCGCTCCTGCTCGCGGGCAAAAAGGTGAATCGGACCCGCTCCTAACCGGGAGTAGATGCCCGAAGACGGGGAGTCGCCACGGACCGCGTCGGTGGCCGGCGACGTGACTGCTGGCACGTCGACCGGCGACGCGACCGACGGCCCGACCTCACAGCCCGAGCGCCGAGAGGTCACAGTGTGTCGCCACGAGGTCGGCCGCGCGGTCGTAGGGGTCGGCAGTACCGCCCTCCCGTGCGGGGCGCTCACGACCCGCCGCCGCGAAGACCGAGTCGACGAACGCCTCACGAGCGGTCGCGTTCTCGAACAGGCCGTGGAGGTACGTCCCGAGGACGTGCGCCGTCGCCGCGCCGTCCGGGTCAGCGGCCGCGTCCGCCGCGCCGTCGTCCGTGACCGCCGGGAACGGGCGAGCCACGTCCGCGACCGGGTCGGTCCGGCCCATGTGAATCTCGTAGCCGGTGACGGCCCCGTTCGCGCCCGCGAGCGGGCCGACGCCACGGAGGTCCCGGGTCACCGGTTCGACGCGCTTGTCCCGCCGGAAGCGCGTCTCGACGGGGAGCAGGCCAAAGCCCGGAACGGTCTCGCGGTCGCCGGTGCCTTCGACGGCAGCGTTCGTGATGCGCTCGCCGAGCATCTGGTAGCCGCCACAGAGGCCGACGACGGGGCCCTCGAAGGAACGGAGTTCGGCGTCGAAGCCCGCCTCGCGGCACGCGAGCAGGTCGTCGACCGTGTTCTTCGTCCCCGGGAGGACGACCGCGTCCGCGCCGTCGAGGGCGGCGTCGAGCGGGCGGTAGGCGACCCGGACGCCCGGTTCGCGGGCGAGCGGTTCGAGGTCGGTGAAGTTCGAGAGCCGCGGGAACCGGGGCACGGCGACCGTCACCGCGCGCTCGTCGGGAACGCCGTCGTCGGTCCCCCGGACCGCTCGCTCGCCGGCGGCCGGGAGCGAGACGCTGTCCTCCTCGGGCAGGCCGGGGTCGTCGTAGGGCAGGACGCCGAGAATGGGGACGCCGGTGCGGTCCTCGAAGTCCTCGATGCCGGGCGCGAGCAGCGAGCGGTCGCCGCGGAACTTCGTGATGACTGCGCCGGCGACCCGCTCGCGGAGGTCGTCGGGGAGGAGTTCGAGGGAGCCGACCAGGGCCGCGAAGACGCCGCCGCGTTCGATGTCGCCGACGAGCAGGATGTCGGCGTCGGCGAAACGCGCGGTCTCGACGTTCGAGAGGTCGCGGTGGTGGAGGTTCGGCTCGGCGAGCGAGCCGGCACCCTCGGCGACGATGACGTCGTGGTCGGCCGCGAGTCGCTCGTGGGATGCCTCCGCCGCCGCAAGCGCGTCGTCCCAGTGCTCGTCGTAGTACTCGCCGGCGGCGTAGTGACCGACCGCCTCGCCCCCCAGGACCAACTGTGACTCCCCCTCGCCGCGGGGTTTGAGGAGGACGGGGTTGTGGTCGGTCGTCGGCGGGACCCGTGCCGCCCGTGCCTGGACGTACTGGGAGACGCCGATCTCGCCGGTCGAGCCGTCCGGCGTCGCCACCGCCCGGGCGTTGTTGCTCATGTTCTGGGCCTTGTAGGGGGCCACGTCGACGCCGCGGTCGGCGAGATGCCGGCAGAGTCCGGCGGCGACGGTGCTCTTGCCGACGTGGCTCGCGGTGCCGGCGACCAGCACGGTTCGGGCCATCGCGTTCGACGGGACTGACGGGGCCGCCGCTCAAAGGGATTGCGTCGGAGGAGCGTGTGACTGCGGACGAGAACCTCGTCCGCTATCGGCACCCGATAGCGGCCGCGTAATGTGTTTTGTGGTGTGTTCGCCGCGCGTCGGACGCCCGGATTGCGGTCAGAACTCCGTGCCCTGCCGCGCGCCCTGGCCGGCGTCCATCGGGTGGACCTCCTTGCGGACGTTGGTCACGAGGTCGGCGTGGTCGTCTAAGTAGTCCGGGCGGTCGTGACCGCCGGTGAGGACGAGTTCGAGGTCCGCCGGCTTGTCCTCGATCAGTCCGACGACGTCCGCGGGGGCCAGCAGGTCCCGGTTCGCGGCGTAGACGATCTCGTCGAGGACGAGCATGTGGACGCCGT
This sequence comes from Halorientalis marina, assembly GCF_023028345.1. Classification (GTDB taxonomy): domain Archaea; phylum Halobacteriota; class Halobacteria; order Halobacteriales; family Haloarculaceae; genus Halorientalis; species Halorientalis marina. The sequence continues at coordinate 769,056 of NZ_CP095487.1, read as the reverse complement.
TGCCGGGGTCGCCGTCGAGCGCGAGCGGGGCGGTGAGGTCGGCGTCGGCGGCCCCGTCGAGCAGTTCGCGGGCCCGGGCGAGCGCCCCCTCGGCGCGGGCGGCGTGTTCGTCGTCGTCGCTCCCGTCGAGGAAGCCGTGCCAGCCGTAGTGCCCGGCGTTCTCGTAGGAGAAGCCCGGCAGGGCCGCGATGGCGTTGTACTCGCCGCGGACGTCGTCAACCGTGCCGGTGCCGCCTTTCATGAACTGGAGCATGTGGACGCGGTAACCGTGACCCGCGGCGCGCATCCCCATGCCGAGCGCCGCCGTTGTCTTCCCTTTGCCGTCGCCCCACCAGACCTGTACGAGCCCGAACTCCGCGGGGGCGCTCGCCGTTATCTCACGCGGACGCGGCCCCTCCGTGCTGTCCTCGACCATACCACCTTCTGGGACCGATGCCACCTATCTCTCCCGGTCGCGACCCCGGCGGCCCGGGTTGTGACTAACCCAACTTATTTGTGAGTCGCCATCGTCGCCAATTGCAAGCGAGTTTGGAATAGTGAAACCAAACTTGTACCCAAGACAATGACTGACGAAACACTCCTGCTGATCGGCAGGGAGACGCCACACGGCAGGGAGGTCATGGAGACGCACGCGCGGCGACTGCGGGACCGGGCCGCGGTCGAGACGGTACGAGTCGTCACCTACGAGTCCGATCCGGAACGCGAGTTGCGCGGCGCCATCGACACGGGGACGGCCGACCGCGCCTTCGCGATCCCGATGGTCGCGGCACACACACGTGAGACGGAGACGGACGTGCCGCGGGCTCTCCGGGGTCTCGACGCGGCCGTCGAGTACGTCGACCCCGTCGGCCGGAGTCCGGCCGTCACGGAGGCGCTCGCCGACCGCGCACGCGCGGCGCTCGCCCCGGCGGGAGACACCTCGATCATCCTCGCGGGCTTCGGCAGTAGCTCGCTGCCCTACCAGCGCCGGACCGCGGAGTACCACGCCGAGCGCCTGCTCGCCGAGACCGACTACGACGAGGTCGAGCCGAGTTTCCTCCTCCAGAACCCCGCGATGGAGTGTGCCCGCTACACCGTCTCGAACGACCGCGTCGTGGCCGTTCCCCTCTTTTTCGCCCACGGCCCGGCGACACGCGAGCGTATCCCCGAGGAACTCGACATCGACCGTGGCGGCATCGCCTACGCCGAACCCCTCGGCGACCACCCGCGGCTCACCGACGTACTTCACGGCGCGCTCGAAAAACGGCGCGTCCTCGCCGAGTCCAGCGACGCGACGCCCGCCGCCGGGACGGCATCGAACCCCGTCGCCACCGACGGCGACGGCCGTGCCCGGTAACGACGGATTCAGCAGGTTCGAGGCGGAGCCCCCGGCCTCAAGTCGTGCGGGACCGAAGGTCCCGCTGACCATCCGAACAGGCCCGCGGCCCGTGAGGAGAGAGCGAGGGCTTCCTCACGCAGACTGGCATCACGTCTGGGCATTTCGTCGCCTTGTCGAGTACGTCGAGTACAAAGCACCAGAACGTGGTGTGGCTGTTGAGCAGGTCGAACCCGACCACACCAGCCAGCGGTGTTCTCGCACCGACTGTGGGTTTACCCACGAAGACAACCGCGACGGCGAGCAGTTCCAGTGTCTCAAATGCGGGTACGAAATCAACGCTGACTACAACGGCGCGAAAAACGTCGGCCTGCGGTACATGCGGAAGAGACAGCACAGACTGCGTTCCTCGCCCACGTCGGGGAGCGCAGACGCACCAGTAGACGTGCGTATACATGGTGGGATATTGAACGGCGACGGCTATCGGCCAACCGCCGACAGTTGATCGCCGGGAGTCCACATCAAAGCCCCACCCTCGACGAGCGAACCGCCTATGCGGTGAACGAAGTAGGGTGGGGTAGTTTACTTCTCCTGTCCCGCCCGCACGACCAGCACCGACAGGTCCGAGAACCGCGAGTCGTCGGCACCGTCGCCGCCGGCGCCCGCGGCCAGGTCCCCCAGCGTCGTCCGCGTGAGCAGCTCGTCGTCGTGGGTCAACCGCTCGCAGACCAGTGCCGTCCGCTCGCCGTCCGCGCCGGCGTCGACGAGGTCAGCGGCCACGTCCTCGGGCATCCAGTCGTAGGGCCGGGGGAGCACCAGGAGGTGCCGGTCGTCGCTTGCCGTCCGCAGTCGCTCCAGGTCGGCCGTCAGGTCGCCGCTCTTGTGGAGCGTCACGAACGTCGAATCCTCCATCGGCGTCCGGGCACGGCTCGCAGCTATCTGGAGCGACGAGATGCCCGGCACCACGCGCACCGGGCGCTCGACCGCGCGCTCGACCTTGCCGACGAACTGGTAGCCCGAGTGGTTCGGATCACCCATCAGGACCGCCGTCCCGTCCGCGCCGTCGGCGACCCGCTCGGCGAACCGCGACAGCGTCTCGCCCTCGTCGCGGTACCCGCAGGTCAGCAGGTCCGTCCCGTCGGGCGCCACGTCGTCGACGAACCCGACGACCGTCTCGAAGCCGACGACCACGTCCGCCTCGCGGATGGCGCGCTCGCCGCGAGGAGTCAGGTACTCCGGATTGCCCGGGCCGATACCGACGGCGTAGACGGGGGCTCCGTCGCTCGGCGCGCCCCCGCGACGCACCGGCTCAGGCGTCTCGGCCGCGAACGTCGCCGGGTCCGGCCCGGAATCGAGGTCGTAGTCGTCGGCGGACTCGCTGTCGCTCATCGTTCCGCCCCACGGTGGTCGATCCGGTCGGCCTCGGTGGCCGCCGTCTCGAGGTCGATCTCGCCGTCCCGTGCATCACTCGCGACGTGGATCAGCTCGTTCGTCAGGCCCGCCGCGAGCCCGCTCCCGCCGCGGCGTCCGACGGTGGTGATAGCCGGCACGTCGTACTCGGCGGCGGCCTCGCGGATTCGCTGCCGGCTCTCAGCGGCCTTGACGAACCCGACTGGCGTCGCGACGACGACCGCCGGCCGGGTCCCCTCCTCGATACAGTCGGCGAGCGCGAGCGCCGCGGTCGGCGCGTTCCCGACCGTCGCGATGGCCCCGTCGTAGACGCCCCGTTTGTCGAGTTCGAGGACGGACGCGGCCGTCCGGGTCATCCCCGTCTCGGCCGCTAGCTCGGCGCCGTTGCCGATTGCCTTGCGGACCTCACAGGAGTGGCCGCGTCCGGTGATGCCCTCCTTGACCATCGTGATGTCGGTCACGACGGGGCGTTCGTCGAGGACCGCCTCCGCCCCCGCACGCACCGGATCGCCGGCGAACCGCACGAGGTACTGGAACTCGGGGTCCCCGGTCGCGTGGACGGATTTCTGACGGATGCGGTCCTCCAGCGTCTCGTCGGGGACGAGTTCGCGCACGCGGTCCATGCTCGTCTCCGCGATCTCCATCGCGTTCGACGTCGTCGCACCCAGGTCCGCGTACTCCTCGAACTCCTCGTCGGCCGTCGCGTCGTCCTGATTAGTCGTCATCGCTGGTCACCTCCTGGGCGTCGCCGCCGCTGGCACGCGCTTCGAGATCGCCATCGACTTGCAGGTTCAGGTCGCGCAGGCGGTCCTCGGTCGCCTCGTCGGCGTCCCAGAGGTCCCGCTCGATGGCCTCCAGGAGCGTGTCCGTGATCGACTCCAGGGCCCACGGGTTCACGTCCCGGAGCCACTCCTGACGGTCGGCGTCGAAGGCGTACTTCTCGGCCACCTCCGCCCACAGCGTGTCGCTGACGACGCCCGTCGTCGCGTCCCAGCCCAGCGCCACGTCAACCGTCGTGGAGAGGTCGCCCGCGCCCTTGTAGCCGTGCTCCTCCATCGATTCCAGCCACTCAGGGTTCAGGACGCGCGCCCGCATCGCCTTCCGCACTTTCTCCTCGTTGGTGTAGACGTCGACGTTGTCCGGGTCGCTCGAATCGCCCACGTAGGAATTAGGCTCTTCGTCGGCGATCTCGCCGACAGCGGTGATGAAGCCGCCGTGGAAGGCGTACCAGTCCGAGGAGTCGAACTCGTCCTGTTCGGCCGTGTCCTCGATTTTCACCGTCGCGTCGACGTTGCCGAGGCGGCGCTCGAAGGCGTCGTGGGCCTCCGAGACGCGCCCCCGGGAGCCCATCGCGTAGCCGCCCCACTGGACGTACACGTCCGAGAGATCGGAGTGGTCCTCCCAGTTGCCCTCGTCGACGGCCTTGTTCGTCCCCGCGCCGTAGCCGCCGGGCTTCGTGGTGAACACGCGGTCCATCACCGCGTCGCGCGCGTCGTCCTCGTCCATGTCCGTCTCGCCCTGCAACCGCTCGGCCTCTTCCTCGACGTGTTTCTTCACGTAGTTCATGTCGAGGGGTTCGTCGAGGTCGACGACGGCGTCGACAGCGTCGTGGATGACGCCCGCCGCGGCCGGGAACGCGTCGCGGAACAGGCCGGAGACGCGCGTCGTCACGTCGATGCGTGGGCGGCCGAGTTCCTCGAGCGGAATCGGCTCCACGTCGTCGACGCGGCCGGCGTCGGTCCACTGCGGTTCGACGCCCATCAGCGCGAGTACCTGCGCGATGGTCTCACCGCGCGTGCGGACGGTCGGAGTGCCCCACGCGACGACGCCGATCTCCTCGGGGTACTCGCCTTCCTCGTCGTGGTGGCGCTCGGCAACGCCGTCGGCGACCTCGCTGCCCACGTCCCACGCGGACTTCGCGGGCACCTTCCGCGGGTCGAGGGTGTAGAAGTTCCGCGCGGTCGGGAGCAGGTCGACGCCGCCGCGGGTCGGCGCGCCGGAGCCGCCGGGTTCGACGTACTCGCCGTTCAGCGCGTCCGCGGTCTGGGGTATCTCCTCGGCCGCCCCCGCGACGCGCGGCGCGGCCTCCTCGCAGATGTAGGCCAGTGCCTCGCGGAGATCGTCGTGGGCGCCGCCCGCGACCCGGGCGTCGCCGAGCGGCTCGATGTCGACGACCAGGAGGTTCATCGTCGTCTCGTCGTCCGGGCCGGCCTCGGGTTCGGCCTCGGGGAGGTCGAAGTCGTGCGCGGCCAGCGTCTCCACGAGGTCGACGCTGGTCTCGTAGACCTCGTCGGCTGCCTGTGCGTACGTCATCCCGAGGTCCTCGTCGTAGGTTCCCGGTTCGTCGAGCATCCGCTGGTAGTCGACGCCGAGCACGCCCGCGACGGATTCCCGGAGGCTCGGCGCGCCGGGGTTCTCCAGTCGCGTCAGCGCGACGAGGTACTCGATCAGGCGGTCGTCGGCCGGCGGCTCGCCCATCGTGTGCAGGCCGAGTCGGATCTGTGTCGTCTTCACGTCCGTGACGTACTCGTGGACGCGCTCGACCAGTTCCTCGACGTCGACCTCGTCGCCGTCGACCGCGCCCTCGGCGAGCGTCGACCCCGCTTCGTCGGGGCCGCGCACGTCGGCTTTCTCGTCGATCTCGCCGGCGATACCGAGTTCGACCGCGAGGTCGAGGTCGTCGACTTTCTCCCGGAGCAGGGCTTCGAGGTGTTCGCCGTCGTCGGCGCGGGCGTCCTCCATCCCGGCCTCGCGGTACTGGTCGGCCAGTTCCTCCAGTTCCGCGATCTCGTCGTACGTGCCCGCGTTGGACATGACCGGCGTGAGGTAGTCGACGATGGCCGCGTACGAGCGGCGTTTCGCCTGCGTCCCCTCGCCGGGGTTGTTGACGATGTAGGGGTAGACGTTCGGAATGTCGTCGACCAGCTGGTCGGGCGCGCTCTCGCCGTTCAGCCCGACGGTCTTGCCCGGGAGCCACTCCAGGGAGCCGTGGGTGCCGAGGTGGACGACCGCGTCGGCCTCGAAGGTGTTACGGAGCCAGCCGTAGAACGCCACGTAGTCGTGGGGCGGCTGGAGGTCCGAGTCGTGGTAGACCTTCGAGGGGTCCATTCCGAAGCCGCGCGGGGGCTGGACCGTCACGAGGACGTTCCCGAACTCGACGCCGGGGATGGCGAAGGGGCGGTCCGGCGGGTCGCCCCACTCCTCGGTGATGCGCTCCTGGAACCGCTCGTCCTTGCCCTCGAACCACTCGGCGTACTGCTCGGGCGCGACCGTGTCGACGCTCAGGTCCCGTACGTCCTCGGGCGCGACCCAGCGGTCCTCGAGCGTCAACTGGGCGGTCAGGTCGTCGATGAGCGCCTGGCCGTCCGGCGGCGACCGACCACCGAGGTCGTACCCGCGCGCGTCGAGTTCGTCGAGGAGGTTGACCGTGCTCTCGGGGCTGTCCAGCCCGAAGGCGGTCCCGATGCCGTCGTCGCTCGGCGGGTAGTTGTGGAGGACGACCGCCACCTGCTTCTCGTCGTTGTCGAGGTAGCGCAGGCGCGCCCAGTTGACCGCGAGGCGCGCGGCGTGGTCCACGCGGTCGTCGATGGGGAAGTGCTGTTTGGGGGCGCTGCCGATGCCCGCCTCGTCGTCGGTGCGCTCCTTCCCGCTGATGGGGTGGGTGATGACGTTGCCGTCGAACTCCGGAAGCGCGACCGACAGGGCGAGCTCGAAGCCCATGACGCCCGTGTCGCTGGACTCGTACCGCGACCGCGAGCGCATCGTCGTGACCGTCTGAAGCACCGGCACGCCCAGTCGGTCCAGGAACACTTCCTCGGCGCCGTCGCCCTCGTCGCTCGCGCTCCGGCCTCGTTCGTCCATCGACAGCGAGAACATGAACGAGGAGAGCACGGCGTCGACGACCGGTTCCCCCTCGTCCAAGAGCCACTGGTCGGTCACCCACTCGGCGTCTTCCTGCTCGTCGGTGTCGGTCGCCGGGTTGCAGAAGATAGGCAGCGCGTCGGCGCCCTGTTCCTCGACGGCCCGGACCTGGGCGTCGACGTAGCGGGTGTTCTCGTGGGTCCAGTGGGACTCGTAGAACCAGATGGCGACCGTCGGGGTCGCCGGGTCGAGTTCCGCCCGGAGTTCCTCGTAGCTCGCGCCCGGGTAGTCGGGGTGGTAGACGCCCTCCGTCGGGAGCGCCACGGGGTCGTCGTGTGGCAGGTCGACGTCGGCATAGCTGTCGACCAGGAAGCGGACGCAGTTGGCGACGTTGCTCGCGCCGCCCCGGTCGAGGTACTCGTAGACGCGGTCCCGGTCGTCGGCCGCGACCGACGTGTCCTCGACGGCATAGGCGTCGCCCGTCGACTTGACCACCAGCGGGACGCCGGCCTCGTCCAGTCGCTCGACCGCGCGCTCGTAGCCGGGCATACTGTCTTCCGCGCCGTGCAACCAGAACACCGCCGCCGTCGTGTCGGCGAGGTCGTCGAGGAAGGCGTCCACGTCGTCCGGTTCGTCGAGGTCGCTCTCGGAGCGCACCACCAGATCGACGTCCGCATCCAACTGACTCGCCGCCCGCTGGACCGCCCCCAGTTCGTTCTCCGTCGCCGTGTACAGGCCGATGGTAGGCATAACGTTGTTAAACCTCTGTTGTTACTAGAGCAAGTATGGTTGATTTCGGATCGGGCAAAAAGCTGTCGCCGCTGGGGTTCGACGAGGTCGTCGGCCAGCACGAGCTGAAGGAGGCCCTGCTGGCCGTCGGCGCGAACGACGCCCTCTCGGGGCTGCTCGTGCGCGGCGAGAAGGGGACCGCCAAGTCGACGGCGGTCCGGGCGCTCGTCGAGTGTCTCCCCGACCAGCGCGCGGTCGCGGACTGTCCCTACGGCTGTCCGCCGGACGAGCCCGACTCGCAGTGTGCGGACTGCCGGGACCGCGAGGACCCCCCGGTCGAGCGGCGGCCGGTCCCGCTCGTGACGCTACCGCTCGGTGCGACCCGCGACCGTGTCGTCGGGACGCTCTCGGTCGAAGATGCCCTCGATGGCACGAAGGAGTTCGAGCCGGGACTGCTCGCGCGAGCCAATCGGGGAATCCTCTACGTCGACGAGGTGAATCTCCTCGACGACCATCTGGTGGACGTGCTTCTGGACGCGGCCGCCAGCGGCGTCAACCGCGTCGAACGCGACGGACTGAGCGTCACGCATCCGGCCGACGTGACCCTCGTCGGGACGATGAACCCAGAGGAGGGGGACCTCCGCCCACAGCTCCGGGACCGGTTCGCTCTGCAGGCGACCGTCACCGGCTGTGACGACATCGAGGACCGCGTGGCGATCATCGACCGCGCGCTCGGCACGGACGGTAGCCCCGGCGAAGCCGGGAGCGACGACGAGGGCAGCGAACTCGACGCGGCCGCGCGGCTCGCGGCCGCACGCAAGACACTTCCCGATGTGGAACTGCCCGCGGAGTTCAAACGCGAGATCGCGGAACTGTGCCGGGAGGCGGGCGTCGATGGGCACCGCGCCGACATCGCGGCCGCGCGAGTCGCACGGACCTTCGCGGCACTTGACGGCCGGCCGACTGTCATCGAAGGCGACGTGCGCCGCGCGGCCGAACTCGCGCTCCCGCACCGAATGCAGTCCGACCCCTTCGAGGACGCCCCCGACGCCGACGAGGTGGTCGACGACCACTTCGACGACGAGGGCGAGGACGACGATACGGAGGGCGACGACGCCGAGGCGGCGGACGGTCCCGACGAGAACGACGCCCCGGACGGCGACGTGGACGACGAGCCCGGCGGCGAAGACGAACAGGGTGACGGAGAGACCGGTGCCGACGACGCGAGCGACGAGGACGCGGAGAGCGGCAACGGGGAGGACAGCAACGAGTCCGGATCCGGGACCGGCCCCGAGCCACAACCGGCGTCGGCCGACGGGGACGGACGCGGATCGGACGGAAGCGACGAGGGGGCAGACAGCGAGGGCGAGGGAGGCGACGGAAGCGGTGACGGAAGCGACGGTGAGAGCGACGAACAGGAGACCGGCACGCCGCTCGTCCCCGGTGCCGCCCGCGAGGGAATCGGGGACGGCGTCGCGCCGTCGGTCGACGGGGTCGACCCCGGCGACGCCACGGGGAACGGACAGCGGGCCAGCGCCGGCGCGAGCGTCGATGGGACGGGCGCGCGGGTCCGGACGGAGCGAGCGAGCGCGGACGACGACGTGGACGCGGTCGCGTCGATGCGGGCGGCCGCGACGCGCGGCAGCGACGCGGTCGGCTCCCGGGACCTCAGAAAATCCGTCCGGACGGACTCGGCAGGGACGCTCGTCGTGTTCGCGGTCGACGCGAGCGCGTCGATGCGGCCGGCGATCCGCGCCGTCAGGGGCGTCGCCATCGACCTGCTCCGGGACGCGTACGAACACCGCGACGAGGTGGCGGTCGTCACGTTCGCGGGCGAGGGTGCGGAGGTCGTCCTCCCGCCGACCGACAGCGTGACGCTCGCGACCCGCCACCTCAAGGACCTCCCGACCGGCGACCGGACGCCCCTCCCCGCCGGGCTGTCGACCGCCGCGGACGTGCTCGACCGCGCCGACCCGGACGCCGCCGTCGTCGTGGTCGTGACCGACGGCCGCGCCAACAGCGGTACCGACTCCCCGACCGCCGACACGCGCGCGGCCGCCCGCCGACTCGCCCGCCTGGACGCCCACACCGTCGTCGTCGACACCGACCCCGACGACAGCCGGACCAGTCTGACCGCCGACATCGCCGCGACCACCGACGGCCAGCACGTCCCCCTCGACGCGCTCACGCCCGAACGCGTCGACCGCGCGCTCGGCGGCGCACGCGACTCCTGACTGCGACGCCCCGGTCCGTGCGCACTCACCGTGCCCGGAAGTTTTACAATCTTGCTTGTGTAGGGAACAAATAGAGTTTCAAATGGAGACGGAAACGGACACGGTTCACGGACGCATCGAACACGCACGGACGACGCTGTCGCGGACCCAGCTGGTCGTCGGCCTCGCGCTCCTGCTGGCGCTCGGCGCCGCGCTCCTCGTCGTGCAGGAACCGATGATGCACGACTCCCTGCACAACTTCCGTCACTCGGCGGGGATCACCTGCCACTGATGGCGACCGACTACCTGCGGCGCGGCCTGCTCGCCGGGCTCGCCGGCGGCCTCGTCCACGGCGCCTACGTCGCCTTCGTGGGTAACAATCTGATCGCGGTCGCGGAAGGCTTCGAGCAGGGACACAGTCACGGCGGGGCGGCGGTGTCGGAGGCGACCACGACGGCGGTCAGCATCGGCGCGGGCGTCCTCTGGGGCGTCCTGTTCGGGATCCTCGTCTTCGGCGTGGGCTACTACCTGCTCGAGCCGCTCCTGCCGGGCGGCGAGGGGACCCGGAGTTACCTCCTCGGCGCGGCCGGGTTCGTGACGGCCTCCGGTGCGCCGTGGCTCGTCCTCCCACCGGTCGCCCCCGGCGTCGAGCAGTCGCTCCCGACCGGGACACGCACCGCGTGGTACGTCGGGATGATGGCGCTCGGCGCGCTGGCCTGTGGCGGTGCCGTCCTGGCATACCGTCGGCTCGCCGACCGACGACGCGCAGTCGCACTCGCCGGGGCCGCGGTGCCGTTCGCACTGCTCGCGGTGCCCGTTGCACTCGCGCCGGCGAACCCGCTTCACGGCCACGTTCCGGCGGCGCTCGCGACGACCTTCCGGGCCGTCGTCGTCGCCGGCCAGCTCATCCTCTGGGGCGCACTCGCCGCGTCCCACGCCTGGCTCGTCGGGCGCACGGACGAGGCGCCCAGGCTCGACGCCGACCGAGCCGAGCGATCCGCCCACCACGCTGGCTGACGCCGAGCGGTCGATCACACGCCCCCTTTCGTACCGCAATCCCGTAGTGTCTGGCGCGACCAGTACCGCTTATGGGTACACCCCCGGTGACGCTCGAACCGGCCGAGCCGGACGCGCTCCGCTACGTCGAGTCGCTCCTGGAGCAAAACGACCTGCCGGTGAGGGACGTGCCCTCGAAACCCGAGTGTTTCTACGTCGGGTACGACGGCGACGTTCGGGTCGGTATCGGAGGAATCGAAACCGAGGGGACCGTCGGCCTGCTCCGGTCGGTCGTCGTCGAACGGGCCTTGCGAGGAGCGGGATACGGGAGCGCGCTCTGTGGCGCGCTCGGAGACGTTGCGCGGGCCGAGGGTGTCGAGCAGTTGTACCTCCTCACGACGACCGCAGCGGAGTTCTTCGCGGGCCGCGGCTACGAACGGATCAACCGGTCGAGTGTGCCCGCATCGATCCGGGAGACCACCGAGTTCGCGGAGCTCTGTCCGACGACAGCCGCCTGTCTGCGAAAAGAACCGTAGTCGCTACTCGCCAGCGGAGAGGCCGGTGACGTGGAGCCGGTACGCGCCGTGTTCGACGCCCTCGTCGTGGTAGACGACGGGCTCCTCGACGCTCGCGGCCGTCGCCGAGTCGAGCGCCGCGGCGGTCACGACGCCCGCCGCGTCGACGGTGTGCTGGCGGCCGTCGGCCACCGCAAACACCCGGAGCGCGTGGCCCGAGGGGTCGCGGTCGCGGAAGTGCTGTGCGACCGGGACGGCGATCCGACTGCCGTCCGCAGCGATGCCGTGTGCGAAGCCGCCGATTTCGGCGGCCCACCGCCGGGTCCCGTCCGGTGCGACGCCGACCGCCGTGTGCTCGCTCGGGTGGCGGCCCTCCGCCTCGCGGCCCTCGGTTGGGTAGGTGTTGCCCGTCAGGAAGACCGCGCCGTCGGCGGTCGCGTGAACGTGGTTCGGGTAGGCGTAGAGCCGTTCGTCACCCACGTCGGTCGGTGTCGCGAGGTCGACGCGCCAGCGCACGTCGCCGTCGCGGTCGAGCGCGTATCCCCGGTAGTCGCCGTGGGAGGCGGCGACGGCACCGTCGGGAACGAGCGACACGTCGCCGACGCGGCGGTCACCGTCGGTCCCGGGGTCCCAGTCCGCCCGGAGAGCCCCCGTGCGTCGGTCGAGAACGACCAGTCCGCACCCGTGCTCGCCGGGACAGCGATTGTACGCTACCGCCAGCCGGTCGTCGCGGGCGGCGAGCGAAATGGGCGAGGCGTCGGCCTCGTAGCGCCACGCGACGGTCCCGTCGGCCTCGAACGCGTAGACGACGCTCTCGAAGTGTCGGTCGTTCGTGTCGGGCGCTGCATCGTCGGCCGCTCGTCGTTCGTACCGGCGGGCCGCGACGTAGGTCCGGTCGCCGGCCGTCACCGCGTCGACGACGAACGGCAGGAAAAAGCGCGTGTCCTTCGTCGGTTCGCCCACGTCGTCGGCCGTCCGGTGGCGCCAGCGTTCCGCCCCCGTGTCTCCTTCGAAGGCAGCTACCCAGCCGTCCGGGCCGCGCGTGCCCGCAACGACAGTCTCGTTGGTCGTCGCCAGTGTCACGATACTGCCGCCGTCGCCCGGGAGGGCGGCTCGCCAGCGCTCCCTCGACGAATTTCTCTCGAAGGAAATGATATCACCCTCGGCAGTGCCCACGAGGAGGGCCCCGTCAGTGAGTGCGACGGCCGAGCGGCGGCCGCGCTGGCGCGACCCCGCGGGAGCGATCTCGCCGAGCGGTCGAGTCCGTGCGAGCGCGCCGTCAGTCATCGTCGGGGAACGTCTCGTGGAGCAAGTCGTGGGCATCGCCGAGGCCGGCCAGCACGTCCTCGCCCTGGCCGGCCAGACGGCCCACTGCTCGCTCGGCGTCGCGGACGGCGACGAGGCGGCCCCGGAGGTAGTCGTAGTCGGCGTCGTCCTCGCTCGCCGCGGCGACCTCGCTCTCGAGGTCGACCAGCGCCGCGTCGAGGTGGCGCTGGACGTCCGCTATCGTCTCGGCCTCGGCGAGTGCCTCGATTGGGCCCGAAACGTCGTCGCCGAGTTCCTTGCGGGCGTGGTCGCGTGCGCTACGGTCCTCGGTGCCGAGGACGTTCATCAGTCCGAGTTTCAGTGCTTCGATCTCGTGGCAGGTCATGGTGTGATGTGTATGAGTCGTGTGGTCGCGGGTTTCGATCAGAGGGTCTGATCGACGAGTTCGGAGACGATGCGGTCCCGGTCGAGGTGGGACGAGACGATGCTGTCGGCGTCGTCGGGATCCAGGTCGCCGTACCAGACGCCGTCGGGGTAGACGGCGACGATCGGCCCCTCGCCACAGCGGCCGAGACACGAGGAGCGAGTGATGCGCGCGTCGCACGCCTCGGAGTCCCGTTCGGCCTGCCGGAGGCGTTCGAGGACCGCCGGCGCGCCGTCGGCCGCGCAGGTCTGGTTGGTACAGACTGCGACGTGCTTTTCCGGCGCGTCGTGGACGTGCGGGTCGTCGTCGACGTTCTCGCGGTCGGCGTGCTCGGCCTGGTGGTTCAGCGCCCGGAGCATCGCGCGGGCGCCGCCCACGTCCTCCTCGTAGCCGTCGAGTTCCACCTTGTACTTGCAGGTGTCACAGGACATCTCGACGCTGTCGGTGCGGGCGGCCTGCCAGCGGTCGCCGAGCACGTCCAGCAGGCGCGAATCGGTCCCGAGCGGGTCGCCCGCCGCCGCGTCCACGTAGGGGTACTCCGCGTCGAAGTCGTCGGCTCCGTCCCGGATGCGGCCGGTCAGCACCCCGTCGCCGAGCATGTACGGCAGGACGACGACGGCATCGGGGCGCTGCTTCGCGACGGTGTGGAGCGTCTCGTCGAGCGTCGGCTCGGTCACGCCGATGAACGTCGGGTGGACGCTGGTGAACTCACGACCCTCGTCCAGCAGGCGCGCGAGTTTGTGCACGTCCGCGTTGGCGTCCGGGTCGCTAGAGCCACGGGCACAGAGGACGGCCGCAACGTCGTCGTCCTCGCGGTCGACGCCGAGGTCGGCTTCGACCGTTTCGGCCCGGTCGTCGAGCAGGTCCACCAAGGCCGGGTGGATGCCCAGATGCGAGCCGTTGTTGATCTCGATGTCGTGGCGGGAGCGGGCACGGTTGATAGCCAGCGGCACGTCGTTTTTGACGTGGCTCGCCGCGAACAGCGAGAGGTGGACGACCGTCACCTGCGAGACCGACGCGGCCAACCCCGCGATGGCCTCGGGAATGGACGGTTCGGCGAGTTCGAGAAACCCAGCGTCGACCGGGACGCCGAGCCGTTCCTCCAGCGCCGCGGCCAGCGTCCGGACCTGCTCGTTCGACTTCTCGCGGCGGGAGCCGTGCCCGGCCAGCAGCACCGCCTCGTCGTCCAGCTCGCCGGCCAGCGTCGGCGTGGTCCCCGTCCCCTCCTCGGGGTCGCTGCTCCGGCTCATCCCTCTACCTGCGCCAGACTGCGGGTGAGTTTCCGCCGCCGTTCGGGGTCGAACAGGCCCGACGATTCGCTGCCCTCGTAGAGCCACGGGCCAACGTCGGGGACGGCGTCGTCGTCGATACTGAACCAGTAGCCGCCCGAGGAGGTCTCACCGATCTCGCCGGTCGGCGCGTCGACGGGAATCCCGTCGAGCAGGCCGTCGATGCCTTCCAGGACCGCCCGGTCGTCGTGGACGAACGAGAGCCCGACAGCGCCGGCGTCGGACTTGAAACAGACCGTCCCACACCCCTCCAGCAGGCCACGGAGGAGCTGGCGGTCGTGGTCGGCCAGCGCGTCGAGGCGGTAACCGCCCGCGTCGCCGTCGATTGGCAGGCCCAGCGCCGCGCCCGCCCGGTCCGCGAGCGGGCCGAACACCTGCACCGTGTACTCGTCTTCCGTCCGCGTGACCGACGTGTCGTGGGCGTACTGCCGTTCGACGATGCGGTGGTCGACCTGCTCCGCGCCGGCGATGGCCGCGAGCCGCCGGGCGGCCGTCTCGTGGCCCGCCCGGACGGTCACGCAGTCGCTCGTCAGATCCCCGTCGCCGACGACCCGCCCCCAGAAGTACGCCGTCTCCGGGTGGGCTTCGAGCATGTCCGCCGGCGAGCCGGTCTCGATGCTCACGAGGATAGCACCTCCACGTCGATGGCCCCCGGCGGACAGGCCGCGGCCGCCCCCTCCGCGTCGGCCAGGCGGTCGTCCTCGAACTCGGCGACGATGCGCGTCCCGTCCTCGTCGGTTCGCATCGTCGCGTCCGCGGCGTCGAACGTCGCTAGCCCCTCGGCGTCCTCGACGAACCGCTCGTCGCGGGTCAGGCAGGCGAAGATGCCGTCGCAGGCGTCGCGGTCGATGGTGACTCTGTAGCGTGGCATGGTCAGTAGTCGTACTTCGTCTCGTAGCCCCGCGGGGTCACCATCCGATCGTCCCAGACGTACGTGTCCTCGTTGCCGACGATGATCGTCGTCGTCATGTCGATCAGGTCCGTCTCGCCCAGGTCCGCCAGCTCCTGCAGTTCGACGATCTCGGCCTGCTCGTCCTCCCGGCCCGCGCCGTGGACGACGCCGACCGGCGTCTCCGGATCGCGGTGCTCTGCCAGGATTTCACAGCACTTCTGGAAGTTGTCCCGCCGCTTCCGGCTCCAGGGGTTGTAGATGGTGATGGTGAACCCCTCCTTGGCCGCGGCGTGCAGGCGTGACTCGATGGTCGGCATGTCGGTCAGGTGGTCCGACAACGAGATGGAGACGGTGTCGTTGACCAGTGGCGCGCCGACGCGGGCCGCACACGACTGCGCCGCGGGCACGCCGGGGACGACCTCGAAGTCGACCATCGACGCGGTGCCGCCTTTCGACTCCAGGATTTCCAGCGCGAGGCCGGCGAGGGCGTAGACGTTCGGGTCGCCCGAGCCGATGATCGCCACGTCGTTGCCCGCGAGCGCGCGGTCGATAGCCTCCTCGGTCCGGGAGACCTCGCCGCACATCGGCGTGTCGTAGATGTCGTCGGCCGACTCCGTGATTTCGTCCGGGAGGAGGTCGACGTAGGTCGTGTAGCCGACGATGTGCTCGGCCTCGGCGAGCGTCGATTTCGCGCGGGTCGTCATCCCCTCCGGCTGGCCCGGGCCGAGTCCGACCGCGATCAACCGTCCCGGGTCGGCGTCGAAGTCGTCCACGGTCGCGCCGACTTCCTCCTCCTCCTCATCGTCCGCTTTCGCGCCACAGCCGGAACTTGACGAGCTCGACGAGGACGACGCCCCGCACTTCGAACTCGACGATTCCTCGTCCGTGGTCGAGGCACCACACTTCGACTCGGTGTCGGTGCTTGCCTCGGCGCTCGCCTCGGCGGTATCGGCGCTGGATGCGCCACACTTCGATTCGGTGCTCGCGTCGGTCGTATCTGTGCTCGCGTCGGTCGTGTCGGTGGTGGTGTCGTCAGTACTCATTGTCAGAAGTCGTCGACGTCACGCCCGCCGCGGGGCGTGACCAGGAACTGTTCGTAGTCGTTGCGCCAGACCTCGGTCTCGTGGTTGCCGACGATGATCGAGGTGCCCATCCCGCCGACCTCCTCGTCGTGCTCGGTCGCCTCGTCCAGCCGGCAGATGGTGTGGGTCTCGTCCTCCAGGTTCCGGCCGGCCTCGCCGCGGGCCGCGTCGTTGAAGATGGCGACCGGCACGTCGTCGGCCCGTTCCTCCTGAATGACCTCGATGGCCCGCTCGTAGTCGCGCCAGCAGTTGTAGAGGACGATGACGAACCCCGAGATGGCCGCCGCCCGGAGTTTCTCCTCGATCTCCTCCCAGCCGCGCCACTTGTCCGACAGCGACACGGTACAGAAGTCGTTCGAGAGCGGGGCACCGACGTTCGCCGCCCCGCCCAGCGCCGCCGTCACGCCCGGGACGATCTCGATGGGAACGTCGGTCGCGTCCTCCTCCTGTGCCATCAGGAAGAGCAGGTCCGATTTCCCGTAGACGTTCGGGTCGCCCCCGGAGACGTGGGCCACGTCTTCGCCCGCGCGGACGCGCTCGAAGGCTTCGCGCGCGAGTTCGATCTGCCGCCCCATCGACGAGCGGACGAGGGTCTGCCGGGAGCCGTCGGGCCGTTCCAGTACCGTCCCCTCCTCACCGGGTGCGACCGCCGTGCCGTCCTCGGCGCTCGTCCCGCCGTCGGCGGCCGCCTCGACGGCGGCGCTCTCCGGCGGCAGGGTCCCGTCCTTCCGGAGGAACTCCTGGTAGAGGTTCGAGGCAATCACGCAGTCGGCGGTGGTGATGACGTCGCGGGCCTCCTGTGTCATCTCGTGTGGGAGGCCGGGGCCGATGCCGACCACGTACAACGTGCCGAGGTCCGCATCGGGAGTACCGTCGGCCCCGTCTTCAGCGTCGCTCGCGCCGTCCTCGGTCCCGCTCATCGACCGATCGCCACCGTGACGGCTTCGTCGTACCGCTCCTTCTCGGCGACCAGTTCGTGCTCGCGCCCGCCGGCGATGGCCGACGCCTCCGAGATGCCCGGCCAGCCGATCAGTTCCTTCGAGCGGGAGGGCGTCGGCCCCTCGAACTCCTCCAGGGTCTCCTTCTCGAAGGAGACGACGCCGAGGTCGAGTTCCGCGGCCGCTTCGAGCAGACCCTCCTCCTCTTCCTTGCGCGTGCCCGTAGCGACGAACTCCACGTCGCCCATGTCGTAGTCGGTGCCTTCGAGGGCACTTTCCCAGGCCTCGATGAACTGGCCCTTCTTCGCACCGGAAACGCTGCCCGTGCCGAGGACGACGCCGTCGTCCGTGTTGCGCTTCAGTACCGTGACGTCGTCGCCGACCATCACTGCCTTCGGCCCGTCGAGTCGCTCGACGGGGCCGAGTTCGTCGTCGAGGACGGCGAGGTTCGTCGCGACCGTCGAGTCGCCGTTGACGACGTGGGAATCGAGGGCCTTCGCCTGCTTTTCGACGCCCTGTTTGTCCGCGGCCTCGGACGCGGTCGTCATCGCGGGCACCGCGCCCATCGACGCGAGGTCGTCGGCCACCTGGTTCGCGCCGTGGTGGCCGCCCGTGATTGGGATGGCCCACGTCAGTTCCTCGTCGACGACCACGACGGCGGGGTCCTCCCACTTGTCGTCCAGCAGGCCCGCCGTCTTCCGCATCACGATGCCGCTCGCCATCAGGCCGACGAAGCAGTCGTACTCGCCCCAGTGCTGCTCGAACACGTCGCCCTCGTACTCGATGAGGTCGATACTGTCGTAGCGGTCGCCGATTCCCTCCTTGATTTCCTCCGCAGTATCCCACTTGCGCTCGAAGGAAATGATTGCAATGTCATCGGCGACTTCCCCGTCGCTGTCGGGGGTCGAGCAGTGGCCGCCGGAGTCATCCGAGTCATTCGATGCGTCCGCGTCGGTCGTGTCGTTGGTGTCGGTGCTCATTGTCAGTCGTCTGCCTCCGTTTCCGAACCGCGATTTGCCCAGCCGTCGTAGAGGTAGGAGCGCTCGTAGCCGCCGCCGGTGACGGCCTCGCCGATGACGACCATCGCGGAGGCGCGGTAACCCGCGTCCTCGACCTTGTCGCCGATGGTCTCGATGGTCCCCGTGATGACGTCTTCGTCGGGCCAGGAGGCGTGGTAGACCACCGAGACGGGCGTCTCGGGGTCGTGTCCCTCGTCGAGGAGGCGGTCCATCGTCTCCCCGACGGCGTGGGTCCCGAGGTAGATGCAGGTCGTCACGTCGCCCATCCCGACGAACTCGGAGATGTGATCCTCGTCCTCGTCGAGCGTCTTGCCCTGCGGGCGCGTGAACGCGACGTGGTTGGCGACCTCGTTGAGCGTCAACTGCGTCCCGAGGGTCGCACTCGCCGCGAACGCCGAGGTCACGCCGGGGACGAAATAGGTCGGCACGCCCTCGCTCTCCAGCGCGTCCATCTGCTCCAGCGCGGCGCCGTAGATCGCCGGGTCGCCGCTGTGGAGCCGGACGACAGTCCGCCCGTCCTCGTAGGCGTCCCGCATCAGCGGAATCAGCTCTTCGAGGTCCTTGCCGATGGAGGACACCTGCTCGGCGTCGGCACAGAACTCCTCCAGGAGTTCGCTGTTGACCAGCGACCCCGCGTGGACCACGAGGTCCGCGTCCTCGACGAGTCGTTTGCCCGTCACCGTCAGCAGCCCCGGATCGCCCGGGCCGGCGCCGATGAAGGGAATCCCCTCCTGTACGTCTCCCGCAGTGTGCTCCGCGTCCGCCGTGGTGTCTTCAGTCATCGCCCATCACCGGGTCCCCGTGTTCGATGCCCTCCGAGCGTTCGGTGCTTTCGAGGAAGGCGTCGGTCGCGCGGTCGGTCGTCAGCCCGCGCTTCTCCGCGTAGGCGAGCGTGTAGTAGTCCCGCTCCGCGATGTCCGACGGGTCGTCGGTCACCAGCGTCTCGCCCTGCTCCATGTAGAGCCGGCGGCCGTAGGTCACGTCGTAGCCGGCCTCGACCAGTCCCTCGTGGGTCGCCGGCGCGTCGGTCACCTTGAACAGGACCATCCGGTTCGGCCCGGTCGGGGACGCCCCGTTCGCGGCCTCCCGGAGCGACAGGCCCGCCCCGGCGTCGATCTCGACGCCGAGCGCGGTCGTGAAGGCCGTCACCGCGCTCACGCCCGGAACGATCTCCAGGTCCACGTCGTCGTGGAACGCCGCGAGCGTCCGGCGCAGGTGGCCGAACGTCGAGTAGACGTTGGGGTCGCCGAGCGTCACGAACGCCGCCGTTCCCTCCCGGGCGCGGGGCGCGATCTCGGCCGCCGCCTCCTTCCAGGCGCGCCGGAGTTCGTCCGGGTCCTTCGTCATCGGGAAGTCCAGGTCGCCGATGCGGTCCTCGGGGACGTGCTCGATCGCGACCGTTCGCGAGAGTCGGCCCGGCGAGTACACCACGTCCGCGTCCTGGAGAACCTCGCGCCCGCGCACGGTCACGAGGTCGGAATCGCCGGGACCGAGACCGACGCCGTACAGCGTCATCGCTGCCCCTCCGTGGGCGCTCGACCGGAAACGGTCCCGCCGTCGGCCGCGACCTGCTCGCCGTCGTCGCCCGTCCCGCCGACGAGCATGTAGACGGGGTTGTCCGAGTCGAAACTCGTCGCGCCCGCGAGATCGTAGCCGTGACTCACCTGGAA
Source organism: Halorientalis marina (assembly GCF_023028345.1). GTDB lineage: Archaea > Halobacteriota > Halobacteria > Halobacteriales > Haloarculaceae > Halorientalis > Halorientalis marina. The sequence goes on along the minus strand of NZ_CP095487.1, from coordinate 749,437 downwards.
CTGGACGACCTCGGAGAGCAGGTCGCGCTCGCGGAAGGCCCGCGTCGCGTCGCCCGCGACCTCCAGCCGCGAGACGTTCATCACGACGCGGTCGATTCCCGTCTCGACGGCGTGGTCGAGGACGCCCTCGAAGTTGCGGCTCCCGCCGAGGAACAGGGCATCGGCGTCGTCGGGCAGACCCGACGGCGCTTCCGTGACCCGCAACTCGATCTCCGCGTCCGTCTCGTTGGCCGCGAGGTTGTCGCGTGTGACCTCCGCTCGCTCCGTCTTCCGTTCGAGTGCCGTCACCCGGCCCGCCCGCCGTGCCGCCTCGATGGTGACCGCCCCCGTACAGGAGCCGACCTCCACGAAGTGGTCCGACGGCGTCAAGCCGAGTTTGGACTGCAGGACGGCCCTGACCTCCGCTTTGGTCGGCCCGGCCCGCGCGTCCCGTGGCAGTTGCACGCGTGGCATACCGCGTACAAGTACGGTAGCGCCTAAAACAATTGTGCTTGTCTTAACCAAACTGAGGTTTGGTTTCTGACGAACCTAGACAATTTCCGTTGTTCAGAGTTCGAAGACGGTCGCCCGGCGGTCGGTCACGGCACCGTGGTCGGCGTCGGCGACGGAGCGGGGGAACGCGCGGTCGGGGTAGCGCGCGGCGAGCGCGGCGCGGACGGCCTCGCGGACGCAGGCACGGGTCGCCGCGCCGACCGGCGTCGCGCTCCCGGCGAAGGCCGCCGGCTCGCCGCTCGGGTCCGCGCCTACGATGACGGCGTCGGAGGTCGTCCCGGTGAAGCCCGTCTCGGCGAGCAGCGTCGCGGTCTTGGCCTCGACGGCCGTCCCCAGGAGCGTCGCGAGGGCGCCGTCGTCGAGCGCACGCGCCGTGGTGACGAGGAGATTGACGGTCCCGGTCGGCGGGTCGTCGCCGGGAGCGTCCTCCTCGCGGCCCCCGCTATCGCCACCCCCGCCAGCCGGGTCCAACGGCAACGTCGACGGATTGGAGAGGCCGACCGTCGCCAGAACCTCGACGGGACCCGACCGGGCACCGCGCGCGTGGGCGAGGTCGACGCCGGTCAGCGTCGCCGGACCGGGCTCGTCGAAGCCAGCGTGCTCGCGGCGCTCGCGGACGTAGGTCAGGAGGTCCGTCCGGTCGAACCCCTCGGGGACGGAGACGTTGTACGCGGCGTTGGCCGTCCGGTAGCCCCCGTCGAAGCCGGTCGTGAGCCAGCGTGCCCCCTCCTTGCGGACCCGGCAGATTCCGTCGCGGACCGTCGCCATCAGACACCCAGTGCCGCGAGCAGACGGTCGTTCTCGTCGGGCAGGCGGACGGCGACCCGGACGTGGGAGTCCAGCCCGCGGAACGTCCGCGCGTCCCTGATCGCGATGTCGTGCGTGCGCGCGTCGTCGATAGCCTGGGTCGCGTCCTCCGTCGACCCCGCGTCGAGCAGGAGGAAGGGTGCGTCCGAGTCGTGAACGTCGAACCGCGCCGCCAGGCGCTCGGCCATCCGGGCGCGCTCACGAGCGACCCGGGCGCACGTCTCGTCGACGAACGCCTCGCAGGTCATACAGTGTTCGCCGACGGCCATCGCCGGGACCGAGAGGTTCCAGGTCCGCCGCGCGGCTGCCAGCCGGTCGTGGAGCCGGCCCGTCGCGACCGCGAAGCCCATCCGGAGGCCGGGCAGGCCGAACAGTTTCGTCAGCGAGCGGGCCACGACGACGCCGTCGGTCCCCGCGAGGGAGGGCTGGTCGGTGAACCCCAGGAACGCCTCGTCGACCAGCAACACGGTGTCGGCATCGCGACACCGGGCCGCGAACGAGCGCAGTTCGTCGGGGTCGGCGGCGTCGCCCGTCGGATTGTTTGGATTACAGACGACGGCCATCGCGTGGTCGCCCGGGTCGGCGTCGAGCAGGTCGTCGTGGGCCACCGGCGTCGGCTCGCCGCCCTGGAGCCGGACCTCCCGGTCGTACTCGCCGAAGCTCGGATACGGGACGAGCACGGACTCGCCGGGGCGCACGCAGGTCCCGATAGCCAGCCGCATGGCCGCCAGTCCGCCCGGGGTCGGGACGACCGCGTGCGGCTCGCAGCCGACGTACTCGCCGGCCGCGATCCGATACTCGCTGTAGTCGTCGGCGGGGTAGGACTGTGCCGCCGGGAGTGCCGAACTGTAGACCCGCGTGACGCCGTCCGGATACCGCGGGTTCGTGTTCGCGCTGAAATCGAGAATCCGTGGGTCGTCGCTACTCCCGTGTGGGACGCGCGCGTTCGCGTCGTCCCGGTCCGCACCCGCGAGCAGTTCGTCGACCGCGTCCGGATTCATCGTCGATACCGGCGTGTGACATCGGTCGCCGCTCTCGCTGTCGCCACCGGCCGAGACCCTCCGGGGCGTTCGCCACTACCGTTGACGGAGCACCACATAGTCATGGCATACACATCGGGAGCGAACGGAAATAAGTGGGCGTTGTGGCAGGTGTCGCGGGCTACGCCAGCCGTTCCGCGACCGCAGCGTCGCCCGCACGGTTGACGTTGACCGCCAGCCGCGCGTCGTAGGAGCACACCAGTCCGTCGGTCCCGCCCGCGCCGACGACGTTCAGCCCGACCGGCGCGACCGTCCGCCCCTCGTGGGTCGTCGTCGTGTCGACGCTGGTCCCCAGCGCCCGCTTGAGCGCCGCCGGGACCGCGACCGTCAGCGAGTCGACCGCTCGCTCGGCGTGCGTCGCCAGCACGTCGTCCACGGCGTCGGCCGCGAGCAGGGGCAGGTCCGCCACGCAGGTCAGCACCGGCCGCTCGATGCGGTCGGCCTCGAGCGCCACACCGAGGTCGGTCACGTACCCTTCGCCAGGGGTTTCGATTACGTCGCACGCGCGCTCGCGCAGGTGCTCGCGCGTGCCCGGCGCGTGCGGGGAGACGACCGCGTGGACGGCGTCGACCCCACTCGCGACCAGCGCGTCGAGGACGCGGTCCACCATCGGCGTCCCGTCGACCTCGTAGAGTGGTTTCTCGACCGCGGCGTCCAGCCGCGTCCCCTTCCCGCCGCACATCACGAGAGCGTCCACGCGATCACCCCTGCGTGGAGCGCGACGATGCGCGCGAGTTCGTTCGTCGCCCCGAAGGCGTCACCGTTGACGCCGCCGAGCGTGTCCTCGGCCCAGCGCCACACGAGAAGGGCCGTGCCGAACGCGGCCGCGAGCGCGACGCCAGCGGCCGGCGACGGCCACGACAGGAACGCGGCCGGCAGGGCCACCAGCACCGGCGCGAGCAGGTCCCGCTCCGTCGAGGCGCTCGTCAGCGCCGCACCCAGCCCGTCGAAGGGAGCCGTCCCGAGACAGGCGAGCGTCGCCATCCCGAGTTTCGCGCCCACCTCCGCGGCGACGACGACGCCGGCGACCTGGACGGCGGGTCGGCCGGCGAGACCCAGCGCGCCCAGTGCCAGCCCGGCGACGACGAGGACGAGCGCGACCGTCCCGCCGACGCCGATCTGGCTGTCTTCGAGGACCCGCCGGCGCTTCTCGGCGTCGCCGTGGACCACCGCCGCGTCGCCGAGGTCCGCCACGCCGTCCGCGTGGTTGATGCCCGTCACGGCGACGAGCGCGACCGGGTAGACGAGCGCGAGCGTCGCCGGCGGCAGGCCAACGAGGAAGGGCAGCGCAACCAGCGCGCCGACGACGTAGCCGACCGGGACGAACGCGACCGGGCGGTGCTGGAACGCCTCCCAGCCCGCACGGCCCGCCCCGACCGGGAGCCGCGAGAGGAACCCGAACCCGCCGGCGACCGCCGGCAGGAGGCCGCCGGCGCTCCCGGCAGTCACATCGTCTTCGCCCGCCGTCGTCGCGCCCGTCCCGTCGACCGCGCCCGCCGCGTCGGGATCGTCGGAGTCGGTCACACGCTCACCCCCCCGCCGAGTGCGGCGACGACAGCGGCTGCAACGTAGGCGAGCAGGCCCGCGACCGCGACCGTCCGGACGGCGCGCCGGGCCGTCGCGACCGACGGGAGGTCGGCATCGCCGTTCAGGACGTAGACGCCGGGCTTCTCCAGGCGCACGTCCAGCGCGGCCGCGAGCGCGCCCATCGGCCACCCCGAGTTCGGCGATGGCACGTCGCGGACCCAGCGGGCGGCCGCAGTGAGCGCACCGGGAGCCATCGCCGCGACGGCCAGCAGGACCGCGCTCGCGCGGGCGGGCGCCCACATCACGAGGTCGTCCAGTCGCGCCGGCGCCCACCCGACCGGCTTCGACCGGTAGCCCAGCATGGAGTCCATCGTGTTGACGGCTTTCACCCACGCCGCGAGGGCGGCCCCGACCGCGAGCGAGAACTGCGCGCCGAGTGCGAACGCGAGGAGCGGCGCGACCAGTCCGTCGGCGAGGTTCTCCGCCGCGCTCTCGACGGCGGCGCTGCGGACCTGCCCCGCCGACAGCGACGCGGCGTCCCGACCGGCCAGCGCCCGGAGTTCGTCGCGGGCGCTCGCGAGGTCGCGGTCGGTCGCCGCGCTCACCGCGACCGCCGTCGACAGCAGCGTCCGGAAGCTCGTCGTCAGAAAGAGCGCGACGCCCGCGGCAGCGACGCCGACCAGCGAGTCCGCCCGCGTGGCGACGACTACCAGTCCGCCGACGGCACCGGCCGCGAGGAGCGGGAGCGCGACCGCACCCACGAGGCCGACGAGTCGGGGACGCACCCACGCGCGGTCCAGGGGCGCGGCGAGACGGCCGAACCACGCGACCGGGTGGAGGGAGGTCGGTGGCTCCCCCACCGCGGCGTCGAGCGCGAGCGCCAGTCCGACCGCGCCTGCTCCCAGCATCTCACTCACCCCGTCGTCGGTCGGCCAGCCACGCCGGCAGGTCGGCGAGCGAGACCTCCTCGAGCAGGACGGGCGTCGCCCCGGCTTCCTCGGCGCCCCCGTCAGTCGCCGGATCGTCGCCGACGTGGACGAGCGCCGAAAGGTCGACCCCCAGCGCGGTCGCGACCGTCTCGAACGCGCGTCGGTCGGGCTTGCGCCAGCCGCAGTCGGCGCTGGTCACGATGGCATCGAGGCGGTCACGGTCGATCTCCGAGCGCAGGAGCGCGCGGGACACGAGCTCGGGGACGCTACAGTTCGAGCAGACGCCGACCGGCCCGTACTCGGCGGCCGCGTCGACGGCGGCGACGGCCCCCTCGCGGGTCCGCACCGTCGGGTCGAACGCGGCGATGACCGCCCGGCGGACCGCGTTGTCGCCCGGCCGCTCGACGCCGCGACTCGACAGCGCGGCGGCGACGTGGGCCTGCAGCGGCACCTCGGCGCCCTCGGGTGGATCGAGATGTGGCTCGCGATACGCCTCGTCCCAGTCGTCCGGGACGATTACATCGCGAGCACGGAGTTCCGCCGCGACCGCGGCGGCCGGGTCGTCGGGTCGGTCGACGTCGACGAGCGTCCCGAAGAGGTCGAACGAGACTCCCACGAACGCGTGATTAGCGCAAGCACACTTGAACACCGCGGTGCCCGAGTCGGGTAGACGGGAGTCGAGAGACCCCTACCAAACACCACTAGATGGACATATAGAGTCCCTAAATAGTCCAGCGGATTCGACTCCCGTGGTGCGGTTGAACGGTCTGGGGTTTTCATTAGGTGGCAGTTCGTATCCGTGTAACATGACTGAGGCCAGAGGTGCGAGCGACCGGTCAGGGGCACCTGTCGCGCGGGCGGTACCTCCCGCCGGGGACGTGATACGATGAGCACGTTCGCCCGGATCAGGCAGTTACTAACGAGCGAGGGTGACGGCAGGTACGAGTGTCTCACCTGTCACACTCGGTTCGACCGACAGTACCAGGTCTGTCCGAGCTGTGGCGGCTACGACATCCGCCGCGTGGAGTGGCTCGGGGGCGACGAGCGACCCCCGGAGAAACGCGCCTGAGAGCCGGCGGCCCCGGGCCGTGAACGTGCGCCAGTCTCGCTACTCACTATCGGTCACCGCACCCTCTCGGGCGGTGTGGGACAGTCGTTTCATCGCGCGCGACTTCCGGGCTCGAATCGTGTCGGGAGAGAGTTCTCACCGCTCGTATTCGGTTGCAGGAAAAAATCCGCCCTCCCCGATTTGAACTGAGGAAGGCGACGGCCTCGCTTCGCTCGGCCGCTTCGACTTCCAGGCTCGAATCGGCTCGGTCGGCTTCACTGCGTTCATCCGCCCTCCCCGATTTGAACGGGGGACAAGTCGATCTACAGTCGACTGCTCTACCAGTCTGAGCTAAGGGCGGTCGCATCAGGTAGTAGGTCGAGTGCGGGACTTAACGGTTATCATTGCGGACCGGGGGACGGCGCTCCGAGCGACTGGTGGTCCGACCCCGCCGAACAGGCCGTGACGACGGTACGACGACACGCGTCAGACAGGCGGGAAGATTGAAGTAGGACGGGAGACGTGGTGTATGACAGAGCGAATGAGCAAGATCACGTTCCGTGCGGACGACGAACTCATCGAGCAACTCGAGGAGTTCGACGCGTCCAAAAGCGAGGTCATGCGGGATGCACTCCGGTCCTACCTCGAGGATCGGGAGCCGTCCGACACGACCACGCCGGCGTCGACGCCCTCGTCGGACGGCGACGAGAGTCTCGACGCGCTCGTCGCGGAACGTGTGGACGCGATCATCGCGGACCGGCTCGACGGCGCGTTTACGCCCCGTCAGCCCCAGGACGTCAACGTAAACATCTCGCTCGACGGCGCGTCAGCCGCCGACGACGACGTTTCCGTCGACGAGCGTAAGACGGACGTTGACGAACCCGCCGAGACGTCAGACACGACCGCCGACCGGCGTAAAACGTGTAATCAGTGCGGTGAAGAACTGTCGCCAGAGCACGTCCACTGCCCGAATTGCGGGGAAAAGGCCGCCCGGCGAGTGTTCTGTGATTGCGGGGACGAACTCCGGTCAGACTGGGCCTTCTGCCCCGGTTGTGGCCGCCGGACCCCAGCCGCGGACGTCCTCGACCAGCCGTAGCCGGCAGTAAACACCTGTTAAACACCGTTTACTCGATTAAGACACTACTGTCTTACGAACGGGGAAAGTTTTATAATCCCACAGTCAGATGTAATCCCTGCGTAAGACGGCTCGTATGACATACCGGGCGTGGTGCAAACATCCACCCGCTGTCTGGTGGTTCCGGTGTGTACAACACACGGGGCGCGGTGACACACCCCAGGTCGTCTTACCCCAAGGGGAACCAAAAATATGGAGCGTGTGACACTACGGATTCCGAAGCAGCAGATCGAAGAGGTCGAACAGATGGTCGAAACCGGGGAGTACCCGAACCGCAGCGAGGCGATTCGCGCGGCTGTTCGAAATATGCTAAACGAGCACGAGGGCAACAGCGAGTCCTCCGACAAGCGCAAACGCAGCTGGGCGAAGGTGTAGACCATGCAGGACCTGGTCAAATCCGCCCTCGAAAACGACGAGAAAGAGAAAGAGCAGCAGTCCACCGAGGACGCGAAGGGGTTCGGTGAGCCCCGGATCGTCATCGTCGGCGCCGGCGGTGCCGGCAACAACACGGTCAACCGCCTGTACAACATCGGCGTCGACGGTGCCGAGACCATCGCCATCAACACCGACCGCCAGCACCTCGAGATGATCGAGGCCGACACGAAGATCCTGGTCGGGAAGTCCCTCACCAACGGGCTCGGTGCCGGTGGCGACCCCAACATGGGCGAGCGCGCCACCGAGATGGCACAGGGCACGATCAAGGAGGTCATCGGCGAGGCCGACCTCGTCTTCGTCACCGCCGGTATGGGTGGCGGGACCGGGACCGGCGCCGCGCCGGTGGTCTCGAAGATCGCCAAAGAGCAGGGCGCCATCGTCGTCGGCATGGTGTCGACGCCGTTCAACGTCGAGCGCGCACGCACGGTCAAAGCCGAGGAAGGTCTCGAACGGCTCCGCAACGAGGCCGACTCGATCATCGTGCTCGACAACAACCGCCTGCTGGATTACGTGCCGAACCTGCCCATCGGCAAGGCCTTCTCGGTGATGGACCAGATCATCGCGGAGACGGTCAAAGGCATCTCCGAGACCATCACCCAGCCCTCGCTCATCAACCTGGACTACGCCGACATGTCCGCAATCATGAACCAGGGCGGCGTCGCGGTGATGCTCGTCGGCGAGACCCAGGACAAGAACAAGACCGAGGAGGTCGTCAAGGACGCGATGAACCACCCGCTGCTGGACGTGGACTACCGCGGTGCCTCGGGCGGCCTGGTCCACATCACCGGCGGCCCCGACCTCACCCTCGACGAAGCCGAGGGCATCGCGAGCAACATCACCGACCGCCTGGAGGCAAACGCCAACGTCATCTGGGGCGCGCGCATCCAGGAGGAGTACAAGGGCAAGGTGCGGGTCATGGCTATCATGACCGGCGTCCAGTCCGCTCAGATCCTCGGCCCGACCGCCCAGAAGCAGGCCGACAAGTCCAAGCAGGCGATGAACACCGGCGACGGCGAGATCGCCGACCCCGCCGACGCCGAGGCGTTCGACGCCAGCGAGAACGTCGACACCCGCGAGGGTGACGCCTGGGGCGACGGCGGCCAGAACGAGACCGACAATAACGGCGGACTCGACGTCATCCGCACGAACTGATCGGCCCGACGACCTCGCTTTTTTCGTAACCCGTCGCGTTAGACCAGCGGTTCGCGCTCGCAGAAACTGGTGAAAACACGCGTTTACGTCGGCCGAGCGTCCGCTTTCCGTGTGACGGACGTCAGACGCCGAGCGGACTGCGGGGGACGTCGACCCCGGTCGTCAGTCGGCAGCGTGGACGGACTCGACGAGCTGGCACTTCCGGCAGAACTCGCGGCGGGAGGGTGCGCCACAGCGGTCGCACTCGCCGGTCCCGTCGGCGGGGTCGCCGCTCCGGTACTTCTCAGCGGCGAGGGCGGCGAGGTCCTCGTAGCCGGCCATGATCGAGTGGCGCGTCCCGGGATGGCGCTCCTCCATGTCGAGGAGGAGCGACTGGATCTCGCCGCGGTAGGCCTCGCTGGCGTGCGGGCACTCGGTGATGTGGGCTGGCAGGTCCCGGAGTTGGGCGTAGAGGGCGATCTCCTTCTCGGGCACGTCCCGCAGGGGCTTGGCGCGGGGGACGAAGGGGCCGTCGGTGCCGCGGACGCGGGCGGGGGTCTCGCCCCCCTCCGCGAAGGCGCCGAGGCTGGCGTCGAAGTGTTTCGCCATCTGCTCGACGTCGCCCTCGAAGAAGTTCATCAGCGCGGTCTGGGCCTCGTCGTCGAGGTTGTGCCCGGTGAGGAGTTTGTCGGCGTCGTACTCGTCGGCGTACGCCGAGAGGAGGTCCCGTCGGAAGACGCCACAGTAGGCACAGGCGGCCATGTTCTCGGGATCGGATTCGACCACGTCGTCCATCCGGAGGTCGAACTCCTCCTCGTAGGTGACGACCTCGTGGCGGATGTCGAGGTCGTCGGTGAGTTCGAGACAGGCGTCCAGCGACTCGTCGCGGTAGCCCTCGATGCCCTCGTGGATCGTGAGGGCGACGAGTTCGACGCGGGGGTCCTCGGCGAAGGTGTGGTGGAGGATTTCCGTGAGGACGACGCTGTCTTTCCCGCCGGAGAGGCCGATCAGCCACGTCTCCGGGTCCTCGGAGGTGGCGTCGTCGGGGAGGAGGGCGTCCTCGCGGACGCGGTGGCGCAGTCGGGACTCGACGGAGCGACAGAAGTGATCGGCACAGAGGTGCAGGCCGGAGTAGGCGGCGTGCATCACCGCGTCGGCCCCGCACTTGTCGCAGGTCATTGCGCGTTCGTTGCCCGCGCGGGCGGTTGACCGTTTCGGAAACGTACTTCCCCGCGGGTCGCTTCGGCCCCGGCATGCTCGACCGATTTCGCGCGCGGCTGTGGCAGCTCGCCTTTCGACTGTTTCCGGCCTACCGCGGGACCGGGGGCCGGGTCACGCACATCGCCCCCGACTGGTCCGAGGTCCGTGTCCGAATCCCCCACAGCTGGCGGACGCGCAACTACGTCGGCACGGTATTTGGCGGATCGATGTACGGTGCCGTCGATCCGATCTACATGCTCATGCTGATCAACCGGCTCGGCGATGACTACGTCGTCTGGGACAAAGCCGCCGAAATCCGGTTCAAAAAGCCCGGCGAGTCCGACCTCTACGCGACCTGTACGGTTCCCGACGAAGAAGTCGAGGCGATCCGACGAGCACTCACTGACACGGACGCCATCGACCGCGAGTACAGTATCGATCTCGTCGACGACGAGGGCGTCGTCCACGCGACCGTCGAAAAGACGGTCCATGTCAGCACCGACGAGGGGAAACGCGCCTGAGTTACAGCGCGTCGGCGCCCTCGTCGACGGCAGCGAGGACGGTGTCGATGTGGTCGTCCCGCGAACGCGAGTTGAACAGTTCGTGGCCCCCCTCGTAGGCGACGCGGTTGACATCCGGTGTCTGGGTCTCGATGGCGTCGACGCCGACGATGGAGTCCGTCGGACAGTAGAAGACGGCGTCGTCGGTGTCGAACGGGGGCATCCGCTCCTGGGCGCGGTTGGCCTCCCGGAGGAAGGTCGGGGCCGCGTAGTCCGGGGAGTCTTCGAGCCAGTCGTCGGAGGCCAGGACGCCGAGGTCCTCGCGCGTGGCGCTGGCCGGGAGAATCGGTCGCGGGATGGGGAGTTTCATCAGCACCGAAACCAGGGGATTGTCCAGGTCGTCGTGGAACCCCCACCACGGGCTGAGGTAGGTCCGCGTGATCGGTTCGGTGTCGTCGATGTACCGGGTGATGAGGCCACCGGTGCTGTGGGAGAGCAGTCGATATTCGTCGAGGTCGGCGAGGTGGGCCTCGACCGGGCGCAGGTACTCCGTCTCGAAGTCGGTGATGGTCCGCGGAATCTCGAAGGTGTCGACGCGGTAGCCGGCCTCGACGAGGTGGTCGAGGAGCCACCGAATCCCGTCGTGTCGCGCCCGGTTCCCGTAGCCCATGACGAACACCAGTCTGTCCCCGCCGTCGCCGAAGGTCTCTCGTTTCACGTCGACGTGGGTTGTCGCTCGGGGCCCAACTAGATAGCGGCCGTTCCGCGAGTCGGTACCGACCGGAAACCGTTTTCACCGTCGCTCGCCTATCCCGGACGATGACCGATCTGGACCGGGACGCGGCCGTCGCTCGCGTCGAGGAGCTGGTCGACACCGTCGCGTCCGAGCCGATGCCGGTCCCCGTCCGCGAGGTGTGGGTCTACGGCGACGTGGCGCTCGGGCTGGATCCCGTCGAACGGCTGGACGTCTACATCACGAAGGATATGCTGTTTGGGCGGGAAGCCGACCGCGAGGCCGAGTTCCGCGAGTCCCACGGCGTCAAGGGGGTCGGCAAGACCGTCGACGCCGACTGGGCCACACAGTACCCCGAGTACCTGCGGGCGAACGCCAACGGCCACGCCGCGCCCGAGAAATGTCTCGCAGCCCACCTCGTCGACGACGACGAGCCGATTCACCTGGAGGTCTGTAACGCCTCCTTCGAGGACAACGTCACCCAGCGACTGAAAGCCGCCGTCGACCAGGGCAACTACGAGCAGATACTCGACCCACGCGGTGCCTGCCTGTGGGTGGACGGGACACGCAGTGAGGAAGCCTTCAGAAAACTCCGCGAGAGCGAGTTCGCCTTCCCCCTGCTGTCCGGTGCACTGGAGATGCTCGGGCTCGACCCCGAGGAAGCCGAGGACGCCGCCGAGACCGTCGAGGCCTACCGGGCGCAACAGGCCGGCGCGACCGTTCGGGGGGACGTGGTGTGACCGACGCGGACAGGGGGCGACCGTGACCAGTCGAGGCGTCCTCGTGTACGGGAGCCTGCTCGACCCGGAGGAACTCAAAGCGACGCTCTCGCCCGAGACCGTCGCCGAAGCGATTCCCGTGGCGGTCGAGGGGTACCGCCGGTCGTTCAACAAGGTCTCGGCCCACCGCGAGGGGGAAAACGGCGAGAAAGCCATCTGTAACGTCGAACCCGACCCCGACGCCCGGCTCAACGCCGTCCTCGTCCCGGACGTGCCCGACGACGAATACGAACGCTACCGCGAACGCGAGTACCGCTACGAGATGGTCGATGTCCCCGCTACCAGAGTTTCTACCTACGAGGGATACAATGGGGGGCAGGTGAAGGCACTCGACGAGCGACTGATCGCCACCAGCGAGGGCGGCCTCACGGACCCGGAACCGATCCCCTACTACGTGGCGATGTGTGTCGACGGCGCCCGGGAGTGGGGGGAGAAGTTCCTCGCGGACTTCGTGGTGACGACCGAGCGAGTGTGAGGCGGTCACGTTGATATGCCCTCACGTCGCATCTCACGTATGGTCAGAACGTCCACACGGCGACGGCTGCTGGCTGTCGCAGGAGTCGGCCTCGCCGGAGTCGCCGGCTGTGGCGAGCCTGCCGAGGACGGTGACGAGGAGGACGGCGGTGAAGACGGAGCGGAAGGCGACGATGGCGAAGGGGAAGAAGACGGCGGATACAGCCTCGCGGTAGACCGGCGCGACACACCCAGGAACGGCTGAGTCGGCAGTTCACGGATTCTGCCCGCTGTTCGCAAATTCATAAATTTCCCGTCACAAATTGTACCATATTTCGTATGTTTCTACCATAAGCCATCTGTCATACTTTCATACGGAAAGTGGTACGTCAGACGCGGCCCGTAGTGACGAAGAAGGGGACGACTTCGCGGCGGTAGTAGTCGTCGTCGCGCATTTGCTCGACGACGTCGCGACCCATCGCACGCCAGGCCTGGCGGAGGTCGTCGAGGTCGGCCGGGGTCGCGTCGCCGGCGAGCATCGTCGCGCGGTCGTCGTCGAGCCCGGCACCGCTGGCCTTCCGCCGGGCGGCCTCGATGGCCGCCTCCGAGTACGGCGGGTCGACGATCCGTTCGTGATCGTACCGGCGCGTGGAGACATCGGCCAGTCCGGCGTCCGCGAACACGTCCGCGGCGTCCGCCCCGAGAGTCACGTCCGTCTCGACCCCCGAGAGGTAGAGCGCCCGTGCGCGCCGGGCGAGTCTCGCTTCGGGATCGGCGGTCGAGGTGATCGATACCGCACCGTTGTCCGGCTCGATGGCCGCGACGCGGTCGCTGGAGACGCGAGCGAACTCCCGCACCGCAGCCTCCGGGTCGGGGAGATTGATGAGCAGGGCCTGACAGACGACGAGGTCGAAGCTGTCGTCCGGGAAGGGGAGCGAGAGCGCGTCACCCTGGACGATCGGCGGGGTCGCGTGGCCGAGCAGGTCGCGGTTCGCGTCCAGCCCGACGACCGTCGCGTCGGTCTCCTCGCGGAGGACGGCCGTCAGTTCGCCCGTCCCACAGCCCACGTCGAGGACCCGCCCGCGGCTGTCAAGCGCCAGTTCCGACAGGGCCTCGCGGGCCCCGTCCCACATCCCCGTCCGGGTCCGTTGCAGGTACGACGCGCTGAACTCGCGCACGGGGACACCTGACACGTCGGCGGGCAAAAGCGGTTCGAAGCCGCTCACGTCGCGATGAGAAAGACGCTACAGACGGCGAAGGCGATGCCGAGCCCCTTCCGGGCCGTGAGGGGTTCGTTCAACACGACGATACCGAGGACGGACCCGCCGACGATGAACAGCCCGTAGATGGGGACGACCGAACTGACCGGCCCGAGCGAGAGCGCACGGAAGTACCCGACGACCGCGCCGGCCAGTCCGAACCCGGCGGCGAGCGCGTACAGCGTGTGGACGCCGGCGTGTGGAGACGGGTCCCACTCGCCGGTCGCCACCGTCACGACCGTCGTCGTCGCCATCAACACGAAAATCGCGATGGACATGACCGTGAATATCGGGAGTTCCCGCTGGGCGAGTTTCACGAAGAGGAACACGAACGAGTAGCTCACCATCGCCCCCAGCGCCCAGAGCAGGTAATTCACGGGTGGCAGACCCCCGTTTGGCGCGGCCACGGATATCCGGTACGCTGTCGTCGAGGCATACGCGGGGCCACGGCTGCCAGCCCTAAACCGTTCCCGAGCGTTCACCGCGTCGAAACCGTTTCCGTCGTGGGAATTTACTCGTCGTCCCGGAGTTCTCGGACCCGCTCGACGTTCCACTCGAAGCCCTTGCCGTCTTCCGTCGGGGTTTCGAGCACGAGCGGGACGTCCCGCAGTTCCTCGTGGTTGATCAGCGCGCGCATCCCGTCCTCGCCGATCAGGCCCTCGCCGACGTGGGCGTGCTCGTCCTTGTTCGTCCCGCACTCGTGTTTGGAGTCGTTGAGGTGGATGCAGGCGAGGTCGTCGAGGCCGACCACGTCGTCGAACTCGGCGACGGTCTCGGCGACGCCCTCGGGGGTCGAGACGTCGTAGCCCGCGGCGAAGGCGTGGGCCGTGTCGAGACAGAACTCGACGTCCAGCGACGTGCGCTCGCGGACGGTCGCGAGGTGTTCGAACTGCCCGCCGAGTTTCGTACCGCTCCCGGCGTCGCTCTCGATCAGAACGGTGACGCCATCCGGGACGTCGAGTTCGTCCAGCGCGCTCGCGGCGTTGTCGAGACCTCCATCGACGCCGGCGCCGGTGTGTGCGCCGAGGTGGACGTTGACGTACTCGATGTCCAGCAGGTCGGCCGCGTCGACTTCCGCCTGCATCGAGTCGATGGACTTCCGTCGGAGATCGTCTTTCGGCGTACAGAGGTTGACGAGATACGAGGAGTGGATGACCCACGGTCCCACGCCGTGTTCGGCGGAGGCGTCGCGGAACTGCGCGGCGTTGTCGGGGTCGATGTTCGGGTCCTGCCAGACCTGCGGGGAGTGGGAGAAAATCTGCCCGCAGTTGCCCGCGTACTCCGTTTGTTCGTCGACGGCGTTGTGGACGCCACCGGCGATAGACGCGTGTGCGCCGACTCTGAGCATATCGGGAGGTAGGCATCGCTCGGCAAAGCCGTGTCGATATCCGCGACCCGGGGTCCTCGCGTCGGGACGGGTCAGTCCGGCTCGACCCGGTTCCGCGTCCACGCCTCTGTCTCGTACTTTTCCCGTGCACGCTCGCGTGCGCGCGCGACCTCGGCGTCGGTCCAGCCACCCTGGTCGGCGTCGGCCCAGGTCGCCAGCGCGTCCTCCAGGGCCGCGACCGCTCCGGCCCGGTCGATATCCGCGTGCTCGTCGATGGCTGTGACCCGCTCGCGGAAGGCCGCGGGCGTCACCTCGTCGGTCGCGAAGGGAGCGAGCTGTCGTCCCGGATCGCTCGCGTACGTGATAGAACCGTGCTGGATGACGCTGTCCCGCCGACGGTACTGGGCGTTCCCGCTGAGTTTTCGGCCGTCGGCCGCGACCACGTCGTGGGCGGGGTGGAGCGCCCGCAGATAGCAGGCCGGTTCGTGGACCGGCGGCCGCTCCGTCTCCGCGAATCCGGCATCGATTCCGATTCCGTCGAGGGCATCGAACAGCGGCTGACAGAGGAGTTCGTAGGTGTCCATCAGATCGCCGGGGAGTTCGTCGGCAGGGGCGACGATGGAGTAGGAGATATCGCCGTAGTTGTCGTGATAGATCGCCCCGCCGCCGGTCGGGCGGCGCGTGACGGTGATGCCCTCGCGCTCGCAGTACTCCCAGTCGACCGTTTCGGGGTCCTGGTGGTAGCCCAGCGAGAGCGTGCTGGGCTCCCACCGGTAGACCCGGACCGTCCGCGGGCCGCCGTCGGCAGCGGTTTCGGCGGCGACCTCGTCCAGGGCCATGTGCATCGGGCCGTCACGGGCCGTTTCGCGGACGAGTCGCCACTCCCGGTCGGCGAGATCGGTCATGCCACCGGGTAGCGGCCCGACGGACAAAGCGATTGCGTCGACCAGGGGGTCGACGTCGCCCGGAGCCGGAGATTCGATATAGCGGCATGAAATTTATGGCCGCCGGACGGCGGACGCGTCGGGCTTTTACCCGCGGGTCGTCTACGGAGCGGTGATGGTCGAGAACGTGGCGCCGCTGATGCGGGAGCTCGAACCCGAGGACTTCTATCTGCTCTCGGGCATCGAGCAGGGGATGCGGTTCTCGGAGTGGGTCGCCCGCGAGAAGCTCCCGGAGTTCTCTCGGCTCACCGCCGAGAACGTGGACTACCGGCTGGACCGGTGTGAGGACAGGGGGTTGATCGAACGCAAGACGATCCAGTACCAGGGGTTCAAGCTCACGTTCGAGGGGTACGACGCCCTGGCCCTGCACACCCTCATCGAGCGCGAGACCATCGACGCCTTCGGGTCGCCGCTGGGCGTCGGGAAGGAGAGTGACGTGTACGAGGTGCGCTCGTACAAGCCGTTCGCGCTGAAGTTCCACCGCGAGGGGTACACCAACTTCCGTGAAGTGATGAAAGAACGGGAGTACACGGCCGACCGCGACCACGTCTCCTGGCAGTACACGGCCCGAAAGGCTGCCGAGCGGGAGTACGACGCCCTGGAGGGACTCTACCCGGACGTGAGCGTCCCCCGTCCGATCGACCAGAACCGACACGCCATCGTCATGGAGCGCATCGATGGGACCGAACTCTCGCGGACGAAACTCGAGCCCGGCCAGGTGGTGCCGATCCTCGATCTCGTCTGCCGTGAGGTCGCGGCGGCTTACGACGAGGGATACGTCCACGCAGACATGAGCGAGTACAACGTTTTCGTCGCCGACGACGGCGTGACGGTTTTCGACTGGCCCCAGGCCGTCCCGACCGACCACGAGAACGCCGACGAACTCCTCACCCGCGACATCGAGAACCTGCTCGGGTACTTCAAGCGGAAGTACCCCAACGACGTCGGCGAGGTCGACACCGACGCCGTCGCGGACGCCATCGTCGCCGGTGAGTTCGATTCGGTGGCCCAGTTTACCGCCGAATGAGGTAATTTCCGCGGATTCCGTCGCCTCCAGACCGTCAGAACCGGAGCCGAGCGGCGGCGGATAAACTGTATGCCGCGATATAGAATTTCGGAGTGACCACCTGGGGTCGGTCGAGCGCGCGGCCGACCACCCTGCTCGTCCTCGGCGAGGACAAACCACGCATCGGCGACCAGGTGTTCGGCGACACGGCCGACCGCGTCGTCAGCGGTCGCGGTCCTGGTCGGCCAGCGTCACCGCGACTAGGTTCGCCCCACGTTCTGGGAACGGCCGCGGGATATTTTCCCTCCGAGCGTCCACAACTCGGGTAAGCGATGGCTGCATTGACGACCGGCGCACTCGTCGTCTTCCTCGTCATTTTCGCGGCACTGGTCCTGTTCGTCACCGAACCCGTGCCCATCGACGTGACGGCCATCGGCATCATGGTGACGCTGATGGTGCTCGGGCCGTGGACCGGCGTCTCGCCGAGCGACGGTGTGGCCGGCTTCTCGAACGCCGCCACCATCACCATCCTGGCGATGATGATACTGAGCGAGGGGGTGCGCCGGACGGGGCTCATCCAGCGGCTCCAGGAGGCCGTCTCGTCGTTCACCGGGTCCGACGAACGGAAACAACTGGGGACGACCATCGGCATCGTCGGCCCGCTCTCGGGACTCATCAACAACACGGCCGCCGTCGCCGTCCTCGTGCCGATGGTCAACGACCTGGCCCACGAGAGCGGTACCTCGCCGTCGAAACTCCTCATGCCGCTGTCGTACGCGTCGATGTTCGGCGGGATGCTCACCCTCATCGGCACCTCAACGAACCTCATCGCGAGCAGCCTCTCGGCGCAGTACCTCGGCCAGCCGTTCTCGATGTTCGAGTTCACTCACCTCGGCCTGGTCGTCTTCCTCGTAGGAGCCGCCTACCTCCTGACGGTCGGCCACTGGCTCACGCCCGACCACGTCACGCCGCGGAGCGAGCGAGCGACGACGGCCGAAGAGGAGTATCTGACGGAGGTCGTCGTCCGCGAGGATTCGCCCGTGGTCGGCATGACCATCCAGGAGGTCTTCGAAACCGTCGACTTCGAGGTGGACGTCGACCAGCTCATCCGAGACTACAGCTACGTCCGGAACCCGCCGACGTCGACGGCCGTCGAGGCGGACGACGTCTACACCATCCGGACTACGGACGAAGGGCTGCGCGACCTGCTCGACGTCGATGGCGTCGACCTGGTCCCGGGCGTGACCGCGGAGGTCGAACTCGACACGCTCGCCCCGGAGCAGACCCTCGTCGAGATCGTGCTCACGGCCGGGTCGGACCTGATCGGCGAGACCGTCGCCTCGAAGGAGTTCGCGGACAACTACCAGGCACGCGTGCTCGCCATCCGTCGCGGTGGCGAGGTCACCCACGAGCGACTGACCGACTTCGTACTCAAGCCCGGCGACGTGTTGCTCATCGAGTCCCGGGCCGAGTCCGTCGACCGCCTGGCCGACGACCCGAACGTCATCGTCGCCGGGGAACTGGCGCTCCAGGAGTTCCGCCGGTCGAAACTCCCCATCGCCGTCGTGACCGTCCTCGGCGTCGTCGGACTGGCCGCGGTGGACCTCCTGCCCATCATGGTCTCGGCGTTAGGCGGCGTCGTCGCCATGATCGCCGCCGGCGTGGTGAAACCGGCCGAGGCCTACGAGGCAGTCCAGTGGGACGTCGTCTTCCTGCTCGCCGGCGTCATCCCGCTTGGGAAGGCGATGCAGGAAACCGGGGGTGCGGACTTCCTCGGCGAACTCGTCGTCTCCAGCGCCGCCGTCCTGCCAGCCGTCGCCGTTCTGGGGCTGTTCTACCTGGTGACGGCGCTGATGACCAATCTCATCAGCAACCAGGCCAGCGTCGTCTTGCTCGTCCCCGTCGCCATCGATGCCGCTGCCAGACTCGGTGTGAACCAGTTTTCGTTCGTGCTCGCGGTGACCTTCGCCGCAAGCACGGCGTTTATGTCCCCCGTCGGCTACCAGACCAACCTCTTCGTCTACGGGCCCGGCCAGTACGAGTTCAGCGACTTCGTCCGCGTCGGCGGCCCCCTGCAGCTGTTGCTCGCGGTCGTGACCACCGTCGGTATCGCCGCCTTCTGGGGACTGTGAGCGACGTCCCGGCGGTCGCGACGGTCGAGCCAGTTCGAAGCGCTTAACCCCGAAAGCTGGGAAGAGAGGGGTAACTCGCTGGTCGACGGGCACCAGTGGGCACCTGTCACGCCGGCCGCGCCGGCCATCACAGGTCGGGATGTGAACCGCCGGAGGACCGCCCTCCGCGGTTTGAACCACGCAACGCCCGTGGTGATAATCCATGGCAAAGAGCTTCTACTCCCACATTCAGGAAGCGTGGAAGGACCCGGACGACGGCAAACTCGCCGAACTCCAGTGGCAGCGACAGCAGGACTGGCGCGAACAGGGCGCCATCGAGCGCGTCGAGCGCCCGACCCGGCTGGACAAGGCCCGTTCGCTGGGCTACAAGGCCAAACAGGGCGTCGTCGTCGCCCGCCTCAGTATCCGGAAAGGCGGCGCGCGCAAGAAGCGGTTCACGGCCGGCCGGCGCTCGAAGCGCCAGGGTGTGACCCGGATCACCCGCCGGAAGAACCTCCAGCGCGTCGCCGAGGAACGCGCCACCCGGAAGTACCGCAATCTGCGCGTGCTGAACTCCTACTGGGTCGGCGAAGACGGCCGGCAGAAGTGGTTCGAGGTCATCCTCCTCGACCCGCACCACCCGGCCATCGAGAACGACGACGACCTCAACTGGATCTGTGACGACACCCAGCGCGGCCGGGCCTACCGTGGCCTGACCAGCGCCGGCAAGTCCAACCGCGGCCTCGACAAGAAGGGCAAGGGTACCGAACACACTCGCCCCAGCGTCCACAGCGGCCAGGGTCGCGGCAAGTAATCGAATTCGCGTCTTTTTACGCTGCTCCGAACCGTCCAGCCGCCGGCTTCTCGTTTTCCGTCGTATCACGGAGTTCGTCGTGGTCAGCCGAGCGGTTCGCCCGGTCTCCGCGTGGCCGGGCGGACCAGCGAATAAATCGGAGGGCGCTATAGGAAACCGGAGCAGTGTGGACTGCGAGGGTCGACCGACAGCTACAGGGAGCGGTCGCCCGAACAGTGGGGTATGGCAACGACACTCGATGTCGAGACCGAGCGCGACGAGTTCGAGCGCCTGGTCGATGGGGTGACACTCGCCGGCGACGACCGCGAGGGGATCGAGGTGGTCGCGTCGTTCACAGGGGAGCCGCTGGCGACGATTCCGGCGGGGACGGCCGAAGACGTGACCGAGGCCGTCGAGCGCGCCCGCGAGGCCGGGAAGCGGTGGGCCGACCGCCCCGTCGCGGAGCGCGCCGCGGTGTTCGAGGGACTGGCCGAACTGATCCTCGACCGGCAGGCGGGGATGCTGGACGTGATCCAGGCCGAGACGGGGAAGGCGCGACTAGACGCCTTCGAGGAGGTCATCGACGTGGCGGGGACGGCCCGATACTACGCCGCGGAGGGGCCGGGGATGCTGGCGCCGGCGAAACGCCGTGGGGCGATCCCGCTGGCGACCCGCGTCGAGGAGCGCCACCACCCGGTGGGTGTCGTTGGGATCATCAGCCCGTGGAACTACCCCCTGGCGCTGACGGTGTCGGACGCGATTCCGGCGCTTTTGGCGGGCAACGGCGTCGTCCTCAAGCCCGACGAGCACACCTCGTTCACGGCGCTGAAAGCACGGGAGCTGCTGATCGAGGCGGGGCTCCCGGAGGACCTGTTCCAGATCGTGACCGGCGAGGGCGTCGAGGTGGGGCCGCCGCTGATCGATTCGGTCGATTACCTCACCTTCACGGGGAGCACGGAGACGGGGCGGGCCATCGCCGAGCAGTGCGGGCGAAACCTCATCGACTGCTCGCTGGAACTCGGCGGGAAGAACCCGATGCTGGTCCTCGACGACGCCGACCTCGGGAAGGCAGTGCGGGGCGCGGTGGTCGGCTCGTTCAACAACGCCGGCCAGCTCTGTCTCGCCGCCGAGCGCATCTACGTCCACGAGTCGCTCCGGGAGGAGTTCACCGAGCGATTCGTCGCCGCGACGGAGTCGCTGACGCTCGGGACCGGCACCGACTGGGGGATCGACGTCGGGTCGCTCATCTCCGCCGAACACCTCGGGCGCGTCGAGGACCACGTCGACGACGCCGTCGAGAAGGGCGCGACGGTGCTGACCGGCGGGCAGGCCCGGCCCGAGGTCGGCCCGTACGTCTACGAGCCGACGATCCTGACGGACGTGACCGACGAGATCGCGCTGTGTACGGAGGAGACGTTCGGGCCGGTGACGGCCATCTACGGCGTCGAATCGGAGGCCGAGGCTATCGAGCGGGCCAACGACACCGACTACGGGCTGAACGCGAGCGTCTACACGGAGGACAGCGAGCGGGGCCGCGAGGTCGCAGCGCGGATCGAGGCGGGGACGGTCAACGTCAACGACGCCTACGTCGCGAGCTACGGGTCGGTCGACGCGCCGATGGGCGGCTTCAAGGACTCGGGCGTGGGCCGGCGCCACGGCCGCGAGGGACTGCTGAAGTACACGGAGGCACAGACCATCGCGGAACAGCGGACGGGGCCGAACGCCCCGCCGGGGCCGGTGCCCAACGAGTGGTACGCGAAGGGGATGACCGCACTGATGCGCCTGCTGAACCGCTCGCCGTTCTAGCCCCGGGTGATCCAGCGGGCGAGGATCGCCGACGGGGCGTCGGGGCTGGGCTGCCAGATCAGCCGCACCTCGACGTTCTCGATGTCGGCTGCCTTCGTCTCGAACCGGAGGCTGTCCTCGACCCGGAGCGCCGCGCCGCGTTCCGCGCCGTCGTCCTCGGCGAGCCGGAACCAGCTGAGCCGCGAGTCCGACGACGGCGAGCCGTCGGCGTCCCGGATGCCCTCGTCGCTCGTGATATAGAGGTTCGTGTTCTGGACCGTCTCGCCGTTGGCGTGCGTGACGACGACCTCGTCGTGACCGGAGGGCTGGTCGATCTTCTCGAACTCGAACTCGACCTGCGGCGCGCTCTCCCGTGGCTCCTCGAAGCCGAACACGAACGCGCCGACCACCGCCGCGAGCGTCACGGTGATCGCGACCATGAGGACGACGCTGATGACCGTCGAGACGGCTGTCTCGTCGCCGAGTACCCCACCCACCTGCATGGGCGACCCTCGCTCGGCCACAAACTTTTAATAAAACATTGTTTCGAGGCCCGAAACGCGGCTCAGCCCCACACCGACTGCTGGCGGTCCATCCACGAGACGACGGCGACGTGGGGCAGCGTCAGGACTGCGATGAGGACGAGATAGAGCGCGACCACCCCGAGCGCGTCCCCGGGCCGGCGGGGGATCACGAGATAGAGGCCGCCCAGCAGCGCGAGCGAGACGGCGGTCAGTGGTGCCGCCTCCAGCGCGAACCGCCGGAGCGCCGGCCACAGGTCGCGGTCGGTGAGGGCCGTCCGCGACCCCGATTCGAGCAGGACGAGCCGTGCGATGTGGCGGTAGGAGTGCCAGACACAGAAGTAGACGCCGACCGCGAGGATCGGCGGGACGACTGCGAAGTACGCGAGGAGCAACAGGGTCTCCCCGGCGTCGACGAGCCAGGGCGTGCGGTCGTCGGCGCGGGCGAACCCGAGCGCGAGCGTCCCGACCGTCAGGAGGCCGTACCCGACCGCGAGGGCGAGGCGGGTGTCGGCGGCGAACAGCCACGCGGCGTCGGCGACCGAGGCGCTCCCGAAGAGGCCGACGAACGCACGGGCGACCCGGCGGTACACGTCGGGGAAGGCGAGCAGGGGGACGAGCATGGGGAGGCCGCCGCGGACGACCGTCGCGAGCGCGCGCTGTGTCCGGGTCCGGAGGTGGTCGGCGTCGGCGACCGCGAGGAGTGCATAGAGGTCACCCTGGCCCCAGTGGGCCCAGGTGAGGGCGACGAACACGAGGAATGCGGGGAGCGGGGCGAGGAACCAGACGGCCGCGTAGACGGTCCCGAGGCAGACGTAGACGCCGACGACGACGCCGACGGCCCGGAGCGTGACCGGGTCGCCGTTGACGCGGGGGTAGGCGAGGTGGTCGACCGCGCCGTGGGGGAGGCCGAGGACGACGGCGCTGGCGACCAGCGGGACGAACTGGACGACAGGCGGGACCGAGAGCCCGAGCGCGAAGGGGACGGCGAGCGCGGCGGTGACGACCCACCCTGGCAGGAGGACGCCACGGACGAGCGTCGCCCGGACGGGCGACGCGAGGTCGATGCCGGGGACCGGAACGGCGGTCTCGCCGCTCGTGAGCCGGTTCATCCGTCGGTGGCCCGTCCCCAGCGGTCGGTCACGCCCTGCCAGCGGGCCAGGACCGCGGGCCAGCGGTCGGTGACCCACCAGAACAGGAGCAGGCCCTGGACGAGGAAGACGTTCGTGAGCAGGAAAAAGAGCATCTCCTCGACGGGCAGGCCGAACACGGCGAGCCCGGTCATGTAGGCCGGGTTGAAAAACCAGATACCCATGGCGATGGCGATGCGGTCGACGATCCAGAGGTAGACGGTGGGGACGAGGACGCCGACCGCCAGCGTTCGGCGGAGGTCCCAGAGGACCGGCCAGGCGAAGGCCCACTGGATCGCGAGCGGCGGGCCGGCCCACAGCAGGAGGGTGCCGATGTAGTAGTACTGCCCGACGAGCAGCCAGCCGGCGGCGCTGACGAGGCCGCCGCCGAGCAGGCCCAGCGCGTGGTGGCCCAGCGGGATACCGAAGTCGCGATCACCGATGGGGTCGGCGTCGGTGACGGCGGGCAGGCGACACAGCCACAGGCTCGTCACGAGCGGCTGGAGGACGAAAAAGAGGTACTCCTCGATGGGTGCCTCCCAGATACGGAAGAGGACGGCCCCCTCCGCGTACCCCCAGACGCCGACGGCGATGAGGTGGTTGTCCCAGGGTGTCGTATAGAGGAGGGCGACGACGGCGAGGATGGCGATTCCCGCCGGCGCGGCGTACGGCCGATTCCCGAGCGGGTAGGAGGCGACGGCGGCCAGTCCGAGGAGGACGGGCAGGACGAACACGAGGTGAAACTCGGCGTAGGAGAGGGACGGAAGCGCCGATGCGCCGGTCGCGACCGCGACGGCCGCGCTCGTGCGTCCGGCTCCCCCCGTGGTCGCGACTGCCGCCCGTGTGGTCCATCCGACCATCCCCCGCATGGCTTGTGGATTCACGGGGCACCACCATGTGGTTTTCCCCGGCGGGCGCGGCCGGCGGGGAGCACGTCAGGGGGTGGTGTCATGGAGTCAGGAGTCGGATACGGGTCGCTGGTCGTGAAACGGGCGCTGATCGCGTGGCACAAAAAACGCAACGAGCGGTCGTCTCGTCAGTCGGCAGCGGCTGTTTCGGGTGCGCTGCTGCTCACCTGGTCGAGGACGTTCCGGCTGCGGAGCAGCAGGAAGCCGAAGCCGACCTTCGCGGTCACGTCGAGGACCATGAACGCGGCCGTCTCGGGGTAGAGTCCGATGAGGCCGAGCCCCTCCGTGCCGACGATCCACACGATGGGGTACGCCGTCCAGAGGAGTATCACCACGTTCCTGAGCGTGCTGAACAGACTCGCCACGTCCCCGCTCTGGGTCGCGGCCTGGGCCGACAGCCTGCTGACGAGGATGTACAGCAGGGCCAGGAAGAAGCCACAGCTGATTCCCCACCAGGCGATCCGCATCGTCACGCTGGAGGTCACCAGTGCACCCACGAGACCGGTGACGATCATCCCGACGTCGAGGCCGACCAGCGTCGCGATGGTGTTGCGGTCCGCCCCGGCGAGCAGGGCGAGGTCAACGAGCAACAGCGGCGTCGTGAACAGCCAGTCGGCGTAGCGGGCCCAGTAGATGTCCAGGACCTCGCCGGCGACCGTGATCTCCGTCAACCCGAATCCCATGACCATCGAGAAGTACGACGTCGCCGCGATGGCCGGGATGAATATGGTTATGATGTAATACTCCTGTGCCTCTGGGTCGTCCTCGTTCCAACCCATCGCGATGAACGCCAGCGTCCCGAGCGCCATCAGTGCAGTTCCGATCAGCAACCAGATCCGTTCCGAGCCTGGAGTTGGCATGGTACACAAGCAAGTACGGTTTCGACTTATAAAATATCAATGCCCAACTGGTTAGTCATGTTTGGAACGGACAGTAGAAGGCCGTTACCGGCAGTCAGTGTGCGAGCGTTCACGGGAAGAGTAACATATATGAATGGAATCGAGGGCGGAGAGCGGCGACGACAGGGATTTAGCCTCCAGTCGTCTGGTATCGGGCATGGAGCCGCCGGGTGCCGACACCGTCCTCGTCAGGTACGGCGATATGGGCACGAAGAGCAGGCAGGTCCGCGGGAAGATGGCGGACCGGCTGCTCGACAACGTCGCCGCCGTGCTGGCCGACCGGGGAATCGACGGCGAGGTCGAGGCCCACCCGACGCGGCCGCGGATCCGGACGAGGGAGGGGAGTGCGGCCCGGGCAGCGCGGGCGGCGGCCGATGTCTTCGGCGTCGTCTCGACGAGTCCGGCGCTGTCGGTCCCGCCGGAGCACGACGCAATCGTCGACGCGCTCGTCCGGACGGCCGACGCGCGCTACGACGGCGGGAGCTTCGCGGTTGACCCCCGGCGGGCCGGGACGGACTACCCGTTCACGAGCGAGGACCTCGCCGAGGCGGGCGGGGAGGCGATCTGGGAGACCGTCGCCGACGACTTCGAGCCGGTGGTCGACCTCGACGACCCGGACCTGACGTTCAACGTCGAGGTCCGCGAAGACGAGGCGTTCGTCTTCCTGGAGACGGTTGCGGGGCCGGGTGGGTTCCCGCTGGGGAGCCAGCAGTCGGTCGTCGCGCTGGTCAGCGGCGGCATCGACTCGCCGGTCGCCGCCTACGAGTGTATGCGGAAGGGCTGTCCGGTCGTCCCCGTCTACGTCGATCTCGGGGCGTACGGCGGCCCCGACCATCGGGCCCGCGCGGTCGAGACCGTCCGGACGCTCGCCGAGTACGCGCCGAACTTCGAGATGCCACTGCGGGTCGTCCCGGGCGGGCCGGTCGTCGAGTCGCTGGCCGACGACCTCGGCACCGGCCGGATGCTCGTCTTCCGGCGGTTCACGTTCGCCGTCGCCGAGGCGGTCGCGGAGCGGACCGGCGCCGGCGGCATCGTCACCGGCGAGTCCATCGGGCAGAAGTCCAGTCAGACCGCCCGGAACCTCCGGGTGACGAGCGCCGCCACCGACCTCCCGATTCATCGCCCCCTGCTCACGATGGACAAAAACGACATCGTCGAACGCGCCCGCGAGATCGGGACCTTCACCGACTCGACGATCCCCGCCGGCTGTAACCGCTTCGCCCCCGACCAGGCAGAGACCAACGCCACCCTCGAGGCGGTCGCCGCCATCGAACCGGACGACCTATATAAACGGGCCGAATCCCTCGCCGAAACCGCCGAAGTCGTCGACCCACGTGGCTGACAGTAGGTCCCACTTTCACCCCGTTATGCCGTTGTTTCGCCAGCCGCTCGACCCCTCAGTTTCGTGTGGAGAGTTACCAGCCACCACACAAACTTTATACAGAATCGCAAATCTAGCATTCGATGGGTGATGCTCGATGGCCCTGCCAACCAACCCAGCCAGTTCGTGGACGAGCAGCGTGGACCTGCCGTCCCGGCTGTTCCCCGGGTTCGGCAGCGACGACTACGAACTCTACGAGGAGGACGGCGAGTTCGTCCTCACCGTGGAGATGCCGGGCTTCGAGCGCGAGGAGATCGAGGTCAACTGGTACGAGGGGCGACTGGATATCTCGGCCGAACACGAGGACGAGGCGGCCGGGCGCAAGCAGACCTACCACCGGACGTTCCGGATGCCCAAGGAGATCGAGCCCGAGGAGATCGCCGCGGAGTACCGCAACGGCATCCTCGAAGTCCGGCTGCCGGTCCTCGACGGCGCGACGACCCGCGGCCACACCATCGAGGTCGAGTAATCCAGTCGTCCGCGGGGCGGACCCGTCGCGCCGCTGGTGAACCGCGGTCGCGTTCCCGACTTTTTTGTACCAGACCGTGACCAGACCCGCCCGTGATTCCGGTGGGACACAGGGCACTGGTGGCCGTCGAGCGCGCCGACGGCCGATACGACTGTCACTACTCACACGGCGGCGCCCACGAGTGTGGACTGCTGGATTCGCTCGCGGCGGTCACGGAGAGCGGGGCCAGCGCGAGCGGCGATCACGACGAGAAGCCGAGCGTCGACCCGCATACGGTCCCCGGCGTCGATCCCGCGCCGCTCGCGACCGGCGTGTCCTTCGAGACGGTCGTGGACACGCACCTGGATTTCTGTACGTACGAGGCCTGTTACCGGATCGACCGTGACGGGACGGAACCCTTCTTCGTCTGCTGGTTCGGGTTCCCCGCGGTCGAGACCGATCGGTCGGGTGCGGGCGCACTGATCGGCATCGACGCGGCCGACGCACGGGCCGACGGCGCGCTCGTCCGTGGCTGGTTCACGGGGACGAAGGGCGTCCTCGCCGCGGCAGTCGACGAGGGGCGACTGACGCCCGCCGAGGCACGCGACCGGCTCCGGGTCCGGCTTCGGGCGTGGGCGGGCGACCGGACGGTCGTGTTCGGCCCGGGCGCCGACGGGGCGAGCGAATGAGGGGACCCGAACCGGTGCGGTCCCGACGGGCTTATGCGCCCGGCGGCGGCTACTCCCGTGACAGTGACGGAGGACACACCGACGGGCGAGGAGGGGGTCGAGACGCTGACGGGGCCGGCCCCCGCCACGGCGCGCGACCGGATCGCCGCCGCCATCGACCGGGACGCGATGGTGACGGTCTTTGGCCGCTGTACCGTCGACTACGACGGGCGCGCGTCGAGCCGCCTCGGCCCCGGCGACCGGCTGGTCGTTTGCAAACCCGACGGGACGATCCTCGTCCACACCGACGAGGGGCAACAGCCCGTCAACTGGCAACCGCCGGGCTGTACGCAGGAGGCGGGGCTGGCCGACGGCCGACTCGAACTCCACAGCCTGCGCTCGACGCCCGAGGAGGAACTCGTGGTCACCTTCGAGACGGTCCATCACGTCGTCGCCTACGGCGTCACCGACGAGGAGGACCTCTCGCTCGTCGGGACCGAGGAGGACCTCCGCCAGCGTATCCTCGCGGACCCGGACCTCGTCGAGGAGTCGTTCACGCCGCTGTCGACCGAGCGGGAGACGCCGGCGGGCGCCGTCGACATCTACGGCGAGGACGAGCGCGACCGGCCGGTCGTCGTGGAGCTGAAACGCAGGCGCGTCGGCCCGGACGCCGTGGGCCAGCTCTCGCGGTACGTGGACGCGCTCTCGCGGGACCTCCACGCCGACGCCGAGGTGCGGGGTATCCTCGTCGCGCCCTCCGTGACCGACCGCGCCCGCGGCCTCCTCGCCGAGAAGGGACTGGCATTCGTCGCGCTCGAACCGGCGACCGACGACCCCACCGCGGACGACGGCGACGCGGACGACGGCGAGGCGTCGGCACCCATCGAGGACTAGTCGTCGAGCCGTTCCTGCAGGTCGTGCAGCAGTTGCAGCGCCTCGATAGGCGTCGTCGTCGCGAGGTTCTGTGCGCGGATTGTCGCCGCGAGGTCAACGTCCGTCGAGTCCGCCGCGCCGTCGGCCGTGTCGTCGGCCGCGTCGTCCGTCGCGGCCGAATCCCCGTCGGCCGTCGCGCCGTTCGAGCGCACGTCGGGGCGGTGGCCGTTCGCCGTCTCGTCGCTATCCCCGCGGCCGGGTTCGTCGGCGTCGAGCAGCGCCCGCGAGCGCTCGACCACGGCCTCGGGGATGCCGGCCTCACGGGCGACCTCGACGCCGTAGGACGCCGCGGCGGGGCCGGACCGGACCTCGTGGTCGAAGTCGACCCGCTCGCCCCGCTGTTCGGCCGTGAAGTGCAGATTGAACGCGCCCGGCAGGTCTACGGCCGTCTCGGTGAGTTCGTGGTGGTGGGTGGCAAAGAGCGTGCGCGCCCCGATCTCGTCGTGGACGTACTCGGTGACCGCCCGCGCGATGGCGAGGCCGTCGGCCGTGCTGGTGCCCCGGCCCACCTCGTCGAGCAGGATCAGCGAGCGCTCGGTCGCGTTGTCGAGGATGGTTGCCAACTCGGTCATCTCGACCATGAACGTCGATTTCCCGCCTGCGATGTCGTCGCTGGCGCCGACGCGGGTGAACACCCGGTCGACGAGCGCGAGGTCGGCGTCGGCGGCGGGCACGAACCCCCCGGCCTGTGCCATCAGCTGGATCAGCGCGACCTGGCGCATGTAGGTCGACTTCCCGCTCATGTTCGGGCCGGTGACGACCGCGAAGAAGCGGTCGGCGTCGAGGCGTGTGTCGTTGGGGACGAACGACTCCTGGGTGCGCTCGACGACGGGGTGGCGGCCGCCGCGGATGTCGACGTGTTTCGGTGCGTCGACGAACGACGGGCGCGTGTAGTCGTGTTCCGCGGCGACCGTCGCGAGCGAGACGAGGGCGTCGAGTTCGGCCAGCGCCTCGGCGACGGCCTGGACGCGCTCGGCTTCGGCGGCGACGGCGTCGCGCGTCTCCCGGAACAGCCGGTATTCGAGGTCGTCGGCCCGCTGTTCGGCCTGGATGATCTCGTCCTCGCGGGCCTTGAGTTCGGGCGTGACGAACCGCTCGGAGTTCTTCAGGGTCTGGCGACGCTCGTAATCCTCGGGCACCGCGTCGAGGTTTGGGTCGGTCACCTCGATGTAGTAGCCGTGAACGGAGTTGTGCCCGACTTTCAGCGAGTCGACGCCGGTCCGTTCGCGCTCGGTCTCCTCCAGGGCGTCGATCCACTGCTTGCCGGAACGCTCGGTCTCGCGCAGGTCGTCGAGGTCCGCGTCGTACCCCTCGCGGACGACGCCGCCCTCGGTCACTTCGATGGGGGGCTCCTCGCGGATGGCCCGACCGATCCGGTCGCGCACGTCTTCGAGCGGGTCGAGACGGTCCCGGAGGGCGCGGAGTTTCTCGCAGTCGGCGTCAGCGAGCGTCTCCCGGAGTTCGGGCACCACGTCGAGGGTCGCTTTCAGCGAGCGGAGGTCGCGGGCGTTCGCGCGGGCCCGCGATACCCTCGATATCAGCCGCTCGATGTCGTACACGTCCCGGAGGTCGTCGTGGAGGCGTTCGCGGGTCCGCACGTCGCCCGTGAGTTCGCCGACGGCGTCGTGGCGGGCCGCGATGCGGTCGCGGTCGAGCAGCGGCCGGCGGAGCCAGTCTTTGAGTTCCCGGCCGCCGAGCGCGCAGGCCGTCTCGTCGAGCACTTCGGCGAGGGTCGCGCCGGCGCGCCCGTGGACCGCCCGGCGGTCGAACAGTTCCAGGCTCTCCAGGGCCACGCGGTCGAGCAGGAGGTATTCGCGAGGGTCGTAGCGCGTGAGGTGGTTGAGGTAGTCGAGTCGACCGTGGTCGTCGCCGGCGGCCCCGTCGCCATCCACGGAAGCGGCCGACGCCCCGCCGTCGTCGGGCGCCGCTCCGTCGTCGGTTTCGGCACCGCGCGTGTACTCGGCGTAGTCGAGGAGGGCACCGCAGGCACTGATTTCGGCGTCGCCAGCCAGGAGGGCGTCGGGGTCGCCGAAGTAGGCCGCGACCAGCTCCCGGGCGTGGTCGTCGGCGAAGACGGCCCCGTCGTAGGGCGTGACCATGCAGTCGTCGGCGAAGAGGTCCGGGGCGTCGGGGCCGACGATGGCTTCCGCCGGCGAGAAGCGCCCGAGTTCGTCGACGACGGCGGACTCGCGGGCGACGCTCGTGGCGTAGAAGTCGCCGGTCGAGACGTCGAGCACGGCCAGCCCGTACTCGCCGTCGGCCAGCGCGAGACAGGCGACGAAGTTGTTGTCGTCGGTGCGGAGGAGTTCGTCCTCGGTGAGCGTCCCGGGGGTGACAACCCGCGTCACCGCGCGGTCGACGACGCCCGTGGCTTCCTCCGGGTCCTGGACCTGGTCGGCGACGGCGACGCGGTAGCCGGCATCCAGCAAGGTGTCGATGTAGCTCTCGGCGTTGTCGATAGGGACACCGGCCATCGGGTAGGTGCCGGTCGAGTCCTCGCGTTTGGTGAGCGTGATCTCACAGAGCCGCGAGACGCGCTCGGCGGCGTCACAGAACGCCTCGTAGAAGTCCCCCACCTGGAAGAGGACGAGCGAGTCGTCGTACGCCGAGCAGAGCTCGAAGTACTGGCGCATCATCGGCGTCAGGTCGTCGGCCCGGTCGGCCATCTTCTCGGGCGGGCCAAGCGCCGCGTCCATAGACGCGAGTCAGCGTGGCCGGCGCTATCAAGCCACCGGAAGCGGCGCGGTCACGACCGCCGAGCGGTCGCGAGTGCAGCCAGTGCGACCAGCGCGAGCAGTGCCGCGAGCGGGCCGAATCCGGGGCCGTCGGCGGTGGTCGGCGGTGCGGTGGTGGCCGTCTCCGGATCGGGGGTATCGGGGGGATGAGGCGTGGGCGAGGTCGTCGTCGTCGGCGTCGTCGCGGTCGTCGGCGAGTCAGTGGTCGGCGGTGCGGTCGTGGTCAGTGTCGTCTCGTTCGCGGCGAGCGAGACGTTCAGGTCGGCGGCGACGAGGGTCCCGTTGACGAACACCGGGTCGTCGACGCCCGGGTCGAACCGACCGTTCCGGTTCGAATCGAGGAAGGGGACGGCGACGAGCCGGCGCGATTCGGCGAGCGGGTCGTCGAGCCGGACCGTCACGTTCGTCGACCTGTCCTCGGGGAGACGGACGCTCACGCCGACGGTATCCGCGGCGCGGTCGCGGTCGATCTCGACGGGGCACCTCGCCGGCGCAGTCCGCTCGGGCGCGGCGTCGGCCGGATAGAGGACGACGAAGCCCGGTTCGAACAGGAACACCGAGTCGACTGTGACCGTTCGACCGGCGCCGGACTGGTCGCTCGCGGCGACGGTCGTGAGACTCCGGCCGAAGCCGACGACGCCGTCGGTCTCGCTGTCGGGGAACCCGCGGACCGTGGCGACGAACGCGGTCTCCGACGGCCGGGTGAGGTTCTCGACGTCCGTCCGGAAAGTACCGTTGCGGTCGACGGTCACATCGCGCGTCAGCGAGAAGGCGTCACCCGTGCCACGGAGGCGGACGGTCACGTCCGTGCCGGGCGCGACCGAGGACTGACCGGCGACCGCGTTGCACTGCCGACCCAGGTCCAACCGGAGCGTCCCGTCCGTGGTCTCGAAGCCAGCCGTCCGCTCGGCGATCTCGACGGTGCCGAGCGACGTCCGGCGGCCGCCGGAGAGGCCGACCGATTCGGCGATGGTGAAGTTCGCCTCGTACTCCTGTCCGGGCCGGACGCGCACGCCCGCACGGTCGGGCCGGTCCAGAACCAGTCGGTCGGTCTTGAGCGCGACGAACAGCGTGCCGTTCGCCTCGTCGGGGACCACCCGGAGGCCGTCGTTCTCGTTCGTCGCCGCGAGGTCGAGGCGGGCGGGCGCGAGGTTCGGCGCCGGATTCGTCTGGTTCAGGTGGAAGCGAAAGCCCTCGCGGGACCCGACCAGGTCGACGAAGGCGTCCGCGTACGGCTCGTTCTCGTCTTTCTGTCGGTCGAGCGCGCCGAAGGCGCCCGACGCGGGGACCGCGAGGACGGCGACGTCCCGGTCGGCGACGGTGTCGTCGCGGGTCAGCGACCCGTTCCCGATCGCCGTCCGGACCGCCTCGCGGTCGTCGAGGTCGTCGAAGTCGGCCGCCGGCGCGGTCCAGGTGCCGATGTCGGCGGCGTCCTGGGCCGTCGTGTTCGTGGCGGGGGCAGACGACGGCGCCGTGACGGCATCGGTGGCGCCGGCGCTACCGATCAGGAGGGCTGCGAGCACTATCGCCCCGAGGGCACTACGGGGGGTCATGGGCGCAGTTGCCACGGGCGACAAAAAGTGTCTTGCGGGATCGGTCAGTCCCGGACGGCGACGGAGAGGGCGGCGGCCGGGTCCGACGGCCCCCGGACGTATCGGCGCGGGTCGCGCTCGGTCTCGAAGGTGCACAGGGTGACGACCAGCCGGTAGTCGGAGAGGGTCGCACGGAGGACCGGTCCGCGACTCGTGACGACGACGTACGGCGGGGCGGCGACCGGCGACGCCGGGAGCGTGCCATCGACGGCGTCGACGGCCGTGACGAGGACGCCGGGGAGCGCCGGGAGGACGTCGGCCGCCGAGAGCGCCCGTTCGAGTGTCCTCGCGAGTTCGCGGCCGTCGGTCGGCGGCGAGTCGTACGTGTCCGCGACGGCCTCGGCGCAGGCGAGGACGCGCTCGACGGTCGAGGCGTGCTCGGCGAGGACGGCCTCGCGGACGGCGGCAGGGTCGGCCACGTCAGTCCGCGAGGTCGGGGCTGGCGGCGCAGTTGTTCGGCCCGAGTTCCAGCTCGAAGGCGTCCTCGTCGTCGGCGTCCTCCAGCCCGAGGTTGATGGCGACGATCCGCTGGAAGTTCGCGGGCCGGTCGGGCGTGTCCATCACGATCCGGCCGGTGAACGACTGGCGGTCCATCGAGAAGACGGCGAGTCGGTCCCGGAGGTCGCCAAGCGGAGCGGCGTAGGCACCGTCCTCGCGGGGGGTCGCGTCCGGGCTGTAGTGGCCGGGCGCGACCAGCGTCTCGTCGGGGAGGTCCGCCAGCCGGGCGGTCAGGGACTCGTAGAGCTGGGCCGCGAGCGCGGGCGCGCCGTCGGCCCCCTCCTCCAGGTCGGGGCGGGCGACGCTCTCGACGAACAGACTGTCACCCGCGAGCAAAAGGCCGTCGAGCAGGAACGCCGTCATCCCCGTCGTGTGGCCGGGGAGATGGATGGCTTCCATGGCGGTGTCGCCGACGGCGAGCTCCTCGCCGTGGATGATCGGCTCGGCGTCGTAGGTGACGCCGCGTTCGATGCTCATGCGGGGCACGACCGGCGTCGCGCCGGTGCGGTCGGCGAGTTCGCGCAGGCCGCTGACGTGGTCGGCGTGGACGTGCGTGTCGACGACGGTGGTGATCTCGGCCCCGCGGGTCGCGGCGTCGTCGACGTAGCGGTCGACGAACGCCCGGAGCGGATCGACGACGACGGCCTCGTCCCCGGCGACGACGAGGTAGCCGAGACAGCCAGTCGACGGGCGGCGATACTGGACGACTGTCGCCGGGTCGGTGGCGAGTTCGGCGGTCCGAGAGACGCGGGCCCAGGCCTCCATGCCACCGTCGAGGTTTGTAGCGTCGTGGCCGGCGCGGTCGAGCAGGTCGGCGACGTAGGCGCTGGCCTCGCCGCGGGCACAGACGACGAGGATCGGTCCCTCACCGTCGACGTCGGCGGCGCGGTCGGCCACCGAGTCGGTGGCGTCGGCCTGGACCCACTTCATGTATGGGACGAGGGTGGTCGTGACGCTCGGGCCCTCGACGTGCCAGGCCTCGAACTCGTCGCGGTTTCGCACGTCGAGTACCCGGACCGGTTCGCCGGCGGCCAACCGGTCGGCGAGCGCGTCCGGCGAGAGCGACGCGACCTCGCCCTCGGGGTCGCGGTAGTCGGTCATGCCCGCCAGTAGGCTCCCGGCGGGGATAAAACGGCGGGCGCCGCGGCGGGAGAGATAAGCCACCCGCGGTCGAACGACCTGGCATGAACGGACCGACGCTGGTCGACGGAGTCCGGGAGGACGAACGAACGGAACTCGACCGACTGGGCTCGGACAAGGCGATGATCGCGGCGACGGACGCGGATCTCGCGGCCGACCCGGTCCTCGAACACGTCGCCGCGACCCTCGCGGGACTGCGAGAGACCTGCGAGGAGTGGGCCGAGACGACCGACGACGCGGACGCGACGGCGCTGTTCGCCGCGACCGCCGAGGCCGCCGACGAGGAGTACGGCCGGGTAACGGCAGCGATGGACGGCGAGCCGACCGGTGAGCCGCCGGCGGTCGTGGCCGCCCTCGGGGAGTTCGAGGAGCCGCCGGCGCGGGTGGGTGCCCTCGTCGGCGAGGCACTCGTGGCCGAGCGCACGCTCCTCCAGGCGGTGAATTTCTTCGTCAACGAGGCCGACGAGCGGCGGGCCGACCTGCTACGGGACGTCCGAACGGCGGCGAAAAACCGGACCGACGAGGCCGCGGCCGTCCTCGATTCGGTCTGTGCCGACGACGCCGACTGGGACGAAGCGGAGACCGCCGCGGTCGCGGTCGTCGACGCGGCCTACGCGGCCTACGCCGACACGCTCGACGCCCTCGGGATCGACCCGAAGCCGGTGTGCTAGACCGCCCCTTCGGCCGGCGGAAGACGCTCGTCGGCCCTGCGAGGGAGTTCCGGTCCGGTTCCCACGTCGCTCGGCGATATCGCGGTCGTCGTGGGGACGGCGATGGGCGTCCCGGGCTCTCCCCTCGTCCGTTGCCCGACGGTCACCGTGTGCGGCGCGGTCGCACTCGGCCACCGCTCGTGCGTCCGAGCGTTCGTCACCGGTACTGGGGCCACCGAAACCGATATGTAGCTGATGTGTCGATTGTCGGTACGATAGCGGTCGACGGCCGCGGCGTCGGCTCCACGAGGGTTCCCGATGCACCGACAGGGTACGGACGGCGAGGCCGCGATTGCGCTCGAGGGTCTCGAGAAGGTGTACGACGGGACGGTCGCAGTCGACGAGGTAACGTTCACCATCGGGCACGAGGAAATATTCGCGGTCGTCGGGCCGAACGGGGCGGGCAAGACCACGCTCGTCGAGATGCTCGAATGTCTGCGGACGCCGACGGGCGGATCGGCGACGGTCCTCGGGTACGACATCGCGACGGACGCCCACGCCATCAAGGAACGGATCGGCGTCCTGCCGCAGTCGTTTCGGGCGTTCGACCGGCTCACGGTCCGGGAGAACGTCGCGCTGACGCGGCAGTTGTACGACGATGGGCTGGCCGTCGAGTCGGTCCTCGACCGGCTCGACCTCACCGAGTACGCGGACACTCGTTTCGACGCGCTGTCCGGGGGCTACCAGCAACGGACCGGGCTGGCGATGGCGATCGTGAGCGATCCCGAGGTGCTCTTTCTCGACGAACCGACGACGGGGCTCGACCCCGCGGCCCGGCGGACGACGTGGACCCAGATCGAGCGGCTCGCGGACGGCGGGACGACCGTCGTCCTGACGACCCACTACATGGAGGAAGTCGAGGAACTCGCCGACCGGACGGCGCTGCTGGTCGACGGGGCGGTCGTGGCGGTCGACACCGTCTCGGAACTCGTCGACGCCTACGGCGGCGACGTCAAGCTCGTCGTGAGCGTCGCGCGGGACGCGTCGGCGTCGGCCGCCGAGGCCGTCGAAACCGCGCTCCGGTCGGCCGCGACGGAGGTATACCGGAACGAGACGGACGACCTCGTCGGCCTGTTCGACGACCGCTCGCGCGCACAGGCGGCGTTCGGGCGGCTCCACGACCTCCCGGGGAGTCGGTCCATCGACCTCGTCAGTGCGGGGATGGCGGACGTGTTCCTGCGACTCGCGGGCGGCACGCTCGACGCGGGCGGTGACCTGGCGTGAGACGCGTCGCGAGCCTCGTCGTCGCGCTCTCGAAGAGCTGGCTGCGGAGCCGTGAGGCGGTGTTTTTCGCCCTCCTCTTCCCGATCATCCTCCTCGTGATCTTCAGCACGGCCTTCGGGGGTGGCAGCCCCGAGTTCACGCTCGCCGTCCAGAACCGGGACGTGGGACCGGACGGCGAGCCGACGAACCTCTCGGCGACGTTCGTCGAGGGCCTGGAAGACGTCGACGTGCTCGATGTACGCCCCGTCGCACCCGACCGGAACCTCACGGCGTGGCGCGAGTCCGGCGACGCGGGGGACGCGAGCCGGGTGCTGGTGATCCCCGAGGGGTTCGCGGACCGGGTGCGAAACCGGAGTCTACAGGTCCGGACGGCGGTGATCGCCGACACCGTCGACCGGGTGAGCGGCCGGCTGAACGACTCACAGCAGGCACAGGTCAGGGAGGGGCTGGGGCAGGCGCGGAACACGACGGCGGGGACCGAGCCGGTCGCGGTGACGTATCTGACGGCGCCCGGCGACGAGTCCGCAGCGACGGTTGGCGGGATCGTCGAGAGCGTCGTTTTCCGGTTCAATCAGCGGGCGCTCGGCGTGGACGAGCCGACGGTGACGATGAACGAGAGCGGGTTCGCCGGGGCGGATCGGCCGGCGGCTGCCTACTACCTGCCGGCGTTCATCGCGGCGGTCGTCCTGATCAACGGCGTCATGACGGTGCCGGCCGTCGTCGCGCGGTTCGAGAACGCGGGGACGCTCAAGCGACTGGCCGCGACGCCGCTCCGGAAGCGGGACTGGATACTCGCGACGGTCGTTCACCAGTCGCTGCTCGCGGTCCTGCTCACCGTCGTCATGGTGGTCGTGGCGTGGCTGTTGTTCGGCGTCACGGCAGTTCCCGGCCCGCTGGCGTTCGCACTGGTCGTTGTGGGTGCTGTCGGGTTCACCGGGCTCGGCGTCGCGCTCGGGAGCCTCATCCCGGACCCGGACGCGGCGACGAGCCTCGGCGGTGCCATCGCCTTCCCGACGATGTTCCTCTCGGGCGTGTTCTGGGAACTCGACGTGATGCCGGCCGCTCTCCAGACCGTCGGACGGCTCGTGCCGCTGTATCACTTCCACCGCGGTCTGCATCGGTTGCTGATACTGGAGACGACCGACGGAATCGGCGTTCCCTTCGCGGTCATGGGCGGACTGGCGGTCGTCTGTGTCGGTCTCGCGGTCGTCGTGACCGACTGGCGAGACCTCTGAGAGACGGTGCCGGCGGGTCAGTCCGCCGTCTCTGGCGGTTCGTCCTGGAACTCGCGGACGGCCTCGCGGAACGCGTCGGGGATGCGTGTGGGCTCGCCGGTTTCGCCGTCGACGGCGACGTGGGTGACCGTCCCCTCGGTGAGGACGGTGCCGTCGTCTTTCAGCCGGCCGACGTACTCGGAGGTCATGCTCGATTCGCCGATGGTGGCGACGCGATACCCGTGTTCAAGTTCGTCGCCGAAGCCGGCCTGCCCGCGGTAGTCGATGTCGACGTTGACGACGTGGACGTCCCAGCCGGCGTCCTCGATTTCGTCGTAGCCGTAGTCAATCTCGCGGAAGAACTGCGAGGTGGTCTCGTCCTGGAAGGTGACGTAGTTGGCGTAGAAGACGACACCCTGCATGTCCGTCTCCTCGAAGCGGATGCGGTTCTCCCAGATCGTGGGGAGGTCGCGCTCGTCCATACCCGCCGGCGGGTGGCGGGGGAAGGTAAGCGTTCCCCCTCACCCCTTCGGTCACCGCCCCCGTTCCCGACCGGTTCGGCCCCCGCTCCGGCCCCGGTTCAGCCCTATCTCTCGGCCTCCCGATTCGGCCCCGTCCTACGCCTCCTCGATGGTGTCGAGGACGCGCTGGGAGAACTCCGTCTCCGTGATCTCGTCGGCGGCGAGGTCGTGGAACCACGCGGCCTCGGCGTGCCAGGTGCCGAGTTCCTCGCCCTCCAGGTCGGTGGCGGTTCCGTGGACGGCGACCGGCTCCCACCCCTCGTCGCGGAACTCCCGCAGGAGATTGATGACGCGGCCGATGTCGGTGTGTGGGACACTTTCCTCGGCGTGGACGGTCTCGTAGGTGACGTCGAGGCGGTCGTCGCCGGAATCGAGGTCCCGGATGTAGACGCCGTGGCTCATCAGCCGGTTCTCGATGCGCTCGGCGAGGTCGTCGGGGGGTGTCACGGCACGGGATAGGGTACCGTGGCGCTTGGTCTTTGGGGCGGGTGAGTGCCGTCGCGACGGGCGACGAGCGGCGTGGCCGTCAGACCCGCGGGCGGTCGTACTCGTCGCGGATGGTGTTTGGCAGGAGGCTCTCCGGTTCGACGGTGAGAAAGACGATGACGAAGCGGGCCTCGACGGGGCGGATGACGAACACCTCGTAGGGCGGTTCGGCGTCGCCGTCGCCGAGGCGGTCGATCATGGGTTCGAGGGTCATTCGGCCGTCCCGGAGTTCCGCGAAGATGTCCTTCTCGCCGTCCTGTTTGGCGAAGGTGTAGAGCGCGCCGTTGGGTTCGCCGTCGGTGCTGTAGGTGGTGTTCGCGGCGATGGGCGTCCCCTCGCGGAGCCCCTGCTCGAAGGTGCGTTCGGCCTGGTCGAAGACGTGGTCGGCGTCGTCGACGAACTCGAAGACGGTCTCGGTCTCGACTGCCACCTCGGTCAGGGCGGGCCGACCCTCGGCGGGCCACTCGACGGTGGCCGCGATCAGGTTCCCGGGGTCGAGGTCGTCGACGGTCGCCTGGAGGGCGTCGTCGTAGCCGTCGGCCCGGACGTAGATCGGCTCCTCGGTCCCCCGTTCGAGGAGCGTCAGGTCCCCGGTCTCCCGGGTCCCGGGCAACACTCGGTAGGTCCCCGATTCGGTCGCTGGCATGGGCGGCGGTAGGGAGTCGAGGCCTAAACCGTCTCTGATGCGACAGCGGCCGACGACGTGTGTGCCGCCGGAGGCGATTGGGCGGTTCCGGCCACGCGGCCCCCACAGATTCATCCGGCAGTCCGCCCTAGACGGAGGGGATGGCACCGAACACCGACCCCCGGGTCGTCACGCTCCTGCCGTCGGCGACGGAGATCGTCTACGCCCTCGGGCTGGAACCCGTCGGCGTCTCCCACGAGTGTGACTACCCGCCCGAGGCCGCCGAGCAGCCGGCCGTGAACCGCTCGCGGGTCGACCCCGAGGCGTCGAGCGGCGAGATAAACGACCAGGTGGCGGCGGCCGAGGCCGAGGGAACGGGCGTCTACGAGATCGACGACAAGACGCTCGCCATGCTGGACCCGGACCTGATCGTCTCGCAGGGCATCTGTGACGTGTGCGCGGTCGACGAGGTGCTGGTCGAGGCGGCAGTCGACCGCCTGGGACTGGACGCGGCGGTCCTGACGACCGACCCCCACAGCCTGGCGGACGTCTTCACCGACATCGAGCGGATCGGGGACGCGGTCGGCCGGAGCGAGCGGGCCCGGGAGGTGGTCGCCGACCTCCGGGCGCGCGTCGAGGCGGTCGAGCAAACGGTGCGAACACAGGTCGAGGACCGCCCCCGCGTGGCCGTGCTGGACTGGCTGGATCCCGTGATGGTCGCCGGCCACTGGATCCCCGAGATGGTGCGGATGGCCGGCGGGGAGTACGGTATGGCCGACCCCGGCGCCCGCTCGGAACCCCACGAGTGGACGACGGTCCGCGAGTACGACCCCGAGGTCCTCGTGGCCGCACCCTGTGGGTTCGGACTCGACCAGACCGCCGAGAACCGCGCCGATCTCACCGACCGCGAGGGGTGGGCGGAACTGACGGCCGTCGCCGAGGGACGCGCGTACGCGATGGACGGGCACCACTACGTGAACCGCCCGGGGCCGCGGCTCGTGGACACGCTGGAGCACCTGGCAGGCCTGCTCCACCCCGAGGCGTTCGACGCCCCGCCGGCGGAGATCGCCCGCCCGTTCGCCGAGGTCGTCGCGTAGATGCTCACGGTGGATCGGGCGGTCTACGACGAACTGGTCGCTCACGCCCGCGAGGGTGCACCCGCGGAGGTCTGTGGCGTGCTCGGCGGGACACACGATGCCGACGAGAGCCACGCGACGGTCGCCCGACGGGCGGAGAACGCGGCCGCGACCCCGCGGACCCGGTACGAACTCACCCCCACGGAACAATTCGCGCTGATGGAGGGAATCGAGGACGAGGGGCTGGACGTGGTCGGGTTCTACCACTCACACCCGGCGGGGCCGCCCCGGCCGAGCGAGACCGACGCGGCGCAGGCGACGTGGGCAGGGTACGCCTACGTCATCGTCGACCTCGCCGGTGCGGAGCCCGTCGTTGGAGCCTGGCGCTGGACGGGCGAGCGGTTCGCGCGAGAAGCCGTCGGCGTCGCCTGACTCACAGCACTGCGACGAGGCCGACGTAGAGGTTCGAGACGACGATGGCGGTGCCGAGGCCGAGGACGCCGACCATCCAGGGGCGCCACAGCGGGACCGACTGGATGGGGTCGCGCCACCGCAACAGCGCGACGCCGACGACCAGTGCGACCGCGGCCTTCATGACGAGCAGGAGAAGCGGCGTCTGTGCGAGCAGCGCCCGCACCAGGGGGTTCGCCTCCAGCGAGAGGTCGCGGGTGAGCGCGAGCGCGACGAGCGTCGAGACCGCGTCGCCGACGCCCCAGACGAACACCAGCGCGGCGACGAGATCTGTGTACGACGGGGGTGAAACCGAGAACGTCGGGAGCGGGAACCGTGGTGCGGACGTCGACATGGGGAATACCTGTCAGTAGCGAAATCGGATACATAAATATACGCGCCCGATTTTCACGAACGAAAACAGGAGCGGCCGGGTAGGGTGCGACGAGCGGCTCAGTCGGCGGCGATGGCGCAGGTGTCGACGTACTCCACGTCGTGGACGGAGGCGATGGCGGGATCGTCGCCACAGACGGGGCAGTCGGGGCGCTGGCGGACGGGAATCTCCTCGAAGGTGGTGTCCATCGCGTCGTAGAAGACCATCCGGCCGTCGAGGAGTTCGGCGTTCTCGATCAGGCCGGCGTCCATGAGGATCCACTTGACGGCCTCGGTGGCCTGGATACAGCCGACGGTCCCGGGGAGCACGCCGAGGACGCCGGCCTCCGAGCAATCGGGGATCGTGCCCGCGGGCGGTGCCTCGGGGAACAGACAGCGGTAGCAGGGGCCGTCCTCGCCGGTGAAGGTGGTTATCTGGCCCTCGAAGCGGAAGATCGCGCCGTGGGCGAAGGGGATGCCGGCGAGCGTGCAGGCGTCGTTGACCAGAAAGCGCGTCTCGAAGTTGTCGCTGGCGTCGACGACGAAGTCGTACTCGGCGAGCATCGATTCGACGTTGTCGGCATCGAGCCGCGTCTCGTGGGGTTCGACGGTGATATCGGGGTTGAGGTCGGCGACGTACTCGGCGGCGGAGTCGACCTTGGGCCGGCCCACGTCGGCGTCGGCGTGGACGATCTGACGCTGGAGATTGCTCCGCTCGACGACGTCGTCGTCGACGATGCCGAGCGTCCCCACGCCGGCGGCCGCGAGGTACTGGACGACGGGCGAGCCGAGGCCGCCGGCGCCGACCACGAGCACGTCGGTATCGAGCAGCGCCTTCTGTCCCGCCGGCCCGATGTCCTCCATGATGATGTGCCGGGAGTAGCGGTCCAGTTGCGTCGGATCGAGGTTCAGGTCGCTCATGACCACGCCTACGCGTGCCTGGCGAATAAGCGACGGGGTCGTGACGACCGCCGCACACGACCGCGAGCGAGGCCGTTCCCCGCGCGCTTCACAGCCCGTAGAGGTCGCCGAACTTCCCGCGAGCGTAGTCGAGGAAGTGGTCGGCGGTGAAGGCCTCGCCGGTGGCCTCGCGGACGAGGTCGTCGGTGGTGTACCGACAGCCGTGGCGGTGGACGTTCTCGACGAGCCACTCCCGGAGCGGGTCGAACTCGCCGGCGCGAACGTCCTCGTCCAGGCCTCCGAGGTCGTCCTCGGCGGCGGCGAAGATCTGGGCGGCCAGCACGCTCCCCAGCGAGTAGGTCGGGAAGTAGCCGAACGCGCCGTTGGTCCAGTGGATGTCCTGGAGACAGCCCTCGCTGTCGCTGTCGGGGCGGACGTCGAGGTACTCGTCCATCTTGTCGTTCCACACCTGCGGGACCTCGGAGACGTCGAGGTCGCCGCTGATCAGGTCGCGCTCGATCTCGAACCGGAGGATGATGTGGAGGTGGTAGGTGAGTTCGTCGGCCTCGACGCGGATGAGATTGTCCGGATAAATCTGGTTGGCCGCTTCGTACAGTTCGCGGGAGGAGACGTCGGTCCCGAGGTGGTCGTTGACTGTCGGGGCGAAGAGATCCATGAACGGCCGCGAGCGTCCGACGTGGTTCTCCCAGAGCCGTGACTGGGACTCGTGAACCGAGAGGTCCCGGGATTCGCCAAGCGGCGTGCCGTAGTGTTCCTGCGGGAGCCCCTGCGTGTAGGTGGCGTGGCCGAACTCGTGGATGGTCGACCCGAGCGCGTCGAGCGGGTCCTCGGGGGTGAACCGCGTCGTGACGCGGGCGTCGAACTGCGTCCCCATCGAGAAGGGGTGGGGTGCCGTATCCAGTCTGCCCCGGTCCCAGTCGTAGCCGAGGGTGTCGAGCGCGTCACGGACCAGTTCCTCCTGAGCGGCCTCGTCGTAGGTGCCCTCGAAGGGGCTGGCGAGGTCGGCGTCGCTGTCGCTGATCTCGTCGATGAGCGGGACGAGTTCGTCCCGGAGGCGTTCGAGGACGCGCTCGGCGGTGTCCAGCCCGAGGTACGGCTCGTACTCTTCGAAGAGGACGGCGTATGGGTCCCGGTCGGGGTCGATGTGTTCGGCGTACTCCCGTTTCAGTTCGACCAGTTTCTCCAGCGTGGGCGCGAACTGCTCGAAGTCGTCCTCCCGTTTGGCTTCCTGCCAGACCGGAAGGGCGTTGGAGGACGTTTCGGAAATCTCCTCGACGAGGTCGCCGGGGACGCGCGTCGCGCGCTCGTGCTCACGGCGGACCTCGCGGACGACGGCCGCCTGCTCGTCGTCGAGGTCGGCGCCGTCCAGGGCGTCGAGGGAGTCCGCGAGGTCGTCGTCGGTGAGCATCTCGTGGTGGACCGCCGAGAGGGCGGCCGTCTGCTGTGAGCGGGCGGGCGTCCCCGCGTCGGGCATCATCACCTGCTGGTCCCAGTTGAGGAGGCCGGCGGCGTTCCCGACGTTCGTCATCCGCGTGACGTGCTCGACGAGCGCCTCGTAGGTCTCCCCCGCGTCGGCGGTCGAATCCGTAGCCATGCACCGGGGTTGGGCCGGGACGCCTATAGAAGCCGCGCCCGCGGCGAAGGTCGCTGTCACCCCCTCGCCGCCACCGCGCCACCGCGAACGCGTGCGCCCAATTACCACAATTGAAAATGATGGCGAAAGACACTACAAGGAGAATGGATAGATTCCACGGTAGCGAGTCCGTTCGGCCCGGTGACGACGGGCCGGCGGGACCAGACGGCGTGGTCGCGGGACGCCGACAGGACAATGAACGTCGACACAGACTCACTGGAGCGGTTGAATCTCCTCACACGCGACGCGGCCGAGCGCGCGAGCGATGCACTCGCGACCGCGGTCGGTGCCAGCACGCACATCGGGGCGACGAAGATCATGCTGGCGAGTCGGCGGGACATCGTCGCGGACCTGCTCGGCGCCAGCGAGGAGTGTCTCCAGTACGAACTGGCCGGGCCGCTGTCCGGGACGGTGTTGGTCGCCATCGACCCCGTCGCGCGCGAGCGACTCCGCGAGACCATCCAGGACCCGGACGACGCGACCGACCTCGTGACGGCGATGATGACGGAGTTCGTCAGCGACTGGGAGCGACACATCGGCGGCGAACTGACCGTCGGCGACCGGACCAGAATCACGGACCCGACGACACACGAGTTCTCCTTCGAGGCGATCAGCGAGGACACCGATAGCGCACCCATCTTCCAGAGTACCGTCCACTGGCTCCAGTCGCCGGGGAGCATCACGATCTATCTCGCGCCCGACCGCGGGTCGCTCGAACAGCTCCTGACGATCGAGGAGGAGGCAATCGTGGACGCGGACGGCGAGGACAGCGAAACGCAGTCCGCGGACGCGGACGGCGAGGTTCGCGAGAACGGTGTGGCCGCCGACGGTGACGCCGCGGACGACACGGCCGACGGCCCCTTCGCGACGGGGGACGCGAGCGACGGCAGCGCGGAGGCGGACGGTGGGTCGGACCCCTTCGCGACCGACGCCGGGGGCGCCGACGCAGGAGCCTTCGGCGGCTCCGACGGCGCGTTCGGCGGCAGCGAAGCGGACGCCACCAGCACCGAGGACGGCGGCGCCGACGGCGCCTTCGGCATGGGCGACGCCGACGACACGGACGGCTTCGGGACGGCGAACGACGACGGCGACGACGGCTTCGGGACCGACGAGGGGTCGCTGTTCGAGGACGCGGACACGGTGGAGACGGTCCCGCTCGACAAGCTCTCGGTGTTCAGCGACCTGACCCGCGAGGGCACGACCGCCGCGGCCGACCGCGTCACCCAGATGACCGGCATCGAGACCGAGACCGACATCGCGGGCGTCAGTTTCACCCCTATCGACGACATCTCGGGGCAGTTGGAGGAGGGCGAC
This sequence comes from Halorientalis marina, assembly GCF_023028345.1. Lineage (GTDB taxonomy): Archaea > Halobacteriota > Halobacteria > Halobacteriales > Haloarculaceae > Halorientalis > Halorientalis marina. Next base: position 704,604 of record NZ_CP095487.1, on the reverse strand, counting down.
TACGTCGGCACGACCGTCGAGTTCGAGGGGACACCTTCCGGCCACCTCGTCATCCTCTTCCGGGAGGCGTCGGCGGCCAACATCGCGGAGGCGATGATGCCGATGGAGCCCGACGGCGAGGGACTCACCGGGATGCACGAGAGCGCCCTGGAGGAGCTGTGTAACATCATGACTTCGGGGTTCATCGACGGCTGGGCGAACGTCCTCCAGACCAGCGTCGAGCACACGCCCCCGGAGTTCGTCGCCGACATGGACATGGCGCTGATGGAGATCGTCACCGAACAGCTCGGCCCGTTCCAGACGCACGCCTACACCATCGAATCCCGCATGAAAACCGACGAAATCGAGTTCGATTGCGAAATCCACGCCCTCCCCAACGAGTCCGAACTCGGCGAGGCGCTGAAAGACCTCATCGTCGAGCGCAAAGGCGAGACCGGGGCCGACCCCAGCGACCTGTTCTAGTCGTACTGGATCGTCATTTCACCGACCCACACCGGCACCGTCCGCGTAGCCGTCTCTCCCTCGAAGTGGATCGTGGTGTCGACGGACCGCGGCACGGCGGCGACGACGCGTTCGAAGTCGGTCGACGGTTCCGAGACGACCGTCCCATCGCGGTTCAGTGTGGTCGTCAGTTCGGCCGTGACCGCCATCTCCCCCTCGCGGTTCGTGATACCGACGCTGAGCGTCGGGTCGCCCGCGAGGCGCTCGTCGGCGACGGCACTCACTTCGTCGGCGGCGACCGACGCCGTCTCCGTCGCGGCCCAGTCCGCGAACGGCGTCGTCTCGTAGATCGTCGTCCGCGTCGGCTGGCCCTCCGGTCCCCGGCCCGTCCGACGGTAGTAGGCGGGATACCGCACCGCGTCTTCCTCGGGGAGGTAGTCCAGTTCGGGGTCGGTGATCGTCCGCTCGACCGAGATCGGGTCGCCGTCAGGGCGGAGCGGGCCGCTATCGTCCTCGCTCGCGGCAGCCAGCGCGTCGGTCGTCGGATCGACCGTCGCCGTCGGCGAGGAGCCTGCAGTCGTCGCGGGGTCGGTCGCCGTCGTCGCGGCATTCCCGTCGGCCGATTCGGCGTCGGTCGGCGCGCGGTTCACGCACCCGGCGAGGGCGACTCCGCCGAGCGCGAGGGAGCCGAGGAATCGTCGTCTGGAGGGCATCGTGGTCGGACCATCGCCCCGTCGGGGAAAAGCACTGGCGGAGGGACAAACCCGCGTTTGAGTCAGCCGTCGACCGATTCGGCCAGCCGCTGGTAGATCTCGGCACAGCGCTCGACGACGGCCAGGGAGGCGCTCTCGGTCGCGGTGTGGGCCTCGCCGGGTTCCGCGACGCCACAGATCACGCAGTCAGTGCCGGCCCGTGCGAGCCAGCCCGCGTCGGTCGCGTGCGGCTTGACGACGTGTTCGGGCGTCCCGTCCTGGGCGGCGTCGGCGGCCGCGAGAACCGTGTCCGCGAAGTCGGCGTCGCCACAGGCCATCGGCGGGAGGTCCTGGTCCACGGTCCACTCGACACCCTCGATGGTTTCGACGCGCCCCAGGTCCGCGCGCTCGTCCGGCACCGTCCGTTCGTCGACCGTGACCTCGCACCGTTCCGGGACGACGTTCCAGGCGCTCCCGCCCTCGATCTCCGTGACCGCGACGCTCCCGCGCAGTTCGTGGCCGAGCACCGTCGTCGACGGGAAATCGAGGTCGCGAACGACGTCGATGGCGTCCGTCGCGCGGTAGATGGCGTTGTCGCCCTGATCGACCTCGCTGGCGTGAGCGGCCTCACCGTGGGCCGTGATCGTGCTCCCGCGCCGGCCCTTGTGTGCCACCGCCACGTCGGTCACGCCCGCCCCGGAGTAGCCCGTCGACCCCTCGCCGACGACCGCGTAGTCGGGCGCGAACCCCCGGTCTATTGCATACTGTGCGCCGACGCCGCCGACCTCCTCGCCGACGAACGAGGCGAAGACGAGTTCGCAGGCCGGGTCGCTGTCGCGAAAGGCACACATCGCGGCCGCCAGCGCGCCCTTCATGTCGGCCGTGCCACGGCCGTAGAAGCGGCCGTCGCGCTCCTCGACGACGTATTGCCCATCGGCGTCGACCTGCTCGTCGTCCGGGGGCACCACGTCGTGGTGGCCGACGAATGCGAGGGTGGTGTCGCCGTCGCCCTTGCGGGCGAAAACGTTGCCGCCGCGGCCCTCGTCCGCGCCGGCGTCGTCGCGAGTCACGTCGGCGTCGGTATGCTCGCGGAGCCACCGCTCGATAGCGTCGCCGGCGGCGGCCTCCGACTCGTGGCTGGGAATGGAGACGAGGTCTCGCGTGAGCGCGTTGGCGTCCATACGCTGCGGTGCGAGCGGGGACGGCAAAAGCTCGGGGCCTTTCCCAAGAGACTTGTCGGTGTTCGTAGAACACCGAGTGAATGTCGTCATCGTCGGACCACGCGACCGAGGAGCGCCCGACGCTCCGGGAGTCGGTCCCGCCGCTCCGGGAGTGGGCGTCGACGTACCTGATCGGGATCTTCATGGGCTCGGCCGACGCCGTTCCCGGGGTCTCGGGGGGGACCATCGCCCTCATCGCCGGCATCTACGAGCGACTCATCACCGCCGTCACCGCGGTCACGCCCGGCCGCGTCCTCGGCTTCCTCCGTGCGCTCACGCCGCTCGACGGAGGGATTTCCGTCCGTCGTGCGGTCGGGATCTTCGACGAGGTGGACGGCTGGTTCCTCGTCGCCCTGCTCGGGGGTATCCTCACCGCCGTCATCGTCGTCACCCGCGCCGTCCACGTCCTGGACGAGAGCGCGCCGGTCGTCCTCTTCGGCTTCTTCTTCGGCCTCATCGCGGCCTCCGCCGTGGTGCTCCTGCGGGCCATCTCGATCCGGACGGTCGCGGCGGGCGCCGCCGCGGTCGCGGGCTTCACCGTCGCCTTCCTCCTCTCGGGCGAGGCGGAGGGGCTGCTGGGCGGCGGCCTCCCCGTCGTCTTCCTGGCCGGCACCGTCGCCGTCAGCGCGATGATCCTTCCCGGGCTCTCCGGGTCGCTCATCCTCGTCATCCTCGGGCAGTACACCCGGCTCTCGACCGCCCTCTCGGAGTTCGTCAGCGGAGTCGCGGGCGCGGTCACCGGCGGGTCGAGCGACGCCGTCGGGACGCAGGCCCCGGTCATCGTGACGTTCATCGTCGGCGGCCTCGTTGGGCTGTTCACGATTTCGCGGGTCGTCCGGTACGCGCTGGACCGGAACCGCGAGGTGACGCTTGCCTTCCTCGTCGCCCTCGTCGTCGGCGCGCTCCGGGCACCGGTCGCCGAGGTCCGGAGCGAGGTCGGCTTCTCGACGGAAGTGGCGCTCACCTTCGCCGGCGTGGCCGTGGTGGGGGCCGTCGTCGTCCTCGCGCTGGACTGGTACGCGGCCGACTTCGAGATCGAGGAAATCTGAGCGGCGGGCTCACTCCGTCGGCGGGCCGCCGGGAACGTCCCCAGTCCGCTCGGTCTCGTCCGCCGGAGCGGCGACACGGTCGGCGCCGGCGAGCGCCCGAACGGCGAGGACGAGCACGGCGCCGAGGCCGACGAGCCCGCCCGCGGCGCCGAAGGCGACGGCGGGGCCGAACGTCGCCAGCCAGCCGCCGAGGACGCCGCCGATGCCGCCCGCGACCGCGCCCAGTGCGGTGTAGGCGCCGAGCACGTCACCCCGGGCCTGCGGCGGCGCGAGCCGCGTGACGACGGCCGTTCCCACGACGAGCATGACCGCCCACGTCAGCCCGAGCAGGGCCAGGATGAGCGCGGCCGAGCCGAGCGCGACCGAGGCCGTGCCGAGCGCGATGGCGACGGCGGCCAGCGGGAAGCAGACGCCGCGGACGACGAGCGCCGTCGAGAGGAGGTGCCGCAGGTCGTACCGCGCGGCGAGGCGGCCGGCGCCCCCGTAGAGCGCGGCCGAGCCCAGGCTGGCGACGAGATACAACAGGAAGACCCGTCCGGAATCGAAGCCGGCGTCGGTCAGGAAGAGGGGAAGCGGCGCCCAGAAGGCCGCCGAGCCGGTCAGGAAGCAGGCCGCGGCGACGAAGTACGTGGCCAGCGCCGAGTCGAGCCGGGCGCGGAGCCGCCGCGGGTCGAGGCCGCGCGTCGCCCAGTAGAGCTGGTTGGGCATGAAGACGAACGTCGCGCCCCGGATGCCGCGGCGGGAGGTGGCGACGAGGCGGGCGACCTTTCGTGCGGCGCGGTCGGTCTCGACGTGGGCGGCCGCCGGCGGCCGCGGGAGGGTGCGCGCGGCGCCGACCGCGCTCGCGGCGGCGCCGGCCGCGAGGACCCAGAACAGGAGTCGCGTGCCGTCGGCGGGGCCGGCCAGCCGGCTCCCGAGGAGGGGCCACGCCGTCCCGAGGACGAGGCCGCCGGCCCAGCCGTAGCCCTGGTGCTTGTTCAGGCGGCCGATCCGCACGTCCCACTCGCGTTCGGGGGCGTCGTCGACGACGAGCATCGTCAGGACCGGGCCGACGGCGGCCACGAGCAGCCACAGCACCGCGTTCACGGCGATGACCAGCCCGATGTCGGTCACGAGCGGGACGACCGCGAGCGTGGCGGCGACGCCGACGAGCGTCACGAGGACCAGCGACCGGCGGTAGCGGACGTGGTTGGCGAGCCGGCCGAAGACGATGGCGCCGGGCGCACCGACGAGCGCGGCCGTCGCGGCCAGCACGCCCAGTTCGACCGCGCCAGCGCCGAGCTGGACGATGTACAGCGGGACGAGCAGCGAGGCGCCGCCGAAGGCGACGGAGCCGACGCCCCAGGCGTAGAGCCAGCGATCGCTCACAGGAAGGGGCTCGGCCGTGGGCGGCTAAGACCTGCCGGTCGGGAGCGGGGCGGGCGGCCGGCGGCGCGGACTCGGTCGATGGGAGCAGCGTCGCCACCAGCACCGCCATCACGACCCTTATCAGTGGCGCCCTCCCAAGACGAGACATGGAAATCGTACCGGACACGAGCGTGGTCGTCGACGGCCGCGTGTCCGAACACGTCGACGCCGGGGAGTTCGCCGACGCCACGGTCTACATCCCGGAGGCGGTCGTCGGCGAGCTGGAGTCACAGGCCAACGAGGGCCGCGAGAGCGGGTGGGACGGCCTCTCGGAGCTCCAGCGGCTCGCGGACATGGCCGACGACGGGGAGATCAGCCTGGAGTACGTCGGCCGGCGGCCCGACGCCGTCGAGAAGCACAACGCCAGCGAGGGCGACATCGACGCCCTCATCCGCGACATCGCCGAGGAGTACGACGCGACCCTCTTCACCTCCGACATCGTCCAGAGCGAGGTCGCGGGCGCGAAAGGCATCGCCACCGAGTACGTCGAACCGAAGACCGAGGACCGCGACACGGAGGTGGGCGAACTCGCTATCGAGGACTTCTTCGACGAGACGACGATGAGCCTCCACCTCAAGACCGGCGTCCAGCCGATGGCGAAGCGGGGCGAACTCGGCGATATGCACTACGAGACGATCCACGAGCAGGTCTCCTCGGAGGACCAGCTCAAGGAGTGGGCCCAGGAGATCGAGAACAGCGCCCGCGCCAGCCCCGACGGGTTCATCGAGCTGGCGGAGCCGGGCATGACAATCGTCCAGTTCCGAGACATGCGCATCGCCATCGCCGAGCCGCCATTCGCCGACGGCTACGAGATCACCGCCGTTCGGCCCATCGCCAAGACCGACCTCGACGACTACGCCTTCGCCGACGACCTCCGCGAGCGGCTCACCGACCACCAGCGCGGCGTCCTCATCTCCGGGGCGCCCGGGGCCGGGAAGTCCACGTTCGCCCAGGCCGTCGCCGAGTTCCTCGCCGATTCGGACTTCGCGGTCAAGACCATGGAGAAACCACGGGACCTGCAGGTCGGGCCGGAGATTACGCAGTACACGGAACTCGACGGGCGGATGGACAAGACCGCCGACTCGCTGTTGATGGTCCGGCCGGACTACACCATCTACGACGAGGTCCGCAAGACCGACGACTTCGAGGTCTTCGCCGACATGCGCCTGGCCGGCGTCGGCATGATCGGCGTCGTCCACGCCACTCGCGCCATCGACTCCCTCCAACGGCTCGTCGGCCGCGTCGAACTCGGGATGATTCCGCAGGTCGTCGACACCGTCGTCTACATCGAGGCCGGGAAAGTCGAGAAGGTCTACGACGTCTCGACCGAGGTGAAGGTCCCCGAGGGCCTGATGGAGGAGGACCTCGCGCGGCCGGTCATCATGATCCGGGACTTCGAGACCGGGCGGCCCGAGTACGAGATCTACACGTTCAACCGCCAGGTCGTCACCGTCCCCATCGGCGAAGACGAGGACGGGGGCGGCGGCCGGGAGACGGGGGTCGACCGCATCGCGAAACAGGAGGTCGAACGCGAGATTCGGTCCATCGCACGCGGCCACGTCGAGGTCGAACTCCGGGACGCGAACACCGCCGTCGTCTGGGTCGAGGACGACGACATCTCGCAGGTCATCGGCAAGGGCGGCGGCCGCATCTCGGACGTGGAGAACCGCCTGGGCATCGACATCGACGTGCGGACGTTCAGCGAGCGTCCCGCCGGGAAGGGGCCGGCCGACGGCAGTGACGGCGCCAGCGCGAGCGGTCCCGGCGGCGCCGGCGAGATCGTCACCCCCGAGATCACCTCACGGCACGTCCGTATCCCGCTCGAAGGCCACGCCGGCGACACCGTCGAGGTCCAGGCCGACGGCGATTACCTCTTCACCGCGACGGTCTCCCGCGGCGGGGAGATTCAGGTCTCGCGGGGCAGCGCCATCGCCGAGGAACTGGAGCAGGCCATCGACCGCGGAAAGACGATCACCGTCGTGCCCTCGTAGGACCGCGAACGACCATCGGGAGCGAGCGGCAGTTTTGCCCCATCTTTTGCGAGTAGTGCGGGACCGAAGGTCCCGCATACCGTGCGAACGGGCGCTTCGCGCCCGTGAGCAGAGAGCGGGTCGCGACCGTCGGGAGCGGCCGTTACGTCGGAATCGCCGTGCGGTCGGCGATCTCCGTCTCGCACTCCGGGCACTCGTAGGCGACGCCGGCGGCCCGCTCCCGGACGAGCCAGTCGCCGTCGAGCGGGTTCTCGTGCCCACACGCCGGGCAGAAGAGCCGCAGTTTCGGCGGCACGTCGCCACCGGACGGGCGCCCGTCAGTCGCCATCGGACACTCCCGTGGACCCGACGGCTTCGCCGACTATTTTCGCTTTTTCGTCCACTTTCTCGACGTATTCAACACAGTTTCCGGTACCTATTCCCATCTTATCTAAACGTATGCACCTCGTCAGGGATAAATCCTCTTGTAATCGCGTATTTCACCACCGGCGTCGGGAGGGTGGACGGCGCAGTGGCTGGTGGTCGGGAAATCCGAACCGGGGAAGAGTAGTCGCTCGCCCCGAAAACGGGTCCTCAGTCGGAAACGGCGGTGTCGGTCTGTTCGGCGGTGCCGTCGTCTTCGGTGACGATCTCGTAGAGGTTCTGACGCGCGTCGGCGAAGTAGACGTCTTCGTCGACGGCCCCCACCTCTTCGAGACGCTCGAGTGCGTACCTGACCGTCCGGGCGGACAACATGGATTCTTCGACGATCCCCTTCTGCGTAAGCGGGCCGTTGTACTCGAGTACCTTGTAGACGAGTTTCGCGCTCGGTGGAAGGTCCGCGATAGTCTCCCCGTCGGTTTCTGCCATCACCTCGTTGGACGGGCGCCTGGTCTATAAAGATTGATGGACTGAGGCGAGAGGCCGCCGAAATCGGGACCTTCGCCGTCAGGCGTCGCCCGCCGGGCGGCGGGCGGCGACGGGGCCGACGCGACCACCTCGCCGGCGGTGCCCGGGAGGGTCCCGCCGACCGCGCCCGAAGCGGGCGCCGCCGGCGTCGGGCGACAACGAACGGCTTTTTAGGCCGGATGGCCCACTGTCGCCTATGGCAACGGAAACGGCCGACGAGCGCGCGGCCCACATCCGCGGGGTGACCGTCACGACGCTGGCGGCGGTCGCCGGCATCGCGGCCGCGGTCGTCTCGCAAGTGGTGACGGCCGGGCAGGACCCCGTCACAGCCGCGTCCAGCAACACCGCGCTGTACGTGCTCGTCGGAGCGATCCTCGCCCAGCTCCCCGTCCTGCAGGTGCTGGGCATCGACGTCGAGGACTTCTCCGCGAAGGACTACCTCTACGTCGGCTTCATGACCTTCTCCCTCTGGTTCGTCGCCTGGGGTGTCATGCTGACGACCCGGACCACGCTCCCGTTCTAACATGGCCGAAGACAGCATCGCCGTCGTCGACCTCGACAAGTGCCAACCCGACAGGTGCAACTACGAGTGTGCCAACTTCTGCCCGCCCAACCGGACGGGCAAGGAGTGTATCGTCACCCAGGAGGAACGGTTCGAGGACGCCGACCGGATGGAGGGCGGCCCCGACCAGATCCACATCTCCGAGGAGATCTGTCTCGGCGAGACCTGTGGCATCTGCGTCGAGAAGTGCCCGTTCGATGCCATCGAGATCATCAACCTCCCGCAGGAACTCGACGACGACCCCGTCCACCGCTACGGCGAGAACGCCTTCTCCCTCTACGGCCTGCCCGCCCCCGAGGAGGGGCAGGTCACCGGCATCCTCGGCCCGAACGGCATCGGGAAGACGACCGCCGTCCGCATCCTCGCCGACGAGATGATGCCCAACCTCGGGCGATTCGACACCGACCCCGACTGGGAGGCGGTCCTCGAGGAGTACCGGGGCACGGAACTCCAGACCTACCTCGAAGAGCTACGCGACGGCGACGTGACCGTCGCCCGCAAGCCGCAGTACGTCGACAAGATTCCCGACCGCTTCGACGGGAAGACCCGCCAGCTCCTCGAACGGACCGACGAGCGCGGCGCGCTCGACGATCTCGTCGAGCGGTTCGGCATCGGGCCGGTCCTCGACCAGGACATCGACTCCATCTCCGGCGGCGAGCTCCAGCGCGTGGCGATGACCGCGACGCTGGCCCGCGACGCCGACTTCTACTTCCTCGACGAGATCACGCCCTACCTCGACATCGGCCAGCGGGTGACCGCCGCGCGGATCATCCGCGAACTCGCCGAGTCGGCGGACCGGTCGATGCTCGTCGTCGAGCACGACCTCGCCATCCTCGACCTGCTGGCCGACGGCGTCCACCTCGCGTACGGGCGGCCGGGCGCGTTCGGCGTCATCACGCCCCCCAAGTCCGTCCGCAACGGCATCAACGAGTACCTCTCGGGCTACCTCGAGAACGAGAACATGCGCATCCGCGAGGAGGCGATCACCTTCGAGGAACACGCCCCACGGCAGGTCTCGGCCGGCAACGTCGCCGTCGAGTACCCAGCGCTCACCAAGTCCTACGGCGAGGGCGAGTTCACCCTCGAAGTCGAGGGCGGTCAGATCAACGAGGCCGAAGTGCTGGGCGTCGTCGGCCCCAACGGGATCGGGAAGTCGACGTTCGCCCAACTGCTCGCCGGCCGACTGGAACCCGACGAGGGCGAGATCGACCAGGACCTCGACATCGCCTACAAGCCCCAGTACATCGAGATCGACCAGCACATGCGGGTCGACGCCTTCCTCCGGTCGATCACCGACGACTTCGGCTCCTCGTACTGGAACACCGAGATCGCCCAGCCGCTCCAGATCGACCCGATCATGGAGCAGAACCTCACCGACCTCTCCGGCGGGGAGCGCCAGCGCGTCGCCATCGCCGCCTGTCTCTCCGAGGACGCCGACCTCTACCTCCTCGACGAGCCCTCCGCCCACCTCGACGTGGAACAGCGCGTGCTCGCGACCTCCGCAATCAGGCGGTACGCCGAGAACCACGACGCCACCGCGCTGGTCATCGACCACGACATCTACATGATCGACCTCCTCTCGGACCGCCTGCTCGTCTTCGACGGCGAGCCCGCCGACCACGGCCACGCCTCGACGCCCCAGCCCATGCGCGAGGGCATGAACGAGTTCCTCGGCAACCTCGACATCACCTTCCGCCGGGACGAACGCACCAAGCGCCCCCGCGTCAACAAGCCCGGCTCACAGCTCGACCGCGAGCAGAAGAAGTCGGGCGAGTACTACTACAACTAAATTTTCACCAGCTAAATTTTTACTGCAGGGGGATTCGCCTGCGGCGAACCCCCTTTGCAAAAATTTAGTATAAAAACGACCCGCGAGTCGCGCCGGAGGCGCGCTCGCGGTGAACCGCCTCGGCCCTCCGGGCCTCGGCGGATGCTCGTCCCCTCACCGCCGCGGGCTGCCCTGTGCCGCCGACGGGCCAGGTTCGGGCGTCCCGCGGCCGATCAGTCTGCGCATGACGCGGGTCTCGGCCTTCCGGAGGTGGTTCGAGGCGGTGCTCTCGGCACAGTCGAGGGCGTCAGCCACGTCCGCGAGGCTCGCAGACCGTGGCACGTCGTAGTAACCGAGTTCGACGGCGGCCTCGACGGCGTCGAGCTGGCGGTCGGTCAGCGCGCCCGCGATGGTGGCGTGGCGGCGGTCGTAGTCGCCGATCTCCTCGACGGTCACGTCGATGGGGTCGGGGAGGTCGGAGAGCAGCGCCCGGAGGTCCTCGGCGGCGCCGACGACGGTCATTCGGATACCGCGGTCGCTGAAGACCAGGGGCGGGACGACGACGAGGTTGCGCCGGGCGAACGACTGCCGCCAGGCCTCCTCTTCCGCCCGCGTCTCCTGGCAGACGTAGGCGTAAAAGGACGCGTCGTCGATGGGCGTGAGCGTCACGTCACGCACGGAGTCGACGCGGTCGATGCGCTCGCGGTATGGCTCGATGTCGCCCTCGACGTACAGCAGGGCGTACTCGACGACCTCGGGGCTCTGGTTCCAGCCGAGCAGTTCCTCGCGCTCGACGGCGTCCTCGTGACGCAGGAACTCCTCCATCGGGTGCTGGAACGCCGGGGGCATATCCAGCACGACGTCGAGGTACTTCACGCGCGACGGTACGGCCGCCTATTTAAAAACGCTAGGTACGCCGATGAAACGACCTTCGTCGTGGCGGGTGTAGCCAGAGATATGGCAGAAACAGCCCCGCAGTCCGAGACGGAGACGCCGACGGAGGAGACGCCGGCGCCCGCCGACCTGCCCATCGCGCCCGGCCCGGACGGGGTGCCCGTGCTGGGGAGTACGCTGGCGCTGTTCCGTGACCCCATCGAGTTCATGGAGGTCGCCTCGACGCACGGCGACGTGGTGAGCTACCGCGTCGCCGGCCAGCGGTTCACCGCCGTCCTGCACCCCGACTACGTCGAGCAGGTGCTGGTCCGGGACCACGACCGGTTCCGGCGCTGGACCGGCGACGAGCGCGCGAGCGTCTTCGGCGACTACGCACAGGAAGGACTGGTCCTCTCGGAGGGCGAGCAGTGGCAGCGCCAGCGCCAGTTACTCCAGCGGGCGTTCACGCCGGAGAAAATCGAGGGGTACGTCGAGAAGATGGCGAGCGAGGCCGAGAGCCGGGTGGCGGACTGGAGCGACGGACAGCGGCTCGACCTGCAGTCGGAGATGTCGTCGCTGACGCTCCGGTTGCTCTGTCGGACGCTGTTCGACCTGGACATCGACGAGCGCGGCGACGCCGTCGCGCGGGCCGCGACCGCGCTGAACGCGCGGGCGGGGAGCGTCCTGAGTTTCTTCCCGGCGTGGCTTCCGACGCCGACGAACCGGCGGCTCCACGACGCGATGGGCGACCTCGAAGCGGTCTGTGCGGACCTGATCGCCGAGCGACAGGCCGGCGCGACCGAGCGCGATGACCTCCTTTCGCTGTTGCTCGCCGCCCGGGCGGACGGTGCCGAGATGAGCGAGCGGGAGATCGTCGACCAGCTCGTCACGTTCCTCTTTGCCGGGCACGAGACGACCGCGCTGGCGCTGACCTACGCCTGCCACGCGCTGGGCCACCACCCCGAGCGGTTCCGGCGGCTCCGCGAGGAGGTCGAATCGGTCACCGGCGGCGACCCGCCGACGCTTCGGGACCTGCCCGAACTCGACTACACCGAGCAGGTCGTGAAGGAGACCCTGCGGCTCTATCCGCCGGCCTACGCCGTCTTCCGGGAGGCGACAGAGGACGTGGCGGTCGGCGGCTACCGCGTGCCCGAGGGGACGAAGGTGAGCGTCCCACAGGTCCGGGTCCACCGTGACGCCCGCTTCTACGACGACCCCCGTACGTTCCGGCCCGAGCGGTGGGCCGATGGGTTCGAACAACGACTTCCGGACTACGCGTACTTCCCGTTCGGCGGCGGTCCGCGCCACTGCATCGGGATGCGTTTCGCGATGATGGAACTGAAGACGGTCCTGCCGACGGTCGCCGCCGCCGTCGAGTTCGACCCCGTGACCGACGAGAATCTCGCGTTCGAGACGGGGATCACCCTCCAGCCCGCCGACCCCGTCGAGACGCGCGTCCGGCGGTAGCCGCGCAGGGTTTCGGTACCCCGGCGAGAGTTTCGTTCCCTCGTAGGTACCGCGGGACTCCACATCGAACGCCGAAACGCGACGATACGTTATGCCGGATACGGACCAAGGTACCCCGTCGCGATGGACCGGGACTATCACGTCCACTCGTCGTACTCCGACGGCCGCTTCCTGTTCCAGATGGTCCGGGCGGCCGCGGACGCCGGGCTGGACGGGGTCGGGATCGCCGACCACTGCAACGTCTCGGACCGCGAGGAGATGACCGAGCAGAAGCACCTGCTCGGATTCAACCTCGATCAGACCTACGAGCGCCGCCGACAGGCCATCGACCGCCTCGCCGAGGAGTCCGACATCGACATCTACGACGGCGTCGAGATGGACTACCACCCCGACGAGGAGGGAGCCATCGCGGACTTCCTCGACGACGCCGACTTCGACTACACGCTCGGCGCCATCGACCACGTCGAAACCGTCAACGTCCACGTCGAGGCCTACTTCGGGAGCAAAGACGAGAGCGAGCGCGAGCGCATCGTCGACGACTACTTCGACCGCCTCGTCGCGCTCGTGGAGTCGGAACTGTTCGACGTGGCGGCCCACCCGGACGTGATCGAGCGCAACCCCGCGCTCCGCGGCCTGGCGACCGACGACCACTACGAGCGCGCGGCCGCTGCCTTCGCCGACTCGCGGACCCTCCCGGAACTCAACGCCGGCCGCGCGCTCGCGGAGTACGGCGAGTTCCACCCGACGCCGGACTTCCTGAACGCGCTGGCCGACCGCGACGTGCCGGTCGTCGTCGGCACCGACGCCCACAAGCCCGGCGAGGTCGGCGAGCGGGTCCGCCACCTCGAACGCTATCTCGACAAGCGGAACCTCCAGCCGGTCGACCCGATGGTCGAGTAGTGAGTGGGCGACCGGACGTTACTCGAACCGCACACCGAGGTCGTGCATCCCGTCGTTGTGCTTGGCGACGTTGATGAGAAGCGGCGTGATCGCCTCGATCTCGGGGGCGTTGGCGAGCGGGCCGGCGTCGACCGCACGCAGGCCCTCGATTTCTTCGGCGACGGCCGTGACGGTCTCGACGGCATCGCCGTCGTCGCCGACGATGGCGGTGTCGATGCCCAGGTCGGCGTCGAGGTTCGCCAGCCGCCCGGCGGGGAGGTTGTGGAAGGCGCCGACGACGGGGGCGCTCTCGGGCGCGGCCTCGGCGGCGAGTTCGGTGACGCTCCCGACGCCCGGACGATTGTAGTGGAAGCCGTCTTCGTCGCGTTTCATCCCGACGGCGGGCGTGACGAGGACGGCGCCGTCGTCGAGGTCGTCCGCGACGGCGTCGATGGTGTCGGCGAGGTGGTAGGCCGGGACCGCGAGGACGATTACGTCGGCGCCGGCGGCCGCCGTGGCGTTGTCCGCGCCCGTGATGTCTGCGTCGCGGCCGCGGCTGTCGAGTTCCGCTGCATAGGCCTCGGCCTTCGATTCGGCGCGCTCGGCGTCACGGGAGCCGATCACGAGTTCGTGATCGGTGTCGTGTGCCCAGCGGAGCGCGAGTCCTTCGCCGATGTCACCGGTCCCACCCAGCAGTGCGATTTCCATACCTCCACGTTCGGCCGTCGCGCCGTAAGCGTTGCGCGACCGGCCGACGTTGCGGGTACCGACACGCCGGAACGAACCGGTAGCACGCCGACGTGACGACGGCTGTCAAATGGCCGCTCTGCCTCCGACGACTCAGACCGTCGTGAGCACCTTCGGCAGTTCGTTCACGGAGGGAACCACGAGGTCGGCACCGGCACCCTCGAACTTCCGGCGGCCGTCGTCGCCGGTCAGCCCGCCCGTGAGGACGCCGATGCCGCGGTAGTTGCGTCCGGGATCGGCCTCGGCGGCGTTGACCGCGGTCCGCACGTCGTCGAGCGTGTCGCCGGCGAAGACCACCTCGCGACCGTCGAGTTCGAAGGCGAGGTCGGTCAGGGCGCGCGGTTCCGGCTTGCCGCCGTCCCAGTCGTCCATCGTGTGGACGCGCTCGTCGGGGAGGGAAAGCCCCACGCGGTCGAGGGCGATCTCGGCCTCGGCGGCGGGCCGGCCCGTCAGGACGCCGACCTCGTAAGTCGACGTGAGGTGGTCGATGGTGTCGGGGTCGGCCAGCACCGGTTCGTCGTGGATGTACCCCTCGGTCTCCATGCTGGGGTAACCGTCCTCCAGTTCGCGGTAGAGGTCCGCCCCGAGGTAGAGCTGCTGGAAGGTGTCCCGGAGGCGGCCCGTGTTCCAGACGTTCTGGATGCGCTCGCGCTCGTCGGGGTCGACGTCGTCGTAGACGACCGTCTCGGCAGCGGCGAGGCCGCCGCCCGTGGCCTCGATGGTGTCGGTGTAGGCGTCGAGGTCGCGGTCGAACCCCTCGTTTCTCGCGACGATGTAGAGCGCGACCGCGTAGGTGAGTTCCCAGTCGTTGTTGAACCCCCCGGCATCCTTGAACTGCTGGACGTCCTCGCGGGGGATGGTCTCGCCGTACACCTCTTCGACGGACTCGACGATTGCGCGGCGATACGAGTCCGCCACGTCGACGAGCACTCCGTCGATATCCAGTACGACCGCGTCGGCCTGCATACTCGGTCCATCGCTCCCATGGAGTAAATCGCTTCTGACCGAAACCGGCCGCGTCACTCACAGCGGTACAGCGCGGACGCTCGCCCCGTCAGGCGTGGGTAGCTGACTCGACCACGAACAGCGTCGTCCGGTCGCCCGGAAGCGACACCCGGCGAACGGGGACGGTCGCCGGATCGCCACCGAGCGTGGTGAACAGACAGTCCGCGTCGGCGTCGGCGGCGACCGCACGGAGCGGGGCCTGGAGTTCCGGCGGGCAGTTCAGCGCGTAGACGGCGTCGGCGTCGGCGTAGACGGCGGGGTCGGGGTCGGTCACGTCGTCGCGGACGAAGGCCACGCCGTCGGGGACCGACCGCCGGTGAACGTCGGTCGCAGTGACGGCACAGCCTCGGTCGGCGAGGGCAGCGGCGGTGTCGGGGCGCTCGCCGATCCCGACCTCGACGAGGGCGTCGTAGCGGGCGAGGAAGCCGACGAGCGTGTCTCGTGAGTCCGACATGGCGGGATGTTTATGGGCAGCCCGGTCATATGGGTTGGCATGCACGTCGACATCGTGCCGGTCGGCGAGGTCTCCGCCCCCGTCAAGCGGGAAGCCTCCGCCGGGTTGCGGACCGTCTACGACTGTGACGCGACGGTTCACGACGCCCAGCCGGTGCCTGACGGGTCCTACGACGCCAACCGGGACCAGTACCGCGCCGAGGAGTTCATCGAGCTCGCGAGTCGCATCGGGAGCGGCGAGAAGAACATCGCCATCACGCCGAAGGACCTCTTCTACCGCCGTCGAAACTACGTCTTCGGGCTGGCCTACCTCGACGGGAACGGGAGCGTCATCTCGACGTACCGGCTCCAGACCTCCTCGGACGGCGGCTTCTCGAACCGGTCGGCCGACGACATCTTCGCCGACCGGGTCCGCAAGGAGGTCGTCCACGAGATCGGCCACACTCTCGGACTGGAGCACTGCGACAACAAACGCTGTGTCATGAACTTCTCGCCGACCGTCCGCGAAGTCGACGTGAAAGAAGAGAAACTCTGTGGCACCTGCCAGCGGCAGGTGCTGTAGGCGGAGCTCCCGGGGTCACGGACCGGAGAACGAACGCGGGAACTGCAGTCAGGCGCTGGCTTTCTGGAGGGCGTCCTCGATGTCGTCGGCCTGTGTGACGCCGACGAACCGCTCGACGATGCCGTCGTCGTTCTCGATGATCAGCGTCGGGAGCGAGCGGACCTGGTACTCGTTTGCCACGTCCTGTTCCTCGTCGACATTGACCTTCTCGAACGATACCTCGTCCCACTCCGTCTCGAGTTCCTCGAGGATCGGGTCCTGCGTCTTGCACGGACCACACCAGTCCGCGTAGAAATCTTTGAGCGTGACTGTCATGGATGCTCTACGTCGAATCTAACTTTGCGTCCCCGATAAGCGTTTCCACTGGTTCACCGGGTGATGGCGACGGCTCGCAGGCGATGTCCCAGCGGGCGACCGGGGACGCGAAGGCGAAAGGCTTACACCGAGGGACTGGCGATTGGATAGATATGAGTGGTAGCAGCGACGGCGGCGGACTGATGTCCAGTGCCGGCCTGGTCCGGTACTTCGACGCCGAGGACACTAACGCGATCCGCATCGACCCGCGAACGGTCGTCGCGGTCGGGGCCTTCTTCGGCCTCCTCGTGCAGATCATGAACGCCCTGTTCTAACGCGGTTCTTTTAGGAACCCGGCGCGCCAACCCCGGGTATGCACTTCGACCAGCGGACACAGCGGGCGCTCCGCGAGGCCGGCCTCTCGACCGCCGAGATCGAGGACGCGTCGGCGGCCGTCGTCGCGGCCACCGAGGACGCCGCGGCCGATCTGGAAGCGTTCTTCGACGGACTCGCCACCGTCTACTCCGACATGGACCTCGCCCACAGCAGCGGCGACACCGCCGAGCACACGGTGGAGTACGTCGACCTCTACACGCACGCCGCGGACCTGCGGGGCTATCTGAAGTTCGAGGGCTGGGGGGTACCCGTCGAGGGGGGGCGCGTCCTGAGCGACGACGTGGTGGAACTGCGACTGGGGGACACGGTGAACGACCGCGTGCGGTTCGCGACGGACCGGGACGCCCCATGAACGTCAGGGTCCGTGGCATCTACAGCACGGCCCTGACCGCCCTGTTCGAGGGCCACGACGACCTCCGGGTCGTGCAGGCCTCCGACGCCATCGCCGAGCGGTTCGAGGCCGACCTCCCGCTGCGCCCCGCCGAGGCCGGTATCGAGACGACCCCGGATCGGCAGGGGGTGGGCGTCGTCGGCGACGCCGAGGCGGTCACGACGGTGGCCGAGGTGCTCGGGGACGTGGGCCTCGACGCGCTGGTCTGGGCGGATCCCGCGCCACGGGACGCGGTGTTCGACGGGCGGGTGACGGACACGCTCGGCAGCGGCGCGGTCGTCGACCTCGGGGACGCCGAGGGATGGCTCCCGTTCGGGAACAGCGACGACCGGATCGAGGAGGGCGACCGCCTGCGCGTGCAGGTCCGGGAGCCGGCGGCGCC
The DNA here is from genome assembly GCF_023028345.1 of Halorientalis marina. GTDB lineage: Archaea > Halobacteriota > Halobacteria > Halobacteriales > Haloarculaceae > Halorientalis > Halorientalis marina. The sequence continues at coordinate 687,137 of NZ_CP095487.1, read as the reverse complement.
GTGGGAGTTCGACCGCCCCCTGCTCGATACGACGCTCGAACTACCGGGGTCGCTCGCACGGCTAGTCCGCGGCGGGTCGACCGGGCGCGGCACCGGTGCCGCCGACGTGGTAGACCTCATTCCCGCAGACCCACGCGACGGCTGGGCAGTCCGGTGGGGCTGGCTGGCCGACGACGCGGAGTTCGACGCGCTCGACGCGGCGCTCGCGGCGAGGAACGAGCGCGCCGCCGACCTGGACGCGGCGCTCGCCGACGCGCCGGACCCGGCGGAGGGCGCGCCCCGCCAGGTCTGGGCGGGGTCGGCGACGCGGTGGTGCTGGTTCGGGCGCGAGTCGCGGTTCGAACTCGACGACGTGCGCGGCGACGTGGTGGCGACGATGCCCGGCCACCACCGGATCAAAGCCGGTGCCGAGGCCGCGAGTGCCGCCGTCGACTTCGTGGAGGCGATCTGCGGTACCGAGGCGACCGTCGAGGACGGCGACATGCCCTTCGAGGTCGTGACGCGGCAGTTCGGCCCGCAGGCCGGCGACAGCCTCGCCATCGATCACGGGAAGCCCGACGGCCGACTGGTCGAACTGGGCGAGGGCGAGGTCGCCGAGTGGGACTCGTCGGGCACGGTGACCGTCCGGCGGGAGATGTCGCCGGGCGGGACCTACGACGCGCTCGGGACCGACCGCGAGGCCGGCGACGTGGCCGTCACGAAGTTCAAGGAGGGGCGCTGGTGGTACGCGACGGTGTACCGCGACGCCGACGGCGAGCGGAAGGGAACCTACGTCAACGTCTGTACGCCCGTCGAAATCTTCCCCGACGCCGTCCGGTACGTCGATCTGCACGTCGACGTGGTGAAACACGGGGACGGTTCGGTCGAGCGGGTCGACGACGACGAACTCGACCAAGCGGAAGCCGCGGGGAACGTCCCCGCGGACCTTGCGGAGAAAGCTCGGAGCGTGGCGAGCGCGGTCGAGAACGCGCTCTGAGCGGCGCGGCCACGGCTCGCGGGTGCGGGCCGTCGGGCCCCAGCGGGTCAGTCCCCGCGGCGCTCGCGGAGCCGCCAGGCGCCCAACCCGAGGCCGGCGAGCGCGCCGAGGACGCCGAACCCGGGGCCGCTCCCGGCCGTCGTGTCGCCCCCCGCATCGCTGGCCTCGGTGGTCGGCGTCGGCGTGTCGGTCTCCGTCGCTGACCCGCCGGCGTCGGCAGTCGTCGTGGTTCCGGTTGGCGTGGTCGTGGTTTCGGCGGGAGTCGTCGTCGTTCCAGCGGGCGTGGTCGTCGTCCCGCCGGCCGTCGTGGTGGTTCCCGCGGGGTTCCCGTCGGGCACCGCCGTCGGCGGCCCCGCGACGGGGTCGTCGTCGGGGATCGGGAAGGTGTAGAGCCGGTAGGGGAGGTCCCGGTTCGGGTGTTCGCCGCTCGGGGCGACGAAACAGTCCTCGGTGGCGTACCGGGCGGTCCAGAAGCTCGTCTCGTCGGTGTTCCGGTAGTTGGCGATCTCGACGGGGGCGGCCGGGTCGCTGATGTCGAACACGCGGACGCCACCCTGATACCAGGAGGTGTACAGCCGGTCGCCCTGGAAGTCGAAGTTGTGGGAGGTCGTCCAGATGCCGGCGTAGGAGGGGTCCGAGGAGGGCGGCGGGTCGATCCGGGAGAGCCGCTGTGGGTCGCTCGGCGTCGAGATGTCCCAGAGCGTGACGCCGCCGGGCCCGCCCCGGCCGTCGTCGGGCCGGAGGTCCCAGGACTCGACGCCGATGCCGAGCAGCGAGGCGTCCTCGTTCACCGCGGTGTAGTGGTCGTTGCCCGGGGGCTGGGTCTGCTCGAAGGCGACCTGTGACATCCCCATCCCGGCGAACGCGGACGGGTCCCGGCCCCGGACTTTCGCGACCGGTTCGACCGACCCGGGGTCACTCACGTCGACGATCCACGTGCCGGCGTCCCAGTGTGCGAGGTAGGCGATGTCGTCCTGGACGTACACGTCGTGGAGCGACCAGAGCCGGGTGCTCACGTCGGTCCAGTCTGACTCGGCGTTGGTGATGGACCACGACCCGACTGAGACGGGGTCGCCGTCGTTCGGATCGACCATCACGAGCCCGTTGCTCCCCGACGTGTTGGCGGTGAGGTAGGCGATACCGTCGTCGAAATCGGAGTTGTGGATGGGGTAGCCGGTGTCGTAGACGCCGAGTCGTTCGGGCGCCGCCGGGTCGGACACGTCGAAAAACAGGGCGGCGCGCGGACTGCCGGAGTTGGCAGGCCCGACGACGAGCAGGGTCCCGTCGTCGTACTTCACGTCGTAGATTTCCGCCATCGGGCCGTTGGGTCGGTCGGCGAGGAGGCCGCGACGCTCGGCGAGGACGGTCGGGTTCGCCGGGTCGGCGATGTCGATGGTGACGAAGCCGTCGTCCACGGCGGCGACGGCGACGGTGCCGCTCTCGTCGACGACCGTCTCTTTGATTCCCGGGACCGAAACACGCCCGAGCGGGCCGAAGGAGGACTGTGTCGTGCTGGCGGAGGCTCCGCCGACGACCGCCGGGAGCGTCGCGGCCCCGGCCGTCGCCGTCAGGAACTGGCGGCGATCCATGTGGGTACCGCGGGCCCCCGATTACGTATCCGTTGTGGTCGTCGCGGCGCGACAGTTTCAAGACCGAGCGTGACAAATACTAACAGATGGCACGGAACGACGAACTGACGGACGAGATCGGCGAGCGCGAGCGGGAGGCGCTCCACCAGGTCGAACTCGGTGCCGAGTGGCTCCACCGGGCACACGGCCACCTCGTGGAGTTTCACCACAACACGGGCCACGCGATGGACCACCTGGCGGCGGCGGAGACGGCGCTTCGCGAGTGCGGGCGAACGGACCTGGCGGACGCGCTCCGGGATCGGTACCTGCCACGCGGCGTCATCGACGAGGACCGGTGGTCCTACGACGTGGTGGAGTCGTTTCAGGAGGAGTTCCTGGCGGACGTGACGGCCTTCGAGACGCGGGCGCGTGACGAGATCGCGGACGGGCGGCGACACGTGACCGAACGCGCACAGGAGCGAGCCTGGAAGGACCGGGCGCGCGACGGCGAAAAGTGAGTCAGTCGGCGGCGTCGTACCCGTCGGCGAGCAGGCGGAGACGGATGTACTCGTTCAGTTCTTCGTGGACGACGTCGATGTCGACGTCCTCGATGGTCGTATAGCGGACGAAGGCGCCGTCGAGTATCGTCAGGAGCGTGTCGGCGACCCGCTGGGGGTCGACCTCGCAGAAGGTTTTCTCCTCGATCCCGTCCTGGATGATCTCGACGATTCGGGACCGGATGAAGGTCTCGTTGGCGGTGAACTGCTCGCGGAAGGACCCGTCGTGGGCGGCCTGTGCGCGCAGTTCGGTCATCGCCCCGATGAAATCCAGTCGGTCCGGCGTGAGGAGGTTCTCGAAGACGTGGTCGAAAGCGAATACGAGCTGTTGGTAGGCGTCGGGTTGTTCCTCGAAAGGGATGTCCTCGGCCATCTGTTCGAGCATGAAGCTCAGGAAGTCGATCAGCAGGTCGTCTTTGCTGTCGTAGTGATGATAGAGCAGGGATTTGCTCTTCTCGAACTCGTCGCCGATCCGCTGGATCGTCAGGTCCGCGTACCCGTGTTCGGCCAGCGCGTCGTAGGTCGCCTGCATGATCGCCTCGCGGGTGCTGCCCGGCTCGCCTTCGAACGCGCCCATCCGCTCTGCCATTGTTGAATGAATATTCAGTCACTCGTTAATAGCCTTTCGACTCGTTTTCGGCAGTCTCGGTCCGAGTCGAAAGGTACTTGTGTTGAATGAACGTTCAGTCAAGGTAAGCAACCGGAGAGTCATCAGGCATACATGAATCGGAAACACGTTGCGGTGTTACTGACAGTCGGACTGGTCGCGGCGCCGGCCGTCGGGGTGGCACAGCAGGCGGGGATATGGGGAAGTCCGGATCTATCGGCGACAGTCCCGGACAACACGTTCGTGGCCGGAGAGGACGCACAGGTGACGTTGACACTTTCGAACTCCGGAGACCTCGACAGAGGATCGAACAGTAATCCTGCGCTCAATAGCGAAGTTCAGACAGCACGCGGGGTCGACGTGACAGTGAATCGAAACGGGGCCCCGGTCGAAATCAGAACCGGAACACAGACGCTCGGTTCGCTCCCGAACGGGCAGACGGCACAGTTGCCCTTCGCCGTCTCGATCGATGAAGACGCCGAACCAGGCACGTACGAACTCGAAGCGGTGGTCGAGTACGAGCACACGGCGTACATTTCGCTGAGTGAGGGGACCAGGAGCACCGATTACACGAAGCGGAGATTCGATGTCGAGATCGAAGTCGACGACCGCGCACGGTTCGAGATCGTCGACACGGAGACGGACATGCGGGTCGGCTCGGCCGGCACCATCGACGTGACGATGGAGAACGTCGGCAGCGAGACGGCCTCGGATACGAACGTCGCGCTCGCTTCGCAGAACGCGGACGTCACGTTCGGCCAGTCCGCCGAGGCGAGCCGGTACGTCGGCGAGTGGGAACCCGGCGAGGTCCGGACGGTCTCCTACCAGGCGAACACGGCGCCGACGGCCGAGCAACAACAGTACTCGTTCACCGCGACGGCGAACTTCGAGGACAGCGACGGGACGCCCCGACAGTCCTCGGCGCTCTCGCTCGGCGTGACCCCACAGCCGGAACAGGATTTCAGCGTCGTCGACATCGAGAGCACGGTCGCGGTCGGTGACACCGGCTCGCTGACGCTCACCATGGAGAACACCGGGTCAATCCCGGTCAACGACGCGACGGTCGCGCTCGAATCGACGAGTTCGGACATCGTGTTCGGGCAGTCCGGGTCGACGAGCGGGTTCGTCGGCGACTGGGCGCCCGGCGAGCAGCGGGAACTCACCTTCGACGTGACCGCGACCGACAGCGCCGAGACGCGGAGTTACGCGCTCCGGGCGACGGTCAACTACGACGACCAGGACGACGACGCCGGGCAGTCCAGACCGATCTCGCTCGGGCTGACACCCGCGCCCGAGACCGGCTTCACCCTCTCGAACGTCTCGAACACGCTCCGGGTCGGTGACGAGGGAGCCATCCGCGGGACCATCACCAACGACGGCGAGACGACCGTCAGCGACGCCGTTATCCAGTTCACGACCGAAAACGAGAACGTCAATCCCACCGAGCGGGAGTACTCCATCGGGAACCTCCAGCCCGGCGAATCGACGGACTTCCAGTTCACCGTCGAGATCAACGAGGGCGCCGACGCCGGCCCCCGCCAGTTCTCGTTCGTGACGGAGTACCGCAACCAGGACGGTGACCAGCGCGCCAGCGACGAACTGCTGACGCGACAGACCGTCGGCAGGCAACTGGACACCTTCGCCGTCGAGGTCGTCGAGGGGACAGTCCAGAACGGCGGCTCCGCGGGGATGCAGGTGCGCGTCACCAACCAGAAAAACGAGACGCTGACCAACATCGACGCGAAACTGTTCGACGAGGACCCGATCACGGCGGCGGATTCGACGGCGTTCATCGACGAACTGGGGCCCGGCGAGTCCGAGACGATCAACTTCACCGTCTCGGCCAGCGGCGCCAGCGCGAAGTCCTACCCGCTCAAACTGGACTTCCAGTACGACGACGAAGAGGGTGACACGCAGGTCTCGAACACCAAGCGCGTGCCGGTGCAGGTGACCGAGCAGGAGGGGGGTGGCGGTCTCCCGCTCCCGCTCATCGGCATCGGCGCGGCACTGGTCATCGGTATCGGCGCGTTCATCAGGTTCCGCGACTAGGCAATGGACTACCAGCGAGTCATCGACCGGATCGACGACGCCATCGTCAACCGGCCCGGCCGGATCATCCTCGCCTTCCTCGCCCTGACGGCCGTGTTCACGCTCGGCCTGGGCAACATCAGCACCGCGGCCGGCACCTCGCAGTTCACGACCGGGCTCCCGGCAGAGGAGGCCTTCGACGAGGTCCAGACCGACTTCAATCCGCCCTTCAGCACGGACACCGGCAGCACACAGCTCATCCAGTCACATCCGAACGTACTCTCGAAGCCGGCGCTGGTCCGGATGCTGACGGCACAGGAGCGGCTGAACGGCCGGCCGAGCCTCCGGGTCACCTCCACGTCGAGCGCGGCGGGTATCGTCGCGCGACAGCTCGATCCGTCGGCGAGGACGCCGGCCGAACAGCGCGAGGCCGTCGAGGACGCGACGCCCGGACAGATCGACGCCGCCGTCCGGCGGGCCGCGGCGGAGAACGAGCGGTTCGCCAGCATCGTCAGTGACGACTTCAACCGCCGGTCGAGTTCCGCGTCGGCGACCATCGGCATCGTCGACCACGAGATTCCAGCGGGCCTCTCGACCGGGTCGGGACAGGGCGGCTCCAGCCCGCTGACGCCCCTCCAGGAGCGGTCGAAGTTCGTCGTCGAGTCGGTCGGTGGCGGGATCACGGTCTTCGGCTCGGGGATCATCGCCAACGAGTTCTCCAGCGTCATCACCGACTCGCTTCTGATCGTCGTGCCCGCGGCGGTCATCCTCATCACGCTCTTTCTGATCGTCGCCTACCGCGACCTCGTCGACCTCCTGCTCGGCGTCTCCGCGCTCGCGATGACGATCATCTGGACGTTCGGGTTCATGGGGCTGGCCGGCATCGCCTTCAGTCAGATGCTCATCGCGGTGCCGCCCCTGCTGCTGGCGGTCGGGATCGACTTCGGTATCCACGCCATCAACCGCTACCGCGAGGAGACGATCACCGGCAAGAGCATCTCGGAGTCGATGCGGATCACGACCGACCAGCTGATCGTCGCCTTCTTCATCGTCACCGGGACGACGGTCATCGGGTTCGCGTCGAACTTCACCTCCAGCCTCCCGCCGATCCAGGACTTCGGACTGGTCGCCGCCATCGGCATCGTCTTCACGTTCCTCATCTTCGGCATCTTCCTCCCGGCGCTGAAGACGTGGGTGGACTACAGGCGCGAGGACTACCCGATCCCGACGTTCAGTACGACGCCGCTCGGCTCCGAGGACTCCAAGCTATCGGGGGTACTCCGGATCGGCGTGTCCATCTCCGACGTTGCGCCGGTCGCCTTCCTGCTCATCGTCCTCGTCGGGACGGCTGGCGCGGGCTACTACGCGACCGGCGTCGACACCTCCTTCGCACAGGAGGACTTCCTCCCACCGGAGGACAACCCCGACTGGATCATGGACCTCCCGGAGCCGTTCCGGCCCAACGACTACACCGTGACCGAGACGACGAACTTCCTCGAAGACAAGTTCAGCTCCACGCAGTCCTCGTCGGCCACGATATACGTCGAGGGACCGATGGAGAAAGATTACGCCCTGGAGAGTATCCACAAGGCCAACCAGAACCCGCCGGACTCGTTCGTCAGTTCCGACCGCGAGGCCCAGCCGACGAGCATCCTCTCGGTGATCCAGCAGCGGGCCGAGCGCGACGAGGAGTTCGCGCGCCTGGTCGCCCGGAACGACCTGAACGACAACGGCGTCCCGGACGACGACCTCGGGGAGATATACGACTACCTGCTGGCCTCGGACTCGCGTGACCGGGCCCTGGAGTACATGACCGCGGACCGTCGGAGTGCTCGCGTCGTCTACACGGTCAAGTCCGACGCCGAGCAGAGCGTGGTCACGAACGACGCCCGCGCAGTGGCCGACGACTACCAGATGACGGCGATCGCGACGGGTCAGATCGTCGTCTTCCAGGCGGTCTCGGACGTGATCCTCGAATCCGCACTCGTCAGCCTCGCGGTTGCCCTCGCGGGCGCGACGCTGTTCCTGTTGTTCGCCTACCGGCTGTTCGAGGGGGCTGCGAGCCTCGGAGCGGCCAACATCGTGCCCATCGTGATGACGGTCACGCTGGTCGCCGCGTCGATGCGGTTCTTCGACATCCCGTTCAACGCCATCACGGCGACGATCCTCGCCATCACCATCGGGCTGGGGATCGACTACTCGGTCCACGTCACTCACCGCTTCGCCGACGAGCGCGAAATGAACGACCTGAACACGGCGCTCGACCGCACCGTCCGCGGGACCGGCGGCGCCCTGCTCGGCAGCATGGTCACCACCGTCTCGGGCATCGGCGTCCTCGCACTGGCGCTGTTCCCGGCCATCGGCCAGTTCGGCATCCTCACGGGGCTGTCGATCTTCTACGCCTTCGTGGCCTCCGTGTTCGTGCTCCCCTCGGTGCTGGTCATCTGGGACCGCTTCTTCGGTCCGGACCACGCCGACACCGACACCGGGACCGGGCCGGCTCCGCGGCCGGAACTCGGCCCCGAGCCCGCGACCGGAACGCCCAACCCGGACGTGGACATCGACAGCGAGGACGACTGACGGGCCCCGTCGGACCCCCGCCCCCGGACCACCGGCGATTAAGCCTGTTCGACCCGAAGCGGGGGTATGCTCGCACCCGACCTCGCGGGGCGGACGGCACTGGTAACCGGGAGCGCGAAAGGCGTCGGCCGGGAGTTCCTGCTCGCCATCGCGGCCTGTGGCGCGGACGTGGCAGTCCAGTACCGGACCAGCCCCGACGCCGCCGCGGAGGTGGCCGACCGCGCCCGCGAACACGGCGTCGCGGCCGCCGCCGTCGAGGCCGACGTGACCGACCCCGACGACGTGGCCGCCATGTTCGAGTCCGTCGAGGCGACCCTCGACACGGTCGACATCCTCGTCAACAACGTCGGCGCGTTCGCCCCCCGCCACTGGGAGGACATCGACTTCGAGACCTGGCAGACCGTCCTGGAGACGAACCTGAACGGGACCTACCTCTGTGCGAAGGCGGCACTCCCGGCGATGCGCGAGCAGGCGTGGGGCCGGATCGTCAACGTCGGCTACGCCAGCGGCGAGCGAGCACTCGTGAGCCCGAAGAACTTCCCGTACTTCGTGGCGAAGACGGGCGTGTTGATGTTCACGCGGATGCTCGCGGCCGACACCAGTGAGTCGGGGGTCACGGTCAACGCCGTCTCCCCGTACGTCGTCGAGAACTCCGACGAGTTCCCCGACGACCTGCCCCGCGGCCGCCCGGCCTCTTTCGAGGACATGGTCCAGCCGCTCCTCTTTTTCCTCGACGAGGACAGCGACTACATCAGCGGCGCGAACGTCGAGGTGTCGGGCGGCTGGCTCCCCGAGACGGTCTGACAGCGGTCTGACAGCCGCCGGAACGTTTTTTCGACATCGGGTCGGGCATCCGGTGTGGCACAACGAGACGTGACGGACGGCGACGCGAGTGGCGGAGCGGCTGACGGCCTGCGGGCACGGGCCGAGGCGTTCCCGTGGCCGGTCGGGCTGGCGGCGGGGGTCGGCGCGTTCATCGTCGGCTACCTCGCCGTCGTCGGCTACATGCTCGTCGGCATCGCTCCCCTCCAGGGGGGGATCGTCGACAGGCTCGTCGGCGTCGGGTTCATCTTCTACAACGCACACACGATCCCGGTGGTCTCCGCCGACCCGACGGTCATCAGCCGCATTCCGAACCCGGTGTCCGGCGCGGCGATCCCCTGGGCGTACTACGGGATTCCGGTGGTCGCGCTGACCGTCGCCGGCGGCCTGTTCACCTACTGGTACCGGCCGCCCGAGCAGGACGCGTTCGTCGCCGTGGCGACCGGCGCGGCCATGACCATCGGCTACCTCCTGCTCGCGCTGGTCGGGACGTTCGCGTTCACGCAGTTCGGGGTGCTGTACCCCGACCGACTGTGGACGCTCGGTGCCGCCCTCGCGTACCCGCTGGTCTGTGGCACGCTCGGCAGTATCGTCGCACAGCCGTCGCTGGCGGGCGAGACCGAAAACGAAGCGGGAACTGAGAGAAGTGGCGGCGAGGGTGGAGACGGCTAGACTCAGTCGTCGTTGCCGGAAATGGCGCTGACGAAGCGGTCGATCCGACCGCCGTTCTCCTCGGAGTCGCCCGCCGTCGACGCGTCGTCACCGCCGGACCCGGATTCCTCGTCGCCGGCGTCCCCGGTGTCGGCAGTCGTCTCGACGCGCACGTCGGGCTCGTCGTCGAGTTCCGATTCGTCGGGAGCCTCGGGTGCGTCGGTGACGTCGGGGGCGTCGTCGGCGACCGGCACGGGTTCGAGGGTCTCGGTGATACGGGGGGTGACGCCCTCGATATCGAGGACGGCGGCCGGGTCGGCGGCGGAGATTTCGCTGCCGATCAGTAGCCGGACGAGCAGCGTCCGGTAGGGCCGAAGCGGGTCGGTGCCGGGAACGTCGAGGTCGGGGACCGTCGCCAAGTGGTCGACGCCGACGGTCTCGACGACGTCGCCCTCGTCGAGGCCGTGACAGACGCGGGAGACGACGAGGCCGGCGACGGAACCACCGACCTTTTCGACGAACTCGACGGTCTTTTTCGCGTCGAGGACCGCCGCCTCGCGGGGCGTCGTCACGACGATTGTCTCGTCGGCGAGCTGGATCGGGACGGCCGTCTCCCGGGTGACGCCGCTGGCCGTATCCAGCACGATGGTATCGTACTCGGTGGCGAGTTCGTCGACGACCTCGTTCAGGCCCTCGGGATCGGCCCGGGCGAAGTCGTCGAGGTCGGTCGACCCCGGCAGGATGTCGAGCCGACCCGCCGTGTCGAGGACGTCCTCGGACTCCTCGATCAGCGCCGCCGAGAGCGTCGCCGTCCCGGCCAGGACGTCGTGCAGTGTCGGGTCGTGTGCCAGGCCGATGAGGTCCTGGAGATTGGACATCGCGAGGTCGGCGTCCACGAGCGCGACCTCCCGTCCCGTCGCCCGCAGCGTCGCTGCGAGGTTCGCAGCGGTCGTCGTCTTGCCGACACCACCCTTGCCGCCGGCAACCGCATACACTGTAGCAGGCATCACTTCTTCACAACGGTCGCTTGCACAATAAATAATCACAGCCATCGAGTAAGTATCCTAACTGATTCTCCCAGCACCCGGCTCGAGCCGGCGTTCTCACCGTTCGAAACCGTATTTTCACCGACGAAATCGGGCGTGAGAGGGGTTCATACTCCGATCTCTCGTCCTCGGTCGTGAGAGCGGGGTCGCGGCGTCGGTTGGGGAGGCGCAATCGAGCGCTCGCGGTGCCCGGCCGGGCGCCGAGTGGGAACCGACAGTGTTTCACTGGCCCCGCCCGTGGGCGTGTCTAGATGAGCAAGGACCACATCGAGGTTCGCGGGGCGGAGGAACACAACCTGAAGGACGTGGACGTCTCCATCCCGCGGGAACAGCTGACGGTCGTGACGGGCCTGTCGGGTTCGGGGAAGTCCTCGCTCGCATTCGAGACGGTCTACGCCGAGGGCCAGCGGCGCTACATCGAGTCGCTGTCGGCCTACGCCCGGAACTTCCTCGGGCAGATGGACAAACCGCAGGTCGAGAACGTCGAGGGGCTCTCGCCCGCGATCAGCATCGACCAGAAAAACGCCGCCAACAACCCGCGGTCGACGGTCGGGACCGTCACCGAACTCCACGACTACCTCCGACTGCTCTACGCCCGCGTCGGGACGCCACACTGTCCCGAGTGTGGCCGCGAGGTCGGCGAGCAGAGCGCGGGGAACATGGTCTCTCGCATCGTGGCCCTCCCCGAAGGGACGAAAGCGAAGCTCGCCGCGCCGGTCGTCCGCGACCAGAAGGGCGCCTTCGAGGACCTCTTCGACGACCTCGTGAGCGAGGGGTACGCCCGCGTCGAGGTCGACGGCGAGGCCTACGACCTGACGATGGACAGGCCGGACCTGGACGAGAACTACGACCACACCGTCGACGTGATCGTCGACCGCGTGAAAGTCAGCCCCGACGCCCGCTCGCGCATCACCGACTCCGTCGAGACCGCCCTCGAAAAGGGAGAGGGTGTCCTCAAGGTGATCCTGCCCGACCCGCCCGAGGACGTCGAACTCGGCGGCTCGTCCGTCCGCTCGACGGGGGATCTGGCGCGCGAGGCGCGAAGCGCCTCGGACGGGGCGAGCGGGGAGGGGACCGACCCGCGAGCCGACGACCGCCTCGTCGTCGAAATGTCCGAGGCCCTCGCCTGTACCCACTGCAACATCGACATCTCCGAGATCGAGACGCGGTCGTTCTCGTTCAACTCCCCCTACGGCGCCTGTCCGGAGTGTGAGGGCATCGGCTCCACCAAGGAGGTCAGCGAGGACCTCGTGATCACCGATCCCTCGAAACCGCTGAAGCACGTCTTCGAGCCCTGGAGCTACAACCGGACCTACTACTCCCGCCAGCTGGACAACGTCGCCGAGCACTTCGGCGTCGACCTCGGGACACCCTTCGAGGAACTCGACCCCGACATCCGCCGGCAGTTCCTCTACGGCACGGACGACGTCGTCCACTTCGAGTGGACGACCAAGAACGGCACCCGGGAGAAGACCGAGCGGTTCGAGGGGGTCATCCCCAACCTGGAGCGCCGGCACGTCGAGACCGACAGCGACCGCGCCCGCGAGCACATCGAGGAGTACATGGCCGTCACCACCTGCCCGGCCTGTGAGGGGACCCGACTCAAGTCGGAATCCCGGGCCGTCCTCGTGAACGGAACCACCATCACCGAGGTCAACCGGATGTCCATCGGCGACGCGCTGGAACACTTCGAGGAGATGGAAGCCGACCTCGACGAACGCGACACGAAGATCGCCGAGGAGATACTCAAGGAGATCCGCGCCCGCCTCGGGTTCATGTGCGAGGTCGGCCTGGAGTACCTCACGCTCGACCGGGAGGCCGCCACCCTCTCGGGCGGCGAGAGCCAGCGCATCCGCCTCGCGACGCAGATCGGCTCCGGCCTCGTCGGCGTCCTCTACGTCCTCGACGAGCCCTCCATCGGCCTCCACCAGCGGGACAACGACCGTCTACTGAACACCCTGGCAGAACTCCGGGACCTCGGGAACACCCTGCTCGTGGTCGAACACGACACCGAGACGATGCGGCGGGCGGACAACATCATCGACATGGGGCCCGGTCCGGGCAAGCGCGGTGGCGAAATCGTCGTCGACGGCGATTTCGACGAGGTGATCGCGGCCGAGGAGTCGGTCACCGGCGACTACCTCGCCGGGGAGCGAGCGATCCCGGTCCCCGAGACGCGGCGCGTGCCCGACCGTCGAAAGGGCACGGATGGAGCGAGCGGGGACGACGGACACGCGAGCCGCGACGCCGACGGCACCATCACCGTCCGTGGCGCGCGCCAGCACAACCTCAAAGACCTCGACGTGGACCTCCCGGTGGGCGCGTTCACCGCCATTACCGGAGTTTCGGGGTCCGGGAAGTCCACGCTAATGCACGACATCCTCTACAAGGGGCTGGCCCGGCGGATGAACGACAACACCTCCGTCGACCCCGGCGACCACGACGACATCGAGGGACTGGAACACGTCGAGACGGTCCGGCTCATCGACCAGTCGCCCATCGGCCGGACGCCGCGCTCGAACCCTGCCACGTACACCAACGTCTTCGACCACATCCGGGAACTGTTCGCCGAGACCAGCCTCGCCAAACAGCGCGGCTACGAGAAGGGGCGGTTCTCGTTCAACGTCAAGGGCGGCCGCTGTGAGGAGTGTAGCGGGCAGGGAACCGTCACGATCGACATGAACTTCCTCTCGGACGTCAAGGTCGACTGCGAGTCCTGTGGTGGCGCCCGCTACAACGACGAGACGCTCGACGTGACCTACAAGGACGCGACCATCGCCGACGTGCTGGGGATGAGCGTCGACGAGGCCGCCGAGTTCTTCGAGAGCCACCCGCAGATCAGCCGGCGGCTGAAACTCCTGCAGGACGTGGGCCTGGGCTACATGCGACTGGGCCAGCCGTCGACCACCCTCTCGGGCGGCGAGGCACAGCGCGTGAAACTCGCCGAGGAACTCGGGAAGAAAGACTCCGGGGAAACCCTCTATCTGCTCGACGAGCCGACCACCGGCCTGCACCCCGAGGACGAGCGCAAGCTCATCGACGTGCTCCACCGGCTGACCGACGACGGCAACACGGTCGTCGTCATCGAGCACGAACTCGATCTCGTCAAAAACGCCGACCACATCGTCGATCTCGGGCCGGAGGGCGGCGAGCACGGCGGCGAAGTCGTCGCGGCGGGCACCCCCGAAGCGGTCGCCCGGACCGACGAGTCCCACACCGGCCGGTATCTCCGTGACCTCCTGCCGACAGTCGACCTGGAGGGGCCGCGGTCGGACCGCGAGATCGCCGCGGAGGAGGCTGCCGAGGCCGATGGCGAGCAGGCGACCGGCGCCGGTGACGACTGACGGTCGGGTCGACCATCGGGAGGGAACGCGCGAGCGGTGAGAGCAGGGCGCGACCCCGACTGGGTTTTTATCACTGATAATCGACGGCAAATACTCATTAGCAGTGTCATGTGATGGTGGTATACTGTGACGCCGCTACCGGAGCCGGCGGTTCTCGCCCACCTCGTGCCGCTAGTGGCGACGGTACTCATAACCGCCGGCATAATTGTGTGGGTGTTCCAGCGTCGCTGGGACGTCCGTGGTGCCCGGACGTTCGTCCTCCTCTTGCTCGTCGGGGCGTTCGGGTGGCAGGCGCTGACCCTCGTGCACGTGCTGGGGACCGGCGAGGCGCTGCTTCGGCAGGTCGCCATCGCCGACAAGTTCGCCGGGATGCTCACCACCTCGCTGTTCGTCGTCTTCGTCTCGCAGTACACGAACGCCGACTACCACCGGTGGCCGGTCGTCCAGGCCGGGATCGCCGTCCAGATCGGCGGCTTCCTCCTGCTGTGGGCCACGAACCCGTTGCACGGGCTGTTCGTGAGCGGTATCTCGATGACCGGGGCGCCGTTCATCTACGCCGGGATACAGCGCGGCCCGCTCTACTACCTCCTCCTCGGTGTCACCTACGCGCTCCTGGCGCTGAGCTACTACTACATGATCGATTTCCTGCTGACCACGCGCGACGACGCGCGCTGGCAGGTGGCGCTGCTCATGCTCGGCGCGGCCAGCGTCGGGACGCTCAACACGCTCTCCATCGTGGAGGTCGTGCCGTTGCAGGGGTTCAATTACGGCTCGTACGGCTCCCTGCCGTTCGCGGTGTTCACGACCGTCAGCATCTTTCGCCTCGGACTGCTCGACATCGTGCCGGTCGCGCGGAAGACGCTGGTCGAGACGCTCCCGGACCCGGTGCTCGTCGTCGACGAAGAAGGTCGGGTCGCCGACTACAACCGCGCGGCGGCGGACCTGTGGCCGGACGTGGTCGACCACGTCGGCGACCCGCTCGACGCGGCCTGTCCCGACCTGGCCAGCCACCTCGCGTTCCCGGACGGCGGCGAGACCGTCACTGACAGAGTGTCGCTTCCCGACCGGCCCGGTATGAAGCACTTTTCGGTGCTGATCTCGCCGGTTCAGAAGGAACGGCGGGGGGACATCGTCGGTCACTCGGTGCTGGTCCGGGACGTGACCGAACTGGAGGCGTCCCGGCGCGAACTCGAACGGCAGAACGAACGGCTCGACCGCGTTGCCGGTACGATCAGCCACGACCTGCGCAACCCACTGAACGTCGCCGGCGGTCGTCTCGAACTCCTCTCGGAGGTCGTCGACGCGGACGACGAACGGGCCACGGACCACCTGACCAGCATCGAACGGGCCCACGACCGCATGAGAGAAATCATCGACGACGTGCTCACGCTGGCCCGGGAGGGGCGCGATGCCGACGAGTTCGAGGCCGTCGACATCGAGGCCGCGGCTCGCGAGGCCTGGGCCACCGTCGACACCGACACCGCGACCATCGAGGTGTCGATGACGGGCACGATCTGGGCCGACCGGAGCGGTCTCCTCACCGTCTTCGAGAACCTCTTCCGGAACTCGATAGAGCACGGCCCGGCGAGCGAGCGACCGGGGGCCACCGACGGCCCGGCCCGCGAGCGCACGGACGGTGGGACGACGACGATCCGCATCGGGGCCGTCGAGGACGGGTTCTACGTCGCGGACGACGGCCCGGGCGTGCCGGCGGACCAGCGCGACCAGGTGTTCGATCACGGCTACACGACGAGCGAGGACGGAACCGGATTCGGCCTCGCCATCGTCGAGACCGTCGCCGAGACCCACGGCTGGACGGTCGACCTCGAGGAGTCCGCGACCGGCGGCGCACGGTTCGTGTTCCGCGGCGCCTGGATCGAGGACGGGGCAGACTGAACCGGGAGACTATTGATTGTCGACTGCCAAGTTCTGCCCGAATGCACGACTTCGTCGTGGTGGGTGCCGGGCCCGCGGGATCGCGGTTCGCCCGCCGGGCGGCCGAGGCCGGGTACGACGTGCTCGTTTTCGAGCAGGGGCAGGTCGGGGAGCCGCTGGCCTGTTCGGGCCACGTCAGCACGGACGTCTGGGAGTTCACGCCGGACGGTGCCCGCGAGGCGCTCCTGCAGAACGAGATCAGCGGCGCGCGGTTCCACCGCGGCGGGCCGGGCGACGAGGCCCACCCCTTCTACAAGGACGAGGTGATCTCGAACGTCATCGACCGGGTGGGGCTGGACCGGTGGCTCGCCGACGCCGCGCGCGAGGCCGGCGCGGACCTCCGGGAGGAACACACGGTGGTCGCGGTCGAGGAGGGCCGCGACCGCGTGGCGGTGACCGCACGCGGCCCGGACGGGACCGACACGTACGAGGGGCGGATGGTCGCGGGCTGTGACGGCCCGAACTCGCGGGTGCGGTCGGAACTGGGTCTCCCGGAGCCGGACGAACTCCTCCACGGCGTCCTGGGGTTCACCGACGAGGCCGACCACGACGACTTCGTCGACGTCCACCTGACGGTGCCGCGCTTTTTCGCCTGGCGCATCCCCCGTGGCGAGGCTGGTGTCGAGTACGGGCTGGCGACGCCGCCGGGCGACGACGTGCGCGCGGCCTTCGATGAGTTCACCGGCGACTACGGCGCGGCCGTGACGCGGCGCTGTTCCGGGCTCATCCCCATCGGCCCGCCGGAGCGCGTGACCGGCAGGCGGTCGTTCCTGATCGGCGACGCCGCCGCACAGACGAAGCCGTTCACCGGCGGCGGCATCCTCTACGGGATGACGGCCGCGGACCACGCCGCACGGGAAATCGACCCCCGGGAGCCGGGGACGCTCGGGGACTACGAGCGGGCCTGGCGCGCGGACCTCCGCCAGGAGATACGGCTCGGGAAGGTCGTCCGGGCCGGCTACTCGCTGCCCGGGCCGGTCCAGGAGGCCGGACTGCGGGCGTTCGCCGGCGAGATCGGCGTCCACATGGACCGCCCGACGACGCTGTTCTCGACGGAGCAACTGAAGGCGCTGTTCTCGCGGTCCTAGGCGCACGGGAACCGGAGTCGGACGACGGTGCCGCGTGGGTCGTTGTCGACGATCTCGATCTCGCCGCCGGACTGTTCGACCGTCCAGCTGACGAGCCAGAGCCCGAGGCCGCTCCCGTGTTCGGTCGGGTTCTCGACGGTATCCCGGACGACGCGGCGCTCGAAGTCGGGGACCCTGGGGCCGTCGTCGGCGACTTCGAGCACGACGCGGTCGCCGTCGGCGCGGACGGTCACGTCGACGGTCGGCCTGTCCCGGTCGCTGTGTTCGACCACGTTTTCGAGGAGTTCGTCGACGGCGCTTCGCAGACGTCCGCGCGTCCGGATCGGGGCCTCGTCGGGTGTAGCGACCGTGATATCGGTGTCTGGGAACGCCGCACGCTTGTCGGCCACGGCGTCGGCGGCGAGCGCGGCGAGATCGAGCGTCGACGGCTCCTGTTCCTTGAGCGCGAGCACGTCACGGAAACGACGTGCATCCTGGCTCGTATCCAGCAGCTCCGCCGCGGCGTCCATCACGGCGTCGACGTGAGCGGCCGCGTCGTCGTCGAGGTCGGTCTCTTCGCGGAGCGCCTCACTCCGGCCGAGAATGACGTTCATCTTGTTCCGTAGGTTGTGCCTGAGGACGCGGTCGAGGACGGCCAGTCGTTGCTCGCGGCCCTTCGGCTCGGTGACGTCGCGGACGACACCGACCGTCCCGCCGAACTGGCCCGCCTCGAAGGGCAGCAGGCCGAGCGAGACCTCACAGAGCCGGCGGTCGCCGTCGACGGTCTCGACGACGATCTCGACCGTCACCTGGGTCGAGTCCGACGAGCTGAGCAGGTCCGCGATGCGCCGGCGGCAGACCGCGACGTCCTGTTCGTCGATCACTTTCGAGGCGTGTGCGCCGATGAGGTCGGCGCGGTCGTACCCGGTAAAGGAGACGAACGTGTCGTTGACGTCGGTGAAACAGCCGTAGGCGTCGAGCGTGTAGATGGGGTCGCCGGCGGCCTGAACGAGCGTCCGGTACTGGCCGAGTTCGCGTTCGCGCCGGACCCGCTCGGTCACGTCCCGCTGGAAGCCGAGGAAGTGTGTCGTCTCGCCGCCGTGGTCGACCGGCATCAGGTGAACCTGGTTCCAGAACGGCGTCCCGTCGGCCCGGTAGTTCCGGAGGGTGACCGTCGCCGGCTCGCGGGCCGCGATGGCGGCCCGCATCGTCGCGACCGGTTCCGGGTCGGTGTCCGTCCCCTGGAGGAACCGACAGTTCCGGCCGAGCACCTCGGCTACGTCGTAGCCGGTGATTTCGGCGAAGGCCTCGTTGGCGTAGATCAGGGGGTCGTCGTCCCGGGTCACGTCGGCGATAGTGATGCCCTCGGCGGCCGCGTCCAGGGCCGACAGGTACAGCCCGAACCGGTCCGACTTCCGCTCGCTGTCACGGAGATCGCGGAAGACGATCTGCATCCGGCCGGCCCCGTCGTCCCCGACCGCGACGGCGCTCATCGAGACGGTAACGGCGTCCCCGGTTCCGGTCGTGAGCGTCACCGGCTGCTGGATGGTTGCACGCCCGTCGATCCGGACGTCCGCCAGGAGCGACTCGACGACCGGTACGTCGCCCTCGGCGACGAACGCGGTGAGGGGGTCGCCGGTCGCGGCCTCCTGTTCGACGCCGAGCAGTCGGAGGCCGACGTCGTTCACGTAGGTGACGGTCCCGTCGTCGAGGAGACAGATGCCATCGTCGAGGAGGTCGAGCAGGCCGTGATACTGTTCGTGCCGCTCGGCGACCTCGACGGAGAGCGACCGGATACGGAGCAGTGCTCGCGCGCGGCGGCGGACGGTGACCCGCTCGAGTGGGTATGTCACGACGTCGTCGGCCAGCTCGTCGGGTCGGTCGGTGGCGGCCGCGGCGGATTCGAGCGGGGGCTCGTCGTCGGGCGTGGCAGCGAGCAAAACCGGAAGGTGTGTCGGGTCGGCCGCGGCCCGGGCCTGCTCGATGGCGTCGTGGCCGGCGGCGAGCGTCGGCCGGTCGAGGACGTACAGGTCCGGCGCGAGGCCGGGAAGTTCGTCCGGGTCGGCGGTGACCACGTCGTAGTCGGGCGCGAGCCACTCGACGAGCGTCGCGCGGGTCGCGTCGTGGGCGACGCCCACGACCACGCGAGAGCCCTCGAACGGGCCGGCGTCGGTGGCGTCTCCGCTCCCGGAGGAAGACACGTCGGTTACACCTCCGCTCGTGTCGCGGCCGGCGACCGTCTCGGCCGCCGCGACAGGTCCCGGGACCGGCGGGTATGAGACATACTAGCAGGGTCTACAAGTGGCACACGAATTAGGTTGGTGGTACTTTCGCTTTTCCGGACAGGTCCGCGGGCGAGTCACGAGTCCGGGTAGGCAGGGAGCCGGGCGGAGGCGTCAGAGCCATCGACGAACGGGAGGGCGGCGCCGGCCGCGGTGACCTCCTCGCCGTCGACGCGAACGGTGAGGTCGCTCCGGTCGGCGTCGAACTCGACGAGTGCGAGCGCGATGGGCTCCTCGCGCGTGGGGCTCTCGGCGGCGCGTGTCACCTCGCCGACGGCGCTGTCGCCGGCGAAGACCGCCGCACCCGCCTCGGGGACGGTCTCGACGGTGAGGCCGACGAGGCGGCGGCTCGGCTGGCCGCGGTTCTCGACGCGGGAGACGACCTCCTGGCCGACGTAACACCCCTTCTCGAAGTCGAGGGCGTTACGGATGCCGACGACGTTTGGAATCTCGCCTTCGAGTTCGGTGTCGAAAAGCGGCGTCCCGGCCTCCAGGGTCAGCGTCTCCCAGGTCCGGTAGCCGAACGGGGCGGCGTTCATCCCGCGGTTCTCCAGGGTGTCGAAGACGTCCTCGGCGGCGTCGGCGGCACAGATGACCTCGTAGCCCTCCTCGCCGGCGAGGCCGTCGCCGCGGACGACGGTGACGCCGCTGTCGGCCATCGACCCGCGGACGAACGAGAGGGGGGTCTCGGGAGATGCGGCCTTGTTGAGGACGCTGGCGATCTTCTCGGTGGCTTTCGGGCCGTGGACGCCGAAGACGCCGAAGTCGTCGGTGGCGACGCGAATCTCGACGTCCTGGATGAACGTCTTCTCGCGCCAGTCCTCGGCGACGGGCGCGGCGCGGGCGGGCGAGCAGAACACGAGCAGGCGCTCGCCGGCGTTGTAGACGTACATGTCGGTCTCGATGGCGCCCTGCGGGTCCAGGAGGAGCGCGTAACACCCCTGCCCGTCGTCGGGGGGGACGCGGTTGGAGACGGCGTTATCGACGAAGTCGACGCGGTCGTCGCCGGTGACCTCGACGATGCCGTATCCCATCTCGCAGACGCCGACGACCCTGCGGACGGCGGCGTGGGTACGTGCCGGGCGCCCGTAGTGGTCGACGACGCGACGGCCGCCGCGCTCGACGAAGGTGGCGTCGTGGGACGTGTGGACGGACTCGATGACGGTCATGCCACGTCGTGGGTGGGCCGCGGCCGTAAAGCCCCCGCTCCGGAGTTCAGCGGTCGAGCCACTGTCGGATGCGGTCGAGCATCGACTCGTCCTCGTCGGGGTCGTACTGCCCGATGGCGTGGTCCTCCGGGAGGATAACCGTCCGCTCGCCGTCGTCTTTCGCCTCGATGAGATCGTCCGCCTTGAGGTCCGACAGCGCCCCTTCGAGTTCGTCGATGCCGACGTCGACGTGGGACCGGAGCTCGAAGACGGTCATTCCCTCCTCCCGCCGGTCCGCGAGAGCGTCGAGCACCGCGACCTGTGTCTCGTCGCGGTCGCGGTACTCCCGCTTTGCCCTCATATCCGTTCGTTCGACCGGGTGGGTCTTACGTGTGTCCCTCGGGCCGACGGTTCGTTTCACCGCCACGACCGGTCGAAAGTCGGAGGTGTCGGCGTGACAAGCAGTACGCTTATAATCCGCTCGGCGGCATTATCGTGACAATGGGTATCAAGTGTTCGCTACTGGGTCATCGGTTCGCCGAGACGGAGGTCACCGAGGAGCGTGAAGAACAAGGGAGCGAGGTCGTGGTCACGATCAGGGAGATCGAGCGCTGTGACCGGTGCGGGGCCGAGCGGGTCGTCTCCGAGAACAAGGAGGTGACGTCGCTGGAGACGGCGGAGGCCGCGGCGGAGGACACGGACGACGAACCGGACGTCGAGACGACGGCCGGACCGAGTCCGTCGACCGGGACGGACCCCGCGCCGGACATGGACGCCGCCGAGGACGAGGCGGTCATCCTCGACGACGAGGACGACGAGGCCGAGTCCCCGGCAGCACCGGTGGAACCGGACGACGCGGGGACGGAGACGGAACCGGCGTCGGGGTCGACGGCCGAGACGACGGAACCGGACGAGCCGGAGCCGACAGCGGCAGAGGACGACGCGGTCATCCTCGACGACGAGGACGACGAACCGGAGCGTGACCCGGGCGAGTGGCCCGACGAGGCCGACGAACCGGCGGCAACCGAGGACGACCCCGGTGAACCCGACGCGGGATCGCCGGGCGAGTCCTGGCCCGACGAGGCCGATAGCGGCCCGGCGGCGGGCGACCGCACGGCCGAAGAGGTGGCCTGGCCCGACGAGGGCGACGACGGAGACGACGACGAGTGGGAGCCCGCCGAGAGCCTCACACAGAAGATCGACCAGGGCGAGGTCGAACCCGCGGGCAGCGCGACGGTCACGGTGCCGGAAGGGGAGTTCCACTGCCCCGAGTGTGAGTTCGTCACCTCCGTCGAGTCCACGTCGCTGCGTGCGGGCGATTTCTGCCCCGAGTGTCACCGCGGCTCGCTCGAACACGTTCCGGAAGGCGAGACGCGAAAAGAGTAAAACGGGGCCTGTCCAAAGGTCTCCCCATGCGGGAGTACAAGATGCGTCGGGGCGAGCACCTCGAAGACCGCGTACCGGACATGAAAGCAAAGATCGAGGACTTCTTCGGGACCGTGACCGACACCCAGGAGTACAAGGGGAGCGACCTCTACGTCGTCGGTGACCCGGACAACCCGGTGTTCGAGCGCATCGTCGCGGGAACGGTGGAGTACAGTGGCAAGAAGGACAAACTGGGCGTGGACTTCATAGAGCGACCGGCCGAGGACGTCATCGCGGAAGGCAACGCCGACGCCGCCGCCGACGCGGTCGACGCGAAAAACGACTTCCTCGAGGAGTGTACCGGCCGCGACGCCAAGAGCCGCCGCGACTCCATGAAGCGGTCCGTCGAGGACGACGCCGAGACCCCCGACAACGTCTGATACGTTCTCGGTCCGTCTCCGGACGCCCGCGACCGCTTCGTACGCTTCCGTGATACACGCTATCACACTCCTCGGCCGGGGGAGGGGAACGTATCCGGCTCGCGGGGAGTGTCGTGTGCCGCCGTAGCCAGTAGTCGAGTGGCGACGGCGTCGTCCCGTGCGGGCACCGCCGGCGGCCGTGTCGCCGTCCGCCGGTGGGCCGGTATCCGGTGGCCCCGTGTTCGCCACCGGTTACCGTTCGGCCGCGAAGATACCGTACTGCCACAGCCCCGCCGACAGCGTCTCGTGCTGGTAGCGGGCGGCGACCCTGTTTTCCTCCTGGGTCGGCGTCCGGATACCGGCTTTGAGCATGAGTTTCGCCAGCGGCGCGCCGAGCCGACTCACCCAGTAGAGCCGCTTCGACGAGGGCAGTACGTTCTCGGTGGCGTCCTCGAAGCGAACGTTTCCGAACCCGGCGTCGTCGAGGGCCGCGCGGAAGTCGTCGGCGTCGGCGAGGTTGGGGACGGCCCAGCCGTCGAGCCACTTGTCCATCGACTCGCGTTCGTAGGGAGTCATGTTCTCGACGGCCCGGAAGCCGTCCGAGAGGACGAGCCGGCCGCCGTCGTCGAGCAGGCGGGCCGCCTCCGCGATGAAGTCGGTCTTGTCCTCGGCGTGGCAGATTGCCTCGATCCCCCAGAGCACGTCGAAGGAGTCGTCGGGGAACGGCGTGTTCGTGAAATCGGCGAGCGCGAACGACGCGCGGTCCGCGACGCCGCGTTTCCGGGCGAGTTTCCGGGCCTTCCGGAGCTGCATGGGCACGAGATCGATCCCCTGAACGGTCGCGCCCCGCTCGTCGGCGACCCAGACCGAACTCCCGCCGACCCCACAGCCACAGTCCAGCACGCGGTCGTCCGGCCCGATGTCGACCGTGTCGGCCAGCACGCGGTTCATGTTCTCGACGGCGGCACCGTGTGAACTGTGGTCGTCGTCGTGATAACCCGCGTGGAGCCCGTGGCTCACCGGCAACTGCCAGATGAGCTGGTAGTCGATGTGACTCTCCTCGTAGTAGTCCTGAATCGTCCCTGCGTCCATGGCACGTCCCCCCATTCTGTTGTCCCCTACACGGGGGCGCCGGCATAAGGGCATTCCGAAGCCATCGATGCGACCAAAAAATGAAGCGAGTGACGTGGACCGTGAAGCGACCGCGGGCGCCCTACGCGTCGTCGGCCCCGTCGTCGTCAGCGTCCGGCAGTTCGACGAGGAGCAGGCCGTCGTCGACCGGTTCGAGCGTAGCCGTCGAGAAATCGAGTGTGAACGAATCGTCGGCAGTGATCCGGGTCGGCTCGTCCTCTACGACCGTCGTGTTCTCGCCGACGGACATCGTGACCGACTCGTCGGCGGTCAGCCGGGTCGCGTTCTCCGCGTCGTCGTCGGCCGGGTCGTCCGTGGCCGCGTCGTCGGTCGGGTCCGTGCTGTCGTCGGGCATCGGTGCGTCTGCGGTGTCGGGGCCCACGCTGTCGGCGGCGGCCAGGCCGGTGCCGCTGATGGCCAGGGCCACCGAGAGCGTGAGCGCGACGAGTTTCGATTTCATGCGTCTCACGAGTGCCGGGCGCGACCGGTCGCGGGGACCGGTGGGCGGTCCAGCGGGGACCCGCGCCCGTGGCACTCGGTTCGGGGTTAGACGAAAGGCCACATAGCTACCCGTTGAAAACGCGTTCTGAAACGGCCGAAACCGGGTTTTCGCCGGTCGGCACCTACAGTAACAGGACGACGTTGCCCATCCCGCGTCGCTTGCGCTCGACGAGGTTCTTGGTCTCCAGGCTGTCGAGTTCACGGCTGACCGTCGCCTTCGAGAGGTCGGTACGGTCGACGATGTCGCTCTGGGGGAGGACGCCGTCGGCGTCGATCAGCGTCTCGTAGATCTCGCGTTCGTTGTTCGCGAGGCGCTCGGCCGTCTCTTCCCACTCCGCCCGGCGGACTTCGAGTAACTCGCCGTCCGGTGTCGGACCGGAACTCCCGTCGGTCACGAGCGACTCGGCGCGTGACGGAGCGGTATCGTCCGGTCGAGCGGTGGCCTCGGGCGACTGCTCGGCGAGCAGGAGATACGTGCTGGACGCGCCGAGCACGCACGACGCGACGGAGATGACGGCGACGTCGGTGTACCTGAAGTAATTGCCCAATTCGGCGACTTCCGTGCCGCGCTCGCCGACGCGAACCACGACCGGGGACGGAGTGATGAACTGGACCGCGAGGACGAGCGTCGCGGCGAGGAACACGACTGCGGCGAAGAGACGTCGGGTGGGGAGGGCCCGCAGTTGCATAGTCGACAATTCGAAAACGCGTGCAAAGTACCATCGATTCCGCTTCGCGGAGACCGGCACGAGACGGCGTGAAACACCGCTGAAACGCGTTTCGAACGCGTTTCAACCCAACGTTCATCAGGGCTTTCAGCCAACGGGAACACGATGACCGACGACCTGCGGTCCCGGCTCGGACTCCTCGCCGTGCTGGCCGTGCTGGGTGCGAGCATCGGCTGGGCCGGAGCTGCCCTCGGGTACGGCGGCCCAGTCACGGAGACCGGTTCCCCGCCCGCGTTCGTCGTCTCCGAGTCGAACGTCACGTTCTCGGACGGCACGCGGACGGTGACCGTCCTGGGCAACGTGACACGTGCCGAGACGGTCGAAATCGCGGCCGACGACGGACAGTTCCGCGTCGTGACCGAGTCGGGGCCGCTCACCGACGCCGAGCGACGGCGGGCGCGCGAGATCGCGCGGGCGAACGAGACGGTGCAGCGCCACCTCGCCGCGGTAGGGGACGCCGAACTCGTGGTGAAACCGATCCGGAACGCCGTGACCTCCGAAACCGTGCAAACGGTCGAGGTCGAACGGACCGACATCGGCAGGCCGGTCCGGGCGAACGGGAACGGAAGCACCTTCGTCGTTTCGACAGGGAACGTGAGCGTCGACGCGGACGGCGACTCCGTGACTATCGACCGCGAGCCGGCCGCCGCCGAGGACGACGTCTTCGTCCGGATACGCGACGCGGGAACCGGCGAACTCGAATACGAGGCCCAGGTCGACCTGGCCGAGGAACGAGTGGTCGTCGTGACCGAGGAGTGACGGCTCGCCCGCGGACTCAGTCCTCGTCCTCGTCTCCTGCGTCGACGAGACCGCGGCCCGGGCACGCATCGCGGCCCTCGCCGGTCAGTCCTCGTCGACGACCTCGATCCCCCGGTTGTTGACCGCGCCGGGATCGAGGCCGACCTCTTCGAGGAACTGCCGGTACTCCCGTTCGCACTGCTCGGCGTCTTTCTGCTTGTCCGAGGCGTGCGAGCAGAGTTCGTCGAGGTTCGTCGGCACGTCGTTGTTGTGGACGATCCAGTGGTTGACGAGGTCCGACAGCCGGCGGATTGGACTGGTGAAGTGGCCGTAAATCTCGAAGTTCAGGGCGTGGTGGCCGCCGAAGGGGTCGGCCATGTACTTCGCGCGGGGCATCACGCGCATCACGGCCCGCTGGATCTTCCCGAGTTGGCGCTCGGGGGCCTCCTCCAGGGTCTCGTTGACGGCGATGCGGGGGTCGTCGGCGGTCGCCGACACGGACACGCCGTCGAGGTCCTGGATCTCCCGCAGGGCCTCGTTCCACTGGTCGGGGGTGGGCTGTGGGTGGACGCGGAA
Source organism: Halorientalis marina (assembly GCF_023028345.1). GTDB lineage: Archaea > Halobacteriota > Halobacteria > Halobacteriales > Haloarculaceae > Halorientalis > Halorientalis marina. The sequence goes on along the minus strand of NZ_CP095487.1, from coordinate 661,068 downwards.
CATCGCCTCGACGCCCATGTCCCACTGGAGCGTGTGGGTGACGGCCTTGTTGGCCTTGAGCATGCACTCCTCGATGATGGTGTGGGCGCGGTCCCGGCGGGGATTGAGCACGAGCGAGCCGTCCTCCTTGCGTTGCTCGTGGAGTTGCTGTGCCAGGTCCCAGACCTGCTCGCACTTGGTGGCGAGGTCGACCTCGGGGTCCTCCAGCAGGTCGTCGGCGCTGTCGGGCTCGTCGAGCAGGCGTTCGGCCTGCGAGTAGGTCAGGCGGGCGTCCGAGCGGACGACGGACTTGTAGATGTCGATGGTCTCGTATGAGAGCGTCTCCGGGTCGAGATGCATCTCGACGGTGTGAGCCAGGCGGTCCTCGTGGGGCACGAGCGAGCAGACGGTCTCGGCCAGCACCGGCGGGAGCATGTGGACGGTGTAGGCGGGGAGATAGATGGTGTTGGCACGCTTGAGCGCCTCCGCCCACATCTCGCTGTCGGGGTGGACGTAGTGGGTCACGTCGGCGATGTGGACCCAGAGGACGATTTCGTCCTCGTTGACCTCGATGGAGAGGGCGTCGTCGAAGTCCTGGGCGTCGACGGGGTCGGTGGTCCAGGTAGGCATCTCCCGGAGATCGGCGCGGTCGTCGATCTCGGCCTCGATCTCGCTCTGGACGTCCTCGGTGCGTTCCTGGGCTTCCTCGAGGACTTCGGGCGGGAAGTCGTCGCGGAGCTCGAACTTCTCGAACAGGTCCTCGCGCTTGTTGGCGAGGTGGCGGGCCATCTCCTCGTCGATCTCGACGGGGCCCTGTCCCTCCGCAGTCCCGGCCGCTGCCTGGTCGCTGGTCATGCGACTCGGTACGGCGACCCGACAGTTAGGGGTATCGACCGGACACCGGGGCTCGCGGGCGACGGGTCAGGACTGCTGTTCCTCGGCGTCCTCGCCGGTGCCGGCGAGGGCGTAGAAGGCGGCGAAGAACTCCTCGCGGTCGGCCTCGCCGGCGCCGCTCTCGACGAGGAGGGTCTCGAGGCCGCCCCGGGGCTGGTGACAGCACTCGCGGTGACAGCCCTTACAGAGGAACTCGAACTCCTTGTCCTCCCGGGAGAACCGGTCGCCGTACTTGTCGTACTCGCGGGCGTCGGTGCGTGCGACCGACTGCCCACACGCGATACAGGTTACCTGTGAACCGTCCCGGGACCGGCCGGAGCCCCACATAACGCGACGGTTCGTGACTGACCTACTTATCCCTTTTCGACGCGGCAGAACGGGGAGTCAGCGCACCGCGTCGAGCGACACGGCGTGGTCCCTGTCGGCGGTGAGCCAGGCCGTATAGAGGCTGTCGCTCTCCTCCGTCGAGAAGACCGTCACCGCCGTCGGGTCGTCCCAGTCGTCGTACATACACTCCAGTTCGAACTCCGGCAACTGGTCGAACTCAACCCCGCTCTCCTGTTCGGATCTATCGACGACACTCATATCTGGCTCACCTCGTAGCGGTCGACACGGCGTCTCCCGACCGGTCGCGACAGCCGGCCCGTGGCCGCCCGCGACCTCGTCGTGTGACAACGCCTGTCGTTCATCCAATTTCACCTGATACGGCACCAAATAAAAGCCTGTGGCACCAGGTATCACACCTGATAACGGACGGGCGAGAGCGGGCGATTTATTCCGAGCGGCAGCCACGTGGGGGTATGGAGGTCACATCGCGACATCACCTGCGGGCGGACGCGGTCGACGAGCTGGAGACGGCGCTGTCGGCCGGTCTCGGCGTCGAACTGGACGCCGACAGCTACGAACTGGTGGAACTGGAGGGGACCGAGTTCGACCTCGTCCTCGTGGACGGTGAGCCGTCGGTGTGCTATCTCGACGACGACGGCGAGCGGGCGCCCTTCCTGACCGTCGACGGGGCCAACGAGTACCCGCCGGCGAAACACCGCGTCACCGTCGACAGCGGCGCCATCTCCTTCGTCAGCGACGGTGCCGACGTGATGCGGCCCGGCATCGTCGAGGCCGACCCCGACATCGAACCGGGCGACCTCGTTGTGATCGACGAGGAGAACCACGGCAAGGTGCTGGCGATCGGCCGCGCGCTCACCGAGGGGTCGGACATGGTCGGCTCCGAGGGCCGCGTCGTCGAATCCATTCACCACGTCGGCGACGATCTCTACGAGTTCACCGTCTGATCGTTCGCGTCTGACACGCGTCATCGCTCCGTCTGGCACCGGTCACGTCCTGCGGTTAATATATTCTCTCTTATGTTTGTCTGACGTAAAAACTATACTTTCAGGGAGTCGTGACGTGGGTATGGGCTTCATGAACAAGATCATCGGGAATTCGGGGTCCGCGCGCCGGACCGACGACTACGAGGAACTCGACGGCGTGGCCATCCCCGAGACCGAGGCCGACACCCAACTTCACATCGCACAGATCAGCGAGAAACAGGACGTCATCGACATCAAAGACGCCGTCTACGCCGGCGACATCGTCGTCGCGGACATCACCCGCCACACGACCCAGGACCGGACGATGGAGCAGATCACCGACGAACTCCAGCAGGTCGCCCGCGGGGTCGGCGGTGACATCGTCCAGAAGAACGACGACCAGATCATCGTCACGCCCCGAAGCGTCGAGATCAGCCGCAAGAAGCTCGGTCGCTAACCGACTCACTCGGTTTCTTCGTCGCCCGGCTCGGGCGAGGCCGTCCCGGCCGGCGGTTCCCAGGCGAACACGAGCACGCCGCCAGCCCCGCCCAGGATCAGCCCGAGGAAGAACACGCCGCCGAACACCACCAGGAAGGAAAGCGCCGAGAGGACGATCCCGACGACCCCGAGCGCCGAGGTACGCTCCGGACGGACGATGGCGGTGACGCCGGCGAAGACCACCAGCGCACCCAGCGGGACGCCGAGCGTGACCACCGACCGGCTCTCGACCAGCGACGCCGTGAGGACGAACTGGAGCGCGGGCCAGGCAATCGCCAGCCCGCCGAGGATCATCACGAGACCGGGCCAGAACGGTCGTTCGGCGCGCCACTCGGCGAACGTAACGGTCTCCGGGTCGGTGGCGTCGGCGCCGTCCGACCCCATCGTCAGTCCCCGACTCCCGGCGGATTCGGTTTCATCCATCACGAGTAGCAGTTAGCGGGCGCCTCACTCGGCTCCTGTGTGACGTTGATGTCCTCGATCTTCTCGGCACGGACCCGGAGCTCGAAGTTCGTCAGTTCGGTCTTCGTGCTCCCGAGCTGGTGGGCCAGCAGGTACACGTCACGGCCGTTGGTCAGCGCCGGGAACGCGTCCAGCCCGAACCGCACGTCGTTGACGCTCCCCAGCCCCGAGGCGTTCTGGGGCGAGCACTCCCAGTAGTTGACGTTGTCGACCTTGATTCCCGGGTCGTAACCGGGGAAGTCCACCACGTCCAGCCGGGCCTCCAGTTGTCGGGCCCGGAACTCCGAGGCGTACACGTCGACCGCTTCCGGCGGGTCGCCGTCGAAGGTCCCACAGTCGCCACCGGTCGCGTAGGCCGTCGTCGCCGACAGCTCCAGGGACTCGATCTTGTCGGTGCCCCGGACCGGGAAGTTCTTGTAGATCTGGAAGCCGCCGATGACGACCTCGTTGTTGTTCCAGCAGTCCAGACGCTGTCGCCCGAACCGGTTCACGTCGTCTTTCTTCGAGGAGTCCAGCGTCGCCTCGATACAGCCCTCGTCTAGCAGGTCGATCGTCGTCGGCTTGGGACAGTGGGCCTGGTAGTTGTACTGCCCGGCGTCGAGCGTGTCCTGTACGAGGACGAAGCCGCCGAGCTCACCGTCCTGCTGTGGGAAGTCGTCGCCCGAGGCCGCCGGTGCTGTCACCGTGACCAGCAGGGCCGCGAGCGCGACCACGACCAGGACGGAGCTCCCGACCCTGACCGCGGTACTGACGCGCTCGATCCGGACCTGCGGCCGCGTGCCGCTGGCACACAGCAGTCCGCCGACGCCGGCTACCAGAAGCGCCAGGAAGAGCGCGTGCGGGTCGGCCACCTCCGTCGGCGCGAGCAGCATACTGGTGACGTCACCGAGGGCGATCAGGACGCCAGTCAGGCCCGCGGCCGTGGCCCGTCCCGGCCACAGGAGGGTAACGCCGGCGAGGACGACGCCCAGAAGCGGCGCGAAGATGCCCGCGTAGCCGGCGGACGTGATCGTGGTGTCGGGCACGCGCACGAACAGGAGCGCCTGCCAGGAGAGCAGGAGGCTCCCGAGCGCGAGCAGGGCCGCGCCGCGGGCCGGACGAGCCGTCAGCCACGACCGGAGCCGACCGGTAGGTGTCTGTGTGGCGGTATCGTCGTCGTCGTGTCCCGTACCGGGATCGGTGCTCTCAGGGGCCATAGTCGTAGGTGCCGTCGCCTTGTGGATCGTACTGGACGACCAGTCCGAGGTTCTGGAGCGTTACCTGATCTGCCGTCAGGGACGACATCTTGAACTCGGCGTTGTACAGCTGGAAGGCCGGGCGCTCGGAGCGGTCGGTCGCACCCGGATCGCTCCCGTCGATGGCAAACTGGGTGCCGGTGTTCACCGCGCCCTGTGGGTTCGGTCCGGCGTACGCGACGAACTCGGTGAACCGCGAGTCCGTGTTGCGCTCGTCGAGGACAAACCCGCGCCAGATGGCGGTCCCGGCGGTCAGGCTGTCGGTCTTGAACGTCACGGTGTTAAGCGTCGCGCGGTCGGCCGTGATGATCAGCCGGAGGTTTCCCTGAACGCCCGGGAGATTCTCCAGCCCGAGTGTCTTCTCGACTTCGAGGTCCTCCGCCACGGTCGTTGCCACCTCGAACTGGGCTGCCGGTGCGCCGTTGCTCGTCGTCGCCGGAACCGATTCCGACTCCGAGGCCCCGAAGTAGCTGGCGGAGACGTTGAACCCCCCTGTCCCCGTCAGCGGAATCGACACACCCACCCCGGTGCTCACGACCAGCAGTCCGACGAGTGTCCACAGCACGAACAGCACGCCGATACCGCTGGCGAGTCGTCTGTTGTCGTACATAGTTGATACCAGGACCGAAGCGAGCCATCCCCGCCGGACCGTCGTCGACCGCACAGCCCGCGCTCGCCGCCCCCTCGCGGCAACCGCGACTGTACGTTCCTGTCGACCACGGATTCCGTCCCCCCCGGAAGTCAGCTCGTGGTCCGGGTGACGAACCACCGGAACTGACTCGCGTGCGGTCTCTTGTGCACGACATGAGCATCATCTCATATCAATGTGTCGACCGGGAAGAAAGCTTCCAGCACACGAAAATAACCGACTGCGGCGGGACGGAACCGACCACGGACCGCCGGCAGTCCGTCGCGTGGGACCCGTGACGGACAGTGAGCGTACCCGACCGTGGCCCGGAAGCGACGCTCGGCCGGCGGAGAACGTTGGGCTTACACGCCCACGTGCCGTCGTTCGGGTATGTCGCTGTCCATCCGCGCGTCGGACCTCGTGAAGGACTACGCGGACGTGCGCGCGCTCGACGGGCTGGATCTCGAAGTCGAGGCCGGGGAGTTTTTCGGCCTGCTCGGTCCGAACGGCGCGGGCAAGACGACGTTCATCAACATCCTCGTCGGCCTGGCGGAGCGCACCGCCGGCGAGGCCGAAGTCTTCGGGTACGACGTCGACGACGACTACCGCCAGGCCCGGGACGCCATCGGGCTCGCGCCACAGGAGTACAACGTCGACCGCTTTTTTCCGATCCACGAAGTGCTCGAACACAAGGCCGGCTACCACGGCATCCCGCCGGGAGAGGCCAGCCGGCGGGCACAGGAGGCGCTCGATACCGTCGGGCTCGCGGAGAAAGCAGACACCCGCTTCGACTGGCTCTCCGGCGGAATGAAACGCCGGTTCATGCTGGCTCGCGCGCTCGTCTCCGACCCCGACCTCCTGATCCTCGACGAACCGACCGCCGGCGTCGACGTGCAGCTCCGGCGAGACCTCTGGACGATCATCAACCGCATGAACGACGAGGGGACGACGATCCTGCTCACCACCCACTACATCGAGGAGGCCGAACGGCTCTGTGACCGCGTCGCCATCATGGACGAGGGCCGGAAAGTCGAGGTCGCCAGTCCCGGCGAACTGATGGACCGCGGAACCGACCGCATCACCATCGACCTGCGCGAGCCGCCGACGACCGCGCCGGACCTGTCGCTGTCGGGCGTCCACGACGTGCAACTGTCCGGCTCGCAGGTGGTCGTGACCGCCGCCCGCGGGAGCGCGCTCGTCCCCGACCTCGTCCGCGAACTCGACGAGCGAGGCTACGAGGTGGCCGAACTCGACATCGAACGCGCCTCCCTCGAAGAGGTGTTCGTCGACGTGACTCGCAAGGAAAGCGAGGTGAGTGCATGAGCGACGAGCACGGGCCAGACGACACCAGCGAGCGGCGTCCCGACGGCGGTACCGCCGCGGGCGAGACCGTCAGTGGTGCGGAGACCCCCACGGAGTCGGGCGTCCTCGACCGGCTGTTCCCGGCGGGCTTCCGGACGCTCTGTCGCCGTGAAGTGTTGCGGTTCGTCCGCCGGCCGCGCAACACCTTCCTCCCGCCGGCGATCACGAACGTCCTCTACTTCGCCGTCTTCGGCGTCATCCTCGGTGGCCGCATCGACGAGATCGCCGGCTTCTCCTATATCGTCTTCATCGTCCCCGGCCTCATCGTCCTGGGCACCATCTCCAACGCCTTCGAGAACGCCTCCTTCTCGATCTTCCACGGCCGCTGGAACGAGTACATCCTAGGACAAAGCACTCAAATTTTATTCAAATTGAGGCACCAATGAGCACCAACAGACAGTTCATACAACTGAAATCACTCGTCAAGCGTGAAATACTGAGGTACGTCAGACGGCCATACAATACGTTCCTACCCCCGATAATCACCAATTCTCTATACTTCTCTGTGTTCGGTGTAATACTTGGCAGTCGGATTGGAGAAATTGCAGGTGTGAGTTATCTTCAGTTCGTTCTACCGGGCTTGGTAGTCCTTGGCTCAATCTCAGACGCCTTTGAGAACGCTTCCTTCTCGATCTTCCACGGCCGATGGAACGAGTATATCAATGAGGTAACTACTTCTCCAATGTCTTATCAGAATATGGTGCTGGCATACACTATTTCCAGCACACTCCGGGGGTTCATTACTGCTTCATTGATTGTCGGTGTTGGATTGATATTTACCTCTATTCCAGTGTCAAATCCGTTTTATCTGGTTGCGTTCCTACTTGTGATTGGAGTCTTATTCAGCGGGTTCGGCGTGATCGGCGGGCTTTGGGCCGATGATTTCGATTATCTGACCGTGATGAACCAGTTTATTCTCCGACCGCTGGTTTTCTTCGGCGCGGTATTCTACTCGCTTGAGATACTGCCCCCGCTGTGGCGACAAGTGTCTCTGCTGAATCCGATGGTGTATATGGTTAACGGCGTTCGGTTTGGGATGATTGGAGTAACCGAAATTAATCCAAACGTCTCATTGATTGTGTTGTCCGTAGCCGCTGTTGTTGTGATGTTCGTGAACTTCCTGCTGTTCAAGCGTGGGTATGGACTAGTAGAGTAGCACATCTTCAGCGCGGGTGTGGAGTACCGTAATCTATGGGCCTGTATCCACGGCGACTGAGGGGGCGAGCGCGGTCGTGACAACGATGGTCGGGTAGGGTGGTCATACATTACGCAACTCAGCGCACAAAAAATAGCGAAATAGCGGGATTTTAGTCACCAATCCACGCCATTCCACATTCGCAGTATTAAGATTTTTGTGTCATAAATCGAGCGTTATGTTATGAACATAATGTCTGGCCTATCCACGATATTTCTATTTGCTGGGTTGGTTTGGCTATTTCTCGCCTTGTGGGTAGCGAATGATGCCAGTAAAAAAGGGAGATCTGCTTCCTTTTGGTTTGTAGTAACTCTTATTCTCGGTATAATTGGTATTCTTATATATACAATTTCTACCAGTTCCGAATCTCCCCACTCAAAAATAGAGTGCAATGAATGTGGAGCAACAAATGTGGGCAATCCGAATTTTTGTCAAAATTGTGGGTGTGAGATAGAAGTACAACCAGAAAAAGAGAATGAAACAGAGGTAGTAGAAATCGGTCCAAATGACATTGGACTCGCTTCTATCACTTGTCCACAATGTGGTGTGAAAAATTCAAAGCGAGTTAATTACTGTGGTGTGTGTAATGTCCAATTCAAGAAAGTAGAGACGTGAGAGTCCCTACAACGCCGTCCGACTGTACGACGAGCTGGAGACTGTAGCACAACGCCGACTCGATCTGTGCGCGGCAGGCTGGCGGGGGGGCGGCTGACTACTCTCCCTCCCTCCGGTCGGTCGAGAACAGCACAGCCTACCGCACAGCACTACAATTAACTCTCCTTGCGACCGGAGGGAGCGGAGAGTACAGCAATACAGAATACAGCAATTATAACAACAATAGCTAATACTGTAACTAATGCTGTGTTGTAGCTGTATAATGCCCCCACCCGTGGTGTTCGGCAGTACTGGTAGAACAAGCCCTGAGTGTTGATTTGGCTGGCGATAATTTTTGATTCTTTTTTATAGGGGGTGCCGAATCGGACACTTAAACCCGAAATTCTGCCCACGCGATACCGAGAAAACACCAATCCTTGGAGCGATTACTATCAGTAACCATCGAAGCGGAACAAGCGCGGTGCAGTCGGGGGAGTCAATGCCACGGGAGCAGAGTTCGATCTACTGCCGGAACGAAATTGAGCGCGCCTGCCGCTTCGCTACTGCCGAGGCGAGCGCAGTTGCGGCGCGGTGCGTGGCGAAAGCCCGGCGCGGTGCGTGGCCCGGAACGTGGAGGTGGGTGGGCTTGGTGCGGTAGCGGTATGACACTCGATCTATCTGCGAAGCCAGCGCGGTCGCAGTAAGAGAGAAAGCAGGACCGTGGAGGTAGATGTGCTGGGTAAAATGTCGAATAGATTGATATGCCTGTAATTAACAGTATTTTGTATGCTCGGGAACAATCTTGGTAATGAAGTGGTACAACTCATAGATGAGTGGATACCAGAAGACAAACACGAAAATGAATACGGATTTCAACAGGAATTAGAGGGTTATTTAGACATTCAACTGAATGAAAAGAGCAATTCAGGAATGCACCCCGGTCTTGGTGGTGGCACTGGTGGAGAGGTTCCGGTCTGGCGTGAACGTGGAAAATCTGACGCAGATCTCGTTGTAGATGATAGCATCGGGATCGAGATGAAAAAAGATCTCAAAAACCGGGACATAAACCGACTAAGAGGTCAAATAGAAAAATACAAAAAAGAATTCCCTGTGGTGATTGCGGTTGCTTGTGGGATCTCAGATATGAGTGGTTGGAGAGAATTACAAAATGATTATCAAGGTATGGGGGCGGTCGGAATGAGTCAAAGCGAGGTGCATTTTATACATAAGAAAAAAGATAACTTCGGAAAAGACCCATCCGAAATCAATCGGGACAACAGTGGACCCTTTGGCGGAGGAGGTCTGATTTAAATGTCAGAATTGGAAGCAGAAGGAGGATTGCCTGATTGGATCGTTGCGACACTAATGCTGATTTTCTTAATCGGTGCAGGGATAGTTCTGTATCTTGATATCGATCTCTTAGGGACTTTCTGACTGCATTTCTGAAATTTACAATCGCAATAGGGCAGTAGGATACACCAAAATATGGTCAAATATGGCCCGATTTATTCCGTTGAGTTACTGGAACGGTATTTGGCTACCCCCTACATTGCCGTTAGAGGTTCTGTATGTAGATAATCACAAGGCCTTAGAGAAAACCATAGTTTGATGGCATTGAACGCGGCGCTAACGATAGTCTTAGCGATTCGGGATTTCCGTTAAGCCGCTACTTTTCGATTTGAGTCTGTGACCAGTGGGGGTTGAACATCAATTGTTTAGCTGCACGGGATTAAGAGATCTCCCGATTCTGTCGATTTCTGTGCGCTCCGGTGTGTCAGACGTATTAGAACAGCAGTCTGTTCAATATGATAGCCGTCTAACGCCCTTAGAGTAGCGTAGAAGTCCTGTGCCAGCCTTAGGCCGCTGGCCTGACAGTCTACGTTTCGTCCGGGCTTGGATCAAAACCACGACTCGCTTCTTTGGCTTCGTCTTCCGACATATGCAGGTAGATGAGAGTCGTCTCAAGTTCTTCGTGACCGAGCAGTTTTTGCAGTTTCCGAATGTCAACTTCCTCAACCAACTGCATAGCGAAAGAGTGCCTAAGCGTATGAGCAGTGATTTTGTGTTGTTTACGCCCGTCCGAGTATTCAGCGGTTATTTCTTGAAGTCCTGCGTTATCAGCCGCTTGTTTAATCATCTGGTTGATATAGTCGCCGGAGATGTGCTTACTGTCATTGGTCGGAAAGAGATAATCAGACTCGTTGGCATAGGTCATATTGTCGCGCTCGTGATTCAGCCAGCGGTCAAGATGAAAGCCGAGATAGTCGGGATTATAGGCAACAGTCCTACCCTCGGGCGATTTCATCGGTGGAATGTAGATTGATTCGTCGTCCCGATCAATATGCCTCGGATTCCGAATTTTACACTGTGCCAGTTCTTCGCGTCGGAATCCGCAGTTGAAAAGCAACATTATGATAAGTTCGTTCCGGCGCTTGGGCTTCGGGACGTTCTTTTTCAGCTTATTGACTTCAGAGCGGTCAAGATAGGCAAATTCGTCGTCCGTGCTGTCAGACATTGCCTGCTTCTTTTTTGTGTCGCCACGTAGCCGCTTCTTGTACTTCTTTTTCAGATTATCGTATGGATTATCCGGTATATCAGGTACTTCTTCCCCTTCCTCTTCTTTTTCTTCGGCTATTGTCCCCATTGCCTGATAGAATTTGGAGATAGCGGAAACTCGTTGGCTGATTGTCGAAGGAGCCATATCGTTTCGATCTAACTGTTTGATGAAACGCCTCAAGTCGAGATTATCGGCTTCCCAAGGACTCTTATCGCGGTTATCCGAAAGCCAGTCTGCCCAATTCTCGACGTGGCGACTGTATCGGTCGAAGGTTGATTGAGAAAGCTTGTCGCTATCACTATCATCGACACTTTCGGCTTCCCATTCTTCAATGAGATATGAATCAGTAGCCATACGTTATTCCTCTCTACACCACGCTATCTGCCCCTCATCAAGCGTAAACGCTTCATTGACCGTGGCAGTTTGTGTCTGAAGTTTTAACAGAGTCTCGCTAACTCGATCTCGGTCTTCATCAATCTCCTCGGCTATCTGCTCGGCTGTCTTCCCGTCCGGCTGGTTCGCGTCAGACTCTTTGGGCAGGCAGTCGAACACTCGATTCTTCAAGTCCGCCTTGGCTTCGGCTGTTACTTCTTTTTCGACGTTTGTAAGCCGGTCGTCAAGGTCAGATACGGTGTCGTTAAGCCCCTCAAGAGCGTCAAGCACCTGATTCAGAGCCTCGGCTTGGACAGCGCCGGTATCAGATTCTTCGGCTTCAACTGCCGTCTGTGTCGCCTGTGTGTCGTCTGAAATCTCGTTATTGACTGCGTGCCGGATTAGTTCTGAGAGGCTACGAAAGGTGTCTGAGTCTTCTACTGCTTGTTTCCAGTCGTTCTTAGTTTCCGGATCGACGGTCAGATTGACGCGCTTTCGGTCGGGCACTGTGATTACACAGATACAGGCTATATGTATAAAACTTGTGTAAAACAAAGCAGGAACGAGTACATCCACGAGGTGCTGACCTCGCCGCTTCCCTACTCCTCGATGGTGCTGGCCTACGTGCTCTCCTCGGCACTCCGGGGCGTCCTCGTCGGCATCATCATCGGGCTGGTCGGGCTCGGCTTCACGCTGCTCGACCCGAGCATCCAGTCGCTGACTATCGCCCAGCCGCTCTACCTGGTGGCGTTCATGCTCGTCGTCAGCCTGCTGTTTGCCGGCTTCGGCGTCGTCGGCGGCCTCTGGGCGCGTGACTTCGACTACCTGACCGTGCTGAACCAGTTCATCGTCCGCCCGCTGGTCTTTTTCGGCGGCGTCTTCTACTCGCTCGACATCCTCCCGCCGCTGTTCCGGACGCTCTCGCTGCTCAATCCCATGGTTTACATGGTCAACGGCGTCCGCTACGGCTTCCTCGGCTACTCCGACGTGGAACCCAATGCCGCCCTGCTCGTCCTCTCGGGGCTGACCGTCGCCGTCGTCGCGCTCGACATCGTCCTCTTCCGTCGCGGTTACGGCCTGGTCGACTGAGGCCGGTGCCGGTCGCTCCGGGCCGGCCCGGACCGTGACCACGCGAGTAGCGGGGCGGGTTTGATGTGTTTCAGGTCCGTACGAGGGTGCAATGAGCGTCGTCCTGGGGTTCAACCGCCGGAACGTCGGCGCGCTGGTCGCGGTGACGCTCGTGCTGACGGTCGGGTACGTCCTCGCCTCCGACCCCGTCGTCAGGTACGGCGCGTGGCTGGTCGTGTTCGCGGTCTGGATGGCGTGGTTCGTCCTCGCCGGGATCGAGTGGCTCCACAACGCCGACTTCTAGTCCTCGACGACCACGTCCTCCGGGTCCGCGACGGTCACGGCCCCTTCGATGGCGTCGTCGGCGACGAGCAGGTCCTCGGCCGCGTCGACGTGGACCGGCGCCCGCCGGTCGACCGACGACGCCTCGACCCCGTCGGCGACGGCACCGTCGGCCGCCTGTAACACGTCCTCGACGTCGACGGCGGTCACGTCGGTCGCCACCGCGCCCTGCGAGAAGCGCACGTCCTGCGCCGAGCGGACCCGGAGGTCCGCCCGGTCGTCGACGCCGCCCTCGATGCGGACGTCCTCGACGCCCTCGGCGACGACGCGGTCGGTCTGTTTCGTCACCACGTCGTGGCGGGAGTCCTCTATTTCGAGGGTCCCGTCGACCGCGTTGGCCCGGACCAGCACGTCCTCGCAGTCCCGCACGGCCGCATCGTCGCCGTCGTCGACCACGCAGTCGCGTGCGGGGTCGGGCAGGGACGCAGCCGGGCCGCGAACGCGGAGGTCGCCGGCGTCGGAGACCGTAATCTCGCCCCCGACGGCGCTGCGCTCGACGAACACGTCGCCCGGGTCGACGAGCCGGAGGTCGGCGGCATCCGTGACGATCACGTCCGCGACGTCGTCGTACGTCGAGCGACCGAACCCGAACATCACTCCGAGTTGTATCGCCCGCGAGGTAAGCTTTGCCCGGAGGCGTTGTATTCGCCGAGTTGCGGGCGAAACCTATTCCCGTGCCCCGGTAGTCACGTGTCCCCATGACGACCGTCTTCCTGACAGGGTTCCCGGGGTTTCTCGGGTCGGGGCTGATCGAGCGCCTGCTCGACCGGTACGACGACACCACGGTGACCTGTCTCGTCCAGTCGAAGTTCCGCGAGGAGGCCGAGTCGCGAGCCGCCGACCTCGCCGACGACCCCGACCGGATCGACTTCGTCGAGGGTGACCTCACCGCCGACCGGCTCGGCCTCGCCGAGGAGGCCTACGCCGACCTGCAGGCCCAGACCGTCGAGGTGTTCCACCTCGCGGCCATCTACGACCTGGCCGTCGAGCGCGAGCCGGCCCGGCGGGTGAACGTCGCGGGGACCCGGCGGATGCTCGAGTTCGCCGCCGGCGTCGACGGCCTGGAGCGGTTCCACTACGTCTCGACGGTCGTCGTCGCGGGCACCTACGACGGCCGCTTCACCGAGGACATGCTCCAGGAGGGCCAGCAGTTCTGTAACTACTACGAGTCGACGAAACACGCCGCGGAGGTGCTCGTCCAGGAGCGGATGGACGACCTGCCGGTCACGGTCTACCGCCCGGGCGTCGCCGTCGGGGACAGCGACACCGGCGAGACCCAGAAGTACGACGGGATGTACGAGTTCGTCGAGTTGCTCGCCGACCAGGGTTCGACCGCGGTCGTCCCCACCGTCTTCGGGTCGAGCGGCGCGGAGTTCAACGTCGTCCCCCGCGATTACATCGTCGACGCCATCGGCTACCTCTCCGGCATCGACGAGTCCGAGGGAAAAGTCTACCACCTCGCGGACCCGGACCCGCCGACGACGGCCGAACTGATAACGACGCTCGGGGCGGCGATGGGGAAGACACGGACGTTCGTCCTTCCCATCGTTCCGAAGGGTATCACCGAGGGGATTCTCTCGTCGCTCGCTTACATCAGCGACGACGCCGCGGAGTTCGTGCGTGCTGGCGGGCTGACGTACTTCGACTGGCCGCCCTCCTTCGACTGCTCGAACGCCGTCGAAGACCTGGAAGGGTCGGGCATCGAGTGTCCGGACTTCGGGGACTACGCCGAGAACCTCGTCGAGTTCTACGAGGCCAATCCCGAGGTCGGCAGCGAAGCGATGCACTGAGTGCGCCGGGGCGGCGCAGGGTCCGCTGCCCGGACCCGTCGCCCGGCCCCCGCACCGCGCCGACCGGCTACCGCTCGGTGACGAGGAACTCCTGGCCGGACTCCATTCGGAGGGTCATCTGTGGCGAGGTGGGCGGTTCCGCCCCGTCGTTCTCGCCGAGCCAGTAGAGCTTGTAGTTCCGGCCGATGGTCGCCATCGTCAGTTTCGCCTCCAGCAGGGCGAACTGGCGGCCGATACAGATGCGCGGGCCGCCGCCGAAGGGGGCGTAGGCGAAGTCGGGGAGTTCCTGCCGGAGGTCGTCCTCCCACCGCGCGGGGCGGAAGGTCTCGGGGTCGTCGAAGAACCGCTCGTCACGGTGAATCTCCCGGATCGGGACGTGGACGACGTTGCCCTCGGGGATGCGGTAGCCGTCGACGGCCACGTCGGTGTCGGCTTCCCGCGGGAGCATGTACACCGGCGGGAACAGCCGGAGGGTCTCGGTGATAATCCGCTCGGTCACGTCCAGGTCGTCGAGGTCGTCCATCGTCGGCGGCCCGTCGAGGTCGTCGACCTCGTCGTGGAAGCGTTCGTACACCTCGGGATTGTTCGCGAGCGCCCAGAAGGCGAAGGTCAGGGTGGTCGTGGTCGTGTCGTGGCCGGCGAAGATGATGGTGACCATCTGGTCGCGCAGGCGCTCGTCGGAGAGCATCGCGCTGTCGGTGACGCCGGCCTCGCGCAGGCCGACGAGCAGGGAGAGCAGGTCGTCGGCCTCGGAGGGGTCGGTGATGGCCTCGCCGCGTTTCTCGTCGAGGAGTCGGCTGGCCTCCGCCTCGAGGGTCTCCTTTGCCTTCTTGAACCGGTATCGAGCGGGCGTCAGCAGCCACTCCGGGAGGGCGTAGGAGGTGGGCACGAACCAGTCGTGGAGGTGCTCGGCGGCGTCGCGGATGCGCTCGTCGCCGTCGACGGCGAGTTCGCGGCCCAGGACGGTCGCGAAGATGACGTCGAGAGTCATGTCGGTGAACGCCTGCTGAAGGACGAGGCGGTCGCCGTCGGTCCACCGGCGGGTCCGTCGGCGCACCTGCTCGACCATCCCGTCGGCGTAGCCCATCACGCTCTGTCGGGTAAAGAGGGGCTGGAGCACGTCGCGTTGCTGTTGCCACTCCTCGCCCTCGACGGTGAGCAGACCCTCACCGAAGGCGATGCGGAAGTCCTCGCTTTTCCGGAACTGGTCGCGGTCGGTCAGCAGGACGCGTTTCATGTGGTCGGGGTGAGAGAGGCCGATTACGTCCCCCTGGCTCGGCACCCGTGTTCGCACCACGTCCCGCTCGGCGAAGGCGCGCTCGATGAAATCGAGCGTGTCCCACATCTGCCGGACGAAGTGTAACTGTGACGGCCCGAGGTTCGGCGGGTACGGCGGCAAGGGCAGGTTCGAAACGTCCGTTCCCGGCCCAGTCCCGTCCGACTCCCCCGCGCTCGATCCCCCAGTCTCCTGTTCGTGCTCCGTCGCCATACCCCATCCATCGCCGGCCGCGTAAAAATAAGTCCGGGGCCTGACGCGCCCGATTTAGGTGCGCAACGCCGCAGTGACCGTTCCGAGTTGGTCGCGGCCGTGTGCGAGCAGTGCGCGCGGGAACCGCCGTCGTGAGGTCCGCAGGGCCTCCTCGAGGGCGGGCGTCGCCTCCGTCTGGACGCCCGCGCCGTGCCCCGAGAAGACACGTTCGGGTTCGAGGTCGCCGAGCGCGTCCCGCGGCGGCGACAGCCGGCGCATCGGCATGATACCCAGCCGTTCGTCGTCGACCGTGAAGTAGGGCGCGCCGCCGACCGACTCCGAGCAGACGAGCGTCTCGCCGTCGGACAGCGCCCACTCCTGCCAGAAGTCGCTGTCGCTGTGTGCGACCTCGATCAGTTCGTACGCGCCGAGGGTCGCCCCGTTCTCGATCCGGCCGACGGGGCCGTCCACGCGGTCGGCGACGCCGGTCATCCGCGCGGGGAGGTACACCGGCACGTCGTGGCGGGCCGCGACCGCCGGGGCGTCCCGGAGGTGGTGGTTCGAGAGGACGACCACACCCCGTACCTCGCCGAACTCGGCGATCAGGTCGTCGATCCCGTCGGCGTCGACCGGGTCCACCACCCAGACGCCCTCGTCGGTCGCGAGCGCGTGGCTGGCCCGCTGCATCGTCTCCTCGGGATGGGGCACCCAGCCGACGCCCCCGTCCCAGCGGTCGATCGTCGCGAACTCGCTCGCGGGTTCGGTCACCTTCGCTGGCATACGCCCACCCTGGAGCCGGACCGGTAAATCCCCACCGACGTGGGCGACGCGTCGGGACGCTCCCGACGAAAGACACAGGGGCGTCGCCGCCCCGAGTCGACCCGTGCGCCTGCTCGCCACCACGAACCGCGGGTTCGAGTCGGTCAGCGCCGGCGAGGTCCGGGAGCTGACCGGCGCGGCCGTGACAGTCGAGCGTCCCGGCCTCATCGGGTTCGACGGGGACGAGGCCGACCTCACACGGCTCCACTGCCGGGCGCGGACGCTCAACCGCGTGCTCGTGGAACTGACGGGCGGGGCCATCGAGACGCCGGCCGACGCTTACGATCAGGTGAGAGCGGTCCCCCTCGCCGAGTACGTCGACCCGGACCAGCCCATCGCGGTCCGTGGGAAGCGGATCGGCGAACACGACTTCACGAGCATGGACGTGGCCGAGCGCGTCGGGCAGGCCATCGTCGACGACCTCCGGGCGGCCACCGGGGAGCGTATCCCCGTCGACCTGGACGACCCCGAGGTCGTCTTCCGGGCCACCGTCCGCGAGGATCGGTTCCGGCTGGCAATCGACGCGACCGGTGAGACCTCGCTCCACCGGCGCCCGTACCGCGTCCGCGACCACGATGCCCCGGTGCGGCCGACGATGGCCGCCGCGCTGTGCCGGCTGGCCGGCGTCGACGCCGACACGGCCGTCCTCGACCCCATGTGTGGCTGTGGCACGATCCCCATCGAGGCCGCGCTCCTCGCCGGGAACCGCCCGCTGGCACCCGGCCGGGAGTTCGCACTGACCGACCTCCGGTTTCTCGACGACGGGGCGCTCGAACGGGAGCGGGCGGCGGTCGAGCCGCGGGAACTCGCCGCACCGATCCGCGGCCTCGATATCGAAGACAGGTGGGTCACGGCGGCCCGGGAGAACGCCCGCGAGGCCGGCGTCGCCGACGCCGTGGCCTTCGAGGCCGCCGACGCCACGACCGCCGCAGTCGACACCGAGGCCGTGATCGTCGACATGCCCTTCGGCGTCCGGACGGAACAGGAGGGGCTCGGCACGCTCTACACGGAGTTCTTCGCGAACCTGCGGGATGCGGAGTGGGACCGACTGGTCCTGTTCACGGCCCGGGAGGACCTGGTGCCGTTCGAGCCGACCCGCCGGCTCGATGTGCGTCACGGGCGGCTGGAGGTCGCCGTCCTCGTCGTCGACCGCGACGAAATCGACGGATGAGGACGACCCCGCCGCGGGCTGAGTCGTCGGTCGCGACGGTGTCGGTCGTCGGTAGTGGCGTCAGTCGTCGGTAGTGGCGTCAGTCGTCGGTAGTGGCGTCAGTCGTCCGGTAGTGGAGGTACGCGACACAGCACAGCGAGACGAGGCCGCCGGCCGCCGCGAGGCCGAACATCACCCGGTAGCCGAAGGTCGTGTACACGCGAGCACCGGCGACGGTCTCGTTTGTCCAGTAGGCGTCGAGGATGGCGCCCATGATCGTCGGGAAGACCGCCGCACCCGCGAACCCGACGGCGTTGACCGCGCCCGTCGCCACCCCGCTCGCGGCGCTCCCGTGCCGGTCTTTGATCACCGCGTACCCGAGCGCGTACGCCCCGGCGAGGAAGCTCGCGACGAAAAAGAGCACCCCGACGACGGGCAGCGGCGGCTGACCGGTGACCGCCAGTACCGCGAACGTCGCCGTGTACAGCCCCGCGCCGACCACCATCAGCTCCGTCCGCCGCTCCAACCGGTCCGAGAGCCGCCCGACGACGGGCGGGCCGACGACCAGTCCCACGCTCCCGAGTAGCGTCAGCGTCGACGCCGCCGTCACCGACCGCTCGTACACCTGCGCGACGTACGGGATGCCCCACAGTCCGATGACGGTGATGTTGATACCGGTCGAGGTGAACAGCGCGAGGCCGGCGAGCCAGGTCTCCCGCTCGGCCATGACCGTGCGGACGTTCGCCCCGACCTCGCCCAGCGACAGCGTCGGCGTCGACGGGACGTTCTCGACTGACGGCAATCCGGCGTCCGCGGGCGTGTCACGCGCCAGCAACCAGACGACGACCGCGACGACCAGCCCGAGGACACCGATCCCGAGCAGGCTCCACCGAAGGCCGAGCGTCGAGACGACGATCGCCAGCGGCGTCGTCGCGAGGATGCCGCCAACGCCCGCGATGGCGATCGTCAGCCCGCTCATCGTCGCGAACTCGTCGGGTCGGTACCAGTTCGCACAGAACCGGAGCGTGGCGATGAAGATCACGCTCGCCCCCAGGCCGATAGCCACCCGGGCGAGAAAGGCCACGAGATAGGAGTTCGCCAGCCCGAAGGCGAGTCCGCCGACGCTCATTACGACCGTCCCGATGGTCGCCGTCCGGCGGATGCCGAGCCGGTCGGCGAACACGCCCGCGAGGACCTGCATCGGCGCGTAGATGTAAAAAAACGCCGAGTGGAGCGTGCCCAGCGCCGCCCCGGTCGTGTCGAACGCCCGCATCAGGTCTTCCGAGAGCACCGCCGTCGAGAGCCGGTGGACGTTCACCAACAGGAAGGCAAGCGCCAGCGCGCCCCAGACGATCCACCGCCGCCGGAGTGGGTCCGACCAGAGGTTCACGCCCCCTACGTCAGCCCGCGGATTGAAAACGATAGGGGCGAACTCGTTCCGCCTGACCGGTGGAAACTACGCCGGGAGCAATGACAATCTCCGAGTGCGAACGCAGTGAGGACTCGGCATTTTTCGTCCACGTCCGCGAGAGTGACCGTCTCGCATGGCCCACCAGGAATCTCCGATTTCCGGGGCCGTTTTTGTCGCGAGCAGTTCGCCGACGGCGAACCCGATGAAAGGTGGAGTGGACTCGCGGGGGTTCCGTTACACCGCTTCAAAGAATCCGTTTAATCCCGGTGCCGTCTGTCGGTTATGATGGTGGTCGGTTCAGTGGTACCACGGAAATACTGGTACAGTTGATGGATGTCTCTGCTTCTCTCGGGTACCCTCTTTTACCCGATTCGTGACTCCATGTATTCGATCGCCGTCCAGATATCGATGACGCGGATACGCCCTTCGTAGTACGAGTTCTCAATGACGCCGGCGATCGCTCGTTCAGCGTTCCGGTCGTCCATCAGGATTCCGACGGAGTCGTGCGACGTTGAGCCAAGAAGCATCACGCCGACCGCCGGCAGTTCCGAGTCCGTCTTCCGCAACTCATCAGGATCTGTCTTCTCGAACGTCGCCAACCGCTCGTGAGCCCGGTCCATGACTTCACCAGCACGCGGTCCATCGTGAACCCGGACGCCCGGTTGCACATCACCCACGAGCGTAATCCACTCCGCCGTGTCCGCTCGGTCTACCCAATCAACGCTGATGTAGCCACGCTGTTCGTTCAGTTCTTCGACGACACCGTTACTCAGGTGCAGCTCTCGGTCTTCGGCTCGAACGTACTGAACGACCGTCTGATAAGAGTCGCTTCCCGTCCCACCGATCGTTCGGAGAAAACTCGTATCGAGGACGAGCGCAGTCGGAAACGGCGACGGATGCGGCTCACTCATCGCTGCGCTGGTACGGTGCCTGCTCGATTGCCCGGTCGTGGACATCGACCTCGAACCTGCTATCGTCGAGCGTCGGATCGTGATCTTTCACCACAGCGATGATCCGCTCGATTGCCTGTGTGACCGCGATAGCCTCCGCGGCAGGGACACCGAGGTCGTCTGCGACGCCGCGGCGCGTCGTGTTGCCTTGGAGGTATTCAATCGTCGCCGTAACGGCGGGTGCGAGGGCTGCCTTCCCGTGACGGTCAACGAACAGTTCGAGGTCGTCATCGACGCTTGTGGCCCCATAGACGGCAACGATGACCGGGCCGAGTTCGAGCGTCGTTTCGTCCGTCCAGTTGCCGCTTACAGGTTCGGCACGCCAGAGAGCCGATCCATCTTCGTACTCGTCGAGTTCCTCTGCGACTGCCAACTCGGCCAGCATGTTGGCGTACTTGTAGGCGGTACTCTTCGAGAATTCCTGGCGGTCACGGGCTGCGGTGACCGTCGTCGGGGAGTTGATCAAGAGATCCGTGTAGAGCCGGGCGAGCTCGGGGACTCTCAGCAGTTCTTGGAAGACGAAAAATCCGTGGGCCGTGTGCCCCGAGTCCGAAGGGCGGGTGGTAGGTGGGGCGTCAGACATAGTTTATAGTACGCGAACTATGGTCTAAAGCGTTTCGGAGAACGCGCTCTTGACTCGGTCAGGGGACCTGTCGATACCCCTCAATCCCGATTGAGTATCCCCTCTGTCTCCGTGTCGTGGAACACAGATCAAAGCCAGTGATGACCTCCGTCACGACTCGTAACGAATTCTTTTCGAGTTCAGCAACCACATGCTCAGAAGACAGTAGAAGGGCTAAATCGTCCGAAAATGAAGGATGAGGTGGAAGTGGACTCGCGGGGGTTCCGTTACGCTGTTTCAAAGAATCCGTTTAATCCTGGTGCTTTCGGGTGGTTAGTTGGAACGGCAGTACAATGATAGAGAGCTAAAAATAAGGAGCAGATATTATTCAGGGGGAACCATTACCTTTGTTCGAGTTTTTGCCTGGTGGGTTTCGCAGGAACGGCTCGTACGTGACATTTCCAACAACATCACTTCGTTTGTCGTCGTCAGCGTCCTGATTGAAGTCTGCTTCCTCCGGGCCTTTCCGACTACCCCACCAGTTATTCTTCGCGTCGATGACGGGGTCGTCCGACGGGTCCCGGCTGCCGCCGTCAGTCCCATTCCTGTTGTTAAGTCCAACTGCGACGAGGAACTGGTTCGCTCGGAATTTGACACCACCACCGTCGCCATCGATTTTGACTGCTTCTGGCAGAATCGTCTCAGCACTCGTGATATTCTCAATTACGTTGTGATTGACGACCGTGTCAGCCGTGGACGGCGACGCGATGTTGATCCCCTGTGCGAAGGTGAAGCCGAAATCGACGCCATCACTGGGATCCGAATCGGTATCATCGGCGGCAGTGAGGTCCCTGATTTCGTTGTTGTTGATATCGACGCCGTCGGTCTCGTGCTGGACGACGATACCGAGCGGCGCAATGTCGCTTTCGACGTCGCGGATTACGTTGTTGTTGACCGCCGTGTTCGTGATCGTTCCCGGAGTAGAACCATCCGCATCAAAGAGAATCCCGTTGACTGTCGGGAATCCAGAATCATCGGTCGTCTCTTGATCGAGATTTTGGATGACGTTGTTCGAGATCTCGATATCGTCGTGGTCACCCTGTCCGACGATGATTCCGGTCACGCCGAGACGTCCAGTCGGTCCGACATCTTCGACTGTGTTGTCTTCGATTGTCGCGCCGTCGTAGTCCGTTTGAACTTTGATGCCGAGAAGGCCGTCAGGATTCGTGACGGTGAACCCCGCAAACGTAACGTCGTCGGCCTCGATACTGACTGCCGCGCCGGTACCACCGTCTCCTTCGATAGTCGGATCGGCGTCTGTTTCAATCGTGACGCTGACGTCGACAGTTACGGGATCATACGTTGCAGAGTCCGTCACAACGAGCGTATCGCCGTCACTTGCGCCGTCAATCGCATTCTGAAGCGCATCGCCGCCACCGGAGACGGTGGTCGTTGCGGCTGCCGCAGTACCGACGCTTCCAAGACTGAGAGCGGTGACAGTCGTTCCGGCACCCAAGCCTCGAAGCACCTGTCGCCGGTCGAATTTCTCTCTCAGTTCGTCGGATGGGTCGGGCCCGTCGTTGTTAGTTGAAGGTTTGCGTGTCATGATTTCCACCCACACCACCATCGAGTGGGCATCATACTTGTTGGTTGATTATTATTTTAAAGTGGTGGTGTTCAGAGAATATCGTTCATTTCCGAATCGCAAAATACGATGGTGAGTTAGGAGCGTTTCTAAATTTGGCGACCGCTCCTACCTGTTCCGTGTCTGATTCACCCCTCAGTGGCCGACTTATTATCTCGTCTGTCTCTGAATCCCAGAATGCGAATCGCAGGCCAGCGATGATTCGCACCACGAATCGTGACGAATTGCAGCCGATTTCGTTACGACCCCGCGTAGAATGGCTGAAGTTGCCGAAAACCGGAGGAAAGAAGTGAGTGGACTCGCGGGGATTTGAACCCCGGGCCTCTTCCTTGCGAAGGAAGCGATCTACCGCTGATCTACGAGCCCGCACGCAGTCGTTGTCGAGGGCGTCCCTTAATCTCGTCGGTCGCCGCTGGAGCGCAGGAAGACTGCGCGTGAGACGGCGGTCCGGCCGACGGCGGCTTAGTCCTCGAGGACGATCTCGATAGAGACGTCGTTCGGGACCTGAATCCGCATCAGCTGGCGGAGCGCGCGTTCGTCGGCGTCGATGTCGATCAGGCGCTTGTGGACGCGCATCTCCCAGTGCTCCCACGTCGCGGTCCCCTCACCGTCAGGGGACTTCCGGGTGGGAACTTCCAGCGTCTTCGTCGGGAGCGGAACGGGGCCGCTCAAGGCGACGCCGGTCTTGTTCGCGATCTCCTTGACATCCTCGCAGATGTCGTCGAGGTCCTCGGGACTCGTACCGGCGAGCCGAACGCGTGCCTGTTGCATGCGTTATGGCTCGGTGACGCTCAGGACCTTGCCGGCCGCGATGGTCTGACCCATGTCGCGGATGGCGAAGGAACCGAGTTCCGGGATCTCCTCGGACGGCTCGATGCTGAGGGGTTTCTGCGGGCGCACGGTGACGACCGCAGCGTCGCCGGACTGGATGAAGTCCGGTTCCTCCTCGGCGACCTCGCCGGACGAGGGGTCGATCTTCTTGTCGATGGACTCGATGGTACACGCGACCTGTGCGGTGTGTGCGTGGAAGACCGGCGTGTAGCCCGCCGTGATGACGGAGGGGTGCTGCATGACGACGATCTGTGCCGTGAACGTCTCGGCGACGCTCGGCGGGTCGTCGGCCGGCCCACAGACGTCACCGCGGCGGATGTCGTCCTTGCCGACGCCACGGACGTTGAACCCGACGTTGTCACCGGGTTCGGCCTTCGGAATCTCCTCGTGGTGCATCTCGATGGTCTTGACCTCGCCGGAGACGTCCGAGGGCTGGAACGAGACGTTGTCGCCCGTGTTCAGGATACCCGTCTCGATACGACCGACCGGGACGGTCCCGATGCCGGAGATCGTGTAGACGTCCTGGATCGGGAGCCGGAGGTCGGTGTCCGTCGGCGGCGACGGCGCGGGCAGGTCGTTGAGGGACTCGAGGAGGTTCGGCCCGTCGTACCAGGGCGTGTTCTCCGAGTCCTCGGCGACGTTGTCGCCCTCGAACGCCGAGATCGGGACGAAGCTCGCGTCCTCGGTGTTGAAGCGGACCTGCTGGAGCAGTTCCTTGACTTCCTCGACGACGCGGTCGTAGTCGTTCTCGTCGTAGTCGACGAGGTCCATCTTGTTGACGCCGACGATGAGCTCGTCGATGCCCAGCGTGCGAGCTAGGAAGACGTGCTCCTGGGTCTGTGGCTGGACGCCGTCGTCCGCCGCGACGACGAGCACGGCGTTGTCGGCCTGGCTCGCGCCCGTGATCATGTTCTTCACGAAGTCACGGTGGCCGGGACAGTCGACGATGGTGAACTCGTACTCGTCGGTACTGAACTCCTGGTGGGCGATGTCGATGGTGACCCCGCGCTCGCGCTCCTCGGCGAGGTTGTCCATGACGTAGGCGAACTCGAAGCCGCCCTTGCCCTTCTCTTCTGCTTCTTCCTTGTGCTGTTCGATGACGTGCTCGGGTACGCTCCCCGTCTCGTAGAGGAGGCGTCCGACCAGCGTACTCTTCCCGTGGTCAACGTGGCCGATGATGGCCAGGTTCTGGTGGCGTTCGTCGCTCATTGATTATCTCACGCGCAGAGGCGCTATATCGGACTCTTTTGGTGGAGGCAGTTAAAACGATTTCGATAGGAAGCGTTCGTCGTCCCGTCGCCGTCCTGCGTTTTGGGAACCCGTATCACGGACGGCGCGCTCGTGTCGGCGGGGCCCGGGCCGTCTGCCCCCGCGGCCTCAGGGTTCGGGCAGTCGGTTGACGTCGGCGAGCACCGCGGAGGCCGTCTCCGGGCCGCCGGCCCCGCGGCCGCTGAGGTTGAGCCGGCCCGCGTTCTCGGTCTCCAGCTGAACGATGTTCGTCGTCCCGCCGACCGCCAGGTCCGCGTGTTCCGGAAGCAGGCGCGGCCCGACCCGGACGGTCTCGCCGGTCACTTCGCCGATGAGCCGGATCGTCCGGCCGTCCTCGTTGGCAAGTTCCAGCGCGCTCCCCGGCACGTCGGTGATGCCGTCGATTTCAGCGTCCGCGCGCGTGTACGTCCGCTCGCCCCGTGCGAGCACGTTCGCGAGGATGACACACTTCAGCGCCGCGTCGATCCCCTCCACGTCGAAGGTCGGATCGGCCTCGGCGACGCCCATGTCCTGAGCCTCCGCGAGGACGTGCTCGTAGCCCAGCCCCTCGGCGGCCATCCGCGTCAGGATGAAGTTCGCCGTCCCGTTGAGAATACCCCGGGCCGCCGAAATCTTCCCGGGCCCGTAGTCCTCGACCGTCCCGAGGACCGGAATGGCGCCGCCGACCGTCGCCTCGAACCGGACCTGCCCGGCGCTCTCGGCTTCCAGCGCTCGCACCTCGTCGTACCGCTCCGCGACCGGCCCCTTGTTCGCCAGCACGGCGTGGCGGTCCCGTTCCAGCGCCGCCCGAACGTGGCCGAAGCCCGGCTGGGCGTCGTCGAGCGTCGTCGGCGTCGCCTCGACGAGCGCGTCGTACGGGCCGTCGACCGCCGCGTCCGGCTCCGCGGCCCCGACCTGCCCCTCCTCGCGCTTCCGTTCGAGGGCCGCGTCCACGTCGACCCCGTCGGCGTCGACGACGGCACTCGACGAGTCCCCGAGCGCCGTCACCGTGTGGCCGTACGCCGCGGCGAGTTCGGCGACCGAACTCCCGACCGCGCCGGCACCCAGCACGGCCAGTCTCACGCTTCACCACCTCCGGTGAGCGGTTCGATCACACGGAGGTCCTTCACCGCGGCCACCTCGCGGACGGCCGCGAGGACGGCGTCGCCCTCCCCGCTCTGGGTCGCCAGGCGGAGCCGCGCGCTCGCCGTCTCGTCGGCCCCTTCGGGCGCAGTTAGCGACACGTCCGTCACCGAGGCGTCCGTCCCGTCCTGAATCGCCGAGAGCGTATCCGAGAGGTCCGTCCCGATCAGATCGCCGGCGAGCACGAGCGTCAGCTCCTCGCTGTAGCGCTCCGCGCCCGCCTGGATGACGTTGACCCCCGCGTCGCGGAGCCCCTCGACGACGGCGTCGAACCGCTCCGGTGTCGCCTCCAGGTCGACTTCGACGGGGATGTGGCCCCGCGGTGTGACGTTCCCCCGTTCGTGGAAGATCGAGAGCAGGTTCCCACCGTTGTCCGCGATGGGTTTCAGCGCGCGCAGCAGTTCGCCGGGCTCGTCGACGAGTTCCAGCCGCACCGTGTAGGCGCGGACCTCGTCGCCGTGTCCGTCGCTCATGCCTCGTTCACCTCCCGTCGACCGGAAACGACCCCTTCGGTCATGGATACGAATGGCGAACCCGCGCCTATAAGCCCACCTTTTTCCCGCTCGGGTTCGCGCTCCGCGCGAACCACTCGCGGCAAAAACGTGGGCGAAAAAGGCCGAGCGCGAGCGAAGCGAGCGCTCGGTGTCCACGTGAGTGACCGCAGGGAACGAACGTGGTTTCGTCAGAGCTTGCTCTGACGGTGAACCGCGCCGCTACGCGGCGCGGATGCTGGTGGACTGAGTCGTGCGCACACCGTGTCCCCACCGGTGAGTGAGCCGTAACCACGTGGTAACGGTCCCGGGAGCATCCCGAAGGTACGTTCATCCCCTACCGGTGAGTAGGACCGTCCTACCACGAGTACCGATGAACCTTGATGGGCTGTCGGACGACGAGATGGATAGACTCGCCGGACTCACGGGACTGGGCTGGACCGGATCGCTCCTGCTCTATTTGGCTGCGGTAATCGGCACCGGAAACGGGGTCGTCACGAAACTGGTCGCCAACCCCCGAGGGCTGCTGTACGTCGGTGCCGTCCTCTTCGTGTTGACGGCCGGTCTCGACCATCTCGTGACCCACGCCGGGAGCGAGGGATAACTGGCTCGCCGGCGCGCTACGGCAGGAATTTCCCGTAAAACTCGTCGATGCGGGCGTTGTACTCGGCGGCCCGCTCGGGGTCGCTCCCCCACGGGTTCCGCGAGAAGTAGTACATGCTGGCGAGGACGACCCCGACCGTCACCGCGAGTTGCTGGTCGGCGGTGGCGGCGGACAGCACGAAGGTCGTCGCTCCGGCGATCAGCCCGCCGATGACGATGTCGACGACCTGGTAGAGCACGGACATGTGACGATGTAGCGGTCCGACGGAGGTACGTCTGGGGGAAGCAGAGTGCGGAGAGAAGGGGACGTTCGGGCAAGCATCCGCGGCGCGTAGCGCCGCGGTTCACGCGAGCGGCGCCGCCGCTCGCGCCTTTTTCGCCCACGTTTTTCAAGGGGCGGTTCGCGCGGAGCGCGAACCCGACGCAGAAAAAGGTGGGTTAGAAGTAGTCGATGGCCTCGGGCAGTTCCGTCTTCATGCCCTTGCGCTCCCGGATTTCGGTGATGGTCTCGGGCTGCAGGTTGTCGGCCATGACCTGGAAGCCGGCGTTCTCGGTGTTCCAGGAGGCACGCCCCTCGGTCGCGGAGCGGATGTCGCTGGAGAAGCCGATCATCTCGTCGACGGGCGCGATGCCCTCGACGACCATGAGGTCGCCTTCCTGGTACATGTCGTCGACGCGGCCACGGCGACCCTGAATCTCGCCGGAGGCGGCGCCCATGTGGTCGTTGGGCACGTCGATGCGGACCTCCTGAATCGGCTCCAGCAGTTTGATGCTGGCGTCGATCAGGGCGTTGTGGACGGCCTCCCGAACGGCCGGGATGACCTGTGCCGGACCGCGGTGGATGGCGTCCTCGTGGAGCCGAGCGTCGTGGAGACGGATGAGCGCGCCCTCGACCGGCTCGGCGGCGAGCGGGCCGTCGTCGAGCGCCTCCTCCAGCCCCTCGACGACCAGTTCCATCGTCTCGTTGAGGTGCTGAATCCCCTTCGTGTCGTCGATGAGGATGTTGGTGCCGTGCATCGTCTCGACGTTCTGAGCGGTGTCCTTGTCGAGACCGGCTTCCATCAGGGCCTCGCGCCGCTCGAGTTCGGGCATATCCATCGAGGCGTCGCCCATCTTGATCGTCTCGACGACCTCGTCTTCGAGGGGTTCGATGGAGATGTAGAAGCGGTTGTGGCGGTTCGGGGAGATCCCCTCGACCTCGCGGCTCGCCTCCTGGGGCGCCTCGCGGAAGACGACGATGGGTTCGCCGGTGTTGACCGGGATGCCCTGGTTGCGCTCGATGCGCTGGGTGATGACCTCGAGGTGGAGTTCACCCTGTCCGGAGATGAGGTGTTCGCCGGTGTCCTCGTTGATCTCGATCTGGATCGTCGGGTCCTCCTTGGAGACCTGCTGGAGCGTCTCGATGAGCTTCGGCAGGTCGTCCATGCGCTGGGCCTCGACGGACTTGGTGATGACCGGCTCCGAGATGTGCTCGATGGACTCGAAGGGAGTCATCTCGACGGAGGAGACAGTCGAGCCCGCGATGGCGTCTTTGAGGCCGGTGACGGCGGCGATGTTCCCGGCGGGGACGCGGTCGACCTCCTCGCGCTCGCCGCCCATGTAGATGCCGACGCTCTGGATGCGGTTCTGACCGGCAGTCCCGGAGACGTAGAGCTCCTGGCCCTTCTCGATGGTGCCGGAGAACACGCGGCCGGCGGCGATCTCGCCGGCGTGGGGGTCGATCCCGATGTCGGTGACCATCAGGACGACCTCGCCGTCCTCGTCGACCATCTCCATCGTCCCGGCGATGTCGGAGTCGGCGTCGCCGCGCCAGATACGCGGGATACGACGGGGCTGGGCGTCGACGGGGTTCGGGAAGTGCTCACAGACCATGTCGAGCACGACGTTCGACAGGGGCGTCCGCTCGTGGAGTTCCTGGCGCTTGTGGTCCTGTTCGAGGTCGATGATGTCCCCGAAGTTCATCCCGGTCCGCTGCATCGACGGCATGGAGACCCCCCACTTGTAGAGCGCAGAGCCGAAGCCGACGGTGCCCTCCTCGACGGAGACCGTCCAGTCCTCGTCGATGTCCTCCATCTCCTCGGTCATGCCGCGGATGAGTTCGTTCACGTCGCGGATGACCGCGGTCAGCCGTTCCTGCATCTCCTCGGGACCCTCTTCGAGCTCGGAGATGAGGCGGTCGACCTTGTTGATGAACAGGGCTGGCTTGACGCCCTCGCGGAGCGCCTGCCGCAGGACCGTCTCGGTCTGGGGCATGGCACCCTCGACGGCGTCGACCACCACCAAGGCGCCGTCGACGGCACGCATCGCGCGGGTCACGTCGCCCCCGAAGTCGACGTGGCCCGGCGTGTCGATGAGGTTGATGAGGTGGTTGGTGTCCTCGTACTCGTGAGTCATCGAGACGTTCGCCGCGTCGATGGTGATCCCGCGTTCCTGCTCGTCCTCTTCGGTGTCCATCGCGAGTTGCTCGCCGGCGGTGTCGTCGGAGATCATGCCCGCACCAGCGAGGAGATTGTCGGTGAGTGTCGTCTTGCCGTGATCGACGTGCGCGGCGATGGCGATGTTCCGGATGTTCTCCGGCTCGTCCATCAGCCGTTCGCACTCCTGTACGATCTTCTTGCGTCGGCCCATTATACTCCTCCATATCGGAAGGAGGGTCAAAAGTGAAGTGGTTTGCCCCGGCCCGCCGAACGGCTGGGAAACCGCCCGCAGGCGGCCACGAACCCCCGCAAGAGTCATACGGACTGGCACCGTATCAGGGAAGGACATGGACGTACGCGTGCGGAACAGTGGGCCGACGGAGCCGTTTCTCGGTGCGCGTGCCCTCTTCGAGACCGAGTACGACCTGACCAGCCCGGTCACCGTCGAGGTCACCGAGGACCCCGACGAGCGGACCCGCGTCAGCCACACCGACGACGGCCACCTGCTGACGATCTCCCGGCAGGCCGCCACCAGCGCGATGGCACGCGAACTCGCCCTCCACGAGTTCGCCCACATGCACCGCCACGAGCGCAGCCACCCCTCACACACCCAGTCGACCGAGGAAGCCATCTATCTCGCCCTGGCCGGCCGCAGCGTCGAGCGCCGCAAGCTCACCCACTGCTACCAGATCGCGAACCACATGAAGGACATCTACGCCGACGACATCACCCTCTCGGTCGCGCCCGCGGACAAACTGGTCGCCTTTTTCGAGTCCAGCCTCGCCGCCGCCGTCGCCGACCGGCCCGCCGACCCCGCCGCCTGGACCCGCCGAACGCCGGCCAGCGACCCCGAGATCACCGCCGTCAACGCCGCCTTCGCCCTGGCGCTGGTCGAGCGCCACGACCTGGTCGGGACCGACCACCGGCTGTACGACCTCGCACACGCGGCCGCCGCCGACGCCCCCGACGTGCGCTTCGAGCGGTTCAAACGCCACTTCCGCTCGCTGGTCGAGGACCCCGACGAGAGCGAGTACCGGAAAGCCCTCGTCGACGTCACCCGCGAGTACGCGACCGGTGCAGAGCAGGCCGCCGACTGAGTGTCCGCTCGATCACTCCTCGGCCGCGTCCACAGCGTTTGCGGCTCCCACGTCGTCACCGCTCGCGCCTGTTTCTCCGTCGTCGGCGTCGTCGACTGAGACGTCGTCGACGGTGCCGTACTCGGCTTCGATTTCCGCGACGGTCGGCGGCCGCCAGGCGAACGCGAGGAGGCCGCCGACGCCGCCGAGGAACGAGCCGACGAGGTAGCCCCCGAGCGCGCCGAACACGGAGAGGACCGACACCAACATCCCGGCGAGCCCGACGACCGACGAGACGCGCGGGAACGTGAGTGCGCTCAACCCACAGAGCATGAGCAGGACGGCGAAAAGCAGGGCCGAACCGGTGAAGGAACCGACGGCGAAGGGGAGTATCCCGGCGGCGACCACGGGGATGAACCCCATCGCCAGGCCGGCCAGGAGGAGAAGCGTTCCTCCCCAGAACGGACGAAACTCCCGCCAGAGCCCGAAGTACGCCCACGCCTTCCGCAGCCGTTCCCGTCGCCCGGTCGGGTCGGAGCCACCATCGGACATGGTTACAGCTCGAACCGGTCCCGGCGGTCCATCTCGTCGTCGAACTCGAACCCGGTCTCGATCTCGTCGTCCGCGTCGTCGTCCGACTCGTCGTCGGCCGTCTCGTCGTCCGAGCCGTCGTCGACCGCGTCAGCAAGGTCCACACCGTCCGCGTCGTCGGCGGCGTCCGGAACCAGGTCGAGCCCCGGTTCGGGGTCCGCCGCTCCGTCCGTGACCGGCTCTGTCCCGTCGCTCTCGGCGTCGGCGTCGGTCTCTCGATTGTCCTGGGTCTGCCAGACGAAGCCGCGAGAGTCCTGCCAGACGAAGCCGCCGGCCCCCTGCCAGATGAAGCCCGACGCCTCGGCGAGCGTCGCAGTCTCGTAGCCCTCCGGCGGGTCCCAGGCGTAACAGAGGATGCCGCCGGCCGTCCCCACGATCATCCCCACGAACATGCCGCCGAGGGCGCCGAACAGCGACAACGTGGAGAACACGATACCGAGCGTCCCGAAGACCGTCGAGAAGCGGGGTTTCGCGAGGGCGGCGATGCCACAGAACGCGACCGCGACGGCGAAGACGAGCCCGATGACGGTGACGGTCCCGCCGATGAGCAACAGCTCCGAGGCGAACTGTGCCGGGACGTACGCGATCATCAGCCCGCCGAGAAGCAAGAGCACGGCACCGCCGAGCGGACGGGGTTCGCGCCACCGGCGGAACGTGGCCCGTGGGTGCCTGACCCACTCGGCGAGCGACGCGCCACCACCGGACAACGGGCCACTCATTCCGCCGAAGGTCGCACCTCGACCCGCTTTTGTCTTTCGACACTTCCGGTCCGGCGAGCCGCGGCGGCCAACAGCGGAGTGTCGGTCGTCATCGGCGTCAGCCTCCACCGACCCGTCGACAGGGGCCGTACTCGAAGGTGCCGTCGTCGTCGCGGTCCCAGCAGGCGTGGATCATCAGGTTCGAGGACGTGAGCGTGTCAGCCGTCAGGTAGTGGGCCCGGATGTCGGCGTCCTCGAACGTCGCCCCGCCAGTCGAGCGTATCTCGAAGGCGGACCGGACGTCGCTCCCCTCGTCCTCGATGGCGAAGTCGTCGAAGGTCGCCTCGCGCGATTCGAGCGCCGAGGTCTTCAGCAGGATCGCGTTGCCGTCGACGGTCCCCCGGTTCGTCAGGAGAAAACGAAGCCGTCCGGAGAACACCGGCGTTCCCCGCAGGTCGATGTCCTTGAACGCACGCAGGTTCTCCAGTTGCGTCCCCTCGAGTTCCACGAGCGCCTGCGGGTACGCGTCCTGCTCGGACGTGTCCCCGACACCCGGATACAGGACGAGCGAATCCGACCGGATCTCGTCGGCCGTGATCCTGAAGCCGCCGATCCCGGCCAGTGGTACTGCGTAGGCGACACCCGTCGACGTGATCAACAACCCGGCGAGCGCCCACGCCGCGATGGACGCACCCGTGCCTCTCGCGATCCGTTCTCTGTCGTACATACTTCTCCCGAGCGACCCCACGCGGGCGGTCCCTTCCCCCTGCCCGGCAGTGCGTGGCCGCGTCACTCCCCTCAAATCACGCTCTCTCCCTTAACCTTGGCCCGTTTATAGGAGGGGTTTTATATTCGGCCGGGAGAGCGGCTGAGATGCCGTTTTTTATTTCGTGCTGATTTCGGAGAATGGAATGGAGGCCTACGAGACGGTGATCTCGACGGTGGCGGTGTCGCTTTTGCCACCGTCGTCGCTGACGGTCACCGTCACGGTGTACGTGCCCGTCGACCCGTAGCTGTGAGTCGGCGTTGGCCCCGTGGCGGTCGAGTTGTCGCCGAAGTCCCACTGGTAGGAGAGCGAGGCATCGTCCTGGTCCGACGAGCCCGTTGCGTCGAACGCGATGGCTTCGCTCGTGTTGACCGCCGTTCGGTTGGCAGTAACCGCGGCCGTCGGCGCGTAGTTGTCGACGATCTCGATATCGATGGTCTCGGTCGTCGAGGCACCGTCGTCGTCGGTCACCGTCAGGAACACCGTGTGGAACCCGACGCCGCTGAAGTTGTGCGTGGCTGTCGGCCCGGTCGCGGTCGTGCCGTCGCCGAAGTCCCACTCGTAGCTCGTGATCGTCCCGTCCGAATCCGACGACCCCGACCCGTCGAACGCGATGGGGTCGCTTTCCTTGGCCGTCGTCCGGTTCGCGGAGATCGACACCGTCGGGGCCACGTTCGTCGTTACCTCGACGGTCACCTCGGCGGTGCTGGTCGCACCGTTATCGTCGGTCACCGTCAGCGTCGCGTTGTACGTGCCCGCCGAGCCGTAGCGGTGCGTGGCTGTCGGACCGGTCGCGGTCGTCCCGTCGTCGAAGACCCACTCGTAGCTCGTGATCGTCCCGTCCGAATCCGACGACCCCGACCCGTCGAACGCCACCGCCTCGTCGACCTTCGCCGACGTCCGGTTCGCCGTCGCCGAGGCGCTCGGCGGCTGGTTCTCGGCGACAGACACCGTCACGGTGTCGGAACTGGTCGCGCCGTCGTTGTCCTGGGTCGTCAGCGTCACCGTGTACTCGCCCGCGCTGGCGTACCGGTGGGTCGCGTCCGGCCCGGTCGCGGTCGTGCCGTCGCCGAAGGCCCACTCGTAGCTCGTGATCGTCCCGTCCGAATCCGACGACCCCGACCCGTCGAACGCCACCGCCTCGTCGACCTTCGTCGACGTGCGGTTGGCCGAAATCGAGGTGGCCGGCGCGTCGTTGGCCTCAATAGAGACCTCGACGGTGTCGGTCGCCGTCTCGCCGGAGTCACTGATCACCGTCAACGTCGCCGTGTACGTCCCCACCGAGCCGTAACTGTGTTCGGCCATCTCGCCCGTGGCGGTCGTGCCGTCGCCGAAGTCCCACTCGTAGCTCTCGACGAAGCCATCCGGCGCCGACGAGCCGACGCCGTCGAACACGACCAGCTCGCCCGGATTGGCCGTCGTCTGGTTCGCCGAGGCGTCGGCCGTCAGTTCGCCGGACGTCGACGTCACCTGGATGGTCACCACGTCCGAACTCACGGCGCCTTCGTTGTCAGTGACGGTCAGCGTGGCAGTGTAGGTACCGGTGCTGTCGTAGGCGTGACTGACGCTCTGACCCGTCGCGGTCGTGCCGTCGCCGAAGGCCCACTCGTAGCTCACGATCGAGCCGTCGACGTCGGTCGACGACGAGGCGTCGAACGTGACCTGCGAACCGGGCTCGGCGGTCTGTGGGCTCGCGTTCGCGTCCGCGAACGGCGCGTCGTTGTTCTCGACGAACGAGGGCTCGCCGTCACACGGGCCGCGCTCCCAGGTCCCGTCGTTGTTCGAGTCGTAACACACGCCGAGCGCGAGGTTCGACAGTTCCACCGAACTCGCCGTCAGGTAGTGCGCCTTGATGTTGACGCTCTCCAGTCGCGCTCGGTCGTTCGCGAAGATTTCGAACGACGAGTCGACGCTCTCGTTACCCGAGTCCTCGATCACGAACCCGTCGAACTGTGCATCGTCCGCCGTCAGTGCCGACGATTTCAACAGCACGTCCCCACTGTCGATGTCGCCACGGCCCGCCAGCCGGAACCGAGCCGTCCCGGAGAGCCCCGGGACCGTGCTCACGTCCAGGTCCTTGTACGCCTCGAGGTCCGTCAACTGCGTGTTCGACAGTTCGATGACCGTCTGCGGGTACGCGTCCTGCTCGGACGTGTCACCGACCGACGGATACAACGCGAGGCTGTCGGCTTCGACGACGCCGATAGAGGCGTTGAACCCCCCGAAACCGGCGAGCGGTACTGCGTAGGCGACACCGGACGATAAAAAGACGAGCCCGATGAGAGCCCAGACGGCGATAGCTGCGCCTGCCCCCCGTGCTACTCGTTGGCGGTCGTACATGTGTGATAGCCGCAGCCACCCCCTGTCCCCCGACGAAAGCGTGGCTGTCTGTTACACACAATCCGGCTCTCCAACTTAACTTTTTCCCACTGCAAAAAAACGCGAAAAAATGGGCTGTCCGGCCGGAAACCGCGTCGGGTGTCGCGCCGATGCCCGGCGAGACGTGCTGACGATTACTGGTCGCCCTGCCAGCTGAACTGCACGTCCTCGTTGCTCGACCCGCCCATACTGCTCGTGCTGCCGGAGGAACTCCGGTTCGGGTCGGGATCCTGCCAGGCGATGCAGAGGTTCCCGCCGGCGATGCCGAGCAGCATGCCGACGAACAGCCCGCCGAGCGCGCCGATGATCGAGAGGATCGAGAGCGCGATCCCGATGACGCCGAAGATGGTGGACACCTCCGGTCGCGCGAGCACGAACACCCCGTCGAGGAAGACGAGGACGGCGAAGATGAGCCCGATGACGGACTGGGCCCCGCCGATGACCGCGAGTTCGGTCGCGAACTGCAGGGGAACGTACCCGATCACGATCCCGGCGAGGATGAGCAGCGTCCCTCCCCAGAAGGGGCGGCCCTCCCGCCACGAGTTGAACCTCGCCAGTCGGTCGTCGATGCGTCGCCGGATCGGCTCCGGAACCACGTGCCAAAGGGTTGATTTCACGGACATGGTATCGTTGTATCCTGTTGTCGTACGAAAAAATTGGTTAGTTGGTAGTCGTCAGACGTTACGACGAGGCGCTACCGTAGTCGACCCGGTCAGTGTACTGACCGTTGTCGTTGGTGTCCCACTGGATTTCCAGCGCGAGGTCGGGCAGCGTGATCTGACTCGTCGTCAGGTAGGTCGCGCGAATGTTCGGCTGCTCGAGGATCAGGCCCGGACCGGAATTCGCATTCAGATCGAGGCTCTGGCGCGTCGCACCGTACTCGTTCGGTGCCGCGCTCGGGTCCGTGGAGGCCGTAATCGTGAACGTCTCACGGATGTTATTCGAGTTCTGCTCGTTGATCGTCAGGCCGTTGAACGTGGCCGACTGGGCGCCCAGCTTGGGCGTCTTGAGCAGAATGTTGTTGGTGCTCACTTTCGTGCCGTTGTTCCCGGCGGTAATCACGAGCCGCGCGTTCCCGGCGGAGTCCGGGAAGCCGGTGAATTCACCGAGGTCGAACTCCTTGGTGAGGCGCAGGTCCGTAATCGTGGTGTCCGTCAGCTCGACGACACCCTGCGGATACTGGGACGCGTTCGACGCGTCGTTGGGTCGGTCTTGCGCACCAGCCGGATACAGCTTGAGGTTCTCGCCTTCGATTTCTGTCGCACTAATCGTGAAGCCACCGATCCCGGAGATCGGAAGTGCGAACGCCGTGCCGGTGCTCAGGAAGAGCATACCGACGATGGCGACCACACCGAGCGACGCTCCGGTGCTCTTTGCTAGGATGCTTTTGTCGTACATGGATTCTCACTCTCGTGTCTGCACGCGTGGTCGACAACTCGTCACAGTTCGCCCCCCGAAAAGCCGGCACGCGTGCGGGTGCCGACCCCCAACACCACGGGAATCACGCGGCCTCGGACTTCTCCCCAAGAAGCCCGACACAGCGTGGCTGTGGAGACCCACAGCGGGAGGTTCCCCCTCGTCTCGTCTGTCGTACCACGACATCGTGTTCAAGCACGGTTTTGTCCCTCAGTGTTTCCCCGGACATAGACGGGCATTTATTACAGGCAGTCGTGTCGTGGTGTGAAGTCGCGAGGAGCGACGCCCGTCAAACCACCCGAGGGCGCTACGATTGTGAGAGACAGTGCTACCGCTCCGACGCAGTGTGAGTAAAGAACGGGAAAAACGACGGGCGAAAGGTTACCGCGCGGCGGCGGCGACGCGCTCTTTCTCCTCTTTCTGATTGACGGCGTAGGCCTGGACGTCGTTGTTGGCGGCGCCGACGAGCTGGTCGGCCAGCGCCTGCTCGGCCTCGGTCGGCGATTTGAAGGAGTCGCCGTGGACGCCCTCGGCGATGAACTTCAGGGCCTGGTCGACACGGCGCTGTGGTGCCACGTCGACGGCCTTGGGGACGGAGATGCCACCGTACTTCAGGCGGACCGTCTCCTCGCGGGGTGCGCTGTTCTCGACCGCGCGCACGAGCACCTGGACCGGGTTCTCGTCGGTCCGCTCGTGGATGATCTCGAAGGCCTCGCGGGTGAGCCGGGTCGCCTGCTGTTTCTTGCCGGTGTTCTCTTCGGTCTGCATCAGTCGGTTGATCAGCCGCTCGACGATACTGATCTCCGACTTCTTGAACTGTTTCGAGGAGTGGCGACCCATCGTGTGAGCGATGGGCGTCACCGTAATGTAGCGCTCGGTGGAGGGGTCGGTGTACTCGATGTCCTCGACCGACCACTCGTCGAACAGTTTCGCGGCGGCGCCGTCCTCGTCTTCGGTGCCGGCAGGCGCGTCCGGCTCGGGTGCGTCGCTCGACATGATTAGCGCACCGGTTTCTCGGCGTTCCCGCGAACCAGTTCGATCAGCGAGACACCGTTGACTTTCTCGACCTTGTAGTTCACGCCCGAGAGGTCACCCATCGCGCGACCCTTCGCGCCACCGATCCCGGCGATGGTGACCTCGTCGTGTTCGTCGATAAAGGAGATCGCACCGTCACCCGGACAGAAGGCAGTCACCTGTTTGCCGTTCTTGATGAGCTGGACGCGGACGCACTTCCGGACCGCGGAGTTGGGCTGTTTGGCCTCGACGGCCGTCTTCTCCAGCACGATACCTCGACCCTGAGGGGCGCCCTCGAGGGGATCGGACTTCTCACGAAGCCCCCGCTCGCGGCGCGCGTACTTCGAGTCGGACCACCGACGGTTCTGGCGGTCCTTCTTGAGTTTTCGCGCGGCGTATTTGCCGTTCGCCATAGTACCCGTCCGTACCCTATCGAGGTACTTAAGCGTCCCTTTTCGGAACCGCCGCGTGTCGGCGGCACACGTCGGTCGTTCACTCCTCGGCCAGCCGAATCGCTCGAACGATCACGTGCATCAGGACGATCCCGCCGCCGACGACGAGCACGAACTGGGCGAGCACCACGAACACGACCCCGAGCGGCGAACCGCCGCCGCCCAGCATGAACACGACCAGAAGCGGGACGAGTGCGACCGCGAAGACGGCGACGACGAGTTTCGCGAGCGGGATCGCCTCGGCGAGGACCCGGTCGGTGTCGATCCGTCCGTCGGCGGTGATGAAGGGAGTGGAGGGCGACATCTGTCCCCCATTCTCGGGGCCCGCTCATGGACGTTGTGGTCCCCACCGACACCGACTCAGCCCCCGTCGCCGGGTCGTGGAGAGCCGCGGCTCGTCGGTGTGACGGTCTGAAAGAACGAAATCGACGCCTGTCGCGGATGCGACGGCGAGCGTTACTTGCGGACGAGGTTCGCCGCGCGGGGTCCCTTGGGGGACGATTCGATGTCGAACTCTACTTCTTCGCCCTCTTCGAGGTCCGGCCCGCCAACGTCCTCCATGTGGAAGAACACGTCCTCGTCGTCGTCGAGGTCGCCGTCGTCAGTCGAGATGAAACCGTAGCCGCCTGTGTCGTTGAAGAAATCAACCTTACCGTTTGCCATTACAAACAGTAATAGGACCGAACATGGGATAACCCTTCCGAGAGTCGCGGTACCACGACCCGCTGCCGGCGGCGTGGTGCCGGCCGCCGTCGGTGCCGGCGGGGGCAGGTATTTACCGCGGCGGCGCTTCGGTGGCTGTGCATCGCTATGCAACCGTGTCACAACTGCCAGACGGTCATCGACGAGTACATCCTCGACAAACGACTGGAACCGCTGCGCGACCTCACGGTCGACGACTTCGGCCTCTGTGCGGACTGTGTGACCATCGTTGCGGATGCGTGCGTCGAGTGTGGCGGTGCGGTGTACGTCCCCGACGGCGAGTCGGAGACGCCCGACTTCTGCCCGGCGTGTCGAGCCGACCGCATCGAGCGGACCGGCCACGACCCGGGCTGGCATCGGGACTCCGCGTCGGCCTGATCGGGTCGTCGCTCACGGTTTCTTCGAATCGACAGCCTCCTGCAAAGTACCCGCCGTACACAGCACTACCGGTCGCGCCGAGCGGTCCGAAATAGATGCGCTATGCGGCTGCGGTTCCCTTCTGCGGGTGCAGTCCGGGTCGGTGCTGGCCGCCGGCGACAGCCCGCATTGTCGTC
Source organism: Halorientalis marina (assembly GCF_023028345.1). Taxonomy (GTDB): domain Archaea; phylum Halobacteriota; class Halobacteria; order Halobacteriales; family Haloarculaceae; genus Halorientalis; species Halorientalis marina. Next base: position 622,396 of record NZ_CP095487.1, on the reverse strand, counting down.
GTCCGATTGACGAAGTAATTGACCGTATAGAACCCACCACCAGTCGACCGGATCGCTCGCTCGGCAAACCCGATTTCGAGGTGCACCCAGTACCCGTCGTCGTGCTGGGTCACGTTCGTCCGGACGACGTTCACGGTCACTGGATCGAACCAGCCGTCGACTTCCTGATTCCACTGGTAACTCCGCTCGAAGTCGCTCACATACGTCCGGGCGGTCGAAGGCGACAGTGTGTCCGGACGGTCAGGGAGGCGCTTCTGTTGGGGATAGGCCACCGGAACCGTGCCGGCGACGATGACGAGGAGAACGACACCGATAGCCAAGGCGAGTTCCCTCTCCCTGTCCATACTAGAGGAAACGTAGCGCTGGCAATTATTCCGTTTCAGCCGAACGCCGGGCACACGAACACGGGCATCCGCGCCGCGAAGCGGCGCGGTTCACCGAGCGCGAGCGAAGCGAGCGCTCGGCCTTTTTCACGCACATTTTTGCCGCGAGTGGTTCGCGCTTCGCGCGAACCCGAGCGGCAAAAAGGTGCTAGGTCAGTTGCACGTCGTCCACGTCGAAGTGGCGGCTGGCGAGCAGCCGCGCCGCGTCGATGTTCTTCCCGTTCGAGCCGATGGCGACGCCCGTGTCGTCGTGGTCGACCTCGACGTAGGCGATCCGGTCGTCGTTCTCGCTGATCGTGACGTTGTAGACCGCCGCGGGCGCGAGCGCGTTCGCGACGAACGCCTCGGCCGTGTCGGCGTCCTCGACCAGTTCGATGTCGGTGCCGAGTTCGGCCTCCATCTTCTCGACCGTTCGGCCGCTCGGACCGATGGCCGCGGCCATCTCGCCGGCCTTGACGACGAAGAGCACGCGGTCGTACTCCCCGTCGACCACGCAGTCACGGATCGTGACCCCAGCCTCGTCCTCGAACAACGCGATGTACTGCCGCGCACGATCCGAGAGCGTGACCGTCATACCGCGTCAGTCGGCCCCTTCACCGTCCCGCGCGGGGCCCGACCCCATCCGCAGGTTCACGTCGCCGGTGCCGAGCTTGATCGGCTTCCCGACGATGACGTTCTCGGTCACGCCGTTGAGGTCGTCGACCTCCCCGTGGATCGCCGCATCGAGCAGGTGGTTGACCGTCACCTCGAAGGCCGCCCGGGCCAGCACCGAGTCCTTCGAGCCGGAGATACCGTGGCGGCCGATGGACTCGATCTCGCCGTTGTTGGTCATGATGTCCGCGACCAGCATCAGGTGCCGGACGTTCACGTCGTCCAGCCCCTGCTCTTCGAGGGTGTTCATCGTCTCCTCGATGATCGCCTCGCGGGCCGCCTCGATCCCGAGATTGCGGTGGATCTCGTGGATGTTGTTGCAGGTCGTCCGCGAGGCGTCGACGCCCTCGATGGAGAGGACGTTCCCGAGTTCCGACCCCTCGGTGTAGAGGACGAACTCGCCGTCCTCGCTGTCGTCGGTCTCCTCCTTGCGGATGACGACGCGGTCGATGTCCTCGATGCCCTTGAAGACGATCTCGCGAAGGTCCTCGACCAGCTGAAGCAGTTCCCGGTAACTGGGCTGGTCCGGCCCGAACTCGATGATCGTCTCGTCGAGCTGGACGACCTCGACGCCGAGGTTCGACTCGATTGTTTCGGAGATCTCCTCAACGACCGCGCCGAGGTCGTCGACCGTCGGCCACCGCTCCCGGAGGGTGTCGGGATTGAGGTCGACGACGACGCGCATGTCCGCCACGTCCGTCGAGATGTCCCCGAGCGCGAGGATCTTCGTCGCCTCGATCTTCCAGACGACCTCGTGGGCGCGCTCGCGGTCGACCGCGTACTCGTCTTCCAGGTGGACCGTCATCATCGGCGTGTCCGGCGTCTTCCGGGCGTCCACCAACTCGATGAGCCGCGGGAGGCCCTGAGTCACGTCGATCTCCGCGACGCCCGCGTAGTGGAACGTGTTCATCGTCATCTGGGTGCCGGGTTCCCCGATTGACTGGGCCGAGACGGTCCCGACCGGGTCCAGCGGGTCGACACGCGTGTCGTTGTACCGCGCCTCGACGGCCCTGGCGATCTCGTCGGCCGCCTCGACGTCTACGCCGCCGCGGTCGTCGATGGTCTCGTACACCTGATTGCGCAGCCGTCGGGGCAGGTCGGTGTCCTCGACGACGGCCTCGATGTCCGCGTCGATGCCCTCGAACTTCTCCGTGGGGTCGTAGTCTATTTCGCTCATGTTAGTCGTCACTCTGGGCCATCCACCACTCGTCGGCGTGCTCCGAGAGGTTGGTCGGCTCGCGTTCCTCGCCGAGGAACTGCTGTTTCTGCGTCTCGTCCGCGAACTCCGCGTCAAGCACGCGGTCGGCGATGCGGTCGACGTCGATGTCGTTGTCCTCGTTCGAGGAGACCTTCACCGGACTGGTACCGTCCTCGCCGAACTCGAACTGGACGATGGTGTCGCTCGTGTCCCGGACGGTGCCGTCGTACTGCGTCTCCAGTTCGGAGAGGGCGTTGATGAGTCGGCGCTGGAGGTAGCCGGACTTGGACGTACGAACGGCGGTGTCGACCAGCCCCTCGCGGCCGCCCATCGCGTGGAAGAAGAACTCCCTGGGTTCGAGCCCGCCGCGGTAGGAGTGTTCCACGAAGCCGTGGGCCTCCGCCGAGAGGTCGTTCGGTTTGTAGTGGCTGAGGGTGCGGTCCTCGTAGCCGCGGTTGATCCGCTCGCCGCGGACCGCCTGCTGGCCGACGGCGCCGGCCATCTGGGTCAGGTTCAGCATCGACCCACGCGCCCCGGACTCGGCCATCACGACCGCGGGGTTGTCGTCGTCGAAGTGGTCCTCGGCGATGTCACCCGCGCTGTCGCGGGCCTTCCCGAGGGTCTGCATGATCTTCATCTCCAGCGTCTCGTCGACGGTACGGCCGGGCAGGGATTCGAGGTCACCCTGCTCGTAGGTCTGGATGAGTTCCTGCACGCGGTCGTAGGCGTTCCCGATAGCCTCGTCGATCTGGGCCTCGGCCTCCGGCGAGATCGACTCGTCGTCGATACCGATGGAGAACCCGAAGTGCATGATCGACCGCATCGCGAGCGTCGACACCTCGTTCACGAAGATGCGCGCGCGCGTGTTTGAGTACACCTTGCAGATGGTGTCGACGATCTCGCCGCCGAAGGCACCGACCGCGTCCTCGTCGATGGTCCCATCGACCATCTGCCCGTCCTCGATGACGACCGTGTCGCCGGCCGAGGACGTGAACTCCAGAGTGAGGTCGTCGGGCAACAGCTCGGAGAACAGCGACCGCCCCGTCCAGTAGGGCTTTCCGTCCTCCTCCCCGTCGGACGCGGCCGCGTCCGACGAGCCCGCACTCGCGTCGCTCGTGCTGACCCCGTCGGGTTCGGGCAGTTCGTCGATGCGCGTCGCCCGCAGCATGTCCAGGGCCTGCGTCTCGTTGAAGTGTGGGTCCGTGTGTGTCAGCAGGTACAGCCCCGAGATGTGGTCCTGGATGGCACCGATGATGTTCTCGCCGAACCGCGGGCTGAGCATCTGCTCCTGGACGCGCATCAGGACGCGCGCCTCCGCCCGGGCCTCCTCGTTCTGGAGGGCGTGCATGTTCATCTCGTCGCCGTCGAAGTCCGCGTTGTACGGCGGACAGACCGTCGTGTTCAGCCGGAACGTCTTGTACGGCATCACGACGACCTCGTGGGCCATGATGGACATCCGGTGCAGCGACGGCTGGCGGTTGAACACGATGATGTCGCCGTCGATGAGGTGTCGCGAGACCTCCCAGCCGGGGTCGACCTTCTCGGCCAGCTCCTCGCAGTTTTTCGGCGTCACCTTCAGCCGACGGCCGTCCGGTCGCTGGACGTAGTTGGCGCCCGGATGTGCCTCGGGGCCGTTGGAGACGTAGCGACGTGCCTCCTCCAGGTTCCGCTCGTTGACGTTCATCGTCTGGGTCATCTCCTTGGCGACCCGGTCGGGCACACCGACCTCGTTCAGGCTGAGCGTCGGGTCCGGGGAGATGACGGTCCGTGCCGAGAAGTTCACGCGCTTCCCGGACAGCGAGCCACGGAAGCGGCCCTCCTTGCCCTTCAGCCGCTGGGAGAGGGTCTTCAGAGGCCGCCCGGAGCGGTGTCGGGCCGGCGGCGTCCCTGAAATCTCGTTGTCCATGAAGGTGGTGACGTGGTACTGGAGCAGTTCCCAGAGGTCCTCGATGATGAGCTGGGGCGCACCGGCCTCGCGGTTCTCCATGAACCGCTGGTTGATGCGGATGATGTCCACCAGTTTGTGGGTGAGGTCGTCCTCGCTCCGCTGGCCGTTGTCCAGCGTGATCGAGGGGCGGGCAGTGACCGGCGGCACCGGCAGGACGGTCAGAATCATCCACTCGGGACGGGAGCGCTCTGCGCTGATGCCGAGCACGTTGAGGTCCCCGTCGGGGATGGCCTCGAACCAGTCCCGGATGTCGGAGGGCATCAGCTTGTTCATGTCCTCCTCGGTGAGGTCCACGTCCAGGGCCTTCTCGATGGCCTTGCGGTCCTCCTCGCGGGGCCGGAACTCGCCGGAGAGGATGTCCTGGATGCGGCTCTGGTCGACGCCGGTCTCGTCGGCGAGTTCGACCGGGGACATTCCCTGGTCGTCCTCGTCGTCCGGGTCCGGCTCCATCGCCGCGGCGATCCGGTCGGGGTACTCCGAGGTCAGCACCTGCTGGACCTCGTAGTACGTGGTCGGCTTCTCGTGGTTGATGTCGTACTGCTGTTCGCCACAGAACGGGCAGTGGTCCTTCTTGCGTGCCTGCCGGATCGCCGCCTTGGTCACGTCGTTGAGGTCGTTCCCGAGTTCCCGCGCGCGGCGCAGGCGGCTGGTGAACTCCTCGCGTTCCTCGTCGTTGAGACAGAGCCGCGAACACTCCCGGCAGGTCCCGCGCAGGAGCCGCCGGATGAGTTTCGCGAAGCCGACGTGGATGACGGGGGCTGCGAGTTCGATGTGGCCGAAGTGGCCGTTACACGACCCGGAGTGTTTCCCACAGGTCTTGCATTCGAGACCGGGGTCGATCACGCCGAGGCGCGGGTCCATCAGCCCCATGTCGATGGGGAACCCGTCGTCGTCGTAGGTGTCGGCCGTGATGACCTTCGTGGCGCTCATGTCGCGGTACTCCTCGGGGTCCATCAGGCCGAACGTCAACTGGCCGATCTCTTTTGGTGCGTGCTGACTCATTTACACTGCGTCCTCCAGTTCGATCCGGGGTGCGATCCCGAGCGCTTTCATCTCGTCGAGCAGGAGCTTGAACGCGTAGGACATCTCGATCTCGTGGATGTCCGTCTCCTCGTCACAGTTCGGGCAGTAGACGCGCCGTTGCTCCACGTTCTCGACGGCGGTCATGCCACACTGACCACAGACGTTGATCCACTCGCGGTCGGACTCGTCCAGGAGCCGTTCCTTGAGCGCCATCGCCGCCCCGTGGCCGATGAGCACGTCCCGTTCCATCTCGCCGACTCGGAGGCCGCCCTCGCGGGCCCGCCCCTCGGTCGGCTGGCGGGTCAGCACCTGCACCGGCCCGCGCGAACGGGCGTGCAGTTTGTTCGAGACCATGTGGTAGAGCTTCTGGTAGAAGATGGTCCCGACGAAGATTTCCGCCTCGATTTTCTCGCCCGTGACCCCGGAGTACATGACTTCCTTCCCGCTGGATTTGAAGCCCTTCTCCTCCAGGCCGCCGCGGAGTTCTTCCTCGTCCTCGCCGGTGAAGGGGGTCCCGTCGACGCGCCGGCCTTCCAGGGACCCGACCTTGCCGCCGAGCATCTCCAGCACGTGGCCCACCGTCATCCGCGACGGGAGGGCGTGGGGGTTGAGGATGAGGTCCGGCACGACGCCCTCCTCGGTGAAGGGCATGTCCTCCTGGGGGGCGATGTGGCCGACGACGCCCTTCTGTCCGTGCCGCGAGGCGAACTTGTCCCCGAGTTCGGGGATGCGCTCGTCGCGCACGGAGACCTTCGAGAGTTTCGAGCCGTCCTCGCCCTCCATGAGCGTGACGGTGTCGACGATGCCGGACTCGCCCGAGCGCATCGTGACCGACGTCTCACGGCGCTTCTGCGGGGAGAGCCCGCCCATGTCGTCCGGTTCCTCGAGGAACCGTGGGGGCGAGGTCTTCCCGAGCAGCACGTCGTTCTCGCCGACCTTCGTCTCGGGGTTGACGAGGCCGTCCTCGTCGAGGTGCGTGTAGGCCTCCTCCCCTCTTGCCCCCCGGACGTCGTCGTCGGGGATCTCGAAGCGGTCCTCCTGGCCGCCCGGATACCGGCGCTCCTCGCCCTCGTAGGTGCGGAAGAAGTGAGAGCGGGCGAGCGCGCGGTCGACCGAGCCGCCGTTGAGCACGAGGGCGTCCTCGATGTTGAACCCCTCGTAGCTCATGACCGCGACGACGAAGTTCTGTGCCGCCGGGCGGTCGTCGTACCCGATCTGCTCGGTGGTCTGTGTCTTGACCATCGACAGCTGCGGGTAGTGAAGCAAGTGCTGGCGCGTGTCCGGCCGGATGCGGTAGTTGGCCGAGGGCAGCCCCAGCGACTGCTTGATCATCCCCGAGCCCATCGTAATCCGCGGCGAGGCGTTGTGTTCGGGGTAGGGAATCATCCCCGCGCCGATCCCGAAGATGAGCTGCGGGTCCACTTCGAGGTGCGTGTGGTCCGCGGTGAGATCGCCCTCCTCGACGGCGACGTAGATGTCCTCTTCCTCCTCGGCGTCGATGAACTCGACGTACCCGCGCTCGACGAGGTCCTCGAAGTCGAGTTCGCCGGCTTTCAGCGCCGCGACCTCCTCCTCCGAGACGAGGGGTTCGCCGTCCTCGACGACGATGAGCGGGCGGCGTGCCCGCCCCGCGTCGGCGTTGACGATGACTTCGTTCGTGCGTCCCTTCACCGAGACGTTGACCATCTCGGAGACATCCCCGCGGCGGCGTGCCTGTCGGATGTCCGCTGCGAGCTTGTGCGGGTCGGGGTGTGTCCCGACCAGACTACCGTTGACGTATACTTTCGCGTCTCGTCCCTTGCTCATGTTAATCGTCCGCTGGTGTCTGCTCGATGGATTCGATGCCCGGAATGCCCTCGACACCCATCGACGCGAGTTCCTGTTTCAGTCCCTGTTCGTCCTCGATGGTCTGTGACAGCTCCATGGCCTGCGCGAAGTTCTTCACCAGCCCACAGTTGGGCCCCTCCGGCGTCTCGGAGGGACAGATGCGACCCCACTGGGTCGCGTGCAGATCCCGTGCCTCGAAGTGTGGCTGACTGCGAGAGAGCGGCGAGCGAAGGCGGCGCAGGTGGGAGAGCACACCCATGTAGTCCGTGCGGTCGACGAGCTGGCTCACGCCCGAGCGGCCGCCCACCCAGTTCCCCGTCGCGATGGGGTGTTCGAGCCGCTCGGTCAGCACGTCCGAGCGAACCACCGTCGAAACCGACAGCTGGCGGTTGCGCATGTTCGCCCGTTCGAGCTGGTACTTCACGTCCCGGGCGAGCTTGTTCAGCGCCGTCCGGAACAGGTCCTTCATGAGGTCGCCGGAGACCTTCAGGCGCTTGTTGGCGTAGTGGTCCTTGTCGTCGGATTCGCGCCGGTCCAGTGCCAGCTCGAAGCAGGCCTCTGCCATCCGACAGAGGTAGTAGGCCTTGTTGATGCGGACCTCCTCCTCGTCGACGCCGTCCTCGTGGAGGTGCGGGAGGAGGTACCGGTCGATGACGTAGTTGGCGCGTTTGAGCTGGTAGTTCTTGCCCTGGCCCGAGGCGACGCGTTTCCCGAGCGTCTCGATGGCTTCCTCGGTCGTCTGGACGTCCGCCTCCTCCAGGTTCTCGAGCATGAACTTCACGATCTCGGGGTCGTCGCTGACCCGGTGGACGATCTCCTCGTCGGATTCGAGACCGAGCGCCCGCACGAGCGTCACGAAGTTGATGCTCCCCGACACGCTCGGGAAGGAGACTTCGAGCAGGCCGTCACGGGTCCGCTCACAGAGCACCAGCGCGCGGTACCCGCGGCGCTGGGAGAAGGTCTTTGCGACCTGAATCTCGTCGCCGTACTTCGTGTCGTACTCGGCGAGGATCTTGTTCGGTGCGAGGTCCTCGCTGGTCATCAGGACCCGCTCGGAGCCGTTGACGATGAAGTAGCCACCGGGGTCGGCGGGGTCCTCGCCGATGTCGATCAGTTCGTTGTCCGTGAACCCGGAGATGTTACACTTGTTCGACCCGACCATGATCGGCATCCGGCCGATCTTCGTCTCGGTCTGGTCGACGACGTGTTCCTCCTCCTCGATGCCGCCCTTGATGATAGCCATCTCCATGAACACCGGCGCGGCGTAGGTGATGTTCCGGAGTCGGGCCTCCTGGGGGTAGAGCAGTTCCTCGCTGCCGTCCGCCTCGCGGACACGCGGCGTGACGACGCGCACGTCGCCCAGTTCGACGAAGACCGGCTCCTCGCCTTCCTTGTCGCCGATGTCGGTCTCGATGGTCTCTTTCTCGTCGACCACTTCCTGCATACCCCGGTCCAGAAAGGCGTTGAACGAACGGAAGTGGTGTTCTGCGAGTCGTTCCCTCGAAAAGTACTCACGCGATATAGTGCGTCGGTTTGCTGTATTCATTATTCCACCACGAGCCGATAGACGACCGCTCGGTCGGTCGTTCGCGAGTTCCGGACGATCTCGATGACGTCGCCCACCTCGGCGCCATCGGGCAGTGCCGAGTCCGTCCGCTTGATTTTCGGCAGGTCTGTACGGTCGATGTCGTACTCCGCGAGCACGTCGTCCAGGTCTTCCTCGTCGAGGATGTTGTGCTCCGGAACGAGTTCGTGGTCGCTTACATCTACCATGTGTTGTGGTCGAGTTGGCTGGAGAAGGTTGCTGTCACGAGATACTACAGCGTCCTTGCGCGGGCGCCTACTAAAACGTTACCAAACGCTGCCGGCAGTCGCTACTCGACCCGGCGTCGGGTCGAGTCGGCGAACCTACCAATCAAGACGGGGACTGCACACATATTGGTTTGGGTTACCACTCGTTACCGAACGGGTGCCGTTTCGGAGCAGTGAATCGAGAGACGGTGAGCGGACGGACGACAACTAATCCCGTGTGAACCGGTGACGCCGCGGGTTCGTTTGGAAAGTCTTAATACTGGAACCCAGAAAGAGGAGGATGCGATTGCCCGGATGGTGTAGTGGCCCATCATACAACCCTGTCACGGTTGTGACGCGGGTTCAAATCCCGCTCCGGGCGCTTTTCCGAACGTGACACCGATGGAGAGCAGAGCGACCGCGTTCGCTGATCACAAACGGTTCTCAACCTGGGGTTCGCCGGGGCCGAGAGATTATATGAGAGTCCGAGGCAGTGACAGCCGTGACGGAGAACAGCAAGATGCGCGGGGACCGCACGGAGGCCGCGGTTCTGAGTTCGTTAGTCGAAGCGGGATACAGCGTTTCGGTCCCGTTCGGTGACAACGATAAGTACGATTTGGTCGTTGACGACGGCGGGACGCTACACCGAGTGCAGTGCAAGACCGCTTGGCAGAACAAGCCCGAAACGATCCGATTCAATACACACTCACAGACGACCAGAGACGGTGTGTATCACGAACAGACGTACGAGGGAGCAGCCGACGCGTTCGCCGTTCGCTACCCGGAAACGGGGGCACTGTACTGGGTCGACGTAGACGACGCGACGGAGCAGAAGATGGAACTCCGGTTCGAGGCAGACATCGACCATCCGTCGATAAACTGGGCCAGCGAGTTCGAGTTCGACGGGACCATCCCGTCTCAGAGCGGACCGGGACGGAGTGCGACCCCGGACCAAAGCGTATAGTGTCGGGGGCCGAAGGGGGAGTATGAGCGGGCGAGACGACGCGCCACAGGAGATGCCGAAGGCGCTGGTCGAGGACTTCCTGGCACAGGAGGCGGGGACGCGGGCATTCCTCGACGAGTTACAGAAACTGGCCGCCGAGGGCCGTCACGCGGCGGTCCGCGACCGACTCCGGGAGTTCGCCGATCACTCGCAGGGCGCGTTCTTCACCGTCGCGCTGTCGCTGGGCGGGACGGCGCAGTTTTTCGCCGACGTCGAGGCACAGATGGACGTCGAGACCGGCGAGAAACTCCGCGACCTGGAGGCGACCTACGGCACGCTGGCCGAGGAGTTCGGCATCGTCCGCACCGAGCAGACCCAGAACCGGCTAAACCCGGTGACGAGCCTGAGCGCGTCGACGGAGTACGAGCCCGAGGAGTCAGTCCCGCTGGTGGAGTACCAGCCCCTCTCGGGGGAGGTACCCCTCTACACGGGGCGGGAGTCGCCAGAGGAGGTCCTGCAGGTGGCGGGCTTTCTCGTCCAGTCGACGACCGAGGCGCTGGAGAGCGCACTGGAGAACGAAAGGCAGGTCAACACGGAGGAACTGAGCGCGCTGATCGACCGCCGGGAGGACCTCGAATCGGAGCTGAGCCGGCTGCGGGACCGGATCGACGAACTCCGGCGGACGCCGGTCGACGACTGACCACCGGGGACGGTCGGGACCACGACCGACGACCCGCGGTGTCGCCCGGAGTCGCGTTCGGTATCGCCGGTCCGGAGTCGGTTGCCGAGACATTTGTAAGAGTTATGTGTCGTGGGCTGATACCGAATCGGAGAGACTGCCAGTATGGTCGACCGACTCCAGAACCAAGTCGAGAAGGAGGAGCGCGATTTGACAATCCTGCGCGCGGTGATCGAGGATGGGCCCATCGGCATCGTGAAGCTGTCGGAACGGACCGGCCTTCCGGAGCACAAGGTCCGGTACTCGCTGCGAATGCTGGAGAACGACGGGTTCGTCCAGCCGACCCCGGACGGGGCGATCCCGGCGGAGGATATCGAGGAGCGCGTCGAGCGGATCAACAGCGGGCTGACGGAGCTGATCGGCCGGCTGGAGAAGCTCCGCGACGACGAAGTCGAGGTCGAAGCGACGAACTGAGCGCGGGCGCCCGATCCACGGAGTAGCGGACCGTTCGACGTCGTTTTTCGACCCTGAAAGGCAGGAACAGGTTTAGGTACCTCTTGGCGCATGTGACGGTACGATGGTCGTCACCGACGCTGCCGAGGAGTGTACGGGGGTCCTGGACGAAGTGCAGTCGGCCGTGATCGCGGACCGTGAGTTCCTCCGGCAGGTCCTGACCGGCATCCTCGCGCGCGGACACGTACTGCTCGAAGACGTGCCCGGGATGGGCAAGACCCTGACCGCCCGGAGCCTCGCGACCGGCCTCGGACTGGAGTTCTCCCGCATCCAGTTCACGCCGGACCTCCTCCCCGCCGACATCACCGGCACCCACATCTACGACGAACACGAGGGGACCTTCGAGTTCTCGCGGGGCCCCGTCTTCGCGAACGTCGTGCTCGCCGACGAGATCAACCGCGCCCCGCCGAAGACCCAGGCCGCGCTGCTGGAGGCGATGGAGGAGGGGCAGGTCACCGTCGACGGCGACACGCACGCCCTCCCCGATCCCTTCTTCGTGATGGCGACACAGAACCCGGTCGAGCAGGAGGGGACGTTCTCCCTGCCCGAGGCCCAGCTGGACCGCTTCATGATCAAATCGAGCATGGGCTACCCCGAACGGGACGGCGAACTCGAACTGCTGGACCGGCGGGCAGACCGCGAGGCACAGGCGCCGACGGTCGAGCCGGTCGTCGACCACGAGACGGTCCGGGCCCTCCAGGACGTGCCCGAGGCGGTCACCGTCGAGTCGGACCTCCGGGAGTACGTCGTCGACCTCGGGCGGGCGACCCGCGAGGACGAGCGCGTCGAGGTGGGTGTCTCCCCGCGGGGCATCCAGCGGCTGTTCGAGGCCGCCCGCGCCTACGCCGTCATCGACGGCCGCGACTACGTCGTCCCCGACGACGTGAAACGTATCGCGCCCGCCGTCTTCACTCACCGACTGGTGTTGACCGCAGAATCGAGCGTCCGCTCGGTGTCCAAGCGCGCGGTGCTCGACGACGCGCTCGATTCCGTGCCCGTGCCCACCATCGAGGACTGAGGGGCGGGGAAGTCACTCCCGCAACGCCGAGACGAGGACGACGACGGTGCCGAAGGCGATGGCGAGGGCGCCGGCAGCCAGCGCCTCGTCGGGAACCGACGGGACGAGCGCGCCGCTGGCGACGAGGAGTTCGAGGAGGACCGCGACGAGCAGTGCGCCGGCGCCGACGGCGAGGCTCCCGCCGACGTGGACGAGTTCGCCGCGAGTCGTGGCGGCGTCGGTCCCGAGTTCCTCCCGGAGGCCGGTGGCGAACTCGCCGGCGTCCCAGACGACCAAAGCGACGACGGCCGACAGCAAGGCGAGTGTCGAGGGGCCGCCGAACAGCGCGAGCAGGAGTCCGAGTCCGAAGACGGCAGTGGCAGCGAGGGCGGGACCGAGCGCGCGGTCGGGCAGGACCGGCGAGCCGACCAGCACCGTCAGCCCGAGCAGGAGGGCGCCGAGGACGACGAGCGAGGCGAAGACCGCGAGGAACGTCGCGGCGACGAGGCCGCCGTCGAGCGCGCCCGCGACCGGCTCGCGGAGCGGCGCCGGGACCGAATCGAGGACGGCCGCGGGAGTGGTGAAAGCCGTGACGACGACTCCCGTCGCGAGCGCGGTGCCGACGGCGCCGACTGGCGGCATCGCAGCCAGCCGGAGGTCGGTCTCGGTGAGTCGGCGGACCCGCCGGCGGAGGCGCTCGCCGACGAGGACGGCGACCCCGAGGCCGAGCAGCGTGAGCAGGACGACCCGCAGGGAGACGGATGTGAGCAGCCCGGTGACGAGTCCCGAGAGCGGCGGGTCGAGGGCGGTCCCGAGCCGTGCGGGGGCGGCGACGCCGGCGCCGAGCGCGAGGACGTAGCCAGCGGTGGCGAGGCCGCCACCGACGAGGACAGCGCGGCCGAGTGTCGCGCGAAGGCGGTCGACGCGGCCCGCGATCTCGGGCCGGCGCCGTGGCGGGAACAGGGAGACGACGGGGAGGGCGCCGACCAGCGCGCGGGCGAGCCAGCCGAGCGCGACCAGCGAGAGCAGGAACGTGAGCAGGGCAGTCGGGCCACGCGGGGCGAGCAGCGCGCGACCGACGGCCAGCAGCGGCTCCGGGCTGTCGAACGCGAGAGCGCCGAGTGCGCCGACGGTCGTCGCCGGCGCCGTGACGGTCGCGACGAGCAACTGGAGACCAGTCAGCGGCACGAGGAGGCCAACGTATCGCATAAACGTGCCAGCGAGCAGGGCGCGCGCCGAGACGGGCGCGGCGGTGAGGACGGCGCCGAAGCTCCCGACGGCGAGCAGGAGGACGGCCGCGACCGCGAGGGAGCCGGCGGCCAGTCCCGACCGGAGACCGAAGGCGACGCCGACGCCGAGTGCCGCGAGAACGAGGACGGCCGCCGGTGCCAGGACCGCACCGCCAAGCAGCCGGACCCGTGGGCGGCCGCTGTCGAGTGCGGCGAGACCCAGCGCGACCGTCGCACCAGCGGCGACGGCGAGGACCGCGAGCGGGAGGCCGAGCAACTGCCCGCCGACGAGCAGGCTCGCCAGGAGCGCGAAGCCGCCGCTGACGCCGCCGGACAGGGAGACGCCGCCAGCGAGGGCGGCGACCCGTGCCCGGAGGCCGCCGTCGGTGAGAGCGGTGGTTCGCCAGTCAGCGTCGCCGTCGGCGTCCGGTGCGGTGGCGTACCCGCCGTCGGTCGCCGTGCCGGCGGACGAGTCGTCGGCGCCGGTCATGCGTTCCACCGCCGGTGGTGCGCGTCGAGCACGTCCGCGAGGGCGATCCCGAGCGGGTCGGTCGGCGACCAGTCGGCCGTCGGGACGCCGAGGGCGAGACACTCCTGCAGCCGCGTCCGACGGGCGAGGTCGAGCACGGACTGGCCGGGCGTCGGCGACCCGTCGACCGGCCGCGTGACGTTCGGACTCAGGAGGGAGACGGCGTGGTCGTGTGCCCGCAACTGCTCGATGGCCTCGACGGGCACGTCGTCGAGCAGCGGCGTACAGAGCACGATTTGCGCGTCCGCGGGCAGGCGTTCCGCGAGGCGGAGGCCGACGGCCGCGCCGTCGACGCTCGGCGCGTCGGCCGGTCCCGACCCGTCGGTCGCGACCGCCTCCGGGGTGGCCGCGGAGTCCTCGTCGCCGGCGTCCGCGTCGGCCTCGGCCACGTCGTCCGCGTCGGCCGCCGAGCCATCGGTCTCGTCGGCCCGTCCGCTGGACGCGGCGTGGGCGGTAGGCACGTCGTCCCGACCCAGCGAGTCGAGGAGGGTCTCCGCACGCCGGCGCGTCGACTCGCCGCGGCCCGGCGGGACCGCCCGCTCGCCGGCCGACGGCACGAGCGGGGTGACGCCGACCTCGTGGCCCTCGCCGGTGAGCGTGACCAGTCCCTGCGCGGCGGCGTACACCGAGAGGTCGGTGGCGGTCGGCCCGCCGCGGGGCGGACTCACGTCGGCGTCGGGCCGGGCGTCGACGACGAACACTATCGAGGCGGCGCGCTCCTCGCGGTAGTTGATGGTCGCGAGGTCGCCGCCGCCGGCGAGGCGGTGCCAGTCGATGCGCGACAGCGAGTCGCCGCGGCGGTACTCCCGGACGGAGTGGAAGGCGACCCCGCGCCCGCCCGTGTCGGTAACGTGTTTGCCAGCGTACTGGATGGTCTCGTCCTGCAACGGGAACTCGTCGAGGAGCGTGTCACAGACCACCTCGGCCGCGCCCGTGGGCTCGACGGTCGTGGTGCCGACGATGGTGCCCGCGAGGCTGCGCCCGCGGACGGTCGCCGCGCCGAACTCGTGGGTGCCACGCGGGGGCAGGAGGTCGTACTCGACGGTGACGGCCTCGCCGGGGCGGAGCGCGGTGCAGGCCCGCGGCGAGCCGTCGACCACGGGCACGTCGGCGGGCGTGTCGTCGACGATCCGGAGGTCCGGGATGGGCGCGTTTCCCGTGTTCTCGACGGTCAGCGCCACCGTGACCGGTTCGCCGGGGTCGCTGCGCTCCTCGCTGACTGTCCGCGTCACCGAGAGCGACGGCGGCCCGAGGTCCGTGACGAACCCGTAGAGGACGTACGCGAGCGGGACGACCGCGACCAGGACGAGCGTGGCGTTGCCGACGTAGAGGCCACAGGCGCTGGCGAACAGGGCGCCGACCAGCGCGCCGTGCCAGCGGGCGACGCGCATCATCGCTCCGTCACCCCCCGGTCGGCGTCGGTCGACCCTGTCGGCGACGGGGGAGTGGTATCGTCGGTGTCGGCGGCGTCTGCCCCCGCCCGCGTCCGCGCCCGGTCGAACCGTTCGGGCCGCCACTCGTCGTCGGACCCGAGGTCGTAGACCGCACGGATGGTCCGGGTGGTCTGACGGTGGAACGCCCCCTCGTCGCTGAGCACGTCCCGAAACCAGACACGGAGGGGGACGGTGGGGGCGTCGGGGCCGCCGACGAACGCCGCGGCCGCGGGGTCGTCGGTCCACTCGCCGGTCTCGACGGCGCGGGCCGCCCGCTCCCAGTCACAGCCGGTCGCCTCCCGGTGGGCGTCGATTGCCAGCCGGCGCAGGTCCTCGCGGACCGTCGCCTCGGCCTCGGTCGTCCGCGTCCCGACCCGCCCGGTCGCTGCCAGCCGCTCGTCGAAGTCGGCCCCGACGGTGGGCGTCGCCGGCGCGTCGTCGCGGTCGCCGGCCGGGAGCGACGGGGGCCGCGGCGGCGTCGTCGACGACCACAGCCCCTGTACGACCGCGATAGCGGCCGCGAGACCGGCCAGCCCCGCCAGGCCGACGTTCTCGGTCACCGCGTCGAGGAACGGCTGGAGCTGTGACCGCGGCACCGGAAAGAGCCCCGGCGCGAGCGCGAGGACGGCCGCGGAGAGCAGGGCGACGGCACCGGTCCCGGCCAGCACGCGGCTCCAGGTGCTCATTGACCGGCACCTCCGTCGTCCCCGTCGGCTCCGTCTTCGGCCGTGGATTCGGCCGCGGTCACGTCGTCGGCGGTGCCGCCGTCTGTCGCCGTCTCGTCGTCGGGCTCGTCGCCGTCGGCCAGGCGGTCACGGGCGCGCTCGGCCGGCTCGACGTAGCCGTGCGGGTCGCGGCGGCCGTACTCGACCGCCCGGAAGGCGTCGGTGAGCGTCCGCACCGGCGAGTCGGGGAAGCCGGCCGCGACGGCCTCCCGGGAGAGTTCGCCCGGCGTCATCGACTCGCGGTCGGCCGCGGGCACCCGTTCCCGGAAGTCCGCCCACGCCGCCTCGATCCGCTCGCGGGCGGTCGGTCCGTGCTGGACCGGCGGCGGGTCGGCGACCTCGGACCCTGTGGCCGGCGCGTCGTCCGTCCCGCGGGGCACCACCGCGGCCCGGGCGCCGCGCAGTGCCGCACGCAGCCGGGCCAGCGCCGCGCGAAGGCGAGCGAGGAGCAGTCCGGCGAGCGCTCGCGGCCCCGGGAGCGCGTCGCGGTCGAGGCCGCGCTCGCGGACGGCGGCGATGGCGGCGCGAATCGCGGCCCGGAGTTCGGTGACGACCGCGCGGAGAGCGGCGGGCAGGCGCCCGAGCAGCCGTTCGCCGCGGGCGGCGAGCGCGACGAGCGCGCCGACGGCGGCGCCGGGGAGCCACGCGGCGAGCGTCGACAGGTGTTCGGTCAGCGAGTGGCCGGCCGCCGTCGCCCGTCGGTGGAGATAGAGGAGGGCAGCGACGAGGCCGAGCGCCAGCGCGAGGAGCGCGCCGGCGGTCAGGAACTGGTAGGGGACCGAGGCAGTCTTCGTGATGCCGGCGGGCGTCGTCACCGTGACCGTCGCGCCCGTGGCGACCGGGAGCGGGACCGTCGCCTCGCCGTCCGGCCCGGTCTCGACGGTCCGGCCGCCGACCGCGACGGTCGCGCCCTCGACGGGGTCGCCGCCGTCGGTCACCGACACCGTGACCGAGAGGCCGGGGAGCGCGAACCCAGCGGTCGAGACGGAGACGTTCGCGAGCGGCAGCGTCCGCGTCCCGTTGGCCGCCCCCCGAGTCGCGGTGATCGTGACCGACTCGGCCGCGGGGAGCGTCGCCTCGACGGTCCCGTCGGCGGCCGTCTCCCCGACGCGTTCGCCGTCGACCGCGACCGTCGCGCCCGCGAGCGAGCGGTTGGCGAGCAGTGTCTCGACGGTCACCGTTTCGCCCGGTTCGGGGTCGCCCGCCACCGTGATCGTCACGTTCGTCGGTACGTCGAAGCGCTCGGTCGTCTCGTTGCCCACCGTGTCGTCGCCGTCCTGTGTGGACGCGGCGCTCGGTACCGACACGGACCGCAGCCGGCCGTCGGACGCGCCCGCGACGGCGCCGCCGCCGAGACCGACGGCCGCACTGCCGGCGCCGCTCCCGGTGCCGTCGCCGCCGCCAGCCGCGTCGCCGTCGGGAGCGGCACCGTCGCCGTCGGTCCGCCGGACCGTCGCGTTCTCGGCGACGCCGACGACGAGTTCCGGGGCGAAGGGGACCGGCGCGCTGACCAGCCCGGACTCGTTCGTGCGCCCGACGCGCTCGCCGTTGAACGACACCGGTACGCCGGCGAGGGGCTGACCGCTGCGCGTCACCTCGACCGTGACCGGACGCCCGGGTACGGGGTCGGACAGTAGCGTGATTTCGGCCACGGCGCCGTCCGTGCCGTTCGGAGCGGTCGCGGTACCGTCGACGTCCGGCGGCTGGCTCCCGTTCGGCGCGTCGGTGTCGTTGCGGACCGACTCGTTCTCGGTCAGGTCCGAGCGGTTCAGATCGCCCGAGCCGTCGCGGCCCGCCTCCTCGGGGAGTTCCGGCACGCCGGAGCGGTCGCCGCCGGGGTCGCGGGCGCGGTCGGTGAACGAGTCGGCGGCACCGTCGGCGTCGGTCGCGGCCTGTGCGGCGCGAGCCTCGTTGGCGAGGCGGCTCCGGGCCGGCGTCGGGTCGAAGCGCACCCAGCCGCGCTCGGGGACGTACACCTCGACCCAGGCGTGGGCGTTCATCGCGCGGACGACGTACTCGTCGTCGCCGACGGCCTGCCCGGTGGAGTAGCCGACGACGTAGCGGGCGGGAATCCCCTCGCTGCGGAGCATGGCGACCATCGCGGTCGCGAAGTACTCACAGTAGCCCCGCTCCATCTCGAAGACGAACTGGTCGGCGACGGACCCGCCCTCGTGGGTCGCCGACAGCGAGTAGGACTTCTCCGATTCGAGCCAGCGCTCGATCCGGACCGCTTTCTCGTAGGGGCTGTCCGCGTCGGCGGTCAGCTCCGTGGTGAACTCCCGGAGGCGGTCGGGCGTCTCTGCCGGGAGCTGCGTGTACCGCTCGCGGATGGCCGCGGGGTAGTCGCGGCCGACGTTCCGGAGCCGTTCGGGGTCGTCGGTTGGGACGCTGCTGACGACCCGGTAGGTTGTGCCGGCCGGGACCCGCTCGTCGGCGCGCAGCGCCCGCTGGGGGGTCGCCGACACGCCCGACAGTCCCCTGACGTCGACCGGTTGCCAGGCCCCCGGGAGCGCCGTTGCCGACTGCCGGAGCGTGACCTCCTGGACGAGGCTCTCGCGGTTCGGACCGACCGTGTCGACGAGCGGGAGGTCCTGCCGGCCCGTCTCGCTGTTCTCCCAGCCGTCGCCGGTGTAGGTGTCGTAGGCCCCGGTCCGCCAGTAGGCGGGCCGTGGGCTCTCGACGAGGAAGTGGGGTTGCGAGGAGCGATTGCGGAGGCTCTCGCTCGTGAGACTCTCGCTCGACCCGACGCCCGTGCTGTCACCGGGGTCGAGCGCGCCGAACCCGCTCCGGCCGCCCTCTCCCGCACCCGGCTGTCCGTCGCCGACGCCCTGCTCCCCGAGCGCGTCGGTCCCCTCCCGCGGAAGGTCGCCCATCGCGCCGCCGACGAGCGAGTCGCCGGGCCCACTGCCCCCGCCACCCGACCGTCCGTTCTCCCCCTGGAGTGCGCGCTCGACGGCGTCCTCGCTGGCGTCCCCAGTGGTGCGGTCGGGGAGCAACGAGCGGCCGGGCGCCTCCTGGCCGATGGCCGGGAGGACCACGGCGACGAGGACGAGCCCCGCGACGACGAGCAGCGCGATGACGGTCCGAGCCGTCTCGCGCGTGGGTGAACCTGCAGACGACATACGTAACCCCGCCGGCGGTCACGGACCCCACGCGACCGCCGGCCGTTCGTACCCGTACCAGCCCGAGGACACTGTTAAGCGTTCCCCGGAGATTATCACGGGCGATACTGCCGTGGGATAAACGGGGTGGCGAGCGGGTTGTCGGGCGGGGGAGGGACGGAGACGAGCGGCAAAAGCCGGCCCTCAGAGCGCGTCGAGCAGGCGGTCCACGTCCTCGGCGGTGTTGAAGACGTGGACGGACGCGCGGACGGCGTCGGGGTCGGGGATGGAGCGGACGACGATGCCGGCCTCGCCGAGGCGGGAAACGAGGGCGTCGGGGTCGTCGGCGGCGAAGGTGACGAGTCCGGACTCGTACTCGCGGGGCGAGAGCAGGCGGTCGCCGAGCCCCGCTTTCAGCCGGTCGGTGAGACGTTCGATGCGGGCCTGAACGGTGTCGAGGCCGACGTCGGTGATGGTGTCCATCGCCGTCGTGGCGGCGGCGTGGGGAGCCGGCGAGACGGTGCCGATCTCCAGCTGGCGGGCGCCGGCGTGGAGTTCGTAGTCGGCGCCGCTCCCCTCGGCCACGCCGCGGTAGCTCGTTCTGGGGGGTTCGAGCGCGTCCGCGAAGTCCGGGTCGAGAGACAGGAAGCCCGCGCCCCAGACGCCGAGGAGCCACTTGTGGCTCGCGGCGGCGACGGCGTCGGCCCCCCACGCCTCGACGTCGATGGGGTGCTGGCCCGGGGACTGGACGGCGTCGACGATGACACGCGTGTCGTGGTCGTGGGCCACGTCGACCACGCGCTCGATGGGGATTCGAGTCCCGTAGTTCCAGGAGAGCGCGCTGAGACAGAGCACGCGGGCGTCGGCGACCGCGTCTTTCAGTGCGTCGAAGTCCACGCGGCCGCGCTCGGTTTCGAGGACGCGCGTCTCGATGCCGACGACGTCGGCGGCCCGCTCCCACGGGAGGATGCCGGCGGGGTGTTCGAGGTCGGTGTAGACCGCCACGTCGCCGGGGTCCCAGTCGACCGAGGCCGCCAGCCGCGAGAGACCGTCGGCGGTGCTCTGGGTGAGCGCGACGTTCGGCGCGTCGGTGCCGAGGAAGTCGGCGATGCGTTCACGCTGTGTCTCGAAGGCGTCCCACGCGACCTGATAGGGGTCGCCGGCAGCGTGGGCCTCGTACTCGTGGCGTTCGAGGAAGTCGGTCGCGGCGTCGACGACGTGGCGCGGGCTCGGCCCGCTCGCGCCGGTGTTCATGTACGTCGTCTCCGCCACGGCAGGAATGTCCGCACGTAGCGCTTCTGGGTCCATAGCGGGCGTTCGGGAGCCAGCGGTTTGAATCCAGCCGTCCCGTGTTCGCGGCTCGCGAGGGCGCGCCGGCGGCAGTCTTACTGCGTGACCACCGTGTTCGTCAGCGTCCCCAGTCCCTCGATGCTGATGGAGACCGTGTCGCCGTCCGACAGGAACTCCCCGATTTCCAGCCCACAGCCGGTGCCGACCGTGCCACTCCCGAGCACGTCGCCGGGGTACAGCGTCTCGGCCTCGGAGACGTGTTCGATGATGTCGCCCCAGGAGTGGCCCATCTCGCCGACGGTGCCCTCGGACCAGGTGTCGGTCTCGCCGTCGGACCGCTGGTCCGACGAGCCGCCGCTCGCGTCGCTCGCGGCGGCGCCGTCCTCCCCCTCGACCACGATCTCGAACTCGGCGTTCGGGAGGTCCACTTCGTCGGGCGTCACCAGGTGCGGGCCCAAGGCGTTGGCGAAGTCCTTCCCGCGGGCGGGGCCGAGCCGCCCCTCCATCTCCTCGCCCTGCTCGTCGCGGGCCGAGAAGTCGTTGAACAGGGTGAACCCGGCGATGTACTCCGCGGCCTCGTCGGCGCTGATGCCGGTGCCGCGCTTCCCGATGACCGCGCCGATCTCCAGTTCGATGTCCATCAGATCGGAGTAGGCGGGCCACTCGACCGTCGCGCCGGGGCCGACCACCGAATCGGCGTTGCCCTTGTAGCAGACGGGAATCTCGTACCACACGTCGGGTACCTCCCCCATGCTGTTGCGGACGTGCTCCTCGAAAGCCATGTAGTCCCGGAGGGAGTTAGGCCGGGGAAGCGGTGCCATGAGGTCCACCTCGTCGGGGTCGTACCGCAGGCGTGCGCCGTCGGGGCCGGTCTCGGCGTCCGCATCCGGGACCGTCTCGGCGACCGCCCGGGCGGCGTCGAAGGCACGCTCGCCGCGCCGGAGGAACCCGAGCATCTCCGGGGGCGCGTGCGCCTGGGCGATTTCGACCGGCGCAGCCTCGCCCCGCTGGTCGAGGACGTGCGCGTAGCCGGCGGTGGTGTCGAGTACTGTGCCTTCGTGGGCAATTCCGAGACGCTGGACGCGCCCCACGTCGGTGTCGACGGCGAACGTCGCGAGTCGCATGAGCGAGTAGGCGGGCGGGCGGCCCGTATAGTTTTGCCCACTGCCCGACTTCCATTTTTGATAATGCGCGGAAATATTCAACCCACATCAGCGTGACCGCGACATATGGACCTCGGACAGTTCGCTGCACTCACCGCGAGCGTTGGAGGGAGAGACGGAGAAACCGACGCCGCGACCGGGAGCCTCGGACCGGTCACGGTCGAGCCAGCGGCCGTCGGGGCCGCGACCGAGGAGCTAGATGCAC
This sequence comes from Halorientalis marina, assembly GCF_023028345.1. Lineage (GTDB taxonomy): Archaea > Halobacteriota > Halobacteria > Halobacteriales > Haloarculaceae > Halorientalis > Halorientalis marina. The sequence continues at coordinate 600,768 of NZ_CP095487.1, read as the reverse complement.
GCCATCGGAGCGAACTCGCGACGACGCTATCGGCGTTGCCCGACGACGGACTCGGCTCCGACCGGGCCGAGCGTGTGACGGCGACCGCCTCGACGCTCGCCGCCGACGGCGTGGCGCCGTCGACGTTCGTCGCGGCGTACGCCCCGCTGCTGGACGAACTCGTCGACGCGGCCCTCGACGACGTGGAAGACGGCGACGACGCCGCGGCGGAACTCAAGCGAAATCTGCGAGCGGCACTCGAAGACGTGACGTACGGCGTCGACGCGGTCGCGGGCGGCGCTGACGCGACCGCCGACGAGGGCGCGACCGGCGACGCCGCGCCGGTCGAGAGCGGGTTCGACGTCATGGACCTCGTCGGTGCCATGCCGTTCTCGACGTTCCTCCTCGACGACGAACACACCGTCCTCGCCTACAACGAGGCGACCGCCGACCAGCTCGGGATCGACGAGACCGATGCGCTCGGTGAGGACTGTCGGGAGAGCATCGCAGCCGCGACGTACTCCGACGGACGGCGTCACGACACGCTGGCGGACAAGGTCGTGGAAGCGCCCCGGACTGCCCACGAGGAGTACGACGTGGCACGGATCGACGACGAGTTCAACTTCGGCTCACGGATCGTCTACGAGGACCGGAGCGTGATGCACAACACCGAGGGCGAGGAACTGCACATCTCCTTCCAGGCGATACCGCTGTTCGACGACGCGGGCGGCTGCACGGGCGTGCTCGAACTCGTCGAGGACCAGTCCGAGGAGATCAAGCGCCAACAGAGCATGGCAGCACTCGTCGAGGAAGTCTGTTCGACCCTCGAAGCGCTCGGCGACGGCGACGTCACTGCCCGGGCCGAGTTCGAGGACGACGAGGGCATCATCGACACCGAACTGCTCCGGATCGTCGCCGAGGTGAACGAGACGATAGAGGACTTCGGCGCGCTGGTGCGCCAAGTGAGCGAACAGGCCGAGACGCTGTCGGACTCGATCGACGAGACGGCCGCGGCCGCGGGCGACATCGACGAACAGGTAACCGAGCAAAACGAGGCCCTGACGCGGGTCGCCACCGAAATGGAGGACTTCAGCGCGACGATGGAGGAGGTCGCGGCGAGCGCAGACCAGGTGGCCGATGCGGCCAACGAGGCGCTCTCGGAGGCCGACGACGGTAAGCATGCCGGCATCGAGGCCCGGGACTCGACCGAGGACGTACTGGAGACGAGCCAGAAACTCGTCGAGACGGTCGCCGAACTCGACGAGTACATGGACGAGATCGAAGCGGTGACCGACGTCATCGCCGACATCGCGGACCAGACGAACATCCTCGCGCTCAACGCGAACATCGAGGCCGCCCGCGCGGGCGAGGACGGGGAGGGGTTCGCCGTCGTCGCCAACGAGGTCAAGCAACTGGCCGACGAGACGCAGTCCCACACCGAGGACATCGCCCGGCAGGTGGGGACCGTCCAGGAACAGACGGCCACCACCGTCCGGGAGGTCGAGGAGAGCTACGAGCGCATCATGGAGGCCGACGAGCGCATCGAGGCGGCCGTCGAGTCGCTCCGGCGGATCGCCGACGCGGTCGAGGAGGCGACGAACGGCATCGACGAGGTCGCCGACGCCAACGACCAGCAGGCGGCGACCGTCGAGGAGGTCCTCTCGGTGGTCGAGGAGACCAGAGAGACCGCCGAAACCGTCGAATCGACCGCCGAGCGAATCGTCACCGAGACCGACCGCCAGCAGGACGCGGTCGCCGACCTCTCCCAGCACGTCGACTCGCTGACCGACGAGCGGTGAGCGCCGACCGGTCACGCGAGCGCGGCGAGTGCCCCCCCGAGCGCGACCGCCGCCAGCGCGGCCACGAGATTGACCGCCGCGTTGACCGCGGCCCGCCGGCGCTCGCCGGTCTCGAACAGCCGCACCGTCTCGAAGGCGAACGAGGAGAACGTCGTGAACGCGCCACAGAAGCCCGTCCCGACGACGAGCGCGAGGCCGCCGTCGACGGGCGCGGCGACGAGGGCGCCGAGAACGAAGCTCCCGAGGACGTTCACCGCGAGCGTGCCGTGGACGCCATCCTCGAAGCGCGCGCCGACGAGATGCCGGGCGAGCGCGCCCGCCATTCCGCCGAGGCCGACGAGCAGGGCGGGGCTGGTCACGGCGCCATCACCCGGGCGACCCAGCGCCCGCAGACGACCGCGGCGAACCCGAGGACGTAGTTCGCGGCGACGTTCGCGGCCGCGAACCCGGGCGCCAGTCCCGCCGTCTCGACCGCGAACGTGCTGTAGGTGGTGAACGAGGAGAGGAAGCCGGTACCGACGACGAGCCGCGTCTCCGGCGAGAGGACGCCCGAAAGCCGCGCCTCGTAGAGCAGGACCCCGAGCGCGAAGGCACCGAGGACGTTCGCGGCGAGCGTGCCCCACGGGAGCGTCGCAGTCGGCAGCGAGACGGCGAGGACGTGGCGTGCGATGGCGCCGACGAAGCCGCCGACGGCGATGAGTACCAGTGGTTCCGCGCGTTCCAGCGGCCGCGACCGCGCGTCCTCGGTGGTGTCCGACCCCATCCGTCGTGCGGAGGGAGTCGGAGCGACCACTCGGTCCTTTCGATGGCGTCGGCCCTGCTCGACCCGAAACGGGGGGTCAGTCCCCGACGACTTCGGCCGCGAGCGTGTCGCGGTGGCCCTCGTTGGGGCCGCCGGCGAGGGTCAGCAGGCGGGCATCCCGGAGGTACCGCTCGACGTCGTGTTCGCGGGTGTAGCCGACGCCGCCGTGGAACTGCATCGCCTCGTTTGCGTTCTCGACGGCCGCCTCCGTGGCGTGGACCTTCGCCATGCTGTGTTCGCGGGCGTTCGACAGTCCCCGGTCGGCGCGGTCGGCCGCCCGGAGCGTCAGGAGGCGGGCGGTGTCGACCCGCTCGGCCATCTCGCCGATGCGCCAGCGCACGCCCTGGAAGTCGCCGATGTGCTGCCCGAACTGTTCGCGGCCGCTCGTGTAGGCCACCGTGTCTTCGAGCGCGGCGCGGGCGATGCCGACCGCGCGGGCGGGGACGTTCACGCCCGTCGCCACCTCGCCGCGCTCGACGTAGGCCTCGCCCTCCTCGCCGACCATCGCGTCGTCCGGTACGCGGGCGTTCGAGATGGTCACGCGGGGCGACTTGACGCTCCGCGCGCCCAGCGTGTCCCAGACCCGCTCCACCTCGAAGGCCTCGGTCGGGACGAGGAAGGCGCTCACGTTGTGTGGCGCCGCCTCGTCGGGGCCGGTCTTGGCGTATGTCAGCACCACGTCGGCGTGTTTGAAGTTCGTCACCCACTGCTTGTGGCCGTCGATGACCCACTCGTCGCCATCGCGTTCGGCGGTGGTCTCGCGAGCCTGCGAGCGGGACGTCGCCGAGCTCCGCTCGGCGGTAGTCTCCATCGCCAGTTTGTCGCTGCCGGCGTCGGCCTCGCTGAGGCCGAGCGCGCCCACCGTCTCGAAGCGGGCCATCTCGGGGACGTATGCCTCGCGCTGAGCCTCGGTGCCGAACCGCTCGATCACCGTGGCGACGCCGAGGTTGAGCGCGAGCGCGCTCGCGACGGGCATCATCGCCGCCGCCAGTTCCTCGATGGCGATCACGAGTTCGACCAGTCCCTCGCCGCGCCCGCCCACGTCCTCGGGCAGGGTCAGGCCGGTGATGCCGCGCTCGCCCAGGTCGGCGAGGATCTCGCCGGGGTAGGTCTCCGTCCGGTCCAGTTCGCCCGCGACCGGTTCGATCCGCTCGCTCGCGAACTCGCGGACCTCCTCGCGAAGCGCCTGCTGTGAGTCGGTCGGCTGGAAGCGCATACGGTCCCCTCGCGGCCGGAACCCTTCAAACGCCGGGCGACCGGTCACCTGCGACGAAGGTTTATGACCCAGACCGGGGCCACCGGGGACCGTGTTCCGAACCGACGAACGCGGGATCGAAGGACTGCCAGTCAGACTCGTCATCGCCCTCGTCGTGGGCGTCGCCAGCCTCTCAGTGATGATGAACACCCTCTCGGGGTTGAGCACGCTCGGCGTGAGCGAACTGAACACCCAGCCCGAGCCGGAGGTGATCGAGCCGGGCGAGCAGGACGTCACCGTTCGCGTCGTCGACCCCGACGGCGAGCCGGTCTCGAACGCCACGGTCGTCGCACAGGGCGGCACGGCGACGCTTTCGGAGATGCGAACCGCGACCACCGGCGAGAACGGGCGGGCCGAGTTGACGCTCGACCCGAGCCTCGGCCCGAATCAGGACGAGGGGACGGTCACGCTCGACATCAAGCCGCCGGCTAGCGGGGGCTACACGGACGAACGCGAGAACACGGAGATACTGGTGGTCGCCGAGTAGCTCAGAGCTGGTCGTCCCAGTCGATCCAGTCCTGTTGCCAGCCGCGGCGCCGTTCCGACTCCCGGCGCGCGAACTCGCGGTCCTCGCGGCGGGTCCGGTTGCGCTCGACGGTGTCGGCCTGTTCGCCCTCGACGAGCATCGGCCGGAAGGCGACGCTCCCGAGCCGGTCGGCGACCGCGCCGTCCTCGACGGTCACGAGCGTCTGCTCGCGGCCGCCGAGGGGCAGGACCAGCCGGCCGCCGTCGGCGAGCTGGTCGACGAGCGCCCGCGGCGGGTCGATGGCCGCGGCCTCGACGAGGATGCGGTCGTAGGGCGCGTACTCCGGGAGGCCGTCGGCGCCGTCCCGGCAGTCGACGAGTACCGCCTCGTGATCCGTGCTGGCGAGGTTCTGCCGGGCGTCGTAGACGAGCCGGCGGGTGATGTCGATGGCGTGGACGTTCCGGGGACCGACGATCTCGGCGAGGACGGCGACGGTGTAGCCGACGCCGGCGCCGACGACGAGCACGGAGTCGTCCTCGCGCGGCGCGAGGGCTTCGAGCAGCCGTGCGGCAGTGCTGGGTGCGAGGACGCGCGTCCCGAGTCGCTCGAAGGCGCGGTCGGCGTAGGCGGCGCGGTCGTCCTCGACGAACTCGTGTCGGGGGACGGACCGCATCGCCTCGCTGACGGCGTCGCTGTGGACACAGCCTTTGCTCTCGTGTTGCAGGCTGTCGACCATGTCGTCCCGCAGCACCGCCGGTTCCATATCGGAGCGACGACGCGCAGACTATTGAATGGCGCGCCTCACTGCAGTTCGACGAACCGGACGCCGCCGTGGTCCTCGCGGTCGAGCGAGCCGTCGGCGCGGCGGCGGGCGCGGATCAGCGTCTGCCGGCCGGTACCGATGGGCGCGAGAAGCAAGCCGCCGGGCCGGACCTGCTCGACGACCGCGTCGGGGAAGTCCGGCGCGGCACAGGTGAGATACGCCCGGTCGTAGGGGGCGTTCTCGGGCCAGCCCTCCTTGCCGTCGCCGGTTCGCACCGAGACGTCGCCGTAGCCCAGTTCGTCGAGCCGGCGGCGGGCGTCGCGGGCCAGCGACTCCTGGTACTCGACGCTGTAGACGTGGTCGGCACCGACGACCTCGGCGGTGACGGCGGCGTGGTAGCCACAGCCGGTGCCGATCTCCAGCACGTCGTCGCCGGGTTCGAGGTCGAGGAGGTCGGTCATGATGCCGACCATGTGGGGGGCGCTGATGGTCTGGCCCTCGCCGATGGGGAGCGGGCGGTCCTCGTAGGCCGACCCGCGTTTGGATTCGGGGACGAACTCGTGGCGGGGGACGGCCCGGAGCGCGTCGAGGGTAGCCTCGTCTGTGACGCGGCCGTGGGTTTCGAGCCGGTCGATCAGCTCCTCGCGCCGGGCATCCAGGTCCATCCTACCACGCCGACCAGGCGGTGGTCGACTCGTCGCGCACCAGCAGGCGTTTGACGTCCTTGGCGACGGCGCGGTCCCCGTCGTAGTCGAGTTTGTCGAAGTCGTAACCCGACGCGTCGTCGCGGATGTGGATGCCCTCGACGGTGAACTCGTACTCGCCGAGCGCGTCGGTCTCGCCGACCTCGAACTCGTAGTCGCCGGGCACCTGGAACTGGACGGCTTTCGTCTCGTCGCGGCGGCCGTCCTTCGGGTGGACGGTCGCGTCGACGGTGACGTTGCCGACGGCGCGGGTCCAGGCGGTCGCCACGTCCTCGGCGGGGGCCGAGTCGACGCGTTCGCCGTCGTCGAGTTCGAGGCTCGTGATGCGGACGGTCATGATGGCGTCGTCGGTCTCGGCGACGAACTCCTCGCCGACCGACAGCGCCTCCTCGGCGGGCGCGTCGACGCTCGCGTTGAACGAGTCGCCGTCCTGCGAGATGACGGTGCGCATGTCGACGGTTCGCTCCTCGGGCAGCGTCGTCTTGTGGACGTGGTCACACTCGGTACAGCGGACGGTCACCTGCCCGCCACCGGTACTCAGCGTCTCGTGGACGGTCTCGAACGCGGGCGAACAGGAGGGACAGGCGAGCGCCACCCGGTCCGGGACCTGCGTATCACTCATACCGAAGGATATTCGGTGCGAACGTAAAAGAGCGCCGTCCGCCGGGGCCGCACGCGGCCTGCGAACGGTGCTCGGGAACTCAGACCCCCGAGGGCAGGTCCAGTTCCTCCCCCTCCACGTAGACGGTCGGGTCGCGGAGCACGCCGTCGAGGTGGATCGGCGCCTCCACGTCGCCGCCGATGGCGTGGTCGTCGCCGATGGCGATGTGGACGGTCCCGGCGGCCTTCTCGTCGAGCAGGACCGACCCGACGAGGTCGGTCACGCCGACGTTGGTCCCGATGCCGAGTTCCGCGAGGTTGTAGGCGGCGTCGCCGACCGACTCGGCGGCGGCCTCGATCTCCTCGCGGACGGCGTCGTCGCCGATCTCGACCACCTGGCCGTCTTCCACCTCGAAGTCGAGGGTCTGTCCGTCGTCGAGCAGGCCGTGGGGCATCATCGTGCCGTCGACGACGAAGGTGCCGTCGGCGGTTTCCGGACTCAGGAACACCTCGCCCGCGGGGAGGTTCGACATCTCGCCGGCCTCGTGGACGATACCGGTGTCCTGGCGCCACTCCCGGTCGCCGGGGCGGAACACGATGTCGGTCCCCCGGTCCGTCTGCACGCGGACGTGCTCGGCGCCGCTGACCGCCGAGTGGATGCGCTTACAGTGTTTCTTGATATCGGAGTAGTTGGCGTCGAGGCCGGTGACGAACACCGCCTCGGTGATGCCCGGGAGGGTCGCGACGCGGGCGCCGGCGGCGTTGGCCTCCGAGCGGGCCTTGGTGTGACTGAGGCTCTTGGTCGTCGGCGCGAGGACGACGTCGTGGGCCCCCATCGCGGCGGCGACCTGCTGGGGCGGCTCCTCGCCGTGCTGGTCGCCGGGCGGGTACTGCATCAACAGGGCGTCGTCGGTGCGTTCGGCGGCGACCTCGTAGAGGGCCTCGCCGATGGCCTTGCGCTTGTCGTCGGTGACGATCAGGCAGGACTCGCCGGCCTGCAGTCGCATGCACTTCCGGACGGCCGTTTCCGCCGGCGCGCGGAGGCGGTCTGTCATACCGAAGTCTGGGGCCGGCGGCGGAATAGTCGTTGCGCCGGACACCTCACGCGCTCACATCGAGCGGAGAACTAATTTCACCCCGTCCGAACGTCCGCGCATGACGCGGCGGACGCGGCGCGAGTGGTTGCGGACGGTCGCCGTCGCCGGCGGTGCCGGTCTCGCGGGCTGTACGGGCGGTGAGGACGGCGGCGACGGAGACGGTGCCACCCCGAAATCGGAAACGACGGGCGCAATGACACCGGACGGCGCGACGGGGACGACGGAAAGCGACCGAACGGCGGCCGAGGAGCGCGCGACGGACGACGGCGGTGGGACCGCCGAGAGCGGGACGTTCGCGGACCTGTCGGGGTTCCCGATGTTCAGCCGGGACCGGGCGAACAGCGGCCACGTTCCGGACGCCACCGGGCCGGTCGATGGCGCAACGGCGGCGTGGTCCTACCAGACCGGCGACGAAATCCGCGGCCCGGTCGTCGCGACCGGCGGGACGGTCTACTTCGGGTCGTGGGACGACACGCTGTACGCCCTCGACGCGGCGACCGGTGACGAGCAGTGGACGGTCGATATCGATGCCGGCGACACAGCGCCGGCAGTCGTCGACGGGACCGTCTACTTCGGCGGCGCGAACGGACTGTACGCCTTCGACGCCGCGACCGGGGAGCGCGAATGGGCGCTCGAAACCGGCTACACCACGAACTCCGCAGTCGTCGGCGGTGGCGTGGTCTACGTCAGCGATTTCGAGGGGTGGGTGCGGGCCGTGGACGCGGCCACCGGCGAGGAGATCTGGAAAGACGAGCGCGGGTTCCGGATGACATCCGACCCAGCGCTCGTCGACGATACGATCTACGTCGGCACGGGGTACGTGGGTAACGTGCAGGCGCTCGACGCGGCCACCGGCGAGGTCCGCTGGGAACACGACGCCAACGGCGACGTGGAATCGTCACCGGCCGTGGTCGACGGCACGGTCTACTACGGGACGACGGACGGCGACCTCGCCGCGGTCGACGCGAGCGACGGCACCGAGGAGTGGGTCTTCGAGGCTGACGACGCCTACGTGAGTTCGCCGGCGGTGGCCGACGGCACCGTGTACGCCCTGGGTAACTACGGCACCGTCGCGTCCGGCGGTGAGACGCTCAGCGCGGTCGACGCGGCCGATGGGACCAGAGCGTGGGGCGTGCAGATCGAATCGTCCGACGTCTCCCCGACGGTCGCGGGGGACACGGTGTACGCCTGCGGTAATGGGACTGTCATGGGGTTCGACACGGCGACCGGCGAGGAGCGATGGCGCTTCGAGACGGCCGAAGAGCGACCGGTCACGTCACAGCCCGCCGTGGTCGACGGGACCCTGTACGTGGGGACCCACGGGACGGCCACCGAAGGCGGGCGCGTCTACGCGCTGACGGAGCCGTGAGCGGGCGCCCTACTCCTCCCGGAGCTTGAACTTCTGGACTTTGCCGGAGGGGTTCTTCGGGAGTTCCTCGACGAAGTGGTACTCCCGGGGCCGTTTGAAGTCTGCCAGGGCGTCGCTGTCGCGGACGTACGCCTCCAGCGTCTCCGCGTCGGTGTCGCCGACGACGTAGGCGACGACGGCCTGGCCCCACTCCTCGTGATCTTCGCCGACGACGGCCGCCTCGACCACGTCGGGATGGGCGAAGAGCACGTCCTCGACCTCCGTGGGGTAGATGTTCTCCCCGCCGGAGATGATCATGTCGTCCTTCCGGTCGACGACCCACAGGAAGCTATCGTCGTCGAGATAGCCAAGGTCGCCGGTGTAGTACCACTCCGTCCCGCCGTCCTCGCGGAGCGAGTCGGCGGTCGCCTCCGGCCGGTTCCAGTACTCCCGCATCGTACAGGGGCCGGCGATGAGGATTTCGCCGATTTCACCGGTGTCGACCTCGTCGTCGGGAGCGCCGTCGGGTTCGACCACCCGGAGGTCGTGGTTGAGCGCGGCGACGCCGGCCGAGCCCTGCTTTGGGATCTGTTCCTCGGGGTGCTGGAAGACCCCGCAGGGACCGATCTCGGTCATGCCGTAGGCCTGGAGGTAGTCGTCGCAGAACTGCTCCATGCAGGCGTCCAGGACCTCCTCGGGCATCGGCGAGGCGCCGTACATCCCGAGCCGGAGCGAGGACACGTCGGCGTCGACCTCCCGTGCGGCGTGGGCCATCCCGTTCCACGCGGTCGGCGCGGCGAACATCACCGACACGTCGTGCTCTTCGATGGCCTGCAGGACGGCGGCGGGGTCGAACTCGTGGTGGATGACGCTCGTGGCGCCGACCTGAATCCGCGGGAACAGCGCGGCGTGCAACTCGGCGCAGTGATACAGTGGGAGCGCCGATAGCCCCACGTCGTTCTTCCGGAGGCCCCCTTCCGCGACGCAGATCAGGTTGTGCTCGACCATGTCACGGTGCTCGTGGACGACGCCTTTCGGCCGGCCGGTCGTCCCCGACGTGTAGATGAAGGCGTACACGTCGTCCTCCTCGACGACGGTGTCGGGCCGCTCCGGCGAAGCCGCATCGAGCAGGCCGTAGAAGTCGTGGGCGACGTCCGGCACGTCGTCGTCGATATAGATGTACTCCTCGACGGTATCGAGGGCGTCACGGGCGCCGTGGACCGCGTCTCGGGTGTCGTCCTCGTAGAGCAAGACCCGCGATTCGGCGTCGTTCAGGATGTACTCGACTTCGCCGGCCGGGAGGCGGTAGTTCAGGGGGTTGAACACCGCACCGAGTTTCGCGCAGGCGAACACCGTGAGGACGATCTCGGAGCCGTTGTACAGCATCGTCGAGACGCGGTCGCCCTTCTCGACGCCGAGGTCCGCCAGCGCGTTCGCCAGGCGGTTGGCCTTCCGGTCGAACTCCGCGTAGGTCCACCGCTGGTCGCGGCGTGGATACACGATTGCGTCCCGCTCCGGGTACTTTTCGGCGGTGAGTTCGAGCGTCTCCCGCAGTGTGGGATACATACCCGCGTGAACTCCCCACCCGTACTTAATTTTGTGTGTTATGTACACACACAGTGGAAGGAATCCGGCGGGGGAACTCGGTGGCGAGTAAATCCGAGCGGCGAACCTCGAAACCGTTATCCCCGTCGCTGTGGCATTCCCGAACATGACAATTCGGGTCGGAATCAACGGCTACGGAACCATCGGCAAGCGGGTGGCGGACGCGGTCCGCGCGCAACCGGACATGGAAGTCCTCGGGGTGGCGAAGACCCGCCCGAACTTCGAGGCCGAGCGCGCGGTCGCGGAGGGCTATCCCCTCTATGCCGCCGTCGAGGAGCGGGTCGACCAGTTCGCCGAGGCCGGCATCGACCTCGCCGGCGAGGTCGAGGAACTGGTCGACGCGGCCGACGTGGTCGTCGACGCCTGCCCCTCGGGCATCGGCGCCGAGAACAAGTCGATGTACGAGGCCCACGACACGCCCGCGCTCTACCAGGGCGGCGAGGACGCCGACCTCGTGGACGTGAGTTTCAACGCCCGCTCGAACTTCAGTGACGCCGAGGGCGCCGACCACGTCCGTGTCGTCTCCTGTAACACGACCGGTCTCTCGCGACTGCTCGCGCCCCTCCGCGAGGAGTACGGCGTCGAGAAGGTCCGCGCGACGCTCGTCCGCCGCGGCGGCGACCCCGCCCAGTCCTCGCGTGGCCCCATCAACGACACCCTCCCGGACCCAGTGACCATCCCCTCCCACCACGGCCCCGACGTGAACACCATCTTCCCCGACCTCGACATCGACACGCTCGGGATGAAGGTGCCCGCGACGCTGACCCACACCCACAGCGTCAACGTCGAACTCGCATCCGACGCCGACACCGAAGGCGTCCGCGAACTGCTCGAAGCCGAGTCGCGGCTGTTCGTCGTCCCCGAGCGCCTGGCTATCGACGGCTCCGGGAAGCTCAAGGAGTTCGCGCTGGACGCGGGCCGTCCCCGCGGCGACGTGTGGGAGAACGCGATCTGGGGCGAGTCGATTACCGTCGAAGGAAACGATCTCTACCTGTTCCAGGCGATCCACCAGGAGTCCGACGTGGTGCCCGAGAACGTCGACGCCATCCGGGCCGTCACCGGCGCCGCCGACCGCGCGGAGAGCACGGCGACGACCGACGAGTCGATGGGCGTCGGCTTCGATATCTGACCGTCGAGGGAATCGGCCGCTGTCGCCCGCCTTCGGCCCGTTACGAGAACTGACGAGGTGGGAAACCTTTTCCGACGGCCACACCTTACCGGCAGGTATGAAGGACGACCGCGACGACCACGACCCCATCGACGACATCCTGCGGGAGATCGAGCGGGTGATGAACGAGATGATGGGCGAGGACGTGCACATGGACCGTGGTGGTCCCGCGGGGTTCGGGTCCGACCTCCACCTCGACGTTCACGAGGACGACGAGGAGATCCGTGTCGTCGCGGACATGCCCGGCGTCGAGAAGGAAGCCATCGACCTCAAGTGCGACGGCGAAATCCTCACCGTCAGCGCCGCCTCCGACCGCCGCGACTACGAGGAACGGGTCCGCCTCCCCGTCCGCGTCGACGAACACTCCGCCGCCGCCACCTACAACAACGGCGTCCTCGAGGTCTCGTTCGACCGCGCCGACGACTCCGCGGACATCGACCTCTAACCACCTTTTTATTTCGCGGGTGCGCTCTGCGCACCCCGTCTGCTCACGGGCACGGAGTGCCCGTTCACATGGTATGCGGGACCTCCGGTCCCGCACTAGTCGCAAAAACGTGGGCGAAAAACGTCTGCTGGCTCACTTCGTTCGCCAGCAGTGAACCGCGCTCACTCCGTTCGCACGGATGCTTGGTCAACGAAACCGCAACAGCGCCGCCGCGAAACCGTTACGACGCCGCCCCGCGCCAAACACCGCTCCCGAACTTGTACAGTTCGTGGCAGAAGGCGAGCAGCGCGATGCCGAAGAGGCCGAGCGTCAGGACCGGGGCCCGACCGGTCTGCTGGTAGTGAAACAGGGCGAACAGCATCAGAAACGCCGCACTCAGTAGCTGGCCGATCCCGGACTCCCGGAGCGGCCGATAGCTGTACGCGAGCGCGAACGCGACCAGGAGGCCACCGTACGCGACCGCCAGTTGCCGGTCGACGCCGAGCGTCGCCGGGTAGACGACGTACCCGATGGCGACGGCAGCGGCGAGGACGAGAGCCAACCCCAGGAACGGCCAGCTCACGTCATCTCGCTGTGACGCGGACATACTCTCCGCGTTTGCCGATCCCCTTATATATAGATTCGTGTCGTTTCGGGTGAGAATGCGCCGTCCGTCCGACGTCCCCGGGGTCGAATCGGTCATTCGTGGGAATCCGCGACCGACGCTAGTCCGCCGTCCGTCGGACCAGCCCCGCCACCTCGTCCCAGAAGCCGTCCTCGTACTTCGTCGCGCTATCGATCGTCGGGCGGGCGTTCGTCTCGTTGACGACCGCCCGGTCCTCGGTGACGAGGAGATCGACGCCGAGCCAGGGCACGCCGAGCGCGTCGGCCGCTCGCTCGGCCAGGTCGCGGAGGCCGTCGGGGAGGTCGACGCCGGTTGCCTCGGCCCCGCGGTGGACGTTGTGCTTCCACTGGCCGGCGGCCAGGGCGTCGTCGGGGAGGCGGCGCTGGACGGCCCCGACGTACTCGCCGTCGACGACCATCACCCGGTAGTCGCGGGCGTCGGGCAGGTACTCCTGGACGAGAAACGAGCGGTCCCCCGTGGCCCGGTAGTCGTGCACCAGGTCGAGGTAGTCGACGATGCCGAGAAAGGAGTCGAGATCGGTCGCCTTGGCGACGCCGACCCCGCGGGTCGCCGAGTTGGGTTTGACGACGACCGGCGGCTCGAACCGCTCGAAAGCGTCGATCAGGTCGGCCTCGTCGGCGGGATTGGAGACGACGACCGTGTCGGGCACGGGCAGGTCCGCGCGGCCGAGACGGGCGAGGGCACCGCCCTTGTTCCGGGAGCGGAGGACGGCCTCGCGGTCGTTGACCCAGGGGACGGCGAGCAGGGCGTCGGCGACGCCACCCTCCATCAGCCGCGAGGGGAAGACGAAGCCGGCGTCGAACCCGTCCCACTCCTCGCCGGCGTCGGCGATGGGAACGGTTCGCCGTGCGGTTTGCACGTACTCGGCGTCGATCCCGCGGTCGGCGAGCGGCCCCTGCATGCGCTCGTAGGTCTCGGCGTCGGTCGCGACCGCGAGCCGGAGCATACGCTCGGGGTAGGAGCGCGGAACCAAAAAAGCGTGGAGAGCGGTCTACGCGATCAGCAGTTCCTGCCCGCGTTCGACCGTGATCCGGCAGGGCGGGGAGATCTTGTTGTAGGCGCGGCGGAACGCTTCCTTGACGGCCTCGGCCTGGTCGACCTCGCAGTAGGCGGTAAAGAGGCGCTCGCCCTTCTGGATGCGGGCGGCGGTGCCGACGATCTTCCCGAAGGACTGGCGCATCCCGTCGGAGACACGGTCGGCGCCGGCCCCGGTCGCCTGCTTGTTCTCCCGGATGACGTGGTGGGGGAACTTCCGCAGGACCATCTTGTAGTTGTTCTCGCCGAGTTCCTTGATGAGGTGGCGGTTGGCCGACAGGCGGGAGGCCTCCATCGAGCCGTGCCGGAGCTGGACCTCCTCCTCGACGAGGAGGCTGATCTGGACCGGGTAGTCTTCGGGCTCTCTGTGCTTGTCGCCCATCTTGTGCTGTGCGATCTTCGAACCGGGGATCCCCGTGATGTACTCGCGTCGCGTGTACGCGGGCTTGGAGATCTGCCGGTACATCGAGGCAGGCTTGTCCGACATGGGAGTCTCTTGGCGAAAGCGTGGCCGAGCGCGTACAAAAACCCGTCGAACCGTCGCGGGGGCGCCGTCGGCGAGCGAATCCGCGGTCCAGTGACCGTCCCACCAGTCGGTGACACCCGTGTCACTGCCCACCTTTTGGGTGTGGCGCTCCAACGTAATGATATGAATCAACTCGTCGACGGCGAGTGGCGGACCGACACCTACGAATCGACCAACGAGGACGGCGAGTTCGAGCGCCAGTCCACCACCTTCCGGAACGAAATCGAGGACGACCCCGATGCGGAGTTCCCCGCGGAGGCGGGCCGCTATCACCTCTACGTCTGTTACGCCTGTCCGTGGGCCCACCGGACGTTGCTCGTCCGCGCGCTGAAGGGCCTCGAGGACGCCATCACCGTCGACTACGTCGACCCCTACCGCGGCGAGGACGGCTGGCAGTTCACCCCCGAGAAGGAGGGCTGTACCCCCGACTCCGTCAACGGCTTCGACTACCTCCGGGAAGCCTACGTCGCGGCCGATCCCGACGCCACCTGCCGCGTGACCGTCCCCGTGCTGTGGGACAAGAAGCAGGACACCGTCGTCAACAACGAGTCGGCGGAGATCATCCGGATGCTCGATACCGAGATGGATTCGGTGGCCGAGCGCGACGTGGACCTCTACCCCGAGGGCTACCAGGAGGAGGTCGACCGCATCATCGAGGACATCTACGAGCCCATCAACAACGGCGTCTACCGCGCCGGCTTCGCCACGAGCCAGGAGGCATACGACCAGGCCATCGACGACCTGTTCGGCGCGCTCGACCACTGGGACGAGGTGCTCGAAGACCAGCGCTACCTCGCCGGCGACCGCCTGACCGAGGCCGATATCTGCATGTACACCACGCTGGTCCGGTTCGACCAGGTGTACCACACCCACTTCATGTGCAACGTCAGGCAGATTCAGCAGTACGACAACCTCTGGCCGTACCTGCGTGACCTCTTCCAGACGCCGGGTGTCGCCGGGACGGTGAACATGGACCACATCAAGGAACACTACTACACGACCCACCCGGACGTGACGCCCTCGCGCATCGTCGCCCGCGGACCCGACCTGGACTTCGAGGCGCCCCACGACCGCGACGACCTCCCCGGTGAACCGCCAGAGGACCTGCTCGCGCTGGCCTGACCAAACGTCGGTCGGAATCGCGGTCGGCGGCCGGACGGCCACTCACTCGGTGACGACCGGGGGCGTCGACCGCCGGCCCGTCGCACGCCTGCGCTCGACCATTCGTTCTCTGTACTCCCGGCAGCGCTCGACCGACAGGTCCGCGTCGATGGCGTCGATCCGGTCCCGGCGCGCGGCCCGCTCGTCGTCGGCGAGCGTGCACCCGTAGACCGTCCCGAGTGCCGCGTCGTCCCGGCCGGCGACCGTGTCGGCGAGGGCGGCGAGCCGGTGGCGCCGCTCTGGGCGGGAGTATCGAACCGAAAAGACGGGCGTTATACTTCGCTACGGTGGCTGTAGACCTGCTCGTCGAGGTCGACAGCCGGGTCCGCGGTGGTTCGTCCCGACAGCATCGGAACGACCGGCACGCCCGTGTTCTCCGCGTCGGTGTAGCGTCGTCTCATGTGTGTTCGCGGCGAACTGCAAGGCGATCCCCTCACCCCTGCGAACGCTCGCCGTAATCTATCACGGTCGTTCATCCCATATAAACGCTACTCTTCGTGCCCGCCGGGGACCGGACGAGCGGCGGCGTGTGGCGGTTTCGATCAGACACACGGACGAGTCAGTCCCGGAATACCTTTTAGCAGCGATGTGTGGAACATAGGTATGCGTCGACGTGCAGTCCTCGCGACACTGGGGACGGGGGTATTCGCTGGGTGTAGTTCGATAAACGCGCTCGGTGGGCAGAAATTCGAGAAGGCACCACGGGGCGAGGCGGTCTCGAACGTCAAAGAGCTCAACCTCAACGACGAGACCGCAGGGGGACAGAGCGCAAGGGTCACGCTGGAGAAAGGGCAGTACCTGGCCGCCGGCTTCGCCTGGGATACGCCCTTCACCATGGAAATCACGGGCCAGGTCGTCGAGAACGGCCCGATAGACCTGTACGTCATGACGACCGGCCAGCTCAACAAGTTCCAGCGGGAGCCGAACCTCATCAACGCAGCACACGAGGCGCCCCGCGTCGAGAGCCTCGACGTGAACACCGATATGCAACCGGGGCAGTACCACATCGTGTTCGACAACACGCACCTCGGCGACACCGAGCCGTCGGGCACCGCCGAGATCGATTTCAGCGCCGAGTTCATCGGGCAAGAGCCGACGCCGACCCCGAGCGAGTAGGAGTCCCGCGCGGTCGGTTTTTGTGCCTTCGGCGCCGAGAGCGGAGTGTGAGCGACGACACCCTCCACTGTGAACTGTGCGAGCGGGCCGTCGACCGCGAGGCGGCGATTCGGACGGAGACGATGGGGGACCTCGACCCGACGACGTGGCAGACGCTGTGCTGTCCGTCCTGTGGCCGCCGGCTCAAGACCGTCCTCGTCCGGGACTGAGTCCACCCAAGGGCTATCCGTCGGCCGGCCGATGCCCGGCTATGGGCACGGACGCCAGTGACACATTCGACATCGGCGGCGAACTGACGGTCCACCGACTCGGGTTCGGCGCGATGCGGCTCTGTGGCCCCGACATCGTCGGCCCGCCCGACGACGAGGCCGAGGCCCGCGGGGTCCTCCAGCGTGCGGTCGAACTGGGCGTCGACCTCGTCGACACCGCGGACTCCTACGGCCCGGGCGTGAGCGAGCGCCTGATCCGGGAGGCCATCGACCCCTCGGAGATCGTCGTCGCGACGAAGGGGGGCCTCCTCCGGAACCGCGACGGCGACTGGCTGCCCCACGGCGACCCCGACTACATCCGCAATCAGGCGCTGGTCAGCCGCGACCGTCTCGGCGTCGACAGCATCGACCTCTACCAGTTCCACCGCCCCGACCCCGACACGCCCTTCGAGGACTCCGTGACCGCCTTCGCGGAGCTGAAAGACGAGGGGCTGGTCGACCACGTCGGCCTCAGCAACGTGAGCGTCGAGCAACTGGAAACCGCTCGCGAGATCGTCGAGGTCGCGACGGTCCAGAACCAGTACCACCCCGCCGACCGGGACGCCGCCGACGTGCTGGCGGCCTGTGAGGAGTACGACATCGGTTTCATCCCGTGGTTCCCGCTCGGCGCCGGCGACCTCGGGGGGAAAGCCGGGGTCATCGACGAGATCGCCGAGCACCACGACGCGACGCCACAGCAGGTGACGCTAGCCTGGCACCTCCAGCACTCGCCGGTGACGCTCCCCATTCCGGGCACGTCCAGCGTCGCCCACCTCGAAGCGAACGTGGCGGCCGCCGATCTCGACCTGACTGACGAGGAACTCGCGCGCATCGGGGAGTGAAGTCAGAGCCGGTCGAGTCGCGCGGCCGCGGCCCGACGCCGGCGTCCGAGGCGGTCGCGACAGACGGTCGCGACGGCGAGGACAGCACCCGCGAGCACCGATATCCCGAGATTGAACGCGGCCACCAGCGACGGGTCGGCGGCGACGGCGGCCACGAACAGCCAGGTCAGGCCGAGTCGTCCGGCCAGCAGGGCACCGAGGACCGCGAGGAGCGCTGCCGCGGCCCGCGTCAGCCGGTAGGCCCGGCGCATATCGCCGCGGTCGTAGTGGACCGGCGAGACGCCGACGAGCAGTCGCCAGGGGGCCGCCCGACAGCACCCCAGCCACTCGCGCACTCGCTGTCCCGGTGACCGACCGTAGCCGCCGGACAGCGACCGCGGGTCCCGGCGACCGACACGCCTGCCCATGGAGTGTCAACCTTTGCCACGGGTAGGCTTGAAACCCCGTCAGACGGGCGACCGACGGCGGCAGGAAGGGTTAGGAGGGTGGAATCACGTCTTTCGAGCATGGAAGGCGAGGCCTGGCGATCCATCGACGTGATCCGGAACAAGGAGGGGAAACCGCACGTCCTCCAGCAGAAAGTCGAGGTCTACACCGCGGGGATGGACGAGGAGTCGGCGGGCTACACGAAGCCGACGGTCCAGCACCGACTCGTCCCGCTGGCGGAGTTGACGAAGTTCGGCTCGTCCTGAGGGGTCGTCGGGATCGACAGCCCGGCGTCTGCCCGTGACCGTCGCCCCGGCCCCAGTCACTCCTCGCGGTCGGTCCAGAAGTCGAACGAGCGCCCGGGGACGAAGATGTCGAGGCCGACGGCGGTCTCGTCGCCGGTGTTCTCGACGCGGTGGGACTCCCAGGGAGCGAGCCACACGGAGTCGTACTGGCCGAGCGTCTCGCTGTCGCCCTCGGTGTGGACGGTGAGTTCGCCGTCGAGGACGAGACAGACCTGGCCGTTCTCGTGGTCGTGCATCGGGGAGGAGTGGCCCGGCGGCTTCTCGAACCACTCCAGGCTCGCGTCCTCGCTGCCGGCCAGCGCGACCCGGCGCCAGCCCGCGTCCGGTTCGTAGCTCTCGGCGTCGTCGAAGGAGACGCGTTCCATGCGGGCACCGTGGCGCGCCCCGCCGAAGAAGCTCCCGTTTCGGCGTGCGCGGCCGGACTGATGTGGGCGCCGACGGTGAAGTACCGGACGAGACCGCCACGGCGTCACGCGGGCGTCGGACGAGGGTTTTTGTCCGGGGGGACGTAGCGTTCCGTATGAGCGAAGAACCCCTGTTCGTCGGCGTCTCGAAGGGGAACGGGGGGTGGGTCGCGGTGCTGTTCACCGCGGACGGCTTCGAGGGCGCCGAGGTGTTCGACGGAATCGGCGGCGTCTGGGCAGCCTACGAGGAGGTCGCCGAGCGGATTCTCGTCGACGTCCCAATCGGGCTGCTCGAAGAGGGCGAGGACGAACGACCCTGCGACGAGGCGGCGCGGGCCGTCCTCGGGCCGCGTGCGCCGGCGGTGATTACGCCGCCGACCCGGGAAGCGGCCCGGAAGCGGCGCTTCCCAGCAGCGACACGGGCCCAGCAGCGCAATACCGGGCGCGAACTCTCGCGGGAGGCCTTCGAGCGCAGCGACAGCATCGTCACCGTCGACGAACTCCTCCAGGAGGTGACGGAAGCGCGGCCGGTGTTCGCGGAGGCCCACCCCGAAGTCTGTTTCAGGGCGTTCGCGGGGACGACGCTCGACCACGAGCCGGCCCTCGCGGCGGGCTACGCCGAGCGGATGCGAGCGCTCGCCACCTTCGACCGGGACGCACCGCCGGTCGTCCAGGAGTGTGCGGAAGCGACCGCGGGCCATACCGTCGCGGTCCACACCGTCGTCGACGCGGTGGCGCTCGGATACACCGCCCGCCCCGGTCCTGGCGAACTCCACACGCTCCCGCGGGAGCCGCCGACCGACGCGACCGGGCTCCCGATGGAGATGGTCTACCGCGCGCCGGAACCGCTGGCGTGAGCGTTACTCCGTGTCGTCGTGGTCGGGCCCGGTCGTAGTGCAGTCACCATCGGACGTTGGAGCCACCCGCGAGGAACCAGAGGGCGACGCACGAAACAACGAACGGTGTCAGCGTACCGCGACGAGCGAAGCGAGTCGCGGTTTCACCGGACGCGAGCGGGAGCGAGCGTCCGGCTTTTTCGCCCACGTCCGCGAGTGGTGCGCGGAGCGCACCCGAGCGGAAAAAGGTGGTATGCCGCCTCCCGGATTTGAACCGGGGACAGCTCGATCTTCAGTCGAGTGCTCTCCCAGTCTGAGCTAAGGCGGCGCGCCGTCGGTCGCGTCTCATCCTGCGATGGTAGGGGAAAAAAGGATTTCGAAGGGCGGCCGCGGGGTTACAGCGACCGCTCGAGGAGCCGCCGGAACTCCGTCGCCAGGTCGTCGGCCGGCTCCTCCCGCACTACGACCTCGTGGATCCGCTCCGGGACGTCGTTCGTCAGTTCCGCCGTGATGCTCTCGCGGGGATCGACTTCGAGGTAGACCGCTAGTTCTTCGGCGGTCGGCTGGACGAGCAGGTCGATCTCGTCGAGGTCGCCGCGGAAGGGACCCTCGGTCGGGACGAAATCGAGTTCCTGGACGAACGGACGGTTACCGGTCGCGAAGTCGGTCGGCACTGCCTCGGGCTCGGCGGTTTTCAGCTCGAACCCCAGTTCGGCGACGGCGTCGAACACGCGCGCCAGCCGGTCGGTGGGTGCGACGTCGATATAGTCGGTATCGTCGGGGTCGAGCGCCCAGTCGATGTCCAGCCCCGTCTCGATCCACACCTCGGTCCGGCCGCGCGTGACCGGCGTCCACCGTGGAATCTCGATCTCGACCGCCATCGTCCGTTCGGCGCCGGCGTCGATGGTGAACGAGTCGGTCAGCTGGAAGCGGTCGATGACGGCCTCGGAACTGCCCTCGTCGCGGCGATAGCGCGTCTCCAGCGCGAAGTAAACGCCGTCGATCTCCTGGGCCGACGACCCGCCCTCGACCTCGACCGTCGCCGGCACCGTCTCGCCGGCCTGGACCCGCTCGGGCACCTCGGTATCGACCGTCGCCGAGCCGATACCGACGCGTGAAAGGATGCTCATGTCCACCCCCATCGGCGTCCGCCGACAAGTGATTTTTCCAATACAACGGTGTCGTTTTCCCGCTACCAGCCCACGAGTCGGTATGGCCCACGATGCGGACGAAGCCGACGACACGGCCCCCAGCGACGGCCGCGTGGCCGCCCTTTACGACCATCTCGCCGCCACCGAGGCCCTCCCCATCGACCACCGGGCGAACCGCTGGCTCGGCGAGGCCGAGGCCGTCGCCGCGGACCTCCACCACAACGACGCGTCCCCCGAGGTCGTCCGCGAGCGCGCCAGCCACGTCGTCCACCTGCTCGAAAGCGCCGGCGACACCGGCAGCGACGAGGCCGACGAGCACGTCGCCGCCGCGCTCACACTCGCGCGGGAACTCGCCGACCACGAGGCGAGTTCGAAGTGAAACGGGGGGGGGTTCGGCCGTGGCGCGCGGAAACGAGCGACCGGCGGGAGCGAGTGGCGCGCGAGGGATGAGCGAGCGAATCGGCTGGGGAGGGCGCGGTTCGGGCGGGATAGACAGGGGGCTGTCGAAGCGTCGTCGACCGCGTTCGACGCGAAACGGTGGTCGGCACAGAAGCAGTGGGTTCGGGCGGATTCGAACCACGCGAAATTCGCTCGCGCCGCTCGCTCGTTTCTCCCGTTCGAACCGCCCTCACGGCACTTGCTGCTGCTCACGCGGTGTTCGCAGCAGCAAGTGGGTTCGGGCGGATTCGAACCACCGATCTCGGCCTTGTAAAGGCCGCGTCATAACCGACTAGACCACGAACCCTCACCCACAGGGAATCACCTGACCGGAATAATCCTTATCCTTCGACCCGACACGCTTACCCACCGCGGCCACCACCACCGGACATGGCCTCGAAGGCAGTTAACGCCCTCACTGCCATCCTCGTCCTCCTGCTCGCCGTCGCCGGCATCGTCTACCTCCGGACCGGCCCCTGTGTCGGGACGCCGAGTGACTACGACCGGACCAACGTCACCCTCGAAGACCGCAACGGCTCCGCCCTCGCCACCGTCGCGGTCCGGGTCGCCGACACGAACACCAAACGCTGTGTCGGCCTCTCGAACACCGAATCGCTGGCCGACGGCGAGGGCATGCTGTTCGTCCACGAGAACGCCGACACCCACGCCTACGTGATGCGGGACATGGCGTTCCCGCTCGACATCGTCTTCGTCGCGGGCAACGGCACCGTCACGGAGGTCCACCACGCCGCGACCGAACCCGGCGAGAGCGGGGACGACCTCACGCGCTATCGCGGGACCGGGAAGTACGTTCTCGAAGTCCCGCGGGGGTACGCGAACGCGACGGGACTGGACGTTGGCGACCGGGTCGTCGTCCCGAGCTCGGTCACCGAAGACTGATCGCGGCCGGAGCAGGGACGGCGGTGCGACGCGTTTTTGCGGATTCAGCCCTTCGTATGGATGATGGATATCGACGCGGGCGCGGACGGAGACGCGTTCGAGGACGAGCGCGAGCGGGTCGACGCCCCCATGCGGCGGCTGTTCGGCGAGTACGGCCGCGAACAGGCGCCGCAGTTCGCGGTCGGGCTGTTCGGGAGCGTCGTGGCCCGGTTGCTCGACCTCCTCCCGCCGGTCCTGCTCGGACTGGCTCTCGACGCGATCCTCCGCAACGACAAGGCCTTCACCCTGCTTCTGGTCCCGGACGGCTGGCTCCCGACGACGGGGACCGGCCAGCTCGCCCTGACGGTCGGCCTGATCGCCGGTGCCTTCCTGCTCGGGGCGGGCTTTCACTGGGTTCGCAACTGGGGCTGGAACGCCTTCGCCCAGCACATCCAGCACGAGGTCCGGACCGACACCTACGACAAGATGCAGCGGCTGAACATGGACTTCTTCGCCGACCGCCAGACCGGCGAGATGATGTCGATCCTCTCGAACGACGTCAACCGCCTGGAGAAGTTCCTCAACGACGGCATGAACTCCGCGTTCCGGCTGTCGATCATGGTCCTCGGCATCGCGGCCATCCTGCTGTGGATCAACTGGCAGCTGGCCCTGGTCGCCCTCGTCCCGGTCCCGCTCATCGCCTACTTCACCTACCGGTTCATCGAAATCATCCAGCCGAAGTACGCCGAGGTGCGTTCCTCCGTGGGCCAGGTCAACTCCCGGCTGGAGAACAACCTCGGCGGCATCCAGGTCATCAAGACCGCCAACGCCGAGTCCTACGAGTCCGAGCGCGTCGAGGACGCCTCCCGTGACTACTTCGACGCCAACTGGGACGCCATCGAGACGCGGATCAAGTTCTTCCCGGCCCTGCGTGTCATCTCCGGGATCGGGTTCGTCCTCACCTTCGCCATCGGCGGCTTCTGGGTGCTGAGCGTCGAGACGACCGGCGTCGCGCCGTGGTTCTTCACCGAACCGCTCTACACCGGCGAGTTCGTCACCTTCATCCTGCTCACTCAGCGGTTCACGTGGCCGATGGCCCAGTTCGGGCAGATCATCAACATGTACCAGCGGGCCTACGCCTCCGCCGAGCGCATCTTCGGCCTGATGGAGACCCCCTCCCGGATCGCCGAGGACCCCGACGCCGACCCGCTGACGGTCACGGACGGCCGCGTCACCTACGAGGACGTCTCCTTCGGCTACGGCGACGAGCGCGTCCTCGACGACGTGTCCTTCGAGGTCGACGGCGGCAAGACGTTCGCGCTGGTCGGCCCCACGGGCGCGGGCAAGTCGACGGTCCTGAAACTCCTGATGCGGATGTACGACGTCGACGAGGGGACCGTTGCAGTCGACGGCCAGGACGTCCGTGACGTGACCATCCCGAGTCTCCGGCGGTCGGTCGGCTACGTCAGCCAGGAGACGTTCCTCTTCTACGGCTCCGTGGCCGAGAACATCCAGTACGGCGTCTTCGACGCCGACCGCGAGGACGTGGTCGAAGCCGCGAAGATGGCCGAAGCCCACGAGTTCATCACCAACCTCCCGGACGGCTACGATACCGAGGTCGGCGAGCGCGGCGTCAAGCTCTCGGGCGGCCAGCGTCAGCGCATCGCCATCGCCCGCGCCATCCTCAAAGACCCCGAGATACTGATCCTCGACGAGGCCACGAGCGACGTCGACACCGAGACGGAGATGCTCATCCAGCGCTCGCTCGACCGCCTCACCGAGGACCGCACGACCTTCGTCATCGCCCACCGCCTCTCGACGGTCAAGGACGCCGACGAAATCGCCGTCCTCGAGGACGGCCGCGTCGTCGAGCAGGGCACCCACGAGGACCTGCTCGCCGAGGACGGCCTCTACGCCAATCTCTGGGCCGTCCAGGCCGGCGAGATCGACGAACTCCCCGAGGAGTTCGTCCAGCGCGCGACCGAACGCCGCGCCCGCACCGACGCCGTGGACGCCGCAGACGACGACTAACAACCACCTTTTTCCCGCTCGGGTTCGCGCTCCGCGCGAACCACTCGCGGCAAAAACGTGGGCGAAAAAGTGCTTCACGCTCGGCTCTCCGAGCCTCGCGTGAAGAGAACCGCGCTCCCGGACGGTCGCGCGGATGCTCGGCGGAAAGAAAGACGCTCACCGCCACTCGCGCAGGGAGACGTACGCGCCCTCCTGTGCGGTGATCCAGGTAGTCGTGATCTCGTCTTCGGCCACGTCGGCCGGGTAGAGCGTCAGTTCGTCCGGCGCGTCAGCATGCGACACCAGCAGGTGCTCCAACCGATGTTCGGTATCCGGCTCCGGCAGTCGTCGCCGACCGTCGTTCTGGCTGGATTCCATGGGTATCACCTCGCGCGTCACGCACGGTGACGCCTCGATCGAACGTTCGATACGGGCAAATAAAACCCCGACAGGGGATTCCCGGCGGGCGGGAACGGCCTCACGCCCGCGCGACGAACGTCGCGTCGGCGGAGGTCCGCCCCTCGTTGAACGAGAGTACCTTCGCGCGGATCACGTCGCCCTCCGAGAGCGAGTCGGGCACGTCCTCCGTGAACAGGACGAACCCCTCGACTTTCCCGACGGCGACGCGGTCGCCGGAGTGGTGGTCCGTGAACTCCGTGACGCCGAACTCGTAGGCCTGGCCGATCTCGACCGGCGGCTCGCGCTCCTGTGCGGCGTCGTGGGCGCGTTTCGACTCGCGTGCGGACGACGAGGACCGCCGGCGGAGCAGGAGAACGACGCCGAGCAGGACGACGGCCGCGGCGGCGCCACCGAGCAGCAGGTGTTGCATACCGACCACTGCACGCGGGAGCGGTTTCAGCCTGCTGGCTCGGGCGAGGGGCTTACGTGCCGGCCGGCCGACGACTCCGACGATGCACCTCACGGACGCGACCTGGACCGACGCCGACGCCGTCGACGCCGACCTCGCGCTGCTGCCAGTCGGCTCGACCGAACAGCACGGCCCCCACGCCCCGCTCGGCACCGACGCGCTCACCGCAGAAGCCATCGCCGAGGCCGGCGCCGACGACTACACCGACGAGACGGGCGACGAAGTCGTCGTCGCCCCCGCCGTCCCCGTCGGCGTCGCCGAGGAACACCGCCAGTTCACGGGCACGCTCTGGGTGAGCGAGGACACCTTCCGGGACTACGTCCGCGAGACCGTCACCAGCCTCGCCAGCCACGGCTGGGACCGCGTCGTCGTCGTCAACGGCCACGGCGGCAACACCGGCCCGCTCCGGGAGGTCTGTGGCCGGATCACCCGCCACGACGACGCCTACGCCGTCCCCTACACCTGGTTCAATGCCGTCGACCCCGCGGTCCCGTTCGGCCACGGCGGCCCCGTCGAGACGAGCGTCGTCCGCCACCTCCGCCCGGAACTGATCCGCGAGGACCGACTGGACGAAGCCGGCGGGGGCGCTGCCGACGGCTGGGGGGAGTTCGAGGGCGGGACGAACCTCGCGTACGACTCGGCGGCGTTCAGCGAGAACGGTGCCGTGGGCGACCCACGGGCGGGGGGCGGCGAGCTGGGCGAGACGGCGTTCGACGAGGCGGTCGCGGCGCTGGTCGGGCTACTGGGCCGCGTCGCGGAGCGGGACGTGACGGTGCCCGACCACCGCTGATCAGTCCGCGGCTTCCGCTTCCTCGGCGTCTGCGTCCGCGTCCGCGTCGGCCTCGGCGTCCTCGTGAGCGTCTTCGAGCGCGCCGCGGAGTTCCGGAATCGTGCTCGCGAGGTCGCTGACCTCCTCGTGGGCCGCCGTGATCTGACCCATCAGGTCCTCGACCTCCTCGATTGCCTCGGCGAGGTCGTCGGCGTCCTCGAAGGCGTCGGCGCGCTCGCCCATCGTGTACCACTTCTTGGCGTCCCGGAGGTGTTCCTCGGCGTCCCCGACGTCCAGCGCCGAGCGGAGACCGTTGAGCACGCCCAGGGTGTTGTCCGCGTCGACCTCCCAGATGGCGTCGGCCTCGGGGAGGGCCCCGCGGGCCGCAGCGAGGGATTCCTCGACGTCCTCGCGCATCTCCGAGGTCGCCTCGTCGAACAGTTCGTCGTCGTCCAGTGTCGCCTGGCTCATGCCAGCCACTACCACCGGCGGAAACATAAAGGCCGGCCCGGCGGAGTGAAAGTGAAAACCGCCGGACTTGACCGAGGTCGCACAGCCACCGTGGCGTGGCTGGGACGCCGTGGGCGGGCCGCGCAAAGAGCGGACGGCTCAGCCCGCGGTCGGTGGCGTCGGGTCGCGCTCACGGATGCGGGCCCGGACCTCGGGGATGGGGTCGAGCGACTCGTTCGTGCCCCCGAGGACGAGCAGGGCGTAGTACCGGAGGAACGTCTGGAAGGGGACGGCCACGAGGGCGGCGAGAGTGAGGACGGCGGCCAGGTAGCACAGCGCGAGGACACCGAGGACGGCGAGCACCGGCGTCGTGAGCGCGCCGCCGGTCGCGACGAAGACGATGCCGCCGACGATGGCGAAGGGGATCAGGACGGCGACGGCACCGATGCCGACGATGGTGCCGGTGGCGAGGCCGACGCCGAGGCTCAGCAGGAAGCCGAGGACCGCGTAGACGGCGTACTCGTCCAGGTTCCCGCGCAGGGTCGGCCAGAACCGGCGCCAGGCGCTCAGGACGCCACGGTCCTCGACGAGCATGACCGGCACCACGAAGACCGTCGTGAACCCCAGTACGAGGCCGTTGACGAACACCACGACGGCGAGCACGGGGAGCATGACGGCGGCGAACGCGAACGCCTGGGCGCCGCTCCAGGACAGCGGCGACCCGCCGACGACGCCGAACGCGACGGCGGCACCGACGGCTCCGAGGGCCGCGAGCGAGAGGAGGGAAACGCCGAGCCGGAAGCCGAACAGGCGCAGGCCGGCGCCGAGATACCGCCGGAACGGCCGGCGGATGCGGACGGTCTCCGAGCGCAGGGCCTCGACGAAGACGAACTCCATCACCGACCCGACGGCCCAGACGACGAGCCCGAGACCCACGAGAGCGGCGACGACGGCGGCGACGAGCACCAGCACGTCCGCCAGCGCCGGGAGGTCGACGTTCGAGACGGGGCCGGTGCCGGGGCCAGCGCCCGGTTGGCCGCCCGGTGGTCCGCCACCGGTCGCACTCGTTCCGGCGTTGAACGGGAGGCTGAGACCGCCCCCGCCGGCGACGAAGAAGACGACGACGGCCAGCCGGAGCCAGCGGCCGGCGTCGACGGGGCGGAGGAAGTCGGTCGTCGCCTCGATGGCGTCGGTGACGGCTTCCAGGGCAGCGAGAGCCATACGCGATGCTCCGACGGCCACTCACAAAACGGTACGGTGCGTCGGGACGGCACCGCTCACTCGCGCACGTCCGCGAGGCGCATCAGCGGGTAGCCGTCTTCCATCTCCATGCGGGCGACGACCTCGTGGCCCTCGTAGTCGATCACGATCTCGACGTCGATGAAGCGGCCGGTGAGTTCGGTGTAGTCGGCGGATCCATCGGCGATGGCGTCGGCGAGTTCGTCCTCGCGGACGGAAACGGTGACCGCCCGACAGTGTGGCTGGTTCTCGATGGATTCCTCCATGGCGGCCGAAAGCGAGTCGGCGCTGTCCGGGCTGACCGGCGTCCCGGCGAACTGGTGGTACAGCGAGCCGAACTTGATCCCCGCCTCGAAACAGGCGGTCTGGGCGTCGGTCGGGTCCATACCGGTTCCTGGGGCGGCCGGGGGATGTGCGTTCGGGTCCGCGGTAGCACCACGGAACCGGTTTACGTGTCGGGCGTCTCGATGACGTATGGACTACACCGCGAGCCTCGACCGCGCGTACGAGGACCTCCCGACGCTGAGCGAGAAGCAGGACCGACTGGACGTCCCCGACCCGGAGGCACAGAAGGACGGCGCCTTCACGCGCCTGACCAACCTGAAGGCCATCGCGGACGCCCTCTCGCGGGACGCCGAACACGTCCACCGGTTCATCCAGCGGGACTTCGGGACCAACGGCTCCTTCGACGGCGACCGCAGCCGGTACAACGGCTCCTTCGCCGCCCACGACTTCCAGGAGGTCATCGACCGCTACGTCGAGGAGTACGTCCTCTGTTCGGAGTGTGGCCTGCCGGACACGAAGCTCACCACCGAGGACCGCACGAAGATGCTCCGGTGTGAGGCCTGTGGGGCCTTCCGCCCCGTCCAGAAGGCCACGAGCAAGACCCAGACCCAATCGAGCACGCCGGACCTCAAGGAGGGCGAGACCTACCGCGTGAAGATCACCGGAATGGGCCGGAAAGGCGACGGCGTCGCCGAGAAAGGCAAGTACCGCATCTTCGTTCCCGGCACCAGCGAGGGCGACGAACTGGAGGTCTACATCGACAACATCAGCGGCACGCTCGCGTTCGCCCGCCCGGTCACGAACTGATCCCGGTCGGCCGATTTCGACGACGGCGGCTGAACAAGTTACTCGGATCATAGGTTTCGAATCGTATCTTACTTACTGACGCCGGTGTTCAGGTGTACCTGAATGGACGACCCGGTGTTACTCACGGGTGCGGGCGGGCGCGTCGGCGAGGCGATCCTGCAGGGCCTCGGTGACGAGTACGACTGGCGGCTCATGTACCACAATCCGCCGGCCGAAGAGCCGGCCCACGAGTACCTCGTCGGCGACGTGATCGACGACGAGACGGTCCGGGAGGCCGTCGACGGCGTCGGCGCGATCATCCACCTCGCGGGCGATCCGCGCCCCTCGGCACCCTGGAAGAGCGTCCTGTCGAACAACATCGACGGGACCCAGAAGATGTACGAAGCCGCGGTCGAGGCCGGCGTCGACCGGCTCGTCTACGCTTCCTCGAACCACGCCGTCGGCGCCTTCGAGACCGACGCGCGTACCCCCGAGATGTACCGCACCGACGACGACTACCGGCTGGACGGCTCGGAACTCCCCCGCCCCGGCAACCTATACGGCGTCTCGAAGGCCACCGGCGAGATCCTCGGGCGCTACTACCACGACGAACACGGCATCACGGTGTGTAACGTCCGCATCGGCAACCTCACGGAGGGCCACCCGCCCATCGACTACGAGCGCGGACAGGCCATGTGGCTCTCCTACCCCGACTGCGCCCACCTCCACCAGCGCACCCTCGAAGCCGACTACGACTACGAGATCGTCTACGGCATCTCCGACAACGACCGGAAGTACTACTCCCTGGAGCGCGCCAAGGAAGTGCTCGGCTACGACCCACAGGACAACTCCGCCGAGTGGGACGGCGACGACCACGTCGCCGACCGCGAACGGAAGACGGTCTGACTCAGTCGAACAGGCCGTCCACGTCCGACTCGCGCTGTTCTCTGCGCGCCACCCGTTCCGAGAGCCGCTGGGCGACGATACCCCTGTTCTCCGGCTCGCGGGCGAAGTCCATGACGAAGGTCACGAAGTCGCTCGTCTCCTCGCCGGCGTCGAGGTCGGCACGGGCGTAGTCGATAGCCTGTTCGATCATCGCCTCGTCGTACGGGCCTTCCTCGGCGTAGACGTCGGCGGCGGCGGCGCTCGACGCGAACCCGAGGTCGTCGAGGTGGAGGACCGCACCCTCGTACGTCAGCGCGAGCGGTCGGCGGCGCTCGATGACTTCGGGGTCGTCGTGGAGGGCCCCGAGGTACGTCCGGACGCTCGCCACGTCGACGCCGCGGTAGGTGTCGGAGAGGCCGGCGAGATACTCGCGGGCGCTCTCGGCGAGGCCGGTCGCCCCGCCCCAGTTGCGCTCGGTGGCGTGATAGACGGCGGCGGTGAACTGGATGAGGCCGTGCAGGAACTGCTCGTCGTCACCCCCTCGTTCGAGGTCGAGCCAGTGGTCCTCCCAGGCGTCGTGGGCGGCGTGGTAATTGCCGGCGTTGTAGATCGCGATGCCCGCCCGGAGCGGCGCCTCCATACCCCGCGGTTGGCCGGCCGGCCGGATAGCGGTTGTGCTGTGTCGTGTCCGGCGAGGGCGGTCGCCCGTGGCGTCGGGCGGCGAACCCACCGGCCAGGGGCAGTCTCAGGCGTCGGCGCGGTACACCGTCGCCAGCTGGACGACGCTCTCGACGGTCGCCACGACCGGGTCGTCGACCGGGCAGTCCGCGTACACGTCGGCCAGCAGGCAGTCGGTCGCGTCGTCGGCCCGAATCGCGCGTCGGTCGGCCAGCAGCGACTCGCAGCGCCGCTCGACCCTGGTCAGTTTCGGGTCCGTGCCGGCGTCGCCGTCGACGGCACCGAGCGTCGTCAGGAGGTCGTGAACCGCCCGCTCGGTGCGGTCCAGCCGCGTCCGCTCCTCGTCGAGTGCCGCGATCCGGGTCGTCCGGCGCTCGTGGGCGACACTCACCGCGTCGAGAACGCGCGTTTTGAGCGAGGCCGTCAGCCCCGTCGTCCGGTCGAGCGCGGCCGCGAGGTCGGGGCCGAGTTCGGCGGCCAGCCGCTCGGCCGCGGGGTCGCCGTACCGCTCGCGGTAGTGCGGGGCGGCCAGGACGGTTCGCTCGAACGCACGGTGGATGGCCCGGCGCGGGTCGGCGGTCCGGACGGTCGCGGCACGGTCGGACGCCGCGGCAGTCCCGCTGTCGGTTACCGGGAGGCGTTCGACGTGCTGGCAGAACTGGTCGAAAGCGTCGCGTTCGTCGACGAGTTCGCGCCGACGACCCCGGACGCGGTCGCGAGCGGTGTCGAGGTGTGCGGTCGGTGTCTCCCGTGGCATCAGTGTTCGGAGCGGAGCGGGTCGCCGCGGTCGGCGCTCGCGTTCGGACCCTCGTCGACGAGCGGCAGGCGGTGCAGATACCCGTCGTCGACGCAGTCCGCGAGCCGCTGGCCGCGGCCGTCGCCGTTCCGGGCGTGTGCGTACGCCTCCTCGAATCCCGCCCTGTCGGCGAGCGGTCGGAGGGAGACGGTCGTGCCCGTGGCGTCGATTTCGACGAGCAGGAACGCCTGGGGCAGCGAGCAGGTCGCCGGCGCGAGCACCTCCCGGAGGCCCGAGAGCGACGCCGCCGCCGGCCAGTGGGCGTGCCCCGAGAGCACGAGGTCGACGCCGCCGTCGGCCAGCACGGCGGCGAGTTCGTCCGCGTTCGCGACGCGGTAGTCGTGCGCGGCGGGCAGCCCCGCGACCCGCGTCGCCGCGTGCGAGACGGTGTGGTGACAGACGAGTACCGGGTTCGACAGCCCGGGGAGGATGGCCGCGAGCCAGTCGAGCTGGGAAGCCGAGACCGCGCCGCCGTGCCCGTCGGCGAGCCGCCCGTCGGGCGCGGTCGCCGTGTCGATTCCCACCAGGTCGACGCCACCGACGCGCTCAACGAACGGATACGTCCCGTCGGCGTACCGCTCGGCGAACACCTCGACCGGTGGCGTCCGGTGACCGTCGGCCGCCTTCGGCACGTCGCGGTCGCCCGGCACGGCCAGGACCGGCGTGTCGCAGTCCGCGAGCAGTTCGTCGACGCGGTCGAACGCGACCGGCCGCCCGTCCTTCGTCAGGTCGCCGAGAACGACGGCCGCGTCGACGTTCGCCCGGTCGATGTCCGCGACGGCAGTCGCGAGGCGCTGTTCCGTCCGGTGGAACACCTGCCATGTCCCCGTCGCCCAGGGAGTCACGTGCGGGTCCGCGACGACCGCCAACCGCGTCGGCCTGGCCGCCGTCGGCCGGCGGAACCGTGCCAGCGTCGGCCCCGGAGCACTCCGATAGAGCATCACGCGACACTCCCTCGTCACCCCGCATAAACTGTCGTAATTGTAATACGTCCCGGGTCGGACCCGTACTGTGAGAGACGTTGGCACGAACTCGCGGCGGCGTCAGGGGTCGGTCGGGGCCGCGTTCCCGTGGACGGCGTTGACCGCCCCGCCGACGAGCACGATGATACTGGCGAAGTAGAGCCACGTCACGAACAGCAGGACCGCACCGATGATGCCGTAGGCGCCGTAGCGACCGGCGTTGGTCGCGTAGACGCCGAATCCGGCCTGGAGGAGGACCCAGCCGACGGCGGCGACGAGTGCGCCGGGGAGGACCTCCCGGATCGACACGTCGGTCGGCGGGAGCACGTAGTACACCGGGAGGAGCGCGAGGGCGAGCACGGCGACCAGTACGGCCGTCCCGAGCGGGCCGTCGAGCGGTGTCGCCAAGGGGAGCACCGAGGCGACGAGGCCGGCAACGACGGCGAGGGCGACGGCGAATCCGATACCGGCCACGACGACGAGGGCGTTCCGTGTCTGTTCGAGGAGGGACGTCCTGACGTCGTCAGCGTACATTTCGTCGAAGGCAATGTCGAGTGCGCGGAAGAGTCGCGACCCGGTCCAGGCCAGCGTGGCGACCCCGACGACCGACGCGGCCCCGTGCCCGGTGGTGTCGGTCAGCAGCCGTGACACGCCCGCCTGCCCGGACGCCGAGAGCTGGCGGTTGAACACGGCAGTGACGTAGTCGACGAGTGCCGCGCCGCCGACGAACGACGCGACCGCGACGGCCAGGAGCAAGAGCGGGATCAGTGACACGAACGCGTAGTAGGCGACCCCCGCGGCCAGATACGTGAGACGGCGGTCGTGAACGAGCGAGCCCACGGCCCAGACGAACGACAGCACGTCCCGCAGTCCGGTTCTGACGGCCCGTTCGCTCCCCGATTTCCCGCTCATCGTCGGCTCCACACGGCGTTGCGGACGTACCCGAGGATGACGCCGGCAGAGAGGAGCAGTGCCCCGCCGTCGACCTTGTCGATGGCGACGGGATAGGCGGGGCCGACGAAGGTGGTGAGGACGACGAGGGCGGCGATCCCGCGGAGCGCCGTCGTGTGGACCCGGTCGCTCGTCGCGCGTGCGCGCTCCCGGGCTGTCCGTTCCGTCATGTGTCCCGAAGTCGCTCCCCGCGGTTAGTTATTCCATACGTACTAGCAGGGCGCTCTCGCGCTCGTAAACGTCCGTTTCGTAAGCCAGACTTATCGCCGGGCCTGGCCGGTCCACGGCGTTCCGCGATCCGTTTAGGCGCCGGGGTTCCGACGCTCCTCGGTCGACCGCTCTTCCACGGAGCGCCCCGTCCGCGCTCGAACGGGACAGCTAACAAAGGACCCGGAGCGCGTCGTCGGAGTAATGGTCTCACTGAGAGCGCTGGCGGTCAACGCCGTGATCGGCCTGTTGATTCTGCTCCTGGCGAACGTGGTAGGTCTCGGCATCCAGATTTCGATACTCACCCTACTCATCTGCGCGGTCTTCGGCGTCCCGGGTGCGATACTGGTCATCCTGCTCGCCGTCCTCGACGTCGCGTTCACCGCGTCGATGGTGCCGCTGCTCGTGTGAGGACGCGGTGCTCGCTGAGTTGCTTCGTGAAACCGTCCTGACGGAGTTCCCGCTCGCGGTGTCGTGCTGAGAGAAACGTCCTGACGGAGTCCCCGCGAGCGACAGCGAGCGGGGGCCCGTCAGGACGTGAACGACGCACCGAGTGCTGAGCGAAGCGAAGCACTCGGAAGGAGTGAACGTCCTGACGGAGATTTGAACTCCGGTCCCTGGCTCCGCAAGCCTCGCCGCCCGTTGGTTGGCGAGAATAGTAGTAGAGGCAGTATCCTCCCGGTATTGCGGTTATGCCGGGCACTTCTTCGGTGTGACAACCTATAGGATGAGTCGAGAGTATATAAACCCCATGTCCCTGGCGGGGGCGACAGTTCCGGAGAGAATCCGTCCTCAGAATTCGGATACAACAAGAAGCACCGTAGTCCCGACAACCTCCACACATCGCACGAATATCTCCCGTTTCAGTTAGAGACCCCCCGCACGTTCTCGTTGGTTTCGGCTTCCCGGTTGCGACACCAATCTGGCTGGGAAAGAGTAAACAGAAAGTTGGTCATTCAGAAAATATCTGATTTTAGACTGGCTTCTTGGAACTGATTCTCGACAGGATATGACGGAATAGTACCATCTGGACTTACACTTTCCCGCCCAGACTACTGGCGACGATGCTGTAAGTGGGGTACATTGATATTATAGGGCTGAACATTCCGATGATAGCTATGGATAAGTCAGCGGTGAGAGAGTACGTTGAGCAGGCCCAGTCTGTTATCGAAGCCTCACCGCAGATGGACGAAGCCAACACGAAGGCTGCGGTCCTCCGGGACTTTCTCGACCTTCTTGGCTGGGAAATTCCGACTAACACCCAACTTGAGTATTCGGTGAAAGCATTCGGTAAGACATATAAAGTAGATTATGCCCTGGTGTTAGAGGGTGTCCCGGTTGCTTTTGTTGAGGCCAAGGGTGTAGACACGTCTCTTACTGAGAACCACCGTGAACAGCTTCGGGCGTACCTGAAGAACGAAGACGTGAATCTGGGGATTCTAACGAACGGTGAAGAGTACGAATTCTTCCGGCGGCGGGTCATTGATTCGAAAGTAGAGGTGAACACTCTCGGGGAGACGAATCTTGAAGAGTTGCCTGAGAGAGTGACTATCCTTCGAGCGTTTACCAAAGATGCAATACAGAATGATGAGTGGAAGAAGATTCTCGATAGGATTAACGAGCTGAAAAACGCCAGAGATACGCTGGAAAATGAAAAAGATGACTTGGCCGAAGATATTGTTGAGCTGTTGACTGAAAACGTCTCAGAGGTCATCTCTTCCCACGCCGAGTCTCAGTCCAAGGAGCTGATTGACCGGCTTGTCGAGAATATAGAGGACGAAATAGAGGTTGATTCTAATGGCCCATCCCCACCTCCGGTAGACGGTTATATTGTCAATATTTTGGAGGATGGAGCGACAATTCAGTCTTTCTCTGATAGCCAGCAACGAGAGGTAATGGCAGAGGTAGTAGATTATCTCGTTGCTGAACATGGACTGATTTCTGAGATAGAACCTCTACCGTACATTCCGGGCCGAAAGAAGGTTATCATCAACGACCAACGAAGCTACCCTGATGAAGAAAGAGAAATGAGGGCACCCAAAGAGTTGACCAATGGATATTATCTCGAAACCCACGACAATAAAAAAGGCAAAAAGCGAGAAATCAGACGGTTAGCTAAACGATGTGGGCTTGAAGTCGATTTTGATGGCGGTTGGTAATTCTCTGAGTGACCTATTCGTCTGCTTCGTCCGGGAACAGC
The DNA here is from genome assembly GCF_023028345.1 of Halorientalis marina. Lineage (GTDB taxonomy): Archaea > Halobacteriota > Halobacteria > Halobacteriales > Haloarculaceae > Halorientalis > Halorientalis marina. The sequence goes on along the minus strand of NZ_CP095487.1, from coordinate 565,659 downwards.
TCACGGACAATCCGTAGCCGTTGGAGTTTCTTCAACTCATTCCAAATCCGGGGCCTCTTCTCATCTGGAATCCCATACAAGTCCAACGCAGAACGCTCAATTTCCCAATCCAAGTCCTCGTCAATCTGCTCATCGTCACTCGTGGCTTCTTTCACCAGCTCTACAAACTCGTCGTAGGCTTCCTTCTCGTCAGGGTCGTCAAAGTCAACTGTCGGGACTGGAAGAGTCATAATATCTGTTTGGGTGTGTCTTGGATATGATTGCCATTCGACAATCCCCTCTGTCTTTGAGTAGTAGTATAGCATAGCACGTGAATTCAGGAATCCTAAGAAGTATTCGAGGTCGTAGTTATCAAACGGGTCCTGTCGGTCCTCTTTGGGTCTAAATGAAAATACTGCTTGAAGACAGCGAGCTTCAGAGTAGTCAACTGTTGTGAAGAATCCAACACTTGCTTGTCTAATTAGCAGTTTCGGAGGTTCGTATCTCCAATCATCTTTTAGACCAACACCGTCTACATCTGCGTCAATATACGCTTCGTTGCTCATCCGGTAGCGGTTGACGTGTTCACCGAAATAGACCGGCGTGTCGCAGTCTTCAGTCGGCTCTTCTTGGATGATTTTCCGAGTGCTGATTGCGTCCTCAAACTCATATTCTTCGCCACAATGGGAACAGGTCTTATCGTAGTAGCCGCCCCCTTTGCTTTCCGCCCGTTTACGCGGGAACGTGTCCCATTCCATGCAATAAGGGCACTTCATGACGTTCCCCTCCCGACCGATTTCGTCGCCCCGACCGTTGTCGATTACATTATTCCATGCAACAGTATCAGCTTCCATCACATCCAAGATTTCATAATCCTGCTCGCCTGCCCATACCGCGATTTGAAATTCATCATCTTCTGCAAATCGTCCCTGCTTTGTGACATTCTTTTTATCGTTCAATATACTCGAAAGAGCTTCTCCTCCACTCCCCATCATCCTCTTCCGGTCAGATTTCTGTATCAGACCGACCTCTACCTCATTGTCGGGTGCTGGAGACCTATTCGTATATTGGACGATAGCTGTTCCTGCATAGACACTATCGAAAATACCTTCCCCGAGCTTGAAAATCCGATTCAGTTGCTGGTTCTCAATTAGCCACCGACGAAGTGGGACGGTGTTCTTGTTCAAAACACTATCTGGAATAATGAATCCCAGCGTTCCCCCTTCCCTCAGAATGTCGTCGCCCAATTCCAACAGCAACTCATAGGAGTCATACTGACCTTCCGCTAACTCATACCCGTAATCACTTTCCAACCATTCCTCGTATGCGCTCATGTCAGCCCCCCACGGCGGGTTTCCGACAATCACATCAAAGCCACCCCGTTCCTCGAAAATATGTGCAAATTCTTCTTCCCACTCGAACGCGCCCATCTCTTCGGCTTCTTCAACGGTTACGTCCAGAACGTCAGCCACCTCTTCGGGTGAGCCGTTCAGTAGACTGTTGCCAGATTTAATGTTGTCTTCAAGGATGGCGGGCAGCTTCTCGTCCTTCTCTAACGCTTTCAATAGCAGGTTGACTGTGGCAATCTCTGTAGCCTGATAGTCAAGGTCAACCCCGAAGATATTGTTTCGGAGGATGTGGCGTTTGTAGTCGTTCGGGATGGTAAGAGCAGATGAATACTCCTGAACATTCATCCCACCGTTGATGGACCGTACCAACTCCTGATATTCTTCGTAGGCATCAACGAGCAAATCGAACGCTTTGATTAGGAAACTCCCACTCCCACACGTCACGTCCAAGATGGAAATTTTCTCAATTTCATCGAATTCTCGACGGGCGGCTTCAAAGTCCGGGCTTTCGGCTTCTAACTCCTCCCGGACGCTCTCCATGATTCCATCAACCCGCTCTCCGACCGTGCTTTCAACGATGTATTCGACAACGGGGACGGGTGTGTAGTAGATACCCTCTTCACGCCGCTCGTCTGGCTGCTGGACTAATTCGAGGTCATCGGCCTTGTCATCTATCGCGTGTCCGAGATAGTCTTCGTAGATGCTTCCCAGTACGTCTGCGTCGATGTAGGCGAAATTGTAGTCGTAGAGAGAGTCAATAATATCCAGCAGCACATCATTTGAAATGTCGTAGTCTTCGCAGGGATGTTCAGCAAACAACTCCGAGTTGTAAACCGAATCGAAGTCCCTGAATGCGTTTTTTAGGTCACGAACCAGCGTCCGAACGTCTGGGTTGATGGTCGTTTGCTCCCACGATTCGGACATATGCAGGAGAGTATCCGCCGGAATTACATCTCGGTCTTCTGCAACCCGCATTACGACTACACGGTCTAAGATTCGCTGGACGCCGTCCCGAAGTTCATCAAGTGAAAGCTCCGGGTGGGAATCGTGTACGTCCTGCGTTAGTTGCATTCGTGCTTCGGACAGCACATTCAGAATCTCGACCGTGACAGAATCGCGCTCCCGAACCCGCTCTAATCGTTCGAGTGCCCCATCCTCAACTGCTGGCTTCGACAGGTTGGCTAACTGCTCTAATCCTTCTTCAGTTGCGTAATCGTCAACAGAGAGGGTGAAGACGAGACCTTTTTCCAGGTTATCCTTGTTGACGTGGGTGAAATAGAGGCGAAGTTCCTCGAAATTCGTGAGAACGGCCCAGTCACAACCTTGATGCCACGCATAATCAATCGCCTGCTCGACGTAGGACTGCTTTTTGTCACTACTAATCCGGCGTGTCCCGTCCAAGTCTTTGGAGAAGGCTTTTGCCTCGATAAAGAACTGCTCTCGCCCGTTCAGACTCAGCGCGTAGTCTGCATCACCCACCAGCGTTCTCTGCTCGGGTTTCACTTGGTCCGTAGTCGTATCCCATCCAAGTGCCCGGAGAAGCGGATTGATGAATTGCTGTCGAACTGCCGCCTCTTTCATTTGCTTCCGTTCGTGAGCCGAATGAGACTGATAACTATCGACTAAATCTTGAATTGCATCAACATCAATATCTTCAGTTATCTGAACACTCATAGCTCGCGGTTACGAGAAGTCCACAGTCCGACCATATCAAAGCACCGTGTAGTGAAGCGATTCCGAAGGCAACGAGAAGGTCTGGTATCCTACTCGGGAAGCTCGCGCCGGTCGGTTCTCACACACTCCCAGCAGGGAAAGTCGTCGCTGTCACACTCACACCCGCCGTCAGCCCGCAACTTGTCAGCCGCAGTCGTCGCTTCTGGGGTATCGTCATAGTCAGACGGAGATTCGTAGTTGACCGCCGCGTTCAGGACGGTCGGCCCGCCCACGGTTGCCAGCGCGACTTTGTGCTTACAATCGTAGTTCTCGTTGTATCTGTCAGCGGGACACCCGCACTCAACAGGAACGACCACGCCGTCTCTCTCCCCGACCCCGACCACGTAGCTGTGGTCATCTTTTAGGAATCCGTAGCTCGCGTTCGTGACCTCAACTTGGTGGGGGCCGACAATCGTGAATTCCCACGCTTCCCACGTAACGCGGAGTGACGTTTTCTTCCCGAAATTCAGGTGTTCAACAGCGTTGTCGATACGCTTTTCAGCCGTCTCGGTGTTAGTTGCCATTGGCTTTCAGTCCATAGAAGGCCACCGTCCGGCGCTCCAACGCCGGGCGTTTTCCGCGAGTTACGCCCCCTGGGACGGCTACCTTCTACCAGTAACCACGTGGTTATAGGATATAAGTCTGCCCATTAACTTTGTAGTCAATGGAGTTAAGCGGGGGTATGGCTTCTATTGACGTATGCAACGAGAACGCGCCGCCGACGGGACCTACGTGGAGGAAGTAACGCTTGATACTGTGCTATCCGTGTTTGAGCAGGCTGATATTCCTGTCCTGACTGCCAGCGAAGTGGCCGAAAAACTGGATTGCTCTCGCCCGTCTGCCTACAACAAGCTCGAAACACTCACCGAGAATGGCGAGCTACACAAAAAGAAGGTCGGCGCACGGGCAGTTGTCTACATTCGGCTGTCGAAACCAACGAGAAGCGCCGCGCCACCTGAGGAATAAGTGATACAATCCAAATCCCTTCTAAACATACCCAAAATATAGTATATCCACATAATTATCAGAATTTTGGTTAGTTGAGAGGCCCCAAACCTCATCTACTCGATTTATCCAAAATCCGTGCTACTCTCTGTCTCGCCAAAACACGCATACGGGAGTCAATTTCAAATCAGGGGCCACAGGAGGCCCGTGGTAAGGTTTCTGACCGGGTATGACGCTAACCATTCAGACCATATAAAAACCTCACCACGGGCTTGCTGGGGGCCTTAAAAACGAACTGAGACCTATAGCAGTGACTCCCACCCTCAGCCAGCCCAGACTGAGTCGGTCTGAGGCTCGCGTGAACAGAGGGGACAGAGTAGCTTGTAGCTGCTGGTAGAACACGGTTCAAGGAGCCAGACAACCATGTAGCTGGTATCTGTGTCCTATGAGCCGGATACTCGGAGCAGTACCCTGTAGTAGCAAACAGAGACCATCAAAGAAACCCTGTAACAGCTGTAATCTATCCATCTTAACTACAGCTACAGCTACCGTACCGCACCGCAGACGTTCTTGTTGTTAACATCCTCCACTACCTATCCTCTCTTACTACCTCTCCTATAGTCCTCTCCTTCATCTCTCCTTCCCTTCGCCTCCTTCGACACAGGCTACCATGCCAACGATTCTATGCCTCTGTTCGAGGTCGCCCAGACAGTATTACAGCCCATATGACTGATTCTATACTATAAAAGAATTCAATTATAATCGGGCCAATCGTAGAGGGAGAAGTGATACTGACTGATGAATTACTATTAGATTCGGTTGCGACACCAATCTTCGTGCTGTGTCTCGTAAATAAAGTTGCCTGCTCGCAGAATTTCTGAATTTGGCCGGATTCAACGGGAAGCGCCGCGCCACCTTCTCGTTGCTCTTGGGCCGCTGAGGACTAATTTGGCTGATTTACGACCCATTCCTTGACCGGGAAAGGAAACGGTACTGGGGGAATGGAGTGAGCTTGTAGGGGTAGCCGGCGAGGTCCGGAACGGGACCCAGAGGAGATTAGCGTTGGTAATAATATTGGCGAGTTTGCTGAACATCGGTAACAGAGAAGTATATAAATAAAACAATATATGAGATTTCCAACAGTTGTTAGACACCCCGAGCCACGTAACTGGGCTTGGACAGAGTATTGCCGATATTTCGGGATTCCTCCCGTTGACTACCAGAACTACCAAAACGCGCGCGAGAAACAGGAACAGGAGGTTCGTAGCGCCGGAATATGCCAGATGAGTCGAAATTGAGTCGAAATTGGTCCAAATCTCGGCGCTTGATTTTTCTCGAATTCGGGCACTTCAAGCCCTCTACCCGCCCCACAGCCATCCTATATATACCCTCCTGTATTACTAAGGTTGAGGCGAACTACTCAGCGCTCCCTCACGGCGCGAGTTGCGGCAATCAGTCGATGGCTGATAGGTGAGGAAGTATGGCTACCCGCTTGACGTTAAGGGGACTTTCCAATGGTTGGTCCTCTCGCACACTATGTCTGGACGGTGGGGGGCCTTGCACCGAGAGCAAATCAGGGGAATAACCTGTGGCGCTTGACGATGGTGTAAGGCGACTAACACCCCTTAGGTACGACAGTTCTGCTCTTCTCTGGGAGAGTGATAAAATGGTCGTTGTGGTCCGAAGTAAGAGCGGCGGAGGGGTAGCACCTGAAATTGTAGGGTCGTGTATTCAACAGATATGATAAATATTTGCCATTTCTGGCTGTGTTGGTTCTACCTCTTCCTGAAACTTCGCTTTCAATCTCGATGAGTGGGTACTGGCGTTGTGCGGAGGTAGGGGACAGCGTCCATTCACAACGTGAACGCCCGCCTTCTATGGCGTTACTGGCCGGTAGCGGTGGCGGTAGTTGCGGTTGTAGTGGTAGTGGGCGTTCGTGTTGTTAACGTCCTCCCGTGGACTGGCTTCAATCTGCTACATGCGGCTATCCTCATGCTGGTCCGTCTGCTGTCTATGAAACGGTATCACGGTCGCTATCATTGTGTTTGTAGAACGAGTAGGAACAGCCCGACCCCTGTTCTGTGAGGGGGCTGTAAGCGGTGGTGGGGTGTGGCGAGGGTTCTCGTTGGTTACGTCCTCAAATTCCCTGACTGGCACAAACCTGTTTTCGTAGAAGCATACTTCACCCGTGAGTGAGTAGGTTACTGCTCATGGTGGGGCAACTCCTGATACTTGCGTTAGAGGTAGGTACTATCGTGATGACTGGCCTCCTGCTACTGGCAGTCGTGTTCAACCGAGTCGATGACAGGCGCGGCGAACGGCTATCTCCACGGGGAAGGGGAAAGTAGGGGTGTGGCGGGCGTTCTCGTTGGATACAACCTCAGAGTCCCGACCTGCGCGGTAGATATGTGAATAGAGACTGTCTGTGTTTTACCACCCAAGTAATTATTTTTTAGAAATTATAATAAATACCATGTGTTTATATAGGTGTGGGACGTACTCTCAAGATGATGGGGATGGATAAACAACTACAGTTAACCGACCAAGATAGCTGCGCAGAGCGTATAGAGGGCTGTCTCAGCGAAGCACTCGCAGCAGATACTCCGAACATGAAAAACTACCATACTCGGAGAGCATTTCAGTATTTTATTATCCTGACTGATAACTGGTGAGAATCCTATGCTGAACAACGAATAGAGCGATAACCGATGGTAAAAGTGATTGGCCTCTCACATTCTCGTTGTGTACGGCCTCCGAATGTGGCACATCCTGATGATGGGTCTGGTTTCTGGTCATGAAACGGCATTAGGGTCGCTATCATCCCGTTGTAGAACGGGTAGGAACAGCCCAATCTCTGTTCTGTAAGCGGGGCTGTAAGCGGTGGTTGGGTGTGGCGGGGCTTCTCGTTGGATTCTGCCCCGGTTACAGCCCTACAGGTTTACAAAATAGGGCCTCCGCAGTTGTGCTTCAATCTCCTTGACGTTGTCAACGACTTCGACAGCGTCACAGATTGCGTCCCATTCCTCTTTCGAGAACGTGGCAAATGCCGGGTCATCTTCTCTGTCTGGTTGCTCGCCCCACACCGTGAGTTCGAGAATGTCGTTCTCTATCTCCCGCTGCTCTCGTCGGGTTTCTGCCGCGTGGTAGTCGCTCATCAGTTCCTCAATCTGCCGGGTATTGATGGTCGTCATTGTGTCTGTGTTAGCCCATACGGTCGAGCGCCTTTCGTCGGTCTTCTGGTGGCGCATTGTCATACCGAACGGTAGTCCGAACCGATTTGTGCCTCAGTTGTGCTCGCGCCGCCGCCAACCCATCCTCGCGGGTCATGTAAGTACCGACGCTGTGCCTGATGATATACCACGAGACTTGGCGGTTCTCGGTCGGGATTCCCGCAATCTCGAATAGTCGCTCAAGCACCTGCCGGAGTGCTTTCGACCGATATGGATTCCCGAAGCGCGTCAACCAGAGGGCGTCTGTCCCGTCGTAGAGGTCGTATTGTTCGCGTTCTTCCAGCCACCGGGACAGAGAGTTTGCAGTTCGCTCCGTCAGGCTCACCGTCCAATTGCCTTCGTTCTTGGAACTCTCCGCACGCGGGATACGAAGCACAGCGTTTTCAACGTCAACCCACGAGGTCTTCGCACGTTCAACTTCGATGGGGCGCAACCCAGCGTCAAGACTGACCCACACGAGGCTTGGGAACTTCCAACTGTTCGCTGCGTCCCAATCGTCGGGGCCAATGTCCTTCTTGTGCTTACTCAGGCGTTGCGCGAGGTACACTTTCCACCTGTCGCGGTCTTCGGAAGAAAGTTGGTTGTAGGAGGGGATGGACCCGTATTCGAGGGCAGCTTCTCTGACTTTGCGGCGTTCCTCTCGTGTCAGGAAGTCACGGGGTTCCCCTGCGCCCGAGGATTCGGTAAACGTAATCTCGGGTTCCCACAGCTCGCCCCCGTACTGATGGTGTCGCCATTTGAACAGGCGCTTGATTGATTTTTGCGTGTTGCTCCGGGACGTGTTCGTTTCCTCCCGCATTGCGAGGTTCTGCATGTAGGCGTCGGCTTGCGAGTGCGTTATATCGGTCGTGTAGCCCCCGAACTCGTCCCATGCCCATCGGTAGAAGCGGTCGAGTCGTTCGGCGGTGTTGTTGACTGTCGCGTGCGCGTAGCCGTCTGCCATCTCGGGGTTCTTTCCCAAGTTGAGCAACCAGCGAATCAGGTTCTCGCGGTGGTCGGCGTAATCTTCGAGTTGCCTTTCTCTCAGCCACTCGCGGGAGGGTTTCGGGACGATTTTGATGTTCTCGATTTCTGTCATGGGACCCCCCTCCATTCCGGGCGCGTATGCCAGTTACCCTGTTTCTGGCTCAAAATCGCCAGACGGCGGGGTTTACTGAACTTGGCCTGACAGGTATTCGTAATCGCTATACTGCGGTCGTTTCGGGTACTGTAACCCTGGTACTTGGCTTTCCACATAGGCGTCTCTCATGTGTAGTCACCCGAAAAAGTGGGACACGGCGAAGCCGTGTACGTCCTGACGGAGATTTGAACTCCGGTCCCTGGCTCCGCAAGCCAAGAGGATAGTCCACTACCCTATCAGGACTCACCCTCACGTTTCGCGGTGCCGGATAAAGGGGTTACGATTCGGGGGGAGCCGGCGGTCGGTTGCGTCTCGGTTGCATAGTACCGAGGATTGGTAGTTAGTTCCTTCTGAGAATCAGCAATCTTATGCGCCATGACTCCGGGAATAGAGGTATGGTAAAGCAGGTCAAACACCGGGCATCGGAGACGCTATCGGCGGAACTCGAGGGGTACGGAAGCGTACTCGTACTCACACCGTCGTTCGGCAGCACCGGTGTCGAGGTCTGTACCGACCTGCTCGCGGGCGATGATCCGGGGGAGAGGACGGTCCTCGCGGTCACGTACCGACAGTCCGCACAGGAATGGGTCGAGCGGTGGTACGACAACACCGTCCAGCCGCCGAAGCGCGGAATCGTCGTCGGCGTCGGCGACGGGACGGCGGCGGACCTGGAGGACCTCGAGGTCCACGGAGCCAGCCGGTGGTCGGCGGAGTCGGTGGACAGCCCCGCCGACCTGACCGGACTTGGGATTCGTCTCAGCGACCACCTCGACTCGACGGCCGGCCCGGTCCGGCTCTGCTTCGACTCCTTGACCGCCCTGTTGCAGTACACCGATCTCAAGCCGGCGTTCCAGTTCTGTCACGCTCTCACCGGCCGCGTGAAGGGTGCCGACGCCGCCGGCCACTACCACCTCGACCCCGCCGCGCACGACGACCGGACGCTCGCGACGATCATGGGCCTGTTCGACGCGAGCGTCGAGTACGGCGACGACGAGTGGACCATCCGAACTCGATGAGTCAAACCCCGGTTTGACTCTTCACAAGAGGCTTTTTTTAGGGGGCTGTTGCCGGGAATATGCACAGACGCAGATTCCTCGCAGTCGCGGCCAGCGCGGGCGCGGTCGGCGCCCTCGCCGGCTGTACGCAGAATCAGGGGGCGAACAACAGCAGCGACCCGGCGGGCGCCGACGAGACTCCGAGCACGAACGAGTCGACGCCGCCCGGGACGGCCTCGGACCAGGTCACGACGGCGGACGGTACGACGGGGACCGCCACGCCGGGCACGCCGCCGAGCGATCCGATGGCGCGGACCGGAACGATTGACGGCGTCGACTACACGGTCAGCGTCACCGACGCGGGGTGTGGCACCGGCCCGAGCGACAACACGGTCGACGACGTCGAGTTCGCGGAAGACGAGCGGACGCTGGTCGTGACGGGGACGGTCGACGCGGCGAACCCCTGCAGGGTGGTCGACGTGAGTGTGATCGACCACGACGAGGACGGCGGGAGCGTCACGGTGACGATCACGACCGCCGACCCCGAGGACGGCCCCGACGTGTGCCAGCAGTGCCTCGGTGCCATCGGGTACGAGGCTCGCTTCGAGTTCGCGGACGCGTTCCCGAGCAACGCGTCGGTCGTCCACGACGGACGGAGCGGCCGGCGACCGATGGCCAGCGCCGGCTACGCGAGTTCGAGCGCGAGCGCACCCACGTCGCCGACGCCGACGACGACCGCCGGGGAGTAGCGCCGTCCGCCCCGAGATTTAAATCCGAACGGGCGACCAGCGAGTCCTATGACCGACCGGCCGAGTACGGAGAAACCACCGGAGAGCGGTGCCGGCGGGTGCCGACGGCAACGCTTAAGCGGAGCGGAACCCACCACGGACACTAGTATGGGTGCGATAGCAGACATCTACGCGGATCTCGATACCGACGTCTCCGAGGAGGAGTTCCGCGAGGCCGTCGAGGAGAAGATCGACCAGATGGGCGGGCTCGCGGACGAGGAGACGGCGGCGATGCTCATCGCGCACGAGCTCAAGGACGGCGAGGTGGAGGGCATCGCCGACGTCGAACCCGGGATGGACGAGGTGAAGTTCCTCGCGAAGGTCGTTCGGGTCGGCGAGGTCCGGACCTTCGAGCGCGACGGCGAGGACGAGGACGGCCGCGTCGTCAACGTCGAGGCCGCCGACGAGACCGGCAGCATCACCCTCTCGTTCTGGGACGAGCAGGCCGCGGCCGTCGCGGACGGCGGGCTCGAACCCGGTGCCGTACTCCGGGTGAAAGGGCGGCCGAAGGACGGCTACAACGGCCTCGAGGTCAGCGTCGACAAGGCCGAACCGGACGAGGAGGTCGAGATCGACGTCCAGATCGGGGCGACGACGAGCATCGACGACCTCGTGCTCGGTCGCTCCGACGTGAACGTCCGCGGGCTGGTGCTCGACACCGACTCGGTGCGGACCTTCGACCGCGACGACGGCTCCGAGGGACGGGTGTCGAATCTCACCCTCGGCGACGAGACCGGCCGCGTCCGCGTGACGATGTGGGACGAGCGCGCGGAACGCGCCGAGGAACTGTCGCCGGGGACGCCCGTCGAGGTGGTCGACGGCTACGTCCGCGAGCGCGACGGCGACCTCGAACTCCACGTCGGGGAAGCGGGCGCCATCGAGGAGATCGAGGAATCGGTCGAGTTCACGCCGGAGACGGCGGCCATCGACGCCGTCGAGATCGGCCAGACCGTCGACATCGGCGGGGTAGTCCGGTCGGCGGACCCGAAGCGGACCTTCGACCGCGACGACGGCTCCGAGGGGCAGGTCCGGAACGTCCGCATCCAGGACGAGACGGGCGACATTCGCGTCGCGCTGTGGGGCGACAAGGCCGACAAGGAGATCGAGCCGGGCGACGAGGTGTTCGTCGCGGACGTGGAGATCAAGGACGGCTGGCAGGACGACCTCGAAGCCTCGGCGAACTGGCGCTCGACGGTCGTCGTCCTCGAGGACGGGGACACGACGGTCGGACCAGGCGCCGGGGGCGGGTCGGCGGGCACGGACGACAGCGGAAACGCCGGGCTGGACGCGTTCGCGGGCGACGACGGCGCGACCGCCGACGCGGAAGCCGCGAGCGACGGCGGCAGTGGCGCCGGGACGGCGGTGGCGGCCGCCGAGAGCGACGAGGACGACGTGGTGGAGTTCACGGGGACGGTCGTCCAGACCGGCGAGCCGGTGGTGCTCGACGACGGCGAGGAGACGATGAGCGTCGAGACGGACGCGACGGTCCAGTTGGGCCAGGAGATCACCGCACGCGGGCAGTTACGGGACGACAGGCTCGACGCCGAGGACGTGTTCTGACGGGGTGGCGAGAGCGCTGGAGGCGGGTTTGCGGGCCGAGCGGGCGCGAGCGCGGCCACCGAAAGTTGTAAGACCGCGTCCCTCCCGGTATGGTCTATGAGCGTCGAGCTTCCGTTCGCGCCGGTCGATACGGTCATCCGACGGAACGCCGGGAACCTCAGGGTCAGCGCGGAGGCGGCGGAGGAACTCGCACGCCGGATTCAAAAGCGGGGGGCAGCGCTGGCAATCGACGCCGCCGAGGAGGCGACGGCGGACGGACGGAAGACGTTGATGGCGTCGGACTTCGGCGTTGAGACGGTCCCGGACAAGGACCGGCTCGAACTGCCCGTCGCGCCGGTCGACCGCATCGCGCGGCTGGACATCGACGACAGCTACCGGGTAGCGATGGACGCACGGATCGCACTGGCGGACATACTCGAATCGTACGCCGACAACGTGGCCGCGGCAGCAGCGGACCTGGCACGCCACGCCGACCGGCGGACCGTCAAAGCCGAAGACGTCCAGGCGTACTTCGAGCTCGCGCAGTACTTCGAATGAAATTCGGGTATCACGAGGACTGCCTCGCTCACACGACCGGGTACCGACACCCGGAGAGTGCCGACCGGCTCCGGGCGATCCGGCAGGCACTCGCCAAGAAACACGGCGTCGAGTACGTCGCCGCCGACCCCGCCACCGACGAGATGGTCCGGGCGGTCCACACCGACGCCTACGTCGAATCCATCAAAGAGTTCTGCGCAGAAGGGGGCGGTGACTGGGACTCCGACACCGTCGCCGTCGAGGCCACCTGGGACGCGGCGCTCGCGGCCGCCGGCCAGACCGTCTGGGCCGCCGAGCGCGCGCTGGCCGGCGACGACGGCCGGCAGACCCCCTTCGCGCTCGGCCGCCCGCCGGGCCACCACGCCGTCGCCGACGACGCGATGGGCTTCTGTTTCATCAACAACGCCGCCGTCGCCGCCCGTCACGTCATCGACGAGGGCGACGCCGAGCGGGTCGCGATCTTCGACTGGGACGTCCACCACGGCAACGGCATCAACGACATCTTCTACGGGGACGACGACGTGTTCTACGTCTCCACGCACGAGGAGGGGCTCTACCCCGGCAGCGGCGACATCGACGAGACCGGCACGGGCGACGGCGAGGCGTACACGATGAACGTCCCGTTCCCGGCGGGGTGTGGCGACGCCGAGTACCTGGCGGCCATCGACGAACTCATCGCGCCGGCACTGACCGCCTTCGACCCCGACCTGCTGCTCGTCAGCGCGGGGTTCGACGCCCACCGTCACGACCCCATCTCGCGGATGCGCGTCTCCACGGAAGGGTACGGGGTCCTGACCGATCGGCTCCGGGAGTTCGCCGACCGCGCCGACGCCGGCCTCGGCTTCCTGCTCGAAGGCGGCTACGGCCTCGACACCCTCGCAGAGAGCGTCAGCATGGTCCACGAGGTGTTCGACGGCCGGGAACCGGTCATGCCCGAGGAAGAGCCCAACGACCGCGCGCTCGACGTGATCGCCGAGGTCCGGGACCAGGGGTTCGCCGGCGTCGAGGAGTAGGGGCGGAGCGGCCGACGGTCAGGGCCGCGGAGCGAAGTAGCGGGCCAGTTCCGTCCCGAACGACTCGGCCAGCGTCGCCGTCTCCTCGCCCACCAGCAGGTCGTACCCGTTTTCGAGGGCCGTCTCGACGTGCGCGCCGAGCGCCACGTCGAGGAGGGCGTCGCTGTCGAGGAACGCGCGGGCGGTCGCGAACTCGCGGTCGCGCTCGACGACGTAGCGGGCGTCGTCGACGAACGGCCCGTAGACCGCGTCGGCGGCGTCGTACTTCTCGTAGAAGCCGGTCGCGTGGTCGCGGACGTGGACCGGCGGCCCCGCGTGCCGCTCGACGGCCGGCCGCTCGGCCACCGCGAGTTCGGCGAACAGGACCGCCGACTCGTCGGCGAAGGCCTCGGCACGGAACACGTCGAAGCCCCGCCGGTCGAGTTCGTCGGTCAACCCGCCCAGCGACTTGCGCAACTGGGGCCAGAGCTGATCCTCGACGACGTCGGGTGCCTCGAACCGGACGGCGACCGGCGTCGTCCCGCGGTCGGCGAGCGCGGCCCGTAGGTCCGCCGGCGAGAGCGGGTCGAGCTCCGGCGGCTCGAAGAGGTCCGTCCGGGGGTCGGCGAGCAGGTCGCGGGCGTAGTGCTGGAGGCGGGCGACGTTCTCGGCCGCACAGACCGCCGCGACATTGCGCTCGGGGTCGGTCGGGTCGATCACCACGAGCGGGGCGTCGAACGACTCCGCGGCGTGGTCCTCCGGGTCGAGTTCGACCGGCGGGTGCCAGTCGGCGGCCGCCTCGAGGAGCGGTCGGAAGCCGCCGTATTCGAGCACGAGCAGCTCCGTCAGATACCCCGAGAAGCCCCGCGTCTTGAGGTCACTCCCGTAGACGCCGATGCCCTTCAGGAAGGCCTTACAGACCCGGACTTCTGCGGCCAGGTCGTCGTCGAGGCGGTCCTCGAGGTAGGTGGTGTGGAAGGGCGTCCGGTCGACGGCCGACTGGATCGCCGTCGCGTCGGCCACGTCGTAACACGGCACGAGGTCGACGGTGAACCCCTCGAACTCCCCGACGACGTAGGGGTGTTCCGCGTACTCCTCGCGCCCGTCCGGGAGGACCGCCCAGCCGACGTCCATGCCGTAGGTTTCGAGGGCTTCGCGGTCGAGATCGGGGGGAAACCGCACGAACAGGTCGATGTCGCGGTCGCCGGTGAGCCACGTCCCCCGGGCCGTGCTGCCAACCAGAATCACGTCGGCGTCGACCGAGAGGTCCGCGACGGCGGCCTCGGTCCGCTCGACCAGCCGGTCGGTCGCGGCCCGGAGCCGCTCGCGTTCGTCGGCGTCGGGCGTCACCCGCTCGCGAACGCGGTCGACGACGGCAGCGAACTCCTCGCTCATATCCCCGTCCTGGCGTGGGCCGCGTGAAAGCGTGTCGGTGCCAGCCGAAAGCGAAAGTCCTTTCTTACAACTCGGATTATCTCGGAGTGCGTCACGGAGAGCCGCCGTAGCTCAGTTGGTAGAGCACCTCGCTGTTACGGTGAAGAGGGATACCCTGTTCACCGCAGAGACGAGGTAGTCCCAGGTTCGAGCCCTGGCGGTGGCGTCCCCGTTTTCGAGTTCCCCATGCCGACAGGCTAAAGTCCAGCCGTCGAGAACGAATTCACAGAGGGCCCTTAGCTTAGTCTGGTATAGCACCCGGCTCATACTTTCGCGCTGGCAGCGGCCAGGCGAAATGGGACACCGGGCGGTCGGTGGTTCGAATCCGCCAGGGCCCACTTCTCGTCGCGAACAGACCGTGAGCGACGAGACCGTGCCGCCCGCGGATTCGAAGCAGGGAGCAGCTCTGCTGCGACCGCGGTTCGAATCCGCCAGGGCCCACTCGTTGCGCTCCCGGTTTCCGGCCGAAGTGAAAACAAGCATCTTAGAGGTTTTATCCCGCGTTCTCGCCGGTACTCCCAGGGCCAGAACACCCCCGTTCTGAATCATTTCGAGTACTCGGTAATCGGGGTCTGCGAATCGAGGAGGTGTGTCGGCGTGATCGACGCCGGCGACGGTCCGTGGCTCGTTCGTCCGTGCCTCCCAGTTAGTCAACGACGGCACGACGCTCCCGATGGACGATAGTTCGATAAGCACCGTTCTCGGCCGGTGAGAATGGCGGTACGAGGTTATTTCGCTCCCTGCCGTCTCTCCAGTTGGTGAGCGATATGCGAAAATCCGCCGTATCACGACTACTCACATTCCTGCTGAGCGTCGTCGTCGTTCTGTCCGTTCTGCCGGGTGTCGCCGTTGCCGAGTCACGTGCTGGCGGCGTCGTCGTCGTCCACGAGAACGAAACAGTCACGGGTGACCTCGAGGCATTCGCGGGGTCCGTCGTCGTCCGGGGGACAGTCACGGGTGACCTCGACGCCTTCGCGGGGAGTGTCGAAGTCACGGGGCGGGTCGGCGGAGACGTCGACGCCGCAGCCGGCGACGTCGAGGTCGGACCCAACGCGACCGTCGGCGGGAGCCTCGACGCGGCCGCGGGGAACGTTTTGATCGCCGGGACCGTCGACGGTGACGTGTCCGCCTCCGGCGAGGTCATCCGGATCGCGCCGGGCGGCAGCGTCGGGGGTGACCTCCAGGCAACCGGCCGGAGCATCACACTCGCAGCTGGATCGTCAGTGGGTGGTGACGTCACCTACGACGGGCTGCTCAAGCGCAACCCGGACGCAGCCGTCGGCGGGTCGATCACCAAGACCGACCTCGGTGGGGCAGTAACTGACGAGCCACCGTTCCTTCCGGACTGGCTGACGACCGGCTACGGGTTCGCCGCGAACTTTCTGCTGGGTGCCCTCCTCCTGCTTGCGTTCCCCGCGTTCTCGCGTGCCGCGACCGACCGGATGATCGAGTCGCCGCTCCGAACGACCGGTGTCGGCCTGCTGGCGCTGCTCGCGATTCCGGTCGTGCTCGTCCTGCTGGCGCTCACTATCGTCGGTATCCCGCTGTCGGTCGTCGGGGTAGTGCTGCTCGTGTTCGGTGCCTGGACCGGCGCTGTCTACGGGCGAATCGCTGTGGGGACGTGGCTGGTCGGGCTGGCCGGCGTCGAGAACAGGTGGGCCGCGCTCCTCGCCGGACTGGTCGCACTCGCGATCGCGTCCCGCCTTCCCGTGGTCGGCGGACTCGTCGAACTGGGCGTGGTGCTGCTCGGTGTCGGCGCACTCGCGGTCCTGCTGAGCCGCCGGTACCGCGGCGTCGAACCCGACGCCCAGGAAACGCCAGCGGAGTCGGGTGACGATACCGGACCGATGTCCGTCTGAACAGGATTCGGTCCCGTCCACCGGAACCGGCTCCGACCGGTCTCGCAGCCGTTCGTCGGCGTTTAGCCGACGGTCGCTCCGCGGCCTTCGTTCATCACGGTCCGTCGCTTATCCGTACGAAGATTCCGTCGTCGCCAAGATCGATCTCCACCGAATCGAAGGTTCGCTCGTAGCGTGTGGCGTGGTGACCCTGGGAGTCGAATCCGCTCGACTCCGAGAGCAGGCCCGCCCGTTCGAGTTGCTTGACCTTCCGATATGCCGTCGAGAGCGGGACGTCACAGGTGTCGCTGAGTTCCGGGACTGTCATCGGTTCCGTCGCTTCGACGAGGAGGCGACTGGCTCGTGGATTCCCGAGGGCAGTTACCAAACGGTCGCTGTCGATCTCTGTCTCGTTTCGGGTGAGGAGCACGGGAACCCCCGTCAGGGAGTTCCATGACGCCACTCAAGAAAGTTTGTGCCGCCCAGGTATTTCCGACACGGGGTGCTCGGTCCGGCGATCCCCGCTTCCCACCGCGCGAGTACCGACGATACGGCTATGGTTCGCTGCAACGCACTCACTCGCATGCGAACGTTACATCTCGTCGTCGCCGCGCCGCTGGTTCTTCTCGCTGGCTGTGCCGCGTTCGTCCCGGGAACGCCGACGGCAGCTGACGACTCGCCGACGGGAACGCGGGCCGGACCGGATACGCGTGCGGGGACTGCGACGCCCACCCCCAGCGCGTCACGGATATCCGGTACGACGAGTGACGAGTACCCGCCAGCAACTCCGTGACTGTCGCAGTCGACACGTCCGATTGGTCCGCCCCGCAGCGATCGGACTCACTGCGGGCGTGTTCGGCCTGATCCACGTCTCGAAGTGCATCACAGCCGCGGATCGATATCATTGAACTCGGGGGAGAGACAGCAGCCCGGACGAACGGCGCGTACTACCCGGCCGGTTCACGGTGGGTAACTCAGTCGTCCGTCTCTCGGGGAGGTTCCCGCTGCACCACGAGGACGGGGCCGAGAAACCGGTCAGCCACCTGGTCGGCCGGTAACCCGAACACGAACGTCGTCAGGGAGGGGTCGGATTCACCCATGACGACGGTGTCGAACTCGTCGGCCACCCCGACGATCGCATCGAGTGCCCCCTGATCGCGGTCGACACGTGTCCCGATCGTCGACGTGTCCATCCCCAGGTCCCCCAGTCGATCCACCAGTCCATCGAGGAGAGTCTGCACGTCGTCGTCGGTTTCGTCCTCCTCGGCAACGTGGTACAGCGTCACCGAGACGTCCATGTCGCCGAACACGCCCGCGACGACACGGGCGAGGCGGTCGATGCCCACGGCACCACGAACGGCGACGAGGACGTCCTCGACGGCCCCCGTGGCGTTCGGGACGAGCACGGCCATGCAGTCGTGCTCGGTCGTCAGCCGGTCGATCGTCTTCTGTCCGTTGTGGGTGAACACCAGCTGGCGCTCGACGGTCGCACCCGACTTCTCGAACATCGCCTCGTACTCGTCGAGTCGGTCGTTGGCGCGGTCCTCGAACTGCAGCTGCGCCTGTCCGGGGGCTGTCTGCTCCGGGATGACGTGGTACCCGAGCAGGACGACGTGGGTGTCGGCGAGGAGTCCGGGAACCCCCTCGGGGACCGATTCGCCTTGGAGCACGCGAATCGGGACGAGGATCGATGGTCGGTCCGTCATGGTCAGATGTCTCCTTTGAGTGTGACGTCTCCAGCGTAATAACGATACCAGAGGTACGACACGAACATGACCACGATGCCGATACCGATCGACGCGAGTTGCATGAAAGCAATCAGTCCGAAACTCGCCAGCGCACCGACGACCGGGACCAGCGGATATCCCGGGACACGGTAGCTCGGGGTGTACCACTCGGGGTCTCGCCGTCGTAACACGAGCAGGGCGACGCACATCAGCCCGTACATGATCAGATGGAGGAAGGAAGCGACCTCCGCGAGGAGTTCGACCTGCCCGGTCGCGACGAGGACGAGGATCGGACCACCGGCGGCGAGCAGTGCGACGTGTGGCGTGCCGTACCGGAGGTTGACCTCGCTCGCCTTTCTGGGAAGCAGAGCATCACGGCTCAGTGCGTACACCGCCCGCGAGGCGCTGAGAATCGACGCGTTCGCACTCGAGAACGTCGCCAGCAGCCCGGCACCCAGGATCGCGACCGCACCGGGCAGCCCGAGGAAGTCACGGGCTACTTCGACCATCGCCGTCTCCCCGAACTCTCCCAGCCGTTCGGCACCGAACGCGCTGGTCGCGACGAAGATGGTCACGACGTAGAAGACGGTGACGATCAGGACCGAGCCGACCATCGCCAGCGGGAGGTTTCGACCCGGCTGTTTGATCTCGCCCGCGACGGTCGCGACCTGGGCGAACCCCAGATACGACGTGAACACGAGCGCCGCGGTCGTCAACACCGGAAAGTACCCTCTGGAGAAGAACTGCTCCGGCGCGCTTCCACCGCCGAACACGCCCACAGCGTCGAGGACACCGTACGAGAGAAAAGCCGTGAGCACCACGAGAAGGATCCCCACGACCGCGTTCTGAATCTTCGCGGTGTTCTCCGTCCCCCCGATACTCAGTGCCGTCAGTGCGACGCCAAACAGCAGTCCGATTCCGATGACGGGACTGAAGGGGAGTCCGATGCCGAGTTCGGCGAACACGGCGCTCGCGTAGTGACCGAGCCCGACCAGGTAGAACGCGGACGCGAACATCAGCCCCAGCCACAGCCCCAGCCCGACGATTGCACCGTACGCCGTCCCCATCCCCCGCGAGATGAAGTAGTAGCCACCACCGCTCCGGGGCATCGCCGTGGCGAGTTCGGAGGTCGGCAGCGCCACGAGCAACGCGATCAGGCCGCCGATCGCAAAGGAGAGGGTCGCTGCGAGGCCAGCATTGGACGCCGCCAGCCCCGGAAAGACGAAGATTCCCGCCCCGATCATGGTCCCGATCCCGATCGCCAGCCCGCCGACCAGCCCGATGGTCCGTTCGAGTTCGACGTCGTCGTCGTGGACTGTCGTGTCGTCGGTGACGGCTTCCGGTTCAGCCGCGGGTGTCTCACCGGCGACGTTCTCGCCCGCCGGTTCGACATCGACAGGCCGTTCAGGCATATCGACGAATGGTTTCAGCAGCCGGATAAAGCCGCCGGACAGCTGTACCGACCCCCAATCACGGCAGGATCGAGCGGTTCAGCGGTCGCCTGGGCCGAGATCGCTCCGGACGGGAGGCAGCCCCAGGGGGTCGTGGAGTGCCCCCACGACCGAATCCGGGAACGCGTCTGGCGTCGAATCGCGCGCCCGATGGGGGTGGGTGCTGGACGTTCCCCCGGGCCCAGACACCGGCGATGGCAGCTCCCGCCCGCTCGACCACGTTGCTCTCCGCGATATCGAATCCCTCGCCGATCTACGTCGATGGGCCCCGGGTCGAACGCGTCGACTGCTTTGCTCACGGGCTGTTCGCCGAGGATTGGTTCGGGTGAGAGCACGTGATCGGCCCCCGCGTTCCGGTGATAGTCGCCAGCGTTCGGGGTCTCGGTCAGGCCCACCGTCCGGACGGCGAGATTGACCGCCCGGGCCGAGAGGGGGGCATGGGGTTCGTTTCGTCGCCGACGTTTTCGGTCAGGGCAGTCGTCGCGGACGCGACAGTACTGCCGCGGGAGACGGACGCGTGCGACTGTGCGGAGTCCGGGGCCGTCCCGACTGGCGCCCACTCGCCGGCGACTGACGTCGTCGATATTCGATTGAATGTGCAGACAACTGTCCCGGGGCGCGTTTCATTCCGTGGCGTCCACTGGATGCTAGACACCCGCCTCTCGTGCCCATTCCTAAACGAGTGCCGAATATATCGCATCCCCGGTCCAGGACATCGGTCTTCGAACGAAACGATTAATTGAGCTACTGCTCAAGTGTTTCGCGATGTCACAAGCGACGGAACGGCTTCGGCGATATCTCGACGACGAACTCGGGGAGTGTCGCACCGAGGACGTCGAGCGCCGGCTCGACGAACTCTCCACGCTCGAGGCCGGGCTCGGGACGGCACAGGCGGCGGCCGAACTCGACGTCCTCTCTGCACTCGCCAACGAGACGCGGTACACGCTCGTTCGCGCCCTCGTCGCAGCCGAGGAAGAACTCTGTGTCTGTGAGCTGCACGCCGTCGTCGACGTGACCGAGAGCGGACTCAGCCACGCCCTCTCGGCGCTCGTCGACGCGGGGCTCGTCGAGGGCTGGAAGGACGGCCGCTGGAAGAAGTACCGGGCGACGAACCGCGCGGTAGCGCTGGTGACGGTCCTCGAAGGGAGTGTGAGCGCCGATGAGTAACGTCGAACACGAACACGGGCCGAACTGTGACTGTCCGAACTGTGGCGACCCGCGGTCGATGGACTTCCTGGACAAGTACCTCACCGTCTGGATCTTCGGTGCGATGTTCGTCGGTGTCGGGCTCGGCTACGTCGCGCCCTCGGTGACCCAGCCCATCCAGGACCTCCATCTCGTGGAGATCGGACTCATCCTGATGATGTACCCGCCGCTGGCGAAGGTGAACTACGGCCAGCTCCCGACCGTCTTCAAGAACGTGAAGGTCCTGGGATTGAGCCTCGTCCAGAACTGGCTCATCGGCCCGACGCTGATGTTCGCGCTGGCGCTCGTTTTCTTCAGCGGGCTCGTCCCCGGCCTGCCGGCGCGACCGGAGTTTTTCCTCGGACTCGTGTTCATCGGGATGGCCCGCTGTATCGCGATGGTGCTCGTCTGGAACGAACTCGCCGAGGGCTCTAGCGAGTACGCCGCCGGTCTGGTCGCGTTCAACAGCGTCTTCCAGATCCTCACGTACGGCGTGTACATCTGGTTTTTCGCACTGTTCGTCCCCGACCTGCTCGGCCTCGAGGCGCTGGCGGCCGAGATCGACGCGTTCGGCATCACGCCTACCCAGGTGTTCGAGGCCATCGCGATCTTCCTCGGCATCCCGTTCGCGGCGGGCATCCTCTCGCGGTACGTCGGCACGAGAGCGAAAAGCGTCGAGTGGTACGAGGAGTCCTTCGAGCCGACGATCAGCCCGCTGACGCTGATCGCGCTGCTTTTCACTGTGATCGTGATGTTCGCGATGCAGGGCGAGCGCATCGTCGGCCAGCCCACTGACGTCCTGCTGATCGCCGTCCCCCTGACGATCTACTTCGTCGTGATGTTCTTCGTGAGCTTCGGGATGGGGCGCGGCATCGGCGCCGACTACACGACGACGACTGCCATCGGGTTCACCGCCGCGAGCAACAATTTCGAGCTGGCAATCGCGGTCGCCGTCGCCGTCTTCGGCGTCGGCTCCGGCGTCGCGTTCGCGACCGTCGTCGGCCCGCTCATCGAGGTGCCCGTCCTCCTGGCGCTGGTCAACGTCGCACTGTACTTCCAGCGCCGCTACGACTGGCGCGGCTACACGACCGGCAGTCTCGAGAACTCGACGGCCGACACGACCGACCAGGCGACGGCCGACACGACCGACCAGGCGACGGACGACGACTGAGCCGCCGCGACCGGCGGCGTGTCCCTGCCACCGACCGACGGCAGCGACCCGACGGACGTATCGGACCCGCCGGGACCCGCGTCCCCGATGCGTTCGCGCGCCCCGACGACGAACCCGTCGTTGCCAGTAGGCCGGACGGTGGGCACCCCCCGTCCGGTCCCCGGCCGGCGCCGCCAACCGTATCAGGCCGACGTCCCTCCACGCGACCGTGCAGCCGCGCCACCGTGACGGTCTGCTGGCCGTCCTCGGGCTCGTCGTGCTCGCGGCCCTCACGCTCGCGACCGCCGGCCCGGCCGCGTTGCTGGCCCCGGTTGCGGTCCTCGCGGGCGCCGCCGGCGCCCTCGCGCTCGAACTCGTCTTCCTCCGGTATCCCGACCGGGCGCTCGGCCTCTGGGAGCGACGCGGCGTGCCGGGGGTCGCGCTCGTGGGCCTGCTCGCCGGCGCGGTCCTCGCCGTCCGGGCGGCGCCGTGGCTCGCCGGCGCGGCAGTCTGGGGCCTGCTCACGTACCTCGGTCTGCTGGCCTGTGTGCTCGCCGGCGTCGGGAACCCGCTCGCGGCGCTCGCGAAGTGAGCCACGGCCGGGGCGCCGGACGACATATGACGGGGCAGTCCTAACGACCCGCATCCCATGTCCGAGGACCACACCGACCGCCTGCCGGTGGACTCGGAGTACGAGCTGATCCGGTTACAGCACGGCTTTCTCACTCGCTGGTCGCTCCCGGCGAAGGTCCGACGCTGTGGCTACCTCCTCGTGACCGCCTCGGCGGCGCTCCCACTCGTGACGTTTCTGCCCGCGGCGGTCCGGTCGACCTACCTCGGGACGGGGCCCCAGGTCGCACGGCTGACGGTGACGACGCTGATGCTCGGGAGTATCTTCCTGCTCGGGACCGGCGGCCTCGGCCTCCTCGCGCTCGTCACGTACCGGTCGCGGTTCGAGACGGTTCCCGAACGCGTCGCCTGGAGCCTCGTCGGTCTGGAGACCGTCTTCAGCGGGATGGGGCTCGTCACGGGTACGCTGACCGTCGTCGTGACCCTCGGGCTGGTGAGCGTCGGCTACGCGGGCCCGGGCGTCGTCGAGTCGCTCCGTGCCGCCGGGATCGACCCCTACCGGACCGGAGCGCTCGTCTCCGTGGCGGCGAGCAGTACGGCGACCTTCTGTGCCGGGATCGTCCTCTCCTTTCTCGGGTTCGCACCGACAGTGCGGTGACGCCCCGGCCGCCGTCGGCCGCCCCCTATCGCGCGCACGCGCGCGACGGGTTCATCCGTATCCAGCCCTTGTTATAGGTATGAGCAAGCACGACGGTACGAACGACGCAGGAACCCCGGCGTACGACGAGGTCGACGTCTCCGTGCTGGTGGTCGGCGCCGGCGCAGCCGGTGCTCGGACGGCAATCGAACTGGCCGAGCGCGGCGTCGACGACGTCCTCGTGCTCGGGAAGCGGAGTCACGGCGACGCCCACACGACGTGGGCCCGTGGCGGGATCAACGGTGCCCTCGGCACTCGCGATCCGGAGGACAGCTGGGCGATCCACGCCGCGGACACGCTCAACGAGGGCCACTTCGTCAACGACCCCGCGAAGGTCGAGACCGTGACCCAGCAGATGCCCGAACGGCTCCGGGAACTGGACGAGTGGGGCATGGACTACTCCCGGACCGACGACGGCGAAATCGACCAGCGGTACTTCGGTGCCCAGTCGTTCCGTCGGACCGCCTTCGCCGGCGACCACACCGGCGAGTCGATGCTGGATGCGCTGATCGAGAAGGCGCAGTCACTCGACGTGCCGTACCGCGAGAACGTGATGATCACGAAACTCGTCTCGGACGGCGAGTCCGTCTACGGGGCCGTCGGGTTCGACATGGACAGCGGCGAGTTCGTCCTGTTCAACGCCGGGACGGTCGTGCTCGCGGCCGGCGGGCACGCGGCGATCTACAACCGCCACACTTCCCGGGACGACGAGAACAACGGCGACGGCGCGGCGCTGGCCTACGACGCCGGGGCCGCGCTGATGGACATGGAGTTCGTCCAGTTCCACCCGACCGGAATGGCCGTCG
The DNA here is from genome assembly GCF_023028345.1 of Halorientalis marina. GTDB lineage: Archaea > Halobacteriota > Halobacteria > Halobacteriales > Haloarculaceae > Halorientalis > Halorientalis marina. Next base: position 541,593 of record NZ_CP095487.1, on the reverse strand, counting down.
ACGAGGACGACCCCGAGTGGGCGCCCTGGAGCGGACGGCTCGTCACCGAGGCCGTCCGTGGCGAGGGCGGACGGCTGTTCAACAGTGACGGCGAGCGGTTCATGGAGCGGTACTCCCCGGATCAGATGGAGCTGGACGCCCGCGACGTGGTCGCCCGCGCCATCGCCAAGGAGGTCGCGGAGGGCCGCGGCACGGAAAACGGCGGCGTCTACCTCGACATCTCCCACCGTGACGAGGCGTTCATCCGGGAACGGCTCCCGCGGATGTACGCGCGGTTCGAGGAGCTCGGCGTCGACATGGCCGAGGAACCGGTCGAGGTCGCGCCGACCTCCCACTACGGGATGGGCGGCGTCGCGGTCGACGACCACGGCGAGACGGCCGTCGACGGCCTGTTCGCCATCGGGGAGACGATGGCCGGCGTCCACGGCGCGAACCGGCTGGGCGGCAACTCGCTGGCCGAGACGGTCGCCTACGGCGTCGTCGCCGGCGAGCGGATCGCCGAGCGCGTCGACGGTCCCGGCGCCGTACCGGCGCGACTGGTCGAGACGCTCGTCGAGTCGCACGTCGCCGACCTCGCCGCGACGGCCGACAGCGACGGCACCTACGCGGTCGAGACCGTCTTCGAGGAACTGCAGGACCTCATGTGGGAACACGCCGGAATCCTCCGCGACGAGGAATCCCTGGCGGCCGGCCTCGACGCCCTCGACCGCGTCCGCGAGAAGGCGAGCGACATGGCCGTCGGCCCGATCACGAGCCAGTCGTTCGAGTACGCCGTCGACGTCGGATTCATGCTGACGGCGGCCGAGGCCGTCCTCCGCGGGGCACGCGAGCGCACCGAGTCGCGCGGCGCCCACTACCGGACGGACTACACGGACACCGACGAGACCTGGCGGCGGAACATCTACTTCGAGCGGGCGGATCTCGGCGGCATGACCAGCCGGGTCGAGCCCGTCGACAGCCCGAGCGAGGTCGTACAGGACGCCCTCGACGAGGGGCACGAACTCGACTACCACCAGCTCGAGTGATCGGGCCCGGCAGTCGCTGACCGAGGAACTCGTCGCCCCGTGTCACACCGCGAACCGATGACCCACATCACGACAGGCCATGTACTGCACCAACTGTGGTGACCTGGTCCCGATCCGCGAGGGCATCTGTACGGACGAGACCGGCCGGCGCTGTGCCGCCTGCGCGGAGACGGACGGCGACTGATGACGGGCGGGCCGCCGCGCGTCACTCCATGTAGCCGAGTTGTTCGAGGCGGTCGGCCACGTCCTCGCCCACGTCGCTGCCGCGCCCGTCGGCGATCTCTAACGATTCGCGCCGGTCCCAGTCGCGCTCGGTCGCGAAGATCGGGAGGACCTCGCCCGTCATGTCCGTGGGCACGTCACAGCCGGCGGCGACCAGCAGCGTCGGCGCCATATCGAGGATGCTGATGCGGTCGAGTTCGCCGTGGCCGGCGAAGTCGGGGCCGCTGGCGAGGAAGATGCCGTGGCGCGTGTTCTCGGCCGCCCAGCGATCCGGCCCGGCCATCACCGTCCCACCGCCGACGCCGTCGTTGACGTGGACGCCCGGCCGCTGGTCGACCACGACTTCGGGACCCTCCGAGACGTAGGGGCCGGAGTAGACGTCCTCGCCGGGTGAGACGCCGTCGAACAGCGGCCCGTGTTCGTCTTCGAGGCCCCGGAGGTCGGCGATCAGCGAGTCCCGGACCGATTCGGTGTCGAAGGCGGGGTTGAGGTAGATCGGGCCCTGCCCGCTCGCGACCGCCTTCGTCCGGGGGAGGTCGATGGCTTCGAGTTTGCGGTCGCGTTTCAGCCCCGCCTCCTGGGGAACCAACTGTTGAACCCGCTCGGGGACGACGCGGGCGAGGATGTCGACGATGCCGAGTCGCTTCGCGACGCCGAGAACGGTCTCGCGGTCGATGCCGAGCCGCTGGAGGCGTTCGTCGACCGTCCGGGTGCGCTCCTGGTAGCCGTTCTCGGCGAGCCACTCGTTGACGTAGAACTCGGTGGTCGTCGGCGCGCTCCCGTGGTCGGACATCAGGACGAGGTTGCAGTCCTCGCGGTCGGCGATCCGGCCCAGCCACTCGTCGACCAGCTGCCAGGCGCGGTGGGTCGGCTCCGCGTCCCAGAAGAAGTGATGGAGGACGTTCAGGTAGAAGAGGGTGACGTGGACGAAATCGAGATCGCGCTCGTCGAGCAGCCACAGCGCGACCTCGAACCGACTCTCGAGGGCGTCGAGGATGGCGTCGACCTCGGCCCCGCGTTCCTCGTTCGAGGACAGAAGCGGGTCGGGGTGGACGCGGTAGTCGAACCGGGATTCGAGTTCCTCGGTTAGTTCGGGCGGGTGGGTGTAGCCGCCGGAGATCGAGCGATACTCACCCTCGACGGCGTCGGGGCCGCCGGCGACGATGGCGCCGTCGATCTCCCGCGGGGGGTACATCGTCGGCATGTTGACGACGCCCGCGGACTGGCCGGCGTCGTTGAGGTAGTCCCACAGTTCGGCGGTGTGGAAGTCGCTGCCGTCGGCGACGGTGATCTCCCCCGCTGCGAGGTCGATGTGCTCGAACCAGAAGACGCCGAAGCCGCCGGGGTCCTTCCCTGCCGAGTAGCACTTCCAGTTGGGGAAGGTCACGGGCGGCAGACAGCTCTCGGTTTCGGCCCACGACCCCGTCTCGCGGAGGGCGGCGAGGTTCGGGAGGTCGCCGGCCTCGATCCAGGGGTCGAGCAGGCGCCAACTCGCACCGTCGAGGCCGACGACGACGGTCTCGGTCATTGGTTCGGGGGAGGCAACCGACCCACTAGTGGGTTTCGGCTCGAAGGACACGCATAAGTAAGCGAGCGGTGTTCGCCTATACGTGCGAACGGTTGCAGTCATCCCCGCGTACAACGAGCGCGAGACCGTCGGGTCGGTGATCGACGGGACGCGCGAGTACGTCGACGAGGTGGTCGTCGTCGACGACGGCTCGGTGGACGGGACGCCGGCCCTCGCCCGCGATCACGGCGCGACGGTGATCGAGCACACCTTCAACACGGGAGTCGGGGGCGCCGTCCGGACCGGCTACCAGTACGCCATCCGGAACGACTTCGACTTCGTGATCCAGGTCGACGCCGACGGCCAGCACGACCCCGCGGCCATCCCCGACCTGCTCGCGGCCGCCGAGGACGCCGACATGGTGATCGGCAGTCGCTACCTCAACGAGAGCCACCGCGAGTACTCGCTGCTGCGGAACCTCGGCATCCGCTCCTTTACCGCCGTCGTGAACGTCCTCGGCGGCGTGGACGTGACCGACGTGACCAGCGGCTTCCGGATCTACCGCGTCTCGGCACTTTCGACCATCCTGCATCGCTCCGACAAACACTGGGCGGTCGAGCAGACCCTCGAAGCGGCCAGGCGCGACCTCCGCATCCGCGAGGTCTCCATCGAGATGCCCACCCGGGAGGCCGGCGAGTCGCAGTTCACGGTCCGGACGTTCGCGCTCTACCCGCTCCGCATGACCGACGCCATCCTCCGGGTGCTCCTCTTTCGCTAACCATGGAATACAGCCTCGTCAACGCCCTCTCGGTGCTCGTCGGCGTCGTGTTCCTCTGGAACGGCTACGCCATCGTCGCCCGCGGCCGCGAGGACCTCGTTTTGCTGGGGATGTCGCTGATCGTCGGCGCCGGCATGATATTCGTCGGTATCTTCCCGAACGTCTTCGAGGTGATCGCCGGCCTGCTCGGGCTGGAACTGAAGGCGCGGGCGATCCTCGTCGTCTCGAACCTCGTGTTGTTCGTCGTCGTGACCTACCTCTTCAACCGCATCGGCCAGCTCGCCGACCGGGTGTCCCGGCTCAACGAGGACGTGAGCCTCCTCCGGGCCGAACTCGACGAACGCGATGAGTGACCGGACCGCGGTCCTCTCCGTCGACGTGGAGCTATTCTCCCAGACGCCCGCCTACCGGGCCGCCGACGGCGAGACCGACCGGACCGGCGTCGGCCTCGACGGCCTGACGTTCCTCCGGGAGGCCTTCCGCGAGCACGGCGCGACGACGACCGGCTTCGTCGTCTCGTCGCTCGCCGAGCAACATCCCGACGCCGTCCACGCGCTCGCCGACGACGGCCACGAGATCGCTTCCCACACCCACAACCACCGCCTGCTCTCGGAGCTGGACGCCGAGACGCGCCGCGAGGAGCTGACCCGCTCCCGGCGCGTGCTGGCGGACGTGACCGGCGCGACCGTGACGGGCTTCCGCGCGCCGGCGTTCGACCGCGGCGAGGGCCACTTCGCCGCCCTCGCGGACGCGGGCTACGACTACGACTCGAGCGTCGTCCCCAGCCGGCGGATTCCGGGCTGGTACGGCGGCGACCCCGACTGCCACCGGCCGACGGCGGCGAAGGCCATCGACCCCGCGGCACCGGCCGGCCTCCGTGAGTTACCGGTCAGCGTCATGCCCGGCCTCAAACTGCCCCTGACCGGGACCTGGCTGCGGTTTTTCGGCCCCCGGTACACCATCACGGGGATGCGCCTGCTGGCCCGGCGCGGCATCACGCCGGTCCTGTACGTCCACCCCTGGGAACTCGTCGACCTCCCCGAGGTCGAGGGCGTCCCGGCGCGAGTCTACTGGCACACGGGCGCGTGGATGCGCCGCGCCGTCGAGCGGATCCTCGCGACCGACTTCACGTTCGTCTCCGCCGCCGAGGCCCTCGACGCGGATCTTGGCGACGAGGGCGTCGACAGGGGCCCTGCCCACGACGAGCGAACACCGGTCGACGGCCCAAACCCGACGCGGGAAGGGGGAAAAGAGGAGGAGACCGACTGATGGTCTCCGAGCGCGTTCGCGACGCCGCAGTGACGGGCGCCCAGTACGCCATCGCGGTCGTGGCGCTGGCGTGGGCGCTCTCACAGACGGACCCGGCGGCCGCGGTCCGGCTGGTCGCGGGCCTCGACGCGGGGACCGCCGTCGCGGTCCTCGCGGTGACGGTCGCCGGCCTGCTCGCGCGGTTCTCCACCTGGCAGGCGACGCTCCGCCCGGTCGCGCCGACGGACATCCGGACGGCCGGGAGCGTCGACCTCGTCGTCAATTTCGTCAACCAGTTGCTCCCCTCGCGGCTGACCGGGCGGCTCGCCGCGCCCTTCGTCCTCCGGAGCAAAGTGGGGATCTCCTACGCCGACGCGACCGCCGTCTCCGGTGTCCACACCGCGCTCTACGCCCTGCTGTACGGGGTGGTCGCGCTCGTCGGCCTCGCCGTCGCCGTCGGGCGGCTCCCGCCGGGGCTCGCCGTCCTGCTCGGCCTCTCCATCGCCCTCTATCTCGCCGCCGGGACGGCGGTGCTCGCCTTCGGGACGAACCTCGACCGGCTGAACTGGCTGTTCGCGGTGCTGACCGGCCTGCTCGCCCGGATGCCCCGGATCGGCGAGCCGCTGGCCGAGCGGGCGACGACGGCGGTGAGCTTCACCGAGGACTCGCGGGACGCCTTCCGGGCGCTCGCGGGCGACCCCGGTGTCTGGGCGCGGTACGCCGTCGGCTGGATCGGGGCGCTCGTGCTCGCGCCGGGCGTCCGCGTCGCGCTCCTGCTGTCGGCCTTCGGCGCCCCATTCGAGCCGGTCGCGCTCCTGCCGCTCTATCTCGTCGCGGCCTACAGCGTGACGCTGCTGCCGCTGACGCCCGGCGGCCTGGGCGTGACGGAGGCGACGACGACGGCCGTCTTCGTCGCGCTGGGCGTCCCGAGCGCGGTGATCGTCCCCGTCGTGTTCGTCGACCGCTTCCTCGGTGTCTACCTCCCGGCGCTCGCGGGCTGGTACCCCTCGCTGGGGATCGACCGGGCGTCGCTCCGGACCGACTGAATCACGGGGCCGCCGCCCGGCCGGCGGCCGCGAGCGAGCGGCCGCGCTCAGAACGGCGGCGTCGGCCGGCAGTTCTCCTCGCCGGTCGCTTCGAGGATCACGGTGTACTGGTTTGCCGCGAGCTCCTGCTCGTCGGCGTACTGGTCGGTGTGTGGGACCACGCCGAGCCGGACGAGGTCCGTCACCGACCCGGGCGTCGGCCGCTGTGGGACGTAGTCCGGCGGCCGAGGGCCGAACTCGGCGGCGATCTCGTAGTCGTACTCGCCGTCCAGCAGCGCCCGGACGTACTCGGCCTCGGCCGCCCCGCTCCGGTAGTACGACCCCTCGACGAAGTAGAGCAGGTCGCGGTACCCCAGCTGGACGTACTCGGGACAGGTCCCGAGTTCCTCCCCGTTTTCCTCCGGGCCGAAGGCGTGGGCCACGTCCATCCCGTGTGGCACCGCCGTGTCCTGGAAGTGCCGGCGGTACACCTCGACGGTGTCGCCCGCGTCGGCCTCCGATTCGAGCCACCGGACGGCCTCGTCGCGGGGCATACTGGCGAACTCGGCGGCACCGACGCCGGCGTAGACGGCCGAACTCACCACGAGCGCACCCGTCACGACGCGGCCGACCGTCTCCCGCCGGTCCCGGAGGTTCCCGAGCGCCGTCGCCACCAGCAGGGCGAGGAGCGGGAACGTCGGCAGGAGGTGGTGGACCCGGAAGTCGTGCCATGGGGCGAACAGCCCGATATAGAGGACGAGGGCGGTAATCACGAGCAACGTCCCGGCGTTGGCACGCCCGCGACCGGCCCGGACGAACGCCGCGACGACGCCACCGACGCTGGCGAGCAGCAGCGGGAGGCCGAGCCCGCTGAAGTACCCGCGAAGGAACCACCACCAGATAGGGGCGTCGGGGCCGGTGGGATGGGTCGCTCGGCCGACCCCACCGCCGACGATCCGCTGGACGACGGGCTCGACCGCGCCGACGAGCAGCGTCGGGAACCCCAGCGCGATGGTCACGATGCCGATGCTCGCGCCGGTCACGAGCAGTCGCGGCCGGTACAGCGACGCCGGCCAGCCGTCACCGCCCAGCGCCCGCAGGAGGTGGGCGGCACCGATCAGGAGCACGACCGGGACGGCGGTGAGCTTGAACGCGATGGCGACGCCGCCGGCCGCGCTCGCGGCGGAGAATCGCCAGGACTCGCCCGTTCGGACGTACCGGAGCAGGAGATAGAGCGCGAGCAGGACGAAAAAGAGCGCGGGCATGTCCTCGCCGCCTTCGTGGGCGATGGTCAGGAAGCCGAAGGTGAGGGTCAGAATGAGGGCGGCGAGGCGGCCGGTCGTCCGGTCGGCGGTCGCCACGCCGATCCGGTAGGTGAGATAGACCGAGCCGACGGCGGTCGCGACCGAGAACAGGCGCACGAGCGCGAGGCTCCCGGTCCAGAACCAGGCCGGCGTCCCGGCCCAGATCTCGTGGCGGCCGAACTCCCAGGCCGGGAACGCCGGCCCCGCGGTGATCGCGTCGAGTTGCCCCGTCAGGACCGCGACGGCGATCATCGGCAGGAGCGCGAGCCCGAACACGTAGAAGGTCGCGCCGAAGGGAACACGACCCCAGGCGACGCCCTCCTGGAGCCCCGCGAAACTCGGGTCGGCGACGACCGACCGGAACGCCACGACGGGGTCGAGAATCCGGCTCCACTCGTCCCGCGTGGCGGTGTTCGGAAGGCGGTGCCAGAACCAGAACCCACAGAGGAGCGTCGCCAGCGCGAGCAGCCAGGGGAGGTACGGGTCCGCCCGCAGGTCGTCGCGAACGCGCGTTCGCGCTCGACCGAGGAGTGAGCGTCCGGGGACCATCTACCCGGGCCATACCCCGAGGTGTTTCAAAAGCTCTCTCCTTCTGACGCGTGGCGACCGGTCGTGGCGTCCCGCTCGCGTGCCCGACGCCGCCACCGCGCCCGGCGAGAGAGGTAAGTCGCTGGCGCCCCAACGGGAGGTATGGCCGACACGAACACGGCGACGGTCGCGGGCGGCTGTTTCTGGTGTATCGAGGCGGCGTTCAAGGAACTCGACGGCGTCGTCGAGGCCGTCTCGGGGTACGCCGGCGGCCACGTCGACGACCCGAGCTACGAGGCGGTCTGCCGGGAGGAGACCGGCCACGCCGAGGCGGTCCAGGTGACCTACGACACCGACGTCCTGGACTACGAGGACGTCCTGGAGGTCTTTTTCAGCGTCCACGACCCGACGACGGAGAACCGCGAGGGGCCGGACGTGGGCACCCAGTACCGCTCTGCGGTCTACTACCACGACGACGCCCAGCGCGAGACGGTCGAGCGCTTCGTCGACGAACTGGAGTCCGAGGGCGTCTACGAGGGCATCGTCACCGAGATCGAACCCCTCGACCGGTTCTGGCGGGCCGAGGAGTACCACCAGGACTACTTCGAGAAGAACCCCGACAAGCCCTACTGCGTGGCACAGGTCCGGCCGAAGGTCAAGAAGGTTCGCGAGAAGTTCGCGGCCGCCGACTGAGTCCGGGGCATCGGAACGGCCGCGAGCGCCCGTCAGGGCGACCGGCGCCGGGCGAGCAGGCCGAGCGCGACGAGGGCCGCGAGCGCGGCGGCGACCCCGAAGCCGGGGCCGCTCTCGACGGTGAACGTGTAAGGGGTGAACGTCGTGGGAACGTTCGTCTCCGGGCCGGCGACGGGGTCGACAGTAGTGCCGGACGGCGGCGTCGTGCCCGTGGTGGGCGGCCGGGTGGTCGTCGGCAGCGGTGTCGCGCTCGTCGTGGGCGGTCGGGTGGTCGTCGTCGGTGGCGGCGAGGTCGGGACGGGCGTCGACGGCGCTTCGAGGCTCACGATGGTGGAGACGGTGCCGATGGGCCGGCGGTAGGGGCGGTCGGTCCCGTCGCCGTCGAACCGGCGGTCGCCGTCGAAGTCGACGTAGAGCGTGGTGTTGAGCGCGTCGGCCTGAATCCCCGGGACGAGCGAGACCGAGACGTCCTCGTGAACCCCGGGAGAGAGGTACTGCTTGCCGACGATCCGGTCGGACCCGACCGGCCGAACGATGACGAACCCACCCTGTGAGAGGTTGGCGCGCGGAATCCGGAGTATCTCTCGGCTCTCGCTCCGGTCCGGGGCGTCGAGCGTCGCCGACAGGTCGAGGATGCGACCGTCGGCCCCGCCGATGGGGTCGCCGTCGAGGCGGGCCACGACGCTGATGTTGCGCGCGCCGACCGCGTCCTGGAGGTCGAAGGTGGCCGTGAACTCCGACAGCGAGCGGTTCGTGACGGTGACGGTCCGTTGCTGTGAGAAGCCACTCTCACCGCGGACGACGAGTTCGATGTCCAGTCGGGTCCCGGGCGCGACCGTCGTCGTCCCGCCGATGGACTGGTTCGCGGCGGGGAACACCTGCGGCGTGTCGTTGGGCTGGTCGGCCGCGACCGTGGCGACGGTCGGGAACACCGAGATGGCGGTCGTCTCCGACTGCCCCTCGAACGTGAGATTGAACTGATAGGTGTCGAACGATTCGATCCCGACCGGGGCACCGCCCGGGTCGGGACGGTCGTCGCCGTTCCGGTCGAGCGTGCCGTTCAGTGCCGCCGGATCGGTCACGAGATCGAACCGGTCGCCCTCGCCGGGCACGACCGTCACTGCCTCGGGGTCGGTCACGTCGATGGCCTTGAACGGCCCCTGCTCGCTCGGGGCGACCTCGTACATCCGGAGGCTCGCGCGGTCGTCGTCGAGGAGCGCGAAGAATCGGTCCGTGGTGGTGTTGCCGGGCTGGCTGTCCACCGCGTCGGCCAGTCCCGGCGCCGAGACGCGCACGACCATGGCGTCGGCGAGCGTCGGTCGCGGCCGTAGCGTCAGGACCTCCGAATAGTTGCTCGCCGCCGACGCATTCCGGAGGGTCGACAGCGACCCCCCGGGCGCGACGAGAACGGAGAGGTTCGTGTGGCTCGTGGCCGCCGGGACGGTCACGTTCGCCGCGGCCGCCGGGCCAGTCTCGTTCGCCGCGGCCGCCCCGACAGGAACTGCACCCGACACGGTCGCCCCGACCGAACCGTCCGATCCGGCGGCGTCGGTCGGTCCCGCGGCTACCGACTGCGCGGCGCTCGCTCCGCCGACGACCGCGAGCAGCGCGACCGTCGCCACGGCCCCCACCGCGGCCACCTGCCCAACACGTTTCATCTGTCCCGGTTTTTCACGAGGGAGTATATCAGTCTGTGGGGAACCCCGGGCCAGTTGGACGCGGTTTCTCGGCCGCACGACCGCTACGTCGGCGCGGCGGGACCGGGCACGGCCGGGCCCTCACTGCGGCGTTACCCGGACGTAGTCGTGGTCGACGCTGTACGGGAACGAACCCGGCTCTTCGGTCGGGTCGCGGGTCCCGGTGGTGTCGGAGCTGAACACCTCCACCGAGAGCTGGACCGACTCGCCGGGCGCCTCGAAGTCGACGGTGAGTTCCGACCCGCCGTCGCGGCTCCCGTCCGCCGGCCAGCGGCGGCCGGTGTACCCGCCCGTGCCGTCGTGGACGAGTTCCCAGCGGTACCAGGTGTCGGTGTCGAGCGTGGCGGCGTCCGTGTCGGTCGTCGACCACTCCCTGTTCTCCTGGGGCTGCGTGCGGAACTGGAGCTGCTGGCCGTCCACGTCGTCGGTCGTCTCCGTGAAGCGAAACTCCACGACGGCCCGGTTACCGAAGTTCGCGTCCGGCGGCCAGTAGAAGGAGACCATGTTGTGCCGGCGGATCACGCCGTCGGCAATCTCCGCGGGGGAGAACAGCCCCGTCATCGTCCAGGCGCCGTCGACGCCGGACAGCGGATCCGCGAGCCGGAGGGCGGTCGGGCCCGGCACCCGGCCGTCGCTGCGGTCGGTTATCCGGGCCGCGTTGCTCCCCTCCCCGGGCGCCGAACTGTCGACGATCTCCACCGAGCCGACCGTCAAGTCGTCGTTCGGCACCGTCAACTCCTCCCAGGCCGGGTCCGCCGTGTAGTCGCCGTCCTCGAAGTCGTCGTCGAGCAACGGCGTCGGTGCCGGGTCCGCCGGCCCGCTCTCGGTCGTGTCCATCCCGGTGTCGGTACCGTCGCTCGGTTCAGAGGTGGCCGTCGAGCGGTCCGTCGCCGTCGAGTCGTCTCCCTCGTCCTCGGCGTCGGTGTCGGTCCCGTCGCCGCCACCGCCGCTACAGCCGGCGACGAGTGCGGTTCCAGCGACCAGTCCGGCGCGCAACACGGCGCGCCTGTTCCGTCGGTTCGTTGATTCGTCGGACATACGACCGGACATGAATCCGACATTACCTAATAGTTACCACTAGGTATCAAGCCATCCGGCTTCAGACGCCGCTAGCGGCCCTCAGACCCGCTCGGAGCCAGTACGTCCCGGCCGCGTGGGCCGCCCGTCACTCCTCGTCGGCGACGGTCGTCTCGGCGCCGGTGAACACGAAGGCCGCGCCCGAACGGTCGGGGGCCGCGACGGCGTCGAGGTCGGCGGTGTCGACGAGGAACACCGCCCAGCCGTGGGCCTCGGCGATGGTCTCGACGATGTTCAGTCCGAATCCGGTCCCCTCGTCGGCCGTGGAGTGCCCCGCCTCGAAGACGGCCTGGCGCTCGTCTTCGGGGATCCCGGGGCCGTCGTCGGCGACGAAGAAGCCGCCGCCGGCGGACCCGTCCTCGAAGAGGCCGACGGTCACCGTCACGTCCGTCCCACCGTGGTCGACCGCGTTGTGAAAGAGGTTCTCGAACAGCGCCTGGAGGCGGCCCTCGTCGGCGTCGACCGTGCCCGGGAGGCTGACTGTGAGGGTGGCGTCCTCGGCAGTCGTGAGGCCCCAGGCGGCCGAGGCGGTCCGCTCGACCGAAACCGGCTCCGGGTCGTCGACCGTCCGCCCGCGGCGCGCGAGTTCGAGCACGTCCTCGATGATGGTGTCGAGGCGGTCGTGAGCCTCGCTGGCCTTCCGGTAGTGTTCCTCGTCGCCGGTCCGGTAGAGGAGTTCGAGCCGCGTCTCGGCGACGCTCAGCGGATTGCGCAGGTCGTGTGAGACGAGGCGGGCGAACTGTTCGAGCCGTTCGTTCTGCCGTTCGAGCTGGCTCTCACGCTCCCGGCGGTCGGAGACGTCGCGGGCGACGCCGGCGGTCCCGCGGTACTCGTCGTCCTCGCCGAGCAACTGTCGGAAGCGGACCTCACAGGGGATCGAGCCGCCGTCCTTTCGCTGGAGCGTGAGGTCCATCGTCACCACGTCGGTGTCGGTTTCCTGGAGTTCCCGGCGCAGTTCCTTGGCGCGCTCGGCGTCGCGTTCGGGGATGACCAGGTCGGCGGAGGCCCCGAGCAGTTCCTCGCGGTCGTGGCCGGTCATCTCCGTCAGCGTCTCGTTGACGGCGATGAACTCGCGATGCTCGTCGAGGGCATAGACGCCGTCGCCGACGGTGTCGAGCATCTCCTCGGACCGTTCGAGTTCCCGCTCGCGGGCCTTGCGGTCGGAGATGTCCTGGAGCGCACCCAGCAGCGCTGGCTCGCCCTCGTACTCGATGACGGCGCTGTGGAACTCGAAGTCGAAGGTGGTACCGTCCTTCCGGACGCCGGTGTGTTCGTCGTGGAGTTCCTCGACCTCGCCGGCCCGGACCCGTTCGATGTTGCGCCGCAGGGTGTCGTGATCGGACTCGGCGACCACGTCGAGTGCCCGTCGCCCCTCCATCCCGTCAGGCTCGTACCCGAAAATCTCGGCCGCCCGTGGGTTCGCGTACTCGATGATTCCGTCCCGGAGGATGTAGATGCCGAAGAGGTTCTGTTCGACGACGCGGCGGTAGCGCTGTTTCGTCTGCCGGAGCGCCGCCTCGCGTTCCCGCTGTTCGGTCACGTCGGTGTAGACCGCCCACCCCTCGTCGCTCTCTTTCCCGGGATGGATCGGGATGGCGCGGATTTGGAAATCGCGGCGGCCGTCGACGGTCTCGCGTTCGCTCTCGACGACGACGTGTTCGCCCGCCTGTGCGCGCTCGTTTATCGAGGCCCCCTCGTCGCGGCGGTCCTCGGGGACGATCAGGTCGTCGACGAACTCGCCGACGGCCTGGTCGCGATCGTAGCCGAACACGTCCTCGAAGGCCGGGTTGGCGTCGCGGACGATGGGGTCGCCGTCCTCGAACTCGCAGTAGACGATGGGCGCGCCGCTGTTCTCGAACAGCGCCGAGAGGCGGTCGCGCTCGGTCGCCAGTTCCTGCTCCTGTGCTTTCCGCTCGGTGATGTCGGTGACGACGCCCTCCAGTACCGCGGTATCGCCGTCTCGGTCGACCGCGCGTCCCTGTTCGCGGACCCACCGCGTCTCGTCGTGTTTCGTGCGGACGCGGTACTCCAGTTTGTAGGGCACCCCCTCGTCGATGGCCGCCTGGATGGCGTCCCAGACGTCCTCGCGGTCCTCCGGGTGGATCACGTCCGCGCCGAAGGACACGTCGCCGTCGACCAGCGCCGCCGGTCGGTACCCGATCACGTCGATAGCCCCGTCGCTGACGAACGCCATCGACCGGCCACGCTCGTTGCGACAGCGGTAGACCATGCCCGGGATGTTGCTCATCAGCGTCGAGAGCACGCGCTCGCTCTCGGCGAGCGCGCTCTCGGTCCGGCGCTCGGAGACCGCCCGCTCGATGCGGTTCGCCAGGAGCGTGTACTGGTCGGTCCCGACCTCCTTCTGGAGGTAGTCGGTCACGCCGGCCGAGATTGCCTCGCTCGCGATCTCCTCGCTACCCTTGCCAGTAAAGAGGATAAAGGGGAGGTCGGGGTAGCGGTTCCGGACGGCCTCCAGCAACTCCAGTCCGTTGGTCCCGGGCATATCGTAATCGCTGACGATACAGTCGATTCGCGCCTCCTCGAGCCGTTCGAGCGCCGCCTCGGCGCCCGCCGCCGTCCGGACGTCGAACCGGTCGTTGACCCGCTCCAGCCACATCGACGTGGTCTCACGCATCCCCGACTCGTCGTCCACGTGGAGGACGTGGATCGTCCGCTCGCCCGCCGAGACGACCGAGTCCCTGCCCTCGGTGTCGCCAGCCCCGTCGCTCATAGACTGTCACCTGCGCCGCCGCGACCATAAACCGTCGCCTCGTTTCAGTCGGTCGACAGGCCCTCGCCCTGGTACGCCCCGTCGTAGGTGCCCTCGTGGTCGGCCGCGGCGATCACGAGCTGGGCGATGCGGGCGCCGCGTTCGAGTTCGAGTTCGTGGTGAACCTCCAGCAGCCCCTCCCCGCGGCCCTCGTAGCCGGCGTCCCAGACCGCCGTGTCGACGGTACAGGAGTTACGCAGCAGCGACGACCGCGGGTAGAGGAAGCCGACGTGTTCTTCGGGGATGACGACGCGCTCGCCGTACTGGACGATATACCCGCCAGGGTCGAGCCGGTAGACGGGAGCGCCGTCGCCGTCGTCGTCCGGTTCGATCTCCCGGCGGTCGCCGACCGATTTGCCGTCACGGGCGATCCGACCGGCGGCCGTCTGCTCGAAGACGGCACCGAGCGTGAGGTCGACGCCGTTGGGCTGGACCTGTGCGTCGCCGAGGTCGCCGAGGTGGTCGGCGAGGAAGGCGCCACTGCGGAACATATCCCGAAGGCGGCGAGCGACCACAAAACCGTGCCGGTCGTCGGGGGCGGATTCCGTGGTCCCACCGTCGACGGATTGGAGGGGAACAGAGGTCTACTAGGACGTGGGTAGCGTTGGGGGGAGTGTAAGAGCAGAGACTCGCATGATTTATATCCGCGGATAGTCGAGAAAGAGACGTTATGGGACAGACGCTTACGGAAAAAATCCTTGACGACCACCTCGTCGAGGGCGAACTCGAGACCGGCGAGGAGATCGGGATCGAGATCGACCAGGTCCTCACACAGGACACGACCGGCACGCTGGTATGGCTGCAGTTCGAGGCGCTGGGCCTCGACGAAGTCCAGACGGAGCTCGCGGCACAGTACTGCGACCACCAGACGTACCAGTTCGACTTCAAGAACACCGACGACCACCGCTTCCTGCGCTCGGCGGCTGGCACGTTCGGCGCGTACTTCTCGCGACCGGGCAACGGTATCTGTCACAACGTCCACAAGGAGAACTTCGCCGCCCCCGGCAAGACGCTCCTGGGCAGTGACTCCCACACCCCGACCCCCGGCGGCCTCGGTCAGCTCGCCATCGGTTCGGGCGGCCTCGACGTGGCGGTCGCCATGGGTGGCGGCCCCTACTACATCGAGATGCCCGAAGTCGTCAACGTCCGCCTCGAGGGCGAACTGCCCGAGTGGGCGACCGCGAAAGACGTCATCCTCGAGATGCTCCGTCGCCTCTCCGTGAAGGGCGGCGTCGGCAAGATCTTCGAGTACACCGGCCCCGGCGTCGAGAGCCTCTCGGTGCCCGAGCGGACGACGATCACGAACATGGGCACGGAACTCGGTGCCACGTCCTCCGTCTTCCCGACCGACGAGAAGACCGAGGATTACCTCGCCCGCCAGGGTCGCGAGGACGAGTACGTCGAGATCGGCCCCGACGAGGACGCCGAGTACGACGACCAGATCACCATCGACCTGTCGGACCTGGAGCCGCTCATCTCCGAGCCGTCCATGCCCGACAACGTCGTCCCCGTCCGCGAGGTCGAGGGCGTCGACGTCGACCAGGTCATCATCGGCTCCTGTACCAACGGCGGCTACGAGGATATCCTCCCGTCGGCGAAGATGCTGGAAGGCCGCTCCATCCAGCCGGACACCGAGATGATCGTCGCGCCCGGCTCGAAGAAGGCCAGCGAGATGCTCGCCCGCGAGGGCTGGACGGCCGAAATGATGGCCGCTGGCGTCAACTACTCCGAGGCCACCTGCGGTGCCTGTATCGGCATCGGCCACGTGCCCGGCAGTGACTCCGTCTCGCTGCGGACGTTCAACCGCAACTTCGAGGGCCGCTCCGGCATCGAGGACGACAACGTCTACCTCTGCTCGCCGGAAGTCGCCACCGCGGCGGCCATCAAAGGCGAGATCGTCGACCCGCGTAACCTGGCCGACGAGCTGGGCGACCTCGAGGACCCCGGCTTCGAGCTGCCCGACGAGTACGCGGGCGCCGAGAACGACATCATCACGCCGGACGACCCCGTCGACGACGAGCTCGTCAAGGGGCCGAACATCGGCGACGTCCCGCTGAAGGACCCGCTCGGCGCCGACATCGGTGGCCCGGCGCTCCTGAAGATGGACGACAACATCACGACCGACCACATCATCCCTGCAACGCAGGACATCCTGATGTACCGGTCGAACATCCCGAAGCTCTCGGAGTTCACGCTCTCGCGTGTCGACGAGGACTTCGCACAGCGCGCACTCGACAGCGACGGCGGCTTCCTCGTCGCCGGCGAGAACTACGGCCAGGGCTCCTCGCGTGAGCACGCGGCGCTCTGCCCGATGTTCCTCGGTGTCGAGGGCGTCCTCGCCCAGAGCTTCGCCCGCATCCACAAGGCGAACCTGTTCAACTTCGGTATCGTCCCGCTGGAGATCGACGCGGACGACTACGAGCAGATCGAGCAGGGCGACGACATCGAGATCGTCGACGACGTCGCCGACGCCGTCCGCTCCGGGCAGGAGGAGTTCACCGTCCGCGTGAACGACGACTGGGAACTGACGGCCGCGCTCGACGCCTCCGAGCGCGAGCGCCGCATCCTCGCCGACGGTGGGAAGCTCACCCACACGAAAAAGCAGGCCGAGAGCAGCGGTTCGGACGCGCCCGCCGACGACTAACCACCTTTTTGCCGTTCGGGTTCGCGCTTCGCGCGAACCGCTCACGGCAAAAACGTGGGCGAAAAAGCCGGATTCGCGCCGACGGCGCGAATCCGGTAAACGGGCTTGCGGGCCGCACCGCGACCGCTCACACCGAACTTCTCCGTTCTT
Source organism: Halorientalis marina (assembly GCF_023028345.1). Taxonomy (GTDB): domain Archaea; phylum Halobacteriota; class Halobacteria; order Halobacteriales; family Haloarculaceae; genus Halorientalis; species Halorientalis marina. The sequence continues at coordinate 524,925 of NZ_CP095487.1, read as the reverse complement.
TCACCGTTCCAGCGAGAGCGTTACAGCCAGACAGCCCGTAATTAAGTAGCTCAAGGGGGAACGACGGAACGGTGCCCTCCGTATCCGTCTCCGACCACCTCCGACCGACGGACGGCGACGTTCCGGCCGGGATTTACCGCGTCGTCGGCGTCGGCGCGGAGTCGGTGACGCTGTTGCGCGTCGGTGACGCCGACGGGACCCGTGTCCACACCGGCGAGGTCGTCACCGTCACGCGCGAGGACCTCGACGCCTTCGAGACGGCCGCGAACCCGGACGGGAGCCGCTCGGTTGCTGCGGCCCTGGTCCGGGGGCCCGAACACCTCTACTGGTCGGTCCGCGCGTTCGCCGGGCAACTGGCCGCCAGCCCGCTCCTCTCGGCTGGCACCCTCGCAGTCGTCGTCGCGGGGGCGTTCGGTGAAGGGGTCCTGCCGCTCTCCGAGGCGGGGCTGGACGCGCTGGTCGTCGCCGGCGCCCTCGGCCTCGCGCTCGTCGGGAGCGGACGGCTCTGACAGGTGGTGTTAGCGGTCCGGTCCCGGCGTTCGCCCCGCCACGTCGTCGGCGGGCCGGAACGTCTCCGAGTACGGTGGCGGGAGGAGCACGTCGGTCTCGGGGTGGTCGGCGCGCCACTCGCCCCACGTCGTGACGGTCGAGGGGCGGATGGACAGCGCCGTGCCGGTCGCCGGCCCGCAGATGGCCCGCCCAAGGATCTGGCTCCAGTAGCTCCGCGTCGCGCGGTCGTACAGCACGAGGTTGCCGTTGACCCCGACCTCGGCGTCCGCGCCCGCGCTCCCGGAGGCCCCGAACGCGCGCCCGTCCGCGACGCTGTCGGCGGCCTGGATGCGCTCGGGCCGCCAGAGCAGGCCGGAGACGCCGAACGTCGTCGGCGTCCCGTCCACGACCCGCTCCGCGACGAGCCCGCTCCGGCAGAGCGGGCAGTAGGTGACCAGCACCGGCCCGCCGAACGCGTCGTTGACGCTTTCGTGAATCGTCAAGACCGAGAGGGGGTACGCCCGCGCGCGCCCGTCTGCGGTCAGCCCGACGACCGTCTCGTCGGCAGGGAGGCGCCCGTCGCGGCGGTACTCGGGGGCGATGTCGCGGCCCGTCCAGTCGCTAGCGAACGCCGGGTCGTCGACGGCGTAGATGCCCGGGTCGGCCTGGACCGGTTCCGAGCAGATCGTCGCCGGGATCCCCTGTGCGGCGAGCCCGCTGGTCGCGGCGTTGTCGGCCGCGCCGGCGGCACCGGACGGTGACGACTCGGATCGAGTCGAGGTCGGCGCGTCGCCGCCGTCCCCCGACCCGCCCGAACACCCGGCGACGCCCGCGGCCGTCGCGAGCGCGGCGAGGAAGCGTCTGCGCTCCACGGCGGGAGTACGTACCGAGCACTCGTAAGCACGGGAGTAACCCACACGTTACCGTGTAGCGAGCGGAGAGCGGAGAGACAGTGTCGGCGGATCGGAAAACGGGAGCCCGTTAGGCGACGAGGGCCGTCCAGTCGCAGTCGGTGCAGGCGAGCAGACCCTGTCCGTCGACGACCGTCTCGGCGCAGTCCGGGCACGTCTCGACGTGGTTGGCGACCGGCGCGTATTCAGTGGGTTCGTTCGCTGTCTGCTTGGGTTTCTGTTTGAGCATGGGAGACACCTCCGGTCGAGCCACACAGGGTTCCCCTCCCTCGCTTCTCGACCGTACCAGTTAGTACGGAGACATCACATATAGGTGTAGCCGTTTATGCCACCGAAACCGCCGGACGTGAACGGGGCACACGCTCGACCTTGTATGAGTATAAGCACCACTCCAACCCGGACGCGTCGCTCGGCGTTCGCGGCGGGTGGCTCGGGCGAACGTCTCGTCACAAGGGGCTCAGCGGGGGTAACGTCTCGTCATCGCCACCCGACGGTGGTTGGCCGAGGGCGGTGAAAAAGGGCTCGCTGTGTGGCCGCCGGCCGTCTCAGACCGCGAGGTACTCGGCGATGGCGTCCTCGTCGGACAGGGCGTCACCGTCGAGCTGGTCGACGAGCGTCCCGCGCTCCATGGCGTAACAGCGGTCGGCCATGTCGCGGATGACCTGGAGGTTCTGCTCGACGAAGAGGATGGTCGTCCCGAGTTCCTCGTTGATCGTCCGCATATCCTCGCTGATCTGTTCGACGATGGAAGGCTGGATGCCCTCCGAGGGCTCGTCCAGCAGCAGCAGGTCGGGGTTGGCGACCAGCGCGCGGGCGATGGCGAGCATCTGCTGTTGCCCGCCGGACATCGTCCCGCCGTCCTGGTCTCGCCGCTCCGCGAGGATGGGGAAGTACTCGAACACCTCGTCGTACAGCAGGCGGTCGCCGCCCTCGTTGACAGTCTCGCCCATCCGGAGGTTCTGCTCGACGGTGAGGTCCGGGAATATCTCCCGCGCCTGCGGGATGTAGCCCATCCCGAGGCGGGCGCGCTCGTGTGGCGGGCGGTCGGTCACGTCCTCGCCGTCGAAGGTCACCGTCCCCTCGGTCGGTTCGAGCTGTCCCATCACCGTCCTGATGAGTGTCGTCTTCCCGACGCCGTTTTTGCCCATGACGCCGACGATCTCGCCCTCCGTGACCGAGAGGTCCACGTCCCGGAGGATCGGCGTCGAGCCGTAGCCGGCCCGGACACCGTCGAGTTCCAGCATCACTCCTCACCTCCGAGGTAGATGCGGCGGACCTCGGGATCGTCGCGGATCTCCTCGATGGATCCCTCACGGAAGATCTGCCCCTGATCCAGGACCGTCACGTGGTCGGCGATGCGAGCGACGAAGTCGATATCGTGTTCGATGACGACGAACGCGAGGTCGAGGTCGGCGTTCATCGACGTGATGCGGTCGGCGACCTCGGCGCGCTCGTCGACGGCCATCCCGGCGACGGGCTCGTCCAGCAGGAGCAGGTCGGGGTCCAGCGCCGCGGCCATCGCGATCTCCAGTTGTTGTTGCTCGCCGTGGGAGAGGACGCCGGCGGTCACGTCGGCCTTGTCCGCGAGCCCCGCGGTCGCGAGAGTCTCTTCGATGCGGCGGTCCCGGTCGTCGCCGGACGCGAGCCGCTGGACCGGCAGACGGACGTTCTCCCGGACGCTGAGGTCCTCGTAGACGCTCGGGACCTGGAACTTGATGCTGAGCCCGCGGCGGATGCGCTCGTGGGGGTCCATCCGGGTGATGTCGTGGCCCTGGAAGTAGACCGACCCTTCCGAGGGGGTGAGCGCCCCCGTGACGAGGTTCAGCATCGTCGACTTGCCGGCGCCGTTGGGGCCGATGAGACAGCGCAGTTCGCCGGCCTCGATACCGAGGTCCACGTCGTCGATGGCCGTCAGGCCGCCGAAGCGCTTGGTCAGGCCCTCGGTCTTGAGGATGGTGTCGGTGTCGACCCCGGTCGCGCGCTCGGCGGCGGTCTGCTTGACCGCGGGGTCCATCCCCTCGGCGTCGCTCATTCCGCCACCTCCCCGGTCGCGGTCGCATCGTCGGTCTCGCCGCCGCTCCGGCGCGAACTGATCCAGTCCGCGAGATCGCGGACGCCCGGAATCAGCCCCTCCGGGAGGAGGAGGATGATGACGAGCAGGAGGATCCCGTTGATGACGAAGGCCCAGTCGCCGACGTTCACCGAGAGGGCGAGGCCGAGCCGCTCGATGAGGATGGTCGCGACGATGGGGCCGAGCAGGGTCTTGCGGCCGCCGACCGCGACCCAGATGACCGGCAGCGACGCCGCCGTGAGGCTCAGCTCCGACGGGCTGATGTAGTTGAACCAGGTGACGTAGAAGACCCCGGCCAGCCCGGCGAGGGCACCGCCGAACGTGAACACCGTCAGTTTCACGCGCTTGACGTTGTACCCGAGCATCTCGGTCCGCTCCGGGTCCTCGCGGATCGCGACCATCACGCGGCCGTAGTCGCTGTTGAGCAGCGCCCTGAGGCCGAGGTAGGTGACGAGCAGGGTCACCAGGGCGGCGTAGAACAGCGTCGGCCCTTCGAGGACGAGCGCCGTCTCCCCGAGGCCGAACGCGAGGTTGGGGATGCCGGGCATCCCGTTGAAGCCGCCGAGGGCGGCCTCGCCGATGGTCCACTGGTCCCCGGCGGTCTGGTCGAGGAAGGTCTTGAGGACGAGCACGACGACGAGCGTCATGATGGTCACGTACACGTCGCTGACCCCGCCGTAGAACATGAAGTACCCGAGCACGAACGCGAACAGCGCCGCGAGCGCGACGGCGACCAGCAGGCCCGCCATCGTCCCGAGCGGACTGGCGACGTTGATACCGACGACGCCGTACGTGTAGCCGGCGACGCCGAAGAAGGCCACCTGCCCGAAGCTCAGGATGCCGGTAAAGCCCCAGACGACCGCCAGGCTCAGCGCGAGCAGGGCGAGCGCCAGGAACTGCGACATGTTCGTCACCGCGGATTCGAGCATGTACACCGGGTAGCCGGCCAAAAGGAGCGTCGCCACGGCGAAGCCGATCCAGAACCGCCGGGACTTCCCCAGCGTGTTGGGGCCGTGGAGCGCGCCGACGAGTCGGTCCCGGAGGCCCGTCGAGTCGGCGGTCGCGTCGGCGTCCTCGACGGCCATCATTGCACCTCCATGCGGCGTTCACGGAGTCGCTCGACGAGACTGCTCAGCCCCTGCGGGAGGAACCGGATCGTGACGATTGCCACCAGCAGGAGCGCGATACGACCGAAGAACGTCCCGTAGAGGTTCGAGAACAGGGCGTTGACGAACCCGAGCAGGCCGCCCGCGAGCGTGGTGCCGACGACGACCGAGGAGCCGCCGACGACGACCGCGACGAAGGCATCGACGAGGAACGTCGAGCCGAGCCCGGGTTCGATGCTCAGCAGCGGGGCGTACAGCGCCCCGGTCAGCCCGGCGAGGCCGGACCCGAGCGCGAACGTCGCGACGTAGGTCCGTTCGGTGTTGACGCCGAGGGCCTGTGCCATGTCCTCGTTTTGAATCGTCGCGCGGGCGCGCATCCCGTAGTCGGTCCGGACGAACACGACGTACAGCGCCAGGAGCACGAACAGCGCGATGCCGGCGAGAAGGACCTGGTAGGTCGAGATCGACAGCCCGGCGCCGTAGTTGACCTGACCGAACGGGATTGGGATGCCCCCGAGGGCGTTCCCGAAGACGTTTCGGAACGTCTGGACCATGATGAGACTCAGGCCCCAGGTCGCGACCATCGAGTCGAGCAGGCGGTCGTACAGCGGCGTGATGACCGGCCGGTCGATGGTCCACTGGGTGAAGCGGTTCGGCCACGCCCCGGAGATGATGGTCCGCTCGACGACGAAGCCGAAAAACGCCGTGACGAGCGCGCCCACGAGCATCGCGACCGGGAGCCGGACGACCCCGGGGACGGCCCCGATGGGGAAGTACGGGATCGACCCGTTGTAGGCCAGCGTCGTCGTGAAGGCCCCGACCATGATGAACTCGCCGTGAGCGAGGTTGATGACGCCCATGATCCCGAAGATGATCGCCAGTCCGGTCGCTGCGAGGACGACCGAGGCGAAACTCGGGAAAAACTGGACGAGTAGATCGAGACCGACGGCCATCCTACCCGGCCTCCTCGTAGTAGTCCTGTGGGGTGTACTGCGTCTCCTCGTCCTCCTCCGTCAGGTCACAGCCGACCGTGTTCGAGAGGAACTGCTCCTCGATGACGCGGTTCTCGACGGCTTCGAGTTCGTGGTTCTCGTCGGCCCGCATCACCCACATGTGGTGGTCGACGTGGTGGGTCTCCGGGTCGAGGTTGATCTCCTCGCCCTCCGGCGCTTCGGGGGCGGGGTAGGAGATGCCCGACTCCAGGGCCTCCTTGACCTCGGCCTGGTCGGTGGTGCCGGCCTGTTCGACGGCCTGTTTGTACATGTAGATCGAGAAGTAGTTGTTCTCGGCCTCCTCGTTGAGGTAGGGGGCGTCGGGGAACTTCTCGTAGTAGCGGTCGACGAAGCCACCGTCGCTCGTGTTGCGCTCGGTCGGAATCTCCTCCATGTAGTTGACCCCGGCGTAGATGTTCGCCATCGCGGGCGGGTCCAGGCGCAGGTGCTCGTACCCCTGGGCCATCGCCGTCGAGGTGCCGATGGGCACGTCGAGTCCCGAGGACGCCTTCTGCTCGTAGAAGGAGGTGTGGTTTGCCCCGACCAGCATCGACATCACGAAGTCCGGGTCGGCGTCCTGGATGCGGTTGATCGTCGAGGAGAACTGCGACTCCGAGAGGGGGATGAACTCCTCGCCGATGACTTCGGCGTCGTTCTCGTTCGCCAGCACCTTCACCCAGTCCGCCGAGAGCTGCCCGAAGTTGTAGTCGGCGGCGATGGTGTAGATCTCCGAACCGTACTCCTCGACGAGGTAGGGCAGGACGCTCCCGAGCTGCTGGCGGGCGGTCGGCCCGACCGCGAAGACGTTCTTGTCACACACGCCACCCTCGTACTGGGTCGTGTAGAAGTACAGCTGGTCGTTCTGGTCGATGGTCGGGCGGATGGTCTCCCGCGTCGCGCTGGAGTAGCCGGCCCACAGCGCGTCGACCTCGCGCTGATTGATCATCTGCCGGGTCAGCTCGAGGTAGCGGTCGTTGTTCGACTGCGGGTCGGGATCGAAGTACTCGATCTCCTGGCCGTCGATACCACCCTGTTCGTTGATCTCCTCGATCGCCAGGAGGCTCGCCTTGTGCTTTGGCGACCCCACGAGCGCGAAGTTGCCCGACTGGTCCTCCAGCACCCCGAGCTTGATCGTGTCACTGCCGCCGCCACCACCGAGCGCACAGCCGGCCAACGACGTCGTGACCGCCGCGCCCGCTCCAGCGAGCAGCGACCGACGACTGTACTGCCGCGTCATACGCGATCACCGTTCCGCGGACGAGTGTCCAGTTGCGAAACGAACAATTGCGTATTCTCCCAACTACGTATCGATTTCGGCGAATGCGCGTTCATATATTCTCGACGTTATCTTCCGTTCGGTGGGCACTAATAACGTTTTTCAAAGAAGTATTAATTCGACCTGATTTGGTGGTAATGTGTATAAGGTTGATCCAATACTGTCGCAATACCTGCACCGAAGTGAGAGAAATTGGTATATTCGTCTATTTCCTGCGGAGATTCGTTCCGTCTCTCCAGCGGCGGGTGTCGGTCCGGCGCCGGCAGCGCGACCGACCGGCGATGCTGAATGAAAAACACCGATTCCCCCGGCGGATAGTGGACGTTCGTCCCGGAATCGGGCGATGTTCGTGTTAACTACCCGCATGGGTGTGCGAACGCGTGGGAGGAAAAGCAGCAAACGGACGTTCGAAAAGGATGGCGAGAACTGTGGGAACGGAACTGCCGGTCAGGCGAGGGGGAGCGTCGAGGCGAGCATGCCGCCCGCGAGGGCGACGACGGCGGCGCCCGCGACCGTCCGCACGGCCCCGTACGCGCGGGCATCGAGCGTCCTGGCGGTGCCGAAGGCCGTGCCGACGCCGGCGCCGATGGCGCTCATCGTCGCCGTGATGGCGACGGCGTAGACGACGACCGCGAGCGAGACGGCGCTGAGGCCGTACTGCGGGAACAGCGTCCCGGCGAACGCGATCATGCTGAGCGGCGGCGAGAGGGTAAAGAGCGCACCCAGCAGGCCGGTCTTGAGGTAGGCGGCGATTCCGTGGTCGTGGCCGCCGTGGTCGTGGCCGCCGTCGCCGTGCCCCCCGACACCGGGCAGGGGAAGGTGGAGGTGTGGGTGTTCGTGGGTCACGTCGCCGTGGCTGTGCTCGTCGGTCCGAACGACCGTCCGGAGGCCGCCGACGGCCATGAGGGTCCCGAGACCGCCGAGCAGGAGCGCGGCACCGACGGTCCCGACCGCGTCGAGCCCGCTCGGCAGGGCCCCCTGGCCGCTGAGGACGGCCATGACGCCGAGCCAGACGACGACCAGTGCGACGTGGCCGAGACTGAAACAGGCCCCGACGACCGCCGAGAGCCGGGAGTCGCCGGCCTCGCCAGCCAGCGAGGAGATGCCCGCGACGTGGTCCGGTTCGATGGCGTGTGTGAATCCGAGCACGCCCGCGGTCGCGAGCGCGCCCAGCAGCGTCGCCGAAGTCATGCGACCGTCACCGATTCGAGCTCGTTCATCACACCCACGTTACGAAATGACTCGTATATCCGTTTTCGACTGAGCAAGTATTGACGATTCGAGGGGGACTTACCACAACAAGACACTGATACCCCCTGTGAGTACATGAACGTCCGCGAATTTGGAAAATTCGAGTTCGAGGCGTATATTTTCGAAGGTCGGAGGGGTCGTCGATGACGGACCGGCTCGTCCCGGGCGAGGTGGATCCGGGCGAGGGGTCGGTCGTGATCAACGAGGGCCGGGAGACGGCGTCCGTATCGGTGGCGAACACGGGCGACCGGCCGATCCAGGTCGGGTCTCACTTCCACTTCTTCGAGGCCAATCGTGCACTCGCCTTCGACCGGGCGGCGGCCTACGGGATGCGGCTCGACATCCCGGCTGGCACGGCCGTCCGGTTCGAACCCGGCGACGAGCGCGAAGTCGACCTCGTGGCCTACGGCGGGAAACAGCGTGTGACCGGCATGAACGGGCTCACGAACGGGGCGACCAGCGACGGCGACCCCGGCGAGGCGCTCGCGCGAGCACGGGAAGGTGGGTTCGCCGACACGGGCGCGACCGGGGACACCCACGCCGGCGACGACACTCCCGGAGACGGGGAGGACGAGGAATGAGAGACGTCTCGCGACGGCAGTACACCGACCTGTACGGACCGACTGAAGGCTCACGCATCAGGCTGGGCGACACGGAACTGTTCGCGGAAGTCACGGAGGACCTCGGCACGCCGGGCGACGAGGCGGTCTTCGGCGGCGGGAAGACGCTCCGTGACGGCCTCGGGATGGCCCCCGGCGTCACCGCCGAGGCGGGCGCGCTGGACTGGGTCATCACGAACGCCGTCGTCATTGACCCCATCGCCGGGGTCGTCAAGGGCGACATCGGCATCCGCGATGGGGAGGTCGCCGGCATCGGCAAGGCCGGCAACCCCGACACGATGGACGGCGTGGACATGATCGTCGGCCCGGCGACGGACGTGTACAACGCCGAGGGGATGATCGCCACCCCCGGTGGGCTGGACATCCACATCCACTTCAACAGCGAACAACTGGCCGAGCACGCGCTCGCCTCGGGCATCACGACGATGTTCGGCGGCGGCTACGGCGGCGGCGCGACCACCTGCACCACCGGCCCGACGAACATCCGGCGCTTTCTGGAGGCAGCCGACGAATGGCCCGTCAACGTCGGGTTCTACGGGAAGGGCAACGCCAGCGAACCCGAACCGCTCCGCGAGCAGGTCGAAGCCGGCGCCTGCGGCCTGAAGATGCACGAGGACTGGGGCTCGACCCCGGAGGTCATCGACACCTGCCTCACGGTGGCCGAGGAGATGGACATCCAGACGGCCATCCACACGGACACGCTCAACGAGTCCGGCTTCGTCGAGGACACGTTCGACGCCATCGACGGCCGGACGATGCACATGTTCCACATCGAAGGGGCCGGCGGCGGCCACGCCCCCGACATCATCGAACTCGTCGGGGAACCCAACGCCCTGCCTTCCTCGACCAACCCCTCGATGCCCTACACCGACAACACCGTCGACGAACATCTCGATATGGTGATGGTCTGTCACCACCTCGACGACGACGTGCCCGAGGACGTGGCCTTCGCCGAGTCGCGTATCCGCGCGGAGACGCTCGCCGCCGAGGACGTGCTCCACGACACCGGCGCGGTGTCCATCATGACCTCCGACTCCCAGGCGATGGGCCGGATGGCCGAGGTCATCTGTCGCACCTGGCAGACTGCCGATAAGATGAAACGCCAGCGCGGCCCGCTGCCCGGCGACGAGGGGACCGACAACGACAACGAGCGCATCCTGCGCTACGTCGCGAAGTACACCATCAACCCCGCCATCACGGCCGGTATCGACGAGTACGTCGGCAGTCTCGAACCCGGCAAGCTGGCCGACATCGCGCTCTGGGAGCCCGACTTTTTCGGCATCAAACCCTCGATGGTGTTCAAGGGCGGCTTCCCCGCGATGTCGAGCATGGGCGAGGCCAACGGCTCGCTGATGACCTGCGAACCGATCCTCCAGCGCCAGCGGGCGGGTGCGGTCGGGAAGGCCAAACACGCCACGAGCATCTCCTTCGTCAGCCAGGCCGCCGCCGACCGCGGCGTGAAGGACGAATACGGCCTCGACAGCCGGGTCGAACCGATCGAGGGGACCCGGACGAACGAGAAGGCCGACATGGTGCGCAACGACCACTGCCCGGACGACATCGACGTGGACCCGGAGACGTTCGAGGTGACCGTCGACGGCGAGGTAATCACCTGCGAGCCGGCCAGCGAAATCCCGCTGGCACAGCGGTACATGCTATGAAACTCACACCGAAAGAACGCGAACGACTGACGATCTTCATGGCCGCGGAGCTCGCGCGCCGCCGCCGGGAGCGCGGCGTCGCGCTGAACCACCCCGAGTCCGTCGCGCTCATCTCCGACTGGGCCTGCGAGCGCGCCCGCGAGGGGCTGTCCGTCGCGGAGATCCGCTCGGAGGCACAGACCTTGCTTACCCGCGAGGACGTGATGGAGGGCGTCCCGGAGATGATCGACATGGTGCAGGTCGAACCCACCTTCCCCGACGGGACGAAGCTCGTGACCATCCACGACCCCATCCGCTTCGACTCGCCCGAGGAGATCGACGGGGAGGGCGCGACCGCAACCGACGGTGGGAGGGACGAACCATGACCCGCGACGTGCCCACGGTCGGCATCGGCGGTCCCGTCGGTTCCGGAAAGACCTCGCTCGTCCAGGAACTCGTCCCCCGACTCGGCGCGGACCTGGAGATCGGCGTCATCGCCAACGACATCCTCACGCAGGAGGACGCCGAGGTACTGGAGGCTTCCTTCGAGGGCGAAGTCCCGTCGGACCTCGTCGCCGGCGTCGAGACCGGTGCCTGCCCGCACACGGGCATTCGCGAGGACCCCTCGATGAACCTCGAACAGATCGACCGCTTCCTGGAGCGGGAACCGGACCTCGACCTCGTGCTCCTGGAGAGCGGCGGCGACAACCTCGCCGCGACGTTCAACCCCGAACTCGCCGACTACTTCCTCTACGTCATCTCGGTGGCGGAGGGCGACGACATCCCTCGCAAGCGTGGGCCGGGCGTCGTCGACGCCGACCTGCTCGTCATCAACAAGACCGACCTCGCGCCCCACGTCGGCGCGGACCTGGACGTGATGGAACGGGACGCCCGCGCGGTCCGGGACGGTCCCTTCGAGTTCACGAACTGCAAGGAGAGCGACGGCGTCGACGCCGTGGCCGACCACATCGAGCGCCAGCTCCTGTTCGCATAGATGGCGACCGAGAATCAGCCGGACGAGCCACCGGACGACGCCGGCGATGTCCGTTCCGCGGCCGCCGTCGCCGCCGACCCGACGGTCGGTCCCGAGGCGGCCTTCGAGGCGTACGGCGCGGAGCCGATCCCGGCGGCCGCGGCCGGCGCGGTCGGGAAGGACGGTCGCGTCGCCGTCCGGTTTTCGGCCGATGCCGACGGCCAGACCCGCCTCGTCAATGACTTCGCGAAAGTCCCCTTCCACCTCACGGGCGGGCTGACACACGACGAGGCGCTCCCGGAGGCCGCGACGGTCTACGTCCAGACGCCGACGGCGGGGATCGCGCAGGGCGACCGCCACGGAATCGAGGTGACGGTCGACCCGGACGCGGTCGCGCACGTCACCGGACAGAGCGCGACGAAGGTCCTCCGGATGGAGCGCAACTACGGCGCGGCGACGGTCGACCTCTCGGTCGGCGCGGGCGGCTACCTGGAGTACCTGCCCGAGCCGACCATCGTCCACCGCGACGCCCGTTACCGGCAGGACCTCACGCTGTCGCTCGGGCCCGACGCCGCCGCGGTCGTCGGCGAGGTCCTCGTTCCGGGCCGGCTCGCCCGCGACGAGGCCTTCGACTTCGACCACGCCTACCTCCGGACGGAGGCGACCGGTCCCGACGGCCGCCTGTTCGCCGACGCGAACGACCTCCGGCCGGCGGCCACCGACCCCCGGCGACCCGGCGTGCTGGGCGACCACCGCGTCCTCGGGACGCTCTACGCGGTCGGCGACCCCGGCCTCTCGGACGCGCTCCACGAGCGGGTCGCCGACCGCGAGGGCGTCCGGGCGGGCGCAACCGAGCTCCCGAACGACGCGGGCGCGATGGTTCGCGTCCTCGGCGAGGACACGGCCCCGGTCCGCGCGGCGATGCGGGCCGCCTGGGACGAGGCGCGGCGGGAACTCGTCGGGGCGCCGGCCCCGACACGGAGGAAGGACTGATGCTCGTCGTCGACTCGATACTGGGGAACGCCGACGACGACCCCGACCTCGCAGCCCGCGTCGCGGAGCGACCCGACGACGAGGTCGAGCGGGTCGTCCTCGACGAACGGGATCGCCGGCGCGCCCGCCTGCGGACGACGACCGAGGCCGGCACCGAACTCGGTATCGTCGCTCCCGAGGACGGCCTCCGGCCGGGCGACGTGCTGGTGGCCGACGACGAGCGCGCGGTCGTCGTCGCGTTCGCCGACCGGGACGCGCTCGTGGTGGACTTCGCGGGGGTCCCCGGGTCTGCCGACGCGCTCGCGGGGGCGGCCGCGCTCGGCCACCGACTCGGGAACCGCCACCGCGACCTCGCGGTTCGCGACGGGGAAATCCTGGTCGCGCTCGACGCCGACGAAGACCAGGTCCGGGAGACGGTCGCCGAGGCCGCACCGCCCGGCGCGACCGTGCGGGAGGAAACCGTCGACCCCGCGCTGTTCGACGGGACCGACCCTCACTCCCACGGCGACGGGAGCGGACACGCCCACCCGCACGACGACCACACCCACAGCCACGGCGGCGACCACACCCACGACCACTCGGGCGAGGAACACACTCACGGCGGCGTCCACACCGTCGACGACCCCGAGGAGGGATCGTCGTGAGCGACGACAGCCCCAGGGACGACGGCCGGGCCGCGGACGAAAGACGAGCGGCGGGCGACGAAGCCGGCGAGTCGGTCCTGGCGGCCATGCAGTTCGCCGATTCGTTCCTCCCCGCCGGATCGTTCACGACCTCCTACGGGCTGGAGGGGTTCGTCGCCGCCGACGACGTGGAAGACGGCGACGATCTCCGGGCGCTGCTGTCGACGTACCTCGACGGGCAGATCGGGCCCTGCGAGATGGTGGCGCTCCGGGCCGCTCACGAGGCCGCGACGGCCGGGGACCTCGACGAGGTCGTCGCCGTCGACGAGCGGCTTCGAGCGGTGCAACTGCCTGCCGAGTTCCGCGAGAGTTCCACCCGGACGGGTTCGCAACTCTGTTCGCTGGTCGCCGAGACGGAGAACGATCCCCTGCTTTCGGCCTACGACGAGCGGATCGACGCCGGCGAAGCGCCGGGCAACTACGCCGTCGTCATGGGCGTCGTCGGCGCGCGGACGGGGATGAGCGCCCGCGAGGCCGGGCTCGTGCTCGGCTACTCCTTCCTGACGGACCTGCTCGGGGCCGCCCAGCGCCTGCTCCGGGTCGGCCACACCGAGATTCAGGCGGTCCTGACCGACTGCCGGCCGCTGGTCGCGCGGGCGTGGGACCGCCACGCCGACCGGTCAATCGAGGCGATGACGCCGTTCGCGCCGCTCGTGGACGTGGTCGCCGCCGAGCACGAGCGCGCCGAGCGGCGACTCTTCCTCAGTTGACCGAGACCAGCGCCCTTCATTTGGCTGGCCCGCGTACCCACACGTGATGACGGTTCGACACGACGGGCTCACCGTCGACTGGCTGGGTTACGCCACCCTCCGCGTCACCGACGGCGAGACCGTCGTCTACCTCGACCCCGGTCGCCACGGCGTCCTCACCGGCGAGTGGGAGCCCCACGCCGAGAACGTGGGCCACCCACCCTCGCAGGACTACCGGGCGCAGGACGGCGACGTGGTCTGTGTCAGCCACGTCCACCACTACGACCCCGACGGCATCGACCGCGTCGCGAAAGCGGATGCGACAGTTATTGCCTTCGAAGGTATCGAGGGTCGCGACGTGGACCGCGACCTCCCGCCCATCGGCGACCTCACCTACGACATCCTGGAGGTGGGAATGAAGGACACGCTGTCGGTCGGCCCCGTGGACGTCTGGACGACGCCGGCGTACAACGAGCCGGACGGGCCACACACCCGCCCGGACGGGACGCCGTACCACCCGGAAGGGTTCGGGTGTGGCTTCCTGGTCGAACTCGACGGGACGGACGTGTTCTGGCCCGGCGACACCGACGTGCTGCCCGGCCACCGGACCATCGACGTGTCGCTGTTGTGTCCACCAATCGGCCGGAGCAACCACACGATGGACCGCCACGAGGCCGCGGCACTCGCCGCCCGCACCGAACCCGGGCTCGTGCTCCCCGTCCACTACAACACCTTCTCGAACCTCGAAGCCGATTCGCGGGCCTTCGCCGCAGACGTGGCCGCGGCCGGCGTCCCCGTCGTCCTCGACGAGAACTGAGGCGGGGCCGGCGAGCTACCACTCGGCCCGGTCCCGATGGGCCGCGGCGACCGCCGCCACGTCGTCCGCGTCGAGGACGCCCTGCTCCGTACAGAAGCCCGCGACGAGGTCCGCAGGCGTCACGTCGAACAGCGGCGCGGCCACGTCGATGGCGGCGTCGTCGTCGTACACGTCGGTCGGATCGGCGCGTTCGAGGGACGGAGTCGCGTCCGTGCTGACCTTGGCGGCGGCCGCGACGACGAACAGCGGCACGTCCTCGCGAGCGGCCGCGAGCGCGACCGCTCGGGTACCGACCTTGTTGACGGCGCGACCGTCCGGCAGGACCGCGTCGGCACCGACCAGTACCGCGTCGTAGTCGCCGCCGGCGAGTTCGTGCGCGAGGGCGGCGTCGGCGGTGAGCGTGACTGCGGTCCCGTCGGCGGACAGCGACTCGGCGACGCCGACACCCTCGCCGCCGGGCCGGGACTCGGCCACGAGGACGCCGTCGGGGTCGGCCCGCCGGAGGGCCTCGCGAACGGTGCCCGAGCGCGAGAGCGTGACGAGTCGGCCGCCGTCGACCTCGTCGGCGGCGACGGCGGCGGCCGCGTCGTCCGCATCGAGGGCGTCCGCGATTGTGTCCTCCGCGGCCCGTTCGACGGCGGCGGGCGTGCGGTCGTCGGCCGCCACGTGCATTGCCCGGTTCACGCGGTTCGCGACGACGGCCATCGACGGGCGCGCCGCCCGGAGGTCGCGGGCGAGCGTCGCGAGAGCGTCCCAGTCGCCGGCGTCGCGTTCGACGGCGAGGGCCGCCTCGTCCCGGAGCGTTTCGAGCGCGCGGACGGAGAGGTACGTCGACCCGTGGTCGCGGTCGTCGGCGACCGTGTCGGCACCGGGGCGGACCCGGTCGTAGGACGTCCACAGGTCCGGGACGGTCTCGCGGCGCAGTATCTCGGTCGGCGGGACCCACTCGGACTCCGTCGCCTCCTCGTCGAGACGTACGTCACGGGAATCGCAGTCGAACAGGTAGGGGTGGACCACCCAGCGCGTGTCGAGGTCGTCGTCCGCGACGGGGAAAGAATTGCCGCGGCGGACGAGCGTGACGGCGTCGGCGAGGCCGGTTTCCTCGGCGATCTCGCGGCGGGCGGCGGCGTCGGGGTCGGTGGCGGCGTCCGACTCGTCGGGGTCGTCGGGGTCGGGCGCGACGTGGCCGGCGACGGCCCCCCACTGGCCCGAGTAGGAGCCGACCGCGTCACTCCGGCGGACGAGGAGGACCGCGGCCCGGTTGCGGAGGAAGCAGGTGACGACGTGTGTCTCCTCCATGGGTCGGCCACGGAGGGCCACGGGCAAAAACCCGGGGACCGACTTTTGTGAGCGGCCGTCCTGCTCCCGGATATGGAGATCGCGATCCTCGCGGACACGCACGTCCCCTCGCGGGAGCCCCGGATTCCCGACTGGGTGCGCGAGCGAATCCGGACGGCGGACCACACCATCCACGCCGGCGACTTCGACTCCGCGGCGGCACTGGCGACCGTCCGAGACGTCGCCGCGGAGCTGACGGCCGTCTCGGGGAACATCGACCCCGGTCTCGACCTGCCGCAGGTGGCGACGGTGACCCTCGGCGGCGTCACGTTCGTCGTCACCCACGGGACGGGGAGTCCTGCCGGGTTCGAGGAGCGCGTCCGGGCGACGGTCCGCGACCACGCCGGGTCGTCGGCGGTCGGCATCTGCGGGCACACACACCGGGTGCTCGACACGGTCGTCGACGGCGTCCGCCTGCTGAACCCCGGGAGCGCGACGGGGGCCGACCCGGCGGCCCAGGCCACGATGCTGATCGTCCGGGTCAGAGAGGGTCAGTTCACCGTCTCCGTCGAGCGGGGCGAGGTGTGAGCACGGAGAGAGCTCGAAGCAAAGAGAACGGTAGGAGCGGAGAGGATGGGGAGACTGGGTCGGCGGTGAACGCAGTCAGACGGCGCGTGCGGCGTCGAAGACGGTCCGGCCGGCGTGGTGGATCGCGTACCCCACAATCAGGACGTCGACGGGTGCCATGAAGAGCCCGTAGAACACCAGCAGGTCGTCCATCGGCGAGAGAAAGAGGTACGGGAGGTAGAGCAGCCGGCCGAAAAACAGGACCAGCGCCACCTCCGACAGCGCGAGGGACTCGTCGAGGGCGTAGGCCAGGAGGAACAGGTCCATCGGCGCCATCCACATCAGCGGCAACAGCCACGCCTCCGCCTGGGTCGTCAGGTACCAGGCCTCGGCCCCAATGAGCAGGAGCGTCGGCACCAGCAGTTTCAGATCGACCCCCGGAATCCCGAACCGTCTATGTTGTCTCGTTGCCATCGACCGTCACCGCCCACCTTTCTCTCACCCGTCACCCCACTTCAATTATTTCCCTGCAAGTGATATATACACGTGCGGCTATCGCCGGTAGTTTATACGTTAATATAAAATACGGCCGGATATATACGAATGATAGAAATTTGGTAGTTCGGGCCGAATCGATCCGGTAGTTTTTACGTCAGGACGGTTCCGGCGGTCGGTATCGGGGGTGGTTTCGGGTGCGTTTCGCTCGCGCGCGCCGCCGACACCCGGCAGCAAGCGGCATCGATTGCCGGTGTTGGCCGTTGTTGCGAGTTTCGCGCCCCTTTTTTCCGGGCGCGCCCTGGTGGGGGTATGGAAGTCGTTGCGGTCCCAGGTCTGCCGGAAGTGCGCCCGGGTGCGGACCTCGCGGCGCTGATCGACGAGCGGGTCGCGCTCCGGCCCGACGACGTGGTGCTCGTCGCGAGCACCGTCGTCTCGAAGGCCGAGGGCCGGACGGCCGACCTCGCCGACTTCCCGGCGGGCGAGCGCGCCCGCGAGGTCGCCGCGACGGTCGAGCGGGCGACCGGCGATAAGAAGGACCCCCGATTCGCGCAGGCCGTCCTCGCGGAGAGCGAGGAACTGCTCATCGAGGCTCCCTTCCTGCTCGCCGTGACGCGGTTCGGCCACATCACCGTGAACGCCGGCATCGACCGCTCGAACGTGCCCGGCGCCGACCTCCTGCTGTTGCCCGAGGACCCCGGTGCGAGCGCGGCCGCCCTCTCGGAGCGACTGGGGGTGCCGGTCGTCGTAACCGACACCTCCGGGCGGCCCTTCCGGCACGGCCAGCGCGGCGTCGCGCTCGGCTGGGCGGGGTTGCCCGCGAACCGCGACTGGCGCGGCGAGCACGACCGCGACGGGCGCGAACTCGGCGTGACGGTGCAGTCGGTCGTCGACGAACTCGCCGCGGCGGGCAACCTCGTCGCGGGCGAGGGCGCGGGCGGGACGCCCGTGACGGTCGTCCGCGACTGGCAGTTCGGCGACCACGCCGGTGACGACGACCTCTTTCGCGAGATCGATTCGGACTACGTGCGGCAGGCGCTCCGCGAGTGGACATACGAATGAAAGCAATCGAACTCACCCCCGAGCATCCGGTCGACGAGATCACTGAACTGGCAGTGCAGGCCGAGGAGACGGGCTTCGACGCCGTCTTCGCCGCCTGTCACTACTTCAACCGCGACCCGTTCGTGACGCTGTCACGGATCGCGGCCGCGACCGACGAGATCGAACTGGGGCCGGCCGCGGCCAACCCCTACGAGACACACCCGCTGAAACTGGCCTCGCAGGTCGCCACGGTGCAGGAGGTCAGCGACGGCCGCGCCGTCTTCGGCGTCGGCCCCGGTGACCGCTCGACGCTCCAGTCGATGGGCGTCGAGCGCGACAGTCCCCTCCGGCGCGTGCTGGAGACGTTCAAGATCGCACAGGACCTCTGGGCCGGCGAGACCGTCGACGCCGACGGCACCTTCACCGCACAGGACGCCGCCCTGGAGTTCCCCGTCGAGGGCGAGATTCCGGTCTACGTCGGCGCGCAGGGCCCGCACATGCTGCGGATGAGCGCGAAACACGCCGACGGCGTCCTCTACAACGCCGCTCACCCGAGGGACTTCGCGTGGGCGGAGGGCCAGATCGAGCAGGGGCTCGACGAGCGCCCGGCGGACCGCGGTGACTTCGAGTTCGCGGCCTACGCGAGCGTCAGCGTCGCCGAGGACGAAGCGGCGGCCCGGGCGGCCGCGCGACCGCCGGTGGCGTTCATCGTCGGCGGCGCGGCCCCGCCCGTACTCGACCGACACGACATCGACGAGGCGGCCGCACAGGCCGTCGGCGAGGCTATCGAGGCGGGCGAGTTCACCGACGCGTTCGGGCAGGTGACCGAGGAGATGATCGACGTCTTCAGTATCGCGGGGACGCCCGAACAGGTGCGCGAGGGAGTCGACGCCGTCATGGAGTACGCCGACGGGTTCGTGGCCGGCTCGCCGCTCGGGCCGGACCTCGAAGACGCTATTCGGCTTGCTGGGGCGGCTCTCGACTGCTGAAGTCGGGCACCACGGTATCGGCGACGGCGCCGAGGGCCAGGTACCCGAACGCGAGCACGGCCAGGCCGATGAAGGCGCTGCCGAACGCCACGCTGATCGCCGAGAGGGGATCACTGAGTGCGACGCGTGATATTTCGGTGACGAGCTTCGGGATGCTCCCGAGCAGGCTTGACATACCGTCTCGTTGTGACCCGTCCTATTTGTGCCTGTCGTGGTCGTCTCGCGAGAACTATAGGGGCCGACCGCCTACCGTGGGTATGGACGACGCCTCGCTCGACGACTTCCTCGACGGCGGGAGCGACGACCCGGGCGCGGAGTCAGGGGAGGAAGCGAGCGGCGGGAGCGAGTCCCCGAGCGCCGAGGCCGACGAGACGGCGGACGAGGGGCCGAGTCAGACACCGAGCGAGACGGCCGACGAGACGGCGGACGGGGAGGACGCCGCGGTCGGCGACGGGACTGTGGCGACCGAGTCCGACGGGGTCCCACCGGCCGAGTCCACGTTCGCGTGGTCGTCGGAGCCGGTCGCGTGTGCGGCCTGTGGCGAGGCGGTGCAGCGTCGCTGGCGCGGCGACGGCGAACTGGTCTGTCGCGCGTGTAAATCGTGGTAGGTCGGCGGAGCGAGCGCGGACGTGTACGGCACCTGAAAAGCCGGCAGAGTTACTTTCCTCGCGCCCGTGCGTGGAGGTGTGATTCACGCAGACGGGCCGCGTAGCGCCGCGTCGCCAGGTGTCGGCCGGGACGAGACACTGTGTGCCGGCACCGAGAGACGAGGACGCTCGCCCCCGCTTGCCCTCCACTCGTAGCTATGACAGACGCAGATACGTCACAGGCCGGTCGAAGAACCGACGCCGCAGAGGACCCGGGTGCGCTCGCACGCCGGGTCGCCGAGAACGTCGAACGGGTCATCGTCGGCCACCACGACGAGATCGAACACATCCTCACCGCACTGCTCGGCCGCGGCCACGTCCTGCTCGAGGACGTGCCCGGAGTCGGGAAGACGATGCTCGCCCGCGCCGTCGCCCAGTCGTTCGACGGCACGTTCAAGCGCGTCCAGTTCACGCCGGACCTGTTGCCCTCCGACATCACCGGCGTCAACGTGTTCAACCAGAAGACCCAGGAGTTCGACTTCCGCCCCGGGCCGGTGTTCGCGAACGTGGTCCTGGGCGACGAGATCAACCGCGCGCCGCCGAAGACCCAGTCCTCGTTGCTGGAGGCGATGGAGGAAGGACAGGTGACCGTCGACGGGACGACCCACGAGGTCCCCCAGCCCTTCACCGTCATCGCGACCCAGAACACCGTCGAGCACGATCGGACCTACGACCTGCCGATGGCCGAACTCGACCGGTTCATGAAGAAACTCCACCTCGGCTACCCCGAACCCGACGACGAGTCGGACATGCTCGAACGCGTCGTCGGCAACCACCCCATCGAGGAACTCTCACCAGTGGCGACCCTCGCGGACCTCCGGGACGCCCGCGACGCGGTCGCGGACATCACCGTCGAGGAGCCGATCCGCGACTACGTGACGCGGCTGGCCGGCTTCACCCGCGAGGGAGCCGAACTCGGCGTCAGTCCCCGTGGTTCCATCGCTCTCCTGCGGGCCGCCCAGGCCCGGGCGGTGTTGAACGGCCGCGACTACGTCGTCCCGGACGACATCCAGACGGAGGCGTGGGTAGTCATGCCACACCGCGTCCGGACGGGGACGCCCGACCGGACCGGACAGGACGTCGTCAGGGAGGCGCTGAACACGGTCGCGGTAGAATGAGGCCGACACTCCGTGGCGTCGGCGTCGCCCTGGTCGCCGGGGGCGCGTTCGGCATGGCCGCGACCGGCGGCGCCCGCGCGCTCAACGCTATCGCCGCACCGGCCGTCGTGGTGCTCGCTATCGGTGCCATCCAGATCGTCCGCGTGAACGCGCCGACCGTCGAGCGCCCCGATCCCCGCGCGGGCTTCCCCGGCGAACACCGCGAGATCGAACTCGACGTACAGGGAAGCGGCGTCGCCCGCCTCGCGGACTCGCTGCCCGGCGCGGAGAGCGGGAGATACGAGATTCACACGACGCTCCCCGACAGCGTGGCGTACGAACTGACGCTGACGAACCGCGGCGAGTGGACGGTCGGGCCCGCGCGGCTGGTCGTGACCGACACGCTCGGCCTCTTCCGGACGACGGTCACCACCGAGGCGACCGCGACGCTACTCGTCTACCCGGAAGTCAAGGACCTGAGCGGTGACGAGGCCTTCGCCGGCTTCTTCGAGCAGACGCGCGTCCCGGACCGGCAGGCCTTCGACACGCTCCGGGAGTACGCGCCCGGTGACCCGCTCCGTGACGTCCACTGGAAGTCGAGCGCGAAACGCGGAGAGGGCGACCTGGTCGTCAAGGAGTTCGTCGGCGAGACGACGCGGGGGACGATCGACATCGCCGCGAGCGCGGCCTCCGGCCACGCGGACGCGATGGCGTCGGCGGCCGCCAGCGTGGCGGTCCTCGCGCTGGAGGCGGGCTACTCGGTCCGGGTCACCTGTCCCGACGGAGAACTGCCCGCGGGCCACGGCGACGAACACCGGCGACACCTCCTCGAACTGCTCGCACGGACGGGAGCCGGCTACCCCGACGAGCGGGCCCGCGAAGGCGCCGACGTGCTGATCGAGGCCGACGGGGACGGCGTCGCGGCGACCGTCGGCGGCCGCCGTCACCGACTCGCCGTGGACGGCGAGGGACGGGCCGTCGCGGCGGACGGGGGTCCCGTGAGTGACGCGAACGGGACGATGGCAGACCGCAGGTCTGGCGGTGGTGCCGCGAGCGATGCGAGCGGCGGCACGTCGAACGCGCAGTTCGACGGGGGTCCCGTGAGCGACGCGAACGGGACGGCAGACCACCGGTCTGCTGGAGGTGAGCGATGAGCGACGCAGGACCCGGCACGGCCGAACGCCTCCGCAACCGCCTCGACGAGGACGGCGGCCTCTTGAGCACGCGCCGACTCGCGCTCGTGTCGATCCTGTTGCTCGTGTTCTCCTTCACGTTCGCGCTGTACGAGATCATCGACGTGGTCGGGAACCCGGACACGTTCCTGCTGGTCGTGGCGGCGTCACTGGCGGCGGCGTCGGTGCTCTCGCGGGTGCTCCCGGTACGGGTCGCCGTCCCCATCGGCGCCTTCCTGCTCGCGTTCGGGCTGTACTCCTACGCGACGGCCCTGCCCGCGGACGTCGTGGCGAACCAGGACCGCGTGCTGGGGGACGTGATCTCGCTTTTGAACGGGCTGTCGGTCCTCCGCTTGCAGAAGATCGAGCTGTGGGCGCTCGGCTTCACGCCGACGCCGGTGTTCCTGGCGTGGTACTTCGCCCTGCGTCGCCACTACGTCGCGGCGGTGACCGCCGGCGGTGCCGCCCTGACGTTCTTCGTCCTGACGGGCGATATGAACACGACCGTCGCCCTGCTCGGGGCCATCGGGGCCGTCGGCGCGGTCGGGTTCGGGCGGCTGGAGCGGTTCGACAGCGCGGACCGTCCCGCGGTCGTCGACGGCGACGCCGGGGCCGCGCTCGACACGCAACGGCGGACGGTGTTGATGGAGCTGGGCGCAATCGTCGCGGTGTCGAGCACGGTCAGCGTGGTGCCCGGCGCGGGGACGCAACTGCTCAAACCGTTCGGGAAGGGGCGGGCCAACACGGTGGAGGCGAGCCTGATCAACGCCGACCAGCGCATCAGGATTCAGGGGAGCATCGAACTCTCCCCGGCGGTCAGGTTCACCGTCGACGCCACCAGACAGGCGTACTGGCGGGTCGCGGCCTACGACCGCTACACCGGCGACGGCTGGGTCAGGACCGGGTCGACGCGGGCGTTCGACGACCGGCTCCGGGGCCCGCCGGGCGCGAGCGAGCGGGTCGAACAGCGCTACGATATCGAATCGACGCTCCGGACGATGCCGGCCGTCTGGCGCCCCATCGCGGTCGAGG
This sequence comes from Halorientalis marina, assembly GCF_023028345.1. GTDB lineage: Archaea > Halobacteriota > Halobacteria > Halobacteriales > Haloarculaceae > Halorientalis > Halorientalis marina. The sequence continues at coordinate 502,096 of NZ_CP095487.1, read as the reverse complement.
GCGACGAGGGCGACATCGCGACGGTCACCGACGCCGGCGGGCTCCAGCCCGAGCAGGGGGAGCAACTCGAACCGGGCGACAGCTACGAGGTGACCAGCCGCCGGCCCGTCGCCAGGCCGAGAGAGCTGGCAAGCGCCGGCGACGACTACCCCGACGGCGTCGAGGACCGGTACACACAGCGGCCGTCGAGCCTCCCCGAGCGGATCGAGGAGCGGACCGAGCGCATCACCGCGAACGCGAGCAATCCCTACGAGGCCGCTCGCGTGATCGAGCGCTGGCTGGAGAACAACCGGGCGTACTCGCTGGACGTGGAGCGCCCGGACGGCAACATCGCGGACTCGTTTCTGTTCGAGATGGAGCGGGGCTACTGCACCTACTACGCGACGACGATGGCGGTCATGCTCCGAACCCTCGACGTCCCGGCGCGGTTCGTCGTCGGCTACACGCCCGGCGAACGGGTCGGTAACGACCGCTGGGTCGTCCGCGGCTTCGACTCCCACGCGTGGACCGAGGTCTACTTCCCCGATGTCGGCTGGGTCCGGTTCGACCCGACGCCGGCCGGCCCGCGGTCGGCCGCGGAGGGCGAGCGCCTGGAGCAGGCCCGCGAGAACGGCAATCCCAACGTCGACACCGACGACACCGACGAGGACGACACCCCGACCCCCGACGACCCGGACGACCCGCGGACGGAGGGACCCGACACCCCGACGCCACCACCGACGCCCGAGACGCCGACGCCGGCCGGCGGGGAGACGACGACGGGCGGCAGCAGTGTCGACGGGGCCGTCGACGACGGCGGCGGGTTCGAGATCGACCTCCCCTCGCGCGAGGAAGCGGCACTCGGGGCGGTCCTGGTGGGAGGTGTCGTCGCCGGTCTCCGGCAGACGGACGCGACCGAGCGGGCCTACCGGGCGGTCTGGGCCCGCTGGCAGCCCCGCGAGTCACCGGCCGTCGACGTCGAGCGGGCGTTCGACCGTCTCCAGTACGCCCTCGAACGGACGGAACGGGCCCGGGAACCGGGGGAGACGCCGCGGCAGTACCTCGACGCCGTCGACGCCGGGGAGGCGGCCCATCGGGTGTGTGACTACTACGAGCGCTCGCGGTACGGCGGTCGCGTCACGGAGGCAGACGCCGACGAGGCGGTGGCGCTGGTCGGCGAAATCGTCTCGGAACGACTCGGTCCGTTCTGACGGCCGACCGCGTCGCGGCCGCTCGTGGGCGAGAGCGGGCCTGTGGCGCCTGCCCGCAATTCCCGAAGGTGTTTAATACGTCGATTTCGTACGTCCCGCTGTAATGTCGGAAACCTGCTCGACGTGTGGGCTGCCCCAGGAACTCTGCGTCTGCGAGGACGTCGCCAAGGAGTCCCAGGAGATCAGCATCCGCATCGACGAGCGCCGATACGGGAAAGAGGTAACGGTCATCGAGGGGTTCGACCCCAAAGACGTCGACATGGACAGCTTGTCCTCCGATCTGAAATCCAAGTTCGCCTGCGGGGGGACCGTCGAGGACGGCTCCATCGAGCTCCAGGGCAACCACACCGGGCGGGTCGAGGACTTCCTCCGCGAGAAGGGGTTCAACGTCGCCTGATCGGTCTGTTCTTCGGGCGGTCGGCGTGACGCCACACGTCGAGCGACAGCTCAGAACGGCGCCGCGGGGCCCTCGCTCCCTCGGTCGCGTTCGCTGTCGGTCGCGACCGGTCCGTCCCAGCCGACCAGCCCACAGGCGAGACTCTCGACCGGGGTCTCCCCGTCGATACCTTCGTAGGAGGTGATGATGTCGGCGGCCCGGCGGCTGTCGTGGCCGTGGGGACAGACGGTGACGATCCGGTCGGCGTCGGTGAGGTCACCGACCCGGGTCGGCAGTTGTGGGAGTGGAACGTTCACGCTGCCCGGGATGCGCTCGCGGTCGAAGGCCACGGGCGAGCGGATGTCCACGACCCGGACGTCGGCGTCGGCATCGAGGAGGTCGGCGAAGTCGTCGGCTGAAATCTCTGCAGCCATGTACCAGTAACCAGCGGCGCCGTCCCCAAAAGCGTCGCGGACGACTCGACGGGCGAGGGGGCGGGCTACAGGAGGCCGTCCTCTTTCGCCAGCAGGATGCCTTCGATGGTGGCGTCGTTCGCGGGCTCGGCGCGGGCGCGCTCCAGCGCCTCGTCGACGGGGACGCTCCTGACCCGGAGGAACTCGTTGTCGTCGAGGTCCGGTTCGACGGGCGTGAGGCCCTCGGCGAAGACGATCCCCCGGCGGTGCCGGAGCACGCCGGTCGAACACCAGAACTCCTCGACCAGGGAGACGCCGGCGGCCTCGAAGCCGGTCTCCTCCCGGAGTTCGCGGGCGCCGGCGGTCGTGTAGGACTCGCCGGCCTCGACGATGCCGGCGGGGAGTTCGAGGCACTGCTCGCGGATGGTCGGGCGGTACTGGTCGACCATCACGAGGGCATCCTCGCCGTCGGCTGCATCGGCAGTGAGGGCGACGACGACGACCGCCGGCGGGAGGTCGGCCCAGTAGTAGTCCTTGGTCGTCCCGTTCGGCTGTTCGACACGGTCGTAGCCGCCGGTGTACCAGCCGGTCTCGTACTCCGCGTTCGATTCGAGGACCGACCAGTCGTGGTCCGGCGGTGTGCGAGCGGGCGTCCGGTCGGGATCGAACTCGCCGGGAACGCGGGGCTGTGGGTCCGAAGCTGCCGATTCCTCGGCGGCGTCGTCGCGCTCGGTCATGGGTCCTGTGCCACCGCCAGGCGGTAAAGCGTGCCGTTGTAGGTGGCGTAGACGGTCTCGCCCTCGGCGGCGCTCTCGTTCTGGATCCGCAGGGCGTCCATCTCGTCGAACGGGGAGTTGGTGAACGACTCCTTGAGACCGATGGGGCCCTTCCAGTAGGGGTCCGAGCGGCCCGTGACGTTCGTCTCGGTGACGTTCACGCCGGTTTCTGCCTCCGCGTCCCGAACCGCGCCGATGGCGTACTCGTAGCGGCGCTCGGAGGCGTTGGACAGATCGACCGCGCTGTGGTTGCCGTCGGCGGGCGTCGCGGTCAGGTAGTAGGGGTCGCCGCTCTTGAGATAGCTGGGGAGCGCACCCAGCGCGAGCAACAGGGCGAGCACGACCAGGATGGCGACGGTGACCCGACGGGTGATCTGCCGCATACCACGTCTTGGTCGCGGCCGCCGAAAACCGCATCGGAACGCGCCGCGCGGTGGCGGAGTGCTCCCCGGACTCCGCTGCCCCCGTACCACGACCGCGGCCGCTCACTCGGTCACGAGCTCGCGGTAGACCTCGCCGAAGGCCTGCCGGCGGAGGGTGCCGACGGCCGCCGCCTCCTTGTCCTCGAAGGTCGCGGCGACGACGGTTTCGGTCGCGGGCGCGGCGTGCCAGGCGACGTTCGAGACGTGCTCGCTCCCGATATCCGCCCGGTCGTACGCGGGGTGGTCGGCCAGCCAGTCCTCGTACTCCTCGCGGGTGCCGACCGTGACCGCCAGTAGGGAGGCGAAGATGGCCTCGCGTGCGGTCTCGACGACGGCGCCGGTGACGCGCTCGTCGTACTCCTCGCGGTCGAAGTCCATCGCCTTCGCGACCTCGCGGACGGTCGTCTGGGCCGTCGGCCCGACCGCCTCGTAGCGCTCGCGGGCCTCGGCCGCCGTCTCGGGAGTGAAAATGCCCTCGGTGTGCATATACAGTGCTGAGTGCCCGCGCGGTTACTCGGTTTCGGCTTCGTCCGCGTCGGCGTCGTCGGTGGCGCCGGTCTCGATCTCGTCGTCCCCGTCGTCGGCCTCCTCGCGCATCCGCTCGGTCAGCTCGCGGGCCTCCGCCATGATGTCCTCGGCTTCGGCTTCGAGCTCGGGGTTTCGGCCCTGGCTGGCGCGGTCGCGGGCGGCCGCGGCGTCGAACCCGCCGCCTGTTCGGGCCTCGTCGTCGAAGAGCGCGCCGGAGCGGTCGTCGTCGTGGTCGTGGTCCGACGTGGTGTCCTCGAAGACCTGCGGGAAGTCGACTTCCTCGGCGTGGTCGGCGGCGGTCGCGGCGAGGCGGTCGGCGTCGTGCTCGTCCCAGTCGGGGGCGTGCTCGGCCAGCCACTCCTCGTGAGCCTCGTCACCGAGCATGGCGGTGAACGCGAGGTGGTTGGCGAGGTGTTCGTCGTCGGCCTGTGGGTCGCCACACACCGGGCAGGCGTATCCCATGCGCGGGCAAAGCGGGTCCAGAAGGATATGGTCACCGGTCGTCGAGGTCGACGACCATCACGAGGGCGTCCTCGCCGTCGTCGTAGTAGCGGGGGACGGTCCGGCGGTGGACGAAGCCGAAGTCACGGTAGAGGGCTTTGGCGGGCTCGTTCGAGGCCCGGACTTCGAGCTTGACCGAACCGACCCCGCGGGCGCGCAGGACCGAGAGGACTCGCTCCAGGAGCGCAGTGGCGATGCCCTCGCCGCGGCGGTCGGGGTGGACTGCCAGGTCCTTGACGTGGCCGATGGCCCGGCCGTGATTGGGCACCGAATCGGCGACGACGTAGCCGGCGACGCCGGCCCCGACCTCGGCGACGAGAAAGCCCGGGCGGCCCACGAACCGCTCGAACGCCGAGAAGGGCCACGGCTGTGGGAAGGCAGCCTTCTCGATCCGATAGACCGCGAGCAGGTCCGCGTCGCCGGCCTGCCGGACCGTCGGGCGCTCGCGGTCGGTGCTGGACGCGGGCGTGGTCACACCCGTACGTAGGCGGGCGGCCATCAAGAGCCTTTCACCATCCCGCCCGCAACCACTCGGCGACATTTCGAAGCGTTTCGGTCCGAAAGTAGCCGGAAGGTTCATTGCTATCAGGCTCGAAGATCCGGACGCACCCACTTCGGGTGCCACCCCCAACACCCCCCCTCTACCCCCGTTTTCGAGGACTAAACGTTCGAGCGGCGCGTCTTCGACCCATCCTGACAGCGAGAAATGAGGATTGGATGGAAATGATTTCTCACAAAAAATAATGCGGTGGGGACAAGAGTGGCCGACTCTGTGAGAACAAGGGTGGCTGGCTGTGAGTTCCGCGTGTCGAGCGGGCGCCGGGTCAGAAAAACTGGAAGAGGTCGTCGCGTTGCTGGTCGTGAAGGTGGGTCCGGACGGCCTCGGTGAGAGGGTCGATGGTTCCTCGTTTGGCGCTGATGGGGGCAATGGTGTCCTGCCACTGTTTCCAGGGCGGGTAGAGGCCGAGTCGGTCACAGAGTTCGTTCAGGCGCTCGTCGCGGTCGTCGACCTTGTCCATCTTGTTGACGGCGACGACGACGGGGATCTCCAGTTCCCGGAGGAAGTGGAACATCTCCACGTCGTGGGGGATTTCGTCGGGGCCGGAGTGGCGGTCGATGATATCGATGACGGCCTTCCCGTCGACGACGAGGACGGCAGCGAGGATGTTTTCGGCGTACCGTTCGAGATAGTGAACGATATCGTCCTTGATTTCCTCGCGCACGTCGTCGGGGACGCCGGACATGAAGCCGAAGCCGGGGAGGTCGGTGAGCACGAAGTCGGGACCGGTCCAGTCGTAGTGGTTGGGCTGGCGCGTGACGCCCGGGCGCTGGCCGGTGTCGAAGGTGTGGCCCGTCAGCTCCCGCATCAGGGTGGATTTACCGACGTTCGACCGGCCGACGAGTACCACCTCGGCGCTCCGGTCCGGTCGCGACTCGAACATGGCCGTCGGTAAGCTACTGGGGCGGATAAGGGTGGCGAGCCACGGATGCTTCGAGCGGAGCGAGAAGCATCGAATGTGCGAGCGGGGAGGAACGACCCGCGAGCGAACGGGGTGCCGTGCGACCCGTGAGCCGGACGCTCCGAGCGGAGCGAGAAGCATCGAATGTGCGAGCGGGGAGGAACGACCCACCCTCGACGACCGTCGTGGGACCCGAACGGACCCACACGGCTTTTGGACGCCGCGTGTGAGAGGCGTGTGTGCGGCTCGTTCAGGTAACGATCCCGGCTGGAAAACGCGAGGCGGTACTCGCCGCGCTCGACGACGAAGGCGTCGACTACGTCGTGACCGAGGAGACGAGCAGCCGTGAGTACACCGACGTCGTGTACGTCCCGCTGCCGACCGCCGCCGTCGAGCCCGTCCTCGAACAGCTCCGCGATGCCGGCCTCGACGACGAGGCCTACACCGTCGTCCTCGACGCCAGTACCGTCGTCTCCCGTCAGTTCGAGGCCCTCCAGGATCGCTACGAAGAGGAGGAGGACAGCGACCGAATCGCCCGCGAGGAACTCCGCTCGCGGGCGGCGGACCTGGCACCGTCGACACGAATCTACGTCGTGATGACGATCATCAGTGCCGTCATCGCGACGGCCGGCCTCCTGCTGGACTCGCCGGCGGTCGTCGTCGGCTCGATGGTTATCGCGCCGCTGATCGGTCCCGCGATGGCCGCAAGCGTCGGGACGGTCATCGACGACCAGGAGCTGTTCGAGCGCGGCGTCGTCCTCCAGGTCTGGGGGATGGGTATCGCGGTCCTCAGTGCCGCCGCGTTCGCCGCCCTCGTGCGGTACGCCCACCTGGTCTCGTTCGCCCCACCCGAAATCACGGCCATCCCGGAGGTCCGGGAGCGCCTCGCGCCCGACTTCCTCTCGCTGGCGGTGGCGCTGGGCGCCGGGGTGGCCGGTGCCCTGAGCCTCGCCTCCGGCGTCTCCTCGGCCATCGTCGGCGTCATGATCGCGGTGGCGCTGATCCCGCCGGCCGCGACGGTCGGCATCGGCCTCGCGTGGGGCCTGCCGATGGTCAGCCTCGGCTCGGGCGTGCTCGCGCTCGTCAATCTCCTGTCGATCAACCTCGCCGCGCTGACCGTCCTCTGGTACACCGGGTACCGGCCCGATCGGTGGTTCAGGCTCGACGAGGTCCGGTCGGTCACACTCAAGCGCGTCGTCGCGCTCGGCGTCGCCATCGCGCTGCTGTCGGTCTTTCTCGGCGGAGTCACGTACGACTCCTTCGAGAACTCCGAGACGGAGGACGCCCTGCGCGACGACGTGGCCGCCGTCGTCGACGCCGAGGCCGAGGCGACCATCCTCGAAACCGACATCCAGTACGGCGATTCGATAGTCCTGCGCGAGCCCGACAGCGTGGTCGTCACCGTCGGCGTCCCGCCCGGCGCGAACGTCAGCGGGCTCGCGACACGGCTGGACCGGCGGCTCGACCGGACCGCCGGCCGCGACATCGACACGCAGGTCCGGTACGTGACGACCGAACGCGCCGCCTGACTGTCGCCGGACCGTCGACAGCAGCGAGGCCGTGGTAGCGTGCTGTTAGCGAGCACGTCGCCCGTCGCTATTGATATGGACTGCCGTCGTACCGGTAGTATGACATCCAGACCGTTACTGGCAGTCGCGCTCGTCGTCACGCTCGTGACTGCCGGCTGTCTCGGCAGTGTCCAGACACAGCAGGAAGCCGGTAGCGCGACCGACACCGACGCCGGCGGCCCGGCGATCAGCGTCACTGCGACCGCCGACGTGGAAGCCGAACCGGACCTCGCTGTCGTGCGGGTGGCCGTCGAAGCGACCGCCGACAGCGCGGCGGCCGCACGCGAGCAGGTGGCGACCGACACCGACGCCGTCCGGACGGCGCTCGAAAACGCCTCGCTCTCCGAGGAAGCGGTCACGACCGCTGGCTTCACCGTCCAGCCACAGTACGACTACAGCGGTGACACGCCCGAACTCGTCGGCTACCGCGCCACGCACGCGATCCGGATCGAGGTCGCCGACGTGGACCGCGCCGGCGAAATCGTCGATCTCGCCGTCGAGAACGGTGCGACGAACGTCAACGGCGTCCAGTTCACGCTGGCGGAGGACACTCGCGCCGAACTGCGCTCGGAGGCACTGACAGACGCGATGGACGCCGCCCGGACCGACGCCGAGACGATCGCGAGCGCGGCCGGCCTCACCGTCACCGGCGTCCAGCAGGCCGAGACGAGCCGCGACCGCACGACGCCCGGACCCGTCCGCGAGGCGGCCAGGAGCGACCGGACGACGTTCAGCCCCGGCCCGGTGACCGTCTCGGCGACGGTCTCGGTCACCTACGGAGCCACAGCGGAGTAAGCGGCAGGCGTCAGTCCTCGTCGAAGGGCAGTTCGGGCTCGTACCCGACCGCTTCGACGGCGGCGTCCAGCACGGTGTCGACGTTCTCGCCCTCCGTGACGCTCATGTAGTAGTCGGCCTCGACGTCCCGCGAGCGGTCGCTCTTGTTACAGACCGTGAGGACCGGCACGTCGTCGAACCGCGCGAGGAGAGCGTCCCGGAGTTCCAGCTGGACGTCGATGGGATAGCCACACTCCCCGCTGGCGTCGAGGAAGACGAGGACGGCGTCGGCGAGGTGTTCGACCGCGCTGACGGCCTGTGACTCGATCTCGTTGCGGTCCTCCGGCGGGCGGTCGAGCAGGCCCGGCGTGTCGACGAGCTGGTAGCGGATGTGGTCGCGCTCGATGTGGCCCACCCGGATCTCGGTGGTCGTGAACGGATAGGACGCGGTTTCGTTACGGGCGTTGGTGACGCGGTTGACGAAGGAGGACTTGCCGACGTTGGGGTAGCCCGCGACGACGATGGTTGGCTCGTCGGGCCGGATGTCCGGGAGGCTCCGGAGGTCCTGGTGGGCATCGTTGATGGCCGCGAGGTCGTCCTCGACCTCCTCGACGACGTCCGCGATGCGGGCGAAGGCCTGCTTGCGGAGTTTCTTCGCGCCCTCGGCGTCGACGTTGCGAAAGCGGGCCTGGTACTCCTCGCGGATATCGCCCGTCTTGCGACTAGCCCAGGAGACCTCCGAGAGGTGCTGGCGGAGGGTGTCGACCCCGACGATGGCGTCGACGAGTTCGTAATAGAATGGGTCGAGGTCGTCGAAGTCCGGCCAGGCGGTGACGACGTTCTCGAGGTTGTCCGAAACGATGTTCGCGGCCGTCTGGAGCATCGACTGCTGGGCCTCGAACCCCGACTTCGCCCGCCCGGAGCGGGCGGCCCGGGAGAAGGCCTTGTCGAGTAGCTCCTCCGACGTGGGCGTCGTCGGCAGGTCCTCGAGAATCATGTTGCCGTTCGTACCACGTTCGCGCATAAAAGACCCACCTTTTGGTCGCGAGCGGCGGCCACAGGACCCCGCAACCGACCGGCAAGGGAGTGGGGCGATTCGTTATGTCCCCGTACGTGGATGGTCATCGCATGACAGACTGGCGTGCGGTCGGCATCGGCTTTCTCGTCAGCCTCGTGGCCGGCATCGTCGCGTTCATACTCCCGGTGATCGGTCACGTCGGCGCGGGCCTGATCGGCGGCGGCGTCGCGGGCTACCTCGCCGACAGCGGCATCGGGAGCGGTGCCTGGCACGGCCTGCTCGCCGGTGCCATCGGGGGCATCGTCCTCGCCGTCATATTCGGAGTCGGCGCCGGAGCCGTCGGGGGCGCCGCCGCCGGCCCCGTCGGCGGCCTGCTCGGCGTCGGTGTCCTCGTCATCGGCGTCGTCATCGCACTCGTGCTCGCCATCGACAGCGCCATCGGCGGCGCCGTCGGCGGCCTGCTCGCGGGCTGAGAACGCGGTCGCTCGCGGACTACCGGCGGTCGGCCAGCTCCGCCCGCAGGTCCCCCACCACCTTTTTCGACTCGAGTGGCTCGTTTCACTCGCCACCACTCGTCGAAAAACGTGGTTCCCGTGAGTGACCGCAGGGAACGAACGGGTGCTCGGAAGACGAACGCAGTGAGTCTTCCGGTGGCCAAAAAGCCGCTCGCTCCTCCCGTCGCTCGCGGTCGCTATCGTCGGTCGGCCAGCTCCGCCCGCAGGTCTTCGATGTCCATGTCCTTCATCGCCAGCAGGACGAGCAGGTGGTAGACGATGTCGGCGGACTCGTGGGCGATCTCCTCGCGGTCGTCGTCTTTGGCGGCCAGGAGCAGTTCGGTCGTCTCCTCGCCGAGTTTCTCCAGCACCGCGTTCTCGCCTTTCTCGTGGGTGAACAGGGAAGCAGTGTAGGAGTCCTCCGGGAGGTTCGCTTTCCGGTCTTCGATGACGGCAAAGAGGTCGTCGAGAATCTCGTCGGTGTCGTCCATGGTCGCCCTCCTCGCCACACGGCCATGATTCCTTCGGGGTGCGGTGGCGGTGCGAGGCGAGGTTGTGGGGAAGCGGTGGCGGTGCGAGGCGGTGGCGGTGTGGGGGCAGTGGCGGTGGCGGTTGCGGTTGCGGTGTGGGGGCAGTGGCGGTGCGAGGCGGTGGCGGTGTGGGGGCAGTGGCGGTGGCGGTTGCGGTTGCGGTCTGGCACTCGGTCGTCGTACCGGCCGCGAGGCGGAGCCGAGCGGCCGGCCTTTTTCCCCAAGTTTTTGCGGAGGGGGGTCACCCAGCGACCCCCCTCCGTAAAAAGTGGTTAGACCACATCCATCACGTCGCGGATGTCGTCGAGGTCGTCGAACTCGTCGGGGTCGCGGCGGCCGTCCTCGAAGACGGCCTCGGCGACTTCGATGAGGGCGTTGGTGCGGGCCGCGAGCGCGAGCGAGTCGCTGGGGCGGGCGTCGACGACGACGGACTCCCGCGGGGTCGCGACGTGGAGGTCGGCGATGTAGGTGCCGTCCTCGACGTCGCTGACGACGACACGCTCGACACGGCCGCCGAGTTCCTCCACGATGTCGAGCGTGAGGTCGTGGGTCAGCGGCCGGCCGACGTCGCTTGCGTCGAGGCCGCGGGCGATGCTGGCGGCCTCGTCGAAGCCGATGAAGATGGGCAGGAAGTCCTGCTCGCCGTCGGGCGCGAGCAACACGACCGGGACGGGGCCGGTCGGTGTGCCGGCGACCCGGACCCCCTGGATGGTGGCGTCCATACCGCCTCGTGGGGGCCCGGACTCAAAACGCTTCAGGCCGGAAAGAAGGCGAGGTCGTGGAGCCGGGAGTCGGCGGTCAGTTCCGGGTGAAAGGAGGTGCCGACGACCGGGCCCTGCCGGACCGCGACCGGGCGGTCGTCCCACGACGCCAGCACCTCGACGCCGTCGCCGACAGAGTCGATGACCGGCGCGCGGATGAACACGGCGTGGAAGGGGTCGTCGAGGCCAGTCACGTCCAACGGCGCCTCGAAACTGTCCTTCTGTCGGCCGAAGGCGTTGCGTTCGACGGAGACGTCGACGAGGTCGAGCGCCTCGACGCGGTCGTCGTTGGCGTCCGTCGACGCGACGATCAGGCCCGCACACGTCGCCAGCACGGGCTTGCCGGCCTCGACGTGGGCCCTGATTTCGGGAGCGATGCCCTCGCTGTGGACCAGCCGCGAGATGGTCGTCGACTCGCCACCGGGCATGAGCAGGAGGTCACAGTCGGGGACTGTCCCCGACGTGCGTATCTCGTGGACCGTGGCGGTCTCGTCGTGGGTGCGAGCGGCCGTCCTGATGGCGTCGGCGTGCTCGCTCACGTCGCCCTGGACGGCGACGACCCCAGCCGTCACTGTCATTACCAGCCGTAGGACGTACAGCCGAAAAACCGCATCGCTTCACGCAGGGAGGAACGCGTCGTCCGAACCGTTCGAGCGCGTCTCAGTCGTCCGCGGCCGCCGGCTCCGCGTCGGCCTCGGCGGACGCATCCGTCTCGATGTCCGCCGTCCGGTCGCTCTCGGGCCCCGGCGGCGCCGAGTACATCATTCCGCGGCTCGCGCTGTGTCGTGTCATTACCCCCACTCTCCGACGCGCACGGAAAAGCCTGCACCTAAAGGAGGATTATCCTGTTTAATGATGAATGCCACGACCCGATGCACAACGGTAATCACGAGAGAGGTGAGGGCGGGCTGGCCGGCGTGCCAAAGGGTTAGGTGGCGGCCAGTCGATGTGCCGGGTATGACTGACCGCCGTGACCCGGTCGAAGCGAAAAGCGACGGGTCGGTCGACCTCTACGAGATTTCGGACTGGGAGGTTCGGTCGGGGCTGGACCGGTTCGCGGTGTGGCTCTACGGCGGGCTGGTTTCGACCCTGCGCTGGACGGTGGTCGGAGCGGCGGTCCTGATCGTGCTCGCGGAGTTCGCGCTCGGCGGCCTCGGGCTGGTGACCGACCCCGTGGTGGGAACGTTCGTCGTCCTGTCGGTCGTGCCCGCGCTGGGGCTGGCGGCCTACCTCTGGTACGCGGACGTGACGACACAGGAGCCGCTCGGGCTGTTGATCGCGACGTTCGTGCTCGGGGTCTTGCTCGCGAGTTTCGCTGGGGTGTTGAACCCGATCCTCGGCGGCTACGCGTCGGCCATCGGCTCCGGTTTCGGCCTCGTCCCGGTCTTCGGGACGCTCGCGTTCTTCTTTTTCGTCGTCGGTCCCATCGAGGAGACGGTGAAAATCCTCGCCGTCAGGCTCCACGCCTACCGCGACGACCGCTTCGACGCCGTCATCGACGGCGCCGTCTACGGCGCGGTCGCCGGCCTCGGGTTCGCGACCATCGAGAACGCCCTCTACATCACCCAGACGCTCGGGACCGCCCCGGAGGCGGCCAACCTGATCGGCGAGGGGTCGGGCATCGCCACCGTCCGGGCGTTGGCCGGGCCGGGCCACGTCATCTACTCCGCGTTCGCCGGCTACTACCTCGGCCTGGCCAAGTTCAACCGCGACCGGGCCGGCCCCATCGTCCTCAAGGGACTGATCATCGCGACGCTCATCCACGGGACCTACAACACCACCGTTACGATCCTCGTGCCCGCGGTCGCGAGTACCACGGCCCTCTCCGGGTTCGTCGCCTTCTTCGGGTTCGTGATCCTCTACGACGGCCTGTTCGGGCTCCTGTTGATCCGGAAGCTCTCGAAGTACAACAGCGCGTTCCGGACCGTCTCCCAAGGCGACGGCCCCGCGTCCCGTTCGGAGCCGCCGGAGTTCGAGTAGCTACTCGAACCGCTCGGCGTAGGGCGACTGGCTGTCGCCGCCGCCGGCGAGCATCGACTCGACGTACTTCGCCATCACGTCCACCTCGATGTGGACGGGGTCGCCGACCGCCTTCTCCGAGAGGGTCGTCACGTCGTAGGTCTCCGGGATGATCGCCACGCCGAAATCGTCGGCTCGCGGTTCGCCCCCCTCACCGCTCGCTCGTTCGTCGTCGCTGCGCGACGACAGGCTGGCTACGGTCAGACTGATCCCGTCGACCGTCACCGACCCCTTCTCGACGACGTATCGTTCCAGTCCCTCGGGAATCGAGAAGCGGAACTCCCAGTCATCCCCGATCCGCGCGATCCCCGTCACCTCGGCGGTCGCGTCCACGTGGCCCTGGACGACGTGGCCGTCGAGGCGGCCGTCGGCCGGCAGCGCGCGCTCGACGTTGACGAGGTCGCCCTCGCCGAGGTCGCCGAGGTACGTTCGCTCGACGGTCTCCTGTGAGAGAAAGAGGTCGAACCACCCCGTATCGTGGTCCTCGACGGTGAGGCAGGCGCCGCTGATCGCGATGCTCTGGCCCCGGTGGAGGTCGGCCAGGTCGGCCCGTACGCGGACGCGGCGGCCGTCGGCGTCGGCCTCGGTCGCGACGATCTCGCCGGTCGTCTCGACGATACCCGTGAACATACCCGGCCTAGGGGCCGCGGTCCTAAGTGATTCCTGATTCGCTCACCCCGCGAGCGAGTCGCGGTAGCCGGCGACGGCCTCGCGGACGAGAAGGGCAACGAGCAGTGCCAGCCCCGTCGTCGCCAGGACACGCCGCTCGAAAGCGGGCGCGCCGTTCGCGATGGCGAACGCGAACAGCGCGGCCAGGAACGCGCCGACACGGACCCGCCGGCCGGGGTCGACCCCCTCGTCGGTCCGGGCGAGGTACAGTTGCGGGAGCAGGATTCCGGCGCCGACGACGACGAGGAAGACGACGACGGCGCTGTCGTCACCCAGTCCGGTGAGTCTCGCCGCGACGGCCAGCAGGGCAACGAGGGCCAGCGAGGCGAGGATGACGCGGTTCTCCCGGGAGCCCATGGTGGTGACAGGCGTCGCCGACAGTTAAACCACTGGCGGGTGACGTGCCGTACGGCTTTTGCCCGCTGACCGCGAAGGGCCGGCAGGATGGGCAGCATCATCGACCAGCTCCAGTTGCTCGGGACGCTCGTGTTCGCGATCCCACTGGCGATGTTCGGAGTCGACAAACTGCTCGCCGGGGGCACCGACATCGGGCTGGCCGCCGTCGGCATCGCGGTCCTGATGGTCGGCCTCGAAGAGTACGTGATCAAGCCGACGGACGTGGCCGCCGACGCCGCGAAGTCGGCCGCCGGGACGGTCGTCGAAGACCCGGAGGAATCGTCGACCGACGGGGTCGAGACCGTCGAGAGCGAGGTCGTCGACGACGCCGAAAAGTGAGGCTGCGCGACCGACGGAGCGTCTATTACTTCGCGACGACGGCCTCTTTGGCCTCGGCGATGAGGTCCTCGATGGACTGCTCGCTGGGCTCGTTCTCGAGCAACACGTCGACGGGAAGCGTGGGTGCGCCGTCGACGAGTCCTTCGAGGATGACCAGTCGTTCGCGCGCACGCGACATTCCGACGTAGAAGACACGACGCTCGTTGTCGGTCAGCGTGGGGACGGGGTCGGTGTGTTTCGTGAACTCCTCGATGCCGGGAACCTCCCGGCCCTCCTGTTCGACGGTCGCGGCCATCTGCTCGACGACCTTCTCGGTGAGGTCGGTAGCGACGAACACGTGGTCGGCCTCGCGGCCCTTCGCGGAGTGGATGGTGCCGACGCGGACCCGGTCCGTCTCCATTCCCTCGTAGTCGCCAGCGAAGTAGGCGTCCACCGAGCGCTCCTGGAAGTTCGTGACTTTTCGGAGCATATCGGCGGCGCTCCGCGGGTCGGGCGCGAACGGGACGTACTCCCGGACGAAGTCGGGTTCGACGGAGATTTCGGCGAGGTCGTCGGTGTCGGCCTCCTCCTGGCGCTCGTCGATGGCGTCGAAGAAGTCGTCACGCTCGCCGGTTCCGAACGCCGAGTCGGCGAGCATATCGGCGAGCCGGCGGGCCTCCAGGGCGGTGAGGGGTTCGTCCTCGGCCATAGCCTCGACGCCGCGGACGTACTGGGTGAGGCGGTCGGTCCACATCCGCTGGTCGGTCAGACACTGGAAGGGGATGCCGTCACCGATGAACTCGTCCATGAACTGGAACATCTGGTAGCGCGCCCGAAAGAGGAGCATCGAGGTTCCGTCCTCGTCCTCCTCGATGGTGGCTTTCACGTTCCGGACGAGGTCGAGCATCGACGGGCCGCGGACGGCCTCGACCGACCCGCCCTCCTTGCGGGGTTCGAGGTCTTTCTCCTGTCGTTTCTCGATGTGGCTGATCTCGCGGTTGACGACGTTCAGGATGGAGGAGGGGAGCCGGTAGGAGTTCGGGAGGACCTCGTCGACGTCGACGTCCTCGTCGAGCAGGAGGTCGGGGTCAGCGCCCTGCCAGGCGTAGACGACCTGGTCGTCGTCGCCGGCGATGAGGATCCTCTTCATGTGGGGCTTCCACTCGTCGTAGACCGCGTACTGGAGGGTCGTGATGTCTTGGAACTCGTCGATGACGAGGTAGTCGACGTTCGGGAGCAGGGAGCGTTGTTCGACGCGTTCGAGCATATCGGCGAAGCCGACGAGGCCGTGCTCGCCCTTGTAGCCACGCCAGGCGCGGATGACTTCGGGCACGTCGATCCGGTCGTCGTCGGACGGCCAGGTCGGGGTGTACTTGTTCCCCGTCTGGGAGTTGGGGTCCTCCTCGGGCGGGAGCCGCACTTCCTCGACGTTCCACTTGAAGGGGACGTCGTACCAGTCGGCCACGTCGCGGCGGGTGCGCTGGAGCCACTGGCTGGTGGCGATGATCTTGTTGCCGATGGTGGTCGAGCGGGCCGACCGCCGGCGGGCACCCTTGTTCTCGTCCTCGTACTCGATGCCGTACTCCTCGCAGAACTCCTCCTTGTCGGACTCGCCGACCACGTCACCACGCGAGAGGTCGAGCAGTTCGTAGGCCTTCGCGTGCATCGTACAGACGTTGCCACGGAGGGCTCGGGGCGTCGTGTCGAGTCGGTCGGCGAGGCGTTCGCGGATCTCGGCGGCCGCGGCGCGGGTGTAGGAGACGACGAGGATGTCACGTACGTCGACGTCCTCGTCCTGCTGGAGTTTCTCGACGCGGTCGAGGAGCGCGGTCGTCTTCCCGCTCCCCGGACCACCGAACAGGCGGACCACTTCGGGCGTCGTGTCGGTCATTGAACCACTAGTGGACCTGCTCACTCATAAGCGACGTGGCTTCGGTCCGTGCCGGCGACGGGGTCGAAGCGGGGGGCCAGTGGTGCCCGCTCAGCGGTACAGTGAGAGGTACAGCATCGCGAAGCCGATGATGAAGGGGATGGTCTCGGTCATCTGGAGGAACACGAACTGCAGGGAGGAGGCCGAGCCGTCGGCGCCGAGCTGGGTGATGACGTTGCTGACGGCGACTCCCATGCTGATGAACGCGAACCCGATGAAGGCGCTCTGGAGCTTCTGTGACTCCTTTTTCCGGTAGGCCTGGAAGCTGATGAGCGTGATCCCGAGCGTGAGCCCGAACGTGATCAGGCGCATGAGAATCAGCAGTCCGCGCGCGACCGCCACCATCTCGACCATGAGAGGCACTCCTCACCGGTCCGATATAAAGCTGTATTCCCGACACGCGGACGGCCACGGTTCCCGTCGCGTCTCACTCCGGATTGAGTTCGTCCCAGAGCTGGCTGAACCGATCCGGAAGGTTCTCTTCCCGGTAGATGCGCACCTTGTACTCCCCCTCTTCCTCGAGGGAGATGACGGTGCTGTCGAAGTTCGACTCGTAGATCTTGTAGTGGTTGCCGTCCTCGGCGACGAGGGTGCGGTCCTTGACGAGGTCGTGCTCGTCGAGGATCTCGATGCGGCGATACACGGTCGGGAGCGAGAGATCACACTCCTCGGCGAGCTCCTTGGCCGAGCGCGGCTCGATGCTGATTGCCGCCAGGATTTCGCGGGCGTTCTCGTCCCCGATCGTATCGAGCACCTGCTCGATACTCCGTTCCTCGGACACTGTAGGTACCTACTGGACACCCCCGTAAAAAGATATTGCGTACGATATCACCCCTGAGAAAGACCTGGCACGCCGCCGACCGTCCGGTATAACGGGCCGGGTAGTTTCAGCGCGTGAAAACACCTATATAAGGCCGTTTTCAGAACGCGTAATCACGGGGGTTGGTTTATGTATTCGAGGCGGACAGGGATGGATGTGGATCGAGTCCACGTGATGTACAATGCCCGGAGATGATGTGAGCACGAGTCCGCTGGTGAACACGCTGATTCAAGAACTGTCGGCTGGAGACGAACTGGGAGCGGCGTCGCCCGATGCGCCGAGTACCGAGCAGGAGACCGACCCAGAGCAGGTACTATCTTCGGTCATGGAACGGCTGGCCGTCGAGGAGTCGTTCGCGTTCGACGACGAGATCGTCAAACAGAACCTGGACGAGATCCTCATCGCGCTGATTTCGCTGCGTGACGGGACACACGGGAAGGCGCTGATCGACGACCTGTCGCGGCTGTTCGACGCCGAGCTGAGTCCCGGAACCGTCTACCCGCGGCTGCACGACATCGAGAACGACGGCACGCTGGCGATGCACGAGCTGGTGCGGACGAAGGAGTACTCGGTCGACGACGACGACGACGCGAAGTCGCGGATCGAGCGCGCAATGTACCACCACCTCGCGCTCGGACTCTTCTTGCACGACTCGCTGGACGAACTCTGACGCGTTCCCCCCGACACCACCCCCACCCCCGACGATACCCCCGGACACCCCCCTGTCGTACCGACGTGCGCGGCACGGCCGCGCAGAAACTCCGGGCTTTTCGCTTCCGACGTGCTACGCGAACAGGCGTATCGCCGCGATGGAACGCCCGAAAGAGCGGACCGCTACCGCCCGGGTACCCACCCGCACACCGAGCACTCTGTCGCCGACGCGTCGTGGAGACCGCCACACTCCGGGCACTGTTTTTTGTTGTAGCTTTGGTCCCAGCCGACCGGCTCCGTCTCGTGGCCGCGCTCCGACAGGAACTGATCGAACATTTCGTCGTCGCTCGGTGCTGACGCCATACATGCTATGTTATACCACACCACTATATAGCTCTACTGGTCGACTCCGCCGGCCGATCACTATTCCTTAAGGTGATAAGAGTTGTCATACCACGGTCGCAGCGACGGGCTTTAGCGGGCGACGACTCAACGGGGGGGTATGGTCGAGCAGTTGACGGCCGAGGAGCTCCACGAGAAGCTCGGCGCCGGTGGGGACGTCCAGATCGTCGACACGCGGTCGCCGACGGCTTACGAGGGCGGCCACATCCCCGGGGCGGAGAACCTCCCCTACGGCGAACTGGCGGACCGGATCGACGAGATCGACTGGCGTGACGAAGTCGTCCTGGTCTGTGAGATCGGGCAGAGTTCACAGCAGGCAGCGCGCATCCTCGAATCCTACGAGGGCGTCGACGACGACGCGCTGATCGCGAGCCTGAAAGAGGGGTACGAGGGCTGGGAGTACGACCTCGAGTCCTGATCAGGGGCCGGCCGGTCCCTCGTCCTCGACGACCTGCAACTGCAGTTCGAGGTCCGCGAGCACGTCCTCGGAGACGACGAGGTCCACCTCCATCCGCTCGCCGACGTGCTCGCTCGCGCGGTCGGTGAACTCACGGGCACGGTCCGGCGGCATCGACAGCGGGAGCCGGACGCTTCCGCGGATACCAGCCAAGTGTGCGGTCAGCAGGCCGGCCACGGCGTCGCTGTCGACGCCGGCCGCGTCGGCGGCGGCGAGCAACTCGGCGAGTTCGGTACGGAAGTCCTCGGCGTCGTCGATGTCGGGCACGGGCGAAACTGGCGTCGGCACCGCGAAAACGCTGGCGGACGACGGCTACTCCCCGCCGATGACGAACCCACCGGCGAAGAGGAAGGCGGTAATGGCGACGAGGCCGACGACGAGGCGACCCCCGGGCAGGCTGTGGAACAGGAACTCGTAGAGGACGCCCAGCGCCACGCCGACGGTACCGAACAGGCCGAGTGCTGTCGCCGGATGCGAGGGCGGGAGGGCTGCCAGCCGTCCCGACAGGAACCGTGGCATCGGCTTCTCGCGGACGTCCGCGGCGACTTCGGTAATCGATGCGATGACGAGCGAAACCAGCGACAGGTCGATCAGAACGCGTCCGACCAGCGATTCAACCACGGGTGCCTCCCTCGTCGCGGTCGCCGCCGCCGATGATGAACCCACCGGCGAAGAGGAAAGCGGTGACCGCGACGAGGCCGACGACGAGGCGCCCGCCCGGGAGACCGTGGAACAGGAACTCGTAGAGAATACCGAGCATGAATCCGCCGAGGCCGAACAGCCCCAGCACCGTCGCCGGGTCCGAGGTGGGGAACCCGGCGAGCGTCCCGGAGAGGAACCGCGGCATCGGCCCGTCGCGGACGTCCGCGGCGACCTCGACGATGGACGCTAGCACGAGCGCGAGCAGGGCAGCGTCGATCAGGACGCGCCCGATCAGCGACTCAACCATGCGTTTCCTCCCGACACATCGCGTTCGTTCCCGCGTCGAGCCCCCTCCGACCGCGACGGTGTCTCGTGACACGACATCGAATATTCCCCCATCTGATAGAAAGTGAGCGCCGTAGGCAGATATGAATGTTGTGATGTGACACGGGTCCCGAACCGGCGGCAGTGTCACCGCGAATCGCACGAACGGCCCACGGAGTGCCGTTCAGACCCGGACGATGGCGAGGGTCCCGGAGTACACGTCGTGGGTCACCGGCACGTTGTCGTTGAAGGTGGTCGCCACCTTCCGAAGCTTCTGTGCGCCGTCCTCGGTGACGAGACCGCAGTTTGGTGGCTGGATTCTCGATACCTCCTCGTCGTACGGGCCGAGATTCGCGTGTTCGGCGTCCGGGTCGCCGTAGAAGTCCGGATCGAACGTCCAGGTAGTCCCCTGTAGCATCCGCTCGGCGAAGCGGTCCGCAAAGTCCTGCGAGACCCAGGACACGACGCGGCAGTCGAAGGTCGTGGCGGGCTCGTGGGTCCAGACCTCGTAGGCCTCGTAGGCGTCGACCGGGTATCCACCCACCCCGACCGTCTCGGCCTCCAGTTCCGCGTAGCTGTCGTCGGGATACCACTCGCGAACGAGGTCCTTGGCTCGCTCGGCGGTGAGGGCCGTCATCGGGACGCTCGCCGCTGTGTGGGCCGACGGGTCAAGCGGGGTGTGTCCGTACCGTCCCTCGAACGCCCGGAGCACGGCTAACGGATGGGAGGCCATGCCGCCGCCCTCCGGACGAGTCCCGGTCTCGATCTGTTCGAGTAGCGTATCGACAGGGTCCAGGTACGTGTTCTTGTCGATATAGCCGCCGGCGACGAGGCCGCCGGCGCGGGAGAGCGCGTACACCTTGAGATCGGTTTCGAGGACGACCCACTCGTTGGGGTACCCGTCGAGGCTGGTGCGCGAGCGGACGGTCGCCTCCGTGGTTGACCCCGAGTCGTACAGCGCCACCGTCTCCCCCGGCCCGACGGCGAGTCTGCGACGCGCGCCTGCCGCGGTCTGGTACTCCTCGTAATAGGCGGGCGGGTCGTAGTCCGAGCAGACGCTGACGGCGTCGAGCGCGAGCGCACGCTGTGGGGCGTCGTCCGGGGTCGCGACGGACAGCGACAGCGCCGTGTCCTCCGAGAGTACGTCTTCGACGTAGTACGCCCAGTTGAGCGTCACGCGGGGAACGCCCTCGGCAGTGAGCGATGCCGTGTCGTCGCTCCCCGCCTCGCGTTCGTCGTCCGAAGGTGCCGGTCGCTCGGCCTGGCCTTTCCCGTAGGGGCCGGCCGTGATCCGGTCGAGGTAGAACGGGGACTGGGCGGTCTGTTCGCCGTAAGCCTGGATGACGTACTCGCCCGTGAAGCCGGCTCCGATTGCCAGTCGGTCGGTCCGTTCCCGGTTGCCGTAGTCGTCCGCCACCGAGAACGTCACCTCGTTTGCCGACGGGTACACGGTGAAACCGAGCCGTATCCACTGCCCCGGGCCGAAGTCGATGCCGACGGTCGTCTCGGTGGTACTGATCCCCTCGCTACGCGTGTGTCCGACGGCGGTTCCGTCCGAGTAGTGCAGGAACGGAGCGCCGGTCACGACCGCCCCGTCTGCCCCGTCGAAGGCGCTCCGGAGGCCGAACCGGACCGTCGGGGACGACGTGGGCGCGTACACCCAGGCGAAGAACTCGTCGCCGTCCCGGAGCGGCGCCCTCGGCTCCGCGGACGTGATGCCGAGTACCTGGTAATCGACACTGTCGAGGCGGCCTTGCAGCGAATAGCTTCCCGCGAACGACTGGTTGGGCGTGAGTTCGAGGTCCGACCCCGGCCCGCCGATGATATCCCAGTACTCCGGCATGTTGCCCGCGGGAAAGGTCGTAACGACGTTGCGCCGCCCGATAGACTCCACGGTCGTCTCGGATTCGATGTCCGGGGGCGTCACCTGCCCGGCCTGCTCCAGTGCCCTGTTACAGCCGGCCAGCGCCAGCGAGCCGAGGAGCCCGCTCGTACGGAGGAAGCGCCGCCGCGTCGGTCGGTCGTCCGTCATGGTCGATACCACCCGTGTCGTGAGAACGTCGATAGTGTCCCGGTCATGATCTACTCGGAGTCGTCTGCCGAAACGCGTCCCAGTCGGACGTAGTGGCGGTCCTCGTAGGCGTTCTGCCCGCTCGGGAGGATGGTGAACAGGTACGTCCGCCCGGCCGGCACGTCGAAGATGAGAGTCCGGTTGACGGTCTCGCCGGGCGGGACGTGGATCGCCTGGTCTCCGGAGACGAAACCGGGGGCGGGGTACCGCCTGTCGCCCTCGATCTCTCCGGTTCTCGGACTCGGGTTGTAGCTCGCGTTCCCGCCGTCCGCGACGACGGCGAGGTCCAACCCGTTGAGCGTGGCGGGGTCCTCGTCGACGTTCGTGACCCGGGTGGTGACGACGAGATATCGCCCCCGATCCGCCGGTTCCTGTCGGCTGCTGTTGATCCAGAGATAGCGTGTCGTCGCGACATCGGTGACGGTCATCTCGACTTCGCTGCCTTCGGTCGTCACGACGAACCGTTCGGTCACGTCGTGCGTCACCGCCGTCTGGTCGAACAGTTCGTCCTGCTGGAGCGCGAACACGCTCACGGCACTGACGGCGGCGAGCAGGACCACGCCCGCGACGACGGCACGCCCCGGGTCGACGTCCAACTGCTCCGTGAGCCGTCGCCGCAACGGCGGAATCGCGACGGCGGCGCCGAGCAACGCCAGCAGACCGCCGACCGGCACCCGGACCATCGCCAGACCGCCGATGACGAGTAACAGGAGGCCGGTCGCCCAGGCCGCGAGCCAGCCGACCGGTATCTCGATGGTGACACGGCGCCGGACCGGCGGCAGCAGGAACAACCCCCCGAGCAGGATCGGGATGCCCAGCGGGGGCGCGATGAGCAGCACGAGCCCCAGCAGCGTCATCAGGACGCCCAGCGCCCACTCGATGACCGTCTTGACGTTCACAGACACGCCCTCATGCCGCCCCTCCGTAGTAAAAATCTTTGATTGAAATGCGCATTACTGCTAGAATAATCAAATTAATAACCGATATCGCCCGTAATATTGACCGATATTCCGGTCGTGGATGGACGTGTGCGAGTAGCCGCCCATCGTCGGACATCACGTTACCGATTCAGCAACACCGGACAGTGCCGCCGTCGACGTTGGTCCGAGCGGTCGCGTCGCGCGCGATAGCTGGGAGTGCCGCCATGTCCGCCGCCCGTCAGTCAATCGCGCTCGGCGCGGTCGTGGAAGTCCGCGACGGTCTCGACGAGGGTGTGCCGCGGTGCCTCCAGCTGAGCGAAGTGCGTGCCGCCGGCGAGTTCGGTGTAGGTCCGGTCGTCGGCCCCGAGCGCGTCGAACAGCCCGAGCGCGTCGGCCCGTGTCGAGGCCGTGTCGAGCGAACCACGGACCACGAGCGTCGGGGTGTCGATGGCGGCCGCATCGTACGGGGCCTCGTCGATGGCGGCGGTCAGGTCGGCGAGCGTCCCGTTGGGCGCCCTGATCTCGTCGTCGCCGACGCGCTGGCCCGAGGAGACGACCGCCTCCCAGAACGCGTCGAAGGCGTCGTCGGGAACCCCCTCGTCGGAGCGCTGGGCCGCCCACCGCTCGCGGGCCTCGGCGCGCGTGACCGTCCGGTAGGCCCGCGGCGGGTCGCCGGGCCCGAACCGCTCGCGGTGTGACTCCGGCGGCCGGTAGACCGGCGCGTACTGGACCAGCGAGTCGACCGTCGCGTCGCCGTCGGTCAGCAGGTGGCCGGCGACGATGGTTCCCCACGAGTAGCCGACGAGGTGGACGCGGTCGTAGTCCGGGAGGTCGGCGAGCGCCGCGGCGGCGTCCTCGGCGGCCGTCGCCGCACGGGCGACCGGGTCGTGCTCGTCGGCGGGCGCGTCGAGTTCGGCCGGCGCCGCCGAGTCGCCGTAGCCACGGAGGTCGACGGCGTAGGCCGCCCGGCCCGAGGCGGCGACGGCGTCCAGCCACGAGTAGCCGCCGGCGTCGAACGCGCCCCGGCCGGCGTAGGTCGCGCCGTGGACGAACAGCACTGCCGTCGTCGCGTCGGCCGGGCGGCGCTCCCACCGCCGGATTCGCGTCCCGTCCGGTGCAGTCAAGTCCGCGTGGTCGAGGTCGGACATAGCTGCTCGTGGACGGGCGCGTTGAAAAAGACCGTCGCTGGTAGCGGAACCGGTGCGTTCAGGAGAGGTCCGGGACGAGGGGCGAGTCGCCTACGAGCGCTTCCGCGGAGTGTTCGCGCTGGCCGCCGTCCGCGCGGATGGCGGGCTGGGTGGCAGTGGACTCGCTCGAAACTTCGGGCACGGTCGGTGCGGTCACCTCGTCTCGCATCGTACTTCGGACGTTGGCGGCCACCCACATAAACCTCATGATCTATCACCACATTACCGGCAACGTTTGCTGACGGTCGGGTCGGCCACCGAACTGGTGGCAGGCTTCGGGTCCCCGAAACGGCCCGAATCTTCAAGCACGCGAGGGGAGAGTGGACGAGCGATGCGTACGGACTACGACACGCTCGTCGACGACATCGCGGCCAGGGCGGACATCGGGAACCTGGCGAGCGCCGAGCGGGCGGCCATCGAGACGCTGGTCACGCTGGGCGAGTGCGTTTCGACCGACGAAGCCGCCGCCCTCGGGGTGTGTCTGCCCGGCGCGCTCGGCGACGCGGTCACGGAACGGCCCGACTCGCGGGACGGAATCACCGCCGAGGGGTTCGTCGAACTGGTCGCCGAGCGGGAGGGGATCGGCGTCGACGAGGCCGACGCAGTCCGGCACGTCCGAGCCGTCGTGGCGTCGGTCGCCGCCCACGGCGGCCACGACGAACTGCAACGGGCCCGCCGGGAGCTACCGGAGGGGTTCGCGCCGCTTTTCGAGACCGCCGAGTTCGCCAACTGAGGCGGTCGGGAAAACGCCACACTGCGTCGCCTGATGGAGGGTAACACAGTTATACCTGGCACCGGAACCCTCGCCTAGACCACCAGTGAGCGCGGCGACAGACATCATCGTTCTGGTCGTCACCATCCTCGGCCTCGGCGTCATCGCGCAGGTGCTCGCGGACAAGCTCTCCGTGCCGAGCGTCCTGTTTCTCATCCTCGCGGGCGTCGCCGTCGGCCCGGAGGGGGTCGGCGTCATCGACCCGGCGCTGTTCGGCGACGCCCTCCCCGCTATCGTCGGCCTCAGCGTCGCGATCATCGTCTTCGAGGGGGCCTTCCACCTCCACGTCGACCGGCTCCGGGAGGCCCCCTCGGAAGCGCTCCGGCTCGTGACCGCCGGGGCGGCGATCTCGCTTCTCGGGACGGCCGTCGTCGTCCGGTACGCCCTCGCGACGAGCTGGGGGCTGGCCTTCCTGGTCGGCGCCCTGCTCGTCGCGACGGGCCCGACGGTCATCACGCCGATCATGAGCGTGGTCCCGGTCCGGGAGCGGGTCGCGGCCGCGCTCGAAACCGAGGGCGTCGGCAACGACGTGACCGCCGCCATCCTCGCCATCGTCACCTTCGAGTACGTCGTACTGGAGAACAGGGGGCTCGCCACCCTCGCCGCCGAGTTCGCGCTCCGATTCGGCATCGGTATCGGCGTCGGCATCGCCGTGGCCGGCGTCGTCTGGTACGTGCTGCGTCGCGTCGACCTGTCGGCGGAGAACGCGCCACAGAACGCGCGGCTCGTCGTCCTCCTCGCGGCGCTGGTCGCCTACGGCGTGGCGGAAGTCATCGGGGCCCGGGTCGACGCCGCCGAGGCCGGCATCGCCGCGGCCGCGACCGCCGGTTTCGCCCTCGGCAACGCCGAAATCCCGTACCGCGAGGAGATAGAGCGGTTCGGGGGCGACATCACCCTGCTCGTGCTCGCGTTCGTCTTCATCACGCTCGCCGCGCTGCTGTCGATCCGCGACCTCCTCGCGCTCGGATTCGGCGGCCTGCTCGTCGTCGTCGTCGTCGCCGGCGTCGTGCGCCCGCTTCTCGTGCTGGTATGTACGGCCGGCGAGCGGTTCACGTTCCGTGAACGGCTGTTCATCGGCGCCATCGGGCCACGGGGAATCATCCCCGCGAGCGTGGCGACGCTGTTCGCCCTCGAACTCCAGGCCACGGACCCGCGGGCCGCCTCGGTGCTGGCCGGGACGGTGTTCCTCGTCATCCTCGTGACCGTCGTCGTCCAGGGCGGATTCGCACGACATATTGCGGAGGCACTGGACGTGATACCCATGCGCGTCATCGTCATCGGCGGCGGCCGTGTCGGGCGATCCCTCGCCGAGCGCCTCGAAGACCGCGGGGAGGAGGTCGTCCTCGTCGAGCACGACAGCCGGACGGTCGAGGAGGCCCGACAGGAGGGGTTCACGGTCAAACACGGGGACGGGACCGACGTGGACGTGCTCAAGGCCGCGGGCGCGGCCAACGCGAAGGTCATCGCCGCCGCCACCGCCGACGACGACGTGAACCTGCTGGTCGCCCAGCTGGCGAAGAACCGCTTCGACGTCGAGACGGTCATCTCCCGCGTGGACGAGCGGGCCAACATCGACGCCTTCGAGGACCTGAACGTCGAGGTCGTCCCGACCGGGATGTCCGTCGCCTGGTCGATGGACAACTTCATCGAGCGCCCGGGAATCTCCCACTGGATGACCGAGCGCGACCGGCTCGGCGACGTCCAGGAGGTCGAACTGACCGCCGAGAGCGTCGTCGGGATGTCCGTCGCCGAGCTCGGCGACGAACTCGCGGACGGCTGTTACATCGCGCTCATCAGCCGCGACGGCGAGAACCGCGTCCCCCGCGCCGCCGACGTGTTCGAGAAGGGCGACCACATCACCTTCATCGGCCGGACGGAAGCCGTCCGGGACGCCATCGCCCGCTGTCGGCCGGAGTGAGCGCAGCGGAACGCGGACGGCCGCCCCTTCACACCAGCTGGATCGTGTTCCCGTTCCGGGTGATGTGCAGGTCCCGGCCCACCTTGTATCCCTGGTTGCTCGCGAGGTCCACGTATCCCGAAAAGCCGCTCATGTCCTGATGAGCGGGGATGACGTGCTGGGGCTGGAGGGCGTCGAGCATCTCGTAGTGGCCCTCCTGACGGAGGTGGCCCGAGACGTGGATGTCGTCGTAGATGCGGGCGCCCTGCATCCCGAGCAGTTTCTCGCTCTGGTAGCGCTGGCCCTCGTTGGTCGGCTCCGGGATGACCCGTGCCGAGAACATGACCTTGTCGCCGTCTTCCAGTTCGTAGGGCGTCTCGCCCCGGCCCATCCGCGTGAGCATCGCCCGCGGTTCGCCCTGGTGGCCCGTGACGACCGGGAGGAACTTCTCTTTGCCCTCGTTCATGATGCGCTCGAAGGCGCGGTCGACCGACTTCCGGTGACCGTACATCCCGAGGTCGTCGGGGAACGAGGCGGCGCCGATCCGGTCGGCGGTGCCGGAGTACTTCTCCATCGACCGGCCGAGCAGGACCGGTTCGCGGCCGATGTCCTCCGCGAACTCGACGAGGCTCTTGACGCGGGCGATGTGTGAGGAGAACGTGGTGGCGACGATGCCGCCGTCGTAGTCCTCGACGCTGTGCATCACGTCCTTGAGGTGGCGGCGAGCGACCGATTCCGAGGGCGTCCGGCCCTTCTTGTTCGCGTTCGTACAGTCCTCGATGTAACAGAGGACACCGTTGTCCTCGCGACCGATCTCGCGGAACCGTTTCATGTCGATGGGGTCACCGATGACCGGCGTGTGGTCCATCCGCTTGTCCAGTCCGTAGACGACGGCGCCTTCCGGCGTGTGCAGGACGGGGTTGATCGCGTCGATGATGGAGTGGGTGACGTTCACGAACTCCAGTTCCGTGCGCTCGCCGATGCTCATCGTCGACCCCGCCTCCATCTCCTGGAGGTCGTTGTCCACGTCGAACTTGCTCTCGTCCTGGACTTCCTCCTTGACGAGTTCGATGGTGAACGGGGACGCGACGATGGGTGCGTCGTATCGGTGGGCGAGCTTGCCGATGGCGCCGATGTGGTCGAGGTGGCCGTGGGTCGGCACGATGGCCTTCACGTCACCTTCGAGGTCGCTCATCACCCGGTCGTCGGGGATGGCGCCCATGTCGATCAGGTCGAGGCTGTGCATCTGTTCGGTGCGGACGTCGTCGTGGATGAGGACCTTCGAGAGGTTCAGCCCCATGTCGAAGACGACGATGTCCTCACCGGCGCGCACTGCGGTCATCTGGCGGCCGACTTCCTCGTAGCCGCCGATAGTTGCGATTTCGATTTCCATAGTTGGTCCGATCAGCAGAGTCCCAGAACTCGTCAGAGTCCGCCGGAGAGTGGAGAGGCGAACGGCAGGGGTTCGGTCGCAGGCGAGCGATTCGCAGCGAGCGAAACCCGGATTCGCGACCGCCCCGGGGACGACGCGTGTTTCGGTTACCGGAGAGTCGGTGCCACGACGTAAATACCCCGGGAATGTGAGGACGGGGCCGCTCGGCACCGCCGCCCGGCTACCAGCGGGCGAGCGCTCGCGGTCTACCGGACGAAGCCGATACCGAAGAGGGGACAGACGCCGGTCAGCGCCGTCAGGCCGCCGACGGCGAACACCCAGTCCACCCCCGCGGCGTCCATCAGGTGACATCCTCCGCGCCGTGAACGGCGCGATTCTCTCGCTGAATCAAGATAGCCGCCGAGCCCGACGAGGGACCTCGGCCGTACCGGGCGGACAGCCTGCCCGACATGCGATGTGACGATCAGAGCGGGCAATCAAGCCGCTCGTTTCCGGGCGGGCCGTCGGGTCGGGCGGCGTGTGTCCCGGGACCGCGGCCGGATTTTTGTGTGAAGAAATGTGAGTGGCACACATGGAGTTCAGTGTCGTCCAGGGCGACATCGCGGCACAGAGCGCGGACGCGCTGGTGAACGCCGCGGGCACGAGCCTCCGGATGGGGAGCGGCGTGGCCGGGTCACTGCGCCGGAACGCCGGCGGCCCGATCAACGAGGACGCGATGGAGGAGGGGCCGGTCGACCTCGGTGAGGTGGCGGTCACCGACGCCTACGAACTGAACGCCGAGTACGTGATCCACGCGGCGGCGATGCCCCACTACGGCGACGGCCGCGCGACCGAGGAGAGTATCGGGGACGCGACGCGTAACGCCCTCGAACGGGCCGAAGAACTGGGCTGTGCGTCGCTCGTGATCCCCGTCCTCGGGACCGGTGCGGCGGGGTTTTCCTTCACCGCCGGCGCGCGGGCCGTCTGTGAGGAGATCGCCGCCTACGACGCCGACACGCTCCGCGACGTTCGCGTGATCGCCTACTCGGAGCGGGAGGCAGGAGAACTCGAACGGATCGCCGACGGGGTGCGGTGACTAGTCGAGCCGGAAGGTCTCGGTGTTGCGCGGCGCGTGGGTGCGGACGTTGAACTCCTGGTACAGCGCCGAGGAGAACTGGTCAGTCGCGGTCTCGTCGCCGTGGACACAGAGGACCTTCTCGGGTCGGGGGTTCATCGTCCCGACGAAGTCCTCCAGCCCGTTGCGGTCCGCGTGCCCGGAGAAGCCGCTGACGGACTCGATGCGGAACTGGAGGTTCAGGCGGTCGGTGCCGCCGCGGCCGTCGTCGAGCGTGATCTCCCGCCGGCCGTTCTGGATCTTGTTCCCGAGCGTCCCCTCGGCCTGGTAGCCGACGAACACCAGCGCGTTCTCCGGGTCGTGCGCCAGCAGTTCGAGCCACGAGAGGATGGGGCCGCCGTTGACCATCCCCGCCGTCGAGAGGATGATACAGGGTTCGTCGTCGGCGATGTCCTGGCGCATCTCCTCGCCGCCGTCGACCTGCTGGAACTGCTCGGCGAGGAAGGGGTTCTGGTCCTCGTAGAGGATGCGCTGTTCGAGGCCGTCCCGGAGGAACTCGGGATAGGCGGTGTGGATGGCCGTCGCCTCGCGGATCATCCCGTCGAGGTAGATCGGCATCGTCGGCAGGTCCCCCTCGCGCATCGCCTCCTCCAGGACGAGCATCATTTCCTGTGAGCGGCCAACGGCGAACGCGGGGATGACGACTTTCCCGCCGTCCTCGTAGGTCTCGGAGATGATCCTCCTGAGGTTGCGCTCGCTGTCGGCCTGGTCGGTCTGGTAGTCCCCGTTGCGCCCGTAGGTCGACTCCATCACCAGCGTCTCGACGCGCGGGAAGTCGTTCTCGGCCCCGTTGAACAGCCGCGTGTCCGTGTAGTGAACGTCGCCGGAGAAGACGACGTTGTGGAAGCCACTGCCGATGTGGAAGTGCGAGACCGCGCTCCCGAGGATGTGGCCGGCGTTGTGCATGGTCAGTTTGACGTCGGGCGCGATGTCGGTCACGTCGCCGTAGTCCACGGGGATGGTGTGTTTGAGCGTCTCCCGGACCATCTCCGAGTCGTAGGGCGGCGTCCGGCCCTGTTTGGCGGCCACGTCGAGGTAGTCGAGCTGGAGCAGGCCCATCAGGTCCCGGGTCGGCGCGGTCGTGTAGATCGGGCCGTCGTAGCCGTACTTGAACAGGAGGGGGACGAGCGCCGAGTGGTCGAGGTGCGCGTGGGTCAACACGACCGCGTCGAGGTCGGCGATGGGGTTGGCCTCCGGCAACTGGAGGTAGGGCACTTCGCCCTCCGCGCCGGGTTTGTCGCCACAGTCGATCAGCACCCGCGTGTTCGGCGTCGCGAGGATGAAGCTCGCGCGGCCGACCTCGCGACAGCACCCGAGGGTCGTGATGCGGACCCACTCCGGTTCGTCGACGTCGGTCCGGTAGATGTCCTCGCCGACCCGTTCGAGGAAGTCCCGGCGGTCGGCCCGTTCCTGGACGAGGAAGTTCCGGATGTTCGTGACCGTCGAGGACTCGATGGGCGGCGTCCGGAGCACCTCCGGCGTCCACCCCGTCCGTTCGGTGATCTCGTCGAGTTTGCTCGCCCGCCGGCCGATGACGAGGCCGGGCTTTTCCGCCTCGATGAGGACTTCGCCGGTCTCGGGGTAGAACTCCAGGTTCGTGACGCCGGCGTCGTCGGAGACGAGGTCGGTGAGGCGGTCACGAGCCTCGTTCCGGTCCAGCCGGCTCTCGCTGGTCGGTCGCACGGTGATACGTTTGCGGAGCGTACTCGCCAGCCGGCCGATGAGGCCATCGGCCTCGGCGAACTTCCGGGGCGTGTCCGTGTAGATGATGAGCCGGGGGCCCTCGTAGGTGACCCGCGCGACGGAGAAGTCGTCGGGCAGTTCGTCGGTGATCCGGTCGTGAAGGTCCGCGTAGTCTGATTCGTTCGTTGTCATAACATATCGTGGGTTACCGCTCGTCGCCGATGGACTCGACACGCCGTCGCGCCGTCCCGCACTTCCGGGCGGCCGTCGAGCGAGGGTCGCTGGTGGTGTCGGTCGTGCGTGGAGTCATCGTCTCGGGACCGCGTCTCCTGCTTCGGGAACCGCCATCGCCGGGAGAAGCGAAGCGTGATAACGCGAGCGCAGGCCAGGTCCGAACCGCCGCGCGGCGTCCGCTGCCGCGCTCTCCGTGTCGTACTGGACCGCTTGCCTCCCGTTCGGCCAGCCGTCGGCTTAAGTATTGGGTTCCGGCGCACCGGCACGAACGGTTCGACCAGAACTGCGGAGTGCAAGCGCCGTTCGGACGGCGTGCCCTCGCCGACGAGGGCGGCGAGGGGCAAAGCCAGAGGGACCCGCTGATCGCGTCGGCGCCGCCTGCAGCGTGTCCCCGGCCATCGGAGGTGCTACGTTCGTGTTCATTCGCTGCCCGAGACGGAGGGGTCGGTCGCACGCTCCGTCACGGTCACTTCCCCCGAGAGCGACTGTGCGGACGGGGGAGCCAGCGTAATGCCGTCCTCGTCGAACCGTCGTTTCACCAGTCGGCGGAAGTCGGAGTGGATCGTCGGTATCTCTCTGTTTCTCGGGTCGTCGGTCCAAAACTCCGCCTGTATCGTGATCGCGTTCTCCCCGAGATCGACGATACGTGTACTCGGCGCTGGCTCACCGAGGACCTGTTCGAGGCTCGTGGCGATCTGTTGTAGTTTCAGCAGGGCTCGCTCGGTGTCCTCGTCGTAGGCGACGTACACCTGTTCCGTCATTCGATACCTGTCCCGGCCGTAGGGCCGGGTGATCGCGTTCGTCGTGAGTTCCGTGTTGGGGACCGAGATCGTTTCGTGGTTCGGAGTCCGGATGCGGGTGACGCGGAAGTCGACTGCCTCGATGGTCCCCTCGCCACCAGGCCACTCGATCCAGTCGCCGACGTTGAAGTCCGGATCGGCGACGAGAAACATCCCGCTGATGAGCGAGCCGAACACCTGCTGCCCGGCGATCCCGAACGCGAACGTGATAGCCGCGATGATGACCGCCGATCCGGAGAATATCCCGCCGTAGCCGGCGGCGATGATGCCCGTGAGGATCGCGAACCCGATCAGAACGACCCGAAGGTACGTCTCCGTCGCCGTCTCGATCGTGGGATTGTTGCGATTGCGCGATCTGACGACACGGGTCGCAAGCGGAACGAGAACGACGCGGCTGACGAGATAGACGATCCCGAATCCCACGGTGAACCACAGCAGTTCCGACAGCACCTGGTCGTAGGCCGAGAGGACGTCTGGTAGCCATTGTGGAGGGGAGACCTGGCCGATCATACGTCCGGTTGGAACACGTACCGTCAAAAATCCCGACTCTCGACCGGCCGGCTCCGCCCGCTCTCACTCTCTCCCACCCGAAACGACCGCCGGAGAGCGCGGTCTCGGCGACGGGACTCCCTGTCAGAAACAGCGTGGCAGCGACAGAACGCGTCCACAGCAGTTGGTGGTCGGAGGTCCTGGGACGAGCGGCCCCCTAGTTTATTCGCTCTCCCGGTGTATCTGGTCCATGCTCTCGCGCATTCTCGTCCCGGTAGACGACTCGGAGATGGCACGGCGAGCGCTCGAGTATGCCCTCGAGAACCACCCCGATGCGGAGATCACGGTCATGCACGTCGTCGGTGAGCCGTCACCGTGGGGGGCAGCAGCCACGTCGATCGCCCTCGAGGACGATATCGAAGAAGCCGCCGAGGAGCGCGCCGCGGAGGTCTTCGCTGATGCCCAGGAACTCGCTGCCGAGTACGACGTCGAGATTTCCACCGAGGTTCGACTGGGCGATCCATCCCGAGCGATTCTGAACAGAACCGACGACTTCGATGCCGTCGTCATCGGGAGTCACGGCGGTTCGCTGGCCGATCGGCTGGTCGTCGGGAACGTCGCACAGAAGGTGTTCCGACGGTCGCCCGTTCCGGTAATCGTCGCTCGGTGAGTGGCGGCCGGCCGCTCGGCGACGGACCGGGGACTCGTCTTCCGCCGCGCGAACAGTGGCCGAGCCTTCGAACCCGCCGAGACCGCACGACCCTCGATTACAGGACCGTGAGTACGGCACGCCCCCGGCCGAGTGGTCACAGCAATCAGTTCGCTTCGGGCCTTCATTAAATGGTTTTAGTAGGTGGAGCGAGACGTAGGGGCATGAACACACGACAATCGAGTAGCCGTGGCCTCCAGCCCCGCCGATGGTAAACGTCGCGCTCTCGCTGGCTCAGGTCGTCGTTGCGCTGGTCCTCGTGGTGCTCAACGGCTTTTTCGTCGCTGCGGAGTTCGCCTTCGTACGGATACGGGGGACGTCGGTCGAACAACTCGTCGAGGAGGGGCGCCCCGGCGCGGGGACGCTCCAGGAGGTGATGGTCAATCTCGACGACTATCTCGCGACGACGCAACTGGGTATCACCATCGCCTCGCTCGGATTGGGATGGGTCGGCGAACCCGCAGTGGCGGCGCTCATCGAACCCGTACTGGAGTCGGTTCTCCCAGCGAGTCTCATCCACCTCGTCGCCTTCGCGATCGGCTTCACTATCATCACGTTCCTCCACGTCGTCTTCGGTGAACTCGCGCCGAAGACGCTCGCGATCGCCCAGACCGAGCGACTCTCCCTGTTTCTCGCCCCGCCGATGAAGATCTTCTATTACCTCCTCTACCCGGGAATCGTCGTCTTCAACGGGGCCGCCAACGGGTTCACGCGAGCACTCGGCGTGCCACCCGCTTCCGAAACGGACGAGACGCTCGGCGAGCGGGAGCTCCTTCGCGTACTGACTCGCTCCGGCGAGGAAGGGGACATCGACGTCGCGGAGGTGACGATGATCGAGCGGGTCTTCGACCTCGACGATATCGTGGTGCGGGAGGTCATGGTTCCACGGCCGGACGTGACGAGCGTCCCGGCCGATACCTCGCTCTCCGACCTCCAGTCGATCGTCCTCGAAACCGGTCATACGCGCTATCCGGTGCTCGATGCCGACGACGGCGACCAGGTGGTCGGCTTCGTCGACGTCAAGGACGTGCTCCGGGCCGAGGTAGCGGACGGGGGTGCCGAGTCGGTCGGTGACATCGCCCGCGATGTCGTCATCGTCCCCGAGACGATGGCACTGAGCGATCTCCTGCGACAGTTCCGGGAAGATCAACTGCAGATGGCCGCAGTCATCGACGAGTGGGGGGCGTTCGAGGGGATCGCGACGGTCGAAGACGTCGTCGAGGCGCTCGTCGGCGACCTCCGAGACGAATTCGATGTGGACGAGCGAGAACCCTCGATTCGCCGGCGTGACGACGACGGGTACGACATCGACGGCGGCGTCCCGCTGTCGAAGATCAACGACACGATCGCGGGAGAGTTCACGAGTGACGAGGTCGAAACGATCGGTGGGCTGGTGCTCGAACGACTCAACCGTGCACCGGAACGCGGCGATCGCGTCGAGGTCGCCGGGTACGCCGTCGAGGTGACGAGCGTCGATGGGACCCGGATTTCGACGGTCCGGGTCCACGAACGCGAGACGGATGACTCAGCAATGGACTGAGTGAGGGCGCGGAGTTTCCCGGGAGGGTTCGCTCGAGTTCCTGCCGCTGTCGGACCGGTGGTTCCGTATCGGTCCGCCTCGACCGCGCTTCTAAAGTCCGAATAGCGCAGGAGTGGCGTCGACGGGCGGCGAGGGCGTGCGTTCAGTGACCGAGCGAATCCCATTGGAGCGCGTCTCGCAGCTGATTACGGACGTTTCAATCTCGTCCGGGTAACTGCGGTTCAGGCACGAGGACACCCTCACTAACAGCAGGCTTATACCGCTCGACGGACTTCGTTTCGGTATGAGCCTCGAAGAGACAGTCGATTATCTCGCCGAGGAACTCGACCTGGAACGGAGCGAGCACGTTCGCGAGGTCGGCCAGTCGGTCGCGGAGCTTCGCGACTGATCAAAACAGTTCTCTGAAGTCCCGTTCGACGAGTCCGGTTTCTAGATAGTCAACGAATTCCCGTTTCGTCGGTCCCGAGCGCTCGACGAGTTCCGGTCGATCCGTCTGTTCGAGCACTGAGCGAGCGAACGCTGTGCAGTGTTCCTCGTGACGACTGGCGTACGTCGACAGCGCCTCCTGCCAGTGCATATCCAGCTCGAAGTCAGTGAGGCGGATCCGAATCCCGTCCTTCCGTTCGACGAGATCGACACCGAGGTCTTCGAGTCGTTGGAACCGGACGTTGTTCCGGCGAACGGTGATGAGACGCTTTGAGTCGACGATGTACGGATCGACCCACTCCTTCCATGTGTCGTCATCCAGGTGGGTCCGCGGCATCTCGAAATCCGCCACGACGCTCTCGATGCAGAACTGGAGCATCGCAATCGCAGTCCGGTGGTTCGCGTTCGGGAGCGAGTGCCGGAGGATGAGGTTCGACATGAGATCGCCAGCGACCTCCGGCAGCGGAGTGCCCCACGAGACGTGATCGAGTGCCTGCCTGATTTTCTCCGGCTCGAAGTCCTTGTAGAGACGGAATTCGTCGTCGTCACGGACGTCCACGGCCGCTTCGAGTAACTCCACTAACCGGAAGGCGACGACTTGCCCGGCACGCGGCAGTTCGGTGATTCGATCGCGGAGCCAGTCTCTATCGTACTCCACGTCACTCGCGTTCTGAATTTCCGTCTCACTCTCGTAGAGAACGTAGACCGGCGTCTCGAACGGTTAGCCGATGAGCTTCGTCGCGTCGTCCGCCTCGTTACGACGAGCCAGAATCTCGCTGGCGGATGCGGAGCTATACGTGAGCGAGAAATTTTCTGCGTAGGGATAGTGGTAGTGGACGACGCGCTCCATCACGACACGGATACGACTCGTGTCGGTAAATACCTCGGCAGTATCGGGTCGAGTGTGACACGTCGCGAGACGAGACACTGGATAAACGGAATCGTTCGACAATCGAACGAAAGGAAGACGATAGGTGAGTTCAGAATATCCACAAACAGACCCTGAATCACTTAGTTTCCGGCGAAAACCCGTCGACGGGCGGCGAGGGCGTGCGTTCACCTGCTGAACGAATCCCATTTGAGCGCGTCTCTGGGCCGATTACGGCTACTTCAGCACGGACAGTTCCGGTGCCGAGCGAAGAACCAGTGATACGGAGGATCAGTGCGAACGGTTATAACATTACTTTCACTACTTACACGCATGTCGATCGACCGGGACACGTTCGAGAGCGCATCCGAGGAGGAACTGGCCGACCTCTCGGCGACGGACCAGGTGCTCGGCTTCCTCGGCGCGAACAGCGACCGGGCGTTCAAGGCCGCCGAAATCGCACGCCAGACCGACCTCGACAGCGGGACCGTGAGCACGGCCCTCTCCCGGTTGAAGGCCCGTGATCTCGTGGAACACAAGGCCGCCTACTGGGCGATCACCGAGAACGAGGAGCGGTTGCAGTCCTACGACGGGTACAGTCGTGCGACAGCGCTGTTCAACGAACAACTCGGCGCGGAGGACGGCGACGAGTGGGCGACACACGCGCCCGAGGAACCCCATCCGAGTCAGCAGGGGAACGAGCAGTGAGCGAGGACGAACCGATCTTCGAGCCCGGTGACGTCGTCTTCGGCGCTGACCCGTTCAAAGGCACGACCGCCGCGCGGCCGTGGCTAGTCGTCTCGAACCACGAGGGTCGGCCGTTCCACGGCGAGCAGTACATCGCGCTGACGCTCACGACGAAATCCTGGCACGACGGCCTCATCGAGATCGACCCCGACGACTGGGTTCAAGGTGGAACACCGGACGATAGCAGAATCGTGCCGTGGGGCGTCCAGTCGATCACTCACGACGACATCGACCGCTGGCAGGGACGGCTTCGACGAGAGCGGGTAGCGGAAGCCGTCGATGCCCTGCAAGAAGAATTCGATGTTTGACGGACTCTGGGAATCGTTCGATTGCTGAACGAAAGGGAATGAGAAATGAGAACGGTGAATCTACCGTATCGCCACTCAATGCCCCCATTTTCCGGCGAAAATCCGTCGACGGGCGGCGAGGGATTTGAACCCGATTGCGAGACTCACTGCGTTCGTCTCGCGTGGTTCAAATCCTCGCTGCCGGTTCACTGCACCGCTTCGCTACGCTCAGCGGTTTGTTGCACGGGCGGCGAGGGATTTGAACCCCCGACCATCTGGTCCGGAACCAGGCGTTCTGTCCGCTGAACTAGCCGCCCTCGAAAAGCAGTACAGGAGACGCGCGTATAATCGTTGTGAACCGGGACGACTCAGGGCTGTTCGCCGGTTTCGAGCGTGAAGGAGTCGGTCGGGTACGCCGTGCAGGTCAGGCAGTAGCCGTTGTCCATCTCCTCCTCGTTCAGCGTGTCGTTGTTGCTGTGTTTGATGTAGTCCTGTGCGGGGCCCTCCTCGATGTGGCCGGCACAGGAGAGACACGACCCCTCGCGGCAGGCGTAGGGCATGTCCCAACCCTTGTCCTCGCCGACGTCGAGGATGTTCTCGTTGTTCGCGATTTCGATGGTTTCGCCCTCCTTTGCGAACTCGATCTCGTAGACCTCGACCTCGTCATCGGCGATTGCGTCGGGGTCGAAGCCCTCGTCTTCGTCGCTCTCGCCGCCCTCTGCGAGTTCACCTTCGGCACCGCCGGCGACGGCGCCCGCGGGGGCGCCACCGCCGCCGATGGACCGGTTCATCGGCTCGGGGAAGTCCGTCTCCGGGAGGCTCTCCGCGCGTTTCTCGAGGACCTCCTGGGAGATGTCGTCGTTGGGCTCCCAGCCGGTGCCCGACGAGTAGTGCAGGACAACGGCGGTGAGCGTCAGCACCGCCCCGAGCGCGACACCCAGTGGATCGACCATATTCGCAGGTACGGAATACGGCGTTAATTAAGCTGTTGTTCTCCCCAGGAGCCGCGGGCGAACGCGTTCGGCAGAGCGAGGGTCGGCGACCACGGGTCACTCCTCGCGGCGTTTCACTTCGTGCCGCCCGAAGCCGTAGCGCAGGCGGTTAGCCAGCCGCCGGGAGAACCGCCCCTCGCCGTCACCCGTCCCACGGGAGTTGAATCGCTCGGCCAGCGCCGCGTAGATCAGCGGCAGCGGGACCTCCTGCTCCAGTGCCTCCTGGACGGTCCAGGTGCCCGTCGAGCCGCCGGCGACGTGGTCGGCCACGTCCCCGAGGTCGGTTCCCTCCTCGCGGAAGGCCTCCTCGCAGAGTTCCAGCAGCCACGACCGGATGACCGCGCCGTTGTTCCACGTGCGCGCGACGGCCTCGAGGTCGAGGTCGTAGCGGCCCTCGTGGAGCAGCTCGAATCCCTCGCCGTAGGCCTGCATCAGGGCGTACTCGACGCCGTTGTGGACCATCTTGACGTAGTGGCCCGACCCCGCCGGCCCCATCCGGTCGTGGCCGTCCGGCCCGGTGGCGACGGCGTCGAAGACCGGCCGCAGTTCATCGTAGGCCCACTCGGGGCCGCCGACCATCAGCGAGAAGCCCAGTTCCGCGCCGGCGGGACCGCCGGAGGTGCCACAGTCGAGATAGGCGGCGTCGGTGGATTCGGCGCGGCGGACGGAGTCCTCGAAGTGGGAGTTCCCGCCGTCGACGATCACGTCGTCCTCGTCCACCAGCCCGTCGAGTTCGTCCAGTGCGGCGTCGATGGCGTCGCCGGCGGGGACCATCAGCCAGATGCGCTTCTCCGCGCCGATGTCGTCCGCGAGGTCGGGGATGGAGTCGGCGGGAGTCGCGCCGGCGTCGGCGGCGTCCGCGACCGCGTCGTCGTCGATGTCGAACGCGGACACGTCGTGGCCCGCATCGAGGACGCGGTCGACGACGATCCGCCCCATCCGCCCGAGTCCGATTACGCCGAGGTGCATATCCGAGCCTCAGCAGGCCGGCAGGTAGGGGTTGTGGTTTCCGACGAAATCCAAACGTATCTATACCTGACAGTCGGTGCTTCCGGTACCACGAAGCAATGCGCCTCGGCCTGCGACTCCTCGGAATGGTGGTGTGTGTGCTCCTCGTCGTCGGGATGGGCGTCCACTTCGACGCCGTCGAGGACGACCACTGGCCCTACGCCAACGCGACGGCACTGGACGCGAACTACGGGGACCACGTCGGCGAGCAAACCTTCCTGTTCGGGACGGTCCAGGAGACCGACCGGGCGAACGAAACGGTCGAGATGCTCGTCGAGACGGAACGGGGCCAGCTCCCGCTGACGGTAAGCGGCGTCGACCGGGCGGTCGCGCCCGGCGGCACGCTCCAGGTGTACGGGACGATTCGGCCCGACAGGCGACTCACGGCGGAGAACGTCATCGTGGTCAACCCGGCCGGGAGCTCGACGCTCTTCAAGTACGCCGTCTCCCTGGTCGGAGTGGTGCTCGTCGCCGTCCTGTTTTTCAGACACTGGCGAATCGATCTCGACGGACTCGGGTTCGAGGCGAAATAATGGCGGAGCTACTGACACACGTCCTGGCGGCGTACGTCCTGTTGACGGTCGCGAGCTGGGGGCTCGACGGGCTGACGGCGCGCTGGATTCCCGTCGGGATGGCCGGCGCGGTCATCCCCGACCTCGTCAAGATCGACCTCGTCGTTGACGCCGAGGTGATCGAGGGGCTGCTCGGCGTGCCGTTCTCTTACACTCCGGTCAGTTCGCTCGCGGGCGTCCTCGTGATCGCGGCCGGAATCACGCTCGCGTTCACCGAAGCCCGACGGCGCGCCTTCGCCCTGCTCGTCGCCGGCGGCGCGAGTTCGCTCGCCCTGGACGGCCTGCGGATGTTCGCGGACGGGCAGGCAAGCTTCTGGCTGTATCCGATCTGGTGGCGCCCGCCGACCCCGAACCTCTACGTTACCTCCGACCCGCGCGTGACGGTCGCCGCGGTCGCCGTGAGCGCGGGCGTGTTCCTGCTGGACAGGTACGTGGTGGGGCCGGCCGGGTGAGGTGCCGGGAAGCGAAACATTATACACGCGACCGAGCAAAGCCACGGGTATGGGCCTGATGTCGTCGGTAGTACGGTAGCGCGACGACCAGTCGCACGTTTCTCGGCCGACCGAGCCATCAGCGCGATCTAAATCATGAGTGACCTACCGGACAATTACGAGCCAGACGAGATCGAGGGGAAGTGGCGCGAACAGTGGCAGGCAATGGATGTCTACCAGTACGAGGATTCGGGGAGTCCCGACTACGTTATCGACACACCCCCGCCGTACCCGACCGGGAACCTCCACATCGGGAACGCGCTGGGGTGGTGTTACATGGACTTCGCCGCCCGGTACAAGCGCCTGCAGGGGTTCGACGTGGACTTCCCCCAGGGGTGGGACTGCCACGGCCTCCCGACCGAGGTGAAAGTCGAGGAGAACCGGGACATCCACCGGACGGACGTGCCCCGCGACGAGTTCCGCGAGATGTGCATCGAGCACACCGAGGAACAGATCGACGCGATGAAAGAGACGATGCACGCGCTGGGGTTCTCCCAGGACTGGGACCACGAGTTCAAGACGATGGACCCCGACTACTGGGGCGAGACCCAGCGGTCGTTCGTCCGGATGGCCGACTCCGACTACGTCTATCAGGACGAACACCCCGTCAACTGGTGTCCGCGGTGTGAGACCGCCATCGCCGACGCCGAGGTCGAAACCGAGGAGGGCGTCGACGGCACTCTCTACTACGTCACCTTCCCCGGTGCCGACGACGAAACGGACGACGTCGAGATCGCCACCACGCGTCCGGAACTGCTCGCCGCGTGTGTCTCGATGGCCGTCCACCCCGACGACGAGCGCTACGAGGACCGCATCGGTGACACGTTCGAGGTCCCCATCTTCGGCCAGGAGGTCGAACTCATCGCCGACGAGGACGCCGACGCCGAGTTCGGGACCGGCGCGGTCATGATCTGTACCTTCGGGGACAAACAGGACGTGGACTGGTGGGCCGAACACGACCTGGACCTCCGGGCGGTCGTCACCGAGGACGGCAAACTGAACGAGGACGCCGGCGAGTACGCCGGCATGACGATCGACGAGGCCAAGGAGGCCGTCGCCGACGACCTCCACGAGGCGGGCTATCTCAACGAGAGCGAACCCACGGAGCAGAACGTCGGGCAGTGCTGGCGGTGTGACACGCCCATCGAAATCCTCTCGAAAGAGCAGTGGTTCGTCGAGGTCCGCCAGGACGAAATCCTGGAACACGCCCGCGACGTCGAGTGGGTGCCCGAGCACATGTACGACCGCCTGGAGGACTGGACCGAGGGGATGGAGTGGGACTGGGTGATCTCCCGCCAGCGCGTGTTCGCCACGCCCATCCCCGCGTGGTTCTGTGAGGACTGCGGCCACACCCACGTCGCCGAAGAGGACGAACTCCCGGTCGAACCGACCGACGAGGATCCCGCAATCGGTGAGTGTCCCGAGTGTGGCGCCGAATCCTGGACCGGCGAGACCGACGTGATGGACACGTGGATGGACTCCTCGATCTCCGCGATGTACGTCAACGGCTGGCCCGGCGAGGCGTTCGAGCCGGTCCAACTGCGCGAGCAGGGCCACGACATCATCCGGACGTGGGCGTTCTACACCATCCTCCGGACCGCCGCCCTCGAAGACGAGATCCCGTGGGACGAGGCCCTGATCAACGGGATGGTCTTCGGCGAGGACGGCAACAAGATGTCCAAGTCCCGCGGGAACTTCGTCCAGCCCGAGGAGGCCGTCGAGGAGTACTCCGCCGACGCCTTCCGGCAGGCGATGGCCCTCGGTGGACAGCCCGGAAGCGACATCCAGTTCCAGTGGAAGGAGGTCAAGTCCGCGAGCCGCTTCGGGACGAAGGTCTGGAACATCACGAAGTTCGCGGCGGGCCACCTCGAGTCGGGCGGGCCGACGATGGAGAGCCCGGCCTACCGCGACGCCGACGAGTGGATTCTCTCGCGGACCTCGCAGGTCGCCGACACGGTCGCCGAGCACATGGACGCCTACCGGTTCGACGCCGCGCTCCGAGAGCTCCGGGAGTTCGTCTGGCACGACCTCGCCGACGACTACCTCGAACTCATCAAGGGCCGGCTCTACGAGGGGCGTCCCGGGGAGGCAAACGCCGCCAAGGACGCGCTCGAAACGGCGCTGTCGGCCTCGCTGCGGATGCTCGCGCCCTTCGCCCCCTTCCTGACCGAGGAGGCCTGGCAGGGCCTGCCCGCGACCGAGGGGAGCGTCCACGCCGCCGACTGGCCCGAAGTCGACATGGTCGACGAGGAGGCCGAGACCGTCGGCGAACTCATCGCGGACGTGGCCTCGACGGTCCGGGGCTGGAAGTCCGACCAGGGGATGGCGCTGAACGCCGAACTCGGGAAGATCGAAGTCTACGCCGAGGAGACCCCCGAACGCGCGGTCGACACCTACGACCTCTCGGAGGCGGTCAACGCCCCGGTCCACATCCGGAAGGGCGAGCCGGCGGTCGAACTCGTCCCCGTCGAGGTCGAACCCGACCACTCGGTCATCGGCCCCGAGTTCCGCGATCAGGCCGGCGCCGTCGTCGGCGCGCTGGAGGACGCCGACCCCGAGGACGTCAAACAGCAGAAACGCCTGGACGGCGAGGTGGAGGTCGACCTCGGTGAGGAGGTCGCCGTCGTCCCTGGCGACGCCGTCGCGGTGCACGAGGAACACCGCGCCGAGTCCGGCGAGGAGGTCGTCGTCGTCGAGAGCGACCTCGCGACGATCCTGATCTACCCCGACTGATCCGGTTTTTTCCATCGCTGGTCCGAACGCCAGCCCATGCCCGGGCCGACGTTCCTCGCCGGCGACCGACTCGACCTGCGGACGGTGACGCCCGACGACTACGACTTCCTGCTCGAACACGGGAACGACCCGGCGGTCCGTCGGGGCGCGCCCGCACCGACACCGGTCGGGCGGGACGACCTCGCGGCCTTCGTCGAGGACGACGAGGCGTCCGTCCAGTTTCTCCCCTGTCGCGACGGGACGCCGGTCGGCTTCGTCTTCCTGTTCGGG
Source organism: Halorientalis marina (assembly GCF_023028345.1). Classification (GTDB taxonomy): domain Archaea; phylum Halobacteriota; class Halobacteria; order Halobacteriales; family Haloarculaceae; genus Halorientalis; species Halorientalis marina. The sequence continues at coordinate 459,454 of NZ_CP095487.1, read as the reverse complement.
ATCGAGCAGCAGCGCGACCACGCCGAACTCGGCTGCTGGATCGCCCCCGACGAGCAGGGCGAGGGGTACGCCACCGAGGCCACCGCGCTCTGTCTCGACCACGCGTTCGACGACCGCGGCCTGCACAAGGTCGTCGCGCGCGTGTTCGAGGGCAACGACGCCTCCCGGACGGTGATCGAGAAACTCGGCTTCCAGCAGGAGGGCCGGCTCCGCGAACAGGACTACGTCCGCGGCGAGCGCCACGACACGCTCCTCTACGGCTTGCTCGCCCGGGAGTGGCGGGACTGACCACCGGCGTTTAGTCGACCCCGGCCGAGAGGCGGGTATGGACGAGCGCGTACACGACCACGCAGAGGTGCTGGTCGACTGGAGCGCACGCATCGAGGCGGGCGACGACGTGGTCCTCCGGGTGGCGGAGGGTGCCCACGACCTCGCGGTCGCCGTCGCCGAGAAACTGGGCGAGCGGGGCGCGAACCTCCTGTCGGTGTACGACTCGGCGGAGGTCGCGCGGGCCTACACCCGCGCCCACGACGGCAAGTTCGACCCTGACCCGGAGTACCAGCTGGCGCTGTACGAGCAGGCCGACAGCGTCCTCTCGCTGGGCGGGGGCCGCAACACGACCGCCGGCGCGGACGTGCCAAGCGACCGCCGGCGGGCACTCGCGAACGCCCGCGAAGGGATTCGGGAAGCCCGACTCGCCACCGACTGGGTGTCGACGGTCCACCCGACGCGGTCGCTCGCCCAGCAGGCCGGGATGTCCTACGCGGCCTACCGCGAGTTCGTCTACGACGCCGTCCTCCGGGACTGGGACGCGCTCGCCGGGGAGATGGGGCGGCTCAAGCGCCGGCTGGACGACGGCAGCGAGGTCCGGATCGTCGGCGAGGGGACGGACCTCACGATGTCCGTCGAGAACCGGGTGGCGGTCAACAGCGCGGCCTCGGTCGCCTACGACTCCCACAACCTCCCCAGCGGCGAGGTGTTCACCGCCCCCGCCGAGACCGAGGGGACGGTCACCTTCGACGTGCCCATGACCATCAACGACCGCCGGGTCCGGGACGTGCGCCTGGAGTTCGCGGACGGCGAGGTGGTCGACTTCGCGGCCGAACAGGGAGCGGACGTGATCGCGGACGTACTGGACACGGACGCGGGCGCGAAGCGGCTGGGCGAACTCGGGGTCGGCATGAACCGCGGCATCGACCGCGTCACCGACAACATCCTCTTCGACGAGAAGATGGGCGGCACCGTCCACCTGGCGCTCGGGCGGGCCTACGCGTCGAACTTCCCCGCGGGCCACGAGGACGAACGAACGGAGAGCGCCGTGCACGTCGACCTCATCAGGTGGATGAACGAGGGGTCGCGGCTCGAAATCGACGGCGAAGTCGTCCAGGAGGACGGCCGGTTCGTCTGGGAGGACGACTGACCACGGCCGGGGGTTTTTCACTCCGTCCGGCGAGTGTGACCATATGCCACGGACGGACCTCACGGCGTTCGTCGACGGCATCGTCCACGAACCGACCCAGACCGAGGGCCGCGGGCTGGACCTGACGGCCGCCGCGGTCCACGAGGTCACCGAACCGGGCCGAGTCGACTTCGGCGGCGGCGAACTGGAACCGGCCGAGACCGAACCCCACCCGTCGGCGAAGCGCAACGAGGACGACGACTACGAGTGGTGGACGCTCGATGCGGGGCAGTACCTGCTTGAGTACAACGAGACGGTCGCGGCGCCGGACGACGTGGCCCTCCGGGTCCAGACCCGCGACGAACTGCTGGCGCGGGGCGCGTTCCACCCGACGCTGACGGTGCGGAACCTCGACGGCGTGCCCCTCTCGGTCGGCGGTGCAGGGCTGAAGCTCAAGGAGAACGCCCGGGTGTCGACGGTCGTCGGCGTCGAGCGGCCCTGACCGGTTCGGGGGGTGGAGCGACGGCGGGGCCGGCTCTCACCCGAGGAAGTACCGGAGCCAGCGGTTGTTCTGGACCACGTCCGTCTCTTCGAGGTACGCGTCGACGCCGAGGATGCGCCCGCTCCCGAACGCGCCGAGACCGAACAGGAGCGCGGCGTAGACCAGGTGGTCGTCGACGACCCAGCCGTGGGCGAGGGGGAGCCCGGCCATGAGGCCGCCCTGGAGCGCCGCCAGCCAGTAGAACAGCATCATGACGGCCCCCCAGAACGCGACCCAGCGGACGAACGCGCCGGCGATCAGGAACAGGCCCGTCAGCGTGAGGCCCCACGCGTTCAGCGGGTCGATGATCGCGATGTAGTCGGTCGCGAGCATCGACCAGAACCCCATCAGCGGGTTCCCCTCCGGAATCGCGTTGAGCAGGAATCCGCTCGCGCTCCAGCTGGGGTCGAGCACCTTCACGATGCCACCCTGGAACAGCACCCAGCCCATCACGACCCGGAGGATCAAAAGCGAGTAACCGAGCCAGTGTTCCGAGTACTCGAACGACACCGACCGGCCGAACAGTTCCGTGTCCATCGGCTTTGTAGTGGTATCTGTTGACATGGCACAGCCGACGGTTCGATAACATACTATTTATAATTTTGTCAGCGTGCCTGGCTCCGCGGAGCCCTGAGAGGCCCCTGTCGATTTCTGGATTATATCCGGAGAATGAACAGCGGTTACGCGTCGGTTTCGGCGATCAGTCCCACCACTCGCCGCGGCGCTCCTCGTAGGTGGCGTCCCGGAGCGGGGGTGGGAGGTCGGCTTCCTCGTCGTGGCCGAAGCCGGTCCCGAGCCAGCGGGCGACGTGCCAGCCGACGGCCTCGTCGTCGACGGTTCCGACCGAAATCACGAGCCGGGAGTACCGCTCGCGGGCACCGTCGCGGTCCGGGTCGGGGCCGAACAGCTGACTGCACGAGCCGGCCGCGTCGCCACAGGCACGGTCGGGAAACAGGATTCGGACGTCGGCGGCCGAGCGGTCGTCGACGCGGACGAACGAGACGTTGGCGGGGACGGTGCCGTCGGCGCCGTCGGCGTAGTAGTCGAGCGCGTGGCCGATCTGGTCGCGGACGGTCGCGCGCTCGTCGGCCGAGAGATTGCGGTCGTCGACGTACACCGACAGCGTCGAGCGGTTCCAGGGGAGCGCGCGCTCGGTCGCGTCGGGCCGGGGCTGGCTCGCGAGGACTGCGCGCTCACCCATGATTTCGCCGGGGGCGTCGTCGTGGCCCAGGCCGAGGACGTGGCCGAACTCGTGTTTCATGACCAGCCGGGTCGAGGCGCGGTCGAAGCCGCCCCGGATCCGCACGGAGAGGGGGCGGTCGTGGACGTGGAGGTCCTCGACGTAGGGCGCACAGCCGGCGGTGTGATCCTCGCGGCCACAGCCCGTCACGGTCTCGACGACGCTGACGCGCACGTCGGGGTCCGAGGCGTTCGGTTCGAGCCGGAACTCGATGGGGTGGCCCGCGTACCGCTCGGCGTTTGCCCCCCAGTAGTCGAGCGTCGTGCGGAGCGCCCGCTGGTGACTGGCGTACGAGTCGTCGGTCTCGACCGAGAGGGCGACGACCAGTTCCGTCTCGTCCCACGCGGGCGTTTCGGGGCCGGAGACTGCCTCGGAGAGGTCCGCCGGGACCGAACAGCCGGCGAGGACGACGGCGACCGCGACCGCGACGACACGCGTCTCCATCACCCGTTCCTTGTCGCGGACGAGCAAATCCGTTGTGGCTACTGGACGAGTCGTGGCTGAGGGGAGTAAGCCCCCTTCTGTTTGCCCGGCATTCGGCTGAGCGTCCGCGTGGTGCCCACGTGGGCAGTGTCGGGCTACCAGCGCACGCGGACTTGCACCGGTGAGGATTCGCCGTTCCATCCGTTCTCCGCGGGCGGCGTTCACGGGCGAGGCCCGTTCAAGCAGTCGGCGGCGACTACGTCGCCACCCGGTTCACGGGCGAGGCCCGCTCGCCATCGGGGTCCCGAAGGACCCCGCTTCGCTCGGCGGGTTAACTCCCCCTCCCTTGCGGTCGGGGTTCGCGCGCCTCATCGCTCCCACGGAGTGGTGTCGTTTCTGTTCCAGAGCCAGCGGTCTCCCGCTCCGGGCTTGCGCCCGGTCACCTGCCCGACGGTGGGGGGACTTTCCTCATGCGCTCTGGGCGCACGGGAGCCAGGCTCCCTCTGCCGGGCGAAGCTACTCGACGGCGCGGATTAAGCCGTTCGGTCGGCCGTGTGCCACGGTACCGTCTACCAGCCAGCTCGGAAGGGACACGTTCAAACGTTCCCCGGCCTATGAATGGGTAATGACAGCCACAGCGGGGAGCCTCTCGGCGACCGACGGCGTCCGTGCCGTCGAACTCGCCCGGAACGCCGTCGAGACGTTCGTAGAAAACGACAAGCGCGAGCAGCTCGGGAGTATGCGCGACGCCTTCTACGCTCGGACGGGCGCGTTCGTCCGACTGGAGAGTACCCGCGGACGCGGCCGACTCCGGGGCTGTGCCGGCACCTACGACGACAGCGAACACCTCGGCCGAGCCATCGTCGACGCCGCCATCGCGGCCGCCGGCGAGGACTCCTGTGGCTCGAGTGTCGACGCCGCAGAACTCGGTAACCTTCGTGTCTCGCTGTGTATCGTCGACAGCGTCGTCCTGACCGACGACCCGCTCGCCGATCTGGAGATCGGCCGCCACGGCGTCGCCGTCGAGAAGGGCGACCGGGGTGGCTGGCTCTACCCGACCGTCCCCGTCGAGAACGACTGGTCGGCCGCCGAGTGTCTCGACCGCGTCTGCCGGACCGCCGACCTCCCCGCCGGCGCCTGGGAGGACGACGCCATGGTCACGCTGTTCGAGGGCCGCGTCTTCCGCGAGCGCGAACCCAACGGCTCCGTCGCCGAACTCGACCTCTAGTCCCGTCGTCACGCGTTCGACGTCTCGCTCGCCACTCCGCCGCTCAGAATGAGAACTCCCCGAGCACCTGTACCGACCAGCGCCGCCGCTTTCCGGTGAGGTCAGGGAAAAGAACCGCGTCGTGTCGTGCGTCAGCAGGGGGGCGGGGTCGTTACGCGTCGGCGGCAGCGTCGTCAGCCGACTCCTCGGCGTCCTCGTCGGCCTGTTCGTCCTCGGTCATCTCCTCGTCGTCGACGGACTCCTCGTCAGCGGATTCGTCATCGGTGGCGTCCTCGTCGGCTTCCTCGGTGTCAGCGTCGTCCGCGTCCTCGTCAGCGGACTCCTCACTGTCGGCGCCCTCGGCGTCCGCGTCCTCGCTGTCAGCGTCGTCGTCCGGCGTCACGTCGCTGATAGCGGCACCGAGCGAGCCCTCGAGGTCACCGTCGAGGAACTGATTGATCGTCTCGTGGATCTCGTGGACGTGGTCGGGCACCTGCTCGGGCAGGTCCGCGGGCGGGCCACGGCGTTCGTCGGCGTTCTCGGCGGCGGCAGGCTTCTTCTCGCTCGCGTCCGCGGCGTCGCTCGCGTTCCCGTCCGCGGCGTCACGCTCCTCGGCGGCCTCGGCAGCGTCGGCCTGTTCGTTCGCGTTCGATGCACCCGCGTCCGCGGCCTGGCCCGGCAGGGCCGCCACGGTACCCGCGCTCAACAGCAGTGCGGCCAGTGCGGCCACGACGAGTTTGCTTGCGTTCATTGTCTGACTCCACTCGGTCCTGGGCACTCCGGGGTCATGAAGGGGGGAAGCCGTGAACCCGAATTTCCGGAGCGTCAGCCCGAATTAAGCCGTTTTAACTGGATTTAACTCGGTTCAATCCGGGCTCGACGGCGAGCGAGTGGCGTGGCAGGCATCCGGCGGGACCCGCGGGCCGGGGCGCGCGGTTCGGGGAGAAGTAGACCCGGTGACCGATCCGGGCCGGTCCGCTCATTCGACCGGAAACCCGGTCCGCTCACTCGCTCCCGAATCCGGTCCGTTCGGCGTCGGCCAGCGCCCGGTCGGCGGCCGCGTCGAGGTCGAACTCGCGGACGATCTCGCCGTCCTCGATCAGCGGTTCCAGCAGGGGCTCGCCGTCGGCCGGACCGTCGGCGTCGGCCAGGGCCACGTGGTGGCCGCCGTCGAGCGTCCGGTAGGCCTGCTTCGTCCCGGAGAGTTTCCCTCGCTTCGCGGCCGGTTCCCCCTCGACCTCGACGATATCCAGCGCGAAGTCGATGGGGTCGGCGTTGCTGACGAAACCGCCGACGCCGAACCCCTCGACCACGTCCCGCAGGTCCCGGATTTCGGCGGGGCCGAGACCGCCGGAGGCGAAGATGCCCACGTCCTCGAAGCCCTTCGCGTCGAGTTCCCAGCGGGTCTCGCGAATGATGTGCCGGAAGTCGCCCCGCCGGGAGCCGGTGGTGTCGAGGCGGACGCTGTCCAGTGCCTCGACGGCTTCGGCGGCCCGGACCGACTCGTCTTTCTCGTCGGAGTAGGTGTCACAGAGCGCGACCCGGGGCACGTCCGCGGCGACCGCCTCGTCGAACGCCTGCCAGGCGTCCTCCTGGTTGCCCCGGCCGAAGCAGATTACGAGCGCGTGTGGCATCGTGCCGCTCGCTTCCACGCCGATCACCTCGCCGGCCGCGACGTTGGAGATACCGTCGAGCCCGCCGACCATCGCGCCACGCTCGACGACCGCCGCGATGGCGGGATGGGTGTGCCGGGAGCCGAAACTGATCACGAGCGAGTCCGGCGCGGCCCGGCGGGCCGCCAGCGCGTTTGTCGCGATGCCGGAGGCGTGCGAGAGGAAGCCCAGCAACGCGGTCTCGTAGACCGCGAACTCCAGATAGCGGCCCTCGATGCGGAGGACGGGACCGCCGTCGAACAGCCGCCCCTCCCGGAGCGCGTAGACGTCGATATCGAGGCCTTCGAGGAGGCGGGCGGTGTCGTTCAGGCCCGCGAGCACCTCGAACTCGCCGTCGGGAAACTGGTCCGCGGTCACCTCGGCGACGACGTGGGGGTTGCGGTCGGCGTGCTCCAGTGCCTCGACCGTCCGGTCGAAGTAGGCGTCCGTCGCGCGACCCTCTCGGATGGCCTCGGACGAAACGATGTCGAACTCGGTCATGACCGTCGCTACCGCCCCACCGACGAAAAAACTACCCGTCGGTGCCGTCGCTCGCTTCGGCGTCGGCGACCGTCACGCTCGGCGGCCGACAGTCCCACTCAGCCGTGAATCCCGTCGAGGGATTCGACGGACGGCCCGTTGACGATCCGGACGCGCGTGCCCGTCCGGGTCACCCGGAAGGCGTCGCCGAACGGGTCGGACTCGGGCAGGACGTAGGTGTCCGTCCCCGGCTGGCGGCTCGCCCGCTCGTCGAGGACCGCCCGGTAAGCCCGCTCGAAGTCCCGCGCGTCCCGACGGGAGTCCCACTCGATGGCCCAGACGTAGCCGAAGCGGTCGCCGTCCCGGTAAGGGACGATGCGGTCGCCGCCCCACCCCGAGGAGAGGGGATGCTCGTACTCGTAGGGGGCGCCGTCGTCGGCCTGGCCGGTCGCCCGGAGCATGGCGTAGATGGAGGCCTCACCGACCACGTCGTGGGCCGGCCGCTGGAGGTCGAACCGCTCCCACTGCCCGTTCGAGCGGTCCGGGATCGACACGTCGACCGGGGCCTCGTCGGGATACTTCTCGGGGTGGATGAGCTGTTCCGTGCTGTTGGGGTATCGCTCGTAGAGGCGGTCCACGGCGTCCCAGCCCTCGGCCTGCTGACGCTCGGCGACGAACCGCGGCCCGGCGGCGTAGGGGGCATAGAGGGCGACGAACACGCCACGGTCGAAGTCGCTGTCCGTCCCGGCGGTCGTCCGATCCGGGCGGTCGAGACAGCGCCAGCGGTCGCCACAGCGGCGTTCGTACAGTTTCTGGACGTAGGTCGCGTCGCCCTCCGTGACGCCCCGGTGGGCGAGCTGGGTGTCCTGGAACTCGGGGTTGCCGCCGAGGCCGTAGTGCTGGTCCTGGAGCGCGTGGACGAGTTCGTGTGCCAGCGTCGTTCGGTCGATGGTCGGCGTCTCGGCGTCACTGACGATCACGATCTCGTCCTTGCTCGGCGAGTAGTAGCCCTGGACGGACGACCCGAGCGTCGAGTCGAACGCCGCGGAGACGTTCCGGTCCTCGCCGACGAGGAAGAGGGCCTCCCAGACCTGGTTGTTCCACTCGCCGTAGGCGCCGCCGTTCCCCGAGTCGGAGTTGTTCCGGCGGTACTCGGCCCGGGAGATGACCGTCACCGGCACCGGTTCCTCGAACTCCAGGCCGCGGATCTCCTCGACGCGTGCCATCGTCCGCGCGACGACGGCCGCGCGCTCGCTCGCGTTCAGCCCGTCCTCGGTCGTCACCTGGAGGGGGTCGTCGTGCCAGGTCCCGTTCTCCCAGCCCAGCTGGTCGCTCGCCGGGTCGGGTCGCTCCCCGCCGAGGAAGGCGTTACAGCCGGCGAGCAGGCAGACCGCCGCGAGCGCGAGGAGGGCGAGGCGTCGTCGCACGGCCGGTCACCCACTCGCCGAGGCGGCGGGGGCCGCCACGGTGTCGGACACGTCGGGGAGGTCCCCGACCGTCGGCGCGTTGACGAGCGTGACGGTCGTCCCCGACTGCCGGACGGCGTAAGCGTCGGTGAACGGACTGGTCTCGTCGTCGATCCGCCAGACGCCGTCGCGGTCCGGGACCCGCTCGCCGCCCCAGTACTGGAGGAGCGACCCGTACCCCTCGACGAACTCCGTCGCCTCGCTCCGTGACTCCCACTCGATACGCCAGACGTAGGCCGTCTCGGGCGCGTCGTCGGGAGCCGTCTCGTCGTCCGCGGTCGTCGCTCCCGCACTCGTCCCGTTCGTGTCGTTCACGCCCGTCCGCGCGTAGACGTGGAGCGTGTCGCCGTCCCAGCCGTCGCTGTAGGGGATGTCGTAGTCGAAGAGGTCGCCCTGGGTGTCGACCTGCCCGTTCTCGATGTGGAGGAAGTCCTCGCGCGAGACGACGCCGACGCCGCGGCGCCGGTAGTCGGCGTCGAACCAGGTGTAAGCGAACATCGTCGTGATGACCGACTGCCCGAGCGTTTCCCGTGCCGGCCGCTCGTCGGGACGGACCCGCTCCCAGTCCGCGCTCGTCGCGTCACGCAGCGTCACGTTCGTCGGCCGCTCGTCGGGATAGGCCTCGGGGTAGATGATCTGCTCGGCCGAAACCGGCGGGTCCTCGTACATCGCGTCGATCCGGTCCCAGCCGCCCCGGTCGTAGTGGTACTCGATGAACGTCGGGCCGTCGCTGTACGGGAAATAGCGCATCATGTTGATGCCTATGTGGACGTCGCCGGCCCCGCCGCCGCCCCCGAGGGCGTCACTGTCGTCCGGTTGGGGGATACACTCCCACTCGTCGCCACACCGCTCCATGTACCGCTCGTCGATGAGGTTCCCGTCGCCCTCGACGAGGCCGTTCTGTCCGTTGAGCGCGTCGCGCGTCTCGACGGACCGGCGCATCGCCGTGACGTTGAACCGCGTGTCCTGGAGGGCGTGGCCGACCTCCTGAGCGAGCGTCTCCTCGCCGTCGAACTGCGGTTTCCCGGTGTCGGAGATCAGCACGATGGAGTCGTTCCGCAGGTCGTAGTAGCCGCCGGTCGTCGCGGCACGGTTCGTCCGCTGGGTCGCCAGCGCGTCCTCGTCCTCGCCGACGAGGAACGGAGCCTCGAACTTGCCGTTCTCGAAGGTTCTGACGGCCGTGCTGTGGTTCGTCGCCCCGTCGAACGTCCGGTTACGGAACTCGGCACGGGAGCGCACCGAGATCGGGATCGTTCCGTCGACCTCGAACTCCAGTTGCCGGACGTACTCGACGCGGGCCATCGCCCGGGCGACTGCCGCCCGGCGCTCGCTCGCGTTCATCCCGTCACTGTTGTCGACGGCGATGGACTCGTTGTGCCAGTAGCCCGCCTCCCAGCCGAGTCGGTCCGTCGGCGGGTCGGGCGGTCCCTCGCCGAGCCCGCCGGCCGCCGGCTCACCGCTCGCGGCCGTCGTCGTCGCGTCCGTTCCGTCGGTGACGGCCGTCTCGCTCGCTCCGTCGCTCGCTGTCGTCGCGTTCGTACCGTCGAGAGGCGTGTCCGTCGCGTTCCCGGCGTCGGGTGCGGAGAGGCCGCTACAGCCGGCTAACACGACGACCGCGAGGAGGGCTGCGGCGAGGACCGTACGCATACCCCGTCCCAGGGACCGCGCGGCCAAAAGTGACGCGGGTGCGGGCGCCCGAGGGGCACGTCCCCGCGGGGAACGGTTTTTTTCCGCGCGTCCGAAGACACGGACATGGAGTTCGACAGCGGCTCGACGGCACTGGTCGTGGTCGATATGCAAAACGGCTTCTGTCACCCCGACGGGTCACTCTACGCGCCGCCGAGCGAGGCGGCCATCGAACCCGTCGCCGACCTCGTCGACCGGGCCCGCGACGCCGGGGTCCAGGTCGTCTACACCCGGGACGTCCACCCACCGGAGCAGTTCGAGGACACCCACTACTACGACGAGTTCGACCGCTGGGGCGAGCACGTCCTCGAGGACTCCTGGGAGGCCGAGATCGTCGAGGAACTGGCCGTGCGCGAGGAGGATCTCGTCGTCGAGAAACACACGTACGACGCGTTCCACGAGACGGAACTCGACGGCTGGCTCTCGGCGCGGAACGTTCGGGACCTGGCTATCTGTGGGACGCTGGCGAACGTCTGTGTCCTCCACACGGCGTCGAGCGCCGGCCTCCGGGACTACCGTCCGGTCGTAATCGAGGACGCGGTCGGGTATATCGAGGACGACGACCGTGAGTACGCGCTGGAACACGCCGAGTGGCTGTTCGGCGAACTCGCGGGCCGCGAGGAGATCACCTTCTAGCTCTCGCTGCGATAGACGCCCTGGCCGGTGGCGATGGTGCTCATGTTGCCGTTGGGTGTCCGGCTCTCGACGGTGATGGTCGCGACGGCGGAGCCGTCACCGCGCTCGACGACCTCCGCCGACGCGGTGAGGTCGTGGGCCGCCTCGTTGAGGAAGTTACAGTCGAGACTCAGCGGCTCGACCCGGTCGTTGACGGGATCGGGCATCGTCGTCCGGATGGCGATCTCGCCGGCCTGTTCCATCAGCGTCGACACGATCCCGTTGTGGACGGTCGGCGGTTCGTTCTCCCTGTCGGTGAGTTTGGTGTCGAAGGGAATCGTCAGCGTCGTCGCCCCGTGCTCGATGTTCTGCATCTGCATCCCGAGCCAGGAGAGATAGCCACTCTCCCGCTCGACGGACATCCGGAGCATCACCGGTGCTCCTTCCGGCAGGTCTTTGGCCATGGTGTGTGTTACATATTCGACAGCACCCTTATTTCAATTGGTTCTTTCGCGCCCGCGAGCCGTGGAAGCGAATCAGCCGTACCGGCGGCCGACCCGTCGCTTCCCGCCTATCGCCCGCGTTTAAGTGCCTGCGAGCCGAAGATGGGACGGTATGTCGAACGCGCCGGTGTGTCGGCGGCTCGGCTCGCGGCCGCTGTACATCGGGGACCGCCGTGCGGCGAACCCCGAGACGTATGCCGAGGAGCCGGCCGATTTCGCGACCGTCGTAACCCTCTCGCGGCGCCGCGAGCCGCTGACGACACACCACCACCCGCTGGACGACGGCGCGAACAACCGCCCCGCGGAGTTCGACGCCGCCGTCGACACGACGCGGGCGCTCGTCCGCGCCGACGGCGGTTTGCTCGTCCACTGTGCCGCCGGTATCTCCCGGAGTGCAACGGTGCTTTCGACGGCCATCGCCGCCGAGGAAGCCCGGGCGTTCGCCGAGGGGCTGACCGTCGTCCAGCGCCACCGCGAACGGGCCTGTCCACATCCCGCGCTCCGCGAGCAGGCCCGGCGGTATCTCGACGACAGCCCCCGGGAGCCCGTCGCGACGGACCCCGGCCGCCGCCGCGACCGCGACATCGAACAACGCATCGGTGACGACCCCGCCGGAGACGAGAAATCGACGGTCGAGCGCAGGGGCCGCGCCGAAGCGATACTCGACCGCTTTTTCGGGCGGTGACGGGACCGCCCACCTCGGGTCAGCCCAGGCGTATCGGCTCGTCAGTCGGGGCGATTTCGACGGCCAGTTCGTCGCCGACGGCGAAGCCGTGGTCCGGGCAGACGAGTTTCGCGCCGGCGGTCTTCCGACCGAGGAACAGCGAGAGACCGGTAATCGGCTCGTCGTTCGCCCGGAGCGCCACGTCCGCCCAGTCGACGGTGCCGTCCGCGGCGGTCCCGACCCGCTGGCCGAGCAGGGAGAGTGGGCCCGTTGCGGGGGTCACGCCCCGGTCGGCACCGGTCCCGTCGGCACCGGCCCCGACGGCGGCCGCATCGACCGAGAAAGCGCCGCCGCCCGCGTAGTGGACGAGGCCGCCGTCGAGTACGGTTCCGTCGTCGGCGGCGAGGCCGGCGAAGCACTCGCCCGGCGCGGGGTGGGCGGGCGAATCGAGGACGACGTAGGTGTCGCCGGTCTCGACGACGGTGCCGGTTCCGTCCCACTCGGCCGGGCGCACGTCGAGGTCGGCGGGGAGGGCGAGCGGGAGCGACCCGGAGGCGCGGACGGGGTCGTCGTCGGCCCCGCGGAAGCCGAGGTGGACGTGGTTGGTGACCCACGGAGCGAAAAAGCCCGAACGGACGAGTTCGCCGAGCGAATCGCCGACGGCGACGTGGTCGCCGGGGGAGACGTCGGGGTCGACGTGGAGGATCCGCGCTGCGTCAGCGTCGGCGGCCCCCGGCGAGTCCGGGGCGAGGTCGACGACAATCAGGTGGTCGTGGGCGGCGGCGTAGGGTTTCGAGGGCGCGTCGACGGTACGAGTGTCGACGACCTCGCCGGCGACGGGCGAGGGGGCATCCACGGAGTCGGGGTAGAGGTCGACGGCACAGCCGCGGTCGTGGGCGGTGTACGGGGAGTTGAACAGGGACAGGCGGGGGTAGCGACGGCACACGGCGGCGGGGAGCGTGACGGCCATCGCCGTCGGATAGTCTTCGAGAGCGTTTAGTCCCGTCGGGACGCAGGGGGTGGTATGGGAACGGAGGTGCGGGTGGTCCGCGGCCGCGCGGCGTCCGTCGAGGCCGACAGGGAGTTCACCGCGGACCTGCTGGCTGGCGCGAAGACCGGCCAGCCCGCGCTCCGGGTGTGGCGACCCCACCGACAGGTCGCGTTCGGCCCCCGAGACGTCCACAGCGACGGCTACGACCGCGCCCGCGAGATCGCGGACGAACGGGGCTACGCCGTCTGCGAGCGGTCCGTCGGCGGGCGGGCGGTCGCCTACACCGGGACGACCGTCGCCTTCGCCCGCATCGAACCCGTCGACGATATGCGCGAGGGGGTCCAGCAACGGTACGCGACCGCCCGCGTCGACCTGCGGGCGGCGCTCGGCGACCTCGGCGTCGACGCGCGCCGCGGCGAACCCGAGGGCTCGTTCTGTCCCGGCAGCCAGTCGCTCCAGGCCGGGCGGTCGGGCAAACTCGTGGGCATCGCCCAGCGCGTCCAGCAGGACGCGGCGATGGTCGCCGGCGTCGTCATCGTCGACGACCACACCGAAATCGCGGAGACGCTCGCGCCGATCTACGACGCGCTCGACCTCGATTTCGACCCGCGCTCGGTCGGCAGCATCGCGAAGGCCGGCGGGGAGCCGGACCCGGTCGGCGCCATCCTGCGCATCGAGGACGAACTCCTCGGGGACCGGCTGGCCTCCGTGGAGTGGCTCGGGGAGTAGGGGACCCACCCCGTGGCCGCACCCGTCCGCGAGTTTTACCACACCGGGGGCCGCAGAGTGGGTATGCTCATCCGGAACGCGACCCTCCCGGACGGCCGGACCCGTGACGTCCTGATCGAGGGCGAGCGGATCGCGGCCGTCGGCGACGACCTCCCGATGCCAGACCGGGCCGACGCCCGCTTCATCGACGCCACGGGGAAACGCCTCATGCCGGGCATGATCGACGTGCACGTCCACTTCCGCCAGCCGGGCTTCGAACACAAGGAGACCTGGGCGACCGGGAGCCGGTCGGCCGCGGCCGGCGGCGTCACGACCGTCGTCGACCAGCCCAACACCGACCCGCCGACGACCGACGGCGCCTCCTTCGACGAGAAAGCCGAGTTCGCCGGGGACTCGCTCGTGGACTACGGCATCAACGGCGGCGTCACCGACCAGTGGGTGCCCAGCGCGCTCTTCCAGCGCCCCCTGTTCGCGCTGGGCGAGGTCTTCCTCGCGGACTCGACCGGCGACATGGGCATCGACGTGGACCTGTTCGCCAGCGCCGTCAAGACCGCCTCCCGCCAGGACGTGACCGTCACCGTCCACGCCGAGGACGCGAGCGAGTTCGAGCCCGGCGCGAAGGAGCGCGACGACGCCGACGCCTGGAGCGCCTTCCGCACCGCCCGCGCGGAGGCCTCGGCCGTCCGAGCCGCCTGCGACGTCGCCGACCGCCTCCAGGCCGACGTCCACATCGCCCACACCTCCACGCCCGACGGCATCGACATCGCCGACGACCGCGGCGTCACCTGCGAAGTGACGCCCCACCACATGCTGCTCTCCCGCCGGGACCTGAACGACCTCGACACCCACGGGCGAATGAACCCCCCGCTGCGCCGTGAACGCCTCCGGCAGAAGGTGTACGACCGCGTCGTCGACGGGACGGTCGACATGATCGCCACCGACCACGCGCCCCACACGCGAGCCGAAAAGGATGCCTCCATCTGGGACGCCCCCTCCGGCGTCCCCGGCGTCGAGACCGCGCTCCCCCTCCTGCTCGCCGAGGCCCGCGAGGGCGACCTCTCCTACGAGCGCGTCCGCGACCTCACCGCCGCGAACCCGGCCGAGGTGTTCGGCCTCCCGACCAAGGGCCGTATCGCGGAGGGGATGGACGCCGACCTCGTCCTCGTCGACCCCGGCAACACCCGCGAGATTCGGGGCGAGGACCTCCACTCCAAGTGCGAGTGGACGCCGTTCGAGGGGAAACGGGGGGTGTTCCCGGAGCTCACGCTCGTCCGGGGGAACGTCGCCTACGAGTCGTTCGGTCCGGATACGGCCATCGAGCAGGCCGAGAGCGGCGAGACGCGGAGCGAGCGGTTCGGCGACGCCGTCGGCCGGAACGTCCGCACCATCGACCGCGATCCGGCGACCGAAGCCGAGGACGAGCGAGGGGCCGACGACACCACGACGGCTGACGACGAGCCGAGCGCGGCCGAGGGACAGGCGGACGACGAGTGAGTCAGACCACCCGCTCGCCCGCCCGTTCCAGCCGTTTCTCCGGAACCGGCCGGAGGACGCCGAAAACGAACCGGTAGCCGAGGAATCCGGTTCCGGTACCCGCGAAGGCAACGAACGCGATCGGCGGGCCGAGCGGCGAACCCACGAGGACGAGCGCGGCCGCGACGGCCAGCGGGAGGACGATGCCGGCGAGACCGAAGAGAGCCTCGTGGACAGTGCTCTCGAATCCGACGTGTTCGGCGTAGTGCTGGACGGCCGCGGTCGTGAACGCGACGAGCGCGCCCGGGATCGGGGCCCACCAGACCAGCGCGGACCCGAAATACAGGAGGCCGGGCAGGACGACGCTCAAACCGACCGCACCGTCCCCAAGGAGGACCTTCCGTTCGGGCGTCATCGACGGTTCTTAGCGGTCGGCGCACTTGAGGGTGTTCGAAGGGAAACGAAGGGGTGTGGCGGGAGGAGGGTCGCGGTGTGGTGGCGGCGCGGTGAAGTTGCGGAGCGGCGCGGTGGCGGCGCAGTGCGGTCACGGACGAGCATCCGCGCGCCGGCGGCGTGCGGTTCACTTCACGCGAGGCTCGGAGAGCCGAGCGTGAAGCGTCGTTTTCCCCACGTTTTTGCGACGGAGCGGTGCCCGCAGGGCCGCGAAGCGGCCCGAGGACACCCGAGGGAGTAAAAAGTGGGTGCCGTTAGTCGTCAGCTTCCGCGGTGTGCTGGTCGTGGTCACCCTCGGTCGAGTCGAGGTCGGAGCCACAGTGGGGACACTCGTCGTGGCGGAGGGCGGCGGAGTGCTCCCGGACCTCGCGCATGACCTCGGAGATGCGGTCCTCGGCTTCGAGCTCTTCCTCGACGGAGAGTTCGACGCCCTCGACCTCCAGCAGGAACTTCGCGACCTCGGTGGCCTCGTACATCACGTCGTCGAGTTCCTCGGCGGTGAAGAAATCACACATCGCGCCGTAGAGGAAGGTCGCGCCGGCCTTGCGGACCTTCTCCTCGAAGGAGGCCCGGGCCTGGTTGACGGCCTGGGGGGTGTAGGTGTCGGTCATGAAGGGGACCAGTTCGGGGAGGTTCTGGCCGATCTTGGTCATCTCGACGCCGGTCTCGGTGCGGAAGTCGGCACAGAGGCGGGCGATGGCCCACTCGCGAGCGGTGACGTAGGTGCGCTCGCGGAGGAAGTCGTTGGCGCGGTCGTAGGTGCCGCCCTCGATCTTCTTGAACCGGTCGTACTTGGCGACGTCGGGAGGGAGCGCCTCCTGCGAAGCCGAATCGGTCTCGGCCGATTCGTCGACGTCGGAGGGCACGTCCCGGGTGGAGTCGGACGCCGTGTCCGCCGCGGACCCGTCGACCGCGGGATCGGCGTCGTCCTCGGACGCGACGGCCGCACGCTCCGGTTTCGGCACGGGGTCGTCGGACATACCGGTCCTGGGAGACGTGGCGGAAAAAGCGTATCGGCGGCGTCGGTCGGGCGTCAGACGGGGCCAGCGGGTGACACGACCGGCGACGCTTCGTAGCGGGCCCTGTTCAGTGTGGCCGACCCGCGCGCGAGTTTTTTAGGGAGGGGGCACGACGCGGTAGGTATGAACGTCCTGCTGGGTATCGACGGGACCGACCCGTCGTTCGACGCGCTCGACGAGGCGATCCGCCGTACCCGCGAGGCCGGCGACGACCTCACGGTCGCCATCGTCGACCGCGACGCCGTCGAGTTGACCCCCGAGGAGATCGAGGGCCGCGTCAGCACCCGCCTCGACGAGTCGTCGCTCGCACCCGAGATCGTCCGGCTGGAGGGGCACGCCGGGAGTCGACTGGTCGAGACGGCCGATAGCGAGGAGTTCGACCGGTTGGTCATCGGCGGCGGCCAACGGAGCGCACTCGGCAAAATACAGCTCGACGAGACGATCGAGTTCGTCCTCCTCAACTCCGAAACGACGGTGACACTGGTCAGATGAGCCGAGAGTACCCCGACGAACCGGCGGACGAGTTCCCCCGGCCGCCGGCGACGGTCACCGACAGCCAGGACCGCGAGGTCGAGATCCGTACCGCCGACGAGGACGACCTCGAATCGCTGGTGGCGATGTACGACGCCTTCGATCCGGAGGACCGCGCGCAGGGCATCCCACCGATCCGGGAGGAGCAGATCCGGACCTGGCTCGACACGCTGCTCGCCGACGACTGTCTGAACATCGCCGCGTCCCACGACGGCGACGACATCGGCCACGCGACGCTCGTCCCCGACGAGAGCGAGAGCTACGAACTCGCCATCTTCGTCCTCGGGGCGTACCAGGGCGCGGGAATCGGCACCCACCTGCTGAAGCACCTGCTCGGCCACGCCCAGACCGAAGACATCGAGAAAGTGTGGCTGACCGTCGAGCGCTGGAACGACCCGGCGATCAACCTCTACAAGAAGGTCGGGTTCGAGCTGTGCAACACCGAGAGCTTCGAGATCGAGATGACGATCCGGCTGTGACCGACGTCAGACCGAGAGGACGGGCTGGCTCGCGTACATGAGGACGTACTCGGCGGCTTTCCCGAGGACCTCCTCGGGGTCGCCCGAGACCGGTTCCCGGGGCACGACGAGGAAGTCGGCGGCGACTTCGTCGGCGGCGTCGAGGATGACACTGCCGGGGTGGTGGGAGAGCCGGTCGGGCAGGAAGCCGTAGGCCTCGGAGTACGAGAACGGTACGTCGTGGTCCCCGGCGAGGTCGCGAACGGCGGTCATGAACTCCTCGGTGTTCTCCGCGACAGCGGTTTCGTCGGCGTCGCCGGCGCGGATGTCGCGCGCGACAGACTCGGCGAGGACGTGCAGGGCGTGCAGGTCGGCGTCGTAGCGGTCGGCGATTGCCAGCGCGTACTCGGCCGCCGTCAGTGACTCCTCGCTCCCGTCAAGCGGGGCGAGGACGCGGTCGATCTCGACGGGAGGCATATCCGCCCCTCGCGCGGGCAACGCCAAAAAGCCACCGAGGCCCGGCGGACTTTTAATCCAGGGCGTGGTACCGGTCGATAGATGTTCGACACCGTCGTCGTCTCGACGGACGGCTCCGAGAGCGTCAAGCGGGCCATCACGGTCGCGCTCGACCTCGCAGAGCGATTCGACGCCGAGGTCCACGCCCTCTACGTGGTCGATTCCAGCGACGTCGAGGGCAGTCCCGAACAGGTCCGCAACGAGTTACAGACGGCGCTCGAAGACGCCGCCGAGGACGCGCTCCGGGCGGTCGTCGACGCCACCGACCGCGAAATCGTCACCGCCGTCCGCGAGGGCCGGCCCGCGGCCGAGATCATCGGCTACGTCCAGGACTTCGACGCCGACATGGTCGCGATGGGGACCCGTGGCCGCCACGGTGAACACTCGTTCCTGCTCGGGAGCGTCGCCGAGGCCGTCGTCCGGCGCTGTCCCGTCCCCGTCCTGACCGTCCGCCAGCTCGACGGCGACGAAGAGCGGCCGGACGTGCGGCCCTGAGAGCGCGGACGCGGCAGGCCGGGCAGGAGCGGGCGCCGAGGCGGTGAGCCGGAGGGTTCATTGAGTCGCGGGCGCTCTCGGCGGTATGGACGACTGGCTCATCGACGACGACCGGCTCTCCATCGACCGGAAGTCGGTCCTGCCCGGGGAGGGCTTTTTCCACCCCGACTCCTTCGCCGAAGCCGAGAAAGAGCGCGAACACCGCGAGGCGCTCGCCGGTGCGCCGGCGGTCGTGATCGCTGACCCCGACGCCGACGGGCTGGCCTGCGTGGCGCTCGTCCGCGAACTCGTCGACGAGGCGGCCGCGCTCGTGCCCGCCGGCCCCCGCGACATCGAGACGGCGCTCGACCACGTCGCGGCCTACGCCGAACCGGACGTGACCGTCTTCGTCTGTGACCTCTGTCCGGACAGCGAGAGCGACATCGAACCGCTCGCGGCCGCCGCCGAGCGTGCGAGCGAAATCCACTGGTTCGACCACCACCAGTGGGACGAGGCCCTCGGCGAGGCCGTCGACGAACACGTCACCCGGCGGGTCGTCGGGGAGTCCGACGAGGAGTGTACGGCCGACGTGGTCGCCCGGTCGCTCGACGCGGACGTGCCCGAGTACCTCCGCGAACTGGCCGCAGTGACCAGGGACCACGACCTCTGGCTCCAGGAAGACCCACGGAGCGACGACCTCGCCGACTACGCCTACTGGGTCGAACCCGACGAGTACGTCGACGTGGTCCGGGAACACGGCGCCGACCTGCCGCCGGAGGTCGAGGAGTTCCTCGTCGACCAGCGGGTCGAGAAGGAGGCCCTGATCGAGAAGGCAATCGAACGCGCCGAGATCCGCGAGATCGGCGACTGGACGGTCGGCGTCACCTACGGCCGCTGTTCGCAGAACGAGGTCGCCGAGGCGCTCCGCGAACAGGGGACCGACGCCGCGGTGATCGTCAAACCCGCCGGCAGCGCCTCGATCCGTGGCACCGACGCGTTCGAGCGCGCCCACGAGGTCGCCGGGAAGGTCAACGGCGGCGGCCACCCGAAGGCCGCGGGCTGCAAGCCGGACATCTACGACGACATGCTCGATTACGCCCACCACTGGACGACCCGCGGCGCGGTGGCGAAGCAGGTCATCGTCGAGGCGTTCCACGACGTGAAACGAGAAGCGCGAGCGGAGGACGCGGACGAGGGCGTCGATACCGAGCGGTAGAAGGGCCGCGAGCGGAGCGAGCGGCCGGTTTTTTATCCAAGTTTTTGCCGCGAGTGGTACCCGCAGCGGCGCATCGCGCCGCGAGGACACCCGAGCGGTAAAAAGGTGGAAGGTGCCGATACCGAGCAGTAGTCAGTCGTTGGACTCGCCATCGTCGGCCGGTTCGAGCGTCGTCCCACACTCGGGACAGTCGGCGGGGAGGTCGTCGAGGAAGTCCGCGGGGAGGGCGGCATCGCAGGCCGGGCACTGCGGTCCCTTGTTCTCCTCGGCAGCATCGGAGGCGGTCTGCTTGAACTGTTCGACCTCCCGGCCGAGCCGATTGAAGAGTCCCATTGGTGGCGAGGAGGGGAGCGAGCGGCATAAGCGCCGTGGGCCTACGCCGCCTCGGCGACCCACCGCTCGGAGTAGACCGTCCCGCAGGTACAGACCGCGTAGGCGTGGATGACGTCGCCCTCGGCGTAGATGTCGCCCACGTCCTCGTTCTGTGCCTCCGCGAAGGCGAAGAGGAACTTCACGCGGTGGGGGTCGTCCGCGTCGTCGGTGTCGGGGCAGGTCCCGTCGGTGCAGTCGCGGGCGATGCCGTCCTCGACGCGTTCGGCCATGTTCGGCAGCGACATGGGGTCGACGCCGGTCGCCCGCTGGAAGGCGTTCCGGCCCTCGGTGCCGTCGATGACGAGGACGACACCGCTCTCGACGCGCTCGCCGACCTCGGCCAGGCGGTCGAGGCCGTCCACGTCGGCCTCGTTGAAATACAGGAGGACGTCGTCGTGGCGCTCGCCGGCGAGAAACGCCGTGCGGTCGTCGTGCATACCCTCCCTCGCGTGCGGGAACGGAAAAGCGCCGCGACACGGGCCGTCGGCACGGTCGGAGAGCCAGGGCGTTCGTGGCCGGGGCGGAACGGCGACCGGCGTCAGATCGCGAGGAAGCTACTGACCATGCTCTTCGTGAAGACGGAGATGAGCGAGCCGAGCCACAGCAGGATGACGAAGTGCATGTAGGCGTTGAGCTTGTGGCCGCCGTCGGTGGTTCGGATCATCAGCGAGGACAACAGGGCGTTGAA
Source organism: Halorientalis marina (assembly GCF_023028345.1). GTDB lineage: Archaea > Halobacteriota > Halobacteria > Halobacteriales > Haloarculaceae > Halorientalis > Halorientalis marina. The sequence goes on along the minus strand of NZ_CP095487.1, from coordinate 438,658 downwards.
CACGATGACGACGATGAGCAGGAACTCGATGAGCGGGATGTTGTAGACCTGGGTGTTGATCAGCGAGTTCACGTCGAACTGGCCGGACGTGCTGAGGTCGAGGGTCATGTTGGCGAGGATGTTGACGACCTGCAGGCCGATGAAGAAGGCGAAGGTCGCGGCCGCCGAGATGCCATAGAGGAGGCCGATGAGCGTCGTCGTCGCCTGGGTGCGCTGCTGGCGGAGCTGGAGGACGACGTTCATGTTCTCGGAGATGAGTTCGCCGAGCTGTTTGGGCGAGCCACCCATCTCCCGGCCGACGAGGTACATCTCGGAGAACTTCTGGATGAGGTAGGACCGGCAGTCGGCGGTGAAGTAGCGCCACGCGGCGGTGGGTTCGATCCGCATATTGAGTCGCTTGTAGAGGTCGTCGATGTTCCCGGTGAGGTCGCCGAAGTCCTTCCGGCGGAGCGTCTTCAGCACCGTGGAGGTGGTCGCCTGTTTCGCCCCTTCGGAGGACCCGAGCGCCCGGATGAAACTCGGGAAGTCCTCGTCCTTTTTCCGGATGCCGCCCTCGACGCGGCGCATGTACAGCCCGGGAATCAGAAGCGGGGTCGCGGGGACGGCGATGTAAAACGGGAGCGGGACCGGCGAGATCGGAAGGATGTCCCCGAGCGTGATGGGGCTGATGCCCGCGAAGCCGCCGATGGAGACGAACGCGAGGACGGCCGTCAGGCCGATCCCGGCGACGAAGGCGGCGATCATCTTCCTGTCGAGGTCGGTCATGATGTCCTCGGGATGGTACCACAGCGGGTCGTGAGGGGACATCGACCGGATAGCGATGAAAAAGCCGCTCTGGACGAAGATGAACAGGAGGATGACGGCGCTGACGGTCATCGTCGGGTCCGTCCCGGTCAGCACCGGGAGGACGACGGCGAAGACCAGGGCGAACGTCATCGAGAGGATCATCGACATGTAGAGGTCCTTCATGACCTCCAGGTTGTCCAGCGAGGCGGTGTACACCGTCTCGTAGTTCTGCATGACCTGCTCCTGCTCGCGCATGAGGAAGTCGTCGAGGGGTTGGCCCGCCCCAAGCGAGTACGCCAGCCTGTCGAAAAAGTCCGAGAGCGGGTCGCTGGGGACCTGGCGGGCCCGCCGCCGGAGCGCGTCGTCGAGGCTCTGGTTCCAAGTGTCGACCAGCTGGACGATGCGTTGCATCTCCTCGGCGAGGGCGCCGTACTCGTCTTCCTCGGCGAGGGCGCGGAACACCTCCATCCGGTCGATCCGGGTGGTCGAGAGGACGGTCATGTGCGTGATGAAGAGGTGGAGGCGGTTGTTCAGCGCAGTACGCTGCTGTGAGAGGAGGATCTTCGGGTAGAACAGGGCGGTCCCGAACGCGAGGACGCCGAGCAGCGGAATCGGCGCCCTGATCATGAACGGAAGGTCGGCGACGACGATAGCCACGCCAACGGTGACGAGGAAGAAGGCGAACGCCGGCAGGAGGATGACGAGCAGGTACCGCCGGATGGGAATCCCCATTCGCTGGTAGGAGTCCAGCAGGCCGTCGACGATCTCGCTGATCGAGAGCCGAATGCTCCGTCCCGTGACGCTGGACTCTTCCGACGCCATCAGTCTTCCCTGTGGATGTCGAAGGGGAGCCCCTCGATGCCGTCACGCTGGTAATTGGCGATCAGTTCGTTGACCTCGTGGTAGCCCAGCACGCCCTCCTGGATGGCGCGCTCGATGATCTTCGCCCGGAAGTCGAGGTCGTCGTAGATCTCGCGGGTGTCCTCGTACCCCAGCAGCGTCGCGATCTGCTCTTCGAGGACGTAGGAGTTGTTCATCCCCTGGAAGATGATCTCGTCCTCGACGGGGTCCCAGTAGAACGACTGCCGGGTGACGACGCCGTCCATCTCCTTTGAGTAGCCCTCGATCTCCTGGACGGAGGTGACCCGGCGAAGCACCTCGTCGCCCTGCTTGACGCGGTTCTGGAACAGCGCCACGTCGGCCACGTCCATGAACGTCTCGGGGACGTTGATGGGTTCGCTGGTGAACCGCTGGATCATCGAGACGATGTCGCTGGCGTGGAAGGTCAGCATGACGGGGTGGCCGGTCTGGGCGGCCTGGAACGCCATCCGACCCTCGGCCCCACGGACCTCGCCGAGGATGATGTAGTCTGGCCGCGAACGGAGGGCGGCCGCCACGAGGTCGAACATGTCGACGCCGGTGCCTTCCTCCTCGCCCTCGCGGGTCAGGAGCTGCTGCCAGGTGTCGTGGGGCGGGATGACCTCGGCGGTGTCCTCCGCGGTGTAGATCTTGTGATCACGGGGGATGAACGCGAAGGAGGCGTTCAGCGTGGTGGTCTTCCCCGACGCCGTCTCCCCGACGACGAACACGGTCTGCTCGTTCTCCAGACAGAGCCAGAGGTACGCGGCCAGCCGCGGGGAGAGCGTCCCCCACTTCGTGATCTGGAACATCGACAGCGGCGTCTCGTCGCCCTGCCGGATGGTCAGCGAGGGGCCCTTGAGGCTCACGTCGTCGGAGTAGATGAGGTTCAGGCGGGAGCCGTCCGGGAGCGTCGAGTCGACGATGGGGTCCGAGTCGGAGACCGGGTCGCCCATTCGTTCGCCCATGTTCCGGAGCCACTGGTCGAACTCCTCGGGTTCGCCGAAGTCGACGGTCGTCTCCAGCATCCCGTAGACCCCGTGGTCGACGTAGGTCTCGTGGGGCCCGATGACGTGGATGTCCTCGTTCGCCGGGTCGCGCATGATGGGCTCGAGCGGTCCCAATCCGACGATGTCGCGATTGAGGACGTAGCGGATGTCCTCGTAGGTCTCCTGTGAGACCTCCACTTTGCCCATGTTGATCACCGAGGAGATGGTGTTCATCACGCCGGAGTCCTCGCTATCCGTGATCCGGGTGGTCTCCTGGAGGAGTTCCTCGATGCGGTCGTCGTACTCGGCCTCGTTCTCGGGGGCGGGCTTGTTGACCGATTTCTGGAGCAGACGGTCCCGGACCTTCTGGTAGACGCCGGCCTCGGCATCGTCGAGCTCCGGCTCGATGGTGTAGTACTTCATGTCCTGACCCACGTCGCCGTAGATGTGACAGAAGATGGGGCCACCGACGGGGTAGAGGACGTTCGGGCGGTCGGTCTCGTACTCGTCGTCGGCCTCCTCGATGAACAGCGGGAACTCGCCGGTGATCTGCTTGAACTTCTTGAGGTGGTCCTGCAGGTGTGGCCGTCTGGCCGCGTACTGCCTGAGTTCGTCCGACGGCTGGGCGGTTCCGTGTTCTGTCATTCTATGCGACGCTCCGTGACTCGATGACGATGCCCGTCCCCGACCGGACGGAGTAGCCGATGGTGTCTCCGACCTGTTCGCCCATGCCGGCGAACCGCTTGACCGCGATCTGCCGGCGCACGTCGTTGCCGACCTCGATCATCTCCAGTTCGATGAACACGTCGGCGATGGAGCGGAAGGGGCCGATGGCCTCCTCGTCGAGCGTCGAGGGGTCGACGGTGAGCACGATGACCTTCCCCCGGGAGATCAGATCGCGGAAGAAGCCGATGATCTCCAGTGCGGCCTGGCGTTCCTCGTTCTGTCTGACCAGCGCCTCGAACTTGGGGTCGTTCCGGAGGATGGCGTCGAACGTGTCGACGATGATGACGTCCGTCGACCACATCACCTCCGCGTTCATCAGCCGCTTGAGCAGTTCCTTGCGGTCCTCGTCGTCCTCGCCGCCGGTCAGCGTGTTCGTGTCGCCGACCTCCGCGTGGAGGAACAGGCACCGCTCGTCGAGGATGTGCTCGACCATGTCGTAGGACAGCGAGTGCATCTGGTCGATGAAGGAGCCGACGGTGAGTTCGGTCGACAGCATCGTCACCGAGTACCCCTCCTCGCAGAGGCCGTAGGTGAACCGCTGGCTCATGGCGCTCTTGCCGGCCCCGTAGTCGCCCTCCATGAGGACGATGCTCCCGGGCGGAATGCCGCCGCCGAGTTCCTTGTTGAGCCGGTCGTGATCGTCCAGTCCGAGCGAATAGAGATCTTGTGTTGCGATACTCATACTCTAAATTCGAACACCTCCTCGTCCTCGTTGATGATGACCTTGACGCGGTGGTCACCCGTCGTGAGGCCGCCACCGTCGTTTGGCTCGATCTCGGCCCGGACGACGCCGCCCGGCCGCCACGTGTCCGTGTCCTCGACGGGCGTCACCGTCACGTCCGTCTCGTACTCGCCGTCGACGAACACGTCCATCCCGTCGCCGTTCGCCGGCAACGTCGCCGAACCGGTGTTTTTGATGTGGAGCGTGATGTTTTGCGTCTCCTCGTCGTAGACCGCCGTCGAACCGCTATCGCTGATGACCTGGATGTCGGTCCGGACCTTCTCGCTCAGCGACCCGCCACGGTCCTCGATGGCCTGGCTCACACGGCTGATGCTGTCGGTGAACACCCCGGCAACGCTCGCTGCGATGATGATCGAGGCGATGAACAGGATCATGTGGGAGACGGAGACGCTCGCCATCAGGCGCTCACCTCCGTCTGCCGTGCGGTCGGGCGACCGGCGGGGCGGGGTCGCGGTGCCGCGACGCGCCGGCGGGAAGCGGTCAGCACGTTACCCCCTCCGTGACGCGGTCGGTCGCCGCCACGCCGGACTCGGAGACGACCTTCACCCGGTCGGGCGCCGTGTCGATCCCGTCGGTGACGGTGACGACGAGCCGTTCGCCCGGGAGCCACACGTCGGTGTCGGCGTCCCCGTCGACGGTGGCGTCGGCCTCCCAGCCGGTGCGGTACTCGCCGTCGACCAGCAGGTCGGTCCCGTTGACCGACAGCTCGGTCGCGCCGGTGTTGTTGACCGCGACCTCGATCCCGCAGGGCGCGGTCTGCACGTCCGTCGACGTGATGTCGATGGCCGTCTCGACGACGGCCTCGCGGTGCTCGCGCTGTTCGGCCACGGCGTCCTGGCGGCTCTCCGCGGCGTTCGTCGTCGCCGTGTAGAGAGCGGTCATGGCGACGAACGTGCCGAAGGCGATCACCGCGAACGAACTGCTGACGCTGAAGCCCATTCAGGACACCTCCGCCGTGTCCGCGACGCCCTGGCCGGCGACGACCTTCACGCGGGCCGGCAGGGTGTCGCGGTACACCGTGATGTTGAGCTGTTCTTCGGGGAGCCAGAGGTCGGTCCCGCCGCTCCCGTCGACGGTGGCGTTTCGCTCCCAGTCGGTCTCGTAGGTGTTGTTGACGAGGAAATCCGTGTCGTTGACCGACAGCGGCGTCGCGCCGGTGTTGTTGACCAGCACCGTCAGCCGGTCGTTCGTGTACTCGACCGACTTGATCTCGATGTCGCTGTTTTTCTCCGCGAGGGCATCGTCGATGCGGTCCTCGCGGGCGTCGGACACCGCCTCGCTGCTGTTGGCGGTGGCCGCGTAGAACATCCCGAAGCCGATGAACATCCCGGCGAAAACGATGGCCGCCGAGCCGCTAACGCTGAAGCCCATCACCACCACCTCCGAGCATTTGCATCGCCATCTGGTCGGCAGTGTCGCCGCCGAGCTGGCTGATGTAGCGGAGGCTCTGCGTGTGGTGATCGATGGTCAGCGTTCCCTCCGCGGTGCCGGCCTCGTCGAAGCCCGCGAGATACGAGCGCAGGTCGTCGGCCACCGCGTCGTCGATCCAGTCGATCCGCTCGTAGTAGGCGATGGCTTCCGACGCCTCGCGAACGCTCGACTCCGCGATCAGGTACTCCAGCCACTCCATCACCAGCAGATCCGCCGCGTAGCCGTCGGGCAGCGTGCCCAGGTACGGCTTGCTCGGCCCGTCGTCGCCCGCGTCCGCCTCGTCCGTCGTCCCGGTCGCGGCCGCGGTTTCGGCCACCGACCCGGTCGCCGTCTCGGCCGCCGGTGCCGTCCCGCCGGTCTCGGCCGCCACGTCGTCGGTCGCCGCCGTGCCGTCAGCCTCGGCGACCGTGCTGTCGGTCGGTTCGGACTCGGGTTCGGCGATCATCTCGTCTGCGGCCGTCTCGTCGATGCCGTCATCCTCGGTGTCGGGTTCGACGGTCCCGGACGCTGCCTCGGCCGCGTCCGCCTCGGCAGCGTCCTCGGTGTCCTCGGCGGACGGGTCCTCGTCGCCGTCGCCGGCCGAGGGCAACACGTCGTCCACGTCGTCCGACGCGACGACCTCGTCGCTTCCGTTTTCGGCCGTCGCGTCCGTCGCCTCGTCCTCACCGAGGAGGTCATCGTCGGCGCCATCGTCGAGGCCGCCGAAGTCGTCGCCGAGGAGGTCCCCGTCACCGCCGTCGTCCGCGGCGGCGTCGGCGTCCGCGGCCGCGTCGGCCGGTTCCTCGCCCTCGGCCCACTCGGCGTCGCCGGACTCGTACTCTTCTTTCAGTTCCTGGAACGACTTGCCGCCGTCGCCGTCGCCGCCACCGTCGCCGCCACCGTCGTCGCCGCCGTCGTCGGATTCGAGCATATCATCACCCGTATCGTCGAAATCGTCGAAATCGTCGCCGCCGTCGTCGAGACCCTCGTCCATCTCGTCGAAGCCGCCCATGTCGTCGCCGCCGAGGTCGTCGTCGAGCACGTCGTCGTCGAAGGTGCCGCCGTCGTCCTCGAAACCGGGGTCGTCACCGGCGGGTTCGTCGACCACGTCCTGGATGCCACCCATGTCGTCGTCGCCGATCTCGTCGCCGTCGTCCTCCACGAGGTCCTCGTCGAAGAAGCCCTCAGCGTCGGCGTTGGCGATCTCGTCGTCGAGTTCCTCCTCTTCCTCGCCACCGTCGTCGTCGTCGAAGAGGCCGAACCCGCCCTCCATCCCGCCGCCGCCACCCATACCGCCCTGGATGTCGTCGGCGAAGGGGTTGACGCCGCGGGTCACCATCTCGTAGATGTCGAGGAGCTTCCGGATGTTCTCCTCGATGTCGTCGACCTGCTCGCCGATCTGCTCGTTCTCGTTGCGGACGGTGTTGACCGTCGACTGGAGGCTCCCGACCTCGTTTTCCATTTCCTCGAGCCTGTTTTCCAGTTCGTCGGTGGCTGCACCGCCGCCACCACCGCCCATGTCGCCGAACTCGTCGTCCTCGTCCTCGAAGCCGCCGATGTCGTCGTCGAGTCCGCCCAGATCGTCGTCCAGCCCACCGAGTTCGTCGCCACCGCCGCCGCCGGCGCTACTGCTCTCTTCTGCCATGAGGCCGCCGCCGTCGCCACTGAGTTCCTCGTTGCCGTCGTCGTCGGCCTCCTCGTCGGAGAGGATCGAATCGAACATGTTCTTTATACTCATCCCGACGGCACCGCTCGCCAGCAGGACCACGACCGGGACGACGCCTTCGGGGAGCACCGCCTGCCCGCCCCCGGCGGCGAGTCCGAACCCGGCCGTCACTCCTGTGGCGACACTGCTCATCACAGTCATATTGCTTGCTCACGTCCTTCAATATGACGTTTCTGGTATCATAATTGATAATCGTCAGACGCTTCAAGTGGAGATTTCGCCATTTTTCGCACTTCTGAACCCGCAATTATGGTCCACGGGCGACGGTTTCAATTCTCGGTACTGAGAAGGGGTGGAAAAGGTGGGGAACAGGGGGGGTCCGGGCGCGTCGCAGGGACGGCCCGCGGTGGGTCAGATCGTCTGCTCGCCTTTGTTCGCGCTCCTGACGACGAGCCGACCGGAGGCCCCCTCGAGCCGGAGCGAGCGACCGTGGTCGCCGCCGACGTCTTTCTCCTCGATTGGAATCCCGAGGTCGTCGAGGGTCCGTTCGACCTGTTCGATGTTCCGGACGCCGATCCCCGAACCGTTCTCGGAGAAATCGAGCATGTCGCTGCCGCCGGCGACTTTCGCCCGGACGTGGCCCGGGTCGGCGCCCTCCCGTTCCATCGCATCGAGAAGCTCCTCGATGCCGCTGTCGGCGAACTTGGCCGGGTTCGAGCCGTCGACTTCGTCGGCCGAGGGGAGCATGACGTGGACGAGGCCGGCGACGCCGGCGCGCTCGTCGTACATCGCGACCCCGAGACACGAGCCGAGGCCGCTCGTGGTGAGTGCGGCACCGTCGGTCGTCACGTCGTACTCCGCGATGCCCACTTTGACACGGTCCTTGCGTGGCTCGGCCGACCCCTCGCTCGATCCGTCGTAGACCTTCATTCGAATATTTTCTCGACGCTCGCCTCTGTCTCGTCGGCCCGGTCGACGTCCAGCTCCTCCAGGGCCGTTTTCAGTTCCTCGTCGTCGGGCAGCGCGTGAATCTCGCTCTCGAACTCCAGGTCCGCCGTCCGCATCGTCGACTCGATGATGAAGGCGTGTTCCTGTGTCTGTCCGACCTTGGCGGCCAGCGGGTCCATGATCGCCCGTCCCATATCGTGGACGACCTGTGGCGGGGTGTGTTCGACGCCCGTCTGCAGGACGTTCGCCCAGCCGTCGATGAACCCGGAGGTCATGATGTTACCCATTTCCTGGATAGCGCTCTCGTGCATATCGGTGAACCCCTCGCCGTCGGGTTCCATCGGCATGAGCGCCTCGGCGACGTTCAGCGCCGACTCCTCGTCGAACAGGATCATGAGGTAGCCGCTGGGCTTGCCCTCGAACTCGACGACGGTCCCCACGTAGGACCGGTTGTCGACCTGTTTGGGCACGTCCTCGACGGGGGCGAAACTGATCCGGGTGACCTCCGCCTTCGTCTCGATGCCGGTCATCGCCGTGACGTTCTCGGCAGCCGTTTGCGTACCCGCCCGCGTCATCTCGTTGAACACGGAGAGCTTGTCGATGGGGATGGCGTCGTCGCCAGCGCCGGCGGTGTCGGCCATCAGTTCGGCCAGTTCCGCGTACTCCGGCAGCATGTAGATGTAGAAGTCCAGGTCCTCGGACTCCCCGGGCCAGGCGACGTGGCTCCGGAACACGAACACCTGCTCGCCACGGCCGTCGGCCGCCGGGAGGACGTCGGCGCCACTGGCCGCGATGTACTCGGGCGGGGTGTGTTCGATGGTCGTGCCGAGGAAGTCGGCCCAGCCGTCGATGAACCCGCTCATCATGATGTTGCCGATCTCTTTGACGCTGCTCTCCTTCATCGCGCCCTCGGCGGCACCGCCGGGGAGCGCTTCCACGATGGAGTCGGTACACGCCTCGTCGAAAACCAGCGTCGTGTCGCCGGTCAGCGGCCCCTCGAACCCGAACTGGACCCCGACGTGGTCGCGGCCGGCAAGCTCCTCGCCCACGTCGGCCCGGTCCATCAGGGCCATCTTCGTCACGGCCACGTCGGCCTCGATGCCCGTCATCTGTGTCAACATGGCCGTGGCCTGCTCGGCACCCTCGTAGGCAAGCCGATTGAACGTCTCCAGCGACTGTATATCGACCCTCATCGCGCGGTCAGGCCCCGACGGCGTCCTCGATGGCCTCGATCACGCTCGGTTTCTGGAAGGGTTTCGTGATGTACCCGTCGGCGCCGGCCTTGACCGCTTCCTTCATCTTCTCCTCCTGGCCGACGCTCGTACACATGATCACCGTTGCCTCCGGGTCCGCGCTCTTGATCTCGTCGGTGGCCTCGATCCCGTCCCGGATCGGCATCACGATGTCCATCATGACGAGGTCCGGTACCTCCTCCTTGTAGACTTCGACGGCCTCGACGCCGTTCTCTACTTCCCCGACTATCTGGTGGTCCTCCTCCAGGATCTCCCGGAGGAGGTTCCGCATGAACTCCGAATCGTCCGCGATCAGTACCTCTGACATACTCGCTCACCTCCTTCTATCCGGAATATCCAAATAAGCGTGTCCTCCAGATTATCGTTATTGATAGCATATTCTCGGCGGAAGAGAACGGGCAATGGCGTCAGCGCCCGCTCCACGTCGTCGTGTTTTCGACCGGAACTGTGGCGGTCCGGCGAGCGACGACGCGGTCGGTTTCGAAACTCTGAACGCGGACACTGACCGCTGCTCGGTACGTCTCGTTGTCGACCGCGGCGAGGGTGAACGCTCGCGCGTCCATGGGAACGCGGACGCGGCCGGATTCGGCCACGCGGGCCGTCGCCGTCCGCTCGAATCCCAGACCCGGGACTGCCACCCGGTAGACCACCCGCGGGCGGCCGGTGACCGACTCGACGTCGACGGCGGCAGGCGGGATTCGGAGGTAGAAGACGCCGGTGCCGAAGCGGCCGCGGTCGATGCGGAGGTCCTCGGCCGGCGACGAGGCGAGCGTGGCCGCGGCCGTCCCGTCGCCCAGCCGGTCGCGCGTCTCGGGCGTGAGATCGACCGCGCCGAGTACGGGGCTGGACAGGACGAGGACGAACAGGACGAGACCCACGACGGCGAGCTGGACCTGCCGGACCGGGACGGCGGCGAGGCGTTCGACGAGGCGGTCCCGGCGGCTCACAGTTCCAGGCCGTCGTTGTCCTTGACGGCCGTCATGAAGTCGGCGATGGAGTCCTCGGGCGAGAGGTCGCTCGATGCGAGCGCGCGCCGGATCGACTCGGGCGGCACCTCGACGGGGACGTTCGCCTCCGTGAGGAGGATGCCGAGCACCTCCTCGATGGGCGTGTTGCGGTCGATCTGCTGGGCGTACCACATCACGAGCGTCTCGAAGATGGTCACCACGTCGTTGCTGACCATCCGCTGCTGGGAGACGGCGCCGTCGAAGGAGGCCGTGATGTCGAATCCGTAGCGGGAGTTCGAGGCCGCGAGGTCGTCCGAGAGCCACCGGTGGACGCTGCGGGCCGTGAGATCGGGCTCGCCCGCCGGCGCAGTGTCAGTGGCGCCCCGCTCGGGCGTCGGGTCGGGCGCCGGCGTCGGCTCCGTCTCCTGCTCGGCGGGGCGGTCCGGCGTGGCCCGCTGCTCGCCCTCGATCTGTCCCGCCGGTTCGTCGTCGGGTTCGGCGATAGGGTCGCCCGAGGAGACGACGTATCGCCCTTCTTCGAGTTCGCGGACGCGCTCGTCGTCGGTGATGTCGATCTCCTCCGGCGAGAGGACCGGCCCCTCCTCGGGATCGCCGCCGGTCGGCTCGTCGTCTGACCCCGGCATATCTACGTCTCCGTCACGAGCGAGTATAACTCCTTGGCCGCTCGCGGCGGTCGATACGGCGGCGGCGCCGCTGGTCGGCGTGAAAGAACGGAAAACGAAAATCGCGCTAGCTTAGAGCTGTGCCGCGGAACTGCCACTGAGCGACGTGGGCACCGTCAGCCGGACCGTCGACGTGGCACCGGACTGCGTGGTGATGCGGAGCCTCGCGGTGGCACCTTCTTGCATACCCTCGTTGGGGGGGGCCTCGCCGTTCTCATCGGGGCGGAAGGTATGCTCGTTGAGGTCACTGAGTGTGCTGGATGGACTGTCACCGCTGCCCGAATACCCGGGGTTAGCGTCGTTCCAGAGAGCTTGGTCGGTACCCTGTTCAGCCCTAACAATGATGCTACCATCGGTATCAACGAAATCGCCATTGTTACTGTCGGCGACATCGCTCTCCCCAATGTCGAAGATCAGGCGAGCCCGGTCGTCGGGGCTGTTGATCACCGGTGCGGAGTCCTGATCGTCCAGTGAGTCATCTTCGTCCTTTACCGGAATGTGATCGAACGCACCGTCCTGGTTGTCGAATGCCTTGTCGTGGACGATATCGTACGTCCCGGTGTCGTCGACCCACTGAATCGAGACGCCAGTGAGGTCGATGTCTTCAGCGCCGGGGGCCTTCGTCGCGATCAGTTCGACTGCACCGACCGTGTTGTCGGCGTCAGCACCCGTCACCAGCCCGGTTGCGGTCTGGACCTGCAGCCGATTGGTTACCTGCTGACTGCTCTGCTGTCCCGTCTCTTCGCTCTGACTTTGGAGGAACCCGGCCGTGTTGATCAGGACCCCAGCCGCGATCGCCGCGACCAGCACCATCGCGATGAACACGATGAGCGTCCCGATCCCGACCTGCCCTCGTTCGGAATCGTTGTTTTCGTTATCGAACATGTATTCTCACCAGTTTAGAGCTGTGCCGCGGAACTGCCACTGAGCGACGTGGGCACCGTCAGCCGGACCGTCGACGTGGCGCCGGACTGGGTGGTGATCCGAAGTCGCGCGGTACCGCCTTCTTCGATACCCTTGTTTCCGTCAGTGCCGGTACGGAAGGTATGGTCAGTTCTAGAGGTGTCAAAGAGCCTCACATTACCATCATCTTCGACCCGTTCAACTGGGCTACCGTCGTCGTAGAACGCGCCACCAGATGATGAGGTATCGTCGCTGTTGATGTCGAAGATCAGGCGAGCCCGGTCGTCGGGGCTGTTGATCACCGGTGCGGAGTCCTGATCGTCCAGCGAGCCATCTTCGTCCTTCACCGGAATGTGATCGAACGCACCGTCCTGGTTGTCGAATGCCTTGTCGTGGGCGATATCGTACGTCCCGGTGTCGTCGACCCACTGGATCGTGACACCAGTGAGGTCGATGTCTTCAGCGCCGGGGGCCTTCGTCGCGATCAGTTCGACTGCACCGATCGTGTTGTCGGCGTCAGCGCTCGTCACCAGGCCCGTCGCTGTCTGGACCTGCAGTCGGTTGGTCACCTGCTGACTGCTCTGTTGTCCCGTCTCTTCGCTCTGACTCTGGAGGAACCCGGCCGTGTTGATCAGGACCCCGGCCGCGATCGCCGCGACCAGCACCATCGCGATGAACACGATGAGCGTCCCGATCCCGACCTGCCCTCGTTCGGAATCGTTGTTTTCGTTATCGAACATGGCTATCACATGTGCCCGAGTGACCGTGAGGGTCGCCCCGGACTCTACCCGAAACGTCCGACTCACGGGATATAAACCTGACTCGCTGGTTATCAGCAGTGAAAACAGACGGTTACGCTGTTATTATCGCTACTGGTATCGAGAACCAGACGGCCGGTAGCCGATATTCAGCTCCGAAAACCGGCGTAACGGGCAATAACGAACCGATGCCGTCCGGCGGTTCTTTCGGGACCGGCCGTATTACTCGTAAGTCACCAGGCTGTACATCACGAACAGGTAGCCGAAAGTCGTGAGACCGCTGTTGACCAGCAACAGCGACCGGGCGCCCTCGAAGTCGTTGAGGAAGGCACTGATCATCGTCGCCGCCGCGCCGGCGACCGCCAACGAGAACCCCAGCGAGAGGTGCAACATCGCCTGTCGTGACGTTTGTACGTACGCGCGTATCGCCATCCCAACCATGGTGAGCCCGGCCACGACGAAGACCAGGGTCGAGATCGCATAGAGGATTTCTACGGCCATTGCCATCTTCCCTGCCGATCGCTACGGAGTTTCCCCTCTTAAATCCATGCTTGAAAATATCTCGGCTGATAACGCCTCGTTACAGCGCGGGAACGGAAGCGGAGGACGGCAATCGGGTACGCAGATGGGGACCGACGGGCACGTGTCGCGGTCGGAGGCAGCGACCGGCGTGACAGCGCGCGCACGCGCGCAGACTACTAACTCTCCGAGAGGGTCCGCCAGGCCTCGTCCAGTTTGTTGGTGACCTCGGACCGCTCCTCGACGACCACCGACATCTCCCCCGAGAAGTCGACGGTCACCTCGTCGACGTTGCGACGGTAGACCTTGATGCGCCGGCGGTCGTCCGAGAGGATGTTGTCGTGGAGCTCCAGCAGGTCGTGCTCGGTCAGTTCGTCGATCCGGCGGTAACAGGTCGCGATCGGGATGTCGAGTTCCTCGCTGAGCCCCTGTGCGGACTGTGGCTCGTCGGTTGCCTCCAGTATCTCCGCGCTGTACTTGTTCCCCAGCGTCCGCAGGATGTCGGTCGGTGCCATCTATTATCAGATAATGAATTTTCGTCAGTATAAAACTGGCGGGAGTACCGGGAGCGGAGAACGGACGAGAGCGGGCGGTCTCGACGGCAGTTATCGAACGTGTGAACGCCGTATGGAGTGGTTACAATCGTTATTGAGCCCAATAACCGTTACATCGGGGATTCCTCTTCGCTCATCATCGAGAACGCGGAGGCGTTCTGGTGGACGCGGATGCCACCGTGTTCGATCTCCATCGGGAAGATGTCGGTCTCGATGTTCTGTTTGCGCATCTTCGCGACCCAGACGTAGCGGTTCACGCCGGACTCGGTCGGCGTCTGGATGAGGTAGATGTTCCCGTCAGTGAGGTAGTTCTCCAGCCCGATGTCGGTCTCCGGGAAGACGGCGCCCTGCTCGTTCGTCATCAGCGTCGTCAGTCCGTTCTTCCGAAGGATGTCGGTGAACTTCAGGAGGTAGGTCCGTTTCTCCTGTTCGTTCTCGAAAAAGAGCTGGAACATCGTCAGCGAGTCGAGCACGAGCCGTTCGTACTCCTCGTCCTGGAGGTCCTCGAGCAGGAGGTCGAGCGAGGAGGTGAAATCGTTCTCTCGAAGCAGGACCTGCTTGTCGAACACCTTGATATCGCCGGACTCGACGTACTCGCCCCAGTCGTCGAACCCGATGGACTCGGCCGCCTCCTGAATGTCCTCCTCGTTCTCCTCGAAGGAGAGGTAGATGCCCTTCTCGTCGAACATCCGGACGCCGTTGTAGATGTACTGCAGCCCCAGAATGCTCTTTCCGGCCCCCGGATTCCCGCTGACCAGCGTCGTGGAGTTCTTGACGATGCCGCCGTTGAGAATGTCGTCCAGCCCGTCGATTCCGGTTTTGGTGAGCTCGATCATCGGTCTGATAGTGACGCGTACGCGCCACGAATTGAAAAAGTATCCGACACCTTGGCAAAAAAGTGTTGTCCCCCGGCTCGCGGTAGCCGCCGACGGCACCGACCGCGGAACCCGCGACGGCCGATCAGCGGTGGACGGCCTGTGGGTCGACCCAGATGACGAACCCGTCGTCCGCGTCGTCGTCGTCGTGTTTGATAACGCCGCGGACGGCCTCTCGGCCGCCCTCGGGGGCCTCCTCGACGGTTTCCTCGTCGAGACGGAGCACCTGGTACACCTCGTCGACGAGCCATCCCGCGGCCTTCCGGTCGGCGATGATCTCCGGGTCGAACACGATGATCCGCCGGTCGTCCGTCTCGACGGCCTCAATGTCGAATACCTCCTTGGGGTCGACGATGGCCGTCGTCCGCCCGCGCAGGTCCATCACGCCCTCGATGTACTCCGGCGCGTTCGGGAGGCCCGTCAACTCCCCGACGTCGACGATCTCCGTCACGTAGTCGATGTCGACACAGTAGGTCTCCGTGCCGAGTTTGAACTCGAGTACCTGTCCCGTCGCCTCCGCCGCCGACCGCGTGGATGCCTTTGCCATATGTTTCACCCGCGAAAGCCGCTCGTACCCGGACGGAACCAAGACGCGAACTTAATCCTGACCCCTGTGCTATCACATTTGATTACGGGGGCGGTGTATTTATTTGCGGAACTCGGGTACGGACTGGCAGGACAGATGCCGCGAGCCCCATCCAGTTCCGGTCGCCGGACCACACGCCGAACGAGCCGGTGCCGTGACCGGCAGGGGGTGACGATTCGATAGCATGTCGGACGGACGGACGCGGGCCATCGTGACCGACGACTCCCATTTCATGCGCAGTGTCATCTCCGATATCCTGGAGACCGGCGGCGTCGACGTCGTCGCCGAGGCACGGAACGGTCGGGAGGCCGTCGAGGCCGCCGCCGAACACCGACCGGACGTCGTGACGATGGACGTGGAGATGCCGGAGATGAACGGGATCGAGGCCGTCGAGCGGATCATGGCCGACACGCCGACACCCGTGCTCATGCTCTCGGCTCACACCGACGAGAACGCCGACGTGACCTTCGAGGCCCTGGAGAAGGGCGCGGTCGACTTCTTCACCAAGCCCGGCGGCGAGGTGTCCATGGAGATGTCACGGCTGGAGGACCAGCTCGTGGACATGGTCGACTCGGTCGCCAGCGTCGACGTCTCCGTCGGCCCGGGCGGCGAGAGTTCGCCGGCCGACGCCTACGCCGAGGCCGTCGAAGCCGCCGAGACCGCGACGGAGAGTACCGCGAGCACCGGGGGAGCGGCCGGGACGACGAGCCCGGACGCGACGGCGGCCGATACCGACACGGCGGGCGGAACGGCCGTCGCCGAACCGACGGCCGAGTACGCCGCCAGGCCGACGCTCCTCATCGGCTCCTCGACCGGCGGTCCGACCGTCGTCGAGCGGGTCCTCGCGGACCTCCCGCGGGACGCGGACTTCCGCGTCCTCGTCGTCCAGCACATGCCCGATGGGTTCACCGAGCGGTTCGCGGCGCGCCTCGACGGGAAAAGCGCCTACGACGTTCGCGAGGCGAGCGACGGCGACCGCATCGGCGGCGGCGAGGCACTGGTCGCACCCGGCGGCAAACACATGGAGGTCTCGAACTACGGCGGCGGGCGGCTCCGCGTGAAACTGACCGAGAGCGACCCGGTCAACAGCGTCCGGCCGTCGGTGGACGTGACGATGCAGACGGCGGCCGAGACGGTCGACGACCCGCTGACGGCCGTCGTCCTCACCGGGATGGGCACGGACGGCGCCGACGGCGTCCGTGCCGTCGCGGCCGCCGGCGGCACCGTCGTCGCACAGGACGAAGCGAGTTCGGCGGTCTACGGGATGCCGAAACGTGCCGTCGAAACCGGCGTCGTCGACGAGGTCCTCCCGCTGGAGGAGATCGCCGACGGCGTCTTGCGTTCGATAACGGAGGGCAACGATGGTTGACGATCAATATCTCGACGCGTTCATCCGAGAGAGCGAGGAAGCGATCACCGAACTGAACAACTCCCTGCTGGAGCTGGAGGGCGACCCCGAGAACGAGGCCGCGATGGACTCGATCTTCCGGACGGCCCACACGCTGAAGGGGAACTTCGGCGCGATGGGGTTCGAGGACGCCTCGAACCTCGCCCACGCCATCGAGGACCTCCTCGACGAGATGCGGGAGGGCAACCTGGCGGTCACCCCGGAGATCATGGACATGATCTTCGCCGGCGTCGACCGGATCGAGATGATCGTCACCGAAATCGAAGAAGAGGGCGACTCTTCGATCGAGACCGACGAGATGGTCGAGGAGATCCGGGGCGTCCTCCAGGACGGTGCCCCCGACGACGGGGCGGAGTCGGCGGCCGACGATCCGGAGACGAGCGGCGACGAGGACGCGGCCGGCGACGCGGACGCGGGCAGTGACGACGCGGCGGCCGACGACGGCCAGGCAGTCGGCGACACCGAGGCCGGCCCCGCCGTCGACGAGGACGTCTTCGCCGGCGCGACGGTCGACGCGGACGTGGACGAGGGGTACCACGCCCGAATCGAGGTCGGCGACAGCAGCATGAAAGGCGTCGACGGGATGTTGATCGTCGAGGCCGTCGCCGAGTCCTTCGCGCTGCTCGCGGCCGAACCCGGCCGGGAGGCCATCGAGGACGGCGACTACGCGGACGGCTTCGACCTCCTGATCCACGCCGAGGACGAGGCCGCGGTCGCTGACGAGCTCGACTCGGTCACGAAGATCGACGCCGTCACCGTCTCGACGGTGACGGAGTTCGGCGACGACACCGAGGACGAGAGCGAGGACGACGACGCGGCCGAGGCGTCGGTCGACACCTCCGGCGTGGACGAAATCAAGTCCGTCCGGGTCGACGTCGACCAGCTCGACGACCTCCACGGCCAGGTCGAACAGCTGGTCACGAGCCGGATCAAGCTCCGGCGGGCCGTCGAAGAGGGGAACCTCGACGACGCGAGCGAGAACCTCAACGAACTCGACAAGATCTCGGCGAGCCTCCAGAACACGGTCATGGACATGCGGCTCATCCCGCTGAAGAAGGTCGTCGGGAAGTTCCCGCGGCTGGTCCGTGACCTCGCACGCGACCTGGACAAGGAGGTGAGCTTCGAGATCGAGGGCGAGGACATCGAACTCGACCGGACCATCCTCACCGAGATCTCGGACCCCCTGATGCACATCCTGCGGAACTCCGTCGACCACGGGATCGAATCCCCCGAAGAGCGCGAGGCCGCGGGCAAACCCCCCGAGGGAACGATCCTGCTCCGGGCGACCCGGGAGCGCGACCACGTCATCATCGAGGTGAAAGACGACGGCCGGGGCCTCGACGCCGACGACCTCCGCGCACAGGCAATCGAGCACGGGGTCCGGTCCGAGGACGAACTCGAGGCCATGGAGGAAAGCGACATCTACGACCTCGCTTTCCACCCCGGTCTCTCCACCAAGGACGAAGTGACCGACACCAGCGGCCGCGGCGTCGGGATGGACGTGGTCCACGATACCGTCACGCAACTCGACGGCTCGGTCAGCGTCGACTCCACGCCCGGCGAGGGCACGACCGTCTCCCTGCGCCTGCCGGTGACGATGGCTATCGTCAAGGTCCTGTTCGTCCAGGTCGGCGACGAGCAGTACGGCATCCCCATCAAGAACATCGACGAGATCAGCCAGCGCAACGGCGTCGAGACCGTCAACGGCGAGGAAGTCATCGAACACGACGACGAGATCTATCCCATCGTCGACCTCGCGGACGCCTTCGACGTGCCCGACGCGAAGACGAACGGCAACGGAATGCTCGTGCGCATCCGCGAGTCCGAGCGGCAGGTCGCCCTCCAGTGTGACGCGGTCACCCAGCAGGAGGAGGTCGTCGTCAAGCCCCTGGAGGGCATCCTCAGCGGCACGCCCGGCCTCAGCGGGACGGCCGTCTTAGGCGACGGCGACATCGTCCACATCCTCGACGTGGTGACACTGTGACCGGCACGGCCGCCCGCATCGACCCGCCGACCGCACTGCAGACCGGAGATACGACATCATGACCGACAGCCGCCAGGACTCCCGCGCCGCGTTCGACCGCCTCCTCGACTACATCCAGTCCGACGTGGGCTTCGAGACCGGCTTCTACAACGACGCCTACCTCGACCGCCGGATCACCGCCCGGATGCGCCGGACCGACGCCGACAGCTACGACGAGTACCTCGACCAGTTGCGCGGGAGCGACGCGGAGGAGGCGGACCTGCTCGACTCGCTGTCGATCAACGTCACCGGCTTCTTCCGCAACCCCGACGCCTGGGAGGGG
Source organism: Halorientalis marina (assembly GCF_023028345.1). Taxonomy (GTDB): domain Archaea; phylum Halobacteriota; class Halobacteria; order Halobacteriales; family Haloarculaceae; genus Halorientalis; species Halorientalis marina. The sequence continues at coordinate 419,741 of NZ_CP095487.1, read as the reverse complement.
ATCCGATCCGTGCTGCGGACCCTGACCGCCGAGCGCCGGTCGGTTCGGGTCTGGAGCGCCCCCTGTGCCGACGGTCGGGAACCGTACTCCGTCGGGATGCTGGCGCTCGACGACGACGAGATCGAGAGCCGGCGCGTCTCCGTCCTCGGGACCGACATCAGCGACGACGCGCTGGCGGTCGCCCGCGAGGGCGTCTACGAGACCTCACAGACGACGGACATCGCCGAGGAACTCGAACCGCTCGCGGACTCGGCGCGGTACGTCGAGCAGGACGGCGACAACTTCCGGGTCCGCGACGAGGTGAAGTCCCTCGTCGAGTTCGAGAACCACGACCTCATCCGCGGGGAGCCAAAACGGGACTTCGACCTCGTGCTCTGTCGGAACCTCCTCATCTACATCGATTCGGAGTACAAGGTCCCCATCTTCGAGACCATCGAGGGGTCGCTGCGCGAGGACGGCTACCTCGTTATCGGGATGACCGAGACACTGCCCCACGAGTGCCGGGAGGCGTTCAGCGCAGTCGACAAACGTCACCGTATCTACCGCAAAGCCTGATGTCACTGTACGAACTCGAACGCGCGGGCGACGTCGACGGGCTAGTGAGCGCCCTCCGGACCAGCGACAACCCCGAGATCAAGGCCCGGGCGGCCGAGATGCTCGGCGAACTGGACGAGGAGACCCGCGCGGACCACGACGTGGTGACGCCGCTCGTGACCCTCGCGTCCGAGACCGACGAGGCCGAGGTGACGGCGGCCGCCGTCGACGCCCTCGACCGCATCGGGCAGGCGGCCATCGAGGAACTGATCGCCGAGATGGCCGGCATCGAACTCGGCGAAGACCAGCAGGCAGACTGGGCGAAGGCGAAGGCCTTCTCGAAGGCACTGAACGCCGACCTGCCGGAACTGCGGATGGCCGCGGCCAACGCGCTGGGCTCGCTCGGGAATACCGACGTGCTCCCCCAGTTGCTGGAGGCCACGACGGACGGGGACCCGCGGGTCCGGGCACGAGTCGCCCGCGCCGCCGGGAAACTCGACGACGCGCGGGCCTGCGACGCGCTGATCGACCGGCTGGAAGACCCCAGCGGCGAGGTCCGCCGCGAGGCCGCGAACGCGCTCGGACAGATCGGGAACCGGCAGGCGCTGAACGCCCTGCTCGGGATGTTCGACGACGAGCGGCCGGTGGTCAGACGGATCGCCGTCGGCGCGATGGGCAACTTCGGGAACGCCCGGCCCGTCGACGGCCTGATCGAGGCCCTCTCCGACGAGGACCCCTCTGTCCGGCGGACGGCCGTCTACTCGATCATCGAACTCCTCTCGAACGTCCCCACCGACCAGAGCCACGAGATCCGGGAGACGGTCGTCGACAAGCTCTCCGAGACCGACGACGCGAGCGTCGTGGTCCCGATGGTCGACATCCTGGAAGAGAGCACCCAGAACCGCCAGCGACGTAACACGGCGTGGCTGCTGGGGCGGGTCGTCGGCCAGGACAGCGACGGCTACGGCCGCATCGTCAAGGCGCTGGTCGAGACCCTGGAAGACGAGGACCAGATGACCCAGCAGTTCGCCGCGACGAGCCTCGCCGAGATCGGCGGCACGCAGGTCGAGACGCGCCTGCTGAACGTCCTCGACGACGAAGGTCGGCCGACTGACGTGCGGGGACAGGCCGTGTTCACGCTCGGGAAAGTCGGCAGCGAGCGCAGTCGCAAGCGCCTGGACGACCTCATCGACAACACCGAGAACGAACAGCTACGGAAGAAGGCCTTCTCGGCCATCTCGAAACTCGGCGGCCGGAGCGTGGAGTGAATGGGTTGCTCTCCGTACCGTAATCGAACGAAAGTTAATACGCCTCAAAGGCGTATTCCGGCACACTAACCACACGTATGGGCGAGGGCGAAACGAAACTGGCGGACACGCAGGGCAAGTTCGCACAGGTCGTCAAGGACGGCCGCAAGCTCAACGACATCGAGTGGCAAAGCGGGCGGATCATCCTCTCGAACAAGCGGCTCATCCTCATCAGCAACGACGGCAAGCGGGCGATCCCCCTCTCGGACCTCGACGGCCTGAAAGGCAGAATGGACGTCAACCAGGCCGTCGCGCGCGTCTCCGGCTACCTCTCTTTACAACTCGGCAAGGACGTGATGCTGGTCGCGCCAAACGAGACCGAGCAGTTCAAAACCCGGCTGTACAGCGCCCTGCTCGACCAGCAGATCATCCTCGCGAAACACCCCGCCGTCGAGGGCGGCGTCGTTCAGGACACCGGGTGGCAGAAGGGGCGGCTGAAGATCGGCGACGAGACCGTCGATCTCGCCATCTCGGACGGCCAGTTCGTCGAGATCGAACTCGACGACATCGGCGGCGTCGAGCAGGACGAACGCACCGTCATGGACGAACAGCGGACGGTGCTGGAGGTCGAACACACCGAGGACGAGGGGACCAGCGTCCAGACGTACCTCTCGGGGACCGCCCGGACCTGTGCGTTCCTCGGGAGCCTCCTCCGTGAAGGCGAGCAACGCGCCGAGGTCGAGGCCGACCTCTCCGAGCGTGAGCGTGAGGTGCTCATGGCGCTGTACTCCGGCGTCTCGCCCTTCGAGATTCCCAGTTTCGTCGGGATGGACGTCGAGAAAGTCGAGGAAGTCTACGACCGCCTCATCGAACTCGAAATCCTGGAGGAGGTCCGGACCCGCAAGGAGGTCACGCTCAAGGCCCGCGGGCGCAACATCGCCAGCGAGGCAATCGACGAGCGGTAGCGATTTATACGCCCACGACGGGACTTCACTATGCTCGGCCGCGGCGACAGGCCACGCGAGGGCGCCGTCGGCGCCGTCACGCTCGGTACCTTCGTGTGTACGCTCGGCGCCCTCCACGCCGTCGAGACCGGCGCGGTCTCCCTTCCGCCGTCTATCTACGGGACGCTCCTCAGAGCGGCGCCGATCCTGCTCACCGCCACGGCAATGGTCAGGGCCTTCGACGGGGCGCGGTTCCGGTCGAACTGGCTCCTCGTCGCCGGCCCGTCGGTGGCGTACACCCTCTACACGTTCGGACGGGCACTGGACCCGGTGACCGGCGTCGCGGCCGGGGTCGCGAGCGGCGTCCTCGTCGCCGCCCTCGTCGCAGGTGCCGGCCACGCGACCGGGCGCGGCTACCGGGAACTGGTGTCGTCGGCGGTCGCGGCCGAGGGGGACTAGGCGTTGACGTCTTCCAGCCGGTCGCTGACGACGATGCGGCCCTTCGGGGTGAGGTCCGTCCCGCCCTCGCCGGTCGTGATCAGCCCGTCGGCTTCGAGGTCGTTGAGCAACATCGTGACCTGACTCGGTTCGGCGTCGAGGACGTTCGCCAGCGAGACGCCGTCGCCGGTGGAGTACACCGCGACGAGGAGTTCGGTCTTGTCCTCGGTGAGTTCCACGTCGTCGAGGTCCTCGACGATGTCGCTGTACTCCAGGCGAAGGTACCGACCCAGCAGGCTCATCTCCCGGTTCGAGTCGGTCGCCAAGAGAGTGGTCGTGGCCTGTCCGTTCCCCATGTGCCGAATCGAGAGCGTCTGCCGGGTCGCCCCCCTGATCTCGCGCTGGGTCTGTTCGACGTCCGTCACCGTCGAGAGGTCGATCTCGAACGAGGAACCGTCGGTCTTGAGAGCGACGGCCTTCGGCTTCAGCGAGAGCCGGGCCGGGCGGAACTCCTCGCCGGTCACGCGCCCCCCGACCCTCGCGGGGTGTTTGACCGTCATCGGCGTCCCGTTGAGCAGCGCCTTGAACAGGACCGTCGAGAACTTCGTGATCTTCTCGTCGTCGGCCTCGACGGCCGCGACGTGGCGCTGATTGCCCTGCTTGTACGCGATGGTTACCGTCGACTTGAAGAACTTCCCCAGGTCCTCGGGGACGTGCCCGACGGCCACGTCGAAGATGTTCGAGAGAGGAATCGTCACCTTGCCGCCGTCGCTGGCCTTCGTCGCCAGCACCAGCCGCTTCTGACTGAGAACGACCCGGCCTTTTTTGGGTTCGCCACGGTCAACGGTGCTCGCGTTGAAGCCCGCGACGAAGTCCGCGATGACTGATTCCGACATGGTGGACGGCAGGCGATATATCGATTACGGACGGGGGCGATTTGAGCGTTTCGTGCCCAGTATTCCTGCTGATATCGGTGTGTCAGTCACAAAAACCGTTCGCCGGTATCGAACGCGGAAGTCACTCCTCGAGGTCCCGCGCGATAGACGCGAGCCCGTCGTCGGGTTTCTCGGCCACCTCGTAGACCGCCCGCGCGCCCGGCTCCCGGAGCCCGTACTGGAACTCCTCGGACACGACGTCGACGAGGACGGAACTTCCGATCTCGATGCCCGTCTCCGCGAGCCAGGTCGCGAGGTGGTCCTCCCCGGTGCCGGGGTCGCGAGCGAGCGTCGGGGAGCGGAAGGCACCCCGGAACTCCCGGCCGCCGCCGAGGGCCGTGTCGACCCGCGTGTGGTAGGTCCGGCCGTCGACGACCAGCCGGACCACCTCGTCCGCGTCGAGGGCCTCACCCGCATCCTCGGGGAGGACGACCTTCGGCCGGTCGGTCCGGCCGACGGACTCGACAGTCGCACGGAGCGTCTCGATAGAACCGTGATCGCTCGGGACGCGCGCCGGCACTATTCGTCGTCGTCCTCGCCGACCAGGTCCGCCACGTCGGTCGAGCCGCGCTCGACGATCTTGGCGTTGATCTGGCGGGTCTCCTCGCTGACCTCGCGACCACGGACCGTCACGCGGCGGCGCTCGCCCTCGCGGTCCGGGTTGTAGCCCGTCCCGCCGGCCGTCAGGATCTCCGTCAGGTCGGCGCCGCGAACGTCACCGCGCATCGGCCGCCCGGCCGTGTCCGAGCCGCCGGTCAGTTCCAGGGAGTACCCGTCGAGGCCGACGGCGCTCCCGTCGACCTCTTCGCCGAGTTCACGGCCGATGAACCGGTTTGCGTCCTGTTCCGTCGCGTCGAGTTGGTACGTCGCGCCGTCTTCGGGGTCCGCGACGACCACGGTGAAATCTGCCATTCGTGGCCGAGAACAGTCGGTCACGCATAAAAACACTGTCGAACTAAATTTTTGGCACCTCCCGTGTTCGCGGTCGGCGCAATGCGGCGACCGCTCACAGGGTCGGGCAAAAATTTAGTATAAAATCGCGACTCGCTCCCGGTGGTCGCTCGTCGCGTGCGCTCGCGCGGCTCCGCCGCTCACGGGTCGCGTCCGCTCCCCGTTCGCGCGACCGGCCTCCCGTCGGTCGGCCTCGCGCCGCGCTGCGCGTGCGACGACAACGTGCCAGCTACCGCGACGGAGTGCTCCGATCACGCCTCGTTTCTTTACCGCCGCCGGGCACCCAGACTGAACGAACGGTCGAAATCGCGATTCCGCGCCGGCCAAATGCCTTACAGCGGAAGTTTTCGCGGCCGAATGCCGAAATAGTGGAAAAGATTTTTCACTACTGCGGGGGGTGACGGTAACTATGCTCGACGGAGGGGCTGACAGATCGGCAGTTTTGCTCGGCGTCGCGCTGGTGTTGATCCTGGGCGGTGGCGCGCTCGGCTGGTGGGGCAACACCGCCGGCGGGCAGGTCGAGGTCAGGGACGTACAGTTCGAGGGGACGAACGGGACGGCGATGGCGGGCCACCTCTACGTCCCGCAGGGCGCCTCCGCCGAGGACCCGGCGCCAGGTGTGCTGGCAGTCCACGGATACATCAACACGAAGCAGGTGCAGGCGCCCTTCGCCACCGAGTACGCCCGGCGGGGGTACGTGGTGCTGGCGATGGACCAGACCGGCCACGGCTACTCCGAGCCGCCGGCGTTCAGTAACGCCTTCGGCGGCCCCGACGGGCTGGCATACCTCCACTCCCGGGCGGTCGTCGACAACGATTCCGTCGCGATCACCGGCCACTCGATGGGGGGCTGGGCCATCACCGCGGCCGCGGGCGTCCACCCACGGAAGTACTCGGCGTCGCTCTACCAGGGGTCGGCGCCCGGCCCGATTCCGGGGTTCTCGGCGATTCCCGACGCCACCGCGCCCAACGGCAGTGCGACCTACCCGCGGAACATGGGCGTCGTGTTCAGCGAGTACGACGAGTTCCACTGGCTGATGTGGGGCGCCGAGACCGCGGCGGCCGCGCCGAACTCCGAGAAGATGCGGGGACAGTTCGGGACCGACGAGCCAGTCAGCACCGACCGCGTCTACGGCGACGTTTCGGCGGGCTCGGCCCGCAAGCTCTACACGCCGGCGACGACCCACCCCGGCGACCACATCTCGGCGGCCGCGGTCGCCGATTCGGTCGACTGGCTCGGCCGGACGGTCCCGACCGACACACAGCTCGCGCCGTCGAACCAGCTGTGGTACCTCAAGGAGATCGGCACCTTCCTCGCACTGCTCGGGGCCGTGCTGTTCGTCTTCCCCGCGGGGAAACTCCTGCTCGGCCGTGACGCGCTCGCCGGCGCCGTGGCCGACGTGGGCGCGCCCGTCACCGAGAAAGGGATGGGCTGGTACGGCAACGCCCTGCTGGCCGCGCTCGTCCCGATCCTGACTTACTACCCGGCGATGGTGATCGGGGACAACGCGGTCCCGGCGACGCCGCCGTTCACCCAGCAGATTACGAACGGCGTCCTGCTGTGGGCGCTCGTCAACACCGTCGTCGCGGCCCTGCTCGTCGGCATCTGGCACTACCGCCGTGACAGTGGCGGCGACGCCCTCGCACGCTACGGCCTCGACACCGGCGACGGCTACGGCGCGGTGACGCGTGCCGCCGCCGTCGCGCTGGCGGTCGTCGGGAGCCTCTATCTCCTCCTGGTCGTCGTCGACGCGGCGTTCAACGTCGACTTCCGGATCTGGTTTATCGCGCTGAAACTGCTCGCGCCGTGGCACGTCCTCCCCTTCCTCGCGGCCCTGCCCGTCCTCACCGCCTTCACGGTCGTGCTGGGCGTACTCCTGCACGGGCGGCTCCGAACGGGGGCGACCACCGACTCCCTGCGGCGGGCGATGGCGACGAATACGCTGCTCGTCGCCGGCGGGTTCGTGCTGCTGGTGGCGGTCCAGTACGTCCCGCTGTTTACCGGGAACGCGCTCCTGCTCCCGCAGCTGGCGCTGTACGCCATCGTCTCGCTCTCGTTCGTCCCGGTGCTGGCGGCCGTCGCCGTCATCTCGACGTACTTCTACCACCGGACCGGGCGGGTCTGGACGGGGGCGTTCGTCAACGCCCTCCTGCTCGCGTGGTTCCTGGTGGCGGGGACGGCGACCCACGCCGTCCTCTAGCGGCTCCGATGCGGGACGGTCAAGTACGTCGAACACACAGCGGGCGTGTGGACAAACGGACGTTGGAACGCGAGCTGGAAGTCGCATTCGGCGGGAGCGAACGGGAACGTCGCGTCGTCGCCCGACAGGCGCGGGACCTCGCGGACGCCGGGCACATCGCGGACGACCTGGACTTCGAGTTGACCGTCGAGGACGTGATCGAGAACATGGCCGACGCCCCCGAGGACCACACCGTCATCGAGCGGTGGAACTGGTGGCTCAGTTCCCTCGAACTCTCCCACGGCGGGTACAACCGCTTCCGGGTCCGCCCCGACGCCGTCGAGGAGTCCGAGTAGAACCACCACGCCCATCCGTTCCGCGCCCCTACTCGGCGTCGATGGCCGATACGCAGCGGGCGGACGGACCGGAAGCGGGGACCGAACCGGTCGTCGAGACGACGGGCCGCGCGGGGTCGGCCGGGGCCGCGGCCCCGTCCCCGGGCGCCGACGTGTCCTGGCTCCGCCTCCGGGTTGCCTGGCGGCTTCTCGTCGTCGTCGCGCGCTTCCTGCCGCTTTCCCTGACCTACCTGCGGGACCGGCGCCGGTTTCTCCTCTTCGGACGTTCCCGCGAGGTCGACACCGAAGGGCAGGTCGCCCGCGCCCAGCGCCTGCTCGATACCCTCATCGCCCTCGGGCCGACGTTTATCAAGGTCGGACAGATCCTCTCGACCCGGCCGGACGTGCTCCCGGGGCCGTACATCGCCGTCCTCTCGCGGTTACAGGACCGGGTCCCGCCGGCCGACTGGGAGCGGGTTCGTCCCATCGTCGAGGCGGAGCTCGGCCCAGTCGACGACGTCTTCGACGGGTTCGACACCGAGCCGATCAGCGGCGCGAGCCTCGGGCAGGTCTACACCGCCGAGGTCGACGGCGAGCAGGTGGCGGTGAAGGTCCTCCGGCCGAACATCCGGAAGCGCGTCGAGGCCGACCTCCGGGTGATCGAGGCGCTCACCCCACTCTTGATTCGGGGAGCCAAGCCGGGACAGGCGTTCACCCTGGAGAACCTCGCCGACGAGTTCGCCGCCACCATCCGCGAGGAGATGGACTACGTCCACGAGCGCCGGATGCTCCACACCGTCCGCGAGAACTTCGCCGACGACCCGATGATCCGGATTCCCCGCGCGCTCGACGCCTACTCGGGCGAGCGAGTGCTCACCATGGAGTACGTCGGCGGGACGAAGATAACCGACGTCGAGACCCTCGACGCGAAGGGGGTCGACCGGGTGGCGCTGGTCGAGCGCCTCCAGGAGGCCTACATCGAGATGGTGCTCGAACACGGCGTGTTCCACGCCGACCCCCACCCCGGGAACCTCGCGGTGCAGGACGACGGCACGCTCGTTTTCTACGACTTCGGCATCACGGGAACCATCGACGACCGCCTGCAAGACCAGATCTTCGACTTCTACGTCGCCATCGCCCGCAACGACATCGACGGCGTCATCGACGCCTTCACCGCGATGGGGGCGCTCGACCCGACCGCCGACCGCGAGCTGATGCGCGAGTTGTTCGAGGTCGTCTTCGAGAGCTTCCGCGGGCAGGGCGTCGACGAGTACCGCGTCCAGCAGCTGGTCGCCCAGTTCCAGCGGGAGCTGTACGAGTTCCCCCTCCGGCTCCCCCAGGACCTCGCGCTCATCGTCCGCGTGACGACGGTTCTGGAAGGGGTCGCCCGGACCCTCGACCCGGAGATGGACCTCATCGAGGTCATCACCGAGTACGTCCGCGAGCAGGGCCACGCACAGGAAGGGGTCCGGCAGGCCGTCGAGTCCGTAGGCGACGAACTCGGGGCGGCCGTGGGCGCGCTGGTGCGGACGCCGCCGAAACTGGAGGCCGTCCTCGACCGCTTCGAGCGGGAGTCGGTCACCGTCCGGACGGCCATCGCCGACGAGGACGGCATCGTCGACGCGCTGACCGGCCAGATCGTCTACGGGCTGGCGTTCGTCGCGTTCGTCTTCGCCGCGCTCGTGCTGTTCGTCGGGGGCGAGCCGACGGCCGCGGCCGCCGCCGCGCTCGGTGCCCCCCTCTCACTGTTGCTCGCCGCCCGCTCGCTCCGCCGGCGGTCGGGCATCCGCGCGGAACCGCAGTTCACGCGACAGAACCTCCGGGCACGCGAGGGCGACGAACGCCCGGCAAACAGCGAGGGCAGTGCCGTCGGCGAGGTGGACCTCGAGAGCGGCTTCGGGACCGGCGACGGCCCCGACCGGGACGCCTCGCCCGGGAGCGTACGCGACTGACTACTCGACCCAGACCTGGCCGAAGGAGTCGAAGAAGTCCTGGCCGGTGTCGACCAGTTCGTGGCGGAGTGCGAGGCGTTCGGCCGCCGCCTCGATGGCCCCGATGTGGTCGGTCAGCCGGTCGTTGTACCGGTCGACCAGTCGCGACCCGAAGTAGGTCCGGAAGCGCGCGTCCCGCTCGGGGTCGGTGACGATGGCCTCGCCGCGTACGTCCGGGTCGCGCTCGGTCGGCTCGACGACGTGGCCGAGCGTCACGTCGTTGCGCGACAGCGCCGCCAGCCCCGCCTCGATGGCGTCGGGGTCCCCGAGAAAGTCACTGACGACCAGCACCAGCGACTTCGAGTCGATGGTCGTGGCGTAGTCCTCGAGCGCCCGCTGGAAGTCCGTCTCGCCGTCGGGCTCCGTCTCGTTGAGGCGGTCGATCAGCGCCAGCACCTCCCCCTGTGTCGAGCGGTTCCGGTCGATGCGCTCGTGGGTGTCCCGGAACAGCGAGAAGCGGAAGTCGTTGTGTTCGTCGGCCGCCAGCGCCGCGAAGCCCAGGCCGAGTTTCGCGCCGTACTCGAACTTGTGTGTCGGGCCGCGCTCTTCGGCGTCCTCGGTGCCGCCGCGGGCGCCGTAGTCCATCGACGCGCTCGCGTCCAGCAGCACGTGGACGGTGAGGTTGCGCTCGGCCTCGAACTGCTTGATGTAGAGTTCGTCGGTGCGAGCGTAGACGCGCCAGTCGAGCAGGCGCGTGTCGTCGCCCGGCGAGTAGCGCCGGTGGTCGCTGAACGTGAGCCCCTCCCCGACCTCCGTCGACCGCTGTTCGCCCTGCAACTCGGCGTTCACCCGACGCTGGAGCGACGCGTCGAAGCGTGCCAGCTCGTCGAGGAAGCCGGGGTCGATCATAGCAGGTCGCCGACCACGTCGTCCGCGGTGACGCCCTCGCGTTCGGCCCGGAAGTCGACGATGACGCGGTGCCGGAGGACCGGCCGGGCCATCGCCTCGATGTCCTCCTCGGCGACGTGGTTGCGCCCCTCCATGAACGCGCGGGCTTTCGCGGTGACGACCAGGCCCATGCTCGCCCGCGGGCTGGCGCCGTACTCCAGGCGGTCGGCCTCCCGCGTCGAGCGCACCACGTCGATGGCGTAGTCCCGCAGGTCCTCGGCGATGGGGACCTGCCGGACGAGTTCCTGGGCACGGACCAGCGCGTCGCGGGACAGCGCCCGCTCGACCGGGATGTCGTCGTCCAGCCGCCCCGTGTAGCGGTCGACGATCTCGCGCTCGGCATCGCGGTCGGGGAAATCGACGAGCACCTTCGCCAGGAAGCGGTCCTGTTGAGCCTCAGGTAACTGATAGGTTCCCTCCTGTTCGATGGGGTTCTGCGTCGCCAGCACGAAGAAGGGGTCCGGGAGCTTCCGCGTCTCGCCGCCGGCGGTGACCTGGCGTTCCTGCATCGCCTCCAGCAGCGCGGCCTGGGTCTTCGGCGTCGCGCGGTTGATCTCGTCGGCCAGCACGACGTTGGCGAAGACGGGGCCTTTCTCGAAGACGAACTCGCGGCCGCCGTCGGGCGTCTCGCGGATGATTTCGGTGCCGGTGATGTCGCTTGGCATCAGGTCCGGCGTGTTCTGGATGCGTTTGAACGAGAGGTCGGTCACGTCCGCGAGGGTGCGGACGAGCATGGTCTTCCCGAGGCCGGGCGTGCTCTCGAGCAGGGCGTTGCCGTCGGCGAGCATCACCGCGAGCACCTGGTCCATGACGGCGTCCTGGCCGACGATCCGGCGTTGTACCTGCTCGCGGGCCGCCGCGATCCTGTCTTGAATCTGGTCCACCTGGTCGGTATCGAGTTGGTCATCACTCATCGTCGTCACGCGCCTGGAGGCGCAGATTGTACTCGCGGATGAGGTCGGCGTCGTCGACCTCGTCGCCTTCCGAGAAGCCCGCCCGCTCGGCACCGATGCCGTCTGCATCCTCGGGTAGACCGCGGTTGGCGTAGTCGTTGTCCGTGTCGTCGCCCTGGTCGCCGCCGCTCGCGCCGGAGACGTTCGCGCCGATCTCTTTCTCCCCCGAGTTGACGGGTTTGACCCGGCCGAGCACGTCGCTCCCGTCCTGGAGTTCCGTCGTGTCGTTCTCGCCGGCGTTCGGGTCGCCGCCAAAGGGCGTCGAGCCGTCGTCGGTCGCGTTCTCGCCGACGCCGCCGATGACGAAGCCGACCGCCGCCGCGTTGACGACGGCGAAGCCGACGGCGAACACGAGGACGACGCTCACCGCGAGCCAGGGGATCTGGACGAACCCGAGGCTGGAGGTTTCCGAGAGCCGGTCGGTCACGTCCTCGTAGAGCCGGCGGGCCATCGGCGATTCGTTGCCGGCCTCGGCGGCGTCCCGGGCGGTCCGGAGCGCGCCCGCCACGGCCGGGTTGTCCGCCTCGAACCGCTCGACAGTATAAAACCGGGTCCGCGTCCAGAACTCGCCGACGACGACCGCCAGGCCGACGACGGCGGCGGCGACGGTCGCGACCGTGACGGGGCCGACGGCCGGCGGTTCGACTGGCGCGACGATCCCGGCGAGTTCGACGAGGAGGAACGCGGCCACGCCGTCGACGGTCGCGTGGAGGGCGGCGGCCTTGTACCCCTCGCGGCGGATCTCTCTGACCGCCGCTTCGACCCGGCCGATGTCGTCGGTGTCGTCAGTCATCGTAGAGTGGGCGGTCGCAGATGGTGTCCATCCGCTCCGTCTTGTTTTGCGCGTCGACCTGTGTACAGAAGTAGTTCACGTCGTCCGTGGCTACCTCCCGGTCGCCTTCGAGATCGGCTATCGTCCCGTTTTTCTCGGTAAGCAGGGCCGAACGCTGGTCCAGGGCGTCGTTCAGCGCCTCGTTGCGCCGCTGGAGGTCCCGGACGCGCTCACGGAAGTCGGAGGTCTGGCTCTGGAGCTGTCGGTTCTCCTCGCGCAGGTCGCTGACCGTCGAGGAGAGCTGTTCGTTCTCCCCTTCGAGTTCGTCGACGCGCTCCCGGGCGTCGGCGAGGGCCGAGCGCGTCTCCGTCAGGTTCTCCTGGAGCCCCTCCAGTCGCGACTCCGTCGTGTTCAGAGACTCCGCGAGATCGGAGAGGTCGGTCTGGCGCGTCTGCGAGCTCGAATTGATCTCCCGAAGCCGTTCGCGGCTGGCTTCCAGCTCCTGGCGGGTCTGCTGGAGGGTCGCGTTGAGTTCCTGTTTCTCCTCGCGGACCGCTTCGGTCTGCTGGCGAGCACTGTCGACGCGTTGCTCGTAGAACAGCGTCGCGCCGGCGGTCCCGACGACCGCCAGCCCGACGAGCACCACGAGCGCCGTGTTGAGTCTCGTTCCGATCATGCTTTGATCCTGTCGTAGCGACGGAGACAGACCTCCGTCAGGTAGACGAGAAGCCCCAGAGTCAGGGCCAACCACGTCCAGCCGTCCCGGACCGTCCGCACCTCGTCGGCCCGCCGACGGACTTCCTCGGCGATTTCCGCGGCCTGGTCCGGCGCGTAGACCGTCCCGTTCGTGGCCGCGACGACGTCCCGCAACGACGAGGAGGGCCCGAATCCGGCATACTCTGCCGGATAGTTGACGGCGAAGGTGGCGTCGAGCACCGTCCGGTAGCCCGGTTCGTCGGGGACGAGCGTCGCGCGGAAGGTCTCCTCGCCGACCCGGGAGAAGGCGACGCCGTCGCCGCTCGGGCGGTCGGTCCCGTCGTAGGTGATTTCCAGGGGCTCCCCGACGCGGCCGTCCGAGACCTCCGTGACGCCGGATTCGAGGCGCTCGGGGTCACCGATGGCCCAGTTGACCGATTTCGTGACCGCCAGCGAGTCCGGCGGGGAGAGGAGGCCGCCGAGCGTCCCGTCCTGGTCGTAGGCGGTGATCGACACCGAGCGCCCGAGTCCGAACCGCCAGGCGGCGATGGCCGGGGTGCCGGTCGGGCCGGCTACGAGGAAGTCCGCGCGGTCTTTCGTCGCCACGGCGTTGACGGCACCGGGCGTGGATTCGAGAGTGACCCCGCGGGTGATGAACTGGTTCCCGTCGACGACGGTGAGGCCGCCGCCCTGGTACTGGCGGGACTCGCCGCCGAAGAAGATGCGGAGCTTGTTCGTCTCGTCGGCCTGGAGGTACGTCCCGTCGCCGGCGCGGGCGACTTCCCGGAGCAGGCGACCGTTGACGTCCCGGCCGACGCCGATGGGGATGACGCGGACGTTCCGGTTCGCAGCCCGCTGGGCGGCCGCGACGGGGTCGCCCACCTGCGTCTGCCCGTCGGTGAGCAAGACGACCGTCCCGTCGCTGTTGCCGAGCATCTGCATCCCGCCCTCGATGCCGGCGCTCACGTCGGTCCCGCCCTCGTTGTTGAGGCGGCGGATCTGCCGGATGAGGTCGGGCCGGGCGGAGTCGAGCCCCTGGAGCGGCGAGATGGCGTAGGCGTTCCGGTTGAACGCGACCACGCCGACCTGATTGCGGTCGTCGAGCTGGTCGAGCGCGTCGAGCGCGAGCGCCTGCTGGACCGACAGCGTCCCCCGGGTACTCCCGGAGATGTCGATGGCGAAGACGATCCGGGCGGTCCGCCCGCCCTCGCCGACCGTGACCGGCAACATCCCCTCCAGCGAACTGCCGCGGTAGCCGCCGAACTCGTAGGCGTTGGGGCCGCCGACGGTCACCAGCCCCGTTCCGTTGATGACCGCGCGCTGGAGCGCGGCCGTGTTGCCCACGTCCTCGGCGGCCACGTCCTGCATGACGACGGCGTAGTAGCCCGAGAGGTCGTCGGGAACCGAGTCGACGCGGTCCACGTCGTACAGCCGCCGGAGGTAGTCCTCCAGGGGGTAGTCGCCGCGGGCGACGTAGAGGACTTCGGGCGGCTCGACCACCCGCACCGTCTTCCGGTACACGTCGTTGCGCGCGAAGGTGTCCCCGCCGCCGATCCGGGCGGTGATGCGGTGGCTCCCGGTCTCGGCGAACGAGCGATTGATGCCGACGGCGCCGCTCCCCGCGATTTCGCGTGTCGCCACCTCCTCGCCGTCGACGGAGACGGTGACCGTGGCGTTGCTGTCGTCCAGTTCCGTCCCGGTGACGGCGACCAGGAAGGTGTTGTCGACGCCGGTGCTGGTCTTGGCCGGCCCCTGGATGCGGACCGCCCGCTCGGTCTCGGTCGTCTCCAGCTGGACGGCGTTGACCGTGGCGTTGACCTGGGTCGCGATGGTCGTCGCCTCGTCGAGCGAGCGGCCGCGCGTCACCCGCCCGTCCGAGACGACGAGGACGCTCCCGTTCTCCCGGAGCGCGCTCGCGACGCCGTCGCCGACGGGTGAGCGCGGCCCCGACCCGATCTGTCGCGTGTCGACCGTCAGGCCCTCCTCTTCGATGGCCGAGGTCAGCTGTCCGGAGACGTTGTCCGTGACCGCCATGCTCGCCGAGCGGTCGACGAGCATCGTCACCGTCGGGTCGCCCGTCACCTCCCGCTCGGCGACCGTGAACGGCCCGGCAGCGCCGAACACCAGCAGCGTGACCACGACCACCCGGCCGGCGAACACGAGCGTCCGCTTCCGGCGGTCGAAGGTGGCGCGCTCGCGGGACCGCAGGAGCAGGTAGCCGAGCAGTCCCACGAGCACGGGCCACGCGAGCAGGACCAGCGGCCGTTCGAGGCCCGCGCGCAGGCCGGCGACGGCGAACTCGACCGCCATCACACGTCACCCCTGTAGTAGAGGTAGCCGATCTCACCGAGGACGATCGCGAGCACGAGCAGGAGGGCGACGGGCGTGAGGTCCTGGCGGACCTGGAAGCCGGCGGTCGCGCTCTCGTTGCGCCCGCCCGGCGCCACGTCGAGGACCGGCGCCGTCACGTTCGACTCGCGGGCGTCGAGCAGGCTCGCGCTGGTCCGCCGGTCACCGGCGGTGTAGACCCCGACGGCGTCGAGCCGGATCTCGGCCCCCGTCCGTTCGCCCGTCGGCGTCTGGACGGTCGTCCGGTTCGACAGCTCGAAGGTCTCGCCGGTCCGGCTGTTGAGGTCCGACAGCGAGGCGCGCCCGCCGAGCCAGTCCGTCGCCGTCTTCCAGAAGACCGGGTAGCGGTAGCCGTACCGGAAGGCCGGCTCGTCGGGCAGGTAGCCGTAGTAGAGGACGCGGCCGCCGGACCGGCGGGCGGTCGCCAAAAGCGGCGAGCCGTCCTCGGTCTCCACCAGCGCCGTCCCCCGGGTCACGTTGGCCCGGAGGTGCCGGTCCGGTGCCGGGAAGTCGAACCCACGGGTCAGTCGGTCCTGCCCGATGCGACCGATGCCGGAGGTGTTCGTGACCCCGCGGGGCTGGACCGGCAGGAGGTCGCCGTAGCCGACCCGCCCGAGGTCCGACTGGGCCTGGATGCCGACGCCGCCGCCCGACTCCAGCACGTCGCGGCTCTTGTCGATGGTCGTCTGGAGGAGCCGCGAGCGGTCGACGCCGCTGAACAGGACCACGTCGAAGTCGCGCCCGACGTTGGGGGCCGGCGGGCGCGCGACGGTCAGCTCAACGGCGGGGTTGACCGACAGCGCGGTGCGCAGGTACCGATCCTCGCGGTTCGTCAGGAGGAGCACCCGCAACCGCTGTTTCTCGGGGACGGTGACGTGGGCCACGTCGTCGGCCCGGAAGCCGTCCCCCGGCGAGAGTTCGGCCGTCGTGCTCTCGGCCGGCATGGGGAAAGCCACTGTGGTCACGTCGCCGGGCTGGAGCGACACCGACCGCGACGCGCCGCCGAGTGAAACCGTCCGTTCGGCGGCCGACGGGCCGGTGTTCCGCACCGAGAGAAGCACCCGCTCGTTCGCGAACCGACGGTCGACGATGCCGACGTTCGACGTGGCACCCTGCCCGACCTGTTCGAGGGCCACGTCGACACCGCGGGCGCGAGCGGCCTGGACGGCCGACTGCCAGTCGTCGTCGGTCGCGAAGTCGCTGACGACGACGACCCGTCCCTGGGAGCCGGTCAGCGACGACGCGCGGGCGATGGCACCGCGCAGGTCGGCCGGCGCGTCCGTCGGCGAGAGGTCGTCGATGACGCTCCGTGCCTCGCCGGGTTGTACGTCGGTCGCCGCGGTTCGCGTGTTCGCGCCGGCGACGACGACCGTCGTCGGCGTCCCGACGTTATCCTTCGCGCGCTCGCGTGCCGCCGCGAACCGCGCGCCGTCGCCACTCTCGGTCGCCATGCTCGCGCTCGCGTCGACCACGACGACCGTCTGCTGGGCGCTCGCGGCCTGTGTCGTCAACACGTACGGCGAGGCCAGCGAAAGCGCCAGCAGGACGATGGCGAGCACCTGCAACAGGAAAAGGAGGTTCCGGCGGAGGCGCTCGACGATTGGGTTCGCGCCGCCCTCGTCGGGGTCCTCGGCGAGGAACTGCATCGTCGGCAGTTCGACCCGCCGGGGATCGGGCTGGATCAGGTACAGCACGATCAGGGGAACGAGCGCGAGCAGACCGAGCAGACCGAGCGGGAGGGCGAGAGAGGCAGATGCCATGTATCGGAGATCGGATATTCGCTTCCTCGTAATTAGCGCAGGGGTATAACTGCGGCGGAGCGTTCGAGCGCGTCCATGGTACTGCCTGCCACTGTCGTCACGGTCCGTCGCCGGTCAGTCCAGGCGGTCGAGGACGGCCCGGAGGTGTCGTCGGTGGAAGGTCACGGCTTCCTCGTCGGGGACCATCGGGAAGCGGGGGCGGGTGACCTGTCCGCGGGAGTCGACCGCGGCGGCCACGACGGCGACGAGGCGGTAGAGCGGGCGCGTGCGCTCGAAGTCGTCGGGGAGCGACAGCCGTGCCCGGTAGCCGGCGTGGAAGGCCTCGCGGAGTCGGTCGGCCGCGTGGTCGTCGGCGTACCAGTCCGCGACGAGGAAGGCGGCTTTCGCCACCGAGAGGCCGCGTGCGGCGGCGAGCGGGTCGCCCCAGTCGAGGACGGCCGTGATCGCCGAGTCCACGCCGGCCACGATGACGTTCCCCGGCCGGAAATCCCACGGGAACAGGTGGGCCGGCGGCGCCGCCGGCAGGCGGTCGCGGTGTCGGTCGAACGCCCTCTGTATGGGCGCGGCGAGGGGCGCGAGCGGCCCGTCGAGCCGGCCGAGCGCGCGCCCGAGGAAGTCGCTCAGCCAGGCCCGCCAGTCACGCTCGGGGTCGGCCACGGCGAACCCCTCGTCCCGGGACGTGACCGGCCCGTATCCCGAGAACCGGAAGGCATCGTGGACGGCCGCGAGGTGCCGGCCGAGCGTACGGACCAGCGCCGCCCGGCGGTCGGGCGGCAAGACCTCGAACCGCTCGTGGAGATCGCGGCCGGGAACCCGCGCGGTCACGACGGCCGCGTACTCGTCGACCCGCTGGCACCCGAGGACGACGGGGGTGGGAACGTCCGTCCGCTCGCCGATGGCGCGGGTGAGTTCGGCCTCCGTCGCCAGTCCGCCGCGGTCGCTGGCGCGGTACTGGACGACCACCTCGCGGCCGTCGGAAAGCGTCACCAGCGCCGTCCGTTTCGTGTTGCCCCAGGGCGCGGCCTCGATGTCGGCCGCCGTGGCGTCGGGCAGAATCCCGGCGAGTGCGGCACGCACCACCGACTCGTCGACCATGCCACCGCGGTACGGGCGACGGCCGCTTATCCGTTGTGCCCGGGACCGACGCGCGGGATTGAAGCCCGTCGAACCCCTGGCGAGGACGATGCGCGGTCCGCTCGCCGTCACCGCCCGCGACGTGCTGTTCGCTCACTGGCCCGTGGCCCCTGCCGCCGTCGATTCAGTCGTCCCCGACGGCCTCTCGGTCGCGACCCACGACGGGCGCGCGTGGCTCACCGTCGTCGTGCTGGAGATGACCGGCGTCGAACTCGGGCCGGTCCGGTCGCCCACACGCCCGTTCGCGCAGATCAATCTCCGGACGTACGTGACCCACGACGGTGACCTCGGCGTCTACTTCCACTCGCTGGACGCCGGCGACGCGCTCGCCGCCCGCGCCGGCGCGCGGGTCTGGTCGCTCCCCTTCCACGCCGCCGACAGCGAGGTGCGCCGCCGCGGGGAGACGGTCGTCGTCCGGTCGCGACGGCGGCGCGACGGGGCCCGCTTCGACGTCCGGTACCGGCCCGCGGGCGACCCCTCGCCCGCCGAACCGGGCTCGCTCGCGGACTTCCTGATCGAACGCCACCGCTACTACGTCGAGCGCGAGGGGGGCCTCGCGGTCGGCGAGATCGAACGCGACCCGTGGCGACTCGCCGACGCCGAAGCCGAACTCCGGACGAACACGCTCCCGGCGGCCGCCGGCCTCCCCGAGCCGGACGGCCCGCCGACGTTCCACTACAGCCCCCGGTTCGAGTCGACGACGGGACGACCCACGTCCATCGAGTGAGTCAGATCGAGACCGTCTCGCCGAGGTCGGGCGCGGTGGCGTCGTACCCCTCGGCCACGAGTTCGTCGGCGAAGTCCCCACAGCGGTCGCCGTGGTTGACGAGGACGGGTGTCTCCCGGTAAGAGGCGAGGAACGCCCGGAGACCGTCGCGGTCGGCGTGGGCGGAGAAGTCGTAGCTCTCGACCTGGGCGGCGACGGGCATGACGCGGCCGTCGATCTCGGCGCTGCCGGTGTCGAGCAGTTCCCGGCCGGGCGTGCCCTCGACCTGGTAGCCGGTCATCGTGATCTTGTTCACCGGCCGGTCCCTGATTTCGGGCACGTACGTCATCGCAGGACCTCCGGAGAGCATCCCGCTCGTGGTGACGATGGCGGCGTTCTGTTCCGCGATGCGTTTCCGCTGGCCGTCCCGGCCCGTCACGAAGCGGGCATGGGACTTGGCCCGCTGGAGGGCGTCTGCGTCGCGGACGAACTCGGGGTGGCGCAGCAGCATCTTCGTCACGTCGGTTCCCATTCCGTCGACGTAGCAGGGGATGTCGTGGGCCGCACAGATCAGGAGCATCTCCTGGGTCCGGCCGATGGCGAAAGCTGGGACGACCACCGTCCCGCCCTCCCAGAGAGTCGTCTTCACACTCTCGGCGAACTGCTCCTCGACGGTCTCGCGGGGCTCGTGGTCCACGTCGCTGTACGTGCTCTCCGTGATGACCACGTCGGCGTCCGGACGGGCGGTGGTGCCCGCGACGAGGCGCTGTCCACGGATCGGCTCCCCGTGCCGATCCGTGCGGCTCGCGGGAGCGTCACTCCCGCGGTGGTCGTCGGTGTGGTAATCGGCGGTGTAGAGCAGACGGGTCTCCCCATCGTCGACGAGCACATGGGTGCTGCCCGGGATGTGGCCGGCGTCGTAGAACGTGACCTCGTAGCCGGCCGCCTCGAACGGCTCCCGATAACCGTGGGTCTCGGAGACCTGCGTGACTCGGCGGACCTCTTCCTCCGTGAACGGGCAATCGTAGGTGCCGCCGCGTCGGCTTCGCCGCCGCGAGCCTCCGGTCGCTCCGCTCCCGGAGACGCCGTGGAGTTTGAGCGTGTCCCGTGCCAGCGTGAGCGTCAGCTCGCGGGTCGGCGGCGTCCAGTGAATCGGCGGGCGGCGGTCGCCCGACAGGAGGGAGGGGACCGACCCGGCGTGGTCGAGGTGGCCGTGAGAGACCACGACCGCCTCGGGGTCGACCGAGTCCACCGGAAACTGGGGTGGCGTGGCCGTCTTCGTGCCGTAGTCGAGCAGGAGTCGGTCGTCGACGAGGATCGCGCTGCGACCGACCTCGCCCGCGCCGCCCAGAAACCGGATATCCATCGTCACACCCTATCGGGGCGGCCCGTTTGGGTCCGTCGGTTCGGCGCGGGCCGAGGCGCGCCACACCCGGACGGCAAAGGCTGACGTGGCAGGGACGCCTTGGCCGTGGTATGGGCTATCACCGCATCGACCCGGCCGACCTCGAACAGTGGGACGACCGCCCCGTGGACGTGCGCTCGATCAGTACCGCCGCGGGCCTGGACTACCAGGACTCGCCGCTCGGCCTGCGCGTCTACGAGGCCGACCCCGGCGAGCAGTTCGGTCTCAGCTACCACTTCCACGACGAGCAGGTCGAGGTTTTCTACGTCCTCGACGGGCGACTCCACGTCGAGACGCCCGACGAGGAGTTCGTCGTCGAGAGAGACCAGGCGTTCGTGGTCGAGCCGGGCAATCCACAGCGGGCGTACAATCCCGCGGACGCCGACGAGCCCGTCCGGGCGCTGGCGATGGGTGCCCCCTCGGTCGACGACGCCCAGCCATACGAGCCGGACGACGGGTGACGGGCGGAGCGCGGTCGAACCGAGGAGCGCCGACGAGGGGTGGACGGGCGCGCTCGGCCCCGCGCCAGCGCTAAGTGGTCGGCGCCCGACCCCGTCTGCATGACAGGGGACCGCGACCGTTCGTTTCGCTTCGACTACGACTCACCCGTGCTGACCTGTGGCCGCGGCCGGACCGCCGACCTCGGGTCGGAGGTGGCGACGCTGGGCTGTGACCGCGCGCTCGTCGTCACCGGCCGAACCGTCGGGACGACCGACGCCGTGATGGACCCGGTCCGGGCGGGCCTGGGCGACCGCCTCGCCGACGTGTTCGCGGAGACGACGCCCGAGAAGCGGTTCTCGACGGCCGTGGACGGTCTGCGGGCGATGGAGGCCGCCGACGCGGACGCGCTGGTGGCCGTCGGCGGCGGGAGCAGTCTGGACATCGCGAAGGGAATCGCCGCACTGGCCGCGGCCGACGACGACCCCGAGACGATGGCCGCGGAGTTCGAGGCCAGCGGCCTGCTGCCGGTGGCGGGATCGACGCCGCCGCTCGTGGCCGTGCCGACGACGCTGGCCGGCGCGGACCTCTCGACGATTGCCGGCATCACCGCGACGCCCGACGAGGGGTTCGTCGAAACCGAGGTCGGCGGCGCCTGCTACGACCAGCGGCTGATGCCGGCGACGGTCGTCTTCGACGCCGACCTGTTCGCGACCACGCCCGCCGGCGTCCTCGCCGGGTCGGCACTGAACGGCTTCGACAAGGGAGTCGAGACGCTCTACGCCGCGACGGCGACGCCCGTCACCGACGCCACCGCGATGCGAGGGCTCGGAGTCATGCGCGAGGGGCTGCTCGCCTGGGCCGGCGAGGGCGGGGACGACGAGAGCGCCGACGGAAGCGGGCGCGACGAGCGCGACCCCGACGCCGCACTCGACCGCGTCGTCGAGGGGTACCTCCTCGTCCAGTACGGTATCTCCCGGCCGGACGAGATGACCGTCTCGGTCGTCCACGCCTTCGGCCACGGTCTCAGACACGCGTTCGGGATGCAACAGGGGACGGCCCACGCCGTGATGGTCCCCCACGTCCTCAAGCACATCTTCGAGGCGGTCGACGGGCGACGGGACCTGCTCGCGGCGGCGCTCGGCGTGGACGACGCCGACGACCCGGCGGCGGCCGTCGTCGACGCGGTGGCCGAGGTCCGCGACGCGCTCGGCCTCCCCGCGCGGCTCCGTGACGTCGAGGGAACCGACCGCGACGCGCTCCCCGAGGTTGCGACGGCAGTCGTCGAGGACAGTTTCATGGCGAACGGGCCGCCGGGCTACGATCCGGACACGGACGCGATAGAACGGGTCCTCGACGCGGCCTGGTGAGCGGCAGCGAGGCGAGAGAGAAAGTGAGAGAGAGAGTGGCCGGGCAGGTCAGAACGGGGTCTTCCGGTCCGACCCGGAGAGGTGGCTCCGCCAGGAGCGACAGAACTCGCTCGTGGCGTCGGTCTCGTCGTCCGATTCGTCGTCCGTCGGCTCGTCGGCCGCGGCCGCCTCGATGCCGGCGTTCCCGCCGGCGACCAGGTGGTCCGGCAGGAACGCCGTCGTCGGTACGGCCTCGGTATCACGCGACTTGGGGTCAGTCATGAGTGCTACTGCGACGGTAGCGCGACACCCACATAAACACGGACCAGTCTTTTCATCGCCTGAAGCGGGGTTTATATAGGCTCTTTCACGGGCTGAAAAGACCGTCCGTCCAGGGAGGTCGCGAGCGGGGCAAGCGTTTAGGTGGCTGTCGGTCGTGGTCAGGGGACGATGCCTTTCGATCCGGACCGCGTGACGACCGTCACCTTCGACTCGTACAGTACGCTGGTGGACGTGGACGCGGCCGAGAAAGCGCTCGCGGACCGCGTCGACGACCCCGAACCGGTGTCGCGGTTGTGGCGGTCGCGGTCGCTGGCCTACACGTTCGTCGCCAACGCCATCGACGCCTACCAGCCGTTCTACGAGATGAACCGCGACGCGCTCCAGTACGCGCTCGACGCCCACGGCGTCGACGTCTCGACCGAGGAACGCGACGAGATACTGGCTGTCTACCACGAACTCGACGTGTTCGACGACGTGCGTGACGGCATCGAGCGACTCCGCGAGGGCGGCTACGACTGCTACGTCGTCTCAAACGGCAACCCAGCGATGCTCGATTCGATGGTCGACCACGCCGACATCGGCGACATCATCGAGGACACGATCAGCGCCGACGAGGTGGAGACGTTCAAGCCCGACGCCGAAATCTATCGGCACGCCGCCGCCCGGACGGGGACGCCCATCGACGAGATCGTCCACGTCACCGCCGGGTGGTTCGACGTCGTCGGCGCCCAGCACGCCGGGATGCAGGCCGCGTGGGTCGACCGGAAGGCGAGTCCGTGGGAACCGTTCGGTCCCGAACCCGACCTCACCGTCGAGACCTTCTACGACCTCGCCGAGGAACTCGGGGTGTGAGGCGGGCGGGCCGACGGTTCGCTCGGCCCCCCGCTCCCGCGGGGTTACCCCCGACTCAGGTGAGACCTTTAGGACTGGGCGACGACGTGGGAGCCATGCCCGACCCGTTCGTCGTCGTCGGCGGTGACGCGGCCGGCCTGAGCGCCGCGAGCAAGTGCAAACGCGAGGCCCCCGACCGCGAGGTCGTCGTCTTCGAGAAGGGGCAGTGGGTCTCCTACGCCCACTGCGGGGAACCGTACTTCGTCAAAGGCGAGGTGGACAAGCTGGAGGACCTGCTCTCGCTGACGCCCGAGGATATCGCGGAGCGGGACATCGACCTGCACCGCGGCCACGAGGTCGTCGCCGTCGACACCGATGCCGAGACGGTGACCGTCGAGGGGGACGACGAGCGCTACGAGCAGCCGTACGGCGACCTCCTGCTGGCGACCGGCGCCCGCGCGCTGACCGATCCGATCGAGGGGAGCGACCGCGACGGCGCATTCGCGATCCACGGCCTCGACGCGGCGGCCGCGGCGCGGGCGTACCTGCTCGACCCCGCCGAGGACGCGCTCGCGGACGTGGGTGGCGAAGCGTTCGTCGACGCCGAACGGGTCGAACGGTACGGCGCGATGGAGCCCCCGGAAACGGTCGCCATCGTCGGCGGCGGCTACGTCGGCGTCGAGATGGCCGAAGCCCTCACCGCCCACGACCTCGACGTCCACCTCTTCCAGCGTTCCGAACACGTCCTCACGCCCTTCGGCGAGGCCGTCGCCGGGGTCGTCGAAGACCACCTCCGCGAGCAGGGCGTGGCGCTCCACCTGAACACCGAGGTCGCCCGCCTCCGGGGCGCGGACGGGCGGGTCGCCGCCCTGGAGTGCACTGACGGCACGGAACTGGAGATCGACATGGCCGTCGTCGGCGTGGGCGTCGAGCCGAACACGAACCTGGTCGAGGGAACCGACATCGATACCGGCGAGAGCGGCGCGATCTCGACCGACGACCGCGGACGAACGTCGACCGAGGGCGTCTACGCCGCCGGCGACTGCGCGGAGGATCGCCACACCGTCACCGGCGAACCGGCGTGGGTCCCGCTGGGACTGACCGCGAACCGCGCGGGCCGGGCCATCGGCGCGACCGTCGCGGGCGACCCGACGCCGACCGGCGATATCGCGGGCACCGCCGTCGTCAAGGCCTTCGAACAGGAGTGTGGCCGCGCGGGACTGCTCCCCGAGGCGGCCGCCGAGGCGGGGTTCGACCCCGTCAGCGAGACGATCACGGCGGGGTCGCGCTCGGGCTACTACCCCGGCGCGGCCGAGACGACGGTCACGCTCGTCGCCGACCGCGAGAGCGAGCGCCTGCTCGGGGGCACCATCGTCGGCACCGACCGCGCGGCCGTCCGCATCGACATCCTCGCCACCGCGCTGGAAGGGGACATGACCGTCGGCGAACTGGAGCGGACCGACCTGGCGTACGCGCCGCCGTTCAGCCCCGTCTGGGACCCGGTGCTGGTCGCGGCGAAGGTCCTGCACGGCCGACTCTGAACCGCGAGACCGTCGCGACGCCGCGAGGCCGCCGGCGCGACCACTTATTTACGCCGCCGTATCGAACCGAATCGACGATGGCCGTCCAGTCACTCGACGCACGAACGCTCGTCCGCCAGGGGATGCTCTCGCTCGCGGTCGCCCTCGCCGCGAACGCCGCGCTGGTGTTCGTCAGCGGGGTCGCCGGGATCGCGCCCGACCTCGACCCGCTGAACTACGGCCCGGTCGTCCTGTTCACGTCGGTCGGCGTGATCGGCGCGACGGTCGTCTACGCCGCGCTCGATCGGCTCAGCGACAGCCCGGACCGGACGTTCGCGATCGTCGCGGTCGCCGTCGCCCTCGTGTCGTTGATTCCAGACGTCGTTTTCGTCCCTCAGTTGCCCGGCGCGACGACGCTCGGCGCGGTCGTCCTCGGCGTCATGCACCTGACGACGGCCGCCGCCTGCATCGTCTTCCTGACCGACCTGCCGGGGCGGCGGGCCGCGGGCTGAGTGAGTCCCCGGTCGCCGGCGCGCGCCGATTCGGCCGGTAACACCGGTGTCACCCGCTAACACCGGCGTCCGAGAGCGCTTATGCCCCCGACGGTCGTACCCACTATCCACACGATGTCACAGAAGTCCGAGTACGCCGACGACACCGAGATCGACGCGACGCTGGACGAACTCCCCGACGAGGAGACCATCGCGGAGACGGTCGAGAACCTCGAAGCGAACGGGTTCGAGGTCGTCGTCGTCGACTCCGCCGAGGAGGCGCTGGCGACGCTCAAAGACCACGTGCCGGCGGGTGCGTCGGTGATGAACGGCCACTCGACGACCCTGGAGGAGATCGGCTTCGACGAGTACCTGACCGAGGGCGACCACGAGTGGGAGGCACTGCCCAACGAGATCTGGGGTATCGACGACGACGCCGAGCGCCAGGCCGCCCGCCGCGAGGCCCAGACCGCCGACCACTTCCTCGGGAGCGTCAACGCCATCGCGAAGACCGGCGAACTCGTCGCCGCCGACCGCTCGGGCAGTCGGATCGGCGCCTACCCCTTCGCCGCCGCGAACGTCACCATCGTCAGCGGCGTCAACAAGATCGTCGACGACCTCGACGCCGCCCTCGACCGCCTCGAATCCGTCGCCTACCCGCTCGAAAACGAGCGCGCGAAGGAGGCCTACGGCGTCGAGAGCGCCATCGCCAAACAGCTGATCTTCCGGCAGGAACTGGAGGAAGGTCGAACGACGGTCGTCCTCGTCCGGGACAAACTGGGCTACTGAGCGGCTACTTCTCGGCCGGTTCGGCCCGCGGCGCGTCGAGGTCGTACTCGACGCCGGTCAGCTCTTCCGAGATGCCCCAGAGCCGCGCGGCGGCGTCGAGGTCGCGGGCGCGGTCGCTCGGCGTCGCCTCCGTCGGGTAGCCCCGCATGTCCATGAACCCGCCGGGGCCGACGTACTCGCCGCCCTCGATCCCATCGGCGGTCGCCGCGTAAAGCATCGGCAGCGCGCCCTGTTCGGGGTCCTGTGCGAAGACCGCGTTCGCGATTTTCATCATGTAGAGCCGGAGCGTCGACCCCGATTGCTCGGGGCCGCGGCGCTGGAGGTTCGTGTCCGCGTAGCCCGGGTGACAGCCGACGCTCGTCACGTCGTCGATCCCCGCGGCGTCGAGGCGGCGGTCCAGCTCGAAGGCGAAGAGGAGGTTCGCGAGTTTACTCTGGGCGTAGGCGTCCCACTTGTCGTACTGTTCCTCCCCCTGCAGATCCCCGCCCGCGGCTTCTCCGCTCG
This sequence comes from Halorientalis marina, assembly GCF_023028345.1. GTDB lineage: Archaea > Halobacteriota > Halobacteria > Halobacteriales > Haloarculaceae > Halorientalis > Halorientalis marina. The sequence goes on along the minus strand of NZ_CP095487.1, from coordinate 393,320 downwards.
CGGTACCCGTGGCGCGGGGCGCCACGCTCGCAAAGTCGATCTCGCCACGCTCGTGGAGGCCGCTGGACTGGGTGACGACGCGGCTCTCGCCGTTCGCCTCCCGCAGACGGTTCAGCAGGTGGCCGGTCAGCGCGAAGTGCCCGAGGTGGTTGACGCCGAACTGCGTCTCGAAGCCATCGGTGGTCTCCCGATAGGGAATCGCCATCACGCCCGCGTTGTTACAGAGTGCATCGAGAGCGTCGTAGTCGGCCCCGAAGTCCGCGGCGAACGCCGCGACGGAGTCGAGATCGGCGAGGTCGAGTCGGCGCACGTCGAGGTCGGCGTCGGGCACGTCCGCGCGGATGTCGTCGGCGGCGTCCGCGCCGCGTTGCTCGCTCCGACAGGCCATGACCACCGTCGCGCCCGCCCGGGCGAAGGCCGCCGTCGCCCAGTAGCCCAGCCCGCTGTTCGCCCCCGTCACGACCACCGTTCGACCGGACTGGTCGGGCATCCGGTCGACCGTCCACTTGCCAGCCATTGGCGTTCGTGACGCGGTACGAACACAAAAACGCCCGGTCCGTCGTACGAGGTGAGGGGCCGGGAGCAGCCCGTCAGGGTGCGTACTCCGGGGCGACGGTCGACTCCGTGATTATCGCGCTCGTCTCCTCGCCACGCCAGACGACCACGACGCGGTCGCCGGGCTGGATCACGTCGGCGGCTTTCGTGGCGTTGCGCTCCTGAACGACGAGGCGCTGCCCGGCTCGAACCTCCGCCTCCCACTCGAGGACGACACCGGGGTCGGACCCGTCGGCGTCACCCGGGGGGCCACCGACCGTGTCGGCGGGGGACAGCCGCCCGGGTTTGTTCAGGTCGTTGAACTCGTCGTCGTCGACTTCGACGATCAGTCCGCGGACTTCGTTCGTATCGCTGTTGCTCTCGCTGTCGCTCGTGTCGTTGTAGACCGGCACGCCGTCGATTCTGATCTCCAGTCGTGACCGGTCGAGCGTGTCGCCGGCCCGGTGGACGAACGTCAGGGAGTCGTTGCGCGGGACGCCGTCACCGAAGTTGTCCTCCTGAATCGCGATACTCGCACTCGGTGCGACCTCGGTCACCGACTCGCCGAACCCGAACGCGACGACGGCGACGGTCGCGGCGACGATTACCAGCACTGCAACGAGAAGGAGAATCCCGACGAGCGACGCGAAGGCGTTCTCGTCGGTCCACGGACGCCGGAGGCGCATCGAATCACGTTTCGGAGGGCATACCTGTCAATCACACGGTCCAGTCACCGGCCGCGGCACGGTACGAGGTGACTACGCCTCGGCGTCGTACGGCCAGTTGGGGTCCCGCTCCTCGTCGTCGGCGGGGTCGCGGGTGTCCGGCACGGCCTCAGGCGCGCAAGCGCCGTGTTCCGTGAAGTTCTCGCGGGCCGTCGCCAGCGAGACGTGGTTCGTATCACCGACGTAGTCGTCGTTGTGGAACTGCACCGGGTCGTCCATCCAGTCACAGACCGGACAGACTTCGTAGGAGCCGGGCTGATCGGCCGAGAGCGTCCGGTAGCCACAGCACGGACAGAAACCGAGTTCGCGCGAGGCCGGATTCCCGTCGAGGTCCATTAGCGTGACATCTGTTCTCATCGACCATAGTTGTGCCGTCGGGGCGGGCGGTGGCGGTCTGCACCGCCCGCGCGGTCATCCGACTGGGTAGTCACTCCGACTGTGCGTTCTCGACTTTCTCGGCGTATTCTTCGAGTTCGGCGGCGAGTTCGCGGGCTTCGGCGGCCGAGAGCGTGACGTGGTCGGCGTGGGGTTTCACGTCCGACAGCTGGGTGTTGTCGAGTTCCAGCTGGAGGTCGACGTGGTCAGGGTCCTGCCGGGGCGCGGTGACGTTCAGGACGGCCATCGCTTCCTCCTCGAAGCCGTGGCCCTCGACGCGGCCGTCGAGCAGGTCGAAGGTGGTGTACGCGTTGACGGTCAGGATGCGGTCTGCCATATTCGGGGTACGCCCGAGATGGACTTGAAAGACTCGTCCCGGCCGAAGGCCGATCCCCTCCCAATCGGAGGTGTTTTGTAGCGACGGCGGAGAGAGGAAGAGGACGGCACGGTCGGCCAGTTACCTTTCAGCGCGCGTGCTCTGCACGTGTGTCATTACCGGCCGACCTACCCCGTCTACTCGAATACTCGCGAGCGGTTGCTATGGCGTAGAGCATCCGCGGCGCTTTGCGCCGCGGTTCACTGTGCGCGAGGTCGAAGACCGAGCGCGCAGCCTTTTTCGCCCACGTTTTTGCCGCGAGTGGTTCGCGCGAAGCCCGAACCCGAGCGGGAAAAAGGTGGGTGCCGTTAGTCGTCGGAGGTGATCGGCTGGCCGGCACCGTCGGTCGGCGCGGGCGAGGCGTCCATCGAGTCGTCGTCCTCGGCGTAGGGGTACCACGTGGTCTTCGTGTTGTGCATGTAGGGGTCCTCGTAATCGGTCTCCTCCGGTTCGACCAGTTCCGCGAGGGTCTCCTCGTCGCGGGCCTCCACGAAGTCACGGAAGGTCTCGCCGTCCTCGCGCAGGTCCTTGAAGTTCTCGACGAGGTTGCTGATGGCGCCGGGCACCTCGTCGGCGGGGACGCGCATCTCGACCCAGTCGGCGAAGCGCGGGTCCTCGCCGAGGCCGCCGCCGAGGCCGATGTCCAGCGCCTCGACGGGTTCGCCGTCCTTGCGCGTCTTCATCCCGCGCAGGGACACGTCAGCGATCTGTGGCTGGGCACACGAGGCGGTACAGCCCGAGAGGTGGATGTGGAAGTCCTCGTGGTCCGCGGGGAGCTCGACGTTCGACTCCAGCCAGCGGGCGTAGCGGACCTGCCGGTTTTTCGTCTCGACGATGGAGAGCGAACAGAACTCGGTGCCGGTACAGGCGATGGAGCCGCGCTTGAACGGGGTCGGGTCGGGCGAGTACTCCTCGAGCAGCGGCTCGTCGAGGAAGGCGTCGAGGTTCTCCTCGGGGACGTCCGTGACGATGATGTTCTGTCGCTGGGTCAGGCGGACCTCGCCGGAGCCGTACTCGTCGGCGAGGTCGGCCAGTTCCAGCACGTCGTCGGCGCCCTGTCGGCCGACGAGGACGTTCAGGCCGACGTAGTACTTCCCGTCGGGCTGTTCGTGGACGCCGACGTGGTCGTCGTGACCGACCTGGCCGCCGGAGTTGTACGTGTACTGGTCGCGCATGTCCTCGCCCGCGGTGGGGAGCTCGAAGTCGACGAACTCCTCCTGGAGGACGCGGCGGAGCTTCTCGGGGCCCCACTCGTCGACGAGGAACTTGATGCGGGCGTTGAAGCGGTCGTCGCGGTCGCCGTACTCGCGGAACAGCGCGGAGAGGCCGCCGGCCACGTCGGGGACTTTCTCCTCGGGGACCCACACGTCGATGTCGCGGGCGAGGCGGGCCTCCTTGCGGGAGAGGCCGCCGCCGACGCGGACGTTGAACCCGAGTTCGCCGTCCTTCTCGGCGGGCTCGAAGGCGAGGTCGTTGATGTCGCCCTGCCCACAGCCCTCGTCACAGCCGGTGACGGAGACCTTCCACTTCCGGGGGAGGTTGGCGTGGTCGTCGTCGCCCTTGAACGTCTCGTGGAGGTTCTCGGCGACGGGCCAGGCGTCGATGTGTTCGTGCTTGTCCTTGCCGGCGACGGGACAGCCGACGATGTTCCGCCAGGAGTCGCCACAGGCCTGCTGGGTAGAGAGACCGACAGATTCGAGCTTCTCGAAGATTTCGGGGATGTCCTCGAGTTTGATCCAGTGGAGCTGGATGGACTGGCGGGTGGTCCAGTCACAGTACGCGGCGCCGAACTCGGGGTTGTCGGCGGGGCCGGTCGCGTACTCCTTCGCGACCTCGCCGATGACCCGGAGCTGGCCCGGCTCGATGACGCCGTTGGGCGTCCCGATACGCATCATGAAGTAGCTCTCCTGCCCGGACCGCTGGTGGTACAGGCCCCACCACTTGAACCGCTCGAACCACGCGTCGTGTTCGTCTTCAGGGATGGAATCCCACCCTTCCTCGGCGAACTCCAGAAGGTGCTCACGGATCTCGTTCCCGTACACCTCGGATTTCCAGTTCTCGACTTTGCTCGGCATATCCACTCCCTAGTCACGCACCCATATACGCACACGTACCCCGACAAACCTCCCCACCTCTTCGGGATACCAGAGATTGTTGCCTACTCTCCGGGCGAGGCGAGCCGGGTCCGTTTCCGCGGTACGTGGACGCTCTCGGGGACGACACCGTAGAACTCGCCCGTCTCGGGGTCGATGACGCGGCCGACGGCGAGCCAGTCGGTGACGCCGCTCGTCCCACACTGGATACACTGGCCGGCGAAGCGGGCCTCGATGTCGGGGTGGTCGACGCCCACTTCGACGACACCCTCGACCAGGAGGTCGGCCATCTCGCAGGCACAGAAGTCGTGCCGGGCGAGCAGCCAGAGGTCACTGACGTTGACTTCCCGGGAGTCGTTGACGCTGATCCAGGCGCCGTCGTCGAGCTGGTGCACGTCAGTGGGCATTCGAGCGAGCTATGGGGCCCCGACACCTGAGTCGTTCGTCCCGGACAAAACTCGCCGGTGCCGACCGGAGACGGCCACGGAACGTCGGTTCAAGGCGCGTACAGCACACTCCCGGAGACGAACAGGTCCGTCAGAGATAGGGGGCATGTGTTGCCGGTACGCGGGAGTACGGGTATGGTTTACGGGGGGACGTGGCCTTATACGGGGTGGACTCTTACGAGGGAGTGATGAGACACAGCGACGGTGTGACGGCGGGCGCGCGTCAGCACGCCCCGGCAGACGCCGCGCCGGAGCTGTACGAACTCGACCAGGAGTCGAGCAATCGATGACAGAGCAAGAACACAAACAGGAGACCGACGCGCAGCGCGACGACGAACAGGACGTTTCGACGGACCACCTCGACGACATGGAAGACGGGTGTGGCTGTGCCGAGGTGTGGGAGCACATGTCGGAGCGGCGCGAGGACGCTGCCGACGACTGAGGGCCCCACGGACGGAGAGCCTTTTAGGGAGTCACTTCCTATCAGGTACTGATGACCGACGAGTCAGAGCGGTCGCCACCGACCGACCGGGAGTCGCCGGTGGGGCGACCGGTCATCCGCGGCGATCCATCCCTCACTGGGGACCACGCCGAGCGTGCGGTGTCGTTCGATCCCGACGACCCGGAGAGCCTGGAGCGTGCGGCGGAGACGGTCAGACGCTTCTCGGAGAACACAGCCGGCGCAGAGGACAACGTCTACATGCTCCGCGGGGCCGCGGCCTGTGCGGCGCTGGTCCGCGGCGAGGGGTCGTACAAGGCCGCCGCCGAGCGCGCCGGCGGGGAGGCCACGGTCGCGTTCATCCGGAAATGGTCACGAGTCCACGACCTCCCGCGGGCGATCCGGCGCCACGTCGCCATGGGCGCGATTGCCCCCACCGCCGCAAAGCACATCGCCCGCGTCGGCGGCGAGGCGCGCCTGCTGCTCGCCTTCGCCGCTCTCGATCACGACATGACCGTCCGGACCGTCCGCACGGTCGCCAGCGCGATCAACGACGACACCGACGTCGCCGACGCGCTCGCCGCGGAGGGCATCGCGCTGGGCGAGCTCACGCTCGGTCTCCCTCGCGGCGTCTACTGTCGGCTCCGACGACAGGCCACGCTGGAGGGGGTCGCGCCCGGCGAACTCGTCGCCGAAGCCCTCGACGACCACCTCGACGAGCGTCACGGATCGTAACTGTTTACCTCCCGACTCCCGGAGATTTCCCCGTGGGCCGGTAGCTCAGTCAGGCAGAGCGTCTGGCTTTTAACCAGACGGTCGGGGGTTCAATTCCCTCCCGGCCCGCTTTTCCTGCGAACGACAGTGAGCGGCGAAAAGCGTCGCCGGAGGGAATTGAAGCGGGGAGCGGGAGGTGAACGAACGGAGTGAGTGAACGGGAGCGACCGGGGTTCAATTCCCTCCCGGCCCGTACAGTGAACCGACGAGCAACGCGAGTCGGTGAGTGAACCGGCAGGAAGGGATTGAACCCGGGGAGGCGCAACCGTGAGCGAAGCGAGCGGTCCGTCTCCACTCGGTTCAATTCCCTCTCGGCCCGTTTCCGTGAAGCGTACCGAGCGACGGGGAGGGCCCAAGATTCATTCGGACGGAGTTATCAGAACCACTGTGGAGATCGGGCGCATCCTCGTCGGGCTCGTGGTCGCGGCGCTCGGGTTGTACCCGACGTTAGCGCCGTACAACGCCGCCCGGCTGGGGGAGCGGTTGGACGCGATCGGGAGCCGGCGGAGTTGGGTGACCATCGAGCCGACGACGTGGAACGTCCGGCTCACGCGAATCGCGGGCGTGCTGACGGTCGTGTTCGGCCTCGTCGTGGCGGTGGGGCCGTAATCAGTTCGAACCGGTCGTTTTACTATCGAGAATCGAGAGGCGTGCAGTATGAACATGGACATATCGGATCGACGGGAGCTACTCGGTCTCGTCGTCGGTGTCTTCCTGGTGCTGGTCGGCCTGGGGACGGTCGTCGGTCAGCCCTGGGCACGGGTGTCGAACGTGGGCGTGGCGGGCGTACAGATACTCGGCGCGCTGGTCGCCATCGGGATCGGCGTCCTGCTGGTCCTGCTCAGCCGCGACGACGAACTTCCCTTCTGAGTCCGAGCCGATTCGGGCCGTCCCGGAGTCCCCCGCCAGCGACGGACGAGACCAGCGACTGGACGCGGTGACGGTACAGAACGGCGAATGACAGCACGAAAAAGACGGGCGACTGCTCTGTGGGGTTCTCAGTCCTTGACCGGCATGTAGGCGGCGCCGAGCAGGATCACGGCGGCGGTCAGGCTGATGAGCGTGATGCCCCAGAGGCCGTTTTTCCGCTCGCTGAAGTAGTCCTGGCGGTCGAGGGTGTTGCGGTAGCTGGCGAACGCGTCGGAGCGCTCGGTCTCCTGCCCGGAGGCGTAGACCGGCGCGAGCTGGGCGGTGCTGTTGTCCGGGAAGTGGACGAAGTAGGTCTGGCCCTGGATGGTCACGTTGCCGCCCTCGGAGAGTTCGGCGGTGTTGTCGGAAGCCTCGGTCCAGGCGACGGTCGCCGCGGAGGCCGTGATCGAGACGACTTCGGCGTCCTCGTTGCCCTCGTACGGGAACGTGTCGCCGAGTGCGATGGTCTCGGTTTCGGGCTCGGGGAGGTAGTCGGCCAGCGGTTCGCGGAGCGTCTCGTTTTCGGCCCAGACGACCCACTGCTCGCCCTGGTAGTTGGCCGTCTCGTTTTCGACCGCGGGGTCGTTCAGGAGGACCCGCGTGGCGTTGACCTGCTCGTGGAGCGTGAACTCGGTGATTTCGCTCGCGTTCTCGATGCCGACCTGCCAGGTACGGTCCTGATAGGAGACGTTCGAGCCGTTCTCGATGTCGGCGGTCGAGCGAGCCGACTCGTTGGTCCAGGTCAGTTCACCGACGATGGATGCGCCGCCACCGCCGCCGTGACCGCCGCCGCCACCGGACTCCTCTTCGATGGTGGAGATCGTGTACTCCTGTCCGTCCACAGTGAAGGAACTGTTCGCCCCGCCCTCGATCGGCGCGTCGATGGACACGTGGGGCGCCTGCACCATCCCGATGTAGGTGTACGCCCCGACACCGATGACGAGGAAGAAGACGAAGTAAATCGCCGCGGCTCGTCGTTGCATACTCGGAGCGATGGTAGCGCAGGTTTTAATCGTTACCTTTCGGCTTCGACCGTGCGGCCGACGGAGAGAACGGCTCTCAGGGAGACACCGGCTGTGGCTGCTCGTCGCTGCCGTCCTCGTCGGCCTCGGGACCGACGGCCGTCGTCAGGTCCCTAGCGAGTGCCATCACCGCCGCCTCGTGATCACCTTTCTGTGCGTACGCGGCGACCGGCGACACCGTCACCGACTCGTACGCGTCCACGTCCGCCGGCGAGACTCCACCCCGCTCTTCGAGGTCCCGTTTGACCGTCGCGAGCAACTGGTGGAGATACAGGAGTTCGTCCTTCCGCATTGTAACCGATGTAGGGGCTGGAGCCACCTAAACGGCGCGGCAGAGACGGTACCACAGCACACGACGCGCTCGACGTCACGCGGTCGGTCGAGGGGTCGGGAGCGCGCGGTGGCGGCGGGGCGGCACGAGGAAGTTCCCGCGGTGTTCCGTGAAGATGTACTCCAGGATGCCGTTGTTGACCCGCTGGCGGATGGCGGGGTTGTCGGTGAGGTCCTGCCCGTTCATGGCCCGCCGGACCTCCTCGAAGGCGGTGATGCCCCGCTGGAGCGACGGGAAGTGGAGACTGGCGATGTCGTCGTCGGTCGACTCGAAATGGCGGCGGAGGAGGCGGACGTTCCCCGCGTCGTCACGGTTGGCGCGGGCGGCCTTCTGTGCGTGGCCGACGCGCCCGAACTCGCTCGCGTGGTCGGTGAGATCGTCGAGGAACTCCTCGATTCCGCTGTCGGCACCGAGGTTCGCGCCGATGCCGTCGACGAGATCCGCCTCGGCGTGGCCGGGGCTGAACATCTCCATCACGCGCTGCTCGAAGGTCTGCTCGTCGTACCAGTCGCGCAGTCGCTGGCGGATGTTCGAGACGTGTTTCGTCGTCCCGCCGGCGAACGGCCCCGAGTCGAGGGTCACGTACTCTTCGGTCGCCTGGTTCCCGCGGAAGCCCGCTTTGAACCCCATGAACAGCGGCGACGCCTCGGGCACCGGGTTCGAGTCCGGGATGCCCGCCACGTCCTGACGGTCCGCGGGCATCCCGGCCCCGACGAAGCCCGTCCGGCGGGAGTCGACGGTCATCGCGTCCGTCAGCGTCGCCTCGACCGCGACGCCGTTTGCCTCGCTCCGCTCGCCAGTGACGGCCTCCTCCGCTTCGAGTACCACGTCCGCGCGGTCGCTCGCGAGGTGGAGCAGGGCGTCCTGCGTGTCGAGCGTCGGCTCCTCGAACGAGGAGAGCGCACGCGGCCCCGGCAGGTCGATGTCGGCGGGGAGTCGCGTGTCGTACCGCTCGAAGTAGGCCGGCGAGTACGCGATGGAGTGGAGCAGGCCCTCGTTGTTTCGCTCGTAGGCGCGGTCGAGCGTCCGCAGGGCGCCCGCGACGGTCTCGCGCTGATCCTCGCCGGGCGGACCCTGCCCGTCCAGAGTCAGATAGAGGAGGACCTGGTGGCGCGGGAGTTCGGTGTTGCCGTGTTCGTCCGTGCGCACGCGCTCGTTCCAGGCGTGCTGGCGGTCCGGGAGCGTCGAGAGGTCGTCCGGCCCGGTCGGGACGGGGTTCCCGGCCCGCGGCGCGCGGCCGAGACAGGCCGACAGCGCGCCCGCGCCGCCCGTGGCGACGGCGGCCTTCAGGAACGCCCGGCGAGGCAGGTCCGGGTCGATCACAGCGTCACCTCCATCGGGTCCATCTCGAGGAAGGCGGTCTCGTAGCCCTCGTGGCGGGCGACCTGTGGCGGCGTTCCGACGGTCAGCTCCAGGGTGTCACCCGACGCCACCCCAGTCCCGTCGAGCGCCGTCCCGTAGTGGTAGTAGAGGTCCGGGTCGAGCGTCCGCGTCAGTTCCCCCTCGTGGCGCGTCTCGCCGTCCCGCGACACCGTCGCCGACAGCGACATCGCGGGGACGATCATCCGGTTGTAGGGGGTGCGTGCGGAGACGGCGAGGTAGGGGCCGGCGGCGTCGACGCCGGCCGGCGGCTCCTCCAGCACCGTGACGACGAAGTTCGCGTCCCCGCTGGTCGCCGTCCCGCGAACGTCGCCCGGGAGGTCGGCCTCTGCGGGCGCGGTGGAGTTCGGGAGCATCTCCATCTCCATGGGTTCGAGCGCGCCCCGCTCGCCGGCGTTGTCGAGGCGCTCGAAGGAGATGTCCTGGAGGCGGTCCTGCGAGAACTCGAAATCGAGCGAGACAGTGCCGGGGTCGGTGAACTTCCCCCGGAAGTCGCCCGTCGTGCGGACGCCGTCGCCGGGGATGGCGCCGACGCTCACGTCGGCGGTGTAGGTCCCGTCGCCGTCCCCCTGGACGTTGCTCCCGTAGTGAAAGCCCATCGGCTGGGAGAGCATGGGGTAGATGACCTCCTCGGAGACGAGCGAGCCGTCCGCGTTCAGTTCGATGGAGAGGCCCGTCTCGGGTAGCACCAGCCCCGTGTCGGGGTCCCAGACGGTCGCCATGAGGTGCATGGCGTGCTCGCCGGTCAGTTCGTGTTTCGTCGTCTCGGCGCCCACCACCTCCCAGAACCGGTGGGGGTAGCTGTACATGGCGGCGACCCGGTAGTCGCCGGTCGTCCCCGTGCCGACCATCGTCATCCCCTCGACGTGGCTGGGGTAGTACACCGCGTCGGGGCGGTTCTCGGGGAGCGGCGGCGAGCGGACCGACTGCTGTTCGGTCTGGAGACAGCCCGCGGCCGCGGTGCCGGCGAGGGCCAGGCCGGCACGGAGGACGGAGCGGCGCTTCATATCGTGGTCGTAGGCCGCGGGCGTAAAAGCGCGTTCTGGTTCGATCCTCGAATCGGTACCTTCCCGTGCTACACCCCCGCACGCCGGGCCACGAGGAGTGCTCCCGCGAGGGCCGCGACGGCGGCACCGAGGAGGCCAACACCGGGACCGGTCGCGGTCGTGATCCCCTCGTCGGTCGGTCCTGCGGCCGTCACGGTCGGGGACCGGGGCGGCTGGTCGGTCGTCCCCGTCTCGGTCGACCCCGCGACGGTGGGCGTGGGAGTGTTGACCCGGATCGGGTCGTCGCCGGTCACCGACAGCGAGAGCGTGCTCGCGACCGGGTCGGCGCCGACCCGGACGACCGGGTCGGCGTCGGGGTCGAACTCGCCGTCCCCGTCGTCGCGGTGGACGGCGACCGTCGCCGAGCGGTTCCCGACGCCAGAATCGACCGGGACGGCGAGGTCGGCGTACTCGCCGGCGTCGAGCGTCCGGTGGCCGAGCGACGACCCGGACGCGTCGGTGCCGTCGTGGACGACGACGTGGCCGCGCTCGGCGAGCGCGACGCGGTCGACCGAGAGCGTCCCGTCGGCGGCGACCGTCCCGTTCCCGCTCGGGACGAGATAGACCGGGGCCGGCCCCTTCCGGACGGTGACGGGGCCGCCCGCGGGCTGGCCGAGCCACTCCAGGACCGGGTCGGCCTCGTGGTCGAACTCGCCGTCCCCGTCGTCGCCGTAGAGCCTGATCCGGAGGGTGGTGTTGCCCGCGACCGACTGCCAGTAATCGCTGTCGACGCCGACGCGGACGCCGCTGTGGGGGCCGACGCCGAGCGGCCGGTGACCGAGGACTCGCCCCTCGCCCTCGGCGGGGTCGGTCGTGACTACGAGGTAGCCGGGTTCCGAGAGGAAGACCTGGTCGACGACGACGGAGCCGTTGGCCGAGACCTGCGGGCTGGCGCTCGCGTGGTTGCCGTGGGCGACGGCGACGCCGGCGAACGCGACCGCCGCGGCCGCGAGGAGGGCAACGAGGAGTGGCACACGTCGGGACATGGTTACAGCGTGAGCGTCGCCGGCGGCATGGTCAGGAAGGCGGTCTCGTAGCCCTCGTGGCGGGCGACCTGCGGCGGCGTCTCGACGGTCAGTTCGAGGCGGTCACCCGACGCCACCCCGGTCCCGTTCAGTGCCGTCCCGTAGTGGTAGTGCAGGTCCGGGTCGAGCGTCCGCGTCAGTTCCCCCTCGTGGCGCGTCTCGCCGTCCCGCGACACCGTCGCCGACAGCGACATCGCCGGCAGGACGAGCCGATTGTACGGGGTGCGTGCGGAGACGGCGAGGTAGGGGCCGGCGGCGTCGACGCCGGCCGGCGGCTCCTCCAGCACCGTGACGACGAAGTTCGCGTCCCCGCTGGTCGCCGTCCCGCGAACGTCGCCCGGGAGTTCTGATTCCGTGGGCGCGCGGCCGATGGGGAAGTCGGTGTCCATCGGCGCGACGGCGCCGGGGTCGCCGGCCTGGTCCACCTCTCGGGTGTCGATCTCGCGGCGGAGCGCGTCGTCGAGCGTGACGTCGATCTCGGCGGTCGCGGGGTCGCCGAAGCGGCCCCGAAACGCGCCGGTGCGGCGGATGCTCGTGCCACCGACCGAGACCGCCGTCGTGTAGGTCCCGTCGCCGTCGAGGCCGAAGTTCCCGCCGTAGTGGACGCCCATCCGCTGGGAGAGCATGGGGTAGATGACTTCCTCGGAGACGAGGGTCCCGTCCCGAGTGATCTCGACGGAGAGACCCGTCTCGGGCAGGACGACTCCCGTTTCGGGGTCCCAGACGGCGGCCATCAGGTGGAGCGTGTCGGCGTCTTCCCGGGGGACGACCGAGCGGTCGTCGCCGGTGACCGTCCAGAACCGGTGGGGGACGGTCGCGTGGAGGGCGACCGCGTACTCGCCGGCCGTCGTCCGGCCGGGAGTGGTCATTCCCTCGACGAACGACTGGACGTAGACGCCCCCGTCGTCGGACCCGGCGTCCGAGTCGGTAGCCGTCGCGGTCGCCGTTCGCGTGGAGCGGGCGGTGGTCGTCGTGCTGTCGTCGGGCGTCGAACAGCCGGCAGCCAGGGCGGCAGCGGCGACGCCGAGGCGGAGGAACCGGCGCCTGTGCATACCCGGCTCTGGGACCGGGAGGCGAATAGGCGTTCCGCTAGAGGGCGTCGGCGACGATGCGCGCGTGGTCGAATCCGAGGGGCGGCAGGTCGTCGGGCGGGAACGTGTCGACGCGGGCGGCCTCCGCGCGTGCCGTCGGCTCGCCCGCGCCGGTCGGGACACACAGGTACGCGGCGCTGACGTTCCCCCGCTCGTCGCGGTCGGGCGCGTCGTAGAGGCCGACGAACGCGACCGGACGGACCGACAGCCCGACTTCCTCTCGGACCTCGCGGGCGCACGCCTCGCGTGCGCGTTCGTCCCGTTCCACCATCCCGCCCGGCAGTACCCACGCGCCCTCGTGTGGTGGATGATTTCGTTCCAGCAGGACGACCTCGCCGTCGACGACGACCACGCCGTCGGTCGCGAGCGCTCGGCGTTCGTCCATACCGAGGGTGGGCCCCGCGGCGGCTAAACGATGGCGCTCAGACCAGCGTGTCCGGCCGGTCCGAGAGGTAGTCGAAGACGGCCCCGAGCGTGAAGCCGTACGCGAAGTGGGCGATGAGCGTCAACACGGCGTACAGCGCCAGCGAGAACGTGTCACCGGGGACGCCCTCGACGAACGCGAGCACGAACCCCGTCCAGAGGACGAACCCGAAGGGCAGCCCCTGGAGCGCGAACGTGTCGCCGGGGAGGTACCGCCCGATGGAGGCAAAGAGGAGCGGCCAGGTGATCATCCCGCCGGCGAGGAAGATCAGGTAGCCGATGGCAAGTGCGTTCCCCGGGAACAGGACCGCGATCCCCGACAGGTCCGCGAGGATCGCGAACGCCTGGAACTCGAAGACGCCGAGCGCCGCGGCGATGAACAGCCCGACCGACATCGCCGCCGTCCCGACCATCCCGCCGACCATCCCGATCAGCCCGTCCGTGACGATCCCGGCGAAGGTGTCGAAGTCCGGCTCCGCACCCTCGATCTCGGTGACCTCCGGCTCCAGTTCCTCGGCCTGAGTGTCATTCTCTGCCATGGCTTGCCCTAACACGCCCCGGAAGTAAAACTTGCCCCACGTGTTCGGGTGGTGGTTCATCCGGGGCCGGGTAACATATAAGTACCATGATTCACGACAACAACCAACATACTCCGATGACACTGATAGGTGGCGTCTGGGCGGTACCGTTGCAACTGGATCAGTTGCTCCCGGGCGGGACACGGGTGGACGTGTTCAGGGAAATCTACTGGGCGTTCCTGCTCGTCGGGACGCTGGTCGGGGTCGTGGTCATCAGCTACATGCTGTACAACGCGTACAAGTACCGCGACGCCGGCTGGGAGGGCGAGGACGACGTCGACCGGCCGACGCTCGGGGAACTCCCGGAGGGTGGGGGCAAAGGCAAGAAACTGTTCCTCTCGTTCGCGTTGAGCGCGATCATCGTCATCTCGCTCATCGTCTGGACCTACGCGATGTTGCTGTACGTCGAAGCCGGCGACGGCAGCGACGTGGAGGCACAGGCGACCGGGAACGCGAGTGACGCCGACGCGGCCGGTGACGACGCCCTGATGGTTCACGTCGAGGGATACCAGTTCGGCTGGGAGTTCACCTACCCCAACGGGTACAACAGCACGACGCTGCGGATACCCGAGGACAGGCGGATACAGTTGAACGTCACCTCCCGGGACGTGATCCACAACTTCGGCATCCCCGCCTTCCGGGCGAAAAGCGACGCCATCCCGGGGCAACACACCTACACCTGGTTCGTGGCGAACGAGTCGGGTACCTACCAGGCACAGTGTTACGAACTCTGTGGCGCCGGCCACTCCTACATGGTGGCCGACGTGGAGGTCATGCCACAGGACGAGTACCGCGAGTGGTACAGCAACGTGTCCGCGAACATGACGAGCGGTAACAACACGCAAGCGAGGGTCGAGCCATGACCGACGAGGACACCGACACGGCGGCGGATAGGGACGCAACCACCGACAGCGGAGCGGACGCCGCGACCGACGGGGGACATCCCGAGGAGGGGGCCAGCGGCCACCCCGACGGCGGAACGGTGAGCGACGCGAGCGGGTCCTCGTCGGACCGGCGGTCCGACGGTGGAACGGTGACCGGTGACGTGCCGGGACTCGAATCGGGCCACGGCCACGCCTTCCCCGCGAAAGACGAACTGAAACGCTGGTTCGTCACGACGAACCACAAGGACATCGGCGTCCTCTACATCGTCACCTCACTGTTTTTCTTCATCTTCGGCGGCGTCCTCGCCCTGCTGATGCGCCTGCAACTGTGGACCTCGACGGCCCCCGGCGAGGGGCTGTTGAGCGCGACGGCCTACAACCAGGCCGTCTCCGCTCACGGCCTGCTGATGGTCTTTTTCTTCATCTCGCCGTTCGCCTTCGGCATCGCCAACTACCTCGTGCCCCTCCAACTGGGCGCGAAGGACCTCGCCTTCCCGCGACTCAACGCGCTGAGCTACTGGCTCTATCTCTTCTCCGGACTGCTCTTTGGCGCCTCGTTCTTCCAGGAAGCGACCTTCTCCGGCGGCTGGACGCTCTATGCCCCGCTGAACATTCCGGCCTACACCCCCGAGATCGGCGCGACCACCGCGATACTGGCGCTGGCGCTGTTCGTCGTCTCCGTCACCGTCTCCGGGGTGAACTTCATCACCACCATGCATCGTATGCGCGCGGAGGGGCTGACCCTCCGGCGCATGCCCATCTTCTCCTGGACCATCCTCCTGACGGTGTGGATGATGCTGTTCGCCTTCGCCGCACTGCTGGCCGCGCTGATGATCCTCACCGCCGACCGCCTGCTCGGGACCACCTACTTCATGACCGAGGTCGGCGGCTCGCTTCTGTGGACCCACCTGTTCTGGTTCTTCGGCCATCCCGAGGTCTACATCGTCTTCTTCCCCGCGCTCGGGGTGATGGCCGAGTGCTTCCAGACGTTCACCGGCCACCGGCTCGTCGGCCGCAAGTGGTTCATCATCGCCATGGTGCTCGTCGCGCTCCAGAGCTTCGTCGTCTGGATGCACCACATGTTCCTGACGGCCATCAACCTCGAGATCAAGACGCTGTTCATGGCGACGACCATCGGCATCTCCCTGCCGTTCGACCTGATGGTCTTCTCGCTCATCTACACGATGATCAAAGGGCGCATCAAGTTCACCACGCCCTTCCTGTTTAGCTTCGGCGCCCTCCTGCTGTTCATCATCGGCGGCATCACCGGCGTCTTCCTCGGCGCGGTCGTGCTCGACTACGAGTTCCGGGGCACCTACTGGGTCGTCGCCCACTTCCACTACGTGATGGTCGGGGGCGCCACCGCCCTCTTCGGGGGCCTCTACTACTGGTTCCCGAAGATGACCGGGAAGATGTACGACGAGTTCCTCGGGAAACTCCACTTCGCGCTCTACTTCATCGGCTTCAATCTCCTCTACTTCCCGATGTTCATGGCCTGGCAGACCCCGCGGCGCGTCTTCCAGTACGACCCCGTGTTCACGACGTGGCACCAACTGGCTACCGTCGGCGCGTTCGTCCTCGGCTTCTCGTTTCTCGTCATGTTCTACAACCTGTTCAAGAGCCTCACTGCCGGCGAGGAGGCCGACGACAACCCCTGGGAGTTCGGCAGCACCGCCGAGTGGGCCATGGGGTCGCCGCCGCCGCTGGAGAACTTCGACGGCGTCGTCAGCTACGCCTCCGGGAAACTGGAGTTCCTCGACCCCTCACCCGCCGGCACGGGCGAAAGTAGCGGGGCGGGCGCGACCGACGGGGGCACCGCGAGCGACGGCGGCGTCGCCACGGCCGCCGACGCCCACGCGGAGGAACACGCCGAGAGTCACGCTTCCTGGTGGCCGTTCCTCATGTCGCTTGCATCTTTCGTCCTCCTGCTCGGGGTCTCGGGGATCACGACCGGCTCGATGCTGTACGTCAGCCTGACCGTCGTCGGCGGTATCGCGTTCGGCGGCACCCTGCTCGGACTCACGCGCGAGAAGTTCGCCGGTCCCGCGGGGCCGTTCGGCGAGAGCTGGCCCTTCGCCGGCGTCTCGAACATGAAACTCGGCATCTGGGTGTTCCTCGCCTCCGACGTGGTGCTCTTTGGCGCGTTCATCGGCTCCCACGTCTTCCTGCGGGTCGCCCAGGGCTGGCAGAGCTGGCACCACATGATCCCCGAGGCCCACGTCGTCCTGCCGGGGCTGATCAACACCTACCTCCTGCTGACGAGTAGTTTCGCCGTCGTCCTCGCGATGGTCTTCTCCAAACGCGAGAACACGAAGGGGGTCGTCGCGAGCCTCGCGACCACCTACCTGCTCGGCATCGGCTTCCTCATCAACAAGGGCATCGAGTGGCAGCACCTGTTCCACATCCACTCGGAGGCGTTCCCCAACGGCTGGGGCCTCTCGACGAACGTCGCGTCCTCGACGTTCTACCTCACCACTGGCCTGCACGGCCTCCACGTCACGATTGGCCTCATCATCGTCACCTACATGATAATCCGGGCCGCGTACGGCGCCTACGACGGCAACGACACGCCCATCGAGTACTTCGGGCTGTACTGGCACTTCGTCGACATCGTCTGGCTGTTCCTGTTCCCCCTCTTCTACATCCTGTAACCATGGCAAGGCTCAAACTCTACACCGCGATGTACGTGGCACTGTTCGTCCTCGCGACCGTCCAGGCCGGGGTCGAATCGATGGGGCTGCTCGACAGCGCCTACTGGCTCGCCTTCGGCCTCATCGCCGTCCTCTCGGTCGTGAAGGCGCTGGCCGTCGCCGGCTACTACCAGCACCTCCGCTGGGAGCCCCGGTCGCTGTCCTATCTGATGGCTATCGGCACCCTCGCCGCGCTCGCGCTCACGATGGCGGCGAGCTACTCCATACTCTAACCACTTTTTCCTCCCTCGGGTGTCCTCGGTCGCCTGCGGCGACCTGCGGGCACCGCTCGGTCAGAAAAACTTGGGGAAAAACTCCCTCCGCGCTCCCGCTGGTCGCGCGGAGTGAACCGCGGCGCGAAGCGCCGCGGATGCCCACCGCCACGGCCCCGTACCCGCACCGCGACCGCCACAGCCCTCACTGCGCCAGCACGATCATGTAGAGGATGACGAGCGCGGCGTAGACCGCCACGAGCGCGCCGATCATCATGAGGTGATAGACGAACAGGTCGTCCCCCTCGTCGTCGCGAGCCGCCTCGTACGACTCGCGCTCCTCGGCCGTGATGTCGTCGTGGCTCGCGCCGACGTGGAGGTCCCGGAGCCGGCGCTCGGTGAACGGCCGCTCGCAGTACGGGCAGGTCGCCGTAGGGGTCTCCCCCTCGGGGACCCTGGTCTCGGGACGAACGCGGTCGCTCGGGTCGTCCGTGGCGCGGTCGGTGGCTGTCGCGTCGGGTGCGGGCGGTGTGTCCGTCATAGTCCTGGTGGTGTCGTGAACGGCTGGGAGACGATCCACATACTGACGGCGGTGTACGCGATCATCACGAGGACGAAGGGGTACTGGCTCCGCAGGGGCTGGAGCCGGCCGGTGAAGAGCTCGAAGGAGAGGGCGTGGGCGACCCAGACCGCGACGAGGTGGCCGACGACGACGAACGCGAGCTGGAGCGCGCCGAACCACCCCGGCAGGACCGCGACGGGGACGGTCACGGGCGCGGCGAACGGCTGGCCGACGACGGCCAGAAACGAGGGGGCGAGCGAGAGGAAGTACCCGAGGAAGTGCGCGAGGTGGTAGCCGGCGGCGATGGGTAACAGGGCGGGCGCGAACCAGCCCCCGACGTAGTCGGCGGTGACGTAGGAGTCGGCAGTCCGGCGCGCCCAGCGCGCGACGAGGCGGTACGCCCCGAGAAAGAGCCCGAACCCAGCGAGCAGGGCGAGGAGGTAGACCGGCAGGCCGGGGACGCCGGCGGCGAGCAGGGGGTCGAGCAGGCGCGCCCACGCGTCGGTGGTCACGAGCCCGTCGAAGGTCGTCGCCCACAGGAGCGCGACGACGAAGGCCGTCCCCGAGGCCGTCTCCGAGGCACGCTGGGCCGAGATCGCGCCGCCGGGCGGGCGGAGTTCGAGGCCGTCGGCCGTCCGCTGGACCGGGGCGAGTCGGCCGTAGTACCGGAAGACTGCCGCGATGGGGTCCACGTTGTCGAACCAGTCGTCGGCGCCGACGAGGGCGGCGCCGGCGAGCGTCGCGACCGAGTAGGCGACGACGACGACGGCGAGGAGGGTCGGGTCCTGTGCGACCGGCGTGACCACCTCGACGAAGACGAGTCCGAGCAGGCCGGCGACGGCGGGCCAGGCACCCGGTCGGTCGGGGTAGGCCCGCCGCGGCGCGGGCAGTGCGGCCGCGAGCGTCCGCCAGGGGTTCACGAGAGGCCAGGTGTTCGCCACGAGGTAGGTCGTCATCGTGTACCCGGCCCACCAGCCCGCCCAGACGAACAGGACGGCGGCGTTCGCGGCCCCCGTCTGTGGGCCGGCGATGCCGACGACGACGATACCGACGAGCGCGAGGACGCCGACCGCGCGTGCGACGACGACGGTCGCACGGCGGAGGGCCCCGGCCGACGGAACGACCGCTCGCCAGCCCGTGAGTCCGCGGATCGTCGCGTGGTCGGTGACGAAGCTCGTCAGGAGAAAGGAGACGCCGATGATCGCCGCACCCGTCAGCGTGACGAGCCAGGAGGGGATCGGCGCGCTCCGGTAGGTCCCGCTCAGCGAACCGGCGTGGGCGGCGGCC
This sequence comes from Halorientalis marina, assembly GCF_023028345.1. Lineage (GTDB taxonomy): Archaea > Halobacteriota > Halobacteria > Halobacteriales > Haloarculaceae > Halorientalis > Halorientalis marina. Next base: position 374,118 of record NZ_CP095487.1, on the reverse strand, counting down.
GGGCGGGCGAGGAGGACGCTCGCGGCGGCGGCAAGCGCGACGTGGCGACTCGACGGCCCGTTCACGGGTGCGCGGAAGAGCGGCGACGGGGTCGGTCGCTCGCGCGAGCGGGGCACGCGGGGGTCAGACCACGCCGACCAGTCGCAGGACGACGAGGGCGACGACGGCCATCCCGACCGTCCAGGCGGTGACCGCCAGCGCGGCCGGGCGGTGCAGGCCCTTGTACCGCGAGGAGTGGTACACGCCCCAGAAGAGGTACGCGAGGACGATGGTCCCGAGCAGGGCCGCGAGGACGAGGCCCGCACCGCCCGGAATCGGCACCGACGCGCCGCTCACGTAGAACACGGCGCCGCCGAGCGCGACGCCGACGAGCGCGAGGAACGCGACGATCCAGACCGTCTCGTTCGAGGCGGCCCGCCCCAGCAGGGACCCCTCCGTCCCCTGCTCCGTCCCGCTGTCGGGCGCGTAGCCACGCGTGCGCCACCGTGCCGTCAGGATCACGATGGCGACCACCAGTATCCCCAGTACGACCGAACCCGCGAGCTGTGTGACCTGTGCCATCCACGCTCACCGTGTGAATCGTGCGCAAGGTTCACGGTATCGGTACTTAATCTTTTCCGGGCCGGTAGCTTCAGGCGCGATTTCAGCGTCCGGTGGGGCTTTTGTACTCGGTGTTCGACTGACCGGTAGATGACACGAGTGGACGACGGCGGCAGCCGGCCTGGGCGGGCGCTCGCGGGGGTCGTGGCGGTCGCCGTCGCGGTCGTGGCGCTGACGGCCATCGCGTCGGGGAACGCAGTGGCCGTCGCGGACAACTCGACCAACGCCTCCTTCGTGACGGCGGGCGAGCGCCTGTCGCTCGACGCGAGCGCGAGCCAGGAAGTCGTCGTCGACACCTCGCTGTCCCAGGGTGCGGTCGTCACGCTCCGGATCAGGTCCACCGGGAGTAGCCCGTTCCTGCGCTCGCCGCAGGCGACGGTCGGTCCCGACGGCGAGGCCACCGCGCTCGTCGACCTGAGCGAGGTGCCCCCCGGGTCGACGTTCGAGGCGACGCTGTTGCACAACGGGACCGACCTCGCGTCCACGGTCGGCGTCGTCGGGGAGTGTGACCGCGACTGTGAAGGGACGCCGACGCCCGGGGACGACGACCCGGCGACCGGCGACGAGTGGCTCACGGACGCCATCGTCATGACGACCGAGGGTGAGACCGCACGCGTCCCGGTGGCCGTCCCCGACGATGGCCCGGTCACGCTCTCCATCGAGGGGGCCGGGTACCGCGTGACCGTGACCGGCCGGGACGAGAACGGCGACGGCCGGGTCGTGTTCCTGCTCGACACCACGGCCACGGGCCCCGGCAGGTCGCCGGTCATCGCCGTGGGGGACGACGAGGCGACGGTCCGCGCGGAGGAAACCGTCGACGGTCGCCTCGGCCCGGCGGACTACGACATGAGCGTCACCGACGGGACGGGGCCGAACGCGCCGGAGGTCGACGTCGGGACGCTCGTCGTCCGGGAGTGCACGGCCTGTCCGAGCGGCGACGACGCCGGCGGCGAGGACGACCCCGCGACCGGGACGCCGGACTGGCCCGACGACGAGTCGCTCCTGGCACGACCCGTCGTGCGAGCGCGACCGGGCGGGGCGGCACGGATTCCGCTGAACGTCCGGGACGCGGCGACCGTCGCCGTCGGGACCGAGGCGCAGGGCTACCGCCTCGAAGCGACGGTCCGCGACGAGAACGGTGACGACCGAATCGCGCTCCTCTTTTATCCGCACAACGCCGGCACGTCGGCACCGACGGTGGCGGTCAGCGACGCCGACAGCGTAACCGTCTCGCGGGAGACCGACCGCACCAGCCCGCTTCCCGCCGAGACGTACGACATCACGGTCTGGAACGGGACGAGCACGACGGGCGACGGCGACGGCGACGACGTGGGCGCACTCCAGGTCCTGAAGACGAACGGGTCGAACGCCACCACGCCGCGGGCGAGCCCGTCGGTCGAGCCGACCGATGGCGTCGGCGGTCAGCAGTTCGCCAGCGGCCTCGGCGCCATCGCGCTCGGCGGCGTCCTCGCCGTGGTCGGCATCGCCGTCGTCCTCGGAGTGACACGCTCCTGAACTACCGTTCCGTCGCCAGGACCACGACCGAGAGGACGAGCAGACAGCCGACGAAAAAGAGCAGACCGGGTTCGAGAACCTCGAAAATCAGCCAGGTGAGCGTCCACTCCGACGTGGCGCCGGGGCTCGCCGGTCCGACCGCGCCGGCCCCGTTCGGGCTGTCGACCAGCCGCTCTGCCCCCCACTGGACGAACAGGGAGGCCAGTCCCAGCACGGCCAGCCCGGAGACGACGTTCGACAGCGACCGCTCGACCCGCGGGCGGATGTCGTGGTTGCCGACGAACACGAGCGGGTCCGTCGCCGGCCCGTAGACCGTCATCTCGTTGCCCTTCTCCGAGTAGCGGGTGTCGATTGGTTCGACCAGCCCCGCGGTCTCCAGATTCGAGACGTGGTAGTTGACGTTCTGGACGGAGGTATCGACCCGCTCGGCGATCTCCGAGGGGGTCGCCGGCTTCTCGAACAGCGTCCGGAACATCGCCCGGCTCGTCTCCGAGGACAGCGCGTCGATGACCTCGTCGGTCTCCTCGCCGTCCACGTCGAGGACGCGGAGCTGCTCGTCCGGGCTCGCGGTCCCCGTCTGGAGGCGCTCGATCATGCTCGACATCGTTCTCGGTTCGAAGATCAGGCCGTGCTTACAAAGACCTCCCCCTGGCTACAAACACGATTTAACCCTCCGCGCTGGCGTTGCGTGCGGCCCGGACCGCCGCCCACGGTTCGACCAGGCCGTGGCCCGCGCCGAAGTCGGCTCCCTCGGGCCCCACGTCCACGGCCGTCCGCTCCAGGAGCGACTCGACCGCGGCGGGGTCGCGGTCCGGGTCGGCCTGCAGGAGCAGGGCGGCGACGCCGCCGACGTAGGGCGCGGCCGCCGACGAGCCGGTGAACCCCGGTGGCGTGCTGGAGACGTTGCGGTCGGGCGCGACCACGTCCACGCCGAGGCGGCCGTCGGCGGTGGGGCCGCGGGAGCTGTACGGCTCGGCGCGGGAGGCGTTCGGGTCGTACGCGCCGACGGTGAGGGCTTCGGGCGCGGTCCCCGGCGCGACGACGCTCCCGCTCGGGCGGACGTACTGGAGCCGGTGGGTCGGCGAGGACAGCTCCAGCCGCGCCCCCGTCGGCTCGTCGGGGCCGGTGACGCTGAGGTAGTAGGTGCCGGGCTGTGGACGGGCGACGATGCGCTCGTTGGGCACGTCGTCGCCCCGGTCGGGCTGGGAGCGGGCGACGAGTTGTGGCCCGTCACCGGTCGCGCGGTAGAGTTCGACGGTGTAGTCCTCGGCGGCGTGCTCGCGGTCCCAGGAGAGCCAGACGGTGACGCGGCGGCGCTCGCCGGCGAGGTAGTTCCGGGCCCCGCCGGCGAACTGGAGGCGGCCGTCGCGCACGTCGTCGTACCGGCCGACCCAGTGGCTCCGCCCGAGGTTGCCGGCCGGCGCGACGAAGACGGTCCCCGAGTCGGCGACGGCGCTCGCGAGGCGCGCGCTCTCGGCGCTCCCGTCGCCGGCGGTCCCGTAGAATGAGACGGGCGCGACGATCACGTCCACGTCCTTCGCGCGGAGCCAGCGGATCGCGTCCTCGTAGCTGCGGGGCGACTCGAAGGAGGCGAGATAGAGGTCCGCGTCGGGGGCGACGCGGGCGACGACCGACGCCGCGGCCGTCCCGTGGGCGTCCCGCCCGCCGTTGTCGACGGTGGCACCCGAACCGAACGCCCGGGCCGCGGCGACGTGCCCCCGGAGCGCCGGGGCCGCGGTGTCGAACCCGGTCACGTCGACGACGCCGACGCTGACGCCCTCGCCAGTGACGCCGGCGTCGTGGGCTCGCTCGAAGCGCGCCGAGCCGTTGTACGTGCTCTCGTTGCCACCACCGTCGAGGAGCGCCGGCGTCGCCAGCAGCCCGATGCCGGCCGTCAGGAGGAGGACACAGGGGACCGCGACCAGCAGGGCACGGCGGCGGTCGGCGCGCATCGCGTGGCCCCACGCACGCGACACTCCTATAGCCACCGACATCGCGAGTCAGGTGCCGTCGAACGCCAGCAGGTGGTGGGTGTCCGGCGCCGTCTCCGCGACGACGTAGAGCCGGCCGTCGTCGACGACCGGGCCGGGGCCGACGCGCCCGGCGAAGGAGCGCTCGAACCGGACGGCCGGCCCGGCCCCGCCGGACGGCGTCGGGTCGAGGGCCCACAGGCGGTCGCCGCCGACGAACAGCGTGTCGCGCCCGTAGCAGGGTGCGGTGTGGCGCCAGTCGCCCATCCCGTGGGTCCAGCGGGTCTCGCCGCTCTCGGCGTCGACCGCCGTGAGCGTCGACCCGTCCGCGACGACGACCTGGCCGGCCGCCACCGCGATTCCGCGTTCGGCCCACCCGGTGTCGGCGGTCCACAGGACTCCGCCGCGCGGGGCGCTGTCGTCACCGAGCGCGTAGGTCGTCCCGTCCCGGCAGGAGACGTACACGGAGTCCGTGTCGGCAGACGGCGGTGCCACCGGCGTCGCGGGCAGGCGCCAGCGGCGCACTCCGTGCCCGTCGTCGAGCCGGAGCAGGGACACCTCCCCCGCGGTTGTCGCCGCGACGACGGAGTGGCCCATGAACACTGGCGCGTGACCGAGTACCTCGCCGAACACGTCCCGCGTCCAGACCGTCTCCCGCGTCTCCGGGTCGACCGCGTGGACGGTCTCCCCGACGCCGAACACGAGCGGCCGGCCGGGGTACATCGACGGGGCGGCCGGCTCGCCGTCGACGGGAACCGCCCACCGTTCGTCACCGGACGCCGCGTCGAGCGCGCGGAGCGCGTCGGCATCGCCGTCGGCGACGTAGGCCGTCCCGTCGCGAACCAGCGGGGGGCGCTCGACCGCCGGAGCGCGCCACAGCGACGATCCGTCCTCGGCGTCGAACACGCGCAGCCCCTGGGGACCCGGCAGGAACACCCGCCCGCCGGCGACGACGGGCGCGCGCTGCTGGAGGGACGGGATCGCGACGCGCCAGCGCTCGGAGAGGCCGTCGACCGGGGCCCGCCCGTCGTGGACTTCCCTGGTGTTCGAGGCGTTACAGCCGAAACTGGACCACTCCCCGTCGGCGCCAGCGACGTGTCTGGTCGGGTCGAACGACGGGTCCGACGGCGTGGGCGGCCGGTCCGCCGTCGGCGAACTCCCGCAACCGGCGACGAGGGTGGCACCGCTCACTGCCGCGATGAATCTGCGTCTGGAGGGCATCGTTTCCACGTCTCACCGACGGGACCTATGTTTTTCGTCACCCGCCAGCGTCCTTGAGACGGCGTTCGGACCGCCGGCCGCGAGTGAGGCAATCGACCGGCGCTCGCCCCACGGAACCCCTTGGTTTCGGGTCGACAACCGCCAAAAATATCAACGATAGAGCAGTTTTACAGGAAGTGTTATAACTGAGGAAACAGGCGGGCACGCGTATGCAACGGCGCCGCTATCTGGCTCTGCTGGCAGTTACGTTCGCCGGCTGTAATTCGGCGAGCGACGGGGGGGACACGCCGGCCGCGGACGGCACCGGGACGCCGACGGCGACGCGGGGGACGGCAACGCGCACCTCGGCGCCCACCACGACGGACCCACCGACCGAAACGGCCGAGCAGCCGACCGAAACGGCCGAGCAGCCGACCGAAACGGCCGAGCAGCCGACCGAAACGACCGAGCAGCCGACCGAGACCGCGACGCCGGAACCCGACACGGCAGACCACATCGCGGACGCGCGGGAGGCGCTCTCGCGGGCCTACGACGCCTACCTCGAACAGGGTGGGGACGACGACTCGAGCGCGCGTTCGCTCAGGTACGTCGAATCCGGGTCGGGGTTCGACGCCGGCCCCGTCCGTCGGCGGACGACCCAGGCCGACGCCGCGCTCGACCGCGCCGCGGCCAGCGGCCCGTCCCGGAGCGAGGAGTCGCTCGTCGAGCGACTCCGCGACGTCGGGACCGCACTCGAACGCCTGGCGATTGCACAGGCCGCGGCCGCGGATGGATACGAGAGCGTCGACCGCGCCTTCGAGACGATCTTCGCCGACGAGGACGCGGGAGCGGCCCGACGACAGCTCCGGGACGCCGACAGCGCAGCCGACAGGATCTCCACGGCCGTCAACTCCCTCCGGACGAACGTCCGACCGGGGGATTTCGAGACGGTCTCGTTCATGGACGGCAGCGAGTACCGGGAGAAACGCGACCAGTTCGATGCCCTCGAGGCCGCCCTGGAGAACGACCTCCCCGACAGGCTCTCGGAACTCGGCGCCGGGTTCCGTGCCTTCGGCGACGGCGTCGACGCGTACAGCAAGGAGAACTACGCCGCCGCGTCCGGCTACCTCGACGACGCCGTCGAACAGTTCAACGTCGTCCGTTCGGAGTGGGACGTACTCGACGCCCCCGGAGCCCTCGGCGACCTCGTCGAAATCTTCGGCAACAGACTCGCCACGCTCGTCGAAGGCACCGAGGACCTCTCCACGGCCGCGACCGAGTTCCAGAACGGGAGCGGCGCAGTCGAGCAGCTCATGGCGAAACAGACGTACAGGGAAGACGACACCGTCGCCGAGATGCCGACCGTCCAGCGCATCCTGGACCTCTGATCGTGGCGTGGAACGCTCCGCGGACAGTGGAACGAAGTCTTTAATTCGTTTCTCGGTACATTTCTGTACGATCGATGTTGAACGGAGACGGAATCGGACGGCGTCTCCTCCTCGTCGCCGTCCTCCTGCTCGGACTCGTCCTCGGGGTCAGTAGCCTTGGCTCCGTGGTCGGTGCCGATAGCGACGGGTCGCCGATCCCCGCGTTCGGCATCGAGATTCACATCCCGGGACCGAGCGTCTCCCTCGACGGTCCCGGTAGCGACAACGGAACATCGTCGCCGCCTGGCGTTTCGCCGCTCCCGGTCGCACCCGACCCCGAACCCGACCGGTCCGACGACGGCGTAACGCTGGCGCGCTCCTGACGCCCGCTCGGCGGTGGCAGATTGCCGTGGCTGTCGCTCGCGACGTGGTGTCTCAAGCCAAGGGCCCGAATTGAGGCAGGTTTTCAAGTAAGATGAGTGGTTGCGCCAGATAAATTCACCACGTAACACACCAGAAAAACGGTTGAACAGGGGCTTTAGCCTTGAGTTGTAAGGGAAAGATGAATGCAAATTCTTCGATTCGGGAACGACCCACGATAGATTATTACGCCCGTAGACCCGACATATGCGTAGATGGCGTCCACCAGTCGCGAACCGACCGACGAGCTGGCGACCGCCGTCGGGCAGTACGTGCTCGGTGAACTCTCGCTCGCTCGAGCCGCCGAAGAGGCGGGTATGTCTCGCTGGGAGTTCGAGGAGCTACTGGAGGACGCGGGGTTCACGTCACTATACGGTCCACGCACGGACGACGAGTTACAGCGGGAACTCGACGTGGCGCGAGACCGCGACGAATAGATGCCGGACGAACACCCGGACCCGCTCTTTCTCGACGCGACCGTCATCAGCAATTTCGCCAGCACGGACTCGATCGAGTTCCTCGTGCCGGTGCTCGAATCACCAGTGGTCGTACCAGCGGTCCGTGACGAAATCGAACAGGGGCGACAGTTCGGACACGACTACCTCGACAGCGCAGTGGAAGCGTTCGGGGATGGGCTTCGCGTCAGTGACGTCTCACCTGAAACGGAGGGTGAGCAGTTCCGCGAGCGACTCGATGCTGGCGAGGCGGACGCGTTACGCGGTGCAGTCGAGCACGATGGGACACTTGCGACTGACGACCTTGCTGCACGCCGCCTCGCGGACGACCGGGACGTGCCAGTCACCGGGTCGATCGGCATACTCGTGCTCGGCATCGAACGTGGACACATCGACAGAGAAACGGCGGACGAATGGCTCGATACGTGGCGCGAAACGCGTGGCTACTACGCCCCCGTCGAAAGCGTCGCGGAAGTCCTCGACGAGTAGCGCCATCTCTGAGGAAAGTGAGAGGATGAGACTCCTCCAGCACGTGGCCACCATGTGTGCCTCTCGGAGCTCGATCGTATCGCACCCAAAAAGACACCTACCGGTAGTCGTCTTGGGCTTTAGGGAAACGTGTGAGAGCCAAGGGCCGGATTTGAACCGGCGATGATCCGCTCTGCAGGCGGACGCGTTCGGCCAGACTCTGCCACCTTGGCGCAGTCGACAGTATCCGAGGAATCTGTTTAAGCGTAGCGGTCTGGCGTGGCGACGAAAAAACCAGCATCCGCCGAGCGCGAGGCGGTTCACCGGACGCGAGTGTGCCGAGCGTCCGGCAGTTTTTCGCCACCGGAAGACGCACTCCGTTCGTCTTCCGAGCTGCTCAGGAACGCGACGCGTTCCTGGCGTCACGGAAATTTTCGATTTCCGTACGAACCCGTTCGTTCCCGCCGGTCACTCACGGGAGCCACGTTTTCGCCGCGAGTGGTGGCCGGAGGCCACCCGAGCGGGAAAATGGTGGTTTAGTAGGAGCGGGGCAGCCCCAGCGTGTGCTCGGCGATGTGGTTGCGCATCATCTCCGAGGAGCCCGGCGCCACCGTCGCCAGCCTGCTCCCCTTCCAGAGTTCGATCACCATGTAGTCACGGCTGAACCCGTTGCCGCCGTGTGTCTGGACGGCCACGTCCGTCGCCTCGTGGCCCGCCTCCGTCGCACGCAGTTTCGCCAGGTTGGACACTTCCGAGGTCTTCTTCGGGTCCGACGTGTTGTCCATCATCCACGCCGCCTTTTGAACCAGCAGTTTCGCCGCCTCCAGTTGCGAGTACGACTCCGCCAGCGGGTGCTGGATCGCCTGGTGCGCCCCGATGGGCTGGTCGAAGACGTTCCTGTCTTTCGCGTACTCGACCGCGCGATCCAGCGCGTTCCGACCGATGCCGATCGCACCCGCCGACCCCACGAGCCGCTCGGGGTTTACCGTATCGAACAACTGGTACAGCCCCATCTCCTTCGTCCCGATGATGTCCTCCTCGCTCGCCACGTAGTCGTCGAGCGACAACTCGAACTGTTTTTCCGGCGTCGGAATCCCCACGTCCAGTTCCCGCCGCTCGATGTTCGGGTCCTGTGGGTCCGCCAAAAACAGCGTAATCCCGTTCGTCCGCTTGTCCACCTCCTCCTTCGGCGTCGTCCGCGCCACCAGCAGCATCTTGTCCGCGCGGTCGACCCCGCTGATCCACTGCTTCGAGCCGTTTATCAGGTACGACCCGTCGTCTTGCTGGTCGGCGAACGTCTCCATGTTCGGCGCGTTGTGCCCCGCGTTCGGTTCCGTCAGCGCCATACAGAACTTCAGGTCACCCTCGACCAGCGGCCGCAGGAGCTCCTCTTTCTGTTCCTCGGACCCGTGTTCCGTCAGCGTCACCGCTCCGAACACCACGTTCACCACGAACAGCATCTCCGCCCCGAGACAGCCGTTAGCGACCAGTTCCTCGACGACCGTCACCAGTTCCTGGACGCCCATCCCCTCGCCGCCGTACTCCTCCGGCACCGTCGTCCCGAGAAAGCCCGCGTCCGCACAGTCCTGCCAGAACTCCGTCGGCGCACGCTTCTCGTCCGTCACCGTCCGCCAGTAGTCGTCGTCGTAGTTCGACGCGACCTCCCGCGCCGTCTCCCTGATCATCCTGTGTGTCTCCGTCTCGGCGAACCCGGGGTCCGGGGACTGTGTGACAGTCATACACACGTCGTGGGGCTACGGGAGCATAAATGTGGGAACTCTCAACCGAAGTGCTGTTGCTGGGTGTTCGAAATGAAAAACCCCCACCAGCGGACGCTGGTGGGGGTTGAATGAATGGCAGGCGGCGAACCGGGTCTCCCAGAGGCTCGCGCACTCCAGTAGGCCCCGGAACGCTGGCGGGCTTATCTTCCGTGTTCGGGATGGGTACGGGAGTTGCCCCGCCGCTGTGGCCGCCTTAACGCCGACTCGCGGAGTCGAACCGCGATGCTCCAATGTCGGTGTCTCGAACTGCGTGCGCAGTTCGAGGCTTGAAAGGCTCTCGGCTTTCAGTGGTGTAACCGTGTAGTACGTGCGATCCAGTTTGCGCCTGGACTCGTGCAATCGAGTCTGCAGCGCGGATGAATGGTGGCTTCGATCTGTTAGTGCTCGCGGGCTAAACACCTCGTCACCTCGGTGCGTACACCCCGAGTCTATCGAACTCGTCTTCTACGAGTGATCTCGGCGGTACCTCTTTTCCAGGTGGGTTTCGAGCTTAGATGCGTTCAGCTCTTACCCCGTGTCGCGTGGCTGCCCGGCACATGCCCTCTCGGACAACCGGTACACCAGTGGCGACCATCCGTAGTTCCTCTCGTACTATACGGACGTTCCCGTCAGGTACCATGACACCCCCAATAGATAGCAGCCGACCTGTCTCACGACGGTCTAAACCCAGCTCACGACCTCCTTTAATAGGCGAACAACCTCACCCTTGCCCGCTTCTGCACGGGCAGGATGGAGGGAACCGACATCGAGGTAGCAAGCCACCGGGTCGATATGTGCTCTTGCCGGTGACGACTCTGTTATCCCTAGGGTAGCTTTTCTGTCATCAATGGCCCGCATCAAGCAGGCGCATTGGTTCGCTAGACCACGCTTTCGCGTCAGCGTCCCTCGTTGGGCGGGACACTGTCAAGCCATCTTTTGCTCTTGCGCTCTTCTCCGGGTTCCTGTCCCGGATGAGATGGCCTTAGGGCGCGCTCGATATCTTTTCAAGCGCGTACCGCCCCAGTCAAACTGCCCGGCTATCGGTGTCCTCCTCCCGGAGTGAGGGTCACAGTCACTGACGGGTAGTATTTCACTGATGCCTGGGTGATCCGCTAGCGCGGGTACCTCTGTAACGGCTCCTACCTATGCTGCACATCAGCGACCATGTCCCAGCGACAGCCTGCAGTAAAGCTCCATAGGGTCTTCGCTTCCCCTTGGGGGTCTCCAGACTCCGCACTGGAACGTACAGTTCACCGGGCCCAACGTTGGGACAGTGGCGCTCTCGTTAATCCATTCATGCAAGCCGCTACTGAAGCGGCAAGGTACTACGCTACCTTAAGAGGGTCATAGTTACCCCCGCCGTTGACGGGTCCTTCGTCCTATTGTACTAGGTGTTCAGATACCCGCACTGGGCAGGATTCAGTGACCGTACGAGTCCTTGCGGATTTGCGGTCACCTATGTTGTTACTAGACAGTCGGAGCGCCCGAGTCACTGCGACCTGCTCGTTTCCCGAGCAGGCATCCCTTATCGCGAACTTACGGGACTAACTTGCCGAATTCCCTAACGTCGGTTGCTCCCGACAGGCCTTGGCTTTCGCCGCCACGGACACCTGTGTCGGATCTTGGTACGGACTCTCTGCTCCCTTTTCACGGGCCCCAGGTTGAACCAGCTTGCGCTATCCCGCCGTTCGTCCGCTTCGTGCCGTTACGGCTTCCACGGATTTGGACGGTTCGACCGGGCGAAGGCCCGGCCTGGTCGACCCCGAGGCGTCGGTTTCACTGCAGAGAGGCACTGGAATATTAACCAGTTTCCCTTTCGTCCTACTCGAATTACGATAGGACTTAGGACCGGCTAACCCTCGGCTGTCGAACAGTGCCGAGGAAACCTTGTCCGTTCGGCCGTCGGGATTCTAACCCGACTATCGCTGCTACTATGACCAGGATTTTCGTCACCGATCGGTCCACGCGAGCTCTCGCCCGAGCTTCCACCCAATCGGAGCGCCGACCTACGCGATCGCCCGACAAAGGGCGCGGTCAGGTCTCGGTGGTGGACTTGAGCCCCGATCATTTTGGGCGCCCCGAACCTCGGCCGGTAAGCTGTTACGCTTTTCTTAGAGGGTAGCTGCTTCTAAGCTCACCTCCCGGCTGTTTAGGGCTCGGGACCACCTTCAATCGCACTTAGTCCACACTTTGGGACCTTAACCCGACTCTGGGTTGTCTCCCTCACGGTGCACAGGCTTACCCCGCACACCGGACTCCCCGCGTCGACAGCGTCCGTAGGTTCGGAGTTTGACAGCCGAGCCGACTCCTCTCGGAGGCGGACACGGCAATCAGTCTCTCTACCCCACGGACTACCTCGGCGGAGGTCATGCTTCGACATGTTTCGGTCGGAACCAGCTGTTTCCGGGTTCGATGGGCCTTTCACCCCTATACGCAGGTCACGAGAGGGTATTGTAGGACACCAACTCTAACAGGCTTCCACGCGCCTTTCGGCACGCTTCACCTTGCCCGCGCATAGATCACCCGGTTTCGGGTCGTACCCGTTTGACTCCCCGCGCTTGAACACGGCGGCCCTGGCGCAAAGCGCTGCGGCCATGTCGGTTTCCCTGTGCCTTCCCCGATAATCGGGTTAGACTCGCCAAACAAGTACACTCCCTGGTTCGTTTTTCAAAACGTACGACGGAACACCGGCTTCCCGTGGGTCCTACTGGAGGATCGCTCCTCGGTCGTTTTCCACGGGACCTTTCATGCCCCGTCGCTCCATCACCAACTGATTTCAAGCCCTATTGCACCTCCCTTCTGAGGGTGCTTTTCAGCGTTCGCTCACGCTACTTGTTCACTATCGGTCTCAGGTCGTATTTAGCCTTGGCAGTCGATGCCTGCCATCTTCACGAGGGATTTCCAACCCCCGATACTCTGGAACTGACGCACACCGTACTGGCCTCGATTACGGGGTTGTCACCCTGTATCACGCTCCGTTCCAGGAGACTTCGTCGAGACGATCCGGTGATGAGAGTCAGCCCGAACACCACATTGCCCGAAGGCTTCGGTTTGGGCTGTGTCGCGTTCACTCGCGGTTACTGACGACATCACATTCGTTTTCTTTTCCTGTCCCTACTGAGATGTTTCAATTCGGGACGTTCCCCATTGCGCAAAGCAATTGCGAAGAGGATTCCTATTAGGAGATCCGTGGTTCTTCCCCTCCGTGCGGGTCCCCACGGCTTATCGCAGCTTGGCACGTCCTTCGTCGGCGCCTGAGCCGAGCTATTCACCAGCTGGCATAGTAGCCATTGGTTGGTTCGCTGTCACACGAACCGGATGTGACTCGGAAATGATTCCAAGTCGACGTCGCTGGAGACTCGAACTGCACGAGTCCAGTGGACGCCTGGATCGCACGTACACACAGTTTCATCTGCACGCCCGGTGGTCGCGGTGCGTGCATCAACCCTTCCCACCCACGTTCACACGGAGTGGTGCATCGGTCTGCCGTACCTGTTCGCAACGCCCTGTCCCACTTAAGGGACACGGATTGGAACGGGCACGGGGTATGGACCCACTGGGATTTGAACCCAGGGCCTCCGCCTTGCAAAGGCGGCGCTCTGCCGCTGAGCTATGGGCCCGATCCGCCGTACAATGTCAGCCCTGGCAGTTCATAGGTGCCCGGTCGGTTCGAGCGCGTCGATATCCATACCCGAAAGGTGGGCTGAGGCGAAGCCTCAGTCCCGATCAGTAGGAGGTGATCCAGCCGCAGATTCCCCTACGGCTACCTTGTTACGACTTAAGCCCCCTTGCGAAGCCCAGATTCGACCATCGCATGATGGCCTCATCCGGACCTCACTCGGGTGCTTTGACGGGCGGTGTGTGCAAGGAGCAGGGACGTATTCACCGCGCGCTTCTGACACGCGATTACTACCGAATCCAGCTTCATGCGGGCGAGTTGCAGCCCGCAATCCGAACTACGACCGGGTTTCGGAGATTAGCGCCCCCTCTCGGGGTGGCTTCCCACTGTCCCGGCCATTGTAGCCCGCGTGTTGCCCAGCACATTCGGGGCATACTGACCTACCGTTGCCCGTTCCTTCCTCCGCTTTGGCAGCGGCAGTCCTCCTAGTGTACCCAGCCATCGCAAGATGCTGCTGGCAACTAGGAGTGCGGGTCTCGCTCGTTGCCTGACTTAACAGGACGCCTCACGGTACGAGCTGACGGCGGCCATGCACCTCCTCTCAGTAGCTCGGGTAAGGTCATCAACCTGACCGTCACAACTACTGTCGGTGCTGGTGAGATGTCCGGCGTTGAGTCCAATTAAACCGCAGGCTCCTCCGGTTGTAGTGCTCCCCCGCCAATTCCTTTAAGTTTCATCCTTGCGGACGTACTTCCCAGGCGGCTCACTTCACGGCTTCCCTACGGCACAGCGCAGGCTCGTAGCCTGCGCCACACCTAGTGAGCATCGTTTACGGCTAGGACTACCCGGGTATCTAATCCGGTTCGAGACCCTAGCTTTCGTCCCTCACCGTCGGGTCCATCTTCCTGAGGCGCTTTCGCCACCGGTGGTCCGTCCAGGATTACGGGATTTCACTCCTACCCCGGACGTACCCCTCAGGTCTTCTGGCCCCAAGCCAATCAGTTTTCGCCGGACGCCTGCCCGTTAAGCGGGCAGATTTCCCGACGAACTTGATCGGCCGGCTACGGACGCTTTAGGCCCAATAATAGCGGCCATCACTCGTGCTGCCGGTATTACCGCGGCGGCTGGCACCGGTCTTGCCCAGCACTTGTTCCTGTACCACCTTACGGTGCAGAAAAGCGAGGACTATATGCCCTCGCACTCGGAGTCCCCCTATCGCACTGTCGTGCAGTGTAAAGGTTTCGCGCCTGCTGCGCCCCGTAGGGCCCGGTATCTTGTCTCAGATACCGTCTCCGGGCTCTTGCTCTCACAACCCGTACCGATTATCGGCACGGTGGGCCGTTACCCCACCGTCTACCTAATCGGCCGCAGCCACATCCTATGGCGCCGGAACGTTTCCAGCTCCCTGCTGTTCCAGCATGGGAGCCGTATTCGCGATTAGCCTCAGTTTCCCGAGGTTATCGCGATCCATAGGGTAGTTTGGCCACGTGTTACTGAGCTATCTGCCACGGGTCTAAACCCGTGCGACTAGCATGGCTAAATCGGACTCCGATAGCAATGGCCTCCGGCAGGATCAACCGGAATGTCCCCTGGGAAACCCAGGGGGGTTAGGCGGGCACACACTCGAAACGAGTGTGTACTATCGAAGGTATGGTGTTCGACGACACACGGACCGACCGAGTGTCACCGAACTGCCAGGGCTAACATCAGATCCCATCTATACGGCGGACCGCAGGGGTGGAATCCTCATTCACTTCGGACCTAACTGTACACCGAGAAGGGTCATAAACCCTTCGGAGTGTGTCGGTCCGAGCGGCCGGTGGTATCGGCCCCGGCCAGGCCGCGTCTGCATCACATCCGAACACCCTGTTACACTTAAGGGCGTCGGTTCGGGGACGCCGGGAATCGCAACCCGGAGCCATCCTCCGTGTTTACCGTCGAGCCCTCGATCGCACTTAAGGGCTCCGATGCAGATCGCCGCCCGGCGGGGTCGACCCCACCGCGCCGCGTTCGTATTTCTACCGATGGGGGTGATACTCTTAAGCCCGTCGAACCACGGGCGCATCGTGACGAGATCCCATGACTGTGTCTCACGCGCGCCCACCGAAATGACACCCTGTTCACATGAGTGTTTTCTGGTAAGTCGGCCGGGCACGGATCGGGAGCTGTGCTCAACGGGACGGTCACGGAGGAATGGCACGTGGCAGGAGGCCGGCCGGTCATTCCCTGCGACGCTGGCGTGGTCGGGCCGGGTGGGAGCCACGCGTCCATCGGTTCGGCGGCCGGCAGGATAGGTGATTCGATGACTCGTTCGCACGCGTGCACGCGTGAAAGAGAAATGTACGACTCGGGAGGAGGTCAGATCTCTTCGAGGTGTTCGACACCCTGTTTTTCCACGTTGCCCTTCGTGATGACGCCAGGCATCCAGTCGGGCTTGTCGTCCGGGGCGTCCTCCTCCCAGGCCCAGCCCTCGTAGATGTGGACCTTGTGCGTCCCCTTCTCGCGGAGCCGCAGTGTCGTCCGGTCGGCGTTCGACTCGCTATCGGCCGGGTCGAGCCGCCGTGCCGCCTTCAGTGCCGCCTGTCTGGGTGTGCCACCCGAGAACACACTGTCTTCCGTTCCGTCGTCGTCTCGAAGCGCGAAGTTGCGCTTATCCTGGTCACGTGCCATGGTTTTCGCCTCTCCGTGTCAATCCAGCACATGACCCATCATAAATATACCCCCCGAGGGCGTCGGTGTCGGGGACTAATTTTAAATAAGAGGACATAAACTGGTGGAGAGTTTCCCCGGAACACCCCCAGTATCGGGCGGTTTTCGCGGTAGATCGTGCGCGGCCGCGGTTCGCGCGCAGCGCTGTCGGCGTGTCTCGCCGGTCAGTGGAGCGCCAGCGGCGGTCGGTTCGCACGGTAAACTTAAGTATATCCTGTGGCGAACGACGACACAGGATAGCGCGATGGTGCGAAAAAAGAAGCTGAGTCCGAGTGGTGCCAAAGACGAGGATGGTGAGTACCACAACGTCCACATCAATCTGCACGAGGACGAACTCGCCGTTGCCGGCATGGATATCGGGGACGAGGTCTTCGTGCGGGTGCGTGATAACAAGATAATCATCCAGAAAGCCGATCCGGAGGACGTCGAACACGAGTTCTAGTCGGGCACTTTTTCTCACTGGACCGCCGAGATGAGCACGACTGTAGCGTGTTCTACGACCTCGCCAAACCACTGTTGTTTCGCCTCCCGGCCGAAACCGCCCACGGTCTCGGGCACCGCGCGCTCGAACTCGTGGACGACACGCCCCTCGCGCGCCCGCTGGCATCTCACTACACCGTCGACGACGAGCGGCTGCGCGTCGACGCGTTCGGCCAGTCGTTCCCCAACCCCGTCGGCGTCGCCGCCGGCTTCGACAAGAACGCCGAGATCCCCGGTGCCATCGCCGCGCTGGGATTCGGCCACGTCGAGGTCGGTGGCGTCACCGCCGAGCCACAGGGGGGCAATCCGCGGCCGCGGATGTTCCGCCTCCGCGAGGACGCGGCAATCGTCAACCGGATGGGCCTGAACAACGACGGCGCCGACACCGTGGGCGCCCGCCTGGCCGAAACCGACGTGGACGTGCCCGTCGGCGTCAACATCGCCAAGACCGAAACCGTCGACAGCGAGGACGCCCCCGCGGACTACCGCTACACCTACGAGCAGGTCGCCGAGCGAGGGGACTTCTTCGTCGTCAACGTCTCCTGCCCCAACTCGGAGGGGTTTCGCGAACTCCAGAACCGCGAGTCCATGGCGGCCATCCTCGGCGAACTGAAAGACGCCGGCGCGGCCCCACTCCTGGTGAAACTCTCCCCGGACCTGCCCGACCCGGCCGTCGCGGACGCGCTCGACCTCGTCGCGGAGCTCGATCTGGACGGCGTCGTGGCCGCGAACACGACGACCGACCGCCCCGACACACTCCGGAGCCCCCACCGCGCGGAGAAGGGGGGTCTCTCCGGGAAGCCCATCGAGGGGCGCGCGACGGAGATGGTCCGGTTCGTCGCCGAGCGGACCGACGTCCCCGTCGTCGGCGTCGGCGGCGTCGCGAGCGCCGAGGACGCCTACCGCAAAATCCGCGCCGGCGCCAGCCTCGTCCAGCTCTACACTGGTCTGATCTACGAGGGGCCGGGCCTCGCGCGGGACATCAACCGCGGCCTGCTGGAGTTGCTCGACGAGGACGGGTTCGACACCATCGAGGACGCCGTCGGTGCGGGCCTGGAGTGAGGAAAGCGGCGACCTACTCCAGCAGGAGCAGCGTCGGGTTCGCGAGGTACTCCATGAGCCGGTTGGTGAACTGCGCGGCCTCGGCCCCGTCGATGACGCGGTGGTCGATGGACAGCGAGAGCGGGAGGACGTGGCGCGCGACGACCTCGCCGTCGACGACCGTCGGCCGCTGTTCGAGCGATCCCAGGCCGAGGATGGCCGTCTCGGGATAGTTGATGATCGGCGTCGCGTACTCGCCGCCGATGGCCCCGAAGTTGGTGATGGTGAAGGTCCCACCCTGCATCTCCTCGCGGCTGATCGAGCGGTTGCGGGCCTTCTCGACGAGTTCGTTCGTCTCGGAGGCCAACTGGAGCAGCGACTTCTCGTCGACCGAATCGACGACCGGCACCATGAGGCCGGCGTCGGTCGCCGTCGCCACGCCGAGGTTGTAGTAGCCCTTCTTGACGATCTCCTCGTTCTCCTCGTCGAGCTGGGAGTTGAGAATCGGGAACTCCCGCAGGGCTGCGACGACGGCCTTCATGACGAATGGCAGGTACGACAGCGAGATGCCGCGCTCCTCGGCGCGGGGTTTGAGGTCCGCGCGAGTCTCGACCAGCGCGGTCACGTCCACGCGGTCGTGGTGGGTGACGTGTGGCGCGGTGTAGGCCGACTGCGCCATCCGGTCGCCGATGGTGCGACGGATGCCACGGTAGGGGATTCGCTCTTCCTCGCCGGCGGCGACGGCCGCGCCGCTAGCGGACCCGGCGTCCCCGGCGCCAGCCGAGATGGCCTCGGCGTCGGCGGCCTGTGCGGCCCGCTGGGACTCGGCGTACTCCCGGACCGCCTCGGGCGTGACGTACGGTTGGCCGTCCCGCTGCTCTGTCGCGGGCACCGCGTCGATGTCGACGTCCTCCTTCTCGGCGAGGCGGCGCGTCGCGGGCGCGGCCAGCGTGCGGTCGCGGTCGGCCGCGGTCCCGGCCGTCGACGCGTCGGCCGCCCCGGCGTCCGTCGCTGTGGCACCCGCCTCGTCGGGTTCGTCACCGTCGCCGGCCGTTCCGGCGGTCTCGGTGGCGGCCCCACTGGCCTCACCGACAGTCGCCGCGGTGTCCGCGGACTCGCCACCCGCGGTCGTCTCGGCGGCCGACCCGGTTTCGGCCTCCCCGGTCCCGTCGTCGCCGCTCGCCGCGGCGCGCACGTCCTCCTCGGAGACGCGGCCGGCGGGGCCGGAGCCCTCGACAGTAGTGATGTCGACGCCGAGCTCGCGCGCGACGCGGCGGGCGCTCGGGGACGCGAACACGCGGTCCGACCCCTCGGCCTCGGCGGTGGCCGTCTCGCGGTCCTCGCCGTCCGCGTCCCGCTCTGCGGCATCGCCGTCACCGACGCTCGCGTCCGTGGTGCTGTCGCCCGCACGTGACTCCGCGACTTCCTCGGGTTCGGCCTCGATGTCGGCGCCCATCTCGGCCTCGTCGTCTGGGTCGATGACGATGAGAACGGAGCCGACGGGGACGACCTCGCCGACCTCGGCGCGGATTTCCTTGACGTGTCCGTTTACCGGCGAGGGGACCTCGACGACTGCCTTGTCGGTCTCGACCTCGACGAGGGGCTGGTCCTCGGTGACGTGCTCGCCGGGACCGACGAGCCACTGGACGATCTCGCCCTCGGCGACGCCCTCTCCGACGTCGGGGAGTTCGAACTCGAAGGCCATGGTCAGAACTCGACCGCGTTCCGGATGCCGTCCTCGACCCGTGCGGCCTCCGGCAGGTAGTAGTCCTCCAGCGCGTACAGCGGATAGGGCGTGTCGAAGCCCGTCACGCGCTCGATCGGTGCCTCCTGGTAGAGCAGTGCCTCCTCCTGGAGCGTGGCGGTGATCTCGCCGGCCAGCCCCCCGGTCTTGGGGGCCTCGTGGACGACGACGCCACGCCCGGTCTTCTTGAACGACTCGACGATGGTCTCCTCGTCCATCGGCGAGAGCGTCCGGAGGTCGACCACCTCGGCGTCGATACCCTCCTCGGCGAGGTTCTCGGCGGCCTCCATCGTCGGGCGGGTCATCGCGCCCCAGGTGAACACGGACACGTCGGCCCCCTCGCGGCGGACCGCGGCCTCGCCCAGCGGGACGGTGTAGGTCTCGTCGGGCACCTCCTCGCGGAACGCCCGGTAGATGAGTTTGGGTTCGAGGAAGATCACCGGATCCGGGTCGCGGATGGCCGACGCGAGCAGTCCCTTCGTGTCCCGCGGCGTCGAGGGGATGACCACCTTCAGCCCGGGTTCGTGGACGAAGAAGGCCTCCTTGGACTCGGAGTGGTGTTCGGGCGCGCGGATGCCGCCGCCGTAAGGCGCCCGCACCACGAGCGGGCAGGTGAACCGCCCCCTGCTTCGGGTGCGCAGGCGGGCGGCGTGGGAGATGATCTGGTCGAAGGCGGGGTAGATGAAGCCCATGAACTGGATTTCGGGGACGGGGCGGAGGCCGTAGGCGGCCATGCCGACGGCGGTGCCGACGATGCCCGACTCCGCGAGCGGGGTGTCGATGACGCGGTCCCCGCCGAACTCCTCGATGAGGCCCTGGGTGGCGCGGAAGACGCCGCCGTTCTCGCCCACGTCCTCGCCCATCACGAGGACGTCGTCGTCCCGCTCCATCTCGCCGTAGAGGCCGTCTCGAACGGCCTGGACGAGGGTGAGGTTCTGTGTCGCCTCGGCTGTCTGACTCATGCGTCGGTCCTCCTCGATTGGGTGCGTGTCTCGGTCATGTTCACTCCAGGAGTTCGCTGTCGCCGTGTCGCTCCCTGACGCGCTCGAAGTACTCTAGCTGTTGCTGTAAGCGTTTGGGCATGTCCGCGTAGACGTGCGCGAACATCTCGTCGGGTTCGGGCCGCGCGACGGATTCGGCGGCGTCGATAGCGTCGGCCACGCGGTCGCGGTTCTCCTGCTCGATGGCGTCGACGCGCTCGTCGTCGAGCAGGCCCCGATCCCGCAGGAACCGTTCCAGCCGCGGGATGGGGTCTTTGGCCTTCCACTGTTCGACCTCCTCGTCGTCGCGGTAGACCGAGGGGTCGTCGGCGGTCGTGTGCGCGCCGAAGCGGTACTGCACGGCCTCGATCATCGTCGGCCCACCGCCGGCCGTGGCCTTCTCGACGGCCTCGCGGGCCACCGCGTAGGTCGCCAGCGGGTCCATCCCGTCGACCTGGACCCCCTCGAACCCGTAGGCCTCGGCTTTCTCCGCCAGCGTCTCGCTTCTGGTCTGTCGTTCGCGGGGCAACGAGATCGCCCACTGGTTGTTGTTGCAGAAGAAGACGGCCGGCACCTCGAAGACGCCGGCGAAGTTCATGCCCTCGTGGAAATCGCCCTCACTGGTCGCGCCGTCGCCGAAGTAGACCATGAAGGCCGCCGCCTCGTCGCGGAGGTCGGCGGCCCAGGCCGCCCCCGTCGCGTGCGGTATCTGCGTCGCGATGGGGACCGACAGCGTGAACATGTTCACGTCCTCGGGCATCGCGTTCCCGGATTCGTGGCCCATCCAGTACAGCAGGACCTGCTCGAGGTCGAGCCCGCGCACGATAGCGGCGGCGTGCTCGCGGTAGCTCGGGAACAGCCAGTCCGCGTCGTCGAGGGCCATCGCGCTCGCGACCTGTGCGCCCTCCTGCCCGGACATCGGGGGGTAGGTCCCCATCCGACCCTGTCGCTGGAGGGAGACGGCGCGCTGGTCGAAGTGCCGCCCGAGCGTCATCGCCCGGTACATCTCGACCAGCCGGCCGTCGTCGAGGTCGGGCACCGACGCGCCGTCCCGTACCTGCCCGTCCTCGTCGAGGACCTGGACCTGATCCGTCGGATCCCGCTGTAATACGCTCACGGAGAACACCTCATACGGGAACCGTCGCCTCGCTCACTCTTAGGATTTTCCCAAGTACCTTTCGCTGTCCCCCAATTTTGCCCGGACCAGCCGGGAACCGGGCGTCGACTCTCGCACCCGTAGCAGCCCGGAGTTTTTTGTCGCTCGCGTCACCTGTTGCCTGCATGACCGAATCGGACGGACAGTCGGTCAGTGATGCGGCGTGAGCGGACGACCATCCAGACGACGTGTGCTCCGTGCGAGCGCGGGGCTGACGGCCGCCGCCGGCCTCGCGGGCTGTTCGGGCGGCGGCGACGGAACCGACACGGAGGCGGACACGGACACGGCGACGGCGAGCGGGACCGTCTCGCTGGAACTGCCGGGCGGGTCGACGCGGTGTGTCGACCCCGTCGCGGGCGACGAACCGGTCGCGGACTACTACGCCTTCGACGCGGACGGGAACCGGAGCGCGAACGTCCCGGCGACGCTGATGGCGAACGACACGACGGTCACGTTCCTCTACCGGAACGGATCGGGCGGTGGCCTGCATCTCGTGGTCGTCCACGGCGACCCGGACAGCGAGGCCGCGGCGGACGGGGCCGCGCCGATGACCTTCGAGGGCGTCGACGGCGCCGAGTGGCAGGTCCAGGACGGCCCGCCGAGCGCCGTCCCCTATGCGACGCCGGACGGGAGCTTCGACGGCCCGGAAACCGCGCTCTGGAGCTGGCCGGCCGACCGCACCGACGGCGGCGCCCTCGGCCCGCTCGGCGAGGACTTCGAGGTCGAGGTCACCCACCTCGCGTCGGGGTCGGTCGGTGACACCACGCTCGAACGGTCCGGTGTCGACCGCTGGCTGTTCGTCGACGGGAGTGCCACGGGCGACCCCATCGAAGTCGCGACTTTCGGTGACGGTACGGACGTTTCTATCGGGCTCTCTGCGGGCTGTCAGTAACACCTACACCGACTTCGCGCGCTCGCGGGCCTGCTCGACGGACTCCCCCTCCCGGAGGACGCTCTCGACGAACAGTTCGCCGGCGCGGTACGAGGAGCGAACCATCGGGCCGCTGGCACAGTAGAGAAAGCCCAGTTCGTCCTCGGCGACCCGTTCCCAGGTGTCGAAAGCGTCGGGGTGAACGTACTCCGAGACTTCGAGGTGCGACCGGGAGGGCTGGAGGTACTGGCCGAGCGTCACCACGTCGACACCCACCGACCGCAGGTCCCGCAGGGTCCGGTACACCTCGTGGGCGTACTCGCCGACGCCGAGCATCAGGCTCGTCTTCGTGTAGATGTCGGACTCGCGGTCGACCTGCCGGAGGACGGAGAGGGACTGCTCGTAGCCGGCCCGGCGGTCCCGGACGGGCCACTGCAATCGGGGGACCGTCTCGACGTTGTGGGCAATCACGTCCGGTTCCGCGTCGATGATCTTCCGCACGAGTCGCTCTTCGCCCTGGAAGTCCGGGATCAGCACCTCGACGAGAATCGACTCGTCCCGGCGCTTGATCGCGCGGATCGTCTCGGCGAAGTGGCCCGCGCCCTGGTCGTCGAGGTCGTCTCGGTCGACGGAGGTCAGAACCACGTAGTCGAGGCCGATCTCGGCGACGGCGTCGGCGACGTTTTCGGGCTCGTCGGGGTCCAGCGGCTCCATGCCGCCGGTCTCCACGTCACAGAAATTGCACCCGCGGGAGCAGCGGTCACCCATGAGCATGAACGTGGCGGTGCCGTGGCCGCCCGGACTGTCGGTGGCCGCCTCGTCGTCCGGCGGCGCGTTCGCGCCGTCCGCGCCGCTCCAGCACTCCCCGAGGTTCGGGCAGTTTGCCTCCTCACAGACGGTGTGGAGGTCGTGGTCCCGAAGGATGGACTTGATCTCCGTGAACCGCTCGCCCGACGGCGGCCGCGACTTGAGCCAGTCGGGTTTCCGGGAACGACTCATTACCAGGGGGTCGGGGCCGTCGAGACAAAAGTGTAGGGTTCGTCGCGGTTCACGGCGCGGCGCGACCTGGTTCGGCACCGTCGTCGTCCGGTCGGACTGAACCGCGACGGAAACGCCTATACAGTCGGGACCCCCGGTTGTTGTCGTGGCAGAAAGCGCAGACGGGGAGCCGCAGGTGGCCGTCGCGGAGGTGCTGCCCGCGTTCGCCGACGCCTTCCCCTTCGAGTCGTTCAACCGGATGCAGTCGGCGGCGCTACCGGCGCTTCTGGACCGCGAGGACAACGTCGTCGTCAGCGCCCCCACCGCAAGCGGCAAGACCGCACTCGCCGAGATCGCGATCTGTAAGGCCCTCGAACGCGGCGGGACCGCGCTCTTTCTCGCTCCCCTGCGCGCGCTCACCAACGAGAAGGAAAGCGAGTGGGAGCGGTTCGAGGAGCTGGGCTACTCGGTGTACGTCGTCACCGGCGAGCGGGACCTGAACCCGCGCCGCGCCGAGCGCGCGGACGTGCTCGTGATGACCCCCGAGAAGGCCGACTCGGCGACCCGCAAACACGACTCGCCGCGCTACGGGTTCGTCACCGACGTGGACTGCTGTATCATCGACGAGGTCCACCTGCTCGACTCCGAGAAGCGCGGCGCGGTGCTGGAGGTGACGATCTCGCGGCTCCGCCGGCTCTGTGACCCGCGAATCGTCGCGCTCTCGGCGACCATGCAGAACGTCGACGACGTGGCCGACTGGCTCGACGCCCCGCCGGAGACGACCTTCTCCTTCGGCGACGACTACCGCCCCGTCCCGCTCGAAGCGGGCGTCAAGACCTACACCCACGGCGAGAACGCCTTCGCCGACAAGTACCGCCGGCTCTACCGTGCGCTCGACCTCGTGGAACCGCACGTCCGCGAGGACGGCCAGGGGCTGGTGTTCGTCTCCTCGCGCCAGGACACCGTGCAGGCGGCCAAGAAGACCCGCGACGAACTCGCCGAGCGGGACGTGCCCGTCGGCGCTCGCGGCGACTACGAGTTCCACCAGGACGCCGAGGCCATCGAGAACGAGACGCTCCGCCAGTCCGTGCTCGACGGCGTGGGCTTTCACCACGCCGGCCTCTCGAAAGGTGACAAGGAACTCGTCGAGCAGTGGTTCAAAGAGGGGACACTCTCCGTTCTCTTCTCGACCTCGACGCTGGCGTGGGGCGTGAACCTCCCCGCCCGGTGTGTCGTCATCCGCGACACCAAGCTCCACGACCCGCTGGAGGGGGAAGTGGACATGAGCCCGCTGGACGTGCTCCAGATGCTGGGGCGCGCGGGCCGACCGGGTTACGACGACCGGGGATACGCCTGGGTGGTCTGTGACGGCGCCGACGCCGACAAGTACCGGACGCTGTTGCGCGACGGGAAGGCCATCGAGTCGCGGCTGGCGGCGGAACTCGACGCCCACCTCAACGCCGAGATCGTCCTCGGGACGATCCAGGACATCGACGACGTGATGGACTGGATCGAGACCACCTTCTACGCGGTGCGGGCGCGGTCGGCCCCCGACCAGTACGAGTCGGAGGGCCAGCTCCGCGAGCGGGTCAGCGCCACCCTCGAGAGCCTGGTCGACCGGGGGTTCGTCGAGCGCGACGGGCTCGAAGTGTCGGCGACGCGGCTCGGGCGACTGGCCTCGAAGTTCTACATCCGGCTGGAGACGGCCGAGCACTTCGCGTCGCTGGCTCGCCGGGAGGCCTTCGACGAGGACGACGTGCTCCGGACGGTGGCGACGGCCGCGGAGTTCGACAGCGCGAGCGCGCGCCGCGACGAGCGCGACGCCGTCCGCGCGGTCCTGGGCGAGTTCGGCCGCGACCTCGACCCGGGCCAGCGGAAAGTGCTCGCCATCCTGCAGTCGAGTATGGAGGGGTCGACGCCGGCCGAGTTGCGGTCGGACGCGTGGGTCATCCGACAGAACGCCCTGCGCCTGCTGGCGGCCTGTCGGTCCTTCCTCGACCACTTCGACGGCGGGGCCGGCGCGAACCTCGCCCGCCGGGTCGAGGCGCGCATCGAACACGGCGTGAGCGCGGACGCGGTCGGGCTGACGGCCATCGACGGGGTCGGCTCGGGACGGGCCAGCCGGCTCGCCGCCGAAGGCCTCCGGTCGCCCGCCGACGTGCGCGCAGCCGGCGTCGAGGGACTGGTCGACGCCGGCCTCGCCGAGGGGGTCGCCGAGCGCGTCCACGAGAGCGCGCGGGCGCTCCCCGACCTCGCGTTCGACTGGGGGGCCTTCCCCGACCGCATCGCGGCGGGCGACAACGAGATGTGCGAGGTCACGGTACGGAACCGCGGCGACGGCGCCCGGGCGAGCGTCGACGTCACCGTCAACGGCGTCGAGATGACGGGCACGGACAGCTACCTCGGCACGGCGACGGTTCCCGTCGGCGTGTTCGGCGGCGACGCCGAGGAGTTGACGTTCGCGGTCGAGGTGAGCTACCCCGAACTCCCCCTCCAGCCGGTCGTCGAGACCCGAACGGTCGCCGTCGAGTGAGCGAGTGATGAGTGACCCGTACGAAACCGGGAAACGACCGTAGCAACCCGAATAAAATTTCTGGCCGATTCTCAGTCGCTCGTAAAACGTCACTCCGGGTCACGTGACGGGTCGTGAAAGGTTCGAACCGGTTAGTAAATCGAACGAAACGGGCCGAAATCGAGCTAGCGGTCGACCCTTTATATGATGGGGGCTGTCCAAGGGGTGAGTGCAGGAGGCCCACTATGTCATCCGCCCACTCAGACCGGTCCACGCCCGCGCACCGCAGGATTAGAGACGAGCCCCTCAGCGTCCTCTACACGCCCGTGCAGTTCGCCGGGTTCTGGACGGCAGTGCTGTTGCCGTTCGTCACTGCCCCGATGCTGGCGACGGGGCTGGCGAGCGAACACATGGTCGCGTTCGTCGCGCTGGTCGCCGCGAACCTGGTCGCGCTCGTGCTCGGACGCGACTACAACGCGGACTGACGACGCAGTGGGCCTCCGCCGCCCGGACGGCCCCGGTCCCGACCCCCACCCACCACACCGGTACCGACCCCCCGACCCCACTCTCCCCACGTCAACCCCATCCCACACCACACCCGCCCGCTCCCCACTCCCCGCCGCCCCCGTCCCTCCACGCGCTCCCGACACCATCCTCACGCGCCCGCTGACGGCCCCACCGACGCCCTCCCCACGCCGCGCCGACGGCGTCTCACGCGTCCCCGATGTTTATATCCGGAGACGGGACCACCCCGTCCCATGACCGACGGACTGCGAATCGTCGCCGGGGACTGTACGGTACGGACGAGCGGCGCGCGCGAGGGGGCCCACCGCGGCCGGGTCGTGGTCGTCCACAAGCCGGACGACACGGTGCTGGTCCACGACGCGACGGGGTACCAGCCCGTCGCGTGGCTCACCCGCGCCGAGACGGTCTGGACCGACGAGGAGGGGGGCGGCCTGACCGCTATCGACGGCGACCAGCGGCTCCGCGTCGAGCCACACGACACCACCGCGGCCGATCACGCTGTGTCGACCGCCGGCCAGCCGGTGGGTGACTGCCCGGCCTGTGGCGGCGTTCTCGTCCGGGCGGACGGGGCCGTCGACTGTCTCGACTGCGGGGAGCACCACGGGATTCCGCGCGACGCGACGGTCCTAGACGAGGCCTGTGACTGTGGCCGCCCCCGGCTTCGCGTCGAACGCGGCCGGGCGTTCGAGGTGTGTCTCGACCGCGAGTGCGAGTCGCTGGACGAGCGCGTCCGGGCGGCCTTCGACCGCGAGTGGGACTGCCCGAACTGCGACGCGGCCCTGCGCATCCTCCGACGGGGCGGCCTCATCGCCGGCTGCGAGCGGTATCCCGAGTGTGACACGGGCTTTGGCCTGCCGGCAGGCGAAGTCGTCGCCGAGTGTCCCTGTGGCCTGCCGGAGTTCGACACCGGAACGGGCCGGCGCTGTCTCGACCCGGGATGTGAACGAGCGTCCGGCGAGCGTGGCGACGCCGCCGCCGGCGGTGAGGTGGCGGAGTGAGCGGAACGGAAGGGGGGCGGGCGAGGGGCGGCCGTCGAGCGCGCCGCTGGAGCGCCGGGACCGCAGGGGCTATGTCGGGGGCCGGGCTGATGTGAGACATGGACGCGACGCTCTCCGGGGGAGTCGTCCGCGCGGGCCGGCAGGCGCGCGAGCAGTTCTACGACGCGCGCGGCTACGGCCGCACGGACGGCGAGGGGATCGAACTCGCTCCCGTCGAGGCCGCGCATCTCCTCTACCGCGGCGACCTGGACGCGATCGACGGGATGGACTTCCGGGCGTTTCTCACGTCCGCGGCCTGCCCGGACCTCCCCTTCCTCGTGTACAAGGACCTCCGGGACAGGGGCTTTTACCTCTCGCCCGCCCGCGAGGGGTGGGTCGACGACCCCGAGGGCGCGGACCTGATCGTCTACCCCCGGGGGCAGGGACCGTGGGACGACGAGGTGGCCCACCGGGTGCGGGTCGTCAGCGAGCGGGCACCCATCGACGCCGCGTCGCTGGGCGGGGTCGTGCTGGCGGTCGTCGACGAGGAGAGCGCGATCACGTACCTCGACACGGAGACGCCGACGGTCGAGGGCGAGACGGCGTACGACCCGCCGCCCGGTGTCGAGGGCGACCTGCTGGACGACCGGGTGCTGGTCTGGGACCCGCCGTCGGGGCTGTACGAGCACGGCTTCTACGGCCAGCCGCTTTCCGACGACGCGGTCGCGGTGCTCCAGCTGTCGCTCGTCGAGGCGGCGTACCTCGCCGGTGAGGGGGTGCTCGACATCGAGGCGGGCGAGGCGGGCGTCCTGGAGCGTGGCCGGGCGGTCGAGGGTGAGCGGTTCGACCGCCGGCTCGGCGTCTACGCGACCCTGCGCGAGCGGGGGCTGGTCCCGAAGACGGGCTACAAGTTCGGCGCGGACTTCCGGACCTACGCCGCGGTGGAGTCCGTCGAGGAACTGAGCCACTCCGAGTTGCTGGTGCGGGTGTTGCCGCCGGACCACACCTTCGCGCCGCGGGACTTGGCACTGGACGTGCGGCTGGCCGGCGGCGTCCGCAAGCGAATGGTGTTCGCGCTGGCCGGCGACGACGGGATCGCGTGGCTGGCGGTCGACCGGCTGACGCCGTAGGCCGATGGGAAACCGTTAAGCCGCCGCTGGCGAGTAGTGAGGGTATAATGTCCGCTCCCCGACGGTGGCGCTGGCGCTCGCAACGGGACGCGGACAGTCTCGCGGTCGCGCTCGCGGGCGGGTAAGCCCGCGGCCGCGGCGGCGTTGCTCCCTCCGCTTTTTCGCCACGCATCGCTCCCGAACCATCGAGACACGACACAGATGACACGCGACCCAGACACGGACGCCGAAGCGGAACCGACTTCGGAAGACAGAGACGACCTGCGACCGGACGGCGGCGCCGTCGACGACGTGGCGCTGGACCCGTGGGGGTCCGCGACGGTCGACGACTACCGCAAACTGTTCGAGCAGTTCGGCATCGAGGAGTTCGACGCCGTCCTGCCGGACGTCCCGGACCCACACTACCTGATGCGCCGCGGGGTCATCTTCGGCCACCGCGACTACCGCCCCGTCGCCGAGGCGATGCGCGAGGGCGAGGACTTCGCCGTCCTCTCCGGGTTCATGCCCACCGGCGACCCCCACATCGGCCACAAGATGGTCTTCGACGAGATCATCTGGCATCAACAGCAGGGCGGGGAGGCCTACGGCCTCATCGCGGACCTGGAGGCCCACGCCGCCCGGGAACTCTCCTGGGCGGAGATCGACGAGCACGCGAAGAGTTACGTCCTGAGCCTGCTCGCGCTCGGGTTCGACCCCGAGGCGGGTGCCCTCTACCGGCAGTCGGACAACCGCGAGGTGCAGGACCTGGGCTTCGAACTCGGGACGAAGGCGAACTTCTCGGAGCTACAGGCCATCTACGACTTCGACGGCGAGACGGACGTCAGCCACATGCAGAGCGTCGTCACCCAGATGGCCGACATCCTGTATCCCCAGCTGGACGGGCCGAAGCCGACGGTCATCCCGGTCGGCCCGGACCAGGACCCGCACATGCGCCTGGCCCGCGACCTCGCGGCGCGGATGCGCTACTTCGGCGTCACCGAGGCGTTCGCCAGTTTCGAGGTGGACGGCGCCGTCGAGCGGACGCTCCTCCGGCAGGCCTACGACGCGCTCGACGCGGAGGCGGCCGACGACGAACGGGTCCGCTGTGCGGACGCCGCCGACTGGCTCCGGGCGGAGCGCGAGGCGCTTGGCGCCTCGGACGGGACGAGCGGCGAAGCCGCGAGTCGGGACGCGCTGTCCGACGCCCGCGAGTCCGTCTGTGAGAAACTCGACGCCGCCGGCAAGGAACCGCTCCGGCCCCGCGTGCGCTTCCTCGACCGCAACGCGACCGAGGCGGCCTTCGACGCGCTCATCGAGGCCGTCGACGGCGAGAAGCGCGTCTACGAGAACCACGTCGACGCCTTCGAGATGGACCGCGGGGCGGCCGAGGAGCTCGCCCGCGAGGTCGAGGTCGAGAACGGCGGCTACGGCTTCCTGCCCCCCTCCTCCATCTACCACCGGTTCATGACGGGCCTCACCGGCGGGAAGATGTCCTCGTCGGTGCCCGCCTCCCACATCAGCCTGCTCGACGACCCCGAGGACGGCTACGACAAGGTGAAGGCGGCGACGACTGGTGGCCGCGAGACTGCCGAGGAACAGCGCGAGAAGGGCGGGAAGGCCGACGAGTGTCCGGTCTACGAGCTCTACGCCTACCTGCTCTCGGGCGACGACGACGAGTTCGCCAAGGAGGTCTACGACGAGTGCGTCGGCGGCGAGCGGCTCTGTGGCGGCTGCAAGGAGCAGGCCGCCGAACTCATGGAGGAGTTCCTGGCGGACCACCAGGAGAAACGCGCCGAGTGGGAGGAGCGGCTCGACGAACTCGACATCGACTTCGATTCGGACCGCAAGCGGATCGGCGGGGACTGACGCCGCCGTCCGCGCCAGTCCCGACGGCGCTCGGAACGGGACTACCGTTCCGATGTCGGTATCTCAGAACGGGACGACCGTCCCGGCGTCGTTCGCTTCCGCACGCTCGTAGACGTATTCGGCGGTCGCGGCGTCGAGCACCGCGGAGCCGACGCTCTCGACGACGACGATCTCCTCGTCGGCCTCGCGGCCGGCCGTCCCCTCGAACACGGACGAGACGGGAAGGAGCTGGTCGGCAGTCAGATCGGTCGCCCGGAGGTCGCCGATGGCCGCGACTTCCTCGGGCACGTCGGCGAAGACGCGAGCGGCGCGGTCGAACGTGGTCGCGTCGAGTTCCCGGGTGTCGGACGTGTAGGCGCCGACGGCGACGACGAGCGTTCCGGGCTGGAGGGCGTCGCCGGGCAAGACCGGTTCGGTCGCCGTCGTGGCGGTGACCACGACGGTCGCGTCCGCGACGGCGGCCCGCGGGGAGTCGACAGCAGCGGCGTCGACGTCGAGTTCGTCGCGGAGGTCGGCGGCACAGGCTTCCCGGGAGTCACTCGGCGAGTAGACGCGGACGGATTCGAGGTCGGTCGCGGCGTCGATGGCGCGGGCCTGCCAGCGGGCCTGGGTCCCGGCCCCGAGGAGGCCGAGGCGGACGGGGGAAACGGCGAGTTCGCGGGCGGCGAGGCCGCCGATACAGCCGGTGCGAGCGTTCGTGATGTGGTTGGCGTGGGCGAACGCGAGCGGCCGGCCCGTCCCGGCGTCGGTGAGGACGACCTGGGCGTTGACCGTCGGGAGACCGCGGTCGGCGTTGCCCTCGTGGACGGTGGCGAGTTTCGTCGCGAACGTGTCTGCGCCGTGGACGGACGCGGGCATCGTCAGCGCGGTTCCGGCCGGCGGGTCGTCGCCGTCCGGGTCGACCCCGACGGGGAAGTGCGGGCGCTCGGGCCGCTCGACGGCGCCGCGGCCCTGACTGACGAACGCCGATTCGACGACGGGCAGCAGCTCGTCGAGTGCGAGAAGCGATGCCACGTCGTCGGCCCCGAGGACGCGGACGGAGTTCATGGCGACGGCTTCACGCGCCGGCCGCCTCAGTGTTCCGGGGTGTGCGTGCCGTCAGACCCCGTCCAGCGCGGCGACGACGAGTTCCGCGGTGGCTTCGGCGGCCGCTTCGCCGCCGTTCTCGACGGCGACTTCGACGACGTCGCCGCCCGTGTCGACGAGGACGGTCGCGGCCTCGCCACTGCCCTCGATGGCGACGTCCACGGCCTCGCCACCGGCCTCGACGATGGCGTCCGCGTGCTCGTCGCTGATGGCCTCGCCGGGCCGGACGACTGCGGAGGCGTCGATGTCGCCCACTTCGGGCAGCGTCGCGTCGTCGAGGACGGTCTCGATATCGTCGGGGTCGGGTATCGCGCCCTCGATGCCGGGCCGGAGTTCGTCGGCGAGGCTCGAGAGGGTCGCGTCGGCGGCGTCGAACGGGAGTTCGCCGGGGACGAAATCGGCGGCGACGTCGCGTTTCCGGCGGTCGCGGTCGTCTCGGTCGGGCATGTGTCACACGGGGTGAACGAACGGTCGTATATTTTGTGGATAGCGAGCGGAACGCGCAACGTTTTTGTCGGGCCATCACAAGCGCTCACACATGGCATCCGAACCCCACCGTCGGTGTGTCGTCCGTCAGCGACCGCAGTCCGCGGGGTTCGGCTTCGTTTTCGGCGCGTGAGTCGAGCGGCGGACTCCCGGCGGGCGGGGACGCCCGCGGGGACGAAACCGGTCACGCGCACGAGTGAGAACGGTTAACTGACCGACCCACACGCTATCTACCAACGACCACGCCATGAAACTGCCCGACGCACAGGTCGCGGTGCTCGAAGCCGCGAGTGCCAACGAGGAACGGACCATCGACCGCATCGCAGGGGAGGCCGACCTCGACCCCACCGCCGCCACGCGCGCGGCGTTCGAACTCGAAGAGGAGGGCCTGCTCGCCGTCACCGAACGCACGAGCAGCGAGGTCTCGCTGACCGAGGAGGCCGAGGAGTACGTCGAGACCGACCTGCCCGAGTTGCGGCTCTATCGGGCCGCCGTGTCCCTCGGTGCCGACGAGGAAGCCGTCGAACTCGGCCGGGTCATCGGCGAGGCCGGCCTCGACGGCCCCGCCGTCGACATCGCGCTGTCGAACTTCGCCCGGAAGGCCTACGGCGAAATCGACAGCGGGGAGGTGACCGCGGACCCCGAGAAGGACGCCGACAGCGACGACGAGGCCGCCGCGCTGGACGCGCTGGCGGCGGGCTCGGCCGCCTACCAGAGCGACGTCATCATCGAGGACCTGGAGAACAGGGGCCTCGTCGAACGCTCGGAGACGACGGTGCGCTCGGTGACGCTCACCGAGGACGGCGTCACCGCGCTGATGGAAGGCATCGAGACGGCCGAGACCGTCGGCCAGCTCACCTCCGAACTCCTCACCAGCGGGGAGTGGCGCGACGTGGAGTTCTCGGAGTACAACGTCGAAGCCGACGCCGAGGAGCTGACGCCCGGCCGCCAGCACCCGCTCCGGCGGATGGCCGAGCAGGTGAAAGACACGCTCGTCGGCATGGGCTTCCAGGAGATGCAGGGGCCTCACGTCGACGCCGACTTCTGGATCAACGACTGCCTGTTCATGCCCCAGGACCACCCGGCCCGGAACCACTGGGACCGCTTCGCCCTGGAGGAGCCGGGGGCCATCGACGACCTCCCCGAGGACCTCGTGGCGGCCGTCGAGTCGGCCCACCGCGAGGGCGTCGGCCCGGACGGCGAGGGCTACCACTCGCCGTGGGACCTCGACTTCGCGAAGGCACTGGCCCTGCGGGGCCACACGACCTCCCTCTCCGCCAGGCACCTCTCGGGGGAGGCAATGGGGGAACTGGAGCCGCCACAGCGCTTTTTCTCCATCGAGAAGGCGTATCGGAACGACACGCTCGACGCCACCCACCTGCTTGAGTTCTTCCAGATCGAGGGGTGGGTGATGGCCGAGGACCTCTCCGTGCGTGACCTCATGGGGACGTTCACGGAGTTCTACGAGCAGTTCGGCATCACGGATATCGAGTTCAAACCCCACTACAACCCGTACACGGAGCCGAGCTTCGAACTGTTCGGCCGCCACCCGGAGACGGGGGAGATGATCGAGATCGGCAACTCCGGCATCTTCCGCCCGGAGATGCTCGAACCGCTCGGCGTGGACTGTGACGTGATGGCCTGGGGACTGGCGCTTGAACGCCTGTTCATGCTCGCGACCGGCGCCGAGGACATCCGCGACGTCCACGGGACGCTCGTGGACCTGGAGTACCTGCGGAGCGAGGAGGTGACCTACTGATGCCCACCGTCGAAGTCGACCCGGACGCGCTGCGTCAACTGACCGGCCACGCCGACAAGGACGACGAGCAGTTGCGCGAGGACCTGTTCGCGCTCGGCCTGGAGTACGAGGGCGAAACCGAGGACGGCGAGTTCGAACTGGAGTTCGCGCCGGACCGCCTGGACCGCCTCTCGGTCGAGGGCGTCGCCCGCTCGCTGCGCTACCAGTACGGCGACGACCGCGGCGTGTACGTCCCGAACGTGAACGACCCCGAGTGGACGATCCACGTCGATTCGGACGTGCCCGAGGAGCGACCCTACGTCACCGGCGCCGTGATCCGCGGGCTTGATCTCGACGAGCCGGCACTGGAGTCGCTCATCCAGTTGCAGGAGAAACTCCACGCCACGATGGGGCGCCAGCGCGCGAAGGGCGCCATCGGCGTTCACGACCTGACGATGCTGAAGGGGGAGGTCCCGAACGACGAGGAGACGACGAAGTCGATCACCTACACCGGTGTCGAGCCGGAGGGTGACACCTTCGTCCCCCTCGATTCGGACGCGGAGATGACGCCCGCGGACGTGCTCACGGACCACCCCATCGGCGACAAGTACGCCGACCTCGTCGCGGGGCAGGACCGCTACCCGGCCATCTACGACGAGATCGGGCTGTTCTCGTTCCCGCCGGTCATCAACGGCCGGCGGACGGAGGTCTCGACGGACTCCCGTGACCTCTTCGTCGAGATGACCGGCACCGACCAGTGGACCATCGACAAGATGCTGACCATCGTCTGCTACGCCCTGGACGCCCGCGGCGGGCAGGTCGAGGAGGTCCGCGTGGAGTACGACGACGGGAGCGGCCCCTCGGCGGGACGGAAACTGGTCCGCCCCGACCTCGCGACGAAGCGAAAGCGCGTCGCCCACGACGCCATCGAGACGATGCTCGGCGTCGACCTCGACGAGCGGGACGTGGTCGACTACTTCGAGCGGTCCGGCCTCGACGCCGAGGCGGACGACGGCGACGACGGCACAGAGTACGCCGTCGAGGTGCCGCCCTACCGCGTGGACGTGCTCCACCCGGTCGACCTCATCGACGACGTGGGCCGGGCCTACGGCTTCAACGAACTCGAACCGCGCTACCCGGACGTGTCGACGGTCGGCGGCCGCCACGAGCGGTCCCGACTCGAAGCTGCGGCCCGCGATACCCTCGTGGGCACCGGGTTCGAGGACCTGCTGAACTTCCACCTGATCGACGAGGAACAGAACTACGAGCGACTCGGAGTGGAACCCGGGACGGACGCCTTCGGCGGCGGCGCGGCCCCGACCATCGAACAGCCCTACAGCGAGGACTTCACCATCGTCCGGACGTGGGCGTTGCCGTCGGTCATGATGGTGCTGGAGAACAACACCCACCGCGCGTATCCGCAGGACCTCGCGGAAATCGGGTTCTCGGCACACGTGGACGAGAGCGAGAACACGAACGTCGCCGAGCGCCGAACGGTCGCGGCGGCGCTGTGTCACGCCGGGGCTTCCTACGAGGACGCCAAGTCCCGCCTGCAGGCGCTCGTCGACGCCTTCGGGAAGGACCTGGAGACGCCGCCGGCGGAGCATCCGACGTTCATCTCCGGCCGCACGGCGGAGGTCGTCGTCGACGGCGAGACGGTCGGCGTCATCGGCGAGGTCCACCCCGAGGTCATCGTCGAACACGACCTCGAACTGCCGGTCGCGGCCTTCGAGTTCGACCTGGAAGCGCTGCGGTAACGGCGCGGTAACGGTGGCGGCGCGTGGCGGTGGCGGTGCGGTCGCGGTGCGATAGGGGCGGCGGTGGCGCCAGGGAGCGAGCGAGTCGGCCGCGCCCGCCGGGATGGTCGTTCCGTCGCCGCCCTCGTCGGCCGGCCGGCGTCACTCGTCGTGTGGCCGGTCGGCGTCGTCGGCGGTCGTGTCGGTGCTCTCGTCCGTGATGTCGAGTTCGTGTTTCGCCGCGAGGCGCTCGAAGACCTCCTCGGCACGGGCGTCGGAGACGTCCGCGACGAGGCAGTCGACGAATGAGGCGAGCAGTTCCGGCCGGATTCGGAGGTCGACGTACTGGACCTGGCCGTCGACGATGACGGCGTCCACGTCCCACTCGCCGGCGTCGGGGTCGGTCATTCGGACGTCGATCCACGCCTCGGAGGTGTCCTCGGGGTCTGTGAAGGTCTCTGTCTCGGTCATGGGAGAGCTACGACGAGCGGCTATATAACTGGCAACTGAGGCGTGTCAGCACGGGGGACGCGGTGGGCCCACGGCGTGGTGGGGTGGGGTCGTACGACCGGGAGACTCAACAGGGGCGGGCGCGATTGGGCCTGCATGGTCGTCGGCGACGTCACGACAGGCACGGAGGTACTGGTGATCGGGGCCGGCCCGGGTGGCTACGTCGCCGCCATCCGCGCCGCGCAACTGGACGTGGACGTCACGCTCGTCGAGCGGGACGCCTACGGCGGGACCTGCCTCAACTACGGCTGTATCCCCTCGAAGGCGCTCATCTCGGCGACGGACCGCGCCCAGCGCGCCCGCGAGGGCGAGCACATGGGCGTCCACGCCGACCCCGCCATCGACATGCAGGGGATGATGAGCTGGAAAGAGGAGGTGGTCGACCAGCTCACCGGCGGCGTCGAGAAGCTCTGTAAGGGCAACGGCGTGAACCTCATCGAGGGGACCGCGGAGTTCGCGAGCGAGGACACCGTCCGGGTCGCCCACGGCGGCGAGGGCCAGGGTTCGGAGTCCGTCGAGTTCGAGCACGCCATCGTCGCGACGGGGAGCCGGCCCGTCGAGGTGCCGGGCTTCGAGTTCGACGGCGAGCGGATCCTCTCCTCGAAGCACGCGCTGGCGATGGAGTCGGTGCCCGACGAACTGGTCGTCGTCGGCGGCGGCTACATCGGGATGGAGCTCTCGACGGTGTTCGCCAAGGCCGGCAGCGACGTGACGGTCGTGGAGATGCTCGACGAAATCCTCCCGGGCTACGAGGACGACGTGACCCGCGTGGTCAAAGAGCGGGCGGAGGAACTGGGTATCGAGTTCCACACCGGCGAGCGGGCCCAGGGCTGGGAGGAACGCGGGGGCGACCTCACCGTCCGGACCGAGGACGATTCGGGGGCCGTCTCGGAGTTCGACGCCGAGAAGGTGCTCGTCGCGGTCGGGCGCGAGCCGGTGACGGAGGCGCTGTCGCTGGACGCCGCGGGCGTCGAGACCGACGAAGACGGATTCGTCCCGACGGACGACCGCGCGCGGACCGAAAGCGAATCGATCTTCGCGGTCGGCGACGTGGCCGGCGAGCCGATGCTCGCACACAAGGCGATGACGGAGGGGCACGTCGCGGCGGAGGTCATCGCGGGCGAGCCGGCGGCGCTGGACTACCAGGCGGTGCCGGCGGCCGTGTTCACAGACCCGGAGATCGGGACGGTGGGGATGACCGAGGCGGAAGCCGCCGAGGCGGGCTTCGAGCCGGCCGTCGGGGAGATGCGGTTGCGAGCCAACGGCCGGGCGCTCACGCTCGGCGCCGACGCGGGGTTCGTCCGGATCGTCGCCGACGCCGACAGCGAGTTCGTGCTCGGCGCCCAGATCGTCGCGCCCGAAGCCTCCGAATTGATCGCCGAGGTGGGGCTGGCAATCGAGATGGGCGCGACCCTGGAAGACGTGACCGCGACGATCCACACCCACCCGACGCTCTCGGAGGCAGTCATGGAAGCGGCGGCCAACGCCCGGGGCGAGGCGATCCACACGCTGAACCGCTGACCCGGCCAGCCCGTGACGGCCACGGGGACGCACCCGATTGCAGCGCCCGCGGTATTGTCAGTGATATTTGACCAAAAGGTATATAATCCGGATTCGGGTTGTACTCAATACGCGAGTATCGCGTCGAGGACCAGCATGGCAGACGAAGACGACGAAATCACCGAAGCGTTCCTCTCCGGATCGGCGTACGAACGACTCAGGCTGCAGCGGGAGACGTATTTCTCACAGTCGATTCCGACGAAACTGACCTGGCAGAGCGCCCTGCTCGCCGGGCTGGCGTTGCTGTTGCCGTTGTGGGCACTATATCCCGAGACGGTCGCGGGGTACGTCCCGACGACGAACCCGATGATCGCCTCCCCGAAGGTGCTTTTGCTCGGGCTGCTCGGTGCCGGGATCGAGCTGTTCACGGCGACGCTGCTGGTCGGGGCCGCACTGTACCGCATCCACCGGCACCCGCTCTCGGAAGGGCAGGCCCGGACCGTCCTCAACGTCGAGGACTTCGCCTCCTATCTCGGCTTCGGGACCGGCGGGATGGCGATCGCGATTACGGTGGTCTACTTCCTGATCGGCGCCGCCGGCGGGAGCGCCATCGAGGGGTACGTCCAGTCGATGCAGAGCAATCCCTTCGCGACGTCCGGCGTTGGCCTCTCGGTGGCCGAACTCGCCACCTTCGCGTTCGTCGGCTGTGTCGTCCTGATGACGCTGCGGCTGTACCTGCGCTACCGGCTCCTGGCGCTGAAGACCGACGCGACCGCGGCGGCCGAGTAGCGACCGCGGTCCTTTTGAACTGGAAGGGTGTAGCAGGCCCCGATGGAAGCACTCACGCTTGGGCCCGCGGGGACCTACTCCCACCGGGCGGCGACGGCCGTCGCCGACAGCGTCGCGTTCACGGAGTCGGTGACGGCCATCGTCGAGGCCGTCGCCGACGGGGAGTACGAACGCGGGGTCGTCCCGGTCGAGAACAGCATCGAGGGCAGCGTCACGGAGTCCCTCGACGCCTTCACCGAGTACGACGTGGCCGTCGTCCAGGAGATCATCACGCCGATCCGCCACGCCCTGCTCGCCCAGCGCGAAGCGTTCGACCTCGTCGCCAGCCACGCCCAGGCGCTGGCCCAGTGTCGTGCCTACCTCGAATCGGAGTACCCCGACGCCGACCTCGAAGCGGTCGCCTCGACGGCCCGCGGCGTCGAGCGTGCCCGCGAGGACGAGACCGTCGCCGCCATCGGGCATCCGGACAACGCTTCCGACACACAGTCGGAAGGCAGTCAGACCGGGTCTGACACGCCCTCGAACGGCACCGACCTCGAGATACTGGCCGAGGACATCCAGGACAAGACGTCGAATGCCACGCGCTTTCTCGTGGTCGCCCCGGCCAGCGAGCGGTCGCTCGCCGGCGGGAAGACCTCGCTCATCGTCTACCCGAACGTCGACTACCCCGGTCTGCTTTTGGAGCTGCTCGAACCGTTCGCCGACCGGGACATCAACATGACACGCGTCGAGTCCCGGCCGAGCGGCGAGCGCCTCGGCGACTACGTCTTCCACATCGACGTGGCCGCCGGCCTCTACGAGGACCGGACCCAGGCCGCGTTAGCGGAGATCGAAGCCATCGCCGAGGAGGGGTGGGTCCGCCGCCTGGGGTCGTACGACACCCAGCACGTCGTGTCCTGAGGGGCGTCGGCGTCGACGACGAGTCGGCTTCACTCCCTAGAACGGGGCCAAGCTTGAGGAGGGGTGGGGTAGAGTAACAGGGTATGGCAGACGCGGAGATACGCGACACGGAGCCCGGCATCTACGGTGACTTCTCCGACGCCGAGTTGCAGTGGGTACGTGCGATGTACGACCTCTCGACGCCGACGGTCGTGACCGATGCGGACTCGGATATCATCCTGTTCAATCCCGCGATGTCCGACCTCACGCGCGTTCCCTTCGCGGACGTGCCCGAGATGGACGGCTGGGAGGTCTTCCGGACACAGGAGACACACGGGACGAAGACCACGGCCGCCGAGCGGACGCTGGAGAGCGAGGAGCCGATCCGCGGCATGGAGGGGCCGCT
The DNA here is from genome assembly GCF_023028345.1 of Halorientalis marina. Lineage (GTDB taxonomy): Archaea > Halobacteriota > Halobacteria > Halobacteriales > Haloarculaceae > Halorientalis > Halorientalis marina. The sequence continues at coordinate 334,666 of NZ_CP095487.1, read as the reverse complement.
TTTGACCCACGACGACGAGGAACTGCGCGTGATCGTGACGAGCACGCCGATGTACGATGCCGACGGCGACCTCGTGGGGTCAGTCACCACCCTGCAGGACGTGACCGAACTCCGGGAGACGGAACGGCGCCTCCAGGAGAGCCAGGAGCAGGTCGCCCAGCGGCTGACGGCCGTCGTCACGCAACTGGAGGGGACGGCCGAGCGCCTGGCCGACAACGCGGCCGGCATCGAGGAGCGCGCGGTCGACCAGGACGAGCGCCTCGCGGAGGTCCAAGACGAGATGAGTTCGCTGAGCGCGAACATGGAGGAGATCGCCGCGAGCACCGACGAGGTGACCGAGACGGCACAAGAAGCGCGCGAGGCGGCCGAGCGGGGCCGAGAGGCCGGTGACGCCGCCCGCGAGGTGAGCGACGACATCCGCCACGCCAGCGAGGAACTCGACGAGACGGTGGCGGCCCTGGCCGCGAAGATGGACGAAATCGAGGAGGTCACGGACATCATCGCGGACATCGCCGAGCAGACGAACATCCTCGCGCTGAACGCCAACATCGAGGCCGCTCGCGCCGGCGGCGAGGGCGAGGGCTTCGCGGTCGTCGCCGACGAGGTGAAGGACCTCGCGGACCAGACCCGGGAGTACACCGACGAGATCAGCGAGCAGATCGACGCGATCACGGCCGAGACGGAGACGACCGTCTCGGAAGTCGAGCGCGTCCACGACCGCGCCGTCGACGTGACCGACCACGTCGGCGAGACGCTCGATGCCCTGGAGGAGATCGTCGACGCCGTCTCGGAGGCCGCCGACGGGATCGACGAGATCGCCGACGCAAACGACGACCAGGCCGCGCGGATCGAGGAGATCACCTCGACCGTCGAGCAGAGCGCGACGAGCGCCGGAGAGATGCGGACGGCCGCCGAGGAGACCGTCGACCTCGCCACACAGCAGGACGACGTCGTCGAGGAGGTCCGACAGGCCGTCGAGGAACTCGAGGCGGACCTCATCGAAAGCGACTGACGCTCGACGCTGGTGGGCGCGAGCGGGCAACGGCCGGCCCATACCAGCCCCGGCACCCGAACGCCCTTCCCGGCCGCGGGCGAAGGTCGGGTATGCTCGACGCGGGCGACCCCGCACCCGACGTGACGGCACCGAACCAGCACGGCGAGGCCGTGTCGCCGGCCTTCGACGGCGTGACCGTCCTGTACTTCTATCCCGAGGACGGCACCCCCGGTTGTACGACCGAAGCCGAGGGGTTCGTCCGCGAGGCGGAGACCTACGCCGACGCCGGCGTGACGGTCTACGGCGTCTCGACGGACACCGTCGAATCACACGCCGAGTTCGCCGACTCGACCGACGCCTGGTTCGACCTGCTGGCCGACCCCGACGGCGAACTCGCGGACGCGTTCGGCGTCGAGCGGACCGCTCCGGGCGACTCGACGCCGCGGACGACGTTCGTGATCGTCGACGGCGAAATCGAGCGCGTCGAGACCGGCGTGACCCCCGACGGCCACGCCCGGGACCTCCTGCTCGACCTGCTCGACGACGGCGTGGTCAGCCTGGAGTGAGGCGGCGTCGGGAGTGCGGGTAATCGAGGGGTTGCCGGTCCAGCAAGGCCTTTGAGTGGGGCACCCGACTCGTGGGTATGCTCGACGTGGGGGACGCGGCACCGGCGATCAGCGCACAGAATCAGGACGACGAGACCGTGACGCCGGCCTTCGAGGACCCGACGGTGGTGTACTTCTACCCACGGGACGGCACCCCGGGCTGTACGCTGGAGGCCCAGCAGTTCCGGGACCACCACGACGCGTTCCGCGACGTTTCGGCGGCGGTCTACGGCGTCTCGACCGATACCGTGGACGACCACGCGGAGTTCGCCGCCGAGGAGGACCTGCCCTTCGACCTGCTGGCCGACCCCGACGGCGAGGTGGCCGGGGCGTTCGGCCTCGACGTCAGCGAGGGGTTCGTCGAGCGCGTCACGTTCGTCCTCGCGGGCGGCGAGGTCGTCGCAGTCGTCGACGCGGACGACGTGAACCCGGACGGGCACGCGGCGGACGTGCTCGCCGCGGTCGAGGACGCGTCCTGAGGCGACGGCGGCGTTCGACGCGGTCGGGGTGGGGCGACGGGACGTGGGTACCTCACACGGTATGGTAGTGCTTTTAGGCAGGCCACCAGTACCGTGGGGTATGGATTACGAGCCCCAGGAGCTGGAGGCGGAGTGGCGCCAGCGCTGGGCCGAGGCAGGCCAGTACGAGGCCGACCCCTCGGCGGGGGACAAGGACCCGACGTTCATCACGGTCCCCTACCCCTACCCCAGCGGCGGGATGCACATCGGACACTGCCGGACCTACACCGTGCCGGACGTGTACGCCCGGTACCGGCGACTGCAGGGCGACAACGTCCTCTTTCCCATCGCCTGGCACGTCACCGGCACGCCCATCGTCGGCGCCGTCGAGCGCCTGAAGAAAGGCAAGGAGGACCAGCTGTCGGTCCTGCAGGACACGTACAACGTCCCGCAGGACACCCTGGAGGATCTGGAGACGCCGATGGGCTACGCCCGCTACTTCATCGAGAACCACTACAAGCAGGGGATGAAACAGCTCGGGCTGTCCATCGACTGGCGCCGGGAGTTCACCACCAACGACGAGCGCTACTCGAAGTTCATCACCTGGCAGTACCGCACACTGAAGGAGCGCGGGCTGCTGGAGAAGGGGCTCCACCCGGTCAAGTTCTGTACCAACGAGCAGAACCCGGTCACGACGCACGACCTGCTGGAGGGCGAGGAGGCGGAGTTCCAGGACTACACGCTCGTGAAGTTCGAGGCGGAGGTGGACGGCCAGTCCGTCGTCGCGCCGATGGCGACTCTCCGACCGGAGACGGTCCGCGGTGTCACGAACGCCTACGTCCACCCCGACGGGGAGTACGTTCGTGCGAGCGTCGACTCCGAGGAGTGGGTCGTCTCGACCGAGGCGGTCGAGAAGCTCCGCCTGCAGGAACGCGAGATCGAGATTCACGCCGAACTCTCGGGTGAGGACCTCATCGGCGAGACGGTCACCAACCCCATCACGGGCGACGAGGTCGTCATCCTGCCGGCGGAGTTCGTCGATACGGACAACGCCACCGGCGTCGTGATGTCCGTTCCCGCCCACTCGCCGGACGACTACATGGCCCTGCAGGAGGTCAAGGAGCGCGCCGACGACCTCGCCGAGTACGGCATCGACCCCGACGACGTGCGCGCCATCGAGCCGATTCCGATCCTGGACATCGAAGGCTACGGCGAGGTTCCGGCCGCCGACGCCGTCGCCGCGGCGGGCATCGAGTCCTCGGACGACCCCGAACTGGAGGACGTGACGGCGGACCTCTACCAGGACGAGTTCCACAGCGGCGTGATGCACGACGACTACGGCGAGTTCGGCGGCAAGACGGTCCAGGAGATCCGCGAGGAGTTCCGCGACCACTACCGGGACGAGGGCGCCTTCGACGAGATGTACGAGTTCACCGAGGAGGTCGTCTGCCGGTGTGGCGGCGCCGTCGAGGTCGCCAAGCAGGACACCTGGTTCCTGCGGTACAACGACGACGACTGGCAGGCGAAGGCCCACCGCGCGGTCGAGAATCTGACTGCCATCCCCGAGAACACCCGCGAGCAGTACGATCACACCATCGACTGGCTGGAGGAGTGGCCCTGCATCCGCAACTACGGGCTGGGCACGCGGCTCCCGTGGGACGAGGACTTCGTCATCGAGCCCCTGTCGGACTCGACGATCTACATGGCGTACTACACCATCGCCCACCGCATCGACGACGTGCCCGTCGAGGACCTCACGCCGGAGTTCTTCGACGCGCTGTTCTACGGCGCGGACGCGGTCGACGGCGAGGCCCCCGAGCAGGCCCTGGAACTGCGCGAGGAGTGGGACCACTGGTACCCCGTCGACTTCCGCTGTTCGGCGAACGACCTCATCCAGAACCACCTCACCTTCTTCCTCTATCACCACGCCGAACTGTTCGACCCGGACAACTGGCCCGAGGGCATCACGATCATGGGCATGGGCCTGCTGGAGGGCGAGAAGATGTCCTCCTCGAAGGGACACGTCGTCTTGCCCTCGAAGGCAATCGACGAGTACGGGGCCGACACGGTTCGATTCTTCCTGCTGAACTCCGCGGAGCCGTGGCAGGACTACGACTGGCGCGACGACCTCGTCGGGAGCACGCGCGACCAGCTGGATCGGTTCTGGAACCGGTCGCAGGAAGTGATAGACTTCGAGGCCCCCGACGAGCGACCCGCCCTCGAACACGTCGACCGCTGGCTGCTGGCGAAGTTACAGGGCACCATCGAGACCGCGACGGCGGCCATGGAGCGGTTCGAGACCCGGACGGCCAGTCAGACGGTCTTCTACAACTTCGAGGAACACCTCAAGTGGTACCGCCGGCGGGCCGACCTCTCGCGGGACGGGGCGAAGTGGACCCTGCAAGCGGTCCTGCGGGCGCGCCTGCGCCTGCTCGCGCCGTTCGTCCCGTTCATGGCGAACGAACTCCACGAGCAGTTGACCGGCGAACCCGCGGAGGACGCCGACTGGCCCGAGGTCGACCCCGAGTGGGAGGACGAGCGCACCGAGATCGAGGAGTCGCTGATCGAGCGGCTGACCGACGACGTGAACGACATCGTGGACGTGACCGGCACCGACCCGGACCGCATCCGGGTGTACGTCGCCGCCGACTGGAAACGCGACGTGTTCGAGCAGGTCCGGGAGCGCGCGGAACGGAGTTCCGCGGACGGAGCGAGCGGCGAGAGCCGCGAGCAGGGACTCGACGTGGGCGCGGTGATGGGGCAGGTCATGGAGGACCCGGACCTGCGCGAGAAAGGCGACGCGGTCAACGACCTCGTCCAGGACCTCGTCGAGGTCGGCCGGGAGCGCGACGAGGCGACGCTGGCCGCGATGAGCGAGGTCGACGAAGTGAGCGTCTACGAGGCGGCCGTCGACTTCCTCGAACGCGAGTTCGAGGCCGACGTGTCGGTGATCGCCGAGGACGCCGACGACATCGCGGACCCCGACGACACGGCCGGGGACGCGGTGCCGTTCCGCCCGGCGATTCACCTGGCGTGAGGCAGGTACCGGATCGTCGGCCCTGGGCTACACCAGGTCGGTGTCGACCAGCTCGAAGGGAGTACCCACGTCGTGTTCCTGTGCGTACTCGTAGACGACGTGTGCGGTAGCCACGTCCTGAATTGCGAGGCCGGTGGAGTCGAAGACGGTGATTCCGTCGGCGTCGGTCCGGCCCGCGGCGGCGCCGATCACCACGTCGCCGAGTTCGGCGTGGATGTCGTCGTCGGTCAGGTCGCCGGCGGCGTAGGGGACGTTGATCTCCCCGGAGTGGGTACACTGGGCGTGGTCGTCGATGACGAGCTTCGAATCGAGCAGGATGGCGTCGTCGAGTTCGTGTTTCCCCTCGGCATCGGCCCCCATCGCGTTGACGTGGGTGTGGTCGCCGACGGCGTCGCGGGGGACGATGGGGTCCTCGACGGGCGTGGTCGTCGAGACCACGTCACAGCCGGCGGCCTCGGCGGTGGAACCCTCCCGCACGTCGTAGTCGTCGCCGTAGACGTCCTGGAAGGCGGCGATGGCGTCCTCGTCCACGTCGGCGACGACGACGGTCTCGATGTCGCGGACGGTGGCGATGGCCTCCAGTTGCGTGTGGGCCTGGACGCCGGCGCCGACGAGGCCGAGGGAGGTGGCGTCGGAAACGGCGAGGTGGTCGGTGGCGACGGCGGCGGCCGCGCCGGTGCGTTTGCGGGTGAGCGTCGTTCCGTCGAGGATAGCCAGCGGGAGGGCGGTCTCGGGGTCGGAGTAGATCATCGTCCCCATGACGGTGGGGAGGCCGTGGTCGTCGGGGTTCGAGGGGTGCGAGTTGACCCACTTGACGCCGGCGGCGTCCCAGGCCTCACTCCCGTCGCCCTCGGCGTCGATGTAGGCGGGCATCGACCGGAAGTCCCCGTCGTACTGCGGGAGGTCGATGTAGGATTTGGCCGGCATCCCGACCCGTCCGTCCGCGTAGGCGGCGAAGGCGTCCGCGACGGCGCCGATCACGGCCGGCCACTGCGTGCTCTCCTCGACGGCGGCCGGATTCAAAAGCAGCGTCTCCATAGTGAGAACTGCTCGTCGGCTCTACTTAGTTGTAGTCCCCGGGCCGGCGTGCGGTCGATAGCGGAGCGGGGACGGAGCCGCCGAGTCGACGTTTTATCCTCGTGGGGTCCCAGTGAGCGGTATGCGCGAGGGGTGGCGCGTCGGACTGATCGCGGTCCTGCTCGTCCTCGCCGGCTGTGGAGCGGACGGCGGAGCCGGCGCGCCGGCCACGACGCTCAGCCCGGTCGAGCCCGCGGAGGTGACCGACACGACGACGCCACAGCGGTCGACCATCAGCCCGGGGCTGACCTGGGGTGCCGTCGTCGACCCGTCAGCGGTCGCGGCCGCCCACGAGCGGACGCTCCGGAACGCCTCCTTCTGGTTCACGTACAACCGGACGGTCGTCGCCGAGAACGGCACGCTGCTCGACCGCGAAGCCCTCACCGGGAACGTCGACCCGCGGGCCGAGACGTACGACCTGACGCTCGTCCGGGGCACGGGACCCGCCACGAACCGGACGGTCTACCTCGCCGAGGGGAACGAGTCGACCGGATTGCCACCCATCGACCCCTACTTCGGTGACCGGCTCCTCCGTCACCTCTCTGCCCTCGAAACCACCGACGTCGGGCGTCCCCCGCCGAACGCGACCGAGGGAATCGGGACCACCTACCAGATCCGGGGTAGCGGATTCACCGACCGGCCGGCCGAGAACGTCCGCTTCCGGGCCATCGTCGAACCGGGCGGAATCGTCATGTCCTACCGGCTCAGCTACGATATCGTCCGAAACGGGACGCGCCTCACGGTCAGGGAACGGCTCACCCACCAGACGGTCCTGTTCGAGTCGTTCACCGAACGGGGATAGCGAGGCTATGCGGAGTTGTACGGGGCCGTGGGGTGCAGAGAGAAGCGAGAAGAGTGCAAGCAGCAGGACCGCACGCGAACGGGGAGCGGAGCGAGCCGTGAGTGCGCGGAACCTCGGCGCCCGACGAGCGGGGCGAGGCCGACCGAAGGGAGGCCTCGATTTGCGCGAACGGAGAGCGGAGCGGCCCGTGAGCGGGAGGGCGCCGAGATTTTTCCCCAAGTTTTTGCCCGAACGAGGGCGCGGAGCGCCCGAGTGAGGTGCGAAAAGTGGGCTTACATCATGCCGCCCATGCCGCCGCCCATGCCGCCCATACCGCCAGGGGCGCCACCGGGGCCGCCGGGGCCGCCTTCCTCGCCGTCGCCCTCGGTCGAGAGGTCACCGGCGGAGATGATGTCGTCGATCTTCAGCACGAGATTCGCGGCCTCGGCAGCCGAGGAGATGGCCTGCTCTTTGGCGTGAGCGGGCTCGACGACGCCGCTCTCGTAGGTGTCCTCGACGTCGCCGGAGAAGACGTTCAGGCCGGCGGTGACGTCGCCGTCGTCGTGGGCCGCCCGCAGGTCGACCAGCGTGTCGATGGGGTCGAGTCCGGCGTTCTCGGCGAGCACGCGCGGGACGAGTTCGACGGCGTCGCCGAAGGCCTCGACGGCCAGCTGTTCGCGGCCCTCGACGGAGTCGGCGTAGTCACGGAGCCGCCGGGCGAGTTCGACCTCGACGGCACCGCCGCCGGCCAGCACGCGGCCGTCGGAGACCGTCGACGCGACCACGTCGAGCGCGTCGTTGATGCCGCGTTCGAGTTCGTCGACGACGTGCTCGGTCGAGCCGCGGAGCAGCAGCGTCACGCCGTGGGAGTCCTCGCCCTCGACGTAGAACAGTTCGGCCTCCTCGTCACGGGAGAGGTCGCCCGTGCCGAGGTCGTCCGCGCCGGCGGTGTCGAGGTCGGAGACGATCCCGGCCCCGAGTACCTCGGCGAGGAACTGCATATCGGATTTCTTCACGCGGCGCAGGGCCAGCACGCCCTCCTTGGCGAGGTAGTGCTGGGCCATGTCGTCGATGCCCTTCTGACAGAAGACCACGTCGGCGCCGGTCTCGACGATCTTGTCGACCTTCTCCTGGAGCTGCTGTTCTTCCTGCTCGATGAACTGCTGGAGCTGGTCGGGGCTGTCGACCGACAGGGAGGCGTCGGCCTCGGCCTCGTCGACCTCGACGGGCTGGTCGAGCAAGAGGACGGACGCGTCCTCGAGGTCGACGGGCATATCCTCGTGGACAGGGTCCTTGTCGATGACAGCGCCGTGGAGGAGTTCGGAGTCGCCGGCGGCGGCGCCGGTCTGGGTCTCGATGTTGAGGAACTCCAGGTCGGGGATGTAGGAGCCGTCGTCGGCCTCGACGGTGACGGCCTGGATGGCGTCGACGATGAGCTGGCTGAGGTGTTCCTTGTTGAGCTCGGCGCCTTTGCCGGTCATCGAGGTCTCGGCGACCTTCCGGAGGAGGTCCTCGTCCTCGCGGTCGACGTCGATGGCGATGTCGTCGATCTCGTCGCGAGCCCGCTCGGACGCGAGGTTGAAACCGCGGATGATCGCCGTCGGGTGGATGTCCTGTTCGAGGAGTTCCTCGGCCTGCTTGAGGAGTTCGCCCGCGATGGCGACGGCCGTCGTGGTGCCGTCACCGGCCTCGTTCTCCTGGGTCTCGGCCACCTCGACGATCATCTCGGCCGTCGGATTGTCGATGTCCATCTCCTGGAGGATGGTCACGCCGTCGTTCGTGACGGTGACCGACCCCATCGAGGAGACGAGCATCTTGTCCATCCCCTTCGGGCCGAGTGTCGACTGTACGGACTCCGCGACCGCGCGGGCCGCCGCGATGTTGTGCTCCTGGGCGTCCTTGTCTTTCATCCGCTGGGCGTCCTCGCCCATGATGATCATCGGCTGACCTTGCATCCGCTGCTGCTGGCTCATAATCAATCGAATGATTGAAAGTGCTTCTATATAAACCCATCTATCCAGCCACGAGCGTGGTACTCCCTGTCGCGACCGGCAAGCCGGCCGAACCTCCGGACAGGACGGGGATTCGGGGCGGACGGTCCGGAGTCGACGCTGGACGAAACGCGGCGGAACGACGCCGACTCGGGAGGCATTTATATAGGATCAGTCGACGGGTTCGCGCCAGTGGACGGTGACGGTGCCGACGACGAACTCGTCGAGGGTGCTCGGGTCGCGGTGAATTTCGATCTCGTTGTCGCCCGCGACGAGGTTGGCCCCGGAGAGGGTGTCCATCCAGTACTGCCAGCCGTCGTTGGGGGGCACGTCGAAGCCCGACAGCGAGTCGCCGTTGACGACGATCTCGTGGCCGTAGGCCTGGACGTCGTAGGCCTGCAACTGGACGTAGGCGTCGGTCGGGTCGTCGGTCGGAACCGAGAACGTCCCCGTCGAGGTCGTGTTCCCGACGAACTCGGCCCACGGGACGTCGAGGGCGTCTTCGTCCTTGCCGAGGTGTTCCCGGAAGTCGATCAGCGCGTAGTTCGCCCGGCGCTCGTCGGTCATGACCGGGACATCACGGCCCGCCTACAAGAAATCGCGGGTCGGCAGTCCGCCGCCCGCGTCCCGCCGTCAGCGCGCGCCGCGCTCGAAGTCGACGTTCTCGAAGCCCGCGGGACGCCGACCTTCCGTCGCGTAGACGTACAGCGCCGTCTTCGCGACCGCGCCCAGCGCCGAACTGAGCAGGAAGGCCGCGAGGAGGACGATCCCGGCGATCGCCACCGCGACGAAGAAGCCGACACCGCCGCCGAACCCGCCCAGCGTGAAGAAGACGACCGCGGCGATAGCGAGGCCGATCAGCATGAAGACGATGCTGACGAGGCCGACGCCGAAGCTCGCCCCCGCTGTCTCGCCCCAGGTGTTCTTGAACGTCTCGCCGCTGCGCTTGAACATTCCCGTAACGGACTGGTCCTCGAAGACGATCACCGGGATGATGAAGTAGGTGATGATCGACCAGGCGGCGCTGAACACGACCGCCACGATGTCCGCGACGATGCTGTCCTGCTGTTCGATGGCCCGGATGAGCATCCCGACGACGGCGGAGATGACCGCCCAGGCGAACAGCGGGGCCTTGTGTCGCCAGGCCTCGGCGAGCCCCGCCTTCAGCGTCGGTGTCTCCCCCTGGAAGGCCTGCCGGGCGCTGTAGACCAACCCCGCGTTGAAGAACGCGGCGATGAACGCCGACCCAAGGTACAGCAGGAAGAGGACGGCGTAGGAGGTCTGTCCCTCGAACAGGCCGAGGACGAACGACCCGCCGAACAGGAGGGCGATGTACACGAGCCCCGCCACCCCGCTCACGAGCGGGAACAGGGCCATTTGTGGGTGCTCACGGAGGACCTGGAGGCTGTCCATCGACAGATTCCAGCCCATCTTGAGCCGTGCGAAGATTCCCATGTCAGTTGGGTTCGTCGCAATCGTTTGTTAAATCTGTGGGACACTTGCTATCATGCGGACCGGAAACCGCGGGGCGCCGGCAGGGGAGACCGACCACGCGACAGGAAGCAGAAACCGTCAACAGTTAGTGACAGGTCGTGCCACGAACGCACATGGCCCCGAACCGTGCGCCCCTCCAGCAACCACTCGTCGAGTTCGCGGTGTTGCTCGCGCTCGTCGTCGGCGGCGCGGTCGTCGTCGGGAGCGTCCCGAACGTCGTGTCGGCGTCGGTAAGTCCCCTCCTCCAGGGATTCCTGCTGGTCGTGCTGGGCTGTTGTGGCGTCGGCTGGGTGCTGTGGGTTTCCCCCGACGAACAGCGGCGCGCCAGCATGGGCGCGGGCCTCGGGGGTGGGCTGGGCGCGCTCGTCGGGACGACGTACCTGGGCGGGGGCGTTCAGGGGGCGCTCGGTGCCGGCCTCGGCGCCGGCCTGTTCGCCGCCGGCTTCCTGCTGTGGTCGCGGGTACGGAAATGAACCTCGGCCCACGAGCACGTGCGGTCACGGCACAGTACGGAGCGGTGGCTGTGTGGTAGCGGAGATGGCACGGTACAGGGCGATAGCTGTGCAGTTGCGGACGTGGAGCGGTAGCACTGGTACATCGCACCGAACGCGAGCCGTCGGCTCGCGTTCGGCCTTTTTCGCCCACGTTTTTGCGAGGAGGGTTCCCGCAGCGAGCCACCGGCTCGCGAGGAGACCCGACGAGGAAAAAGGTGGAGCGCCAGGACTGGGATTTGAACCCAGAATCCCGAAAGGGAACACGCTTTCCAGGCGTGCGCCTTACCGTTCGGCCATCCTGGCTCGATTCGGACTATCCGTGGTTCGCGTTTAAGCTTGTTCGTTTCGGGTCGGTCGGCGGGCGGCGGCGTAGGTCAGGGCTGTGGCGCCGACGACGACCACGCCGGCCACGCCGAGTTTCACGAGCCAGTCGACGCGCTCGGTCGTCACCAGTTCGTAGCCCTGGAGGAGCACCAGAAACGAGAGGCCGCCGATCAGCCCCCAGAGGGCGCTCCGTCGGAGTTGCGGGTCCATCACTCGATGACGACGGCCTCGATCTCGACGCCGACGCCCTTCGGGAGGGCGGCGACTTCGACGGCGCTGCGAGCGGGGGGTTCGTCGTCGAAGTAGGTGGCGTAGGTCTCGTTCATGGCCTCGAAGTCGTCGATGTCGTCGAGGAAGACGGTTGCCTTGAGCACGTCGGCCATGCTCGCGCCGGCCTCGTCGAGCACGGCGGCGAGATTGTCGAGGGCCTGTTCGGTCTGGTCGGCGATGGGGGCGTCGTCGAGGAGGTCGCCGTCGGGCGTGAGCGGGATCTGCCCGGCGGTGAAGATCAGGTCACCGGTCGCGGTGGCCTGGCTGTACGCGCCGACCGCGGCGGGGGCGTCGTCGGTGCTGACGATGCGTTTCATACCGACGAGGCGGGCGGGACGGGCTTAAAACTCGGTGACCGAGCGGACGCCAGCAAGTGGCGGAGCGTTTACGGGGCCGGGCCGCGCCGGGTCGGACATGGCCGACGATCCGAAGGTGGCGATCGCGTGTCAGGGTGGTGGGAGCCACACGGCGTTCACGGCGGGCGTCCTGCGGCAGTTGCTGCCGGCGGTCGCGGAGCGCGGGTACGACCTGGTGGGGATGAGCGGGACCTCCGGCGGGGCGGTCACGGCGACGGCCGGCTGGTACGGGCTGCGCTCGGGGGAGACGAGCGCGCCGGCGGTCATCGCGGACCTCTGGGCGGACATCGCCGCCCGGTCGCCGGCGGACACCGCCACGAACGCCGCCGTCGTGTGGGGGGCTCGCATGGAGGATATGGGCGTCCCGTTCCCAGAGGTGACGCCGCACCAGCACCCGTTCGACGACTGGGGCCAGCGGCAACTGCGCCGGACGCTCGAAGCGCACATCGACTTCGAGAGCATCCCGCGGCTGGCGACCGACGACGCGCCGCGGCTGGTCGTCGGCGCCGTCGATATCACGGCGGGGACCTTCGAGACGTTCGTCGACGGGGCGGTGACCGCCGACGCCGTCCTCGCGTCCGCGGCCGTGCCGGAGCTGTTCGAGGCCGTCGAGATCGACGGCGACTACCACTGGGATGGCCTGCTCTCGCAGAACCCCCCGATCCGGGACCACTTCCACGTCCCGTCCGAGCGGAAACCCGACGAGCTGTGGCTCGTCCAGGTCAATCCACAGACCCGCGACGGCCAGCCACGGTCGCTCCGGGCGATCACCGACCGGCGCAACGAACTCGCCGGGAACCTCTCGCTCAACCAGGAACTCCACCTCGTCGAGCGCGTCAACGACTGGGTCGACCAGGGCCACCTGCCCGACGAGGAGTACAAGCACACGACGGTCCGGCGGCTCGTCCTCGACCGCGAACTCGGCTACGCCTCCAAGCTCGATCGGTCGCCGTCGTTCATCGAGGACCTGATCACCGATGGTGAGGAGCGCGCCGAAGCGTTCCTCGACGAGTTGTAACGGTCGCCGTCACACCAGCACCTCGGTCTCGTAGCCGTGGTCGTGGAGCGCGTCGAGGACCTGCTGGACGTGGTCGTGGCCCCGGGTTTCGAGGTCGAGTTCCACCTCGGCGTCGTTCATCGCCACGTTCCGGGAGGTCCGGTCGTGGCGGATGGCGTAGATGTTCGCGCGGTTCGCCGCGAGGACCTCCGTGAGTTCCTCGAGCGCGCCCGGTCGGTCCGTCAGGACGGTCCGCAGGCGGAGGTAGCGCCCGGTCTCGACCAGGCCCCGGAGGATGACGGTCGTCAGGACGTTCAGGTCGATGTTCCCGCCACAGAGACCGGGGACGATCACCTCGTCGTCGGCGTAGTCGAATTTCTCCTCGAGGACGGCGGCCAGCGGGACGGCACCGGCACCTTCGACGAGGGTCTTCGAGCGTTCCAGCAGTTTCGTGACGGCGACGGCGATCTCGGAGTCGTCGACGGTCACCACCTCGTCGACGCGGTCCCGGATGATCGGGAAGGTCTCGTCGCCGACCCGCCGGGTTGCGATCCCGTCGGCGATGGTGTCGACCGACTCGCGCTCGACGATCTCGCCCTTTTCGAGCGATGGGGCGACGCTCGACGCACCCTCGGCCTGGACGCCGACGACGCGGGTGTCGGGGTCGGCGCCCTTGACGGCCGTGGCGACGCCGCTGACGAGGCCGCCGCCGCCGATGCCACAGACGACGGTGTCGACCGACGGGAGGTCGTCGACGATCTCCAGGCCGATGGTTCCCTGGCCGGCCATCACGAGCGGGTCGTCGAAGGCGTGGACGTAGGTGCGGCCCTCCTCGCGTTCGATCTCGTGGGCGCGCTCGGCCGCGGCGTCGTAGTCCCGGCCGTGGAGGACGACCTCGGCACCGTAGTTCCGCGTCGCCTTCACCTTCGAGACGGGCGCGCCCTCGGGCATGACGATCTTCGAGTCGACGCCGATGCGGGAGGCCGCGAGTGCGACCCCCTGGGCGTGGTTACCCGCACTCGCCGTAACGACGCCCGCCTCGCGTTCCGCTGCAGAGAGCGTGGCGATCTTGTTCGTCGCGCCGCGGATCTTGAACGAACCGGTCCGCTGGAACGTCTCCAGTTTCAGGTGGATCTCCGCGCCCGTCAGCGCCGAGAAGGTATGCGAGTACTCCAGGGGCGTGTGGCGGGCGGTCTCGGCGACCCGTTCCCGGGCCGCGAGCACGTCCTCGTAGTCGAGCATACACGCGGCTTTCCCGTCCGTGGAGTTAGGTCTGACTCCGGCGCCGCTTTCGGGCGTCGACGCGACCGCCGAGCAAAAGTGGGGAAGAGCGTGTGACTGCATCGGTACTGGGCAACCCCTCGTACTTAAACCCCAGTGCTCGAACCGTTCGAGAGAATCACAGGAAGTGGGCGTGATATGACCAGTGTCAGACGGTCAGCCGACAGCCGTCTCGCTATATAAATGGCTCGTGTCGTCCGGGCGTCAATCGAGCGTCAGCCGGACGGCTTGCTCGCGGAGGTACCGACGGACGCGCGCGCCGAAGTCGCCGTCGCCGGGCCAGTCCGCGTCGGCGTCCAGCGCGTCGGGGTCGCCCACGTACACTGCCGCCTCGTCAGGGTGGTCGGCCGCGTCGCTGTCGACTCCGGTGATTGGGACGGAGGCGCGCACGTACAGCCCCCGGTCGACCCCCTCGTATCGGTCGAGCGTCGCCACCTCGTCGGTCCGAAGGAGCCGCCCCGCGACGCTCCCGCCCGGCGCCAGCGTCGGGTATCGGCCCTCGACGCGGTGGAGGCCCGACAGCGTCGCCGCCCCGACGTACCTGAAGTCGTCGAGGACCGCCGCGGCCTGGGTCGCGTCGGTCAGCGTCCCGTAGACGAACACGTCCATGCCCGCACGTACGCGCTCGGGCGACTTATGACCCCAGCAGCGACCGGAGCGAGCGAGTCCGCACGCCACACTGTTCGCGGAACTCGCAGGGGGCACACTTGGCGTCGTCGTCGGTCCTGGCCGGCGGGCCGTCGACGGACGCGGCCGTCCGAACGGCCTTGCGGTAGGCGGCCTTCCGGCGGGTCGTCAGCGGGACGACACGGACGACGCCGTAGGCCGGGTACTCGGCGAAGGCGCGCTCGACGGCCGTCTCGTGTTCCCAGGCCAGGGCCTTGGCCGCCGCGACCAGCCGGACAGTCTGTGGCTCCCAGACGCCCTCCTCGGGCGGCCGGCCGGCGAACACGAGCGAGGGCGCGAGCGGGTCGTGGAGGACCTTGTGGGCGACGCCGCGGGCCTCCCTGCCGGTCAGGGTCCGCTCACGTTCGGGCGGGTCGGCGAGTTCCGGCCAGCGGTCCAGTCGGGCCTTGGCCGACCCGATGCGGGAGCGGAATGTCGTCGGCGACACCTCGACGGGCGCGGCCACGAGCGCCGCGTCGTCGGCGAGCAGGCGCTCGTACTCGAACGCGAGGCTCCGGCAGGCGGCCACCTCGTCGGGCACGTCCGGCGGCCCCGCGCGGCGCCGGTAGTAGAGTTTCCGCGGGCAGTACGCCGCCGTCTCCAGGTCACGGAACGTGTGCACGGACCAAGGTGGCCCCGGACTGGTATTTGAACGTTCGGCCAGGGCCACGAGAGCGACCGCGGGGGAGCGTCAGAACTGCGTGTCCGTCTCGATGTCCTCGGCGGCCTCGTCCAGTCCGTCCTCGGTGACCGAGTCGGTGAGCGAGACGGCGAGCGCGGCTTCGGGGAGCGCGTCCTCGAACTCGCTTCTGAACCGCCGGCTGACGGTCCGGATGCGCTCCTGCGTGCGGGCGACCCGAAGCGCCCGTTCGACGGTCTCCGGGTCGGCGTCCAGATCGTCGGCGAGCGCCTCGGGGTCCGCGTCCCCGCGCTCGACGGCGGCCCGGACCTCGTCGAGCGGGACGGGCAGATCGGTGTCGTCGTCGGTGAGCAGGTGGAGGTCCATCCGGGCCGCGAAGACGACCTCGGGGGAGACGTCGATGTCGGCGGCGATGGTCGCGTCGTCGTCGCCGTCGTAGACGGCGCGGACGACCCGGACGAGCGCGTCGTCGTCGAGGGACGTGTCGAAGTCGTGGTGGTCGCGCAGGCGGTCGATCACCGACCGGACGCGGTCGTCGACGGCCGCCTCGTCGACGTCGGCGAGCGACCCGCGGTCGTCGCTCTGGGACTCCGTGACCGTCTCCTCGCCGGTGACCTCGGTGAAGAGGTCACGGAGTTCGTCGGTCCTGTCGTTCATGGCCTCTCTTGCCGGTCGAGGGGGAAATAACGCCCGGCGCCGAGCGGGGGCCGCGATCCCCCGACCGAGAAACTCCGCGTCGGTTGTGATCGGAGTGCTTTCGGCTGGTTGGCAAGGCTTAAGCGCGTGGATTCGCCGTGTAAGAATATGACATTCCCGTTGCAGGCGGGCGAGGCGACGACGCGCCCGACGATGTGGAAGATCAGCGCCACGGGCGAGGTGGTGTTTTACTACCTCGCGGTGGTGACGGTCGCGGTCTTCGCCTACGGCGTCTACAGTCGGTTCAACCGCTACACGCAGGGCAGTGAGGACTGGTTCGACCGCCTCGACAACCTCGGCGGCCGCATCGTCGACGCGTTCCGGATCGTCGGCTCCAACGAGAAACAGTTCAATCGCGACCTGATCGGCGGCCTGATGCACTCCTTTATCATGTGGGGCTTTCTGACGCTTCTGATCGGGACCACCATCCTCGCCATCGATCTCGACATCTTCCGGAAGTTCACCTGGCTGGTGCTGGGCAACAAGCAGTCCTTCTTCATCGGTGACTTCTATCTCTCCTACTCGCTGGTGATGGACTTCATGGGGCTGCTGTTCGTCGTCGGCATCTCCGTCGCCATGTACCGGCGCTACGTCGTCCGGAAAGAGCGCCTCCGGGGTCCCAACAGCAGTCCCGAGGACGACCTCTTCATCTGGTCGCTCTTTCTCCTCGGCGTCGGTGGCTTCGTCCAGGAGGGACTGCGCATCCTCGGGCAGGGCTTCCCGGACTTCGAGACGGTGAGTTTCGTCGGCTGGTTCGTCGCCGATTCGCTGCTCGCGGTCGGGGTCACCCCCGAGACCGCACAGGCCGCCTACCCGATCATGTGGTGGTCCCACGCCCTCATCGCGTTCGTGTTCATCGCCGCCATCCCGTACGCCAAACCCTTCCACATGATCTCCTCGTTCGCCAACGTCGTCGTCCGCGACGAGAAAGCCGGCAAGCGGCTCCCGTCCATCCCGGCCGACATGGACGCCGCGACCGGCGCCGAGTCCATCGACGACTTCTCCTGGAAGGACATCCTCGACCAGGACGCCTGCACGAAGTGCGGTCGCTGTACCTCGGTCTGTCCGGCCAACGCCTCCGGCCGCAATCTCTCGCCGCGCGACGTCATCCTCGACCTGAAGAACTACCGCGAGCAGCTGGAAGCGGGCGGCGAGGAGAAAGACATCGTCGCCGACGGCGGCGACGCCGTCATCCAGGCCGAGACGATGGAGTCCTGCATGGCCTGTATGGCCTGCATGGACGCCTGTCCCGTCGAGATCGAGCATCTCAAGACGTTCACCCGGCTCAACCGCCAGCTCACCGACGAGGGCGAGATTCAGCCGAGCCTGCAGGACGTGTTCCAGAACGTCATGCAGAAGGGCAACACCTTCGGCAACAGCCAGCGGAACCGTGGCGACTGGGCCGACGACCTCGAGTTCGACGTGGCAGACGCCCGCGAGGAGGACGTCGAGTTCCTCTGGTACGTCGGCGACTACCCGTCCTACGACGACCGCAACAAGAAGGTCGCCCGCTCGCTCGCCAAACTGTTCGAGGAGGCCGGCGTGAAATACGGCATCCTCTTCGACGACGAACTCTACGACGGCAACGACATCCGCCGGCTCGGCGAGGAACTCCTCTTCATCGAGCAGGCCGCGACGATGGTCGAGACCTTCCAGGACTGCGAGTTCGAGAAGATCGTCTGTACCGACCCCCACTCCATGAACACCTTCCAGAACGAGTACCCCGAACTCGACTTCGAGGAGTGGGCCGACGACCCGATGATGGACTTCGACATCGACGACAACCAGTGGGACCCCGACGCCGACGTCTACCACTGGTCACAGGCCGTCGAGGAACTCGTCGAGGACGGCCGTCTCGGCCTGACGGGGACGGAACTCGATTACACCGTCACCTACCACGACCCCTGTCACCTCGGCCGGTACAACGACGAGTACGAGGCCCCGCGTGACCTCATCCGTGCGACGGGCTGTGACCTCCACGAGATGCCGCGCAACCGCGACAACTCCTACTGTTGCGGTGGCGGCGGCGGTGGCCTCTGGCTCGAACACGACGAAGAGGAGAAAGCCAGCGAGGAGCGCATCCGCGAGGCACTGAACGACACCGAGGCCGGCGGAGCCATCGAGAAGTTCGTCGTCGCCTGTCCGATGTGCATGACGATGTACGAGGACGGCCGCAAGACCGGCGGCTACGAGGACGACATCGAGATCGTCGACGTGGCCGAACTCCTCATCGAGGCCATCGAGGAGGGCGGCATCAGCGCCGGCGCCACGACCGACGCCGACGCGGAAGCGCCCGCTGACGACTAACGGCACCCACCTTTTTCCGCCTCGGGTGCGCCTCCGGCGCACCACTCGGCGCAAAAACGTGGTTCCCGTGAGTGACCGGAGGGAACGAACGGGTGCTCGGAAGACGAACGTAGTGAGTCTTCCGGTGGCGAAAAAGCCGAACGCGAGCCGCCGGCTCGCGTTCGGTGCGACGTACCAGTGCCACCGCTCCGTGTCCGCGACCGCACAGCGACCGCCCAGTACCGGGGCCAGTTCTGAGCGTTCGGCGGCGTGGAGCTACAACAGCCCCGAAACGTACGGTTCGAGGAAGAGCCAGCCGACGGCCAGCCACGTCTCGAAGACGACCGTGCCGAGCGCCGAGAGGGCGACGAACTGCCGGTCGGACATGTCCGCGAGGCCGGCGGGGACGGTCAGCATCCCGCGGGTGAGAAGCAAGGCGTTGCTGACGGGGATGGCGACTTTCCCCCAGCGGCCGAACCAGCGGTCGAAGCGGTCGAGGTCGTCCGGACCGACCCGGAACCAGGGCTTGGTGAGGAGGTACTCGCGGCCGCCGCGGTTAGCCAGCGCGAACAGGCCGTACTGGCCGACCGTCGCGCCGACGGTAGCGACGCCGACGACGGTCGCGTAGCCGACGAACCCGGGGTCGGTCGGCAGGAGGAGTCCGATGGCGACCGGCACGAGGAGTTCGCTGGGGGCGAAATAGAGCAACATCCCGCCTTCGAGCACGAAGACGAACAGGAGAGCGTAGAAGCCGTAGCTGTCGATCAGCTCGCGCAGGAGCGCCTCGTCGCCGACCAGAAAGAGCGTGATTCCGACGATGCCCATGACGGCGGCGCCGGCGGCGAGCACGAGGAGGCCGTAGTCCTCGAGAAAGCGGCGGAGCCGGCCCGCCGAGAGATGGACGCTCGCGAGGACGGGAACGACGGAGACCGCAAAAAGGAGGGCGAGCGCGGAGCCGAAGTCGGGGACTACCATCGACAGTCACGTGCCGCCGAATCGATATATGCGTTCTGATGGGGCGGGAACGACACGGCTTTTTGCGGCCACCTCGAACTCGCGAGCATGAACCTCACGCATCGCCCGCGCAGGCTCCGTCGTGACGGCGTCCGCTCGCTGGTCAGCGAGGCGTCGCTCGATGCCAGCGACCTCATCGCGCCGGTGTTCGTCGACGCCACGACCGACGAGCGCCAGCCGATCCCGTCGATGCCCGGCCACGAACGGGTCCCCGTCGAGGAGGCTGTCGACCGCGTCGCGGCGGTGCGCGAAACCGGCGTCGAGGCCGTCATGGTCTTTGGCATCCCCGAAGCGAAAGACGAGATCGGCTCCCGTGCCTGGGCCGACGACGGCGTCGTTCAGCGCGCCGTCCGGGCGATCACCGACGAGACCGACGCCTACGTCATCACCGACGTCTGTCTCTGCGAGTACACGGACCACGGCCACTGCGGCGTGGTCGAGGAGGGCGTGCCCGGCGACCCGACGCTGACTGTCAAAAACGACGAGACGCTCGACCTGCTCCGGGAGACGGCGGTCTCCCACGCCGAGGCGGGCGCGGACATGGTCGCGCCCTCCTCGATGACCGACGGCATGGTCGGGGCCATCCGCGACGGGCTCGACGGGAACGGCTTCGCCGAGGTACCGATCATGAGCTACGCGGCCAAGTACGAGAGTGCCTTCTACGGCCCGTTCCGCGACGCCGCAGACGGCGCGCCGGCCTTCGGCGACCGGCGACACTACCAGATGGACCCCGCGAACGCCCGCGAGGCCATGCGCGAGGTCGCCCTCGACGTCGAGCAGGGCGCGGACGTGTTGCTGGTCAAGCCCGCACTCCCCTACCTCGATATCGTCAGTGGCGTCCGCGAGGAGTTCGACCACCCCGTCGCCGCCTACAACGTCTCCGGGGAGTACGCCATGCTCCACGCCGCCGCCGAGAAGGGGTGGCTGGACCTGGAGGCGGTCGCCCACGAATCGCTGCTCTCGATCAAGCGCGCCGGCGCCGACCTGATTCTCACCTACTTCGCCGAGGACGTGGCCGAACGGCTGTGAGCGGCCCGGCGCCCCGTCCCCGCGGCCGGAAGCGTCACGTGGCCACCGCAGCCGGCACGGCCGCGGTTTCGCCCGGTTTCCGAGTCGGAAAACGAGCGTCCCTTTTCAATAGTTAGGCAGTCGATGGGTCGCCCGTGCAACGGCGTGCCCTCCTGACCGCCCTGACGGCGTGCTGTGCAGCGGCGGCCTTCGCCGTCGGTGCCGTCGCGTTCGAGGGGGCGGTCGCCGACGCCGGCCCGTCGGTCGAGGGCGGAGACGGACCGACGCGGAACGGCTCCGGCGTCCCGAACGGGTCGGCGTCGGGCGGGTCCCGCGGCGGCGGCCAGCCGGGAGCGGGGGGCTGTCTCGTCTGCGGGCTGAGCGCCCGGGCGCTCGCCGACGGCCTGCTCCCGGCGCTCAGTCCGCTTCTCCTGGTCGGCCTCGCGGCGGTCGTCGTGACCGGGGCCGCTCTCCTCGGCCTCCGGCCAGGGGGCGGTCCCGCCGACAGCCCGGCGGCCGGTGGCACGGACACGAGAAACAGGGGTGCCGCCAGCGGCGAAGTCCCGGGACCGCCCGACGCACCGGCGACCAACGACGTGTATCGGGCGTGGGCGACGCTGACCGACCGCGTCGACGTGGCCCGCCACGAGACGGCGACGCCGGGTGAGTACGCCCGCGCGGCCGTCGAGCGGGGGCTGGACCGGGACGTCGTCGAACGGTTGCGGGCGATGTTTACGGCGGTCCGCTACGGCGATGCGCCCGTGACCGACGAGCGCGAGCGGGCAGCACGGGCGGCTGCCGACCGGCTCGACGGTGGGACGAGCGACGAGGGCGAATCGACCACGAACGCCGAGGAGGACGAAGCGTGATCCGGCGGCTCCTGTTCGGTATCGGGTTCGCGAGCGCCGGCACCGGCCTCCTCCTGCTTTTGACGCCGGTCGGCGCGCCCGTCTCGGTCCCGGTCCTGCCGGCGCTGGGTCTCGTCGCGCTCGCCGTGCTCGCGGTCGGGGGGGTGGTGGCGCTCGGGCGGTCGGCCGAGGGAGCCCGGACCTACGACCTCCCGGACCCCGCCGCCGGCGTCCGGGCGCCCGGGGACGCGTTCGACGAGCGACTGGCGACGGTCTCGGTCCGGGACGCGACCGACCGGGCCGAGATCCGCGACCGACTCCGGACCGTGGCGGCAGCAGTGCTGGTCGACACGACGGGCTGTGACCGGGCGACGGCACGCGACCGACTCGCCGAAGGGACGTGGACCGACGACCCGATGGCGCGGGCCTTTTTCACCGAATCGCCGCCGTCGTTCCGGGCGCGCGTGCGAACGGTCCTGACCGGGGAACCGACGTTCGTCCGGCGGGCGCGCCGAGTCGTCGCGGTCATCGCGGACGGAACGGAGGGCGAGGGATGAGCGACGACACGGCGGGGCCGGCAGCCGAAGCGGACGGCGAGAGCCGGCACACGAGGCGCTGGCGCGGACTCGGTGGGGCGACGCTGGCCGCCGGCGCGGTGGGGTTGTTCGCCCGCCGGCCTGGACTCCTGCTCGCGAGCGCGGTCGGCATCGCCCTGTTCGCCTACGCACGGACGGTCGACGCGCCGCCAGCGACGCTGCGGCTCTCGCGGGACGTGACCGATCCGGACCCCGCGACCGGTGATCGGGTGACGGTCACCGTCCGGATCGAGAACACCGGCCGACACCCCATCCCCGGCCTGCGGGTCGCCGACGGCGTGCCGCCGGGCTGGACCGTGGCCGACGGGGCTGCGACCCACGCGACGGCGCTGTGGCCCGGGTCGGCGACGACCTTCGAGTACGCCGTCACGGTGGGCGCGGGACAGGGGGAGTTCGACCCGGCGACGGTGCTCCTGCGCGACCCGGCCGGCGTCGTGGAGCGCCGGACGACGGTCGAGGCGGTGGACGACGGGGGGTCGACGCCGCCGGCGACGGCCGCGGACGCGCCGTCGCTGCCGGCGCCGGTCACGCGGCTGGGCGGACGTGAGGCGGTCGACGCGAGCGGCGAGGGGAGCGCGTTCCGGGCGACCCGGGAGTACCGCCACGGCGACCCCATCTCGCGGATCGACTGGCGACGCCGCGCCCGCACCGGCGAGCTCGCGACCGTCGAGTTCCAGGCCGAGCGCCGGTTGACGGTCGTGCTGGTCGTCGACGCCCGCCCGGCGGCGCGACTTGCGCCCGACCCCGCCGCGCCGACGGCGGTCCAGCGGAGCGCCGAGGCGGCGGAGCGGCTCTACGCATCGCTGACCGGCGCCGACCACCGCGTCGGCATCGCGACGCTCGGGCCGACGCGCGCGTGGCTCGCGCCGGGCCGCGGCGACGCCCATCGTCGGCGGGCACACGACCGACTCTCGGCGTCTGTCACGGCGGCGCGGAGCGATGGCGGGGCCGACGAGGGCGGCGGGGAGGGAGCCGACCACGGCGGGTGGCTCCGCCAACGGCTGCCGGAGCGGGCGACGGTCGTCCTGCTCACGCCGGCCTGTGACGAAGGGGTCGCCGGGCTGGCACGGCGGCTCGACGTCGGCGGCCACCCGACGGCGGTCGTGAGCCCGGACCCGACGACCGGTGGCACGGCGGGCCGGCGGCTCGCCCGGATCGAGCGCCGCCACCGACTCCGGGGCCTCCGAGCCGCTGGCCTCCCGGTGCTTGACTGGGCGCCCGAAACCGACGTGACGACCGCGATGGCCGAAGCGGGGTGGCTGTCGTGACCCGACTCGGTCGCCCGGGCGTGCTCTCCGGCGGGACCGCACTGGTCGCCGCGCTGGTCGGCGTCGTCCTCGCGGGGGTCGACCCGCTCTCGACGCTGGCCGGCCTCGGCGGGACGGGCCTGCTGGCGGTCGGGCTGGTGCGGCGAACGCGACCGGCGGTGACCCTCGGTGCGACGGGGCTCGGCGGGGCGGTGGTCCTTGGCGGCGTCGCCGGGGCCGGCGGGGCGGCGGTCGTGGGCGCGACGGCGGCGGTCGTCCTCGCCTGGACGGTCGGGCAGACGAGCGTCGAACTCGCCGACCACGGCCCCACCGCCCGGACGGCACGGTTCGAGTTGACCCACCTCGGGGGGACGAGCCTCCTGCTCGGGGCTGCGGCCGGTATCGTGCTGGCACCTCGCCTCCTCCGTGTCGACCCCTCCCCGCTCGGCGTGACGCTCGTCCTCGTCGGCGGCGTCTGCCTCACGGGCGCACTCCTCGCCAGCGAGCGATAGAAGTGTGCCAACTGTTCAGACCGTCTTCCGAGAGAGTACGGCGGTTCGGCTATTCGACCGCCGTATTTTAGATGCCTGTCCTAATTGCGAGTGATTCGTACAGAACACGTACCGAATCGAGATAGAATCGTGCAAACAGTGCGTTACTGCGCGCGCACCGGGACAGACCCGCAAAACGGCCCGAACGGTGGTTGACGAACGTCAAGAATTTCCGCTGACAAACGTCCGGAGAGTGGACGAAATACAACCTTATATCCATAATAGTCTACGGTAATCCGTACGTTCGTCTACCCCATGCTTGAAAACTTCCGGAATTTCAAGCCAACCCTTATGTAGTGGGATTCCATGACGTTCTCTCGTGAAATACAAAACGCGCATAGCGGTGGGCGGTGCAGAGTTAGACAATTACGAAGTAGTTTCGGGGATCACTGAACGGGAGGTGTCGGCATGAGCGCGCTGACGGTCCCGTTACAGACGGATCCGGCGACTATCGTCGACGGTGTCAACACGATGTGGGTGTTGACGGTCACGTTCCTGATCTTCTTCATGCACGCGGGCTTCGCGATGCTGGAGGCGGGGCAGGTACGTGCCAAGAACGTCGCCAACCAGCTCACGAAGAACATGCTCACCTGGTCGATCGGGGTCATCATGTTCTTCCTCGTCGGGGCGGCGATCTCCTCGATCGTCGCCGCCGTCACGAGTGGCGGCGCGGCGAACATCGGCAGCGCCTTCATGGCAAACCTCTCGCCCGAGAGCGCCGACGCGTGGGTCGGCTGGCTGTTCGGTGCGGTGTTCGCCATGACGGCGGCGACCATCGTCTCCGGGGCCGTCGCCGGCCGCGCGAAACTCCGTGCGTACGTCGGCTACACGATCATGCTGGCCGGGTTCATCTACCCCGTCGTCACGGGCCTGACCTGGGGCGGTGGCTTCCTGGCCTCCGTGCTGGGCGTCGGCTTCAACGACTTCGCGGGCGGGATGATCGTCCACGGCATGGGCGGTGTGGCCGGCCTGACGGCCGCCTACATCCTCGGCCCGCGCATGGACCGGTACAACAGTGACGGAAGCGTGAACGTCATCCCCGGTCACTCGATGACCTTCGCCGTGCTCGGGACGCTGATCCTCTCCTTTGGCTGGTACGGGTTCAACGTCGGCACGGCCGCGACCGTGTTCTCGGTGACCGAGGACGGTGCGCTCGCACTGGGCGCGTTCACGACGAGTACGACGGCGGCCGGTGCCGTTGGCCGCGTGGCGATGACGACGACGCTGGCGATGGGCGCGGGCGCCATCGGTGCGGCAGGCGTCTCGCTGCTCAAGAGCAACAAGGTCGACACGCTGTACGTCGCCAACGGGATGCTCGCCGGCCTCGTCGGCATCACGAGCATCACGCACCTCTCGACGTGGTGGGGCGCGCTGCTGGTCGGCCTGCTGGCCGGCGGACAGCTCCCCATCGTCTTCAGCTTCGTCGAGGAGCGCCTGAAGATCGACGACGTGTGTGCGGTCTACCCCGTCCACGGGAGCGCCGGTGCGATGGGCGCCGTCCTGCTCCCCTTCGTCTCGATCAACGGCTTCTCCGTGAACGTCCTCTTTGCACAGATCGTCGGCGTGACGGTCATCGGCGCGTGGACGATCCTCGCGACCGCCGCGGTGTTCGGGGCGTTCAAAGCAGTCGGGCAGGCCCGCGTCTCCGAGAGCCACGAGCGCGAAGGCCTCGACCTCTCCGAACACGGCGTCGAGACCTACCCCGAGTTCAGCCGTGGTGACGAGGCAGCCGTGACCGACGGCGGCCCGAGTCACGGGACCCGTACCGACGGTGGCAACGTGCCGAACCCCGGAGGTGACGACGAATGAGCGACCAACCCAACGAGGGCGGCATCAAGCTGATTCAGGCGTTCATCCGCCCGGGCAAGCTCACCGACGTGAAGAAGGGGCTCGCCGAGATCGGCGCGCCCTCGCTGACGGTGACGAACGTCCGCGGCCGGGGCAGCCAGCCAACCAAGAAGGGCCAGTGGCGCGGGGAGGAGTACGTCGTCGACCTCCACGAGAAGGTCAAAGTCGAGTGCGTGGTCGCGGACGTGCCGGCCGACGACGTGGTCGGTGCCATCGAGGAGGCCGCCCACACGGGCGAACCGGGCGACGGCAAAATCTTCGTCATCGACGTCGATGACGCCGTCCAGATTCGCACGGGCAAGGAAGGCCCCGAAGCGGTCTGACTCGCCCCCGCCCAGCCGCCCCCACAATGGATATCGACGATACAGATCGACGGATCGTGAACGCGTTGCTGGGCAACGGCCGCGCGAGCGCCCGTGACATCGCCGCCGAGACCGGCGTCGCCGCGACGACCGTCTCGAAACGGCTCGCGACCCTCGAAGAGGACGACGTCATCGAGGGGTACATCCCGACGGTCGACTACGACGCGCTCGGGTACGACGTGACCGCCGTGTTCCACCTCAGCGTCGAGGGAACCGGCCTCGGGCCCGTCGTCGACCGCCTTCGGGACCACGAGCACATGATCGGCGTCTACGAGGTCACCGGCGATCACGACATCGTCGCCATCGGCAAGTTCACGACGACCGAGGAGATGAACAGGAAGATCAAGGACCTCCTCACCGACGCCGACGTGCGGGCCGCGAACACGAGCGTCGTCCTGGACACCGTCCGGGAGTACGGCCAGTTCCCCGTCGGCGTCGAGGACGAGGACGACGAGGACGCGGAGTAGCCGCCGACTTTTTTCGGGCCAGTTGTCCGATCAGTCCCCGCTCTCCGGTCCCCAGTCCCGACCCGCCGTGACGATCTCCGCGCCGGGCGCGTTCGCCAGCGCGCTCCGGAGCGCCTTCACCGCGTCGTGTTTTTGAGTGTCGCCCTCGCCACCGGTCGCGATCGCGTTCCCGTCGCGGTGACGGCGCCGGCAGCGCCACCGGCCCGGTCGCGGGAGCGGCCGAACCGGGCCAGCGAGATACCCGACCGCGGAGAGCGCGGGCGGTGGCGACGCCGGTCAGGAGGAGTCGAAGACGAGTTCGGGCGCCACGTCGGCGGCGGCCTGTGGCGGCGTGGCGTCACTGCCGCGTGTCTCGGCCTCGGCGGCCGACCGATCGGTCGATTCAGTCATCGGCCGAGAGGGGGGTCCCGTCGGGTGCAGTGGGTGCGGGACTCTCCCCCTCGTCGAAAGGGTACCAGGACTGTTTGGCGTCGGTGAGGTACTCGTCGGTGTAGTCGGTCTCCTCGGGTTCGGCCAGCGTGATGAGGTTCTCCTGGCCGGTCGCATCGACCCACTCGCGGAAGGACTGTCCCTCCTCGCGGAGCGCGGCGAAGGCGTGCATCAGGTTCCGGATCGCACCGGGGGCCTCGTCCGCGGGGACCCGCTGGTGGAGCCAGTCGACGAAGGAGGGCTCCTCGCCGATACCGCCGCCGACGCCGATGTCCAGCGCCTCGACCATCTCGCCGTCCTTCCGGGCGCGCATCCCCTGGAGGCCGATGTCGGCGGTCATCGCCTGCCCACAGTCTGCCGTACAGCCCGAGTAGTGGATGTGGATGTTCTCCACGTCGTCGGGCAGGTCGACGTTGTCACGGAGCCAGCGCAGCATCCGCGCCATCCGGGCTTTCGTCTCGGTCAGCGCCAGCGAGCAGAACTCCGTCCCCGTACAGGCGATGGCACCGCGCTGGAAGGGGTTCGGTTCCGGCTCGTGTGTCTCCAGCAGGTCCGCGGCGAGCAGGGCGTCGAGGTTCTCGTCGGGCACGTCCATGACGAGGGGGTTCTGCCGGCGGGTCAAGCGGACTTCGCCGGAGCCGTACTCCGCCGCGAGGTCGGCGAGTTCGACTGCCTCGTCGGCGGTCAGCCGGCCGACCGGGACGCTCAACCCGACGTAGTTGCGCCCGTCTTTCTGCTCGTGAACGCCGACGTGGTCGGCCTCGCCCTCGCTCGGTGGCTTCCCCGCGTTGTAGGAGTACTCGCCGCGGAAGTCCGTCCCGGCGTGTTTCAGCTCGAAGTCCGTCCGCTCGTCGAGGGCCTCGCGGATGTCCTCGGTCCCCCACTCGTCGACGAAGAAGCGCGCGCGGTTCTGCTGTCGGTTCTCGCGGTTGCCCTCCTCGTGGTAGAGTTCGACGAACGACCGCACGAGGTCGTAGGCGTTCCCCGGCGTGACGAAGATGTCGAGCGGCCGGGCCTCGCGCGGTTCGCGGCCGCCGAGTCCGCCGCCGACGCGGACGTTGAACCCCGTGAGTTCCTCGCCGTTACCAGGACTCATCGAGTCCTGGTCGCTCGACGAGCTTTGCTCGTCGGTGTCGATGAACCGGTGTGCGGGTTCGAGGCCGATATCGTTGATGGAGTCCTGCGCACAGCCCTCGCGACAGCCCGTGACGCTGATGTTGAACTTCCGGGGCATGTTCGCCAGGGCGTCGTCACCGCGGAGGTCCGCCTGCAGTTTCTCGAGCAGGGGCCGGGTCTCGACGTACTCGCCCGCGTCCTTCCCGGCGACCGGACAGCCGGAGATGTTGCGCATCGTGTCCCCGCCCGCCGAGCGGGAGGTGACGCCGACCGATTCCAGCTTGTCCCAGATTTCGGGGATATCCTCCAGTTTCAGCCAGTGGAGCTGGATGGACTGCCGGGTCGTCAGGTCGATGAAGCCGTTGCCGAACTCGGGGTTGGCGGCGGGACCGGTCGCGTACTCGCGGGCGACCTCGCCGATGGCCCGCAGCTGGCCCGGTTCGAGGATGCCCCCGCAGTTGGTCAGCCGCAGCATGAAGTAGCTCTCCTGGCCCGACCGCTGGTGGAACACGCCCCAGAACTTGAACCGGGTGAACCACTCGGCGCGTTCCGCCTCCGGGATCGAGTCCCAGCCGCGCTCCGCGAACTCGATGATCTTCTCGCGTACTTCGTCGCCGTACAACTCCGATTTGATACCTTCTTTCTCGTGTGGCATGGTTATCGATGTCCGTCACGTTCTGGCCGCGAATCCGAAACGTACGACCAGCCTTTCACGTGAGACTAGTCGATAGCCATCTGCATAACGCCACTCATTAAAATAATCGTAACTTTCTCCGAAGTACCGGACGTTCGCTCACTCCTGGAGAACAGGTAGCCAACAGGAGGGCGGTTTTCCCCATACGGTGAACGGTCGTCTCGACGCGAAGACGGAGGGTCACGGTCAGAGCGGGGTGTTGGCGGCGTCACCATCGGCGCGGTCGGTGTCGACATCGGCGAGGTCGGCGAGTGTGTTGACGTTCGCGAGCGCCCGCGCCGACGCGAGTTCGGTGACGGTCGGTTCGTCGACGGTGACGACGGTGAGGTCGTCGAGGATCGCCCCGAGTCGCGTGTCGCCGCGGTCGAGGACGCGCGTGCACGCGGTGCGTGCGGCGCGCACGTCGTAGACGGCGGCCAGCGGCTGGGGTCGGCCCTCGGCGAGCGGGACGACGGCGGCCGCGCCGGTCGCGCGTGCACGGCCGAACAGATGCTCGAAGAGCGACTGCTCGACGAACGGCAGGTCACAGGCGAGCGCGACGGCACGGCGGCCGGCGGCGACCCGCAGGCCGGTCCGGAGGCCGGCGACCGGCCCCTGGTCGGGGACGGGATCGACGGCGAACCGTGGTTCGTGGCCGTCCAGGGCCGCAGCGAAGGCCTCGCGTTGCTCCCGGCGGCAGTTCACGACGAGTTCGTCGACCGTCGACGCGACCCGGTCGGCGACGTGGCGGAGCATCGGTGTCCCGTCGACGGGTGCCAGGGCCTTCTCGCAGTCGCCGAAGCGGATCGAGCGCCCGCCCGCGACGAGGACGGCGGATACGCCGGCCATCGTCAGTCGTCACTGACCGGCGGCGTCCGCCACGTCGTCCGGTTCACGCTTCCAGTTCCTCCTCACGGGGGTCGTGTACGTGTTCGACCAGCGACTCCTCGGCGTCGACGGGTTCGATGCGGACGGCACACTGCTTGTAGTTCGGTTCGTCGGACTGCGGGTCGGTCGCGGGCACGGTCAGGTCGTTGGTGTCGGGATGGTGGATGGGGAGCCAGACCATCCCCTGTGGGACGGTCGGGTCGGCCTCGACGCGAGCGGCGAGGGCGCCGCGCCGCGATTCGACGCGGACGAACTCCGCGTCGGTGGCGCTCCCGAACCGCTCGGAGAGCGTCGCCGGATGCACCCGGGCCCGGGTCGGGTCGGGGTCGGACACCGACCGCGAGCGGATACCCGTGTTGTAGCCGTCGGCCTCGCGGGCCGTCGTCAGCGTGAGCGGGTAGTCCTCGTCGGTCAGTTCCGGCAGGTCGCCGTCGCCGGCGTCGGGCGCGGAGAACTTCGCCCGGCCGGTGTCGGTCTCGAACGTCCACCGGTCGGTCCCGTCGTCGGTCTCGTGGTAGCGGTAGCCGCCCTCGACCGACGCGTCGGGCGCGGGCCAGCGGACGGCCAGTTCCCCGTCCAGTCGGTCGTAGTCGATCCCCGAGCAGTCCGCGGGGGTTCCCGCGGTCAGGGCGGCGAACTCGTCGAAGATCGCCGCGGGGTCGACCGGCGGGTCCGGCAGGACGCCGGGACGGAGCCGGTTCGCGACGGCGGCGATGATGTCCAGGTCCGAGCGGACGCCGTCGGGCGTGTCGGTCGCGGCCTGCACCCGCGAGATCGTCCGCTCCATGTTGATGACGGTTCCCTCGGTCTCGCCCCAGGTGATCGCCGGGAGCACCACGTCGGCGATGTCGGTCGTCTCCGTGTGGAAGACGTCCTGGGCGATCAGGAAGATGTCTTCGAGTTTCGCCGTCGCCGCGCCGGCGTCCGGGAGGCCGGCGGCCGGATTCGTCGCGACGGCGTAGACGGCCTCGACCGTGCTGTCGGCGTCGCCGTCGATGGCGTCGACGATGCCGACCGGCCCGGGGCCGGTATCGTCGGGGAGGCGGTCGACGGGCACGTCCCAGGCGTCGGCGACGGTCTCGCGGTGGGCGGGGGCCTCGAACGGGCGGTGGCCCGGCCACGTTCCCTTCGAGGAGACGACGCGGGTGCCCATCGAGTTGGCCTGGCCGGTCAGCGAGAAGGGGCCGCTCCCGGGCCGGAGGTTCCCCGTGGCGAGACAGAGGTCGATGAGTGCCCGCGAGGTCGCGGTGCCGCGGACGCTCTGGTTGACGCCCATGCCCCAGTAGACGAGGGTTCGGTCGGTGAACACGTCCGCGAGGTACTCGACGGTGGTGGGAGAGACGCCCGCCTCGCGGGCGGCGGCGTCGGCCGGCGGGAGCCCGGAGACGAGGTCGTCGAACCCCTCCGTCGCGCGGTGGACGAAGTCGCGGTCGATGTCGCCGGTGCCGACGATGCGGGCGAGGATGGCGCGTGCCAGCGCGAGGTCGCCGCCGGGGTCGAGCTGGACGTGGCGGTGGGCCGACTCCGCGGTGGCGGTCCGGACCGGGTCGACGACGACCAGCCGGCTGTCGTCGTCGGTCGCACTCCCCCGAATCCACCGGTGGAGGACCGGATGGGCAGCCGCGGGGTTCGCGCCCCAGACGACGTGGGTCCGGGCGTCCGGGATGTCCTCGTAGGTACACGGCGGCGCGTCGCTCCCGAAGGCGTCGTAGTAGGCCGTCACCGCACTCGCCATACAGAGCGTGGTGTTGGCGTCGTAGTTGCGCGTCCCGATGCCGCCGCGGGCGAGTTTGCCCAGCGCGTACGCGGCCTCGTTGGTCTGCTGGCCGCTGCCGAGGACGGCGACCGAGTCGGGGTCGGTCTCGATCAGCGGGCCGAGTTCCGCCTCGATCCGGTCGAGCGCCTCGGGCCAGGAGGTCTCGACCAGCTCGCCGCCCTTCCGGACGAGCGGCCGGGAGAGCCACTCCCCACCCGGGTCGCTGCTCTCCTCGATGCCGCGGCCACAGGCCATCCCCTGCGAAACGGGATGTGAGGCGTTGCCTCGGACCGCGTCGATCCCGTAGCCATCGTCGACGCCGAGTTGCATATGCCCACAGCCGACCGCACACCGCATACACGTCGTCGGCGTCCAGTCGCTCATGCGTTCACCTCCCGAGGAAATAGTCGACGTTTGGCTGGTTCTGCCCCGTTTTCCAGCCATACCGTACTGAATTTCATCATATAGGAAAACAAACTCGCACGCTGAAAACCCCTTCCTTTGTTATATTCAATTTCCATGCGCTACTGGTAGACGAACGGCGGGTTTACAATGAGATACTATCGCCTTAAGGATGTAATTCGTCGGATAATTCGCCGTTCGACGGGACGCGCGTTCAGTTCCGCCGCGACGGCCGGGCGCGCGGAGGGCCGTGGGCCGGCCGCGCACCCGAGGCGGCGCGCGCCAGCGACGGGGCGGCGAGACGGACAGCCGGTGAGTCAACCCTTTTGTTCGGGCGTTCCAACCGCGTGGTATGAGCGACGAGCACTCGCGAGACCTGTACGACCGGGCGCTGTCGGTGTTGCCCGGCGGCGTCAACTCGGCGGTCCGCGCCGCCATCGAACCCTACCCCCCCTTCATCCAGCGCGGGGACGGCGGCCACGTCGTCGACGCCGACGGCGACCGCTACATCGACTGGGTGATGGGGCTCGGCCCGTTGCTGTACGGCCACGACCTCCCACAGCCGGTGGAGGCCGCCGTCCAGTCCCACGTCAGCGAGGGCCCGATGTACGGGATGCCCACCGAAATCGAGGTCGAACAGGCGGAGTTCGTCGCCCGGCACGTCCCGAGCGTCGAGATGCTCCGCTTCGTCAACTCCGGCACCGAGGCCACCGTCTCGGCCTGCCGGCTCGCCCGCGCGTACACGGGCAACGACAAGATAGTCGTCATGCAGGGGGGGTACCACGGCGCCCAGGAGACGACGCTGGTCGAGGGGAAATACGACCACACGAGCCCCTCCAGCCCGGGCATCCCGGATTCCTTCGTGGAGCACACGCTCGCGGTCCCGTTCAACGACGAGGGCGCGGCCCACACGGTCTTCGAGGAACACGGCGACGACATCGCGGGCGTGCTCGTCGAACCGATCCTCGCGAACACGGGCATCGTCGAGCCCGTCGACGGCTACCACGACACCCTCCGGGACCTCTGTGACGACCACGACGCCCTGCTGATGTGGGACGAGGTCATCACCGGTTTCCGCGTCGGCGGGCTGGGCTGTGCCCAGTCGAAGTACGACGTCGAACCGGACCTCACCACCTTCGGGAAGCTCATCGGCGGCGGCTTCCCCGTCGGTGCCATCGGCGGCCCCGCCGAACTCGTCGAACACTTCACGCCCTCCGGGGACGTGTTCCAGGCCGGCACCTTCTCGGGCCACCCGGTCACGATGGCCGCCGGGCTCGAATCCCTGCGCTACGCCGCCGAGAACGACGTGTACGACCACGTCCACGGGCTCGGCCAGCAGCTCCGGCGCGGGCTCCAGGAGATCGTCCAGGACCAGGCCCCCCAGTACACCGTCACCGGCACCGACGGGATGTTCAAACTGCTCTTCACACGCGAGGGTCCCGACGACTTCGAGGGTCACTGCGAGGGCGGGTGTAGCCAGCGCGAGGCCTGCCCCCGGTACGACTACTGCCCGAAGAACGCCGCCGACGTGGCCGCCGGCGAGACCGACCGCTGGCGCCGCGTCTTCTGGCCGAAGATGAAAGAACGGGGCGTGTTCCTCTCCCAGAACCAGTTCGAGTCCCAGTTCGTCACGTACGCCCACACCGAGGACGACGTCGAGGAGACGCTGGAAGCGTACAAGGAAGCGCTGTAGCGGGCAGCGTGACCGACCGGACGCGAAACGGGGAGTCAGTCGGGCCGTCCGCCGTCCCGGACGGCGGCGCCGGCGTCGGGAGCGGTCGATGCATGCCCGCCCTCGCTCACCTCGAAGGACGCGAGCAGCGACCGGAGGCGGTCGGTCTGGTCGGCGAGCGACGCGACGCTCTCGGTGACCCGTGACACGGACGCGGCCTGCTCGGTGGCGGTCGTCGACACCGCCTCCGTCTCGTCGTCGGTCGCCCGACTGATCTCGGCGACCTCCTCGACCATGGAGACGGCCTCTTCGGTACTCGCGGCCTGGTCGTCGGTCGCCTCGCTGATCTCCTGGACGCCGCTGTCGGCGTCGGCGACGTTCTCTCGGACCTGCGAGAGCGCGTCCAACACGTCCTCGACGGCCGCGACGCCGTCCTCCATGTGGCGCTCGGCGGTCCGGGCCTCCTCGGCCGTCGTCCCCGTCTGCTCTCGTGTCTCCGCGATGAGGTCCTCGATCTCGGTCGCCGACTGCCGGGTCTCCTCGGCCAGGTTCTTGACCTCGCTGGCGACGACGGCGAACCCGTCGCCGTCCGCACCGGCCGCCCCGTCGCCGGCACGGGCGGCCTCGATGCTGGCGTTCAGCGCGAGGATGTTCGTCTGCTCGGCGATATCGCCGATGAGGTCGACGATCTCGTCGATGCGGTCCATCCGCGCTTCGAGGGTCTCGAGGTGGTCGACGGTCGTGCTGACCGCGGCCCGCGCCTGTCGCGCGTCGTCGATGGCCGCCTCGGCGGTCGTCTCACCCGCCTCCGCGACCTCGGCGGTCTCGTGTGAGGTCCGGGCGACGGTCTCGGCCGACGCCGCCACTTCCTCGACGGTCGCCGACAGCTCCGTCATCTCGTCGGAGACTTCCTCCAGCATCGACCGCTGTTCGGCCGCACCGTCGGCGATATCGGTGACCGACGTACGCAGTCGCTCGCTGGCCGTCTCCGCCTTCGTGGTTCCGGCGTCTGCCTCCTCACAGGCCGCCGCCACGTCGACGGCGAACGACTGGATCTCCCCCATCGCCGCCTCCGTCTCGTCCATCATGTCGTTGAACGCCGTCGCGACCCGGGCCATCGCCTCGCTCTCGGCGTCGGGGTCCAGCCGGGCGGTGAGGTCGCCGTCGGCCGCCCGCGCCATCGTGGCGCTGTAGTCGTCGGCCGTGGTTTCGAGCTGGCGGTTCAACCGCTCGGCCTCCTGTTTCCGTGCTTCGGCGTCGGCTTTCATCTCCTCGGCCTCGGCCTTCGCCCGCTCGATCTCGGCCTGCTTCCGTTCGAGGTCCTCGACCTCCGCGGCCTTCTCTCGGGCCTCTTCGAGGCGCTGTCGGGATTTCTCCCGGGATTTCTCCGTGGAGTACCAGTTGCTCATCAGCGCGACGGCCAGTCCCGTGACGAACACGCCGTGGACGACGCCCCACACCCACGGCCGGTTGATCGCGGCGGTGTGGTTGTAGACACGGCTCGGGTCGATCATCCCGAACACGCCGTGGGTGACGACGACGTACCCGATGCCGAACGCGAAGGGGAGCCAGTCCTCGTAGACCGCGACGACGGCCATCGCGACGAAGAAGTGAAAGTGGGCCTCGATGTACCCGCCCGAGAAGTGGACGAGGACGCCGGAGCAAAACAGCAGCCCGGTTACGGCGAGAATCGTCCGGACGCGACGCGGAAACCGGGAGATCGTCGCGAGTCCGGCGAAGGTCGCGATAATCCCGAGCTCGAACAGCACCGCAGGCAGCGGAATCGTGGGGATCATCGCGCCCGTGACCGTCGACTCCGTCCCCTCGTACAGCCCGAGTGCGAGCAGCAGTGGAACGTGTGCAAGCACGAGGACGACGACGTTGCGGTGACGGCTCCGCCACGTCTCGTCGGGAATGGTTTCACCGCTCGGGACGTACCTGACGAACTCACGGAGCGTTCGCCCCCAGTCGCCCGTCCGGGAGCGAGGCGTCGTCGGTCCGTCTGTCTGCTCGGTCATACCCCACCACTGCCAAGAAGCCTAAAGACCGTTGTGGGCCAGGTATCAGCGTTGAGAGCGGCGTCACCGGCCCGTTCGTCGGCCTGCCCCCGGTCAGCCGGCGAGCCGGTAGGCTTTCGGCCTCGCCGCTGCTGGCCTCGGGTATGGCCGACATCAGCATCGACGAGAAACGGGTCTACGGGGAAAAGACCGGGACGACGGAGCTGTACGTCGCCGCCGACCTCGGCGTCGCGGTCGTCGCCGTCTCCGACGACATCGTGGGCGAGTTCTCGCTGGCCCACCGCTGTACCGCCCGGGACCTGGCGGCCGGGCCGAACCGGCTGGCGGTCGCGACCGACGCGGACGTGCTGGTCAGCGACGACGGTGGCTACGCCGGCACGGGGTTCGGCCCCGCGGTCGCCGTGGGGTTCGACGACGAGACCCTTCTCGCGGCCGGTCCGGACGGGCGGGTGGCACGCCGCGGCGGCGAGGCGTGGCACCGCGTCGGCGAGATCGCGGACGTACGCGCCATCGACGGCGACCTCGTGGGCGCCGCCGACGGGGTCTACCGCGTCGACGACGGCCTCGCGCACGTCGGACTCGCGGACGTGCGGGACGTGGCGACCGGCGGGACGCCGCTGGCCGCGACCGACGACGGGCTCTACTACCTCGGGCCGGGCTGGGCGGAAGGGCGCGAGGGGGCGTTCGTGGCCGTCGCGAGCGCGCCCGATCGCGGCCACGCAGCGGGCGAGGCGGGCCTGTTCGAGCGGACGGACGACGGCTGGACGGCCTGTGCCCTCCCGACCGAGGAACCGGTCGTGGCGGTGGCCCACGGGGAGCCGGCGAGCGGGGCGGACGACGGCGGGGAACGGGGCGTGTACGCGGTGACCGGAGGGGGGCGCGTCCTCGTCGACGCCGGCGACGGCTGGCGCGACCGGGCGCTGGGCCTGGCCGGCGCGACCGCGCTCGCCGTTGCCCCCTGAGCTACCACATCGAAAAGGGGTTTAGCAAGGATGGAGAGGGGTGAGATATGATCGTCAGCGGGTCCACGTCACAGGCACTCGCGGCCGAGCTCGCGGCCGAGACGGACCACGACCTCGCGCCCGTGGCGTTCGACCGCTTCCCGGACGGGGAGTTGATGGCACAGGTACCCTATCTGGAGGGGAACGAGGCGGTCGTCGTCGCGTCCACGGTGTCGAGCGACGCCCACGTCGAACTGCTCCAGCTCCAGGACGCCGCCCGCGAGGCCGGCGCCGAGACGGTGACGACCGTCCTCCCCTACATGGGCTACGGCCGCCAGGACGAGGCCTTCGAGCCGGGCCAGCCCGTCTCCGCGCGGGCGGTCGCACGCGCCATCAGCACCGGGACCGACCGCGTCGTGACGGTCGACCCCCACGAGACGGCCGTCCTCGACTACTTCGACGTCGAGGCGAGGGCGGTCGAAGCCGCCGGGCGACTCGCGAACCCGCTCCCGAGTGACCTGACCGAACCCGTGTTCCTCTCGCCCGACGAGGGCGCGGTCGTGCTGGCCGAGACCGTGGCCGACGCCTACGACCGCGGGACGACGGACTACTTCGAGAAGACGCGACTCTCCGGCTCCGAGGTCGAGATCGAGCCGCACGACGTGGCCGTCGACGGCCGCGACGCCGTGCTGGTCGACGACATCATCGCCACCGGGTCGACCATGTCCGAGGCCGTGAGTGTTCTCGACGACCAGGGCGCGGCCCGCGTGTTCGTCACCTGTGTTCACCCCCTGCTTGCGAACAACGCCGTCACGAAACTCGCTCGCGCGGGCGTCGAAGCCGTCTACGGCACCGACACCATCGAGCGCTCGGTCAGCGCCGTCTCCGCGGCACCGGCCGTCGCCGACGCGCTCTGAGGCGCGCACGCAGGCCCATGTTATAAGTTCGCATACTTCGAAGGTGTTCGGCATGGCCGACGCGGACGGGGACGCGGGCGTGGCGGCGACCACCCCGGAACGCGCGGCGTGGCGCCCCCGGCGAGCGTCCGTGCTGGCGTTCGTGGCCTTTCTCGTGGTGATCGGACAGCCGGCCGCCGTGGTCGCGCTGGCCGTCACGTCGCCGTCGGCGGCGGTGCTGGCGGTCATCGTCGGCGGGACGGCCCTGCTCGCGGCGCCGGCGACCCGGGCGTACCTCGGGCAGGGCTGGTCGGTGAGCCGGCTGGCCGATTTCGTCCTCGCGGTCGGCCTGACACAGTTCGGACTGGTCCTGCTGTCGAGCGCGTTCGCGAGTGGGGGCCTCCGTCCGGGGCTGGCCCAGCCGGCCCTCGTCGCCGTCTCCTACCCGGTCGTCTACCTGCTACTCACGCGCGTCGTGTGGGCCGGGGCGTCGGGGACCTAGCGGAAGTCGGCCCGACGGTCGGCATACAGCCCATATCCGGCTGGAGGGACTGAGTGCTCGCTCCCGGTTTCGTTTCGGCAGTTCGAGAAAGTCAGCGCCCGCGCTGGCCCGTCTCTCGTCGGTTCGAGCGACGATAAAAAATTCGCGGCGGTCGGCTTACCACTGCGCGACGATCCGGTCGACGATGCCCACGTCGCGCTTGTAGTAGTCGCCGTGGGCGTCGACCTCGTCGGTGACGTCGAAGTCCGTGTAGTTGTTCGGTTCGGGACCGGCACAGCCCTTCTCGCCGGCCGCGTCCTCGAACTCGCGGGTCTCGAAGACGTACTCGAGGATCGGATCGTCGTCGTCGTGGAAGTTGTCGCACTGCTCGGTGGCGTACTCGATGTGGTCGCCGTACTCGCTGTCGAACCAGCCCGCGTCGAGCGAGACGGCGTCGTCCGCGACCGCGCCGCCGACCAGCGTCACCGAGGCCACGGCGTCGCTCGCGCCGAAGTCGTCTTCGAGCGATTCCAGCGCGAAGACGGCCACGCGGGCCCCCAGGGAGTGACAGATCAGCCGAACGTCCTGGCCCGTCTCTGCGTTCCAGTCGGTGACGAAGTTCGCCAGTTTCGGCCCGTTCTTCTCGGCGATCTCCTTCGCGTCGGCCCAGCCCAGGTCGAGGCTGTCACCCACGTCCGAATCCCAGGAGTAGGCGGCCGCGTCGGCGCCGTACCCGTTCTCCTCCAGTGCGAGCTGGCACTCGTAGGCGCTGTCCATCGCGTCTTCCTCGCTGTTCTGCCAGCCGTGGACGAACAGCGTCAACGTCTCGTCACCGAGCGCCGAGGTGTCACCCCCCAACTGGTAGGAAAAGCCCGTCTCCCCGTTGATGAGATCCGCGTCGTCGTCGAAGTGGTCGCGGGTCGTCACGCGCGGGTAGTCCCCCGGCGCGTCGGCGTTCTCCGCCGACGACCCGGCCGCCGCCGTCCCCGTCGCCGCCGTCAGCCCCGCGACGCCGGCCGCCGCGACCGTCGCACCCCGCAGGAACCGCCGCCTGTTCAGTGCCCCTGTCCGCTCACTCTCGTCCCCATGTGTGTGACTATCTCGTGTCACACGACCACATGCAACGAGGGGGCAAATGTAATTTTTCTCTAGCTTTATATTATTATTTTTCATACGATTCGAAGCAACCAACAAACAGTTTATAAACTACCGTGAAAATCCGGCTATTTTACAGTTCGTCGGTGGAAATCGAGCGGTATCGGACAGGAGACAGCAAGTGAAACCGACCGCAAAAATCATCACTGGCCCAATATATCGGGCGTTCTCAGTCCGACGGTTCCGGCGTCGCCAGCGGTCCCACGCCACCTTTTTCCGCTCGGGTGGCCGCCGGCCACCACTCGCGCAAAAACGTGGGCGAAAAAAGCCGCGACCGAGCACCGCGAGGTCGCGGCCCTCAGTCCGACGGTTCCGGCGTCGCCAGCGGTTCGACGGCGATGGTCATCTCGATGCCGTCCACGTCCCACTCCTCACGGTGACCGTCCTCGACGGTCCCGAACTCGTCGGCGCGGACCTCCTCTGCGATGAGGGCCTCGCGCTCGCGGACGAGGTCGGCAACGCGGTCGTCGCCGATGTCGAGGTCGACGCGGATGCGCTCCTCGATGTCCAGATCGAGGTCCTTGCGCATCTCCTGGACGCGGCGGATGACCTCGCGGGCGTAGCCCTCGCTCTCGATGTCCTCGGTCAGCGCCGTGTCGACGTAGACGACGCCCAGTTCCTCGCCGTCGATATCGAAGGCCGTCCCCGTCACGCCCTCCGGCGTCCGGGTGACGAACTCCACCATCTCCTCGGTGAGGTCCGCGTCGATGCCGGTGGCGTCCGCGACCGCCGTCTCCAGTGCCTCGATGGTCGGTTCGTCGACGCTAGCGTCGTTCAGCGCGCCCATCACGCGGCCGGCGTCCTCGCCGAACTCCGGTCCCAGGAGGCTCATGTCCGCCTCCGCGGCGTAGGCGAGTTCCTCCCAGTCCGCGTCGGGGTCGACGAGTTCGATCTCGCGGGCGTTCAGGCGATCCCGGAGCAGGGCACGCTGGGCGTCGACCGCCTCGGCGGCCGCGGCATCGTCGGCGGCGACGACGACGCGCGTGACCGGCCAGCGCAGGCTCCGTTCGGCCTGCTGGCGGGCGTTCGACCCCGCCTCCTCGACGGCCCGGACGACCTCGATCTCCTCCTCCAGGTCGGGGTCGTGCCAGGACTCGTCGACGGTCGGCCAGTCACACATGTGGACCGTGTCGTGGCCGGCCTCGCCCGTCAGCGTCCCGTAGATCTCCTCGGCGACGAAGGGCGCGTAGGGCGCGAGCAGGGCAACCGTCTCGGTGAGCACCCGGTACAGCGTCGCGTAGGCCGCGTCCTTCGAAGGCGAGTCGGCCTCCTCCCACATCCGCTCGCGGACGACCTGCACGTAGAAGCGGGAGACGTCCTCGACGACGAAATCGAGCAGCGCGTCGAGGGCCTTGTCCTGCTCGAAGGCCTCGAAGTGCTCGGTCGTCGTCGCCGCGACGGACTGGAGCCGCGAGAGGATCCACTCGTCCGCCAGCTCCGTCTCGGCGTCCGCGAGGTCGGCGGCCTCGGGGTCGAACTCGTCCATCCGCATGTACGGCAGCGGGAACCGGAACACGTTCCAGAGGATGTTCAGCCGCCGCTGCATCTCGGCCATCTCGTCCCAGGAGAACTTCATGTCGTCCTCCTGGGCCGTCTGGGAGAGCAGGAACAGCCGCATCGGGTCCCGGCCGTGGCGGTCGATGGCCTCGCCCGGTTCGACGACGTTCCCGATGGACTTGGACATCTTCCGGCCGTCGGAGTCGAGCGCCCAGCCGTGCATCACGACCTGCTCGTAGGGCACCTCGCCCAGCGCGGCCGTGCCCATCCCGAGTTGCGACCAGAACCAGCCCCGCGTCTGGTCGTGGGCCTCGATGATGAGGTCCGCGGGCCACAGTTCCTCGAAGTCCTCGGTCGAGCTCGGGTAGCCGATGGTCCCCCACGTCGCCACCGAGGAGTCCAGCCACACGTCGAACACGTCGTCGACGCGGGTGTAGGTCGTCCCGTCCTCCGTGATGGTGAGGTCGTCGACGGTCCCCTTGTGGAGGTCGACGGCGTCGGGGTCGACGTCCTGATCGACCCGCTCGGCCAACTCCTCCCGGGTGCCGACGACGACGGCGTCCTCCATCGTCCCGTCCCAGTCCTCTGGAGTCCAGATCGGGATCGGAATGCCCCAGTAGCGCTGGCGGGAGACGTTCCAGTCCGGCGAATCCTCGACGAAGTCCCGGAAGCGGTTGTCCCGGGCGCTCTGTGGGTACCACTCGCTGTCCTCGATGTTGTCGAGCAGGTCGTCTTTGATGTCCGAGACCGTGATGAACCACTGGTCGGTGACGAGGCGGACGATGTCGGTGTCACACCGCCAGCACTGTCCCTCGCGGACGGAGTGGCCCTCCTCGCTCGCCAGCAGGAAGTCACTGTCGTCGAGGTCGGCGATGATGTCGTCGTTGGCGTCCCGGACGAAGGTCCCGGCGTACTTCCCCGCCGACTCGTCGTAGACGCCGTCGCTCCCGACCGGACAGAACACTTCGAGGTCGAGTTCCTGCCCGCGCTCGAAGTCCTCCTCACCGTGGCCGGGCGCGGAGTGGACCAGGCCGGTGCGGTCCGCTTCCACGTAGTCGGCGGTGTAGACCTGTCCCGAGCCCTCGGCCTGTGCGTGGTCGGGCACCTGCTCGGCCAGCGGGTGGTCGTACTCCCAGCCGACCATCTCCTCCCCCGAGAGCTCCTCGACGACCTCGTAGTCCTCGTAGCGGCCGGCCTTCAGGACCTCCTCGACACAGTCCGCGGCGACGTAGAGCGTCTCGGTCTCGCCGTCCGTCTCTGCCTCGACGGCCTGGTACGTCAGGTCGCCGTCGACCGCGACGAAGGTGTTGGCGACGATGGTCCAGGGCGTCGTCGTCCAGATGACGAGCGAGCCGTCGCGGTCCTCCAACGGGAACTTCACGTAGATCGACGGCTTGCCGACCTGGTGGTACTCGACCTCGTTGTTGGCGATGGCGGTCTCACACCGGGGACACTGGTTGATGGAGCGTTTGCCCTGCTCGACGAGGTCGCGCTCGTGGGCCTGCTCGAAACCCCACCAGGCGGCCTCCATGTACTCGGGGTCGACCGTCTTGTAGGGGTCGTCCCAGTCCATCCAGACGCCGAAGGACTTGAAGTCGTCCTGCAGGCCCTGGAGCTGTTCCTCGGCGAACTCCTTGCACTCGTCGATGAAGTTCTGCTCCCCGAACTCCTCGATGTCTTTCTTGTTCTCGAAGCCGAGTTTCTCCTCGACTTTGGTCTCGATGGGGAGCCCGTGCATGTCGTAGCCGGGGCGGTCGGTCACGTCGTACCCCTGCATGCGGAGATAGCGGATGTAGACGTCCTTGATCGACTTGTTCCAGGTGGTGCCCATGTGGGCAGACCCGGAGGTGTACGGCGGCCCGTCGACGAAGAAGTAGGTCTCGCCGTCCGCCCGGTGTTCTTTCGTCTGTTCGTAGGCGTCGACCGCGTCCCAGTAGTCGAAGACCCGCTTTTCGACCTCGTGGGGATCGTACTGGTCGTCCACCGGCTCGAACCTGCTCATACGTTTGCATCCGCCGCCGGGATTAAATGAGAATCGGTCGCGGGGCCGGCAGTCTCGCCGCGGCCGTCAGTTTCAATCCGCGACCACACACAGTCAAAAGCGATGCCGGAGTTCCCGGACCCGACGACGCGGAATCGGCTGGCCGGCGACTGCCTGAAGTGCCCCGCACTCGTGGAGGGGCGGGAGTGTATCTCGTGGGGCAACGGTTCGCTCGACGCTGCCCTCGTCGTCGTCGGCGAGGCGCCCGGCTACGGTGACCCCGAGGCCGACCGCTGGCGCGGCGGCAACTGGACCGGGCTGGCCTACACCTCACGGCACTCCGGCC
The DNA here is from genome assembly GCF_023028345.1 of Halorientalis marina. Classification (GTDB taxonomy): domain Archaea; phylum Halobacteriota; class Halobacteria; order Halobacteriales; family Haloarculaceae; genus Halorientalis; species Halorientalis marina. The sequence goes on along the minus strand of NZ_CP095487.1, from coordinate 292,027 downwards.
GTCGAATCCGCGAACTGCTGGCCGACGCCGGCTACGACCAGGGGGACTGTTACTTCACGAACGCGGTCAAGTGCTTCCCGGCCGCCGAAGACGAGGGCGAGGGCGACACGGACTCCGGGGACGGACCGCCCGCGAACCGCGAACCGACCGCCGCCGAGCGCGCGAACTGCCGGCCGTTTCTGCTGACCGAGATCGAGCAGGTCGAGCCGGCAGCGGTCGTCACGACCGGCAAACACGCCACGAAATCCGTGCTGGCCGCCGCGGACCGTGACCTCGACGGCTTCCTCGACGCGGTACTGGAGCCTGTGCCCTGTCCCGACCTCGACACGACGGTCCTCCCGGTGCTCCATCCGAGCTATCAGGAGGTGTGGCTCTCGCGGCTGGACCACACCCGCGAGAGCTACGTCGCGGCGATCCGGGAGACGCTGGCCGGTCTCGCGGACGACTGACAGTCCCGCGGGCGGCTGACAGTCTCGCGGGCGGCTGACAGTCTCGCGGGCGGCTGACCCTGTCCACGCCTCGCCGCGTCCGACGGTAACTATTTCATCCTCTCCGTGGAAGCGGGAGCATGGCTGCCCTAGTCGACGCGTTCGTCCGCGTCGTCGGGACCGACCCCGTCCTGCAGGGGCTGGCGGGCGGTATCGTCATCGCCACCCTGAACCTCGTCGGGGCGTCGCTGGTGCTTGTCTGGCGGAACCCCTCCGAGCGGGCGCTGGACGCGGCGCTGGGCTTCGCCGCCGGCGTGATGCTCGCGGCGGCCTTTACCAGCCTCATCGTCCCCGGGATCGAGCAGTACTCCGACGGGAACCCGATTCCCGTCCTCACGGGCGTCGCCCTCGGCGCGCTCTTTCTCGACCAGGCCGACGGGATCGTCCCCCACGCCCACTATCTCCTGACGGGGAGCAGACGGACGGACGCGGCCAATCCCGGCGAGGGCATCGCCGCGCTCGACAACGAGCGGCTCGCCCCGGTCGTTCTGTTCGTCCTCGCCATCACGCTGCACAACATCCCCGAGGGGCTGGCGGTCGGCGTCGGCTTCGGCTCGGGCGACACCGCCGGGGGCATCGCGCTGATGCTCGCCATCGGCATCCAGAACATCCCCGAAGGCTTGGCGGTGTCGGTCGCAGCGGTCAACGCCGGGCTCGACCGCCGGGCCTACGCCACCTTCGCCGGCGTCCGCTCCGGGGTCGTCGAGATTCCCGTCGCCGTCGCCGGCGCGCTCGCCGTCCAGTTCTTCCGTCCGCTCCTCCCCTACGCTATGGGCTTTGCCGCCGGCGCGATGCTCTTCGTCATCTCCGACGAGATCATCCCCGAGACCCACACCCGCGGGTACGAGCGCGTCGCGACGCTGGGGCTGATGGCCGGCGCCATCGTCATGCTGTATCTCGACGTGAGTCTGGGGTGAGCGGTCGGCGGAGCGAGCATCCGGCGCGCCCTGCGCGCCGGTTCACCGAGACCGAACGGAGTGAGGTCTCGGCAGTTTTTCCCCAAGTTTTTGCAGGAGGGGGTGCGCGACGCGCACCCCCTCCTGGAAAAAGTGGGTTCTAGAGACGCTCGATGATCGTCGCGATGCCCTGCCCGAAGCCGATGCACATCGCCGAGAGTGCGTAGTCCTGGCCGGTGCGCTGGAGTTCGTGGGCGATCTTGGTCATCAGGGCGGAGCCGGTGGCACCGAGCGGGTGGCCGTGGGCGATGGCGCCGCCGTTGACGTTCGTGTCCTCCCAGGAGGCGCCGGTCTCCTCGAGCCACGCGGCGACGACGGCGGCGAAGGCCTCGTTGACCTCGAAGAGGTCGATGTCGGAGACGTCCATGTCGGCCTTCTCCAGTACCTGCTCGGTGGCCGGGATGGGACCTTTGAGCATCGTGAGCGGGTCGACGCCGACGACCTCGGTGGCGACGATGCGGGCCATCGGGTCCCAGCCGTGTTCCTCGGCGGCCTCCTCGCTGGCGACCAGCACGGCGGAGGAGCCGTCGACGATGCCCGAGGAGTTCCCGGCGTGGTGGACGCCGTTGCCCTCCTCGCGGAAGGAGAGGGGGAGCCCGGAGAGCGTCTCCAGGTCGGTGTCGGGCCGGGGGTGTTCGTCCTGCTCGACGGTGACGGGCTCGCCGTCGAGTTCGGTCTCGACGGGGACGATCTGGTCGTCGTAGGCGCCGTCCTCCCAGGCCTCGCCCCAGCGCCGCTGTGAGTCGACGGCGATTTCGTCGAGTTCCTCGCGGGAGAAGCCGTACTCCTCGGCGATGCGCTCGGCGCCCTCGCCCTGTGTGGTCACCTCGTCGAAGTGCTCGAAGTAGGTGTCCGTGACGCTGTTGCCGTCCGAGCCCATCGGGACGCGGGTCATGTGCTCGACGCCGCCGCCGACGAGCACGTCGTGCTGGCCGGCCATGACCATGCTCGCGGCGAAGTTGATGGCCTGCTGGCCCGAGCCACACATCCGGTTCAGTTGGACGCCGGGCACGTCGTCACCCCAGCCGGCGACCATCGGTGCGAGCCGGGCGATGTTCAGCCCCTGCTCGTCGACCGGCGTCACACAGCCGTAGATGACGTCCTCGACTGTGTTCGGCGCGTCGAGGTCGTTCCTGTCTTCGAGGGCCACCAGGGGTTCGGCCGCCAGGTCCTGGGGGTGTGTGTCGCTGAACGAGCCGTTGCGCTTCCCGAACGGTGTCCGCACCGCGTCGACGATGACTGCGTTTTTCATGGATGTACCCTGTTATTCAGGCCCAAGCTCTATCAGTGTTTTCGCGCGGAAAGAAACTGGCGTGCCGTTGTCGACGGGCCGCAGTGGACCGCCCGATCACTGGACGTGGATGCCGCCGTCGGCGTGGAGGGTCACGTCGTGGCCCTCGATCTCGAAGGAGACGGGGTCGGTGGTGTCGGTCTCAAGCAGGCGGACGATGCGGTGGGTGTCAACGTACGTCGAGAGGTCGTCCAGGTCCTCCTCGGCGAGGTCGGTGACGTTGGTGACGGCCTCGACGATCGCCCGGTCGACCGGGACGGGCTGTTCCCAGCCTCCCTCGTCGGTGACGGTGATGTACACCGATTCGATGTCCACGTCGGTCGGATCGGCGTCGGTGTCGTCGGCGTCGCTCTCGTGTTCCTCGCCCCAGATGTTGGTGACGACCTCGTCGGGGTCGGCGCTCGTGTGGTCGGCAGCCCCCTTCGCCCCCGCCGCTCCGGCGGTTCCCGCACCGGGCTCGGCCGGTTCGGCGTCGGTCGTCGGTTCCTCGCCGGGCCGGGATTCGGCCGTTGGACCGCCGGTTTCTTCGGTCGCGGTTTCGGTGGTCGCGCCTGCATCGGCGTCGTCCGCGTCGCCGGCGTCGGTCGCGCCCGCGTCGGCACCGTCGACTTCGGCGGGGCCGCCGAGGTTCTCGGGGAGGACGAGGTCGCCCTCGAACTCGGCCGCGGCGTCGTCGAGGCGATTGTGCGCTGACTGGCCCATGATCGAGACGTACTCGTCGACGAGGGCGGCGATCACCGACCGGTCGTGTGCGGCGCCACCGTCGACCCCTTCGACGGCCCCGTCGTCGTCGACCGAGAGACCGTCGATGGACTGTGCGACGTCGATGGCTCGCCGGCCGAGCATCGACCGCTGGGCCTCGATCAGGCGTTCCGCGAGGGCTCCGTAACTCATACGTTAGGCCGCCGAGTGTTCGCTCATCGTATCGTAGAGCATGTAGAAGCCGGCCAGAAGTAGCATCGTGACGAGCAGGTACACGACGCTCCCGACGTTGGCCGGCGGCTGGCGGAGCTGGAGGAGGCTGGACGCGCCGTGGAGCAGTCGCCAGATGGCGAAGATGACGACGCCGCCGCCGGCGACGTACAGCGCCTGCCCGATCTCGCCGCCGTAGGCGCGGGCGGCCTGGAGCACGAACGCGACCGCCCCGATAGACAGCATGACCTGGGCGATCTCGCTCGTCGCGATCAGGAGACTCGGGGAATCACCCCCGTCGGCCGGCGCGCCGAGCGCGGGGCCCACGAAAACGACGGTGCTCAGGCAGGCAACGACCGATGTCAGTACCAGCAAGCGAAACCGATCTCGGGTGCTCGTCATCGCGGCCATATACAGACAAATCGGTGATAACTGTTTTGCCAGTCGTTGCCACAGGCCGAACGAACGCGCTGCGAGAGACGCGAACACGGCGGCGACACGGCGACAGCACGGTAGCAGCAGACGCAAGGGCACCGAGGGGCAAGGCCAGCGGATACGTACGCGTCGTCCGGCGGCCGTCTCAGGCCACGCCGAGGAAGCGGTCGGCGGTCCTGGTGAAGATGTCACGGGCGGCCGCTCGTGGGAGATCACGGGCGAGCAGGCCGCGCCGTTCGGCCTCGTAGGGGTAGGGGATGTTCGGGAAGTCGGAGCCGTACATGATCGACTCGGAGAGTTCGACGAGCGTCTCGTCGGCGATTTCGGCGGGGTCGAAGTCCACGACCGCGGGCGACCGTGGCGACATCGTCATCGTCGTGTCGAGAAAGACCGTCTCGTGGTCGCGGGCGAGGTCGATGAACCGTTCGTGTTCGTAAGTCCCCATGTGCGCGGCGCAGGTGCGAACGTTCGGGTAGGAGGCGAGAAACGACTCGAACGCCTCGGCGCCGACGTGCGGGCTGTCCTCGAACATCGGCGCGGTCCCGGCGTGGAACAGGATCGGGCGGTCGTGCTCGGCCGCGAGTTCGAAGGCGGGGTCGAGGCGCGGATCGGCCGGGCCACACTCCTGGACCGGGCACTGGAACTTCAGGCCGCGGGCGCCCGCCTCGAAGGCGTCGCGGACGACGGCGCGAACGTCGTCGTCGCCGTGGACGGTGGCGAACGGGACGGCCATGTCCGAGTCGGCGGCCCGGTCGAGCACCCACTCGTTGAGGTCGGCGGCGATGCCCGGCTCGTGGGCGTAGGGCAGCGCGACGTAGCGCTCGACGCCGGCCGCCCGGAGCAGGCGCTCGATCCGGGGCTGGGCGACCGGATGGTCGAACGACCACCCGGTTTCGCTGGACAGGACGCTGCGGATGGCCTCGATCAACCCTTCGGGCATCAGATGTACGTGGGCGTCCGTCGCGGGGGCGAAGGCGTCGTCGCTCACGGCCGAGGCAAGGACGAGCGACGAAATAACGGTTTTCCCGGCCACGATGCACCACGCGGCGACCGGTCGCCGACGGGGTCGGAACGGCAGTGGCCGCCGGCGGGAACCGACGACGGCCGGATCAGCCGCCGGAGTACACCTCGTCCGCGCGAATCCGCAGGACGACGCGCTCGCTCTCGATGGGGTTGGGGTACTCGTCTTCGCCCATGTACCGCATCGCCAGGTCGTCGATGTGTTCGCGCGCGCCCTCGGTCGTCACCTCGTCGACCTCCCCCGTCACCGAGAGGAACCGATAGGGGTTGTCGGGGTCGGTCATGCTCACGGCCACGGAGGGATCCTCGGCGACGTTTTTGGCCTTCCGACGGTGGCGCTCGGTGTTCACGAGGAGGCGGTCGTCGTCGGGGTCGTAATCGATCCAGACCGGTGTCGTGTGCGGGCGCCCGTCCGGGAGCATCGTCGTCACGTGGGCGAACGTCGCCTTCTCGAACAGGTCGTGGTACGCCTCGGGAATCGTTGACATACACCAATGAACGGCAGCCCGACGGAAATGCGTGGTCCCGAGCGGGCCGGGGCAACGGGTCGAAATGCCGGGCCGGAGTGGCGGGGTGGCGGGGTGGCGTGACCGGGCCGGTCGCGGAACACGCCGGTTGGCGTAGCCTTTTGGAACCGGCGGCCCAACTCCGAGCCGATGTCAGGGGACTGTATCTTCTGTTCGATAGTCGACGGGGAGATTCCGAGCCACACGGTTTACGAGGACGACGACGTGCTCGCGTTCCTCGACGCGAACCCGCTCGCGCGCGGGCACACGCTCGTCATCCCGAAAGCCCACCAGTCACAACTGCAGGACCTGGACCCCAGTCTCGCGGCCAGTATTCACGAGGCCCTGTTCGATCTCGTGGGGACGGTCGAGGGCGCGGTCGACGCCGACGGGAGCAACGTCGGCCTCAACAACGGCGAGGCCAGCGGCCAGGAGATTCCCCACGTCCACTACCACATCGTCCCGCGGTTCGAGGGCGACGGCGGCAGCCCGATCCACGCCGTCGGCGGGGCCGCGCCGGACCTCGACGACGACGAGCTCGCCGCCATCGCCGACGACATCGCCGGTGACTGATCCGTAGGTTTTTGAGTGGGAAGGCGGGAAAGCCCGGTCGTGACAGGAGTTCGAGCGCTCGCGCTGGTGGGGGCGACCGGCGGTGCGGGCACGACGCGACTGACGGTCGAGTTCGGGGCGACGCTCGCCCGCGACGGCCGTGACGTGGCGCTGTTCGACGCCGCCTTCGGCACGCAGGGGCTGGCGGCACACGTCCCCGGTCGGCTCGACCCGGACCTGACGGCGCTCGTGACCGACGCGAGCGACGAGCACCTCGATGCGGGACTGGTCGACCACCCGGCGGCCGTCGACGGGCGACTCGCGGCCTGTCCGGCCCGAGCGCCGTTCGAGCGGCTGGCACGGGCACAGACGACCGCGGCCGCCGAGCGGTTCGAGGAGCGCCTCGCGACCGCGCGTGAACGGTTCGACCACGTCCTCGTCGACACGCCGCCCGTCGCCGCCAACCAGGCGGTCGCGGCGGCGACGGCCGCCGACCGCGTCGGGCTCGTCGTCCCGGCGACGGCCCACGGAGCCGACCACCTCCCCCGCCAGCGCGACCGACTGCACGACATCGGCGCACCGGCGACCGTCGTCGTCGCCAACCGCGCGGGCGAGGACCCGGCCGTCGACGGCGCGGACGCGACGGTACCCGAGAGCGAGGCGACGGCCGTCCCGGACCTCCCGGCCTGTCTCGACCCGGATACCGAGTTCGCGCCGGCCGTCGCCGCGGCCGTCGAAACGGCCTTCGAGACGTCTCTCGACCTCTCCTTCCCCGAGGGCGGCGTCCTCGAGCGGTACCGGGACCGGTAGGAAACGGCGGCGAGTTCCCCGCGACCGGCCGCGGCGGTCCGCCCGCCGTTCCTGTCAGTTCGCCGCCTTTTTCCGAGAGGAGTTCCTGTTGACGAGCGAGACTGTCCGGTCGGTCGCGTGCCTCGCTGGGGTGGGGTGGGTGGCCGCGAGGACGGTCCGGTCAGCTATGGCACCGGAGACGCGCGTCCGAACGGAGGAATCGACACGACGACGATCACCCGTCCGGGCCGGAGTGGGGCGGCGGGAGCTTGCGCTGTGGCTGTTCGCCGTCGGCGCGCTGCTCGGCGACCTCCTGTCGACTCAGTACGGGCTCGCGAACGGACTGACGGAGGGGAACCCGGTCGTCCGGGAGGCCCTCGAACGGGGTGGACTGCTCTCGCACGGCCTGCTGAAGGCGGGCATCCTGTCGGCCGGACTCGGGGTGTGGGCCGTTCTCCCGGAGCGACAGCGGCGGGCCGTCCCGCTCGGGTTGGGACTGCCCTGGTGCTGTGCGGCGGTTCTCAACGCGACGATGCTGGTCGCCTAGAGGTCCTGCAGGTCGTCCAGGTCGCTGCGGGTGTCGGCGAGCGGGTCACCGGCCGGGTCGGGCGCGAGCACGCTGGCGACGGCTTCCTCGGCACCCGCGAGCGTGTCGTGTGTCTCGACGTAGGCGGCCAGGGCGAACTCCCGCTCGGTCGCCGCGGCCAGTTCGCGGGCCTCGGACCGCGAGAGCTCCGCGGCGAGCCAGTCGCGGACGATCTCGCGGCCGGTCGGTCCCAGCGGCGAGACGGACTCGCCGAGCAGGTGGAGCGCCTTCGCGGCCGTGACCGGCGCGAGGCCGGCGACGCGGGCCGCGGTCCCGACCGACTGCCCCTCGGCGTACGCCTCGACGACGGTCGCGGCGTCGGCGGCCGAACAGGGCAGCGCCGCCTCGTAGGTCGCCAGCCGCTCGGCCAGCGACCCGTCGGTGTCGTCGACGGTCGCGACCCCCCGGTCCCGCTGCTCGGTCGTCACCTCCACCCCCGCCGCGATGTCCGACAACCCCATACGCCCGGGTTCTGCCAGTTCGTTGATAAAGCTTCGTGATCCGCCGGCCGGCCCGGCGGTGGCAGGGCCGCCTCGTTCACGACACCACCGACCGATAACCGGTCGGTTCGAGCGCCGCGTTCGAGGCGACGACGCCCGTTCCGTCGCGGGTTTAAATACCAGACCGAGCCAACTTTCGAACGTCATGAGCACGACGACGCGACGGGCCTGCCCGGAGTGTGACGGGCGGCTCCGCGAGGGAGAACGGGAGACGGTCTGTACCAGCTGCGGACTGGTCGTGGCCGAGGACAACATCGACCGCGGGCCGGAGTGGCGCTCCTTCGCGGACGACGAGACGAACCGCGAGCGGACGGGCGCTCCCTTGACCCGGTCGCGCCACGACCGCGGCCTCACGACGGAGATCGGGACCCGGACGCGGCTGAAGGGGCGCAAACGGCGCCGGATCGCGCGGATGCGACGCCAGCACGAGCGCGCTCAGATTTCCTCGAAAGCGGAGCGCAATCGCGTCTACGGGTTCACCGAAATCAGGCGGCTGGTGAGCGAACTCGATCTCCCGGAGTACGTCCGCGACCGGGCGTGTGTGCTCTTCGAGTCGGCACAGGACGCGGACCTGCTCCGGGGCCGCTCCATCGAGGGGTTCGCCGGCGCGGCGGTCTACGCCACCTGCCGGACCGCCTCCGTCTCGCGCACCCTCGACGAGGTCGTGACCGGCGCCCGCGCGACGGAGGCCGAACTCTCGGCGGCTTACGACGCCTGCAACCGCGAACTGGGGTTGCCGACCGGCCCCATCGACCCGGCGGAGTACCTCGCGCGGTTCGCGAGCGCACTCGACCTCCCACAGGCCACCGAGCGCCGTGCCAGGGACCTGGTCGACCAGGCCCGGGACCAGGGCCTGATCTCGGGGCGGAACCCCGCCGGCGTCGCGGCGGGCTGTCTCTACACCGCCGCCCGCGAGTGCGACCACGACCTCACACAGGCCGCGACCGCGGACGTCGCCGGCGTGACCCCCGTGACGCTCCGGGCGACCTACCACGACCTCCGCGAGGACGACCCCGCGGGCGGGGACTGAACCGAAAGGCACTATAGTATCAGGTCCTCCTGGGTCGTTCTCGGCCAGCAGGAACACCCTCGACCCCCCTTATGCGACCACTCACAATGCTCGGGTGTCATGAGCGATCAGATGAGTGCGCCTGGGACGCCGTTCTCGCGTCGTGATTTCGTGAAGGCGACCGGAGCGACCGGTCTCGCGGCCATCGCGGGGTGCCAGGTGCCGGCGGACCCGAACACGATGACTGAGACGGCAGCGGAAACGACCGCGACGACGACGGAGACGGCGGCCGGCGGGTCACAGGACCTCCCGGCCGCGGGCAAGCCGGAAGTCGTCGACCTCGCCGAGCAGAACAACGAGGTCACGCTCAGCACGCGCCCTGCGCGCCTCCCGGCCCACCCGGGCGAGGCGATGGGCGGTCCCATCGAGCTCCCGCGAGTGTGGGCCTTCCAGGCCGACGACCGCCAGCCGAGCGTCCCCGGGCCGATCCTCCGGGCCCAGGAAGGGGACACTGTCGAGGTGCTACTGGACAACACCGACGGGATGCGCCCCCACACCATCCACTTCCACGGGTCCCAGACATCGTGGGAGAACGACGGCGTGCCGACCTCGACCGGCATCACCGTCCAGCCCGGTGAACAGCACACCTACGAGATTCCGGCAAACGTCCCCGGGACCCACCTCTATCACTGTCACTACCAGACCCACAATCACATCGAGATGGGGATGTACGGGATCTTCCGCGTCGATCCCGACGGCTACGAGGAAGCCGACCGGGAGTACTTCATGACGCTGAAAGACTGGGACTCTCGGCTCCCGCGAACGTACGCCGGCGAGGACGTGACCTACAGCGCCCGGAACCGGCGACCGGACGTGTTCACGATCAACGGGCGGTCGGCACCCCGGACGCTCCACCCCGAGGATGGCTCACCGCTGATCGTCAGTCAGGGCGACACCGTCCGCGTCCACATGGTCAACAGCGGGTACATGTCCCACCCGATGCACACCCACAACCACCGGTTCCGGGTGGTCGAGAAAGACGGCACCCAGCTCCCCGACGCGCTCCAGTACGAGCGTGACGTGACCAACATCGCCCCGGCCGAACGACACACCATCGAGTTCGAGGCCGACGCCGACCCCGGCATCTACCTCACGCACTGCCACAAGGTCAACCACGTCACCAACGGACTCGACGACGCCGCCAGCTACCCGGGCGGGATGCTCACCGGCATCGTCTACGAGGACGCCATGGACACCGACATCTTCGCCGAACTGATGGACTACGCCGGCTACGAGGGCTGACTGCCCCCGTCGGCCGCGACCGTTCTCCGCACCGCCTCAGCCAGCGACGCGAACGCCGTCGCCGCCGGCCCGTCCGGCGCCGTCGCGGCGACCGGCACGCCGTCGTCCTGAGCGACCGCGAGCGACCGCGACTCCGGCACTGTCGTCACCGGCGCGCCGAATCGCGTCGCAAGCCGCTCCGTCGGCGGGTTCTCGCCGGCGCGGTTGCAGACCACTCGCGCCAGCCCCGCGTCGAGTTCGCGGGCGAGTGCTCGCGCCCGCACCGCGTCGGACAGCGCCGCCGGCCGCGGTGTCGTCACCAGGACGCAGGCCTCGGTCGGCAGGAGGGCGAGTCCCACGTCCCCGCCCATCCCCGCCGGGCAGTCGACGACGACCCGGTCGTAGGCGGCCGCGACGGCCTCGATGACTTCGACCAGCGCCGTCGGGTCGGCGGCCCGCGCGCCCGCGAGCGACCGGCCACAGGGAAGCAGGTCGACCGGGCCGCCCTCGCGGATCACTTCCAGCGGGTCGGCGCGGCCGGCCAGCACGTCGTGGAGGTCCGGCCCTCGTGCCGTCGGGAGGTCGGCCATCCCCAGGTCGGCGTCGACGACGACCGCGTCGAGTTCCGCCCCGAGGTTGTACGCCACCGTCGTCTTCCCGACCCCGCCTTTCCCGCCCGTGACCCCGAGGATCATGCGAGCCGGTCCAGCGTCTCGACGGGCACCGTCGCGGCCTCGGCCCGGTCCGCCAGCGCCGAGGCACGGTCGGCGACCCGCCGCAGTCGGTCGGCCTCGCCGTCCAACTCCGTCGCGGCCTCACGGACACCCGCCAGCCCGCCCAGTTCCCGCACGGCCGGCACCGCCGCCGCGACCGCCGTCCTGTCCGACAGCGCCTCGGCCGCCTCGACGCGCGTCTCGACCGCCGCGAGCCACGCTGCGGCGGCGTCGGCCGACGGCCGCGTCGAGTCCACCGCGTCGGAATCAGCCGACCCCGGCGACGATTCGTGGTCGGGGTCGGGCACCGCCGACGGCGGCACGTCCCCCTCGGGGGCAGTCGGTTCCGAAGCGGCGTCGGCCGCCGGCTGAGCGGTCGTCGCGGACTCCTCGCCATCGCCGTCCGGGTCGGGGACCGCGTCGCGCGGCGGCACGGGCGTCCCGAGCGCGCGGACCACGCCCGCCGGGCTCGCGGCCACGTCCGGAACGGCGTCGTGGGTCTCGAACCCCGTCTCGGCCGCGACCGGTTCGGTCTCGGCGACGGTGAGCGGGTCCGTGACGCGGGCGGGGGTCGCGTACCCGACCGCTCGCGTCTCGCCGGCGGCCAGCACACACTCGAAGGCGTTCCCGTCCCAGCCGGCGGCCGGGACGCCCTCGGTTCGGGGCGGCCAGACCGCCCCGTCCGCGTCGTGTTCCAGCCGGACCCGGCGACGACGGCCGGGGTTCGTCACGCGGGCCGTCACGAGCGTCACACCCCCGTCGCGAGTCGTCTCGCATGTCAGCGACACCATAGGCCGTCTGGTCGCGCTCTCCGATTTAAACTACAGGGAGAGGACGGGCGCGTCGAGCCAGTCGGCCGCCCGCGCCGGCGTCGTGAAGCGGTCGCAGGCGAGCACGACCGGTGCCGAGAGGTCGGCGACCCGGGCCACCGCCAGCGCGCCCGTCACCGGCTGGACGTCGGGGAGGGGCGTGTCGGTGGTCGAGGTCGCAGTCGCGTCGGTGGCGTCGGCCCCCGGCACCGCCGCGACCGCCTCGGCGTAGTCGGGCGCGACCCGTTCGACGAGGTGTGTGCGGGCCTCCCGCTCGCGGTTCGCGAGCCGGTCTTCGAGTCGCAGCCGACGGTCGCGGGCGTCGCGGGTCTCCCGTGCAGCCGCGCGCGCCGCGTCGAGCCGTTGTTCGGCCGCGATCCGGTCCGTCTCGGCTTCCGAGAGCCGCTGGACCGCCGTCGAGAGGTCCGCCCGCGCGTCCCCTGCGTCGGCATCCGCCTCCTCCAGCGCCCGCACGCGGCCCCGAAGTGCCGCGACGCGCTCCCGTAGTTGTTCGACCGTCTCGCCGGCCTCGGCGACGGCGCGCCGCTGTTCCCGGGTCGAGACCGGCTCCGGGTCGAAGGTAGCCAATCGCTCACGGAGCGTCTCGATGCGGTCGTCCTGCGGTGCGGTCACGCCCCGGGAGCGCGCCGCGGCCGCCAGCGCCGACCGGACGGACAGGTCCATCCCGGCCGTCACACCGCCCACGTGCTCGTGAACCGGCCCCGGTGCCGCGGGCTCGATGACAACCTCGGTACCGCCCCCGTCCGTCGCGTTCGCGCCGGCGTCGGCTATCGCTGCCAGCGCCGCGTCGAGAGAGACGGGGAGGTCGCTGGCGTCGACGGCACGGCCCTCCCGGACGGTGTCGCCGACGACGAGCCTCATAGCTCGCGGCCTTTCATCCGTTCGGGGTCCGGATGGTCGGTGCCAGCGGCGAACGCCCGGTAGGGAGTGCTCGGGCTGTCGCGGTCGGCGTAGGCTTCGGCGGCCGTTCGCACCTGCTCGGGCACGCGCTCGAACTCGTTGAGCGGTTCGGTCCGTTCGACCTGTACGTCGGCCCCGTGGACGGCACGCAGTCGGAGAGCGAGGAAGGCGCCGAACTCCGTCTCCTCGAACAGCGCCGCCCGCCCGAACCGCCGGACGGCGGCCCCATCGTGGCGCCGGCAGGCGTTCCGCAACCGCTCGCGGGCCGCACGGGAGTACGTCACCACCAACAACACGGGCGAGGAGCGACGGCGAAGCATCAAAAAAGTATCCATTATCGCCGGGTCCGGCGGGCGGTTTAAACGGTCGGATATATCCGTGGGAACGGCAATGCGCCTGGCGTCGATGGGTAGGGGTACCGTGGCACTTGATTACACGGATCGGGACGCGTCGTTCGAGTGGTACCGGAAAGCGAAGCAACGGGGGGTTTGGGACCCGGAATCGTTCGACCTCGAACAGGACAAAGCGGACTGGGAGACGGAGTTCACCGACGACGAACGCTACCAGTTCGTCAAGCTCTGCTCGCTGTTCTACGAGGGCGAGGAGTCGGTGACGCGCACGCTGGCGCCGTACCCGCTGGCCGTCGGCGCCCTCGAAGCGCCCGGCTTCGACACCCTGCAAGAGGAGATGTTCCTCACGACACAGCTGTGGGAGGAGTCGAAACACACCGAGTTCTTCAGCCGGTACTTCGAGGAGGTGTTCGGCACCCAGGACACCGACTACGGCGGGTTCGAGGCCGAGAACTTCTGGAACCCCGAACTCCAGTCGTTCCTCATCGACGACCTCGAGGCGGTCTCCGACGAACTCCGCCGGGCCGTCGACGCGGACCAGGCGACGCTGGTCCACACGCTGGCCGAGGCGGTCGCACACTACATGGGGATCGTCGAGGCGGAACTCGCCCGCGTGGGCTACAAGAGTCTCGCGCAGATGCTCGACGCGAAGGGCGCGCTCCCGGGCTTCCAGGCCGCAATCGAGAAGATCGAGGAGGACGAGGGCCGTCACATCGCCAACGGGCGCTGGCTGATGGCGCAGCTCGCCGAGATCGATCCCACGGTCGTCGAAGAGGTGTACGAGCCGATGTTCGAGCGGTTCTTCGACGACCTCCTCGGGCCGACCGTCATGAACATCATGGGTGACAATCCGCTGGGGATCGACGCCGATCTCCTCTTCCGGACAGCACAGGGCAACTACCAGTCGACCGTCGACTCCATCGGTGCGGAGCGGTTCGAGGCGGACGTGTCCGCCGCAGGTGATTGAAAAATGAGCTACGAATTTCCGAGCGAGGCGTGGATCGAGCAGTTCCAGGACCGACTCAACGACAACGAGACCTACCGCGAAGCCGCCAGCGACTGGGGGATCGAGTTCAACGGCGACTTCATTTTCGAGGTCGAGGCCGCCGACGGTCTGGCGGAGAGTCACTACTACTTCGTCGGTCTGGAAGCCGGCGACTGCACCGACGCCTACCGGACCGAGACGCCCGAGGACGAGCCCTACGGCTTCTGGTTCGCCGGAGCATACGACGACTGGAAGCGGATGGTCGAGGGCGACGTGGGCGCCATCGACGGGCTGATGAGCGGGACTTTCGAGCTGGAGGGGGACATGCAGAAAGTGTTGCAGGCGACCGACGCCGCGGCAGCGCTGGTCGACACCACGACCGAGATCGAGAGCGACTTCGTCGCCTGACCGGCGCCGGCCATACGCTTTTGCTCGTGGAGGCCGTGAAAATCCGAGAAGCGGGCATGGAGATCAGGTACATCCGGATCGCCCTCACGCCGGAGGGAGGGCAGTTCCACGAACTCGACGGCGTCGTCGACGGCGCACACGGCGTCGTCCGCGACCAGCTCGCGTCCATCGATCTGCTTCAGGACGAGTCGATCCTCCTTCTCTACCGGCTCGTGACCGACCGCTCCGTCGACGACCTCGACCGACTCCTCTCGACGCCGGACTGTGTCCGGTCGTCCCGCGTCGCCGCCGGCGAGGACGGCCAGTACGCCCTCTGTCACGTCGACCCCGCGGAGCCGTTGCGGACGCTTCTCTCCATCGCCGACGAGCAGGCGCTGCTCGTCGACGACCCCATCGAGTTCACCGACGACGGCTCGATGCTCGTCACCGTCGCCGGAACCGAGCGAGCGCTCCGCCGGGGCGTCGCCGCCGTCCCCGAGTCCGTCACCGTCCGGATCGAGGGCGTCGGCGACTATCACCCGGCTGGTGGCTCCGGGTCACTGTTGACGTCGCGCCAGCGCGAGGCCCTCCAGGTCGCGGTCCGCCTGGGCTACTACGAGGAACCGCGAGAGGCCACCTGCGAGGAGATCGCCGGCGTGCTCGACTGTACGTCGAGTACGGCCAACTCGCTACTCCGGGGGGCAGAGGCGCGGCTGGTCGAGACGTACCTGCGCGGCTGGGACCGGGGCCCTCAGCTCTCCTCGAGCGGGTAGCGCGTCCGGACTGTCGGCTCGCCCTCACCGAGTTCGACCTCGGCGTCGAACAGCGACAGCAGCGTATCGACCGTCCGCCGGTCGTGGGCGCTGGGGTCGATGTGGAAGTGCGAGACCGCACCGGCACTGTACAGCTGGCCGGTCAGCGCGTGGAGGAACTCGTAGGCCGTCTCCAGGTCGACGTACTGGAGCAGGGCCGTCAACGAGTCGAAACAGACGGTGATGTCCTCGTCGCGCCCCGAGATGAACTCGCCGACGGTGATCCCGATACCGGTGAGGTCCGACGGGTTCGAGACGCGCTGGACCGCGTTCGGGTTGATGTCCGCGTCGCCACCCCCGACGGTCTCCCCGACGACGACGACGCCGAACTGGGCCGGGTCCGCTTCGTGCTGGTCCCGCCACTGCGCGAGACAGTCCGCGGGCGGCTTCGTGAACGACACCCACAGAACGCTCGTCTCCGCGGGGTCGTTCCCCGAGAGCAGGTCCACACACGCGTCGTCGGCCCCGCCGGTCATCGACGGTGCCCCCAACAGCACCGTCGTCGCGTCCCCCAGTCGTTCGGTTATCGGGGCCGTCATTACGTCCTCACTGCCACTATATTCGAGATAGTATTGGTCCCCGCTAAAACCCTTCGGGTGCGTCTGACGGGCGCGTTCATCCCGTTTCCTCCCCGGCCGGCGTCACCTCGACCGCGAGCTCCGGCGCGTCGAGCAGGTCCCGGACGCGCTCCCTGGCCGCACGGTCGTCCCGGGCCAGCACGATCATCCCCGCCGCCCGGTCGGGGTCACTGGCGCGGTAGGCCGACAGCTCCCCCTCGAACTCCGTCGCGTAGGTCCGCAGGACGCCCTGGACCTGCCGCTCCAGTGCGGCGAGATCGAGGTCGCCGGCCTCGAACGCCGCGAGCGCGTTCTCGACGTTCCGGAGCGCTGAGATGCGGTCCATTACACGATGCGAAGCGAGTCACCGGACGGCGAGTACACCTCGCCTTTGTCCCGGAGTTTCTGTATCTCGTGTTCGGCCTTGTCCCGTTCGATGCCGACTTCCTCGGCCCGTTCCAGCACCCGTTCCCGGGGTGCCCCCTCGTCGTACTCGTCCTGTAGCTCGCGGATCACGTCCTTGATACCTTTGATCCGGTCGCGCTGGGACTTCGAGGTCCCCGTCTCGATCACGTCCGCGTCGAGTTCGCCCGTCTCCGGGTCCATCCCGATGTCTTCGAGCGTCCGCCGGACGACCTCGATCACCCGCTGGGCGTCGTCCACCTCGACCGTGTCCGAGAGCCTGATGCGGGCGCTCGCTTCGGCCAGCCGCACCAGCGCCTCCAGTTTCCGGGCCGTTACCGGCACCGGCGCGTCCTCGTCGGTCCCCTGTGCGCGCAGGTCCACGTAGAAGTCCCTGATCTCGTCTTTCGCCGCCTCCGTCATCGTCGGGTAGACGTTCCGCTTCGCGTAGGCCACGTACTTCCGCAGGAGTTCGGCGTCGATCACCGGCGCCACCTCCTCCGTGACGCGCTCGACTTCCTCCTCCGTGTAGTCCGAAGCGCTCGTCTCCGTCCGGTGGGTGTTCAGCTCCCCCGCGTAGTTCGTCGTCAGAATGTGCTCCGCGAGATTGCGGTCTTCCTCCTCGTTTGGCTTGTCCGTCACCGTGAAAATGAGGTCGAACCGCGAGATCAGGGCGGGTTCGAGGTCGATCTGCTCGGCGATGGGCTCGTACTGGTCGAACCGCCCGTACTTCGGGTTCGCCGCCCCGAGCAGCGAGCAGCGCGACTTGAGGGTCGCGTTGATGCCGGCCTTCGAGACGCTGATGGAGTTGTGGCAGACGACACCCTCGCTGACGAAGGTGTTGGTAGGCTCCACGGTCACGTCGTACACCCAGTCGCAGGCGAACTCGCCCTCATTGGGAACCGTCTCGACGTCCGTGACGCGGTAGTACCGCAGGTCACACCGGTCTTCGAGTGCGTCGGCTCGGCGCTCGAACTCCGCGAGGGCGTCCTCGACGGCCGCCCGGGCAGCATCGACCAGTTCCGCACGCCGTTCGGCGTCGTAGCCGCCGTCCTCGGCGTAGTGAACCGTACTCGTCGTCTCACCGATGCGCTCGCCGAGTTCCTGGCCTGACCAACCGACCGCGTCGCGGATTTCGGCCAGCGTCTCCGCGGCGGCGAGTCCGTCGCGCAGGGTTTCGGCCCGCTCGCGGAGTTCTCGCAGTTTGGCTTCGACCGTCTCGACCTGCACACCGAACCCCTCGTCCAGATGCGTCCGGAACCGGCCGGTCAGCCGCAGGCCGAGGAGCGACCGTAACTCGCGTATCTCCCGGGCCGCGCTCGTCGGAAGCACGTCGTGGTGCCGTGGCGTCTCGTTGCTCCGCTCGACGAACGCTTTCGCGTCCTCGAACCTGTCGTCCGCGGGGTCGACGACCTGCTCGACGAATCGCTCCGTCGAGTCGCCCATCACGTAGACCTTCCACGCGTTTTCGGCACTATCGTGGTGAATACGCGAGGCGACGCCGATCTTCGAGAGCGCGTCGGCGTAGTCGCGTGCCAGCCCCTCCGAGGCCGTCGAGAGCGACATCGCCTCGCTCTCGACGCCACCATCGCCGGCGAACGCGCCGACGAGGAAGCGGCGGATGTCTTCCTCTGAAGCGCCGAGGACCGGCGCTGGAATCCGCTTGTCCCGAGCGGTGTGCATCACCGCCGGGAAGTTCTCTTCGAACCAGCGGTAGAGTTTGGTCGACACCCACCGTTTCGTGACCGTCCCCGCAGCGTTGGTCGTGTCCGTACTCTCCATTCCGAACACGTCGTGCATCAGGTCAGCCGCTCTGGACAGGAGCCGCTCGTCCTGGTTCGAGAACCCGATTTCGTGGGCCGAACCGGCGTAGGAGTGTCCTTCCGCAGTCATGAGGCCGAGGAACTCGGCCAGGTCCGGGGACAGTTCGTCCGGCAGGGTCACGTCTTTCTCTTTCCCCTGCTGTGGTTCGTCCCGGAGTTCGACCGGTGTCGCCGAGTTCGGCAGTTTCCGCGGTGCGGGAACGAACACCCCTTCTTCGATGTCGCTCGCTTCGACCGTCCCGACCTCGCCGCCGTCGTCGACGAACATCGGGTGTTCGGGCGTCACCAGCACGTCCCGCCCGTTCGAGAACGTCACCCGGACGAACTCGTCAGGGGCTTCGTGACGGCTCACGCGGTCGACACCCGTTTTCTCGACCTCGTTCGTGTCGAGGTCGACGGTGTGAACGCCCACGTCGTCGACCGGAAGGATTTCACAGTCCACGCCGTCCACGACCGCTTCCGGGCGGTCGCTCATCCGCTCGTCGACGAACTCGCCGATCTCCACTCGGCGGCCGTCGCTGAGCAGAACCTCCGATTTCGGATGGTAGGACTGCTGTTCCAGCGCTTCGTGCATCGCGCTCCGGTCGTCGGCAGCCATCTTGTCTAACTCGTCGACCGCCGCGATGCCCTTGTCAGCCAGCACGAGCGCCCCAGCCTCCAGAGTCCACTGCTGGCCGTCGCCGAAGTCGTCCCTCACAGCCGCTGCGGTCAGCCCCGCCGAGGATGATCCTTTCCCCGACGTGTACACTGAACGTGGAGCGATATTTCGGATGTATTGTAGCATTGCCGAATTGTGCGAGACGATCCCGTTCGAGAGGTAGTTGTGTGTCCCGGCCACTTCGAGGTCGTACACCCAGTCGTAGTCGGGGTCGATGGATTCGATGGATTCGATTCGATCCCACCGAACGTCGCTCGTGGCGAGGTCGCGAAGCGCTCGCACGTCTTCCTCAACGGAGAGGGCCGCATCGATTCGGTCGAGGACCACCGTCGCAGCATCTTCGACGGAACCACCGTCCGGGACAGCATCGTTCCGCTCGTAGTAACTGATCGCCGTCTGTGAGACGTCCATGCCATCAGCGAGGGCCTTCTGCGAGAGGTTCAGTTCGTGGCGCACGGACTCGATCGCGTCCCAATCACGGTCGGCGACTCGTGCCCGCTGATCACGGAGCCACACGAGTCGGCCCTCGAACGCCGAGACGACAGTCTGGAGACTATCACGGCTCGGGTTCCGGTCACCGCGCTCGTGATGTTGGTACGTGCTGCGTTTCAGTCCACACTCGGACTGGGAGAGAGCGAGGCGCTCGCGGATTCGCCGCAGTTCCGCTCCGATCTCGGGAATGACGTCGGTGTTCGTGTTCGGTGCAACACCTTCGTGGGCCTCACCAGCAATCTGCTTGCGATCCGTGACGAAGCCGACCGTCCGAACGTACTCGGAGAAGTCCTCACCGCTGACCCTGAGGCGGTGGCTTCCATTATCACGGGATTCGATTGCACAGGAAATACCAAACGAGAGCAAAATGGAGCGCACGCCATCGAGCAACGCACGGCTCATCGAGGCGACAGTGAGTTCGCGTTGGTTCGCCGAAACGTGGCCTTCGCCCTCGATATAGGCACGCAGGAACGCTCTCTTGATCGGGGGGCTCGCCCGGAAGATGGGTGTCGGCACACGCTGTGCTGCCGAGCCCTCCACAATCGCCGGTTCGAGGTTCGAGAGGAAGCTTGCGAACTCGCCCGACCCACAGCGGACGACTTTCGCTTCCTTCTCTGGCCGTGACTCAAGAACACTCCAGTTCACGCCGAGACGGTCGAGGGCCGACGCTGCATCGTCGAGGACCGCCTCGTCTTCATTCGTGATTCGAACGTCGCCGCGGCCGTCATCGTAGGTGACGTGACCTTCGGCGACGATGTAACCGACGAGACGGGCCAGCCATGGTGTCCACGTGTCGGGTAAGTCGAGTCTGACAGCATTCGGAGACCGTGAACGGGTATAGGCAACTGAGAGCGAATCGTCGCCTTCCGTCTGGACCGTACGCGGTGTCGCAATGAACGACCCCTCCTGGAGCCGTTCCGCCCTTCGTGGAGCGAAATCCCCGCCATCCTGAACGAAAAGCGGGTGAGACGGCGTAACCTCTAGGTCGTGCCCGCTTGCCGTCCGGACCCTGTACATCCGGTCCGGAGCCTCCCGCTTCCAGACCTTCGTCGCCCGTGCCTGCTCGATACGGCCGTCTTCTGTCAGAGACGGTACCTCGATGTCGACCTCGTCGTACACGCCGTCGTCGACTGGTTTCGGGTCCTCGAGGTTCTCCTCGACGAGTTCCCTAATCGCCACGCGTCGTCCATCGGAGAGCGTTACGCTAGTATCACCAGACAGACACTTACCAGTACCCGGATCACCGATCAGGAGCATGTGGAGGTCGCCGCGGATGCGGGAGCCGTCGGGGAGGTGTTTGGTGACGCCCGAGAACAGCTGGAGGATCATCGCGAGTTTGGCCTGCTCGTAGCCGTAGATGGAGGGGGCGATGGAGGCGACCATCTTGTCGTAGATGTCCGGCTCCTCCGAGAGGGCGACGATCTCCTTTTTGTCCTCGTCGGTGATGTCCATGTCCTCGAACTGCTCGTCCTCGATCTCGACCGTGAAGCCGTCCATGTACACGTCGAACATGGGCGATTGCTCGCCCTGGCTGCCCTGCTGGTCGAGTTTGAGGACGCCCGTGACGGCGACGTGGTCCCCCGCCGTCACTTCGCCGGTGATGTCGTCCTCGATGTTCACGTCGATGTTCTGGGGCGTCTCGCCGCCACGGAGTCCCTCGGGGGACTCCTGGACCCGGAGTTTCTGGGCGTCGACGAACTCCGACTGGTCGTAGTTGATGCGGAACGGCCCCTGCCGTTCACAGCCCTGGCACTCGTGGGGTTCCTGGAAGTCGCCGGTGGCCTGCGGGATGCGGGTGAGCGTGCCACAGCGCTGGCACTCGAAGGCGGCGGTCGTGACCTTCGGGCGGACGTCGGTGGCCTTGCGGACGATGCCCTTGATTGTGATGAGTTTGCCGCGGTGGTCGGCACGGATGGCACGGATATCGGTCGCCTCGGGCAGGTTCGTCACGCGGACGTGTGCCTGCCCGAGTTTCACGTCGACGGGGAGGTCGTAGAGTCGGAGGGCCTCCTCGGCGTAGTCCTGGAACTGCTCGGGGTGGTTGCGGAAGTCGTCGGCGAGGTCCGGATCGAACCGGTAGAGTTCCTGCCAGTCGACGTAGAGGGACTTCTTCTCGGTGGGGTACTTCTGTGCGAGGTCGCCGATCTCGTTGCGGTAGTAGTTGCGGTAGAACTCCTCGAAGAGATCGATTACCTCGGTGTCCTCCGCGCGAGCCATGTACTGGACAGGCGTTGTGCGTACTCGCAGATAAAGGGTCGCAAAGGGTACACTGGAACTGAAACGAGGGGGTCGGGGGGTGTGATCGGCGTTCGCGTGGCGCGTGTGGGGAGGGTCAGAATTAACATCCTGGTGGTAAGTATGCGGTGTATGCGCCGCCGAACCCTCCTCGCGACCGCTGGCGTCCTGTGGTCCGCCGGCTGTTCGGCCTTCCGGATCGAGACCGGGACCGAGACCGGGGGCAGCACCGACGCCGCCACCGATACCGACGGAACGACGCCAGCATCCACCGAGCGCCCGCCGACCGAAACCGCGACACAGGGCGCGCCCGACCCGACGACGGAAGCGACCGACACGGCCACGGCGACCGACACCGAGACCGAGACGGCGACCGAAACCGCCACCCCGAGCGAGGCCGAACGGGAGGCCACTCGCCAGCTCGACCAGGCTCGCTCGCGGCTCTCGACTGCCCTCTCCGAGTACGTCGCCTTCGCCGCGGAGGCGGATGGGGCCGATAGCGAGAGTGGGGGTAACGGCGAGAGCCCCACCCTGCTCGACGTCGACGCGTCGGTGACCGTCACCGTCGCGGACGTGACCAACCCCGTCAGCCGTGCCCGGCAGGCACTCGAGAACGTCCCGGAGGACGCCAGCGCCGACCAGCAGGCGACCGTCGAGGCGCTCCGTGGCGTCGCGACCTTCTTCGACCGCGGCGTCCGGTGTCAGGCGGAACTGTACGACGCCTACCAGGACTTCGTGTTCGTCGTCGACCGGTTCTACGCGGAGAACACGGGCGGTGTCCCGGACGAAATCGCGAGCATCCGCTCCGAAACTGACCGTGCCCGGGGATACTTAGACACGCTCGCCACCGAAACGAGCGCCGACGACACGACCGCTTTCGAGGGACTGGACGAAGCCACCTATACCGGCAAAGTCGACCAGTTCGAGGCCGAAGTCGACGCGTTCCCGACGATCGCCGATGCCCTCTCCGCGTTCCGCTCGGCCCTCGAAACCTTCATCGACGCGGTCGACGACTACGAGAGCGGGAGTTACCGCGACCCGCGCGAGGAGTTCCCCGACGCCGCCAGCGACTTCCGCACCGCCGCACAGACCCTGTCCGCGCTGGACGCCCCCGACTCCGTCGCCGATACCGTCGCCGACCTCGTCTCGGCCGCCGAAGCGTTCGCCCCGGCCTGTGACGACCTCGCCGCTGCCTCCCGGGCCGGCTACACCGGGGACTCGAGCGACCGCGAAGACCGCTTCGCGGCCGCCCAGGAACACCTCCGCTCCGCCGACGTTGTCGTCGAGAACTTCGACACCGTCGCCGACCTGGTCGAGGAGTAGCGTCGCCTCCTAGAGTCGCGCGGACGAGATCGCGTCGGCCACCTCGAAGAGCGTGTGCAGGTCGTCGTGGTCGGCCCGTTCGTCGAACCAGACGAGCGAGCGGCGATCGTCGTAATCGATGAGCCGTCGATCCGCCAACCTGGGCAGGTGGTCGTGGCGGAGTCTGAGCACTGCTCGAGTCCGTTCGTAGCCGAACGAACGGACGAGAGCGTCGACGAGATCCGCCACGGGGACCGATTCGTCGGACTGGGACAGGAGATACTGGACGATGACCTGCCGCTCCTCGTCGGCGAGCAACTCGAACAGGGCAGCAATCCTCGTCGAGGAAGGCCCCCGACTCGATTCGCTACCGTCCTGATATCCCCCACTGTGTGCCATACCCACCTCTCGTTCGATCGGCTTGGCAGTTAGTTATTCACCGTTTACTAGCTCGATAGTTACGCGATGGTCAGGGGTGCCGCGACTCGACAGCGGGCGACCGGATGCCGGAGCCGCAATGGCGTGTTATTCAAATGAGGGTGGGATCGCCCGGATTTGGAACCGAAGGAAGACTCGCGTCGCTCGTCTTCCAGGGTTCAATTCCGTGCTCACCAGTTGCTGTCGCTTACGAGTTCGTTCACGACAGCAACATGGGATCGCCCGGATTTGAACCGGGGTCACGGGCACCCAAGGCCCGAAGTATACCAAGCTAACCCACGATCCCGTATTCTCATGTCACCGACAGCCGGACCTAAGCCTTTCGTTGGCGGACGGCGGTCGCGCCAGCGCATCGCGGGCCTCAGAGCCCCCAGATCGCGGCGATCCCGAGGGTGGTGACGACGGCGAAAATCGCCTGCAGGGGCGTCCCAACGCGGAGGTAGTCGGTGAAGCGGTAGCCACCGGGGCCGTAGACGAAGAGGTTCGTCTGGTAACCGACGGGGGTCATGAAGGCCGTCGAGGCGGCGAAGGTAACGGCGAGGACGAAGGAGAACGCGGAGGCACCGAGGTCGGCGGCCACCTGAACGGCGACGGGAATCATCAACACGACGGCGGCGTTGTTGCTGATGACGTTGGTCAGCGTCGCGGTCACGACGTACATCAGGCCGAGGACGGCGATGGGCGGGAGCGCGGCGGCGGCGATGACGACGAGATCGGCGATGAGGTCCGCGCCGCCGGTCCGTTCCATGGCGATGCCGAGCGGGATGACGCCGGCGAGCAGGAAGATCACGTCCCACTGGACGGCCTCGTAGACCTCGTGCGGTTTGAGACAGCCGGTGACGACCATCCCGAGCGAACCGGCGAGTGCGGCGGTGACGATGTGGATGGGCGTGAACGCGGCCGCGAGGACGACGGCCGTGACCATCCCGATAGCGACGGGGATCTTCGACTGACGGAAGTCGGGGCGTTCGACCTCCTGGGCGACGATGAAGTTCCGGTTCGCGTTCAGGCGGTCGATGCTGCCGGGCGTCGCCTGCACGAGCAGCGTGTCGCCGACCCGGAGTCGAATGCGGTCCATGCGTTGGCGAACGAGTTCCCCGCCCCGGCGGAGCGCGAGCACGGTCGCATCGTACCGCTGCCGGAAGTTCGTGGAGGCGAGGGTCTCGCCGACGAGGCTGGCGCCGGGCGCGACGACCACCTCGACGAGGTTCTGCCCCTCGTCGGCCCCTTCGAGCACCATCTCGTCGACGGTCACCTCGGCGAGCAGGTCGAACCCCTCCGCGTCGCTCAACTCGACGAGCGTATCGCGGTCGGTCCGGACGGCGAAAATATCGCCGACGTGGATCGTCTTCGGTCCGAGGGGTTCGAGGAAGATCTCGTCGCCACGGATCAACTGGATGAGGTCCACGTCGAAGTCGGTATCCCTGAGCGCGTCGCGGACGGTCTGGCCGACGACCGGCGAGTCCTCGCGGACGATCACCTCCGTCAGGTACTCGCTCATCTCGAACTCCTCGGTGAGGTCTCCCTCGGGCTTGATCCGGGCGGGCGTGAGCCACCGGCCGACGGTCAGGAGGTAGATCGTCCCGACGATGGTGACGACGACGCCGAGCGCGGTGAACTCGAACATCGAAAAGGGGGTTCCGGGGACGCCGAGGCGGCCCGCGATCTCGCTGGCGAGGATGTTGGTCGACGTGCCGATGAGTGTCAACATCCCGCCGAACATCGAGGCATAGGAGAGGGGAATGAGAAGCTTCGACGGGGAGGTCCGCCCCTGGTGGGCGAGGTCGGTCACCATCGGGAGGAGGATGGCGACCGCCGCGGTGTTGTTGATGAAGCCGGAGATGGGGCTGATGAAACCGATGGTCGCCGAGAGCTGTTTGAGTTCGCTGTCGCGCGTGACCGCGGCGATCTTCGCGCCGAGTATCTGGATGACCCCGGTCTTCTGGACGCCGGCGCTCAACACGAACATCGCGAGGACGGTGATCGTCGCGGCGTTTGCGAACCCGGAGAGGCCCTGGTCGACGACCGTCAGCCCCGCCTCCGGATCACTGAGGACGACGAGCGGCTCGGCGAGCAGCCCGACGCTCGCCAGGATGGCCGAAACCGGCTCGACGAGCAACAGCGCGACCATCACGCCGATTGCCGTAATGTCGATGGGGACCGGTTCCGTGGCGAACAGTACCAGTGCCACGAGGATCAGCGCGAACACCAGCAGCATCGCCGGCGTGATCGGGGGCAGTGCCACGCCCACCACCTCACGCGCGTCGTTCAAAAAAACCGCGTTCCCGGCGGCACCCGCCGCACCGACCGGCTGAATGGCGTCGTCGGTCGTGGCGCTGCCGTTACCGACCGTCGCTACGCACCGACGGAGTTGCGCACGTCAGCGTACGCGGCTGCGAACGACTCCTCGCTGCGGAAGCAGTCGGCAGCGATAGCCACCGGGTCCAGGCGCGTCTCCCCGCGGCGACCGCCGATCACGAAGGTCAGGCCGTCGCCCTCGCGCCACTCGCCGCCCACGGAGCGCCGGATGACTTCCGCGAAGTAGCCCCCCGTCTCGACGATCCGGGCGGTCAGGTAGGAGTCGTCGACGCCGGAGCCGTCGAGGACCACGTCGGGCACGTCGTCGGTCTCGTACTCCGCGCGGACGAGGCGGTCGAGTCGTTCCAGGGACTTCGGCGAGAAGTCCAGGTCGTAGCCCGGCCACGTCGCCGCAAAGCCCTTCGCGTCCTCGGTCACGTCCGCAGCCGTCAACGGTTCGGCCTCGCCGCCCCCGTCGCCGAGGTCGAGCGTCTCACCGTCCTCGACAGCCGGGTCCGCGTCGCCCGACTCCGCGTCTGCCGTCGACTCCCGACGCTCGTCCGGCACCGCCCCGCTGGATTCGGCCGCGTCGGCCGTGCCGTCGCCGGACTCGGCCAGCGCGTCGGCGGCCGCCGCCACCGCGTCGTCGTCGGCACCGTCCGCCGGTGCCGGGTCGTATGCCGCCGCGTCGTCTGTCTCGGCCGAGTCGTCGGTCGTCGCCGTGTCCGCCCGGTCCTCGTCCGTGCGGTCGGCAGCCGAGCGGTCAGCACCCGGTCGCTCGGCGTCGTTCGTAGCCCGGCCGGGCGCTGCCGGGTGGTCGTCACCGACCGCGTCGCCGGCTGCCGACGCCGCTCCAGCCCCCTCCGCGTTCGGTTCTTTCGAAGGTGGCGTTTCCGACGGAGCGTCAGCCACGGGCTCGGCCGTCGATTCGTCGGTCGCCGCCGGCTCGTCGGTCGGTGTCGCGTCCTCCGTCTCGGTCGAGCCGGTATCGGAGGTCTCGGGCGAGTCCGTACCGGAGGTCTCCGGCGGGGCGGCGTCGAGGCTCGCGTCGTGGTCGGCGTCGGTCGACGGTTCGGCGGGGTCGATGGCGTTCACGTCGAGGCCGGCGTCCTCGATACAGCGGTTGTACTCGAGGACGAACCGCGGGGCACCGCGGAGCCCCTCGCCGGCCACGTCGAAGACGGGGACGGTGATCCAGCCGTCGCTGCCGGCGGAGACGTCGACGACCACCTCGCCCGCCCGGCGGTTCCACTCCCCGCCGAGGTGGCGGACGATGACCTCGCCGAAGTAGCTCCCGAACTGCTTGAGGCGCTCGCGGTACATCTTCGCGTCCATGTCGTCGCCACCCACGTCGACGCCGTCGAACTCGCCGGGGTCGAACTCGCGTTCGACGAGGTCGTCGAGGCGGACGACCGACGCGGGCGAGAAGTCGAGGTCGTAGGTATCCCAGGTGCCGGGGACCGACTCGGCGACCTCGCGCATCTCCGGGCGCACCTCGTCGGTCTCGACTGCCTCGTCTTCGTCGTCGTCCTCGTCGACCTCGACGCCGAGCTGGCGGGCCGTCTCGACGAACGCCGGCGCCTCGGCGAAGGAGTGAGCGGCGACCTCGAAGGCGTCGACGATCGTTTCGTCCTCGCCGGTGGGCACCTGCACGGCCCAGACCTCGCCGTTTCTGGTCCACTGGCCGTCGGCTTCGCGGACCAGCACCTCACCGAAGTAGCTGCCGGCACGGATGGTGTAGGCGGTGTGCATCCGGGCGACCGCCTCGTCGTCGTCACGGTCCGCGGCCATCACGTCCAGCCGGGCGCCCTGCTGGTCGGCGAAGGTGTCGAGTCGCGGGAGGGATTCGGCGGTGAAATCCAGGTCGTCGACGCCCCAGTCCTGGACGGCGTCGACGGCCTTGTTACGGAAGTCGGTCGGCGTCGGCTCGCCGTGGTTCGCGGGGCGGGGCACGTCGTCGGTCAACTCGGGTTCGTCGTCCCCCGCCTCGCCCCCGAGGGCACCCCGAACCGAGTCGAACAGTCCCATACCCAACCATTCCCGTGGGCCGCGAAAACCCTTGTGGCGTTGCGCCACGGCCGCAACGCTCGCGTCGCGCCACGGGTCCCTGCGGTCCCCGTTCCGCCTCGAAGCCTCTGCGGTCGACCCCGCAGTCACCGGTCGTCGTCGCGCAGTTCCAGGTCGGCCACGATGCCGTACGGGTCACGGCCCTTGCGGATGCCGTCGAGCATCAGGAAGGCCTCGTCGGGCGCGAGGAAGTGCCGGGTCACCGCCCGCCCGAGCGGCGTCGGGGCCAGCCCGTCGATGAACTCGTACTCCAGCAGTTTGGCGAGGGCGTGTTTCGTCGGCACCTCGCCGACCATCCGCTCGTTGAGGCGCTTCGCCGCCTTCCCGCCGACGGTGACGTTCGCCAGCGTCTCCGCGACCGCCGCCGACTCGTCGTAGCGGGTGATGACCGGCTCCATCTCCCCCTTGAGGAGCTTGAACGCCACCTCGTCCTCGGTCATCTCCATGCTGTTGTGATACGAGGTGTCCGGTTCGACCAGCATGTACACCGTCCCCTTGTCGTGGTAGTCCGGCCGGCCCGCGCGGCCGAGCATCTGACTGAACTCCTGGACCGTCAGCCACTCGATGCCCATGGCGAGGGTGTCGAAGATGACCTGCGAGGCCGGGAAGTCAACGCCCGCCGACAGCGCCGCCGTCGTCACGACCGCCGCGAGGTCCTGGTCGGCGAACTGTCGCTCGACCTTCTTCCGGCGCTTGTAGTCCAGGCCGGCGTGATACGGCGCGGAATCGTACTGCAGTTTCCGGGAAATCTCGTGGCACCGCCGCCGTGAGTTGGTGAAAATGATGGTCTGCCCGCGGTAGCCCTTCGAGGATTTCGTGTCGAACTCCCGTTTCACGAGGCGGTCCTCGATCTCGGTTTTCTCGCGGCTGTCCGCGAACGTGAGGTGGCGCTCGATGGGCACCGGCCGCTCCTCGAACTCGATGAGCGTCGCCCGGAGCTTCTCGGCCAACTGCGAGGGGTTCCCGACCGTCGCCGAGAGGTAAATCCACTGGGTGTCGGTGTTGGTCGCCGACCCGCCGGCCTGCTCCTCACAGTAGTACTTCAGCCGCGAGATGAGACCGTCCAGCCGGTGACCCCGTTCGCCCTCGCCCAGCGTGTGGACCTCGTCGATGACGACCGTCCCGATGTCGCCCAGGTCTTTGCCCGTCCGGAGCGCGTGGTCGATTCCCTCGTAGGTACCGACGATGATGTCGGCGTCGGGTGAGAAGCGATTGCCGTCGTCGTTGATGCGGGAGGCGCCGACGCGGATGGTCACGTCGCAGATGTCGCCGTAGCGCTCCTCGAAGGCCTCGTGTTTCTGGTTCGCGAGCGCGACGAGGGGCACGAGAAAGAGCATCTTCCCCTCCCCGTTCAGGACGCGGTCGATGCCGGCCATCTCGCCGATGAGGGTCTTCCCGGTCGCCGTCGCGCTGACGACCAGCTGGTCCTGCCCGTCGAGGGCGCCGTTCTCGACGGCGAGGCTCTGGACGGGCAGGAGGGTGTCGAAGCGGTTCTCGAACTTCGACTGGACGCCGGGGTGCATCGAGAGGGAGTCGACGCGGACGGGGTCGACCTCGTCGACGGTCGCGCTGATCTCGTCGAACTTCGTCAGGTCCGGGTCGAGTTCGCCCTGGAGGAGGTTCGTGATGCGTTCGAGGTCCTGTACCTCGAACAGGAGGTCCTCCAGGCGCTCGCGGGCGTCGGCGCTCATCCCGCCCTGGAAGGACAGTTCCCGGTCGAGTTCGCGGCGCGCACAGTCGGGACAGATGGTCTCGCCGTCGGCCTCGATGGCCGTCTCGGCGGTGATAGGCGAGTACCGGCCGCTGGAGGCGCAGTACCGGCAGGTCCGGACCACCTTGGCGTCGAGCTGGTAGGCGTCGAGCATCGACTGGAGTTCCGCGCGGCCTTCGCGGGAGGTCTGCTCGGAGATGCGGATGCGGGTCGCGCGGCGGGCGATGTCGACGAACTCGTCGGGACTGCGCGGCTCCTCGCTGGTGCCCTCCTTGACCCGGAACCGGCCCGGGCGGGGACCGGCACCGGTCTCCTTGAGTTCGAGGACGGCCTGGAAGAGGCGGTCGCCGTCCCGCTCGACGACGACGCGGTACTCGTCGCCGGCCTCGTGGAGGAACAGCGTATCCACCTGCGCGACCTGCTGTGACACGAGTCAGGGTAGACGACGGTCCTATTTCAGTCGCTCGGAACGACGAGCGGTGCTCGGGCGGCCGGCGGACTGGTCCGTCACTCCTCGGTCAACCGAATCTCGTCGTCGCCGGTCGGCACGGCGCAGATGAACGCGCCCTCCTCGTCGCCCTCGTTGCGGTACCAGTGGACGACGCCGGCGGGGATGAGGAGGGAATCGCCCGCCGAGACGGTGTGTTCCTCGCCGTCGTCGACGGCTTCGCCGTCTGCATGAGGCGTCTCCGACGCCTCTCCGATACCCACCGTGTACTCGCCGCGGAGGACGTACTGTTCGTGTTCGATCTCGTTGGTGTGTTTCGGGACCTCGCCGCCGGGCGCGAGCGTGAACCGGCGGATGGCGAGGTTCGGTGCGCCGTGTTCCTCGCCGACGAGGACGCCCTTCGAGAGCCCGTCGGCGGCGCCGACGGCCTCGTACTCGATGTCCTCGGCGCGGCGGAGCACCGGCGACGGTCGCTCTGTCGAGTCGCTCATAGCCTCTGATACGGCCGAGGCGGACAAAGCCGTGGCGGTCGGGTCGTGCCGTCGGCACCCGCCCCGTCGACCGGCATACACGCGCTTAAGGTTCTCGCGGGCCTACCATTGCGTATGCGAAGCTTCCGGATCGGGAGTGCCTTTGGCATACCGATCAAACTCGATCTGACCTTCCTGCTCGTCCTGCCGCTGTTCGCGTGGCTGATCAGCGTCCAGATCGCGGAGTACGTGAACATCCTCAACGGGGTCTGGGCGGCCGAGATCGCACCCGAAGCGCTGGCGGACCCGACCCTCTCTATCGTCATCGGGATCGTCGCCGCCGTTGGCCTGTTCGCCGGCGTCGTCCTCCACGAACTCGGGCACTCGCTCGTGGCTATGCGCTTTGGCTTCCCCATCTCGTCGATCACGCTCTGGCTGTTCGGCGGCGTTGCCCAGCTGGAGGAGATGCCCGAGGACTGGAAACAGGAACTGCTCATCGCCGTCGCCGGTCCCGTCGTCTCGGTGGCGCTCGGCGTGGGCTCGTACGTCGCCTTCCTGCTCGCCCCGAGCAGCGCGCCCGTCGCGCGGTTCCTGCTCGGCTACCTCGCGCTCATGAACGTCGCGCTCGCGATCTTCAACATGCTCCCCGGCTTCCCGATGGACGGCGGGCGCGTCCTCCGGGCGCTTCTGGCCCGCAACCGGCCCTACGCCCGGGCCACACAGATCGCCGCCGAAGTGGGCAAGGTCTTCGCCATCCTGCTCGGCCTGTTCGGTCTCTTCGGCGGCGGCGGCCTCTTCCTGATCGCCATCGCCTTCTTCATCTACATCGGCGCCTCCGGGGAGGCCCAGCAGACCGTCATGCGGGCGGCCTTCGAGGGCGTCACCGTCTCCGACATCATGACGCCCGCCGACGACGTGGAGACCGTCCACCCGGAGGACAGCGTGGCCGCCCTCCTCGAACGGATGTTCCGCCAGCGCCACACCGGGTACCCCGTCGTCCGCGACGGCAACGTCGTCGGCCTCGTGACGCTGGAGGACGCACTGGAGGTCAAGGAGGTCGAACGCGACGCCTACACCGTCTCGGACGTGATGACGGCCGACCTGGAGGCCGTCGAGCCCGACCTCGGCGCGATGGACGCGCTCACCCGGATGCAAAAGGAGGGCATCGGCCGCCTGCTCGTCATGGACAACGGCGGCTTCGGCGAGGCCGCCGACGGCGACCTCGTCGGCCTCGTCACCCGGTCGGACGTGATGACCGCACTCTCGATCATCAAGCAGAGCGGGCGCGTCCGCGGCAGCGACGAGGACCCCGCCCCGAACCCGCCGGCCTCCGAGCCCGAGCCCGAGCGGTTCTGAGCGCGGCGACCGGAGGCCCCGCGAGCGGCGGCGGAGGCCGGATTCCGTCACGCTCAAACCGACGCAACCCTGACTAGACGGTGATGGAGTACCTGGAGCGTCGTCGGTCGCGCGTCGACGAACGGCTGGAGGCGGTGCTCGACGCCGTAGAACCGTCGGAGTTGGCCGACGAGGTGCGCCAGATTTCGCTTTCTGGTGGGAAGCGCGTCCGCCCGACGGTGACGGTGCTTGTCTGTGAGGCGCTGGGCGGCGACCCCGACGACGCCGTCGACTTCGCGGTCGGGATCGAACTCGTCCACAACGCCTCGCTCGTCATCGACGACATTATCGACGACTCCGAGACCCGCCGCGGGGTCGATAGCGCCTGGGCCGCCTTCGGCCACGGCCCGGCGATTATCGCCTCCGACGGCCTGCTCGGGGAGGCCTTCGCCCTCTTTTCGACCGACGAGCGCGCGATGCAGGTGGTCGCCGAGTCGATGGTCGAACTCGGGGAAGGAGAGGCGACCGAACTCGTCGCCCAGCCGGAAAACGAAGCGGAGTACCTGGAACTGGCCCGCCGGAAGACCGGCGCGCTCTTCCGTGCCGCCGCGGAACTGGGCGCGGTCGCCGCCGACGCCGACGCCTACACCGTCGAGGCCGTCGGCCAGTACGCCGAGCGGGTCGGCATCGCCTTCCAGATGCGCGACGACGTGCTCGACGCGACCGCCGACGCCGGCGACCTCGGGAAGCCGACGGGCCACGACGCCGAGATGGACCGCCCGTCGCTCGTCCAGGTCACCGAACTCACGCCCGAGGAGGCGAACGAGCGCGCCCACGAGATGTCCGACGACGCGCTCGCGGCGCTCGCGACCGTCGACGCCGAGGACTCGCAGGCGCTCGCCTATCTGGAGGACCTCGCCGAGTTCGTGGTGGTTCGTGAGCGGTGAGCGAAGCGAGCCGTGAACGCAGTTCGTGAACGGTAGGTCCCTCCGGATTCCCCCTACTGCATGACGTCGGGGAGGTCCCGCGGGTCGGTGACCTGCGCGGGATCGATGCCGTGGTCTTCGAGGTACGCGACCTCGTCGTCGATGGAACTACCAGTGCCGTCGGTGTGGTACGCGACCGCCTCGTCGAGGACTTCGAGCGCCTCGCGGCGCGTCTCGGCCCGGCTGACGACACCGGTGTCGACGTCGACCGCGGACCACTCGCCGTCCGTTTCTTCGATGAGACGGATCTCCCGAGAACTCATGCCCGGGTCTACGTCCGACCTCGAAATAAGCGTTCGGCCGACCTCGGTGGTGGCAGCGACGCGTCGGTCAGGCCGACGTGCCCTCGGTCGGGAACCGTGACTCGGCGACGGCGAAGGCGAGCGTGCTGGCGAGCCCGAGGATCGTCCCGCCGGTCAGCACCGCCGCCAGGAACGAGAGGGTAACGAACCCGAGGAAGTACGCGCTCACACCGTGGAGGACGGCCCCGATGGCGACGACGTAGAAGGGGGCGTTGAGGTACCGCCACTGGAAGGCGTCGGCCAGGTACTCGTCGGTGAGCCGGCCGAAACTGGAGGTGATACCGGCCACTGCGAACCAGCGAACGGCGCCGTACAGCAGGGCGGCGATGACCTCCAGCGGCGCGAGCGTCCCGCGGGCGATCCGGAGGCCATCCAGCGTCTGGACGCCGTTGACCCCGCCGACGAGCAGCAGGGCCGCGGCGACGACGTAGGTGATCAGCGTCACGCGACCGGCGTACAGTCCCGAGCGCAGGCGGCCGATGGCCGAGTCGAGCAGGCGCTCGACGCCCAGGCCGCGGCCGAGGACGTACAGCCCCAGCAGGCCGGAGGTCATCCCGAACACCGCGCCGGGCATCCCCAGCGAGTCCGCGATGATGGCGAGCGGATAGATGAGCAGCAGGATACCCAGCGGCACGAGGATGGTCCCCCGTGTCTCGGGGTCGTCGAGCACCTGTTTGATGGTGTAGTACATCGATTCGAGGTCCTGTGCCTGGCGGACGACGACGCGGCGGACGCCGTCGATACGGATCCGCGAGCGGATGACGGGGACGACAGACTCGTCCTGTGCGCCGTCGGTGACGACCAGCGCGCGCACGTCCTCGCCGGTCGAGAGGGTCGCGAGGATGTTGTCGACCTCCTCGCCGACCTTCCTGTTCGCGGCCACGTCGCTGCCGTCGACGCCCGTGACCGCCGCGACCTCGACGGTCTCGTCCTCGATGGTGTCGTGGAGGTGCAACCCCTCGAAGAGGACGTTCACGTCGCTGTCCTCGGGGTCCGCGGTCGCGAGCGCGACGGCGGCATCCTCGACATCGTCCCGACCGATGACTGGCGTCTCGATGCCGGTCTTGCGGCCGATGTCGTTGTCCAGGTCCACACACAGGACCAGCAGCATCACTCGACAGTTCGCCGCTTTCGGTTATGTGCTTTCCGGCGGCCGGTCAGTACTGCGCCGGTTCGTCGCCCTCGCCGCCGACGAACTGGTAGCTGACGAACAGCAGGACCCCGAGCGTCAGCGTCAGCAGGGCGTAGGAGGCCGCGACCATCAGCGCGTCCGTCTTCGTCGCGAACTCCCCCGTCCGGAAGACGATGGCCTTCCGGACCAGCGCGATGACGCCCGTGAAGATCACCAGCCGGAGAATCCGCGCGGTCTCGTCCGACCGCGCGTAGGCGATGACCGTGTTGTACACCTCGACGATGATGAACAGCAGGAGGGCGGTGTCGATGAACCCGATGACGACCAGCGGGTCGCTGATGTCGCCGCTCCGGATCTCGTTGACGATCTGGAGCCCCAGATCGAACACGCCGATGGCGAAGAGCACGACGAGGACGAACCCCGCGACCAGTTCGACGAGCTGCATTACCCGCTCCGAGAAGTCGACGAACGGATCGATCCTCGTTCCGGGGAGTGCGGTCGACGTCGGCTCGTCAGCCTCCCCGCTCGCCGTCGCAGTCTCGGCGTCGCCGTCGGGGTGGTCCTCGGCCATAGCCCTACCAGGGGCCGAAACATGAAAAAAGACCCCGCCGGCCACGAGGGCGTCGGTCCGTTCCGCACGCCTTTTGCCGCTCGACCGAAAAGAACGGGTAACCGATGATCTCCGAGGGCTGTGAACAGTGTGCCAAAGGCGGCAAGATGGTGCTGTTCGTCTACGGCTACTGTGACCAGCGCGACTGCTTCTACTGCCCGCTCGGCGAGAACCGCAAGAACGTCACCGACGTCTACGCCAACGAGCGCCTCGTGGAGGACGACGAGGACGTCATCACAGAGGCAAAGCGCATGGACGCGCTGGGCACCTCCATCACCGGCGGCGAGCCACAGGAGGCGATGGGGAAAACGACGCGCTATCTCTCCCTGCTGAAAGACGAGTTCGGCGAGGACCACCACACCCACCTCTACACCGGCATCACCGGCGGCCGCGAGAACATGCGCCGCCTCAGCGAG
Organism: Halorientalis marina; assembly: GCF_023028345.1. Lineage (GTDB taxonomy): Archaea > Halobacteriota > Halobacteria > Halobacteriales > Haloarculaceae > Halorientalis > Halorientalis marina. Next base: position 257,043 of record NZ_CP095487.1, on the reverse strand, counting down.
GCCGGCCTCGACGAGATCCGCTTCCATCCCCCCTTCGAGCAGTGGGGCGACCTCCACGGGACCGAGTGGGAAGACATCCTCTACATCGCCCGTGAGGAAGGCCTCACCCCGGCCTTCGAGATTCCCGGCATCCGCCCCGAAGGGGAGTTCCTCGACTTCCTCGACGAGGGCGCCGCCGAGTTCTGCAACATCAACGAGTTCGAGATGTCCGACGGGAACTACCGCCGGATGCAGGAACAGGGCTTCGAGCTGAAAGACGACCACATGAGCGCCGTCGAGGACACCCGCGAGGCCATCCTCGATGAGATGGGGGACCACGAGAAGGTCTACTTCTGTACTTCCGTGTTCAAGGACGCCGCCCAGCACCGCCGACGGCTCAAGCGGATGGCCCGACAGATTCGGCGCCCCTTCGACGAGGTGACCGACGACGGCACCCTCGTCTACGGGAAGACCTGGGCCGAACCCGACCGCTTCGAGCGCCTGGGCGTCCCCGAGGAGTTCTACACCGTCAAGTCCGACCACGTCGAGGTCGCGTGGTGGCTCCTGGAGGACATGATCGAGGACGGCGACCTGAGTGAGGGGGAGATCGTCGAGCAGTATCCGACCTACGACGGGCAGGTCGTGGAACGGACGCCGCTGTCTGCCGGGACGCGAACTGCTGCTGGCGATTGAGGTCGGTTGGCGACCGCGAACGACCGCAGGGAGTGCGCGGGTCGAGCCGGCGTTCGAGAATCGTACCTGAGGTTACTTTCGCGCGGCGACGAACGACAACGTATGTGCCATCACTGCGACGGCGGGGCGGACTCGCGGGCGGCCGGATCGGTCAGCGACCGGGTGACGCGCCGTCAGCTCCTCACGTGCGGCGTGGCGGGGCTCGCGGCAGTCACGGCCGGGTGCTCGTCGTCCCCGGGCGGTGACGGGCCGACCGCCGACGCCCCGGCGGCGATCACGCTCGACGACGACGACGCCTGTGAGCTCTGTGGGATGATCATTCCGAACCACCCGGGGCCGTCGGTAGAGATCTTCTACCCACAGCACACGCCGTCGGGTCACGAGAACCCCGCTCGGTTCTGTAGCACCTGGGAAGCGTTCAAGTACGACTTCGACCGGCAGGACCGCGGCTGGGAGCGATCCGTCATGTACGTCACGGACTACTCGGCAGTCGACTACGACGTGTTCGAGGGCGGTGGCGACCAGCTCATCACGAGACACCCACAGGCCGACGCGTTCGTCGACGCGTCGGCGGTGACGTTCGTCGCCGGCTCGCCGGTCAAAGGCGCGATGGGGAAAGACCTGATCGCGTTCTCGGAGCGAGGTGACGCCGAGTCGTTCCGGTCGACGTACGGCGGCGAACTCGTCGGCGTCGACGAGGTGACGCCGGAGCTCATCGCCCAGCTCGCGAACGCGTGACGGGCGGGGCTCGGCGAGCGGTGGGCGTGGGGAGGTGTCCGTCTTCACTTTCGAGGAACGTGCTACGGGTTCTATATCACTGAACTGCGAACCAGCAGGTATGTGCAATCGAGATGTCGAGGAGCGTGTCGTGACACGGCGTCGACTCCTGAGCGCGAGCGCACTCGCAGTCGCCGCGGGGCTCGCTGGCTGTGGGCAACAAGGCAGTGAGACGACGACCGGCCCCGGCACTGACACGACCACGAGCACAGATACGACCACGACGACCGCGACTCCGTCGGCCGACCTCTCGGAACCGGTCGAGCCCGTCCCCGAGGAGTCCCGGTGTGCGGTCTGCAACATGTACGCCGCGGACTATCCGGCGTGGAACGCCCAGGCGACACACGAGAACGGAGACCGGAAGTACTTCTGTTCGCCGGGGTGTCTCACGGCGTACCACGCCACGCCGAGCCACTTCGACGACGCCCACTCCCAGGACGACCTGGCCTACGAGTGGGTTCGGGCGTACCGCTCGCGGGAGTACGTCGACGCGACGGCGGCGTACTACGTCCTCGAGGAGACGGCGGCACACATCGACGCGCCCATGGGCGAGAACCCGGTGCCGTTCGCCGAGGAGAGCGAGGCACGGGCCTACGTCGAGGAGTACGATGACCGGACGCGCGAGGACATCGTCGAACTCGCGGCGTTCGACGTGCCGCTGGCCCGGCGCTTCCGGGCGAGTTTCCTCCCCGAGGTCGACGAGCAGTCGATCCTCGAACCGGTCTCGGTGCCGGAAGACACCGAGTGTACGGTCTGTAACATGCAGCCCGCGAACTTCCCGGCGTGGAACGCCCAGGCCAGCCACGAGCGCGGCGACCGCGACTTCTTCTGTTCGCCGGGCTGTCTGGCGGCCTACTACGCCGACCCCGGCCACTTCGTCGAGGGGCGCGAACAGGCCGACGTCGTCGGCGTCTGGGTCCACGACCACGACAGCGAGGACCTCGTCGAGGGAACGCTGGCGTCGTACGTCCTCGATACGAACGCCGACCGGACCGGCGGTCCCATGATGGGCAATCCGCTCCCCTACGCCGACCTGGCCGACGCCCGGGCCTACGTCGAGGAGTACGACGACCTGACGACCGAGGACATCGTGCGGTTGCAGTCGATCACCCGCGAGGACGCCAGCGCCTACCGGGCGAAGTTCCTCTAGCCCTGCCGACTGCGAATCCGTTCGAGGTCGGCGAGGACCCGTTTCGACTTCGGTTCGTTCCCGGAGTAGGCGCGCTCGACGACACCCTCGTCGTTCGCCAGCACGATCAACCCGAGGTGGTTGAACATGTATTCCGCCTCGCCGGTCGCTTTCGTCCGCTCGAAGGTCACGCCGTACGTGTCCTGGACGACCTCCTTCGCGCGGTCGCGGCCCGCCGGGCGGAGGAAATGCCAGTTCCCCGCGTCGAGGTCGACGCCCATCATGTCGGCGTACTGTGCGAGTCGCTCGGCGTCGTCACGCCGTGGGTCGAACGTGACCGCCAGGAAGACGATATCGTCGGCGAATCCCGCCTCGCTGGCGGCCGCCTGGACGCGCGCGAGGTCGGAGATGAGGATCGGACAGACCGTGTTGCAGTTGCTGTAGAAAAACGTCATTACCACGTGTCGGTCGCCGAGGTCGGTCGTCGTGATCTCGCGCCCGGCGAGCGGGGCACGCAGTGTCGCCGCCGGGAGTCGCTGGCCGTGCGCGGGATAGGGGAGGTCGGAACTGCTCAGCTGTCGGTCCGGTTCGTCGAGGTAGGTCCGCTCGCGCTCGCCACCGCCCAGAACCGAGCCGACACAGCCGGCAGTCCCGAGCGCGCCGACCGTGACAGCCGCCGTGAGGTACCTGCGTCGGTGCATCGAGTCGGGATAGGACCGAAGGCGACGAAAACCCCGTAGTACGGTTCTCGAAAGCGTCAGATCCGCCAGATCGCGTAGGTCGCGACACCGGCGCCGCCCACGACCCAGCAGCACAGACCGACCGCGCTCGCGAGGGGGGCAGCGGCCCGGATCGACCCCGCCGTCGCCACGTCGACGACGGTCTGTAACACGATGCCGCGATACGCGCCTGCAGGCGAGAGTGCCAGCACTGCCAGGACGGCCTCCGATCCGAGGGTGTCAAGCGCCTCCACCAGCCCGAGGTCGACGACCGCTGTGAGCGCGACCCAGAGGGCCACGAGCGTCGCCGCTGCGCTCCGTGTCCCGCCGGCGACGGCCGAGACGGCGACGGCCACCGAGAGCGCGGCCAGGCCGAACAGCGTCGTCGACGAGAGCAGGCGCAGGAACAGGACGGCCGAGTCCGTACTGCTGTGAGTGGCGACCAACTGCGTCGTCGGGCCGCCGGCGAACCACACCAGCCCCATCGTCGGGAGGAGTGCCGCGACGATCCCCGCGGTCAGGGCGACACCGCGCCCGACCAGCACGCTCGCGACGACGGTCGCACGCGAGACCGGGAACGTCGAGAGGACGGCGAGTTCGCCGCGTCGACGGTCGTCGAGCAGTGCACGATAGCCGACGGTAAACGCCAGCAGGGGAACGAGCAGTTCGAGTGCGGGCAACAGGTCGACCACCGCCGGGAGGTACCCACTCGCCGCGGCACCGCTGACCGAGACCAGTCCCGCCGCGAGGACGGCCAGTGCCACGACGAGGAGGCCGAACGCGCGCGTGGTGAGAACCGTCGTGGCCTCGCGGCGCGCCAGCACGCGGAGTCGTGTCAGGGGATGGCGCGTCACGGGTCCACCCCGCGCCGGACGGTGCCGCCACCGGCGTCGGTCACCGTGGTCTCGAACGCGTCGGTCAGCGAACGGACGTCCAGATCGGCGAGGACGGTGGCGGTCGGGCCGGCGGCCTGGACCGTCCCGCGGTCCAGCAGGACGACCCGGTCGGCACCCGTGCTCACCGCGTCGAGGTCGTGGGAGGCGACCAGCACGCCCCGGCCGGCGGTGGCGAGGTCGCCGAGCACGTCGAACACCCGGGCGGTCATCGCCGGGTCGAGACCGCTCGTCGGTTCGTCGAGCACGAGGACCGGAGGGTCGCCGACCAGCGCGATGGCGACGCCCAGCAGACGCCGCATCCCACCGGACAGCGTCTCGACCGTCGCCTCGGCGACGCCGTCGAGACCGACCCGCGACAGCACCGCGTCCGCGTCCGGGCCCCCATCGACGAGCGCCGCGTACGTCTCGATCGTGCGACGGACGGAGAACCCCTCCCGGGGGCGGAGCGACTGGGGCAGGTACCCGACGGGCCGTGGCGCGTCCGTCTCGGCCACGGACACCGTGCCGTCCCGTGGCGTCCGGACCCCGGCGACGAGGCGGAGCAGTGTCGACTTGCCGCTCCCGTTCGGGCCGACCAGCGCCGTCACGGCGTCGGTCGGCACCGACAGGGAAACGTCGTCGAGCACGCACAGGTCGCCGTAGCCGTCGTCCAGTCCGGTGACGGTCACCGTGGGTGTCGATTCGGTCGGTCGGTCGTGAGTGTCGTGCGTCCGGGTCATGCGTTCTGAGCAGTCGCGTCAGCGTCCCCCGCCGCCGCGAGTCGGTTCGAGTTCAGCGGTGCATCGGCCGGGTGCCGGTCGACGACGCCGCTCGCTCGCATCCCGGGAACGAGCTGCGCGAGGAGGTCGCCAGCGAGCCGGACCGGCGAGCGTGCGAGCGTCACCCGGCCGGGTTCTCGCAGGGTCGCGTCCACGGCGTCGAGCGGTGCGTACGGGCGGGGGAGGCGGTCCGAACCGACGGTGACGGTCGTGTCCCAGTAGTTCCCCCGGCGCGGCGTCGACCAGACCCGCGCCATTCCCTCGGTCGCGCGGACCTGCCGGTCGTTGTCCAGGAAGTCGTTCCCGACCAGGCGGTTCGAGGCGACGTAGTTCTCGGCGCGCACGCCAACCTCGTTCCCGGCGACGACGTTCCCGGTGTACCTGGAGGTCCGGGTGCCGATGGTCAGGCCGACGCGGTTGTCGACGAGCGTGTTGTCGACGACGGAGGAGCGTGCGCCTGCCGTGACGATGCCGTGATTGCTGTCACGAACGTCGTTGCCGACCAGCGCGTTCCCGCTCGGCCGCGTCATGACGACGAGGCCGGTCTGGGCGTCCCGGACGGTGTTGTTCGCCAGCAGGGTCCCGGAGGTGAACATGAGGTGGACGCCGAAGCGTTGCCGCCCCATCGTCGAGTCCCGGACCACCAGCCCGTCTGCCCTGTGTGCGTACACGCCGTCCAGTCCGCCCCGGAACGTCGAGCGCTGGACGACCACGGGCGTCCCCATCGCCATCACGCCCATGTAGCCCTGGTTCGGGGTGGGGTCGCCCCGGACGACCACGTCGTCGACGACGGCACGGGACCCGTTCCGGTAGAGCAGTCCGTTCGAGGGTGTCTCGATCGTCACCGAGTCGACGAGCGTCCGGTCGCCACCGATGACAGCGATGCCGGCGTCGCCGCGGCCGTAGGTCTGCTCGACTTTGGAGTCCCAGTCGCGGGTTCGTGTGTCGTCACGCAGGTCGATACGCGTCGTGCCGACGCCCGAGATCCGGAGGTCGGCGACCGCGGTGTGTGACGACGCGAGGGTGACGACGGTGCCGCTCCCGTTCCCGCCGAGGTGCGTGTCCACCCCGGCACCGCGGAGCGTGAGCGGCTTGGTCACGCGGACCCGCTCGGCGTACCGTCCGGGCGGGATCCGAACGGTCGTGTTCGGTGGTGCCTCGCGGACGGCGCCCTGGATCGTCGGGGCGTCGCGCCCGACGACGGTCGAGACCGGGCGGTCGAGCAGGGGGTCGACCGCGGCGACGGTGGCGTTCGCCCGTGCACTGCGTCGCGCCGGCCACTCGGGGCGGTCGACGGACGCCGCCTCGTCGAACCGGTCACGGACCGTCCGCCAGGGGTGGACCGTCCCGTTCTCCCGGGCGGCGAACCGCGCCGCCGTGGCCGCGTCGGTGAACGGGACGACCGCCGTCCGGGCCTCGGTCGACACGACCACGTAGTGGGCGTCGCTCGCGTCGATCCACGTCGGACGCGTCTCGAACGACGTGTTCAGGAACCCGTCGCGCGTCAGTCGCGGTCGCGCCGTCGAGAACGCACTCACGTAGATGGCGACGGGGGGGCCGAGTCGTCGGGTGCGGCCGTCGCGGGCGGTCGAGCGCGCGAACGAGGCGACGCCGTAGTACCCGACGACGAACTCCGACTGGGCGTAGAAGACCTGGGCTTTCGGGATGGTGTGGCCGGCCGCCCGTGCGACCCGCACCGTCTCGCTCGATAGCCCCGTCCGGATCGTCTCGCCGAACCTGACCGGTTCGGGTGTCGTCCCACCGGGACCGATCACGAACGGGAGGACGAACAGGCCGAGAACGGCCACACCGGCCAGCAACAGCGTGTGAGTGCGCATCGATCGTCACCACCGGTGCGGCCGAGCGAGCGTGTGAGCCAGCACGCGACGGGCGGCGGCGCCGCGGCGTGACGGGACGGTCGGGGTGGTGGGACGGCGCATCGTCCGTCACTCGGTCGCCACGGCGTCTTCAGTCCCGTAGTACGTTTCTCGAAGGCTGGAACACGGCCTCGGTCCCGCCGGCGGCGTGGGGAGAGAACAGCGGCACCGGGCGGAGCGGGAGCCGGCCGGCTAGGCCAGTGCTTCGGTGATGTCCGTCGAGGAGATCATCCCCACGTAGTCGCGGTGGCGGTCGATGACGGGGAGGTGTTTGATCTCGTAGGTAGTCATCATCTGCGCTGCTTCACCGATTTCGACGGTCGTCTTGACGCTCTCGACGGGCGCGGTCATCACGTCGCCGACGGTGACGGCCGTGGGGTCGTCGCTGTCGGCGACGACCTGGACCACGTCGGTCTGGGTGACGATGCCGCCCTCGGAGACGCGGACGAACAGGCCGTTGATGTCCTGTTCGCGCATCTGTTCGGCAGCGTCCCTGACGGTCGCGTCCTTGGCGATGGTCTCGAGCGGCGAAGACATCACGTCGGCGACGAGCGTGCGGTCGGAACTCATACATCAACAACGGGCACCGGCTGTTTTCCCCTTTTCCCTCCGACAGCACAGGGCGGCCGCGGCCGATGGCGGGCGACGAACCGACCCCGAACCGTTTTCCGCAGGGGTCTGTAGGGGGAGTATGGCGTTCCGTTCGCGCAGGACGGTCTCCTACCTCGCGCTCGTCGTCGTGGTGACGGTCGGCCTCACGCTCGTCTACAATACCGGCATGGCGGTCTGGGAGGGCGAGTCACAGCCGCTCTACCGCTCGCTCGAGATCGTCGTCCAGAGTTTCACCACGACCGGGTACGGCGAGGACGCGGGGTGGGAGAGCCTCCAGATGAATCTGCTGGTGATCGTGTTGCAACTGACGGGGATCGGGCTGATCCTGACGGCCGTGGACGTGTTCGCCGTGCCGTGGCTCCGGGACGCGCTCGCCTCGACCGTGCCCGAGAGCGCGCTCGACGCCGAGGGACACGTCCTCGTCTGTGGGTTCACGCCCCGGACGGACGCGTTCGTCGGGGAACTCGAGGCCCGCGACAGGGACTACGTCCTCGTCGAACCGGACGCGGAGACGGCGGCCGACTGCCACGACGAGGGCTACCGCGTGGTCCACGGCGACCCGGAGTCGACGACGGTGCTGTCGAACGTTCGCGTCCGCGACGCCGACGCGGTGGTCGCGGACGTGGCCGACGACCGGAACGCGAGCATCACGCTGGCGGTCAAGGAAGCGAGTCCCGAAACGCGGGTCGTCACGGTGGTCGAGAACCCCGATCTGGAACAGTATCACAGGGTCGCGGGGGCGGACGTGGCGCTGTCCCCGCGGCGCCTCCTGGGACAGCGCCTCGCGGGCGAGGTCCCGACCGCCGTCACCGCGGACATCGAGGCCGGGGTCGAGATCGGCGAGGACCTGGAACTCGTCGAGATAACGATCGAGGCCGGCAGCGACCTCTGCCAGCAGACCTTCGCGGAGGCGGCCCTGGGCGAGCGATTCGGCGTGACCGTCGTGGGAGCCTGGTTCGGGACGGACTTCGAGACCGGCGTCGAGCCGACGACGGAGTTGACGGCCGGGGCGCGACTCCTCGTCGCGGGCGACCCCGAGCAACTGGAGCGGCTCCAGTCGGTGACGACCTCGACGGTCCGTGACTTCGGCCCCCAGGAGGTGATCGTCGCCGGGTTCGGTGACTCGGGACGGGCGGCCTACGACGCGCTGAGCGACACGAACTCGCGGCTGACGGTCCTCGACATCGAGGACGGCGACGGCGTCGACGTGGTCGGGGACGCGCGCGAGCCGGCCGCGCTGGAGGCGGCGGGAATTCGGGGAGCGTCCGCGCTCCTGGTGACGTTAGCGGACGACACGACCGCGATTTTCGCGACGCTGATCGCGCGCGAACTCAACCCGGAAATCGAGATCGCCGTCCGGGCCAACGAGCGCGACGACGTGACCAAGCTCTACCGGGCCGGGGCCGATTCCGTGGAGTCGCTGGCGCGTATCAGCGGCCGGATGCTCACCGAGACGGTGTTCGAAGGCGAGGAGGTGCTCGTCTACGACAAGCAGGTCCGGGTCGTCCGGGTACCCGCCCCCGGTCTCGAAGGGCGGACGCTCGCGGACGCGGCGGTACGGACCAAAACCGGGTGTACCGTCATCGCGGTCGTCCGGGACGAGGATCTGATCGCCGATATCGATCCCGCGACGTTCGAGATCGAACCCGGCGACGAAGTCGTCATCGCGGGGACCGACGAGGACGTCACGCGGTTCGACCGGCTGTTCGGCGAGGAGAACTAGCGGCGTTACTCGTCGTCGTCGTCGTCTTTCATGTGCTGGAGCTGATCGACCAGCTCGTCGGTGTCCTTGTCGGACTCGAAACTGATCTCGCCGGTGTCGTGGTCCTCGTGGACGTTGACGGCCTCGTCGTCGTCGGTATCGACGTTCTGATCCTTCTGCTCGGATTCGTCGTAGCTACCAAAGCCCATTGTAGTAGAGCAACGACGACGGGGACGGAAAAGTGAGGCGGTCGACGGGTCGTGTGCGGTGGGCTGTCGTACGAGCCGGCCTATGTGTGCCGTGCTGTCGGGGGACAGGGACTTTTGACGGGGGCGGGCCAAGCGGAGGTATGGGACGACGCGACCGGTTCGTCACGGTGGACGGCCTCGAACTGCACTACTCCGAGTGGGGCGACCCCGCGGACCCGTCGGTCCTCTGTGTCCACGGGCTCTCGCGGAACGGCCGGGACTTCGACCCACTGGCCCGGGAACTCCAGGACGACTACCACGTCGTCTGTCCGGACATGCCGGGGCGGGGCTGGAGCGAGTGGGCCGACGACCCGGCCGAGCGGTACACCGACGGGGCGATGGTCGAGATCCTGGTCGGCTTCTGTGCGGAGCTGGGCCTCGGCGAGTTCCGGTACGTCGGGACGTCGATGGGCGGCGGCCTGGGGATGGCGCTGGCCGGCGCCGCGATGCCCGACGCCGTCACGCATCTGGTGATCAACGACGTGAGCCCGGACCCGGAGGGCGACGCCACGCCCGAAGCCCTGGGCCGGATCATGGAGTACGTGCCGGACCCGCCGACGGTCGAGACGGTGACCGAACTGGAGGAGTACTACCGCGAGCTCTACGAGGGGCGGTTCAGCGAGATGACCGACGACGAGTGGCGGCGGCTGGCGGTCACCTCCGCCAGGCGGACCGACGACGGCGGCATCGCGCCGGCGTACGACCCAGCGATCCTGGCGGGAGACGACGACGCGGACGGCGATGACGACACGGACGAGCCGGACCCGTGGGACGTGTGGGCGGCCATCGACGCCGAGATCATGATCCTCCGGGGCGCGGAGTCGGAAATCCTCCCCGAGGACCCCTTCGAGCGAATGCGGGAGACACAGCCGGACGCGGAGACGCTGGTGGTGGACTGCGGGCACGCGCCGTCGCTGAACGTGCCGGCACAGATCGGCCCGATCCGGGAGTTTCTGGGGTCGTAGCGGGTCGTTCGGCCCTGAAACCGGATTCGCGGAGGGTTCACGCGCTGAACAACCCGCAAGCGTTTAATTCGCGTGCTGATAAGCGGGGTGTATGCCGGACTGTCCACTCGCGGACGACTGCCCCAGTTTCTCCGAGCGAATCGAGGGAATGGGGTGTCAACACTACGGCGACCGCGGCGGTGCCGAGTGGTGCAACCACTACAACCAGCCGATCCGCGACCTGAAACAGCAGCCGGTCCAGCGGGGCGAGGAGGTCGTCGTCACCGTCGAGGACATCCACGAGAGCGGGGCCGGCGTCGGCCGCACCGAGGACGGCTTCATCGTGATGGTCGACGGCGTCCTCCCGGAGGCCCGCTCGCGTGTGAAGATCGTCCGGGTGCACTCCAACCACGCCAAAGCCGAGGAGCTGGAGCGGCTTCCCATGGAGGACGAAGCGGAAGACGAGAGCGAGGGCGACAGCGACGAACCCGACGCCGCCGAGGCCGACGAGGCCGACGACGACGAGGAGTCGGAGGGTAGTTCGATGGCGGACATCGAGGCGGACGACGACCCGCGGCTCGGGAGCCGGGACAACTTCTGGGGCGGGTGACCGCGAGCGCGGTCGCCGACGGCGAGCGACGGGACTGGACAGTCCACGAGCGGACGAGGCGGTGGGTTTTTCGCGGCGGCTTTCGTACCGTCGAACGTGATCGGACGCAGGCGTCGGCTACGCACACGCGGGGTGCCATGACCGGGGCAGAGATCGACGTCGACGAGACGCTGGACCGCGCGGGCTTCGCCGCCGACGAGAACGTCCTGACCCGGCGGCAGGCCGAGGTGCTCGCCCTCCGGGAGCGTGGCGCCTCGCAGGCCGACATCGCCGACCGGCTCGGGACCTCCCGCGCGAACGTCTCCAGCATCGAGGCCAGCGCCCGTGAGAACATCTCGAAGGCCCGCGAGACGGTCGCGTTCGCCGAGGCGCTCCGGGCGCCCGTCCGGGTCGTCCTCGACGCCGGGACCGACCTCTACGACGTGCCCGCCCGCGTGTTCGACGAGTGCGACGAGGTGGGCGTGAAAGTGAACTACACCGCGCCCGAACTCATGAAGCTCGTCAGCGACGCCGCCGGCGACGCGGTCTCGGGCCGGAACATCGAGCAGGAGTTGCTCGTCGGCATCACCAGCGACGGCGAGGTGCGGGTCCGCCGGCAGACCCGCGCCGAATGAGCACCGGCGGGGACCGACAGGGATGGCCCGTCCAGCCCCGCAGGGGTTTTGAACGGCGGCGCCGACCGGGCGGGTATGGACCTGGAACTCGACGGATCGGCAGCACTGGTACTGGCGAGCAGTAGCGGCCTCGGCTTCGCCTCCGCCGAGGCACTGGCCCGCGAGGGCGCCGACGTGGCGATCTGTGGCCGCGACGAGGACCGTCTCGCTGAGGCCCGCGACGACCTCGCCGGCGTCGGCGACGGGGACGTACTGGCGGTGCAGGCGGACATCACCGTCGCCGACGACGTGGAACGGCTCGTCGACGAGCCGGTCGAGACCTTCGGCGGGCTGGACCACCTCGTCACGAGCGCGGGCGGGCCGCCCAGCGGCCCCTTCCTCGATACCGACGACGAGGACTGGCAGTCGGCTTACGACCTGCTCGTGATGAGCGTCGTGCGCGCGACCCGCGAGGCCTACCCCCATCTCTCCGACGGCGGCGGCTCTATCGTGAACATCACCTCCCGCTCGGTGCAGGAGGTCATCGACGGCCTGGTGCTCTCGAACTCGGTCCGTCGGGCCGTCATCGGCCTGATGAAGACACAGGCCCGCGAGTTCGCGCCGGAGGTCCGCGTCAACGCCGTGTTGCCCGGCGCCCACGAGACGAGCCGGATCGAGGAACTCATCGAACAGTCCGTCGACCGCGGCGAGTTCGACAGCTACGAGGAGGGCCGTGCGGACTGGTCCGAGGGCGTCCCGCTGGAGCGGGTCGGCGACCCCGCGGAGCTGGGCGAGGCCGTCGCCTACCTGTGTAGCGAGCGGGCCAGCTACATCACCGGCGCGGCAATCCCCATCGACGGCGGCAGTCTGCGGAGCTAGGGCACCTCGTACGAGCCGAACTCGGTCGGCGGCCCCGCGTCGCCGGGCCGCCAGACCACCCGAACCGTGTCCCCGGAGTCGAGGCCCGCGAGTCGGACCGAGTCGCCGGCGACGCGGGGACGCTCAGCCGCTGGCACCGAGGGCGAAGACGAAGAGGGTCGCGACTGCGAGCGTCGCCAGCAGTGCGCCGACGGCCAGCAGCACGTCCCGCGTCGTGATTTCTTCCGGGAAGAGTCGTGTCACGACCGGCCGTTCGGGGGCCAGCCTCAAAAGCGCGCCCGTCAGAACAGGTCTTGCGCACGGAGCTGGGAGACCACCTCGCGGACGCGCCCGAGGTCGTCTTTCGGGACGACGAGCGTGCGGTCGCCGAAGGAGGCGACGACGAGATCGGAGACGCCGACCAGACTGACGTGGCCGTCGGTGGCGACGGTGCAGTTCGCGGCGTCTTCGAGCAGGGCGTCGCCGAGGACGACGTTGCCGTCGGCGTCGGCATCGAGGACGCGGTCGAGCGCGTCCCACGAGCCGAGGTCGTCCCACTCGAAGCCCGCGGGGACGACGTAGGCGTTACCGGCCGTCTCCATGAGCGCGTAGTCGACGCTGACGGGGTCGATGGCCTCGAACCCGGCCTCCGGGTCGCCGCGGTCGAGGGCGTCGACGAGCGGCTCCAGCGGACTGTTCCGGGCCGCCGCGAGGAGGGCGTTGGGCGTCCACGCGAAGAGCCCGGCGTTCCAGTAGTAGCCGGCGTCGACGTACTCCCGGGCGGTCTCGGGGTCGGGTTTCTCGTGGAAAGAGGCGACGGTCGCGTAGCCGTCGCGGCGGTCGCCGGGCTCGATGTAGCCGTAGCCGGCCGCCGGGCGCGTGGGTTCGACGCCGACGGTGACGAGCCCGCCGGTCTCGACGGCGACGCGGGCGGCGGTCCGGGCGGTCGTCGCGAAGTCGCCGTCGACGTGGTGGTCGGCGGGGAGGTTCAGGAGGACGCACTCGCCGATCTGGTCGCGGAGGCGGTGAGCGGCGTAGACGAGGGCGGGGCCGGTGTCTTTCGGCTCCGGTTCGGTGAGGACGGCGGCCTCGGGCGCGTGTTCGCGCACGGCGTCGGCGAGCGAGGGTCGCGTGAGGACGGCCACCTCGTCGGCGAAGCCGGCGCGGGCGACGGTCTCGGCGAGCAGCGAGCGGTCGCTGTCGAGCGTGAGGAACTGCTTGGGTCGGTCGCGCCGGCTCGCGGGGTAGAGCCGGGTGCCGGTGCCGCCGGCGAGGACGACGGCGACGATCGGACGCTCCATACCGACCCCTCGCCCGCGAGGGGGAAAAGTCTACAAGATGAGGAGGGCCTGCGGGGTTTCGGGACCATACTCGGCAGCGAGGTAGACGCTGCCGAACAGCGTCGCGTTGTAGAGCCCGTGAACCAGGGCCGGGACGACGAAGTTCCCGGAGTACTCGTAGAGCGCGCCGAAGACGAGGCTGGGGACGGTGAGGATGGAGATGGTGACCAGCGCGGCCTCCGGCGAACCCACGAGCGAGAAGATGTGCATGGGTGCGAACATCAGCGTCGCCAGCACGATGGCGCCGACGGGCCCGAACGCTTCGCGGAACCGCCCCTGGAGGACCCCACGGAAGAGGAACTCCTCGCCGGGGCCGTTCAGGAGGAAGACGAAGGGGATGAGGTAGGGGACGAAACCGGGGTTCTCCATGATGATCTGTCCCGCGCTGTTCTGTGCGGGCACCAGCCCCAGCACCTGAATGAGGTAGCTGACCAGTCCGACGGCCATGAGGGCGCCGAACCACCCGCCGATGATCAGCGCGATGTCCCGGAGGCCAGGCACCCGCATCGGGACGAACGTCCGAAGCGAGCGCCCCGTGTACCGGATGTACGCGTAGCCGACGGTCGGGAAACCGATCCCCTGCAGGCCGATGAGACTCACGATGAGGAACTCGGGCTCGGAGAGTTCCACCCCGAGACCGAAGATGAGGAGGGCGAGCACGATCATCGCGCCGATCCCGACGACGAAGCCGCCGACTGCGACGCCGAGGCCGACCGCGACCAGTTTGACACGATCCCAGGGCGACCCTGTCGCGGTGTGCATACACACGCTAGCGGCGAGCGGGAGAAAAGCCCGGCGTTGTCGTGCCGGGCCGCCGGACGAGCGGCGGCGCTCACCAGGTTTCGACGACGCCGTCCCGCACGTCCTCGGCACAGCCCCGGCAGTCGCGGTGCTCCGGGTCGAAACAGTCGGGCCGCCCCTGGTCGTCGAGCGAGACCGCGCGTTTCTCGGCGTAGCGGCGACAGACGATCTTCGCGCGGCCCTCATCGTCCAGCGGCAGGTCCGCGAGCGCGCTCCGCTTCGCGTCGCTGTAGGCCTGGCGGGCCTCCTCGTACTGGCGGCCGGCCGAGCGCAGCGTGTTCTCGACGAACCGGCGGATGCGGCCGTCGTCCATGCCACTCGGTTGGCGCCGCCGGCACAAATGTCCGTCGGCGGGACCGCTCCGTACCGCGGTGACGGCCGACACCGCGGCACACAAGACTAATTAGTTGACAGGGGAGTGGGTGGAACATGGTCCACTCGCCCTCCAGACGTGACCTGCTCCGTTCCGGTGCCGCACTGACTGCCCTGACCACACTGGCCGGCTGTTCCGGCCTGATGGACTCCCTCGGGGAAGACGGGTCCGCCGGCCCGCTCGCGACAGTCCCCGACGGCGTCACCCTCGCGCTGACCGTCGACGCGGAGGCAGTCCGGGACGACGACGCCACGAAGACGCTCGTGAACGCCTGGTTCGAGGGACGGGCCGATCCGGACTACGCCGCCGAGAACCGGCCGGAGAGCTACGACGACCTCCTGTCGCGGTTCGAGGATGACTTCGGCCTCGACCCGACGGCGGTGTCGTCGCTCACCCCCTTCTTCAACGGGAGCGGCTTCTACGGGCTCGGCGCCCGCGGGGGCGCCGCCGTCGTGACCGCCGACTGGTCGGCCGAGGACATCACGGACAGCCTGTCGGACTCGATGGGCAACTCCTACCAGGAGGACGAACACTACGGCCAGCCGATCTACCACCCGGAAACCGACAGTTTCTACGGCGCTGGCATCTGGCTCGGCGTCCTCGGCGACGGGGAGTACGTCGTCGGCTGGGAAGGCGCCGTCAGGGAGACCATCGAGGTCACGCTCGGCGAGGTCGAGTCCCTCGACGGGCGGATGCAGTCGGCCTTCGCGACGACCCGGGACGCACCGGTCCGGTTCGTCCTCGACATCCCGCTCGGGCTCGTTCCCGACGAGATCGAACGCGACGACACGACCGTCTATCTGGAACCGCTCAACGAGGTGGCGACGGTCGCCGGCGCCGTCTACCGGGACGGCAACTCGCGCGGGGTCGAAGTGACCATGGCGGCCGACGACACAGCGACCGCGGAGAACCTCGTCGACACCGTCGAGGGCTACCTCGCGTACGCGGAACAGGGAAGCGAGCGCGAGACGATGGTTGAGACCCTGGACGAGGTCGCCATCTCGCGGGACGGTTCGGACGTCGTCCTGCGCTACGAGAGCACGGTCGACGACCTGGCCGACACCGTCCGCGCGTTCGCGGAGCCCCGCGACGACCGACGCCGCCGCCGCGATACCCCGGCCGTCGCGTTTAGCTTCGAGTACGACGAGAGCGCGGGGACGGTCGAGATCACACACGACGGCGGCGACACCGTGCGAGCGTCGGAAATCCGTCTCCGCGGCACCGGCTTCGCCGACGCCGCCGGCGCGGACATGACACGCGGCGGCCGGTGGCGCGGGTCGTCGTCGGGCGAGATCGGCGACGAACCCGCCGTCGTGGCCGGCGACCGGGTCGTCGTCGGCGTCGACGGCGACTACGAACTCGCGGTCGTCTGGGAGCCCGAGGGCGACGGAGTGTCCGCGACGCTCGCACGGGACGAAGGGCCGAAGGCCTGACCCGCTGTGGCGGTGCAGTCGCCCGGTTTCCACTTTCACCCCACCGGGCGAGCGTTTATATCCGATGGCGACCAAACTCCGAGTGCCTCCCATCGAAAACAAGGCGGAGGCAGTGAGAGCAATGACAGATTTGCGTACCCACGCGGACGAGATACACGAGCAGTTTTCCGACAAGCTAGACGTCACCGTCGACGACGTCGAGGAACGGCTGGAGACGCTGGTCGAGGAGTACAAGGTGCCGGTCGACGAGGCACGCCGGAGCGTCACGAGCACGTACCTCGACGAGGCGGGGATGGAGCGCGACGAACTGTCGAGCGGCGGCGGGAACGAGCACGTTCAGATCAGTTCGGTCGACGCCCCCGAGGAGTGGGTCGACCTGACGGCGAAGGTCGTCGAACTCTGGGACGCCGACAGCGACGCCGTGGCACAGGTCGGCCTCCTCGGCGACGAGACGGGCACGATCAAGTTCACGAAGTGGTCGAAGTCCGACCTGCCCGCCCTCGAGGAAGGAGCGGTCTACGACCTGCGCAACGTCGTGACCGACGAGTACCAGGGCCGGTTCTCGGTGAAACTCAACCGGACGACGGTCATCGAGGAGGTCGACGAGGACATCGAGGTCGGCGACGACGACGTGACCGTCGAGGGTGCCCTGGTCGACATCCAGAAGGGCAGCGGCCTCATCAAGCGCTGTCCGGAGGAGGACTGCACGCGCGTCCTCCAGAACGGGCGGTGTAACGAACACGGCGAGGTCGAAGGCGAGTTCGACCTCCGCATCAAGGCCGTTCTCGACGACGGCGAGGAGGTCCACGAGGTCCTGTTCAACCGCGAGGCCACGGAGGAGTTCACCGACATCACCCTCGAGGAGGCAAAGGAGATGGCGATGGACGCACTGGACACGACGGTGGTGGCCGACAAGATGCGCAAGGAGACGCTGGGGCGGTACTACCGCGTGAGCGGGCCGACCTTCCGGCGGTACCTCCTGGCCGACGACGTGGAGGAACTGGACGGTGCAGTCGATGCGGAAGCGATGCTGATCAAAGCGAGGTCGATCTGACATGGCGGCAGTCCCAACCCGAGAGGTCGCCCGGCGCGTGTTCGCAGCGGAGTTCAACGACGCCGGCTACACGTTCAAGGAATCGGACGACGAGCGCGCACCCGTCTACCTCCTGCTCCCGACGGGCGAACGGGCGAACCGCATCTTCGTCGTCGGCACGCTCACCGAGACCGAGGACGTGGGCGAGGACAGCGAGTACTGGCAGGGGCGACTGGTCGACCCCAACGGCGATACGTTCTTCATGTACGCCGGGCAGTACCAGCCCGACGCCGCGTCGATGCTCCGGGAGCTCGAACCGCCGGCCTACGTCTCGGTCGTCGGCAAGCCACGGACCTACGAGACCGACGACGGCGACGTGCGCGTGTCCATCCGGCCGGAGTCGATCACGACGGTCGACGAGGCCACCCGGGACCGCTGGGTGATCGAGACGGCCGAGCGCACCCTCGACCGCATCAAGCGCTTCGAGGCGGCCGCCGAGGGCGACGACGGTGCGTCCTCGCAGGACGGCGGCAGCGCGGCGGCGATGGACGAGTACGTCAAGATGGCACGCGAGGAGTACGACCTGCCCGTCGAGAACTACCGGCGTGCGGTCGTGGAGGCTCTCGAAAGTCTGGAATCGGCGGACGACGCCGCAGCCGAGAGTCCGACCGCGGAGTAGCGCAGCCGGCCGCAAGGGCGCGCCCCTGGCGGCCGCCGTTTTTTGCGGCCCGGTTTCGAACAGTGAGAGCGTCTGACAAACCGTTAAGTACCAGTAGTGACGACGATGACACACGATGGGCAACAAAAACAAGACGATCTCCTTTCGCGTGAGCCAGGAGAAGTTCGAGACGCTCCGGGAGATCGCCGAGGAGCGTGATCTGTCGCTCTCGGCCGTCTTCCGGGATTACGTCGATCTGCTCGTTGCCCACGACGGTCAGGTCGAGGTCGTCCCCGAACACGAGGTCAACGAGCGCACGAGCGACGACACGAGCTTCCCGCCGAAAGTCGAGGTCCCGAAGAGTTTCGTCCGCGAACACGAGCGCCTGGAACTGGAGGCCGAACACCTCCGCGAGCAACTGGAGGAGCACAAACGCTACGTGACGCGGCTCCGGCAGGAACTCGACGAACACGAAGACGACGAGGAGGTCGTGCAACTGGAGGACCTCGACGACGAGAACGAGGAGGGCGAACCCTCCTACCGCATCGGCAGCAGTTTCGAGGAAAGCTCCTTCTGACCCCGTTCGCCGCGTCGACGACCTGAACTGGTTTCCCGACGGCGACCGATTGCCGTGGTATGGACACGGACAGACAGCTCCACGAGCAGGACGCGACGGGCTGGCAGCGTGGCCTCTGCGACGACATCACACACACCTTCAGGGCCCCCATCGTCAACTGGATATTCCGGACGGTCACGGCGAACGAGCCGGCGTTCACCCGGTACCTCTGGGGGCAGGTGAAACCGGTCTTCGAGACGCGGGCGTTCGCTGAGTTCTCGGTCGCGTACCGCGACGCCGTGCTCGCGGCGACGGACGACGACGCACGACTCCCTCGCTATCGCCCGACCGACGTGAGTCTCGATCCGGCGGCGTATCGCGAACTCCGGGGACAGCTGGCGACCTACGACGTCGTCGCCCCTCGACTCGCGGCGCTGTTCGAAGTCGCCGACCGGGGACTCCACGGTGACCTCGACCCGGACCCGGGGGCGGACTACGCGGCGACCGCGCCGTTTCCCGACGGGCTGGACCGGGACCGCGGGCTCGCGCCGACGCTCGTCGACGACACTCCCTCGGAGCTCGACGGGACCGTCGGCGCGATCCGGGCGTTCCACGGGTTCGACGACGGACTGCCCAGTATCTACCGGACGCTGGCACAGTGGCCGTCCTATCTGGAGCGAGCCTGGAACGACCTGGAGCCGCGGTTCGAGAGCGCGACGTTCGAGGAGGCGTGCGAAGCGGTCGCGGAACTGACCGACGAGTTCGTGGGGTCGCTGTCGCACGCGCCGCGGCTGGCGCCCGCGGACCTCGCCGGGCGGTTCGACGAGGGGACAATCTCGGACGTGCGGGACCTGTTCCGGACGTTCAACACCGGGCCGGTCGAGACGGTTCTGCCGGCGCTCCCGGTGTGGGCAGCGACGGTCGATGCCGACGGCCGGCGGACGCTCGGGTAGCTACCGGACGAGGTCCTGCCGGCGCTGTCGCGCACGGCGCTCCTGTTCGCCGTTGTCGTCGACGGCGGCCAGCGACTCGATAGCTTCGAGCGTCCTGACGGAGTCGTCGAGAAAGGAGAGGATGTCGCCGGGATAGGCATAGAGCATGTAGTCGTCGCCCATCACGTCGACGATGGCGTCCGGACCGAGCCCCTGCTCGCGGAGTTCGAGCAGGTAGCGGACGAACTTCTCCTCGGGGTGTCCACAGTGGGGATTGGCCTCGCAGTCACAGTCCATGAAGTCCTCGGCGAAATCGAGAACCCGGTCGCGGGTGGTGTCGTCGAGTTTCGCGAGGTTCTCCCCCTGGAAGAGGAGATCGAGCGTCGCGCCGGCGAACGCGCTCTTGGGGATCGAGGTCTCTAGCTGGGAGGCGAGTTGCCGGTGGTTCTTGACGTATATTTTGTCCGTGATCGCCACGCGTACCCGGAGCGAGGGGGGCCGGAGAGTAAAGCGTCTCGATCCGGCCGGCATGAACCCCCCGACATGCAAGGGGAGGATACAAATAGGAGACTCCCGCTCCTAGTGACGAGATGACAGGTCCGGGAGAGTCCGGGCCTCGTAGCGGACGAACGTTCACCTACGAGGTCGGGACAGGGGAGCCCGCGAGCACTGCCGTCGGCAGAGCCGTCGCCGCGGTGGACGGCCACGGCCCACGAGGGGTCGTCGATGACGAGACCCATCGGCCGCCGCTGTACGCGGTGGTCGACCCCGACGCGCTCGATGCGGTACAGCGCTCGTTCGGGACGCTCGGGGGCGACGCCGGCCGCGTCCAGTTCAGCTACTGTGGCTCCGACGTCACGGTCACGCCCGGGTCGGTCCACGTTTGGTCGTAACGAGCGCGGGGCCCCATCAGTCCGCCCACTGGGTGTGAGAGCGGCGCACACCGCCCTCCGGGAGTCGTAACGTATTTGAGGTCCACCCGGACTAGATTGTGGCGAGGGACGACGATGTCCCCCCAACGCGTGTCCGGGTTGGGGTAGTGGTTATCCTTCAGCCTTGTGGAGGCTGAGACGCGGGTTCGATTCTCGCACCCGGACTTTCCTGCGACGAACGGACGGACGTGAGGAGCGGGAAGTCCCGGGAGAGATCGAATCGGACCGAGGTTCTGCGCGAAGCGCAGGTTCTCGGGCGTGGTTCGATTCTCGCACCCGGACTTCTCTGCCGCGAACGCTCCGTGAGCGGCGAGTGTCCGCAGAGAATCGAATCACGCGAGACGAGCGCCAGAGGGTCTCGCATCGGGTTCGATTCTCGCGCCCGAGTTTTTTACGACGACGGAGTGTGGAGTAGAAACTCCGGGCGGCAAGATCGGGGGTCGTGAGTCGGTCGGCGGCCAGCCCTCCGGCGGGTTCGGTGTCCGGTTCTCCCGACAGATCACACAAATCATATATATCCGACGCCGTTGGTAGGGGACGACACGAGACGAAGCGGCGTGGACGATATTCGGTAGTGTATATATATGACGGACAGGAGCAGCGGACCGGCGGAAGACACGAGCGACGAGGTGACCCTCCGGTACGAGTACGACCGGTCACAGCGACCGAGTACGGCCGTGGTCGAAGGGGTCGCCGCGGCGACGAACTGCGAACCCACGGCGCTCCCGCCCTTACAGGAGTTCGTGGACGCATCGGCGCTCGACGCGCTCGTTGCCAGTGCGTCGGGGACGGACGGGGACCACGTGGACGTCTCGTTCGTCTACGACGGGGTCGAGGTCCGGGTCACGAGCGTCGGGACCATCGAGATCACGCCCGATGCGGACGACGAGTGAGCGACCGGCCGCCCGGCGGGGGAAACCCATAACTGTCCGCTGCCCGACTATCGCGTGATGGAAGTCGCACTGGTGACCGTCGGCGACGAACTCCTCGCGGGGGACACGGTAAACACGAACGCGACGTGGCTGGCGACCCAGTTGCACGACCGCGGCGTCACCGTCACGCGCGTCCTGACCGTCCCCGACGACCGCGACGCCATCGCCGAGAACGTCCGGACCTACAGCGACGCGTTCGACGCCGTCATCGTCACCGGCGGCCTCGGCGGGACGCCCGACGACATCACCATGGATGCCGTCGCGGCCGCGTTCGACCGCGAACTCGCCGTCGACGACCTCGCGCTCGCCGACGTCGAGGAGACCCTCGAAGCCATCGCCGACACCTATCCCGACCTGAGCGTCGACCCCGAGGCCGAGGCGACCCTGCCGGCGGGGGGCCGCCCGCTGCTCAACCGCGCCGGCCTCTCGCCCGGCTGTGTCGTCGAGAACGTCTACGTCCTCCCGGGCATTCCCGACGAGATGCAGTCGATGTTCGAGTCCGTCGCCGACGAGTTCGAGGGCGACACGATGGCCGAGTTCCTCTACACCCCCCAACCGGAGGCCAACCTCATCGAACCGCTGACCGACGTGGGGATGAAATTCGACGTGTCCGTCGGTTGCTACCCCGACCGGGACGAAAACCACAACCGCCTGAAGGTGAGCGGCGAGGACCGCGACCAGATCGACGGCGCCCTCGACTGGCTCCGGGACCGGCTGGACGTTTACGACGACCCCGAGGATGCCACCAGGGAGTGAGCGAGGCGCTGTCCGTGCTGTGACAAAAAATGTGATTCTCGGAGATATCCGATTCAGACGTCCGGCACGTCGCCGCCGAACTCCTCGATGAGCTGGGGCACGACGTCGAAGAGGTCCTGCTGGATGCCGAAGTCGGCGATGTCGTAGATCGGCGCGTTGGGGTCGGTGTTGATGGCGACGATGGTGTCGGCGCCTTTCATCCCGGCGACGTGCTGGACGGCACCGGAGATGCCGATGGCGATGTACACGTCGGGCGTGACGACCTTCCCGGACTGGCCGACCTGCCGATTCTTGGGCAGCCAGCCGTTGTCGACGATGGGGCGCGACGAGGAGAGGGTGGCGTCGGTCGCCTCGACCAGCGCCTCGATCAGCGGGATGTTCTCCTCTTCCTCGATCCCGCGGCCGATGGAGACCAGGAAGTCCGCCTCGCTGATGTCCACGTCGCCGCCGGCGACCTCCTCGAAGCCAGTGACGGTCGAGCCGATGGCGTCCTCGTCGATGTCGGCGTCGAAGGCCTGCACGTCGGCGTCACCGGTGCCCTCGGCCTTGGGCCACTCGGCGGGGCGGATGGTGACGGCCGCGTTGTCCTCTTCGACGTCGATCGTCGTCTCGACCTTGCCACCGTACTGCTCGCGGGTGACTTCGAGCGAGCCGTTCTCTGCGAGGGCGACGGCGTCGGTGACCAGCGGGAGGTCCTTGGCCTCGGCGACGGCCGGGGCGTAGTCCATCCCGTTGACACTGTTGGGGGCGAGGACGTACTGCGGGTCGAGTTCGTCGACCATCTGCTCGAGCGCCTGTGCGTAGACGTTGTGGTTGAACTCCTCGCCGTGGTCGACGGTGTGGATGACGTCGGCCCCCTCACGGTTCAGGTCCTCGGCGAAGGCGTCCACGTCGCCGCTGATGACGGCGAGGTGGAGGTCGCCGCCGGTGGCGTCGGCGAGTTCGCTTCCCGCGGAGATCATCTCGTAGCTCACGTCACGCAGGTCGCCGCGGCGGTGTTCGGCGACGGCCAGCACGTCCGTCATCCGTCGACCACCCCCTTGTCGCGGAGGAAGTCAGCCAGTTTCCCGGCGGTCTCCTCGGCGCTGCCCTCCCAGATCTCGGCGTCGCCCTCGGACTCGGGCTCGTACATGTCCGTCGGCGAGAGCGGGCTATCGGTGACGCCCGCGTCGACGCCGATGTCGTCCAGCGAGTGGACGTCGAGCGGTTTGCTCTGGGCCTGGCGGATGCCACGCAGGCTCGCGTAGCGGGGCTCGTTGATCCCGGACTGGATCGTGAGGACCGCGGGGGTCTCGACGTCGGTCAGTTCCTCGACGCCGCCTTCGAGTTCGCGGTGGACGCTCGCGACGCCGCCCTCGACGTCCAGGTCGAGGGCGTTGACGACGGCGGCCCACTCGAAGTCGATCTTCTCGGCGAGGGTGACACCGGTCGCGCCGTTGGACTCGTCACCGGACTGGACGCCGGTCAGCACGAGGTCGGGGTCCTCCTCCTCGACGACGGCCGAGAGGATTTCGGCCTTGGCGTCGACGTCGAGGTACTCGCTGCCCTCGATGGAGTCGTCCCACACGCGAATGGCGCGGTCGGCGCCTTTCGCCAGCGCCATCCGGATGGTCTCCTCGGAGCGCTCCGGACCGATGGTCGCGGTGACGACCTCCACGTCGTCGTTGTTTTCGCTGATCTGGACGGCCTCTTCGATGGCGTAGTCGTCCCACTCGTTGAGATCGTACTCGAGGTACTGCTCCGCGATATCGAGTCCCTGGATCTCGAACTCGTCTTCGACCTCCGCCACCTCCTTTACTGTCACGAGAATCTTCATGCTCATCCCTGACTGTTCGTTAGTCAAGGTTAAACGTTTCCGAATAGCGGAAACGGTGTTAACAGTTCATTCGAACAGTGGTAACCCACCGGTCACTCGTCGTCCAGATCGGTAACGTCCTCGTCGGGGAAGGAAATGAGGTTCTCGCGGCCGATTCTGAGTTTGTCGATGCGCCCCTCGTCGTCCATCGCCGAGAGCAACTGCGACACCTTCGCGTTCGACCAGTCGGTCTCCTTGACGATGGTCGCCTGTTTCATCCGCCCGCCGTTCCGTTCGAGCAGGCGCTCGATGCGCTCCTCGTCGCTGAGCAGTTCCGCATCGACCGCGTCGCCCTCGTCGGTGTCGCCCGTGGCGCCAGCGGCCACGGCCGCGTCGGCCGACTCGGCGCTGGCGCCGTCGGTCACGGCCGTCTCGCCCGACTCGTCCCCCGACGTGGACGTGGGGAGCGGGGGAACGGGCAGGCCGTCGCGTGACCGCACGAGGTAGCCGACGACCGCGACCACCGCGACGGCGCCGACGACGAGGCCGGCCAGCGCGACCGGGAACCCGGGACCGGAGTTCTCGACGCGCTGGTAGGAGGCCGAGAGGTCACCGGGCGCGAACTCCCGGGGGCCCTCCCAGCGGACCGTCCCGTCGGAGACGGTGTACCCCGCGGGCGTCGCACGGACGATGGTGTGCGCGGGCGGCGGTTCGATGACGAGGCGTTGGTACGGTTCCAGACCCGGGAGCCACGTCTGCCCCGACGTGTTGAACACGTCGTCGGCGTACAGCCGTTCGCCCGACTGCCGACTGAAGTTCGTCCACGTGAACTGGAGGACGAGCTGGCCGGTCCCGTTCGTGACGTTGGCGCTCCGCTTGACGTTCCGGATGACCATCGACCGGCCCGTCGCCTCGCTGGCCCGCTGGCTGGCCGTCCGGAAGGCGGCGACTCGGCCCGCCCCGTAGTTGCCGTCGGTGTAGTCGGCCGCGAGGGCACGGAACGCGCGCTCGTCGGCGTCGGTCGCGAGCGAGTAGTTGCTCCGGATCGTCCACCGGGCGTTCCCGTCCGACTGGAGCCCGATGCGGAGCGTCTCGTTGTCGGGGGCCAGCGACTGCTGGCTCGTCAGCTGCGTCGCGTCGGCCCCGGCCGCGCTGCCGCCGGTCGGTGCCGGCGCGACGGCTCCCCCGACCGCCGGGCCGACGAACAGGAGACCGACGAAGACCCCCAGGAGGGCGGCGCGCGTCCGCGTCGACATATCCCCGTTCTGGTCGCGCCGCGGGGAAAACCCTTTCTATCCGATAATAAAACGTCAGCGGCCCTTTTGAAACGTCTCGGCGCCTCTCAGCCCCCGAAAAGGGGGCCGAGTCGGCTCTACAAGCGATCGCTACCCGGGCCGGGACGGGCGACCGGCGAGTACCGAACGGGTTTTTGTGTTGGCGTGTGAACCGGACGACGATGCGTCACCGCCTCCCCGCAGTGCTGGCGACGCTGGTCGTCGTCGCGACGCTGTCGGCCGGCGTCTCTGCCGGCCCCGCAGCGACCGGTTCGCCCGGGTCGGTCGCCCCCGCCGAGTCGGGTGCCAGCCTGCCCGTCGTGTCAGTGAACAATACGACGGGATACCTCGCCCTCCCGAACGGTGCGGCCGCCGAACAGCGAGAGCGGTTCGGCACGGCCGACGTGGACGTCGCCGGCGCGGCGGCGATGGAGAGTAGCCGGTTCCGTATCCGGCTGTTCAGACGGTCGACGGTCGAAGCCTTCCAGTCCGCACCGAACGCGAGCGCTCGGACGGGCGTCCTCGTGGACGCGGCCAGCGATCTGGAGAACAGAAGCCAGGCCCTCCGCGAACAGCAATCCGCCGCGCTCCGAGCGTACAACGACGGACAGATATCGACGGAGACCACGCTCAGGCGGCTCGCGATCATCGACACCCGAGCCGACCGGCTCGACGCCGCCGTCACGGGACTGCTCGACACCGTCAGAACGGAGCCGGGATACACGCTGCCGACCGACCTCAGGGTCCGAATCCAGAACACCCGCGCCGAACCGGTCGTGGTGCAGGGGCTCGTCAAATCGACCATCGGGAATTCGGTCGGCGGGAGCGGGCCACAGCAGGTCTACGTCGGCAACACCGACGAGAGCCTCGTCCTCGCACGTATCAGCGGCGGCCGGTACGTTCGCGAGGCGTACGTCGCGAACGCTCAGGGCGGTCCCGGTCCCGACCGCTTCAGGGGCACCCAGCGGTACCCCGTCAGTGCCGCGCTCGACCGGGCACGGGTCCTCTACCCGTGGGCGTTCGAAAACCGGATCAGTACCCGTCGGGCCCGCGGCATCGGCCTCACGCCGATCTATCGATTCACCATCGACCACAGCCACGGCCAGCTCGACGTCTACCTGGACGGCCGGACGAACCAGACGTTCCGCGAGATCCAGGACGAGCGAATCTCCCGGCTCCCCATCCGCGAGACGGTCACCCACGAGACCGAGAACCTGACCGTCCGGGCGAACACGACCCATCCCACCGGGCCGATGGAGGTGACCGTCCGTGATCCGGCGCTGAACACCACCGTCGACGCCCGGATCAGCATCGACGGCACCCCCGTCGGCCGGACCGGGAGTGACGGCTCGCTGTGGACTATCCGCCCGAACGGCCTGACCGTCGTCAACGCCACGACCGCCGACCACGCCACCGAGTTCACAATCGGCGTCTGAACACCCTAGGTTCAAATCGGAGGCCGGGACCAGCCCCCGTCGTGTCGACCCGTGCAACGAGTTCCGTCCTCGGAGTCGTCCTGCTGGCCGGCGTCGCCGTCCTGGCCGCAGTGACGGTCGGCGTGGCCGTCCACGAGGCCAGTCCCGCGGCACCGCCACGGGCGTCGCTGGCCCTGGAGGCGAACGCGACGGCCGGCCGGCTCGCCGTCGTCCATCGCGGCGGTGACCCGCTCCACCCCGACCGGCTCCGCGTCCGCGTGTGGATCGACGACCGGCCACTCCGCCACCAGCCGCCGGTCCCCTTCTTCGCGGCCACCGGGTTCGAGAGCGGCCCGACCGGCCCGTTCAACAGCGCGACCGACGGCCCCTGGACGGCCGGGGAGGTCGCGTCGCTGACGCTCGCGAGTACGAACGAGCCGGGCCTCCACGCGGGCGCGAGCGTCCGGGTACTGGTCTACGAGGGCGAGCACCGCGTCGCCGCCCTCCGGACGACGGCCTGAGAACCGGGACAAAACACCACGAGAGCGTTACTCCGGCACCTGCGCCACCGTCGTAATCGCGATCTCGGGGTTGTACGAGGGACCCATCGTGACGTGCTCGAAGTCGGTGAAGCCGGCCTCGCGGAACATCCGGTCGGCCTCCTCGGCGTCGTAAAAGAGCATGATCGTGTCGGCGAGCTTCTGGAAGAGCCCGGAGTTGGGGTAGTTCGGGCCGACGATCAGGACCTGGCTACCGGGTTTCGCGACGCGGCGACACTCCCGGAGTGCGGCCACGGGGTTGGGCCAGTACTCGATGGAGCCCGAGGACCAGACGACGTCGAAGGTGTCCTCCTTGAACGGGAGGCGCTCGGCGTCGCCGAGGTGGAAGGTGACGGGGCCGTCGCGTTTGCCGAACTTGGCGTAGGCCTTCTCCAGCTGGTGGGGGCTCTGGTCGAGGCCGTAGACCTGCTCCACTCGCTCGAGCAGGCCCTCGGTGGCGAAGCCGGTCCCACAGCCGATGTCGAGGACGCGGTCGTCGGGCTCGATATCGAGCAGTTCGATGGCCTCGGCCCGCATCTCCTCGTTCCAGATGAACGGGTTGATCTCGTCGTAGACCTTCGAGAGGTACTTGTAGAAGGTCCGGGCGCGCGCCTTGTTCTCGAGAACTCCCATCGACTGCGTGTTGGGCGTTCGGGGACATAATCCCCCGGATTTCGTGTCGGGACCGTGCCCTGTGGCGGCGGGCGGGACGCGGCAACGGGACACGAAGGTGGCAACGAACTTCGCAACTACCAAATAGCCGCTTACGCAATCTCCGGATGATTCAAATGCCAAGGCCAGAGGTTCTCGACCGGATCAAAGAGGCCGAACAGGAGGCCGACGAGATCATCGCCGAGGCCGACGAGGAGGCCGACGAGCGGATCGAGGCGGCCCGCGAGGAGGCCGAGCAGATCCGAGAGCAGGCCCGCGAGGAGGCCGCGGAGATGGCCGAGGAACGACTCGAACAGGCACGCGAGGAGATCGACGCCGAACACGAGCGCATCCTCGATGAGGGTCGCGAGGAGCGGGAGGCGCTCGAAGAACGCGCCGAGGACCGGAAAGAAGAGGTGATCGAACACGTCACAGAACTGTTCGAGGAGGCGGTACATGCTCAGACCTGAGCGGATGAGCCGGGTCTCGGTCACCGGCTCCAAACAGGTGATGGACGAGACCATCGAGACGCTCCACGAGCTGAACCTCCTGCACGTCACCGACTACGACGACGCCTGGGAGGGCTTCGAGCCCGGCGACCCCATCGAGGGCGCCGACGAGGCCTCGGAGAAGTTGGTCGTCGTCCGCTCGCTCGAGAGCATCCTCGGCGTCGAGGAGGAAGACGCCGGACCGACACGGCTGGTCACCGACGACGCACTGGACGAGGAGCTCGAAGGGATCCGCCAGGACGTCAACGAACTCGACGAGCGCCGCGACGAACTCACCGACGAACTCCGGAGCGTCGAGGAGAAGATCGACACCTTCGAACCGTTCGCGAAACTCGGCATCGACATGGACCTGCTGACGGGCTATGACTCCCTGTCAGTCGCGGTCGGCGAGGGCGACGCCGAGGAGATCCGCGGGGAACTGCGCGAGGCCGAGGACGTCGAGGCCTTCCAGGTCTACGCCGAAGACGGCGCGGTCGCGGTCTACGTCTACCCGGCGGACGACGCCGACCCCGCGGTCGGCGACCTGCTCGTCGGTGCCAGCTTCCAGGCCTACGAGGTGCCCGACGCGGAGGGCAGTCCCGAGGAGTACATCTCGGAGCTGCGCCACCGCAAACAGCAACTCGAGGGCAAACTCGACACGGTCGAGGACGAACTCGAGGACATCCGTCTCGACGTCGCGGGCTTCCTGCTCGCGGCCGAGGAGACACTCTCCATCGAGGTCCAGAAATCGGAGGCGCCGCTGACGTTCGCGACGACCGACAACGCCTTCGTCGCCGAAGGGTGGCTCCCCACGACCGAGTTCGTGGAGCTGGCCGACGCGCTGGAGACGGCCGTCGGCGACCACGTCGAGGTCGAGGAGCTCGAACGCGCCGAGTACGACGGCGAGGGACACGTCGCCGGCCGCGAGCCCGTCGAGGGCGGCGGCGGTGGCGTCGGCGAGCCGACGGCCGCGGACGGCGGCGAGACGGCCACCGACGGCGGCACGGAGAAACGGAAAGCCGCTGACGGGGGTCCCGCGAGCGTCGCGAGCGGGACCTCGTCGGAGACTCGCTCCGACGGTGGGGCGGTCACGATGGGCGGCGGCGAACCGCCGGTCATCCAGAAGAACTCCGGGGCGGTCAAACCCTTCGAGGCGCTGGTCGAGGTCATCAACCGACCGAAGTACTCGGAGTTCGACCCGACGCTGTTCGTCTTCCTGACGTTCCCGGCCTTCTTCGGCTTCATGATCGGTGACCTCGGGTACGGGATCCTCTATATGCTGCTCGGTGGCTGGCTCGCCTCCAGTTTCGACAGCGACGTGATCCGGAGTCTCGGTGGCGTCGGCCTGTGGGCAGGTGGCTTCACCGCGCTGTTCGGTATCCTCTACGGCGAGATATTCGGCCTCCACCTGATCAGTACGTACCTGTGGGAGGGCGCGCTCGGCATGGGCGGCTCGCCGATGCACAAGGGGCTCCAGCCCGTCTACGGCGATTACGCGATCCTGTGGCTGGTCCTGAGCCTGCTGGCCGGCGTGCTCCACCTGACCATCGGCTGGATTCTCGACTTCATCGAGAACCTGAGCCACGGCTTCATGGACGCGCTCACCGAGAGCGGGTCCTGGCTGCTGATGATGTTCGGCCTGTGGGCGTGGATCTTCTCGGGCGCGAACGGCAGTGCGCCCAGCGTCCTGGTCGGCCCCGAGAGCGTCTTCGCCGGGAACCCGCTCCCGCTGGGCTTCACCGGCCTCCCGGCGATCGATCTGTTCACGATTCCCGGGCTGGGGCCGTTCTCGGCCTGGCTGGTCGTGTTCCTCGCGGGGCTCGTCCTGCTGGCAACCGCCGACCTGATCGAGGTCGTCGAGTTCCTGAACGTGCTGGTGAACGTCCTGTCCTACACCCGGCTGGCGGCCGTACTGCTGGCGAAGGCGGGGATGGCCTTCGTGGTCAATCTCCTCTTTTTCGGCGTGTACGTCGACAGCCACGGTGCCTGGCACTTCGGGCTCTCGGGGATGCCGACGATCCCCCAGGGACAGTCCACGGTCATGTATCACGGCCACGAGGTGACGGACGTGATGTTCGGCGGGCTGATGCACGGCGGCATCGCCATGCTGCTGGTCGGGATACTCATCCTCGTCATCGGTCACGCCCTCGTCCTCGTGCTCGGGATCACGAGCGCCGGCCTGCAGTCGGTGCGTCTCGAGTACGTGGAGTTCTTCGGGAAGTTCTACGAGGGCGGCGGGCGGGCCTTCGAGCCGTTCGGCTACGAGCGCAAGTACACGACCGAGGACTGAGCGGCCCGACTTCCGGTCGAGCGATTTTTTGCCGCGGTCGCTGGAGCCGTGAGTTCCGTGTGAGTTGGCGCCACAGGGCCTGTCGAGTGGTTTTAGGAACCTTTATGAGTCCGCTACAACGAAGCCAAACCGTTCGGATACAAGTGCGCGGTGCACGACAGAGGACATACAAATCATGATCGGAGCACTCCTGGCGTTCACGAACGTCGTACTGCAACAGACAATCGAGCAGGCACCCGCGATTCCGCCGACGGCCGCCGCGGCGCTGGCGGTCGGGCTGGCGGCGTTCGGTGCGGGGTTCGCTGAGCGCGGTATCGGGGCCGCGGCCGTCGGGGCCGTCGCCGAGGACGACGACATGTTCGGCCGTGGGCTGATCCTCACGGTCCTGCCGGAGACGCTTGTCATCCTGGCACTGGTCGTCGTGTTCGTGGTCTAAACGCCCCTTCATTTCTACCAATGAGTCTGGATACGGTCGTAGAGGACATTCGAGACGAAGCCCGCGCGCGCGAAGAGGAGATCCTCTCGGAGGCGGACGCGACGGCCGAGGAGATCGTCGCCGAGGCCGAGGAGGACGCCGAGGAGATCCGCGCGGAGAAAGAACGGGAGGTCGAAGCCGAGATCGAGCAGGAGCGCGAGCAGAAGCTCTCCAGTGCGAAACTGGAGGCCAAGCAGGAACGCCTCGAAGCACGACGGACCGTGCTGGAGGAGGTCCGCGAGGCCGTCGAACAGGAGGTCGCGAACCTGGGCGGTGACACGCGCGAGGAGCTGACGCGCGAACTGCTCGACGCCGCGACCACCGAGTTCGAGGACAGCGCCGCCGTCGACGTGTACGCGCGGCCCGACGACGAGCAGTTGCTCGCTGACATCCTCGACGACTACGACGGCTACGAGTACGCCGGGGAGTACGACTGCCTCGGCGGCGTCGTCGTCGAGAGCGAGGGGTCACGCGTTCGCGTGAACAACACCTTCGACTCGGTGCTCGAGGACGTCTGGGACGACAACCTCCGGTCGATCAGCGAACAGTTATTCGAAGAATGAACGTGGAACAGGCATCGGAGAGCGGTAATTACGAGTACGTCACCGCACGGGTCCGGTCGCGGCGGTCCGTGCTCTTCGACGACGACGACTACCGGAAGTTGATCCGGATGGGCACGGGCGAGATCGCCCGGTTCATGGAGGAGTCGGAGTACGAGACGGAGATGAACGCGCTGGGCGCGCGACACTCCGGTGTCGACCTCGTGGAGTTCGCCCTGAACCGGAACGTTGCGAAGCACTTCGACGACCTGCTCAGGTGGTCGGAGGGGCGGCTGTACGATCTCATCGTCCGCTATCTCCGGAAGTTCGACGCGTGGAACGTCAAGACGGTGATTCGCGGACTGTACGCCGACGGCGAGCGCGAGGAGATCGAAGCCGACCTCATTCGCGCCGGCGAGTTCGACGACGACTTCCTCGACCAGTTGCTCTCGGCGGGCTCCATCGAGGAGGTCGTCGAGCTGCTCGACGGCACGCGCTTCGGCGACCCGCTCGCCGAGGCGTACTCCGTCTACGAGGAGGAGGGCGTCCTGGTCCCGCTGGAGAACGCGCTCGACCGCGCGTTCTACGAGGACCTGCTGACCGGCGTGTCGGCGGAGTCGAGCCGCGCGATGGAGCTGTACGTCGAGTTCCTGAGCGCGGAGGTCGACTTCCGGAACCTGCGCAACGCCTTCCGGCTGGCCCGCAGCGGCGCGGACCTCGACCCCTCGGAGTACTACATCGACGGCGGCCGGCTGTTCGACGCCGACGAGCTCCGACAGCTCGCCCGGAACACCGACCAGCTGGTCGAACACGTCCGACAGAGCGTCTACGGCGATGACCTGGAGGCGGCGCTGTCGGAGCTCGAGGAGGCGGGCAGCCTCATCGAGTTCGAGCGGGCGCTGGACGCGGCGCTGCTGGAGTACTCCGGGACGCTGTCGAACCGCTACCCGCTCAGCATCTGTCCGGTGCTGGCGTACGTGCTCGCGAAGGAGCGCGAGATCGACAACATCAGGGCCATCGCCCGGGGTCGCGAGGCCGGGCTCTCCGAGGACCAGATCGAGAACGAACTGGTGATACTATGAGCCAGGAGATCGCGGTCGTCGGCAGTCCGGACTTCACGACAGGCTTCCGGCTGGCCGGCGTCCGGAAGTTCGCGAACGTCCCCGAGGACGACAAGGACGAGCAGTTGGACGACGCGGTCCGCGAGGTGTTCGAGGACGACGGCGTCGGTATCGTCGTGATGTACGACGACGACCTCGACCACCTCTCGCGGGGCGTTCGCAGGGACGTGGAAGCGAGCGTCGAGCCGGTGCTCGTCACCCTCGGTGGCGGCACGGGAAGCGGCGGATTGCGCGAACAGATCAAACGAGCGATCGGTATCGACCTAATGGACGAAGACTAATATGAGTCAGGCAACAGATTCCGACGTCCGTGAAGACGGCGTCATCGAAAGCGTAAGCGGTCCCGTCGTGACGGCGAAGGACCTCGACGCCCGCATGAACGACGTGGTGTACGTCGGTCACGAGGGGCTGATGGGAGAGGTCATCGAGATCGAAGGCGACATCACGACGATCCAGGTGTACGAGGAAACCTCCGCGGTCGCGCCGGGCGAACCCGTCGAATCGACGGGCGCGCCCCTGAGCGTCGACCTCGGGCCGGGGATGCTGGACTCCATCTACGACGGCGTCCAGCGCCCGCTCGAAGTGCTGGAAGACAAGATGGACTCGGCGTTCCTCGACCGCGGGGTCGACGCGCCGGGCATCGACCTCGAGAAGACCTGGGAGTTCGAGCCCGCCGTCGAGGCGGGCGACGAGGTCGGCCCGACGGACATCGTCGGGACCGTTCCCGAGACCGAGAGTATCGAGCACAAAGTGATGGTCCCGCCGGACTTCGAGGGCGGCGAGGTCGTCGCCGCCGAGTCGGGGAGCTTCACCGTCGAGGAGACGGTCGTCGAACTCGACACCGGCGAGGAGGTCACGATGCACCAGGAGTGGCCGGTGCGTCGCCAGCGGCCGACCGAGGAGAAACAGACCCCGACGACGCCGCTGATCAGCGGCCAGCGCGTCCTCGACGGCCTGTTCCCCATCGCCAAGGGCGGGACCGCGGCGATTCCGGGGCCCTTTGGCTCCGGGAAGACGGTCACCCAGCACCAGCTCGCGAAGTGGGCCGACGCGGACATCGTCATCTACGTTGGCTGTGGCGAGCGGGGCAACGAGATGACCGAGGTGATCGACGACTTCCCCGAACTGGAGGACCCGAAGACGGGCAACGCCCTGATGTCCCGGACCTGCCTCATCGCCAACACCTCGAACATGCCCGTCGCGGCGCGTGAATCCTGCGTGTACACGGGCATCACCATCGCGGAGTACTTCCGCGACATGGGCTACGACGTGGCGCTGATGGCCGACTCCACCTCGCGGTGGGCGGAGGCGATGCGCGAGATCTCCGCGCGCCTCGAGGAGATGCCCGGCGAGGAGGGGTATCCCGCCTACCTGGCCGCGCGCCTGTCGGAGTTCTACGAGCGGGCCGGCTACTTCGAGAACGTCAACGGCACGGAGGGGTCCGTGAGCGTCATCGGGGCCGTCTCCCCGCCGGGCGGTGACTTCTCGGAGCCGGTCACCCAGAACACGCTGCGGATCGTGAAGTGCTTCTGGGCGCTGGACGCGGACCTGGCCGAGCGCCGGCACTTCCCCTCGATCAACTGGAACGAGTCCTACTCGCTGTACCGGGACCAGCTGGACCCGTGGTTCGAGGACAACGTCGCGGACGACTGGTCCGAACAGCGCCAGTGGGGCATCGACACGCTGGACGAGGAACAGGAGCTACAGGAGATCGTCCAGCTCGTCGGGAAGGACGCCCTGCCGGAGGACCAGCAGCTCACGCTCGACGTGGCCCGCTACCTGCGTGAGGCCTGGCTCCAGCAGAACGCGTTCCACGACGTGGACACCTACTGTGAACCGGAGAAGACCTACCGCATCCTGGAGGCCATCAAGACGTTCAACGACGAGGCCTTCGACGCGCTGGACGCGGGCGTGCCCGTCGAGGAGATCACCGCCATCGACGCGCTCCCGCGCCTGAACCGTATCGGCGTCCAGGAGGACTACAACGCGTACATCGACGACCTGGAAGCCGACATCGCCGAGCAGATCAACGAGCTGTACTAACCATGCAAAAGGAATACAAGACGATCACGGAGATCAGCGGTCCGCTGGTGTTCGCCGAGATCGACGAGCCGATCGGCTACGACGAGATCGTCGAGATCGAGACGCCGAACGGTGACGTGCGCCGCGGACAGGTTCTGGAGACGTCGAGTGACTTCGTCGCCATCCAGGTGTTCGAGGGGACCGCGGGGATCGACCGGAACTCCTCGGTGCGGTTCCTCGGCGAGACGCTGCAGATGAAGCTGACCGAGGACCTGCTCGGGCGCGTCATGAGCGGTTCGGGCGAACCGATCGACGGCGGGCCCGAGATCGAACCGGACGAGGAACGCCCCATCGTCGGGGCGGCGATCAACCCCTACTCCCGGGAGTACCCCCAGGAGTTCATCGAGACGGGCGTCTCGGCCGTCGACGGGATGAACACGCTCATCCGCGGCCAGAAGCTCCCCCTGTTCTCGGCGTCGGGGCTGCCCCACAACGACCTCGCGCTCCAGATCGCACGCCAGGCGAGCGTGCCCGAGGAGGAAGAGGAAGGCGAGGACACGGAGTTCGCAGTCATCTTCTGTGCGATGGGGATCACCCAGGAAGAGGCAAACGAGTTCATGGACGACTTCGAGCGCACCGGCGCGCTCGAACGCAGCGTCGTCTTCATGAACCTCGCGGACGACCCGGCCGTCGAGCGGATCGTCACGCCGCGGCTGGCGCTGACGACCGCCGAGTACCTCGCCTTCGACAAGGGGTACCACGTCCTGACGATCATGACGGACATGACCAACTACTGTGAGGCCCTGCGCGAGATCGGGGCCGCACGCGAGGAGGTCCCGGGCCGCCGTGGCTACCCCGGGTACATGTACACCGACCTCGCGACCCTCTACGAACGGGCCGGCCGCATCAAGGGCCAGGAAGGATCGATCACGCAACTGCCCATCCTGACGATGCCCAGCGAGGACATCACCCACCCGATTCCGGACCTGACCGGCTACATCACCGAGGGGCAGATCATCGTCGACGGCGACCTCAACAGCCAGGGGATCGAGCCGCCGGTCGACGTGCTGCCGAGCCTCTCGCGGCTGATGGACGACGGCATCGGCGAGGGCTTCACCCGCGAGGACCACGAGGACGTGGCGAACCAGCTCTACGCCGCGTACGCGGAGGGGAACGACCTCCGGGACCTCGTGAACATCGTCGGTCGCGAGGCCCTCTCCGAGCGTGACAACAAGTACCTCGACTTCGCCGACCGCTTCGAGGAGGAGTTCGTCCAGCAGGGCTTCGACACGAAGCGCGGCATCGAGGAGACCCTCGGTATCGGCTGGGACCTCCTGTCGACGCTCCCCAAGGCGGAACTCAACCGCGTCGACGAGGAGTTCATCGAGACCTACTACGTCGAGGACGAGGCCGCGACCGAGGCCGAGACCGAGGAAGCCGAAGCCGAATAACGGTTCGTCGACGACGCTTTTTCCGCGCTCACCCGGGAGCGGCCGCGCCGGCGCACGACCCGTGTCGGACCGCTCGCGAGTAAAGAGAAGAATTAACCACGTGGGCGAGCAAGCCGGTCACAACGAATGGCCAAAGACGTCAAACCGACCCGGAAGAACCTCATGGCGATCGAGGACCGGATCGAACTCTCGGAACGGGGCCACGACACGCTGGAGAAAAAGCGCGACGGCCTCATCATGGAGTTCATGGACATCCTGGACCAGGCACAGGACGTCCGGTCCGATCTCGAACAGAACTACGAGGACGCCCAGCGCACCATCGACATGGCGCGGGCGATGGAGGGTGACGTCGCCGTCCGCGGTGCCGCGGCCGCGCTGAAAGAGCACCCGGAGCTGACGACGCAGTCGAAAAACATCATGGGCGTCGTCGTCCCCCAGATCGAGTCCTCGAAGGTGCGAAAGAGCCTCGACGAGCGCGGGTACGGCGTGCTCGGGACCAGTGCCCGCATCGACGAGGCCGCCGAGGCCTACGAGGAACTGCTGGAGACGATCATCCTCGCCGCCGAGGTCGAGACGGCGATGAAGAAGATGCTCGAGGAGATCGAGACCACGAAACGGCGCGTCAACGCCCTCGAGTTCAAGCTCCTGCCCGAACTCAACGAGAACAAGGAGTACATCGAGCAGAAACTCGAAGAGCAGGAACGCGAGGAGATCTTCCGCCTGAAAAAGATCAAGGCCAAGAAGGAAGAAGAGGAGAAAGAGGAGCGGAAGGCCAGAGAGGAAGAGGCCGAGGAAGTCGAACTGGCGGCGGACGACTGACGGGACGGGCTGTTCCCCGCGGTTCCGGTCCACGAGGGGTGCGAGGACGGTTTCAGATACGTTTTTGCGTCCGGCGGGTCCAGAGGGAGTATGGAGTGTCCGAGTTGTCGGACCGAGATGGTCCGGTTCCCCGTCGCCGCCGAGTTCCGCCAGCATCTCCCGGAGGAGTCACCCGGCGCGGCGATCTGCCCCAGTTGTCTCGTCCTCGAACCGGACGCCGAGCCGCCGGCCGAGCCGCCGGATTTCAGCGTCGCCGTCGCCGGCCCCTTCCCCGACGACCCCGAGGCCGGCGTCGCGATGGCGATCTCCATCGGCCTGCTGACCTCGCTCGCGCTCTATCGCTCCGATATCGACGCCCTCTTCGAACGGATCGAGGAAGCGGGCACCGACCCCCTGCTCGCGCTGGACCGGCTCGCGACGACCGGAAGCATCGACAGCCACGTCGATTTGCAGGGCCGGAAACAGCAGTTGGAGCAGTTACTGGAGTGACGGGTGGGCAGCGGCGGTCGGCAGTGCCGTGGTAGCGGTACTTCTGAGCGAAGATGGCGACCGCGAGCGCCAGCGGCGCGAGCGGCCGCGGTGAGTGACGAGAGCCGGCGCGGAGCGCCGGCAGCGGGAACGAACCGCGATTTTCCCCCACGTTTTTGCCCGACTGAGCGGCCGGAGGCCGCGAAGGAGGTGCAAAAAGTGGGTTCCTCAGACCCCAGTACCGTACCGCAGAATCCCGGCGACGCCGCCGAAGGCGTTTTGCAGCTGTTCGCCCTTCTCGAAGTCGGTGGAGATAAAGATCGTCTCGGTGCCGCGCTGTTCGGCGATGTCGATGAGGTGGTCGATGAGGTCCTCGCGCTCGCCCTCGTCGGCGGGGACGGACTCGTCACACCGGGTGCAGTCGTGGTCGGGGGCCTCCTCGCGGCGGTCGAGGACTTCCCGCTCCTCGTGGCCGTTGGGGCAGGTGTAGGTGACGACGTCCTTCCGGAGGTCCTCGGAGATGAGCAGGCGGTCGACGGCGCCCATCATCAGGTTCTCGCGGGTGGGGCCGAACCCGTAGGTGGCGAGATCGCCGTCGTGGAGTTCCTTGAAGAACTCCTCCATCTCGCTTTTGTCCTGCATCATCTCGTGCTCGTCTAAGATGTCCTGGGCGGCGTCGACGAGGTCGTAGAGGCCGGACTCGTCGGTGTAGGACACGTCGAACTTCCCGAGCACCATGTCCCCGAGTTCGTGATGGAGGTAGTCGCCGTCGAGGAATTCGTCTTTCGTGGGCGAGGGGCCGCCGACGAGGATGCCGTCCATCTCGTGGCGCTGGTCGACGAACAGGCTGTCGGCCATCTCCGCGACCTCCTGGTAGAAGTTGTCGATGGCCTCCAGGCGCAGGCGGGCGAACCGCTGTGCGGACTGACCCCCTTTGCGCTGTTTGCCGGGGACCAGCGAGGAGGCGGACTTGACCGGCTCGACGCGTTTCCCGCGGAGCCAGCCGACGTTTGCCTCCCGGCGGTCGAGGACGATGAGGCCGAACAGGCCCTTGTCGCCGAGCATCTCCTCGAGGGGCTCGGTGAGGAAATCGGAGTCGCAGTGGTAGCGGAACGACTCGATGGACTGGGGCGGCGATTCCAGGACCTTGGTGATCATGTCGGTCCGGCCGCCGCCGGTGTCGATGGCCCCCGAGAAGACGACCATGCCGTTGTCGGGCGGGTAGGTGTCGTAGTAGCGCAGGCGGTCCTTGATGGAGGTCAGGGCGTCCTGCACGGCGGTTCGGGTCTGCTTGGACTTGATATTGGAGGCCTCGGAGTGTTCCTGGGTGACGTGGCTGACGACGGAGCTGATCTGGCGGTCCTCCGGGATGTAGATGGAGACCAGCTGCGTCCCCGAGCCCTCGTACTCCTTGAGGTCCTCGATGACCTTCTGGAACTCGTATTTTTGTTTGTCCGACTGGTCCTGTTCCTGCTTGCTCATTACGCGTCACTAGCCCGATGAAACACAAGTAACTGTTGACCGGCCCCGTCGACGGACCGTGCCGGTCGCGGACCCGACAACAGGCCGAGATATCAATCGTGAATAACCGACCGTGGCGCTTTTCAATGGGCCGGTCATCGTTCGAAGTACGCACGTGTCGGTCGCGGTCGGCGCCGGCCGGACCGGCACACGGTCGTCCGCTCGGCCCCGACGAGGGAGCCGAAAGCCCCTGAGACGTACGGGTTTATATGTTTCCCTCGTCTTGTGGTCACACAACAGGAGCCATGACGGGACACGAAGTATGACGGGATACGTCTACACCATCGCTGGCGGGAAAGGCGGCGTCGGGAAGACCACGACGGCCATCAACGTCGCCGTGGCCCTGGAGGACGCGGGGCACGACGTGGTCGTGGTCGACGCCGACCTGGGGATGGCGAATCTCGGTGCCATGCTCGATATCGAACACCAGCCCAGCCTCCACCAGGTGCTGGCGGGGAAAGCCGCCGTCAGCGATGCGATTACCGAAGGGCCAGGCGGGATCACCGTCGTCCCCGGCGAGCGCAACCTGGAGGCCTTCGCCGACGCCGACCCCGCGAAGCTCCGGAAGGTCGTCAAGGCGCTCTCGACGGCCTACGAGATCGTTCTCATCGACACCGGCGCCGGCCTGAGCCACGAGACCACCGTCCCGCTCGGGCTCGCCGACG
Source organism: Halorientalis marina (assembly GCF_023028345.1). Taxonomy (GTDB): domain Archaea; phylum Halobacteriota; class Halobacteria; order Halobacteriales; family Haloarculaceae; genus Halorientalis; species Halorientalis marina. The sequence continues at coordinate 217,369 of NZ_CP095487.1, read as the reverse complement.
GCGTGCTCCTCATCACGACCGCAAACGACGTGGCTATCGGCGACACCGTCAAGACCGCCCAGCTCGCCGACCGCATCGAGGGCGACGTGGTCGGCGCGGTCCTGACCCGGGCCAACGACGACACCAACGTCTCCGAGGTCGCCGACAAGCTCGACCTGGAGATGCTCGCGGTCGTCCCCGAGGACCAGGACGCGACCCAGAAGGAGCCGCTCCTGATCAACGACCCCGACAGCTACGCCGCCGAGGCCTACCGGCGACTCGCCTCCACGATGGAGGAGATCTACGAGGCAAACACCGAGGGCGGCGTCGAACCGGAACAGGAGTTCGAGCCCGCGAGCGCCGACAGCGGCGACAGCGAGGACGGGGAGGCCGACGACGAACCGGAAACGCCCATCGGCGCCGGGGCCGACGCCGACGACACTGCGGCCGAGAGCGAGTCCACCGACGACGGCGACGACGGCGACGACGAGGACGAAGACGAGGATGGCGTCTTCGGGCTGTTCAACTGACCGACCCCCGCGTCGAAACGTCAGTTTGAAACCGTCGCTCCACCGACTCCCGACATGGCAATGGCAAACGACGAATCAATTCCACTGAGCTGGATACTCCTCTTTCTGTTGATTACCCTCGGTATCGGTCTCTTCTCCGTGCAGTTCGTCGGCGGATCGATCCTCCCGACGGCCGTCCCGCTCCCGGCCTGACGGGGTTCTCGTCCGCTGTTACATCGACTCGGGAGCGGCGACGCCGAGCGCGTCCAGGGCGTTGGCGACGGTGTGGCGTGCCGCGACGACCAGCGCCAGCCGCGCGTCCCGGGTCGCCCCCTCGGCGGAGAGCACCGGACACTCCCGGTAGAAGGCGTTGAACGCCTCCGCGAACTCGCGGGTGTAGGTCGCGACGACGTGGGGTTCGTGGTCGTCGGCCGCCGCCTCGATGACGGCCGGGAACCGCGCGATGGTGCGCAGGAGGTCGCGGGCCTCGGCGGTCTCTAGGGCGTCGGCGTCCACCGCGGCCGGTTCGGGCACGTCGTGACCGGCCTCCCGCGCTTCCCCGACGATCCCGCACGCCCGCGCGTGGACGTACTGGACGTAGGGGGCGGACTGGGCCTCGAAATCGAGCGCCCGCTCCCACTCGAAGGTGATGGCCTTGGCGGGCTGTTTCGAGACGATGTCGTAGCGGACGGCGCCGATGCCGACCTGGTGAGCGATGCGCTCGACGTCGTCTTCGTCGAGGTCGTCGTCCCGGAGACGGTCTTCGAGGCGGTCCTCGACCTCCTCGCGGGCGCGGTCGATGGCCTCGTCGAGCAGATCGTCGAGGTCGATGCCGGTCCCCTCCCGGGTGGACATCTTCCCCTCGGGGAGATTGACGTAGGAGTAGATTACCTGGTCGAGCCCGTCGGCGTCGTGGCCCAGCAGGTCGAGGGTGGTCCGAAGCTGGCGGGCCTGGAGCTTGTGGTCCTCGCCCAGCACCGTGACCGCGCGGTCGTAGTTCTCGAACTTCCACTCGTGGTGGGCCAGGTCGCGGGTGGCGTAGAGTGAGGTCCCGTCGGCTCGCAGATAGACGAGGTTCTTGTCGATGTCCGGCAGATCGAGTTGCCAGGCGTCGTCCTCGTAGACGGCGGCGTCCAGTTCTTCGAGGCGGTCGATCAGGTCGTCGACCGAGCCGTCGCGCATGAACCGGGTCTCCTTGACGAACTCGTCGAACTCGGCGGGGAGCCGGCCGAGACACACCTTCATCCCCGAGAGGACTTGATCGACGACCTCGCTGACCCGTTCGTAGGTCGCCTCGTCGCCCGCCTCCAGCCCCTGCATGATGGACTGAATCTCGTCTTCGGCGGCCTCGACCTCGGCTTCGGGCGCGTTTTCGAGGAACTCGTTGCCTTTGCGGTAGTAGCGCACGAGGTCGTACTCGATACGGTCCCGTTCGGGTTCGGGGAGGTCCTCCTCGTCGAAGGTCTCGTAGGCCCACGTGAACACGGCCATCTGCCGGCCGGCGTCGTTGACGTAGTAGTGGCGGTCCACGTCGTAGCCGGCGTACTCGAGGACGTTCGCGACGGCGTCGCCGATGATGGGGTTGCGGGCGCGGCCGACGTGGACCGGCCCCGTGGGGTTGGCGCTGGTGTGTTCGACGACGACGGACCGGTCTTTCGGGGGGAGTTCGCCGTAGGAGTCGTCACCCGCGGCCCGGAGCGTCTCGGCGAAGTAGGCGTCGCTCGGCAGGAAGTTGACGTAGGGGCCCTGCGTCTCGACGGCGGCGACGTAGGTCAGGTCGCCGGGATCGATCTCGGCGGCGACGTCGGCGGCCACCTCGGGCGGGGCGGCGCCGACCTCGCCGGCCAGCCGGAAGGCGACGCTGGAGGCGAGGACGGCGTCGACGTCCGCCGGCGGCTCCTCGATACCGAGGTCGTCGGTGGGGAGATCGAGGCCCGCGAGGGCGCTCGCGAGGGCGTCTTCGACCTCCCGGCGGGCGGAGCGGAACATACACCCCCGTTTTCGAGCGCCGGGTATAGGCCTGACGAGTTTCACCGGGCGTTTTATCCGTCACTCGTCCGAGGGGTCTGCATGGATCGACGGCGTTACCTCGCGCTGGTCGGAGCGGCCGCCGCGGTGGCCGGCTGTTCGGGCGGCGGGGAGGAGACGACGACCGGCGAGACGGACGCGGCGACCGACACCGACGCGGCGACGGCGACCGACTCACCGACGGCGGAACCGACCGCACCGCCGACGGACGCGGCGACGGCGACCGACACCGAGACCGCGACGGCGGAACCGACCGACACCGAGACGGAGGACGAACCGGCCGAGCAGGTCACGCTGACGTTCGCGGCCGCGCCGGTCGAGGCCGACGCGATGGGCGCGCTCAACGACGCGCTCCAGGCGGCGGGGTTGCGCGAGGACGTGACCCTCGAACTCCGGGACACGGACGAACGAGGGCTTCGCCAGCAGGCCCGGGAGTGGACGGCCGGCGGGCGGTCCGCGCCGGACCTGATCGTGACGGACGCGGGCTGGACGCGCTCGCTGCTGCGGGATAATCTGGGCGTTCGACTGGACGCGCGCTCGGAGTTCCCGGACTCGGCCCGAGAGCGGGTCAGGGGTGGTTTCGACGCGACGGTCGAGACGGTGACCGACGACGCGGGCGCGATCCGCGCGGTGCCGCTGCACGTCGGCGTGCCGACGATCGCCTACCGACAGGACCGCTTCCAGGAGGGCGGCCACGGGCAGGGCGCGGACCGGGCGACGACGCCGATGACATGGCAGGCGTTCGGGGACGTCATCAACGACGTCGTGAATCAGACCGGGGTTCCCCTCGGCTTCGGCTTCCGGGCGGCCCGCACCGACGAGCTGGCCTGCTGTCTGTTCAACGAACTGCTGACTTCGTGGGGCGGGGCCTACTTCGGGCGGCCCGACAGGCTCCTCGAACGGTCCGGCGGGCGGCCGGTGACCGCGGGCAACGAACCCGCCCGGAACGCGATGTCGATGCTCCGAACCTTCATGTACGACGACGACCCGCAGGCCCTGGACGAGTACGCGAGCGAGATCGCCTCGCCGGACGTACTGGACTGGAGCGGGTCGGAGCCGCGGTCGCGGCTCGAGCGGGGGAACGCGGCGGCGATCCGGGCGGAGCCGGACGAACTGGCCGCACTGGCCGCGTCCTCGGTCGGGTCGAACGTCGGCGCGATGCCGCTGCCCTACGCCGTGACGGAAAACGAGGCCGCACAGCGGGGGGCCGGCGGCTCGTCGCCGTCGATGGGCGGGTGGAACGTGCTCGTGAACCCGCGGAGCGACGACGTGAGCGCGGCCGTCTCCGCCGCGGCGGCGATGACGACCGACGAGTTTCACCTCGCCATGCTCGAACGTTCGAACTTCGTGCCGCCGCGGGCGGCGCTGCTGGAGACCGACCGGGCGCGGAACGCCGACCCGCTCGGGGAGTACCTCCCCACCCTCCAGTGGTCGGCGGAGAACGCCATCCCGCGGCCGTCGAACCGCCGATGGTACGACCGGATGTCCGACGTGGTCGAACGCGAGGTCCACGACGCGCTCTCGCAGGAGCAGAACCCGACCGAGGCGGCCCGGGGAATGGCGAGCCGGCTTCGCCGGTTCGAGGGGTAGGCGTCAGAGGTTCTCGGCGGCGTCGCCGTCCGCGAGCGCACCGAGCCCGTCCTCGATGCTCTGGTGGACGCCGTCGTTCCAGCAGGGGTACAGTCCGGTGAGGTCACCGTCACGGCGGATCGTGAGACAGATCACCGGAAAGACGATGATCCGCGAGGCCGAGGGGCCCGACGAGAGCAGGCCGCCGACGGCCTCGCGCGATTCGAAGAACGGTTCGAGCCGGAGGCCTGCCTCGTCGGCTGCCGCCTCGAACTCCTCGAACAACTCGACGGCACCGGCGTCGCTGTCACCGGCCTGGACCGGCACCGAGACCTGCGCGCTCCAGCGTTCGATGGTGAGGTCCGGGACCACGTCGTGCTCTTCGAGCTCCCGGAGCCGGTCGAGCACGACCTCCTGTCGCCGTACCGCCGGCGTCGACGGGGCCGACCGCAGATGGACCGTGACGGTGACGCCCTCGACGTCGTCAGCGCTACCCCCTTCCGTGTCAGGGGTTGTCAATGACATACCTATACTTGCGAAACATACGATAAAAGTCTTCGTGTTCAGTCAATCATTTCTGTTTTGGGCCTCTAATACCACATTCGTATTTTAATGCTTTGTAGAATAGTGGTTCGTAAATCCACTCTTGACAGTGAGGTGGGGCGCGGGCGGACACCGGGGGCTTTTGACGCTGGCTCGTCGAAAGAGTGGGTATGAGCGACAGCGAGTCCGGGGGCGGGGACGACGGGCCAAAGCAGGTGTCGGACCCGAACTACCACAGCGAGGATCACACGGCCGTCCAGACGTGTGGCTGGACGAAAAACGCGATGCGCGGGGAGGGGCGGTGTTACAAGAACGTCTGGTACGGGATCGAGTCCCACCGGTGTATCCAGATGACGCCGGTCGTCAAGTGCAACGAGCGGTGTGTCTTCTGCTGGCGGGACCACCAGGGCCACGCCTACGAGATGGACGACGTGGAGTGGGACGACCCCGCCGCCGTCGCCGACGCCTCCCTGCAACTCCAGAAGAAGTTGCTCTCCGGCTTCGGCGGCAACGACGAGGTCCCCGACGAGGTGTTCGAGGAGGCGATGGAACCCCGCCACGTCGCCATCTCGCTCGACGGCGAGCCCTCCCTCTATCCCTACCTCCCGGAACTCATCGAGGAGTTCCACGACCGCGACATCACCACCTTCCTCGTCTCGAACGGCACCCGCCCGGAGGTGCTGGCCGAGTGTGACCCCACCCAGCTGTACGTCAGCGTCGACGCCGCCGACCGGAAAACCTTCGACGAGGTCGTCAAAGCCGTCGAGGGCGACGCCTGGGACCGCCTCATCGACACCCTGGACGTCCTCGCCGAGAAGGAGGAGACCCGCACGGTCCTGCGGACGACCTGCATCGAGGGGCTGAACATGGACCACCCAGAGTGGTTCGCGTCGATGTTCCAGCGCGCGAAGCCCGATTTCGTCGAACTGAAGGCGTACATGCACGTCGGCCACTCGCGGGGCCGGCTGGACCGGGATTCGATGCCCGAACACGAACGCGTCCTCGAGTTCGCCGAGGAAGTCATGGAGCATATGCCCGACCACGACGTGCTGAAGGGCGTCCCGCCCTCGCGGGTGGCGCTGCTCTCGAAGACCGAGGACACCTGGGTCCCGAAACTGAAGAAGGATTCCGAGTTCTGGGAGCGGGACCCGGTCACCGGCGACTGACTCGCCCAGCGAGGGGCACACAGTGTCCCGAGCAGCGAGGCGGTCGCCGCTTCGCGACTGATGCACCCAGTGAGGCCGACAACGGCGGCCGAGCCGTGAATCGGTCGGCGCTGGCGACTGACGCACGCGGCGGCCGAACCGTTTTGTCCCCGCGCGCAGACGAGGGGCCATGGACATCGCCATCGTCGTCTACGACGGCTTCGACGAACTGGACGCCATCGGCCCCTACGAGGTGTTTCGGAACGCCGCCGACGCGGGCGCGGACTGTTCGGTGACGCTCCGGACCATCGAGGCGACCGACCGCGTGACGGCGAGCCACGACCTCCGGATCGAACCGGACGGCGTCCTCTCGGACGCCGACCCGGACCTGCTCGTGGTCCCGGGCGGTGGCTGGAACGACCGGAGCGCCGCGGGCGCGTGGGCCGAAGCCGAGCGGGGAACGATTCCCGAGGCCGCCGCCGACCTGCACGGCGCCGGCGTCACCGTCGCTGGCGTCTGTACCGGCGGGATGTTGCTGGCGCGGGCCGGCGTCCTCGACGGGCGGCCGGCCGTGACCCACGGCGGAGCGCTCGACGACCTCCGCGAGACGGCCGCCGAGGTGGTCGACGCACGCGTCGTCGACGACGGCGACGTGCTGACCGCGGGCGGGGTGACCTCGGGACTCGACCTGGCCGTCTACCTCGTCGAGCGCGAGTTCGGCGAGGAAGTCGCCGACCGCGTCCGCACCGAGATGGAGTACGAACCCCGCGGGACGGTCGTCCGGGGCTGATCGGCCGCCGGAACCGCCGACGACCGGACGTCGGGGGCCGGCCGCAGGACGCCGACCCCGGCGACCGAACGCGTTCGAGGCAACACCTTTAGGCGGCCGCCCCATCGTCTTCGAGTAGGAAACGTCGGTTCCGTTCCTTTGCGTTCCAAATCCGTTACGCATCTCATATTCGGTACGCTTATCCGCGACAGTCCCTTACCGTCGGGTATGGCACAGACGACGGGGCGAACGGTGGGCCACGACGAACTGGCGACGCTGAAGCTGCTGGCGCTCGAGGGGGCCATCGAGGGTCAGCAGAAGGTGTCGTGTTCGGCGCTGGCCGCCGACCTGGACGCCTCGAACCAGACCGCGTCGCGACGCCTGCAGGGACTCGACGACGAGGGCTACGTCGAGCGGGAGATCGTCAGCGACGGGCAGTGGGTCGAGATCACGCCCGCAGGCGAGTCGGCCCTGCGCCGGGAGTACGCCGACTACCGCCGGGTGTTCGAGCGCGACGCCTCCATCGAACTCGCCGGCTTCGTCACGAGCGGCATGGGCGAGGGCCGCCACTACATTTCCCTGCCGGGCTACATGGAGCAGTTCATCGACAAGCTCGGCTACGAACCGTTCGCGGGGACGCTGAACGTGGATTTGACCGCCGAGAGCGTCCGCGCTCGCGCCGGCGTGGCCGCGCTCGAACCGGTCCAGATCGAGGGCTGGGAGGACGACGAACGAACCTACGGGCCGGCGTACTGCTACCCGGCGACGGTCGCGTCGGGCGACAGCATCTACGAGCCCGCCCACGTCATCACGCCCGAGCGGACCCACCACGACGAGGATCAGCTGGAAGTGATCGCCCCGGACAAGCTCCGGGACGAACTCGGACTCGAGGACGGCGACGAGGTGACCGTCGATGTCACGGAGCGATAACATGCAACGAACTACGAGCGGTATCGACGCGGCACTGGCAGCGTTCCGGGCCGGCGAGCCCGTGCTCGTCCACGACGCCGCCGACCGGGAGGGCGAGACGGACCTGATCTATCCGGCCGCGGCGGTGACGCCCGCGGCCGTCGCCCGGATGCGCAACGACGCCGGCGGCCTGGTCTGTACGGCCCTCTCCTACGAGGTCGCGGAGGCGTTCGACCTCCCGTTCATCCAGGACGTCGTCGACCACCCGGCGGCCGCCGACCACGACCTCGCGTACGACGAGCGGTCATCGTTCTCGCTGACCGTCAACCACCGCGAGACGTTCACCGGCATCACCGACGAGGACCGCGCCCGCACCATCACGGAACTCGGCCGGGCCGCCGCCGCCCCCGACGCGACCGACTTCGCCGCCGAGTTCCGCACGCCCGGCCACGTCCACGTCCTCAAGGCCGCGCCGGACCTGCTGGGGGACCGACTCGGCCACACCGAACTCGGGATCTCGCTCGCGGCGGCCACCGACCAGGCCCCCGCAGTCGTGGTCTGTGAGATGCTCGACGACGAGACAGGCGAGGCACTCCCGCCCGCCGCCGCGCAGGCATACGGCGAGCGGACCGGCATCCCCTACGTCGAGGGCAGCGAGATCGTCGACCGCCTCGGGTAGCGCCCGACCACCCCGATCAGCGGATCGAGACGTTCGTCCGGTTGAGGTAGGCGTTGAACGTCTCGGCGTCGCCGGTGACGATACGGCCGAGCGTCGCCTCGTACGCCGAGATGGAGAAGGACCCGTCGTCCTGTGACTCCCGTGGCTCGGGGATGTGCGCCCGGCCGTCGTCGACGCTGACGACGACGTGGTACTCGACCGGGGAGGACCCGTAGTAGACGTAGTAGCCAAAGCGGGCGTTCCCGCCCTGAATCTGGTTGGTCCAGGGCATCTGGTAGCGGCTGTCGATCTGTTCCTCGCGGCTGATCCGGAGGTTCACGTCCGGCTGGTACGTCCAGGTTCCCCGGTTAGTGAAGGCGATCCACTCGTGAAAGGCCGACCCCGCGACCGTCGCCTGCACGTCGTCGTACGCAGTCATTCACGCAGGCCGATAGGTCACCGGTCGTAATAAATCGGCAGGGGATTTCGGGGACAGTGACGGCGCTCTGACCGCCCGTCGGTTTCGTGTCGAACCCCTCTGAAAGATAGGACAGGACACATATGGGTCGGCCAGAGACGTGGGAGTATGCTCCGGGACCGCTCGGCCGCCGCGCTGGCAGCCCTCCCCGAGGCGTACGTCTATCCGGTCCTCATCGTCGTGTTGACCGTCGGCACGGCGGCCGCGCTGGCGACCAACCGTGACCTGCTCGGCGTCGTCGGCGTCGTGGCGCTGTCGGTCGTCTCGCTCGCGTACGGCGCGATGCAACGGCCCGAGGACTTCTAGACGAGCCCCACGAGAGCGGTGCTGATCGCACCGACGAGGTGCTCCCAGATCGAGTAGCCCACGGTCAGCGACAGGACCGTATCGAGCCCGAAGAAGGCAAAGAGGCCGGCGCCGAAGAAGTGGGCCTTCCGCACGTCGAAGTCCTGGGCGAAGCGGTAGAAGAACACGGCGTTTGCGATGCTCACCGGGATGATGGCGAGCATCTCGCCGACCCAGATGGCCGGGTTCGCACCGTACTGGAGCGCGAGGCTGATCGTCACCAGCTGGGTCTTGTCGCCGAACTCGCCGACGGCCATCATCCCGAAGATGGGGACGAAACCGCCGAGGAACTCCGGGGGTTGCCCGACGACCGGCAGCTCGAAGTCGTCGATGGCCGCCATACCGCCGTCGGTGTCGACCGCCGGCTGACCCGGGGCCGGCGCCGACCGGAAGAGCAGGTACGCAAAGAGCAGGAACATCCCGGCGGTGAGGACGTCGAGCAGGGTCGGATCGAGCGCGCCCTTGACGGCCTGCCCGAACCAGATCTCGAGGGCGGTCCAGCCGGCGAAGGACGCCCCGGCCGCCGAGACGACCACCGCGGGGTGGTAGTGCGTCGACAGCCCGGAGATCAGGAACTGGACCTTCTCGCCGGGCAGGACGGCTAGCTGGGCCGTCATGGCGACGACCATGACTGTCAGGAAGTCACTCACGACCGCTCACCTCCGCGGGGCGGCCCGCGTCGTCCTCGTGCTCGGTCCGGGGTTCGTCATCGGCTCCGCCGTCCACCGGGCGGGCCCGGATGGTCTCGGCGACGCCCTCGGGCAGGCCCTGGCGGCCGTCCTCGTGGACGACCGTCACCATCCCGATGGGTGCCTTCTCGACGAGTTCGAGCGTCCGTCCGGGGACGATTCCCGCGTCGGAGAGGTAGGTGAGTTCGTCCTCGTCGCGGTCCCGGACCCGGGCGACGACGACGCGGTCGCCGACCTCGAACGCCGAGAGCGGGGCGGTGTCGTCCTCGGCCGGCGGCTCCAGGGTTTCTCCCGGGATGGGGTCACCGTGGGGATCGACCCGCGGGTCCCCCATCCGCTCGGCGATCCGCGCCTCGAACTCCTCGCTGATGTGGTGTTCCAGCACGTCCGCCTCCGCGTGCACGTCGGTCCACTCGTAGTCGAGGTGGTCGACCAGAAACGCCTCCAGCAGGCGGTGGTGGCGGATGATCTCGATAGCCACCGTCTGTCCCTCGTCGGTCAGTTCCACGCCCTTGTACTTCTCCCGGACGATCAGCCCCCGGTCGGCCAGTTTCTCCATCATGCTCGTGACCGTCGGCGAGGTCACGTCCAGGTACCCCGCGACCTTCGAGGTCCCCACCGGCGCCCCGTGTCCGCGCTGGAGCTCGTAGATCGCCTTCAGATAGTCCTCCATGACGTCGCTCAGCATTCACCCGGAATTAGACGCGTCTAATTCTTAAGTCTGCCCCTTCGAACAACTGAAGTGGTAGCTGCCGAATCCAGGTGTGACTGGGGTGTAGCGAGGTGCTGGCGGGCATCGGGACCGGTGCGGGAAGTCAGCGGTGTCGCTGAGACGGGAGTCTGCAGTCCGGCGGGAGGCGGTCGTGGGTGAAACGCAGGGAGCGTGAGTTACCAGTCAGTCGGGCGACCGGCGGCGGCGCCCGCGAACTCGGGTGTCCACTCCTCGACGTGGTCGCCACAGGCGGGACAGGTATCCCAGTCGCGGACCGACGGGAGGAACGCATCGACGGTGGACGCGTCGAACACGCCGGCCTGTAGCTCGAAGTCACAGTCGTCCGCGACACAGCGGACGGCAATCTCGTGTGAGACGACGCCCCCAGCGTCGGCCCCCCGGTTCTCGCTCATGACGGAACGGACGCGCTCCAGGAACTTACATCCCCTGCTCATTGACTTCCTCCCACCCGTGAACAGTAGTTGCTGATTCGGCTGCTATCTCTGTTGACGAGCGAACTCACAGAACGTGAGATCGCCGTGCACCTGGTGCACGGCTCTCAGAACCGGTATGAATCGGAGTGGAAACTAGCAACACTCCTACTTCAGCAACTACTGTGAAGGGGTGGGCTTCCGCTCGCTACGTGTCAGTGCCGTCGGGTTCCCCGCCCCAGTCGAGGTCGGCCCCGAGTTCGAGATGGCCGGTGGAGTGGAGAACGGCCGCGGTCCCGATGCCGATCAGGACCGCGCCGGCGAGCATTCCGGCGCCCAGCAGCGACATGGCCGTCAGCGACGCGACCTCTATCGACGGCGAGTACGTCGCGAGCGCCCACGCGAAGTCGCCGAGGAATACCCCACCCGCGATCATCAGAATGAACCCCAGCAGGCGACTCGGCGTCCCGGTCGCCGGCTTGTCCCTGATACGCATACGATACGGTTCGGACCGCGCGTGGTTATGTGTTTCTCCCGCTACGGCCGTCGAAAGCAATTGCGCCGTCCGCGTCGCCTCCGTGTCCGGTCGTCCCCGCCGCGGCGCCGCCCGGCTCGCGGGGCCGTGACGATGGGATTTTTAGTTCGCTCGGGCCAAGCGCCGACCAGGATGTCGGGATCGACCGTCGACGAACGGCGCGGACGGGGGGGCAACGGCCACGGGGACGGCGGCGACCACGAGGAACACCGCAGCCGCTGGCCGTTCGTCGCCGCCATCGGCACGGGCGCGCTCTACTTCGGTGCGGCACTGACCTTCCTCGCGGCCAGCGCCGGCGTCCTCCCGTCGGTCGTCGGCCTCTCGCTCGTCGGCCTCGGTGCGGTCGGCATCGTCGCCGGCCTCGCCGGCTGGGTCTACGAGGGCTTTCTCGCCGGCTACTGGGACCACCGTGTCTCGCCGGCCCGCCAGCGCGCCTACCGGACCACCACGATCCTCTTTCTGCTGACCGACGTGGCTACCTTCGGCGCGGGCTTCGTCTACTACTTTTTCGTCCGGGCCGGCGCGTGGCCGCCGAGCGACCTCCCGCACCTGCTCGGGTCGCTCGTGCTCGTCAACACCGGCCTGCTCGTCGCCAGCAGTGTCACGCTCCATTTCGCCCACACGTCGCTGGAAGCCGGAAAGCGCCGACGGTTCCTCGGCCTGCTCGGCGCGACCCTCGCACTCGGCGTGACCTTCGTCGGCGGCCAGTTGCTGGAGTACTACGAGTTCGTCGTCGAGGGGGGGTTCACGCTCACGAGCGGGGTGTTCTGGAGCGGGTTCTACGGACTGACGGGGCTGCACGGCTTCCACGTCCTCGTCGGCGTGGTCTTCATCGGCGTCGTGTTCGCGCGGGCGCTCCGGGGCCAGTACGACGCCGAGCGCGACACCTCGGTCGCGACCGCCTCGCTGTACTGGCACTTCGTCGACGCCGTCTGGCTGTTCCTCGTCGCGGTGCTTTACGTCGGCGCGACGGTGTAGCACGCGGACGGACGACACGCTCTTGGCCGTCGCCACACACCGGACACCATGGACCGTCGTGAGTTCGTTCTGACCGCCGTCAGCGCGGGCGCCCTCGGGACCGCCGGCTGTGCCGGGAGCGACGACGCGTCGCCGGACGGGGCCACCACGACTGCACGCGGCGACGGGACCGCCACGCCGGCGGAGACGAGCCGAGAGACGAGCCGAGAGACGACCCGGGCAGATACCACACCGACGGAGTCAGAAACGACGACCCCGGCCGATGGAACCGACGACGACGTCACGGAGACTCCGGTCGGGGAGCCCCCGGAGGCACGTATCGACGCGACGCCGACGCGGGGGCCGGCCCCGCTGACGGTCGCGTTCGACGGGCGCGGCTCCGTCGACCCGGACGGGGAAATCGTCGAGTACATCTGGCTGTTCAAGGACATGCGGCCGCCCGTGACCGGGCCGACCGCGGAACACATCTTCACGAGCGACGGGACGACGCGGGCCGTCGAACTCATCGTCACCGACGACGACGGGAACACCGACCGCGCGACGGTCGAGATACGGATCGACCCCGCCAGCGCGTGAGGGGGCCGCGACCGGACGGGATGGAGTCCGTCGGGTCCGTCAGGCCCCGCCCTGCCGGCGCTCGAAGGCCAGGTACCACCGGTACAGCGGCGGGGTGAGGACGCCACCGATGCCGAGCAGGATGCCGACGACGCCCAGCGGCAGGAGAAGCGGGTCGGCGGCGAGACACTCGTTGTCAGACGCGAGCGTCGTGTAGTAGGCCTCGCCGTCGGTCGTGACGAGCACGCCCCGCTCGATGGCCTCCCGGTTGGGGAAGGCCCCGTCGACCTCGCCCTCGCGGGTGCTCGCCTCGCGGGCCGCCTCGAAGGCTTCGCGTTCGGCCGCGCTCAGGTTCGACAGGGGGATGCGGTCGAGCGTCGGGCCGCCCTCGCCGTAGCCGTCCTGGAGGCGCTCGGTGTCCTCGGCGGTCTCGACCGTGACGATGGGGTTCCCACAGAGACCGAGTTCTGTCTGGACGACGCTGTAGCCGCCGACGACGCCGCCGGCGATGCCAAGGGAGAGGAGGACGGCCCCGAGGAAGGGCGCGCCGTAGGTGAGGACGGCGTCGGTGTTCATGTCGCCTCCCGGGCCTGCGAGCGGCGGTACTCGGCGTACCGGAGCACGCCCGAGAGCCCGAGTCCGTACAGCCAGTGGCCGACGAAGACGAACACGAGGTAACCGAGCAGTTCCAGCCCGGACTGGCCCGTGTAGAAGGCGATGGTGAACCCGAGGGCGATGATCGTCGCGTAGGAGAGCCCGGTGACGATGAGCATGCGCCCGGGCAGGTACTCCGCGAGCGCCCGAAAGAGGATGGCCCAGGTGGTCATTCCGCCGAGGAAGAAGACGGCGAAGCCGATGGGGACGTTCGCACCGAGTCCGACCAGCTCCGAGAGTTCGCCGAAGGCCGCGAGGTCGATGACGCCGACCGCGACGCCGGAGAGGAGCACCGCCGACATGAGCGCGGTGCCGAGAAAGCCACCGAGCGCGCCGTAGAGCGTGTCCGAGACGATGGAGCGGGCGAGGCCGCGGGGGTCACGCAGGAACTGCGGACTCCCCTTCTCGGGGTCGGTCGTCTTCGAGGGGCGGACGCTGTCGGGTTCGGTCGGCTCGATGGCGTACTCGCGTTCGAGGCGGCGCTCGAAGTGCTGCCACTCGGGCGTGAACTGGTCGGTCTCCTTGAGGTCCCACACGTCGGCGTCCTCGACGGGGTCGCCGTTCCAGTACGACCAGAGCATGTTGTACAGCCACAGCAGGGCGGCGACGCCGACGAGGAAGGCCCCGACGGAGGCGAACTGCTGGAGGCCCGCGAACTCCGCCGGGTAGTTCGCGTACCGCCGCGGGAGTTCGAGAAATCCGAGGACGATGAGCGTCCCGAACGCGGCCACCGAGCCGACGATGAGCAGGGCGGACTGGAACTTCGCCAGCCGGCGGTCGTACATCCGCCCGGTGAGGATGGGATACCAGTAGTAGGACGCGGCGATCATCATCATCGGGATGATGCCGACGACGATCATGTGGAAGTGCCCGACGACGTAGTAGGTGCCGTGGTAGACGATGTCGACCGGGATGGCCGCGAGGAAGACGCCGGTGACGCCGCCGACGACGAAGGTCCCGATGGAGCCGATACAGAGGATACCCGGTGCCGTCATGCGAATCCGCCCGTCCCAGATCGTCGTGATCCAGTTGAATATCTTGATGGCCGAGGGGACGGCGATGGCGATGGAGATCGCCATGAAACTCGCCCGGAGCCGCGGGTCGAGCGCCGTCGTGAACATGTGGTGGGCCCAGACGCCGAAACTCATGACGGCGATGGCGAGCGTCGAGTAGACGATGTAGCGGAAGCCGAACAGTTTCCGGCCGACGAACTTCGGGAGGATGGTGCTCATCAGCCCCGTCGCCGGGAGAAAGAGGATGTACACCTCCGGGTGCCCCCAGAACCAGAACAGGTGTTGCCAGAGGATGGGGCTGCCGCCCTCCACCGCGTAGAACGTCGTCCCGAGGTTCCGGTCCATCAACAGCATGACGAGGGCACTCCCGAGCAGGGGGAAGGCAAAGAGGGCGATCGCGCTCGTGGTGAGGATGTTCCACGAGAAGATGTCGAGGTCGGCCCAGGAGACCGACTCGTCGCGTTCGTGGAAGATGGTGACGACGAAGTTGATCGCGCCGATGGTCGTCGCGATCCCCGAGAGGTGAAGCCCCAGCAGCAGGAAATCGATCTGTGGGTTGCCCTGCGTCGTCGACAGCGGCGTGTACATCGTCCAGCCGATGCCCGGTTCCTCCAGCGCCTGGAAGAAGGCCACGAGCGGGCCGGAGGTGACCGCGCCCAGCACCTGCGCGAAAATCTGGGCGAACAGGCCGAAGCGGGCCAGGAGGAGCGCCGGCGGGAGCAACCAGAAGCCGATGGCGTTCAGGCGGGGGAAGGCCATGTCCTCGGCGCCGACCAGGAGCGGGATGAAGTAGTTCCCGATGCCGAAGAAGACGGGGAGGACGAAGAAAATCAGCATCGTGATGCCGTGCTCGGTAAAGAGGGCGTTGTAGGTGCGCTCGGTCCAGATGTCCGCGGCGGGCGTCAGCAGTTCGGTGCGGAGCATCATGGCGTCGACGCCGCCCCACAGCGCGGCGACGGTCCCGAAGACGATGTAGAGGATACCGATCTCCTTGTGGTCGACGGTGGTCGTCCACCGCACCAGCTGTTCGTAGAGAAACGAGGGGTCGAAGATGGACCGGTCGTGTCCGTACCCGCCGTCCGCGCGGGCGTCGGCCCCCGCCCGGCGCGCCCGGCGGACGAACAGGAGGACGGCGGCGAGGAGGGCGACGAGTGCCGTCAGTTCGGCCGCACCCCGGTTCATGCGTCCCACCACCGCCGTCGGGGGACGGCTCGCGGTTCCAACATACTCGCCTCGTGCGCGGGCGGTGTCTTAAATCGGCCGGGATACGACCGAAATGAACACGACGGGACCGAGTCAGGGGTTATTTATTCCCGTCTCGTGTGGGGTCGGATAATGCGGCTCCGCCGTGTCGCCCTGGCCGGCTGTTCGCTGGTCGCGCTCGTCTGGCTGGCGTCCAGCCCGGCGGCCGCCCAGTCGGTCAACCGGAACCTCATCGACGAACTCAACACCCAGCTGCTGTACGTCGCGCTCCCGCTGACGGTGTTCGTCGAGGTCATCCTCGTCTACGCCGTCGTCCGCTTCTCCGGCAACGACGACCCGAAACCGACCATCGACGTGCCCTCGCTGGAACTCACCTGGACCATCGCGACGGCGATCGTCCTGCTTTTCGTCGGCCTCTCGGCCTACGTCGTCCTCACGAACCCGTACATCTCGCCGGGGCAGGCCGCTGCGACCGTCGACGGCGACGACGAGCGCGTCCAGGTCACCGGCTACCGCTACGGCTGGCAGTTCACCTACCCCGAGGCGAACGTCACGACGCGGAACGAGTTGGTGATTCCCGCGAACCGCAGCGTCACGCTGAACATGACCTCGGCGGACACCCTCCACGCCCTGTTCGTCCCGCGGCTCGGCGTCAAGAAGGACCTCTTCCCCGGGGAGTACACCCGGATTCGGACGAACGCCACGCGGTTCGGCGAGCACCGCGCCTACTGTACCGAACTCTGTGGCGTCGGCCACTCCCGGATGCGCGCGACCGTCACGGTCGTCAACGAGACGGCCTACCGGACCTGGCTGGCAGACCACGCGGGCCAGCACAGCGTCACCGAGGCACCGCCGGTGCCGGAGTAAGGGCCTCGGGGTTTCCGATTCACGCGGTTTCGGCGTCGATCCAGTCCACCAGTTCGCCGGTCCCGACGAACCCCTCCGCGCGGCGGGCGACCGGTTCGCCGTCGACGAACAGGACCAGCAGGGGGACGCTCCGCACGTCGAACCGCTCGACCAGCGGCGGGTCGTCGCGGGGGTTCACCGTGGCGACCGCGGCGTCGGTCGCGCGGGCGACGTTCCCCAGGACCGGCTCCATGCTCCCACAGATCGTACACCCGTCCGTGTAGAACTCCACGAGCGCGAGGTCGGTGTCGGCGACGAACTCGTCCAGCGCGGCCGCGTCGTCGAGATCGACGGGGCGAGCGGACGGGCCTGGGGCGGATTCTGACATGGTCGGTCGTACGCGCTCTGGACACTTAACGAGCGGCCGGGACGCGGTCGCCGCGCACGGCCGCCCGTCAGAGCGCCACGGACGCCACGAGACCGAGAGCGAAAAGCAGTACCGGGAGGTCGCGGGCGGCGAACGCGAGCGGCGGGAGCGTCGGGTTCCACGCGAAACAGCGGGCCCGGAGCGCGAGCGCGAGGGTGTCCGAGCGGGCGAAAGCCCGGCGGAGGCCCGCGGTGGCGACGAGACGCATCCGCTCGGCGAGCGGCCGCTCGGTGCCGAGGCGGGCCTGCATGGCCTCGCGGGCGCGCAGGAGGTCGTCCCGGAGGACCGGCAGGAAGCGGAAGACGAGCGCGACGCCGGTCGCCAGGAACTGGCCGGGTTTGCCGGGGACGAGCCACTGGATCGCCGCCCGCGACTCCCGGACCGGCGTCGTGCGGACGTAGGCAGCACTGACGAACAGCAGCAGGAGGACGCGGTAGCTCGCCAGCGCCGGGAACCGCGCTTCGGCCACCGAGAACCACGGCGGCCCCAGGGTCAGCCCCTCCAAAAGCGGCGCGGCGACGAGGAAGGGCAGGGCGACGCGGAGGTCGACCGCGGCCGCGAGCGGCGAGGTCCGCGCGGCGCCCAGGGCCGCGAGCGTGACCCCGGTGAGCACGGCCAGCCCCCGCGGGGTCGTGTGGGCGAACGCGGCCGCGGCGAACCCGAACTGGAAACAGAGTTTCGACCGGGGGTCGAGCCGGTGGGCGGGCGACGCACCCGGGTCGTACCTCAGCATGGCCGGACGCCGTACTCGGGGAGGTCCGCGCGGACCGCGTCGGGCGGGCCGTCCCGCACCACCGCGCCGTCCGCCATCACGACGACGCGGTCGGCGAGGTCGGCCAGGTCCCGGAGGTCGTGGGTGACGACGACGACACCGGTGCCGTTGCCCTTGAGCGCGGCCAGGCGGTCGACGACGGACTCGCGGGCGGGATAGTCGAGGCTGGCGAGCGGCTCGTCGAGTACGAGGTGGTCGGGGGCCATCGCCAGCGCGCCCGCGATGGCGACGCGGGCCTGCTCGCCCCCGGAGAGCCGGTCGATGCGCTCGTCACCGCGGCCCGCCAGCCCGACGGTTTCGAGCGCGTCGGTCACGCGCTCGTCGATGGCTTCGCGGGGCAGGCCCAGGTTCTCGGGGCCGAAGGCCACGTCGGCGCGGACGGTGGCGGCCACGAACCCGTCGCGCGGGTCCTGGAACACCATCCCGACGGCGGTCCGGGCGGCGACGAGGTCGTCGGCGACCGGGCGGTCGTCGACCAGGACCTCGCCCGAATCCGGTTCGAGCAGGCCGTTGAAGTGGCGGACGAGGGTCGTCTTGCCCGCGCCGTTGGGACCGACCAGGAGGACGAACTCGCCGTCCGCGATGGTCAGGTCCACGCCGTCGAGGACGGGGTCGTCGCCGTAGCGGTGGCCGAGCGCGCGCGTCTCGATCATCACTCCGCCATCAGGTCGTCGTTGCGGACGATGCCGACCGCGGCGGCGATCTTGAACGCCTCGGCGGGGATGAACGCCGCGGCGCCGACGAAGAAGGCCTCGACGACGCCCATCCCGAGGACGACGACGAACCCGGCGATGCCGAACACGTAGATGACGGCCGTGCCGACGACCATCGCGACGACCAGCCTGACGAGGCCGGCCTCCCGGGGGTCACCCAGTCGGAGACCGCCGTGGACGAGGAGGCCGACGGCCGCCGCCGCGATGGGGTACGACCAGAGGTAGCCGGCGGTCGACCCGACGAGCGCGCCAAAGCCCGCGGAGCCACCCTGGAAGATCGGCGCGCCGACCGCGCCCGCCGCGAGGTAGAGCACGAGCGAGGCCCCGCCCCACAGCGGGCCCAGGAAGATGCCCGCGAGGAAGACGCCGAGCACCTGTAACGTCACCGGCGCCGGCGAGAAGGGGTTGGGGAAGCTCACGTACGCGAACGCCCCGACCAGCGCCGCGAACAGCGCCGCCCTGCCCACGTTCACGACGACGTCCTCCCCGACGAGTTCGACGTTCTCCGTCTCCGTGCTCACGGTGACCACCCGCCAGTCCGTGTCATATCCCCGGTATCGCCCAGCCGACCGTTCAACGCTTCGGTTCCCCGTCGCTCGTAGCGACGGAGTCGACCGGCGACCTCGCCCCGCCACACCGGAGCACAACGCAGTTAGTCGGGGCGCCCGACGGCCCCGGCATGGAGGAGTTCGTCGCGGAGTACCTCGACTACTACGAGGAGACACAGGGCGTCCTGCCCGAGCGGCTGGCCGAGTTCGGCGAGGCGTACCGCGAGCAGGGCCACCTGACGCGGGACCAGCTGTACGACATCGCCTACGAGTCCTCGACGCGGAGCGCCTACCACGTCGAGACGAATCCGCCCGAGCGCTGTCGGGAGGTGACCGAGAACGTCCTCGCGGTGACGGGCGATTTCTCGAAACTCCAGTTACTGACCGGCCTCAGCGGGTTCAAGGCGCCGACGGCCTCCTGCATCCTGGCGGCACTGGACCCGGAGCGCCACGCCGTCGTCGACACGCGGGTCTGGGCGAGCCTCGACCGGCTCGGCTACCTCGACGGCCGGAAGGAGTCGTTCGACGCCGCGGACTACGTGACGATGATCGAACCCATCCGGGAGATCGCTACCGAAACGAGCTACACCCCCGCCGAGGTCGGCTACGCGCTGTTCGCACACGACGACGACGTGCGGGAAGGGCGGCTCCACTGACGCGACCGAGGCGTGGCGGCGAAGCGAGTGGTGGGGCGGTGATGCGAGCGATGGCCCCGCTCAGTTCGTCCGAAAGGCGTCGCCGGTGTCGGACGGCGGCGAGGCCGCGACCCAGTTGTCCTCGTCGAGGACGATGACCGAGACCGTCGCCGCGACCTCGCGGGCGCCGTCCTCGCTGTCGAAAAAGGAGAGCTGTCCGAGCGAGTCCCCGATGGAGCGGCTCACCTCGGTCGTTTCCCGGTCGTCGTCGCCGACCAGCCCCTCCACGACGCGGGTCACGCGCTCGTCGAGTTCCGACACCGCCGGCTCGGAGAGCTGGGCGCCCGCCGGCAGGAGGTCGTAGGTGATCGCGTACCCCTCCTCGTAGCGCTCGATGGCGAAGAACGGCCGCTCCGCTGCCTCCGCGGCCGCGTACTGCTGTTCGACGGTCGCGCGATCCCCGTAGAGCGGGACCTCCGATGGCTCGTAGCCTGGCACGCCTCATCGTAAGAGTCTGTGCGGTATCAACCTTGTTCCGTGCCGCGCGGGCCCGTGCGTCGGTCCCGGCGCGAGAGACCGGTGCGAGAGACCGGCGCGAGAGACCGGTGCGTTCGATAGAATGAAGTTATCTCGACCCGAAACGAAGGGTGGCGCAGTCGGCCGTTCCGCTCCGTGACTGTGCTACCCATCGGTGGCGCCCCGGACCGGCTCGAACATGGCTATCACCGACCCGCCAGGCGGCGTCACCGTGGACTCACCGACTACTCCACCACTCGTCCCGACAAAAAAGTTGTGGCGTGATACCACGACACGGGAACGCGGGGCCGTTCTAATTCAGCCTGGTCCCTAGTCACGCCCGATGCGTGGATACACGTCACGGCTCGGCACGGCGGTCGGTCCGGGAGCGAACGTAAACACGCCACTGGCGGTCTCGCGGCTCGCACTGGCGGTGCTGGCGGTCCTGTTCGGCCTCGTCGCGCTGGCCGGGATCACGATCCCGCTGTCCGTCCAGGCAGGGGTCTACCTCGTGGGCATGGTTGCGATGAACCTCCCACACGGCGGGTTCGAGCACTTCGACAACCTCCGCCGGCGGGCGAGTTCGTTCCAGGCGACGTACATCGCCCTGTATCTCGGCGGGATCGCGGCGTTCACCGCCCTCTTTTTCTTCGCGCCGGTCGCGGGGCTGGCGCTGGCGCTCTGTGTCGCGATGGCGAAAGGCGGGCAGGGCGACCTGCACGTCCTGGACGCGACGACGGGGACGACCCACCTCGACGGGCGAGGACAGCGCGCGCTCGCGGCTGCCGTCCGCGGCGGCGCGGTCATGCTCGTCCCCATCGTCTTCCAGCCCGGGGTTTTCACCGCGTTCAGCACCTACATGGTGAACATCTTCGAGCCCGGTGCGCTGGGTGCCGTCGCGGGCTACTTCGAACTGACGCGGTGGGTCGTCGCCGGCGGCTACGGCCTGCTCGTCGTTGCTCACCTCGGCCTCGGCGCCCTGCGTGGCGCGGGCACCGACTCGTTCCGCGCGGACGCGGCGGAGACGCTCCTGCTGATCGGGTACTTCGCGGTCGTGCCGGTCGTGATCGCCGTCGGACTGTACTTCCCGTTCTGGTACTCGGCGCGACAGGTGGCCCGCACGACTGCGGTGGACGAACCGCCCGAGACCGTCGACCCGGACAGCGCCGGCGAGGGGCTGCTGGGCTTTCTCGACAGCGGCGACCCACAGGTCGTGGCGCTCGGCTCGTGGGGCGTGCTCGTCGTCGGCGCGCTGGCGACGTTCGGGCTGGCGGCCGGGCTCTGGACGGTCTCGCCACAGCCGCTCGGCGGCGCACCCCTGCTGTTGGGGCTGGTCGCCTTCTGGAGCGTCTTCATCAGCATCGTCGCCTTGCCCCACGTCGTCGTGGGGTCCTGGTTCGACACCGGCCGCGGTATCTGGTACGTTCCCTGAGCGGCGGTCACCCCCTCCGACACACCTCCCCACACACGACAGCCATGATCGACGGCACACCACTCACGGACGACCGCATCGGTATCGTCGGCGGCGGCTTCGGCGGCCTCGCGACCGCCTGCTACCTCGCGGACGCCGGCGCCGACGTGACAGTGATCGAACGCAACGACCGGCTCGGCGGCGTCGCCAACCAGCTCGAACGCGACGGCTTCGTCTTCGACACCGGCCCCACCTGGTATCTCATGCCCGACACCTTCGAGCGCTTTTTCGGACACTTCGGCCGGTCCCCCGGGGAGTTCTACGACCTCGAACGGCTCGACCCCCACTACCGGGTGTTCTGGAAGGAGGGGGCGACGCCGCCGACCCCGGGCGCCGGCGACTACGTGGAGACCCGCCCGGACCACGAACACAACCGTGCCGTCTTCGAGGCGCTCGAACCCGGCGGCGGCGAGACGTTCGAGGCCTACCTCGACGAGGCCGAACGCACCTTCCGGCTCGGCATGGACCGGTTCGTCTACCAGGACCGCTCGCGGCTCCGGGACCTGCTCGATTTCGACGTGATCCGGAGCGTCGAGGCACTGGGCTACGCGAAGTCGATGCAGTCCCACGTGGAGCGCTACTTCGAGGAGCCGACGGCGCAGCAACTGATGCAGTACACCCTCGTCTTCCTCGGTGGCTCGCCGCACAACACGCCCGCGCTCTACAACCTGATGGCCCACGTCGACTTCGACCTGGGCGTCTACTACCCGGAGGGCGGGATGTACAGCGTCATCGAGGCGATGGTCGAACTCGGCCGGGACCTCGGCGTGGACTACGAGACGGGGCGTGCGGTGACCAGCATCCGCGAGCCGGCGGCCGGCGGGGGGCTGGTGCTGGAGACCGAGGACGGCCCCGAGCCGGTCGATACCGTCGTCGCCAACGCCAACCCGGCCCACGTCGAGCGGGACCTGCTGGCCGCCGACCACCGCGACCACGACCCGGGCTACTGGGACGAGCAGACATACGCGCCCGCCGCCTTCCTGCTGTACCTCGGCGTCGAGGGGGACGTGGACCCGCTGGCACACCACACGCTGGTCTTCCCCGAGGACTGGGACCCACACTTCGCGGATATCTTCGAGCATCCCGCCTGGCCCGAGGATCCGGCCTACTACTGCTGTGTGCCCTCACAGACTGACGACACCGTGGCACCCGAGGGGCAGCACGCGGTCGTGGTCCTCGTTCCGGTCGCGCCGGGGCTGGACGACGACCCCGAGCGCCGCCGACAGTTCCGCGACAAGGTGCTCGCGGACCTCGCACGCGACACGGGCGTCGACTTCCGGGACCGGGTCGTCGTCGAGGAGACCGCCTGCGTGTCCGAGTTCGCCGAGCGCTACAACAACCCCCAGGGGACGGCGCTGGGGCTGGCACACACGCTGACCCAGACGGGGCCGCTCCGGCCGGGCCGGCGCTCGCGGGCACTCTCCGACCTCTACTACGTCGGCGGGTTCACGGCGCCGGGCATCGGCGTCCCGATGGCGCTGATCAGCGGCGAGCAGACCGCCGACGCCGTGGCCGCCGGCCGGCGCGAACGCGACGGCGTGCGGTCGCTGTTGCCGGTGTGAGCGCGCGGAATCGACACGCCCTTACTCCCGAGCGGGTGACGGAGGCATATGTACCTCGGACGCTTCGTCGTCGTCGCACCGGACCGCGCGGCCTACCGCGTCTCCTCGCGTTCGTTCCCGAACCGACGGATCGTCGACCGTGACGGGACCCTCACCGTCGTCCCCACCGCCGAGGCCGAGGAGACGGACAACCCCTACGTCTCCTACAACTGCCTGCGCGAGACCGACCGGGGCGTCGTCGTCGGGAACGGCTCCCACGTCGACCCCATCGCCGAGAAACTCCAGCTCGGCTACCCCGCCCGCGACGCGCTCGCGGAGCCGCTGCTGGCGCTCGACTACGAGAAAGACGACTACGACACGCCCCGGATCGCCGGGATCGTCGGCGGAGAGCGCGCGAGCACCGACGGCACGGGCGAACCCGAGAGCTACATCGCCACCGTCCGCCGGGACGCCCTGCTGGTCGAACCCGTCTCCGAGCCGACGCTCGTGGCTACCTACGAGACGGACAGTCCCGAACCACACGCCCTGGACGGTTCGGACGCGGCCGGCGTCGCGAGCGAGGTCTACGGACTAGAGTACGAACACGCCGTCTGTGCGGCGGGTGTGACCGTCGATGGCGGCGTCGAGACGGCCATCGAGAACGGCGACTGATCGCGACGCGTCGTGACAGGGGAGACCGGCCCGGCGGACGGCGAGACGAGGGTACTCGCGCCCGTCCAGGGCCGGTAAAGGAGAGGAACAGTGTCGTCCGTCGCGTCGAACCCACCACAGCGGCCCGGAACGAGGGGGACCGGGCCGTCAGCGGGTGTCGAGCGCGCACACGGTCGTCTACGGGATTCGGTTGTCAGAGTCCGGTCGTCGTCACAGTCAGTCTCGACCGTGTGCTACCTCGGGCTTCTCGCCCCGGACCCTAATACTTTACTACCAAAGCGAGGGTGTCGATAAATTATTCGCCCGGGTCGGGACGGCGGGCGTCAGGGGTCCGCAGCGGCGTCGGGGCAGTCTCGGAGTGGGGCGACGGTGGCGGTCGCGAGCGGGAGATTTACCGGGGCGGGGCGCCTGCTGTCGGGTATGGACGTGGGCGTCATCTCCGACATTCACGGGAATAGAGTGGCCTTCGAGGCCGTTCTCGCGGACATGCCAGCGGTCGACGCGTACCTCTGTGCCGGGGACGTGGTCGGCTACGGACCCTGGCCGGGC
Source organism: Halorientalis marina (assembly GCF_023028345.1). Lineage (GTDB taxonomy): Archaea > Halobacteriota > Halobacteria > Halobacteriales > Haloarculaceae > Halorientalis > Halorientalis marina. The sequence continues at coordinate 192,977 of NZ_CP095487.1, read as the reverse complement.
GAGTGCGTCGAGACGGTGCGGGACCTGGACGCCCCGACGGTGCTGGGCAACCACGACCGCGCGGTCGCAAAAGCCACCGGCTTCGCGTTCAACAGCATGGCAAGCGCCGGCGTCGAGTACGCCCGCGAGCACTGCACCGACGACCAGATCGACTGGCTCGATTCCCTGCCCATCGCCCGCCGGGAGTTCGACGACCGGGTGAAGATCGTCCACGGCCACCCCGACGACCCCGACCGGTACACCTACCCCGCGATGTTCGACCGGAGCCTCCTCGGCGACGAGGACGTGCTGATCATGGGCCACACCCACGTCCAGGCCAGCAAGGTCTACGACGAAGGGATCGTCATGAACCCCGGGAGCGTCGGCCAACCCCGCGACGGCGACCCCCGTGCAGCCTACGCCGTGCTCCACCTCGATTCCATGACCGTCGACGACTACCGCGTCGAGTACGATATCGAGGCCGTCGAGGAGGCTGTCGCCGAGGCGGACCTCCCGGAACAGATCGGCTCCCGGCTCCACCAGGGGCGATAACCGGTCGCGCGGCGTCGTCCGCGTCAGGGCTCGATGTTCTCGCGAAAGCCAGGCGCGAGACCGGTCTGGCGGATCCCCGTCGCGTCCTCGATGGCGAACTCGTAGACCGCGACGCCGCCCGACGTGGTCGCGCTCTGGAGAACACTGGGCCGCCACGCGTTCGACGGCAGGACTGACAGGTCGTCCCACTCGTCCTCGGGAACGACCGACAGCTCGCCAGTCAGCACGACGCTCTTCCAGGTGAACGTCGTCTCGACCTCGTAGACGAGAAAACGCGCCCGGGCGGCGCGGTCGGTCAGGTCCTGCTTTCGACTCGTCTCGCCGAGCAGGTACGTGAAGTAGAGGTGCTCGTCCTCGTCGAACACGTACGACAGCGGTAGCATGTACGGCAGGTCCTCGGTCGGGAGCCCCAGGATGCCCGTCGACTGATCGGTCAGGAACGCCTCGATCGCGGCGGCGTCCATCCGTTCCATCCCGTACTGCTCCAGTTCGTCGATGGTCATACGTACTCCTACGACGGGGAAAGGCAATAGTCTAGCCTCGACGCGAGGAGCGGGACGTCTCAGTCCTCGAAGACGTCCTGAATCAGTCCGAGGGCGTCCTCGCCGTTCTCCCAGTCGACGAAGACGGCGACGGAGGTGGCGGAGGTGATGACGTCCTGGACGTTGATGTGTTCGGCCGCCAGCGGCGCGACGATGTCGTTGACGATGCCGGGTTCGGCCTGCAGGTCGCCGCCGGTGATGCGGACGACGGCGAAGGGGTCGTCGACGGTGATCGAGGAGAGGGTCTCGCTGCCGATGATCTTCTCGTGGAGGAGCGCCTCGGCCTCCTCGGCGACGTCGGTGGCGACGTAGAAGGTGATGGAGTCCATGCCCGAGGAGACCGCATCGATGTTGATGTCCTCCTCGGCCAGCGCCGTCGAGAGTTCGGAGAGGATGCCGGGTCGGTTCCGGATGGCGCGGCCGGCGACGGTGACACAGGAGAGGCGGTCCTCCTGGAGGTCGATGAGGTTCTCGAACTCGCCCTCGATGGAGGTGCCGCCGGTCATCAGGTCGCCGTGCTGGTAGTGGACGACCCGGACCGAGAGGTCGCCCTCCTTGTAGGTGAGCGCGGAGGGGGCGACGACCTCGGCGCCGCGGAAGGAGAGATTGCGGAGTTCGTCGACGGTGATCTCGCCGACGTTGCGGGCACCCTCGACGACGCGGGGGTCGCCGGTCATGACGCCTTCCACGTCGGTGACGATGACGACTTCGTCGGCGTCCATGTAGCTGCCGAGCATGACGGCCGTCGTGTCGCTGCCGCCGCGGCCGAGCGTGGTGATGTTGCCGGCGTGGTCCTGGGCGAGGAAGCCGGTGATGACGGGCACCACGTGGTCGTTGTGCATCTGCTCGGCGAGGGCCTTCGCGCGGCGGGTCGATTCCTCGACGTCGACCTCGCCGTGTTCGTTGGTGATGACCGGCCAGTCGTCGCTGCCGGGTTCGAGGAAGACGGCGTTGACGCCGCGGGCCGACAGCGCCCCCTTGAGCATCCGGACGGACGTGCGCTCGCCCATGGAGACGATCTCGGCGCGGTCGGCTTCGTCGGCCTCGTACTGGATCTCGTCGAGCAGGAAGTCGGTGGTCGAGCCCATCGCGCTGGCGACGACGGCGACCTCGTGGCCGTTCTCGACGGCGGCCGTGATGGAGTCGGCGGCCCGCTCGACCCGGTCGCCGTTCCCGAGGCTCGTCCCGCCGAACTTCGCGACTACGCGCATCGCACCACCCCGTGTGTGCGGTTCTGACTCATGTCCCGACGGTTGATTAGCACCCGGGATAACCCTGTCCATTTTTCGTGCCGTCCGCTATTGGCAACGGTCGTTCGCCGCCACCCCCGACCGCCCGCTGCCGGTCCGCCGTCCCCCAGGAGGAAACTGTTTTACCCGTGTGGGCTTTTACCATGCCCGTATGCAGATTCGCGACGCCGTCGAGGCGGACGCCGACCGGATGGCGGAACTCGCCGACGGGCCGCCGGACGTGATGCGCAACCTCGTTCACGACCGGACGGTCCGCATCGCCGAACGCGCCACTGACGACAGCGACGCCGACGACGACAGCGAGAGCGGAGAGATACTGGGCTTTGTCAGTTTCGACGCGCGCGAACGGACCGTTCACGTCACCCAACTGGAGGGGGACCCCGAGGTCTGTGACCGCCTGCTCGAAGAGCCCGTCCGCTTCGCGAGAGGGGAAGGGATGGCCGTCGAACTGCTCGTTCCCGAACCCGAGGACGCGATCCGGACCGCGGCCGCCGACGCCGGCTTCGACCAGGTCGGCTCCGGCCCCCGCTTCGACGGCACCCCGACTATCAAGTACCGCCTCGAAGGGTAACGGCACGTCCCGCTGGGGCCCGCTATCCCGGATAGCCGAACAGTTCCAGGGCCTTCGTCAGGAGGTACCGTGCGTCGTCGTGTCCGTGGTAGACGATGGTCTCCGTCCGTTCGTCGTACTCGACCAGCCTGCACTCCGCGAGCCGTGGCACGTGCTTGTGGACGAGTCCCAGTCGGATACTCGACGGCTCCGCCACCTGCCGACGCCGCGCGAGGTAGGCGGTGAGACCGGCGACCGTCTCGGTGTCGTCGTCCGCCACGCACTCGAAGTAGTAGACGATCTCCCGGCAGGTCCTGTCGCTCAGCACCTCGAAAAACGGGTCCATATCGGGCACGGCGGCCGGGTGGGGTCCTTCGCCGGACACGGTTTCTTTTTTTGCTCTGAACCATCAAAAATCGTTCGTAGCAGCCACACGGCGGCCGTCGCGGGCACCGCCGACCGCTTACGCGAACTTCCGGATGGTCAGGTCGAGCGTCGAGAGGTCGACGATGGGTGCCATCGCGGTGTCGGGGTCGATGTTGACGCTCTCCTGGAACGCGGTCTGGGCCTGCCAGCACCCGGAGTTGATGGTGAGGACGTTGTGGTACTTCCCGTAGCCGAACTTGTGGACGTGGCCGGCGTGGAACACGTCCGGCGGCTCGTCGATCACGAGGAAGTCCTCCGCCTCGGGGGCCAGTCGCGTGTGCCCGCCGAACTGCGGGGCGACGTGGCGCTTCTTGAGCAGCTGGTACATCGCCTCGTGGGGTTCGTCGTAGCTGGCCTTCTCGTCGGGCAGTTCCGCGATGACCTCGTCCAGGGAGACGCCGTGGTACATCAAGATCGAGACGCCCTCCACGTCGACGGTGGCGGGGTTCGAGGCGATGCGGGCGTCGTGGGCGGACATGATCGCACGAAGCTCCTCGTCGAACGCCGGCTGTGGCTCCGCGAGGCGGACGGCGTCGTGGTTGCCCGGGATCATGACGATCTCCACGTCGCCGGGCACCTCCTTGAGGTGTTCCGAGAACTGCTCGTACTGGTCGTAGATGTCCACGATGTCCAGTTCCTCGTCCTGGTCGGGGTAGACGCCGACGCCCTCGACCATGTCGCCGGCGAGCAGGAGGTACTCGACGGACTCGCCCTCGGCGGTGTGGAGCCAGTCGGTGAAGCGGCCCCAGGCGTCGGCCATGAACTCCTGGCTGCCGACGTGCACGTCGCTGACGAGGGCGGCGCTGACCTCCCGGTCGGCCGTCGAGGGCTGATGTGTGCGGGGGATGTCGGGGAAGTAGAGGGCGTCGACGAAGAGGATGCCGCCGTCGTCGGCCAGCGTCCCCTCGACGGCGATGACCTCGTCGAAGAGGAGTTCGTCCACCAGGTCGGCGATGTCCCGGTCTTTCATCACCAGACAGGGGAACACGCCGTTCGTGTCCTCCAGTTCGATCAGCCAGTGACCGCTGGCCGTCGAGCGGATGTCGGAGACCACCCCGACGATTGCCGCTTCCGACCCGCCGCTCATAGCGTCGAGCGTGTCCGTCGGCCGGTGGTTGACCCGCCCGCGGAGTTTCGACGAGAGCCGCTCGTAGCGGTCCCGGAAGACCGAGACGAAGTCGGACAACTCCCCCGTCCCCGTCGAGTACTCCAGTTCGGCGACGATATCGAGGGCCTGCCGTGTGGGGTCCCGCGAGGCTGCCCCGGCGCCGGCCCGGTCGGTCCCGGACTCGCTGCTCGAATCGACCGCCGCCTCCGCCGCGGAAGACCCCCCCGTTTCGACTGGAGTCGTCCCGCCACTATCCGTCGACGAGCGGGGCTCGGTTCCACTCGAAACAGAGGGGTCCTGGGAGGCAGGAGATGTCGTCGAAGGCGGGCCGTCGGCAGCGCCGTCGACGGCGGTGGGCTCAGCAGTCCCCTCTTCGGGTTCGGTGGGCTCTCCGACCGCGGATCGGACGTGGTCGGTGGTGATCACCAGGGCGTCGTCGGGGATCGTTTCGAGTGTGCGTTCGATGGCCGTGGCGGAGTCGGTCGCGTTCGCGAGCAGGGTCACCGCCTCGCGTTCGGCGTTGTAGCCACGGCTCGTGAGTTCGCCCACGATGCGAGCCGGCGTCTCCAGTGGCACAGTCGGTCATCGCCGTCCGACAGCAAAAGGGTGTCCCACCGACGCCGGCGGGCCCGTTTCGCCGGGGCGGACGTGTCGGGCACCGGACGTTCCTGTACGGGACGGGCACCGGACGTTCCAGTGGAATTAGCTCACGCACAGCGGAAGGTTCAAATCGCGGCCTCCACAACGAGCGGGTGATGAAACGGCGTCGCGGTGGGCCCCAGGGGAGCGACCGGCGGAGGCGTCGGCCGGACGAGCGGGGGAACTCGTTTCTGGACGACTTCCTCAGTAGCATCCTCGCAGTACTGGGGATCGGCATCCTCCTTTTCGCCGTCAGCGGTGTCTGGCCGCCACTCGTCGCGATTCAGAGTGGCAGCATGGAACCCAACATCATGACCGGTGACCTGGTGTTCGTGATGGAGGAACACCGGTTCGCGAGCCAGCACCAGATCCAGAGCACCGGCGTCGCGACCGCCCGCGGGACCGTCGGGACCGGCTACGAGAAGTTCAACCTCCCGGGCGATGTCATCGTGTACGAACCCGACGGTGACGAGAACGCCGTCCCGGTGATACACCGGGCAGCGTTCTGGGTCAACCAGAGCGAGGACTGGTCCGACAAGGCACAGGGACGATTTCTCTCCGAGGCCACGAGCTGTGCACAGATGTCGAACTGTCCGGCACCACACGACGGCTTCATCACACTCGGTGACGCCAACGGCCGGTACGACCAGGTCGGCGGGCGACCCACCTCCGCGCCCGTCAAACCCTCGTGGGTGATCGGCACCGCGGAGTTCAATCTCCCGAGCATCGGCTTCCTCCGGCTCAGGGCCGGGGCGACGGCGCCGGCGACCGGGACCGCGTCGGCACAGGTCGCGGCGAACTGACCGGACTTAGTTGTCGAAGCGGGCCTGCACGAACGGCTGGACGTCCTCGATGTCGCCGAGCCGCGAGTCGCTGAGCAGGACCGCCTCGGTCTCCTCGACGGGGACCGAGAGGCTGATCTCCTTCGTGCGGCCGTACCGTCCCTTCGAGACGACGACGGCGTTGACGATGCCGAGCATGTCGAGTTCGGAGATGAGGTCGGTCACCCGGCGCTGAGTGAGGACGTCGGCGTCGATCTCGCCACAGAGGCGCTTGTAGATGTTGAACACTTCGCCCGTGTTGATGTTGTGGACGCCGTTCTTTTCGAGGAGGATGATGGCGAAGAGGACGACCTTCGACTGGGTGGGGAGGGTCCGGACCACCTCGACGACGCGGTCGAGTTCGATCTTCTCCTGGGCGCGCCGGACGTGGTCCTCCTCGACGCGCTCGGTCTGTCCGCGCTCGGCGAGTTCGCCCGCCGTCCGGAGGAGGTCGAGCGCGCGCCGGGCGTCGCCGTGTTCCTGCGCGGCGAAGGCGGCACAGAGCGGGATCACGTCGTCCGAGAGGGCGTCGTTCTCGAAGGCCTCGCCGGCGCGGTGGGTGAGGATATCCCGCAGCTGGTTCGCGTCGTAGGGCGGGAAGACGATCTCCTCCTCGCCGAGGCTCGACTTGACGCGGGGGTCGAGGAAGTCGGTGAACTTCAGGTCGTTGCTGATGCCCATGATGGACACGCGGGAGTTCTCCAGTTCGGAGTTCATCCGCGAGAGGTTGTAGAGGGTGTCGTCGCCGCTTTTCTCGACGAGCTTGTCGATCTCGTCGAGCATGATGACGACCACCCGCTCGTGGTAGTCCACGGCGTCGAAGAAGCTGTTGTACACGCGGTCGGTCGGCCACCCCGTCATTGGGACTTCCTCGAACTCCTCGCGGTCGGCTTCGAGATCGGCGATCTCGTCGTCGAGGGCCTCCACGTCGTCGTACTCGGTGTCGTCGAGTTCGCGTGCGTCGTCGCGGGCGCGCTCGCGGAGGTCCCGGAGGTCCGCGATGCGCTCGTCGATGACGTCGCGGTTCTTGTCGATGAACTTGTTCGCGAGCTGGGCGAGTACGCGGTACTGTGTGTCGGTCACCTCGCAGTTGATGTACTCGACCTCGCAGGGGACCTCGTACTTCTGGGAGGTGGTCTCCAGTTCCTCGCTGACGAACTTCGCGCTCGCGGTCTTGCCCGTCCCCGTCTTCCCGTAGATGAGGATGTTCGAGGGCGTGTCCCCGCGGAGCGCGGTGACGAGGATCGTCGCCATGTTGTTGATCTGCTCCTCGCGGTGGGGGAGCTTGTGCGGCGTGTAGGAGGGGCGGAGGACCTCCTTGTTCTCGAAGATGGGCTGGCCGCTCAGGAGGTCGTCGAACAGTCCACGCGAGGCTTCGTCCGGGTCGTCCGCGCCCTCGATGTCGTCGAGCACCACCTCGTCGAGGGGTGGCCCGTCCGCGCCGTCCGACGTGAGGTCTCGCTGCCCGCTTCCGAGGAGGTCCTCTCCGGCGTCGCCGTCGGTCTCGCCCGTGTCCGATGTCTCGGATTCATCCATATCGTCTGTCACGTTCGTACCCCTCTGTTTCGGGTGGAAAGCAGCCCGCGCGCCCCGGTACACGTACGGAACGGGTTGAAACACCCGACTTCGTCCGAATCGGGCCGGTAGGGGCTGTCCAGTTGAACCACAAGAACCCGTGGTTGACTCGATAATAAATATTTCGGTTGTTGAACGCTCGGGAGCGGTCGGAGTACTCGAGGTGAGATCGTATTCAACCAGTAGAGGGCTTCAATCCGTCGTTTTCGATCAAGCGTCGGGAGAACGGATCGGGGTCACCCGTATCGTGTGAGTCCGAGACAGGGGTGTTTCGGCTGGAGTCGGCGGCGGAGGGGTGTTTCGGCTGGGTCGTGGGCCGACCCACGACGGTTCGAGGCCCCCGAAGCGAGGGGGAGGGTGAAAAAAGAGGAGTTCCGGACAAGACGGACGGCGACGAGGCGGTAGCGGACGGCATCTGGGACGTGGCCCCAGGTGGGGATGGCAGAGAACGGGAAGGGAGGAACGGTGCGGCGAGAGGGCGGATGAGAAATAGAGGGGAACGGAACGCGAGGAGGGACGGAACTACTGGACCAGGACCGGCGGAAACAGCGTATCGGACCGACCCGATCCACACACGAGCCGACGAGGAAGACGGTCGGCACGAGTGGTCGGCAACCACCCAACCCCCCCACCCCTTTGTTTCGGGTGGAGCGGGTTGAAGGAGGGGGTGGGGGTGCGAGAGCCGGCAAGACTTCTAGCTCGGGAAAGCTATAAGTGGGATACCATTCAACAGTATCCGCACTAGAAACTAAAACGAATAAGAGAGGTTTCTTTTCTAGTAGTCTAGCTTTCTAGCGGTTTCGGCCGAAACACCTCACGATCCCTAGTAGAAACCCTCTCTAGGCGAATCTCGCTACAGTCTCCTCGCTCGCTTCGTTTCCCCCCATCCCCTCCTGTGTGGCGTTCCACTCGAAACAAAGGGGTGGGGGGCTATCACCCCTCCTCGTCGGTATCCACTCCGGTTCCAGTCCGGCCCTCGTTCCGGTTCCAGTCCGGCCCTCGTTCCGGCTCCGGTCCGACCCTCACAGTCCGGTTCCAGTCTAACTCCCGTCGTCCCCCACCCTGGTTCCGATTCCCGTGACGGTCCAGTCGTCGCCGCCCCGTTCTCCAACTTATCTCCCTCTCTTGCTCAACGGTGCCGCTCGATCCACCCTGCCCCACCTCCTGGCTTCCGCTCGCGGCATCCGTTCTCGCCGCATCGCTTCTGGTCCAGCCCGTCCCGCCGCTGTCCCCTTGTTTCGGTCGTCCCCACGGCGAAAACATCGGAATATTTATGTATGTCTGACGTACACTTAAGTAAATTCGGTCGGCACGTAGGCGCAGAGGCCCTCTTTACCGAGGGCAGGAGGCCCAGGATGGGACTGATCACGGAGATTCGAGACAGTATTTCACGGGCGGCATCGTCGCTGTTCTCGGCGGAGGACCCGAAGCGGATCGGGATTTACGGTCCGCCCAACGCCGGGAAGACGACGCTGGCGAATCGTATCGCGCGCGACTGGACGGGTGACGCAGTCGGTCCGGAGAGTCACATTCCACACGAGACGCGGCGCGCGCGCAGAAAGGAGAACGTCGAAATCGAGCGGGACGGCAAATCCGTCACCATCGACGTCGTCGACACGCCCGGCGTGACGACGAAGGTCGACTACACGGAGTTCCTCGAACACGACATGGAGAAAGAAGACGCCGTCCGTCGGTCCCGCGAGGCCACCGAGGGCGTCGCCGAAGCGATGCACTGGCTCCGCGAGGACGTCGACGGCGTCCTCTACGTGCTCGACTCGACGGAGGACCCGTTCACGCAGGTCAACACGATGCTCGTCGGTATTATCGAGAGTCAGGACCTGCCCGTCCTCATTCTCGCGAACAAGACGGACCTGCCGGAGTCGAACATCCGGCGCATCGAGAACGCCTTCCCGCAACACGAGACGATTCCGCTGTCGGCACTCGAAGGCGACAACATGGACGAGGTCTACGACAAGATCGCGGACTACTTCGGGTGATCACCGATGCCTGAAATCAAGCAGCCAGACGACGACGGCGTGCAGATCGACCTGATAAGCGGTGAACGCCTCGAAGGAATGGCCTCGATGGAGAAAATCAGGATGATCCTCGACGGCGTCCACGACGGAAACATCGTCATCCTCGAGGAGGGACTGTCCCCGGAGGAGGAGTCCCGGCTCATCGAGGTGACGATGACCGAGATCAGTCCCGACGAGTTCACCGGGTTGGAGATCGAGACCTACCCGAAATCCGGGGGCTCCGACGGCCTCCTGAACCGGCTGATGGGGAAAGAACAGACCAAGAAACTGACGGTGATCGGGCCGGCCAACCAGATCGAGACGCTGCACAAAGACGAGACGCTGATCTCCGCCCTCGTGTCACGGAAATAATGCCCCACCAGTGTACGAACTGCGGTCGGGCGTTCGACGACGGGTCCAAGGAGATGCTGTCGGGCTGTCCCGACTGCGGTGGCAACAAGTTCCAGTTCCACCCCTCGGAGACGGACGTGCCCGACGAGCCCGACGCGGCCGCGGAGCCGCCGGACCCGCCGACGCCCGAGGGCTCCGTCGCCCGGACCGTCGGGTCGGCCGCCGCGACGGTCAAGGACCTGGTCGGCCGCGGCTCGGACGCGCCCGACCCGGAGCCTGCCCCCGAGGGGGAACCGACCCCTACCGACGCGACGGAGCCGAGCCCCAGTCGGGCCGGGACCGGCGAGTCAGCCGCTGCCGAGACCACCGTCGCCGAGGACGCCGCACAGGCCGACGCACGCAGTCAGGTGGTCAGCCCCGACGAAATCCCCACCGGCGGCGACTGGCCCGAGGACACGGCCCCCACCGCCGACGGTGCCGACGGAACGGCCGGTGGACCCTCCCCGACCGGCGACGCTCCGACCGAGACCGGTGACGTGCCGTCCGAGACCGCCGACCAGCCAGCCGAGGAGCGGCCGGACCTCACGGAACTGCGCGAGGAACTCAACGACCAGTTCGAGAGCATCAAGGTCCTCAAACCGGGCACCTACGAACTCAACCTCATGGAGCTGTACGACCGCGAGGAGTACATCATCGCACTCCAGGAAGACGGCCGCTACACCATCCAGGTGCCCGAAAACTGGCACGATTGAGCGGACGCGTCCTCACCACTGACACGACTGAGCGGGTGCGTCCCTGCCGGCTCCGCCCCGTCGGTGCGCCGACGGCCGGCACAACGATTATATAATATGCCGGTTATGTCCCGCCTGAAGAGCATGCGACATCGGAAACGACTCTGTGAATGGGCGGACCTCGTCGACGCGGACCTGCCCGAGGAACTGGCCTGTGATGACGAAGGGGCTGGCTCCACTGAGGAGTTCCTCGTAGCCGAGGAGTCGGGACGCTGACGACGCGGCGGCGGTGACAGCGGACGCTCGGGGATTCCGACGCCGAAAAAACGGGACGATGTGAGGCTGGTCAGGCGATTTTCTCGTACTGGTCGGCCAGCTTCTCGGCGGCGTCGTCGAGCAGGTCCTGTTCGTGATCGCTGAGGTCCCACTCGACGACTTCCTCGACGCCGTTTTCCCCGAGGCGGACGGGGACGCCGAAGGCGGTGCCCTCGTAGCCGTACTCGCCGTCGAGCTTGATCGAGGCCGGCAGGACCTCGCCCGTATCGCGGAGGACCGCTTCGACCATGTGGGCGACGCCCGTGGCGGGGCCCCACTCGGTCGCGCCCTTGCGCTCGATGACGTTCATGGCGCTCTGCTGGAGGTCCTCGAGGATTTCCTCCTTCTCGTCGTCGGAGAACTCGGGGTCACGGCCGTCGACGCGGACCTTCGAGAACACGGGGACCTGCGCGTCGCCGTGTTCGCCGAGGATGGTCGCCTCGACGTTGCCGACGGGCACGTCGAAGCGCTCGGAGAGGACGTACCGGAACCGCGCGGAGTCGAGTCGGCCGCCGAAGCCGATGACCTGGTGGCGGTCGCGGTCGCCGACCTCGAACTGGTGGCGGTTCAGCAGGTCGACGGGGTTCGAGGTGGTGATGGAGACGAAGTCATCGGAGTGTTCCTCCAGCGACGAGATGATGTCGTCCATGATCGGTGCGTTGTCGCCCGCGAGGTCGATCCGGGTCTGACCGGGCTGACGCGGGATACCGGCCGTGATGACGACCACGTCCGAGCCGGCCGTGTCCTCGTACTCGCCCTGCCGGATGGTCGTGTTCGAGTCGTAGGCGACACCGTGATTGGTGTCGGCTGCCTGGCCGATCGTCACGTCTTCCTGGTCCGGAATGTCGACGTAGACGAGTTCGTCCGCGATGTCGCGGAGCGCGATGTTGTACCCCGCCGCTGCACCGACGGTGCCCGCCGCACCGACTATGCTAACTTTCGTCATATCGGCTGCAACTGCTCCCGGAAAGGAATTAAACGCTTCCTTTTCGCCACGCCGGGCTCAGACGAGGCCGAGCCACGAACGTCCAGTTCGACCCGACGTGTCCTGCCTGCCGTCCCGCAAGGAGTATCCGGTGCGACCGTCTGGATACGCGTATGAGCGACTTCGACAAGGAAGCCGAGCGCGAGAAGTTACGGGAGAAATACGAGCGCGACGAGGAGAAACGCGAGGCGACCGAGCAGATGAGCGAACTCCTGCTCAAGGGCGCCACCATGACCAACGCCCACTGCGGGACCTGTGGCGACCCCATCTTCCGCTACGACGGCCAGGAGTTCTGCCCCACCTGCGAGGAAGTCGTCACAGAGGGGCAGGCGGCCGGCGGGACCGCCGACGGGGAGGAAAACGCCGCTGCGGACGCGGACACGAAGGCGGCCGACGCGGAGTCGACTGCAGCCGACCCCGAGGCAACCGAGAACGACGCGGGCGCTGTGGCCGACGCGGACGCCGGAGCCTCGGCGGCCGACGAGCGGGCGTCGGCGGGCCGTCCACCTCGGACCGACGCCGCCGCGACGGCCGACCAGGCCGCACCCGAAGCGGGGGGCTCCCGAGCGAACGCGGCCGCGCCGGCGCCCGACTCCGGAACCGACCGTGACGTGCCCTCGGCCGACCCCGGCCGAACCGACACCGAGACGACCGGGCGTGTGTCAACCCCACCCGAAACGGCCGCCGAGGCTGACACGTCCCTCGCGACCGCCCGCGCGTCGCTCGCCCGGACGGTGACGAAACTGGCCCGAGAAGCCGAGGAGAGCCCCGATCTGGAGCGTTCGAGGGCGTACCTCGCCGCCACGGAGGAGGCCGCCGACGCCCTCGCCGCGGTGAAGCGCGCCGACAGGTAACCCCCTCGTTTCACTTCGAACCACCCCATCGACGGACCGACTTCCTCCCCTGCCGCCCGGCCGACGACGAGTCCCACTGACACCGACACCTCGACGACACACACGAACTCCCGCCCCTGACCACCGCTTCTAGTCGTTTGCCGAACCCCCTCGTTTCCACTCGAACTCCCTCGCTCACAGTCGCTACCCCTCCGTTTCCACTCGAACGTCGACCTCTCACTCAGCGTGACAGTGTCTGACGCCCGTCATATCCATCCGTGGTTCGGCAAACGACGTGAACCCCTTCGTTTCAACTGGAACGGGCCGCGGTACCGAGTCACGAACCGGCAGAGGGGGCGGCCGTGACGGTGGTCTGGGTGGCGACCGTCGGCACGGTGACGGTCCAGGTCAGCCCTCGTAGTCGCTGCCGACGACCTCGCGAATCCGCTCTGCGGTCACGTCGCCCACACCGTCGACGGCGAGGAGGTCGTCCTCGGTGGCGGTCATGACGGCCTCCACGCTCCCGAAGTGGGCGAGCAGGGAGCGGGCCGTGACCGGCCCGACCTCGGCGATGGCGGCGACGACGTACTCCTGCTGTTCGGTGAGGGTCTTCGAGGCCTTCTCGCCGTGGACGCTCACCTCGCGGTCGGCCGTCTCCTGTTCCCGGCTGGCGATGACCTCGAGCAGGTCCGCGGTCTCGTCCTCGTCGGCCGTCCGGAGGACGCTCGCGCCGAAGTCGACCGCCAGCGCCGACAGTGCCCCCCGGATGGCGTTGGGGTGGACGTTGCGCTCGCCGTAGAGGTCCTCGCCCTCGATGACGACGACCGGGCGGGCGTAGTGGCGGCCGGCGTCGCCGACCTGCTCGAACATCGAGCGGTCGCCGCCGGTCAGCGTATCGAGAAAGTCCGCCACCGACTTCCGCTCGACGACGACCCGGTCCGAGAGGACGTAGTCGCCCACCGAGAGCGTCTCCAAGCGTGTCTCGATCCCCTCGCGGGTCGAGAGGTCCCGCGCGATGGTCGAGTCCAGTTCCCGCTGGTCGGCGACGATCTCGACCGTCCCCTCGTCGGGGGCCGCCGTCGCGACGATTCCCTCTTCACCGCCGCAGTCACCCTCGCCCCCACCGCCGCCGTCGTCCGCCGCCCCCTCGACGCTCCCGTCCCCGCTTCCGCCCGCCGTCCCGTCGTCGGCATTGTCCCCGGTTTCGCCTGCGAAATCGGTGAGCCCCTGCTGTCCGGCCGCCGTCGCGCCGGCCGACGCGTCGGACCCCTCCGTTTCGCTTGCAGTTCCGCCCGCCGCGGTGTCGTCGCCGTCGGTGTCGTCACCCCCGCTGCCCGCGCGCCCGCTGTCGTCACCGTCTCCGCCGTCGCCGGCACCACCGCCGGCGCCGACACCACTGCTGTTGCCGGCACCACCATCCCCACCACCGCCGTCGCCGTCAGCACCATCCCCGCTCGCGTCGCCGTAGTCCTCGATGTCGGCCTGCTCGCCGAGTTCGGCCTCGATCTCGCCGGCCACGCCCTTCAGTTCCCGCAGTTCCGACTCCATTCGCTTCTCCTCGTTGCGGGACTTCCAGAAGTAGGCCTCGTCGCGGGTATTCTCGGCCAGGAGGACCACGACGCTGCCCTCGGTCTGTCGACCGGTCCGGCCCTGGCGCTGGATGGAGCGGATCGCCGTCGGCACCGGCTCGTAGAAGAGCACGAGGTCGACCTCGGGCACGTCCAGCCCCTCCTCGGCGACGGAGGTCGAGACCAGCACCTCGAACTCGCCCGCCCGGAACTCGTCCAGGGTCTCCTGTTGCTCGTTCTGGGTCATCCCGTCGCTGCCCTCGGTGTCGCTCTGCCCGACGAACTTCCGGGTCTCGAAGTGCTCGCCGAGAAAGTCGGTGAGGGTCTCCGCGGTGTCCCGGGACTCGGTGAAGACGATGACCCGCTCGCCGTCGTTCAGCCCCAGCGTCTCCGCCAGGAGGATGCGGGCCTGCCGGAACTTCGGGTGGAGGTCGTCGTACTCCTCGGCCCGGCGTATCGACTCCCGCACCTTGGGGTCCGAGACGAGCCGCTGGTCGGCCTTCGACGCCCCCGACGAGCGGGCAGCCTCTTTCAGCCGCTCGAAGTACCGCCGTAGCGACTCGACGCTCTGGGTCTCGACGTAGTTGACCGCCGTGTTGAGTTTCCGAATCTCGGCGTGGAAGCTCATTCCCTCGTACCCCTCCGACTGGTCGTTGTTCATCAGTTCACGCAGGCGGCCCTGAATCTGCACCAGTTCCTTCTCCGAGAGGTCCGGGCTGGTCTTGTTGGTCACACCGAGTTCCTTGAGCTTGCCCAGCCGGTCCGAGATGACGTCGTTCAACGCGTCGCGGATCTCGATCACCTCGTCGGGTAACTCGACGCGTTTCCACTCCAGGTCCGTCTCGTGGGTGTACTCGGCCACGTCGGCGTCGGCCTCGGTCATCACCTCCACCTCGTCGATGCCGAGGTTCTCACAGACCTCGAGGATGGCCTCCTCGTCGCCGCCCGGAGAGGCACTCATCCCCGTCACGAGCGGCCGTTCGGCGTCCGCGTGGTAGCGCTCGGCGATGTAGTTGTAGGCGTAGTCGCCGCTGGCGCGGTGACACTCGTCGAAGGTCAGGTGGGTCACGTCCGCGAGCGACACCCGGTTGCCCACGAGGTCGTTCTCGACGACCTGGGGCGTGGCGATGACCACGCGGGCCTCGCCCCACAGCGCCGCGCGGTCGTCGGGCCGGACCTCGCCCGTGAAGACGACGATCTCGTCGTCCGGGATTTCGAGGGCCTCGCGGTAGAAGTCGGCGTGCTGATTGACCAGCGGCTTCGTCGGCGCGAGAAAGAGCGCCTTCCCGCCGACTCCGTGGAGGCGGTCCGCGGTCACGAGCAGGGAGACGGTCGTCTTCCCCAGCCCCGTCGGGAGACAGACCAGCGTGTGCGCCGAGCCGGCGGCCTCGGCGAGCTGGAGCTGGTACTCCCGGTTTTCGAGCAGCCCTTCGGTCAGGAGGGGATGCTCGATGTGCGCGTCGACCTCGTCGGTCGCTGCCATCGCCCGCCGGTAGCCGGCGACGGCGGTTAAGGGTTCGCGTAGCGGGGTGGAAGTGAAGCGGGACAGTATCAGTCGTCGGCCGGTGCCCGCCGCTGCACTCCCGCCCCGGGCCCTTATGAATGGGGTCCGAACATATTCAGTCAGGTTCGCACCCGCTGGGAACGTCCTCGCGGGTTCATAACGGTCCGGCGGGTAGATCGGCGTAGGAGGGACCTGTATGCGAAAACCGACCCGGCGGGCGCTGATCGCTGCCGGCGGAACCATCGCCGCCGTCTCCGTCGCGGGATGTACGTCGGGCTCCTCGTCCTCGGTGCGACCGTCGCCATCGCCGTGGGCCGCGACGCCCTGCTCGACTGGCTCGCGGGTCGGCGGTCGACGCTCAACCGCGTCGCCGGCGCGATGCTCGTGCTGGCAGGGATCGGCCAGCTGATCGTCGCCGTCCCCGTCTGAGCCCGCCGTCGGTCGGGACGGATTTTCGCCGCCGACCTTCCCGCTCACGTGACGGTCTACGAGACGGATACACGACGGCCGCCGAGAGATGTTCCGCCGGCCCGACGCCGACAGCGAGAAAGTGTTCGACACGACGAGCCACAGACCCGCAACCTCGGGCCGATCCCGGCGGCTCGGGAGAGTCACGGCCGCACGGCAGCCCTTCCTTACAGCCCCACGGCCGGCAGATACGTGACGCCGACGAACATCGCGGTCGCGGCGACCAGCGGAATCGAGAGGTTGTCGTCGATCACGACGCCCCGGATAACGGGCTTGACGCCGTCGGCCAGCATCGCCGCTAGCCCGCCGAGGAGCGCCGCCGGGGGGGAGACGAAGAGGGCGGCGATGGTCGCACAGAGTGCGAACATGGCCGCGAGCACGCGACCCCGCTTGACGGTCCGGAGTTCGTTGTCGCTGAGCAGGCCCGCGACGGGGTCGGCCAGCGTCAGCATCAGCATCGCGGGCACGGCGATCTCGGGGCGGAAGACCAGCCCGGTCAGCGACCCGCTGAAGACGTAGAGCGCGTAGCCGGCGGGGTTGTCCTGCTCGTACTCCCGGGTGAGCTTCTCGAAGACGATCCACTCGATCCCGACGACGAGCCGGAGGAACTCCAGGAGGACGGCGGCGGCGACGCCACCGAGGAGGACGTACCGAATCTGCCCCCACGTCAGGAGGTCGGCGAGCCACAGCCCGGGGATGGCGGCCCCGCTGGCGTGGACCAGGCGGCGGACGACCTCGTTCGCCATCAGAAGTCGGCGACGGTTCGGTCGCCGGTCAGGAGGTCGCCGATGGTGCCGGCGAGGTCGTCGGTCCCCACCCGTGCCTGTGCGGTCGTGTCGCGGTCGCGGACGGTGACGGTGCCGTCCTCCAGCGTGTCGTAGTCGACGGTGACACAGAACGGCGTCCCCACCTCGTCCTGCCGGCGGTAGCGCCGGCCGATCGACCCCGAGTCGTCGTAGGCCACCTCGAACCCGGCCGCCCGGAGCCCCTCCGCGATCTCGCGGGCGCGCTCGTCCAGCCCGTCCTTGTCCATCAGGGGGAAGACCGCGACGCCTGTCGGCGCGACCTCGGGCGGGAGCGAGAGGACGGTCCGTTCTTCGCCGTCGTCGGCTTCCTCACCGCTCGGTTCCGCCCCACTCCCGCCGCCCTCGTCGACGGTCTCCCCCGCCTCGTCCGTCCGCAGGCCGTGTGCGAGGACGGTGTACACGATCCGGTCGACGCCGAAGGAGGGTTCGACGACGTGTGGCGTGACGTGTTCGCCGGCCTCGGTGACCTCCTCGACGGCGAAGCCGGTCTTCTCGACGGGGACGGTCCGGTCCTCGCCGTCGACCGCGACGGTTACTTCGTCACTCTCGAACGCCGACCGGTCGCGCTCGGCGAGGTCTTCCAGTGCGTCCTTCACCGCCCCGGCGTCGCCGCCGAACTCCGGCCCGAGATAGCTCATGTCGGGGTCGACAGTCGCCGTCTCGACGGTGACGGGGTCGTCGTACTGCTTGAAGATCGTGAAGTCGTCGTCGCCGTACTCGGCGTGTTTCGAGAGGTCGTAGTCGCCGCGGTAGGCGAAGCCGGTGATCTCGATCCAGTCGCCGCCGACCTCGGCCTCGGCGTCCCAGCAGTCCGCGGCGTAGTGGGCGAGTTCGCCCGACTGGTGCTGGCGGTAGCGAAAGCGGTCCATGTCGACGCCGACCCGCTCGTACCAGCCCTGCGCGACGCCGAGGTAGTAGGCCACCCAGTCGCTCCCGACGACGCCCGCATCGACGGCCTCGCGGACGGTCATCGTCCGCGGTTCGCCGTCGGCGTCTTCCTGCTCGGCCGCGGAGTACAGCGTCACCTCGACGTCCGCGACCCGTTCGAGCGGTGGCTCGTCGGTCTCGGGGTCGACGAAGTGTTCGAGTTCGGCCTGTGCGAACTCCCGGAGGCGGACCAGCCCTTTCCGGGGGCTGATCTCGTTGCGGTAGGCGGCGCCGATCTGGGCGACGCCGAAGGGGAGTTGCCCGCGCGCGTACTCCTTGAGCCGCGGGAACTCCACGAAGATTCCCTGCGCGGTCTCGGGGCGGAGATAGCCAGGCGACGAGGAGCCCGGGCCGATGTTCGTCCCGAACATGAGGTTGAAGTCCTCGACGGATTCGCCCGCCAGCGCAGTCCCGCAGGACGGACAGACCAGGTCGTGCTCGGCGATGAGGGCCTCGATGTCGGGGATGGCGATGGACTCGGCCTCCTCGATATCGGTCTCGTCCTCGACGAGGTGGTCGGCGCGGTGGGAGGCGCCACACTCCGGGCACTCGACGATCATGTCGTCGAAGCCGTCGAGGTGGCCGGAGGCCTCGAAGACGGGTTCGGGCATGATGGCGGGGGACTCGATCTCCATGTGACCCTCACGGCGGACGAACCGGTCGCGCCAGGCGTCCTGCAGGTTCTCCTTCAGCGTCGCGCCCTCGGGGCCGTAGACGTAGAAGCCGGCGACGCCGCCGTAGGCGCCGCTGGACTGGAAGAAAAAGCCCCGACGCTTCGCCAGCTCGGTCAGGCGTTCGTCCTCGCTCATACCAGTGCTTTCAGGAGATCGATGTCCTGGACGATACCGGACACGGAGTCGCCGCTGACCAGCGGTATCTGTTCGATACCGTTGTCGAGCATCAACTGGGCGACCTCCCGGGCTGTCCGGTGGCCGGAGACCGTCACGAGGTCGTTGCTCATGAAGTTCCGGACGGGTTCGACCGGGATCTCGACGTTGCGGGTGGGCATGTAGCTGTTGCCGACGGCCTTGACCGACTCCCACTTCCAGTCGTCGTCGTCGTCGGCGATGGACTCGCCGGTGTCGGCCTCGCCCTCGACGACCCGGGCCACGTCCAGCACGTCGACCTCGGTGATGATGCCACACATATCGCCGTCGTCGTCGAGGACGACGGCGTAGGGAACGTTCGCGTGGGAAATCTCCCGTTCGGCGACGGGGAGGGGTGCCTCGATCCACACGCAGTTGATCGCCCGGGTGGCGAGGTCGCCGACCTCGCTGTCGCCGTCGACGTTGCCCTCCGCGATGGCCCGGACCACGTCGGTCACGGTGATGATGCCCTCGAGCTCGTCGCCCACGACCGGCACTCGGCGCGCCCCTTTCTCGACCATCAGGGTCGCCACGTCGGTGATGTCGGTGTCGGCGGTCGTCGTGGGGACCTCCTCGACCAGCAGGGCCAGCTGGTCCTCGTCGGGCTGTTCGATCAGCGCGTCACGCGAGACGATGCCGCGGAACTCCTCGCCGTCCTCGGTCTCCTTGATGACCGGCACCGACGAGAATCGGCGCTCCTGGAGGTACTCCAGCACGTCGTCACGCGTCCCCGGGATCTCGACCGTGACGACCTCTGAGCGTAGCGTCATGGCGTCTGCGACGTTCATATTGCCTCCATCTCCTGCCCCCTGCTACTAAGTCCTTGCACTTCGGTCTTCGTCCCCCCATCGCTCGCCGCCCCCGTTCTCCCTCGGCGGTCCCGACCGCCGCCCGTACCACTGTCCATGCGAACGCATACCAATGGCGATTAACTCACAACTGTGTTAGACAACCCCGAACGCTTCCGGCACGTTTATATGTGCGTGTGTACCATTCTCACACATGGCGCCGGAATCAGCTGCCACGGATTCGGTCGCGGAGTGTGAAGCCATGGCCTCTGTCGATAGCGACGAGTTCATCATCGCCTATCCCTGCCAGGACGACGCCTGGCTCGCCACACCGCTCGGCAACGCCCGCTCGCTCGACGAGTGGCGGTAAGGTCCGGCCCCTTTCGTTTTGCCACCTCGCCAGCGCGGCGACGATGACTGAAGCTTTTTGACCGCTCCCCGCCTGGACCTCGATATGGATTACCTGGAAGTCGACGGTGCCCGGGAGTACGTCGCCCGGCTCGACCACGGTGTTGGCTGGCGCGAGCAGATCGAGGCCTTCGCCGACGAGGAGGGCATCGACGCCGCCTTCTTCGTCGGTCTCGGGGCCGTCCAGGACGCGACGCTTTTCTTCTACGACCAGGACGACCAGGAGTACTACGACGTCGAGTTCGACGAACCGTTCGAGGTCGTGCCCGCGGTCGGGAACATCTCGTGGCTCTACGACGAGCGGTTCGCGCACACGCACATGACCCTCTCGCGGGAGGACGGCAGCGTCGTCGCGGGCCACCTCGACGAGGCGACGACCTTCGCGGGCGAACTGTACGTCCGGGAGTTCGACGCGAAACTCGAACGGGAGCACGACGAAACGACCGACCTCGACCTCTGGACGCTGTAGATGCGCGAGGCCGACGAACGCTACTTCGAGCGACTGGAGACCGAACTCGATACGGCCTTCGACGTGGCCGAGCGGGCCCGCGAGCGCGGCGGCGACCCCGCCGAATCCGTCGAAATCCCGACCGCCCGGGACATGGCCGACCGCGTCGAGAACATCCTCGGGATCGAGGGCGTCGCCGAGCGCGTCCGCGAACTCGAAGGCGAGATGAGCCGCGAGGAGGCCGCCCTCGAACTCGTCGAGGACTTCGTCGAGGGCACCGTCGGCGACTACGACACCAAGGGCGGCAAGGTCGAGGGCGCGGTGCGGACCGCCGTTGCCCTGCTCACCGAGGGGGTCGTCGCAGCCCCCATCGAGGGCATCGACCGCGTCGAGGTACTGGAAAACGACGACGGCACCGAGTTCGTCAACGTCTACTACGCCGGCCCCATCCGCTCGGCGGGCGGGACCGCACAGGCCCTCTCCGTGCTCGTCGCCGACTACGCCCGCGCGCTCCTGGGCATGGACGAGTACCAGGCCCGCGACGACGAGATCAACCGCTACGCCGAGGAGGTCGACCTCTACGACCAGGAGACGGGCCTGCAGTACTCGCCGAAGGACAAGGAGACGAAGTTCATCGCCGAACACGTCCCGATCATGCTGGACGGCGAGGCCACCGGCGAGGAGGAGGTCTCGGGCTACCGCGACCTCGAACGCGTCGACTCGAACTCGCCCCGGGGCGGGATGTGTCTCGTCCTCGCAGAGGGGATCGCCCTCAAGGCGCCCAAGATACAGCGCTACACCCGCAACCTGGAGGAGGTCGACTGGCCCTGGCTCCAGGACCTCATCGACGGCACCATCGGCGAGGACGACGAGGGTGACGAGAGCGACGACACCGACGACGAGGCGGCCGAGGATGGCGAGGCGGACGCTGACGAGAATGAGGGCGACGGGGCCGACGACCCGGCCGGCCCGCCGCGCGCGGAGCCCAACGGGAAGTTCCTCCGGGACCTGATCGCCGGGCGGCCGGTGTTCGGCCACCCGAGCGAAGCCGGGGGCTTCCGGCTGCGCTACGGCCGCGCGCGCAACCACGGCAACGCGACGGCGGGCGTCCACCCCGCCACGATGCACCTCGTCGACGACTTCCTCGCGACGGGCACCCAACTGAAGACCGAACGCCCCGGGAAGGCCGCCGGGGTCGTCCCCGTCGACTCCATCGAGGGGCCGACCGTCAGGCTGGCAAACGGCGACGTGCGCCGCATCGACGACCCCGAGGAGGCCCTGGAACTCCGCAACGGCGTCGAGCGGATCATCGACCTCGGGGAGTACCTCGTCAACTACGGCGAGTTCGTCGAGAACAATCACCCGCTCGCCCCCGCCTCCTACGCCGTCGAGTGGTGGGAAGGCGAGTTCGAGCGCACCGACGCCGACGTCCAGGCGATGCACGACTCGGTCCGTGTCGACCTCGACGATCCCACCCCCGCGGAGGCCGTCGAGTGGGCTACCGAGTACGACGCCCCCCTCCACCCGAAGTACACCTACTGCTGGCACGACATCTCCGTCGCGGAGTTCGCGACGCTCGCGGACGCCGTCGAGGCGGCGAGCGTCGCGGCGACCGACGGCGCCGTCATGGACCGCGACGATGACGACGATGCCATCTCGGGCGACGACCTCGTCATCCCCCGTCGGGACGGCGTCGCACGAATCGTCGAGGACCTCCTCGTCGAACACCACCGGACCAAGGAGTCACTGATCGTCGCCGACTGGCGCCCGCTCGCGCTCTCGCTGGGCTTCGACGAGGACCTCGACCGCGACTGGACGCATGACTCCCTCTCCGTCCACGCTCGCGAGTTCGCCGACGGCGAGAACGCCATCGAGGCCGTCAACGAGGTCGCGCCCTTCACCGTCCGGGAGCGCGCTCCCACCCGCATCGGCAACCGGATGGGTCGCCCGGAGAAATCGGAGTCCCGCGAACTCTCGCCGGCCGTCCACACCCTCTTTCCCATCGGCGAGGCCGGCGGCAGTCAACGCGACGTGAGCAAGGCCGCCTCGGCCGGCGACCAGGTCGACGGCACCCGCGGCGAGGTCGAGGTCCAGGTCGGCCGCCGCCGCTGTACCGACTGTGGCGCCGAGACCTACCACGCCCGGTGCCAGGAGTGCAACGGCACCACCGAGGCCGTCTACGTCTGCCGGGACTGCGACATCGAGGTCGAGCCCGATTCCGCCGGCCGCGCGGAGTGTCATCGCTGTGAGTCGCTGGCCTCCCCCGTCCGCAGGACCACCGTCAGCGTCCGCGAGGAGTTCCACGACGCCCTCGAAACCGTCGGCGAGCGCGAGAACGCCTTCGACGTGCTCAAAGGCGTCAAGGGGCTCTCCTCGAAGGAGAAGACGCCCGAGCCCATCGAGAAGGGCATCCTCCGGGCCAAGCACGGCGTCTCCGCGTTCAAGGACGGCACCGTCCGCTACGACATGACCGACCTCCCCGTCACGTCGGTCCGCCCCGCCGAACTCGACGTGACCGCCGACCAGTTCCGCGGCCTGGGCTACGAGACGGACATCCACGGCGACCCGCTCCGCCACGACGACCAGCTCGTCGAACTGAACGTCCAGGACGTGATCCTCTCCGACGGCGCCGCAGAGCACATGCTCAAGACCGCCGACTTCGTCGACGACCTGCTGGAGTCCTACTACGGCCTCGACCCCTACTACGAGGTCGACGACCGCCAGGACCTCGTCGGCGAACTCGTCTTCGGAATGGCGCCACACACCAGCGCGGCGACAGTTGGCAGAATTGTCGGCTTCACGTCAGCTGCGGTCGGGTACGCGCATCCGTACTTTCACGCCGCGAAGCGGCGGAACTGCTTCCATCCGGACACGGAGATTCGGTACGAGGATGAGAACGGGACGTTGCGATACGAGTCGGTCACGCGGTTCGTGGAGCAGCGACTCGATGACCCGAAAACGGACGACTTCGGCGTCGAGGTGGCGGACCTCGACGAAACCGTCCGTGTCCAGTCGCTCGACGCCGACGGCAACTGGGTGCGAAAACCGGTCGACGCGGTCTCGAAGCATCCCGCACCCGACCATCTCGTCGAAATAGAAACCGAGAGCGGGCGGTCCATCACTGTTACGCCCGACCACTCCATGGTCCGCTGGGGTGATGGCGTCGAGACGGCCGACGCACACGAACTCGAAGCCGGGGACGCGATTCCAGTACCCGAGGACACCGCGACCACCACCAGTACTGCCGAACGAACTGCAGTCGGTGACGGTGGGACGAACGTTGAAGTAGTAGACCGGGTCGAATTTGTCCCGTCGGATGTCGAGCACACGTACTGCCTCACGGTCGCGGACACGAACAGAGTCGTCGCGAACGGCATGGCCGTCGCCCAGTGTGACGGTGACGAGGACTGTGTGATGCTCCTCCTCGACGGCCTGCTGAATTTCAGCAAGAAGTACCTCCCGGACAAACGTGGCGGGAGCGTCGCCGAGGACTCGCGGCTCGTCGCCGTCGACCCGGACGACAACGTCCGCTTCCTGAGCTTCGACGAGTTCTGGAGCGAACTCGACGCCCCGCTGGCGGTCGACGGGAAGTTCCGGAAGCGGACCTGCGCGATGGAGGGCTGGCGAACCTACGCCTTCGACGAGAACCACGAGGCGTCGCTCCAGCCGATCGAGAAGGCCATTCGGTACCGCGCGGACGACGACGAGGAACTCGTCCGGGTCGAGACGCAGCTCGGCCGGTCGCTCGAACTGACGAAACAGCACAGTCTGTTCCGGTACGACGACGGTATCGAGGAAGTCGCCGGTGCGGACCTCTCGGAAGGCGACCTCGTCGTCGCGCCCCGAAACCTCGCCGTCGAACCGGAACGGACCACCATCGACGCGGTCGGGGCCGTCGACGACCCGTACGTCGTCATCGACGACCACGTCGAGGACCTGCTGACGACCGCGTGGGAGACGACCGACCGCGGGAGTCCGACCCACGAGGCGTTCAAGTCGGGACTCGCCTACCGCTTGAACAAGGGGAAAATACCGTTCGAGCGGTTCGAGCGCATCCTCGACCGTGCTGGATTCGAGGTCCCACGAGACGTGCAGATTGGTCTCGAAGGGTCCTCGGATGGCATCACACGTCAGTTCGACATCGACGAGGACTTTGCCTGGGTACTCGGGCTGTTCGTCGCCGAAGGCACCACGTCGACGGTCTGTCCGGCGATCCACAATGCCGACGAAACCCTCGTCGACCGCGCAGCCGAGAGTATCGAGGAGACGCTCGGTACCGAACCGGGCCGGCGCTGGTCGAACCGTGCGTACGAACTGCGCTTCCCGGCGGTGTTCCGGGACGTGCTGTACCACCTCGGATTCGAGAACGCCGATTCGTACGATTCCAGTGAGAAGGTCGTACCCGAGTGCATCCTGCACGCGCCGCGCGAGATCGTCCGTTCGTTCCTGCGCGGCTTCATCGCTGGCGACGGGAGCGACACATCGGACGACAACGTCACCACCGTCGGTTTCCACACGACGAGCGACGACGTGAAAGACGGGCTCGTCTTCCTCCTCCACCGCCTCGGACTGGTCGCGAACGTCTCCGAGCGGACGGACCGGGCGGGCAACAGACAGGACATCTACACCGTCACGGTCTCGGGCGGTGCCGACGACAATCCGCTCCACCGCGTCCTCGACGGCGAGGACCCCTACCACCCGGAGAGCCTCGTCGTGACGATTCCCGACGCGTTGATGGAGATTCGGGAGATGGACATCGAGGGTGTCGAGCAGCTGATCCCGAAGTACCTGAAACGCCGGGACAACATCTCACTGGAGAAACTGCGAGAGATCGTTCGGGAACTCGAATCCCGTGACCTGCCCGATGGTGCCCCGGAGCGACTCGACGACCTCCGCCCGCTCGTCGACGGTGACCTCTCCTACCTCCGGGTGAAAGAGGTCGAGACGGTCGAGTACGACGGCTACCTCTACGATCTGCAGGTCGGGGGCGAGCCGATCTTCACCGCCGACTGGCTCTACGCACACAATTCCATGGACGCGCCCCTGGTCATGTCCTCCCGGATCGACCCCTCGGAGATCGACGACGAGGCACACAACATCGACATCGACCGGGAGTACCCGGTGGAGTTCTTCGAGGCGACGCGGGAGATGGCCGACCCCGAGGACGTCGAGGATCTGGTCACCATCGCGGAGTCGACCCTGGGGACCGACCGGGAGTACACGGGCTTCGGGCACACTCACGACACGAGCGACATCGCGCTCGGCCCGGACCTCTCGGCGTACAAGACGCTGGACGACATGATGAAGAAGATGAACGCCCAGCTCGAACTCGCCCGGAAGCTGCGGGCCGTCGACGAGACGGACGTGGCCGAGCGCGTCATCGAGTACCACTTCCTGCCCGACATCATCGGCAATCTCCGGGCGTTCTCCCGGCAGGAGACGCGCTGTCTCGACTGCGGCGAGAAGTACCGCCGCGTCCCCCTGACCGGCTACTGCCGGGCCGAGACCGACGCCGGCGGGCAGTGTGGCGGCGAGCTCACGCTCACCGTCCACCAGGGGTCGGTCAACAAGTACATCGAGACCGCCCTCACCGTCGCGGAGGAGTACGGTGCTCGCGAGTACACCAAACAGCGTCTGGAGATCCTCAAACAGTCGATCGAGCGAGTGTTCGAGAACGACAAGAACAAACAGAGCGGCATCTCCGATTTCATGTAACCACCTTTTTCCGCTCGGGTTCGCGCTCCGCGCGAACCGCTCGCGCAAAAACGTGGGCGAAAAAGGCCGAACTCGCGCCGACGGCGCGAGTTCGGTGTCCTCGCGAGTGACCGCAGGGAACAAGCGAGGGCTCGGAAGTCGCAGCCCGCGAGCGACCGCGGGGAGCGAGCGGGACCGTCTTCCGGCGAACCGCGGCGCTTCGCGCCGCGGATGCTTACTCCCCCGCTCCGTCCACTTCCTCCACTCCGCGTCCACGACAACCGCCACCCATTTTTATCGCCTCGCCGACCGAAGGTTCGGGTATGTCATCGGAGGACACACAGCCGACGTTCGGACAGACCGTCTACGACGACGAGGGGAACGAACTCGGCCGCATCCGCGGGTTCGACGAACACGGCTTCTACGTGACGCTCGACGACGGCATCGAAGCGTTCTCCGAGGAGCACATCGTCGCGGGCCACGAGTTCGGTGAAGCCGAACTGATGTGGCGCTGCTGGGAGTGCGGCGAGATGGGGCGACTCGACGACGACCTCCCCTCGGCCTGCCCCTCCTGTGGCGCGAGCAAAGAGGACCTCTACTACTGGACCGAAGACTGAGCGTGGAGATTCTGGTCTTCGGCGCGGGCAGTCTCGGCTCCCTGCTCGGTGGCCTACTGGCCCGCGAACACGACGTGACGCTGGTCGGCCGCGACCCCCACGCCGCCACGGTCGCAGCGGAGGGCCTGCGGGTCACCGGCGCGGTCGAGACGACCGTCCAGCCCCGGGCCGTCACCGCCCTCCCCACGGACTGCCGCGCCGACCTCGCCGTCGTGACGGTCAAGGCCTACGACACCGACGAGGCCGCCCGGGCGCTTTCGGACTGCGATCTCGACGCCGCACTCTCCCTCCAGAACGGACTGGGCAACGAGGCGACGCTGGCGGCCCACCTGGACTGCCCGGTACTGGCTGGCACCTGCACGTACGGGGCGATTCTGGAGGACCCGGGCCGGGTCGCCTGTACCGGCGTCGGCGAGGTCGTCCTCGGCGCACGCGGGGGTGGCGCGTCGACGACGGCCGACGAGGTGGGGGCGGCCTTCGACGCGGCGGGGGTCGAGACGACCGTAGCGACGGACATGCCCCGCCGGCTCTGGGAGAAGCTGGCGGTCAACGCGGGCATCAACGCGACGACCGCGCTCGCCCGCGTCGAGAACGGCGCGCTGCTCGACGGGCCAGCCCGGGAGGTGGCGGCCGACGCCGCCCGCGAGACGGCCCGTGCGGCGCGAGCGGCGGGCGTCGACCTCGCCGACGACGAGGCGGTGGCGGCCGTCGGGCGGGTGGCGGAAGCGACGGCGGCGAACACCTCCTCGATGCGCCAGGACTGCCAGGACGGGCGGCGGACGGAGGTCGACGCCATCAACGGGTACGTGGCCGACCGTGCCGAACGGGCGCCGGTCAACCGCACGCTCGCGGGGTTGCTCCGTGCCTGGGAGCGGGCCCGTGACCTGCGGTGAGGCGCTGGGGCGCGGCCGGCCGTTGGCGAGGAGCGCAGTGAAAGGTGGAAAGGTTTAGTGGCGCGGGGGGCCGAGACGCTGGTGATGGAGATTTTCGGGTCGAGCGGCGTCCGCGGGGTCGCGAACGAGTACCTCAACCCCGAGTTCGTCACCCACATCGCCACGGCCGCGGGGTCGGTCTGGGACGCCGATCGGGTCGCGCTCGCCCGTGACACGCGCGCGACGGGCGAGATGCTTAGCAACGCCGCCGCGGCCGGCCTCGCGAGCGCCGGCTGTGACGTGGACCGCCTCGGCGTCCTCCCCACGCCGGGGCTGCAGGCCTACTGCGAGGCCGAGGGCACTCCCGGGCTGATGGTGACGGCCTCGCACAACCCGCCGGCGTACAACGGCGTAAAACTCGTCGGTGCCGACGGGGTCGAACTCCCGACCGGGACGCTCGAACGCGTCGAGGAGCGCCTGCTCACCGAGGAGTTCGAGACGGTCCCCTGGTCCGAGACCGGCGACGAGCGCCGCGTCGAGGACGCGGCCGACCGCTACGTCGACCAGCTCCTGGCCGCCGTCGACGGCGAGCGCATCGCCGATGCCGACCTCACCGTCGCGCTGGACCCCGGCCACGGCGCGGGCGCGGCGACCAGCCCCCGGGTTTTCCGCGAACTCGGCTGTGAGGTGATCACCGTCCACGCCCAGCCCGACGGGCGGTTCCCCGGGCGCGACCCCGAACCGGTCGCGGAGAACCTCGCGGACCTCGGTCGCCTCGTGCGGACGACCGACGCCGATCTCGGGGTGGCCCACGACGGCGACGCGGACCGCGCCATCTTCTTCGACGAGACCGGGGAGTTCGTCGAGGGCGACTCCGCGCTGGCGGCGCTGGCGGCGCAAGAACTCTCCGCCGGCGACGTGGCGGTCTCGGCGGTCAACGTCTCACAGCGGCTCGTCGACGTGGTCGACACCGTCGGCGCCGACCTCTCGCTGACGGCCATCGGGAGCACGAACATCATCACCCGCATCAGGGACCTCCAGGAGGCGGGCGAGCGCGTCCCCGTCGCCGGCGAGGGCAACGGCGGGATCCTCTTTCCCGACTACCGGCTGGCTCGCGACGGCGCCTACACCGCGGCGCGGTTCTGCGAACTCATCGTCGACCGACCGGCGAGCGAGGTCGTCGCCCCCTACGACGACTACCGCTTCCTCCGGATGGACGTGGAGTACGACGGCGAGACGGAGCGGGAGGCCCTGCTCGACGCCGTCGAGCGGGTCGCTCGCGAGGCCGACGCCACGCTCGATACGACCGACGGCTACCGGCTCGATTACGGCGATTCGTGGGTACTGGCGCGGCCGAGCGGGACCGAACCCGTCGTCCGCGTCTACGCCGAGTCGGCAGACCCCGAGCGGACCGCGACGCTGGCCGAACGGATGCACGAGGCGATGACCGACGCCACCTAGGGGGCGGGCAGTTCGTCGAGGCGGTCGGTCAGCCGCTCGCGAGCGTCGCGAGCGCGGTCGAGTTCCTCGGCAACTGCGCCGGACGCCAGCCGATCCCGTTCCGCGTCGGTGAGCTGGCTCCGTGCCCGCGCGCTCCGGCGCAGGCGCTCGTAGTCGGTCTCGGCCGGGAGACCGCGGACGGTCCGGAGGGCGACCAGTACGTCGTCGTCGGCGAACCGGCCGGCGACCTGGATCAGTTCGCGGACGCGCCACCCGAGCACGTCCGCGGCCGGCGGCGGCCAGTCGACGGTCAGCGGCTCGGCGTCCAGCCGCCGGAGGTAGGTCTGACTCGTCGCCACGGCCCGCTTCAGCGCGTCGGGGTCGTCGACGTAGTGGGAGAGTTTCGAGGTCGAGAAGTCGGCGTACTCCAGCAACTGGGGGATCGGCTCGGTCCCCGGTTCGTGGGTCTCGACGTACTCGACGAGGTCCTCGGGGGGGTCCCGGAAGCCGACCAGCGGGAAGGCGGTCGTCCGGGCGACGAAATCGAGCACTTTGCGGGCGCCCGCCTCCCGCTTGAACTCCCCGAAGGCCTCGGTGACGGCGTCGTTGTAGGTCTCGATGGGCTCCCGCAGGCGCTCGACCGGGGCGTCGAGGTCGGCCTCGCCGAGTTCCTGGAGGTCCGCCAGGTCGGCGATGTGTTCGTCGAGGTCGCGGATGCGGCTCCGGGCGCGTTTCCGGAGCTTCCGGTACCGTTCCTCGGTCGCGCGGCGTTCCTCTAGGAGCCCCACCTCCTCGGCGACGGGGTCGATGGCCTCGCGGGCGCGGGCGAAGTCCTTCTCCGTGAGGCGGCGCTGTTGCATCACGTCGTCGACCTCCTCGAAGCGCTCGCGCTCGTCGAGGTCCTCGGGGAGCCGCTCGATGAACGTCGCCATCGCCTCCTGGAACTCGATGAAGATCTTGAAGTCGCCGTCGCCGGTGGCCTGCTCCTCGTAGCGGTCGAAGAGGTCCGTAAGCTCCTCGTAGTGGTCGGCGAGGCGTTCGAGGCGCTCCTCCCCGGCGGACTCGACCCGCTCGCAGGCGCGCTCGTGGGCGCTGGCCGCCCGGTCGAGGTCGTCGAGCAGGCCGTCGACGGCGGCGAGGTCGTCCCCCTGCATGGCTGGCGTCACTCGTAGACGTCCTCGGGGTCGAACACCTGCTCGCCGACCGTCTCTCCGTCGATGGTCCGGTAGAAACACGACTCGTAGCCGGTGTGACAGGCCCCGCCCGTCTGTTCGACGAGGTAGAGCAGGGCGTCGCCGTCGCAGTCAACCCTGATCTCCTCGATTTCCTGCGTGTGGCCGCTCGATTCCCCCTTCTGCCAGAGTTCCTCGCGACTCCGCGAGTAGTAGTGTGCCAGCCCCGTCTCCCGGGTCCGCGCGACCGCCTCCGGCGTCACGTACGCGAGCATGAGGACCTCGCCCGAGTCGGCGTCCTGTGCCACCGCCGGCAGGAGGCCCGCCTCGTCGAACGCGAGGTCGACACCGTCCGTGTCCATACCCCCTCCCACGCCCGTCCAGCCGATATGTCTTGTGTCACGCCCATCCAGCCTACTGATATCGGAACTGAAAATCGGGTGGAGTGACGTATTCGAAACCGATTCTCGGGCCGATACACTCGCTTTTTGTTTCTGAGACGGTTTTCAGAAACTGTAATTTCGGGCGTGCGTTGATATACGGGGCGTCGAGAGGGTGTGATATGAACCGACGGTCGTTCCTTAGGCGGGCCGGGGTCGGGGGAACGGTCGCGGCGGCCGGCTGTCTCGGCGGCGGGGGGGAGGTCGTCGCCAGCGAGACCGGGACGGTGACAGTCGAGCCGTACTCGGCGTGGGTCGAAGAGATTCCGGACGTGAGCGACGACGGCGGGACCATCTCCTACACCGCCGAGTGTGACCGGAAGTTCGACGTGTACTTTTTCACCGGCGAGGAGGCCCTGGCGGCCTACGAGGACTACGTCGAGCAGAAAGCGTCCGAGCAGACCCCCAGCGCGGCGAGCGCGGATATGCCGAAAGGCGACCAGTCCATCGGGCAGACGGCGACCGAGGGCTCGGACGGCCGCTACCGCGCCGCCACGAGCGACGGCGGCGCCCGCCAGGAAATCGACGGCGCCGGTCCCTACTACTTCGTCCTCGACAACTCGAACTACCCCGCGGCCGGCGGCGCCTTCCTCGACGACCCGCCCGAGACCCGGTGGATCGAACTCGACCTCACGGTCACCGAAAAACAGTTCAGCCTGCCGGTCTGACTCGGAACCGACAACACCGGGCCGCCGCCCGTACTCACCCATGGGATTTCTCGCCGACCTCCGTGACTCCTTCGGCACGCAGCCGGTCTTTACGCTCCTGTATCTCTACAGCCTCGTCGCCGCGGTCGTCCTCCTCCCCGCGACCCTCCTGCTCGCCGTCCAGGGCGTCACGCCGGGCAACGAAGTCCTCTGGATCGCCGTCGTCGCGGTCGGCGTCAGCATCTCGGCCGTCTGGACCGTCGCCTACCCCGTCTACGACCAGGTCGT
The DNA here is from genome assembly GCF_023028345.1 of Halorientalis marina. Lineage (GTDB taxonomy): Archaea > Halobacteriota > Halobacteria > Halobacteriales > Haloarculaceae > Halorientalis > Halorientalis marina. Next base: position 161,352 of record NZ_CP095487.1, on the reverse strand, counting down.
CTAGAAGAGCCCGAGCGCGCCCAGGGCGCTGACGAGCAGGTCGCCGTAGACGAAGGCCACGACGATCCCGGCACACACCGGGACGAGGAAGGGGATACCCGGCGTGACCCACACCGCCTCTTCCTCGGCCACGTGGTCGAGGCCGTGCCGGAGCGTCTCGGGCATCGTGCCGTAGGCGTCGGTCGTCTCGAGGAACGCCTCCGCCCCCCAGGGGTCGTCGTACTCGCCCGTCTCACCGGCTTCGAGGTCGCTCACCGGCGGCACGTCGCCGCCGCTGCCGTCACCGGCCAGCGAGTCCCCGCCCACGTCCACGGCGGCGTCGGCCGTCACCGCGCCGTCGGTTGGCGGGTTGGGGTCGTCGGGGAGCGTCGACGGGTCCCGGTAGTGGGCAGGCGCCCGCCGGAGTTCCGACAGCGTGAGGCCGCGCCACCGGAGGTACATCCGGAGCGCGTCGAGGTCGAGCCCGCGCCGGCGCGGGACGACCGCAGTTACGAGCCGGTCGCCCAGTCCGCCGGATTCGCGGCTGCTCATCAGTTTCCCGTAGGTCGTCGGCAGGTCCGTGACCGGCACGCTGAGCCCGGAGAACATCTCCCGCGAGACGGTTCCGCCGGCCAGGTTCCGGACCGCGAGGACGAACGGGTACGCGAGCCCACAGACGATGGCGTTCGAGAGGACGGTAAAGGAGAACACGGGCAGTGGCGCCTGTTCGAGCGGGAACAGCGTCCGCGCGACCGTAATCTCCGGATAGACGGGAAAGAGGACGGCGATAGTCATCAGCGCACGGGCGTCGGCGCCGCCGAACGCGCCGATGTAGTGAAAGAGGAAGCCCAGGGGAATCAGAAACCCGACGCCGAGCGCCGTCGACACGAGGAAGGTCTGGTAGTTGAGGCCGCCGAGTGCGGCCGCCTGTTGCCAGTCGAGATAGAGGAGGACGGCGCCGAGCGTCGTCAGCGGCGCCCAGTAGATACTCGGCACTCGACGGGTCTTGATGTCGCGCCAGGCGATGGCGGCGAACACGGGGATCGTCGCGAGTCGGACCAGGTCCGTGGCCGACGCCGTCAGCGGACCAACGTCTACCACGTTCGTCGTTCGCGGGACCGACCCAAATAACCGTTCCGGCTACGAAACCGCGTTAGATGACGCGGTTCTGGAGGTAGTCGAGGTGCTTGGCGTTGTAGACGATCTTGACCTCGTCGGCGTCCGGACTGCCGATGCAGGTCAGGCGAACGTTCTTGTCCTCGACCTCTTCGTCGCTGAGGATCTGCTGCATATCCATGTCGATCTCGCCGTCGACGACGATGGCTGCGCAGTTCGCACAGGCACCGGCGCGACACGAGAAGGGCCAGTCGTAGCCCTGGGCCTCGGCGGCTTCGAGGATGTACTCGCCCTCGTTCACGTCGAGGGAGCCGTAGTCCTCGTCGTCGAGGCCGGCATCGGCCGCCTTCTCGAACGTCTCGTCGTCGTACATGTCCCAGCCGTGGTCGTCCAGTACTTCGTAGTTAAGATATTCAACCGTGGGCATCAATGTGACTGTTAGACCCCCTTACAATTAGACCTTGCTGTTCTCGCGTGCGTTCACCGTCTATCGTGAAGGATCACGCCTCGTGTGCTGGGCGGCCGACCGACACGACGGGCGCCGTCTATAACCAGGGGGCGTACCGGAAGACGACGAACGCCGCGGCCGTCGCGATGGCCGGGACGACGTTCTGGAGCAGGATGACGCGGGCGGTCGTGCCCGGCTCGAACAGGTCCGATGCCTCGGGGATGTCCTCCGTGCCCTCCTCGCCGATGGGTTCGGTCTCGATATCCGGATCCGTCCGTTCGCCGCCGACCGTCGGCGCGTCCTCGGCCGCCAGCGCCCCCACGGACACGTCCGGGGGGTCGTCCCGCACGGCGTCTGATATCGTCGCCGTCCGGGTCGCACGCCCCCAGCCCAGGCCGACGATGCTCATCGTCGCGACGATGACGAAACTCGCGGGCACGCCCAGCTCCGAGAGGATCGCCACCACGGTCGAACTCACCACGGCGACGATCAGCGCCGCCAGCAGGGGCAGTTCGGTCAGGTCGTTGCCGACCGTATCCAGCGTCCGGCGGGCGATGGTGAAGGCCCCGAGACCCAGCCCCGCCGCGCCGAGCAGGATTCCCTGGTTGACCGTCAGCACGTCACTGCCCACGAGCGGCGCGACGGCGTTGGGCACGTTCGAGGCCCCCGCCGAGAACGCCATGTAACAGGCGATACCGACGACCAGCGAGGTACCGACGAACTCCCGGCGGGTCGTGTTCGGCCCGAGCGTCAGCCACGGGAAACCGGCGTCGTGGGAAACGGTGACGAGCGCTCCCTCGGTCTGGGTGACGGCGAACCACTCCACCAGCCGGGGGTAGAGATAGCGGCCGATGACGCCGCTGATCCAGAAGGCGATGAGCGGCGAGACGATCCACCAGGTGACGATCCGGCCCATCTCCCCCCAGTTCAGCGAGTTCGTCGCCAGGCCCAGCCCCGCGATGGCACCGACCGCCGTCATCGACGTGGAGGCCGGGACGCCGACGACGTTCGAAAGAAAGAGCGCCATCCCGACGAAAAAGAGGACGACGATGCTGATTTCGAGCGTGAAGGTGCCCTGCGGGACGATGCCCTCCGAGAGGGTCGTGATGACGTTCCGGCCGACGGTGGCGCCGCCCAGCAGGGCGAACCCAGTCATTAGCGCCGCCGCGCCGACCTTCGAGATGGTCTTACTGCCGACCGCCGGGCCGAAGGCGACGCTCGTCGACGAACCGCCGATGTTGAACCCGACGAAAAGCGAGATGAGGAGTCCCACGACGAGCAGCACGGCGACCATATCAGTTCGTTCACGTGTGGCCGACGTAAGCCCCTCGGAAGCGGCACGCCGTACCGCTCGCGGCGGGACCCGAAGGTTTTCCGCCCGGCCGCACCCAGCCTCTGGCATGTTCCCCGAGTTCGAGGTCGTTCCGGCCGTGGACATGCAGGACGGGCAGGTCGTCCAGCTGGTCGGCGGCGAGCGCGGCACCGGCAAGGAGTACGGCGACCCCGTCGAGGCCGCCGAGCGCTGGGTCGAGGCCGGGGCGCGGACGCTCCACCTCGTCGACCTCGACGGCGCCTTCGAGGGCGAACGGCAGAACGCCCCCGCCGTCGATGCCATTCTGGACGTTCGTGACGCCTGGGCGTCACGAAGCGGCCAGTCGCCGACGGCGTCTGGCAAGCCTGTCGACGTCTCCGTCCAACTGGGCGGGGGCATCCGCACCGTCGACGACGCCGTTGCCCTGCTCGACCGCGGCGTCGACCGCGTCATCCTCGGCACCGCCGCCGTCGAGACGCCCGAAATCGTCGCCGACATCAGCGAGGAACACCCCGGTTCCGTCGTCGTCAGCCTCGACGCGAAGGATGGGGAGGTGGTCGTCTCCGGCTGGACCGAGGGCACCGGGCTCGACCCCGCCGAGGCCGCGGCCCGCTACGCCGAGCTCGGGGCCGGCGCTATCCTCTTTACCGACGTGGACGTCGAGGGGCAGCTGGAGGGCGTCCGCACCGACCCGGTCCGCCGCGTCGTCGACGCCGTGGACATCCCCGTGATCGCCAGCGGCGGCGTCGCCACCCTCGACGACGTGCGCGACTTACAGGCCGCCGGCGCCGCCGCCGTCGTCGTCGGGAGCGCGCTCTACGAGGGGCAGTTCACGCTCGAAGACGCGATGGCCGCGGTGGAGTGAGGGCCGCTCACGCCGCCCCGGTCTCCGCCCGTCGCCTCACGTCCGCCGGCCACGACCCGCGCGGTCGACTGCCGGCCCGTGCCCGTCGAGATAGGGCAGGGCGAGCAGGTAGCCGCCGACGACCAGCAACAGGACCGCGAACGGGAGCGTCGCCGTCGCCGTCGACATGAGTCCGCCCGTCACGAGCGCCACCAGTGCCAGGACTTCGCGTTTCGACATACCTTCGTGTGTGGCAGTCGCACACTAATAACTCAGTCAGACGGCCGTCATCGTCGCGTCCGCGTTCGGCCGCGAACGGGCCGCTCGGGGGCCCGCGAACCCGTTCTCCGACCCAGCCGCAATCACCTTATGCGAGGGGCGTCTTCCCCGAAGTATGACCGAGCGGACGGCGGCCGTGACCCGGGAGACGGCCGAGACGGAGATCGAGGTGACGCTCGACATCGACGGCGACGGGGAGTCGACGGTCGACACCGGCATCGGCTTTTTCGACCACATGCTCGACTCGTTCGCCAAGCACGGCCTGTTCGACCTCACCGTCGCCTGCGACGGCGACCTGGAGATCGACGACCACCACACCGTCGAGGACGTGGCGATCACCCTCGGCGAGGCCGTCCAGGAGGCGCTCGGGGACAAGCGGGGCATCCGTCGCTTTGCCGACCGCCGCGTCCCGCTTGACGAGGCCGTCGCCGGCGTCGTCGTCGACGTGTCCGGCCGCCCGTACTTCGTCTTCGACGGCGAGTTCGAGCAGGACCGGGTCGGGGAGTTCACGAGCCACATGGCCCAGCACTTCCTGCGCTCGCTCGCGACCAACGCCGGCCTGACCCTCCACGCCGAGGTCCGCGGCGAGAACGCACACCACCAGATAGAGGCGCTGTTCAAAGGGCTGGCCCGGGCGCTGGACGACGCCACGCGCATCGACGAGCGCCGGAGCGACACGCCGAGCACGAAAGGCGAACTCTAGCCGTCGACCGCGTACGGCGAAAGCGCCTCGCGCCAGTCCTCCGGGAGCGGTTCCGGGCCGTCGTCGCCCAGGTGGACCGAGACCGTCCGGCCGGTGGCGACGACGCTGTCGCCGTCGGCGATTTCGTACTCGATCGTGAAACTGCTCCCGCCCACGTCGATGGCCGTGAGCGCGACCGTCACGGTGCGGTCGGGGTCGATGGGCGCGCGGTAGTCGACTTCCAGGGTCCGGACGACTGTCGGCGCCTCGGCCAGCGAGATGCCCAGGACCTCGTCGAACAGCCGCCCTTTCGCCTGCTCGAAGTAGGACGCGTAGACGACGTGGTTGACGTGCGAGCGGGTATCGAGGTCGCGGAACTGCACCTCGATGTCGTGGGTGTATGTCTCGGGCATACCGGAGCCGAGGACCGTCCGGGATTTGAATCCACGCTTCGGCACCCCGTCCCGATCCGCGACCCAAAAACCGAAACGCACCGCCCTCGATGGTTTCCGTATGTTCGACGAGATCATGGAGAAGTTCGAGGGGAGCCCCTCTCAGCAGGCGGTGATCCGGCTGCTCCTCGAACGCGGCTTCTCGGTCAACGACGAGGGCCGCGTCGTCTCCGGCGGGATCGAGATCCCGAACACGGGTATCGCCCGCGAGATCGACGTGGACCGCCGCGTCGTCGACTCCACGACCGACGCCATCCTGGACGACCCCGAACTCCGCCGCATCTTCCAGAACATCTCTCAGATCCCTTCGCTGATGGACCTCGCGCCCGTGCTCGACCTCTCCGTGCTCACCGTCGACGTCTACGACACCGAAGAGCCGGGCATCGTCGCCGAGATCACGGGCCTCATCGCCGACCGCGGTATCTCGATGCGACAGACCGTCTCCGAGGACCCCGAGTTCGCCGTCGACCCGAAACTCTACATCATCACCGAACGCCCGCTCCCGGGCGACCTCCTCAACGACATCCGGGACCTGGACTACGTCCGGCAGCTCGGCCTGCAGTGACCGTGCCCGACTCCGAGCCCGTCACCGTGACCGTCGTCGCGACCGACGGCCGGCCCGGTGACGACCCCGCGGGTGACGCCGGGGCCGTCGAGACGCGCCTGACCGTCCCCCGCGGGACCGTCCTCCGCGACGCACTGCTCGACGCCGGCATCTCCCCGTACACGCGCTACACCGAGCGGCTCAACTGCGGCGGTCGGGGGCTGTGTGCCACCTGTGGGGTCCGGGTGCTCGACGGCGACCACGACCCCGACCACTGGCACGACCGGCTGGCCGCCCGTTTTGGCTACCCGCGGCTCTCCTGTCAAATGCGCGTGACCGAGGACCTGACGGTCGCCATCCCGGACAAGCGCGTGTGGGGCGAGCGCCGCCCCGAGGACTGAGTCAGCGCAGGCGGACGTACGGCGGGTCGGCGATGGGCTCGACGACGCGCGTGTAGCCCGGACTGCCGGCCGCGGAGCGGGGGATCGAGAGGTACTGGAGGCCGTCGTCGGCGCGCCAGGTGCGGACGACCTGGTCGGCCGCGCCGGCGAAAAAGCCGGCCAACTGCTCGCCGCTGGCCGTCGGGTCGACCGTGAGCGCGAGCGTCAGTCCCTCCTCGGCCTCCAGGACGCTCCCGGTGGCCCAGTAGAACAGCTGGCGGGACTGCTCGGCCGACACCAGGTGCTGGAGCGACGCGTGTTCCAGCACGGCGACGACGTCCTCGCCCCGCAACTCCCCGACGAGCCGCCGGATGGCCTCCTGGACGCCCCCTTCGACCTCCTCCAGGACGACGTTGGCCTCGGGGAGGTCGGCCAGCGCCGGCACGTCCATCGACCGGCTCACCGGGTCGATCAGGTACAGGCGGTCCCGCTCCATCAGCTCCCGGACCGTCCCCACGCGGTCCGCGAGCAGCTCCTCGACGCGACCGCGGAGCCGTCCGGGGGCCGTGACGAGGACGACCCGCTGGCCCGCCTCGATGGCCCGCACGCAGAGCGCGGTCGAGAACGGCCAGTGGTCGGTCGCGCCCTCGTGCTGGAGGACGGTCGTCCCGCCGCGGACGAACCCCCCTGCGAGGGCGTCGAACCCCGGAATCCCGGTCTCGAAGGAGTCGACCGCCGTCGCCGCCTCGCGCCGGGCGACCGAGACGCCGTCGCCGTCGTGGCCGAGGACGTGCCGGCGGGTGTCGTGGTCCCGGTCGCGGAGCTTCCGAACCTGGACGTATCGCACCTCGTCGCCCTGGAGTTCCGTCCGCCAGCAGTCGACGACACCGCCGACGACGCGGTCGATATCGTGGTGCTCGCTCGGCATCGCGGTGAGCAGACAGGTCGCCGCGTGGGCGTCGAGGCGTTCGAGCATCGTGTGGAGGCCGCGCCGACCGGCCTCGTCGTCGGCCGCGAGGTCCGCCAGGCCGGCCACGCCGTCTATCACTACCCGGTCCCAGTCCGGGGACGATAGCTCCTCGATCAGCGTCCGGAACGAGACCGTGCTCTCGTCGTCGCCGGTGGCGAACCGGACGCCCCCCTCGCCCGTGGCGGGATCGACGGCTGCGATCGTCAGCCCGGGCGTCTCCGGCAGGGCGAGGTCGGCGGCGGCGACCCGGCGTGGCTGGTCAGTTGCCACGAACAGACAGGTTTCGTCGGCGGCCAGGCCCGCCCGACAGAACTGGGCTCCGAGGCGGCTCTTGCCGACGCCGGCCGGCCCTCGGACGAGCAGCGTCCGCCCCTCGGGGACGCCGCCAGCCAGCATCTCGTCGAGCGTTTCGTCACCTATCGAACACGACATACCTCCTCATCTACGACTGACGGATAATAAACCCCGCCGGCGACCGCGCACGTATATGGATCGGCGGCACGAACGACCGGCCGTGACCGAGACCTACCGCACGCTCGCGGGCCGGGGGCAGGCCGCCTTCGAGGTGCAGGGCTCGGAGTTCATCGGCCACGCCCGACCCGTCACGACCGTCGCGGCCGCCGAGACGTTCGTCGCGTCGGTCCGCGAGGAGTACGCCGACGCAACCCACAACGTCCCGGCTTACCGCGTCCGTGCCGAGCCGTTGCGGGAGTGGTCGAGCGACGCCGACGAGCCCTCCGGCTCCGCCGGCAAACCCGCGCTCAACGTCCTCCAGGGCGAAGAACTGGAGAACGTCGCGGTCGTCGTGACCCGCTACTACGGCGGGACGAAACTGGGGGTCGGCGGACTGGCCCGCGCCTACGGCGAGGCGGTCAAACGCGCCGTCTCCGACGCCGGTATCGTCACGGAGCGGCCTCACGAGCGGTTCACGATCACCGTCGCGTACGACGACTCGGGGACGGTCCGGGGACTGCTGGAGTCGAGCGACTGCGAGTTCGAGGCCAGCTACGAGGCGACCGTCGAGTTCGTCGTCCGGGTCCCCGTCGAAACCGGCGCATCCCTCCGGGACCGCATCCGGAGTGCGACCAGTGGCCGGGCCGAGATCGAGCGCTAACTGAACATGATGACCTCGGCCGCGCCCTCGTGGAGTTCCACGGGGACGCCCAGCTGGGCGTTCAGGAAGGTGTCCTCCCCGCTCTTCTGGATTCGCTCCGGAAGATAGGCGTTGTGGGTTCGGATCTGGTCCCGGTTGTCGAAGAACGCGGCGGTGGCGCCGGCAACCATGCCCTTCGGCGTTTCGGAGTTGACGACGAGCAGCGTCATCAGCGAGAGGGTATCGACGACGTAATCGATCCCTGGGTACACCGACGCCGGGATCGAGCCGTACGGCGGTTCGTTGATCAGCCACTCGTTTTGCACGGCCGTCTCGACGACCGTGGGGTTCAGCGAGAGCAACTTGAGGTCGGCGCTCTCCGCCGCCTCGACGATTCCGGGGATCGGCCAGTCGCCGCGCGCGACGGTCGCGTCCAGTTCGCCGGCGACGATCCGGTCGAGCGCCTCCGAGAGCGGCAGGTTCGCGGTGCTGAACTCGATATCGAGCGGATTGACGAGCTGGATCGCGTTCGTGTTCAGCGCCGTCCCCGGCTCGCCGGTGTTGATCGTCGCGCCGTCGAGCTCGTTGATGTACTCGGCGTCGAAATCGCCCCGGGCGACCACCGTCAGCGGCAGCGGGTACAGCGGCACGACGTTCCTGACGCGCCCTTTCTCGCCGTCGATGGCCTCGATACCGGACCCCTGCTTACCGAAAAAGACGATGTCGGCGGGTATGAGCGCCATGGCGCCCTCGTTCGCGTTGACCGTCTGCAGGTTCTCGACGCTCGATCCCCCCTGCTTGAGGACGGTCTCGATTCCATGGGCGTTGACGACCGCCGCGATCTCCCTGGCGATCTGCTCGTTCATGTCCCCGTAGTGGAGCACGAGCCGGTCCGTTCCGCCGATGGCACTCCCGCCGCCCCCACACCCCGCGAGGCCGACCGCAGCAGCCGCCCCGGCGGACGCGAGTAACCGCCGTCGCGTCGTTCCCCTCGGCATACACCCACCCGTTTTTCGCTCGGACATATATACTATGTGGGACTGACACCCTGACCTGCCCCGTCCGACAACCCCCATTTCGACTGGAATAAAAAGCGCACGACAGAGTGTGTGTTGGATACGAAACGGTGGGGTTTCACGAGCGCGCGTGGGCGGGCGCGACGGCAACTCGGGGCGCTCAGGTCGTCCGGAACGCGCGGTCGCCGGCGTCGCCGAGGCCGGGGACGATGAAGCCGTCGTCGTCGAGGCGGTCGTCGATGCTGACGGTCAACAGCCGGGCCTGGGGGAACCGGTCGGTGACGCGGGTCACGCCCAGCGGTGCGCTGACGGCCGAGAGGACGATCAGCCGGTCCGGTTCACCCGCTGCCAGCACCCGTTCGAGGACGGCACACATCGTGCTCCCCGTCGCGAGCATCGGGTCGGCGACGATGACGGTGTCATCGGAGGTGATGTCGGGGAGTTTCTCGTAGTCGACGCTGATGGGGAACGAGCCGGTCTCGTCCATGCCCGCCTCCTCGTCGCGGCTGGCGCTAATGACGCCCTGTCGGGCCGTGGGGAAGGCCTTGAGCAGCCCCTCGACGAACGGCGTCGCCGCCCGGAGGACGTTGACGATCACCACGTCGTCGAGCCCCGTCACCCGCTCGCCCATGGTCGTCGTCAACGGCGTCTCCACTTCCACGTACTCGGTGTCCAGCAGGCCGTCGATGATGTCGTAGCCACAGACCCGGCCGAGCTTCACCAGCCCCTTCCGGAAGGCGACCTGTTCGGTGTCGGCACTCCTGAGTTCCGAGAGGGTGTGGCGAGCGAGGGCGTGCGTGACTTCCGCGGCGTCGGTATCGTCGCGTTCCTCGATTGGCATACCGGAGTGGTTGGCCCCCGGTCGCTTAATTCTCCGCGTCCCGGCGGCGGGTGCCGTGGTCGTTCGTCCGGCCGTTTCCAGTCGCCAGCCGTCGACGCGGACTGCCGCCGAGACCAGCCGTCAGTAGTCGACGCCCATCTCGTCGAGCAGTGTCAGCGCCGCCTCGTGGGAGGACGGCGGCCCACGCGCGGTCACGAGGTCGCCGTCGACCGTGACGGACGTGTCGGCGTCGAGGTCGGCGTCCCAGTTGCCGCCCGCTACTTTCACCTCGTCCTCGACCCAGTAGGGGAGCTTCCGCCCGTCGGGCATCCGGTCGTGTTCGTCGACGATGCCCTCCTCCCAGGCGTTCGGGAAGCCGGTCACGTCGCGGCCGTCGACCAGGAACTCGCCGTCCGAGTCCCGAGTGAAGGCGAGAATCCCGACGGCGTGACAGACGACCAGCGCCGTCGTGTCACCCTCCTCGACGGCGGTCCGGAGCGCGCCGCGGGCGTGGCGGTCCTGGGTCACGTCCCACTCGGTGCCGTGGCCGCCGGGGAAGACGACGGCGTCGTACGCGCCGGGCTCGACCGCGGCCAGCGGCTCGGGGTCGTTCAGCCGCTCGTCGCTCTCGTGGACCTCCCGGACGTGTGCGGCGGTCTCCTCGCCGACCTCCTCGGGGTCGACCGAGCGTTCGTCGATGACCGGTGGACTCCCGCTCGGCGTCGCGACCGTAATTTCGACGCCGGCGTCGGTCAGCGTCGTCAACGGCTCGATACACTCCTCGCCCCAGTACCCTTCTTCGCTCACGATGAACAGTGCTGTTTGCATACCCGCCGGCGTACGAGTCCGAGCCGTTTGAACGCCGCGCTCCCGGCGTGTCACTTAACAGGACGCGTCGCATACCGGCCAGTCAGCGCGGGCACGAGACCCGCGAGGTACTAATGGAAGAGAGCGTCTCCGGATTCAAGACGCGGGGCAGCTGGGTCGACATCGTCGAACACGGCGAGCGCATCGTCCGCGCGCTCAAGGACATCGCGGCCGACGCCGACGTCGACGCCGCCGTCGACGAGTCAGCACTCACCGACTTCGACGAGTGGCGGCCCAAAAGCGACGAACGACTGGACGAGGACGTCAACGAGAAGACCGCCGACCAGGCCAGCGTCGGGGAGGGCCAGGGCGAGAAGGCGGGCCAAGAGCCCGACGAGGACCTCCAGAAAGCCGGCAAGAAGCTCAGCGAGTCCTACGAGAAACTGGACGACCCCGACGAGGCCGTCGGCAAGTGGGGCGAGTCCCTCGATTACGTCGCCCGGGCCGCCGACTCCGCGGGTCGGAAGGCCCTCCGGGCTGTCGAGGGGGCGGTCTACAAGAACGTGATGACACAGATCGCACCCTACTACTTCGACAACGAACTCGTCTCGGCGAACCTCAAGCGGGTCGGCCGTGACGAGGCCCCCGAGTACGTCTTCGAGGTCAACGTCAACGACGACGACCTCAAGATCCGCGTCTCGAACCGGCTGGCCGACTACGAGTCCTCGGTCGACCGCTGGCACGTCGACACGCCGAAAGCCACGGACAACGTCGAGGCCGTCGAGGGCGTCGAGACCCCGCCGCCCGCCGAGGACCTCGACGCCCACAACAACGAGTCCGACGAGTCGATGAACGAACCGCGCGAGGACACGTAGCGCCGCCGCCAGCGACGGGTCCCCTCTCCCTACCAGTCCCGCCGTTCGATGTGGTAGCCGCCACACGCCGAACAGACCTGTCGCTGCGCCTCGAACGCGGTCCCACAGGCTTGACAGACGTACTCCGGGCCGGGGTCGTCGGTCCGCCCCGCGAGCCGTTTGAGTCGCTGTAACACTCCAGTCCCTCCCAATTCGTGTCCGGACCGTCAACGCCCGCATCATTAATCCTTCCGGTAGGGGTGGGAATGAAACGAACCGACCCCCGTGGCGGCGGTCGCGGGCCGGTCGGCGACACGACGACGCGGCGTGGCGGCGGACGCCGTGACGGTGGCCGTGGCGGCCGGTCGGCGACGCCGTCGACGGGACGCCATGCGGCAGGTTCTTACGCTCCGGCATCCGAACCCTCGACAATCGATGGTTGGTGCGGGCACGATAGCGACGTTTCTGGTCGCCGGAGGAGCGAGCCTGTTCATGGCCTGGGCCATCGGGGCCGGCTCCTCCGGGTCGACACCGTTCGCGCCGGCGGTCGGCGCCAACGCGATCTCCGTGATGCGGGCCGGCTTCTTCGTCGGCCTGCTCGGGCTCGCCGGGGCCATCCTCCAGGGCGCGAACGTCACCGAGGCCGTCGGCCGCGAACTCGTCCTGAACGTCACGCTCTCGCCGCTGGCCGCGACGGTCGGCCTCATCACCGCCGCCGTCCTCGTGGCGATCGGCGTCTTCGCCGGCTACCCCATCGCGACCGCGTTCACCGTCACCGGCGCCGTCGTCGGCGTCGGGCTGGCGATGGGCGGCGCGCCCGCCTGGGGCAAGTACCAGGAAATCCTCACGCTGTGGGTCGCCACTCCCTTCGTCGGCGGCGGCGCCGCCTTCGCCACCGCCCGCCTGCTCCGCAACGAACGCGTCCCCGAGATCGTCGCCGTCCCGCTACTGGCCGGCCTCGTCGGTGCCATCTTCGCCAACGTCGAGTTCGTCCTCCTCGGGCCGGCCGGCGAGGCCGCGTCGCTGGCCGCGACCGCCGCGGCCGGCCTCGGCGTCCCCACCCTCGCCGGTCGCCTCGGCGTGACCGTGGGTTTCGCCGCCCTCGTCGCGCTCGCACTCCGCTGGGATATGCGGGGCAGTCCCGCCGACGGCCAACGGCACTTCCTGCTCGCGCTCGGCGGCCTCGTGGCCTTCTCCGCCGGCGGCAGTCAGGTCGGACTGGCGCTCGGGCCACTGCTTCCCCTCCTCGACTCCTTCGAGTTTCCGCTCGTCGCCCTGCTGTTCGGCGGTGGCTTCGGTCTCCTGCTCGGCTCCTGGACCGGCGCACCGCGGATGATCAAGGCCCTGTCCCAGGACTACTCCGCGCTCGGCCCGCGCCGCTCCATCGCCGCGCTCATCCCTTCCTTTGCCATCGCCCAGACCGCCGTCTTCTTCGGGGTCCCCGTCTCGTTCAACGAGATCATCGTCTCGGCGATCATCGGCAGCGGCTACGCCGCCGGCGGCAGCGACGTCAGCGGCGCGAAGATGGGCTACACCGTCCTCGCGTGGATCGGGTCGCTCGTGCTCGCCTTCGGCGTCAGCTACGGCGCCTTCTTCGTCCTCGATACGCTCCTGTTCTAGGCGCTCGACCCCGCCCGGCGTTCGTCCGCGACCGCCCACACCCGGTCGACCACCCAGGGCATCCCGACGATTCCGGCCACGAGGACGGCGTCGTCGACGCCAGCGAGCAGCCCCGTGAACGCGTCCCCGACCGCCTGCACAGCGACGAGGAAGACCAGGCCGGCGACGACCAGCGCGACCGCCTCCGCCCGCGAGCCGAACCGCGGAATCGCGTCCATGTCCCACGTCGCCACGGCGCCGCCGAGACAGGCCCCGACGATGCCCAGCACCTCCGGGACGACGGCCCCGTCACCCCACGTCGTCGACAGCGCCGCGAGACCGAGGACGCCGGCCGTCCCGAACGCCACCGCCGGCCGTCCGTCGGCGGCGTAGTGGAAGGCGACGAGCAGCGCCGTCCCCAGCGCCAACCCCGCCAGGATGTCGCCGAGGAAGTGGACGCCGAGCACGACCCGCGAGAGGGCGATCAGGACCGCGAGTCCCGCCAGCGGCGCCGCCCGCGCGAGCGAGTCGACGCGGTCGAACTCCAGCGCGATACCCCCGTAGACCACCGCCGCGGCCGTCGCGTGCCCGCTCGGGAAGCCGTACCCACTCGTCTCGATGACCCACACCGCCTCCGGCGGGCGCGGCAGCGTGAAAAACCACTTCAGCCCCAGCACGACCGCGTACCCGCCGAAGGCGTAGGCCACCACCAGCGCCGTCCCCCGCCTGTCGGTCAGCCAGTACAAAACCGACAGTCCGAGCATCAGTCCCGTTACGCCCCCGAGGTGGGTGACCGCTATCGCGAGCGGGTCGGCCGCCGCCGGGAACGCCGCCCGGAGCGCCCGACTCGCCGCTTCGAGTCGCACCATATCCGATAGCTGTCCACCCACCACAAAAACGTTCGTGTCACGCGAGGGACTCGACGGTGTGTGACCGTCTCCGGGCGGTCAGTCGTCCGTCGAGGGCGTGTCGGTCTCGGCCTCGTCGGTGCCGCCCTCGCCGTCCTCGCCGTCGACGTGCCCCGAAGTCGTCGCCGGCCGCGTGACCCGGGCTTTCATGATTCGCGTGTTCTCGACCTGCTCGACCCTGATTTCGACGCCGTCGTACTCGATGACCTCCCCGGTCTCGACGAGGCGGCCCGCGCGGTTGAAGATAAAGCCCGCCAGCGTCTCGAACTCCTCGCCCTCCGGGAGTTCGATGTCGAGCGCCTCGTTGACCTCCTCGATGTTGACCTCGCCTTTCACGATGGCGGTGTCGTCGCCGACGAACTCGACCGGCTCCTCCTCCTCGCCTTCGAGGATTTCGCCGACGATCTCCTCGGTGAGGTCCTCCATCGTGACCAGGCCCTCCGTGGTCCCGAACTCGTCGATGACGACGACCATGTGCATCCGGTTTTCCCGCATCTCCGCGAGCAGTTCGTCGACGTTTTTCGACTCCGGGACGTGCAGGGTCGGCTCGATGAGGTCGTCCAGTTCGAGGTCCTCCGTGCCCGCCTCGCCGAAGTCCCGATCCCGGACGAGGTCACGGATGTGAACGACGCCGATGATGTTGTCGAGGCTGCCCTCGTAGACCGGCACGCGGGCGTGGCTCGACTGGACGCAGGTCTCGATGGCCTCCTCGATGGAGGCGTCGACGGAGACGGCGGTCATATCGAGCCGCGGGGTCATCACCTCCTTGGCGATGGTGCGGTTGAACCGCAGGGTGCGGTGGAGCATCTCGCGTTCTTCCTCGTCCAGCACCCCCTCGCGTTCCCCGGTCTCGATGATGTCCCGGATTTCGTCGCGGGTGATGTAGGAGGTCTCGATGGCGGACTGGCCGCCGGTGATGCGGTTGACCTGCTGGGTGAGGAAGTCGAAGACGACGATCAGCGGCAACAGGAGCCGCTCGGCGAACTTCAGCGGTCCGGCGATCCGGAGCGCCCACGACTCCGTGTTCTCGACGGCGTAGCTCTTCGGGGCGCTCTCGCCGAACAGCAGGACGAGAGCGGTGATGCCGAACGTCGAGACCGCGACCGCGATGCCCTGGGAGAAGTAGATGGCGAGCAGCCCCGTCGTGATGGAGGTCATCGCGATGTTGACGAGGTTGTTCCCGACGAGGATGGTCACCAGCAGTCGGTGGGGGTCGTCCTTCAGCGCCTTGAGCGTCCGGGCGCCGGGCACGTCGTCCTCGACCAGCGTCTCCAGGCGGTGGGGCGCCAGCGAGAACATGGCGATCTCCGAGGAGGAGAAAAACGCCGAGAGCAAGAGCAGGACGAGGACCACGACGATCCCGAAAGTAGCCACGAGACCGTCGGATATCTCCACGCCGAACGGGCCAGTCGCCAGCGTGGACGCGAGCAGGGCGACTGGGGCCGAAACGATACCCATTACTTCCCGTGTTTTGCCATCGCCGGGATTAAGACTTGTCATAGCCGAAAAAAGCCACCGAGAACCGGACGGAGACGACTGGTTTCGACCGTCCTCGTCCGCCGTCGTGTCGACCGCCGCGAGTACCGTCCGCTCGTCACGCTCGCCCGTCGGCGCCGATGCTCACCGCCCGGATACGCCCGAAGGGCTTACCCCGCTCTCGACACAATACACGGGCGATGAGCGACCCAGCGATCACACTCTATCGGCTCCAGGCCTGTCCGTTCTGTGAACGCGTCGTCCGCGTCCTCGACGAGTACGGCCTCGACTACGAGTCGCGGTTCGTCGAACCGATGCACTCCGACCGCGACGTGGTCAAACGCGTCTCCGGGAAGCGGACCGTCCCGGCCATCGTCGACGAGAACACCGGCGTCACCATGTCCGAGTCCGCCAACATCGTCGCCTATCTCCACGGCACCTACGGCGAGGGCAACGCCGAGAGAGGTGCTGCCTGATGGAACTGGACTTCGAGGTCGTCGAACTCGACCCCGCCGACCCGCCCGCCGAGGGCGAGCAGGCTCCCGACTTCGAGCGCCCGCTCACCAACGCCGAATACTGGGAGGACACCGCGCTCTCGGAACTCACCGCCGAGGGACCGGTTCTGCTCGCCTTCCACACTATGGACGGGGCCTTCCCCACCACCTACATGTGGAACGAGATCCGCGACCGCGGGTGGGGGCAGGGCGCGGCCGACCAGGAGGAGGCCGCGGAAGACGCGAGCGGGGAGGGACGACCCGCGAGCCGCGGCCACGACGACAACCTCCAGGTCGTCGGCCTGTCGATCTCCTCGCCGTACGAGCACAAGACGACCATCGCGGAGCGTCGCATCGACGACCTCGGCTACCGCCTCTTCTCCGACCCCGGCAACGACGTGGCCGAGCGGTACGGCATCGCCCACGACCTCGACGGCATGGCCGGCGTGAGCGAGCCACGGCCCGCCGTCTTCCTCCTCGACGAGGAGCGGGTCGTCCAGTACGCCTGGGTCGCCGACGAGTGGCCCGACTTCCCGCCCTACGACGAGATCGAGGCCGCCATCGACGCGCTCTGAGAAGGTTTTTCCCGCCGCCGGCCCACGGTCGGGTATGACCGACGACGCCCTCGCCCGCGCCGCCGACGCGCTCCGCGCCGGTGACCTCGTCGTTTACCCCACCGAGACGGTGTACGGCCTCGGCGCCGACGCCACCGACCCCGACGCCGTCGAGCGGGTCTTCGAGACGAAAGGCCGGGACAGGGACAAGCCGGTCTCGCTGGCGGTCCCGGACGCGGAGGCCGCCCTCGAATACGCGAACCCTACCGCCCGCGAGCGGCGGTTCATGCACGAGTTCCTCCCCGGCCCCGTCACCGTCGTCGTCGAGCGCGCCGGGTCGGTGCCCGACGTCCTCACTGCCGGCCGCGACCGCGTCGGCGTCCGCGTCCCCGACCACGAGACGGCACTCGCCCTGCTGGAGCGGTTCGCGCCAGTCACCGCTACCTCCGCGAACGTCTCCGGGACCGGGAGCGTCCGCGACCTCTCGGAACTGTCAGCGGACGTCCGCGAGGCCGTCGCCGTCACCGTCGACGGCGGGCGAACCCCCGGCGGCGGGAGCACCGTCGTCGACGTCGAGGCCGGCGAGATCCACCGCCGCGGCCAACTGGCCGACGAGATCGAGGACTGGCTGGCCGGTGCGTGAGCACCGCCCCGTCGACGGCACGGCGCAACGTTTGCGGCGGACAGTGGCTTTTTACCTACATCATCTTTAATTATATTCCACGGGCACGACGCCCGACGGTTCAGATGGACGTGGAACGACTGGAACGACCCGTTAGCGAGATCATGACCAGTCCGGCGCGGACGGTCGACCCGGAGATGGCGGTGACCGACGCCGCACGGATCCTCTGGCACGAGGGGATCGGTGCGCTGATCGTCGAGACCGACGAAGTGGCGGGGATCGTCACGGAAAGCGACGTGGTTCGAGGGGTCTGTGCGAGCCACGACCCCGAACAGCTTCGAGTACGCGAACTCATGACCGACCTCGTCATCACCGTCGGCCCCGAGGAGACGATCCGGGACGCCAGCGTCCGGATGCAGGACAACGACATCAAGAAGCTCCCCGTCGTCGACGACACGGGCACGCTCGTCGGTGTCGTCACGACGACCGACATCGCGGAATCGATCGCTCCCTCCTTCGACGACGTCCTCGCCGAGTTCGCCGAGTGAGGCCGTCACACCGACGGTGGGGCAGTCCCCGTGGCCCTGCCGGCCACCACTCGCGCAAAAACGTCCTCGCGAGAGCTTCGCTCTCGCGGACGTGGGCGAAAAAGGCCGCTCTCTCACTCGGTTCGCTCGCGGTCCAGGGCTTCTACCGCTCGTCGATGGCCGGGAACTCCTGGTCTTCCGGACCGATGTAGCGACCGCGCGGGCGGATGAGACGGTTGTCGTCGTACTGTTCGAGGACGTGGGCGATCCAGCCGCCGACGCGGGACATCGCGAAGATGGGGGTGTAGATGTCGACGGGGATGCCCATCTGGTAGTACGTGGAGGCCGAATAGAAGTCGACGTTCGGGGCGAGGCCCTTGTTCTCGGCCATCCACTCCTCGATGTCGGTGGAGTACTCGAACCACTTCAGCGAGCCGGCGGCCTCGCCGAGGGCCTTGGACTTGTCCGAGAGGATGCGGGCCCGCGGGTCCTTGACGTTGTAGACGCGGTGGCCGAACCCGGGGACACGCTCGCCGGCGTCGAGCTGGTCCTCGACCCACGTGACCGGCTCCTTGCCGGACTCGTCGAGGTCGAGCAGTGCCTCCATCACGTCCTGATTGGCGCCGCCGTGGAGCGACCCGGAGAGCGCGCCGATGCCCGCGGGGATTGCCGAGTGGAGGTCCGCGAGCGTCGAGGAGACGACCATCGAGGAGAACGTCGAGGCGTTCAGTCCGTGGTCGGCGTGCAGCACGAGCGCCATGTCGAAGGTCTCGGCGAGCACGTCGTCGGGCTCCTCGCCGTTGAGCATGTAGAGGAAGTTCTCGGCGTGGCCGAGTTCCTCCCGCGGTGCGACGGGGTCCTGTCCGTCGCGCAGACGGGTGAACGCCGCGACGATGGTCGGAATCTTCGCGGTGATGCGCCGCCCTTTCCGGAGGTTCGCCTCGCGGTCCTGGGGATCGGCGCCGGCGTCAGGGTCGTACGCCGACAGCGCGGAGACGGCGGTCCGCAGCGCCGCCATCGGGTTCTCGTCTTGCGCCGCGAGGTTCTCGATCAGCGCGAGCACGTCCGCGTCGAGTTCGCGCTCGGCGCTCATCTCCCCGCTGAAGTCGTCCAGCTCCGACCGATCCGGGAGGTGCCCGTGCCACAGCAGGTACAGGACCTCCTCGAAACTGGCGTCGCGTGCCAGATCGTCGATGGTGTAGCCCCGGTAGACGAGTTCGCCCGCGTCACCGTCGATGTAACTCAGCTCCGACTCGGCGACCAGGACACCCTCGAGTCCCTTCTGGAGTTCGTCGGACATACCCTCCGATTTACTACCGGCCGCTAAAAGGATTATCTTTCGAGAGGGATGTGGCACCACCACATGGCGACACGATTGGACGGATGCACACTCGCACCGACCCTTTTCGACGCTTTTCGACGGTCCATCGGACACTGGGTGGAACGCTACCCCGGCCACTCGCACGTCCGCCTGTGGCCAGGTGAGCGACCGCTCGGGGGATGCTCGGCCGTCCGGCCGAGGACCGGTGCGGGCAACGTTTTTGCCGGACGGCCGCCCAGATAGGGGGGATGGCAGAGGACCTCGAGTACGAGCCGGTCAGCGTCAAGGAGGTGCTGGCGGAGATGAAAGACACCGCGGAGTTGTTGATCGACCTCTCGTACTCGGCGGTCCTGCTCGGCTCCGACGAGGTGGCAGAGGAGGTGCTCGAACTCGAAGACCGGATGGACGTGCTCCAGTTGCGGGCCCGGATGAGCCTGCTGATGGCCGCCCGCAGTCCCGAGGACGCCGAAGGGCTCGCACCCGTGCTCGGGATGGTCGGCGCCGCCGAGAAGATTTCCGACGCCGCCGGCGACATCGCCAAGATCGTCCTGGAGGACATCGGCCTGCCCGACGCGATGCGGGCCGCCCTCCCCGAGGCCGTCGAAACGCTCGTCCGCGCCCGCATCGTCGCCGACTCGCCGTTCACCGACCGCACGCTCGTGGACATCAACCTCGAAACAGAGACGGGCGTCCGCGCGCTCGCCATTCGCCGGCGCGGCGACTGGCTGTTCAACCCCGGCCCCGAGACCGTCCTGCGGGCCGACGACGTGGTCCTCTTTCGCGGCCCAGAGGAGGGAATCGACGCCGTCTACGAGGACGCCACCGGCGCGGCGTACGAACCGCCGAACCCGCCCGCCGAGGGCATCGAGGACCTCGAACGCGCCGTCGACGCAATCGTCCACATGAAAAACATGAGCGAACTCGCGGTCGACCTGGCCTACGGAGCCGTCCTCTTCGACTCCGACGAGGTCGCCGCGGAGGTGCTCGAACTCGAAGCCGAGGTCGACGCCCTCCAGTCCCGCTTCGAGGCCTGGACCCTCCAGGCCGCCGGCCGCATCGACGACCCCGTCTCCCTGCGGGGGCTCGTCCACCTCGCCACCGCCACCGAGGTGATCAGCGACGCCGCTCTCGAAATCAGCGAGGGCGTCCTCCGCGGCCTGGGCACCCACCCCGTCGTCCAGGAGGCGGTTCTCGAGAGCGACGAGGTGATCGTCCGCCTGACCGTCGCCCCCGACAGTGACCTCGACGGAGCCACGCTCGGCGGCGAGACGGTCAAGACCCGGACCGGAATGCGTGTCATCGCCGTTCGCCGGACCCACGCCGCCGCCGACGACGCTCCCGACGGCGGACTCCGGCCCGACGCCGGCGACTGGATCGTCTCGCCCGGGCCGGACACGCGCCTCCACACCGACGACGTACTCATCGCGAAGGGGACCCGGTCGGGCGCCGGCCGCCTCGCCGCGCTCGTCGGCGACGACGTCGATATCGAGGGCTAGAGGTCCTTCGAGAGCCGGTAGGCGCTGACGCCGGTCAGCACCGCGGTCGCGAGCATCCCTAGCGTGATCGCCAGCACGAATCCCAGCCCGAGGTAGTAGTACGACGACCGGGTGGTCGCCCCGGGGTCGATGACGAAGATACCGACCACGGCCAGCGTAAAGAGGACGCTGAACCCGAACCCGCGTTTCGCGTTCGTCGGCACGTTCAGCGCCTGTACGAGCGCTCTCCCGCCGCCCTGGGCCTTCTCGACCGGCGGCCCGCCCTCGGCACCGGCCCCGTCGGCACTCGCTGCGCCCTCGACGCCGTCCGTGCCGTCGTGTTCGGATGCCACATCCTTCCTACGGGCGGGCGACCCAAAATCGCGTCGGTCGGGCCGTCCGCCGTCCCGGACGGTCGTTCTCGGGTGACTCGCCCCCGCAGCACTCGTCCACCGCCCCCGCAGTACCCGCTTTCCGCCTCCGGATCCCGGCAGGGAGTGAGGCATATCGAACCGCCTAAGAGTGTGCAACCGCCGGGTTGAAACAATGACGAGTCTCGGGACGGCGGACGCAGCCCCCGGTACGGTCGACACCGGGCGACTCTACGTCGGTGAGACCCGCGACGGAGCCGATATCGGCCTCCCCGTCGCGGTCGTCAACGGCGCCGAGAGCGGGAAGACCCTGTACATCCAGGCCGCCAGCGACGGCGACGAACTCAACGGCGTCGGCGTGATCCAGCGCCTCGTCCCGCGGCTCGACCCCGACGACCTCGCCGGCACGGTACTGATCGTCGGCATCGTCAACTACCACGCCTTCCAGGTCGCCGAACACCGCAACCCCGTCGACGACACGAAGATGAACCGGACCTACCCCGGCGACGAGCGGGGGACCTCCTCCGAGCGCATCGCGGCCGCCACCTTCGACGCCGCGACCCGCGCCGACCTCGTCCTCGACCTCCACCAGGGGTCGACCTCCCGGATGATCGAGGAGTGCCGGGTGCGGTGTGGCCCCCGCCACCGCCTCCACGAGCAGTGTCTCGAACTCGCCAAGGTATTCGGCTGTGGTCACATCCTCGACCAGAAGGGGCCCGACGGCCAGCTCGCCCGTGCCGCTCCCGACGAGGGCGTCCCCACCATCGACCCCGAACTCGGCGGCTGTGTCGGCTGGGACGCCGACTCCATCGAGATCGGCCTCCGCGGCGTCGAGAACGTCCTCGCGTACTACGGGTTCACCGACGAGACCCACGTCCCCGAGCCACAGACCCGCGCGACCGGCTTCGAGCAGTACGGCTCGCCGACCGGCGGCCTCGTCACCTATCACGCCGACCTCGGCGAGCGCGTCGACCGCAACGACCTCCTGTTCGAGATCACCGACGTCTTCGGCGAGAACAAGGCCCGCGTCACCGCCGACTCCCCCGGCGTCTTCTGGCGCTCCCGCCGCCTCCCGCAGGTCGCCACCGGCGAGTACGTCTGCTCCGTCGGGACCGACCTCGATTCCTACTAACCCACCTTTTTCCCGCTCGGGTGCGCCTACGGCGCACCACTCGCGACAAAAACGTGGGCGAAAAAGGCCGAACTCGCGCCGTCGGCGCGAGTTCGGTGAACCGCGGCGCGAAGCGCCGCGGATGCTCACCCGACCGCACCGTTCCCGTGAGTGACCGCAGGGAACGAACGGATGCTTGTCAGAGTTTGCTCTGACGGTGACCGCGCTCCCGCCGGTCGCGCGGATGCTCGACCGCCACCGCACAGCACCGCTCCGCCCCGCTCACCGCTCGGGATGGGTCGGTGCGTCGAAGCCGCCCCGCACCAGCGGCTTCGCGATGTGCCGGCGCGCACACGGCGGCACCTCGTACCACCCGCGTTCGAGGTCCCGGTCCAGGGGCCGTTCGACCTTCCCCGGCGCGCTCGTCCCGCAGTCACGACAGCGGTAGCCCGCGTCCGCGCCCGCGCTCCCCATCGACCGCCCACACTCGGGGCAATCCGGCGTCACGCGCTCGGTCGTTCGCAGGTCCCGGACCGCGAACTTCTCCAGTTTCAGCGTGCCGTCGGCGACCTCCCCGCAGACCGTCACCATGTCGCCGACCCGGAGGTTCCGAACGCGGTCGCGGAACCGCTTGGTCGGCTCGAAGGCGACACACGGGAGCGCCCCCTTCGTTTCACCTCCGCTGACCGACAAGAAAACGTGGCCGCCGGCCCGGGTCTCGGGGGGATCGACGACTTCGGCGGGCAGGCGGTACGCGCGGCCGTCCCGAGGGTTGGCGTCGGGCGGTGGGGGACGGAGATGTACGTCCGTCCCCTGGTTCGTGACGAACGTGGCGCGGCGCTCGACGGGTTCGCTCTCGATGGCTCGGGCCGCCTGCTCGACCGTCTCGCGGTCGTCGCCGCGGATGCCGTGGAGGACCGGCCCGGGCGTGTTCGGGACGCAGACGGCCTCGCCTTGCTCCGCGGCTCCCTTCGCTCCGCGGCTCCTTTCGTCGCCGCTCCGCAACGAGGCTTCCCTTCGGTCACCCTCGCAGCGCTCGCCGCTTCGCTTCGAGGCCTCCCGCCGGTCGCCCTCGCTTTCCCCGCGGTCGACCGTGTCCCAGATGGCCGGGTAGTGCTCGTCCGCGACGGCGAACACCGAATCACGGTCCACGTCGCGGTCGGTCCCCCAGCGGTCCCGCTCGCGGTAGGAGATACACTCGTAGGTCCAGTCGGCGGGCCAGTCCGCGGCGCGGAACCCCTGCCAGGCGCCGACGGCGGCCGTGGCACCGACGAGGCCGCGCCCGTTGCCCCACCCCTCGTGGCGGTACCCCTCGGCGGCCAGGCGCTCGCGAACCCGCTCGTGGTCGAGGCGGTCCCGGACGGCGGCGCGTGCGACCGACTGGACCCACGACGGCGCGGCGTCGAGGTCGCCGTCGGTCGCCACGACGCCGGGATTCGTCCGGGGGTCGCCCGTCGCCGCGCGCGAGCCGACGATGTCCGTGGCGATGGCGAACGCCCGGTCCGGGGCGAGGTCGCAGTGGACGGCCAGCGCGGCGTTCCCGCGGGTCTTGTGCTCGACGGCGGGGTTCAGCCGGACCAGCACCAGTCGCTCGACGCTGCCGCCGGCCGCCCGCACGCGGTCGGCGAGCAGGGCGGCGGCGTAGGTGGTACACATCCCCTCGGTCCGGGAGTCGGTATCGTCCAGGCCGACGACGGTCACGTCCGTCGGTTCGAGGGTCCCGGCCGTACGCCTTTCGCACCCGTCTTCGTATAAAACGATTTCGCCCACCGATTCGCGGAATCGACGGACGACGCGTGTGGCCCCGTCACAAACGTTTTATACGAGGATGGGTTAAAGATACCCTGATGACACGGTCCGCACTGGTCGGCAACGTCACCGCGATGCTCGAGGACGCGGGGTTCGTCGTGAGCGACCGGTGTGCGATCCGCCCGAAGAGTTTCGACGTAGCCGCCCGCAGAGGCGAGGAAATCCTGCTGGTAAAGATTCTGGGCAATATCGATGCATTCGACGCGGTGACGGGTGCCGAGATGCGCCGCCTGGGCCAGTACCTCGACGCGACGCCGATGGTGATCGGGCTCCGCACCCGGGACGAGGAACTCAAACCCGGGGTCACCTACTTCCGGCACGGCGTGCCGGTGCTCTCGCCCGATACCGCCCTCGAACTGTTCGTCGAGGAGGTGCCGCCGCTCATCTACGCCGCGCCCGGCGGCCTCTACGTCAACATCGACAGCGAGGTGCTGGAGGGCGCCCGCGAGGACCGCGACTGGTCGCTGGGCCGCCTCGCGAACGAACTCGGCGTCTCCCGGCGCACCGTCTCGAAGTACGAGGACGGCATGAACGCCTCCGTCGAGGTCGCCACGCAACTGGAGGAACTGTTCGACGCGCCGCTTACCTCCCCCGTCGACGTCCTCGACGGCGCCGACGAAGTCCGCGACGGCGAACCCATGCCCGACGACCCCGAGGTCGACCCCGACGACGAACCCATCGTCCACGTCCTCACGCGCGTCGGCTTCGACGTCCATCCGACCGACCGCGCGCCGTTCAAGACGGTCAGCGAGGACGAACACCGCGAGTCGCGGATGCTCACCGGCCACTCGGAGTTCACCGAGACCGCCGAGAAACGGGCCCGGATCATGGCCTCCGTCGGCCGGGTCACCCGGACGACCTCGATCTACGTCGTCGACCGCGCTCACCACCGGGAGTCGGTCGACGGCACCGCGCTCATCGAGCGCGACGAGATCGAGAACGTCCGCGACGTCGAGGACCTCAAAGACCTCATCAAAGAACGGGCCGAGGAACGCGGATCCCCGGCCTGAGAGAGTCCCACCCCCATCGACGACCCACCACCCCAGCCGTCGCGCGGACCGACCGCTGGCCGGTCACGCCTCGCGAAAGGGGGGGATAGGGGGATGCCAGCACGGGGGGTGCCGGCTGTCACGGACCACGAGAGCGTTCAGTCGGTACGACAGACGCCGAGGGGCCCGTGACAGCTAGTACATTACACTCGGCTATAATGAACCTTCCAAAACTCCGATGGAGTTGTCGATGGAAAATCCTGTTATTCAATTCGGATATTCGCGACCAGTCGGTCGTCACGAGCGGCGAAAACCATTCACTCGCGTCGCTCGTGACCGGGAGAATTACGCGGCGCCGTAGGTCTCTTCCAGGTACTCGACGCCACCTTTTTCTCCTCGGGTCGCTCCCGGTGGTCGCGACCACTCGTCGAAAAACGTGGGCGAAAAAAACCGTCCACTCGCGTCGCTCGTGACCGGGAGAATTACGCGGCGCCGTAGGTCTCTTCCAGGTACTCGACGATGTCGTCGGACTCGGGCATCCCTTCGACGCCGTTGTCCGGGTCCACGAGGACGGGCACGCCGGTCTGTCCGGAAACGTCCTTCACCTCGGTCCGTTCGCCGTGCGAGCGCGGGACCATGTGGGACTCGTACTCCAACTCGAGGTCGTCGAGCTTGTCGATCACTTTCGCACAGTACGGACAGCCTTCGAGTTCGTACAGTTCGAGGTTTGCCATCACCGTTTCGTAGACGCGCGACGCTCAAGAGAGCACCGGTAGTTGCATCAGGCGCGCACAGCCGCGCTACCCGTCGCGGTCGGCCAGCAGTTCGGAGGCGGTCACCAGCGCGTGTAGTTCGAGGTCGTGGTCGGCGAGGTTCTCGCGGCCGCCCTCCTCGCGGTCGACGACGACCAGCACGTCCTCGACGACGGCGCCGGCCTCCCGGAGCGCCTCGGCGGCGTCGACGGCGCTCTGTCCCGTCGTCGCGATGTCCTCCAGCACGACGACCCGCTCGCCCTCCGCGAGGGCGCCCTCGATGAGGTTTCCGGTGCCGTACTCCTTTTTTTGCTTGCGAGCGATGACGTAGGGCGTGCCGGTCTCGACGCTGGCGACGGCCACGAGCGGGACCGCACCGAGCGCAACGCCGGCGAGTTTCGTGTCGGCCTCGCCCATCTCCGCCAGGCGGTCGGCGAAGGCCTCGGCGATCAGGGCGAGACAGTCCGGGCTGGTCTCGAAGACGTACTTGTCGACGTAGTAGTCCGAGGTACCGCCGTGGGACAGTTCGAACTCCCCGAACCGGACGGCGTCCGCGTCCCGCAGCGCGTCGATGAGCCGCTGGTTTGTCATGGTGGGAGTGGCGAACGCGGGGGACTAATACCCGCCGACTCGGCGCGCAGCCGTGCTACGTTCGGCCGACGACGTAGATCGCGGCGAGGCCGCCGACGAGGATGGCGAACCAGTAGCTCGCGACCCGGTAGACCAGCGAGACGGCGTAGGCGTCGGCCTCCGACAGCCCGACGAGCGCGATGAGCAGGCCGGTCAGCGCGAGCTCGACGCCGCCGAGACCGCCGGGCGAGGGGACGATGCCCGCGATGGTGCTCGCGGGCACGATGAAGAGGATCAGCAGGGGACCGATGGCGATGCCGACGGTCCGGCCGGCGAAAAACAGCGGCGCGGCGAAAAAGACCCAGCCGACGTACGAGAACACCAGCGCCCGGGCGAGGGCGCGGGGGTCGCTCGCGATGCGGTCGAAGGCGGCCCCGAGGTCCCGCATTCGCTCGCGGATCCCCGCGACCGTGAGCCGCGGCGTCCGGCGGGCGACGGGGGCGACGAGGCGCAGGACGCCCGCGGCGAGGCGCCCGCGGAACCGCCAGCCGACCATCGCGAACGCGGGGACGCCGACGGCGAGCGCGAGCAGCCCCATCGCCAGCGGGCGCGCGGCCGTCGGCAGGTTCGCCTGCCAGAGCAGCCAGCCCATCCCGACCGCCGCGAAACTGAAGAAAGGGAGGAGGTTGAGCAGGTCCGCGGTCACGACGCTGGCGAGGCTCTCCTCGTAACTGGCGTCGGTGTCCCGCGAGAGGACGTAAGCGATGAACGGCTCCCCGCCGGCCTGCCCGAGCGGCGTCACGTAGTTGGCGAAGGTGGCCGCGAAATAGGTGACCACGAGCCGGCGAAACGGCTCCCGGATGTCCGCCACCTCCAGGACCACCTGCCAGGCTTTCCCCCACGCGACGAGGCCGACGAACGTCGACAGACAGCCCACTGCGAGCCACCGGAGCTGTGCGCCCGCGAACGCCCGCGAGAGGTCCTCGGTCCCGATGCCGACCGCGACCAGATAGAGGATGATGGCGGCGATCCCGAACCCGACCCCGATCCGGACGAGCGTCTTGCGGGTCGCGAAATCGAGGACTGCGCGACCGTCGTGGGACACGACTGGGGCCTCCTAGTCGATGTACCCCAGGTCACGCAGTCTGTCCTTGGCCTCGCCGCCCATCCCCTCGAGGACGTCCCCGTCGCCCACGTCCGACCACTCGCCACCGACGGTGCCCTCGAAGGCAGTCAGCGCCGCGGCCGTCTCGGCGATGACGGGATCGTCGCTCTCCTCGCCACCGCCGAGGACGTTCTCCGTCTCGCCGGGGTCGTCGTCGACCCGGTAGGCCTCGTCGGGGATGCGCTCGTTGCGAACGTACTTCCCGTCCGGGCGCCGGGCGGCCCGCATCCGCGAGTAGAAGCGGGAGTCGGGGTCGAGTTCGATGCCGGCGCTCTCGGCTTTTCCCTCCAGCTGGCGGAGTTCGACGACCGGCTGGTGGTACTCGACGAAGCCGTACGCGCCCCGGTCGTCGAGTTCCAGGCCCGTCCGCTCGTCGACGCCGTCGAAGTCGCGGTACCCCTCGCGCAACAGCGACCGCGCGGGGTCCAGGTCGACCCCGCCACCGGCCGCGTCGACACCCGCGTGGTCCAGCACGGTGTGATAGAGATCCATCAGCTCGACCGTCGTCTCGTCGTCGCGCTCGCCCGCGTCCAGGTCGGGGTGTTTGACCATGAGCGGGACGTTCACGAGCGGGTCGTAGATGCAGAACTCGTGGCCGTAGAGGTCGTGTTCGCCGTGGAGTTCGCCGTGGTCGGCACAGACGACGACGAGGGTGTCGTCCCACTCGCCCTGGGCCTTGAGCCAGCCGAAGAGGCGATTGAGCTGGTCGTCGATGTGACGGATTTCGGCGTCGTAGAGCCCCACGATGTCCTCCCACTCGTCGTCGCCGATGTCGCGGGCACCGCAGTTGTACTCCTTCGAGTTCTGGCAGACTGCCGTGGAGTCGACGCCGGGGGCGAACTCGTCGGCGTACTCCTCGGGCGGGTGGTAGGGGAGGT
This sequence comes from Halorientalis marina, assembly GCF_023028345.1. GTDB lineage: Archaea > Halobacteriota > Halobacteria > Halobacteriales > Haloarculaceae > Halorientalis > Halorientalis marina. Next base: position 133,135 of record NZ_CP095487.1, on the reverse strand, counting down.
GGGCGTCCATCAGATTGATGAACTGGAACCACTCGCCGTCGGCGTCCCCGACGAACTCCATCGTCGAGTCGACGACGGCGGGCGTTTTCGTGTCGCCGCCGCCGCCCGACGCGAGGTGTTCGTGGACGGTGTTGCCGGCCTTGACGAGCCAGTCCGCGACCGAGCGCAGGCGGTCGTCGTCGTTCATCTTCTTCCAGGCCGTCGCCAGCGGCCCCGAGAGGAACTCCCCGGGCATGATCTGGAAGAAGTTGTCCTGGTCGTCGAAGCCGTCGGTGAGGTGCGTGTACGGCGTGATCCAGGCGTTCGAGGAGTAACAGGCCGTGTCGTAGCCCGCCGCCGACAGCGATTCGGCGAGCGTCGTCGCGCCCTCCAGGTAGGGGTTCTCCTGTGTCGCACCGTGCTCGCTGGGGTACAGCCCGGTGAACAGCGAGGCGTGGACCGGGAGGGTCCACGGCGCCGGCGCGACCGCCTGCTCGTAGACGGTCGCCTCCTCGGCGAACTCCGCGAGGTGTGGCGTCGTCTCCCGGTCGTAGTCGTAGACCGACAGGTGGTCCTTCCGGACCGTGTCCAACACGACGAACAGCACGTTCGCCGCCTCGGTCGTACTCATTACCCTACGTCCGGCGGTCCACCGGGTTAAAGACCCTGATTCACGCCCGTCCCCCCGTCCGGTTGCGGTTCGTGGCGGCCGCTCCCGGTAGTGCGGCCCGAAAAAGCGCGGCTCGTCGTCGTCTCAGAACGGGGCTTCCGGCCCTTCGTCGTCGTCGCCGTCCTCGTGACCGGGGAAGGAGGGGCTCATGCCACCGCCACCGCCGCCACCGCCGGCCATCCCCTCGTTCCCGCCCATCTCGCCCGTGTGGGCGTTGACCGACTCGACTTCGGGAATCTCCTTGACCATCCGGGTCTTGATCGCCTGGATCGTCATCGGGGAGATGCCACAGCCCGAACAGGCACCGCCGAGCTGGATCGACACCTCGCCGGTCTCGCGGTCGATGTCCTGGATGGCCGCGCTACCGCCGTGCATCTGGATCTGCGGGAAGTTCCGGCGCAGGAAGTTGGCGATCTGCTCGCGCAGTTCGTCGCCACTTTCGGTTTCCGTGCTCATTGTGGCCGGAGATAGAGCGCCACCGGTCATTAGCCTTTGGTCTCACATGGTCGGCGCGTAACCACGACTCCTTTCGCTGGCGGCTCAGTCCCGCTCGTGGTCGACTTTCGCGACTACCTCGACCTCCACGACGAGGTCGGGGTCGATCAACGCCTCGACTTCGACCATCGTCGCCGCCGGGCGCACGTCGCCGAAAACCTCGCCGTGGGCGCGGCCGACCGCCTCCCAGTCGTCGATGTCGGTCACGTACAGGCGGGTTCGAACCACGTCGCCGACGCCCGCGCCGGCCTCGTCGAGGGCCTCGGCCACCAGCCCGAGCGCGTGTCGGGTCTGTTCGTACGGCTCGCCGGGGGCGACCGGCTCGCCGTCGTCGTCGGTCGCGGTCGTCCCCGCGACGTGGACGGTGTCGCCCGCCCTGACCGCCCGCGAGTAGCCGACCTGCCGTTCCCACTCGGTCCCGTCGGAGACCAGTCGCCGTTCCATGCCGTCCCTCCCGACCAGCGCGGTGAAAAAGGCCGCCCCCTACTGGAGGCCGAACGTGCGCTGCAGTTCGCCCTCGATCTCGTCGACGTAGCGGTCCAGGAGTTCCTCGAACTTCTCCTCGGCGACGACGACGCCCTGGAGGCGGTCGTAGGGGTCCGCGGGGAGTTCGATCCGGAACTCGCCGTCGCCCTCATAAAACGGCTCGCTCTCGTTGAGGACGAACTGGTCGATGGCGTGAATCAGCTCCGAGTCGTAGCGGTCGTTCATCGTCTCGAACGCCCGCTTGTAGGACTGCTGGAGCTCGGGGAAGTAGTTCGCGTACTTGTCCTCGAACTTGTCGGGGTCGAACTCGGTCATCGCCGGGTCTTGGTCGGCCAGCCTAAAAGTCGGTCGCTATTCCATCTCGGGGTCGGGGTCGTCATCGGTGAAGAGGGCGCCTTCGCGGAGCGCCAGCCCGCGGTTGGGCAGGGCGAGAACGTACAGCGCGATCCCGACGGCACCGGCGAACGCGACCGCGGCGGCGATCGGGAGGACGATGGTCGAGGAGAAGACCGTGCTCAACGTCACCGTCTCCGGCACGACGGCGGCGAACACGAGCGCGAGGATCAACAGCGCGAACATCACGCCGAACACGAAGCCGGCGCCGAAGATGAGGCGTTCACGCTCGGTTCGCTCGTCGGCCTCCTGATTCATACACCCGGCTTTTGACTACCCGGATAAAGAGTTGATGGCCGTTTCGACCCTCGAACGGTCGATTCTCCTCACTGCGGTTCCTCGTCCGCCCCCGGCACGCCCGCCGAGACGAGCCGCCCTTCGATCCGGCGGAGATGCTGACCTCGACGCTCGCGAACGCGCGGGTCTCCGCGATCCGCTCGCTCAGTTCCGCCCGCGGCCCCGTCTCGACGATCTCGATGGTCGCCGGATCGTGCCGGAGATACCGGATCGGGAACGACACCGAGACGCCGAACGACCGGTGGACCGACAGCACCCGCTGGAGCGTCTCGCCCGGCCGGAGCCTGATCTGGGCGACCAGCGGTTCGTCCGGCCGGTCGCCCCCCTTCGTGATCGCGTAGTCGACGACCTTCCCGCCGCCGTCGCCGAGGACCGACTCCCGCCGCGCCGCCGAACAGTCGAACTCGTAGACGAGCACGACCGTCCCGTCGGCGACGAACTCCAGCGACCGGATCGCCTGCTGGGAGATACCCGCCCGCCACAGCGCCCGCTCCCCCCGGTCGAAGTGCCCCTCGTCCGGCGTGATGGTGTACCCGATCTCCCACACGTCGCCCCCTCTCGTACGACCTGTTCGCGGGAAATTATAAAGATGTGGTCATGACCGCACCAAGATACACCCGCGATACCCCGCACTGTTCGGGTGCAGTATGGGAACGGACGACACTACGGGTGAATCGGACGGACGAACGACGACGAGTAGACGCCGGGTCCTGCGTGGACTCGGCGCGGCGGCGGTGGCCGGGACGGGCGCCAGTGCCATGGTCGGAGCGGCCGCCGCGCAGTCGGTATCGGTCGACGTGATCGCCGCGACCGGGAGTGTGGGTGGGCACCGCGAGTACCTCGGCGACGAGGCCGTCGGCACGGACCTCGCGAACGCCATCCATGAGGCCGCGCTCGGACACACCACGCTCACTCTCGATCCACGCAGCCTCCCGCTGTAGTCCCCCCGACTGCAGCACCCAGCACCACGCTGCAGGACCGGCACTGCAGCTCCCCCTCGTAGCTCTGCCGGCTACACGTTTTCCCCGTTCCCCAACGGGGTTTCGCGACGGCGCATGGCGAGCGGCGGCGCCGATTCGCTGGCCGGGGCGCCCCGGTTTCGTATCGCACTCCGTGGTGTACAGCGTCAGACGCCGGTCGCGGCACCCGAGCGACGGCTCCCCGCTGAAAAGAGCCGCTCCCCTACGATTCCGGGTCTTCGACGCCCTCGCCGCCGCGGCCCTCGCCGCCGGCGAAGCGGTCCGCCCCCTCCATCGCGGTCGCCAGCGCGCGGGACCCGTGCCAGGCCTCGATCTTCAGTCCCTGCTCCATCGGCTCGCCGAGGCCGTCGTAAACCGCGGCGCGGTCCGTCCGGACCGTCTCCTGTGGGAAGCCGGCGATCAGCTCGGCCACCTCGACGGCCCGCTCTAGCGCCTCGCCCTCGGGGGCGAGGCGGTTGACGAGCCCCCACTCCTTCGCCGTCTCCGCGTCGAGGGCGCGCCCGGTCAGGATCAGGTCGAGCGCGCGCCCGAGGCCGACCACTCTGGGTAGCCGCTGCGTGCCGCCGTCGACGAGCGGCACGCCGAACCGCCGCTCGAAACAGCCGAACTCGGCGGTCTCGGCCGCGACCCGGAGGTCACACCAGAGCGCCATCTCGATACCACCGGCCACGCAGTGCCCCTCCACGGCCGCGACGGTGGGCTTCGAGACCTGCATCCGCGAGAAGCCGAGGTACCCCTCGGGGTCGTCCTCCAGGTCCATCGCTTTGAGGTCCGCGCCCGCGGAGAAGGTACCGTTCGCACCCGTGAGGACGCCCACGTCGACGGCATCGTCCTCGTCGAACCGTTCCCAGGCCGCCCGGAGCGCGAGGGCCGTCTCCCTGTCGACCGCGTTGCGCCGCTCCGGGCGGTCGACCGTCACCACTGCCACCGAGCCGCGTCGCTCGTACTCGACGCTCATACCGTGGCGTTCGGCAGCTCCTGGCAAATATCCCCGGGTGGGCGCGGTCGTCGCCGACGTTCGGTTTCCGGGGGCTGTGCGGTGCGATTTCGGCCGTCTCCGCGGACCGGCAGGAAAGAGCGGCGTCTGACGCTGTACACCGCGGAGTGCGATACGAAACCGGGGCGCCCCGGTTCTGCCGGGGACCGAGCGGTGCCTTTTCGGGCCGGCGGCCGTATCGGCAGTCGATGGGGGTTTTCAGTTCACGGAGCGCGCGGCGGACGGCCCTGCTCGCCGCGCTCGTCGTCGTGGTCGCGTTCGGGGCACTCGCCTTCCTCGTCCGGACGTACGCGCCCTTCCTCACCACAGGGGCCGGGATTCGGGAGTTCGTGGCCGGCTTCGGGGTCTACGCGCCGCTCGTGTTCGTCGCGCTCCAGGTCCTGCAGGTCGTGGTCGCACCCATCCCCGGACAGGTGACCGGCTTCGCCAGCGGCTACCTCTTTGGCTCGCTCTGGGGCTCGGTGTACAGCATCCTCGGAATCGGGATCGGGAGTGCCATCGCGTTCTGGCTCTCCCGCCGGTACGGCCGTCCCTTCGTCGAGCACGTCGTCGACGACGAGGCACTCGACCGATTCGACGACTTCGCCGCTCACGCCGGCATCCCCGGTCTCTTCATCGTCTTCTTCGTCCCCGGCCTGCCCGACGACGTGCTCTGTTTCGTCGGCGGGCTGACCGAGATCGACCTCTGGAAACTGGTCACTATCGCCGTCGTCGGCCGTGCGCCCGCCTTCGTTCTGGTGAACGTCTCCGGCGCGGGCTTCGCCAGCGGGAACGTCGGACTGGCGGTGGTCGCGCTCGCCGTCCTGGTCGGGGCGTCGCTGTGGGGGTATCTCAACCGCGATCGACTCCTCGCGCTCCTCGATAGCTGAGCCGCTCACCCCAGCTGGTCGCCGACGATTTCGTCGGCACGGTCGATGAACGCCCGTTCCTCGCCGGCGGGGATGGTCGCGCCGGCGGCGACGTTGTGGCCGCCACCCCCGCCGCCGACCGCCTCGCTCGCCTCGCCCATCACGACCGACAGATCGAGGCCCTGCGCGACCAGCCGGCCGGTGCCGCGGGCCGACACCTTCGTCTCCTCGTCGCTCTTTCGCGCGAAGGCGACGATGGGCGTGTCCGGATCGACGCCCTCGACGCCGACGGCCATCCCGGCGACGATGCCGACGATGGTCTCGCGGATCGCGTCGCCCGCGTCGAACCACTGGAGGTTGTCCTCGCGGGTGACGCCCTCCGATTTCACCCACTGGAGCCCCTCCGAGAGGTTCCGCCGGTGGGTCCGGAGGAGTTTCCGCGCCCGTTCCAGTCCCGCCTCGCGGTCGCCGAGACAGACCGCCAGCCCCACGTCCGCCCGCTCGTACCGCGCGGTGGCGTTGAGGAGGGTCGAGAACTCGCTGGCGTCGCGCAGCTCCGTCCCCTTCGGCTCCGCGGTGAGCGTGTAGGTCGTCGCCACGAGTCCGTCCACCTTCTCGGCCGAGACGCCGCGCTTGATCGCCCGCTGGACGAGCGAACTCGCAACCGTCTGCCGTTCCTCGTCGGTCAGGTCGACCCAGCGGCGCCACTCGCCCCCCTCTTTCAGGTCGAGCCCGAGGCCGTCGAGGAAGGCGATAGCCCCCGATTCGTCGTTCGAGATACCGGGAATCCGCACCTCGCTTGAGTACTCCAGGAGCTTCGGGAGCGGCCGGGTCTGTTTCCCGTAGAGCGCGAGGTCGGTCCCCTCGTCGAGGACCCCGGCCGCGACGCCCTCCGCGACGATGTTCGCGTTCGCGCCGTGGAGTTCGCCGCCGACGGCCTGCATGTCCCCGACCGCGCCGACGACGGCCAGCCCCGCCAGGTCGCGGTTGTCCGCGACGCCCTCGACGCCCGCTCCCGCCGCGCCGCCATCGGCATACTCCGACGCGGGCACGCTCCCGTCGTTCGCCTGCCCGCCGTCGGTCGCCGCGCCGTCGCTCGTCTCCGCGAGCGCCCGCGCGAGGACGTAACTCGCGCCCGCGCCGGACAGTTCCGAGGCGCCGTCGATGCCCTCCAGCAGGGGGTTGAGGTGGTACTCCGTCCCTGTATCGGCGGGCTGGTGGTGGTCGGCGATGACGGGCGTGAAGTCGCCGGCGGCCTCGTGGTCGCTGATGCAGTCGAGCTGGCCGCTCCCGAAGTCGGTAAAGAGGACGGTGTCGTACTCGCGGGCGGCGATGGAGGCGATCTCCGCGTCGTCGAGCTGGTTTTTGAACACGACCTCGAAGTCGAGTCCGGCCCGTTCGAGCGCCGTCGCGGCGATGGCGGCGCTGGTCAGCCCGTCGGCGTCGATGTGGGACGCGAGCAGGACGCTGTCGGCCGCTCGCAGGCGCTCGGCACACGCCGCGGCACGCTCGTCGAGGGCGGGAACGGGTCCGGCCATACACGGTTTCGTATCGCGCTCAGGGATATAAACTTCCGGACGATGGGGCTGGACCGGGCGCGACGCGGAGACGGCGCTCCGTCGACATTAGCAGTGGGTGACCGGAGCGCCGTGACGAAGACAGCGGCTGGATGCGCACGACAGGGGAGCCACTCGACGCACCGGATCTCGGCTTCGAGTTCGGCGTTGATCGGCGGCGCTCCGGGATGGGTATCGGTGGCGGCACCGTGGCCGGCATCGAACGACGGCCGGCCGCTCACGCCGTGTCGCCGTCCGGCGCCGCTTCGAGAGGCTCGACACGAAACACGTAGTCTGCGTAACTGCCATCGAGGTTCGCGGGACTCTCTTCGGTCGTATGCTCCCGACAGAGAACGGCCTCCGCCTCGACGGCACCGTGCCCCGTTTCTTCCTGATATCGTTCGAGGACGACGAACCGCGCTCGCTCGGTGCAGCCGCGACGGTGGCACTCGGGCAGCGAGTCCGGCACTCCGTCCTCGCGTCGGTTCTCGTCGGCCGCCTGCTCCCGTTCGTTTTCCGTGTCTGCCATCCTCGCTCCGTAGGGGCAGCAAGCGAAATAATGCTGTGGTCGCCCCAGCTGGCGGTGTTCAGATAAGGATGAAGAGTGAGGCGGTGTGTTTTCTGAGTGGTCTATGCCCGAAAATACACGCCTCGGCAGTAGTATCGCCCAGATCGACTTAGAGTTTGTTGAACGCGAGGCGACACCGCGACTGCTGATGAAGCTCGGTATTCAGTTGCATCTCGCTGGTCTTTCGCTTTCGAATACAGTTTCGATTCTTGAGGTATTCGGTGTCCAACGAGCGCGATCCACCGTCCATAATTGGGTTCACAAGGCAGATCTACAGCCCGAAACTGGACGCTGCCCGGATCACGTTGCGGTCGACGAGACTGTGATCCGACTCAACAACGAGCAATATTGGCTGTACGCTGCAGTCGATCCCGAAACGAACGAATTACTCCATACAAAGCTTGAGCCGGTGAGAACAAACGCTCTCGCTCACGCGTTATTTGCTGAACTCCGCGAGAAACACGACGTGGACGACGCCGTGTTTCTCGTCGATGGCGCAGCACCGCTGAAAGACGCCTGCCAGCAACACGGCCTCGATTTCAGATACGAGCGCCACGGAAATCGGAACAGCGTCGAACGTGTCTTTCGTGAGGTAAAACGACGTACTTCTTCGTTCTCAAACTGTTTCAGCAACGCCGAGCGGGACACAGCTGACGACTGGCTCCGATCGTTCGCCTTCGCATGGAACCAGCTAATCTGAACACTACCCCCCGGCTCTCGGTGTGCACGCTCCCTGTCTTCAGCGCGGCTCTCGACGCCGCACTGCGCGAGCGTTTCCACGGACGGAAAAACGGCCTCTCAGCGGTCGCGAACCGCCGCGACGCCCGCCCGCGCGAGCGCCTCGAAGTCGGCCTGCTCGGGGACCACGTCGACGGCGATACCGAGTTCCGCGGCGGTCTCGCGGGTCGGCTCGCCGATGACGGCGACGACGGCGTCGTTCAACCCTTCGAGCGCCGCATCGCGGACGCCCCGCTCGGCCGCCGCGTCGAGGAAGTACTCGACGGTCAGCGACGAGGTAAAGAGCGCGGCATCCAGGTCGCCCGCCGCGGCGCGCGCCGCGGAATCGCCGGCGCCGTCGGGCCGCACGAGCCGGTAGAGCACCGTCTCGTGGACGTACGCGCCGGCGTCGTTCAGACCGTCGGTCAGTACCGCGCTCCCGTGGTCGCTCCGGGCCACCTCGACGCGCGCCCCCGCGACCGCGTCGTCGAGGGCCGTCACCAGGCCGGCCGAGGAGAACTCCTCGGGGACGAGGGACACGGCGTAGCCCGCCTCGCGGAGCGCGTCCGCAGTGGGGTCGCCGATGGCACAGACCGCCGTCTCGCCGGGGTCCCAGTCCGCCTCGCGGGCCAGTTCCGCGCCGGTCTTGCTCGTGAGGACGGCGTAGTCGGCGTCGGTCCGGGGGGCCGCGCCGGTCGGCTCGACCGCCAGCATCGGATCCGGGACGGGCTCGCAGTCCAGCGATTCGAGCAGGGCAACGGCGTCGTCGGTGCGGTCGTCGTCCGGGCGGAAGACGGCGACTGCGGGCCGGTCGGTCATTCGTTTGCCTCGCCGTCGCCGGTCGGTTCGACACCCGCGTCCTCGGCGGCCGCCCGCTCCGCGGCCGTCGGCTCGGGCCCGTTCTCCAGCAGCGAGAGGACGCGCTGGCGTTCGGCGGCCACGTCGCCGATGACGGTGATCGCCGGCGGTTCGACCGCCATCTCGTCGCGCGCGTCGACGATGGTGTCGAGGGTTCCCATCGCCACCCGCTGGTCGGGCCAGGTCCCCCGCTCGACCAGCGCGACCGGCGTCTCGGGGTCCATGCCGGCATCGCGCAGGGCCGCGGTGTAGTCGGGCAGTTTGCCGACGCCCATCAGGACGACGATGGTGCCGCCGGTGGCCGCCAGCGCCGCCCAGTCGACGGCCGACTCCTCCTTCGTCGGGTCCTCGTGGCCGGTGACGAACGACACCGAGGAGGCGTGGTTGCGGTGGGTGACGGGGATGCCCGCGACGCCCGGACCGGCGATGGCCGAGGTGACACCCGGCACCACCTCGAAGGGGACGCCGTTCCGGGCGAGATACACCATCTCCTCGCCGCCGCGGCCGAACACGAACGGGTCGCCGCCCTTCAGCCGGACGACCGTCTTGCCCTCGCCGGCGAGTTCCGCCATTCGCTCGTTGGTGTACTGCTGGGAGGTGCGCTCGCCGCGGGCGCGTTTGCCCACGTCTTCGCGGCGTTCGTCGGGGATCATGTCGATGACGTCCGGGCCGGGCAGTTTGTCGTGGAGGACCACGTCGGCCTCGTCGAGCAGTCGCCGGGCCTTGACCGTCAGCAGGTCCGGATCGCCGGGCCCGCTCCCGACGAGATAGACCTTCCCCGGTGCGACGGTGGCGTCGTCGGTCATCGTCCCTCCCGTTTGGCCTCGTCGGCCTCCTCGCGTTTCGCCCCCTCGATCAGTTCCGCCGCGCCCTCCTCGCGGAGGTCGGCGGCGAAGTCCCGGGCCGCCTTCGGGTGGCGCTCGATGGGCAGGTCGCGGGTGGCCCGCACCTCCTCCTCGCCCGCGCGGTCGAGGACGCGAACGACCGTGTGGACGACCCCGCCCTGCACGGTCGCGGCGACGCCGATCGGCGCCACACAGCCGCCGCCGAGTTCGTCCAGGACGGTCCGCTCGACGGTCGTCGCGACCCGCGTCCGCGAGTCGTCCAGCACGTCCCTGAGCTCCTCGGCCAGGTCGCGGTCGGCCGCCGTCACCGCCAGCGCCCCCTGGCCCGGCGCGGGGACGAATCGGTCGGTCGGCAGCCGCTCGGCCCCGACCTGGTGGAGCAGCCCCGAGCGGTCCAGCCCCGCCTCCGCGAGGACGATGGCGTCGTACTCGATCTCGGGCTCGCGCTCCAGCGCCCGGCGCTCGACCTCGTAGAGCCCATCGAACCACTCCTCCAGGGACTCCTCGAACGTGGTCGTGGCGTCGTCGTCCCCCTCGTCGTCCGCCGTCTCGTCCTCGTCGCCGTCGTCACCATCGGGGACCACGTCGTCGGGGAGTTCCGCGTCGTCGGCCGCTTCGAGCCGTTGCTCGTGCTCGCGCTGGAGCGCCGGCGCGAGCAGTTTCTCGACGCGCGTGTCGACGTTCCCGCGGAGCGGCTCGATATCGAGGCCGGGCCGCTCGGCCAGCAGTTGGGCGCCCCGGCGGAGGCTGGAGGTGCCGACGGTCGCGGCCGACGGGAGCGAGTCGAGGTCGCCGCCGTCGGGCGTCACGAGCACGTCGCCGGCCGGCGCGCGCTCGGGGACGCCGGCGACGACGAGTCCCTCGGGCATCTCGGTCGGCATGTCCTTCATCGAGTGGACGGCGGCGTCGAGGTCGCCGTCCAGCACCTTCCGGTCGAGACTGCGGACGAACGCCCCGGTCTTGCCGAGGCGGTGGATGAGGTCGTCCTGGAGCTGGTCGCCGGTGGTCTCGACCTCGACGAGTTCGACCTCGTGCCGCTTGTCCTCGAGCGCCGCCTGCACGGTGGCGGCCTGCCTGCGGGCGAGATCGGACCCCCGTGTTGCCAGCCGGAGCGTCCTGCCGCGGGTACTCATATCCCCCTCTCGTCGGTCCGGGGTGAAAAGCCCACCAGTTCCCGGGCGGGTTCGAACGCCGAGCCACGCCGGGGTGTTTTATATTGCAACGCCAATACGACGCACGAGGGTGGTATGGTTACCGTCGTCGACGTGCTGGGGATCGCGCTCGTGGGGTCGCTGGTGCCGGCCGGGGTCATGTTCTACGCCGGCTGGCAGAACCGGACGAAGCCCGCGGCAGTCCCCTTCGCGGTCATGGCCGTCGGGATCGCCGGGTGGTGTAGCGCCTACGGTGCCAGCCTGATCGTCGACGACCCCGCGCGGACGATCCTCGCCGCCAACGTCGAGTACTTCTTCAACGACGCCGTCACCATCGGCTGGTTCCTCCTCGCGCTCGAATACGTCCGCCGCGAGCGCGTCGCCGCGCGCTGGTACGCCCTCTTTGCCTTCCCGCTCGTCAGCCAGGTCGTCGTCTGGACGGCCCCGGAACTGGTCCGGGAGTTCGCCCGCGTCGACGCTATCGGCGTCCTCCATCCCGTCTTCGGCCCGTGGTTCTACGTCCAGGCCGCGTTCAGCTACACGCTCGCCGTCGCCGGCCTCTATCTGTTCGTCCGCGACTACCGCGGCTCACAGGGCATCCGCCGCACGCAGACCGCGGTCCTGATCGTCGGGGCGATGATCCCCTTCGCCGCCAACTGGCTCTACCTCGCCAACCTCACGCCGTACCCCGAACTCGACATCACGCCGCTTGGCTTCCTCGTCTCCTCGGGCGTGTTCACTTACGGCCTCTACCGCTACCGCCTCCTCGAACTCGTCCCCATCGCCCGGAAGACGATCATGGAGGAGATGCGCGACGCCGTCGTTACCCTCGACGAGGACCGCCGCGTCGCCGACGTCAACCCGCGCGCCGCGCGGCTCTTTGGCGTCCCCGAGGACCGGGCAGTCGGGATGCACGCCCGGGAACTGTTCGGCGACTACCCCGCCCTCGTCGACCGCGTCGAGGACACCACCGAGGCCAGCACCGAGATCGCCATCACGGAACACGGCGAGCAGCGCTACTTCGACCTGGAGGTCTCGCCCGTCGGCGAGGGGACCCAGGTGGTCGACGGCCGACTGATCGTCCTCCGGGACGTCACCGAGCGCAAGGAGCGCGAACAGGAACTCGATCTGCTCAAGCAGGTGCTCTCACGGGTCCTCCGGCACAACATCCGCAACGACGTGACCGTCGTCTCGGGCTACGCGGAGGAACTCGCCGCCGAGACCGAGGGCCGGACCGAGGGGATGGCAGAGCAGATCCTGGAGAAAAGCGACGACATCGCGGGTCACAGCCGGAAAGCCGCGACCATCGAGCGCGTCCTGACCGGCGAGGACACCCTCGTGACCATCGACCTCGCCACGCTGCTTGAGACGTGTGTCGCCGAGGTCCGCGCGGAGTACCCCGCCGCCGACATTACGCTCGACACTCCCGAAGTATGTCGCGTTCAGGCCCACGAGGCCCTCGAAATCGCGCTCTCGAACGTCATGGAGAACGCCGTGCTCCACAACGACGACTCGCCGTCGGTCCACGTGGCCGCCGAGTCCGGGGCGGCCTCCGTCACCGTCACGGTCCGCGACGACGGCCCCGGGATTCCCGAGGCCGAAGTCGACCCCCTCGAACACGGCGAGGAGACACAGCTCAGCCACAGCAGCGGCATCGGTCTCTGGTTGGTCAGTCTCATCGTCGAACGCTCCGGCGGCGAGGTCACCTTCGAGACCACCGAGACCGGGACCGTCGTCTCGATCACGCTCCGGCGGGCGTGAGCTACCAGGGTTCGCTCTTCAGCGAGAGCGCGTAGGCGATGGCGTTCGTCGTGACGTGCAGGATCGGTGTGATGACGAGCACGACCACCAGCACCGCCGGCTCGAACGTGGCCCCGAACCAGTCCGGAGCGACGAGCGCGCTCAGCGCCAGCGCCACGACGACGAAATCCAGCTGGTCCAGCCCGGGCAGTGCGGCCCCGCGGTCCCGTCCCAGCCGCCGTTTCACGAACGAGGCGAGGATGTCCCCGAGCATCGCGCCGGCCGGCAGCGCGACGAGGGTCGTCGCCGGGAACGGCTCCGGCAGGGGCGCCGGGACCGCAGGGTCGAGCACCGGCCGGAGGCGGTTCAGCACGACCGCCAGCAGCGCCCCCGCGGCGATGCCGACGACCGTCCCTCGCCAGGTCTTCCCGTCGCCCAGCAGCCGCTTCCCGCCGAGGGTGCGGCCGCCGTCGATGGGCGGGCCGCCGCCGGCCAGCACCGCCGCGTTGTTCGGGACGTACGCCGGCAACATCGCCCAGAACGCCACGACGAGGGCTTCGAGGGGGTCCATTCGTGCGGTGACTCTCGCCCGTGACCCTTAACGCCCGGGATTCCTGCCGGGTCTTCCGTGCCCGCCGCCGGTCCGGGAACCCGGTGCCGGCGGGACGGAACCGCCCGTCGAACCGTCAGGTACACGGGGATGGGCCGAGAACGCCCGAGCGACCGATATGGCTGCCTGGAAACGGGACGTCGCCAGTGGGCTCATCGTCCTCCTGCCGCTCATCGTGACCGCCTACGTCATCACGTACCTCTACGGGATCCTCGCCAGTTCGGCGCTGCTGGCCGGCGTCTCCAGGGAGCAACTGCTCGAACTCGGCGTGCCGGAGTCGGACCTGCTGATCGAACTCATCCAGGTGAGCATCACGCTCGTCGTCTTCTTCCTGCTCGTGCTCTCCATCGGCTATCTCTCCCGGACGGCCTTCGGCGACGTGTTCGAGGGCGTTATCGACAACCTCGTGAACCGCCTCCCCGGCCTGCGGGTCGTCTACAACGCCTCGAAGATGGCTATCGAGACCGCCGTCTCGGGCACCGACGAACTCCAGACGCCGGTGAAACTGGAGACCTGGAACGGCCTCCGGATGACGGCGTTCAAGACCGGCAAGTCGACCGAGGACGGCCGCGACGTGCTCTTTCTCCCCACCGCGCCGAACATCACGACCGGGTTCGTCATCGAGGTCGACCCCGAGCGGTACAGCGAGACCGACGAGCGCGTCGAGGAGGCGCTCACCCGCATCCTCAGCGCCGGCTTCGGCGAGTCCCGCGACCAGAGCATCGCCGTCGACGTGACCGACGAGATGGTCGACGGCGAGGGCGGCGACGAAGCCACGGCTGAGAACGACTGACTCAGTCGTCCACCTGCTGTTCGGCCGGTTCCTCGATGGGGTCGACGCCGTTCAGGAACCCGACTGCGACGCTCACGAGCAGGTAGAGCACTGCGCCCCCGCCGACGACGACGGCCCAGAGCGCGCCGAACTCCGCGACTTCCGTGCCGATCAGGGCGAGGACGACGACGACGACGGCACCGACCCGACGGACGGTGCGCTGGAGGGCTTCGATATCGTCCATACGCGTGTGCAGTGACGCGACCGATACAAAAGTGGTGGCGGAAAGGCATCCGCGCACCACCGGCGCACGGTTCACCGAACTCGCGCCGACGGCGCGAGTTCGGCCTTTTTCGCCCACGTTTTTGCCGCGAGTGGTGCGCCGGAGGCGCACCCGAGCGGGAAAAAGGTGGGTGGGTTAGATGTAGGTGAACCAGTCGTCGTACTCGTCGAGTTTGCCTTCGATGAGGTCGAAGAACTCCTGTTGAATCTCGTCGGTGACGGGGCCTTTCGTCCCTTCGCCGATTTCGTTGTCGTCGACGGAGCGGATAGGCGTCACCTCGGCGGCGGTGCCGGAGAAAAAGAGCTCGTCGGCGGTGTAGAGTTCGCCGCGGGAGATGGTAGCCTGGTCGTAGACGGTGTAGCCCAGGTCACGGGCGAGTTCGATCACGGTCCGGCGGGTGATGCCGTCGAGGTTGGACTCCGCGAGGCCGCTGGTGAAGATCTCGCCGTCGCGGACGAGAAAGAGGTTCTCGCCGGGGCCCTCGGCGACGTGGCCCTCCTTGTTGAGGAGGATGGCCTCGACGTAGCCGTTGGACTTCGCCTCGAGGGAGGCGAGGACGCTGTTGACGTACGGGCCGGTCGTCTTGGCGTTGGTCGGAATCTGACTGGAGGCGTACTTCCGCCAGGAGGAGACGGCGACGTCGACGCCCTCCTCTAAGGCTTCCTCCCCGAGGTAGGCGCCCCAGGGCCAGGCGGCGATGGCGACGTTGACGGGGCAGTTCGAGGGGTTCAGGCCGAGTTCCTCGTAGCCGTAGAAGGCGATGGGGCGGATGTAACAGGACTGGAGGTCCTGCCGGCGGATGAGTTCGACCGTGGCGTCGGTCAGTTCCTCGGGCTCGAAGGGTATCTCGATGTCGTAAGGCTTCCCCGAGTCGTAGAGCCGCTGGAGGTGTTCCTCCCAGCGGAAGATGGCGGGACCGTCGACGGTGTCGTAACACCGGACCCCCTCGAAGACCCCGGTCCCGTAGTGGAGCCCGTGCGTGAGGACGTGGACCTGGGCGTCCTCCCAGTCGACGAACTCCCCGTCCATCCAGATCGTGTCGACGTCCATTTCGTCGAATCCCATGTGTCCCCGATTGACGCCCCCGCATATCAGTGTTGTCGGTTCGTGCCACCGATAGCCACGCTCTCGGCGGTTCAGGTCGGGCCGCCTCGATACCTGCCGAACGCGACGATAAACCAACAACCGCGATATCGAATCCGGGTTCGGAAACTCCCCGGCGTTCCCGCAGCGTCGGCCAGTTCCCGTCTCTCGTCACGACCGACTGGGACGCACGAACCGAGCGTAGACAGCTCGCCGGAGTAACCGAGCAACATCGAAAGGTAAAGTGCCTCTGTCTCGGAGACACTGGTATGGCTGACGCGGATATCGACGACGTGGACAGAGCGATCCTGTATGCGCTCCAGGAGGACGCTCGAAACATGTCGTCCGGCGATATCGCGGAGCGAACCGGTACCTCGGACAGTACCGTCCGCAAGCGCATCCAGCGGCTCGAATCCGACGGCGTAATCAAAGGCTACCGCGCTAGCGTCGATTACCAGAAATCCGGCTATCCGCTCCGAATGCTGCTTTACTGCACCGCTTCGATACCAGACCGTGGTGACCTCGTCCCGGACATCCTGGAAATCGACGGTGTCGTATCGGTCCAGGAGCTGGTCACCGGGGAACAGAACCTCCTCGTGACTGCTGTCGGCGAGACGGACAGCGACATCACGCCCGTCGCACAGGAACTCCTCGATATGGGGCTCACCGTCGCAGACGAAGTGCTCGTGCGAACCCACGAGACGACGCCTTTCGGTCGTCTCCACTCCGGGATGGACACGGAGGACGATACCTAGACGAGGGCGTGTTTGACGTCCCGCTCGGTCGCGCGCCGGACGACCGCCCGCACCGGATCGACCGAGCCGGCCAGATTGTCCGAGTCGCCGTCGACGACGACGAGTGCTGCCCGTCGGCCGGGAGCGATGACGCCACAGTCGAGGCCGGCGATCTCGGCACCGGCCGTGGTAGCCATCCGCAACACTTCCCGGGCAGTCACGTCGAACCGGTTCGCCGTGTACGCCATTTCTCGGAACATCGACGGGGGATTCAACATCACGTTGTCGGTCCCGAGTGCGACCGTCGTGTGGTCGAGCAGCTCCCGTATCGGTGGCGTGCCGACGTCGAGAACGGTGTTCGCGCGCGGACAGACCGCGACCGGGACTGACTGGTCCGTGACCCGTTCGAGATGTTCCTGGGCCGCGTGTACCATGTGGACGAGGAGGTCCGGCTCGAGATCGAGTGCCGGATGGATGTCGGTCGCGTCCGGTTCCCCGGCGTGGATGGCGAAGGGGCGGTCGCGTTCCGCACACGCAGCACGTTCGTCGGTGAAATCGGCGTCGTTCGCGCCGGAGGCCCCGTACCCATCGGCGACGTCGAGGACGGATCGGTCGCCGCTCCCGAAGACGAACGGGTCGATAGCAACTGCCTGGGCCGCCTCGCGGAGCGCGCGTGCCCCGGCGGTCCCGGATTCCCGGAAATCCAGGCACGAGACCGTGCCGGTTCGCTGCACGAAGCGGAGCGTCCGGCGCATTGCTGACACGAGGTCGGCACGGTCAGCAGCTGCCAATCGTCGGTGTTTCAGACTGTCCGGCGGTGCCACCGCGTCGTCGAGTGACAGGCCCACGGCCGCGTCCTTCGCGACGGAATCCCCCAGGTGCGTGTGAGCGTTGACGAACGCCGGCAGCACGATGTCCGTCGACGTCGTTTCCGTCTCCTCGATAGCTTCGATCCGCCCCGCTTCGACGACGACGCGTCCTCGAATCGGTTCGAACGACCGCCCGACGAGGACGGTCCCCGAAAGCTCTTCCATACCAGCACTCCGCCCTCTGTAACGATATGGTTTTCTGAACGGGAATATCGAACGTTCCGGTAACTCTATTCCGTTCCACGGCCAAACCCGTCACAGCCAATCGATGGTCGACACCGATGCGGCTGAACGGCGGGTGCATGGTGTGCAATGAACGGGGACGATCTCGAAGCTGCCATCGAGTGGGTCCAGGACTGGACCGGGTCCCGGAGCGACTGGCGAGAGGGCCCGGCCGCCCGGTCGGCCCTCGTCGTCTCGTGTTCGATGAGCGACTGTCCCCGGGAACCGCTGTGGCCGGTCGACGCTACCCGAAACGTCGTCGGGGTTCGGACGCTCGGGAATCAGGCGGGCGACCGGAACGGAGACCGGGTCGAACTGGACGGCACTATCGAACACCTCGAAAGACGACACGATATCACGGCAGCACTCGTCGTCGGACACACGAGGTGTCAGGCGCTCGAAGACGCGTACGACCGACGAAAAGGACCCGACCCGGAACTCCCCGCAGGCATCGAAGCGCGGTTGGCGCCGCTTCGGTCGCTGGTCGGCGACGCGTTCGAGGAGGCGGTCCTGAGCCGCTCGATGGCACCGCGGACGATACGGTATCGGCTCGTCGAGTACAACGTCCGCCGACAGGTCGCCTTTCTCAGGCGGGCACTTTCGTCGTCGGTCACGGTCGCCGGCTACGTCCACGACCAGGACGGGGCGTACGGCTCGTTTCCCGACAAGCGGTATCTGGTCGCCCTCGACGGCGCGACGGAACCGACCACGATCCGAACGCGTCTCCCCGACGACACGTCGGTACAGGTCGCGAGCCTCCTGTCCTGATCGCCGTCCCCCGTGTCCGGTCGCGAAACTTCGAGAAACCATAATGTTCTATAATGGCTAATAAGCGAACGATTTGTGAATATAGACAGATTTAATAACCGCTCTGTTCTCAGAGTAAGTCGAAGTCGACCAGGAACGGATACCGGGGTCGCCCCGGTCGCCGGGATGGGTCGTCCGCTGGGCTGAACGATGTCAGGACACAGTTCGAAACCGACGGTCGGAGCGCTCCCGGACACGGCGGCGGAGTCGCCGCTCGTGCCCGTTGCACTGACGTGGCTCGCGTGGTCGCTGTTCGCCGCGAGCGTCGCCGCCCTCGCCGCCCGAGTCCGATTCGGCGGCGCGTGGGACGTCCCCGGCCTGGTTGCCATCGACGGCCTGACCGTTCTGCTGTGGGTGGTCGTCACCTTCTTCAGTGGCATCGTCCACAGCTACTCGCGCCGCTACATGGGCGGGAGCGCCCACAAGACGAAGTTCTTCGCCGCTACGTCCGGTTTCACCGTCGTCGTCATGGGACTGGTCGCGGCCGACCACGTCGGCCTGTTCGCGCTCCTGTGGCTGGCGATGGGGGTGCTGATGGCGGAGCTCATCGGTCTCGTCGCGGGGTGGGACCAGGCACAGGCGGCAGCGACGGTCGCCCGCAAGTATTTCCTCGCGAGTAGCGTCCTCCTCGGTGTCGCACTCACGGCGCTGTGGTGGGCGACCGGCGCGACGACGGTCTCCGGCATCGGCGCGGCCGCGGACACGCTCGGTGGCCCGGTCTGGCTGGTCGCCGCCGGCGCGCTCGTCCTCGCGGCGATGATCCAGTCCGCCCTGATCCCGTTCCAGAACTGGCTGCTCTCCTCGATGACCGCCCCAACACCGGCGTCGGCGCTGATGCACGCCGGGTTCGTCAACGCGGGCGGTATCCTGCTGGTCCGGTTCGCCCCGGTCATCACGGTCGACCCCGCGTTCATGCTCGCGGTGGTCGCCGTCGGCGGTGCCAGCGCCAGCGGGGGGAAGCTCCTGAAGTCGGTCCAGACGGATATCAAGGGCAAACTCGCCTGCTCGACGGTCGGGCAGATGGGCTTTATGATCATGCAGGCCGGCCTCGGCTTCTTCGGGGCCGCGATCACCCACCTCATCCTGCACGGGTTCTACAAGGCCTACCAGTTCCTCAGTTCGGGCGAGCAGGTCGAGCACACGAGCCCGAGCGCCACCACCGAGCACACGGTCGGCCGCGTGACGAGCGCCGTCGGCTTCGTCGTGGCGGTGCTGACCGGGCTCGCCGGCGGCGTGGTGTTCACGGTGTTGACTGGCAAAGGCGCGAGCGTCGACAGCGGTCTCCTGCTGACCGTCTTCGTCGTGTTCACCACGCTCCACGCGGCCCGGAGCGCGATCCAGCATACCTCGCTTCCGACGCTGGCCCGGTACGGGGCCGTCCCGCTGGTCTTTTTCCCGGCAATCGTCGTCTACGCCGTGGTCTACGAGGGCGTCTCGGGACTCCTGACGGTCGGCACGGCGACGACCGAACTGACCCTGCTCCACGGCATCATCGCCGTCGGGTTCGTCGGCATCTACGTCGCCATCGAGACCGGCATCCACGAACACAGCCAGCGGCTCTACGTGGCACTGCTGAACGCCACCCAGCCGTCGTCGGACACCCTACTGACGTCCACGGAGGACTACAATGAGTACTGAATCCGCCATCCGCGACAGCATCGACGACGCAGCGACCACCGTCGGCTCCCTCTGGCCCATCCACTCGTTCGTGACGGC
Organism: Halorientalis marina; assembly: GCF_023028345.1. Taxonomy (GTDB): domain Archaea; phylum Halobacteriota; class Halobacteria; order Halobacteriales; family Haloarculaceae; genus Halorientalis; species Halorientalis marina. Next base: position 113,459 of record NZ_CP095487.1, on the reverse strand, counting down.
CAACCCCCTCTCCGGGTTCGAGGACCGGCCGTTCGGCGAGGCGGTCGAGCAGGCGGCCGCCCTGCTTGGCGGCCGTGGCTACCCCAGCGCCGCGACGTTCGGAAAGGCGCTGGAACGCGGGCAGATAGACCCCGATATCCTCGAAACGGAACTCGCCGAGGCGGGCTACGAGGGCGACCCGGAGACGCTGCTCGACCGCATGGCCGACGCCGCCGACGCCGCCCACGCCGGGAAGGACGACACGGACACCGCCACGGACCACGTCGACCGGGTGCTGACGAAGTGGCTGTCGGCCTTCCTCGACGAGGGGAGCGCCCACTGGTCCATGCCGAACCGCGAAGCGGGGTTCTACGCCGCCTTCCGCGAGGTCGCTGCCTACGACGGCGAGATCCCCGACGAGGGGGTCGTCGCTGACCTGCCAGAGTCGCCCGTCGCAGCCATCGATGCGGTCCTGGAATCGCACCCCGAGAGCGAGTGGGTGCCCATCCTCGAGGAGCAACTGGCCGCGCTCCCTGGCTGGACCGGGTTCATCAAGCAGCGCGCCGCGGACGAAGGGGTGTGGCAGTCGACGTACCCCATCTCCCTGGACGGCTACCTCGCGGCACGGCTGGCACTGCTGGACGCTGTCGGCGCCGACCTCGACCCCTCGAACGAGGCGGCCAATGTGAACCCGACCGACGAACTCGCCCGGGCGTTCCTCCGCGCGTGGGAGGCGACCTACCGCGACGACCTCGTCGGCGCCGTCGCCGCGGAGAGCCAGTCGCTGGCCGACAGCGACGGGTCGGGCCGCCCGGACGCCCAGCTGGTCTTCTGTATCGACACCCGTTCGGAGGTCATCCGCCGCCACGTCGAGGCGACGGGCGACTACGAGACCCACGGGTACGCCGGCTTCTTCGGCATCCCGATGGAGTACCAGGGATACGACGCCGACGTGTCGGTCGACGCCTGTCCACCGATTCTCGACCCACAGCATCACATCACCGACGTTCCGACCGACGACGACACGCAGGCGCGCCACGACCGCTGGTCCGCCATCCGTGCGGCCGCCGACGAAGTCGTCGAGATACTGGAGGCAAACGCCGCCACGGCCTACGGCTACGTCGAGACCGGCGGGAGCGGCTACGGCCTCTCGCTCGCGGCCCGGACGCTCGTCCCCGGGCGTGTCCGCGACCTGTTCGAGGCGGCCGACGAGACGGTGCCCGACGATCACGAGTTCTGTGCGCCGCTGGACCACCACCAGTACACCTACGCCGGCGACCTGCCGGTGGGGCTGACCACCGAGGAGAAAGTCGAGTACGCCGCGACCGCCTTCGAGTTGCTGGGCTGGGAGGAGTTCGGCCGCCTCGTCGTCTTCACGGGCCACGCCAGCGAGACGGCCAACAACCCCTACGATTCGAGCCTGGACTGCGGTGCCTGTGCCGGCAACCCCGGCGGCCCGAACGCCCGCGTGATGGCGGCGATCTGCAACGACGAGGCCGTCAGAGCCGAACTCCGCGACCGCGGGTTCGACATCCCGCAGGACACGGTCTTTCTCGCCGGTCAGCACAACACGACGACCGACGAAGTGGACCTGTTCGCCGAGGACGTGCCCGAGAGCCACGCGGCGGACCTCGACCAGTTGCGCACGGACCTCGCCACGGCTCGCGAGAACGCGGCCGCCGAGCGCGCCGAGGCGATGGGGACCGACGGGTCGGCGGCCGTCAGCGAGACGGAGCGCCGCGCCGCCGACTGGGCCGAGACACGGCCGGAGTGGGGACTGGCCGGCAACGCCGGCTTCGTCGTCGGTCCCCGCGACCTGACGAGCGACCTCGATCTCGACGGCCGCGCGTTCCTTCACTCGTACGACTGGTCGACGGACCCCGACGGCGACGCGCTGGAAGCGATCTTTACCGGCCCCCTGGTCGTCACCCAGTGGATCAACACCCAGTACTACTTCTCGACGGTCGACAACGCCGTCTACGGCAGCGGGTCGAAGGTGACCCAGAACCCCGTCGGCAACGTCGGCGTCTACCAGGGCAACGGCGGCGACCTGATGACCGGCCTCCCGCTCCAGTCGCTGCTGGCCGCCGACGATGAACCGCACCACCAGCCGCTTCGCCTCTCGGCGGTCGTCCACGCCCCGGTCGAGCGCGTCACCGACGTCCTGGCCGACCACGAGGCGGTGACCGAACTGCTGGACAACGACTGGCTCTCGCTGACGGTCGTCGACCCGACTGCGGACCACTGCGCCTTCCACTACGAGGAGGAACTGGAGTGGACACCGGCGTCCGAACACGCCGAAGCCCATCCGGAGACCACGACCGCTCCCGCCGTCGCGGACGACTGACCGGTCCGTACTCGAATCGGACGGACGCCGATCCGCCGCCGCCCGGACCGACGGTCCCGGACTCCCGTTCCGGCACGATGGCTCGAACAGACGCCTGACGGACTCGCTCCATCCTTTCTCGTCTCGCCGTCACGTCCCGCATTCTGTATCGCGATAATCGGTTTATGGGGTGGTGTTGGCGGTCCCGCACCAGGTGCCCGTCTCGCGGCCGCTTGCCAACGAAATTGGCAGGTACGCGTGTAACGGCCCGTGACGGTACACGCGAAGAAATAAAACTAACATTTAGTACCCGGTACGGACAACGATAAAAAGCGGATGGCTCCACAGAACAACAATACACCGGCGTCAGTGAGCGAACGGGTAGTGGAAGCTGTCGCGGAGGTGGAGGACGAGAGTCCGACGGCGCTCTCCCAACCGCTCAACGAAGTGGTCGACCCGGAGGCACTGGACGCACTGTTCGAGTCACAGCCGGACGGGCGACCGCGGGATGCCGGTCGCGTGGAGTTCGATTACTACGGGTACACCGTCGTCGTGTACGGCGATGGCTCCGTCGAACTCGACGACGCGGACTAGTACCTTCGATGGCTCTTTGAGTCTCGACTGGACTCAAGTGGGTGGCTATCCTCGGAACGAGTATGACCGTGCCGCCCGCGCTCCGCGCCCTCCCGCTGCCAGTCGCCGACTTCGTCGCCGCCGCACTGCTGTACGAACTCCTGTGGCCGTCGGCCGGCATCCTGCTGGCCGCCATCGGCGTCCTCGTGCTGGGGAGTATCGTCTACCGACTTTCCCTCGACGCCGGCCGATACACCGCGCGACGAACCGTGCGGTGACCGGCCGTTTTTGTCGGGCCAGCCCGTACCTGGACCATGCACAGTCGTCGCCGGTTCCTCGCGACGGCCGCCGCCGTCGGGGCGGTCGGCGTCGCTGGCTGTAACGACTCGACGGCCCCCGCGACCGAGGGACTCCCCGAGGCGGCGCCCACCGCGGTCGGGCTGGAGCGTGTCGCCACCGGCCTGCGCGCGCCGCTCGCCATCGCCTTTGCCGACAACCGCCGCTACGTCGCTGACCGCCAGGGCGCCGTCTCCGTCCACGAGGACGGCTCGCTCCGTGACGAACCCCTGCTCGACCTCCGGGAGACGGTCGTCCTCGGCGGCGAGCGGGGGCTGCTCGGCATCGCTCTCCACCCCGACTTCCCCGACACCCCCAGACTCTACGTCCGCTACAGCGCCGAACCGCGAGCGGGGACGCCCGACGGCTACAGCCACACGTTCGTCCTCTCGGAGTTCCGAGTCCGCCCCGACGGTCGCCGCGCCCGCCGCGACTCCGAGCGAACCCTCCTCGAAATCCCGGAGCCACAGAGCAACCACAACGCCGGCGACATCGCCTTCGGCCCCGACGGCTACCTCTACGTCCCCGTCGGTGACGGCGGCGGTGGCGGTGACCGCGGCCGGGGCCACGTCGCCGACTGGTACGACGCGAACGCCGGCGGCAACGGCCAGGACGTGACCGAGAACCGCCTCGGGAGCGTCCTCCGGATCGACGTGGACGGCGGCGACGACCGCCCCTACGCAGTCCCCGACGACAATCCGCTCGTCGGCCGCCCGGGGCTGGACGAACACTACGCCTGGGGTCTGCGCAACCCCTGGCGAGTTTCCTTCGACGGCAACAGACTGTTCGTGGCTGACGTGGGACAGAACCGCTACGAGGAGGTCGATCTCGTCGAGGCCGGCGGCAACTACGGCTGGAACGTCCGGGAGGGCGCCCACTGCTACGACGCGGGGGAGTGTCCGACCGAGACGCCGTCCGACGTTCGTGGGGGCGAACCGCTCGTCGACCCCATCATCGAGTATCCACACGACGGCGACGGTGTCGCCGGCATCTCGGTCATCGGCGGCTACGTCTACCGCGGTTCGGCACTGTCGGGACTCGACGGTTCCTACGTCTTCGGCGACCTCCGTCCCGAAGGACGCCTGTTCGTGGCGACGGAGACCGAGTCGGGCGGGTGGGACCTCGGGACGCTCGCCATCGACGGCGCTGCCCCCCAGCAACTCCTCTCGTTCGGCCGCGACCCCGACGGCGAGGTGTACGCTCTCGGCGCCGGCGAGGACGGCGGCGCAGTGTACCGCCTCGTCCCGGCGTGACTACATCTCGACGACGTTCCCGCAGTCGGGGCAGGTCAGGGTCACGCCGTCGGCGGTCACCTCCGCGGTGTGGTAGTCCGCGCCACACTCGCTACAGGGGAGGGCGGTACGTGTCTCGCCGGCTTCCTGTGGCGCGCCGAACGCGAGCGCGCGGACGCGGCCGTCGCTCTCGTTTTTCCCCTCCTGGTACTCGCCCGGCGCGAACCGTATGACTTCGTTCGCGCCGACCTCGTGGCTCCCCTCCTTCGTGTCGAACGTGGCCGTCCCCTCGACGACGTAGAAGACCTCCTCCTGGTTCATGTGGGTGTGGAGGCCGCCGGAGAAGGACTCGCCGGGTTCGAGTTCGTAGTAGTTCAGCGCCATGTCGGCGAGCGCGAGCGGGTCGGTCAGGTGTTTCTGTACGTCGGCGACGCGCGGGTGGTTGTCGAGCGCGTCGATGTCCACGTGTTCCATACCGACCGATACCACGCAGGGATCCCACATACCGTTTGCCCCCACAGTCACGACCCCGGTTCCGTTACCCGCCGTTCTGGACCGCCGCCGCGACGATGCCGACGGTCTGTCCGCCGCCGACGACCGCCAGCCCACCGACCGTCGCCACCGAATCGTCAACGATACCTACGAAGGCAACGGAGTAAGCAGCAGTGCCGAGCAGCGTCAACGCTGCGGCGGCGAGGTACGCCTGGCGGTAGGGTGACCGAACCGTCTCCCGGCCGGTTCGCACGTAGGCAACAGCCGGGAGGAGGAACCACGCGTACAGCGTGACGGGCAGCGCGGGGTTGCTGGCGGGGTCGACGAGCAGGTCGGCGGTGCCGAGCAGGTTCGCCAACAGGCCGACCAGGAGCACCTGCCGCCAGGCCGAGAGGACTGGCCCGGTCATCTCCCCGGACGAGGCGGCGGCGAAGGCGACGAGGAGGACGTCCATCACGCCGAGGCCGATCAGGAGCGTCCGGTCCGAGACGAGCGCCGCGTGGGCGGCGATGGTCAACAGCCACGCCGCCGGCACCATCCCGGCGGGCGCGAGGTCCGTTACGCGTCCCATCGGCCCCGACGACGGCCGCCGGCGACTTCAACCCCGAGGCCGAATCGACCCGGTTTTCACGCTCGGCGTTGCAGGTCCGCACATGACCGAGGCCGACGACGACCCGGCGGTGCCCGTCCACTGTCCCGAGTGCGAGACGACCACGCGGGTCCCGATCTCCGACCTCGCGACGGCCATCGAGCGACACAACGAGAACCTCCACGACGGCGAGGAATGCGCCCGGGTCGACCCGGACGTGGCCGACGAACTGGCCGATATCGTCGCCGAGGAACTCGGCCTGCTGGAGTGACGCCGGGCGGCTACTCGTGGATGGAGTCGTGATCGAGGAGCTGCCGCTCCATGCCCGCCGGCTGTGGGTCGTAGGTGATGACCTCGAGCAGGTTCCCGTCCGGATCGAGGAAGTAGAACCCCTCGAACTCCCCCCAGTCGTAGGGCCCCTGCTTGGGGAACTGGCCGTCGAGACGGTCGATCAGGGCCTCGTAGGTCGCCCGGTCGGTCTCGAAGGCGAGGTGGGCTTTGTCGAGCGGGTGGTCGAGGCCGCGCTCGTCCCAGGCCTCGGCGCGCCCAGTCTCGGCGAGTGTCACGACGGTTTCGCCGGCCTCGAACATCGCGTGGTCGCCCTGGAAGTCCGACGGCGGCCGCAGGAGGTCGAGGTCGAGGACCTCACGATAGAACTCGTAACAGGCGTCGAGGCCGTTCACGTCGACGTTGATGTGGTCGACCGCGTCCATGCGACCGATTGCACCCCGAACCGGCAAAACCGTTTGGGACGGGGAGAGCCGGCGGTTCCGGACCGCCGGTACGCATATACCGCGGGCAGACGTGATTCGGTAGCATGAACCACGTGCGTGGCTCGCTCCTGTCGATCGACGTGGGCGAGCAGGCGGCGGCGACGGTCGCGATTGACGACGAGCGCTCGTCTTTCATCGGCGGACGGGGACTCGGCACACGGCTCGCTCACGAGCGTATCCCGTTCGACGCGGACCCGTTCGGGCCGGAGAACCGGCTGGTCTTCACCACGGGACCGCTCCAGACCTCGACGATGAGCTTCACCGGGCGGATGAACTGCACCGGGCTGTCGCCGCTGACCGACGGCCTGCTGTCCAGCAACGCGGGGGGCTACCTCTCCCGGAACTTCGCGGACACGGGGTACGCGGCGGTCGAGATCACCGGCGTGAGCGACGACCTCCTCGCGGTCCACGTCCGGGACGAGGGCGTCTCCTTCGAGCCGGTCCCTGAACTCGCCGACGCGGAGGTCTCGCGGGTCTCGGCGTACGTCGAGAACGAGCACCACCTCGGTGAGGACGCCGTGGCCTGTGTCGGCCCCGCCGGCGAGCGGCAGGTGCGGTTCGCGTCTATCATGACTACCGAACACCGGACCTTCGGTCGGGGAGGCCTTGGCGCGGTCCTGGGTGCGAAGAACGTGAAGTTGCTGACCGTCGCCGGCGACTCGCGGCGCCCGGTCGACGTGCCCGACGTCACGGCCGACGTCCACCGCGAGGCGGCCACCAGTGACCACATCATGAAACGCCAGGGGACGACGAGCGTCACGGAACTGGCGAACGAACTCGATGCCCTGCCGACCCGGTACTTCTCGGAGCAGTCCTTCGAGGGCGCCGCGTCCATCGGCGGCGACGCCGTCGAGTCGAAGAAATACGAGAAGGGGACCTGCTCGCAGTGTGCCTTCGCCTGCAAGCTCCCGACGAGAGACGAGGAGAGCGGCGTCGAGACGGAGGGGCCGGAGTACGAGACGGTGATGGCCTTCGGAGCCAACGCCGGCATCGACGACGTGGTGGACGTGATGGTGTCGAACGACCTGTGTGACGAACTCGGGCTGGACACCATCTCCTGTGGCGACGTGGTGTCGGCGTACCTCGCCGCCGAGGGCGAGTTCGGCAACGCGGAACTGGCACACGACCTCGTCGAGAAGATCGCCTACCGCGAGGCCGAGGGCGACCTGCTCGCGGAGGGCATCGACCGCGTCCACGACGAACTCGGCGTCGAGAACTGGACGATGAAGGGGATGGAGTTCTCGGCTCACGACGGGCGGGCGCTGAACGGGCAGGGTCTGGCCTTCGCCACCTCGAACCGCGGCGCCGACCACCTCTACGGGAGCATGTACGAACAGGAGTACCCGCTCGTCGACGAGTCCGAGGCGCTCGACCCCGAGGGCGTCGAAGGGAAGGCCGCCCCGCTCGTCGCCAGCGAGAACCACAACGCCGTGCGCGATTCCGGCATCGTCTGTCGGTTCTCCCGCGGGTTCGTCACGGACGAACGCCTCGAACGCCTGCTCGATGCGAGTTTGGACCGGCTCCTGGAGATCGGGGCGCGCGTCATCGACATGGAGCGGCACTTCGCCAACCAGCGGGGCCGCGACCGCCGGGCGGACGAGGCCCTGCCCTACGAGATTTCGGGTCTCGCCGACGAACTCGACGCCTACTACGAGCGACGCGGGTGGAACGCCGACGGTACCGTGCCCGCGGAGCGTGTCCCCTGAGCGGCGACGCGGCCGTCCCGCGGCCGGTCAGTCGTCGGACTCGATCGACTCGGCCCCGCCGGCCGCCTGCTCTCCCCAGTCGGGGGCCTCCCGCGGCGGGCTGAGGACGCCGACACCGACCGCGGGTTCGTCGCCGCGGTTCTCACAGCCGTGGCGTTCCCCACCCGGGAAGACGTACGAGTCCCCCGGCTCGAGGGGTACCTCCTCGCCGTCGACGAGCGCGACCAGCCGCCCGCTGATGAGGTACCCGATCTGCTCGTTCTCGTGCCGGTGTGGCGGAATCCGCTCGCCGGGTTCGACGCGCCAGTAACTCATCGACGCCCGTTCGCCCGCCGCCAGGTCGGCCAGGTGGACGCCCTGATTCACCTCGTCGAACTCCCGGTCGCCCGCTGATACTCGTTCCATGGCTGTCTCTCACACACTGTGCGTGCCTCCACTTATAAAAGTTCCCTCGTTATTTTTAAATACAGAACGGATGTATAACGTTCTCGTGTGTCTATGGGTGACAAATTAAGGTTATTCCAGCTCCCGTTCTCGTTCATGCTGCCCCAGACGGTGGCGGCGGATCGCGGGTACTTCGCCGCGGCGGGGCTCGACGTGGAGTTGGTGGAACGTGACCGGGCTAACGTGGACTGGAAGTACATCCCGGCCGACGAGACGCTGACGGGCGGGCACGACGTCGACCTGTACCCCATCTGCAAGTGGGAGAGCATCAAGCGGACGTGGGACATGGACGACGGGCAGGTGGTGGCGAAAGGGACCTTCGCGGACCAGCCCTACACCGTGTTCACCCGACCCGACTCGGACGTGGTGACGCCGGCCGATCTGGCGAACGTCCCCGTCGGGGTCAACATGCGGACCGGTCAGGAGTACACGGCCCGCCGGGCACTGGAGGAACACGCGCCTGCCGAGGCCGTCGAACTCGAACACCACGGGATGCCGACCGACCGGCTCGCGGCCCTGCGCGACGGCGAGGTCGCGGCCGTGTCGCTGCTGGAACCGCACACGACGCTCGCGCGACACCTCGGGTTCGAGCCGGTCCTGGAGTTCGAGAACCACATGGGCATCGTCGGCGCCGACCGCGTCGACGACGACGTGTTGACGAGGTACCTGCGCGGGTACGGCCGCGCCGTCGAGGCCATCAACGCCGACCCGGACGCCTTCCGCGACCAGTACCTCGCGATGCTGGAGGACGACCTCTCGGTCGCGCCGGACCTGTTCGAGGCTGTCGACCTCGACGCCATCCGCGAGGGCATCGATGTCCCGACCTACGAGGCCCCCGAGCCGGCCGACCGGACGGAACTGGACCGGCACCTCTCGTGGATGAAACGCCGGGAACTCATCGACGAAGACGCCGACATCGACGCCATCGTGGCGTCCATCTAACCATGCGTATCGAGGACCAACAGTCCGCGCTCGACGAGTACCACGGGAACCCCGGCGACCGGCCGGTGATGCGGGCCCGCTTCGAGCACAACGGCAGCCCCCGCTACATGCTCTACACCATCAAGCGACTCGGCCTGGACCACGAGCACGGCTTCCACCTCGACGTCGAGCTCGTCTCCGACGCCCTCGAGGGCGGGATGGAGACCGTCGAGGCCCGCCTCCAGGACGGCGACGCCGACCTCATCGACATCGACTACATCTCTACGGCCCGCGAGCGCGCCGAGGGCGCCGACATCGTCGCCGTCCACCCGTACGGCCGGACCGTCGGCGGCCTCGTCGCCCCCGAGGACACCGACATCGAGGGGCTGGCGGACCTCTCGGGCCACCGCATCGGCGTCGTCCGCCGGCTGGACAAGAACTGGATCCTCTGTCGGGCGGCCTGCCGGGAGTACCACGGGTTCGATCCCGACGAGACGGCCACGCCGGTCGAGGCCGGCTCGAAGGTGGGCCTGACCGAGATGCTCCACGACGGCGAGGTCGACGCTGTCCTCCAGTTCTGGCCCATCGTCCCCGAGATCACCGAGCGCGGCCCCTACGAGGAGGTGTTCCCCGTCTCGGAACTGGTCCAGCGGCTCTCCGGTACCGACAACCGGCTCCCCGTCTCGACGTTCCTGACGAGTGAGTCGTTCCTCGCCGAGAACCCGGGGACCGTCGACGCCTTCCGGGACGCCTACCGCGACGTGGTCGACCGGCTCGTGACCGAGGACGACCTCTGGGCGGAGGTCGGCGAGCGGCTGATGACCTACGACGACCCCTCGATCGTTCGCGCGGTCCGCGACGGCTGGCGCGACATGGTCGTCCGCGACTGGGACGGGGAGACCATCGCGGGCATGGAACGGCTGTTCGAGCACCTGCTGGACGTGGCCGGCGCCGAGGCCCTCGGCGTCGACCACGTCCCCGACGGGACCTTCAGGCCGGGGGACTGACCGATGGAGACCGTCACCTTCCAGCTCAACTGGGAACCGAACGGCTTCCAGGCGCCGTACTTCCTCGCCCGCGACCGCGGCTACTACGAGGACGAGGGGCTGACCGTCGAGTTCGTCCCCGGCCACGGGTCGCCTTACGCCGCCGAACAGACCGCCGAGGGGCGGGCCGACTTCGGCCTCGCGGGGGCCAGCGCCGTCCTCGCGAAGCGGAGCGAGGGGTACGACCCGCTGGCGGTCGCCGCCGTCACCCAGCGGACCCCGGCGGCGGTCTACACCTTCCGCGACCACTTCGGCGAGAAACTCGAACGGCCCGAACAGCTCGCGGGCCGGACCGTCGCGCCCTCCGCGACCAAGACCCGTATCCTGACCGCGCAACTGCTCGAAGCCGCCGGCGTCCGCGACGAGGTCGACCTTCTGGAAGTGGACCCGAATACCCACCACCGCGTCCAGCACCAGTTGCTCGACGGCGAGGTGGACGCGGCCGTCGGCGTCGTCACGAACGGGACGGAACTCGAGTGGGAACACGACCGGGTGGCCGATGAACTCCCGATCGGGCACCACCTCCCGGTCTACGGGATGACCCTGGTGACGAACCCGGCGGCCGCCGCCGACCGCCCGGAGACGGTGCGCTCGTTCCTGCGGGCCACCGCGCGTGGCTGGGAAGCGGCGACGAACGATCCGGAGGCGGCCGTCGAGGCCCTCGTCGCGCGCAACGCGACGCTCGAACGGCGCCGCGACATCGAGCGGCTGAAATTCGAGACGGCCGCCACCGACCTGCAGATGACCGACGCCGTTGAGGAGCGTGGCTGGGGCAGCCACGAGGGCGACCGCTGGCGGACGCTGGCCGACACCCTGGCAGAGACCGACCTCCTCTCGGGACCGGTGGACCCGGACGCCGCGTGGACGAACGAGTACCGGGACAACGACGCGCCCGTGGTCGACGAGTACGCGGCTCGCATCGACCGGTCCTGAGCGGCCGCCCACTCACTCCGCGGACGCGTCGCCGCCGTCGGACTGATCGTCCGACGAGGCCCCGCTCGCGGCGCTCGCGTGACCGCCGTCGGCGACCATCCGGTCGGTCGCCGCGTCCGAGCGGTCGAGGTACGCCTGTCCCGCCTCGGTGGTCGCGAGCAGGTCGTCGAGGACGTCGGCGTCGACGTGGCGCTTGTGGATCGCGGTCAGCTTCGACTGGTCGAACTCGGCGAAGAGGGCGCCGTGCTCCTCGAAGAGGTCGTGCAACCATGACTGGGCCGCCTCGTCGGAGAGGAACGCCGCCGTGAACTGCCAGTGGCGGCCGCTCGCGACCTCGACGAACGAAACCACGTGGGGATCGGCCAGCAACTCGTCGTAACACGCCTCCCGGTGATCGGCGAAGTGCGTGTAGTCGAGCCCGATCTCACACCGGTAGTACTCCAGTAACCCCTCGTCGGGCAGGGCGGGCTGGTCGAACAGGCCGTCGTCGCGCATCCCTCGCAGGATTTCGTTGACGCGGTTGTGGGACAGCGAAATATCGTAGGTGTCCTCTAGACGGTCGCGAATCTCGCGAACGGACGCGTCGGGGTACTCCAGCCTCGTCTTCAGAATGACGGTGTCGCGGGGGGAGAGCTCGGGGTCGTCAGTGACACTTTCCATCTGACTCGGGTACGTTATGTGTATATTAATCCCTTTTGACTCCACAGACTCGAACTATCATCACGGCTCGCCGTGACGCGGGCGCGCCGCCGCTGTCGCCAGTCTTGCCTCCGGTCGTGTGCTGTAATCTCATACCGTGAAAAGAGTTACATCATCACGTACAGAACTGCCCGGTCGGACGCCATGACGACGGACTACCTCATCCTTCGCGAACTGCCGGAAGCAGTCACACACGATGAACTCGACGACGCGGCCGCGGCCTCGGGGGACGCCCTCGAGGAGATGCGCTCAGAGGGGACGGACATCGAGTGGGTCGAATCGGAGGTAATGACCAACGACGACGACGAGGTCGTCGGAACGTTCTGTCACTACCGTGCAGAGGACCAGGCTGCTATCGAGGAACACGGCGACAGGGCGGGACTGCCCGTGACGCGGGTCACGCGACGCGGCGAACCGCTCGGCGGCGAGTGAGGCAGGCGACTGTACCGAGACGACGCGAGAGGAACGGCCGGGTCCGTGCTCAGTCGGTGCGGATCGGAACGGCCTCCTCGTCACCGGTCTCGGCGTCGCTCTTGTGGAGCACGAACGTCCCCTCCGGTGGGGGCGAGACCTTGAACTCGACCGTCTGTGTCAGTCGGTAGTACTTGCGTTGGCTCGTCTCGTAGTACTCGACGATCCCCGCTTCTTCGAGGGTCTGCAAGTGATGGACGGTACTCTTGCCGTCCATCCCGATTCGCTCCGCCAGCTCGGAGACGTACCGCGGCTCGTCCGAGAGCTCCTGGATGATCTTGAGCCGCGATTTGCTCCCCATCACGTCAAATAGTGACATGGATGCTACTGTGAGCCCTTCACATAAAATAACTGGGAGCACGTCATCCTGAGCGGCGACAGCGCAGTGATTTATGTGCCGCTGGCCGGTGAGTAGTGACATGGTCGAACTTCCGGACAACGACAGCAACGAACAGACGGTCGTCACGGAGGGGTACTTCGAGCGCGAGGTCCGGCTCTCGGGTGCGGCGACGGCCGCGTTCCTGCGCGACCTCGCCGACCAGATCGAGGACGGCAACGACCTCACCGTTTCGAGCGACGAGTGGGAGATTCCGTTCGCGTTTCGCGAGCCGATAGAGGTCGAAGTCGAGTTCATAGGTGACGGGAAACGCGAACTCGAGATCGAACTCGAATTCGACTGGGGGGAGGGGGACCAGAAACTGGACGTGAGCTGACGGTTCACTCACCGAGTGGGACGCCACCGAAGACAGCGAGCGCGATCACCCAGTAGGCGACGTAGAGGACACCGAGCAGGACACCTTGCCACCGCTCGACGTTGCCCCGATAAAAGAAGTACGCGGCGAGCGCCGTCACGACGATCATGAACGGCAGGTGGAAGGTGAGGACCGAATCGGAGATGCTCACATCACTGAGGAACATAATTACGCCGACATTGCCGGTCACCGAGAACAGGACGCTTCCGATGACGTTGCCAACGCCGATCTCGGGGAAGCCTCGGCGGACTGGCTCCAGTGTCAGCATGATGTCCTCGAAGGTGAGAATCAGGGTGAGTATGGTCGCCCCAAAGACGGTCCCGGAGAGGCCGAACCCTTCCATCACGACCCCGGACCCGCCCTCCAGGAGCATGGCCGCGAAGACGATACCGGCGAGTGCCAGGACCGACAGGCCGAGCCACACCAACCCGGAGTCCGCGAGGTCACCGAGAATCCGCTCCTCGGCGATCTCATCGAGCGCCTCCGTACGCGTCGCGGTCCCGCCATCCGAGCGGAGCTGTTTTCCGAATTCCGAGTTCCGGAACACTGGCACGTCGCGCTGGCGCTCTCGGAGGATAAAGTAGCCGAACGCGAAAACGAAAAAGAGGGTCAGGACGACCCCGTGAATGGCCGTCAGCGTCCCGAGCAGCACGAAGGGAACGAGGATGAGCGGTCCGAGGCCGAAAATGGCAATGTAGTCCTTGGGCAGGTCGACCGGGAACGGTTCGACGACCGCCGCGAGCGCGAGCGTTATACCGATAATCGCCAGTCCCGTCCCGAGTGCCGATCCCAGCGCGGCCTCCTCCAGTCCGCCGGCCGACAGGACCAGTGCGAGGATCGTGTCGTCGAACTCGAAGCCGGTGAAGACAATCGCGAGCGCGAACAGCGACATCTTCAGATTGAGCGAGGCCCGTGTGAGGTAACTGATGAGCTTCTCCGTCGACGCCGTCAGGAGCACGACGCCGAAGATCAACACGATCACCGCCCCAATGGTGCCCTGTGACTCGATTGCACCCTCGATTGCACCCTCGATTCCGCCCTCTTCCTCTTCCCCTTCTTCGCCGGCTTCGCCGCTCTCCTGAGCCGCGACGGGCACGACGCACAGTGAGAGAACCAGCAGGCCGACGAGTACGACTGCGGGTGTGCGAGTCTTTTCCATAGACTGTCGGAGAGGGGGACGAATATGAAACCAACTTTTCAGGTAGGGAATCCCATTGAATAATTCTACACGGAGACGCTACACGGGCGGATGGACGTGAAAAAACAGAGGTTCAGCAGTCATCTCCGGTAGGCACTCGCGCACGCTGGTCGGCCGATTCGCGGCGTCATCCTGATCGCCGGGCCGGGATGCTCCTGTTGACGGCGTGTGCCGAGAAACTGATCAGCTACCTCACGCGTGCGGCGTTCGGACTACGGATGTCGCTGTTCGCGCTCGCGGTCTTCGGTGGCGTCCCCCTCGGCGGATAGCCGCTCAGGCTCTCCCGCTGCCGGCGTCGGCCTGCCGGAGCGCGGTCAGGAGCCGCTCCCAGCGGTCGACGGACTGCCAGCCCCAGCCGTGGGCCCGGGCGGTGTCGGCGGCCGCTTCCCGCTCCCGGGCGACCTCGAATCGGCGGCGTTCGGCGTCGACGACGCTGTCGCTCCGTCTGGCGACGGCGCGGGCGGCGTCGGCGGGCGACCCCGTCGCGACCGCGAGGCCGTGCATCGTGCCGACGAGGAACCGCTCGACGATCGCCGGGTCCGCGGCCAATCGGTCCGCCCGCGCCACGAGCGCGGGCCCGGGGACGGGGAAGCGGTCGGCGACGGCCACCGTGTCGACGGTGTACCCGTCGGCTTCGAGTTCGGGCGGGTCGGCGGCCATGCCTGTGACCACGTCGGCGGTTCCGTCGAGCAGTGCGCTCCGTTCTTCCCCGTCGCTGTCGACGATCTCGACCGCGTCCAGGACGCCGGCCTGTGCGAGTAGGAGCCGCGCGAGCTGTGCCGTCTCGGACCCGCTCGGCATCGCCACGGTGCGGCCGGCGAGCTGGTCCAGGTCGGTGAACGGGTCATCGAAGACGGACCGGACGGTGTACAGCACCGTCATCGTGCGCTGGTAGAGCAGGGCGACGGGCACCACCGCCGCGTCCGCTGCGAGCGCCCGACAGAGCGTGGCCGCCCCCGCGATACCCACGTCACACCGGCCCGAGCGGACCCACTCCAGGGCCTCCCCGGAGCCGCGCGCCGCGGTGAACGACACCGCGAGGTCGGCGTCGCGGTACAGCCCCCGCTCGGCAGCGAGAAACAGCGGCGCGTGGAACCCGTTGGGGCGCCAGTTCAGCGCCACCGCACTCTCGCGGACCCCCGCTCCATCTCGGGGCGTACCTTCGACGGCAGCATCGTCCCCGAGGGCGGCCGCGACGGTTCGGGCACGGTCCAGGAGGGCGGCCGCGTGGTGTTCGTAGACGAGCGTGCGTGCCACGTCACGGGCGACTGCACACTCCCACCGTTTGGGCGGTCGGCCCGGCGAGGCGTCGTCGACTGTGGTGGTCGTTACCAGGTCTCGTTCCACCAGGGTCGCGAGCGCGTCCCTGGCCGGGTCGGCCCCCAGGTCGGTCCCGATCCTGACGGCGACGCGGGGCGCCGCGCTCGACACGTCGTCGCGGTCGGCACGGAGCAACAGGTACGCGAGCACGCGAGCGGCGTCACGGTCCAGGCCGACGCCGAGCGCGTCGACCAGCGGATCGTCCTCCGCCGCGAGCACGGGGAACGAACGCGTTTGCATACTCGCACTCTTCGGCGCCACCCCGTATAGGTATCGGCGCTACTCGTCCGAGCGCCGCGACAGCAACGCGGCGACGCTCCCGACGCCGGCGAGTGCGGCCAGCACGCCCAGTCCGGGGCCGGACCCGCTCGTCGTCTCGGCGGCCGCCGTCGTCGGACTGCTGTCGCCACCGCCGTCGCTCCCGTCGCCCTCTGTCGTGGTGGGCGCCGCGGTGGTCGTCGGGGTCGGCGTCGCCGTCGTGGTCGGCTCCGGCGTCTCGGTCGGCTGATCCGTCACGACCACGTCCGTGTTCGACGGGATGCCGTCCCCGGAATCAGGAGAAACGACCTCCACGACGCCCTCCATCGATCCCGGGTGGACCTGGCAGTAGTACCGGGTCATCTCGGCGGTCGCCTCGAACTCCACCCGCTGGATGGCACCCTCTTCGGAGACGATTTCGGTCTCGATCAGGTTGTCGCCGGCGTCGTTCTCGATGACGACGTTGTGCGGTGCCGCGTCGACGTTTTGCCACGCGAGCACGTAGGTTTCGCCCTCGTACAGCGTCAGTGTCGGGTTGTCTTCACCGTCTATCGACGACGGCTCGCGCCCCGTCCAGGCTCTCGTCGCTCCGTCCAAGTAGATATCGACCTCCTGCTGGGTCGCGCTTGCGACGGACACCAACTGGCCAGCACCGACGGCTCCCGCGGTCGCAGCGAGGAACCCTCGACGCGAGATGTGCTCGTTCATGAACCGTCTCCGGATATGAAACACTCACACTTAATTTTCGGGACCCGGGAAAACAGAGACCGAATGATAAACCAGGGATGTATTCTCGACCCAGTCCGGGCGCGTGGGTGCCTGGTCAACGGGGGAATTACAGTATCACATATATCTCTCAGAAGGCGGGAACTCTGAGATAAAATACCGATGAAGGCTAAAATCTGGGGAAAAGTTAAGTGATGCGGGTTGCTCACACGGTACCATGCCACAGGTACACGACCGGAGGCAGATTTCCGACGAGGAACGGCGCCGGTTCCTAAAGGCGCTGGGCGTGGTCGGGGCAACGACAGTGGCAGGGGACTTTACACTGGACCAGATACGCGGCGAGGTCGCCCTGACCGGCGGCAGTGAACTCGCAGCCATCGGCGAGGCCATCCGGAGCGACCTCTCGGGCAGCGTGGACGCGTCACTGCTCGCCTCGGAGATGGCGGGTATCACCGCGTCCATCGGTCGCCTCCCGGAACTGGGAGCCGCGGGACTCCCAGCCGAACAGGGCACGGCCTACCAGGAGTTAACCGAACCCGCGTGGAACGTCCACGAACACCTCGTCGAGATCGGGTTCTTCGCGAGTGCGGAGGAACACATGCCGCCGTTCATCGCGGACCACATCGAGGCGTCGGCCCGACAGCTGGTCGGCACCGGCACGCTCTCGGCGGCGCTCGCGGAGGGCGGGTTCGCGTCGGAGGAGATCGCGACGCTCGCGACGACGGTCGTGAACAACGGCGAGCACCTCGCGAAGTGGAAGCCGACCGCCTTCTACGCACAGGAGGGGGTCGAGGAGTTCGACCCCGCCGACATCGCGCCGCTACACCAGCGGGCGACGGAGGGCGCGCTCCTGTGGATCGACGGGCTGGACCACTGGCTCTGGCAGAACCAGGTACTGCTCACCGAGGAGATGCTCTCGAACGGCATCTGGGACGTCAAGGCGATGCTGGGCGGCTATCAGCTGGTGAGCCAGGCCGCCCACGACATGGCCGAGGGAACGATCTCCGACGAGGAGCTGTCGGCGATGATCACCGCCGGCTCGGCGGTCGCGATCATAAGCCAGGAACACCTGGCCTTCGACGTGGCTCGGCCGACGGACGAAGCACGCGCTCCCAGAGGAGGTGCCTGACATGACCCAGGAATCCGGATCGCTCGACAAGCCGGGCGAGGCGACGATCATTCGCAACGACACCGACGCCATCCCCGAGATGGACGTCACGATGGAGATGCTGCGGAACGCCCAGGACAACCCCGAGGCCTGGTTGCTCTACGGGCGCGACTTCCGCCAGCGGCGCCACATGTCCCAGAGTGCCATCACGAAGGACAACGTCGGCGACCTCTCCCAGGAGTGGCAGATCAACCTCGGGAACCTGCCGGGCGAGTATCAGGGGACGCCGCTGATCGTCCCCACGGACCCGCCGATCATGTACCAGACCAACGGGCCGGATCACCTCCGGGCGATCAACGCCCGCACCGGCGACATCCTCTGGTACTACAACTACGACTCGCTGGCGGAGGTCGGTGATCCCTCGGCCAACCGCGGCGTCACCATCATCGACGACACGGTGTATTTCACCCAGCTCGACATGGGCATCGTCGCGCTGGACCGGTACACCGGCGAGGAGAAGTGGTACTACAACCAGGCACAGGAGTACCGCGGGGAGATGGTCGACGACCCGGACACGGAGATTCACCCGGAGACGAACTTCGTCCGTAACGTCGGGTTCTCCTCCGGAATCCCGCCAATTCCCTACGAAGGCAACCTCCTCAAGGGGAGCTTCGGCGGCGAGTACGGCGTGTCGGGCTGGATCGACGCGGTCAGCACCGACGGCGAACACCAGTGGCGGTTCAACACGACACCCCCGGAGCAGTGGGTCGGCGACGCCTGGCGCCACGGCTCGACGACCGTCTGGCAACCGCCGGCTATCGACCTGGAGAGCGGGACCGCCGTCTTCCCGATGGGCAACCCCGGGCCCGACTTCGACGCGACGGTGCGGCCGGGCTGGAACCAGTACTCGACCGGAAAGCTCGCGCTCGACGCCGAGACCGGTGACTACAAGTGGCACTACCAGGAGTCGCCACACGACTGGTGGGACTACGACTCGCCCTCGCCGCCGATCATCTTCGACGCGGAGGTCAACGGCGAGGAGCGGACCCTGGCGACCTGGGGCGGCAAGTCCGGATGGCTGTTCACCTTCGACGTCGAGACGGGGCAGATGGTCGAGCGCAGCGAGGAGTACGTCGACCACGTCAACATGTGGTCGCTCCCCAAGTACCAGGACCTCGAAGGGACGCCCTGGAACGCGCCGAACCTGCTCGGCGGGACGAACCCACAGCCCCCGTCGTACGACCCCACGACCCAGACGGCCGTCGTCAAGGGGGACAACCGGCCCTGGAAGATCACCTGGACCGACGCGGAGTACGAGGCCGGGAAGCTCTACTGGGGAATGGACGGCAATCAGTTCGCCGTGCCCGGCGAGGACGAGATCGAGGGCTGGAGCGGCGACCCCGGCGTCATCGCCGGCATCGACCCCGTCTCCGGCGAACTCAAGTGGCGGAAGTGGACCGACATCACCGAGTGGGGCGGCGTCATGACGACCGACACCGGCATCACCTTCGCCGGCTCCTCGACCGGCATGTTCTGGGCGCTCGACACCGAGACCGGCGACGTGCTCTGGGAGGACGAGATCGGCGTCGGTCTCGGCGGCGACCCGGTCAGCTGGTACGACCCCGCGGAGGGGAAACAGTACGTCGCCATCCAGGGCGGCGGCGAGGGCCCGCTGGGCGGGTACGGTGAGAAAGGCGACGTGCTCACCGTCTACTCCGTCGAAGCCGAGATGGGTGACGGGAGCGGCGACATGACCACCACGACGAGTTCGGGCGGTGACGACGGTGGCGGCGGCGACGACGGCAACGGTGGCGGCGGTGGCGACACGCCCACCGACGCCTCGACCGGCACGACCAGCGGCTCCGGTCCCGGTCTCGGCGTCCTCTCTGCACTGGCCGGCGTCGGCAGTGCCGCGGCGGGCGTCCTCTCCCGAAAGTCCGGCGACGACGACGAGAACTGATTCGGCTTCGGCAGGCGCGGCCGCGGCCCCGTTTTTCGACTGTCTGAATGCCAGGCCCCCGTGCGAGAGTGGCGACGCGGCGTGAGGGGACGGGACTGACGCCGGGCGTGGACGCGGTCACGCCGTGTCGTCGACGCCGTCGTTCGGGCCGAGGTCCTTCGCCAGCCCTCTCCCCGGCGAGGTCGTCGCAGGTCTCCCTGATGGCGCTGGTCGCGGCATCGAGCCCGAGCCGGTCGAGCGGGTCGTCGGGAACCCCGTTCGTGGGCACGCTCGCGAGTACCGGCGCCGGCCGGTTCAGCCCGCTGACCGCCCGCGACGACCGGCACAAGCCTTGTCACTGAGTACGACGAACGTGTTGACGGGTCCCAATGAGTACGGCAGACCGGTTCATGATGATCGTGCTGCTGTTAATTTTCCTGCTTATCGCGGTCGGGTTCGCACTGGCGGTGGTGTGACTAGGCAACCGCCCTGACGAGCCCGAGGAGTTCGTCGCGGGCCGCGGCGCGGCCGGTCGGGGGACGGTCGTCGGCGGGGGCTGCGGCGAGGAGGTCGCCGAGCCCCTGCACCGGGTACGCGCCGCCGGCGATCCGGAACTCGCCGCCGGTCGTCCACACGGCCAGCCACCCCTCGACGTCGAGGGACTCCGTCGGCGCCTCCCCGCCGAGGGGAAGTCTCGCGGTGAGCTTCGTGAGTCGCGCACGGTCGCCGCCCTCGGTCCGGACCCGCTGGGACCGGCCGCGGTCGACCCCCTCGAACCCACGGGCTGTGAGGTCGTCAGTGAACGCCGACAGTGCCTCCGAGCGGACCGTCGGGAGCATCGACGCGGGACCGATCCCCGGCGCCAGCGCCGGACGAAAGGACAGTGCCGTCGCGAAGAAGAACCGCCAGTAGTCGCCGTCACCGGTGTCGACCAGCCGGTCGCCCCCGTCCGCCGTTTCGGCGGCGCGGGCGAGGGCGTCCGCGGTGCCGGCCGCCGCGAGCGCATCCGCCAGCGCGGCGTCCTCGTAGACGAGCGTGCGGCCGACGACGGCCGCCGTCGGCGTCCGGAAGAGCGTCTCTTCCGTCCGGGCACACAGTCGCCAGTCGCCGCCGAGTCGCTGATCCGGAACCGTCGGGAAGCCGTCGACCATCACCCCCTCTAGAGGCGCGAGGCGGGTGTCCGTTTCGGTCGTCCCAGGACCGGCCCCTGCGGCCGCCCTGCCGTGGCTATCAGCGTTGAAAAACGGGGCGAATCCTCAAGTACGGGCTGTGATGTATGTACGATAATGACGACTTCGGAGCCGGTGGCCCGCGATGCGACGCTACGGGCCGCCGTGTACTGCGGGTCCCCGTACGCGGCGCACCGCGACGCCGTCGAAGCCGCGGTGGGCGGCATCGAGCGGGTCGAGGTCGCGACTGTCGAGTCGCTCGGGGCGCTCACCGCCGGCGACGGCATCGCCGGCGATTTCGCACTCGTCTGTGCGGACAGCGTCGTGGACGTGCCCGCCGGGCCGGTCGTCTGGGTGACGACCGACTCCGACACCGTGCGGGCGGCGACGGACGCGGGCGTGCTCGACGTGTTCACGTGGGCACCGACGGACGACGGCGACCTCCTCGCCGCGCAGTTGCGACACCGGCTCGACGCGACGTTCGGGCCGGCGACGAGCGACGACTCGGCGGCCAGCGCGTCGAAACGCGTCGACGACGGCGTGCTCACCCTCGACAGGGACGCGCGTATCACGCACTGTAACGAGACGATGGCGGCGCTGCTCGAACGGCCCGACGCGGCGCTGGCGGGCGAGTACGTCTGGGATCACGTTCCCGAGTCGGTCGCGGCCGATCTCGAACCCGTGGTCGAGCGCGTCCTGACGGAGGGCGTGACCGTCGGGACGGAACTGTCCCTCGACGAGAAGGGCCAGCGGTTCGTCGTGACCGCGTTCCCGTCGGGCGAGGGGACGGCCATCCACGTCCGGACCCCGAGCGCCGGGACGGACGCGGTGGCCGACCGCGGCCTCTACGAGTACCTCATCGAGACGGTCGGCGACGCCGTCTACATCCTCGACGACGAGGGGCGGTTCACGTTCGTCAACGACGCCCTCTGTGAGATGACGGGCTACGAGCGCGAGACGCTCGTCGGCTCGTCGGTCCACATCATCAAGGACGACCACACGGTCGAGGAAGCGGAGGACGCCCTCCGTGACCTCCTCCGGGAGCGGACGAGTGACGACGGCGACGAGGGCATCTCCATCGCCAAACTCGACGTGGACCTCGTCCGGAAGGACGGCGAACACGTCCCCTGCACCGACCGGATGACCATGCGCCCGCTCGGCGAGGACGGCTCGTTCCAGGGAACCGTCGGGACGCTGCGGGACGTTAGCCGGCAGAAGTACCGGGAGAACATCCTCAGCGGCCTGCTGGAGGCGGCCGGTGAGATGGTCACCGCCGAGACCACCGACGAGGTGGCGGAGAACGTCCTCGAGACGGCCGTCGAGGTGCTCGACATCGACCTGGCGGCCGTCCGGCGGTACGACCCGGACCAGGACGGGCTGGAACTGGTCACCACGACCGAGGCCGTCGACGAGGTGTTACCGGACCGCCCGGTCTACGACCCCGGCGAGGGGCCGGTCGGGCGGGCCTTCACCGAGGGCGAACTCGTCGTCGCGGACGCACTCGACCATATGCCCGATTCGCCCGACGACGTCTCCGGGGGCGTGTACCTCCCGCTCGGCGACAACCGGGTCCTGAGTCTCGGCCAGTCCGACGGCGGCAGCTTCGACGAGGACGAAATCCGGTTCGTCGAGTTGCTCGCGGCGACGGCGACGCCGGTTTTCGACCGCGTCGAGCGCGACCAGGAACGGCGGCGCTACGAGGCGGTCATCGAGGCCGCCGACGATATGCTGTTCACGCTCGACGACGAGGGGCGGTTCACCCTCGTCACCGAATCCTTCGCCGCCGCGCTCGGTGTCGACCGCGAGGAGTTGCGGGGTCGCTCGGTCGAGGCGGTCGTCGACGACGCCGCCGTCGCACAGGCTCTCGCCACGGCGACCGAGTGCGACGCGTCCATCTACGAGACGGACCTGCTGACCGCGGACGGCGAGCGACTGCCCGGGCGCATCTCCGTCGCGCCCATCGAGAGCGAGATCGAGGCCGGGGTCGTCGGGACCGTTCGCGATATCTCGGACCTGCGGTCGGCACAGCGCGAGGCCACCCAGCAACGCCGGCGGTTCACCGAACTGTTCGAGACGCTGACCGACCCCGTCGCGGACCTGCTGTACGCCGACGGCGAAGCCGTCGTCCGGAACGTCAACCCGGCCTTCGCGGCCCTCGTCGACGCCGACGACATCCACGACCGCTCCCTCGCCGCGGTCCGGGAGCGCCTCCCGGCGGGGATCGCGGACGCGCTCGAACCGGTCTCGGACACGGGCGAAGCCATCGAGCGGAACGTCTCGACGCGGACCGACGCCGGCGAGCGCTACTACCTCCTCAAGACCGTCCCCTACGAGGGCGACGACTCACAGCGCGCGTTCGTCATCCTGACGGACGTGACCGACGTGAAACAGCGGGAGACACAGCTCCAGGTGCTCTACCGCATCCTGCGGCACAACCTCCGGAACCGGACGACGGTCATCCAGGGGACCGCCGAGGAGATCGCCAGCCGCGACGAGTCCGGGGAGATCGCCCCGCTCGCGCAACGCATCCTCGACGCGAGCAGGTCGCTCGTGAACGCGAGCGAGACCGCACGCACCGTCCAGGGCGTCCTCGAACAACGCGAACCGGTCGAGTCCGCCCCCGTCGAGCGGGTCGCGGCCGACCTGACCGACAGTATCGGCCGGCAGTACCCCGCCCTCGGCGTCACGGTGACCGCAGACACCACCGGCACCGTCCGCTACAGCGAGGACCTCGTGACCGCCGTCCTCGAACTCGTCGATAACGCCGTCGAACACGGGGCGGCCGACCCGACCGTCGAGGTGGAACTGACCGACGCGCCCGACGGCGGCGTCCGGGTCGCCGTCCACGACGACGGTCCCGGCGTCCCCCGCGAGGAGTGGGACATCGTCACCGGCGGCCGCGAGATCACACAACTCCAGCACGCCAGCGGCCTCGGCCTCTGGCTCGTCAAGTGGGTCGCCGACACCCACGGCGGGACGCTCCGCCTCGAACGCGCCGACGAGGACGGCAGCACCGTCGCCATCGACCTCCCGCGGTGAACCGGCCGCCGCGGGGCGCTTCTCACCCGGTGGGAACGACCGGGTGGCTATATCGTTTCGGCCGACGATCTCCTGATATGAACGGCAAGCGACTCGGCGGGAGCGTCCTCGCCGGCACCCTCGTCTTCCTCGTGGCCGCCATCGGCCTGACCGCCCTGCTCGACCCCTACGTCTGGCCGTCGGCGCTCGTCGCACTCCCTATCGCCGTCGCGGCCGGTGTGATAACCGTCGCCCTGACGCACGCGATCCTGACAGACCGCGCGGCTCGTGCCGGCAACTCGTCGATCGACGGGCCCGACCCGGTCCGCGCCAGGGCCCGACTCGTGGGGGTCGTCGTCGGGAGCGTCGCGTTCGTCGTCGCCGGCTCCGCCGCGGCCGTGGTGGTGAGCGTCGGTCTCGGGTTCTCCGTTCTCGTTGCCCTCCTGTTCGTGGCGCTCCCGGTCGGCCTGTTCGCCGGCGTCGTCGCCGGCCTCGCCGCCGTGACGATCCGCTCCGGGCGCGAGAACGGATCGCGCCCGGTTACCTGACCGGCCTCAGACGCCGAGCCACTCGTCGTTGCGAATCTCGTAGCCGTGCTTCCGGCAGTACTTCGCCGCCTCCCGGCGGACGTCACGCGACCCGGGGAGTTTCCCCTTCTCGCGGATGCGCTCGACGATCCAGTCGGCCATGACGTCGATCCCCTCGTCCTCGTCGACGGCGTCGATGGCTACCAGCTCGCGGAACGTCCGCTCGTAGGCCTCCCGCTGTGACCGTTTGAGGTCGGTGTTTTGGAGTCCCTCGCTCGCTTCGACGATCCGTTTCATCGCGGCCGCGACGGTCGGGCGTGCCACCCGCACGCGGACGGCCTCGGGGGCGTCGAACTGCTCTGTTTCGGTCTCGGGGACGAGGTCCGCGACGGTGTAGTCCCCGTCGGCCGATTCGATCGGCCGGTCGCCGATGGTCTCGACAACCTCCGCCCCCGTCACGGGAAAGGACAGCGCGCCGAGTTCCCGCTCGAGATCGTTGAGCTCCGTCTCCGGGACCGGTGGTTCGGTCTCGTCCATCCGCTCCAGTTCGGCAGCGACGTCCCGCTGTCGCTGGCGGCGGTCGGCCGCTCGCGCCTGATCCTCTCGGCCCTGTTTGTCGTCTGCCATCCGGCGAACTACGTCTCCCACCCGCATAACCCTATGCCGGCGACGAACCAGTCGATAAGAAACCCGATGGAACCGGCAACCGATCAGTTCCGGTTCGGCTCGATACCGAAGTCGCTCGGCGCGAACTCCTCGGGCAGGGGCTCATCGCGCTCGCCGTCGATGTCGGCGAGCACTTCCTGGAGCAGTTCGGCGAAGAAGTCCGGCCGTTCGGTCATCGGGAAGTGGCCGACCTTCCGGAGGGCAACCGCGGTCGCGCCCTCGCCGATGCCCGCGGCGGCGGCACGGGCGTCCTCCGGGTTGGTGAGGTAGTCGTACTCGCCGTTCATGAGGTACATCGGCGTCTCGGTCGCGTCGATGTCGTCGAGGCCCTCGCGGTAGTCGTGGTCCATCGAGTAGTAGTAGAGGTCGCCACGGGAGACGCCGCTGGCGCTTTGCTGGTAGATGAAGACGTTTTCGCGGCGGCGCTCCTCCGGGCTCTGGGGGGCCATCAGCCCCGACGGGGCGTAGCCGTTGACCTCGGTGGCGTTGACGTGGGGGTGGTCGAGCCACTGCATGTAGAAGCCGGGGGTGAAGGCGCCGGCTTCGAGGCCGATCAGCGCGCGGAACGTGTCGGGGTACCAGTCGGCGAGTTCGAGCGTGAGCGTCCCGCCCATGCTCGACCCCATGTAGATGGGCTCTTCGAGCGAGAGCGCGTCGGCGATGGAGACCACGGTCTCGGCGAACCGCTCGGCAGTGAGCTGGTACTCCTCGTCCCACCACGTCTCGCCGTCCGGCGGCAGGGAGTTGCCGTGGTGTGGCAGGTCGTAGGCGACGACGCGGTAGTCGTCGGTGATCGTCCCGTCGTTCAGGAGGTGGCGCCACTGGCGGCTGTTCGCGCCGGCGGTGTGCTGACAGAGGAGCGGGATGCCGTCCGCCGGACCGTTCTCCTCGACGTAGACGCGGTGGGTCGTCCCGTCGATGTCGACGTAGACGTACTTCCCCGCGACCGGCTCGACGGCACCGTGGTCGGTCATGCTTCCCCCGTGGGGACTTCCCGCATGAGATTCAGCGCGCGCTGGACCGACCGGAAGTTCTGGAACACGGTCTTGTAGTTGCCCACGAGCTGGAAGTAGCCCTCCTCCTGCCGGACGGCCGACCGATAGACCGAGGCCACGATGTCGTTGTGGTGTGGCGGTGGCACCTCCTCGGTGAACTGTTCCCAGGCCTCACGCGGCCCGAGAACGCCGAAGTCCCAGGCGTCGTCGAAGCCCGGCGGCGAGCGCACGTCCTCGATGCGGCCGTTCTGCACCTCGACGAAGAACCGTTCCTGCCCGATGCCGAGCATGAAGTTCTCGTCGAAGTCGTCGCGGCCGTGCAGTCGCATTTCGTCGTCCTCGTTGACGATGAGCTGATACTCCGCCCAGAAATCGTCGCTGGCGAGTTCTGTCATGTGTTGGGGGGTAGGTACCACGACTGGTACCGATGCCCACAGCCGACGGGCGGCGGGGTGAAATAACTACGGGGCCAACGACCAAGCCGGGTGTGCCCGTCCATGAGGTGTGGACTCACTGGGCACGGGGAAGGGCCTCGTTGCGGCGGCCGAGGACCGGGCGGCGCCGTCGAGGAAGACGAAGACGTGGCCCCGCGGGGGTCGATGCCTTCGAAGGATAGTTACTGCTCGTTCGACTTCGCGGCGGTCTCGGCGAGCGTCTCGCGGTCGGGGAAGTAGGCCGGCGCGTCCCGGTCGACCTCGAACTCGACGATGCGCTCGACGGCCGTCGCGTCGTCCTCGACCGCCTCCTGCAGGTCGGTCGCGAGGTCGACGTACCCCTCGGCGAGGTCCTGGTACGCCGTCAGTCGGGCCTGTTTCGCCTCGACGAGCGCCTGCTTCTCCTCGACTTCCGACTCGGCGTCGACCAGCTCATCCGTCTCGATGCTCTCGGCGCCGGGCTCCGGCGGCGCGGTCGTCCCGTCGGTCGAATCGGGCTCGACGACACGGTCCCGGAGGGCCGCGAGGTCCGAGTCGAGTTCGTCGAGCAGGTCCGCGACCTCCTCCCGGAGCGTCTCGGCCTTCCCGGAGCAGAGCCGGGCCTGAAGGCGGCAGTAGTCGACGAACGCCGCGATGTCGTCCGTGTCCGCGTCCACGTCCCTCGCCCCTTCGTCGGCGTCGCGGTCTCCCGCGGCTTCGTCCGCCGTGCGGTCCCCCGCGCCCTCGTCGCTCATACGTCCCGAACGTGACGGGCGCTGAAGTGGGTTGTGTCCGCCGGCGTCGCAGCGTCAGTCCCAGGCGGGGGCGTCGGCGCGTTTCTCGACGCGCATCGGCATCCCGTCCCGCGGGTGGGCGGTGAGGGTCGGCATGAGCTCCAGCGGTCCATCGCCTTCGTAGGAAAGACGATACCGGCTGGCGGTCGTCGCGAGGATGAGCCGCGCTTCGAGCAGGGCGAGGTGTTTGCCGATGCAGTGGCGCGGGCCGCCGCCGAAGGGGAAGTAGGCGAAGCGGGGGCGGTCCTGGGAGCGTTCGGGTTTCCAGCGCTCGGGGTCGAAGGTGTCGGGGTCGTCCCAGTAGCGGTCCGAGCGGTGCACGGCGTACTGGGGGAGCATGATCGTCGCGCCCTCCGGGATGGTGTAGCCGCCGACCTCGAAGTCCCGTTCGGGCGTCCGGAAGATGGTGTAGACCGGCGGGTACAGACGCATGGCCTCGTTGACGACCCACTCGGTGTACTCCATCTCGCGCACGTCGGCCATCGTCGGCGCGTCGCCGTCGAGTAGCTCGTCGAGTTCGGCGTGGACGCGCCGCTCGGCCTCGGGATGCTGGGAGAGGAGATACCAGGTGTAGGTCATCGTCAGCGCCGTCGTATCGTGGCCGGCAAGCAGCATCGTCATCATCTCGTCGCGCAGCTGGCGGTTGGTCTGCTCGCCGTCGGCGCGGGCCCGCAGGAGGATGGAGAGGAAGTCCATCGGGCCGTCGTCGTCGCCCGTGTCGATCTCCTGGCGGCGGCGGTCGACGATCTCCGCGATCACGTCGTCCAGTTCCTCGACCGCGGACTGGTACTCGTCGTCGCCGGGTAGCGGGACCCACTCGGGGGCGGCAAAGCGGATGGGATCCGGCTCGAACCGGCGGCCGATGGGCTCCAGTTGCGTCTGGACGTGGTCGAGCCGCTCGTCGGACAGCTGTGTGCCCATCATCAGGTCACAGATGACGTCGATGGTGACCTCCGTCATCTCCTGCTCGACGTCGAGTTCGTCGCCGTCCGCCCACTCCGAGAGCAGCGACTCGGTGTGGTCGACGATGCGGTCGGCCATCCCCGAGAGGCGGTTCATGTTGAACGCCGGAGTGGCGAGGTCGCGCTGTTTCTGCCAGGTGTCGCCCTCGCTGAGCAGCAACCCCTCGCCGAGCAGGTCGCCGAGCGCGTCGTCCTGGAACTCCGGTTTGACGAAGTCGTCGGATTCGGAGACGAGAACCCGCTCGATGTCGGCGGGGTTCGTCACCATGTAGGTGTTCAGCGGCCCCATGTCGAATCGGGCCACGTCGCCGTAGGACTGTTCCAGCGCGGTGACGAACCCGAACGGGTCGCGCGCGTACTGCCGGCTGCTCCCGAAGACGGGTCGGCCCTTCGGACCTGGTGGGGTCTGCGACATCACCACAGCTAGGGACTGCACTCGTATGATAGTTCGGCTCGCGGCGGCCCCGCCGCGCGGCGTCGAGGGCCGTCGTCCCGCTCAGTCCCCCGTGTCCCGGAGCATCCGCAGTCGGTACCCGTCGGCGTCGGTCGGGTTCCGCACACGGCCCGCCTCTTCGGCGGCGTCGAGCAACTCGGCGACGAAGGCCTTTGGCACCTCGACGCCGATGAAGTCGCTCTCGCCGGGCACCGTCAGCCGGGCCATCGTCTTTTCGGTGCCGTGGTCGTTGTAGATGCTCCCGACCTGCGTCTCGTCGCGGTACAGCCGGAGGGTCACGTCGGTCGCTTCCACCGCGTCCAGGGACACCTCGAACACCCGGTCCGGTGCCTCGACGCGGGCGAGCAGGCGGCCGTCGTGCTCGGTGACGAGCGTCTCCATGCCCACGGTACGCGGTCGAGGGGCAAAGCCCCGGCGCCCCTCCGTCGGCCCGGGCCAACGGGGGGGTTTTTGCACCGAGCGCCCGTCGAGAGGTGTATGCGCGCAGCAGTCTTTCACGGCCCCGGCGACGTACGTATCGAGGAGGTCCCGAAACCGGAGATCGAGGACCCGGGCGACGCCCTGATCCGGGTCACCCACACCGCCGTCTGTGGCTCGGACCTGTGGTTCTACAACGGCGACACCGACCGCGAAGACGGGTCCCGCGTCGGCCACGAACCGATGGGAATCGTCGAGGAGGTCGGCGAGGACGTGACCAGCGTCCGGCCCGGCGACCGCGTGTTCGCGCCCTTCGTGATCTCCTGTGGCGAGTGCGAGTTCTGCCGCAAGGGTCTGCACACCTCCTGTGTGAACGGCGACGCCTGGAGCGGCGCGAACGGCGGCGCCCAGGGGGAGTTCGTCCGCGCGCCCCACGCCGACGGGACGCTCGTGCGCGTCCCCGACCGCTACGCCGACGACGGGGACGTTCTCGAATCCGTCCTGCCCCTGACGGACGTGATGGGGACCGGCCACCACGCGGCGGTCAGCGCGGGCGTCGAGGCCGGCGGCGAGTGCGTCGTCATCGGCGACGGTGCCGTGGGCCTCTGTGGCGTCCTCGCGGCCCGTCGCCTGGGGGCGCGGCGGATCGTCGCCGTCGGCCACCACGCCGGCCGCCTGGACCTGGCCGCCGACCTGGGTGCGACCGACACGGTCCTCGGAGAGGACGACGTCGATACGGTCGAGCGCGTCCGCGAGGCCACCGACGGCGGCGTCGACCACGTCCTCGAATGCGTCGGTGCGGCCTCGTCCATGCGGCAGGCGGTCGAGATCTGCCGGCCCGGCGGCACGGTGGGGTACGTCGGCGTCCCCCACGGCGTCGACGAGGCGGGCCTGGAGCTGTACGAGTTTTTCGGGGACAACATCGCCCTCAGGGGCGGCATCGCGCCGGTCCGGGCCTACGCCGACGACCTGCTCGCCGACGTGCTCGGCGGGACGCTCGACCCGTCGCCGGTCTTCGACATGGAAGTGGACCTCGACGGCGTCCCCGACGGCTACCAGGCGATGGCCGACCGCGAGGCGCTGAAAGTCCTCGTCAAACCCTGACCGGACAGGGGACACCGGCCCGCCCGCGGCGGCGACCGTGCTATGTCGGTACGACGACAACCGTGTGTGTTGATAACTCTCATTACCCACCGGAAATCGGGTGACATCGGTGTAACTCACTTCTCGATTTGTAGCAAGCACATATGTACCGTCTAGCTGGAAGGTCCAATGGGCATGCAAGAACTCACTGCGTTTCAGCGAGACCTGCTGTACGTCATCGCGGATCTCGACCGACCGTACGGCCTGGGCATCAAGCGGGAACTGGAATCGTACTACGGATCGGACGTGAACCACGGCCGTCTCTACCCCAATCTCGACGAACTCGTCGAGGAGGACTATCTCCAGAAGGAGGCCCTGGACGACCGGACCAACGCGTACCGGCTGACCGACGCCGGCCGCGACCTGATCGACCGGCGTCGCGACTGGGAGGACGACAAACTCGACGGCGAGACGTCGACGGCCTCGACCGAAGACGGCGAGAACATCGCAGCCACCCAGTGACCGACGCTGGCACGTGAACGACGGGACGGGCAGACGTAGCACTCGTTTTATCGAACTGCGGGGGATCGGGCCGACGGTACGGGCGGCGACGCCCGAGCGCTTTTCCACGTGGCGAGCGACCGGTACCGGCATGACGGACGCCGTCACCTACACCGTCGAGTCCGGCATCGCCACGGTCCGGCTCGACCGGCCCGAGAAGTACAACGCGATGACCCTGCCGATGTGGCGGGCAGTCACGGACGCCGTCGGCCGGGCCGCGGCCGACGACGCCCGCGCGCTCGTCCTCACGGGCGCGGGCGACCTGTTCTGTGCCGGCGACGACATCGGCGCCCTCGCCGACATCGAGGACGAACGCGACGTGCGGGCGCTCGTCGACACGCTCTCGGACTGCTTCGAGGCCATCGAGCGGTCGCGAGTGCCCGTCGTCGGCCGCGCGAACGGGTCGGCCTACGGCGGGGGGTTCGAGCTCCTGCTCGCGGCCGACGTGACGGTCGTCCCCGAGGGCGCGGCGTTCGCGCTCCCCGAGACGGAGATCGGTGCGATGCCGCTGTACGCCGCCAAGCGACTCACGGCCGCCGTCGGCAAACAGCGGGCCGCGGACCTCGCGCTCACCGGCCGGGAGATCGACGGCGCCACGGCCGCCGACTGGGGCCTGTTCGCCCGTGCCGTCCCCGCGAGCGACCTCGACGAGGCCGTCGCCGAGGTCGTCTCGGCGTTCGAGCGCGCCTCGCCCGCGGCCACTGCGACGACCAAGGCGTGGCTGAACGCCGGCCTCGGGTCGCCGGCCGAGCGCGTCGGGATGCGGACCGGCCTGGGCTACCTCTTCGCCGGTCCCGACGCCCGCGAGGGGGCCGAGGCGTTCCTCGAGGACCGCGACCCGGATTACGCGGAGTGAGCGACGAAGGGACCCGAACCGATTTGCCGCCGGCTTGCCAAGGGGGCGCACATGACCACCTTCCAGGTCACCGACGGCGTCCACGGCATCGACGCCGAACTGTTCGACTCGGGCTTTCTCTCGGCCTATCTGTTCGACGACGACGAGCCGACGCTGGTCGACCCCGGCCACGCCGCCGGCGCGGGGACGGTCCTCGACGGCGTCCGCGAGTGTGGCGTCGACCCCGCGGACCTCCAGCACGTCGTCTGCTCGCACGTCCACGTCGACCACGCCGGCGCGGCGAGCGCGGTGCTGGACGCCGCGCCCGACGCCGACGTCCACATCCACGAGATGACCGCGCCCCACCTCGCCGACCCCGCGGACCTGATCGCGAGCAGCCGCGAGGCGATGGGCGAACAGTTCGCGGCGATGGGCGAACAGGACCCGGTGCCCGAGGACCGTATCGTCGAGGTCCCGGGTGACGGCACCACGCTCGATATCGGCGCGAACACGCTCGAACTGATCCACGCGCCGGGCCACTCCCCGGACCACTTCGCGATCTGGAACGCCGAGCGGGACCTGCTGTTCGCCGCCGAGTGTCTCGGCGGCTACCTCGAACGCGCGGACAACTTCTTCCCGCCCTCGACGCTCCCGAACTTCGACGTCGGACTCATCGAGGACGCTATCGCCCGCCTGCGCGAGTTCGACCCCGAACACGTCCTGTTCCCGCACTTCGGCGCGTGGCCCGGCGACCCCGGCGCGGTGTTCGAGAACGCCGAGCGCGAACTCCACCGCTACGACGAGCGCATCCGCGAACTCCACGACGAGACCGGGTCGGTCGCCGAGACCAAGGCACGGGTCCGCGAGGAACTGATGGCCGTCTCGCCGCCGTACGACCCCGTCGTCGAGGAGTTCTACACCAGTCTCGTCACCGACGGCTACCTGAAGTACCACGGGCGGTTGTGAACCGCCCGGTGCCGACAGTCCCCGGCAGACGGGGCGGCGCTCACCCGACTCAGCCCGTGTGCGTCACGCCGCCGTCGACCACCAGCGTCTCGCCGTTGACGTAGGACGCCTCCTCGGAGGCGAGAAAGCACACCGCGTCGGCGACCTCGTCGGGCTCGCCGAACCGCGCCATGGGAATCGAGGACTTCGCGTAGCGGTCGCCCTGTTCGGTGCCGACGATGGGCACGTCCTCCTCGGTCATCGCCGTCCCGACGATGCCGGGCATGACGGCGTTGACGCGGACGCCTTCGCCGCCGAAGCGGTCGGCGAGCGAGTAGGTCAGCGAGGTCACCGCGCCCTTCGTGAGGTCGTAGGAGGGGTAGGTGCCGAGCGCCCGAACCGCGCCGATGGAGGACATGTTGACGATGCTGCCGCCGTCGTTTTCGAGCATCCGTTCGGCGGCGACCTGTGCGCCGAAAAATACGCCCTTGACGTTCACGTCGAGGAACGCCTGGAGGTCGGCCTCGGTCACGTCGAGGAACTCCTCGCCCCGGAAGATGCCGGCGTTGTTGACCATGCTGTCGACGCCGCCGAACGCCTCGGCCGCGTCGACGGCCGATTCGAGGTCGGCGCGGTCGGACACGTCACACTCGACGAACGTGGCCTCGCCGCCGTCGGCTTCGATCAGTTCGTGGGTCGGCGTGCCGCCCTGTCGCGGCGTCTCCCGCAGGTCGGCGACGACGACGCTCGCGCCGCGGTCGGCGAAGGTCCGACAGATCGCGCGGCCGTTACCGCTCGCGCCGCCGGTGACGACGGCGACACGGTCTTCGAGTCGGTCTCCCATACCGGGTGTGGGCGGGCCGACGGACCAAAACCGTCCGGGGTCAGTAGTCGCCGAGCACACCCAGCCGGCGGGCGCGGTTCGTCGCCGCCCGGAAGACGAGGTAGCCGGCGAGCAGGTAGCCGACGGCGGTGCCGACGAGTAGCGCCAGGTCGACGGCGGGGAACTGCCAGAGGCGGGTCCCGTCGAGCATCGCCCGCTGGAGGAGGGCACTGCCCTGTGCGAGCGGGAGCAGGCGCGTCCACCCGAGGTCGAAGGCGGGCGCGGAGATGAGCGGGACGAACCCGAACTGGATGAGGTTCAGCCAGTTACCGATCCGCTTGTAGAGGACGGCGACGCCGCCGGCGGCGAAGCCCAACCCGAGCACCGAGGCGATGCTCAGGACGGCCACGGGGACGACGGTGAGCACGTCGAAGGCGATCGGCGTCCCCGTCAGCAGGACCATGACGACCAGCACGACCGTCGAGGTGAGGAAGGTCCGGACGACCTTGGCGACGCCTTTCAGCAGCGCGACCGGGGCGAACCCGAAGGGCGTGATGACGTGGCGTTCGAGGGTGCCCCACTGCACCTCGCTGCCCACGTCGTTCGAGATGGCCTGGTACGCCCCCACCGAGAGCGTCCACAGGAAGTAGCCGACGACGATGCCGTCGATGGAGTCCGTCAGCGCCTGCCCGGCCAGCAGGCGCCCGCCGTAAAAGAGGAGCCCGAACAGGAGCAGGGCGATGACGATGCCACCGATGGCGTTCGCGGGGTAGCGAACGAAGATGAGGTACTCGCGGTAGAGCACGGCCCGCGCGAGCGTCGCGAAGCCGGCCGGGCGCGGGTCGTCGGCGGTTCCGTCGAGGGAATCGGCCTCCGCGGGCTCCCGACTCATCCCTCGCCTCCGGTGAGTTCCACGAGCACGTCTTCGAGCGCCGGTTCGACGGTGTGGATCGACTCGACGTGGACGCCCCGCTCGCGGCAGGCGGCGAGGAAGGCGTACAGCGTCTCGCCCTCGACGGCGGCCTCGACCGTGGTCGTCTCGGGGCCGCGCTCGACGGCGGTGAGCGGGAAGCGCTCGCGGAGGGCGGCCACGGTGTCGGCAGTGAGATCGGGGCTCGCGACGCGGACGCCGCTGGCGGCGAGCCGTGCCCGGAGGTTCGCCACGGTGTCGTCGGCGACGGTCCGGCCCTCGTTCATCACCACGACGCGGTCACAGACCGCCTCGATGGTGTCCATGTCGTGACTGGAGAGCACGACCGTCAGGTCCCGCTCCGTGACGATGCGGCGCAACTCGGCGCGGAGGGTCCGTGACCCCTCGACGTCGAGGCCGAGCGTCGGCTCGTCGAGAAAGACCACGTCGGCCCCGCCGGCGAGGACCGACGCGAGCGACACCTTGCCCTTCATTCCACGCGAGAGGTCGCGCACGGGGTCGTCGGCGCGGTCCGCGAGGTCGAGCCGCTCCAGCAGGCGCTCGTGGCGGGCGGCGATGGAGTCGGGGTCGACGCCGTTGATCGTCGCGAAGTAGCGGAGGTTCTCGCGGACGGTGAGTCGCCAGTAGTCGTTGCGGGCGCCTTCGAGCATGGCGTCGACGTGGGCGTAGGCCGCCCGCGGGTCGTCGGCCACGTCGATGCCGTGGACGCGGACGCGGCCGGCGTCGGGCAGGACCATCCCGAGGATACACTTGATCGCCGTCGTCTTGCCCGCGCCGTTGGGACCGAGCAGGCCGACCACCGATCCCCGCTCGACGGTCAGCGAGAGGTCGTCGACCGCGGTGATCGCGTCCGCGCCGCTCCCGAACCGCTTCGTGAGCCCCTCGACGGCGAGGGCTGGTGGCTCCCGGTCGCCCGTGTCGGCCGTCGCGTCCGCGGGTGAGGTCTCCGCTCGCTCTCCCCGCTGGCGTTTTGCCATCGTGGTCTAGGGAGGGCCGGAGCGGGAAAAGGTCAGTCCCACTCCTCGACGACGACACCCTCCGAGCCACAGAGGATACACGACCCGCCGTGGCGGATGGCGACGACCTGGCCGCCACAGGAAAAGCAGTGCAGGAGCCGTCGGTTGTTCTTCTGTAGCTCCGCCCGGATCTCGTCGGTCTGCGGTGGAATCAGCGACATTGCTCTGCGTGGTTTGACCGTATTGCAGGGCGCCACGGCCAAAAATTCCGGGTCCGTCGGTCGGGACGCGAGCACGGTCGGGGGCCAGAGGCCGCCGGGACCCGAACCACGGATACAAGACGCCGGGTCCCCTACTGTCAGTGTGACCGACACCCACGAGTATCGCTGTCTCGCCTGCGAGGACGCGACAGTCTCCCGTGATTTCGACGTCTCCCATCTCTCCCGGACCTGTGACGCCTGTGGCGAGTTCGGCCGCTTCGTCAACACCATCGTCCTCGACCAGCTCGAGGCGCTGGAAGCCGATCCGCCCGAGCGCCTCCACTGGGACAGCCTCGACCGTGCCCGGAAGTTCCTGATCGCCGAGCGACTCACCCGCGGCGACTACTCCATCGACGATTTCGATGTAACAGCACCCGCGGACGGCGCGGGCGCGACCGAGGGCGACGACGGCCCCGTCGACCAAACCGCCGATGCCAGCGGGACAGACGACGGGGGGATGGATGCCGACGCCGGCGAGTCGAGCGATGCGGACGCCGAGGAGACGGACGCCGCGGACACCGAAGAGACGGACGCCGCGGTGATGGAACGCGATGCGGCGAACGCGAACGGCGCCGGCGAGGGCGGGCAGTAGCCGGCGGGTATCGGGGCCGGTCCCAGGGGGCCGGTCAGCGCTCGTCGAGGACGCCCTCGGCGAACCGCGTCAGCGCCCGCTCGGGGTCGCCGTCGCCGGCCTCCGAGACGCCGACGAGGAGGTGGTCGACACCCAGGTCGTCGAGCTCGTGGACGTACTCGCGGAACCACTCGATCCCGGCGCGGTAGCCCTGGTGGACCGGCTCCGGGTCGGCGGTCGGGTCGTCCGCGAGCACGGCGCGGACGGCCATCGCGTACGGTTTCTCGCCCGCGACCGCGCGCCAGTCCGCGAGGAACGAGTCGAGGGTGTCGTTCGGGAGATGATAGAACAGCCAGCCGTCGCCGTGCTCGCCGAGCCAGTCCATCGACTGGCGGGCACGGCCCGTCGGCAGGAGGGGGACGGTGTCGGTCGTCGGCGTCGGGACGAGGTCGAGGTCGCCGTCGAGTTCGCCCCACGACCCCTCGATCTCGGGGAAGTCCTCGCGCCAGACGGTCCGGAGACAGTCGACGGCCTCGCGGAACAGGCGGTCCCGGTCCTCGCGGGAAACGTCGAAGGCCGGGAACTCCGGGTCGCGGTCGCCGGTGGCGATTCCCATCACGAGCCGGCCCCCGGAGAGGCGGTCGAGCGTGGCGGCGCTTTTCGCGACGTGGAGCGGGTGCCGGAGCGTGAGGACGACGCTTCCGGTCCCGAGCGCGATCTCGTCGGTGCGGGCGGCCACCTGGCTCAGCCAGGGCCAGGTGTCGTAGGTCTGGCCGGTATCGCCGAAGCGCGGCCAGTACAGCGGGACGTCCCGCGCCCACAGCGCGTCGAACCCCAGGGCCTCGGCTCGGGCCGCCAGTTCGAGTTCGCGCTCGACGGGCGGCCGTGACTCCCGCGAATCGGTCAGGGGAAAGCCGGTCCCGACGGTGAGGCCGTCGGTGTCGAACAGGCGCCGGAAGCCCGCGTTCTCGTGACCACTGGACACGTCCGCCCTCGTCGCCGGACGCGTATGTGGGCTGTGGTTTTTCGGGCCGCCGCCGGCCCGCCCGCGTCCGGCGCGACCTGCCGTCCCGGCCAAAGCTTTCAACTACGCAACATCGCTAGCCCCACCCGCGAACAGGATGTCCCCTCTCCCCCACGCTCCCCCACCCTCCGGCGCATCGCACGTCCTCGTGGCCGCCCCGCCGCTCCGGTCGGTCCGGTACGAACTCTGCCGGTCGCTGCTGACGGCGCGGGGCGCCGCGACGGACGTGGTCAGCGTCGCGTACCGCCGCCCGGTCCCCGAACAGTTCACCGACCTCGAACCCGCCCCGAACGCCCAGTCACCGCAGATCAGCGTCGTCAACGTGGGGCCGGCGTCGGCCCCCCTCGAGGACTGTCGCGACGACCTCCCGGTCGAGACGGCCGTCACGTCGGTTCCGGCGACCGATTCGCTGACCGAACTCGGCATGACCGTCGAGGGCCGCCTCCAGGACTTCGCCGACAACTCACGGCCGACAGCGCTCTGTTTCGACTCGCTCACGTCGATGTCGCTGTACGCCGGGCCGTCACAGGCCGACCGATTCCTCGACTGGCTGTGCTCGCGTGTCGACGCCATCGACGGGCACGCCCACTACCACGCGGACCCGGTCGCCCACGACAGCCCGCTCCGCGAGCGGTTCGGCGACCACTTCGACGAGGTGATCGAGGTCGGCGCCGACGGGACGGTCGAGACGAGTTACTGACGGTAGCCCCGGCCCCGTCAGTCGTGCCGAGAACGGTGACTTTATTCGCGTGATTCCCTAGCTACTGGTGTGGCTTCCCCGTTCGAGATTCTCGGGCTCGACCCGAGTGCCGATGACGACGAGATCATCGAGGCGTATCGGCGACGGGTGAAGGAGGTGCACCCGGACCAGGGCGGCTCGAAAGAGGCGTTCACGGCGGTCCGGGACGCCTACGAACAGCTGATGTCGGGCGACGTGACCACGTCGGGGCCGGCCGGTCCGGGCGAGCCCGGGGAGACGGGCGGCCCCAACGCGACGGCCACGCGCGGCGGGCCGCGCGCGCAGTCGACCGACGAGGCCCAGCAGATCGAGTCCCACGTCGAGTACCTCAACTACATGGTCGCAGAGGACAACGGCTGGGAACTCGGCGACGAGAACCTCTTCGGCAAGGCGGCGCGGGCCGGCCTCAGCGACGAGGACCACGGCGAGTTCACCGTCCTCCCCCACGAGTCGCTGCTGGAGGCCGCCGAACGCCGAGGGTTCGCCTGGCCCTTCGCCTGCCGGGGCGGCGCCTGTACCAACTGTGCGGTCATGGTCGTCGAGGGGGACATCCCGACACCGTCCTGGCAGATCCTCCCCGAGGACCTGACCGACCGCGGAATTCGCCTCTCCTGTAACTCCGCGCCGGTCACGCCCGAGGCCAAGATCATCTACAACGTGAAACACCTGCCGGGCGTCGACGAACTCCGCCTGCCCGCGACGCGGTTCAAGAAGGCCCGCTCCGACGACTGACCGGTCGGCGCCCACCGCGGCGAACCGACGACCGATTCAAGCCGCCGGCTGCCGTACTCGTCTCCGTGACCGAGCTCCTGCTCTACGGCGGGAAGGGTGGCGTTGGCAAGACGACGGTCGCGGCCGCGTCGGGGCTTCGATCGGCCGCCGAGGGGTACGAGACGCTCGTCGTTTCGACCGACCCGGCACACTCCCTGTCCGACTCGTTCGAGGTCGACCTCGGCGGCGAACCGACCGCGGTTCGCGAGGGGCTGTGGGGCGTCGAGATCGACCCCGAGTCGGGGGTCGACCGCTACCGGGCACTGTTCGAGGCCCTGGCGGACGAACTCGCCGACGCGGGCATCCGGCTCGACGAGGACGACGTGGCGGAACTGTTCACCGCGGGGGTGACGCCCGGGAGCGACGAACTGGCGGCGCTGGACGCGCTGGCGACGTACACGGACGGCGACCGCTGGGACCGGGTGCTCCTGGACACGGCGCCGACGGGGCACACGCTCCGCCTGCTCGACCTGCCGGCGGTACTCGACCGTGGACTGGCGACGGCCCTCGACCTCCGCGAGCAGGTTCGCCGGCGGGTCGACACCGCGCGCACGATGCTTTTCGGCCCGCTGTCGACGCCCCGGCGCGAGGGCCCCGACG
This sequence comes from Halorientalis marina, assembly GCF_023028345.1. Lineage (GTDB taxonomy): Archaea > Halobacteriota > Halobacteria > Halobacteriales > Haloarculaceae > Halorientalis > Halorientalis marina. Next base: position 74,124 of record NZ_CP095487.1, on the reverse strand, counting down.
AGTTCGTCGAACTTCGCGACCGCATGGAGCGGGTCGGGACGGTCCTGCGTGACCCCGAACGGACGGACTTCCGGGTCGTCACCATTCCCGAGACGATGGCCGTCCACGAGACGGAGCGACTGGTCGCCCGCCTCCGGGAGTTCGAGGTGCCGGTGACGACACTCGTCGTCAACAAGGTGATCGAGGACCCCGGTGACTGCGAGCGGTGCCGCGGGAAGGCGGCCGTCGCCGAGGCGGCGATCGCCGACCTTCGGGCCGTGCTCCCCGACCTCGACCTGTGGACGGTGCCCGACCAGCCCGGCGAGGTGACGGGGCGTGACGCACTCGACCAGGTTGCGGCGACCCTCGGGCCGGACTGATTCCCGCCGCGCCGGAAGCCGCGGTAATCGTTTTTTTCGTGGCGACCGTCGCTTCGAACGGAGGGAGTGTCATGTTCGGAAGCGACTGGCTCCTCGCACTGCTGGCCGCCGCGTTGCTGGCACACGCGCTGATCGTGTACCACCTCTACGGGGGCCGGCGCCAGCGGTCCGACACCGGGTCCCGGTCGGGGTCGACGGCGACGGACGCCCCCTCGCCGGCAGCGGCCCGGTCGGCGATTACCTGCCAGCACTGCGGGGCCGAGAACGACGACGGCTACCGGTACTGCCGGGCGTGTGCGTCGGAGCTCCCGCGACGCAACACGCTCGCCGATTCGAGCGACGACCCCCTCGGCCGCATCCCGCGGTGACCGACGCCGGACCGCACGCCGACGAGCGCGCTGGTCGCGCCAGCGCCGGCCGTTCTCGCTGGCCGCCCCACCCACCGCCGAGACCGGTTACGGGTTGGTAATATTGTGAGAATTGCACAAAAATATAAAAGAGTGCGGCCCGTACGTCGTGGTGATGAGCAGTGATCAACCGACCCGCGATGCCGGGGACGAGTCAGCGAACGAGCTGCAAGACGACGGGGATAGGACGCCGTCGGAACCGATCCACGTCGACTCGGCGGCCCACCTCGACGAGACGGTGGGGGCCAACGACGTGGTGCTGGTCGACTTCTACGCGGATTGGTGCGGTCCGTGCAAGATGATCGAACCGACGGTGGCGGAGATCGCGGCCGAGACCGACGCAGCAGTCGCCAAGGTCGACGTCGACGCCCACCAGCAACTGGCGGCGGAGTACGGCGTCCAGGGCGTGCCGACGCTCCTGCTGTTCGCCGACGGTGCGGTTGCGGAGCGGATGGTCGGCGTCAAGCGCAAGGAAGCACTGGCGTCCCTGATTCAGGAGTACAGTGCCTGAGGACGACCCGGACGAACGGACGGCCGACGTAGCGGTTATCGGCGGCGGGCCGGCGGGGCTGAGCGCGGCCGTCTACACGGCCCGTGCCGACCAGGAGACGCTCGTATTCGACGACGGCGGGGGAACGACCCGCGATGTCGACCGGATGGAGAACGTCTACGGGTTCCCCGACGGCATCACAGGACCGGAACTCGTCGCCCGCGGCCGCGAGCAGGCCGCGAAGTTCGGCGCCGAGTTCGTCCCCGAGGAGGTCGTCCGTCTCTCGACGACTGACGGGGAGACCTACGCGGTCGAGACGACCGAGCGGACCTACGCGGTCCGCGGGGTGGTCCTCGCCACCGGTGCCTCCTACGAGTCGCCGGCTATCGCCGACGTGGAGCGCTTCGAGGGCCGCGGGGTCTCCTACTGCGTGGAGTGTGACGCCTACTTCTACCGCGACAGCCCGGTCGCCGTCGTCGGCGCCGGCAACTACGCGGCCAGGGAGGCCCTCATGCTGCTCGACTACACCGACGACGTGGTCCTGCTGACGAACGGCGACGATCTCGTGGCCGACCCCGACCTCGTCGACCGTCTCGACGAGGCGGACATCCCGGTCCGCATGGACCGCCTCGACACGCTCGTCGGCGACGAGACGCTCGACGGCGTCGAGACCGGGGACGGCGAGCGGATCACCGTCGACGGCCTGTTCGTCGCCCTCGGCGCGGCCGGCGGGACGGACCTCGCGGAGATGCTCGGCGTCCCCACGGCGAACCGGGCGGTCGAGACCGACGCCGAGATGGGGACGCCGGTCCCCCGCGTCTACGCGGCCGGGGACGTGACCGGCGGCCAACGCCAGATCAACACCTCCGTCGGCGAGGGGACCCGTGCGGCCATCAACCTCCTCGAGGACCTCCGCGACACTGCCGATTACGTCGACTACCGGAAAATCGACACCGACGCGTCCGACGCGCCTGCCGACGACTGACCGACCGCATGTGGGCGGCCACGCCGACGGTTGGCGCAGGCCAAACACAGGGCTATCTCACTGCCGCGCGTACGATGTGGTATGGCGAACACCACGACCGACGAGACGGAGGGGCTCCCGTTGCAGGTCAAGATAATGTTCCTGCTGATCGCGCTCGTGCTGGCGTTCGTGATCGGTATCGACCTGCTTGAGTTCGCGACCGCGCTCTAGCGCCGCATGCGTTTTTCCGTTCTCGGCCCTCGATCTCTCTCCAGCCCACGAGCCGCGGCGCCGCACCGCTATCGGTGCGGTGGGACTGGCCGCCGTTCCCCACCCTCCGTCGCGGAAAAGAACTGCCGTGCCGCTCAGAGCGGCAGCAACGCACCGACGGGCACTGGTGGTGCGCCGGGTGTGAGCGCCCCGTCGCCGACCATCGTCGCAATCGGCACGCCGTAGGCGATGACGACGAGGACGACCGCGATGCCGACCCAGAGACGGACGTCGTCGAGCACGCGTGGGCTCTCCTCGGGGCCGGACAGCGCCGGCGGGAGCGCGCTCGACACCCCGAGTCGCCCGCGGCCGCGCTCGGCGAGCCACGTGCCGAGCATCACGGTGAGGAACATGAGCGCGCCGAGGAAGAGCAGGGTCCCGCCGATGGCGATCTGGAGGCGCATCTCGGCCACGCCACCGACGACCCCATCGTAGACGACCTGCTCGTACTCCGGTTCGGCCGTCCGGCGCGGGACGCCGGCGAGGCCGGCACGGTGCATGGCGTTCGACATCAGGAGCATACCGCCGAACCAGACGTAGGGCTGGAGCTGTGCGATGCCGCGGAACTGGAGTCGTTTCCCGGTCACCTGCGGGTAGAGCCAGTAACTGATGGCCATGAACGTCAGTGCCGACGCTGTCCCGACGGTGAGGTGGAAGTGGCCGGGCACCCACAGCGTGTTGTGGATGAGATAGTTGATATTCATCCCGGCGTTGATGATGCCGGAGAAGCCGCCGGCGGCGAACATGACGCCCGCGAGCGCACAGCCGGCGAACGCGGGGCGTCCCCACGGCAGGGCTTTCAGCCAGCCGAGATAGCCCTCACCGCCGCGCTGGCGCGCGCCGTGTTCGATGCTCGCGACGACCGTGAAGGCCGTCAGGAAACTCGGAAGCAGGAGGAACATCGTGTTCGTCATCGCGACGAATTTGAAGCCCTCGGGGACGCCGGGGTCCATGTACTGGTGGTGGAACCCGACCGGCGTCGAGAGGATCAGAAAGAGGACGAATACGACCCGGGCGAGGGCGTCGGAGAACAGCCGTCCGCCGGCCAGTTTCGGCAGGATGGTGTACCAGACGAAGTACGCCGGCATGAGCCAGAAGTAGACGACTGGATGCCCGAAAAACCAGAACAGCGTCCGCGTCAGCAGGGGGTCGACCGTCCCGATGATGCCCAGCGACCAGGGGATGAGAAAGAAGATGGTCTCGACGGCGACGCCGAGGGTCGCGATGTACCACATCAACATCGTCGTCAGCACCATGAATGTCTGCAGGGGGATGCGCGCGTCGGGGTTGTCGGCCCGCCACGTGAAGTACGAGCGGAACCAGTCGGCGCCGGCGAGCCAGGTGCCGACGATGAACAGCGCGAGCCCGATGTAAAATATCGGGTGGGCCTGCAGGGGCGCGTAGAACGTGTAGAGCACGTCGGCCTCGAACGGGATTTCGCCGACCAATCCGCCGAGGATTGCGACGGTGGTCATGAGCGCACCCACCAGCATGAAGCCGAACCAGACGAGCGAGAACCGCGGACTCCACAGCCGTTGCCCGAGGCTCCGTGCGACGCCCCAGGTGAAGATACCGCCGAGGAAGAAGATCGTGAAAAAGAGCGCCAGGAGGACGCCGTGGCCCGTCAGCACGGAGTAGTACTGCCCGGAGGAGATGAGTCCGCGGAAGACACCGGTCCGGTGGAGCGCCTGGACCACGCCGAAGAGCGCGCCGATGCCCAGCGCGGTGAACGCGACGCCGAAACAGAGCCGCGTGATCCGCGCGGCGAAGGGGTAGCGGTCGACGAAGGCGCTGCGTTCGCGCGTCTCCGATTCCTCTGGCGTCGGATAGTCGTGGTCGTGTGCGTGTGCCATCTCAGGTCCCTCCTGTGGTCGTCGCGGTGTCGCCGGTCATCGTGTTCGTTCCGTTCGCGGTCGTGTTCGTTCCGTTCGCGGTCGTGTTCGCGCTGAACTCCGACTGCGGGACGACGATCACCTCGCCGGCCATCTCGTGGTGACCCTCCCCGCAGTACTCGTTACAGATGATTCCGTACTGGTCGGGTTCGTCGAACTCCGCGGTGAGCGTCGCCACCTGGCCGGGGATCGCCATCGTGTTGACGTTCGTGCCCGCCAGCTCGAAGCCGTGGAGGACGTCCTTGCTTGCTACGTGGAAGGTGACGGTGGACCCAGCCGGGATCCGGATCGGCTGGCCGGTCCCGGGCTGGTAACTGAACCGCTGTGCGAGGACGTACACGTCGTACTCGTCCTCGCCGGTCCGGTAGACGCCCGGCTCCCGGAAGTTCTCGCCGTCGACGGGATCGGTGGTGTTGGTCTGGCCGCCGGAGTCGTCGACCATGACGACCCCCGCGTCCACCGCACCGTAGGTGATCGTCCCGATGAAAAGCAGAACCAGGACGAGCGCGGCGACGATCCAGACCTTTTCGAAGCGGTGGACCTCCATCTATCCCACCACCGTCGGGCCGCTGCCGAGGAACTCGACGAAGTACATGAACAGCCACAGCCCGCTGATCACGAAGAAGTAAATCGCGATCAGGATGGCCGTCCCCACGGGGTCGTACTCGTCGTGGGAGAGCACTCGATGGTGTCGACCGTCGTCCGGTGCTTCTCGCATCGTCCGGTCGTGCAGATAGTCCGGTCTCGTTCGGCCGTCGTCCTCGGGCCCGCCGTACGCGGTGTCGGGCCGCGGTCGCCACTCGAAGACGTACATGACCGCGAGCGTCAGCACCGCGAGGCCGACCCACAGCGAGACGGCGACGATGGGTGGCGGAAGTTGCGCCATACGTCCGTTCGCTTCGACTGGAGGCGCTTACGTCGTGGTTTGTCACAGGACAACTCTCGGCGAGTCTCGCAGCCTCCCGGCCACTCGCCGAGGGAACGTTTAGGTAGGTGACCGGCAAAGAGCCGACGACGCGGGGTCGCCGGGCCGGTCGGTCCCGGCGGACCACCGCCCTACGAACCATGACGCGGGAGGACTATCCGGACGACGTGCTCGTGTCGGCGGACTGGGTCACCGAGCGGCTGGACGCCTTCCGGGCCGACGACCCGGCGTACCGGCTCGTCGAGGTCGACGTGAACCCGGCGTTCTACGAGACTGCACACGTCCCGGGTGCGGTCGGGTTCGACTGGCAGACGCAGTTGCGGGCCGACGACCGGTGTGACCTCGTCGGATCGGCGGCGTTCGGCGACCTGCTCGGCGCACACGGGGTCACCGAGGACACGACGCTGGTGCTTTACGGCGATAACGCCAACTGGTTCGCCACCTACTGCTACTGGCTCTGTCGGTACTACGGCCACGAGGACGTGCGTATCCTCGACGGCGGGCGCCGCTACTGGCTGGAGGAGGGGTTCCCCACGACCGACGCGGTGCCCGACTACCCGGCGGTGGCGTACGACCCGTCCGGCCCCTTCCAGCACCTCCGGGCCTACCGCGAGGACGTGCTGCGGGCGCTCGACACCGGGACGACGCTGCTCGACGTCCGCACGGAAGAGGAGTACCGGGGCGAGGTGATCGCCCCGCCGGGAATGACCGAGACGGCGCGCCGTGCCGGGCACATCCCGGGCGCGACACACGTCCTCTGGGCCGAGAACGTCCGCGCCGACGGGACCTTCCGGCCGCCCGAGAAACTCCGGGACCGCTACGCCGCCGCGGGCGTCACCGACGACCGTGAGACCATCGTCTACTGCCGGATCGGCGAACGCTCATCGATTACCTGGTTCGCGCTCACCGAGTTACTGGGCTACGACCACGTCCGCAACTACGACGGCTCCTGGACCGAGTGGGGCAACCTCGTCGGCGCGCCCATCGAGGTCGAGACCGACGACCCCAAACGCCCCTCAGTCTGAGCCGCGCAGGGGGTCCGGTTCGAGGTCGCTCGGCTCGTCGTCGGTGACGAACCCGTCGAGCGAGAGATCGCCGCCGAACATCAGCCGCAGCGCGACGACGGTGACGCCGACGCTGACCGCAGCCATCACGACGTACGGCGACCGGGCCAAGACGAACGCGGCCACCGGCAGCAGCGCGCCCAGTCCGAGCAACGGGACGGTATCGAGCGGGAAATCGTCCATGTGACGCGCTCCGGCCCGTACGGACTTCGGCATCACGTTGTCGTGTGACAACTCGAGTCCGGTTCGTGGCTTGGCGAACGCCAAATTGACCATTATTCCGTTCGGTCACGTAGATCGAACCACGAGACGGTCGTCGGTATCGGCACACGACAACCGCGTTCCGCCCACTCACCAAAACCAATGGTTGACCCAGTCATCGCCAGCCGACTCCAGTTCGCGCTCACGACCATCGTGCACATCATCTTCCCAGTGATGAGCATGGGGCTCGCCCCCTTCCTCGTCTATTTCACGTGGAAGGAGATCCGCGGCGGCGGTGCCGTCTACGAGCAGTTGCGCCGGTTCTGGACGAAGATCTTCGCGGTGAGCTTCGTCGTCGGGACGGTGACGGGTATCGTCCTGGAGTTCGAGTTCGGGACGAACTTCGCGGCCTTCTCGACGACCGCGGGCGAGCTGTTCGGCGGCCCGCTCGCCGTCGAGGGGATGATGGCGTTCATGCTCGAAGCCACGTTCCTCGGCGTGTTCGTCTTCGGCCGCGAGCGGGTCTCGGACGCGCTGTACTTCGTCTCGTCGGTCGCCGTCGGGCTCGGGACGTGGCTGTCGGCCGTCTGGATCCTGATTGCCAACTCGTGGATGCAGACCCCGCGCGGCTTCGAGCTGGTGACCGAGAACGGCCAGCCTATCGTGAAACTCGTCGACCCGCTCGCGGCCTACGCCAACCCCCGGTTCCCGTGGATGTTCGTCCACATGCAGAACGCGGCCGTCGAGTCGGTCGCGCTGTTCATGGCAGGGCTCGGCGCGTACTACGTCTTCCGCCACCACGTCTGGGGCTACCACATCGAGAACGTCTCCTTCTGGGAGACCACCCTGAAGATCGGCATCGCGGCCCTGCTGATCACCGCGCCACTGCAGGTGCTCCACGGCGACGCCTACGGCCGCCACGTCGCCGAGACCCAGCCACAGAAGTTCGCCGCCATGGAGGCCGTCTGGGAGACCGACTCCTACGTCCCCGAGTACATCGTCGCCTTCCCCACCAGCATCGAGGACCTGACCGACCCGCGCGCCAAGAACATCTTCGGCATCGGTATCCCAGGCGGTGCCTCCTGGCTCGCCAGCGGGGGTGATCCGCAGGCGACCATCACCGGTCTGGAGGAGTTCCCCGGGCCACAGCCGCCCGTGGCGATCGTCTTCTGGGCCTTCCGGCTGATGGTCGCGCTCGGGTTCTGGTTCGTCCTGCTCGCGCTGTGGGGCGGCTACCGCTGGTGGCGCGGCGAACTCCTCGAGGACGACCTGCTCCACAAGGCGCTGATGAGCTCGACCCTGCTCGGCATCGTCGCCGTCGAAGTCGGGTGGATCGTCACCGAGGTCGGCCGCCAGCCCTGGGTCATCCAGGGCGTGATGCGTACCACAGACGGGGTCTCGCCCGGGCTGACCGGCGCCGAGGCGACGCTGACGCTGGCCGGGTTCGCGCTCGGCTACCTCGCGCTGCTCGGGCTGTACACGTACGTCGTCGTCCGGATCGTCCGCGCCGGGCCGCCCGGCGCGGACGAACTCCGGGCCACGGCCCCGGACCACGAGGAACCGCCCGCGGGGGTGGCGGCCGATGACTGACCTCGCCGCCGGCCCGCTCTTCGGGCTCCCCCTCCCCGAGCTGTGGTTCGGCCTGCTGTTCGTCATCCTCGGGACCTTCCTCTTTCTCGACGGGTTCGACTTCGGCGCCGGCCTGCTCTTTGCCACCGTCGACGACGAGCACGACCGCGAGCAGATACTCGCCGCTATCGGCCCGTTCTGGGACGGGAACGAGGTGTGGCTGGTGGTGTTCGGCGGCGCGCTGTTCGCCGCGTTCCCGCCCGTCTACGCCGGCCTGTTCAGCCGCCACTACCTGCTGATGTTCGCCATTCTGGGGGCGCTCATCCTGCGCGGGCTGGCCCCAGAGATGTACGAACAGCGCGAGGATGCCCGCTGGCGGCGCTGGTGGGGGCGCTCGTTCGTCGCCGGGAGCGTCGCTGCCCCCTTCTTCCTCGGGATGTTCGTCGCCAACTGGCTCCTCGGGACCCAGCGGAGCCTCACGCTGGCGGCGGTCGTCGTCGGGCTGGCGGTCGTCGCGCTCACCGTCGTCGCCGGGGCCGCGTTCCTCCGGGTAAAGACCCGCGGGCCGCTCCGGACGCGGCTCGTCGCGGTCGGCCGGCGCGCCGCCGTCGCCTACCTTCTGCTAATCGTGGCCGCCCTTGGCTACGTCTACGCGACGGTCCCGCGGCTCGGGCCCGGTCTCACGAGCGCTCCGGTGCTGGCACTGGTCGCCGCGACGGTCCTGCTGGCCGGCGGGTACGTCCTCGCCGGCCGTGCAGACCGGCCGCGGCTGGAGCTCGCGGCCGCTGCGGGGCAGGTGTACGCGCTGGTCGGCGTCGTGGCGACGCTCCTGTACCCCTTCGTCGACCCGGCGGCGGGAGCGACCGTGCGGGGCGCCATCGTCTCGACGCTCCCGCTGAACCTGATGTCGGTCGGGGCCGCGGTCCTGCTCCCGCTGGTGGCGCTGTACTTCGTGATCCTGTACTCGGCGTTCCGCGGGCCGGTGCGGACGGAGGAGAGCTACTCGTGACTACCGCGCGTCCGTCGCCGCTGGTCTCGCGGGTGCTGGTGACGTGGCTGGAGCTCACCGTCGTCGGCCTCGCCGGGGCGTTCCTGGGGACGACCGTCGGCGGGCTCGGCGCGTTCGTCGTCTACCTCGCGACGACGCTCGTCTCGGTCGGGGTCCTCCTCTACAACGTGGACGCGCTCGTGACGACCCGGCTGGCCGACGGCGGGCGCGACGCGGCCACGACAACGAGAGCGGACGCCGCCGATTCAGAGGCCATCGGTGAGGAATCCGTCGACGAGCTGTGACTCCGCGCGCCGGAGCCGGTAGGAGACGGTCGAGCGCGGCAGATCGAGTTCGTCGGCGATCTCGTCGAGCGTGACCTCTCGGGGCGTCTCGTAGTAGCCACGTTCGGCGGCGACCTCCAGGACCGTCTGCTGTTCGGGCGGGACCGACACCGAGGCGAGGAGGCCGGTCGCCCACGTGGTGGCGTCGCCGACGTGGTCGAACTCGAAGGTCAGGCCGTCCCGGAGCTTCCCGTGCAGGGTGTCGTACAGCAGCCCGACCCGCTCGTCGTCACGCACCAGGATCCGCCAGTGCTGTTCGCCCTCGCGGCGGGTCGTCTCGAACACCAGCCCGCCGGGGAGGTACCGGCTGGCGAGGACCGGGACGGCGTCACACCGCGCGATGTCGTGGACGTACGTGTAGAAGACGCGGCTCCCACCCGTCGCGTCGATGCGGTCGTGATAGCGGTCCCCCTCGCAGGGACGCTCGCTGACCGAGGCACAGCCGCGATCGGGGTCGAGCAGCCGCACCTCCGCCTCGTCGAGCGCGGCCTGAGGCCCGACGACGCGCTCGAGCCGCCAGAGTCGCTCCTCGGTGAGACAACAGAGGAACGCCTCCGAGCGCAGGTCCGGGTGCTCGATGAACACGTCCATGACCGGGTCCGCACCCGGATCGTATGTCACCGAGAAGACGAACTCGCGCATCGACTCTCCCTTCGTACACGGCTCAGTAAGATGTATCGCTCCCGCGTTCGTCGCTCGACAACCCAACATTGGACTGCTGACAGCAGTATTGTGGTATATGGGGAATACTAAGACTCCGAGTGGCCCGGGACACGACTGGGCGTTCGGTCGGCGACTGGCGCACGGTATCGGCGTCGCGGCGCTGGTGGCGTTCGTGGCCGTGGTCGCGCTCGGTTACGCGGCCGGTCGCGGGAAACTGACCGGGATCGTGACGTTCGGGTTCGTCGCGATGGTCGCCGGGGCCGCGGTCCACCAGTCGGCGCGGTTCGCGACGCCGACGCGGCGGCTGTGGGCCGCGGGGCTCGCGAGCGGGGCGATGCTGGCGAGCGCGGCCGCCTTCCTCGCGCCGAAGGCTATCGGGAACCACGCGACACTCGGCGGGTTCGCCATCGCATTCGGCTACCTGCTCGGGTACGCCGGCCACGAACTCGGCCACCTCGTCGGCCACCGCTCGCTCCCTTTGAACGACACCGTCGCGGAACTCACGCTGCACGCCGTGCTCGCGGGCGGGGTCATGGGCGTCGTCTACGGGACGCTCCCCGCATTGACGCCGCTGTTCGGCTACGGGATCGTCGCACACAAGCTCCCGGCCGGGCTCGGCGGTGCGGTCGCGCTGGACCGCGACGGTCTCCCGGCGACGGTGATGGCCCTGCCGGCCGCAGCGGTTGGCTTCGCCGCCATCCCGCTCTCGCTGGCGACGCCCGCGCTATCATCAGTCGCGCGAGCGGTTGTGTTCGGCCTCTCGACTGGCGTGTTCGCCCACGTCGCACTCGACATGTTCCCGGAGTGTGCCGGTGGTGGTTCCGGCCACGGCCACGGCGACGTCACCTGCGGGCCGGACGCCGACCGCCGCCGCCACCACGCGGTCGGGAGCACGTTCGGGGGCGCGGCCGCCGTGGCGCTCCTCTGGGGCGCAGTCACGCTCGCGTAGCCAACTCGAACGGCAGGGACGCGTAGACGAGCGCGTTCCCGCGCAGCGCCTCGACGGTCGTGTACTCGTCGACGGCGTGGACCGTATCGGTCCCGAGCGCGAACTCGACGGTCGGAATCCCGGCGTTGCGGAGTTTCTTGGCGTCGCCGCCACCCGTCGCGCTCCGGCGGTAGACCCGTTCCCCGGTGACCGCTTCGGCGGTCTCCGCGACGGCCGTCACGAGGGGGCTGTCGGCCGGTTCGTACGTCCCGACGCTCCAGCTGACGTCCTCGATGGCGATCCCCTCACAATCGGCCACGCAGGCCCGGATGCGCCCCAGTACGTCGGCCGTCTCGACGCCCGCGGTCAGCCGGATGTCCAGCCGAGCGCGTGCCGACCCCGGTACGCTGTTGATCTTCTCCCCGCCCTCGATGGTGCCGAGGTTGACGGTCGGCTCCTGGAAGAGGTCGCGCGCGGCCTCGGTGCCCATCGCCGGGGCGTAGTAGGCGACCGACTCCTCGACGACAGGCCCGATGGCGGGGTCGAGGTCGAACCGTTCGGTGCCGAACCGCTCTCGAATCGTCTCCACGGCGTCGTAGAGACGGTCGATGGCGTTCTCGCCCAGCATCGGCCGCGAGCCGTGTGCGGGCGTTCCCTCGGCGGTCAGCGTCAGCCAGACGCTGCCCTTGTCGGCGACGGTGACGGAGTGACGCCCCGCCTCGCAGGTCGTCTCGCCGATCACCGCCCAGTCGGCGTCGAGCGACCGCGACTCGAGGACGGCCGGCAGACCCGCGTCACCGGCGACCTCCTCGTCGCTGACGACGAGGAACTGCAGGGTGACGGGCGGGGTCGTTCCCGTCTCGGCGAACGCGGCGGCCGCGGTCAGCATCGCCGCGAGCGGCCCCTTCATGTCGGTCGCGCCGCGGCCGTAGAGCCGGTCACCGTCGCGCTCGCCCAGCGGATCGTACGTCCACGCCGACGCGTCGTACGGGACCGTATCGAGGTGGCCCACGAACAGGAGCGTCCGGTCCGACGCCCCGGGGAGCGTCGCGAGCAGGTTCGGCTTCGCCGGGTCGGCGACGATTCGCTCCGTCCGGAGTCCGAACTCCGCGAGCATCGACTCGACTGCGTCCGCGAGGGCCGCCGTCCGGCCCGGCGGATTGCTCGTGTCGGCGGAGAGCAGTCGCTCCGCGCGTTCGAGGAGCGCCGCCTCGTGTTCCGCGACGTACGTCCGCACGGCCTCACGGGTCACGACGGCTCACCGCCGTTACCGCTCTCGTTCCGTGTCGATGCCCGCGCCGGCGTAGATGGGGCACTTCTTGGTCGTCCCGGTGACGAGCATGATCGCGCCGACGAGCAGCGCGACCGCACCGACCGCCGCGCCCGCCGTCCAGTAGCCGCCGATCGCGAGTGCACCCGCCGCCAGCGCGAGGACGCCGATACCGATTCGAACCGCACCGTCAAGTGAGCCAACGTTTCGCTCCATACCCTCATCTACGTCCCGACGCATATAATATATTGCGCCTATTCCAATACTCTGAAAAATCGTCCGTGGCCTGCGGTTCAGTGCTCGAAGGCGCGCTCCCCGGCCTCGATGCGGACGTCGAGCCAGTTCTCCATCGGCGGGAGCGGACACTCGTAGCGGTCCGAGTACGCACAGGTGGGGTTGTAGGCCTCGTTGAAGTCGAGGATCCACCGGCCGTCGTCGGTCCGGTGGTCGTCGGGTTCGAGGTCGAGATAGCGACCGGCGCCGTAGGTCGCCTCGCCGCTGGTCGCGTCACGGAACGGGACCCAGAGACGGCCCTCGTCGCGCTCGCTCTTGTACGCCGTCAGCGTCACCGGTTCGCCGTCCACCTCGAAGGCGAACTCGCCCCAGGCGAGGTACTCCTGTTCGCCGTCGGCGCTGGTGCCGACGACGACCGGCTCGGGGTCCTCGTACTCGTCGAGTCGGAGCACGAACCGGTAGTCCGGGTCGACCTCGTAGTAGTCCAGGCCGTCGAACTCGGCCTGTACCGCCGGCGGCAACGGCGACCGTCGATCTTCGCCGAAGTACTCGTCTTTCCGCTCGCGCTGTGCCTCGATGACCGCGGTCCAGTCGTGGGTGTCGTAACTCATGAGTCCGGACGCTCCTGTGGCACGCCGTCTCCGTACCGGGCGCACTGTCCGTGTGTAGTTTTGTGCTATAGGTACAAAAACACGCGGGTGGTACTCACTTCACCGCCATCGAGTATGCGAGCAGCGGGATTCCGAAGCGCTGCAGTGTTGCATATGATGGGTTTCCGTGTCCGTGACCCACTCACATCTGGGTTGTATAAGTTTGTGAGAAAACTGCAATACTTTATTGTCGTGGCGGTCGAACTGTCGGGTATGACGGACCCATTCGTAATCGTCGGCGGTGACGCGGCGGGGATGAGTGCGGCGAGCAAGTGCAAGCGCGACGACCCGGACCGCGAGGTAATCGTCTTCGAGAAGGGCGAGTGGGTGTCCTACGGTGCCTGCGGGTTGCCCTACTACGTCAAAGGCGAGGTGGAGACGCTCACGGACCTCGTGTCGGTGACGCCGGAAGCGTTCGTCGAGGAGCGCGGTATCGACCTGCGGACGAACCACGAGGTGACGGCCATCGACCGCGAGGCACGGACGGTGACGGTCGCCGGCCCCGAGGGCGAGTTCGAGCAGGACTACGGCGACCTGCTGGTCGCCACTGGCGCGCACGCGGTCGAACCCCCGCTCGACGGGATGGGCCTCGACGGCGTGTTCACGCTGCACGACATGAACGAGGCCGCCGCGATCCGGCAGTATCTCGGGCTGGAGACGCCGACGGCGGACCTGCCGCCGACGGACGCCGGCGCGGCCGCGAGCGAGTACGCGGCGGCCGAGAACCCCGAGGCGGTGGCCGTCGTCGGCGGCGGCTACGTCGGCATCGAGATGGCCGAGGCCTTCGCCGCACACGGCCTCGACGTGCACCTCTTCGAGATGTTGCCCCACACGCTCCAGCCCTTCGGCGCCGAGGCCGCAGCCGTCGTCGAGGACCACCTCCGCGAGCAGGGTGTTCGTCTCCACCTCGATACGCCCGTCGACGGCTTCCTCGGCGAGGACCGCGTGACGGCCATCGCCGCCGGCGACGTGGACGTCCCGGTCGACCTCGCACTGGTCGGCGTCGGCGTCGCGCCGAACACGGATCTGGCCGCGGCCGCCGGTATCGAGACCGGTCCGACCGGAGCCATCGCCACCGACGAGTACGGGCGGACGAACGACGAACACGTCTACGCCGCCGGCGACAACGCCGAGATGACGCACGTCGTGACCGGCGAGCCGGACCACGTCCCGCTCGCGCTCACCGCGAACCGCGCGGGCCGGGCCATCGGCGCGACGGTCGCCGGCGACCCCACGCCGGTCGGCGAGATCGCCGGCACGGCCGCGGTCAAGGCCTTCGACCTCGAGGTCGCCCGGACGGGCGTCACCGACGAGGAGACGGCGCGCGAGGCCGGCTTCGACCCGGTCTCGGTGACCATCACCGCCGAGTCCCGCGCCCACTACTACCCCGGCGGCGCGGAGATCGAGATCACGATGCTCGGGGACCGCGAGAGCGGGCGCGTGCTCGGTGCGAGCGTGGTCGGCCGCGAGGGCGTCGCAAAGCGGATCGACACCGTCGCCGCGGCCCTGCACGCCGAGCTGACGGCCCACCAGCTCTCGTATCTCGACCTGGCGTACGCGCCGCCGTTCAGCCCCGTGTGGGACCCGGTGCTCACGGCCGCGAAAGTGCTCGACGGGAAACTGGACGGATGACCGACGCGCTCACGCCGTTCGAGTGCGGGCGTGCCCCGACCTCGGCGGCCCCCTGACCATGCCCATCACCACCCCCTTCGAGGAACACACCGACCGGTACGACGACTGGTTCGACCGGCACGAGGCCGCCCACGAGTCCGAACTGGCGGCCCTCCGCGCGGAGTTCCCGGCGACCGACCCGGACCCGGCCGTCGAGATCGGCGTCGGTACCGGCCGGTTCGCCGCCCCGCTCGGCGTGGGACTCGGCGTCGACCCCGCCCCGGCGATGCTCGCCCGCGCCGCCGACCGCGGCGTGTGGCCCATCCGCGGGGTCGCCGAGGCGCTCCCGCTCCGGGACGACGGTGTGGCCCTTGCGCTGCTCGTGACGACGATCTGTTTCGTCGACGACCTCGACCGGACGCTCGCGGAGGCCGCCCGCGTCCTCCGGCCGGGCGGTACGCTCCTGGTCGGGTTCGTCGACCGCGACAGTCCGCTCGGCGAGCGCTACCGCGAGAAACGGGCCGAGAATCCCTTCTACCGCGACGCGACGTTCGTGTCGGTCCCCGAGTTGCTCGACGCGCTCGACCGGGCGGGGTTCGAAGCGCCGTCCGTCGCCCAGACGCTGTTCACGGACCCCGCCGCCCTCGACGGCCCGGACCGCGTCGAGAACGGCTGGGGCGATGGGTCGTTCGTCGTCGTCGCTGCCGAAACCACGGCCTGACCGGCGGGGACAGCCCGTGACGGGGACACCGCCCGCCACCGAGCGCGCGGACTCAGATCGCGCCGTCCGGACCGCCGCGTGGCCGACGCCAATCCTCAGTCGTCACTGTACTCCGTTTCGAAGCCGCGGAACTCGGTGCGGTGTGCTTCTTCGTCGGCCAGTATCGTCACGGCGAGGTCCTCTGTCACCGGGTCATCCGCCTCCCGAGCGAGGTCAACCAGCCGGCGGTACGTCGCGATGGCGTCGCTCTCGGCGTCGAGGACGCCCCGGATGACCGCGAGGACGTCAGTCGAGTCTTCCGGTGGCTGGAGGCTCTCCTGTTTCGCGGTGAACGCGGCGGATCCGGGCGGCCGGTCGCCCAACTGTTTGAGCCGCTGCCCGAGCAACTCCGCGTGGCCGAGTTCCTCCTGAATGTCCGCTTCGAGGCTCTCTTTGATTTCCTGTGCCCGCACCCCGTCGAGGACGATCGAGTTCGTCCGGTAGTTCATCACCGTCTCCAGTTCCTCCATGTACGCACTCTTGAGCACGTCGACGAGCTCCTGATTGTCGTCTCCCATCGTCCCAATATCGTCTCCGCAGGCTGTTCAGCCTGACGTTGGCCTGTGCCAACTCCGCTGGCACGGGTACACGGCCGCCGATGACGCCGACCGCGTGCGCTGGCGTCCGCCCATCGACACCGCCCACGTACAGCGCCGTCGAGACGCGGCCCTGGCCGCTCACCCTTCGCTCAGCTCCCCGCCGAGTGCGTTCGCCAGCGAGAGCAGGTAGGCGAGGCCGGCCTGCGTGTCCTCGTCGCGGAGCCCCTTCGCGAGGCCGAGCAGGCCCGGGGACTCCGGGGGCTGGTCGCCCGCCTCGCCGACGGCGCGGAGGACCGCCTGCAGGGAGTCGGCCACGTCGTCGTCGGCCGCGGTGTCGGCGAGTTCGCCCAGCCGCGAACCCGTCGCGGTCAGGTTCATCACCATCTCGTCGTCCATCGCTGCCGAGACCAGCGAGAGGGTGTCCGCCAGCGCCAGCACGTCGTCGAGCGTCCCCGACCGCTGGAGGCGAGCCAGCGTCTCGATGGCGTCGGCGAGGTCGCCGGCGTTCTCCCCGGCGGCCTCGCCGAGCTGTGCGGCCTCGGGCGTCGCGAGACCGTCGGCGACCGCGCCGAGGTTCGTGCCGGTCTCGGCCAGTGTCTGGACCATCTCGTCGTCGAGCGCGGCCGTGGCGACGGCCGTCCCGTCCAGCAGGTCGTTCACCTCGCCGAGGTTGTCGAGGAAGCGTGCCACCTCCTCGGGATGCTCGGCGACGGCGCTCCGGACCTCCGGCGGGAGGTCGCTCCCGGCGTCCGCCGCGGCCTGCTCGGCGTCGGCGGTCGGCGCTTCGGTGTCGGCGGCCTCGTCGGCGCCGTCGGCCTCGCCCTCCTCGACCGGGTCCTCGGGCTCTGATTCAGCCATGGGTGATCACCTCAGAGGAGCCCCCTGGCGGTCAGCCAGTAGGACTCGTTGTAGCCGAGTTTCGCCCAGTGGACGGGCTTGGAGGGCTCCCGCACCGTGGGCTGGGTGCCGTACTCGAAGTCGACGAACGTGGCCTCGTCCATCCCGCTCTCGATGAAGCAGAGGGTCTTGCCGTCGTAGGTGGCCGTCGGGACCTGGCCGCGGGCGCGGCTTGCCATCCGGTCGGCGACGACGCCGGCCTCGTAGTGGGCGACGCTGCCGGCCTTGCTCGTCGGCACGTCCGCGAGGTCGCCCAGCACGAACACGTCCTCGGCGTGGTCGGATTCGAGGGTGTGTTTGTCCACGTCGGCCCACCCGTCGTCGCCGAGACCCGCCTCGGTCACGAGGTCGCTGCCCTCGTGTGGCGGGATGCCGACGAGCAGGTCGTAGTCGAGTTCCTTGCCCTCCATCGAGTGGAGGACGCCGCTCTCGGGGTCGACCTCGTCGGCGTTGAAGAACGTCTCCACGTCGATGTCCCGCTCGTCGAAGGCGTCGGCGGCCCAGTCGGCGACGTTCTGGATGGCGTGTGGCCGCTGGATGGGGTAGGTGTAGGTGATGTCGACGTCCTCGCGCAGGCCCCGCTCGCGGAACCAGGCGTCGGCCATGAGGACGAACTCGACGGGAGCGGCCGGGCACATGTGTGGCGTGCCGATGACCGAGAGCACGAGGTGGCCCTCGGTCATGGCGGCCATCTCGTCGCGGAGCGCCTCGGCGCCGTCGGGGCCGTAGAAGTGGTGGCCGCCCTCGGCCAGTCCCGGCAGGTCCTCGGGGGCGAGCTGACACCCCATCGCCAGCCCGAGCTGGTCGTAGGCCATCGACCCGCCGTCCCGGAGCGAGAGGCGCTTCCCGTCGGTGTCGATCCCCTCGACGCGGTCGATCTCGATGTCGACCCGCCGGTCGACGAGGTCCCGGAGGGGGCGGTTCGCGTCTTCGACGGTCTTCTTCCCGAAGGGGACGTAGAGGAAGACGGGTTTGTACACGTGGTCCGGGTCGTCGGAGACGAGCGTGACGCTGACGTCACCGCGGTCGATCTCAGGGCCGAGTTTGTCGGCGAGCCGGTTCGCGAGCACGGTGCCGCCGGTGCCGCCGCCGACGACGACGATGTGTTCTGTCATTGGTCTCGATTGGTGGTGGTCGGAAAACGGTGCGTGCGGTTCACGGTCAGTTCACTTCCACGAACATACTCCAGTAGTCGCCGTGGTCGACGACCTCGAGCAGGTCGTGGCCAGCCTCGTCGAGCCATTCCGGGACGTCGCTCTTCGAGCCGTCGTCCGAGGTCTGGAGTTCGATGACGGTACCGGGGTCTGCCTCCTTGACCTTGCCGATGAGGTCCATCAGTGGACCGGGGCAGGTCGCGCCGCGGGAGTCGACCGTAACGTCGGGGTTGAATTCTGTTTCGCTCATGGTTGGATTGTGTATGGGTTGTGTTCGTGTCGTGGTCGGTGGGCGGTTCAGACGAAGACGACCTGTTTGTCCTGGGCGCGGTTGAGGAACCCGGAGACGCCCAGCGTGTCGTCGAAGACGTCGACGTAGTCGTCGAGGTCGTGACCCAGCAGGTCCATCGCCATCTCGCAGGCGTACAGTTCGATGTCGCCGATCCCCTTCGCCTGGGCGAACTGCTCGTGGAACATGGGCATGTCCACGTCCTCGGCCTCGAGCATCCGCGCACCGACGGGGCCGACGTCGAAGTCACCGCTCTCGACGGTCTCCCGCTCGAACGGCAGGAGTCCGTCCATCGTCGCGAAGATACGGACCGGGATGTCCGACGCCGCCGCCACCGACGCGATGGTGCTGACGGCCTGGACGCGCGACAGTTCCCGTGACGCCAGGACGATTGCATAGCCAGTCATGATTCTAGGTAAACGTACTCCGGCCACCTATATAATAGTGCGCACAATTCCCATTACTCTGGAATCGTAGCCGGACGTGATCGTCCGGCCCTCCGCGCCGGTCAGCCGGGGGTCAGTCGGCGGCCGACGGCGGCGACGACCACGCTGGCGAGGATCAGGACCGCGGTGCCGAGGTGGGCGGTGACGATCAGCGCCTGGAGGTCCTGTGTGACCGTCAGGCCACCCAGGAGTACCTGCACTGGCAACAGCAACGCGGCGAGGACGCCGGCCAGTTCGGGACGGCCGCGGGGCTGGCGCCGCCAGGCCGCGACGCCGGTGGCGACGAGCAGGAAACCGGTGGCAGCCGCCAGCAGGCGATGGAACCACTCCGCGAACACCTGCCCCGTCGTGTAGGGGGCCGCGGCCATCACGTCCGGCCGCAGGAAGGGTATCCAGGTGCCGTAACAGGTCGGCCAGTCGGGGCAGGCGAGGCCGGCACCGATGGCTTTCGTGTAGGCACCGACGCACATCAACAGGAACGTGCTCCCGGCCGTGACGGCGGCGAGCCGTCGGAACCGTGCGGCGCGCATACCGGCGCTGACCGGGGGTCGTACAAAAACCCAGTAGTACGATCCTCGAACCCGAGAACGGTCGCGGTATTTTACCATTCGGACACGGATACTCCCGATATGGTCACTGCCTGCGGGACGGAGGCGACGGTCGCGCTCCTTTCGGCCGTCGTGTTCGTCGGGAGCGGCGTCGCCGGATCAGTGCCGGCCGTCGTGGCGATGCCCGTCGCCGTCCTCGGGACGCTCCTCCTGCTGGGCGCGGCGGTGACAGTCCTGATCCGTCGGCGGTCGCTCGCGTACCTGTTCGTCGTCCTCGCGCTCGCCGGCTTCGCCGGGGGTGTCCTGCTCGACCGCCTCGCCGCCGCCGGCGCGATCCCGATGGGGGCCGCCCACGACGCCATGGTCGTGGTCGACGCGACGACCGTGGTGCTCCTGCTCGCGGCCGTCCAGGCCGTCGCCCGGCAGGGCGAGGCGGCCGGTGCCGACGAGGGGGTGGGGCATGACTGAGTCCCGCACCGAGATCGAGCGGTACGTCACGCACAACCCCGGGAGCCACTTCAACGCAATCGTCGACGCCCTCGACCAGGCGACGGGGCAGGTCCAGCACCACCTCTCGCGGCTCGTCCGCGAGGAACGCCTCGACCGCGCCGCCCTCTACGGCCGGACTCACTACTACCCCACCGGCTACGACCAGTGGGAGCGGGAGGCGCTGGCGCTGTTGCGCCGCGAGACCGCCCGCTCTATCGTCGTCCGGCTGCTCGCCGAGGACGGTCGCCGGCCGGCCGCGCTCGCCGACGACCTCGGGGTCGCGCGGTCTACCGTCGAGTACCACCTCGGCCGCTTGACCGACAGCGACGTCGTCGAGAAGCGCCGCGACGACGCGGGCAGGGTGACCGTCCACATCCGCCGCCCGCAGGCGACCGCACACCTCCTCTCGGCGGTCGATCCGGGCTACGCCGACCGGTTCGTCGACCGGTTCATGCAGCTCGTCGACGGCCTCCTCGAAGGCCCTCCCTAGGTCCCGGCTTCGAGGAACGTACTACGGGATTGATGCGTGTCGACGTGGCTACGTTCGGGTATGACGGACCCGACCACGACTCTCGACCGACGGCGACTGCTCGCGCTGGCCGGCGCCGGCCTCGCGTCCGGGCTGGCCGGCTGTAGCGGCGGCGACGGCACCACGACGACGGAGCGAGAGACGACCGCGCCGACGACCACCGACGGGACGGTCACCGACACGGCGACCCCGGAGCCGACGACCACGACGGGCGACCGGACACCGGCGGCCATCGAGCCGGTGTCGGTCCCCGCCGACGCGCGGTGCCCGGTCTGTAACATGGTGCCGGCCGACTACCCGGACTGGAACGCACAGGCGCTCCACGAGGACGGCGAGCGTGCCTTCTTCGACACGAGCGGCTGTGCGGTCACGTACTACGCGCTCCCCGGCGAGTTCGCGGCGACCGACGCCGACCTCGCCGGACTGTGGGTCACGGACTTCGAGACCCGGGAGACCGTCGACGGGACGACGGCCTACTACGCGCTGGAGACCGACAGCGAGCGCGTCGAGGACCCGATGCGGCGCAACCCCGCACCGTTCGCCGACCGGGCCGACGCCGAGGCCTACGTCGACGCGGTCGACTACCTGACGACCGAGGACATCGTCCGACTGGAGGCGTTCGACCGCGAACTGGCGATGCAGTATCGCGCGAACTTCATCGAGGAGTAGCCCCACCTTCGAGGAACGTACTACGGGGTTCATACCGGCCGAGTCGAAGCCCCGCACATGGACCGGACACGGCGCACGTTGCTGGCAACGCTCGGGACCGGCGCGACGGTCGGACTGGCTGGCTGTACCGACGTTCTCGGTGGCGGGGGCGGTGGCGACGGTGGTGGCAACACGTACCTCCAGCCCGCGGAGTGGGAGGTCGATCCGTCGGCACTCCCCTTTCCGACCCACGGCGACCGGCTCCCCGCCGCGACGCTCCCGGCTCCGCTTCGGGACGCCGAGTCGCTCACGCTGCCCGACGACTTCACCGGCCGCGACACGCTGTTGACCTTCGTCTACACCCACTGCATGACGATGTGCCCGCGGCTGACGGCCATTCTCGAGGGCGTGCAGGACCACGTCATCGACGAGGGCTTTCCCGACGAGGTTGCCTTCGTCGAGACGACCTTCGACCCCTCGCGGGACGACGCCGAGCGCCTTCGCCAGTGGGCCGAGGACCACCACGTCGCCATGGACGCGGGCAACTGGTACTTCCTGCGGCCCGAGACCACGGCGCGGGCCAAGGACGTGGTGCAGGACACCTACGGCGTGAGCTTCACGAAGACGACGCCACAGGACATGGACGCCTACATGTTCGCCCACACCGGGTTGGTCCTGCTGGCGAACCGCGACGGGTACGTTGAGCGGGCGTACAAGCTCCAGAGCAGCGGTGAACCGCAGGTGCGCTGGCAGGACGTGCGCGAGGACCTGACCACCCTCCGCGAGCGGGAAGCCTGAGCCGTGGCCTACGCCCTCGCGCCCCAACTCGACCTGGTCGTCTTCGCCCTGATCGGGCTGTTCGGCGGCGCTCACTGTCTGGGCATGTGCGGTCCGCTGGTGACGACCTACACCGACCGCGTCGCCGACGACGGCCCGGTCGACTTCTACGAGGTGCGCCAGCAGTTGCTGTTCAATCTCGGCCGCGTCGTCGGCTACGTCGTCGCTGGCGCGGCCTTCGGCCTGCTCGGTGCGCTCGTCTTCGACGCGGCCGCCGTGGCCGAGGCCGCAAACGGCGTCCGGGCGGTGGTCGGCATCGTCGCCGGCGCGCTCATCGTCGCCGCGGGAGCCAGTTACCTCCGTGGCGGGGCTGGCGGTCCGCTGGCGAGACTCGAAGGGGGCGGCCGCGCCGCGCGCCTGCTGACACGACACGTCGACCGCCTCGTCCGGGGGCCGGGAATCGCCCTGCTCGGGTCGGCCCACGCCCTGCTTCCCTGTCCGCTGCTCTACCCCGCGTACCTCTACGCGCTGTCGCGGGGCGACCCGCTTGAGGGCGCGGTCGCGCTTGGCGTGCTCGGGCTCGCCACGGTCCCGTCGCTGTTCGGGTACGGGACGGCGCTGGGCGCGCTCCCGGCGCGGTGGCTCCGTCGGGTCCACCGGGGGCTCGGCGTGACGTTCGTGTTCCTCGGGTACCTGCCGCTCTCACACGGGCTGGTCCTGCTCGGCGTGCCGGTGCCGATGCCCCCGGTCCACGACCTGCTCTACCAGCCGCTGGAGGCGCTCGTGGGCGCGGCGCAGTACTGTCTGCCTTGAGAAGGGGACGCGACGCGGCTCACTGCTCGGCGGGGACGGGTGTGGCCTCCTCACCGTACTTCTCGCGGAACTCGCCGATGAGGTTCCCGATCTGTGCGTACCAGTCGTTGAGCAGGCGCTGCATATCGTCGGCGACCTCCTCGGGGTCGGTCGGGTAGTAGACGTGGTAGTACCCGCCCTGGTCGTAGTTGACCTGTTCTTTGCTCACGAGCCCCGTCTGGAGCAGGCGCTGGATCGACCGGTACGCAGTCGAGCGCTCGCGGTCGACGCGCTCTCCGATCTCGTCGACCGTCAGTGGTTCCTCCGCGTTCGCGAGGGCCTGATAACACTCCCGGTCGAGGTCTTTCAGCCCGTGGAGACACTCCAGCAGTCCCTCACACTGCATATCCTGCCGCAGCATCTCGGCCATCGAGTCCGGCATACCCTCAACTAAGCACGGTGATAACAAAAGGGTTATGTAAGAACTGCACAACACTCCTGGCCGGTCAGACCAGCAGCTGGATGTCGGCGTCGGCCATGCGTTCGAGCGCTGTCGCGGCGCCGACACCGACGGTGACGTCGTCGTAGAAGTCGTCCTCGTCGTAGCCCATCAGCTCGATCGTCATCTGACAGGCCTGCATCTCGACGCCCATGTCGAAACTGGTCTCGATGAGTTCCTCGATGGTCGCCGTCTCGTTGTCGGCGATCTTCTTCTCCATCATCTTCGTGGTCACGCGGTCCATCCCCGGCAGGGAGGCCACCGCGTTGGGTACCGGCATATTCGGGTTGCCAACGGAACTCATCTGGAGCTCCGTCGACTTCTCCTCGTGGAGGACGTCGAGCCCCCAGAACGTGTGAAACAGGGTCACGTCCCAGCCGAACGCGGCGGCCGTCGAGGCGAGGATCAGCGGCGGGTACGCCATGTCGAGCGTGCCCTTCGTCGCGATGATGACCATCGAGTTCGTGTCGTCGTCGGCGTCGGCCTCGACGGCCGCCAGCTGCTCCTCCAGTTCGTCGACGCGGGCGCGCAGTTCCGCGACGTCGACTTCGGCTGCGTCCGCCGCCGTCGGCCCGTCGCCCTCCGGGGTCTCGTCCGCGTCCGTGCTCATTCTGTCACCTGCACGTAGTGCACGTAGACGGTCTCACCGCCCCCGTCGCGTTCCGTCTGCTCGAGGAGTTCCACGCCGTCGGTTCCGTTCGCCCAGCCGTCGATGTCGCTCGTGCTGCCCGAGTCCGTCGCGAGCACTTCGAGCACGTCGCCCGGCGCGAGGTCGTCGACCGCCTGCTTCGTCTTCACGACCGGCATCGGGCACGAGGCACCTTTCACGTCGAGCGTCTCCGTAACGTCCGTTTCGATACTCATGTGTTGTCTTCAACGCACAATACTACGCCACGGGTTGATAATTGTGTCGGTAATGCCCATCACTCAAAAGGTATACGCCCCTCGAAACCACTTCTGGTGCGCCATTGGGTCGGTATCCCGAAACAGTATTGTATAGTAGACAAAATAGTATGCAAATCCTTTTGCCCGAGCAGCCGGTAGGGGCGAGTGACACATGACTCGAACTCGGCTCGAACCGGCACGCGGCCGTCACGGGGTGGTGCGTCGATGATCGGTATGGAGCTGTTCCCGAACGGCATCGCGCGCTACGCCATCGGCGGTGCGTTCGTCGGCGGTGGCGTGGCGATCATCTACCTCGCCACTGGTATCATCGCGGGCGCGAGCACGTTCCTCGAATCCACGCTGTCCTACGTCTCGAAGGTCCCGCGGTTCAACCGCGGTCCCTACGTCGCGACCCGCGACTGGCGGGTCGTGTTCACGGTCGGTATCGTCCTCGGGGCCGCGGTCTACGCCGTCTTCTGGCAGGGCGGAGCCTGGACGACGGACGTCCAGTGGTGGCGACTGCTCGGCGGCGGCGTCCTCGTCGGGATCGGGACCCGGCTCGGAAAGGGCTGTACGTCCGGACACGGCGTCTGTGGCGTCGGCTCGCTCTCGGGGACCTCCATCGTGAACGTGGCGACGTTCATGGCCGTCGCCATCGGTACCGCTCAGCTGGTGCAGGCCCTGGGGGTGTTGCCGTGAGCGACCGCAGTCCCGCGTTCTACCTCGCGGTCCTCGTCGGTGGGCTCGTGTTCGGATTCGGGCTGGCCTACAGCCACATGGCCCGCCCCGAGGTCGTCCTGAACTTCCTGCAGTTCGAGGACTTCGGCCTCCTGTTCGTGATGGGCGGGGCCTCGGTGGTCACGGCGATTACCTTCGCCTTCGCGACGAACGTGCTCGACCACGCGCCGCTGACCGGGGCCGACTACGTCCGCCGCATGAAGTCCTTCGACCGGAACGTCCTGGCCGGCGGCGTGATCTTCGGCGTCGGCTGGGGGCTCTCCGGCATCTGCCCCGGCGCCGCCTACGCTAGCGTCGGCATCGGGAACTTCACCATCCTCTGGGCCATCGGCGGTATGTTCGCCGGCGCGTATCTCCAGGGGCTGGTCCGGTCCCGGACGACCGACAGCGACGCCGGCCCGACGACCGCGGACTGACGCCCGACCGACGACCGCGGACTGACGCCCGCGGCTCACCTGTTTCCTTCCTGTTGATCGACCGGCAGCCACGCGTGCCAGCAGCCGCGCGTCCCGACCGCCACGTCCCGCACCGACCCGCGCGCCAGCGCCGTTCACGGACGGCCACCGACCGCTGTAGCCACCGATAACTTATGCATCCCTATGGGTCCGTTACGGCGATATAGTATTGTACAGTGGACCCAAAACCGTTATTTATCCCCTCCGGCTACGTCCATCCGTGCAGAATTACACGCGGACCACAAGACTGTCGACGCAGGTGAGTACCGATGTTCGGAATTGAAACCCTCAGCGGGAACGCGCAGGCGGCGGTCCTCGTCGGGATCGTCCTCGCCGAGGCGTTCGTCCTGTACGTGGGCTACGGCGGGCTGGAGACCCTGCTCGGGCCATCGGTGAAACGCGTCCTCGAGGGCCAGTGTGCCGTCCTCGACGCGCTCTTCGGTCGCTGTCCGGCCGCCGAGAACGGAGGGACCAAGCAATGATGGAGCTCTTCGGCGTGAGTGCGATGCTGCTCGCGACGTTCGCCGGCTTCGGGCTGCTCATCGGCATCCTCTTTGGCTTCTTCGGGATGGGCGGCTCCTTCCTGGTGACGCCGGCGCTGCTGGTCATGGGCTACGAGGCGAACGTCGCGGTCGGTTCCGGGCTGGCGTTCGTCTTCGGGACCTCCGTCATCGCGACGCTGAAACACCGCGACCTCGGGCAGGTCGACTACAAGCTCGGCGTGTTGATGATCGCCGGCACGACCGCCGGCATCGAGGTCGGCAAGATCGGGCTGGAGTACCTCCAGCACATCGGGCTGGCCGATACCGTCGTCAGCGTCGCGTACGTCGGCCTGCTGGGCGGGATCGGCGTGTTCGTGACGCGCGAGGCGCTGAAAGACGGCGGCGACGACGGCGGCCTCGACCACGACGCGGACGAGGACCTCGACGATGCGGACATCCCCGACATCGCCAAGAAGATACAGTCCTACCGCGTGCCGCCGATGATGTCGCTCCGCGGCGGGTTCTCGGTGTCGCTGTGGATGATCCTGCTGGTGGCGTTCGCCACGGGCCTGCTCTCCGGCTTCCTGGGCGTCGGCGGCGGGTTCATCCGGATGCCCGCGCTGTTCTACCTCATCGGCGTCCCCGTGCCCGTCGCGGTGGGGACCGACCTGTTCGAGATCGTCTTCTCGGGCGGGATCGGTTCCTTCCTCTACGCGCAGTCGGGCGCGGTCGACCTGAGCATCGTCGTCCCGCTCCTGGCCGGGAGCGCGCTCGGCGCGCGCCTCGGCGCGGCCGCGACGAGCCTCGTCGAGGAGGACGACATCAAAGTGTACTTCGGCGTGATGCTCCTGCTCGGCGCCATCGCCGTCGCCGTGCGTCAGATCGGTGGCGTCCTCGAGATGCCGGTGCTCGACACCGTGAGCCTCGTCATCATCCTCGGCGCGGCCCTGCTGGTCAGCGGTGCGGTGTCCTACAGTGCCGTCCGGGAACTCCGCGCGGCGGCGACCGACCAGTCCGTCGCTGTCGACGCCTGATCGCGCCGGTCGCCAGCCGCCTTTTCGTTTTCCGACCGTCTGCTGGCCGTGCGAGCACTCCGTTTCCACCTGCCCGCGGCCCCGACGCCGTCGCTTCCGCGTCCGGGTGCCGTCGTCGAAAACGGTCCTGGCCCCGCGGCCTCAGCGTGGCGGCGGAACGAGCAGGACGTTGCAGTTCGCCCGGGCGACCACGTCCTCGGACGTGCTCCCGAGCAGGAGCCGGCGCATCCGACTGCGCCCGCGTGACCCCATGAGGATCGTCGTCGGCTGGAACGCCGTCTCGGCCGCGAGGATCTCTTCGACCGCCTCACCCTCCCGGACGGCGGTCCGCGTCTCGATGTCCATCGACTCGAGTTCGTCGGCGAGTTCGCTCAGCCGCGCCTCGGCGTCGCTGACGGTCTCGCTGCCCTCGCTCGACCGCCGTGACGGGGGCGCGACGTGGAGCAGGGTCGCCTCCTGCGTGGCGGTCTGCATGTGCCGGAACTGCTCGAACGCGCGCTCGGCGTTCTCGGAGAAGTCCGTCGCGTACAGGACACGCTGGAACAGGTGTTCGTTCGCGACCTCGTGGGCCGCGTCCGCTTCGGACTCGACGATCCGCTGGAGCAGGAGCGGTCGCACCGTCGTCCGGCTGATGTTCCGGGCCGTACTCCCGATCAACCGCCGTTCGAGCGGACTCTGCCCGCGCGAACCGACGATGGTGAGCGCGGCGTCGACGCGGTCTGCAAGCCCGTTGATCCGTCGGTGTGGCGTCCCACGAACGACGTGCGTCCGGACGGCGAACCCCTCCTCCTCCAGCAACCGCTGCTGGCGGTCCAGGGCCCGCCGCGTCCGTTCGCCCACGTCGCTGCCGGGCATCCCGGCCGTCACGTTCGGGCTCGTGACGGTGATCAGGTCGATCTCGTCGATCCCGTACCGACCGAGACACTCCAGGCACGTCCGCGACCCGATCGCCGTCTCGATAGCCTCGGACAGGTCCGTCGCGTACACTGCGCGCATACCTGACACTACAACCTGTCCGCCTATTAGTATTGTGTGTAGTACGCAAAACAAATCCGCCCGAACCGTCGACGGTCCGATACCCGCGGGGACGGTAACCGTCGCCGAAAAGCGCATATGAGACATTTGTTGCGCATCGATTGCCGGTCTCGTCGCCCGAGTGTCCGCCGGTCCTGTCTGCCACCCGTTCGAAATGGATTATGATATTGTACACTACACACAAGATATAAGGTGTCGAGTCTCCAAACCTGGGGTGTAACATGGAACCCGAGGACTTTCCCACGCCGGACGTGGAGGTCGACGAGATCGAACCAGCCGAACTCAAGCGCCGGATCGACGCCGACGAGTCGGTGACGGTCCTGGATACGCGGATGGAGAGTGAGTTCACGGAGTGGCACGTCGACGGGCCGACAGTCGAGATCGCGAACGTCCCGTACTTCCACTTCCTCGACGACGAGGTCGACGACGACGTGCTCGAACAGGTCCCCGAGGGCGAGCCGCTGGTCGTCCTCTGTGCCAAGGGTGGCGCGAGCGAGTACGTCGCGGGTGTCCTCGCAGAGCGGGGTCGCGACGTGGTCCACCTCGACGACGGAATGAACGGGTGGGCCCGCATCTACGAGCGCGTGCCCGTTACCCGGTACGACGGGCCCGGCGACCTCTACCAGTACCAGCGCCCATCGAGTGGCTGTCTGGGCTACCTGCTCGTCTCGGACGGCGAGGCGGCGGTCGTCGACCCGCTCCGGGCGTTCACCGACCGCTACCTCGACGACGCCGACGAACTCGGCGCTGACCTGACCTACGCCTTCGATACGCACATCCACGCCGACCACATCAGTGGCGTGCGCGATCTGGACGAGCGCGGCGTGACCGGCGTCGTGCCGGAGGCCGCCCGCCAGCGCGGCGTCACCTACATCGACGAACTGGCGACCGCAACGGACGGCGACGAGTTCGCCGTCGGCGACGCGACGGTCGAGACGGTTTACACCCCCGGCCACACCAGCGGCATGACCTCATACCTCCTCGGCGGCAGCCTGCTCGCGACGGGCGACGGCCTGTTCGTCGAGAGCGTCGCCCGCCCCGACCTCGAAGAGGGTGACGAGGGCGCGCCCGACGCCGCCCGCCAGCTCCACGAGACCCTGCAGGAGCGCGTCCTCACCCTCGACGACGACGTGCTCGTCGGCGGGGCGCACTTCAGCGATGCCGCAGAGCCCGCCGCGGACGGCACCTACACCGCTCCTATCGGACAGCTGGTCGACGAGATGGCGGCGCTCACGATGGCCGAAGACGAGTTCGTCGACCTGATCCTCTCGGATATGCCGCCACGGCCCGCGAACTACGAGGACATCATCGCGACGAACCTCGGCCAGCAGGAGGCCGATGACGAGGAGGCGTTCGAGCTCGAACTCGGGCCGAACAACTGTGCGGCCAGCCAGGACGCCCTCACCGGCGACTGACGCGGCAATTACGCTGCTGAATCCGGTATCCATACTCTTGAACACTACTCACACACGCTCTATACACCGGGACGGCACACGGGCCGATACCGATGGGTGACGCCGACCGCGAGGCGGCCGACGATATGCCCCTCGGCGACGAACTGCGCGACGGCCAGGCGCCGCTCGACGAAGGGGTCGGCAGGGGTCTGCTCGACCGCGACATGGGGCCGAGTTCGGCGCTCGCACACCTCTACCGCGGCGAGATCCACCGGATGAAACTCTGGCGCGAGCGGCTGGACCGGACGACCAACTGGGCGGTCCTGCTCATCGCCGCGGTGTTGACGTGGTCGTTCTCGAGCGAGGCCAATCCCCATTACGTCATCCTCGTCGGGGCCGCCGCCGTCGCGATGTTCCTGTTCATCGAGGCGCGGCGGTACCGTGCCTACGACGTGTGGCGCTCGCGGGTACGCACGCTGCAGGAGCGCGTCTGGGCCGTCGGGCTCGACCCGACCATGGCGGTCGACGAAGACGACTGGCGCGAGCAGTTGGCGGACAACTACCGCCGCCCGCAGCTGCGAATTTCGACGGAGGAAGCCATCGCACACCGGCTTCGGCGGGTGTACTTCCCGCTCTTTACGATCATCGCCGGGGCGTGGCTGCTCCGCGTGACGGCCTTCGCCGGGACGCCGTGGCCGGCGAGCGCAGCGGTCGGGACGATTTCCGGCGGACTGGTGACGGCCGTCGTCGCCGTCCTCTACGGCGGTGCGCTGGTGGTCTGCTGTCGACCGCGCACCTGGCACACGCGGGGCGAGCTACTGGCCGAGAACCTGCGGCAGAACGACACGGAGCGGGACTGACCTCACTCCGGTTCCACGGGGATCTCGACGCTCTCGCGAAGCGGGGCGAGGTGTTCGCTCGCCGCCGCGTCCAGCGGGAAGGTCCCGTGGAGGTCGTCGGGCGTCTGTCCGTGGACGAGCCGGCCGAAGGGCGCCGAGAACGGCGGGTACAGTCGCTTGAAAACCTTCGCGAGCTCCCCGTCGATGCCGTACTGCTGGAGCAGGCGCTCGACGGCGGCCTTCCCGACGTAGACCGTGTCGGTCTCGATCAGAAAGAGGGCGAACGGCCGGTCGCCGAACTGTGCATCGAGGAACGCCTGGACCGCGTCTGCGTTCCAGGGTACCGGCCGCACGTCGTCGGCGGCGCTCGCCACGAGGCCGGCGGCGGTTCGCAGCCACTCCGTGCTGCCGTCGTAAACGAGAAGCGACCGTGACACGCCCGTCCGTAGGGACCGGCGCGGTTTGAGCGTTCCTCCTCCACACGCCGCCGGTCGACAGACGGATTGTCATCGAGCCCCTTCGAAGGAGCATGACCGTACACAGCGGAGGGCAGGCGTGACCGGACCGCATCAGGACCAGCAGCTCGTCACCGGCGGGACCGACCTCGCCGACGCCACGGCGGCGCTCGTCCTCGCTCACGGACGGGGCGCGACCGCCCGGAGCATCGCACAGACCGGTCTGGAGTTCCACCACGAGGGCGTCGCCATCCTCGCCCCGCAGGCCGCCCGCAACACGTGGTACCCCAACCCCTTCACAGCGCCCGTCGAGCAGAACGAACCCGGCCGCACCTCCGGCCTGCAGGCCATCGGGGACGCCATCGAGACGGCCACCGACGCCGATATCCCGACCGAGCGGGTCGTCGTCGGCGGGTTCTCGCAGGGCGCCTGTCTCGCCAGCGAGTACGTCGCCCGCAACCCCACCCGCTACGGTGGTCTCGTCGCCCTCAGCGGCGGCCTCATCGGCGAGAGCATCGACCGCGACGACTACGCGGGCGACCTGGAGCGTACGCCCGCCTTCTTCGGCTGTAGCGACGTGGACCCGCACATCCCCGCCGAGCGCGTCAACGAGTCCGTGGCGGTCCTCGAGGACCTGAACGCCGGCGTGGAGAAGCGCCTCTACGAGGGGATGGGCCACGGCATCAACCGTGACGAAGTCGAGTACGTCTCCGGACTGGTCGCCGACCTGGTGGACTGAAGCGCCAGGCGGTCGAGGCAGCCACCCGCTCCTGGCCGCGTGACGGCCACCGGCGCCCTCCTGTTCGGCTCACTCGCGGGTTTCCCGCCCCGCTCCACCCCGAATTAGTTGCGTTACCGACAGGAAATCCCCGATTTTGCCGGTCTCAGTGGGGTAGTGTACCGTGGGTCGTGTTGTGGTATACCGGGGATTTATATAATCGGCACGAAACCGGCCGACAACGGTCCACAAGGGGGCTACGTAGTAGGATGCACCACCGCACACACGGAGTCGGATCGGGCGTAACGACCACGACCGCCGCGCTACCGGAGGGATCGCCGTGAAAATCGGCGTGCCGACGGAGACGGCTGACGGCGAAAAACGCGTCGCGCTCGTCCCGGACGCGGCCGCGGAACTCATCGAGGACGGCCACGAGGTCGTCGTCGCCGCTGGCGCCGGCGAGGGCGCGACCTTCAGCGACGACGACTACGAGGCGGTCGGCTGTGAGGTGCTGGCGGACCGCGAGGCAGTCTTCGAGGCGGCGGACATCGTCTTCCAGGTACAGGCGCTTGGCTCGGTCGGCGAGGACGTCGACCCCTACACCGACGGGCAGGTCGTCGTTGGCCTGCTGGGTCCGTACGACGTCGCCGACGAACAACTGGAGACGCTCGCCGACCGCTCCGTCAGTGCGTTCTCGCTGGAGTTGATCCCGCGAATCAGCCGTGCACAGAGCATGGACGCGCTGTCCTCGCAGGCGAGTCTCGGCGGGTATCAGGCGACGCTCATGGCCGCGGAGGAGTTGCCCAAGATGTTCCCGATGGAGATGACTGCAGCCGGCACGATTCGGCCGGCGAAGGTGCTGGTCATCGGGGCTGGCGTCGCCGGACTCAAGGCCATCTCGACGGCCGAACGACTCGGCTCCGACACGAAGGGCCACGACGTCCGACTGGAGGTCAAACAGGAGGTCGAGAGCCTCGGCGCCGACTTCGTCGAACTCGATCTGGAGACGGAAGGCTCCGGCGACGAGGAGGGCTACGCCGTCGAGATGGGCGAGGAGTTCTACGCCGCCCAGCGCGAGCAGATGGAGAACGTCGTCCCCCGGATGGACGTCCTCATCACGACCGCCGCAATCCCCGGGCGTCCCGCGCCGGAGATCATCACCTCGGGGATGATCGAGGACATGGACGAGGGGTCGGTCGTCGTCGACCTCGCCGCAGCGACCGGCGGCAACTGTGAGCCGACCGAGGCCGGGGAGACCGTCGTCCACGACGGCGTCACCGTCCACGGGCCGACGAACCTGCCCTCGAAGGTGGCTAACACGGCGAGCGACCAGTACGCGAACAACCTGCAGAACTTCCTCGCGAACCTGACCGACGAGGAGGGCGAACTGGACTTCGACTTCGAGGACGAGATCATCGACTCGACGTTGCTCACCCACGATGGCACGATACGCAACCCACACATCGACGATTCGGGAGACGAAGACGAGACCGACGACGGCGAGACGGACGACGACGCCACGGCGGACGAGTCCGCAGCCGATGCCGACGACGAGGAGGGGGCGACCGATGCCGCGTAACGCCCGCTCCGTGGCCGGTCCGGACCAGGGGGTGGTCGCGTGACGTTCATCCAGAACCTCACCCTGTTCGTGCTGTCCGCGTTCGTCGGCTACGAGATCATCACCAAGATTCCGACGAACCTGCACACGCCGCTGATGTCCGGGGCAAACGCCATCTCGGGTATCACGTTGCTCGGGTCGGTCGTGGTCGCCGGGTCGGGGTCGACGATGCTGGCGACGGCGCTCGGCTTCGTCGCCGTCGTCATGGCGACGATCAACGTCGTCGGCGGCTATCTGGTGAGTCACTTCATGCTCGAGCAGTTCAGCCAGCGGGGGCGCTGACACATGGCTGGAGTCCTCGGGGGACTGCCCCAGTCGGTCCTGCAGTTGGTGTATCTCGTCTCCGGCATCCTGTTCATCCAGGGCCTGCGTGACATGACCCACCCCCGCACCGCGACGCGGGGGAACCTGATCTCATCCGGTGGGATGTTCCTCGCGGTCGTCATCACCGTCCTGTGGTTCGAGATCATCTCGCCGGCCGTCCTCGGTGGCGGCCTGCTCGTCGGTGGGCTGATCGGCGCGTATCTGGCCGTGACCGTCGAGACGACCGAGATGCCACAGCTCGTCGGCCTGTTCAACGGGTTCGGCGGTGGGGCGTCGGCGGTCGTCGCCGGCGCGGAACTCATCGACGTGCTGGCCTCGGGTGGCGCCCTCTCGATAGGGCTGACCACGACGGCCTCCATCGCGGGCATCATCGGCGCCGTCACCTTCTGGGGGAGTCTCGTCGCCGCCGGCAAACTCCACGGCGTCGTCGGTGACTCGCCGGTCAGCACCAACGTCGGCCACGCGCTGAAGATACTCTTTCTCGGCGCCGCGGTCGCCGCTGGCCTCCATCTGGTCGTCCAGCCCTCGGTCATCGGCGCGGTCCCACTCTCCTCGTGGGTCCCCTCCTACTGGGTGCTGGTCGCGGCGGCGTCGCTTCTGGGTATCATCCTCGTCGTCCCCATCGGCGGCGCGGACATGCCGGTCGTCATCGCGCTGCTGAACTCGTATTCGGGGCTGGCGGCGGCCACCACTGGCTTCGTGCTGAACAATACCGTCCTCATCATCGCCGGGACGCTCGTCGGCGCGTCGGGGATGATCCTGACGGTCATCATGTGCGATTCGATGAACCGCTCGCTGACGAACGTCCTCTTCGGCGGCCTCGGGGAGGACGCCTCGGGCGGCGACATGGAGGACATCTACGAGGGCAACATCTCCGAGACCTCGCCCGAGGAAGTCGAGATGCTCCTCGAGGTCGCGGACCGGGTCGTCATCGTCCCAGGCTACGGGATGGCGGTCGGGCAGGCCCAGCACGCCGTCGCGGAACTCGCGGACCTGCTCGAGGAGAACGGCGTCGACGTCGAGTTCGGCATCCACCCGGTCGCGGGCCGGATGCCCGGCCACATGAACGCGCTGCTGGCGGAGGCCGACGTCTCCTACGAGAAGATGCGCGAACTCGAGGAGGTCAACCCGACCTTCTCACAGACCGACGTCGTCATCGTCACCGGGGCGAACGACGTCGTCAACCCCCAGGCCAACGAGGCCGACGACAGCCCCATCTCGGGGATGCCCGTCCTCAACGTCTGGGAAGCGGGGACGGTCATCGTCAACAAGCGCAGTCTCAGTCCCGGGTTCTCCGGGATTGCAAACCCGCTGTTCGCCAAGGACAACACGAGCATGCTCTTTGGCGACGCGAAGGAGTCGATGCAGGCGCTGGTCAACGAGTACAAGGAGAACATGTGAAGCATTTCCCCGGGTAGGACCGATTCAGCCGTCGAATCGGGCGGTCGCGAACGCTTCCAGCGGCCCGGAGTACTGCACGAACAGCGAGAACTCGCCGCGTGCGGCCAGCGCAGCGCCGACCCATGCCGAGCGCCGTGCGCTCAGGTCGGCGGCACGACCGTCTGGTCGCCGGATGTCAGTTCGTCCCGTGTTTCGTTCCGGCGCCCGGCAGGTCCGTCTCGGAGACGTCCCGGCTGGAAGGTATTTATTCCCCGGCGACGGAACGCGGGCCATGACCGACGCGAACCAGTGGTTCCTCGACAACCACGACCACCTCGGGGACCTCGGTATCACCATCGAGGACCAGCACGAGGGCTACGTCCGACTCTCGCTCCCGCACGACGACTCGCTCACCAACCCCGGCTCCGACGTGTTGCAGGGCGGCGTGGTCGCCACGCTCATCGACCACGGCGGCGGCGCGGCCATCCGGACGACGCTCGACGAGCCACTCGAGACCGGCCACGCCTCGACGGAACTGAACGTCAGTTTCGTGCAACCGGCAAACGGCGACCTGACCGCGGAGGCCGAGGTGATCCGGGCGGGCGGTTCGATGGCCGTCGTCGAGGTCGAGGTGACGACCGGGGCCGACGACCGCGAACGGACCGTCGCCGTCGGTCGTGTCTCGCTGTTTCTCGACCGGGACTGAGCCGTCGCGGTCTCCCCAGCCGTGGGGACGGGCGCGACCGCCCCGAACGCTTATTTTCCGAGAGCCGCCGTCCCTGTGCATGGGACACCAGGCGGAACCGGACGCGTGTGAGGTCTGTGGCGACGACCTCCCGGAAGACCCGCCCACGGTCACGCTCCCGACCGGCTTCTCGCCGCGGCTGTCGCCCCTCGCCAGCCCCCCGATCCGCCGCGTCGCGTTCTGTAGCGAACGGCACAGACGCGACTGGCTCGACGCCGCCCGCGGCGAGTGGCCCGACGGCGACGATGGCGATGATGGCGACGACGGCGATGATGGCGACGACGGCGATGATGGCGACGACGGCGACGATGGCGACGACGGCGATGATGGCGACGACGGCGACACGTCCGCGTGACGGGGACCGATTTCGACCCTGCCGCGCCCGCGTGCCGAGGCTTGATTCCGACCTGCCGTCCGGATTATTTTTGCTCGTTTCCCCTCCCGCCGTGGGCAAGCTATTTGGTAACGGGTTCCTAGGCGGGCTGTATCACGGGATGTGCTGTCACACCCCGTGAAACGAGGGAACACAACCGATGAGCACTGACGACCAGCCAGAACACGAACCGCGCCTGCTCGCGCTGGACACGGGCGGGACGATGACGGACTCGTTCATCGTCGACGAGGAGGCGAACTACACGGTCGGCAAGGCACAGACGACTCCCGACGACGAGGCGGTCGGCGTCCGGGACTCATTCGACAACGGGTTGGGCTACTGGGGCACCTCCTTCTCGGAGAGCGCGGCGTCGCTCGACGGCGTCGTCTACGCCGGGACGGCGATGCTCAACCGCCTCCTCGAACGCGAGGGGGAAGGCGACATCGGCGTCATCACCACCGGCGGCTTCGAGGACCATCACCGGATGGGCCGGGCGATCCAGTCCTGGGCCGACCTCTCCTACGCGGGCCGGCTCCACGCACGGGAACACGAACACCCCGAACCCATCGTCCCACGGG
The DNA here is from genome assembly GCF_023028345.1 of Halorientalis marina. Lineage (GTDB taxonomy): Archaea > Halobacteriota > Halobacteria > Halobacteriales > Haloarculaceae > Halorientalis > Halorientalis marina. The sequence goes on along the minus strand of NZ_CP095487.1, from coordinate 37,875 downwards.
AGAACATCAAGGGCGTCCGCGAGCGCGTCAACATGCTCGGGGTCCCCGTCGTCAACATCTACGAGGACGAGATTCGGGAGGCGGTCCACGACCTGCTCGACCGGGACGTGCGCGTCATCTGCGTCTGCATGATCTTCTCCTACGCGAACCAGTCCCACGAGCAGAAAGTCAAGGAGATCGCCGAGGAGATCAAGGACGAACGCGACGACGACACGCCGGTCTGGCTGTCGAGCGAGCAGAACCCGGTCCGGGGCGAGACGCCGCGGCTGAACACGCTCGTCCTGGAGGCCTACGCCGTCGAGCCGTCGCGCGAACAGCTCTACAGCATCGAGGACTCCCTCGAAGCGGAGGGCCTGGACTCGCCGTTCCGGGTCCTCACCTCCTCGGGGGGAACCATCTCGCCGGACCACGACTGGCTCGTCGAGACGATGCTGTCGGGCCCCATCGGCGGGGTGTTCGGCGGGGAGTTCCTCGCCGACGAACTCGGCATCGACAACCTCGTCTGTTCCGACGTCGGCGGGACGAGCTTCGACGTGGCGATGATCACCGAGGGCCACTACCCCACCCGGTGGGACCAGAGCCTCGCGCAGTTCCTGACGAACATCCCGATGACGGCACTCGACTCCATCGGCTCGGGCACGGGCTCGTACCTCCGGGTCGACCGCGCCTCGAACCGCATCGAGGTCGGGCCGGACTCGGCGGGCTACCTGGTCGGCGTCTCCAACGAGGACGCCGACGTGACCACGCCGACGGTCACCGACTGCACGGCCCTGCTGGGCTACATCAATCCCGACTTCTTCCTCGGCGGCGATATCCCCATCGACGTCGACGCGGCGCGGGATGCCATCGACGACCAGCTCGCCAGCCCGCTCGACGAGGACCCCATCGAGACCGCTCGCGGCGTCCTCGACGTGGTCGAGCGTGACATGGCTAACGAGCTCCGGTCGATGGTGCTCGGGCTGGGCTACTCGCCGGAGAACTACAGCCTCATCAGCTACGGCGGCGGCGGGCCGCTGCACGCCGCCGGCTACAGCCAGCCGCTGGACTTCCAGGACGTCCTGATCCCGGACTGGGCCGCGGCGTTCTCGGCCTTCGGCTGTGCCTGTGCCGACGCGGCCTACCGCTACGACCAGTCGCTGGACGTCATCCTCCAGCCCGACTTCAGCAACGCCGCGGCGGTCGCCGACCAGCTGACCGAGGTGTTCGAGGACGTCCGCGAACAGGCCGCCGAGGCGTTCCGGCGCGACGACATCGACCCCGCGGACATGGCGTTCGAGCCGTCGATCCGCGCCCAGTACACCGGGATGCTCGACGACCTCGAGGTGTCGGCGGCGGAGGTCTGGGACGGCGGCCTCGACGGCGACGACGTCGAACGCCTCATCGAGAAGTTCGAGGAGGAGTTCGGCCGCGTCTTCCAGCGCGCCGCCCGCTCGCCGGAGAACGGCTACCAGATCACGGTCGCCATCGGCGAGGGCGTCGCGCCGTCGCCGAAACCGGAACTGCCGAACGAGGACCCGGTGTCGACCGAGACGCCGCCCGAGGAGGCCCACAAGGGCACCCGGGACATCTACTGGGACGGCGACTGGCACGAGGCGGACATCTGGCGGATGGACCCCATCCAGGCCGGCAACGTCGTCGAGGGGCCGGCGGTCACGGAGGCCCCGGCGACGACGATGCTGGTCCCGCCGGGCTTCGAGGCACCGCTCGACGAGAACCGTATCTACCACCTGCAACAGACAGACACATGAGCAAACAGGACCGCCAGGGGTCGGACCTACACGACCCCGGCACGACGGTGCGGGAACGGAAGTTCGACGACGCCGAGCCACCCATCGGCTGGGACGGGCAGACGCTCCAGGAGATGCTCGACGAGAGCGAGCGCCTCGCCGAGGAGACCGGCCACTACCAGGGGCTGGACGAACTGGAGATGAAAGAGGAGGACCGCTTCACCTACGAGCGGCTCTACTCCCGGCTCCGGGGGGCGCTGGTCTCGGCCCGCGAGACCGCCCTCCACGTGAGCGCGTCGCCCATCGTCCGCGAGATCGGGGAGCTGTGCTTCCAGGTCTACACGCCCGAGGGCGACTCCATCGCCGTCTCGACGGGGATCATCGTCCACGTCCACACCGGCTCGCTCGCGATCAAGTACATGATCGAGCAGGACTACGAGCACGACCGCGGCATCCAGCCCGGGGACGTGTTCTGCAACAACGACAACGACCTCGGGAACGTCCACACGACGGACGTGCACACGTTCGTCCCGATCTTCTACGACGACGAACTGGTGGCCTGGGCCGACGGCGTCACCCACGAGATCGACATCGGCGGGATGACCCGCGGCCACGACCAACTGGCGTCCACCAATCGCCACGAGGACGGGCTGTACGCCACCTGCGAGAAGATCGGCGAGGACGACAAGCTCTACCAGGACTGGCGGGACCGCGGCCAGCGGGGCACGCGGACGCCGATGTACTGGGACCTGGACGAGAAGTGCCGGCTCGCGGGCTGTCACATGATCCGCGAGGCGATCCACGACATGATCGACGAGGTCGGCGTGGACACGTTCAAGCAGTTCATCTACGAGGCCGTCGAGGAGGGGCGCCAGACGATGGAGTCCCGCGTCCAGGAGCGGCTGTTCCCCGGCACCTACCGCGAGGCCAGCTTCCTGCCCATCACCTGGGGGGACAAGGCCTGGCAGCCCGGCTCCCGGCAGGACATGATGAACCACCTCCCGGTCGAGGTCACCGTCGACGAGGACGGCGGGATGGAACTCGACATGGAGGGTGCGAGTCCCCCCGGCCCCCACGCCTTCAACTGCGCCGAGGGGTCCATGGAAGGCGCGCTCTGGGTGTCGCTCACCCAGTGTCTGCTCCACGACGGGAAGGTCAACGACGGCGCGCACATGGCCGTCGACACCCACTATCCCGAGGGCAGCGTGACGAACCCACAGGACCCGGAACTGTCCTATCACACGCCGTGGGCGACCATCTTCCCCACGTATCAGGGCGTCTGGAAGTGCATCTCCCGAGGCTTCTTCTCCCGTGGCTTCCGCGAGGAGGTGGTCACGGGCTACGGGGAACCCTCCGACGCCATCCAGGGCGGCGGGAAACTGATGGATTCGTTCGCCGACGCCATCCCGGACGCGCTCGGCGACTACTTCCCCGTCGGCCCCTTCGAGCTCTCCTGTCAGGGGCTCGGGGCCTCGGCCTGCCGGGACGGCCTCGACTACGCCTACGCGATGTTCAACCCCGAGGCCGACCTCGGGGACGTCGAGGAGTGGGAGCAGACCCAGTGGGGCCTCATCCAGCTGGGCCGGAAGGTCAAGCCAAACACCGCGGGCCACGGCAAGTACCGCGGCGGCACCGGCTGGGAGGGCATGTACACGGTGATGGGCAGCGAGGACGTCTCGCTGTACTGCCTCTCGCTCCCGGACGTGACGTGGTGCTCCTCGGGGATGTCGGGCGGCTACCCCCACAGCACCAGTTACTCGGTCCGGGCCCACGACACCGACCTCGCGTCGCGGACCGTGAAGGGCGAACCGTACTCCATCGGCGACGACCGGCCCGGCGACCACCAGTTCGAACAGAACATCGAGGCCGAGGAGATCATCCGCGACCAGTCGGGGATGTTCTGGCCCGAGGAGTTCGACAACTACGACATGCTCCACTACAAGATGAGCGGCGGGCCGGGCTGGGGTGACCCGCTCGAGCGGCCGCCCGAGAAGTGCAAGGAGGACATCGAGGACGAGGTCTTCACCCCCGACATCGTGGAGCAGGTCTACGGCGTCGTCGGCGAGTACGACGCGGACGACCGCGAGTTCACCATCGACGAGGACGCGACCCGGGAACGGCGCGCGGAGATCCGCGAGGAACGCGCCGAGGAGACCCAGTCCTTCGAGGAGTTCTTCGAGGAGGAAAAAGACCGCGTCAAGAAGGGCGACTGGAACGACGGCGTCCAGTGGATGTACGAGGGCGTCTTCGAACTCTCGGAGGAATGGGCCGACGAGTTCCGCGGGTTCTGGGACCTCGGCGACAACTACTCCCCATAACCATGACTGACCTCAGCAACGACCGCGTGCGGTCGCTGATCGACGGAGAGATGGCCTGGGACGAGCTTCGCAACGAAGTGCTCCCGGACCCGAAAGACCCGAACCGCTTCGAGAAGACCCGCGAGGTCCTCCAGGACCGCGTGGACTGGGACGACCCGATACTCGTCCCGCTGAACGACCACCTCTACGTGGTCGGGACCGACGAGGGCCGCGTCGTCCGGACGGAGTGTGGCGAGGACCTCTGTGACGTCGACGAGAACTGGAAACGCTCCTGTCGGATCCGCGTCCGCGACGAGGACGAGGAGTTCGAGGAACTGTACCCCAAGTACATGCACGTCGACCCGGACTGGGCCTTCGAGCTCCGGGAGTGGTACTGCCCGGAGTGTTACAAGCTCGTCGACGTGGACGCCGTGCCGGTCGGCTACCCGGTGATCAAGCCGTTCGACCCGGACATCGACACCTTCTACGAGGAGTGGCAGGGCCGACCCGCCCCCGACCGCGAGGGTGACGACGCGGCCGCCGACTGACCGGCGCTCTTTTTTGCGGCTACCGAGTGGAGCCAGCGGTCGCTTGTCGCCCGCTCCGGACCGACTGGTCACTCCCCGTCGACCGGTTCGAGCGGCTCCAGGTCGACGACGCCACGATGCTCCCAGTCCTCGGGCTGGCCCGGTTCCCGGCGCGTGTGGAGGTGGACGTCGCCGTCGGCCCGGAGCAGGAGTGCGTGCTGGAACCCGTCCTCGTCCATGACGAGGGGGCAGGCCTCCCAGTCCGACTCCTCGTCCACGCCGAGGGTCCGGTTCATGCCGATGATCCGGCCGGACTCGTGTGTGAAGACGAACTGCTGGACGCCCGGCGCCACGTCCGCGGTTTCCTTGGGTCGGTAGACGATGACCGAGACGTCGCCGATGTCGGGGTCCGTCACCCGGACGGAATCCCCGTGGTCCAGGTTCCGGACGACTGTGGCAGGTGTTGGCATGACATCGGTAGCAGGGCGCACGACGGTTTATAGCTGGGGGCGGACGCTGTGCGCGCTCACCCCATGTCGACCGTCCCCGAGGCCTCGTCGAGCACGCCCTGCTCGAACTCGTCGGCGTACTGCTCTTCGACCCACTCCTGGACCCGGCTCTCCTGTCGCTCGACGGTCCACTCGTCGTCGTCGAACGCGTCGAACTGCACCCAGCCCCCCTCCGTCTCCGCGTACCCGAGAAGGTGGACACGTCCCGGATCGTCGCGGTAGATCGCGAGCGTGTAGATCACGTAGGGGTCGTCGCCGCCCTTGAGGACCGATAGGGGCACGATACGGCCGTCCTGGCGTTTGAGGTGTTCGGCCTCGTCGTCCGTCAGTGGGCGGTCCGGGAGCGCGTCGATCACGGTAGCTGATCCGGCCAAACGAACAAAACAGTTGGGGCGGGACGCCGGCGCTGTGGCGGCGTCGCGGCCGAAGCGAACGGCAGGCTCTCGACCGACCGGACTACCGCCCTCGCGAGCGCAGCCAGCCGACCGACAGCTCCGACGCCCGACCGACGGCGAACCGGGCCGCGCCGGAGGTCGCGAGGAGGACGGCGAGGAACGCGGTCCCACAGAACACTGCGGCCGCGACGGCGACGGCGGTTGGCGAGAAACCGGTCCGCTCGAGGAGGGCCACGACGCCGGTCGTGACGCCGACCGAGAGGACCAGTCCGAGCACGAACCGCGCGGTCAGCGCGAGGTCGACCGGGACGCGGCCGAACAGGTCCCGGGCGAAGTAACAGACGTAGCCGAAGACGACGAGATTCATCGCGGCGTAGCCCGCGGCCCCGGCGACCGCGCCGAACTCGGCGCCGAAGACGGCCGGGATCGGGACGCTCACCAGCAGGCCGTACAGCTTCGTGCGGAAGCTCACGCTTGGCTTCCCGAGTCCTTCCATCGCGTGCGAGGCGAGCGTCCAGAACCCCCGCAGGACGTTGATACCACCGACGAGGAGGACGGTGATGGAGAAGACCCGCTGTGCCCCGGCGAAGGCGATCTCGGCCACCACGCCGTGGGTCGTCAGGAGGTACCCGAGGACGGCGACGGTCACGCCCGTCCCACCGGTGATCGCGCCGTCGAGGTAGGGCAGGTCGTCGGCGCCGGCGGACGTGTCGCCGCTCACCTTCGTGAGCAGGGGCGAGGAGAGCCGCCAGGCGATCGTCGCGCCGAAGTCGGCGAACCGGTCGGCCGCCTCGTAGACCCCGACGGCCGCCGGCGTCGCGACCACGCCGAGGACGTAGACGGGCATGTTGTACGAGAACCGGTCGAGGATCTGGTCGGGGACGCTCCACCGGGCGAACGTCCAGGCGCGGTCGAGCGCGTGTCGGTCTGGTCGGCCGGGGACGACCCCCAGCGCCAGCGCGACCGGGACGAACAGCGCGAACCGCACGCCGGCGACGACGAGCATGAGGTCGCCGGCCGTCGCCACCGCACCGTCGAACACGAGGACGACGCCGACTTGGACGGCACTCGCCGTGCCGGTGAGCCAGGTCTCGGCGCTGGGATAGCCGATGGCGGCGACGAGGCTCGTGACGATCGACACCAGCGCCACCGAGCAGGCGTACAGCCCCGCCGGGACGAGCAGCCCGGCCTCGAAGACGGTGCGACGGGCGAGCGCCTCGCTCCCGACGACCGCGATCACGCCCGCGACGAGCAGGTAGCCGACGGCGAACGGGACGGCGATGCCGAGGTAGGATTCGACCCGTTCGCCCCGCTCGCTCCCGAGCTTCTGGAGCGTCTGGCTGATCCCTTTCACCGGCCGGAGGACCAGCGCGGCCGAGATGGTGACGAAAAAGAACGTGCCCGTCGCGGCGGGCGAGGTGACGAAGGCGTACACGACGCCGCTCAGGACGTACAGCGTCGTCGACAGGGTCGCCCCGCCGGTCGTCCGGATGGCGGCGTCGAGGAGGTCGATCTCGTCGCCGTCGCGGCGTTCGACCATTCATCCACGACAGGGGCCGGCGCGGCAAGATGCTGTCGGTGGCCGTCCTCACGAACGTCTGCAGGGACGGGGGTCCCACGGCGACCCGCTCACCTCGTCTCGCCGGTGACACCGGCGACGACGACGTAGAGGCCGAAGGTGGAGATGATCGTCCCGGCGAGCTGGGTGCCCGCGGTCGGGAGAAAGCCCACGTCGCCGTACAGAAGCGGCGCGAGCATGAACCAGCCGCCGAAGATCGTCGTGAGCACGGCCGGCGGCAGGCTCGGCCGTCCGTTCGCCCTGAGCAACTGCACGTTCCGAACGGTGAACACCAGGCCGAGCAGACCGCTCGACGCGACGCTGCCGGTGAACGCCTGCGAGGCACCCGTCACGACCGGGATCACCACCGCGCTCGCACACCCGAGCACGCAGACGACCGTCGAGACGAGCAGGAACCGTGATGGCGCTGTTGCTGACACGACCGCCCGTTGGGTCCGGACCGGGTAAAACGCTCGCCCGGCGCGAGGCCGACCCGCATCCGGTCGTCGCCGCGATGCCGATAGCGACCCACGGACACCCACTCCGCGGCGGTCCGGGGGAGCCGTCCGTGCAGTCGGGTGGGGCGCGCTACTCGGCCCGCCGTCGTGGCCGGGCGCTCGCCCGTCGTCACCGCCCGCTCTCGGGGCGCGATCGGTACGCGCGGCGCCGTCGAACGAGGACGACGCCGGCGCCGAGCCAGATGCCGACCTCGAGCAGGAACGACGGACTCCAGAGGTACTGTTGTACGAACGGGATCGGTGCGAGCGCGAGCGGTGCCGGCGGCACCGCGACCGGCCAGAGGAGAAAGAGCGCGTCCAGCGGCCGGCCGTTGACGACGACGTGTGCCGCGTCGAGCAGCACGTGTGACACCCAGCCGACGGCGACCGCGACGGCGGCGCGGTCGACGAACGCAGCGGCGAGGACGACGACCCCGAACAGGGCGCTGTGGCCGACGGTGTGATAGAGCGTGGTAACGCCGAGTGTTGCCAGCGGCTTGTCGAGCAGGTCGGGAAGCGCCGCCCCGACGACGAGCCACGCCACGGACAGCCGCGTGTACGCGCCGAGGACGGCACCCGCGACGAGGTGCGTCGGGAAGAGCACGCGGTCACGTAGGCAGCCGCGCAGTAATTCAGTTGTGCTCGGGCTGCTCGGCACGAGGGAGCCGCCCGGAGACGTAGAGGAAATCACGGACGAAGACCGCAAGCGACGGCGCGAGAACGACTGGGGCGGCGGTCCCGACCAACGACGCCGGCACCGTCGGGACCAGGGCGACGGTCAGAAACGCCATCTGGACGCCGGCCAGGATGCGGCCGAGTTCGCTGTCCGGCCGGTCGACCAGCGGGCGACCCCGGAACCGGCGCCAGCCACAGGCGCCACGGTAGACGAAACGGGCGGCCGACAGCGCGAGATACCAGCCCGGAAGGATGCCCCAGACGACGGCCACGAGCGGTGCAGCGACGAATCCGAAGGTGTCGAACGCCATGTCCAGTCGCTCGCCGAATTCGGTCTCGCGGCCGACCGTTCGGGCCACGAGGCCGTCGACCCTGTCGAGGACGGCACCGATCCCATAACAGACTGCGGGCACCCATCTGAGCCCCGCGTCCGGCGGGACGACGACGAACCCGGCGACGACCGCATAGAGGCCCCCGCGGACCATCGTGACTGCGTTGGCGATCCCGAGCCGGCGGACACGCCCGGGGACTCGCCCCCGACGACGCGCGACCGTGAGGTAGCCAACCTGTGTCGTCCACAGAACCGTGACGACGAGGCCGGGAACGAACGCGCCGGCGTGCGCCCAGGCGGCCGCGGCGAACAGCCGGACGGGTGCGAGGAGCTCGACGCTCATTCCCGCCCTCCGGTCCGGCCTGTCTCTGTCATCGAGACTCCTCCTATAGTTGGGCCGAAGTCGATTAAACCCCCGCATTCAGGCCGTTATCGCAGCAAGCGGACGAGGACGACGAGCAGGACGATCTGCGCGAGCTTGTCGACCGCACCGAGTCCACCCACGTCCGCGGGGAAGGCCTTCGGCCCGGCGGCGAAGTTCAGGACGTACCACAGCCCGATCTGGGCGAGCGTGAACGGGATCCCGAGGGCGTAGACCGCCCGGCGTCGGTAATCCGCGAGCACGAGCACGATCCCACCGAGGAACCCGACCCCGGCGAGTACGAAACTGATCCCCAGCCCCTCGGGCAACAGGCGCACGCCGAGCAGGAGATGTATCCCCGCCGAGACGAGTGCGGCGGCCACGCCGAGCCAGTCGAGCCCGGTCATCGCGTCCGTTCGCGGCCAGCCCTGCCGTGTATCGGTCGCGCCCATACCCACACGTTCGATTTCCGCCGACATAGGCGTGGGGGGACCACCTCGGACTGCCGCGACGGTTCCCTCACCGCTCGAAGTCGGTGTCTTCGAGCGTCTCGATTCGGCCGCGTTCCTCGTCAGTGAGCCGCAGGCCGCCAGCGGCGAGGTTCGTGACGACGTGCTCGGCGGTCGTACTCGACGGGATCGGGACCACGCCAGCGGTGACGTTCCAGGCGAGGACCACTTCCGCCGGCGACCAGCCTCGCTCGGCTGCGATCGCCTCGAGGACCGGTTCGGCGAGCAGGCCCGGTGCCGACAGCGGCGAGTGCGCGATCACGCGGATCCCCCGCCGGTGACACCACCGCACGAGATCGGTTCGCGGCTGGTAGGGGTGGCGTTCGACCTGGACGACCGCTGGCGGGGCCGTCCCCGCGTCGCAAATCGTCCGCAACTGTGCCAGCGAGACGTTGCAGACACCGAGCGTCCGTGCCAGGCCCCGCTCGTGGACCGTTTCGAGGTTGGCCCAGGACTCGGCGAGTGAGACGTCCGCGGTCGCGCGCTCGCCGTCGTCGTCCTCGGGGAAGACCAGCGCCTCCATCTCCTCGACGGGACGTTCGGCCAGTCGGTCGAGCGGGCCCTGATACGCCCACGCGTCGGGCCAGTGGAGCGTGTAGCAATCGAACGCGTCGATCCCGAGTTCGTCGAGGCTCCCCCTGCAGGCTTCGAGGACGTGCTCGTGATTGGTGTTCCAGACCTTCCCGAGCAGGAAGAGCGACTCGCGGTCGGGCGTCCCGGGGGCATCGAGCAAGCCGCCGATGCGATGTTCGTTACCGTACAGTTCCGCGGCGTCAAGCAGGCGGTAGCCGGCGTCTAACGCCGCCGCGATGCTATCGACCCGGTCGACGTACTCGCCGTCACCCCGGTAACGGGAACAGCCGAACCCGACCGGCGGGAGCCTGATCGCGCTCCCGGTCGCCCCCGGGTCAGCCGTGGCGGCTCCGTCCCCACCGCGGTGGGGCCACCCCTGGTTGGGCCGTACGACCGGGCGCGGGACGGGGTCGGCCCGCGCGCCGTGATCGGCCACCGACACCGGGCCGCCGTCGGCACCCGCTCGCTCGATGGCCGCACAGACGGCGACGACGTGTGCCCCGCGTCTGGCGGTCGCACGTGGCCGCCGCCCGTCGGCGAGCGCGGCCGCGAACCGGGCGACGCCGTCGAGATGTGTCGCCGCCTCGACCGGCGTTTGTGGTGGCATCGGGGTGTACTCGCGGCCGACGCGCCCGAACGATACCGACGAGCGATCGACGGCCATCGCGCCGGCGTCGTCCACGTAGAGCGATCCGTCGTCGCCGTGGACCTCCAGCCCGTAGAACTCGCGGCTCCGATGGGGCGCGTAGAAACTGGCCGTCAGCCGCGCGACCGGGCCGTCCGCGAACGCGAGCGTCGCCTCGACGTGACTCGGTGCCGACGGGCGCTGGGCCTCGCGGGCCGGCCAGGTGTCGAGCGTGTCGGCGACCCGGACCGTCTCGACGGGCCCGAACCACGACACGAGCGCCGACAACGGGTAGACGCCGCCGTCGTACAGTGGCCCGACCCGGAGGAACCCGTCCGGCCGGTCGTGCCAGTCGGTCACCCGGCCGACGTGGGCGTGCGCGTAGACCAGGCCGACACGGCCCAGGCGACCGTCGGCGAGCGCCCGGCCGGCGAGCCGTTGTGCGGGACAGTCCGGTGTGATGGGGGCACAGGCCAGTCCCAGCCCGTCCCGCTCGGCCAGCGCGACCAGGTCGGCGGCCGTCTCCCCGTCCAGCGCGAGCGGTTTCTCCGAGTAGACGTGTCGGCCAGCGTCGAGACACTGCCGGGTCACGGACGCGTGGGCGCCGTGGCTCGTGAGATTCACGACGAGGGCCGCGTCACAGTCGGCCAGTGCCGTCTCGAGATCGGTGAACGCGGCGGCGCCGGTGCGGTCGGCGAGGGCCGTCGCTCGTTCGGGATCGGTGTCACAGACCCCGGCGAGCGACAGCGGGCTTCCGGCCAGCGCGCCCGCGTACTGGTCCGCGACCGCCCCGGCGCCGACGAACAGACACTGCACAGCACAATCCGGGGCCGGACGCGTTATAAATACATCCGCACTGGGCCGTCCACCCCCCCGGCACCGCGGCGGTACCCCTATGCCACCGCCAGCCCTGTCGTCGACCGTGTCAGGAAGCGCGGACCTACAGGCCGGACGCGGGCCGCTCCGGCGCTGGTATCTGCGGGCCATCCAGGCCGTCGGCCGCCGCCTCAGCTACGGTACGCCCGCCTACGAGGCCGACTGGGACCTGCTGGTCGTGCTGGACGGCTGCCGGCCGGACACGCTCCGCGCGGTCGCCGACGACTACGCGTTCGTGGACGCGGTCGCGACCCGGCGGTCGGTCGGCAGTTGCTCCTCGGACTGGCTGACGGCCACGTTCGGCCCGGACCGGTACCGCTCGCTCGTCGCCGAGACCGCGATGGTGACGGGGAACACGTGGACGGACCGGTATCTGGACGCCGACGCCTTCGCGGCGCTGGACGAGGTCTGGAAGTACGCCTGGGACGAGGACCTCGGGACCGTCCCCGCGCCCGCGGTCACCGACAGGGCGATCGCCCTCGCACGCGAGCGCGACCCCGAGCGACTGGTCGTCCACTACATGCAGCCCCACCACCCGTTCGTCCCGGACCCGCTCGAGGGCGACACCGGCATGGCCCGCACCGGCGCCGAGAGTAACGCCGCGAACCCCTGGACACTCCTCCGGCGCGGGGCGGTGTCGGCCGAGCGCGTCCGGGCGGCATACACCGCGAACCTGTGCTACGCGCTGGACTCGGTGGCGGTGTTACTCGACAACGTCGCAGCGGACCGTGTCGTGATCACGGCGGACCACGCCAATCTGTTCGGCGAGTGGGGACTGTACGGTCACCCGATCGCGACGCCGGTGCCGACACTGCTCCGGGTGCCCTGGGTCGAGACGACGGCAACGGACCGGGGGACGCGCGACCCGTCGCTGTCGCCGCCGACCCCCCTGCCCGTCCCGCACGTGATCGGCGAGACCGGCGTCACCGACCAACTCGACGCGCTGGGCTACCGGTGACGGGGGCGGCGACCGGACGCCGGCGGGCGCTTACCGGCAGGCGTACTTTTTAGAAGGAATCGCCCGTGATGTGTCTATGGCGCTCTCAGGCGGGGGACTCCCTCCCACGGGTCGCATCGACCACGAACGAGTCCGCGGCGTCGCGACGGACGGGTGACCGATGCCCGCCCGCTCGCTCTACTTCTCCGACCCGGAGTCGGTGTCGGTCGAGGAGCGACCGGTCCCGGACCCGGACGACGACCAGTTGCTCGTCCGGACGGAACGGTCGTTCATCAGCTCGGGCACGGAACTGCTGATCTATCGGGACGAAGCGCCGGCTGACATCCAGACCGACGAGACAATCGACGCCCTCGATGGGACGCTGTCGTACCCGCTCCAGTACGGGTACGCGGCCGTCGGCCAGGTGTCGGCTACGGGCGCGGCCGTCGACGACGACTGGATCGGGCGCCGCGTCTTCGCGTTCCACCCACACGAGAGTCACTTCCTCGCGACGCCCGCCGAGGTGGTCCCGGTCGACCTCTCGCCCGACCGGGCGGCACTGGTCGCCAACGCCGAGGCGGCGGTCAACTTCGTCATGGACGGCCGGCCGAAGATCGGCGAGCGCGTCGCCGTTTTCGGGCAGGGTGTCGTCGGCCTGCTGACGACCGCGTTCCTCTCGTCGTTCCCGCTCGGTGAGCTGACGACCGTCGACTGCTACGAACACCGTCGGTCGGTCTCGCGACAACTCGGTGCCGACAGGACCCGCTCGCCGGACGCCGACGTCGGCGACCGGATCGGCGACACGCACGCCGACGGCGCGGACCTCTCGTTCGAGGTGTCCGGCAACCCCAACGCGCTGGACGAGGCGATCCAGGTGACGGGCTACGCCGGCCGTGTCGTCGTCGGGTCGTGGTACGGAACCAAACCCGTCCAGCTCGAACTGGGTGGGAAGTTCCACCGGAGCCACGTCCGCGTCCGGAGCAGTCAGGTGAGTCACGTCGACCCCGACCACGGCGGCCGCTGGGACAAGGACCGCCGGCTCGCCCTCGTCCAGGACCTGCTGGCCGATGTCGATCCGGACACCCTCATCACCGACGAGTTCCCCGTCGAACGTGCCGGGGAGGCCTACGAGGCCCTCGACTCGACCCCCGAGACGACACTCGGTGTCACGTTGACCTACGACTGACACCGTGCCAGCGACCGGCCCGTCGACTCAACCCTGCACCACATTTAGGATGACTTCGCCCTCAATACGAGTGTATGTACGAAGTCACGGCGCTGGACGATTTCGTCGCCCAGCACTACCTCACCGTGCCCAATCCGCCGGCCGGCGAAGGGGAGCCACACTCACATCACTTCGAGGTCGAGTTGACGTTCCGGGGTGGAGAGCTGAACGAGTACGACTACCTCGTCGACATCGACGACGTCGAGGCCGCACTGGCCGAACTGCGCGAGCGGTACACGGACGCCCTGCTCAACGACCTGCCGGAGTTCGAGGGGAGGAATCCGAGCGTGGAACGGCTCAGTCGCGTCGTCTGGGACCGGGTGGCCGACCGCGTCACTGACGAGACTGTCGAGGCAGTGACGGTCACCATCTGGGAGGACGACCAGGCCAACGCAGCCTACGACGCGCCGGTCTGATGCACGTCGGCCTCGCCCTCTACGGTGGCCTCGACGGCCAGTCCGGCGGGTTCCGGTACGACCGCCGACTCGTCGAGGAGTTGCGTGCCGCCGGCGACACGGTCGACGTGATCGATCTCCCGTGGCGGTCGTATACGCGCGGCCTGCTGGACAACCTCTCGGGGTCGCTTCGGAAGCGACTCGACGGCGGGTTCGACGTCCTGTTGCAGGACGAACTCGCTCACCCGTCGCTGGTGGGGGTGAACCGGCAGCTGTCGTGTCCGACCGTCAGTATCGTTCACCATCTCCGGGCGGACGAGGGTGGCCGGCTCGCGCCGCTGTACCGGGCCGTCGAGCGACGCTACCTCGCGACCGTCGACGCCGCGGTCTGTAACAGCGAAACGACACGCGAGCGCGTCGTCGCGACGAGCCCGCTCTCGGCCGCGCGAACGCTCGTCGCCCCGCCGGCCGGCGACCGGTTCGATCCAGCGATCAGCGACGGGACCATCGAGGAGCGTGCGCGGACGGTCCCGCTCCGGCTCGCCTTTCTCGGCAACATCGAGCCACGGAAAGGACTGGACACGCTGGTGGCGGGGCTCACGCGGGTCGCAGAGCCCTGGCACCTGACCGTGGTCGGGCGCGCGACCGACCAGGGGTATCGCGACCGCGTGGCGGAACGCGCCACGGCAGCCGGGTGTGCGGATCGCGTGTCGTTTACCGGCCGCCTTCCCGATACCGAACTGGCCGCTGTCCTCCGTCGGGGACACGTCCTCGCGATCCCCTCCAGATACGAGGGGTTCGGCATCGCGTACCTGGAGGGGATGGCGTTCGGCCTCCCGGCCATCGCGACGACGGCCGGTGGCGCCGCCCAGATCGTGACCGACGGGGAGACGGGACTGCTGATCGCCCCGGAAGACCCGGCCGCGGTCGCCGACGCCGTCACGACGCTGGCTGCCGACCGCGACGAGTTGGCTCGCATGGGCCGCGCCGCTCGCCGTCGGTACGAGGCGCACCCCGACTGGGCAGCGACGGCCGACCGCGTCCGCTCGTTCGTGGCCGACCTGGCCGGAACGCGGCCCACGGAGGCAGTCTGATGCCCCCAGCGGATTTCCAGCGGTATCTCCGGGCCAAACGGACGGTCGACGACCGTAGCCTCGACAGACGCCTCCTCGACGCGCTGACGACCGGGCTGGCCGACCTGGCGACCGACCGTGACGGCCCGGTACGGGTCCTGGAAGTGGGTGCCGGCGTCGGCACGATGATCGAGCGATTACTGGCGTGGGACCGGCTCCCGCAGGGACCGGTCGAGTACACCGCGGTCGACGTCGATCCAGCCAACACGGCGGCGCTTCCGGACCGCCTCCGCGACTGGACGGCCGACCGCCCGGTCACTGCCACGGAGCAGGCCGGCGGAATCGTCCTCGACGGCGAGGACCGCCGCGTGTCGGTGACGGTCGGGACGGCCGACGCCGCCGACTTCGTCGCCGGGGCCGACCGCGAGTGGGACCTCCTGATCGGGATGGCGTTTCTCGACATCGTCGGCCTCGACCGGCTTCCCCTCCTCCTCTCGGCGCTCGCACCCGGCGGGTACTGGTACTTCCCGATCACGTTCGACGGCGGCACGCGGTTCGGGCCGGACCACCCCGCCGACGACGCCGTCGAACGACAGTACCACCGACACATGGACGCGAAACCGGGCGGGGACAGCCGTGCCGGTCAGCACGTGCTCGACCGACTGCACGACCGTGACGGCGTCACGGTCACTGGCGTCGCCGGGTCCGACTGGGCGGTCTACCCGCAAGGCGACGGCTACCCGGCCGACGAGGGCTACTTCCTGCGGTACGTCCTCGGGACCATCGAGACGGCGCTCGGTGAACGCGACCACGGGGAGGTCCTCGACGACGCGACGCTCGCCGACTGGCTCGACACCCGCCGCCAGCAGGTCGCCGACGCCGAGCTGGTCTATCTGACCCACCAGCTCGACCTCCTCGGCCGTGCCCCGTCGCCGCCGGCCCGCGACTGAGCGACCGGCGGCAGGCGTCCCGATGCCGGGGCATGGTGTGGTGTGTCAACACATACTTGTTCCTGGCACCGAAAGGTAGCCACCATGCCGGCCGAGAACGAACGGGCGGACGACGGCGGACTGCCGGAGTGGGTCGTGGCGGACCTGTTTGCCGCGCCGACCCGGGAGCGTATCCTCTGTCGCCTCCGGCGGGCGGACGGCCCGGTACTGCTGTGTGACATCGTCGCGGAACTCGCGGCGTCGTCGGCCGAGACGCGACGGGAGGTACGGATGACCCTGTTTCAGGAGCACCTGCCGAAACTAACGGCGACGGGCGCGGTCGAGTTCGATTCGGCACGGGGAACGCTCAGTCCGGGCGGGGCGGCCGACGCGCTGGCGCCGCGGCTCACGGACTGTCCGGAGGCCCCACTCCAGGATCGTGTGTAACCGGTTGGCGTGTCCGTCTTCCAAAGAACAATACGAAATACGTCCCAAGTAGTGGTACCGTGACACAAACGCAGGTAACGCTGATCCAGATCGACAACTACGGGCCCTGGACTGTCACACCGGAACCGAGGCGCGAAGTCGACCTCCAGACGCTGCAGTCGCGTCTCTACGCCGACGTCTCCCAACTGGTCGGGAATCGGCAGGGGTACGCGTTCTTCGGCCGCTTCGACAACATGGTCACGATAACGAACGGACTCGATGTCGAGGACCACGCGCTCGTGCAGGAGTCCATCGCCAACCGGTACCCGGTCACCGCGAGCATGAGTATCGCGACGGACGCATCACCCGTCGCGGCACTCGGCCGCGCGTCGGACCGGCTCCAGAGCGCCGGGAGCGCACAGGACGCGGAACGGCGAGAGATCCTTCGCGGCGAGCCGCTGGCCGAGTCCGACCGGGCCGACGACGACGTCCAGCTCGCTCACTTCGACGTGAACGACGCCACCGGGAAATACACCGACGAACTCAACGAGTTCGACACGTTCATTCGGATCGAGCAGAGCTACGCGGAGCTCATGCGACACATGCGCGAGGCGCACGACTCCCTCTCGTTTTTCGTCGGGGGTGACAACATCATCGCCGTCTGTTCGTCGCTCACCCGCGAGGACTATCAGGACGCTATCGACCACGTCAACGACGCGGTCGACGTCGAACTCAAGGTCGGTGTCGGGCGCTCCGCCGTCGCACAGACCGCGGGCATGGCCGCGAAACACGCGCTGGAATCCTGTCGCGAGGACGGCGCAGACGTCGAGTTCGCCGATATGGACCACTCGACACCAGCCAGACAGAACGTGGATTGAGCGAGCCGACGAGACCGGCCGTACTGTGGGAGCGGTCGCGGAGCGACAACTCGTACGAGCCACGCTCACCCGTCAAGCCCGCCGATCTATCGGCCCCGGCCGAAGGTTTTTCCACGTCTCGCCGAAGGACCGGGTGTGAGTGAACGCGCACACAGCCCGCCCGGGCTTCCGGTCGTCGGGAGCGTCACGCAGCTTGCCCGGGACCCGCTGCGGTACCTCGCCGGCGTCCAGGCTGCTTACGGCGGGCAGTATCCACTCGTCAGACTCGATCCGCCGGGCGGGCAGACGGTGTCGGTCGTGCTCGACGCGTCGCTCGTCCACGAGATTCTCGAGGACCGCGACCGGTTCGCGCGGCCCGGAACCGGGCCGGACCAGCAGCGCCGCCAGGGACTGCTCACCAGTCGTGGTGCCCTCTGGGAGCAACAGCGGTCGGTGCTCGACCCCGAGTTCGTCGGGGGGCGACTGGCCGACTACGCCGACGTCGCGGCCGACACCGTCGAGTCGATGCTCGCGGACTGGCCCGCGGACGGCCGCATCGATCTGGTGTCGGAACTGTCGACGATGACGATGCGGGTCATCACGCGGACGCTGTTCAGCCAGGACACGACCCGGGAGCAGAGCCGAACGGTCGAGGAGGCGCTGTCCGCCGTCGCCGACGAGTTCGAGCCAGACGTGACCGATTTCCTGCTGCCCGACTGGCTCCAGCCCGGCCCCTCGGCGGCGTTCGAGGCGGCCAACGAGACGCTGGACGCGGTCGCCCAGGGGTTCGTCGACGACCACGTGAACGCCGAGGACCCGCCACAGGACATGATCACGGCGCTGATGGCGGCACAGGCAGACCCCGACGTCGAACTCTCGGACAACGAACTGATCGACGAGGCGGTGCTGTTCATGACCGCCGGCCAGGAGACGACGGCCCTGACGGTCACCTACGCCTTCCACTGGCTGTCGAAGCACCCGGAAACACGCCGACGTGTCGCCGAGGAGGCCCAGCAGGTCCTCGACGGGGACCCGCCGGGCTGGGAGACGCTGCCGGAACTGACCTACACGGAGAAGGTGGTCCGGGAGACGCTCCGGCTCACGCCCGCGGCGTGGAACATCACGCGGGTCGCCCGCGAGCCGACGACCGTCGGCGGCGTCCAGGTCGCGGCCGACGAACCACTGCTGCTGTCGACGTACGCGCACCACCGCGACGGTCGCGTGTGGGACGACCCGGAGACGTTCGACCCGGACCGCTGGGGCGACACTGCGAGTCGAGCCGACGAGTCGTACTTCCCGTTCGGGGCCGGGCCGAGGGTGTGTATCGGTCGCCAGATCGCGCTCACCGAGGCACAGTTCGCGCTCGCACACGTCCTCCAGCACTACCGCGTCGAGACCGTCCCCGATACGCTCTCGTTCCAGCCGGGCGTGACCCTCAGACCCGAGGGTGCCGTCGACGCCACCGTCCGCCGGCGAGCCGATGGGTCCGACTGACCGCCACGGGCAGCACGTCCACACTCGCATCGTCCGCATCGGCCACGAACACGTCTCCGTCTCGGAGCCGCGCGGTCGCTCGGAGTCCTGTCCCGGCCGTGAGACGTGGTGTTCGTGGCCTCGAAACGGCGGTATTCGGATACCGTCGAAAGACGAGGTGGCCGGGGCCTTCCATGCCGCACGTCGAAAACCGCCCGCAGTCCGCCCGTGGCGGGACCCGGTCAGAATCCGAATATCGGCACGAACCGGAAGAAGAGATACGCGCCGACCGTCGCGATCGCCGGGACGATGTTCTGCATCAGGACGACCCGGGCGGTCGTCGCGGGGTTGAACAGACTCCCTGCGCTCGGGATATCCTCGGGGTCCTCCTCGCCGATGGGCGGCAGTTCCTCGCCCTCCTCGTCACCAGCGAGTGCGTCGACGGTAACCGGCGGCGATTCCTCCCTGGAAACGACCTCGGGAACGGTTACCGGTCGAGTCGCTCGTCCCCAGCCGAGTCCGACGATGGACATCGTCGCGATGATGACGAAACTCGCCGGAATCCCCAGTGCCGAGAGAAAGATCACGAGCGACGAACTGACGGAGGCGACGACGATGGCGGCCGTCAGCGGGAGTTCCGTGATGTCGCTGCCCATCGTCTCCAGGGTCCGCCTGGCGATGGTGAACGCGCCGATGGCGACCGCGATGCCGCCGAAGATGATCGCCGGGTCCATCCGCAGTTCACCGCTGCCGACCAGCGGCGCGACGGCGTTGGCGATGTTCGAGGTCCCGGAACTGAACGCCATCAGACAGCCGATGGCGACGACGGTGATCGTCCCGATCAGTTCTCGGCGGTTCGTCGTCCGGTGTAACCGCGGGATCGGCACGACGCCGGAGCGGTCGATATCGAACAGCGGTCCCGTGCTGCGCTCCATCGCCACCATGCGGTTGAGCCGCGCGTAGAGGTACCGGCCGATGATCAGCGAGACCCAGAAGCCGATGATCGGCGAGACGACCCACCAGGTGAGTATCTCGGCCATGACGGCGAGGTCGAGGACGCCACCGGCGAGGCCCAGCCCCGCAATCGCCCCGACTGCGGTCATCGACGTCGAGGCCGGGACGCCGAAGAGGTTGCCCATGAGGAGCGCGATGCCGATGAAAAAGAGGACCGTGATGGACGATTCGAGCGTGAAGACGCTGGTACTGACCACCAGTTCCGTGCCGAGTTTGGTCACGACGTTCCGGCCGATGGTCCAGGCGCCGATGAAGAAGAAGACGGCCATGAGCGCCGCTGCGGCGGTCTTCGAGATCGCGTCGGCACCGACGGCCGGGCCGAACGCCGGCCCCGTCGTCGAGCCGCCGATGTTGTACGCGACGAACATCGCCACGAGGACGCCGACGACGAGGAGGACGTCGACCATCAGTTGTCCTCGTCGGTATCGTCCGCGTCTTCGTCGGTATCGTCCGCGTCTTCGTCGTCCCAGACATCGGCTTCGTCCTCGTCTTCCCACTGTTCGTCCGATTCCACGTCACTGGCCTGCTCGTCGTCCCATACCTCCTCCCGAGTCCCTTCCCACTCGTCGCCGGCCTGTGGCTCCAGTTCCTCCTCCAGCGTCTCTTCGACGGTTTCTTCGACGGTGTCGTTGACCGTCTCTTCGACAGTCTCCTCGACGGTTTCCTCCACCGTCTCGCTCACTGTCTCTTCGACCGTCTTTTCGACGGTTTCACCGACTTTCTCCTCGACAGTTTCTTCGACCGAGTCGCTCACGGTTTCCTCGACGGTTTCGCCGACTTTCGCCTCGACAGTCTCCTCGACAGTATCGCTGACCGTTTCCTCGACGGTTTCGCCGACCTTCGCTTCGACTGTCTCTTCGACGGTATCGCTGACAGTCTCCTCGACGGTATCGCTCACGGTTTCTTCGACGGTTTCGCCGACTTTCGCCTCGACGGTCTCCTCGACGGTATCGCTCACGGTTTCTTCGACGGTTTCGCCGACTTTCGCCTCGACGGTCTCCTCGACGGTGTCGCTGACCGTCTCCTCCACCGTCTCGCCGACCTTCTCGTCCATGGTCTCGTCGACGGTCTCCTCGACGGTCTCTTTGACCGCCGTTGTCATCCAGTCGGGGTCGAACCTCGCCATCTTCCAGACGACGTGGATGATATACGAGATCAGGACACCGAACCCGAACGCCAACCCGACGGCATTATTGGCGACCAGGATCAGTCCGACCGAGACCGCAATCAGCAGTCCGTACACGAGGTCGATGATCGAGTCGACCCGACTCGGGTTCATAGCCCGCCCGGGAACCGCCCGGAGAGTGCCGTTACGATAGATGTTCGTCGCCCATTGGATGTGAAAAAGTGCATGTATATATTCGTAGCACGCTGTAAGTCAAGTACCTTGGCAAAGACGGATTCCGGGGGCGCGGGAGGGTCCCGGCTCCAGCGAGCGTGGCGTGATACGTCCCGTCGATGTCGGCACGGTCCGGCACGGCCGGCGGCCCTGCACAGAAGGCTTATCCGCACAAATACCGTATATAAAGCGATGAGACGGAACTCGGACGACGACGAGGACTCGTTCGGTGACATCTTCGACGAACTGCTGCCCGGGATGGCCGGCGACGAGACGGAACCGGTCGACGTCCACGAGTACGACGACGAACTCCGCGTCGTCGCCGATATCCCCGACGCCAGCAAAGACGAGATCGACATCCAGTGTGACGGCCGAATCCTCGCCATCGCCGTCGCACGCAAGCCGCGCCCGATGGTCAAACGCGTCGACCTGCCGGCCTACGTCGACGAGGGGTCCGTCGAGGCGAGCTTCAACAACGGCATCCTCGAAGTCACGCTCGACCGCGAGCCCGACCCCGCGGACATCGGGTTCCACTGACGGGACCCGGAGCGACGTTCGCCCGCGTCGCGGCGACACCGTTCTTTCGGGTGACAGATCGCGGAGCCGCCCGTGGATTTATTTCGTCGTGTGTTCTCTTGGCACACCATGTCACCCACCCACGAGGCGATGGCAGCGGAGTTCGCGGTCCCCGACGACATCCAGCCGCTCATCGACCGCGTCCACGCGTTCATCGAGACGGAAATCGAGCCCCTGGAGGACGACAATCAGGAACTGCTCGGCGGGCCGATGGCGTACCTCGACGAGAACGAGCGGATGCTGGACGAGGTCCACGAACTCCAATCCCAGGTGCGTCGGCGCGCGGGCGAGGAGGGGCTGTACGCCCTGCACATGCCCGAATCGGTCGGTGGCGGCGGCCTCTCACAGCGGGAGCACTTCTACGTTCAGGAGGAGATTTTCCGGTACGGGACGGGCCACGGCTCCGGGCTCACGCGGGCGATGATGGCCTGGACGGAGGGACCGGCACCCATCCTCGCGAATCTCGACGAGGACCAGCGGGCGGAGTGGCTGGACCCGCTCGTCGAGGGCCGGGAGACGGCCTGTATCGGGATCACCGAACCCGAGGCCGGCTCGGACATCCCGAACATCGAGACGACGGCGACGAAGGACGGCGACGAGTGGGTAATCAACGGCCGGAAGGGCTACATCACCAACGCCGTGTTCGCGGACACGGCCCAGATACTGGCGAAGACGGACCAGGCCGACGGCATCGGCGGGATGGCGATGTTCCTCGTCGACACCGACAACCCCGGCTTCGAGGTGGGGTCGATAAACCAGAACATCATGATGGACGGCATCACCGCCGACCTGAAACTGGAGAACTGCCGCGTCCACGACGACCAGATGGTCGGCGAGATCGGCGACGGCCTCCCACTCGCACTCGGCTGGATCAACTGGCGGCGGGTCAATCGCCCCGGGATGTGCGTGGGGATGGGGCGGTACCTCCTGGACAAGATGCTCACCCACGCCAAAGACCGGGAGACCTTCGGCGAGCCAATCGGGACGAACCAGGCCGTCTCGTTCCCCATCGTCGACACGGCGACGGAACTCCGGGCGGTCCGGGACATGGCGCTGTCGGTGCTGGGGGACATCGACTCGTCGAGTGACCTGACGCGGCTGGACCAGCCCCAGCACGTCCGCCGGAAGATGTGCCAGCTGAAGTACTACTCCGAGAACCACCTGTTCGAGTGGGCCGACCGGGCGATCCAGACGCTGGGCGGGCATGGGCTGATGCGCGAGGGCGGCGTCGAGCGGGTGTTCCGCGTCGCGCGCAACCTCCGCATCCCGGCGGGAGCGACCGAAATCCAGAAGCGAACCATCGCGGAGACGCTCGGCCTCACCGAGTGAGATGCGCGGGAAAGACCGGACGATCTGCTGGCTCGTCCTCGACGGCGTCGCGGACCGCCCGGCACCGGCACTCGACGGGCAGACGCCGCTCGAAGCCGCGGCCACGCCGAACCTCGACCGCCTCGCGGCCGCCGGCACCAACGGCACGATGGACGTGAGCCGGCCGGGCACGCCGCTCTCCAGCGACCGCGCGCACACCCTGCTGTTCGGCTACGACCACGACGAGGTGCCCGGCCGGGGCGTCCTCGAAGCGACCGGACTGGACGTGCCCGTCCCGGAGGGCGCCGTGGCCTGTAGCGCGAGTTTCGCCCGCGCCGACGCCACGGCCGAGGGCTGGACCGTCCGCGACCGCCACCTCGATGCGGACGCCGCGGACTACGAGCGCACCGCCGAACGCGTCGCCGACTTCGAGACCGACGCGGCGACGGTGTCGTTCACGTACACCTGGAAGAACCGCGGCATCGTCGTCCTCGAACCGACCGACCCCGACCGGCCGCTCAGCCCTGCCGTGACCGACGTGGACCCCTTCGAGGTTCCGGCGCCGGTCCTCGACCCGCGGCCGCTCGATGCGGCGTCAGCGCCGGCTGCGGCCGCGAGAACTGCCGAGGCGCTGGCGGCGTACACGCGCTGGACGGCCGACCGGCTCGACGCCGAACCCGTCGACGTGGTGCTGTCGAAGTGGGCCGGCGCACCCGGGCCGCCCGAGTCGTTCGAGACTCGCCACGGCCTCCGGGCGTGCAGTCTCACGGCCAAGCCGGTGCTGGCCGGCCTCGCCGAGACGCTGGGTATGGCCGTGCGCACGCCGCCGGACCAGTACGCGGCGCGACCGGACGCTATCGCCGACGCCGTCGACGACTACGAGTTCGTTCACGTCCACTACCCGGAGCCGGACGAGGTGTCCCACGCGGCCGGTCCGGCGGCCAAGCGCGACGAGATCGCGGCCATCGACGAGACGCTGGCGCCGGTCGTCGACCGCGCGCTCGCCGCCGACGACCTCGTGACCGTCGTCACCGCCGACCACACCACGCCGAGCACGGAGGACGTGGTCCACTCCGGCGAACCCGTCCCGGTGACGATGGTCGCTGAGGGCGTCCGGACCGACGACGTGTCGGCGGTCGGCGAGCGGCCCGCGGCGACGGGCGGCCTCGGTCGAGTTCGGGGGCGTGACTGCCTCCGCTTGAGCCGCGCCGCCGCCGACCGGGTCCTGCTCGACGGCCTCCGTCGCTCGCCGGCGAACCGCGACTACCCGAACCAGTCGCTCACACCCCTGTCCAGAGGCCCATGACGGACGCACGCATCGACGCCCTTGCCCACGTGTGTGGCTGTGCCGGGAAGACGCCCCTCGACCGGGTCGTGTTGCCCGCTCGCGAGCGGATGCGACCCCGGCTCCGCGCGAGCGGCGTCTCGCTCCCGGACCTCCCGGACGCGACGCTCCTGCCGAACACGACCGACCTGCGTCGCCGGACCGACGAGTGCGCCCTCGGCGGGCGGCCGGCACCCGTCGAGCCGACGACTGCGCCGGCGACGTGGACGCTCGCGGCGACGTTCGCCGACCGCGTGCTCGGTGCCGACCCGGAGACGTTCGCAACGCGTGTGGGTGACGCCTACGCCGCGCTCGGAGCGGCCGACGCTCGGGTCGTCCTCGGGAAGGGCCACGCCGTCCAGATCGCCGATGCGACGACCGCCCGCCAGTGGTTCGAACACCTCGTCCCGGCGGGCGAGCGCCGGCCGGGCTACCGCGTCGCGAACGTCGACGTGGTCCATGCCTTCCCGGACATGGACCCGGTTCAGCAGGCGGGCGTCGCCGCCGCGCACGCGCTCAACGACTGCTACGCCGCCGGCGGGACCGACGACCGGACCGTTCGCCCGCTCGTCGCTGCGCCCGCCGACGCGGCGCCGGCCCCCGGGCCCGTCCGCGACTGGTATCGCGCGGGGACCGACGCGGCCGTCCGGCCCGCGGCGGTCGTGGGCCACGACGGCGAGGGGTGGCTGTTCGGGGCTACCGCCACCGCGACGACGCCCCGTGCCCCCGCCGTCCGACCCGGCGCACTCGAAGCGGGCATGGCCGTGCTCGCCACGCGACCGTTCGGCGCGCTCGCCTGCTACAGCCACGCGCTCGCCACCGGCGACGAGGCCACGCGACGGGAAGCAGCCACTGCCCTCACCGCCGACCACCGGCCGGTGGCCCGCGCGCTCGCCCCGTTCCGGCCGGCCGGCGACGAGTCGTTCGACCCGGAGCGCCACGTCGCGGCCGTCACCGACGTGTCCGGCCCTGGCGTGGGCGGCGTCGCCGACCTCGTCGCCCGCGCCGGGTACCGCGTTCACCTCACCGACCTCCCGCTGTTCGACCGGGCGACGCTGGACGCCGCCCGCGACGACTGGCGCGTCCCCGACGTGACCGTCGAGACCAACGGCCCGCTGGCCGTCGTCGGCCGCCCGGCGGTCCTCGAGTCCGTGACGGCGCGACTGGCCGCACTCGACGGCCCCGATCCGAGTACCGTCGGCGAGATTCGCCCCGGCGACGACCGCCGGCTCTCCGTCGCCGACGACGAACTGCTCGCGCCCTACGCCGAGTGGGCCATCCGCCGGGGTGAACCGCCGTGACCCGCCTCGGGCACGTCCACGGTCGCTTTCAGCCGTTCCACGACGAACACCTCTCCTACGCCGCCTGGGCGGCCGACGAGTGCGACCGCCTCGTGGTCGGTATCACGAACGCCGACCCCTCGCACGTCACCGAAGAAACCGCGGACCCGAAGCGCCACGAATCCCAGCACAACCCCTTCCGCTACCACGAGCGCCACCGGATGATCCGCGCCGCCGTCGGTGCCGCCGACTTCGGGGTGCCCGTGGAAATCATGCCGTTCCCCATCAATCGCCCCGACCTCTGGGACGACTACGCCCCGACGGACGCACACCACTACGTCAACGTCCTCGAGGACTGGCACGAGGTGAAAGCCGACCGCCTGCGCGAGCACGACCGGACGGTCGTGACGAAGCAGGGAACGCGGACGGTCAGCGGGACCGACATCCGCGAGCGGATGGCCGACGGCCGGGACTGGACCGACGACGTCCCCGCGGCCGTCGCCGACGTGATTCGCGACGTCGACGGCGTCGAGCGGGTGCGCCGTCGCTGGCAGGAGTGACTGCGGTTCACGGAACCGAAACGGGCAAACCGTTAACAGCGTGCTGTTGAACCCTCTATTCACGACTCGCCGTCCATCGCTTCCGGGACGAACTCCCCCCGCGGCCCCGCCGTTCGGCGTCCCGTGAGCGCCACGCGGTGACATCGCTCTCCGAACCACCAATGTACGACGACTACGACTACGACTCCCACTGGGTGAGCGGACAGATCGAGAACGGGTTCCTCGGCATCGAACACCCGCTACTCGTCAGCATCCTCGAGTTCAGTATGCCGTGGAACGTACTGGCCGGGATTTACACCGTCCTCTACTGGGACACGCTGGCGCTGTCTTTCCTGTATCCCTCGGCACTGGGCCTGCTCTGGGTGAACCTCGCCCCCTTCCTCATCTGGTACTACGACGAACGGGTACTCCCCGAATTTTTCGCACACCTCTCGGAACTGGTGTCCGACCCCGACGAGCGCCACGCGCTCGCGGAGAAGTACAACCGGTTTTTCGGGACGCACCGCCTCTCCGTGTCGCTGTTCTGGGCCGCGGCCGCCGTCGCCATCATCTACGTGAGCGAGCCAGTCCTCCAGAGTCAGGGGATGGCCGCTGGGGGAGCCGTCTTCCTGTGGACGACGTACGCCTACGCCGTCTACGTCGGGGCCGTTCTCAGCCACGGGTTCGTCGGGCCGGTGATGACGCTCCTCCTCGTCCGTGAGGTGACGGAGTACGACCTCGAGATCGACCCGCTCCATCCGGACGGCCTGGGCGGGCTCAGCACCGTCGGTTACGTCTCGATCCGGACCACGCTGCTTTTCTCCTCGGGGTCGCTCTTTCTCCCACTGCTGTTTTACTTCTCCTCGGCGGGCGGCGCGTCGACGGTCATCTTCGGATTCACGGGGCTGTACGTCCTCATCATCCTGCTATCGTTCGTGTACCCCACGGCCATCGTCAACCGGCGGGCAGGGGAGTACCGCGACGCGGTCCTCGACGACCTCCGGCAACAGTACGCCGAAATCGAACGTGAGATCGAGGGGCCCGACCGCGACGAGATTTCCGAACTGAACAAGCGACTCGAACTGCAGCGCGTCCAGCGGAACTACGACAACTACAGTTCGGTGAGCCTGTATCCGCTGCAGCTGAGCATCCTGACCAGGCTGGCGGGCTCGATTTTCCTCCCGATACTGTTCATGGTGATCGAAATCTATCTCCCGAACCTGCTGTGAGCGGTCCGGAAGCACCGGCCGGTCGCTGATGGCCGTCCCGGTCGAGTCCCCGCTCCGGGTCGAGTCCTCAGCCCCGGCCGACTATTACGGACAGTCACTCGCGTCGAAGGACTGGGGCTCGGGTCCCTGGTCCACCGACCGTGTCGCCCCCGACGCGATGTCGAGCAGGACCGCCACCCCGCCGTAGCCGTGGGTCTGGTCGTGGCCGCGGACGACGACGCAGCCGACGCCGTCGGGGATCTCGATGGTCTCCGACCGCGTGAACGGCTGCTGGGAGTGGGGGTGGAGCAGTTCGCGGCGGCCGAGCTGTGTCCCGTCCAGTCGTTCGACCTGCCACCAGTTCGCGTAGCCGTCCTCGCCGTCGTCGTCGTGGTGCAGCGCCACGTCGACGGTGTACGTCCCGTTGCCGCCCTCGACGGCGACGCCGACGACGTTGGCCTCACGGAGGTCGAGGCCGCCGTCGTCGGTCCCCCCGTCGGTCGCGGTGGCTGTGTCCGGCGTGCCCGGAGTGGGGTCGGCGGTCTCGGCAGCACCCTCGGTTTCCGCCGCGGTCGTCGCTCCGTCGCCGGTGTCCTCCCCAGTGGTTGCCCGTCCGTCGCCGGTATCCTCTTCGGTGGTTGTCCGTCCGTCGCTGGTGTCCGCGTCCGCGGCCGTGTCGGGCTCCGTCCGCTCTCCCGTCGCCGTGTCGTCGGTCGTCGGGTCGTCGCCGGTAGCGTCCCCGCTTTCGCCGCCACACCCGGCCAGGGCAGCGAGCGCGAGGAGACTCGACTGGCTGGCGAGCAGTCGCCGCCGGGACAGGCTCACAGTCGCGTCCATGGGTCGCGTTCCACGGGCAACAAAAATAGCGTACCCCTCGCGTCCCACCGGCCGCCGCTCGGGGACCGTCTCGGCGTCAGCGACTCGGTTCAGGCCTCGCCCGATGGGGCGTCGAAGTAGCCGAGGGCGTCGAGAATCGCGCCGATGATGAAACTGATGACGGCGACGACCAGGACGAGGCCGGTGAGCAGCAGCGAGATCGGCGCCGGGAGCGCGAACTGGAAGACGGCGACGAACACGCAGGTGACGATCCCGACGACGAGCAGAAACGAGCCCGCGCTGGGGTCCTCGCCGGTGAGGAACTCGATGCCCGCGAGGAAGGGCGAGGGCTGTGGTTCGTCCTCGACGGCGTCGGCGCTCATCGGGCCGCCTCCGGTGCCCGCCGATCGGCGGCCCGCTGGACGATCTGGACGAGATGTGAGACCCAGATGCCGGCGGTGAAGCCGAACAGCGTGGCGACGAGTACGGCCTTGACGAGCAGTTCGAGCGGCGCGACCGCCGCGAGCAGGCACAGCGTCCCGAACAGCCCCATCAGGCCGTACTGGATTCGCGTTTCGAGGTCGAGTCGTCGGAGTGTCGTGGTCAGTGGTTCGCTCATGAGAATCGTGTTCGTCGCCGTCGGCATCGGTACCGCTTGCCGCACCCGTGTGTCAGTCGTCGGCTCGCCGGAGCAGGCGCAGGACCTCGTCTAGCTTGAGGTAGACGGCGAGCCCGAGAATCGTCGCCGGCCACAGCCCCACGAACTGTCCGCGCTGTTTGTCACCGCGGACGTAGTAGTAGTACAGTGCCAGGGCGACGGACCCGACCGAGGCCAGTGCCGCGGGTCCGAGTCCGCGCCCGTCGAGTTCCTGTGCCAGTCCGTCCGTGCTGTCGTCCGGTGACTCGCTCACACCGCGTGTAGGTCCCACGGACGTATTAACTGTAGTAATGGTCGGGTTCCATAGGATGAGTCGAATGACGAGTATCGACGAGGGAGTGATGGCATGCGATTCCGTGCCACTGACGCCGCAACGCCGCAGTCGCCGACTCGCTCGCGCTCGAAACCGACGCTTTCGACGGCCGCCCCTCTCCGATCCGACAGGACTGCCCTCGCTGTGGCCCGGAAACTTATACGCTGGGCCATCGACCCCCGTGCCATGCCAAGAGGGAGCATCCCATGACGATACTGAACGTCGGCGGCGGGGGGTTCATCGGCTCCGCACTGACGGATCGGCTGGCCGACAGCGGGGAACGGGTCGTCGTGCTCGACCGCGACCCGCCGGCGGCGGACCGCGAGTCGGTCACGGCCGTCGAGGGCGACGTGACCGATGACGACGACGTGGCCGACGCCATCGCCGAGCACGACCCCGACGCCGTCGTGACCTTCGCCTACCTCCTGGGCGCGGAGTCCGACGAGAACCCAGCACAGGCCGTCCGGGTCAACTGCGTCGGGATGGACAACGTCTTCCGGGCCGCGACGGCGGCCGGCGTCGACCGCGTGGTCTACGCCAGTTCCATCGGCGTCTACGGGCACCCCGAGTCCCACGACGGCCCCATCGCGGAGACGGCGGAGTCGCTCGCGGCCTACCGGGAGTACCCCCTGCTGTTCTACAGCGCGACCAAGCAACTGAACGAGTATCAGGCCCGCCTCTACGCCGACCGAAGTGACACGGAGTTCGTCGCCGTCCGCCCGAGCATCGTCTTCGGTCCCGGCCGCGAGGGCGGACTGACGGAGTGGGCCTCGGCGCTCGTCACCAACCCCGTCCACGGCGAGTCCGTCCACCTGCCCTTCCGCCCGGACCAGCGCCTCGGCCTCGTCTACCGCGACGACGTCGCCGACCTCGTCGCGGCCGTCCTCGACGCGGACGAGGTGGCCCATGACGCGTACAACACCGGCGACATCACGCTCACGGCGCGGGAACTCGCCGACGCCGTCGCCGACGAGTTTGACGGGACGGTGACCTTCGACCACGACGCCGACCCCCTCCCGCTGGTGGCCGACGCCAGCCACGAGCGGGCCGCCGCGGAGTTCGACTACGCAGTCACCGACCTCCGCGAGGCGATGGCCCGCCACGCCGAGGCCGTCCGCTGACCCGCGACACGGTCCCGACCGCTCCGGTCCCGCTCACTCCACCAGCGCCGTGACCGCGGCGGCGATGTCGTCGACGTCCGGCAACACCTCGTCTTCCAGCGGCGGCGCGAACGGCACGGGAACGCCGGGGTTGCCGAGGCGACGCGGCGGGGCTTCCAGGGCGTCGAACGCTTCTTCGGCGACCGTCGCAGCGATCTCGCCCTGGATACCGCAGGGGAGGTACGCCTCGTCGACGACCAGCAGGCGCCCGGTCTTCTCGACGGACTCGACGATGGTGTCGGTGTCCAGGGGCGAGACGGTCCGCGGGTCGACGACCTCCACCGAGACCCCCGCGTCGGCGAGGTCCTCGGCGGCGGCCAGCGCGTGGTGGACCATCGCGAGCGTGGCGACGACGGTCACGTCCGTCCCCTCGCGGCGGACCGCCGCCTCGCCGAACGGCGGCGTGTGGTCGGGGTCGTCCAGTTCCGCGGTCCGCTCCCAGCGGGTGCTGTACAGCGACTTGTGCTCGAAAAAGAGCACGGGGTCGTCGTCGCGGACCGCGGTCTTGAACAGCCCCTTGGCGTCGGCGGCGGTCGCCGGGAGCGCGACCTTGACGCCCGGTGCGTGGGCGAACCACGAGTACATGGCCTGGGAGTGCTGTGGGCCGGTGCTCTCGCCGCCGCCACAGGGGAGCCTGACGACGATAGGGACCGAGACCTGCCCGCCGGTGAGGTGTCGGAGCATGGCGGCCTGGTGGGTCACCTGGTCGATAGCGACCGACAGGAAGTCACCGAACTGGAGTTCGACGACCGGGCGCAGACCGTCGATGCCGGCGCCCGCGGCCGCGCCGATGACGGCGACCTCCGTGGCCGGCACGTTCCGAATCCGGTCGGTGCCGAACTCCTCGGCGAGGCCGCTCGTGACGCCGAACGGCGGCGCGGTCGCGATGTCCTCGCCCATCTGGAAGACGCCCTCGTCGCGTTCCATCTCCTCGCGCATCCCCGCCCTGATAGCGGCGCGGAAACTGACGCTGTCTTCCTCGGCTCCCGATTCGGGGGCGTCCCGCCGGAACAGGTTCCGCTCGAACAGGCGACTCCGGTCGATCACGCGCCGTCACCCCCGCGTTCACCGCCGCCCTTTCCTTCGCGGGTATCCCCACCATCGCCGGCACCGCCCGCCGGCGGGTCCGCCCAGCAGTCCTCGTACGCTTCTTGAGGGTCCGGGAACGGGCTCTCGCGGGCGAAGGCGACGGCCTCGGCGATTTCGGTTTCGACCCCGCTCTCTATCTCCTCGAACTCGCCCTCGTCGATGACTCCCTCGGCTTCGAGTCGACGGCGGAATCGGTCGATGGGGTCCCGGGCGCGGGCGTCGGCCAGTTCCCCCTCGGGGCGGTACCGCTGGGGGTCGTGTGCGAGGTGGCCGGCGATGCGGACCGTCCGGGCCTCGACGAAGGTCGGCCCGTGGCCGGCGCGGGCGCGCTCGACGGCCTCGGCGACCGTCTCGGCGACGGCGAGGGGGTCACAGCCGTCGACGACCTCGCCGGGCATCCCGTAGCCGGGGGCGCGGGCCGCGACGGAGGAGCCCTGCACGGCGTGGCTCGCCGGCTGGGAAATGTTGTACTCGTTGTTCTCACAGAGGAAGACGAGCGGGAGGTCCCACATCGCCGCGAGGACGGCGGCCTCCTGGACCGCGCCCTCGTT
This sequence comes from Halorientalis marina, assembly GCF_023028345.1. Lineage (GTDB taxonomy): Archaea > Halobacteriota > Halobacteria > Halobacteriales > Haloarculaceae > Halorientalis > Halorientalis marina. The sequence continues at coordinate 5,925 of NZ_CP095487.1, read as the reverse complement.
GCTCGCGCCGTCGCCGAAGTACGCGACGCTCACGCGGTCCGTCCCGCGGAGTTGCTGGCCCAGCGCCTTCCCGGCGGCGACGGGCACCTGTGCGCCGATGATGCCGCCCATCCCGATGACTCCGCGGTCGGCGTCGGTCACGTGATAGGACTTCCCGCCGTTGTAGCCGTCAGCCCGCATGTACAGTTCCGCAAGGATACGGTCGGGATCGAGTCCGGCGGCGACCTGTGGCCCCTGGCCGCGGTGGGTGGTGAACTGGCAGTCGCCGTCCGAGAGGACCGCGTTCGTCCCGACGTAGACCGCCTCCTGCCCGGTACTCAGCGACGGCGGCAGCCCCTCGACCTCGCCGTCGAGGTAGGCGTCCGCCCACGCCTCCTCCAGCCGCCGGATGCGAACCATGTCCTCGAGCATCGTCCGCTTCTCCGCCGCGGAAGCCGCGAACCGGTCGGCGACCCCGCCGTCCGGCGATAGGCGCTCGGTCCTGGCTTGGGTATCGTTGTCCATCGCCACGGTCTTCGCCACACACCCACCTCACGTTTTGGGAGGCGATGGGGGCCGTCGGGAGTCGATTATGCGAACATCTGGTGCCGCCGCAGGAGCGCGTATCCACAGACGCCGGCCACGACCGCGGTGGCGCCGCCGAGGACGATGAGGGCCCGGTAGCCGGCGACCGTCGAGGCGAAGAAGCCGTCGGCGGTCGCGGTGAACGCCAGCGGGCCGACCGTCTGCCCGAGCCGGAGGACGCTGGTCCGGAGGCCCATCATCCCGGCCCGGAGGTCGGCCGAGACGAGCGTGACGACCGTCGTGTCGATCGAGGGGATCAGAATCCCGAACCCGACGCCGAAGACCAACAGCGACGCGCCGACGGAAAGCGGTGACGGCGCGAGCCAGACGCCGACCAGACTCACGCCGTAGGCGACGAACCCGAGCGCGACCAGCTCCTCCGGCGAGCGCCACTGCCCGATGCGGCCGTACTGCGAGGAGACGAGCGCGCTCGCGACTGCGACCGCTGACAGCAGCGGGCCGATCTCGCTCGACCCGAGCCCGAACTGGTCGCTCAGGAGGAGCGGGAGCGCTGTGAGGACGGCCCCGTAGAAGACGAAAAACGCCGCGAAGAGCGCGACGAAGACCGCGATGGCACTGGGCATCCGTGCCACTGCTTCGAGCCGGCTGAGGTAGGTGAAGACCGGGTCCGGGTCGCTGCTGGGGGTCGGTTCGAGCACGAGCAGGGCGAAGACACCGGCGAGGACGCCGACGCCGAAAAACAGGAAGGGGACGTTCCAGCGGATCGCGGCCAGCGCACCGCCGAGCAGCGGGTAGACGGCGGCGCCTGCCCCGGTCACGCTGCCGTTGACGCCGATCAGTGCGTCGCGCTGTGTGCCCTCGAAGGCATCGCCCACGATGGTGATCGCGAGCGTGATCAGTGCGCTTGCCCCGATGCCCTGAAGGAAACGCAGTCCGAGGACGTACCGGAAGTCGGTGACGAACGCGATGCCGGCACCGGCGATCCCGAAGGTGAAAAGGAGGGGGACGAGCACGCGCCGGCGGCCGAACCGGTCGGCCGCGAGACCGGCGAAGGGCGCGATGACGGCGCCGGGGAGCGTGTAGACGGTGATGAGGAGACCGACCTGGCCGTCCGTGACGCCGAAGACGGACCGGAGTTCGGGGAGGACGGGGCTGATCAGCGACACACCCATGACGCCCATCAGCGAACTCGCGAGGACGACGTAGAGGACGCCGGAGCGCCAGGGAATCTCCGACGACACGGAGGCAGTCGGCTGGGACACGCCCCGCTGGTTCGGTCGGCCCCATCCTGTATCTTCCCTTTCAGGCCACCCGGATCGCCCGCACGCCGAGTTCCCGGCAGACGTGGCTGACGTGGGCGCTGTCGGTATCGCTGACGAGCAGGCGCTCGTCGACGGTCCAGTCCCAGTCGGCTTCGAGCAGTTCCTGATAGGCGAGCAAGTCGCCGACGGTCCCGACCGACGAGGCACCGGATTCGACGCCGACGAGGACGGCCGTCTCCTCGGCGAAGGTGTCTTTCTCCCGGAGCGCCCGGAAAGCGTCGACGCGGTCCACGCCGACGCGTTCGTCCTGCTCGTGGACGACGTACTTCGTCCCGTGGTGGTCGGTGTACGACTCCGGGAGTTCCGGCTCGCGGGAAGTGAGACAGACTGCGTCGACGGTGGCGTACGCCCCGTCGCCGCCGACCGAGAGGCCGACCGGCACGTCAACCCACCACTTTCCGTCGGGCGATGCCTCGGACCGAACGAACGCTTCCAAAAGTGCGTCTCGCGTCCCCGCCATCTCGACCGAGCGTACGCGACTGTGGCAATTAGCTCGTTCGGTCGGTCCGCGTCGTCGGCCGGTCAGTCCGCGTCGTCGTCCCCGTCCTCGACCGACGGCCGGGCGTGGATGGGCCCTTCGCGGTCGGTGAGGTGTTTCGGCTCGCGGCCGTGGTGGACGGCGGTCACCTCGGCGACGATGCTCTGGGCGATGTGGAAGGGGGTACCGCCGCCGAGGTCGAGGCCCGCCGGGGTGTAGATACGGTCGCGTTCGGCCTCGGTGAACGTCCGACCGCGCTCGGCGAACTCCTCTTGCATCTCGGCGAAGCGCTTCCGTGGCCCCATCAGCCCGATGTACTCGACTGGAGTGTCGAGCAACTCTTCGAGGGCGATCTGGTCGTCCACGAAGTTGTGCGTCATCACGACCGGGTACGTGTCGGCGTCGAAGGCCACCGCCTCGCGAATTTCGGCGGGCGACGTCGACCGGACGCGGTCCGCGGCGGGGAACCGCTCGGCCTCGGCGTCCGCGCCCCGGAAGGTCACGACGGTCACGCGGAAGTCGACCTGCGAGGCCAACCGTGCGACCGGCGCCACGTCGTGCCCGCTGCCGAACACGACCAGTTCGGGCGGCGCCGTCACGCTGTCGACGAACACCTCGACCGCGTGGCCGTCGCGGTCGACGGTGACTGTGTCGGACGTGTCGGCCGCGAGCAGGCGCTCCGTGGGGCCTTCGAGCGCCGTCAGAACGCCGTCGGGCCAGCCGGGGGCCTCGAAGGCCAGTTCGTCGCCGGTCGGCGACGCGAACGCGCGGTCGCCGCGTGCGAGGTCCCCGTCGCCGTCGAGGACGGTCAGGGCGGCGATGTCCTCTCCGTCCTCGTACGCGTCGACGACCGGCCGGTAGCCCTCGTCCAGCGGTTCGAGCAGGATGTCGATGACGCCGTTACAGCCGACGCCGAGGCCCCACACGTCGTCGTCGCCGGTCAGGTCGAACCGCTCGATACGTGGCTCGCCGTCGGCGAGCACCTCCTCGGCCATCGTCAGGACGACGTCCTCGAGACAACCGGCGGTGACCGAGCCCACGCCGTCGCCCTCGTCGGCGACGATCATCTTCGCACCCGGTCGGCGGTAGGCACTGCCCTCGACGGCGACGACCGTCGCGAGGACGGCCCCCTCGTCGTCGATCACCTCGCCGATCGCGTCCATCACCTCGGTCTCGGGGACGCTCCAGTCACCGGCTGTCATTCGGGACACCTCGCGTTTCGCTCATACGTCGTACTGTCGTTCGCTCGGTCATACGTCTGTCCTCCGTGTGTCGTGTGTGTCACGTGTGTCGCGTGTGTCGGTCCGCCCGCGCACGCGGCGCGGGTCGTGTTCGAAGCCGACGGGCCCGCCGGCGCCGTACCGGGTCAGCTGGCGCGCGATCTCGACGACGTCGTCGGGGCCGGTGAACGCGAAGAGGCCGTCGACGAACGGGAGCGCCGCCGCCATGCCCGCCGCGGTCGGTTCGTAGGCCGGACTGGCGGCCAGCGGGTTCAGCCACAGCACCGCCGCTGCCCGGCGCGCGAGCCACGGCATCCCGTCCGCCAGGGTCGAGACGTCGCCCATCTCCAGCCCGTCGCTCACCACGACGACGACCGTCCGGCGGTCGACGCGGGTCGGGTGGTCGCGCCGGACGGTCTCGACGGCGTGGCCGATGCGGGTACCGCCGCCCCACGCCGTCTCGGCTGCCTCGAGTTCGCGGAGCGCGTCGGCCGCCGTCGGCGCGTCGAACGCGTCGGTCACGTCTCGCACCTCGCTGTCGAAGAAGAACACCCGACAGTCCCGGAGGTGGGCCGACACCGTCCGCAGGAACCGCAACAGGAACCCGCGGTCGACGGTATCCAGCACCGACCGCGACACGTCCGCGAGGACGAGCGCGCGGAGGTCGGTCGCCCGACGCGCCCGCTCCGGGACCGACACGACCGCACCGCCCGTCGAGACGCTCCGCCGGAGCGCCCGCCGAGCGTCGGCCCGTCGACCGGACGGCGCCCTCTGCCAGCGCCGCCCGCGAAGGGTCGCGAGGGCGTCCACGAGCCGCTCGACCGCGGCGTCGAGCGACCCCTCGTCGGCCAGCGGAGCCGCGTCGACCGTCACCGTCTCCGGGCGACCGGCGGGGCTGTAGGTCGCCGTCGTCGCGTCCTCCCCGTCCGCGCCCGGCCCGACACCGAGCGCGCTGGTCATGGCGGCCGTCTCCGACCTGTCCGAGCCGTCCCGGCCGGAATCCGAATCGTCGCTCTCGTCTGCCGACTCGGCCGCAGGCCCGTCGTCGGCACCCATCGGCGCGAGCGCGCCGTCCGGGGTGTCGTCGGCGAGACCGGCGGCGGCGTCGCCGTCGAGGTGCGCGTCGAGTCGCCGCCAGAACTCCGCGAACATCCGGTCGAACGTGTCGGCGTCCTCCGGACTGGTCACGAACGCCGCCCGCAGGGCCGCTCGCGCGCGCTCCTCGTCGTCGAACCCGACCTCGACCAGTGCGCGGGCGGCGACGAGCGCGGCGTTCGAGGGGACGTCCACGCCGGCCCGGCGGAGCGAGCGGACGAACGTCAGGAGCGCGTCGACCACGTCGTCTCGGACGCCCGCCACGTCGGGCACGTCGTCGTCGGCGGGTTCGGCGGGGACCATCGTCACTCGCTCACCCGCGTCTCCCGGGCGGCGTCGGCGAGCGTCTCCAGGAACGTCTCGTCGACCCGCTCGACGTCCTCGACTTCCTTCAGGAGACAGCCGATGGTGTGCTCGATCTCCGTCGTCGAGAGCGGTTCGTCGCCGTCGTCGGCCCGCAGTTGCGCGACCGCCCGCGCCCAGTCCAGCGTCTCCGCGACGCCGGGCTGTTTCCGGAACGGCTCCTCGCGCAACCGCTGTGTGACCGCACACAGTTCCGCCGCGACGGCGCCGTCCAGTTCCGGCACCTTCCGCTCGACGATGGCCCGCTCCTTCTCGAAGCTCGGCGGCTCGACGTGGAGGTAGAGACACCGCCGTTTCAGCGCGTCGCTCAGGCCGCGCGTCCGGTTCGAGGTGATGACGACTACCGGCGGCGTTCGCGCCCGCACCGTCCCGAGTTCGGGGATGGAGACCTGGAAGTCCGACAGCACCTCCAGGAGGAGTGCCTCGAACTCCTCGTCGGCCCGGTCGACCTCGTCGATGAGCAACACCGGCGGCCGGTCGCCCTCGCTCGACAGCGCCTCCAGCAGGGGCCGTTCCAGCAGGTACTCCTCGGTGAACACGGAGGTTCCGCCGTCGTCGACGCCGCCGTCCTCGGCCTGGACCGCGAGCAACTGCTTCGTGTAGTTCCACTCGTAGAGGGCGTTCTCGGCCGCGAGCCCCTCGTAGCACTGGAGCCTGACGAGGTCGGTCCCGAACCCCTCCGCGAGCACCTTCGCGAGTTCGGTCTTGCCCGCGCCGGGGTCGCCCTCGACCAGCAGCGGGCGGCCGAGCCGGAGCGCCAGGAGGACCGTCGTGACGATGTCGTCGTCTGCCACGTAGTCCGTCGCCCGGAAGGCGCCCCGGAGTTCGTCCTCGGTCACGTCGCCGAAGCCGCCGTCGGTCATGTCACTCGATCACTCCTGCCGACGGATATCGCTCTCGGTGGCCGACCGCGGACCCGTCG